>NZ_QQSY01000002.1:564135-568490 GCF_003351225.1 Dyella solisilvae
GCCGGTCACGGTGACGGTTTCGAGCCGCTTGGCCTGGTCAGGGTTGGCCTGGGTATTGCCGGAATCCTGTGCGAACACCGAACCCGCGACGGCGATGGCGCCCATCGCAAGGCCAAGACGGATGGCCGTCGACAGCTTGCTGTTTCCGAAATGCTTCACGTATTTACTCCCCTAAACGACGTGATCGACTGAAATGTGAGCAGCCAGGTGTCGTCCTGGCTTTTTCGAGCGCACAGGTCCCCGCGGCGCTGTCCTGGAAGACAGTGCCGTTACCGCGCGATTGAAGCAGGACTTTGCGGATCCCCCCGACGCCCTTCTTCGAACTTAGACGAAATTTTCACGAAACGTCAATAAATTTCGTAACTTTGTCGCATGAGTCTGTGGAAACAATGACTTGTGCGTGCGCCAGCTCGCTCGAAACAGGCATCATGGGTAATGAAATTTCGCTTTCGCAAGATTTCGCGCACCGCTCTTGAGCAAAAAGCCGCGCAAGAACATGCGATTGGGGCGGCCGTGCAAAGGGAAAAGGCGCGATCCGCTGGCGTGGTGTGCTGATTGACGCCGCGGACCAGCGACCGCGCGACCACGCGTTGGGCGCCAAGGCCACTATGCGCATGTTTTTCGCGATCGGCGCGCATACGGTCGGTGGATCGGCCACCCGAGCGCGACGCAGCGCTGACAGGCCAGGTGGCCTCCATGGTCGCGATGATGCAGCTCAGTTCACCCCTGCTGCGAGGGCGCCTCGGCTGACCTGCGATTGCCGTCAGGCCGGTTGCGGAGGATGAGTAGTGCGAACTTGCCCGGCGCATCCACGCGCTTGCTCGATGCCAGTGCATCGGCTCCGGACGTTTTGCACGGTCTACAGGCCTTGGCGAACCAGCCTCAGGACCCGCAGTACATCGTCGTTGGTCTTGCTGTAGATCAGAACCAGATCGTCGTAGAGGTAGCAGTCCCGGTAGCCGGGCAACTTCTCTTGCGGAGCCGCGATCCTGTAGCGCGTTGGCATCGGCTTGTCCGCCATCAGAAACCCGAAAACGACGGCGAGGTCCGCATCGAGTTCCTCCCCATGGGGGCCGCCCTTCTCGCGCTTGTAGTCCTCTTTGAACTGAGGGCTTCGTTCAATGGTTCGCATGCAGGTCGTTCATGAAGTCGACCAGTTGCGAGAATCGTTGCCCGCGCCCCTCCTCAAGATCCTGCAGCGCCCTCTGAGTCCGTTTGCTCGGGCGCAGGAGGTCGAGCGAGGCCTCGGGGTCGTTGGCGAGCCGCTTCACCAGGATCTTGATCGCCGTGTTCAGCCCCATGCCAAGCATGGCGTCGAGGTTCTCTTCGGCTTTCGCGCGGACATCGGGGTCTACGCGCACTTGGATCGCAGGGCTTGCCATGATCGCCTTCTGGGTCATCAGGAGTGTGGAGGTTGGTCGAGGCAACATGCATCCCAGTGAGGAACAGTCATGGAGCGAGGTGTTGGCTGATGAGGCCTTGCGTCCAGCCATCAGCCAAAGAGAGAAGGCATTGTCGTGCTTCCGGGCTGGTGGATCCTTAGCCGTGATCACTCGGCCGCGGCATACCAAACCACCTCTCCATGTGGCCCGACACGCGCCCCATCCACGGGGTAGCTTCGCGGTGTCTCCCGCCTGGAGGTCGGGCCTTCCCAGCGGCTTGGCGGCTCGATGCTTCTCGTCGCCTTGCTGCTTTGTGCGTCAGAAAGCCGGGGCCCCTTGCGGAGCCCCGGCGACGTACGGTGTTACGTGTGTTGCTTAGAACTGCTGGCTGTACTGCAGGTAGAAGTAACGATCCAGGTCAAGGTTCGGATCAACCGAGCTCGTCGAGTTGTTGCCAAACGTGGTGGCGCTGATCGTGTTCGGCGGCTGCTTCTTGAAGATGTTGCGGATGCCGAATGCGATCTGTGCCTTCCACGGCAGCGAGTAGCGGGCCTGTGCGTCGTTCATCACCACGGCGCCCATACGGTTGGCGCCCGGGCCATAGGCCCAGTTCACGCTGGTGTAGTTGGGCATGTTGCAGTGAATGACCGGATCGCTCTGGCTCCAGCACTGGTCGATGAACGCACCGTAGTAGCGCATATCCCAGGTAGCGCCCCAGTTGCCGTAGGTGTAGTCCACGCCCAGGTTGGCTCGCCACTTCGGCGTGCCGTACTGGCCGGCGTAGTTGATGACCGGAGCGCCGCTGACACTCTGCTGGTTCCAGTTCTGCAGGTAATTGGCGTTCATGTTGAACACGAACTTGCCGAACGAGAACTGCGGCAGGCGATAGACGATGCCCGCGTTGTAGCCCTTGGTCTCGATAAAGCCCAGGTTTTCGTTGCCGCGCTTGAGGTTGACGATCTGGCCATTGGCGTCACGCTGGAACGCATCGCAGAACTGCTGCACCGAGTACTGGTAGCACTGGGTCAGCACGTAGTCGGCGCTGACGGGCGTGATGACGTTGGTGATCTTGATGTCGTAGTAGTCGACCGTGACGTCAAACCCGTCGATGTAGTGCGGGCTGTACACCAGGCCCAGCGTACGGGTCGTGCTGTGTTCCGGCTGCAGGCTCGCGTTGCCGTAGCCGGTCTGGAACGGCGTCGTGCCCTGCGAGTCATAACCACCGACCGGTTGGCCGGCGGTATTGAGCTGGCGGAAGGTGGAGGAGAGGCCCGCCGCCTTGCACGCGGCCGCCACCGTCGGGTTGCTCGTGTTGCCGAACTTGGCGTCGCAGGGGTCGGTGTAGTAGTCGAAGGTCTGCGAACCGCCGCCGAACAGGTCACCCAGCGTCGGCGCGCGGAAGCCCTTGGCGAAGGTGCCGCGGACCATCAGGTCGTGGAACGGCGACCAGGTGAAGCTGTACTTGTTGTTGGTGGTGCTGCCGAAGTTGCTGTAGTGCGAGTAGCGGGTGGCCACGTCCACGTTCAGCGACTGGGCGCCCGGCAGATCCTTCAGGATCGGCGCGTTGAGTTCGACATAGGCTTCATTGGTGGTGTACGAACCCGTGGTCGGGCCGGCGGCAAGGTCGGTGGTGTAACCGGAGCTGGCCAGCTCGTCCGGCGTGTCGTAGCCGCTCATGTTGCGATGCTCGAGGCCCGCAGCGAAGCTGAAGGTGCCGGCCGGCAGTTCGAACAGGCCACCGGTGATATTGGCGGTGAAGTCCTTCTGAACGCTCTGCGACGTGGACTGCTCACGCGCCACGATGTAGTTCAATGCATCCTTGGTCGAGGCACTCGGACCGCCCAGGATGTTGAACGGCACGCACTGGCTCAGCGGGATCGGGCTGGAGGCGTTGCCGCACTGCACGACGCCCTGGGCGTTGAGGAACGACGGGCCCAGCGCCTTCTGGAGGTTCAGCAGGTTGATGTTGCCGATGCCCGTGCTGTCGACGTCGTACTTGTTGTAACCGAAGCCGGCGTCCCAGTTCCACGGATGGTCGAGGAACTCGAAGTTGCCTTCAAAGCCGGCGTCGAAGTGCAGCGACTTGGCGCTTTCGCTGGTCACGCGCGGCAGCTCGACGATGCGGCGGTAGAACGGCAGGTCCGTGCCCTGGATCGGGTTGTAGTAGCTGTCGCCGCTCACGTACACCGGGAACTGCGGCTGGCTGGTGCTGTTGAGCGGATAACCGGCAACCTGCGTCGACGAGTTGCGCTCGGCGTACATGCCGGTCGCCTTGAACGTCACGTTGTCGCTGAAGTTGTAGCTGCCTTCGGTGAAGATGGACTTCAGCTCGGTCGGCAGCTGCTGCATCATCTGCTGCGTGGAGTTGAAGTAATCGTTCGGCTGCACGCCGGCGTGATAGTTGGCGAAGTTGGTCGCGTCCGCACCCACGCCGATGTTGTTCGGATCGCCGGTGTGGTTGAGCACGTAGCTCTTGCCGTTGTAGGAAATGCGACCCCACGGACCGGTGCCGCTGTAACCAGCCGACGGATCCCACGGATAGTAGGTAGCCGAGGTGAAGTCACGGGTCTTCGCCCACACCGCTTCGGTCTTGTTGTAGGTCGCGGCGAACACGAGCGAGGACTTCTCCGTCGTGTTGCCCACCGTGAACGAATAGGCCTGCTGGCTGCCGTCGCCCTTCTCGTTCTCACCCACCTGGCCGCTCACGGCAGCGCCGTTCATGCGGTCCTTGAGGATGATGTTCACCACGCCGGCGATGGCGTCGGAGCCGTAGATCGAGGAGGCGCCGTCCTTGAGGATTTCAATGCGCTCGATCAAGGCGGCCGGGATGGTGGACAGGTCGGTGTAGCCATTGAGGCTGGTCATCCAACGCTTGCCGTTCACCAGCACCAGCGTGCGGTTTTCGCCGAGGTTGTAGAGGTTGACGTACTGGCCGCCTTCCTCGGTGTTGCTGACGAGCACGGCCGACTTGCT
>NZ_QQSY01000002.1:568692-633906 GCF_003351225.1 Dyella solisilvae
ACCGGTCACGGTGATGGTTTCGAGCTTCTTGGCCGAATCAGGGTTGGCCTGGGTGTCGCCCGCATCTTGTGCGTACACCGAACCCGCGACGGCGATGGCGCCCATCGCAAGGCCAAGACGGATGGCCGTCGACAGCTTGCTGTTTCCGAAATGCTTCACGTATTTACTCCCCTAAACGACGTGTTCGACTGAAAGTAAGGAGCCAGGCGTCGTCCTGGCTTTTCGAGCGCACAGGTCCCCGCGGCGCTGTCCGTGAAGACAGCCCCGTCGCCCCATAAATCAAGCATGAACTTGCGGATTCTCCTGCCGCCTGTCGTCAAACTTACGCAGCGTCATCACAAAAAGTCAACGAATTTCGTCAGGCCGACGTAAGCTGCATTGTAAACAATTGCTTACGCAGCTACTTGTGGGGCTGAAAACGCACCAAATTTCAATGAAACCTCTGCTTTCGGCGGGGGCTTACGTCGCTCATAAGGCAAGTTGGCGTCGCAAGAATGTGCCCACCCCCTGGGGCGACCGAAAACTTGCGACCGCCTTGCATGGCCCGGGCTTGCTCCGCCAAGGAGGCGCGGCCAGTACAGGAAAATCCGGCGACGGATCGGTCTCAACAAACCCGTCGTGACGAGAAGTGCAGGTCCAGCGAAGCTCGAATGGCGTTCGCCGAACCAGGTAGAGACGCTCGTCCCGCGCAACGACGCGAGCGCGTACGGCCGGGGGCGGACTTCATTGGGGCCTCGCCAGCGGCCCGACCGAAACGCGCTTTTACCGAGGGCTCGGGGACTTCGTGCTGGCGTGGTCGCTGGGTGCCTGGCGCTGCCCGTGATCGAGTCGCTGGCCTGCGCAACGGCCTCACCAACGCCTGCAGCTCGCTTTTCCAACCAAGTGGCGGCCGAATCACTGCCAGCTACGGCGACCGTCAGGAATACGTCCGGAAATTTCTCCAGTGCAAAAGTTCACTCGGATGCCGACGCTTTGGAGCCCTGCCATAGATAGACCTGGCTGCACAGTCGTGATGAACCACGTTGGAGGCAAGGGACTCCATGACCGACGCACCGTTACCACCGCACGCCTGCCCCGCGCCGGATTGGATCCAGGTCAGTGGAACGACGCCGAACTGTCCCTATGCTCGTATCACCTGAAGACTTTTCCTGGCGATACGCCAATTTCAAGCGATGCCATCGATCAAAGCCTATATGGCCGGCCCTGACGTGTTCCTGCAAAACGCCCGGGAGAGAGCCGACGAGGTACGTGCACTGTGCAGGCAATACGGCGTTGTAGCCTTGCTCCCTGCCGACAACGATGGCGAGGCCGCCGAAACTCAGGCGCCATCCGACGAAGCGCTGTCTCTCCAGATCTTCCGAAAGAATGTGGCTCTCATTGATCGGGCCGATCTGGTGATCGCCAACCTGGAACCGTTTCGCGGTCCTTCGGCGGACGTAGGGACGGTCTGGGAAATCGGCTATGCGTTCGCTCAGGGGAAGAAGATCTTCGCCTACTCATCGGCCATCTCCCATTACCTGAGCCGTGTCAGCCCGAAGCAGAGCCTTCAAGCGAAGGGCTGGGTCGACGAGGAAGGCATGCTGATCGAGAACTTCGGCTTGTTTGACAACCTCATGATCCACCACTCGCTGGATGGCGTCTTTCCCAGCCTGCAAGCCTTGCTGCTCTCCAAAGCGGTTCAAGCTCTTCTGGGCCACACGGTGCAACAGAGCGGTTGGGCGGGATAGGCCTGCGGGCAATGAAGGTGCGCCCTACCAAGGCAGCTGCGCGCCGCCGGCGTCAATGTCGCCGTCCTCCTCGAATTCTCTTTCCATGGCTTCCATTTCAGTCTCCGAGGGCGGCTTCTGGTCCCTGGTTTCGCCGTGGGACGGCGGAGGCGCCGGGCTGGCGATCTGTTCGCGAACGCGATCCAGCACGTAGCTGAAGAAGGGATTCGATGCCATGCGCATCATGGCGTCAATATTCAGCACGAGCGTCCCGCGCTCACCACGAGGTGTCTGGACGCCAAGATGGGTGCCGTAGAACTCATCCGGATTGGGTGTCGTTCCGTAGAGCGAATCGTCCAGCGGAAACGGCAGCGACACGTGCGACATGGAGAACACGCCGGGCGGGTAGTGCAAGGACAAGGGCCGTATGCGCTGCTCGGTCGTGTGGGGTGCGATGGTTATTTCCGCGATCTCGTTATCCGGCGGCACGCTCCCCAACACTGTGATGCGGAAGCGCTGCGGCCCGTTGGGCAGCACACGGGTCAGCGCGGTCGACGAAGACCTGCGCATCAGCACGTCAAACAAATGATCCCGATTGACGTCGAACAGCACGATCTCACTGCCGTTGTCAGGCAGCAGCCCGTACAGGGAGCGTATGACGGCACGTGTGCTCACCGTGAAGTCGACCACCGACTGGAAGGTCAATATGGGCGCGATATCGCCCAGTTCGTTGTCCCGCGCCAGGCGTTGCAGCTGGCCCTGCAGCGCGTCGGTGAGCCGATAAGCCTGGCGCGCACCGTTGACCGGGAAGGAGTTGTACTTGAACGGGTTGAATTCGGGGACCACGTCCAGCCATGAGGCCCGCGCAAACGGTGGCAACATGGCGGGCAAGCCTGCGATGCCGGCGAAACGGGCAAAGCGCGTGATGCCGATCATGGGCGATATGAGGATCAGGCGATCCGGCCGGGCGAGCCGATGGTCTTCGATCGCGTCGAGCGCGTATTTCAGCGCCAGCGAACCACCATTGGAGAATCCCACCAGGTGCAGAGGCGCATGGGGGTCGGTATGCGTGCGCGCTTCGCGCACCGCCAGTCGCGTTGCGGCCGCCCAGTCCTGCCATTGCACATGGCTGAGCCCGGCCGGCACCGTGCCATGTCCGGGCAGACGTATGGCGACGACGTAGAAACCGGCGTCATGGTAGACGCGGGCGATGTGGCGAAGGCTGTACGGCGAGTCGGTCAGCCCGTGCAGCAGCACCACGGCGCCGACAGGTGTTCCCGTCGGGGCCATCTGATAGGAGCGGTTCCAATCGGTGGCGAAATGCCCCGGGTAGATAGGGGCATTGGCGTAGTAACGATTGGTCGCAACCTGGTCGCTAGCCGGAAGCTTCTCGGTGACGTTGCGCCTCACCTGATCAAAGATCGCTTGTTCAGCGGCGAGGTAGCCTTTCCAGTCGGTGGCGTCGAGCTGAGCGGCGGTCAACTCGCGCGGCTCAAAGGTGTGCCAGGCGTGTAGTGGCGGGCCGCGCCACGCATCCCATGCGCGCATGCCGACCGCGGTGGCAAGCACCACCAGGAGCAGGATGACCAACCGCTTGAGAGCCCGAATGATCATGTCGTTTGAGGCCTACGGCGATGGACGACGTCAGCGTTGCCCGGACGATACGCTTCAACTCCCCTGCGCCGATGTTGCCATGCCGGGCGTCCGATGCGGAGATCAAAGCCTCCAAAACGTCCTCACGCACTACAGCGGCTCGACTCCTGGAGTCGACCTAACCGTGGAATGTGGCGACTCTCGGGGCCTGTACCCGTCAACTCACCAGACGCCAGGCCGCAGTGTCGCGAAGGCGCCCTGCCCGAGTGCGCATGAGGCGAGTGATGGCGAAGCCGACCGAGGTGCGCCCATGAAGATGTCGTCATGTCACTGCGCTGGCGGCGCCAGAGATCACGGCCACACCCCTGTCCGCGAACCCGTGAAGTCCCTTCTCGATTAATGGCGCCCAATGAGCCGACTTAGTAACGTCTTGGGCAAATCGTCGATTTACGATTTCCAATGACACGAATTACAAATGACCTGGCCTGAGAGCGACGATATCCAAGATATTCCGGCGAATGAACAAACTTAGGAAGTACTTAGAAAACCCCTGAAATATGGATGCCTGGTGACAAGAGTTACGAACGACTTAGCTCGAATCAGGCGAACCACGATAATCAGACGCGCGTCATTAACTTCGATAAAGAAGTCGATTATTTAATAATCCATTTGTTACGAAACTGTCATGCAGCCCTCCTAGCGTTGCAGGCCTTCACGCCTTATCAACAATCACAAGGGCTTCACATGACACCGCACTCCAGGGCGCTCCGTCTGCGCTCTCGCACGACGCTCGCTCTTTGCCTGGCTTCCGCGCTCGCAGCGCCCGTCTGGGCCGCCGATGTCGCGACGACCGACGTCGCTACCGGTACCGCGCTAACCCAGGGAACCGAGGGCAGTGGCCCCAGCGACAAGAGCGGCGCTGCATCGAATGTCACCGATCTCGGTTCGGTGAACGTGCAGGCGACCACCAGGAAGGACACCGCGGCGGCGGTGGCGCCGACGCAGGCTTCCTTGACGATCACGCAGCCGCAGTCGGTCATCAGCCGCGACTTCATTGAGAACTCGAAGTCGCCGGTCGCCGACTTTTCGTCGATCGCCGCGATTGCGCCGAGCGTGACCGGCGGCATCAGCTCGAACGGCCCGGGCCTTGGCGAAACCAAAAACAGCATTCGCGGCTTCCAGGACGGTCAGTTCAACATCACCTGGGACGGTATTCCGTTCGGTGACACCAACGGCCCGACGCACCACTCGACCGCGTACTTCCCGGCTTCGGTCATCGGCGCGGTGGTGGTCGAGCGCGGCCCCGGCACGGCGAGCGACATCGGCCAGGCGACGTTCGGCGGTTCCATCAACCTGCTGTCGCGCGAACTGCTCAACGAGCAGAACTTCGAGGCGTACACCGCCTACGGTACCTGGAACACCCAGCTCTATGGCTTTCACGCCGACACGGGCGCCATTTCCGCCTTTGGCGACACCAAGATCGGCGTGAACCTGCAGCATCAGAGCACCGATGGTGCTCGCACCGACAACTCGGTCAGCAGCAACAACGGCTCGCTGAAGATGGAAACGCCGCTCGGCGACAAGACGCTGCTCACGGTCAACCTGAACTACAACCGTGAATCCATGAACGCGCTGGACAAGGACAACGGCCTGACCATGGCGCAGGTGGCTCAGTGGGGCAAGGACTATTCGCTGAGCGGCAACTCCTTCCTGGCGAACTGCACCTGCTACAACCCGATCCAGAAGACCACGACGATGGACTACGTGCGTCTGCAGAGCGATCTGGGCAACGGCTGGGGCATCGACAACCAGACCTACTACTACGACTACACCAACAACACGATTTCCTCCAACACCGGCAACGTGCCGGGCAGCGGCCTGGGCAGCGTGACGAACTCGGCGGGCAAGAAGATCGCCAACCAGATGCCGGGCTACGTCAAGCTCAACGCATACGATGTGTGGGGCAACGTTTTCCGCGGCACCAAGCAGTTCGACGCCGGCCTGGCGCGCGCCGGTATCTGGCTGGAGTACTCGGACACGCACCGCGCCCAGTCGGACTACAACCTGCTGGACATGACGCCCAACTACGACCAGAAGGCCATCCCGGGCGTCATCAATGGCATCAACAACATCAAGTTCGACCAAAAGTCGAACTGGTTCATCACGCAGCCGTTCGCCGAATTCGAATGGTCCGTCACCAAGGACCTGACGGTGACGCCGGGCGTGAAGTACAACTCGACGAAGCTTGACGTGGACGCCCCGGTCAACCAGACCGCGCGCATCCCGATGAACTTCTCCAAGACGTTCGACGCCACCCTGCCCTTCCTGACGGCCAACTACAAGCTCAACGCGAACTCGGCGATTTACGCTCAGTACGCGCAGGGCATGCTGGTGCCGGACGTCAGCCTGTTCCAGAGCACCAATGCCACGGAAACCAACATCAAGCCGCAGCGCTCCACCAACTACCAGTTCGGTTACGTGCGCCAGACCGACCAGTGGGTGTTCGACACCGATGTGTACCTGATCGACTTCAGCAACAAGTTCGCCGTGGTTCCGGGCACCACTTCGCAGCCGGTCTACTACAACCAGGGCGGCGTGCGGTACAAGGGCATCGAAGGCCAGATCACCTACATGATCGGTTACGGCTTCTCGGCCTACGCCAACGGCTCGATCAACCGCGCGACCTCGAATTCGACTGGCCAGACCATCGCCAACGCACCCGACTCGACCGCGGCAGCCGGCATCCTGTACAACCAAGGCAACTGGAATTCCTCGCTCATCTGGAAGCGCACGGGCACGTACTATGCGCTCGATAACAACGCTTACAAGATGAACGCCGTGTCCCAGGCTGACTTCAACATCGGCTACACGTTCCTGCATCCGGGCCTCGGCGCCAAATCGCTGAAGGTGCAGCTCGGCATCTTCAACATCTTCGACAAGCAGGACCCGATCGCGGTCAACCCGGTCAACGCGACGGCTGGCACCGCCACCTACGGTCAAGCCAACGCCGGCGATACGTTCCTGTTCCAGGCGGCACGCAGCTTCATGCTGCAGCTCAAGGCCGACCTGTAATTGAGGCGACACCGGCCCCGGGGCGATAGCATCGCCTCGGGGCCTATTTTTTTGGACATCGAAGGGATGGGCCGCTTCGGAAGCGCCGCTATCCGGGCGTTCTCGCGACGATCCATTCAAGCGGCCAGCGCCGGCCGCCGTCACCAACGCCGCCGTGCCGCGCATCCCGCAGCGCTTCAAGGGAAAACCATGACGCATCAGGTCACGGCCCTACTCCAGTCGAACACCCGCTGACATCGAAGGTCGCATGACATCGTCCACCCTTTTCAGCCGCTTGGCCGCCGTCGCCCTGTCACTCGCCTTGTTCGGCTGCGCGCCGACCACCCGTACGGCGCACCAGGAAGCGCAAACGTTTTCCGCGTTCGTGGTGCTGGGCGAAAACGGCGTCCCCATGGCGCGCGTACTGACGTCTGCAGGGCAATGCCCCAAGCTGACCCTGGATGGCCGGGACACACCCATGCACGTGCGCGTGGGCGCGCAAATCATTCCGCAGCGACCGACGCGCTCCGCTCCCGAAGATTCCAAGCCCTCGGATTTTCCGCTGCTGACCTGCGAACTTGCGATTCCGCCACACACCATGACGGCGCAAGTCGAGGGCCGGACACTGCCGCTGCCGCGTGCGGAAATCAGGCGCATCGTCGTGATCGGCGATACGGGGTGTCGGCTCAAGAAGAGCGACCACGCCTTCCAGTCGTGCAACGACCCGGTGCAATACCCGTTCGCCAGGGTCGCCGCGGCCGCCGCGGCGTGGAAGCCTGACCTCGTGATCCATGTCGGCGACTATCTGTACCGCGAGAATGCCTGCGGCGCCGACCACCCGGGCTGCGCCGGGAGCCCCTGGGGTTACGGGTGGGATGCCTGGCACGAAGATTTCTTCACGCCGGCTGCTCCCCTGCTGCAGGCCGCGCCGTGGGTCGTGGTGCGCGGCAATCACGAATCGTGCGAGCGCGCCGGACAGGGCTGGTGGCGCATGATGGATCCGCGCCCGCTGGCGCCCGGCCGCGACTGCAACGACGCCGCCAACGACGACATCGGCGACTACAGCGATCCTTATGCCGTGCCGTTGGGTGGCGACGCCCAGGTGATTGTGCTCGATACGTCCAACACGGCCGGCAAGCCGATTCCTGAAGGTGACGTGCGCGCCGCGAAGTATCGCGACATGTACCGCAAGCTCGATGCCTTGTCGCAACAGGCGTCCTACAACATTGGCGTCAACCACCACCCCATCCTCGGCTTCGAAACGGCGCGGGATGAGTCGGGCAAGGTCAAGGTGCTGACCGGCAACCGTGGCCTGCAGTCGGTGTTTGGCGCGATCAATCCGCTGTTGCTGCCGCCGGGTGTCAGCGTGATGTTGTCCGGCCATGTGCACGCCTGGCAGGAAGTGAGCTACTCCACGCCGCATCCGACCCAGTTTATCGCCGGCTTCTCCGGCACGCAGGAAGACGTTGTGCCCTTGCCGGCGAGCCTGCCGGCCGATGCGACACCCGCCGCGGGCGCCGTTGTCGAACATCACAGCTCCTGGGTGGACGCGTTTGGTTTCATGACGATGGAGCGCAGCGGCGCCAGTACCTGGACCGTCAAGGTGTGGGACCCCGATGACCGTCTGGTCAACACGTGCCACATCGATGGGCGCAAGTCCCAGTGCGATCTGGACCTGGCGAAATAGCGGCACCGCCACGAAGGAACGCGAAAGGCGCGTTCCCTCTGGATAGCAGGGGGTCGCCATAGCCCGGGGCGCCCCTGGCCATTGGGGCCTCACTTGTAGCCGAAGCAAAACGAACCTGCGAACTCCTGTCGACGGCGATGGCGCCGCCGTCGACCGGGCAAGGTACGGCCACCCGGTCTGAACTCGTTCGAAACATTCGAACATCTCCGTCGCGCGCCTGGCACGTCATCGGGGTGGTCCGGACGCAATGTATCTCGAGCGCCGCCACAGGCGTTCATCGTCCACCTGCTGGAGAACCCACATGTCGCGTCTGAAAGATAAGGTTGCACTCGTCGTTGGCGCCAGTTCCGGCATCGGCCGGGCCACCGCCAAACTGTTTGCCGCAGAAGGGTCGAAGGTCGTGCTCGGTGCGCGCCGCGATACGGAACTGCAATCGCTGGTCGCCGAGATCGAGGCGGCCGGAGGTTTTGCCGTGGCCCTGGCGGGCGACGTCCGTTCCGAGGCCTACGCCAAGGCGCTGGTTGATCTGGCCGTGGCGCGCTTCGGACGGCTGGATATCGCCTTCAACAATGCCGGCACGCTGGGCGAGACGGGAACGAGTACTGACGTAAGCGAGGGTGGCTGGAGCGATACCCTGGCCATCAACCTCACCGGATCGTTTCTCGGCGCGAAGCACCAGATCGCGCAGATGCTGAAGAACGGTGGCGGCTCGGTGATCTTCACTTCCACCTTCGTCGGCCACTCCTTTGCGTTTCCCGGCGTCGCTGCCTATGCAGCCAGCAAGTCCGGGTTGATCGGGCTTACCCAGGCCCTGGCCGCGGAGTTCGGGCCGCAGAACGTGCGCGTGAATGCGGTGTTGCCCGGGGCTGTGGACACGGACATGTATCGGGACATGAACGATACGGCCGAATCCCAGGCATTCGTGACGAACCTGCATGCGCTCAAGCGTGTCGCCACACCGGATGAGTTGGCCCGCGCGGTGCTGTACTTCGCGTCCGACGACTCCGCCTTCGTCACCGGCACGGCGTCCCTGGTGGACGGCGGAGCCTCGATCACGCGCACATAACGGGCCCTGCCTTGAACTAAACCCTGGACGAGGTTGCCAGCGGCTTCGTCCATCCAGGGGAACCAGCCAGCCCAACCTTTTCTTAGGGAGTCATATCGATGATTCGCCTGTTTGTTATGGCGTGCCTGCTTGCGGGCCTCAGCCTTCCCGCCGCCGCAACCGTTCAACCCTTTCCTCCTTCCTTCAGGGTCCAGGATCTCAAGACAGACGGGGCCACCATCCATGTTCGCGTCGGCGGCAAGGGACCGGCGGTCGTCCTGCTGCATGGCTTCGGGGATACCGGCGACATGTGGGCGCCGCTGGCGACCGATCTGGCTCGCGACCACACCGTCGTGGTGCCCGACCTGCGTGGCATGGGCCTGTCCTCGCACCCGGAAGGCGGTTACGACAAACGGACGCAGGCCGCGGACATCCGCAGCGTGCTAACCCAGTTGGGCATCGACCACGCCGTCGTGGTGGGGCACGACATCGGCACCATGGTGGCGTACGCCTATGCTGCGCGTTATCCCGACAAGACGGATCGTCTCGTCGTCATGGATGCGCCCGTACCCGGCATCCCGCCCTGGGACCAGATCGTGCGCCTGCCCGCGCTTTGGCATTTCGACTTTGGCGGTCCCGACATGGAGCGCCTTGTTGCCGGCCGCGAGCGCATCTACCTGGATCGCTTCTGGGACGAGTTCGCCGGCGATCCTTCCAAGGTCGACGAAGCGACACGGCAACACTACGCCGAACTCTACGCCAGACCGGGCGCCATGCATGCCGCCTTCGCGCAGTTCCGCTCGATCCGGAAGGACACTGAAGACAACAAGGCCGCGATGGCGACCAAGCTCACCATGCCGGTGCTTGCCATCGGCGGCGAAAAATCATTTGGCGCGAACGAAGCCATCGTCATGCGCAATGCCGCCACCAACGTGACGGAACTCGTCATCCCCAATGCAGGGCACTGGCTGATGGAAGAGGCCCCGGGCGTAACCATTCCCGCGGTCCACCACTTCATTGATGGCAAGCCGCTGGACTCACCCGCAACGAAGTAAGGCACGAACCTGGTGAGCGTCCGCTTCGATCGGAAGCGGACGCTCACAGCTCCGGATTCACTCTGCGCGATGGAGTAGCCTGGAGGCGCCACGGCCTCTTGCCGGACAGGCCGATCACTTTCTCGAGCAAGGCTGATGCAGCCATCAACACCTGCCGAGTCCGACTGGCGCCCATCAAGCCGACGGCAACACCGTGAAGCGGTTACAGAGGAAGGTGTTTCCCGTGGCATCCTTGGTCTTGGCATAGGTGCTCTGGCGTAGCGTCAACACCTCGCCCTGAACGCAACGCTGGTCCTCATGCAGGAGGTCGGCGAAGCTGCCCGTACGCGGCGGCGTATCACCTTCCGCCCGCTTCTCTTCGCCGTAGCCAAGCCAGTAACTGACCCAGTCCGTCGGCTTCTTGGCGGCGTTTTCGCCCGACTTGCCTGCTTCGTACCCCAGGTCGTAGCTGGCGCGATCGATGGGTACGAACTTGAGCGCCGCCAGCGGCAAGGCGTTCTTCTGAGGATCTGGTTTCCTTTCTGGCTGCGCGTTCGCACTGTGGCTACGCAGCACCAGAAAACCTACGACGACAACGAGCCCAACCGTAGCCAACACCAAGCCTTTCGACTTCATAGAGTCTCCCCCCTCTTTGTTGGTAGATCATTTCAAACCGACGAGTGTGTCGTTTCGCTAACCCAATCTCTCTCCGCTTTCGGCTGCTGGCGCGGCGCCTAGGCCCAGGAAACGTCGACGACGTCGACTTCCATTCCCGGCGCAAAGGCAACCTCGTTGATTTCCTCGGCATGGATGACAGCCTCGGAATCGGCAGTTCGATGGCGCTGCGCCACTTCCGGCCAGTGTCGTGCAGCCAGATCGATGGCCTTTGAAAGCGCCGAATCCGAATCGTCCGCAGAGACGACGCCATAGAGCTCGAAGCTGCCGGTCCCATCAGGACGCAGAAATCCCTGCCCCACAGCCAACACTGACCAAAGCCCCATATTTCCCCCTGACTGTCGTCCGCCTTCCCCACAAAGGCGGACACACATGGATTCCCCTGTGCGCGCGGCGCCAAACTGTGTGGCAGCCAGCACTGGGCGCCGGCCCGTCCCCCTTGCGCCAGGCCGCGGTGCGCAATGCATCACACCGCGGACGCTCAGCCAGGCCGTCGCGGACACCTCGATATCACCCCGCCCAGGGGACCGCAATCGGAAGTTTTCCGATGACGGGCGCGCCCTGCGGCAAACGCGAGCGGATGGGCACACGAGGATCGCCGGCAAAAACCGTGACTTATCCGGACCTTGCCCTACTGCCCGCGTGGCGTGAACCAGGGCTTGTACGCCATCAGAAGAGGTGGACCGCCGAGGGCGCTGGCGCCGGATCGCTGCCCTTCCACATACGACAAAGGCCGCGCTGGCGGCCTTTGTTCATTCCTGCGATGACGAGCCCTTACACGATGGGTACCTGGTTGACGTTGTTCTTGGGATCCATCCAGAACGCCTCGTTCGCGAAGCGTCCGAAGATCTCCCGAGGAAGAATGGGCTGGCGCTCGACCAACTCCACTTTCGGTCGAACGGAGTGCAGGCCGGGCATGCCAACACGGGCATCGAACTCGTCCGCGTTGTATTCGATGCGGTCGAAGTCGTGTTCGAACCAGGGCTCGCCGAGGAACTGGTAGACCGCGCGCACGGCCGTGGCCGGATCACGCACCAGGTTTTCGTAGGTGAGCATCAACAGGTGGTCTTTCGCGAACTGGCCGTAAAACGCCTCCTTGGTGGCCTGGTAGGCAAAGCCCACCATGCCCCGGGGGTCGGTCAAGGCCTCGATGCGCGAATACACCGTGGTATTGGTGTCGAAGCGGAACACCTTGCTGACGCTGACCGGCTGCTTCTGGACCAGTCGCTCCATGCTGTCCAGCACCCAAGCCAGCTGGCGCACGCAGGCAATGACCTTCACTCCGGGGAACAGCGTGTTGAGCAGCTGCATCCGGCTGCACCACAGGCGACTGGTGTCAAACACCACCTCGGAGCCGCCCTGGACGGAATAGAAGTTCTCGACCAGTCCGCGCAACAGCGCGACGCGCTGCTCATCGGAGACATCAAACGAAAAATCGTTCTTGCTGCTCGCCTCGGCGATTACCACGCCCATGATGTCGGCCAGCGGGCTGGTCATGCCCGCGCGGAAGCGTGGATTCTGGTTGAGGATCGCAGCCAGCAGCGTGGTGCCGGAGCGCGGCAGCCCGGAAATAAAGTGGAACTTCCGTGGCGGGTTGCTGGCGTCTGGCGTGACTGGCATGCAAGTACTCTCCTTTCGATCGGTGTCGTGTGCTGCAGCATAGCGCCCTGTTCAGGGCGCGGGAGCCGTTGATGCGCGCATGCGCATTTCGTAGCTGACTTCGACCATGCGTGCATCTCCCTTGCCCAGCACGCGAAGCAGAAGTTCTTCGGTGGCGCGCTTGCCCATTTCCCGCACGGGCTGGTGAACCGTAGTCAGGGGTGGCCACACCTGCGTCGCGATGGTGGTGTCGTCGAAGCCGCAAATGGAAATGTCGCGAGGGACCGACACCCCGGCCTCCGATGCGGCCCAGATGGCGCCGACGGCCATGTCGTCGTCGGCCGCAAAGATCGCCGTCGGTCGCTGTTTCAGCGCGAGCAACTTGCGAGCCGCGGCCACGCCGGATTCGAAGGAAAACTGGCCTTGAACCATGTATGCCGGGTTTTCCTTCAACCCCGCGCGCTGCAGGCCGTCACGGAAGCCGGCAAGGCGCCAGATGCCTGCGCCGTGCTTCGGATCACCCATGATGTGGGCGATGCGGCGATGACCCAGCGACACCAGGTGTTCCACCATGGCTGCCGCCGCTTCGCGCTCACGCAGCATCACGCCGATGCAGCCCTTGGGTTGGCGCGGGGCAATCGAGGCGAACGGCAGGTCACTCTCACGCAGGTAATTGAGCAGTTTCGCATGGTCGGTGATGGGCGGCGTAAGGATCAGTCCATCCGGCTGGTGCCGCGACAGGATGCCCTCGACGCGCTCGACAAAGTCGCGCGCCGTCGAGACCAGCGGCTGCACCATCATGCTGTACTGCCGCGCCTCGCACGCCTCCAGCACGCCCGCCTGGACTTCCATGATGTAGCTCGGGGACAGGTTGTCGTAGAGCAGGCCGACCATGAACGAGCGGTTGGTCGCCAGGCTGCGCGCCGAGGTGAGCGGCCGGTAGTTGAGTTCGGCTACAGCCGCCAGTACCCGCTCCCGGACCGAGTCGCGCACGTTCGGCTCATTGTTGAGCACGCGCGACACGGTCTTTTTCGAAGTGTCAGAGGCACGGGCGACATCGTTGATGGTCACGCGTGACATGGATGCCTTTGCGTATTCAATGGTCTGCCCCCTGCGCGGCGGTAGCCGGAACGTTCTGGGCGGGAACGTTCCACCCGCTGACTTCGACTACAGGCACGGCCGTTCCCTGCGATGCATATCGCGCGGTCAGGGTCATCGACTCGCCGGGCCAAAGCGTGACGTCATTGTCAGTCCACCTTATAGGCAGCGCAAGATCGCCATGCGCGCCGCGCTTGATCGACACATGCTCGAACAGCGCCACCGCCTTGGACGAGGCGGGTACGGTCAGCGTGACGGTGGTGACGTCTTCTTTTCCTTCGCGCCTCGTCGTTGCACGGATCTCGCTCGTCGCGGCCGGCAGCGAGCGCAGCGCCGTCAGGTCTCCGTACTGCGTCACTGGGGTTAGGTACCAGTTCGACTTCGGCCAGTTGAGCACGTCCGCCCGGGTGGACAGCCAGTAGACGTTGCGGCTGACCGGCTTGCCATCGAAAGAAGCGAGATCGAGCTCGACAAAGTACGTAGGCGACAGGCCGGCGATGGCCGGCAGCGTCAACAGCGACCCCGTGTGGTTCCCCGCGACGTCGATGCCTTTCAGTTGCTTCTCGAAACGCACGCTGCCATCCAGGTTGCGCACACGGATGCTCGCCTGCAGGCCATGGGCATCGTCAAGCGTGTGGTTCACCAGCACGATGCCCTTCGTGTCGTACGAATACTGGATGTGCACCAGTTCGTTGGCTTTCTTGGCGCCGAAATAGGCGCCGGCCGGATTCATGAAGTAGTCGTACAGATGCCAGTGCAACGAAGGCCAGGCGTTATTGAGCATCCAGTAGATCACGCCGGTTGCGGGCTTGGCGGCGTCCATGTGGGCGTTGAACGCCTCGAACTGCGCGCGCACATTGTCGTAATTGTCGAGCTGGGCCTTGGCGACGTAATCGGCAAGACTCGTGGGCGCCCCATAGCGGGCGGCCAGCGCGTTGTCGAACGGCGTGAGCACGGAGAATGTCGACCAGTCCGCCGACGCGTGGTATTGCCTCGCCTCGGGGTACTTCCACAGCGCCTCCTGCTCCTGCGGCGACAACATCCGCTGGATGTCTTCCAGTCGCGGGATGTCGGCGCCCGCACTGACTTCGGAATCGAAGCCAAATGCTCCGCCGAGCTTGTCGGCATACCAGTAGGCTGGCGGTATCCAGTCATACGGACCAGCCATCTTCATGCCGGATGGGCCGGCTTCGGCAGTCGCTTGATCGACGGCAGCCGAAATGATGGGCAGCGACCAGTTCGCGGTGCGCAGCGTATCGGTGTACATCTTCGCGAGCGGCGGCGGCGGCGCATTGTCGCTGCCGATGTAGAAGCCGATCACCGAAGGGTGGTTGCGAAGCAGGCGCGCCTCGCTGGCCATGGATTCCTCGGCCACCTTCTTGTCGGCGTCGCTCCAGGGTTCGCCGCCGGTCTTCGCCGCGGACTCCCATTTGTCGCAGCATTCCCAGCCGGCGAGAATCATGATGCCGTTGCGATCAGCGAGGTCGTAGAAGTGCTGGTTCTCCAGCTTGCCTTCGCTGCGGATGGCATTGAGGCCGAGATTGAGGACGTAGCTGAACTCGGCCTCCATGCGGGCGGGATCATCACGCAGGAACATGTCCGGCGCCCAGCCGCCGCCGCGGATCAGCAGCGGCTTCCCGTTGATGAAGAACTGCCGATAGCCCTGCTTGGTCAGGCTTGAGGTGACGCTGCGTATGCCGAACGTCGTGGTGGTGCGGTCGGAGGTAGCGCCGTCGACCGCAGCGGTCATGTCGAGCTGATACAGCGGATGTTCGCCCATGCCGGCCGGCCACCAGATCTTCGGGTGATCCAGTGCGAGGCCAGGGGTGGTCGTGGGTGAGAACGAGACAGTCTGCGTTTGACCGGGCGCGAGGTGGACGGATTGCTGCACGGGAACACCCGCCACCGTGCCCTTGATCGTCGCGTCATGGGCCACCGTGTCGAGGTTCTTCGCCTCCACCGTCACGGCCAGCGTGGCGCGCGACAGATCGGGCAGCGGCAGCGTGGAGAGTACATGCGGGAAACTCAGTTCCACGGGCCCGGTCTGCGCGATGTCCACGCCGCGCCACGGGCCCATGTTGTTGTCCGGAGGCGTCGGGTTCCAGTCCACCCAGCCAATCGACAGGCTCTTTCTGGGGTCGCCCGGGTGCACCCGCATGGCGAGGACGTTGGCGCCTTCGTGCATCCAGCGCGTCACGTCGAACTCGCGCACCGGATAGGCACCGGCGACATCGCCGTGGTCGGCGACCAGGTGTCCGTTCACCCACAGGTCGGCGCTGGCAATCATGCCGTTTGTGCGCACCAGCGCGTGCCGTCCTGACGGGCCTTTCGGCAGCACGAACTCGGCGCGATACCACCAGGGCGTCACGAACAGGTTGCCGCTCGCGTCCGGCACCTGCACCGCGCGCAGGTTGTCGCTGTAGAAGACGTCGTTCTTGAACGCGCCGTTCTCCAGCAGACCGGCCATGACCGTCGCTCGACCACTAACCGGGTACCACTCCTTGGTGGTGAAGCCGGTGACGGAAATGTCGGCGCCACCCTGCGGCGCCTTGGCCACGTCCTGAATCTGCCAATGTTCGATGGCCGTGACGGAGCCGACATCCGGCGCCAGCCGAGTGGAAGCGTAGGGAGTTTGAGTGTGCGCGGCCGGAGCGACCGATGCCGCCATCGCGGCCATCATCCAAAGCGCGAGCCTGGTGGGAGTTTGCATGGGGTCACTGTCTCTCGAGGTAGGTTTCGCGGATTTCAACCGGCGCGAACGGCCAGGATTGGTTGACCCTGGCCCACACCGCAAACACCACGAGGCCAGCGAGGATCCACAGGCCGGACAAGACCAGTGACAACGTGGAGGCAGATACGTACACGTAGACCCATCCCACCAACGCGATGATGCATGGCACGGGATAGAGCCATTGCTTGTACGGGCGCTGAAGGTTCGGCTGGCGCTTGCGCAGCACGATCAACGCGGCGATCTGCGCGAAGGACTGCACGATGATGGTCGCGGCCAACAGCATGTTGATGACTTCGGTCAGGTCGAAGAACGTGCCGATGGCAGTCACCACGCCCATCGTGAGCAGCGCCACGTGCGGAAACCCGTGCCTGGCGTGCAGGTGTCCGAACACCGACAGGAACACCTTGTCCTGCGCCGCCTCGAACGGCACGCGCGAGCCACCGAGCAGGCCGGTGAACACCGAGGCGAACGCGGTCACGATGATCAGGACGGTCATGACGGCGGCGGCCACATGGCCCCAGCTATGCTCCACCACCAGCGAAGCGACCGACTTGGACTGGGCGATTTCCTGCCACGGCGCCACGCCAAGCACGCTGATGTTGAGGAGAAGGTAGATAAACATCATCGCGATCACCGAAACGATGATGGAGCCGGGCATGGTCCGGCCCGGATCGCGCAACTCATCGCCGATGTAGGCGGTCGTGTTGTATCCGAGGTAGTCGTAAATGCCGATCACCAGCCCCGCGCCAAGTCCCACGAAGAAGTGGCCGCCAAACGTGTTGGATGGGTAGGCAAAGGCGAAGCTCGCATTGAAGTGCGAGAACCCCGCCGCCGCCACGCCGGCGACGGAGACAAGCATGATCACCCACAACGCGATGGTGATCGCACGGACCGATTCGATGCGGCGATATAGCAGCCAGGTGACGATGGCGGTCGACGCCAGGCCGATCAGATGTACCGGCCACCAGCCAAGGTGGGGAAAGAAGAATTCCAGATACTCCACCATGCCGATGATGCCCGTGGACATCAGCAAGGGAATCGCCAGCAGCATCGTCCAGATGAACAGGAATGGCATCAGTTTGCCGGTGCGGTACTGAAAGGCTTCGCGCAGGTACACGTAGGTTCCACCGGAACCCGGCATGGCCGCCCCCAGCTCAGCCCACACCAGGCCGTCGGCCATGGCCAGGATGGCGCCGGCGATCCAGCCGATGATGGCCTGCGGTCCGCCCATCGCGGCGACCATGATGGGGATGGTGATGAACGGCCCGATGCCGCACATCTGGGTCATGTTGATGGCGGTTCCCGAGAACAGGCCGATGGAACGATGGAAGGCGCTGTCGCTGACGGGCTGGGGCTTCCTGGAATCCTGCATGCTGGCCTTGTCGTGGTGGGTAGCGAACGGGGCGCCGATGGATGCGCCCCAAAGAATGATTCGGTGACTCCGGGCTCAGCCGGCGTCGCGTTGATCCCAATCCCGCGAAAGCGGGACTGGGACCAGCGTCGAGCCTGGGGCGCCGAGGGGAGCCACTCCGGTTACCACTGGCCGCGTACGCCCAACATGACCATGCGCTCGGAGAAAGTCGAGTGCGCAGGCTGGTCGGGCCACACGAGGTAATACTTCTGGTACTCGTTGGTGAGGTTGGTGCCGTCGAGGAATACCTCGGCGTACTTGTTGAACTTGTACGAAACCGACGCATCAACGTACCGCTGCGGCGCCTCGTACATCTCCATGCCCGTGATGCCGCCCACGCTGTCCATCACCGCGCGCCGCGAACGGTAGTTGTACGCGACACGAGCCTGGAAGTGATCGTCCTGGTACCACAGGATGAAGTTGCCGGACTTGGTGGAGTTGTCCTGAAACGGGATCTTCGCCCCGGACAAGTCTGTTTCGCCCGAGTTGCTTGGCGCATAAGTGGCGTTCACCTCCATGCCCGTCTTCGACAGGAAGCTCGGCAGGAAGGTGAAACCCTGGCGGTAGTCGAATTCCGCGCCATGGATGCTGTTGCCCGTGCCCTGCACCGGCTGGTTGATCACGATGCAATGATCGCGGACCACGCCGTCTTCGTCCGGCAGGGTGCAGTTGGTCACGCTGCCGTTCTTGATGAAGCTGTCGACCTCGATGCGGAACAACGCGAGGCTCACCATGCTGGTGGGGTTGATGTAGTACTCCAGCGATGTGCCGTAGTTGGTGGAGCGCCACGGGTTGAGGTTAGGGTTGCCGGTCGATGTGCCATTCGACACTCGGAAGATCGGACCCTGCGGCGTCTCCATCAGCGAGTAATTGAGCTGCAGACCGCCGGCCCAGGTGCTGAGGTCCAGCGGCATCATGTTCTTCGAATAAGCCAGTCGCCACTTGAAGCTGTCGGTAATATCCAGCGAGAAATTGGCCGAAGGCAGGACATCCTGGTAACTGCGTTTGGTGACGGCGGTGCCGACGTCGAGGGGTTCGTCGCCGTAGGCGCCCGGGTCGCCGCTGAGATGCTGGGTGACGTCCAGATTGGTATGGATCAGCCGCACGCCGACGTTGCCGCTGTAATTCATGTCCCACATCGTGCCGTTGAAGTTGCCCTGCAGGTAGCCGGACAGCTCTTTCAGCCTTACCGCCCAGGTCGTCCCTGGCTCACCCACCTGGACGGTGTCGGGGTAGAGCGACTTCCAGTAGGAAATGGGATTGACCATGGCGTTGGGATCAATCGCCCAGAAGTTGATGCCCGAGCCAAGCAGGTTGGTGTAGTACTTGAAATTGTTCGCCAGCGGCGCCGCGGTATTGGGCATCTGCAGTGCAGAGAGCGGTCCTGCGCGGAAGTAGCCAAGACTATTGCCTGCGGTGCACGACCCGCTGTTCAGGACCACGTCGGCGCCGACATAGCGGACCAGGCATCCGTTCGGATCGCTGGCTCCCATGCCCGCATACACCGGTGTTTCCAGCGTCCAGCCGTCGTTGCTCGCGTCGCGGATGCTGTTGCGCACACCGAACACGAGCTGGAAGCCGTCCTGGAAATCGTATTTGCCGTCGAAGCGCAACGCGTTCAGCGCCACCTCGCGGTTATAGTCGCCGGAGGATTCCAGCGTCTTCATGGTCCAGCCGTTGGGATCGGCGAATTGCGTCGCCAGCGAGGAAGGAAGGTTGACCGTGATGTAGCGACCCGTGAAGTTGGCAATGATCGGGACCGTGTTCTGAGGCATGCCGTTGGCATTGAACACGCGGTTCCCGCCCAACTGCGCCGGGTAGACCATGGTGCCTGGCGGCACGGCGTCGTCGGGCACGCCGTCCATCAACACATTGGGCCAAAGGGCGCCGTCGGAATTCGAAATGTTGACGTCAGTTTCCTGGTTCGACTGGGACGCCGTGTCATGGATGCCGCGCACGCTCGCCGTGAAGGGGCCGCCGTCGTCGTAATCCATCTGCAGGTTGAAGTTCTTGGCGACGGAGCTCTTCTGGACGATCTGTGAGTACGACTCCACGTCGCCGGGCCACTTCTCATAGACCTGGGTCGTGAACATCTGCATGCCGTCCCAACCCGGCTCCGGCGTGCCGTAGGAGCCGAGGACGGGACTGCCGGTGTTGCGCGATTGCAGCGGCACGTAGGTCGCGCCCTGCCAGTTGGTGGAGTTGAACTGGATGCCGTAGTTGCGGTCGTACTCGCGCTGCTGGGAGTAGAAGAAGTCGCTGGTCATGGTGAAGCCGCTGCCCAGGTCCATCTGGAACGAGGCATTGGCGGACTTGCGCTTCCGTTGGGTAATGATGTCGTTGAGCCCGATGTCCTGGCTGCCCATGAAAACGCCATTGGACTTGCCGTCGCCATTGACGTCCACGCTGCCATCCGCGTTCTGGACGATCCTTGAAGGGATGGGCGCGCCGTTCCACCCGGACAGGAAGCCGTTGTAGCTGCCTGCGCTGGCTGCGTTCTCGCCATTCAGCACCACGCCGTACTGGTCGAGACCTTCCGTCGAGTTCATCCGGCGGGTGTCGGAATAGTCGGCGGAGATCAACAGGCCCCAATGACCTTCATCGTTGAACGAGATGAGACCGTTCGCCTCGGGCCCCCAGTGGTTGGTCGAGGAACCACGCTGTCCGTTGGCGGAATAGCTGTAGGTGAAGCCGTTGGGGAGGTCCCACGGACGGTAGGTGTGCAGGTCGATGGCGCCACTGATGCCGCCATCCGTCGTGCTCGCGGTGGGCGACTTGATCACGTCCACGCCGTGGAACAGCGTCGACGGCAGCATGGTGAAGTCGGGCTGCTGCGAGTCGATCTGGTCCGCCGTGATGAACACTTCGCCGTTCAACATCGTGCCGACCTGCGGCAGGCCGCGCACGTCCACCGAGGTGCCCACGCCAGCGTCGCGGTTGATCTGCACGCCGGTGACTCGCTGCAGCGAGTCGGTGATCGTGGTGTCAGGCAGCGCGCCAATGTTTTCGGCGGTGATGCTGTCCTGGATGTTCGGCGCCTCGCGCTTCAGGTCGATGGCGCGAATCTGCGATGCGCGCACGCCCGAGACACTGACGGTCGACAGGGTGGTCGCGTTCTGCTCTGCGGCGGCGCTACCTGTACCTGTGCTGCCGGCGTCAGTACTGCTGGCGTCGGTACTCTTGGCGTTGGCGTCGGCTTTCTTTGCGTCAGTTTTCTTGGCGCCTGGCGCCGGTGTTGCTGGTGTTGCTGGTGTTGCTGGTGTCGTTTGCGCCGTAGTGGCTTGCGCCGCCGGGCTGCCCGTTTGGGCATCGTCGAATGGCGATGCGACGGCCGGCGTCGACACGACGGCGAGCAGCGACATGGTGATGGCAAACGACAAAGGATGCTTGCGATGTACGGTGGACATGGGCTTTAGCCTCGTTGCTGGTGCCTGTCGAACCTCAAGTGCTCCGGGAATTTCAGAAAAAAGCGTGTAACTCGACGGCGTCTGCGCGTTTCGCGCCCCGTCGTGATGCAATCTCTCGATGTCCCCCGCCCATGGCTCAGCGAGCCAAGGCGATTCCACTCACTGCCACTGCGCGGTACGCGCGCCCCGCGTACCGCTTACTTCGAAAACACCATTCGCGCCAACGCCCACTGGCCATCGCGAGGATCGCCGGTAGCGAAGACACAGAGGTCGCGAACACCGGCCCCCACCGGCATGGCAACCTTTCCATCAAGCCGAACCTGCCCCCTGGCCTGCACCGCGTTGTCCAGCGGCAAGCTCGCAAGCAGCGGCCCCGTGCAGGAATCGGCATGGATCTCGAACTCACCCGCTGCGCTGGCCTTGCGCCTCACCACGGCATCCTTGGCCTCATCGCCGAACCGCCACGTCATACGCTCGACCGTCATCGCCACATGGGTGATGCCATCCAGCGGAGCCTTCGGCCACAGCCAGCACGCATTGCCGATGTCCACGGAGTAGATCGGCCTCGGCCCTTGCGGCGGCCGGCTGCCATCTAGGCGCGTGGCTGGTTGCCTGGAGCACGTTGCAAGCGCACTACCGTCGCGGCCCAACAAGGTGTTTTCGTCCAGCACCTGCGTTCGCGGCGCCGCCAGTTCGAAGCCATTGGCGGCAAACGTCGCAGCGCGCAGGGTCGTGTTGGCCGACAGCGTCAGCGGCTTCGCGTACGCGTCGGACTGGCTGGTCGGGAGCGAGCCATCCGTCGTGTAACGGATCGTCCCGAATGACACCTGATTGGACAGCTCGATGCGGAACGCGCCATGGTCGGCGGCGGTCACGTGGAAGGCGGGTGCGAATGCGCTGTCGGCATAATCGATGCCCAGAGCGCGGTAGCGCGCCAGCTCAGCCGGCATGCGCTGCAGGAAGTCGTTCCAGTCGCGGGCAGTCGCGGGCGACCAGCCAAGCTCGGACAGCGCGGCAATCCGCGGAAATACCGCATGCTGGTCATGCGCAAAGGTTGGCATCTGCTCGGCCCACAGGCCCGCCTGCACGCCGATGACGCGCCGGGCTTCGTCCGCGCTGGCGCCGTCCGGAATGACGACCGTGTCATAAGCCTGCCGCAACGTCGGGGCCGGCGGCGGGCCCGGCCATTCGTCGGGCAGGTCGGACTGGTAGTGGTCAAAGTACAGGGACTCCTGTGGCGTCATGACGACGTCATGGCCTTGCCTCAGCGCAGCCAGCGCCACGCGCTCATTGTCATCGCCGTGCCAGGACATCACGACTTGCGAAGCAGGGAGCTTCGCGCCGGCGACAAGCACGTCGTCCCAACCCACCGGCGTGCGGCCGTGCTCGACAAGGTGCGCCGCGACCTGATTCATGAACCAACCCTGCAGCTGATCCATGTTCGCCAGACCAAGCTTGTGCATCTGCGCACGCACTTCAGGCGATGCGTTCCACTGCTGTTTGTCGGCCTCGTCGCCACCGATCGAGATGTATCGCGAGGGGAACAGCTGCATCACCTCATCGAGCACGTCGTCGACGAACTGCAAGGTCTTCTCATCGGGCTTGATCAGCCACGGACTGACGCCCCAGTCCGTCCACACGGCCGGGCGCTTGCCAGTGACCCCCAGCCACGGATAGGCGGCGATGGCTGCCTGTGAATGACCGGGCAAATCGATTTCCGGCACCACATCGACAAAGCGCTCGGCGGCATAGCGCACAATCTCGCGCGCCTCGGTCTGGGTGTAAAAGCCGCAATAGGGCTGGTCGGGGGAGCCGGTCAGCTCGCTGTCGAGGCCTACCGCCTTGCGGCATGCACCCACTTTCGTCAGCTCGGGATACTTCGGAATCTCGAGGCGCCAGCCCTGGTCTTCGGTGATGTGCCAGAGCAAAACGTTGAGCTTGTTGAGCGACATCCAGTCGATCAGCTTCTTGATGTCCGCCACGCTCTGGAAGTGCCGCCCGGAGTCCAGCAGCAGAGCGCGCCACGCAAAACGCGGGTGATCGTCGATGACGCCATCAGCAACCTGGACGGGCGCGCCGCGCGTCCAGCCCGGTGGCGTCAGCAGCTGCCACAGGGTCACGCTGCCATAGAAAGCGCCGCGCGGCGTGCGTGCCGTGACCACGATGCCGCCGTGGTCCACCGTGATGCGATAGCCAGCGTCATCCACGACATCGGCGTTCGGGTTCACATCGAACGTGATCGCCGCATGTGCGGCGTCCGCAGTCGCTACGCGCAAATGCATTCCGTTGGTGTCGGCCACGCGTTGCACGAACCGTTCCGCCACCGCCTGCACTTCTTGGCGATCCGCGCCATGCACCGAGACCACTGCGCCATCCGCAATTTCAACGGCGCCCGATCCAACCGGACTGGCCTTTACCGGCTGCGGGAGTAACGACCACTGCGGGACGGCCGGCGCCGCAACGGCGACACCCGTAGCCACCAGCCACGCGATGGCCAGGCGACAGAAGAATCCCGACAGCGCGATGCGGCTCATGCGCCCTGCCCTCCTGCTTCGGCGCAACGCGACGCACCCGACGCGACGCGCCTGAGGTACCACTGGGCGGCGCCCTGCACGCCATGAAGGCCATGCTCCGTCACCCGCACCGGCACCAGCGACAGCAGTGCGCGCGCGCTTCGTCCGTGCAGGAACCGCTCCTCGAAGGCGCTGCGCTGGAGCAGCTCGAAGATGGAAGACAAAAAACCGCCGGCCAGATACACGCCGCCCGTGGCCATGAAGGCCATCGCTAGATTGCCGGCGAAGCTCCCCAGCGCCGCACAGAAAATTTCCACAGCTTCCGTAGCCTGCGCATCACTGCACGCAACGGCCGCCCGGGTGACTGCCTCGGGTGTCGCCAGCTTAGGCGCCACCCCATGCAGCGCGCACAGGGTCACGTAGAGGGTCAGCAGACCGGGGCCCGACACGACGTGTTCAAACGCCACGTAACCGCCATTCGGCGCCAGGTGCGCCAGAACTTCACGCTCCCGTACCGAATTCGGCGCGAAATCCATCTGGCCGGCTTCCGTCGCCAGCACGAAGTCGCCGGCAGGTCCGGGAACGTGCACGGCCGCGCCAAGGCCGGTGCCCGGCCCGATCACCAGGGTCGGGCCGCTGGAATGCGTGTCAGGCCCACACAGGTGGCGTCCGTCGTCCGTGAGGGAGCCATCGAGCGCGTATGCCAGCGCCTCGAAGTCGTTGAGGACGGAAATTTCGTCCAGGCCCAGCGCCTGGCGCAGCTCCGTCAGCGGGATGGGCCAGGCGAGATTGTCGTTCACCACCTCGTTGCCCATGATCTGGCCCGCGCAAGCGAGCACGCAGTGCTTCACCGGGACTTGCACATCGGTATCGACGAAGGCGCGCAACAGTTCCGACAGCGTCGAGAACTGCGCGCACGCGAAGGTGCGAAAGCCGAGCGTTTCGACCCCGCTGGCCGCGCCGCCTGAGGCGCGCATCAGTGCAACACGCGCGTGCGTGCCGCCGATGTCGGCCGCCAGAAACGGCGTTCCTGGAATCCCCGCCAGTCGATCCGAATGCTCGATCGCCACGTCCAACCCGCCCCCGCAGTGGAACCGTTATCAGCCTGTAACGCCATTGACACCGGTGTCAAGCCGTGGCGCAACATCGGCCGAAGAGCCCCGGGACACCGGGGGCGCCTTACCGGCGAGGGCGGTCACCCCGGCTACTTTCGGCGCGCCGGAGGTCGGACTGGACATCGGACGAGCGCACTTCGGGCGGTGTAACGGCTTATGCTTGCCGGCTTATTTCTATCGCCTCTTCAATCGCCCGATGAATCTCCGTACCGCACTTCTGTACTCTGCGTTCGCCTGTTGCCTGGCTTCACCTTCTGCATGGGCCGGCACATCACCTGCGCACGCAGTGCACGTCGGACCCTACCGCGTAGAGCGCGATGTAAAGCCCGGCCGCAACAAGGTAGTGGGCACGCTGTCCAATGTTGGCCATGCGCGCGTGCGCACCGCCAAGGTGAGCTTCCGCCTGTTCGATGCAAATGGACGCGCGGTCGGCCGCGCCTCTGATGAAGTGCACAACCTGAAGCCGGGACAGACCTGGAAATTCCACGCCTTCGCACGCGGCAACGTCAGCCGAGCACGCCTACTCAAGGTCGAAACGAATTAGCCGCCCACTCGGTCTCCTGGATGTTGCGAAGCCCGGCGGCGATCGACTTTCACTATCGCTCATCAAGCGCGGCGCTGCCTTGTGGCCCTTGTGTCGGCAGGGAGCCTCGCACGTGCGGTCACGCGGCCTGCCGAGGGACAGATACGTTCGCGCGGCAAGTCTGGTTGCATGACCACTGGAGTCAGACCGGCGCCATTGGCATGCGCTGACAGGCTCCAGAGGCAGCCTAATTAGTTGGTTATCTGAGTTGGCCGGGCGACGCGAGACAGCAGCGTGAAACTACCGGGAGATCTCGCACCAAGCCGTGCCCAAACAATGTTTTGTGCTCAATCACAAGTTGGCCAAAACGGCCAACTTATGCTTTCAGCGACACGCAGACCCCGATCCATGCAGATGGTGGGCCCACCAGGATTCGAACCTGGAACCAAGGGATTATGAGTCCCCTGCTCTAACCGTTGAGCTATAGGCCCATTGCGTGCCGGCGTTGCGCCGGCTGGGGTGGGACATGGTAGCCGGGCGGGGCGGGGGCGTCGACCGGAAGAGCTTCCCGGCGGCGCGAATAGCGGCTTGGAGTGGCGAGTAACGTAGAATTTGCGCCGCCGCGCCTTGTCTTTGGCGCCCAGACCTGAAGGATGCGCCATGCGCGAGCTGATCGAACGTTACCTGGCCGCGTACAACCGCATGGACGTGGACGGCATGCTGGCGACGATGCATCGCGAGGTGGTGTTCGAGAACTACACGGCCGGAGTGCTGAGCGTGCGCACGCAGGGCGCCGACGAGCTGCGCCGCCTGGCCGAGAACTCGCGCTACCTGTTTTCCGCGCGGCGGCAGTTGATCCTGGTGTATCAGGAAGCGGATGGCACGGCCACGGCACAGATTCTGTTTGACGGCACGTTTGCGGTGGATTTGCCCAATGGCGTACGCGCGGGACAGTCCATCACGATGAACGGGCGTAGCCAGTTTCGGCAGCGGGATGGGTTGCTGGCTTATATCGCGGACTACAGTGAGTGAGGGCGCCAGCTGTGTGGCTCGCTCGGACCTGCGTATAAGGCACTGGATGACTCGCTACGCTCGCCCCTTTGGGGCCGCCTTTTAGGCGTTCTGCGCGCTTCGCGCTCCGTCCCGCTCTTGCCCCCTTTGGGGGTTCGCGGGAATGACGAGCAAGTCGGGTCACGGGCTGAGGCTAGCGGTGCGGGCGTCGGCTATGAGGTGGTCAGCGTCGGCGCGGCGCAGCAGGGCGTTGCGCCAATGCTGCTGTCGCGACGAATCCGCTTCCTGCAACCAGTGGTTTTTACCCGCCACCAGTGCGGCGACGGGCACGCCGTCCTCATAGAGCACGCGGGTGCCGGCTAACGCTGGCAGCCTGTTCCCGGCCAGCACGGTACCCACCAGGTTGAGCGGATCCGCGCCGCTGATGCAGACGAGTTCGCCACCCGGCTCCTGCTGCCGCACTGCGCGCAGACGGGCAATCGCTTCGGGGAGGGCGAACTGTTCGCCCACCAAGCCTTCGACGAAGCGGCCGCCACGGATTTCGCCTCGGGCTTCCAGGCGGTGGTACACGCGAATGAGTTCGCGCCAGCTGGGGAGCCAGGGGGCTTCGCGTTCCAACAGTTTCCAGAAGACGACGCCGTAGCGGCGCAGGAGGCTGCGGGCGATATGTTCGAGGTGGTCGGGGTCTTTGGACTGAGCACTAGGCGGCGCCTTCTCGAGCACCCGCCCCTCATCCGACCCTTCGGGCCACCTTCTCCCCGGAGGGGAGAAGGAACGAATGAGGGACCAGCGGCCGGCGTCTTCGATGCCGGTGAGCATGTGGCGGCGCAGGCGGCGATGACGATGGGCATCGCGCTTGGCGGCGGGCACCAGCAGGGCGCGCAGGCCGCCGAAACTGTCGGCGGTGACGCGACCGGCGGCCACAAGTTCGCCCAACGCATCTTCCAGTTCGGTACGCAGCAGGTGCGTAGCGCCCATCAACTCGTCGAAGAACAACGCTCCCTCGTTGCGCAACGCATCGAGCACGGCCTGCGCACGTGACGACACTGCCGCCTCCTGCAGCCCGTCGCCTGCCGTGGCCATGCTTGTCCACACCGGGAGGCTGCGGCGCGGGAGCAGCACGATGGGCGTGGCGCGCACGGGACCTCCGCCACCGCCGACGCCGCTGCGCAGACGGCTCCAGCTCACGCGACCGGCGCGGCACAGTTCATCCAGCCAGCTGATGGCGTAGTCGTCGATGCGCGCCGGCAACAGTTCGGTTTCCCATGCGCCCGCGGCCGCCTCATACCCTTCGAGCTGGGTGAGAACGGCGGGCAAGGCATCCGGCCCGCTCAGCCGCGCGCCCTTGGTAACGTGCTGCCATTCGAACAAAAAGCGCATCAGGTCGCGGCGGCTCACCGGCTCGATCTCGCGACGCAGGCGGCCGATGGTGTAGCGGTGGATGCGCGCAAGCAGATGGCGCTCGCACCATTCCAGCTCCGTCGCGCCGGGTGTGAAGTGGCCCTGCATGACGTAGCCCTCCGATTGGAGGCGCAGCAGGGTGAGATCGATGTCGCTCACGGGAACCCCGAGCGAGGCCGACAGCGCAGGCACGGTGACGGGGCCGAGGCCAGTCAGGCGGGCGCGGATCAGTTCAAGCAGGGCGTCGTCGTGGGTCCACGACTGCGCGGCGTACTCGGCGGGAGCGGCGATGGGTGGCTGAAGGGAGGCGTCGGGATGGATGGCCTGCCATTGGGGGAGTTTTTCGGCGGTGGTCCAGAAGTGGCACTGTGGCAAGAGTGGCCCCTCACCCCGGCCCTCTCCCCGGAGGGGAGAGGGAGTTAGAAGCGTCGCGCGATGGTTGTTGGCGAGGGACTTGAGCCAGTCGTTCCAGCCTTCGTTGCTGTCGGCTTCGTGTTGGGTGGTGCCGCCAAGGATGCCAAGCGCTTCGTGCATTTCATCGGCGCTGCGCACCTGCGGCCAGGCTTCCTCGCGCACAGCGGCAATGGCGTCGGCGTCCAGTCGACCAAGATCGTCGGCGCTTTCCGGGTCGGACCAGCGTCGCGACTGCACGGCCTGCGTGCGGCGCTCTTCAAGAGGCGCGTCGTCGAGATAGGCGTATGGAGCAGCGTTGAGCACTTCACCCGCGAGCGGGCTCGGCGCTGCAAGGTCGCGCGCGACCACGGTGATGGCGCCCTCCTCCAGCCCGCGCAGGATATGCAGAAGGCCGTCGACATCCATCGCCTCGCGCAGGCAGTCGTGCAGAGTCTGGTTGACCAGCGGATGGTCGGGTATCTCACGCTCGCCCACGATGTTCTCCAGGCACGCAACCTGGTCGGGAAACACGGTGGCGAGCAGGTCCTCGCTCTTCATGCGCTGCAGCTGCGGTGGCACCTTGCGGCCGCCCTGGAAACGCGGCAGGGCCAGCGACGTCGTCGCGTTCCAGCGCCAGCGCACGGGGAACAACGGAGCGTCCAGCAGGGCCTGTACCAGCACGTGCTCGGCCGAGGCGGAGTGCAGGTACCTGGCCACCTCGTCCAGGGGGAAGCTGTGGCTGGTGGACAGCGAGAGCACGATCGCGTCCTCGGTGGCCGCGGCCTGCAGCTCGAAGTTGAACTGGCGGCAGAAACGCTTGCGCAGCGCCAGGCCCCAGGCGCGGTTGATGCGGCTGCCCCACGGCGTGTGGATGATCAGCTGGGTGCCGCCGGACTCGTCGAAGAAACGCTCGAACACCAGCGTGTGCTGCGTAGGCAGCACTCCCAGTGCGGCCTTGGCCGCGCCAAGGTAGTCGGCCAGCTGTTGCGCGGCGTCCTCGCCAAGGCCGAGCGTCTGCATCAGCCAGTGCATCACTGCGGCGATGGCGCCTTCATCGAGCCGCGTGGCGATTTCTTCGCGAAGGCGCGACACGCCGTGCGACAGCTCGGCGCTGCGTCCCGGCGCCTCGCCGAGCCAGAAGGGAATGTTCGGCGGCACGCCCTGGGCATCTTCCACGCGCAGGCGGTCGCGCTCGATGCGCTGGATGCGGTAGCTGGCGTTGCCCAGCTGGAACACATCGCCAGCGAGGCTTTCGACGGCGAAATCCTCGTTCACCGTGCCGATGATGGTGGCCTGCGGCTCCAGCACCACCAGGTAGTCGGCGGTATCGGGTATGGCGCCGCCCGAGGTGACGGCGGTGAGGCGCGCTCCTCGGCGGGCGCGCAGCTGGCCATGCACGGCGTCGCGATGAATGTACGCCGCGCGTGCGCCGCGCCGCGTGGTGAAACCATCGGCCAGCATGCGCACCGTCGCGTCGAACTGTTCGCGTGTGAGCTGGCGATAGGGATAGGCGCGGCGCAGGGTGTCGTACAGCGCATCCTCGCTCCACTCCTGGCAGGCCACCTCGGCCACGATCTGCTGGGCCAGCACATCCAGCGGCTGAGGTGGCTGCACCAGCGTATCCAGTTCCCCGCGGCGCACGCAGTCGAGCAAGGCGGTGCATTCCACCAGGTCATCGCGCGTGGTCGGGAACAGGCGCGCCTTGGGTGTGCCATCCACCGCATGCCCGGAACGGCCCGCACGCTGCAAGAAGGCGGCGATCGACCGCGGCGAGCCCAGCTGGCACACCAGATCCACGTCGCCAATGTCGATGCCCAGCTCCAGCGAGGCGGTGGCCACCAGCACCTTGAGGTCGCCACGCTTGAGGCGCTGCTCGGCATCCAGACGCTGCTCCTTGGCGAGGCTGCCGTGGTGCGCGGCCACGGCCTCCTTGCCGAGGCGCTCGGAGAGATGCCGCGCCACACGTTCGGCCATCCGGCGCGTGTTGACGAAGACCAGCGTGGTGCGATGGCCTTCGACGAGTTGCGCGAGCTGGTTGTAGACCAGCGCCCAGCAGTCGTTGGACATCACCGCTTCGAGCGGTACTGGCGGCACGACGATGGCGAGGTCGCGCGCGCGGGTGTGGCCGACGTCGATGATGGTGACTACGTCTTCCTCTCCCCTGCGGGGAGAGGATTGAGGTGAGGGGGCGGGGCTTGCGGCTGGGGTTGGTAGAGCGGTCTTTTGCTTTGACGCGGCGCTTTCGCGAGGTTGGCCCCTCACCCCAGCCCTCTCCCCGGAGGGGAGAGGGAGAACGGCGTGGCTGCCGACAAGGAATCGGGCGACTTCCTCGATGGGCTTTTGCGTCGCCGACAAACCAATACGCAACAACCGCCGCTGGCACAGCGACTCCAGACGCTCCAGCGACAACGCCAGATGCGCGCCGCGCTTGCTCGAGGCCATGGCGTGGATCTCATCCACGATCACGGTGCGGGCGCCGGCCAACATGCGGCGGCCGGATTCGGAGCCGAGCAGGATGTACAGCGATTCGGGCGTGGTGACCAGGATGTGGGGCGGCTGCTTGCGCATCCAGTTGCGCTCGGCCTGCGGCGTGTCGCCCGTACGCACGGCGGTACGGATGTCCACGTCGGGCAGGCCCTGCTTGGCCAGTTCCGCGCGGATGCCTTCGAGGGGCGCTTCCAGGTTGATACGGATGTCGTTGGACAGCGCCTTCAGCGGCGAGACGTAGACCACCGTGGTGACATCGGGCAGCACGCCGCCATGGGCGACACCCTCCCGCACCAGCGCGTCGATAGCCGACAGGAAGGCGGTAAGCGTCTTGCCGGAGCCGGTCGGGGCCGCCACCAGCGTGTGATGGCCGGCGCGTATGGACGGCCAGGCGGCCGTCTGCGGCGCCGTCGGTGCGGCGAAGGCGCCCTGGAACCAGGCGGCGACGGCGGGATGGAAATCGTGCAGGGGCATGGACTTGAGTCTGTCGCAGTCGCCTCTCAGAGCCTCAGACATGGGGTTGCCTGAGCCAATGCCAATCACCGCAAGATACTGCGATTCAGTGACCAACAACACTGCGTGGCGGTAGCGCCGTGGCGACTCAGGCATGAGCGAAGTCGACCTCAACGCGTCGTAGCCGCTATCAAAGATGTACGACGACCTCGTGGGGAAAACCCGAGCACGAGGGACGCTTCCCGCGGTTCGACATCAATCAGGCGGAAGCGTTGCCCGTCCCTACACTGCGAGGTACGGCGGCTACCCGTTGTTTGAAGGCGATGCGCACGTGGGCCACCACGGGGATGCCGGCAGACGCGAGCCGCCCATGCCCTCTTTCTTATCCGAACCGGCGAGCCCCCACGACGGCCCGGCTTGGTGCAGAATCCCGTCTTTTCCCGTCGAGAGCGCGCAGTGAGCCAACCGGGTGACCACGGCAACGGCAGTTCCCACTTCCTGGCGATGGGCGATGGCCAGGAGCTGTTCGTGCGCGACTGGCCGCATCCCCGCGCCCAGGACGCCGTGCTGATCGTTCACGGCCTCGGCGAACACAGCGGTCGCTACCAGCGACTGGCGACCTGGTTCCACACCCGCGGCTACGCGGTGCGCAGCTACGACCAGCGCGGACATGGCCGCACCAGCGGCATCCGTGGCGCCATGAGCCACCCGGACGACCTGCTGGAAGACCTGGCCACGGTCTACGAGGACTACGCCTCCGCCCTGCCGCGCCCGCCGCTGCTGCTGGGCCACAGCATGGGCGGCCTGGTGGCGGCGCGGACCGTGCTGGACCGGCGCATCCAGCCGCCAGCGATGGTGCTTTCCTCGCCCTCGCTGCGCACCTGGGAGCCGGCATGGAAGCAGCGCCTCGCCGGGCTGGTGGCCAAGGTGCTGCCCAACCTGCCGCTGCCGAACGGGCTGCCGTTCGACAAGCTTTCGCACGATCCCCAGGTGGAGCCCGCCTACCGCAGCGATCCGCTGCGCCATGGCTGGATCACGCCGCGACTGGCCGAATTCATCTTCCGTGCCGGTGCGGCCACCGTGAGCGACGCCGTCCAGCTGCGCGTGCCGACCCTGCTGCTGGTGGCCGGCGCCGACAAGCTGGTCAACCCTTCCGGCAGTCGCGATTTCGCCGCGGCGGCCTGGGCCGGGCCCTGCCTCACCACACGCTACTTCGACGCGCTCTTCCACGAGCTGTTCAACGAGGCCGAACCGGCGCGCAGCCAGGTGCTCAAGCAGCTCGGTGACTGGCTTCAGAAGCGCAACGTGGAAGCGGCGGCCTCCCGCTAGGACGATCGCGTGCGGGGTGCTCCCCGTGACGCGTGAACCGCGCTAGAGCCATTCGCGCTTGCCGGTGAACACGATGGTCAGCCACTCGGCGCGAATGTCGCTGCCCAGCCGGTGCGCGATTTCGCTGCGCACGTCGTCGATCTGGGCCATGGCGCCCAGCGGCCGGGAGGGATCGACCAGGATGTGGATGTCGATGAAACGCATCCGCCCGATCTTGGCCACGTAACTGGAAAAACCGAGATAGCCCCGTTCGTGCACCAGCGCGCCCATCACCGCGCGCACGCGCGTGTCGAGGTCGTCCGGCGCCACCTGCAGCACTTCGCGCAGGGCGTGCCAGAGGCTTCCCAGCGGCAGCGGCAACAGCACGACGATGATCAGCAGCAGGACGGTTGAATCGATGTAACGCGTCCACGCGTCCAGCGAACCACCCTCGATAACGAGGCCGATCGCAAAGCCCACCAGCACGGCGACACTGATGCCGCCACCGATGAACCAGCCATTGGCGTCCAGTTGAAGCAGCGCGGAACTCAGCTGGACCGCGGAACGATGCATGTAGATGGCCATCGCCAGGCTCACCACGCCCATCACCGCCGCCCATGCAACGCCGAGGCCGAAAGCCAGTTCATGGCCGCCGGTCAGCAGGCCATGAAGGGCGGTGTACGCGGCGTAGCTGCAGATCGCGGTGAGCACGCTCGCGTTGAACACCAACAGCAGCGGTTCGAGGTGCCAGTAGCCGAACTGGAAACGGCGACTGCCTTCACTGGTCACCAGATGCGACACCATCAGCGAACCAGCCGTGAGCACCACATCCACCAGCGAATAGAAGCCGTCGAAGGCGATCGCCTGGGAACGCATCCACAGGCCAACGGCCACACATGCGGCGCCGACGATGAAGGTCACGACGATCGACAGGCGGAGCAGACGCTGTTCGCGGGAGTTATCCATGCCACGAGTCCGAGCGGAGCGTGGCGTCATTATGGAGGAGGTCGCCCCGTGCACCACAAGCCTTCCGATGGGATACCGGATGCGGCGGCCGCATGTCGACCACAAGGCTCAAGTGGCGATCACGTCGAGACACGCGATGCGAGCACACGCGCCGATGCACGTTCGCGTCGCGGTTGACACTCTCATCCCTTCGGCGTCGATGCATGCGGGGGAGATAGTCCAGAGAACGTGAACGCATCGTGGCGCTTCGCACGACAAGAGGCTCGTCTGCAGCCCACACAAGCCGCGCCGCAACGTGTAGCGCAAGTGGAACCTCCCGATGGCGTTGCGACTAGGCGCCTGGCGCAGCGGTGCTCCGCGCACGCTGGAACTCGCGCCGAAACACGCCGGGGCTCGCCCCGTGATGACGGCGGAAGATGCGACCGAAGGCCGCCTCGGAGGCGTAGCCGCAGCGTTCGGCGACCTGACCCGCGGTGAGCTTCTCGCGCACCAATAGACGCGCGGCCAGTTCCATGCGCACTTGGGTCACCCACTCCATCGGCGTCATGCCGCTGAGCTGCGCGAACTGCCGTGCGAACGTCGCGCGCGACATCAAAGCCAATCCGGCGAGATCCACCAGGGTCCATGGCGTGGCGGGCGTCTTCAGCACGGCTTCCACCACGCGCGCGAGCCGCGTGTCCGCCATCAGCGCGAGCACGCCGGTGGCCAGCGCACGATCGGCCATCAGGCTGCGCAACACCAGCGTGAACAGCGCCGTGGACAACTCGCGCACCACGGCCACACTGCCGGGCCGGGGCTCCACGCTCTCGGCGCGCATCATCGCCACCACCGCCAGCAGGGCGGGGCGATCAGCGGTATGCACGATCACCACGTCGGGCAAGGTCCGCAACAGCGCACTTCCGCTATCGCCCAGCAGGAAGCTGCCGCACAACATGTCGAAGGCCGGTCCCTCGCCGCCGCGGGATACTTCAACGAGCACGCCATTGAAGCTGCGGGTTTCCTCCACCTCATCCCCGTCGTCGGGCGGCAGTTCGCTCAGCAGCGTGTGCTCGATGCCGCGGGGAAACACCACCACATCGCCACTGGCCAGCGTCAACTCCTCGCCACCGGCGCGCAGGCGAGCGTGGCCCTGCAGCACCACGTGGTAAGGCAGATAGCCCCGGCGCGTCGGCAGGTTATGCACCGACCAGCCGCCGGCGTAGCGGCAGTGCAGCTCCACCGTACCGGCGGGATCAAGGTTCTGCACCAGCTGGCTGAGGCTGTCCATGGGCGAGCCTGCGAGACGATTGAGCAATAAGACAAGACTCTCATATGCGGATCGTGTCAAGCATCGACCCTAGAGTGTGCACACGGTCCGGCCACGGACCATCCCACTTATCTGCTCAGGAGTCTCAACCATGAACCGTCTGCACACCCTCGACACCCACCAAGCCTCGGGCGAACTCGGCCAGATGTTCGCCGCCATCAAGAGCGCGGTCGGCAAAGTGCCCAATGCCTACGCCACCATCGGCAGCAATGCCCCGGCGGTGCTGGGCCACGTGCTGGCGACCGGCGCGCTGCTCAAGCAAAGCAGCCTGTCCGATCGCGAGCTCGAGGCGATCAACCTCTCGGTAAGCGAAGTATCCGGCTGCGATTACTGCCTGGCCGCGCACAGCCTGACCGGCAAGATGGCCGGCTACAGCGCCGCGCAGATCCGCCAGCTTCGCGACGGCGCGTATCCCGAGGACGCCAGGCTCGACGCCCTGGTGAAGTTCGCGGTGCGACTGGTCCGCACCAGCGGCACCTTGCCGGCCGCTGCGGTCGAAGAGCTCTGTGCCGCCGGCTACACCGACACGCAGGTCATCGAAGCCGTCATGGCGGTGAGCGCGATCCTGTTCACCAACATGGTCAATCGCGTCAACGATACGGTCCTCGACTTCCCCAAGGCCGCCTGAGTCTTGCTTGCCAGCGACTGCGGCAGGCCGCCCGCGGGCAGCCTGCTGTGGGCTTGTGGAAGCGGTCAAGGCGACCCATCCGTGACGCCTGCCTTTGCATACCAGCCATTGATGACTGGCTAGTAGCCGGGGGCGGCGAGGCCTGGCCGCCTGGAAGGCCGATCGCCAAGCCACGGATGCCACCCGCCCGGCGCTTTTTTGCGGCGCACCACTGGACGAACCGGCCCGGGGGAGTCACGCTTATTGTCTCCCTCAAGCCAGGACTGTCCATGAGAACGCCAGACCGTGCCGCCCCGACCTTGCTTGCTGACCTCGGCGGCACCAATGTGCGTTTCGCTCTGGCTGATCCGGGCCGCGCCGCGCCGCTGATGGAAGACAGCGTGCGGCGCTATCGCGTCAAGGACCATGCCTCGCTGGCCGAAGCCATCCGCCAGTATTTCGCCGACACCGGCCTCACTGCGCCGCGCGCGGTGATCGCCGCCGCCGGTCGCGTGAGCGAGGGTGAGACGGTGAAGGTCACCAACAATCCCTGGCTGGTCTCCGCGCACGCGCTGCAGGCCGAGCTCGGCATGGAGGCGGTGCACCTGGTGAACGATTTCGCCGCGCAGGCGATGGCGGTGCCGTTATTGGCGCACGACCAGCTCTCCTCGGTCGGCCCGCAGGCGATGCCCACGCAGGGCGCGAGCGCGGCGCAGACGTTCGTGGTGATGGGGCCCGGCACGGGCCTTGGCGTGGCGGGCCTGCTGCGCCGCGAAGGCCATTGGATCGTGCTCGAGACCGAAGGCGGCCATGCCGGCTTCGCCGCACACACCGCCGAAGACGTGGAAATCCTGCATCGCCTCAATGACCGCTTCGGCCGCGTTTCCAACGAACGCATGATCTGCGGCAACGGCCTGGTGAACCTCTATCTCGCGCTGGCGGACATCGCCGGCCAGCCCGCCGAGGAATACACGCCCGAAGACATCACCGCCCGCGCCGAGGCCGGCACGGACCCACTGTGCGTGCGCACGGTGGAAACGCTGGCCGGCATCTTCGGCAGCGTGGCTGGCGACCTCGTGCTCAGCCTCGGCGGCTGGGACGGCGTCTACCTCACTGGCGGCGTGCTGCCGATCCTGCTGCCGTGGATCAAGCGCGGCGGTTTCCGCGAGCGCTTCGAGGCGAAGGGCCGCTTCCGCGAAACCATGGAGCAAGTGCCGACCGTGGCGATGATGCATCCGGAGCCCGGCCTGCTCGGCGCCGCCGCGCTGGCGGTGATCGACGCCGGCAAGCCACTGGTACCGGCGGGCTGACGTTGCCGCCAGCCGTTGCTGTCACTCAACGGTACTGGCGCATCAGCGCGAACTTGGCGTCACCTTTCGTGCGCTCAAGGAAGTAATCGAACATGGCGCTGTCGGCGGCAAGAGCTGCCGGCGTCATGCGTTCCACGTCGATCGTGCGTACACCTTCCTGACTGCAACCATGGCCGCGCGCCACGCCGAGCACCCGGTGTTCGGCGCTGCAGGTCGACTGGACGATGCGGCCCTCGAAGGTGAGACGGCCATTCGTACTTTGCGCCGCTGCCGTGCCGATGCATGCGGCCAGTACCGCGAGAGCAAGCAGACGTTTGCGTGCCATGATCTTTCTCCGACTGAATGATCGTGCGTCGCGCGTGCCATTCGTCGAAGTCGCCGGTGGCGACGTGCCGATCCCGGCGAATGAGCTCGGTCGACAACAGCAGCATGCGCTCTCCGGACCGCGCTGACTGTCAGTCGCACCGCGCGCCTACAGCGCCGCGTGCCGCGAATCACACGGGCGTGGGTGACCCTGCACGGGTGCTACTCTGTGGCCCCTCCCCGGCCGAGCCCATCCGCCATGCCCCGCAGCGACACTGCCTTTCTGTTCGACCTCGACGGCACGCTGGTCGACAGCGTGTACCAGCACGTGCTGGCCTGGAAGGAAGCGCTCGATCGTGAAGGCGTGGAACTGTCGGTGTGGCGCATCCATCGCAAGATCGGCATGAGCGGCGGACTGTTCACCAACATCCTGCTGCGCGAAACCGGCATGGAGATCACCGAGGAACGCCTCACGCGCCTGCGCACCTGGCACGCCGAGGCGTACAACCGCCAGGCCACCCAGGGTTCGGTGCGCCCGCTGCCCGGCGCGCGCGAGTTGCTGGCCTTCCTCACCGAAGAGGAAATCCCCTGGGCCATCGCCACCAGCGGTCGCATGCAGACGGCGGCGCACAACCTCGAGGCGCTGGGCGTGGATCCCTCGAAGGTGCCGGTGGTGACACGCGACCAGGTGCGTTACGCCAAGCCTGATCCGGACCTGTTCGTCACCGCCGCGCAGCGCCTTGGCGTGGACATCCACCACAGCCTGGTGGTGGGCGACAGCATCTGGGACATGCTCGCCGCCCAGCGCGCCCGCGCACTCGGCGTAGGCCTGCTTTCGGGTGGTTATGGCCAGGAAGAGCTGGAAGATGCCGGCGCCTTCCGCGTGTATGAAGACCCCGCCGATCTGCTCAAGCACATCGACGAAGTCGCCGCGCGACGCTGAGTGCAGTGCGGGTCGCGCAGGCGCGCCGATCCGCTCCGCTGTACCCATGTCAGGTTAGATTCATCGCCTTCACGCCCGCAGCGGGTAGTCTCTGAATCTGGTTCCGTAGTTTGGAGGCCGCCATGCGCCGTTTTCTCGCCATGCTTCCTCTCGCCCTGATGGTCGCGTGTTCACCCACTTCGCCACCGCCATCGGAAAAGCCGCCCAAACCGCAGTCGGAGCTGAGCGCACCCGACAACGCGGCGCTTGGCTCGCCCGAGTGGTACGACTGGGTCGACCAACGCCTGCAGATCAGCCACGACGGCCATGGACCCGACCATGGCTCCTACGAATGGAACCGCGCCGTGCAGTTCAGGCTGGGGCAGGAAGCGCCCCAAGCGCCGCTGGGTTCACCGCAGTGGCAGCAGGCGGTGGATGCGCTGTTGCGGACGAGGCCGGCGATGTGAGGGTTTTGCGTTGGCGCGGATTGTAGGTCGTTCGCGAGGATAGACGTCGGGCGGTCGATGGACGGAATTCAGACTTCACGCGCTGACGCAGCCTTCCCGCGAGATTGGCCCCTCACCACCGTGAAGGTGGCAATGCCCCAACCCTCTCCCCGCAGGGGAGAGGGAGCAAAAAGCGAATCGGAGAGGCATGCTGTTTTAAGTCCTCAGTACAACGACGCCCCGCGGGGTAGCCGCGGTCCGTGAGGTAGCACGCGACGAGTTCGGCTTGCTGCGGTCATCAAGGCTTGTATGCCAGGCAGTGCTGGGACCCCTCTCCGCTTCGGCGCGTTGCGGGTTAGCCGCTGTCCCTGAGGTAGCACGTCACCGATCCGGCTGGCCGCAGTCGCCCAAGCTTCTATCCAACATATCGCTACGAGCCTGTCAGGCCATTTTCTTTGGGTTACTTTTCTTTTGGGCCAGCAAAAGAAAAGTGACTCGCGCGTCGGCAGACGACATTGCCACCTTCACGGTGGTCGAAACGCCCGCCGTGTAGGCGGCACGCTGGCGGGAAGGCCAAAGTATCCAAGAGCCAAAGTCACTGGATCCCAGCTTTCGCTGGGATGACGCGCAGGAATATCTGAGGCGAAACGAGTGAGTCGCGCTTAGGGGGCGCTACTTCGGAGGGAGAGGGAAGCCATAGGCCTCGCAGCACTCAACAGCACAACCCATCACCCCGGCGCCAACAACGCATCCAGATCCGCCTGATCAAAGCTCAGCTTCTCGCGCGTGCCACCGCCCTCCAACACCGCCTCCGCCAACTCCGCCTTGCGCGCCTTCAACTCCTCGATGCGCTCCTCCACCGTACCCCCGGTGATCAGGCGGAACACGAATACCGGCTTGTCCTGGCCGATGCGGTGGGCGCGGTCGGAAGCCTGTGCTTCGGCGGCAGGGTTCCACCACGGGTCGTAGTGGATCACCGTGTCGGCGGCGGTGAGGTTGAGGCCCACGCCGCCGGCCTTGAGCGACAGCAGGAACAGCGGCGCCTCGCCTTCCTGGAACTGCCGCACCGGTTCGGCGCGGTCGCGCGTTTCGCCGGTGAGCGTCACGTAGGGAATGCGCTGACGGTCGAGCTCATGCGCGATCAGCTTGAGCATTTCGGTGAACTGCGAGAACAGCAGCACCTTGCGGCCTTCCGCCAGCAGGGCGGGCAGCATGTCCATCAGCAGCTCGAACTTGGCGGAGTCGCGCACGCCGCGCGCGGCCTCCAGCTTCACCAGCCGCGGGTCGCAGCACACCTGGCGCAGCTTGAGCAGCGCGTCGAGCACCACGATGCCGCTGTGCGAGATGCCGCGCTGCGCGATCACCTCGCGCAGCTCCTCGGCCAGCGACAGGCGCAGGCTTTCGTACAGTTCGCGCTGGCGGCCTTCCAGCACCACGCGACGGGTGATCTCGGTCTTGGGCGGCAGCTCGTTGGCCACCTGCGACTTGGTACGACGCAGGATGAAGGGCGCAAGGCGGCGGTTGAGGCGGTCCTGGCAGTCGGTGTCGCGATGACGCTCGATCGGGATGCGGTAGTGGCGGCGGAACGCGCCTTCGTCACCGAGCAGGCCCGGCACGGCGAGATCAACTTGCGACCACAGCTCGCCCAGATGGTTTTCCAGCGGCGTGCCGGTGAGACAGATGCAACGTGGCGCGCGCAGGCTCAGCACCGCGCGGCGCGCCTGCGTGCGCGGGTTCTTCACCTGCTGCGCCTCGTCCAGCACGATGACCGAGAACGCCTGCTTGCGCAGCGTCACCACGTCGCGCGGCAGCAGCGCATAGCTGGTCAACACGATGTCTTGCGTGCCCAGTTGCGAGAAGTCGCCACCACGCTGCGGTCCGTGCAGCGCCAGCACGCGCAGATCCGGCGCAAAGCGCGCCACTTCGGCCAGCCAGTTCGGGATCAGGCTGGTGGGCACGACCACCAGCGCCGGTTGGGCCAGCGCGCCGCGCTGCTTGAGCGCCAGCAGATGGGTGATCAGTTGCAGCGTCTTGCCCAGGCCCATGTCGTCAGCGAGCACGCCGCCGACACCGGCCTCGGCCAGGGCATTCAACCAACGCAGGCCTTCACGCTGATAGGGACGCAGTTCGACGGTAAGGCCTTCGGGCACCGCGTCACTGGCGCGCTCGGCCGCATCGCGCAGACGCGCGGTGAAGCCGCGCAGCGCTTCGGGCGCCTCCAGCTCGGCGCCGGTCGGCAGGGCCTCGACCAGTTCCTCCAGGCGTCCGGCCTGGACGCGCGGCAGGTGCAGCTTCTTGCGCGGGCGTTCCAGGTATTCGGCCAGCGGCGCCAGCAGGCCGCGCAGCTCTTTCAGGCGCACCGGCACGCGGCGACGCTCGTCCACCGGTGCGTACCACACGGCGTCTTCCGGTTCGTTCGGCGCCGGGCTCAGGTTCAAGGTGTGCTCGGCCAGCGCCTGCGCCACGGCGGGCAGCAGGTTGTGGCGCACGCCCTCCAGCTCGATGCCGATCTCCAGGTCGAAGGCGTGGTCGTCGGTGTCCTCCACCGCGTTGCCGTACCAACGCACCGGACCTTCCAGCACCTCGAACGGGAAGCTCGGCGCGTAGTCGAGCACGAAACCTTCCGCCTCGAGCTTGGGCCGCAGCGCCAGCCAGCGCGCGGGGGTGTTCACTTCCAACGCCCCCGCGTAACCCTTGCCGGGGAACAGCCAGGCGTCGTCAGGCAGCGTGTCTGCCAGGTCCCATGGCAAGCCCTCGGTATCCACGCCCGGGGTGAGGCCCGCGCGCTCGAGTTGCTCCATTGCGGACAGCTCTTCGGCGCGACGACGGATGATCTCGACCAGGTGACCGTTGCGCACGCGCCGCACCAGCGGCTCGCCGCCGCGGCCGGGCAGGCGTTCGCCAGCGTAATCGAACGCCAGTCGTGCATAGGCCAGCGGCGGCGTGCCCGCGGCCAGGCGGGCGTGGCGGGTCAGCGCGTGCAGGGTCAGCACCGGCTTTGGCGCCAGTTCCGCGCGACGCATCTCGCCCAACACCTGCGGCAGCGGCAGGCGGTGCGACAGGCGGCTATGCGGCAGCGCATTGCGCAGGCTCTGGCTGTACTCGTGCTTGAGCGGCGGCAGGTCCAGCCACGCCGCCTCTTCCGGCGGCGCCTCCAGATGGCCGAGCTCGGCCCGCTCGGCGTCCAGGTACCAGAGGCTGTCGAGCCTCAGCAGGCGGTGATTAGCCGGCAGCGAGGGCAGCAGTCGTTGGCTGCCGTCCTTCTCCAGCTGCCATTGCCAGTTGAGCTGATGAGCCTTGCCGCGCGACAGGCGCAGGCCGGCCAGGCCACCGAGGAAGCATGGCGAGGTGTCGAGGATCTCGGCCAGCAGCACGTCGCCGACGTGGCCGGCCAGGCGCGCGTAGCTGCGGCTCTTGCGCAGGGTCTGCGGAAGTCCCAGCACGGTGGCGGCTAGGCGCTGCTCATGCGGCGCCAGCGGCTGCTGGGCCAGGTGCTTGCTCTCCAGCGGCGCAGGGCGCACGTAGCGCCCCTGCTCGGCCACGGTCAGCAGCACCGGGGCCACATCCAGGTGCGCGAACGGCACGCCCTCCTCGAGCATCACCTCGAGGAAGAAGCCCAGCGCGGTCGGGTCGTGCGGCGCCCCGGTGGCCGGCGCGGCCAGCAGCTTGCGCCAGACGCCGGACAGCGGCTCGCCGCCGCTCTCGCTGCGTTGCTGGGTCAGACGGTCGTGCCGTTTATCGTCCGGTGACTGCATGCGCATTCGGTCCGCTGTGGCGACCAAAAGATTCAGCTTAGCAAGGGTCTTGCACGTGTGCGCGTCTCATCGTCCGGTTTTTCACCGGACGATGAATCAACGTGCTGGAACCGCATTCTCATGCGCCCGGCGCCGCGGGTTACCCCCGTGCGGCGGGGGGGAGCGCCATCAGAACGGGCCGAACAGGCCCTTGGGGTATTCCGGCTTCTGCTGGCGGCCCATGAGCAGCTTGAGGCCCTCGGCCGGCGTCACCTCGCCATGCAGCACGGCGCGCACGCCGCTGCTGATCGGCAGATCCAGGCCGTGCTTGGTGGCCAGGCGCACCACTTCGTCGGCGGTGAGCACGCTTTCCACCACCTGGCCGATCTCGCGCACGGCCTCGTCGATGGCCTGCCCGCGACCGAGCGCCAGGCCCAGGCGGCGGTTGCGCGAGAGGTCGCCCGTGCAGGTCAGCACCAGATCGCCCAGGCCAGCCAGTCCCATCAGGGTTTCCGGACGGGCGCCCAGGGCCATGCCCAGGCGCAGCATCTCGTTCATGCCGCGGGTGATCAGGCCGGCGCGGGCGTTGAGGCCCAGCTGCATGCCGTCGGCTACACCGGTGGCCACGGCCAGCACGTTCTTCATGGCGCCGCCCAGTTCGGCGCCCAGCACGTCGCTGCCGGAGTAGGCGCGGAAGTTCGGCGCATGCAGCAGCAGGGCCAGCTCGTGCGCGAATGCATCGTCATCCGAATGCACGGTGACGGCGCTGGGCATGCCCGCCGCGACTTCCTTGGCGAAGGAAGGGCCGGTAACCACCGCGGCCGCGCGACCCGGGAGGCGCTCAGCCACCAGTTCGTGCAGGAAGCGGCCCGTGCCCGGCTCGAAGCCCTTGGTGGCCCAGGCGATGCGGGCGTCGGGCGCCAGCCACGGGGCGATCTCCTCCAGGATGGAGGCGAACGCATGGCTGGGCACCACGATCAGCACCACCTGCGCGCCGCGCAGGGCCGCAGCCAGATCCGGCTCGTAGGCCAGTTCGGGCGGCAGTTCGACATCCGGCAGGTAGCGCTGGTTGCGATGGGTTTCGGCCATCCTGGCCAGCGCGGAGGCATCACGCCCCCACAACCGGGTCGGTACATGGTTGCGGGCTGCAAGGGCCGCCAGCGCGGTACCCCACGAGCCCGCGCCGAGGACGGCCAGGGTCGGACGCTCGACCATGTCGTGTGCTTTAGCTGTTGAGCGTCGGCGCGGCGCTGCCGCTGAGGATGCGGCGCTGCTGCTCGGCATACAGCGCGTCGAAATTGATCGGCTGCAGCAGGAACGGAGGGAAGCCGCCCTCGAGCACCAGCGAGGACAGCATCTGGCGCGCGTACGGGAACAGCAGGTTCGGGCAGTAGCTGTTGAGGATGCCGGCCAGGTCGTCCTCGGGGAAGCCTGCGATGCCGAACACGCCGGCCTGGTGCACCTCGGCCAGGTAGGCGGTCTTGTCGCCCAGCGAGCAGGTCAGGGTCAGGCTCAGCACCACTTCATACAGGTCATTGCCCATGTCCGTGGACTTCTGGCCGAGGTTCAGCTGGACCTGCGGCTGCTGCTCGGTCTCACCGACTTCCTGGAAGATCACCGGGGCGTTGGGGGCCTCGTAGGACACGTCCTTGATGTAGATCTTCTGCAGCACCAGCTGCGGCTGGCCGGCCTGGCCGTTGGCGGATACATCTGCCATGGGGTATTCCTCGTAAAAGTATGCGGTGCGTGAAAACGCAAAGGATTGGATTGTTCCATACATCCCTGCGGCCCGCCATGCGGTGTCCGGCCCGAATGGGCAAATCTTGCGCACAACCCTGTTTTTCTGAGAGAATCGCCGGCTCGAACATGCCGACCCGACCTATCGGGCACGCCCGCAACGCGATGCGGACCTCACGGCAGACGCGAAAAGCTCCATCTCCAGCATCGCGTGGCGCTTGCGCCGCTGGGCCGATGCCGCCCTGGCTAACGGGTGGCAAACGCGCCCCAGGGCGCCTAACAGGAGGTCATCATGGCCCGTATTTGCCAAGTCACCGGAAAGGGTGTGCGGACTGGTAACAACGTCTCGCACGCTAACAACAAGACCCGTCGCCGCTGGTTGCCGAACCTGCATGAGCGCCGCTTCTGGGTCCCGAGCGAGAACCGCTGGGTGAAGCTGCGCGTTTCCAACCACGCCCTGCGCACGATCGACAAGAACGGCATCGAAGCCGTCCTCGCCGACCTGCGCGCCCGCGGCGAAAAGATCTGAGGATTGAGCCATGGCTAACAGCAAGCAAGACAAGATCCGCCTGATCTCTTCGGCCGGCACCGGCCACTTCTACACCACGCAGAAGAACAAGAAGAACACCCCGGAAAAGTTCGAGTTCAAGAAGTACGATCCGGTTGTTCGCAAGCACGTGATCTACAAGGAAGGCAAGATCAAGTAAGCCCTTTGGGGTTTGCTGCTTCCACGAAGAACCCGCCGCAAGGCGGGTTTTTTGTTGCCCGCTTGGTGGCGCGGGACGCCATCGGCTGAGTGACCAGCCAGTGCTTCCCGTGTCGCCACTTGGTGGTGGATGCCGGGCAAACAGGACGGAGCGCGAATCCCCAAAGACGGCAGGAGGAAGCTACCCGTCTGCCTGTGGATTCCCTCGACGTCATCCCAGCGAAGGCTGGGATGACGAGCTAGGAAGTGTGCGCGAACGGTGCGGGTCGCGCTCCGCTCTGCTTCCACGCGGATGACGGGTAGGAAAGGCTTCCTCTGTGTGGCGACGCTCAAAGAAGCTTCCGGATGAGAAGCATCTGCTACACACACCCGCCGCATATCGCACAAAAAAAGCCCGCCATGCGGCGGGCTTTTCTCACTCAAACGCGAACGTCACCGACTCAGGCGCTAGCCACCGAATAACTCTTCAGGCGACCCGCAAACTCCTGCAATGCGCGAATGCCACTCTGCTCGGCTTCCGCAATCCACTGCTGCAGTCCCTTCAGCGCCTGGTCGGCGCCACGCTGCTCCATCAGGGCAGCGAGACGGGTGCGGAAGTCGCACACGGTGCTCAGCGTCGGGCGCTTGGCCAGCACGGCCTGCATGCGATCGCGGCCCTCGCTGTCCAGCCAACGGCCACCATCGGCCAGCGCGCGACGCATGCGGCGCGGCACCGACTTGATGTTGTCGCCGGCCTGCTGCGCTTCGTCGCGCATGGTCGGGATGATCACGTTGCGGTAGTAGTCGGTCATCGCGGAGAAGCGATGGGTGAGCACGCCCTTGAGCGTCTCGGCGTCCGGCAGGTGCACGTTCGGGCGCACGTCGAGAGCGGGCGCCACACGCAGCACCTTGGCCAGGCCGACCTTCTGCAGACCGCAGATCACCACCCAGCCGATGTCGAACTCCCATTTGCGCAGGGCGAACTTGGCCGAGCTCGGGAAGGCGTGGTGGTTGTTGTGCAGCTCTTCACCACCGATCCAGAAACCCCACGGAATGAGGTTGGTCGCGGTGTCGGCGCTTTCGAAGTTGCGGTAGCCCCACCAGTGGCCGATGCCGTTGACGAAGCCGGCGGCCCAGAACGGGATCCAGATCATCTGCACGGCCCACAGCGCCGCGCCGATCACGCCGAACAGTGCGAGGTTGATCACCAGCATCAGCGCCGGGCCCCAGTACGGATGGCCGGAGTAGAGCTTGCGCTCGATCCAGTCGTCCGGGGTGCCGCGGCCGTACTTCTCCATGTCGGCCTTGTTGTAGCTGGCGTCGCGGTACAGCGACACGCCATCCCAGAAGACCTTCTTGATGCCGAAGATCTGCGGGCTATGCGGATCTTCCTCGGTCTCGACCTTGGCGTGGTGCTTGCGGTGGATGGCCACCCACTCCTTCGTCACCATGCCGGTGGTGAGCCAGCCCCAGAAACGGAAGAAGTGCGAGATCGACCAGTGCAGGTCGACGCCGCGATGCGTCTGGCAGCGATGCAGGTACAGCGTCACCGTGAAGATGGTGAGCTGGGTCATGACCAGCATGTAGATGAGCTTGCCCGTCCAACTGGCATGCGCAAGGCCGTTGGACAGGAAATTGAGTACTGCGTCGAGCATCGGGAAACACCCAAGTATTTGAAAGTGCAGTCTATGCGAGAGTTTTCCGTACCCGCCAGCATGGACAGTACTGAATATTGTCGCATGTCATTGGCGCGACAAAGTTAATGTGCTGTGCCGCGCACAAGCGCCCTCACCCAGTTGTGTGGAATTGGGGGCGCCGTGACAATCATGCAATGAGCGCGCCTACCGCCGTATTGCAACTGGATCACATAACCCGTCATCGCGCCGGGCGCCCGGCCGTGACGGATCTCAGCCTTCGGCTGGACGCCGGGCAGGTGCTGGGCCTGCTTGGCGTCAACGGCGCCGGCAAGTCCACCACGCTGGCGATGATCGCAGGCGCGCTGATACCCGACAGCGGGGCCATACGGCTGAACGGTCAGGACTTCCTTGAGCAGCCCGAGCTGGCGCGCCGCGCCATTGGCTGGCTGCCCGAACGTGCCCCGCTGTGGCCAGAACTGACCGTGAGTGAACACCTGGACGCCCATGGCCGCCTGCGTGGGCTGACCGGCGCAGGCCTGGCGCAGGCGCGCAGCAAGATCATCGAGCGGCTGGAACTGGGCACGCTGTCGCGCCGCCTGGCCAGCGTGCTGTCGCAAGGTCAGCGTCAGCGACTGGGGCTGGCTTGCGCGCTGCTGCACGAACCGGACCTGCTGGTGCTGGACGAGCCGGCCAATGCGCTCGACCCGGTGCAGGTGGCGGCGTTGCGCACGGTGATCCGTGAGCAGGCAGCGGCGGGTACCGCCATCATTCTCTCCACGCACCTGCTGGCCGAGGTGACCGCCGCCTGCGATCGCGTGGCGATCCTGCACGAGGGTCGTCTCCGCTACGACGGCGCCATCGACGGCGGCGACCACAAGGCGCTGGAACAAACCTTCTTCGACATCGCCATGCGCGGCAACGGGAGTGACGACAGGATGCAGGCTGCATGAGTGTGCTTGCCGTGACGCGGCTGGAGCTGCGCCGACTGGTTGTCCGTCCTCTCGCCTGGGTGCTCGCCGCTTTGTCGGTGGCGCAGCTGGCCGGACGATTCATGCTGCTGCTGCAGATCTTCATCGCCAACCAGATCCGACTGGCGGCGCAACCGGGCGGCCCCGGCTACACCGACCTGGTCGGCGTGCCGATGCTGAGCAGCATCCTGACCAGCGGCATCCTGCCGATGCTGCCGTTCGGGCTGGCCGAACTGGCGCTGGTGGTGGTGCCGCTGCTGACCATGTCCAGCCTCGCCGGTGAGCGCAGCCAGGGCACGCTGCCGCTGTGGTTCGCCGCGGGACTGCCTGCGTGGCGCATCGTGCTGGGCAAGTATTTGGCGCTGATGTTGTGGCTCACGCTGTGGCTGGCCATCACGCTGGCGATGCCGCTGAGCCTGGCGCACGGCATCACGCTGGACTGGGGCAAGCTCGCCAGCGCCACGCTGGGTCTGTGGCTGATGCTCGCCGCACTGGCCGCCATCGGCATCGCCTGTTCGTCGTTCGCCTCGCATCCGGCGATCGCCGCCACCACCAGCCTCATGCTGGGCCTGGCGCTGGTCAGCGTGAACGTCGGCGCGATGATGGCCGGCGTCAACAATGGCTTCTTCAACTGGCTGTCGATGAACGCACACCTCGACTCGATGATCCGCGGCCTGGTCTCCAGCGCCGACGTGGTGTGGTTCCTGCTGGTCGTGGCGGTGGCGCTTGCGCTAGCCGCACAACGGCTGGCGGCCGAACGGGAGCGCGGCTGATGGTTCGCCTGTTCCGACGCCTGAATGGTTGGCTTGTCGCGCTGTTGCTGCTGGCCTGCGCCGGCGCCATCGGCTACTTCGCCGCGCGCTACGACCGCGTGGCCGACTGGACCTACGAGGGACGCGCCACGCTCTCCTCGGAGAGCCGCGCCGTGCTGGCCGCGCTCGACGGTCCGGTGGAGATCGTCAGCTACGCCAATCCGCAGGACGACCTGCGCAACACCATCGCCAGCTTCATCCAGCGCTACCAGCGCCTCAAGCCAGACCTGACGCTGCGCTTTGTCGATCCGCAGCAGGATCCGGCGCAGATGCGCGAGCTGGGCATCACCGTCGATGGCACGCTGATCCTGCATTACCGCGGTCGCGAGCAGCGCCTGAGCGAACTGTCCGAGCGCAGCCTCACCAACGCCTTCGAGCGCCTGCTGCGTGGCAGCGATCGCATCGTCGCCTTCGTCACGGGCGACGGCGAACGCAGCCCGTCCGATCAGGGCAACGCCGACCTCGGCACGTTCATCGCGCAGATGGAAGGCCGCGGCATGCGCGCGGTGCCGCTCAACTTCGCCCAGGCCACCGCCGTGCCGCTGCACACCGACCTGGTGGTGCTGGCCAGCCCGCAGCGCGCCCTGCCCGAGGGCGCGGTGCAGGCACTGACCACGTACGTCGCCAACGGCGGCAATCTGTTGTGGCTGACCGACCCGGGTAACGAAGACCTGCACCTGCAGCCACTGGCCGATGCGCTTGGCATCCACGTGCTGCCCGGCGTGCTGGTGGACGGCCAGGGCGCGGCGCTCGGCCTGAACGACCCGCGCCTGATTGCGCTCGGCGATTATCCGAAGCACGCGATCACCCACGGATTCAACCTCACCACGCAGTTCCCGCAGGTCTCCGCGCTGGCGCTGGCGGCGCGCACCGACTGGCGCGTGAGTCCGTTCCTGCGTTCGGGCGTACAGAGCTGGACCGAGTTCAAGCCGATCGACAACGCACATGCCTCGACCATCGCCTATGACGCCAGCGCCGGTGAGCTGAAGGGCCCGCTGGATTTCGGCCTGGCGCTGGCGCGGCTGTCGCCCAGTCCCGACAAGGCCGAGCAGCGCGTGGTGGTGGTCGGCGATGGTGATTTCCTCTCCAACGCCTTCCTCGGCAGCGCCGGCAACCGCGCACTGGGCGAGCGCATCTTCGACTGGCTGCTCGGCGACGATGTGCTGGTCAACCTGCCGCCGTCGCATGGCGCCCCCGATCGCGTGCTGCGCATCTCGCAGGCGCAGCTGAGCGCGGTCTCGCTCGGTTTCCTGATCGTGCTGCCGCTGCTGCTGTTCGCTCTGGGCGGCTGGATCACCTGGCGGCGCCGGCGCGCATGAAGCGGTCTGCACGCCAACGCCTGTGGCTGATCGGCGCGGCCGTCGCACTCGTCGGCGCTGCCGCATGGCAGTGGCGGCACGACAGCGACGCGGCGCCGGGCGCGCTGCTGGGCACACCGCCGTCCGCCGTCACCGATATCTCGCTCAGTATCGGCAAAGGCCCGGTCGAACATTACAGCCGGCGGGACGGCCACTGGTGGCGCACCGACGGCGTGGCCGTGCGGGCCGATGACGGCCGACTGGGCGAACTGTCCGATACCGCGGCCGCCGAGGTGCTCAGCTGGCGCCCTGCCACCGACTTCGACCCGGCCCGGATCGGCTTGGCGCCGCCGGTCGCGGTGCTATCGCTCAATGGCCAGTCGCTGGAATTTGGCGAAACCTCGGTGACCGGCCCGCAGCGCTACGTGCGGGTGGGCGATCGGGTGGCGCTGGTGTCGGTGCGCTATACGCCGCGACCCGCGACGACCCAGGCCACCAAGGCGCCCTGAACCGCCCCCTCCGGCGACGCGCCGCGTTGCCTTGACCGTCGCCGCCCCACGGTCTGGATGGCCACAACGGAACGCTCCGCAGGCCGGTTGGCGAAAAACCACTTGCGCCAGCCGCACCCTTCCCCATATCTAGGCCAATCCCAGACAGGAGCGACGAGATGGCTCAGCAGGCGATCGGTGTCATTGGCATGGCCGTGATGGGCAGCAACCTGGCCCTGAATATCGAAAGCCGCGGCCACGCGGTGTCCATCTTCAACCGACATCGCGAGCGCACCGACGAAGTCGTCGCCGAGAACCCGGGCAAGCGGCTGGTGCCGACCTATACGTTGCAGGAGTTCGTCGATTCACTGGAGAAGCCGCGCCGCATCCTGCTGATGGTCAAGGCGGGCGACCCGACCGATGCCACCCTGGCGCAGCTCAAGCCGCTGCTCGACAAGGGCGACATCGTGATCGACGGCGGCAACACCTTCTTCAAGGACACCATGCGGCGCGAGAGCGAGATGAGCGCGGCTGGCCTGCATTTTATCGGCACCGGTGTCTCCGGCGGCGAGGAAGGCGCGCTGCACGGGCCGTCGATCATGCCCGGCGGGCCGCGCGAAGCGTATGACCTGGTCGCCCCCATCCTCACCGAGATCGCCGCGCGCGCGCCCGACGGCGAGCCCTGCGTGGCCTACATGGGCCCGAATGGCGCCGGCCACTACGTGAAGATGGTGCACAACGGCATCGAATACGGCGACATGCAGCTGATTGCCGAGAGCTACTCGGTGCTGCGGCATGTGCTGGGCCTCGGCAACGAGGAACTGGCCGAGGTCTATGCCGACTGGAACAAGGGCGAGCTGGACAGCTACCTGATCAGCATTACCGCCGCGATCTTCGCCAAGAAGGATCCGGAAACGCACAAGGCGATGGTCGACATCATTCTCGACCGCGCCGCGCAGAAAGGCACCGGCAAGTGGACCAGCCAGAGCGCGCTGGATCTCGGCGTGCCATTGCCGCTGATCACCGAATCGGTGTTTGCGCGGCTGTTGTCCGCACTCAAGGACGAACGCGTGGCCGCCAGCCGCGTGCTGCCCGGACCGGGCCCCACTCATTTCCAGGGCGACCGCCAGACCTTCATCGAAGCGGTGCGGCGCGCGCTGTACTTCAGCAAGATCGTCTCCTACGCGCAGGGCTTCGCGCAGCTTCGCGCAGCCTCCGACGAGTATCAGTGGGACCTGCCCTACGGCACCATCGCGCGCATCTTCCGCGCTGGTTGCATCATCCGCGCGCGCTTCCTACAGAAGATCACCGATGCGTATGCGCGCGACGCGCAGCTGAAGAACCTGCTGCTTGATCCCTACTTCCGCGACATTGCCGCGCAATACCAGAGTGCGCTGCGCGAAGTGGTGGCCGCTGCTGTAAATGCGGGTGTGCCGGTTCCGTGCTTCTCTTCGGCCATCGCCTATTACGACGGCTACCGTGCCGAACACCTGCCGGCCAACCTGCTTCAGGCGCAGCGCGACTACTTCGGCGCTCACACCTTCGAGCGCGTGGACAAGCCCGGCAGCTTCCACGCCGACTGGAGCTGACGATTCTCGTTGCAGGAGCGCACAGCTCGCCCTCCTGCAGTCATCGAATACCGGATGCCACCGTGCCTGAATTACCCGAAGTCGAAACCACCCGGCGTGGCATCGCCCCGCATCTGATCGGACGCAGCGTCACCGGCGTGACGCTGCGCCGCCCGGACCTGCGCTGGCCGATCCCGCCGGAAATCACCGGGCTGCTGCCGGGCCAGCGCATCCTCGATGTCGAGCGACGCGCGAAATACCTGCTGCTGCATACCCAGGTCGGCAGCGCGCTGTTGCACCTGGGCATGACCGGCGTGCTGCGCGTGCTGCCACCGGACGCACTGGTCGGCAAGCACGACCATGTCGACATCGCGCTGGAGGCCAGCGCCACCGAAGGCCCGCGCGTGCTGCGCTTCACCGATGCACGACGCTTCGGTTGCCTGCTGTGGCAGCCGCCCGGCGAAACGCATGAGTTGCTTGCTGCGCTAGGCCCCGAACCGCTGACCGACGACTTTGACGGCGACCTGCTTTGGCGACTGTCGCGCGGACGCACGGCGGCAGTGAAGCTGTTCCTGATGGACAACGCGGTAGTGGTGGGCGTGGGCAACATCTACGCCAGCGAAGCGCTGTTCGCCGCGGGGATCGATCCTCGCCGTCCGGCTGGCGAAGTTTCGCGTGCGCGCTATGCACGGCTTGCCGCGGAGGTGAAACGCATCCTGGCGTGGGCGATCGAGCGCGGCGGGACCACGTTGCGCGACTTCATCAAGCCGGATGGCGCGCCCGGGTATTTCTTCCGGGAGTTGCAGGCGTACGGACGCGAGGGTGAGCCGTGCCGGGTGTGTGGAACGCCGATCCGGCAGGTGGTGCTGGGGCAGCGGTCGACGTTCTGGTGCCCCAAGTGCCAGCGGTGAGGGACCAACCTCATCCTCACCTACCCGTCATCCCTGCGAACGCAGGACGGAGCGCGAAGCGCGGAGAACGCCCGAAGGGCGGCCCCGAAGGGCGGCCCCGAAGGGGCGAGCGTAACGAGTCATCCAGTGACTTGGCTCTTGGGCCTGTCTTTGGCGATTTGCCCCACGTCTTGCCAGCCACACAGCCAGTGATCTGTCGACAGCGTCACTCTCAAGGGTGAAAGGCGCTGGATCACTGCGTTCGCAGGGATGACGGGCGTGAGGCGCGGGTCACTCCGGCCAGCGGAATTCCACAAACGTATTGTTGAACTCCGGGTCCTCGTAGCCGCCGCCCAGTCGCGCCACGAGCCCAGCCGGCAGGCCTTCCGCCTCCAGCTCCTGGCCGTCGGCGAAGTGCGCGCCCAGCGCCTGGATCTCCACCAGCCGCTCGCACAACAGACCGGCGCGATCGCTGTCGGCTTCGGGCACGTTGCGGACGCTGATGTCCGGGCGGCCGAACTTGCGCATGCCGCGCGTGTGCACCCAGTACCGGCCCTGCTGCTCATCCGTGTCACGCAGGATCAGCACGTGGTTGCGGATCGGGGCGCCGTCGCGCACCACGAACTGGCGGCGCCAGCCGGCGGCGTCGTTCAAGCTGAGGGTCTGCGGATCGAGAATCGCGACGCCGCCGACATCGAGCAGCGCCGCGAGCACGCCCAGCGTATCTCGCAGATAGCCGGTATCCGCGCTGTCGGGCAACCGACCGCGCACCACCAGCACCTCCGGCGCGTCCACCGCCTTCTGGTAGGCCTCCGGTGCGTCGTCCTTGAACATGCGGCCGAGCCCGCCCTTCAGCGGGTAACCCTCCCACGCGCGCAGCGAACTGTGGCTATGGCTGGTCAGCTCCACCCCTTCCGGCAGGCCTTCGCTGCCATAGTCCAGCGACGGCGCGCGCCCCGGCAGGAACTTGCCGAACACGTAGAACTGCAGCAGTGCTTCCTCGTCGCTCGGCTGCCAGTGCGGTCGTTCCCAGGCGGGAAAGGGGATCTTGGACATGCCTGTTCCTTGTAGTGAATGCGAGGGGCTCAGCGCCCTTCGCCCAGCGGCAGCACCGGCTGCTGCAGTTCGATCCTGCCGTGCCCTTCCGTAATGTTCTTGAACTCGGCGCGGCTCACTGAGACATAGCGGTCATTGCCCCCGATCTCAACCTGCGGCCCCTCGGTCACCGCGCGCCCCTGCTCGTCCACGCGCACCACCATGGTCGCCTTGCGGCCGGTGTGGCAGATGGTCTTGATCTCTTCCAGGTTGTCGGCCCAGGCCAGCAGGTAGCGGCTGCCCTCGAACAGCTCGCCGCGGAAGTCGGTACGCAGGCCGTACGCCAGCACCGGGACGTTGAGCTTGTCCACCACGTCGCTGAGCTGCCACACCTGGGCCTTGCCGAGGAACTGCGCCTCGTCGACGAACACGCAATGCAGCGGCCCGCGCGCGGCGATGTCTGCCTGCACCAGGGCCAGCAGGTCCTCCTCGGCGCCAAAGCGGCTCGCGCTCGCCTTCAGGCCGATGCGCGAGGCCACCACGCCCTCGCCGAAGCGGTTGTCCAGCGCCGGGGTGAGAATGAGCGTGCGCATGCCGCGCTCGTGGTAGTTGTAGGCGCTCTGCAGCAGGGTGGTGGTCTTGCCGGCATTCATTGCCGAGTAATAGAAGTAAAGCTTGGCCATGGATGATCCCGGTCGTGGCCACGCATGGTAACCCGCCACCGCCCGGAGGCGGGGGCAACCCGGCCCACGCGGAGGGGGCCCCGGGCCCCGGCGTTTGCTACCATCGCGCCTCGTCCAGCCCACCGCCTTTCGCCCATGCTCAACCCCCAACAATTGGCCGCCGTCGAGCATTGCGACGGCCCGCTGCTGGTATTGGCCGGCGCCGGTTCGGGCAAGACCAGCGTGATCACGCAGAAGATCGCGTATCTGATCGCCCGCAAGAAGCTCGCCCCATCGAAGATCGCCGCCATCACCTTCACCAACAAGGCGGCGAAGGAAATGCGCGAGCGCGTGGCCAAGCTGATCAGCACCGAGGACGCCGCCGCCCTCACCGTGTGCACCTTCCACGCACTGGGCCTGAAGTTCCTGCAGATCGAGCATGAGCGCGCTGGCCTGCGCAAGGGTTTCTCGGTGCTGGATGCGGACGACAGCGAAGGCATCATCAAGGAACTCTCGCCCAAGGGCGTGAAGCCTGATGTGCTGTTTGGCATCCGCAACCTGGTCAGCCGCGCCAAGAACGCCGGCCTGTCGCCGGAAGAGGCGCTGGCGGCGGCGCGCAGCCCGCGCGAGCTGGATGCGGCCACCATCTACCAGCTCTACCAGCAGCGCCTGTCCGCCTTCAACGCGGTGGACTTCGACGACCTGATCCGCCTGCCGCTGCGCATCCTGGAGGAAGACGAGGCGTGCCGCACCGCGTGGCGCGAGCGCCTGCGCTACCTGCTGGTGGACGAATACCAGGACACCAACGACGCGCAGTACCGCCTGCTCAAGGCGCTGGCCGGCGAGCGTGGCCGCTTCACCTGCGTGGGCGACGACGACCAGTCGATTTACGCCTGGCGCGGCGCCAATCCGGAGAACATCGACCAGCTCGGCAAGGACTGGCCGTCCCTGCGCGTGATCAAGCTGGAGCAGAACTACCGCTGCGGCAAGCGCATCCTGCGCGCCGCCAACAAGCTGATCGCCAACAACCCGCACCTGCACGAAAAGAAGCTGTGGAGCGAGCACCCGGAAGGGGCGCAGATCCGCGTGCTGGAGTGCAAGGAGAACGAGCACGAGGCCGAGCGCGTGGCCGCGATCGCCGCCACGCTCGCGGAGAAGCACAAGGCGCGCTGGCACGACATCGCCATCCTCTACCGTGGCAATTTTCAGGCGCGGCCGCTGGAGAAGGCGCTGCGCCTGGCGCGCGTGCCGTACCACCTGTCCGGTGCGCTGAGCTTCCTCGATCGCGCGGAAGTGAAGGACCTGCTGTGCTACCTGCGCCTGCTGACCAACCCCAGCGATGACGCGGCCTTCCTGCGCGTGGTGAACGTGCCCAAGCGCGAGATCGGCGCGACCACGCTGGAGAAGCTCGGCCAGATTGCGCAGACCCGCCACGCGCCCTTGCTGGACGCCGCGCGCAGTGACGCCGTGTTGCGCCAGCTCACGCCCCGCCCGGCCGCTGCACTGGCTTCGTTCACGTCATTGATGGACGAACTGCGTAGCGCCTCGCTGCACCAGAGCGCCGCCGACCTGGTGGAGACGGTGCTGCAGCGCACCGGCTATGCCGCGCAGATCGCCGCCACCACGCCAGACGCCACGTTGCGCGAACGCCGCCTGGGCAACCTGCGCGAGCTGGCCGAATGGTTCCGCGCCATGCAGCGCAATGACAACACGACCGGCGACCTCGCCGCGCAGCTGGCCCTGCTCACCCACGCCGACCGCGACGAGCCCGGCAATGCGGTGCGCATGATGACGCTGCATGCGGCCAAGGGCCTGGAGTTCCGCTTCGTCTTCATCGTCGGCTGCGAAGAAGGCACGCTGCCGCACGACGGCGCCATCGACGAGGGACGCATCGACGAGGAGCGCCGCCTGATGTACGTCGGCATCACCCGCGCCAAGGAAATGCTCACGCTGTCGTGGTCGTCCAAAACCAAGCGCTATGGCGAAGTGCACAGCAACCAGCCAAGCCGCTTCCTGCACGAGCTGCCGCAGGACGACCTGCACTGGCAGGGCAAGGATCCGGAAGCGGACAAGGAAGTGGTGCGCGAAACGGCCGAGTCGCACATGGCCAAGATTGCCGCGATGCTGGCGGGCTGACCACGATGAGCGAACACGCCTTTTCCGAGGAACAACGCGCCGGGCTGTATCGCGCCATCCACGAGCGTCGCGACGTGCGTTCGCAGTTCCTGCCCGACCCCATCGCTCCCGATGTGCTGGCGCGCCTGCTGCGCGCGGCGCATCACGCGCCCTCGGTGGGCTTCATGCAGCCGTGGGATTTCATCGTTATCGACAGCCTGGCCACGAAGCAGGCGATGAAGGCGCTGTACGAGCGCGCCAATGCGGATGCCGCAGGGCGTTTCGAAGGCGAGCGCGCCGCGTTGTACCGACGGCTGAAGCTGGAGGGCATCGTCGACAGCCCGGTCAATGTCTGTATCACCTGCGATCGCACGCGCGGTGGTCCGCACGTGCTGGGCCGCAACACCATGCTCGAAGCCGACCTGTTCAGCACCTGCCTGGCGGTGCAGAACCTCTGGCTCGCGGCCCGCGCGGAAGGCATCGGCGTGGGCTGGGTCAGCATTGTCGATCCCGTGGAACTGGCCGCCCTGCTGGGTCTGCCGGACCACGTCGTGCCGGTGGCGTACCTGTGCCTCGGCTATGTCAGCGAATTTCTGGCGCGTCCCGAGCTGGAGACCGCCGGCTGGCGCACGCGCCTGCCGCTGGAAAGCCTGCTGCACGGCAATCGCTGGGGAGATCCGCTGGACAACGCCCCGCTGCTGGATGCCGTACTCGACGACGCCAACGGCAAGCCGGGCTGATCCGGCAGGCCGAGTTCAGATCAGCCGTTCGGCTTCCAGCTCGCTCTTGAGATAGGCGTAATAGATCGGCCCCGCGATGAGGCCGGGCAGGCCGAACGCCGCCTCCATCAGCAGCATCGCCACCAGCAGCTCCCACGCGCGGGCGCGGATCTGTCCGCCCACGATGCGCGCGTTGAGGAAGTACTCGAGCTTGTGGATCAGGATGAGGAAGCCCAGCGCGGCCACGCCGACGCCGAGCGACACCGACAGGCCGGCAATAGTGATCGCGGTGTTCGAGATCAGGTTACCGATCACCGGCAGCAGGCCGATGATGAAGGTGAGCACCACCAGGGTCTTGGCCAGCGGCACGTGGATGTCGAGCAGGGGCAGCACGCCCAGCAGGAAGATCGCGGTGAACACCGTGTTGATCAGCGAGATCTTGATCTGCGCGAACACGATGTTGTGGAAGGCTTCGGCCAGGCGTTGCGCACGCTGGCCCAGCGCGGTGGCCAGCGGCCCGACCTGATGCGCCGGACGCGTGCGGCTCAACGCCACCACCGCGCCCAGCACCATGCCGATCAGGATGTGCACGAAGACACGGGCCGCTTCCTTGCCCATGGCCTGCAGGCTCACCGAGTGTTTGCGGGTGAGCTCCATCGCCATCATGCGCAGATCGTCCACGGTGTCGGGCAACCAGCCCACCACACTGGACGGCAGCTGCTCGCGCGCCTTTTCCACCAGCGGCATCAGCTGCTGCTGCCACAGCACCTCGGGATTGCCGACCTCGTTGCGCACGAAGCTCACCGCACTGAGGATAAGCAGCACCAGCAAGCCGACCACGATGGCGCCCAGCAAGGCCACCACCAGCACCCGCGCGCGGTCGCTCGGCACCCGCTTGCCCAGCAGGGGCGCGGTGGACTGCACCAGCTCGTAGACCAGCAGCCCGGCGAACAGGGCCGGCAACAGGTGCAGCCCGAGTACCAGCAACAAGGAGGCGGCGGCCAGCAGGTAGCTGGTCAGACGGATGGCGTTCGAGGGCAGGCGGAGAGGTGGGTGAGGTTCCATGCAATTTCATGCGACCGGGGAGAGGCGCTGTGAGTCTGTCAGCAGACCCCGGGCAGCGGCTAGCCCTTTTGCTGAATCATCCCGCGCCGCGGCCGGACTGCGTCCCCACGCCGCAGCCGCAACGTCTGCCGTGCACCACCCGTCGTGGGATCGACATGCTTCTGTCGTAGACTTTTTCGATCCTGTCCCTCTACCTCCCCGGGGAATCCTGCATGTCCCATCGTTTGCCGGCGGCTCTGGCCGCCGCGTTCCTGCTCGCCGGTTGCACCGCCCAGTCCGTCAAGGCGCCGCCGTCCACCGTCCGGCCCCCCGCCGCCTCCGCGCCAGCGCCCGCCGGCACGCTGCCCGACGACAACCTCAATGCCGTGGCCTGGAGCCAGACCGCGCTCGAGCATGACCTGATTTACCTGCAGACCTACCGCGACGCGGAGGCCCGCCTGCTCGCCGCCGTGGCCGATCCGAACTGGGACGCGCTGCCCAAGGACGATCGCGTGGCGCCGGCCAAGGGCCTCAAGCCCGCGATCGTGCTCGACATCGACGAAACCGTGCTGGACAACACGCCCTACCAGGCCCGACTGATCAAGAGCGGCGGCGAATTCAACGAGGCCGACTGGGCCGCCTGGTGCAAGGAACAGCGCGCCCGCGCGTTGCCGGGCGTGGTGGAGTTCACCCAGTTCGCCGCCAGGCACGGCATTGCGGTCATCTATATCTCCAACCGCGCCAAGGACCTGGACGAGGTGACCCTGGCCAATCTGCGCCAGGAAGGCTTGCCGGTGGCCGGCCCGGAAGCTTTCCTTGGGCTGGGAACCTTCGTAGAGGACTGCGAGCAGATCGGCAGCGAAAAAGGCTGCCGCCGCCAGCTGGTCAGTCGCAAATACCGCGTATTGATGCAATTTGGCGACCAGATCGGCGATTTTGTGACCGTTCTGGCTAACAACGCCGAAGGTCGCCAGAAAGCCATGGCCCCGTACACCGGGTGGATCGGCAGCCGCTGGTTCGTGCTGCCCAACCCCACCTATGGCGCATGGGAGCCCGCGTTGTTTAATAATGACTGGACGGCGCCACGCGAGGAGCGTCGCCGCCAGAAGATCCAGTCGCTGCGTTTCGATTGAAAACTAATAAACAAAATCAGCAACTTACGCAGCCTATTCTAAAGTATTGCTTTAAGTTTAACGGGAGGATAAGATCCTTCCCGCCAACACCTGCTGACCTCGAAAATTCCGCAGGCAAGGCCATTTCCCTTCCGGCTCTGCCGGATTACCCCGTGAGGCCAAACGCCCGCGGGGTTTTCTTTTTGGGGCGCTCGCCCAGTCTGCCCGGACGCCGCATGAACGGGCTCTCACGCCCGGCTGTCGCCTCTTGTTCACGCGGAGCCGACACGCTTACGCTCCGCCGACCGCCCGCACCTACCGGTTAAACGGGCGCCACCACCCAGAGACTCCATGCGTCGCTCATCCGTCTACTTTGTTGTTGGCGCGTTCGTCGCCCTGCTCCTGCTGGCCTCGGTCCTCGCCCTGGTCATGACCCGGCATGTGAATGCGCCTGTACCGGTGGTTGCCGGCGGGGAGACTCCCGAGGCCTCGGTGCAACAGTCGGTGGCGCTGATCAGGGCCGGCGACTTTGCCGGCTTCTGGAAGCACGCGCTGCCGCCCGCCGACTACGACACCCTGCGCAGCGACTGGACCCGTCCGCGCGCCACCGAGCCGCAGGAGACGCCGCAGGAGCGCGAGGACTTCATCAAGAACATGCAGCTGATGACCGCGCCGGATGCGGAGACCAAGCTCTTTGCGCTGGCCCGGCCCAAGCTGATCCAGCTGCAGCAGCAGTACCACGACCAGCTGCCGGTGATGATCGGCATCGGCCAGGCCATCCTTGCCACCGGCATCGCCCAGAGCAAGGACCTCACGACACCGCAGAAGGCGCAGGCTACCGCCGTGCTCAACGTGCTGGCGCCATGGGCGCAGCAGGCGCCCTGGTTCGACCAGGCCAAGGCCAAGCAAGCCATCGCGATAGCCGTGGCCACCGCCCGCAAGCTGGACATCAAGACGCCCGAACAGTTGCGCGCGATGGACTTCGACACCGCCATGCAGAAGTACAGCGCCGGCTTCATCGGCATCAAGCAGATGCTGGCCCTGTACGGCCTGTCGATCGACGAGGTGCTCGATTCGGTGCGCGTGACCACGCTGGAGAACCGCAACGGCCATGCGCGCGTGCGCATCGACTATGTGTTGCTGGGCAAGCCGCTGTCGATCGAGTCGGACCTTGTCGAACAGGACGGCCGCTGGTACAGCGCCGACATGTTGCACAACGTGCGCGAAGCGCATGAACGCCTCACGGCGCCGGCGCCAGCGGGCACCAGCGCCGAACCCAGTGCGCCTGACATCACCGTCACGCCGGCCAAGAATGCACCGGCCGCCGCCGCCACCGTGGCGGCGCCCGCCAAGGCCGGCTCGGCCAAGCACTGACACCCAACCCGGTTCTAACGATTGAACCGGTTACAATCCGAAAATGCCGAATATGTCGACCACGGACACTCCCGCCCGTAGCCGCGCGCCCTGGTGGTTCAACCTGGCCGGGCAACTGCTCGAACCCTGGGTGCGCATCCGCCGCGATCCCGCCGAACCCGCCGCCCTGCTCCAGGCCGGCGTGCCGGTGTGCTATGTGATCGAGCGCGATGGCTTTTCCGATGGGCTGATCCTGCAGCGCGCCTGCCGCGAGGCCGGCCTGCCCAGCCCGATGCAACCGCTGACGGGCACCCGCCGCAAACGCTCAGTGTTCGCCCTGGCCCGCCGCGACGGCTGGCTGTTCGGGCGCAACCGCCAGCGCTCGCCGAACGAACCGTTGGGTCAACTGGTGCGTTCGCTCGAGGGCGACCCGGAGCGCGACATCCAGATCGTGCCCGTGTCGATCTACGTCGGCCGCGCGCCCACCCGCGAGTCGGGCTGGTTCAGCGTGCTGTTCTCGGAAAACTGGGTGGTGGTGGGCCGTTTCCGCCGCATGCTGGCGCTGCTGCTCAATGGCCGCGACACGGTGGTGCATTTCTCCACGCCGGTATCGCTGCGCACGGTGGTGAACGAAGCCGGCGAGATCCGCCCTGAGCGCCTCACCCGCAAGATCGCCCGCGTGCTGCGCACGCACTTCCGCCGCATCCGCGCCGCGGTGATCGGTCCCGATCTGTCGCACCGGCGCACCGTGGTCGACGCGGTGCTCAATGCCGAACCCGTGCGCACCGCGATCGCCGCGGTGGCGGCCAAGGAAAACATCAGCCACGCCAAGGCCTGGCGCCGCGCGCACGACATGGTGATGGAGATCGCCGCCGATTACTCGCACCCGGTGGTGCGTTCGGTGTCGTTCCTGCTCTCCAACTTCTGGAACAAGCTGTACGACGGCATCGCCATGCACCACTTCGAGCAGGCCCGCGCCGCGGCGCCGGGCCACGAAGTGGTGTACGTGCCTTGCCACCGCAGCCATGCCGACTACCTGCTGCTGTCCTACCAGCTGCACATGTCCGGCGTGGTGGTGCCGCACATCGCCGCCGGCGTGAACCTCAACCTGCCGGTCATTGGCCCGATCCTGCGCCGCGGTGGCGCGTTCTTCCTGCGCCGCAGCTTCAAGGGCAACGCGCTGTACTCGGTGGTGTTCAACGAATACCTCGCGCAGCTGATCGACCGCGGCGTGCCGATCGAATACTTCATCGAAGGCGGCCGCTCGCGCACCGGCCGACTGCTGGCGCCGCGCGCCGGCATGCTGGTGATGACCGTGCGCGCCTTCCTGCGTGCGCCACGCCGCCCGGTGCTGTTCCAGCCCGTGTACATCGGCTACGAGAAGCTGATGGAGGGCAAGAGCTACATCGGCGAACTCTCCGGCAAACCCAAGGAGAAGGAATCGCTGCTGGGCCTGCTGCGTGGCCTGAAGGTGCTGCGCCAGCGCTACGGCCACGTGGCGCTGAGTTTCGGCGAGCCGATCGAACTGAACCCGCTGCTCGACGCCGCCAGCCCCGACTGGCGCGCCGCCAGCGCCGACCCGGACGCGAAGCCCGAATGGCTGGGCCGCGTGGTGGACGAGCTGGCTGAGCGCATCCAGGTCAACATCAACCGCGCGGCGGACGTGAACCCGATCAACCTGCTGGCGCTGGCCCTGCTGGCCACGCCAAAGCATGCGATGGCGGAGAACGACCTGCTGGCGCAGCTGGAGCTGATGAAGTCGTTGCTGGCCGAGCTGCCCTATTCGGACCGCATGACGCTCACCTCGATGGACCCGCCGGGCATCATCGCCTACGGCGAGCAGATGGGCTGGATCCGCCGCGTGCGCCACTCACTGGGCGACGTGCTGGTCACCGAGGATGAGCAGGCGGTGCTGCTCAGCTACTTCCGCAACAACGTGCTGCACCTCACGGCGACCGCCGCGTGGGTGGCCTGCTGCTTCCTCAACAACCGCCGCATGTCGCGCGCCTCGGTGCTGCGACTGGGCCGCATCATCTACCCGTTCATCCAGGGTGAGCTGTTCCTGCCGTGGGACGCCGAGGGCTTCTGCCACCAGCTGCAGTCCACCATCGACTTCTTCGTGCGCCGCGGCCTGCTCGAGGCCACCGGCGAAGGCCGCGTGCTGGAGCGTGGACCGGGCCAGGACGACGCCGCGTTCCAGCTCAAGATCATCGCGCGCAGCCTGATCCAGGCCTTCGAGCGCTACTACATCACCATCGCCGCGCTGGTGAAGAACGGGCCGCACACCATGACCGGCGCCGAGCTGGAGAACGCCTGCACTCTCACCGCGCAGCGCCTGAGCCTGCTCAACGAGCTGTCCGCGCCGGAGTTCTTCGACAAGGCGCTGTTCCGCGGCTTCATCCAGAAGCTGCGCGAGAGCCGCATCGTGTGGACCGACGATGCCGGCAAGCTCGACTACGACCACGCGCTGGAAGACATGGTGCGCGACGCGCGCGTGATCCTCTCGCGCGAAGTGCGCCACTCGATCCTCAAGATCACCCCGGGCGGCGATGGCGAGCGGGAACCGGAGAAGCCGGTGCCGGCCGACGCCACCAGCGAGGCGCTGCACGAACGGCACGTGGCCACCGAGCATCACGCGCACGCGCCGGCGGAGATGACCACGGTGACCGAAGACGCCGGCGTCGAAGAGTCTCGCAAGGACGATTGAGCCGAATCGTGAGGGGTGACGAAAGTCACCCTTCCTGCCCCGCGGCGCTCCCCTAAGATGGGTTCTTCACCCCCGGGGAGCCCTTCATGAACACACGCGTTGCCTTCGCCATCGCCGCAGCCCTCGCGCTGCCCGCCGTCCACGCCGCCGAACCGGCCCAGCCCAGCCATGACGTCACCGTGCTGCACTGCGCGCGCCTGGTCGACCCGGCGGCGGGCAAGTTGCTGGGCGAAACCACCCTGGTGATCGAGGGCAACCGGGTCAAGGAGATCAAGAGCGGCCGTGCCGACGACGCGTCCTACCGCGACGCCGCCAGTGCCGCGGGCGGCCATTTCGCCTCGGTGGAGCTGGCCAACGCGACCTGCATGCCGGGCCTGATCGACTCGCACACACACCTTTCCTTCGAGACCAGCCCCAGCAGCTACTCCGACCAGTTCCGCTGGAACGTGGCCGACTATGCGGTGCGATCCACGGTGTTCGCCCGCCGCACGCTTCTGGCTGGCTTCACCGCCGTGCGCAACGTGGGAGACGGCGCCAACGAGTCCATCGCGCTGCGCAACGCCATCAACGCCGGCATCGTGCCCGGCCCGCGCATGTTCACCGCGGGCAAGCCGATCGGCACCACGGGCGGCCACGCCGATCCCACTGACGGCTACCGCTCCGACCTCGCCGGTGATCCGGACGCGAAGGACGGCGTGATCAACAGCCCCGAGGACGCCTACAAGGCGGTGCGCCAGCACTACAAGGATGGCGTCGACCTCATCAAGATCATGCCCTCCGGCGGCGTGCTGGACGAAAGCGCCAGCGCCGACAACGCGCAGATGACCATCGAGGAGATCAAGGCGGTGGTCAACGCCGCGCACGACTACGGCTTCACCGTGGCCGCGCATGCGCATGGCGCCGAAGCAATCCGTCGCGCCGTTCTCGCCGGCGTGGACTCCATCGAGCACGGCACCTTCATGAACGACGAGGACATGAAGCTGATGAAGGAGCACGGCACCTGGTACGTGCCCACCATCATCGCCGGCAAGTACGTGCAGGAAATGGCCGCCAAGCCCGGCTACTACCCGCCGCAAGTCGCCGCCAAGGCGATGCAGGTGGGACCGATCATCCAGGCCACCGCAGGCAAGGCCTACAAGGCCGGCGTGAAGATCGCCTTCGGCACCGACGCCGCCGTCTACCCGCACGGCCAGAACGCCAAGGAATTCGAATACATGGTGCAGGCCGGCATGCCAGCGATGTTCGTGCTGCAGGCAGCCACCACCCATGCGGCGGAATTGCTGCACAAGCAGAACGAGCTGGGCCAGATCGCGGTAGGGCGCTATGCGGACGTGATCGCCGTGCCGGGCAATCCGCTGGACGACATCACGCTGATGCAGAAGGTCAGCTTCGTGATGAAGAATGGGGTGGTGTACAAGCAGGATGGCAAGGCGGCGATGTAAGCCGCGACCTTTCGCCCTCTCCCACGCGGGGAGAGGGCTGGGGCATTGCCACGTTTACTGTGTGAGGGGGGCACTCTTCCGTCGCCCCCTACTAGACGTGCCGCGAGTGGCCTTTCTCGCGAATCGTTCTAGCGAGTGCTCGGCAATCGCGCAACGCGCTCAGTGTCCACGACCTTGCTGCCACCCTCACCGTCATCCCAGCGAACGCTGGGATCCAGTGACTTGGCTCTTCGCTTTTGAAGAGGCGATCCCGCTAGCTTGCTCGCCTGCGGCGGGCTTCCGTCCTCCTGCCGGAGGCCGGGTCACTTTCTCTTGCTTGCCCTAGAGAAAGTAACCACCGAGATGGTGGCAATGCCAAAGAGAACGGCACCCCACTCGGCGCTGGCCGAGCCTGCGGCCCGACCAGTCCGTGAGGGGCGGCCGGGCTTTTCGACCGGGCTCCTGCCCGGACGAAAAGTGCCTGGCGTCCATGCCAGGCACCCCTGCGGGGCCTAGTCGTCCACCCCTCACCGCCTCACAGGGGATGGAGTAAAGGCTCGTGCCGCTGCGCGGCACATCGCATCGCGAAGCCTTTGCTGCCCTTCGTGGAAGCGCAGCCTGTGCGCGATAGCGGAGGCGATCGGCAGTCCTTGTTCGCGCACAGGCTGCGTTCCTACAGGGCCGACGCTGCTTTTGGCTTTTGGCTTTTGGCTTTTGGCTTTTGGCTTTTGGCTTTTGGCTCTTGGCTCTTGGCTCTTGGCTCTTGGCTCTCGCTCTGGCTTTTGACCTCCCCTCCCCTATGACGCGAGCGGGCGGGAGGTGGAATAGCCCGAAGGGTGGCCGGCAGGACGCCGGCCAGTGGATCGTCAGGGCAGGACGCCCTGTCGATCCACCCCGCCTCCCGCTCGCGACCCCGCAGGGGCGCGCCATCGGGGTGGCCTTTCTCTTGGTTACTTCTCTTTGGCCACACAAAGAGAAGTGACCCGCTGCCCGGCAGGGCAGCGGAAGCCCGCCGCAGGCGAGCACGCTCGCGATCGCGCCAATTCGGAAGCAAAAGGCGAAGTCACTGGATGACTCGCTGCGCTCGCCCCTTCGGGGCCGCCCTCCGGGCGTTCTCCGCGCTTCGCG
>NZ_QQSY01000002.1:633916-920107 GCF_003351225.1 Dyella solisilvae
GTGCGCTGGGATGACGAGCTAGGAAGGGACCGAAGTTCCTCGCATTTCGCGCCTCCTCTAGCCCACGGCGGGGTGACCAACACAACTCACACAGCCTCACCGCAACGACCGTCAGCGCCCAATCCGCTACCATTGGCGGATGAGCGATCACCCCCAGACCACCCACTTCGGTTTCCGCGACGTCCCCGTTGGTGACAAGCAGAAGCTCGTCGGCCAGGTATTCACCTCGGTCGCGAGCAACTACGACCTGATGAACGACCTGATGTCGTTCGGCATCCACCGCCTCTGGAAGCGCCACTTCGTGGCAGTCAGCGGGGTGCGCCGGGGTGACCGCGTGCTGGATCTTGCCGGTGGCACGGGCGACATCGCCGCGTTGCTCAAGCCGGTGGTGGGCGAACAGGGTGAAGTGGTGGTGGGTGACATCAACGCCGCCATGCTTGGCGTGGGTCGTGACCGCCTCACCGACCGCGGATTGGTCGGCGGCCTGCGCTGGGCCCAGCTCAACGCCGAGTGCCTGCCCTTCCCGGACAACAGCTTTGACGCCGTCACGATGGCGTTCGGACTGCGCAACGTCACCGACAAGGACAAGGCGCTGGCGGATATCTGCCGTGTGCTGAAGCCCGGTGGGCGCGCACTGGTGCTGGAGTTCTCGCGCGTGCAGAGCGAGCTGTTCAGCAAGCTCTATGACTTCCACTCGTTCAAGATCCTGCCCAAGCTCGGCCAGCTGTTCGCCGGCGACGCCGACAGCTACCAGTACCTCGCCGAGTCGATTCGCAAGCATCCCGACCAGGAAACCCTGAAGGGCATGATGGAACGTGCCGGCTTCGGTCGCGTCGACGTGCGCAACCTGAGCAACGGCATCGTCGCCATCCACCGCGGTTACAAGTTCTAAGCCCAGTTTCCCGCGGTCACGGGGATGCGTAAGCTGCGCGCATGACGCAGCCATATCGCACCCTCGCCACCTTCGGCGCCCTGCTCGGCACGTTCGGCCTGGCCTTGCAGCTGTGGTTCTCGATCCAGATGACGCTCGACAAGGGCGGCACGGTGCTTGGCGGCGTGTGGCTGTACCTGGGCTTCTACACCATCCTCACCAACATCCTGGTGGCGAAGGTGCTGTCGTCGGCGGCGATCGGGCCGCGCAACGCGATACTGCGCTTCTACCTGCGGCCCGGGGTGCAGACGGCCACGGCGATGAGCATCGCCATCGTCAGCCTGATCTACAACTTCATGCTGCGGCAGCTGTGGCATCCCACCGGCTGGCTGCTGACGGCCGACGTGATCGTGCACGACATCATGCCGCCGCTGTACGTGCTGTACTGGTGGTTCGCCGTACCAAAGGCTGTGCTGCGCTGGTGGCAGGTGCTGGTGTGGCAGAGCTATCCGGCCGGCTATTTCTTCTACGTGATGCTGCGCGGCGCGATCGCTGGCTGGTACCCCTACCCCTTCCTCGACGTGAAGACGCTGGGCTACGCGCAGGTGCTGGTGGATGCGATCGCGGTGCTGCTGGCTTTCATCGCGGTGGGCCTGCTGCTGGTGGCGCTGGGTCGCAGGCAGGCGCGTCGGCAGGCGGCCACGCAGACGACGCCGGCCTGATAGCGACGCTCAGGTCGCGCGCAGGTCCTGCAGCACCTCGCCGTAGCGCAGGGTTTCTTCCTCGTGCGCGGCATCGCGCCAGGTCTCGGCCAGCGCAGCGTCGTACCAGCGGCGCATTGAAGGCAGGGCCAGCAGACGCTGCGCGTAAGCCGCCGCGGGGCCATCCAACGCCAGGCCATAAGTTTGCACGCGAAACGCCACGGGGGCGAAGAACGCATCGACCGCGGTGAAAGCCGCCCCGCCCAGGAACGGACCGCCGAAGCGGGCCAGCCCTTCGTTCCACAGCTCGTTGATGCGCGCTACGTCCGCCTTCAAGGCCGGGCCGATATCGTGCAGGCGCACGCGCAAGCCGCAGTTCATGCCGCATTGCTCGCGCAAGGCGCCAAAGCCCGAATGCATCTCCGCCGCGGCGCAACGCGCCCAGGCGCGCGCCGCGCGATCGGACGGCCAGACGGCCGGATGGTGTTCGGCCAGGTATTCGGTGATCGCCAACGAATCCCACACCACGGTGTCGCCATCCGTCAGACAGGGCACGCGGCCGCTAGGCGAGAAGCTGCGGAATGCCTGCCAGTTCGAGCCCTGCCCGAACGCCACCTGCTGCTCGTCGAACGGAATGCCGAGCTCGCTCATCAGCACCCATGGGCGCAGCGACCACGAGGAGTAGTTCTTGTTGGCGACGTAAAGCTTTGGCATCGGCGGATCTCCCTGCGGTGGCGTCAGGTGTCGAGGATCAGGAGCGTACCGCGACTGCCCGGCGCCACGCTGTGCGGCACGCCCGCCGGTACGACGCACAGCTCGCCTGCCCCGACGCGAACGACCCGGCCGCCCATGCCCAGCAGCATCTCGCCCTCGAGCACCAACAGCCCCTCGGGGTAGTCGTGGCATTCCTCCGGGTAGGCCGCGTGGTCCATGCGCAGCACTTTGAGGTTCGCCTCGCCAAAGCGCGCCAGCACACGCGAGGACCACGCCTGCGGCAAGTCACTCGCCGCGTCGACCAGACGGACCGGCGTCACCGGTTCAGCCCTGCTTGGCCGGCGAGCCAACCACTGGCGCTACCGGCGCGGGCGGACGGCGACGCGCATTGGCCAGCACCACGCCGCCCACGGTGATCACGCCACCGACGAGGGTCAGCAGGGTCGGGCGTTCGCCCAGCCACACCCAGCCGATCAGCACCGCGATCGGCGGCGAGAAGTAGATGAAGCTGCTGACCTGCGAGGCGGAGGCGCGATGCAGCGCCGCGTTCCACGCGACGTAGCCGATGAAGGTGGGCGCGATGCCCAGCCACAGCAGCGCGCCGATATGCGAGGCCGGCGCCACCGCCAGCGCATGCGGCAAACCGAGGCCGAACGGCAGCGCGCCCAGCGTGCCGGCAAAGAAGGTGAAGCCGGTGACGCCCAGCATGCTGTTGCGGGTGAAGAACGGCTTCTGGCCGACGAAGAACACGGCCGAGGCCAGCACGCTCACCAGCACAAGCGCGGCCATCGGTTCCACTTTCACTTCCTTGCCGCTGGTCAGCACCACCGTCACCACGCCGATCAGGGCGACGCCCAGGCCGGTCAGGGTGCGCGGCGACAGGCGCTCGCGCAGCCAGATCGCCGACAGCGCGGCGGTGGCGGCGGGCACCAGCGAGATCAGGATGGCCGCGGTGCCGCTGGCCACGCGGGTTTCTGCCGTGTTTAGGCAGAGGTGGTAGACGGTGAGGCCGATCACGCCGAGCGCGGCCAGCTGGGGCCAGTCGCGGCGCGCCGGCATCGGCACGCGGCGGAACAGCAGCAGCAGCGCGAAGCACAGGGAGCCGATGCCCAGCCGCGCCAGCGCCACCTCACCCGGGGTGAACGAGGACAGCGCGTAGGCGATCGCGGCATAGGCCGACGACCAGGTAAGCAGGGCGATGCCGATATAGGAAAGGGCCCGCCCGTCCAGGCGTTCCGGGGTCTGCATGGGGGTGGTTCCGGTGGGGAATGGTGTGCATCGTAAGGCGCTCAACGGCGCGCTTGAATGATGAATCAGCGTAGGATGGCTACGTTTCGCCAACGAACGAAATGTCCTATGAACGCACTCACCTTTGAATCGAAACCCGTCTGGGACGCCACCGACTGGCAGCTGCTGGAAGCCCTGCAGCACGATGCCCGGCTGGGCTACGCCGAGTTGGGACGCATGGTTCGCCTGTCCGCGCCGGCCGTGGCCGAACGCGTGAAGCGCATGGAAGAAGCGGGGGTGATTTCCGGCTATCGCGCCGTGGTGAACCCGCGCAAGCTCGGCTACGAGATCGACGCCATGATCCGCCTGCGCTGCGACGGCGGCATCTGCGCCCGGGTGGGCTCGCTGGTGGCCGACATCCCCGAGGTGCTCGACTGCCGCCGCCTGGCCGGCGAGGACTCGGCCCTGCTGCGCGTGGTGGCCATGTCCATCCCGCATCTGGAAACCGTGCTCGACCGCCTGCTGAAGATCCATTCCAGCATCAGCACCACCACCCTGGTGGTGCTGCAGACGCCGCATGAGAACCGCCCGGTGACTCGCACCATGTGGAATGCCGCCCGCGCCCTGCTGCAGGACTGAACGAGGCAACCAGTACTTTTGTCACGGTCGGCCCCGCGCTGCGATCCGCATACTCGGGTTGGGTTACTCCTGACCCATCGTTATCCGGGGAAGTTGCATGCGTCGTCTGTGGGTCCTGTTGCTGGGCAGCGGTCTTGCCCTGTCGCCCTGTTCCATCCTGCTGGCCAAGGACGCGCCAGCCGACAAGACCAACACCAGCAAGGACGAAGAGGTGCAGGCCCCCAGCACCGAGACCGCGGTGCGCACCAAACACAGCGTCAGCATCGGCGGCCATTCGGTGGCCTACACCGCCACCGCCGGCACGCTGGTGATCCGCGACGACAAGGGCCAGCCGCAGGCGAGCGTGTTCTACGTCGCCTACACGGTGGACAACGGCAAGCCGGAGAAGCGCCCGGTCACCTTCCTCTACAACGGCGGCCCGGGCTCCTCGTCCATGTGGCTGCACATGGGCTCGTTCTCGCCGGTGCGCATCGCCACCGCCAGCCCCGCGGCGACGGCGCCTGCGCCGTACAAGCTGGTGCCCAACAGCGACAGCCTGCTGGACAAGACCGACCTGGTGTTCATCGACGCGGTCGGCACCGGCTACTCGCGCCCGCTGGGCAAGGCCGAGGGCAAGGATTTCTGGGGCGTGGACCAGGACGTGTCGGCCTTCAGCCGCGCCATCCAGCGCTACGTGACCCTCAACAACCGCTGGAACTCACCCAAGTTCCTCTACGGCGAGAGCTACGGCACCACGCGCTCTGGCGCACTGGTGGATGCACTGCAGGACAAGGGCATGTCGTTCAACGGCGTGGTGCTGATGTCCTCGATCCTCAACTACGGCGTGCGCATGCCGGGCTACGACGAGATGTACGTCGGCTACGTGCCGAGCTACGCAGCGGCCGCCTGGTACCACAACAAGGTGGCCAACAAGCCGGCCGACCTCTCTGCCTATCTTGAGCAGGTGCGCGCCTTCGCGCGCGGCCCCTACGCCACGGCATTGGCCAAGGGCCAGGACCTGCCGCCGGCCGAGGCCGATGCGGTGGCGCGCCAGCTCGCCGCGTATACCGGCCTCAGCGCCCAGTACATCAAGGAAGCAAACCTGCGCGTGGAGCCGTCGCGCTTCCGCAAGGAGCTGCTGCGCAACGAGCGCCGCACCATCGGTCGCTACGACGCCCGCTTCGAGGGTGTGGACGAGGATGCCGCCGGTGAAGTGCCCGGTTACGACGCATCGGACACCGGCATCAGCGGGGCCTTCGTCACCGCCTTCCATGACTACGTGAGCAGCCAGCTCAACTACCACAGCGACCTCGACTATCGCCCGACCTTCAGCGACATCGGCAAGGACTGGGACTGGAAGCACCAGGCCGCGGGCATCAAGCGTCCGCTGCAGACCGCCTACGTCGCCGGCGACCTTGCGCACGCGATGCGCACCAACCCGAACCTGCAGGTGCTGTCGATCAACGGCTACTACGACTTCGCCACGCCGTTCTTCATCACCGAGTACGACCTCTCGCACATGAACCTGGAGCCGTCGCTGCGCGGCAACCTGCATTTCCTGTACTACCCGTCGGGACACATGATCTACCTGAACACCGAAGCGCTGCAGCAGCTCAAGGGCGACCTGGCTCGCTACTACGACGCCACCACCCACTCCTGACCGCCACCGAAAGACATCCCGTCATGCGCCAGTTCCCGCTCGCTTCGCTCGCCCTCGCCGTCACGCTCGCCCTGGGCATCGCGCCCATCCACGCCGCCGATACGCCGCCCAAGGACCAGCCCAAGTCGCAGTCCGAGCAGAGCGACAAAGGCGACAAGGACAACAAGGACAAGAGCGCCGAGGAACAACCGGTACCGGCCGACCGCACCGTGGTGACCAAGCACAGCGTGCGCATTGGCGGACGCAACATCAGCTACACCGCCACGGCGGGACGCATGCTGATCCGCGACGACAAGGGCAAGCCGACGGTGAGCTTCTTCTACGTCGCCTACACCGCCGACGGCGGCAAGGACAGCAAGCGACCGGTCACGTTCTTCTACAACGGCGGCCCGGGTTCCTCCTCGATGTGGCTGCACATGGGCTCCTACGGTCCGGTGCGCGTGGCCAACGACGGCGACAAGCCGATCCCGCCGGCGCCCTATCGCTTCGCGCCCAACGAGTACAGCCTGCTCGACAAGACCGACCTCGTGTTCATCGACGCGCCTGGCACCGGCTATTCGCAGCTCGTCGGCAAGACCGAAGGCAAGGACGTGTGGGGAGTGGATCAGGACGCCGATGCGTACACCCGCTTCATCACCCGGTATGTGGGCGCCAACAACCGCTGGAACTCGCCCAAGTTCCTGTTCGGCGAAAGCTACGGCACCACGCGTTCGGCGGTGCTGGTGAAGTCGCTGCAGGAAAAGGGCATGGAGTTCAACGGCGTCGTGCTGATGTCCTCCATCCTCGACTTCACCGTGGCAGCGCCCGGCATCGACCGCGGCTACGTCGCCAACCTGCCCACCGAGGCGGCGATCGCCTGGTACCACAACAAGGTGCCGAACAAGCCCGCCGACATCGGCAGCTTCCTCGCCGAAGTGCGCCGCTTCGCGGCGGGCGAGTACACGCTCGCGTTGGCCAAGGGCGACGCCATCGACCCGGCCGAGGCCGATCGCGTGGCCAGCCAGATGAGCCGTTACCTCGGGCTGTCGCCGCAGTACATCAAGGAAGCGAACCTGCGCGTCGGGCCAAGCCGCTTCCGCAAGGAGCTGCTGCGTGACCAGCGCCGCACGGTGGGCCGCCTGGACGGGCGTTTCGAGGGCATCGATCCGGATGCGGCCGGCGAGTCGCCCGATGGCGACACCGCCAGCGACGCCATCACCGGCGCCTACGTGGCCGTCTTCAACCAGTACGCGGCGAACGAGCTGAAGTTCACCGAAGATCGCCCGTACCTGCCCAACAACTATGCCGCGATCGGCAAGAACTGGGACTGGAAGCGCAAGGACAGCGGTGGCTGGCTGCAGGCCACCTACGTCGGCAGCGACCTGGGCGACGCCATGCGCCGCAATCCGCACCTGAAGGTGTTCTCGGCCAACGGTTACTACGACCTGGCCACGCCGTTCTTCGCCACTGAATTCGACCTCAGCCACCTGGGCCTGGAGCCAGCCCAGCGCAAGAACATCAGCTTCGGTTTCTACCCGTCGGGCCATATGATCTACATCGATCAGGCCTCGCTGCAGAAGAGCAAGGCCGACCTTGCCCGCTTCTACGACGACGCCGCACCGTGAACAAACCTCCCGACCACGACGCCGCTGGCGAACACGACGAACAGCCGCTCGACCCTTCGCGCCGCCGCCTGCTTGGCGGTCTGGCGCTGGGCGGCGCGGCGTTGGCGATCGGTGGGCGCGAGGTCCTGGCCGGCACGCCCACGCCGGCTGATACGTCCGCATCGACGGCGCTGGACGCCGCACTGCGCCAGCACATCCAGCGCGTCGTGGTTATCTACGCCGAGAACCGCAGCTTCAACAACCTCTTCGCCAATTTCCCCGGCGTGGAAAAACCGCTCAGCGCGCTCGCGCCCGAGCAGTTCCTGCAACGCGACCGCGACGGTTCGGAGCTGAAAACGCTGCCGCCGATCTGGCACGGCCTGGCGCCGCACCAGCAAACGGTGCATCACCGCACCTACCAGGTGATGCAGGACGATATCGTCGACCTGCCGAACGCCCCGTGGGCGCTGCGCACAGGCAAGGGCGATCCGTTGCCGCACGGTGTGGTGACGCGCGACCTGGTGCACGCCTTCTACGAAAACCAGCAGCAGATCAACGGCGGCCGCAACGACGGCTTCGTCGCCTGGGGCGACACCGGCGCCATGGTGATGGGCCACTACGCGGACAGCGCGGCAAACCTGCGGCTGTGGCATCTCGCGCGCCAGTTCACGCTGTGCGACAACTTTTTCATGGGCGCCTTCGGCGGCTCGTTCCTCAACCACCAGTACCTGGTGGCGGCGCAACCGCCGTTCTATCCGCAAGCGGACCAGAGCCCGGCGCGCTTCAACATCGCCGTGACCGAAAGCGGCCGCGCCGACGACACGCGCCTGAAGCTCGCCGACGACTCACCGGCCAGCGCGATGCAGGGCAAGCCGAAATTCGTCTCGCGCAGCCAGCTCACCCCCGATTTCTGGGCGGTGAACACCATGATGCCGCCGTATGCGCCGACGCCCACGCGGTCGTCCACGGACCCGCTGCTGGCCGCGGAAGACAGCCCCAACGTGCTGCCTCCGCAGGCGCACAAGACCATCGGCGACGTGCTTTCCGCCGCTGACGTGGAGTGGGCCTGGTACGCCGGCGCGTGGCAACAGGCGCTCGACGGCAAGGGCGATGGCGACGAACGCCAGTTCCCGCAGCGGCCGAATTTCCAGATGCACCACCAGCCGCTCAACTACTTCAAGAGTTTTGCGCCTGGTTCCGAGGCGCGCGCGAAGCACCTGCGCGACGGCGGCATGGGCGAGACCGCGCAGACCAACCGCTTCCTCGCCGACATCGAGGCCGACCGGCTGCCGACCGTGACGTTCTACAAGCCGCAAGGCGACCTGAACATGCACGCCGGCTACTCGGACGTCGACGCGGGCGACCGCCACATCATGCGCATCATCGACGCCTTGCAGAAGTCACCGTCGTGGAAGCACACGCTGGCGATCATCACCTTCGACGAAAACGGCGGCTGGTGGGATCACGTGGCCCCGCCGAGGGGCGACCGCTGGGGACCGGGATCGCGCATCCCCGCCCTCGTCGTGTCGCCGTTCGCGAAGAAGGGCCACGTCGACCACACCGTGTATGACACCGGTTCGATCGCGCGCTTCCTCACGCGCCGCTTCAGCCTGGAGAAGCTGCCGGGGCTGGCCATGCGCGAGCAGGCGATGCTGGCGGCCGGCGGCGCCGCGCCGGGCGACCTCACCAACGCCCTGCATTTCGAGGCCTGAACCAATGCCATCGCGCGTGCGCAGCGAGCCTGCGCCACGCACGTAGTGCTAACAATGGCGGTGCGATACTCCGCGCTCTCACGACCGGAGTCCCCCATGCGTCGCATCCGCCTATTCGCCGCTGTCATCGCCATGGCCTGTGCCGCGAGCGCGCTCCATGCGCAGATCGGCGTCGGCAGCATCGCCACCCAGATCCAGAACTGGCAGAAGAACTTCGACGCCGCGGACACGAACCACGATGGCATGCTGACCAAGGAAGAGGCGCAGAAGGGCCCGGTGCCGTTCATCCGCGAGCATTTCGACGAGATCGACAAGCAGCACCGCGGGATGGTGTCCAAGCAGGACGTGTCCGACTACGTGCGCGCGATGCAAGGCGCCGGCCCGGCCAAGGCCAGTACGAGCCGCTGAAAGGCGCCGCGTGGGGATGGCGAGCTCTTAGCTGGCGCCCACCTCCCTAAGGCGTCATTCCTGCGGAAGCAGGAATCCAGCGTCTTTCGACCTGTGCTGGTGCTGCGATTGCCTCCGCCCACCGGGGGGTGACCCTCCGCACGGGCGGCCGCCAGTCCGCCAATGGCATACTCGGCGTTCCTGCTTCTGGAGTCGCCCCGATGCGCCCCTTCCACGCCCTCGCCTTCGGCGCCCTCGTGCTGCCGCTGAGCGCCTTCGCCGCCGATCCGCATTCCTATGCCCAGCCCGACCAGGTCGTCGTCACTCACCTGGACCTGGACCTGAAGATCGACTTCCCCAACAAGGAACTGGATGGCCAGGCCACGCTGAAGCTGGACTGGAAGGACCCCAAGGCGCAGTCGCTGGTGCTGGATACCCGTGACCTGAAGATCGCCAGCATCGAGGGCATCGACGCCGCCGGCAAAGCCAGCGCGCTGAAGTTCGCGCTGGCGCCGCGCGACAAGGAACTGGGCAGCAAGCTCACCATCGCTACGCCGCAGCACCCGGCGCAGGTGCGCATCGTCTATACGACCGTGCCGACCGCCTCGGGTCTGCAGTGGCTCACTCCGGCGCAGACCGCGGACAAGAAGCTGCCCTTCATGTTCTCGCAGTCCGAATCCATCCACGCGCGCTCCTGGGTGCCGCTGCAGGATTCGCCGGCGATCCGCTTCACCTACAACGCCCACGTCACCGCACCGAAGGATGTGCGCGTGGTGATGAGCGCGCTCAACGACGCCAACCATCCGCTCAACGGCGACTACTCGTTCGAGCAGCCGCACCCGATTCCCTCCTACCTGCTGGCGATCGGCGCCGGCGACATCGACGCGAAGGAAACTGGGCCGCGCTCGGCCGTCTACGCCGAGCCCAGCGTGGTCGGCAAGGCGGCCAAGGAATTCGAGGACACCGAGAAGCTGATCCAGGCCGCAGAGAAGCTGTACGGACCGTACGCCTGGGGCCGCTACGACCTGCTGGTGCTGCCGCCGTCGTTCCCGTTCGGCGGCATGGAAAACCCGAACATGACCTTCGCCACGCCGACCCTGCTGGTGGGCGACAAGAGCCTGGTCTCGGTGATCTCGCACGAACTGGCGCACTCGTGGTCGGGCAACCTGGTGACCAGCGCCACCTGGCGCGACATCTGGCTCAATGAGGGCTTCACCACGTACGTGCAGGGTCGCATCACCGAGGCGGTGTTCGGCAAGGAGCTGGCCAACCAGGAAGCCCTGCTCTCGGCGCGCGCGCTGCAGAAGACCATCGGCAGCATGCCGCCCAACGCGCAGAAGCTGGCGCCCGATCCGCGCGGCATCGGCGCCGACGATGCGCTGACGCAGGTGGCCTACGACAAGGGCTCGTGGTTCCTGCGCACGATGGAGCAGCGCTTCGGGCGCGAGACTTTCGACGCCTATCTGAAGGGCTACTTCGCGCACTTCGCGTTCCAGAGCATCACGACCGAGCAGATGCTGGAGTACCTGAAGGCCAATCTCTTCGACAAGAACCCCGGCAAGATGAGCTGGGATGAGGTGAACGCCTGGGTGTTCGAGCCGGGCATCCCGAAGGACGCGCCGCTGCCCGATTCGCCCCGTTTCGACGCGATCGACAAAGAGCGGGCCGCCTTCCTCGCCGGCAGCCTGACGGCCGACAAGCTGGACGCCAAGGGTTGGAGCACGCAGGAGTGGATGTACTTCCTCGACGGACTGCCGGAAGTGACGCCGCTGGACAAGATCCGCCAGATCGACGACGCCTGGCATCTCACGGGCACGCCGAATGCCGAGATCGGCATGCGCTGGTACACCCGCGCCATCACCGCCGGCGACAAGAACGTGTGGAACGCCGCCGCCGAGCACATGACCCGCATCGGCCGCCTGTACCTGACCATGCCGCTGTACAAGGCGTTCGTGCGGACGCCTGAAGGCCTCGCCTTCGCCGAGCAGGTCTATGCCAAGGCCAAGGCCGGCTACCACCCGCTGACGCAGCAGGCGGTGGAGGCGTTGTTCGCCAAGGCCAGAAAGAGCGGCAAGTAAACCGCCCTGGGCGCGCCTCCTTGCAAAAGGGGGCGCGCGCCGCCATCGAAGGCCCCGATCCCAACACGGACTCGCCATGACTGCCAAACCCAGCAAGCCCGCCACGCCTGTTTCCACGCGCCCGCTGTGGCAGCGGCTGGCCCTGCGCCGATTGAAGTTCCTCGCCGTGCTGGCGGGCCTGCTGCTGGTGGTGCTGGGCGGCTCCTACCTGTTCGCCCCGCAGTGGCTGATGAAGGCCGAGATCAAGCGGCAGGAGATGGCCGCGCACGTGGACAAGCATTCGGTGCAGGTGGGCGACACCAACTGGGTCTACTACGAAGGCGGCACGGGCCCCACCCTGCTGATGCTGCATGGCTTCGACGCCAGCAAGGAACTGTGGCTCAAGCAGATGGAACTGCTGTCGCCGCATTTCCACGTGATCGCGCCGGACCTGCCGGGCTGGGGTGAGTCCAGCCGCGTCGAAGGCGCCAGCTACAACATCGACGCCCAGGTGGCGCGACTGCATGGCTTCGTGGAGGCGCTCAAGCTGCCGCCCATGGTGCTGATCGGCCACTCCATGGGCGGCGCCATCGCCGGCGTGTACGCCGCCGAGCATCCCGAGCACGTGGCCGAACTGGCCCTGCTCGACTCCTTCGGCCTGAAGGCCAACGAGAACGAATTCTCCCGCCAGGCCAAGGCCGGCAAGAACCCGTTCCAGTACGACACCCGCGAACAGTTCGCCACCGCCACCGCGCTCGCCTTCGCCAAGCCGCTGGATATGCCGGGCCGCTTCCAGGACGTGCTGATCAAGCGCAACCAGGAAAACCGCCCCTTCATCCAGCGCACCTTCAACGAGCTGAGCGATCCCTCGCAGTACCTCTCGTTGCAGAACCGGCTGGACCAGCTGCAGATGCCGGTGCTGGGCCTGTGGTGCCATGACGACAAGATCATCGACATATCGGCGCTGGACAGCCTGCGCAACGGCCTGAAGAACGCCGCCGCGATCAGCACCAGCACGCTCAGCGGCTGCAACCACATGCCGATCATGGAGAAGCCGGACGAGACGGCGCGCATCCTGACGGCGTTTGCGCTGTCGCACTGAGGCCATGCGGAAGGAACGGGTCGCGCGCAGCGCGCGCGGCCCTGGCGTTACAGCACGCCCGGAATCAACGCCTTCACCTGGCGCATGTAGTTTTCATACGGCGCGCCAAAGTTCTCGCGCATCCAGCGCTCCTCCAGCCGCAACTTGAACCAGAACGAGACGGCCACGATGGCGATGGTGAACACGCCACGCCATTCACCGATGGCGAGGGCGGTGCCGGTAAAGGCGAGCAACAGCCCGCTGTAGATCGGATGGCGCACGAAGCGATAGGGACCGCGCTGGATCAGCTCGTGGTCCTGCTTGACCTGCACCACCGAACTCCAGTTGCGCCCCAGCACGAAGCGGGCCCAGCAGGCGAAGGCGATGCCGGCCATCGTCAATGCGGCGCCCGACAGTGCTGACAGCGCATTCGCCGGATAAAGGCGCATGCCCAGCCAGCTTCCATCAAACCGGTGCGACGGCAGGATCAAGAAGATGCCCACCGCCAGCGGCAGCCAGTACTTGAGCACGCGCGGCAACACCGGCTCGCTGCGACTCGCTCCCTTCACCCTGCGCCAGCCCCACAGCCAGTACAGCACGAACAGCAGCCACGACAGTTCGATGATCGACATGACTGGCAAGTCCACGGCGCCCCCGTTTCCGCGAATGGAGGCCACAGGTTCCGCTGGATGTGCTGGCCAAGGCAAGTGGCGTCCGCCATCGCCGGCCAGCGAGGCGCCGCTCAGTCAGCCACGTCGGCGATCAGCCGATCCAGCTCCGTCTTCAGCCAGGCGCCGTTGAGGCGCAGCCAGTCGCGCTGCTCGCGCCAGTCGGGGAACAGCCCTTCCACCTGCGCCCAGAAACGCGGCGCGTGGCTGCGCACCTTGAGGTGGCAGAGCTCATGCGCCAGTACGTAGCGCAGCGCCGCGGGCGGCGCCAGCGCCAGCGCGAGGTCGAGGTTGATGCGGTCGCGCGTATCGAGGCTGCCCCACAGGCTCTTCATCGGGCGCACGCGCAAGGCGGTCGGGGCGAGGCCGAGCATCGGCACGTAGCCTGCGAGCCAGCGCGACACGTCGCGACGGATCTGCGCTTCGAAGAACGAGGCGAGCAGGCCGCGCGCCACTGGCAACGCACGCGTGTGCGGCCGCGGAATGGTCAGCGTCACCGTGCCCTCGCCGGCGTCCACGCGCGGGTACGGGCCGTCGGCCCAGTCCAGCTGCACGGTTTCGCCGCGCAGGAGAAATTCGGTGGGCGTGCCGACGCGCAGCGGCGGCGCCGGTTTGACGATGAGGTGCAACTCGTCGAGCTTGCGCTCGAGCCAGTCGGCGTGATGACGCAGAAACGCGCTCACTTGCGCCGGATGCGTGCCGTGCGGATACGACACGCGCGCGCCCTTGGGCGTGACCGTGAGGCGCAGCCGACGCGCACGCGGATGCGCGGTCTTGAGCACGCGGATGGTGCTACCGCTCGCGGTGGCCAGTTCCAGCCAATCGCCTTCGAGATGCTGCGTCATGTTCCCGCCCTACTGCGCACGCCTGTTGCACGGCGTCCAGGCCTCTCAGTGTCCCTCACGATATGTGGGGGAAGCATGCAGGCTTCGCAAGACGAGGCGGTGACCGCAATCCCCTGACTTTTGGCCCGGGGATGGCGTCTCACGTGGGACGTGGACTGGCTCAGGCCTCAGCCGGACGCGGCAGGCCGAACCACTCCTCCAGCTTGCCGAGCAGGCGCTCCAGCTCCAGCGTCAGCAGGGCGAAGGTGGCGTCAGCCTCGGCGGCGGCGTCGGGATGGCTGTCGCCTAGTTCGTCGGTGATCACGTCGAGGAACTTCAGCTTTCGCACGATCAGGTCCTCGCCCAGCACGAAGCTCATGCGCTCATCGAAGATGAGACCGAGCTGGAACACCTGCTTGCCGTTGCGCAGGTGCTCCTTCACCTCTTCGCCGTCCAGGTCCTGGCGGCGGCACTTGGCGATCGCGCCGGTGGCCGACGCCGGATCCCTCAGCTCGACCTCGTCGCCCAGGCTTAGCCCGCCCGGCAGGTTGCCGTTGGCCAGCCAGTCGGTCATCAGCACACGGGGACCTTCCTCCGGCGCCAGCGGCACCGCGGGGAAGCTGCCCAGGGCCTCACGGATCTGGGTCAACGCATTCTCAGCCGACTTGCGACTGGAGGTGTCCAGCACCAGCCAGCCGTGCTTCTTGTCCACGTAGGCGCGCATGCGCGAGCTGCGGATGAAGGCGCGCGGGACGAGTTCGTTGAGCACGTCTTCCTTCAGGCGCTTGCGTTCGCGGCCGCCGACCTTGCGGCCTTCTTCTTCGGCGATCTTCTGCACGCGGCGCTGAAGTTCGTCGTTTACCACCGAACCTGGCAACAATTTGTCCTCGCTGCCCACGGTGACCATGGTGCAGGCGTGGACGGCGTGGGTGAGCGACGCTTCCTCACCCCGCCCCACCGGCGGCACGAAACCCTTGGTGCCCATTTCCATCGGGCCACAGGGACGCAGGCGATGGTCGCCCAACGCCTCATCCAGGCGGTTCAGGTCGTCGGCAACGGCGGGGGAAAAGCGGAACAGCGTGAGATTGCGAAAAAACATTCGGTATCCGGTTCAGGGCTACAACACGGTGAGTTTTTTGCCGTCATTCCGGCGCAGGCCGGAATCCAGCGACTCACGGCGTGAGGTCCAGACGGTGTCGCATCGACATGCGCACCGTCGCTGGATCCCGGCATGCGCCGGGATGACGAGCTTGTGGCGTCGAGACGCGGTTAGCGGCTGACCGCGGCGACGGCGTTCACCACCGTGTCGAGGTTTGCGCGATTGAGCGCCGCCACGCAGATGCGGCCAGTGCCGACGGCATAGATGGCGTACTCCTCGCGCAGGCGGTCCACCTGGGCCTTGCTGAGGCCCGAGTAGGAGAACATGCCCGCCTGCTGCTGGATGAAACCGAACTGCGGGGCGCCCGCCGCCGCCAGCTTCTCCACCATGCCGGCGCGCATGCCGTGGATGCGCTCGCGCATCTCGGCCAGCTCCTGCTCCCACATCGCCTTCAGCTCGGTGCTGTTGAGCACGCCCGACACCAGCGCGCCACCATGGGTGGACGGGCTGGAGTAGTTGGAGCGGATGGTGCGCTTGACCAGCGACTGCACGCGCGCCGCTTCCTCGCGGTCCTTGCCCACGATCGACAGGGCGCCCACGCGCTCGCCGTACAGCGAGAACGACTTGGAGTAGGAGTTGGCGACCACGAAGGCTTCGATGCCCGAGGCGCCGAACAGGCGCACCGCGGTGGCGTCGGCGTCGATGCCCACGTCAAAGCCCTGGTAGGCCATGTCGATGAAGGGCAGCAGCTTGCGCTCCTTCACCAGGTCCACTACCTGCTGCCACTGCTCGGCGCTCAGGTCCACGCCGGTCGGGTTGTGGCAGCACGCGTGCAGCAGCACCACGGTGCCCGGATCGAGCTTGCCCAGGTCGGCGAGCATGCCGGCGAAATCGAGGCCGTGGCTGTCGGCGTCGTAGTAGGCGTAGCTCAGCACTTCGAAGCCCGCCGAGCTGAACACCACGCGGTGGTTCTCCCAGCTCGGGTTGCTGATGGCGATCTTCGCGGTCGGCAGCACCTGCTTGAGCAGGTCGGCGCCGATGCGCAGCGCGCCGCTGCCGCCGATGGTCTGCGAGGTGGCCACGCGGCCAGCCGCCAGCAGCGGCGAGTCCTCGCCGAACACCAGCTTCTGGGTGGCGACGTTATAGGTGGGCATGCCGTCGATCGGCAGGTAGCCGCGCGGTTTCGCCTCCAGCGCCAGCGCCTGCTCCACTTCGCGCACGGCCTTCAGCAGCGGGATGCGGCCTTGTTCGTCATAGTAGATGCCCACGCCCAGATTGACCTTGCCCGGACGGGCGTCGGCCACGTAGGCCTCGGAAAGTCCCAGGATCGGATCGCCCGGAACCATTTCAACGGATGCAAAGTGCGACACGGCGTTACTCGACTAGTGGTTTGAGGGTCACGACTCGTCCGGCGAACCGGCGAGCCACTGGTGCGCATCGGCGCGTACGGCTCCTTCGCCCGCGCCCAGCGCGGCGAAGTCGAACAGATTGCGATCGGCAAGCTGGGAGGGCGCCACGTTACCCAGCGCGCGGAAAATGTTCTCGGCGCGGCCGGGCTGGGTCTTCTCCCAGTCGTCCATCATGCGCCTAACCGCCTTGCGTTGCAGGTTTTCCTGCGAACCGCAGAGATTGCACGGGATGATCGGAAACTCGCGCGCCTCAGCATAGGCGGCGATGTCGCTTTCCCTGCAGTACGCCAACGGGCGGATCACCACGTGGCGGCCGTCGTCCGAGCGCAGTTTCGGCGGCATCGCCTTGAGCTGCGCCTGGTAGAACATGTTCAGAAAGAACGTGCCAAGGATGTCGTCGCGATGGTGGCCGAGCGCGATCTTGGTGATGCCGTTGGCCGCCGCCCAGTGGTACAGCGCGCCGCGCCGCAGGCGCGAGCACAGGCTGCACATGGTCTTGCCTTCGGGAATCACGCGGGTCACCGTGCTGTAGGTGTCCTGCTCGATGATGTGGAACGGCACGCCGCGCGCGGTGAGGTAATCCGGCAGCACGTGCTCGGGAAAGCCCGGCTGCTTCTGGTCCAGGTTCACCGCGATCAGTTCGAAGCGCACCGGCGCCTTGGCCTGCAGCGACAGCAGGACGTCCAGAAGCGTGTAGGAATCCTTGCCACCGGACAGACACACCATCACCTGGTCGCCGGCCTCGATCATGTTGAAATCGGCGATCGCCTGGCCCACCTGATGGCGCAGGCGCTTGGCCAGCTTGGCGGCCTCGTACTCGTGCTTGCGGGGGATCTCGGGCTGGGCGGACATGGACGGGATCGGGCGGGTCGGCCCCCCATTGTAACGGGCTGAGCGCCCAGGGTCCGGCCGGAGTAGACTTCAATCCTTCCCTCCCGCTTCCGCCCCCGCCATGCAGGTTCAGGACCAAGCCGAGATCGCCCACCTGCTGGCTGAGCTGCGCGTCGAGCACCGCGACCTCGACGTGGCGATCGAGCACCTGGCCTCCACGCTCAGCCGAGACGAGCTCCAGCTGACCCGGCTGAAGAAGCGCAAGCTGTTGCTGAAAGACCACATCGCCCGCCTCGAAAGCAAGCTGATTCCCGATTTGGACGCCTGAACGTCCGTCCCGCCCTGGAGCCTCGATGCCTGCCTTGTCGCCTGTCCGTCTGGAAGACGCGTACGTCGCGCTTGAACCACTGATGCCGGAACACGCCCCAGCACTGGAGGCCGCCTCGGCTGATGGCGAGCTGTGGAAACTGTGGTTCACCAGCGCACCGGCGCCCGGCGAAGCGGCTGCCTACATCGCCAAGGCCCTCGCGGGCCAGACCGCCGGCCAGATGCTTCCATTCGCGGTGCGCGAGAAGCGCAGCGGCGACATCGTCGGCACGACGCGCTTTTACGACGTCGTGCACGAGCCGCCGCGCGTGGCCATCGGTTACACGTGGTACGCCAAGCGCTGGCAGAAAAGCCATCTGAACACGGCCTGCAAGCGCCTGCTGCTGCAACATGCATTCGAGACGCTGGGCTGCGTCGCGGTGGAACTGCACACCGACCATCGCAATCTCGATTCACAGCGCGCCATCGAGCGCCTGGGCGCGAAGCGCGAAGGCGTGTTGCGCAACCACAAGCGTCGTCCCGACGGCAGCCTGCGCGATACCGTGTGCTACAGCGTGATCGACCGCGAATGGGCCGACGTGTCGCGCTGGCTGGCGATGCGGCTGGAGCGCCTGGCAGGCTGAAAAGCCCACGATCCTCTGTGCGCGCCAGCAGAGCCGCCGCGCTTCCCGCGATCACGCGTAGCGAGGTCGCGCACAGGGCGCCCTCCTGCAAGGAGCTCGCTCAGAGCAGGCGGGCGATCAGCCGATCCAGCCGCACGCGTCGCAAGCGCTTCAGCATCCGCCGAACCTCGGGCGGGTAGCTGCGCACTCCTTCGAGCTCGTGGTAGTGCGCCACGCGCGTGGCGTGCTGGCGCAAAGCCTCCCATTCGGCGGCGTGCTGCGCCACCAGCAGGCCGGACGGATCGCGCAACAGCAACCCGTTCTCCAGGTCCAGCGCCCACGCGCGTGGATTGAGGTTGTTGCCGGTCAGCACCGCCACGTCCTCGTCCACGAACAGGCCCTTGAGGTGGTAGCTGTTGTCGTCGTGACGCCACAGCCACAGGTTGAGTCGGCCGCGGTCGATCGCGCCCTGGTGCAGGCGGGCGAAGCGCCGCAGGTTCGCCTCATAGAGATAGGGCAGCAGGCCTATGCGGTTAAACGGCTGTCCGGGCGGGATATAGAAGTCGTTGGCGACCTTGTCGCCTACCATGATGTCGAGCTGGCAGCCACGACGCAGCAGTTGGCCGATCGCCGCGCGCACGGGACGCGGCAGATTAAAGTACGGCGTCAACAGGATCACCCTCCGCTGCGCGCCGCGCATCAGCCCCAGCAAGGTGTCGTTGAGCGCGTTGTCGCTGCGCCCGAAGCCGACCAGTGGTGTCACCGCAACCTCGCCCTCACCCGGCGCCTCGTGCGCCCCCCGGTAACGCGCCTGCTGCAGCGACTGGCGCAGGCGGCGGATCGGCTCCTGCAATTCGCGCGTGCGCGGCAGCGGCGCGCGGTCCAGTCGAATGACCGCGTCGCTGTCGCGGAACTCCCGCGCCACCAGGTCCGCCATGCTGTCGGCCAGCACGCGGTCGCGGATCAGGTGATATCGATCGAGCCGATAGCGTCCGTGCCGGCCCAGGTACACGTCGTTCAGGCTGGCGCCGCTGTACAGCACGGCATCGTCGATGACGAAGCCTTTCAGGTGCAGCACGCCGAACAGTTCGCGGTTCTGCACGGGGACGCCGCGGATCACCACGCCCTCGCCCAGGCGCTGCGCGTACTCGCGGTACATCGCCGCGTTGCCTTCGCTGTCGCCCTTGCCGATCAGGCCGCGCCGCGCGCGATGCCAGTCGACATAGACCTCCACACTCAGTTCCGGCCGCGCGGCACGCGCGGCATACAACGCGTCGAGCACCTCCCGGCCGGCGTCATCGTCCTGCAGGTACAGCGCCACCAGCACGATGCGCCGCTGGGCCGAGGCGATCAGCGCGAGCAAGGTGTCGCGAAACGCCTCCGGGCCGGCCAGCGTGCTGATCGCGGAAGCCGCCACCGCCAGTTGCGGAAAGCCTGACAGGTCCTGCTCGCGTCGACGGCGCAGTGAAAGGAGTCGACGGGCGAGACTACGCGGCGAGGGCAACGGACGATTCATGGGGCGCCATGTTAATGAAGCGCGCCCCCGTGTTGGAGCGCGCCCTGTGCGCGACGGGTGTTACGACCTCACTGCTCTATCGGCTTTTGGCGCAGAAAGTGCGCTTCCACCGCCTGTTTCATGGCGAGGGCTGCGCCTGCTCGCCCCGGTCCAACACTCGTCGCGGCTGCACTTCGATGCTCGCGGTCATGCCCGCCGCCAGCACCACGTCCTTGGGCACGCTGGACTCCTCGATGGCGATGCGCACCGGCACGCGTTGCGCCAGACGCACCCAGTTGAAGGTGGGATTGACGTCCGCCAGCAGGTCGCGGCCGGGCGGGTTGTCGCGGTCGGTGATGCCGCGCGCGATGCCGGTGATGTGGCCCTTCAGGCGCACGCCACCGCTCATCAGGCGGATGTCCACCGGATCGCCAACCCGCACGCGCGGCAGCTTGGTCTCCTCGAAGTAGCCGAAGAGGTAGAAGCTGTGGCGATCAATCAGCGCCATGCGCGGGCTGCCGGTGGCGGCGAAGTCGCCCACGCGCACATCGAGGTTGGTGACATAACCATCCACCGGCGCGCGCACCTCGGTGCGCTCCACGTCGAGCTTGGCGCGGTCGACGGCGACCTGCGCCTGCACCACCGCGGCCTCGGCCTGCTCGCGGGCCGCGCTGGCCTGGTGGCCGCTGGCCTGCGCCTGCTGCCACACGGCGAGCGCGGTATTGGCGGCCGACTTGGCATTGGTGCGATCTTCCACCGGCACCACATCGGCCAGCGCCTGGCGGCGCTGCGCCTGTTGCTGGCGCATGTCGAACTCGGCCTTGCGCGCGGCCGCGCTGGCCAGCACCGCATCGATGTTGGCGCCGGCCGCCCGTGCGCTCGCCTTGGCCGATTCCAGGTTGGCCTCGGCCTGCGCCAGTGCGATGTGGTAGCGCTGGGGATCGACCTCGAACAGCACGTCGCCCTTCTTCACTTCCTGGTTGTCCACCACCGGCACCCTCGTCACCAGTCCGGCCACGTCGGGCGCGATGCGCACGACTTCGGCGCGCACGCGACCGTCGCGGGTCCATGGCGAGTACATGTAGTGGTTCCACAACGCCCGGCAAAGCACGAGCGCCACGATGACGACGACGGCGGTGATGGCGAAACGGAGCAGCGCTTGGGGTTCAATTTTCATGGTCAGGTATACAGCAGCAGGCCGGCAGCGCCGAACAGGACGAAAAACACGGCAACGCGGAACAGCGACGGATGCCAGACGTAGCGATACAACCCGTAGCGGCCGACGATGGTGTCGACCACCCACAGCACCAGCAGGCAACCCGCATAGATCAGCAGGATGCCGGGAACCAGTGCGTCGGCAAGGGCGATTTCATGGGGCATGGACGGTCTCCGTTGCCTTGACGATGTAGGGAGCGATCGCGGACTCGTCGTCACGCAGCGCGGTACGCAGCTGCAGCAGGTGGGCCAGCGCAGGCTGGCAGCTGGCGCGCGCCTGCGGGAGTGTCTGCCGGGTGAGCGTGATGGCATGGTCAACCGCGCGATCGGCCTCCTGCCAGCGCGTCCGGTCGGGAGCGTCGTACAACCGTCCCAACGATTCCACCGCCCGCTGCATGGTGTCCAACAGGGGTGGCGGCAACTCTGCGTGCTGCATGTCCTGGCGCAACTCGATCAGGGCGCGACCGCTGTCATGCACGGCCAGCGCCCAGGCCAGCAGGCTGCGCTGCTCAAGGCTGTCCGCCTTGGTGAACTGCACGATCTGGTGGAACAGGTCGCGGTTGCCGCTCTCGAAGCGGTACACCAGGCCCTGCAACGGCGCCGTCGCGGCGATGGACACCTGTCGGCGCAGCTGCACCAGTTGACGCTGGCGCAGCCATTGGGTGCCAATCACGGTGGGGATCACCATGAACGCCGCGCCACTCATCATCAGGCCGAACAGCGAGGCGATGGCGTCATTGAAGAAGTGCTCAGGGCTGTACACCATCGGATTCTTCAACGCGAGGATGTACACAAAACCGAGCGTATAGCCCGCGCCGATGCCCGGCAGGGTGGTGTTGCGCGTGGTCAGGTAGGGCCCGATCGACAGCAGGGGCGCCGTCACCAGGATGAACATCAGGAAGCCGTCGCTGCCTGGCATCAGCCAGAACACCACCACGTAGCAGGCTGTCATGCCTATCGCGTAACCGATCCAGGTGTTGGCGGTCGACGCCAGCGGCGCCGGCGAAGTCGCCAGCAATCCACTGAAGATCGTGGCGAGCAGCATGGCGTTGGGACCGTACGGCCAGCTCGTCTTGATCCAGAACACGCTCAGCGTGAGCATGGTGAGGAAGGTGCGCACCACCGCGATCAGGGGCGCGGCGAAGTCATTCGCGCGCTTGAAATCGACGCGCTCCACCGTGCCGCCGAGTACGCCCTGGGTTTCGCGCAGCGTCGCCTCCAGCGCGGTGAAGTCTCGCAGTTCGCTCACGAAGCGATAGAGCAGCGCCGCGCCGCTGTCGAATTCCAGGAGCAGCTCCGGATCCTGCCGCAGCTCATCGCGCAACTTCGCCGCCAGCGGCTGCAAGGTCGGCTCGCAGGCCTCCAGCCGGCTGGCCACCAGGCGCGGCCTGGCGGGGTCGGCGAGCGGCGGCTGCAGCGCCTGCCCTACCGGGGCATACAGCCTGATCAGCGCTCCCGCGGTGTTCGGGTGGTTGTTGCGCTGCAGGCGGTTGATCAGATGGTGCAGCGACTGGAAGCTGGTGGCCGCCGCCATGAAGCGCACATTGAGCAGCTGCATGCGGCTGCTGCGTGCGCGCGCTTCCGGATCCTCGAAGATCACCGAGGCGCGCAGGTCCTCCAGCTGCACCGACGCGCGCACGAAGTGCAGGTGCGCCTGCTCCATCTGCTTGCGGGGAATGGCGCCGCCCAGGCTGCCGCTGGCGAATCCCATGAAGTGCACATACAACTCGCGCGCACTCCTGCGCAGCAGCTGGCGCAGGCGCTCGGGCAGCACCACGTCGCTGATCAGACCGGCCACGATGATGCCCAGCAGCACCTCGCTGACGCGCAACATCGCCGAGTCGAACACAGCGTTGGGGTGGCTGATTGCCGGCAGCGCCACGATGGCGGCGGTATAGCCGGCCAGCACGAAGCCGTAGGACATGAAGTTGCGGTAGAGCACCGCGCCGCCGGCGCACAGGCCCACCCACAGCGACAGGCTGAGCAGGAACAGCTCGCGCTCCTGCGGGAAGGCCGCCATGAGCAACACGCCGCACAGGCTGCCGGCGCAGGTGCCGATCGCGCGATAGAAGCTCTTGGCCAGCACCATGCCGCTGTGCGGATGCATCACGATGGATACCGTGATCATGGTGGTCGAGGGCTGCTCCAGTTGGAACAGCATCGACAGCCAGGCGGCGATGTAGAACGCCAGCAGGCACTTGAAGACGAAGATCCAGGCCTGGCGCTCGGTGGTCAGGAATTCACCGAGCCAGGGCACGCGGCGCAGGATCGGAAGCGGGGACGGGACTGCGGACATGACTTACTCGCGCTCCAGCTGCGCCAGGAACTTCTTCAGCAGGCGCTCCAGCTGCGCCATGTCGCGCGGCTGCAGGTCGCCCACCTGGTGCTCGAGAAGCGCGCACACATCGGGCATGAAGCTCTCGATCAGCGCCACGCCATCCTTGGTGAGGGTCAGCGTCACCTTGCGCCGGTCCTCGTCGCTGGCGTTGCGCGCGATCAGCCCCTTGTCCGCCAGCTCGTTGGTCAGGCGCGTGATGTTGGCCGACTTCTCGCCCGCCGCATCCGCCAGCTCGGTGGGATGCAGCGCATAGCCTTCGGTGCCGTACAGCATCATCAGCAGGTTGTACTCGGGATGATTGATGCCGTAGGGCCTCAACATGGCGTTGGCGTCGTCATGCACGCGCTTGTAGATGTGCTTGATGAGCCGGATCAGCACCGCGGGGTCGCGCGGAAACGCTGGATGGCGCTGGAGGGTGACCGCCAGGCGCTGCTCGGTGGGAAGGAAGCTGCTCATGGCCGACGGCCTACTTAGTACATATATGTAATATATACATGTGAATTTTATGACTGCCGCGGTATCCCCGCAAGAGCGTCATCCTCCAGACGTGAAAAAGGCGCCACGAGGGCGCCTTTGGTTGCTGGCGGCAGCCCAGCCTCGCTGGGCCCGGGCTCAGTTGCCCTTGACCGGGTAGGTTTCGAACCCGCCAGGCGTGGTTTGCGGATTGGGCTGGCTGGCCGGATTGGTCGGCGTGGTCGCCGGGCGATTGGCCGGCGCCAACTGGGTGTTGCCACACTGATAGGCGCCCCAGGCCTGCGAGCCATCGGTGGGATCGCCCAGCGGGCGGATGGTGTCGGCGTGCATCTTGGCGGCCTCGTTGCGCGCCATGACTTCCAGTTCGTCGCGCACCTTGATGTCATTGCGGTTGACCGGACCGACGTGGTCCATGACCGATACCGTCACCTTGCCCATTTCATGGCAGGAGGACAGATCGCCAGTCCAGGCCGTGCGGACGTTCTTGCCGGCATCGTCCAGCGTGATGCCGTAGGTGCAGGCGCCGAGCAACGCGATGGGAACGAGCAACAGCAGGGTCTTGCGCATGGGTAGCTCCGGAACGTGAACGAGAAAAGGCCGGGCGGTTATCCGCCCGGCCCCATGCTAACCCGGGAACGTGAACAGTCCCCACAGGTTCTTGCCGATTTTTACTTGGCCGGCTTGCCGTCGCCGTCGATCACCTGCACCTCGCCGAGCTTGAGCGCCCGCACCGGCTGCTCGATCTTCTTCAGGTCGCCCACGATCACCCAGGTCATCGCGCCGGGCTTGATGATCTCCTCGAGCGCGCCCTGGGCGTCGCCCTGGGTCACCGCCTGGGTGCGGGCCTTCAGCGTCTGCACGTAGTCGTCGGGGCGGGAGAACTGCACGATCTCGCTCAAGGCGCCCAACACCTCGGCGCTGGTCTCGAAACTGCCCGGCAGGCCGCGGATGTTGGAGTCCTTGATCTTGTCGACCTCCTGCGTGGTGAGCGGACGCGGCCCGATCACATCCTTGGATTCCTTCAGCACCTCCTGCGCGGACTCTGCGGTCTTGTCGGTCTGCACCGGCGCGTAAATCAGGAACGGGCGCTGGCCGATCGCATCGCGCATGAAACTGAAGGCGCCATAAGCCCAGCGCTTGTCTTCGCGCAGGTTCATGTTGAGACGCGAGGTGAAGCTGCCACCGAACGCGCCGTTGCCCACGTCGATGGCCAGCTCGTTCGGCGCCTTGCTCGAAGGCGCGAGCAGGCCGGCCAGGATCAGCGACTGCGGCGCCTCCGGCTTGTTGATCAGGAACACGCGCGGCTTGGGCTGCGGCGCCACGGTGGCGATGTTCTTCTTCGGCACCGGCGTGGACGGCGCCGTCCAGTCACCGAAGGCGGCCTCAAGCTGCGGGATGATCTGCTGCAGCGTGGTGTCGCCGGCAACCAGAATCTTGAGGTTGTCCGGGCGCAGCCAGTCGCGTTGGAAGGACGTCAGGTCACTAGCCTGCATCGCCTTGATCGCCTCCTCCGTGCCCGAGCCGGTGAACGGAATGCCGTAGGCGTGATGCGCGCCGTAGATCAGCGGTGGCAAGGTGCGCAGGGCCAGCGCAGTGGGCTGGGTCTTTTCCTGCGCGATGCCGGCCAGCCACTGGCCGCGGATGCGCTCGATGTCCTCAGCCTTGAACGCCGGGTTGCGCACGATGTCGGCAAACAGCGCCAGCGAAGGCTGCAACTGCTCGTTGAGCGCGTTAAGCGAGGCCGAGCACGAATCGAGCCCGCAGCCGACGCGCGTGATGGCGCCCAGGCGCTGCTTGCGCTTGGACACTTCGACCGAGTCGAGGTCCTTGGTGCTCTCGTTCATCAGGGTGGTGGTGAAGCTGGCCGTGCCGAGCTTGCGGCCCTGGTCGGCGGCGTAGCCCGAGTTGAACATCAGTTGCACATGGGTCACCGGGATGGTGTGGCGCTGGGCCAGGATCACCTCGATGCCGTTCTTGAGCTTGCCGCGCTCGAGCGCGGGGAAGCTCAGGTCCGGGAACTGCGTCACTTCGGGCACGCCCTTGCTGCGATCCACCTGGCTCTTGCCGACCACATATTCCTGCTTCGGCGGCAGCTTGGGCTCCGGCCGGCTGGTGGCCGGCGGCAGCGCCACCACCTTGGCTTCCTCGGCGTCCGGATCGAAACCGGGGCCGGCGGGCAGCACGGTGAGCAGGTAGTCACCCTTGCTCAGCCACTTCTCGGCGGCCGCCCTGACGCTGGCCGCAGTGGCAGCGTCGGCGCGCTGCAGGTCCTTCTTGTAGGCGCCGGGATCGTCACGGTAGACCTGACCCTCGGCCAGGATCACCGCCTTGCCGCCAAAGCCACCGACCTTCTCCAAGCCACGCACGAAGCCGGCGCGGTTGCCGATCTTGGCGCGCTCGAGTTCATCGGCGGTCGGGCCTTCGGCGAGGAACCGCTTCAGCTCCTCCTGGATCACCGCCTCGACCTTGGCCGGATCCACGCCGTCCTTCACGTCGGCCTGAATCTGGAACTGGCTGGCCAGTGCGAACGGCGAGATGCTCGCCGAGATGTCGTCGACCAGTTTGTCCTGGTAGACCAGCCGCTGGTACAGACGCGAGGTCTTGCCGCCACCGAGCACGGTGGAGGCGAGGTCGAGCAGGATGGCGTCGTCGGTACCGAGCTGCGGAACCACCCAGGTGCGATAGATGCGCGGCTGAGCCACATGGTCGTGCTGCACGCCGCGCGTGGACTTCTCCAGCGGGGTGATCCACGCCTGCTGGCGCGGCACCGCCGGACCCGCCGGGATGTCGCCAAAGTACTTCTCGGCCTTGGCCTTCGCCTCGGCCACAGTGATGTCGCCGGCCAGCACCAGCACGGTGTTGGCGGCGCCGTAGTAATCGTGGAACCACTGCTTCACGTCGGCGAGGGAGGCCGCGTTGAGGTCGGCCATCGAGCCGATGGTGTCGTGCTGGTAGGGATGGTTGCCCGGGAAGGTGTTGGACAGGATGTTCTGGTCCACGCGGCCATATGGGCGGTTCTCGCCCTGGCGCTTCTCGTTCTGCACGACGCCGCGCTGGGTATCGAGTTCCTTCTGGCCGATCGCGCCCAGCAGGTGACCCATGCGGTCCGATTCCATCCACAGCGCCATGTCCAGCGCGGTGGTGGGCACCGTCTCGAAATAGTTGGTGCGGTCGAACCAGGTGGTGCCGTTCATGTCGGTGGCGCCAGCCAGCTCGAACGGCTGAAAGTAGGTGCCCTTGTGGTTCTCCGAACCGGAGAACATCAGATGCTCGAACAGGTGCGCGAAACCGGTCTTGCCCTTGGGTTCGTCGGCCGAGCCCACGTGGTACCAGATGCTCACCGCCACGACTGGCGCCTTGTGGTCTTCATGCACCACCACGGTGAGGCCGTTGGACAGGGTGAACCGGGTATAGGCGATGTCGGGGACGGCGGTCGCTGCCGATTCCACCACCGCGCTGGGGGCAGCCACGGCCGGCAAACCGGCGGAGACGCTGAGCAGACCTGCGACGAGCAGGGCGAGGGGCTTTCTTGCCATTACGGCACTCCTGAATTGTTGCTACCGGTGAACGATCGGAGGCTAGCCACGCCTCCGGACCTTGGCAAATGACCAATGGCACGGCGTTTGGTGCCCGGACGAGTGTCCGTCCGGTTGTCCGGGCGCGGACGGTCGCTGTCCGCGGACAGCCATCGATTCCCGACGCTTCTGAAGAATTTTCAACAAGCACAGTCACTTGAAAGTGAACGAGGGCTTGGCACGAGCCTTGCCATACCTACCGTGCAGGACCTACCCCACTTTCATCGGAGATATGAATCATGAAATTCGAAGCCTTTATGCTGCGCGGCCTGTTCGTCGCTTGCCTGCTGGTTTGCGGACTCGTGTTGGGCGCCATGGTGAATGCCTCGCCGGACGCGGTGCGTCTCGCCGCCGCCGGTTCCGCCGGCCAGCTGATCGCCACTCCTACTGCCTGTGCACTGCCGCCTGATGGCGTGGTGTGCCCGCGCCTCAACGGCTGAGCAGGGACGCTTACCGTTTCGCGGGTCCGGGAGAGACCCGATAATGGCCGGATGCTACATGTCATTCTTTTCCGACCCGAGATACCGCCGAACACTGGCAATGCGATCAGGTTGTGCGCCAACACCGGCGCCACGTTGCACCTGATCCGCCCCTTGGGATTCGAGCTGGACGATGCGCGCCTGCGACGCGCAGGCCTGGACTACCACGAATATGCGCAGCTGGCGGTGCACGACGACCTGGCCAGCTGTCTCGAGGGCATCGGCCAGCCAAGGGTATTCGCCTTCTCCACGCGCGGTCGCGTGGCCCATGTGGACGCACGCTTCAGCAAGGGCGACGCGCTGCTGTTCGGCTGCGAGACCGCCGGCCTGCCCGGCGAGGTGCTCGACACCATTCCCGAGGCGCAACGCCTGCGCCTGCCGATGCGGCCCGACAGCCGCAGCCTGAACCTGTCCAACACCGTCGCCGTGGCGGTGTACGAGGCGTGGCGCCAACTGGGCTTCGAAGGCGCCGTGTAGGAGCGCGCCCTGTGCGCGACCGCGGCTTGCATGGGGGGACTCACGCAAGCCTTCCCTCCGCCAGCAGCATCAGGGGTTCCGGCGCCGCACCCCCTTCCGGTAACGCCAAGGAATGGCGTTGACGTTTCGCCGCCAGAACGCTGGCGCCACGGCCTCAACCGTTACAATCGCTGCCATGACTGCCTCTTCGCCCCGCTCCCTGCTGCCACGCCCGTTGCGCGCCCTTGCCGGCCGCGCGCTGGAAACCGCACTCAACCACACGCTTTCGCTCGACCCGGACACCGTCGGACGCCTGTCCGCGCTGGACGGCCGCAGCGTGCAGCTGCACCTGCGCGGCCCCGAACTGGCGCTGTCCGTTACGGTGGAAGGCGAGCGCCTCAAGGTTGGTCCTGCTCAACCGGACAACCATCTGCGCGTCGCCGCCACCCCGGGCAGCCTGCTGGCGATGTTGGTCAAGCGCGACGATGAGGGCGTGGCCCCTGGCAAAGTAGATATCGCCGGCGACGCCGACCTGGCCCGCCGCCTTGAGAAGCTCGCCAGCAAGTTCGCGCCGGACTTCGAGGAAGCCTTTGCGCGCACCTTCGGCGACGTGCTCGGCGTGCCGCTGGCCAAGGCGGTGCGCAGCGGCCTGGCGCATGCGAAGGAATCGGGCAGCCATCTGGCCACTGATACGGCCGACTGGCTACGCGATGAAGTACGCGTGGCGGCGGCGCCTGGCGAGGTGGAAAGCTTTCTCGACGGCGTGGACGAATTGCGCGAACGCAGCGATCGGCTCGAGGCGCGACTGGCGCGCCTGGAGCAGCGCCTGAAGAAGGGACCGGGCGCGTGAGGACACCCCTGAAGGTCGTACCGCGCGTGATGCGCGTCGCCTCCGTGCTGCTGGCGTACCGGCTCGACGAGCTGGTCGACGCCGCCCATCTGTTCCGCCCGCTCAAATTGGTGCGCCCGTTTGCGGCCAAGCCACGGGTGGACGTCCGCACGCTTTCGCGCGGCGCCCGCCTGCGCCTGGCGTTGACCGACCTCGGGCCGATCTTCGTGAAAGCCGGCCAGGTGCTGTCGACGCGACGCGACCTCGTCCCGCCCGACATCGCCGACGAACTGGCGCAGTTGCAGGATCAGGTGCCGCCGTTCCCCGGCGCCGAGGCGCGCGCGATCGTCGAGCAGCAGCTCAAGGCCCCGATCGACCGCCTCTACGCAGACTTCGACGAAACGCCGCTGGCTTCCGCCTCCATCGCCCAGGTGCACGCCGCCACCCTGCACGACGGCAGCGCGGTGGTGGTGAAAGTGCTGCGTCCGGCCATCGAACAGCGCATTGCGCGGGACATCAAGCTGCTGCGCTCGCTCGGCGAGCTGGCCCAGCGCTGGCATCCCAACGCCGACAAGATCCGCCCGCTCGACGTGGTGGCCGAAGTCGAGAAGATGCTGGAGAACGAGCTGGATCTGCAGCGCGAAGGCGCCAGCGCCAGCCTGCTGCGCCGCAATTTCGAGAGCGGCGTCGACCTGTACGTGCCCGCCGTGCATTGGGACCACACGGCCGAACGCGTGCTCACCCTCGAGCGCGTGCACGGCGTGAGCTGCGATGACATCGCCGCGCTCGATGCCGCCGGCGTGGACCGCAAGGCGCTGGCGGTGAAGGGCGTGCGGCTGTTCTACGAACAGGTGTTCCGCGACAACTTCTTCCACGCCGACGCCCATCCCGGCAACATCTGGGTGGATACCACGCGCCCCGGTGAGCCACGCTTCATCGCGCTGGACTTCGGCATCATGGGCTCGCTGCCGGAACAGGACCAGTACTGGCTCGCGCAGAACTTCATCGCCCTGTTCGAGCGCGACTACGCGCGCATCGCGCAGCTGCACGTCGACGCCGGCTGGATGCCGTCCACGGTGCGCATCGATGAGCTGGCCGCCGCCGTGCGCACGGTGTGCGAGCCCTACTTCACCCGCCCGCTGTCGCAGATCTCGCTGGCCGAGCTGGTGGTCAAGCTGTTTCAGACCGCGCGCCGCTACGAGCTCACCCTGCAGCCACAGCTGATCCTGCTGCAGAAGACCCTGCTCAACATCGAAGGCGTGGGCCGCATGCTCGATCCGCAGATCGACATCTGGGCCGTGGCCCATCCGGTGCTCGAACGCATCCTGCGCGACCGCTACAGCCCTCGCCGTACGCTGCGCGAGGTACGCAAGCGCCTGCCCGAGTGGTTCAACGCCGCGCCGCAGTTCCCCGAACTTATCCGCGACGCCTTGCGCCAGGTGGCCAAGGGCGAGCGACAGACCGTGGCCGACCCGCGCGAGCTCGCGCAGCGGCGTGAGGAATCCCATCGCACGCAGCGCGCGCTGGCGTTTGGACTGCTGGGCGGGAGCCTGTTGTTGGGCGCCGCGGTGCTGTGGACACAGGCGGCAGAACACGGCGCCTGGCCTGCCGCGATAGCCGCGGCCGCCGGCCTGCTGTCATTCGCAGCGGGCTGGCCCCGCCACTCATAACCCCCTCAACGTCATCCCGGCGAAGGCCGGGATCCAGTGACTTTCTGCCGTACAAACAAGATTGAAAGACACTGGATCCCGGCCTTCGCCGGGATGACGGCACTGATGAAGTAAGCCGCTAGATCGTTCCCATTCGCCACCATGCTCGACATCCTCTACCAAGACGACGCCCTCATCGCGGTCAACAAGCCGGCCGGCCTGGCCGTGCACCGCTCCAAGATGGTGGGGAATGCCGAGGAGTTCCTGATCGACCTGCTGCGCGAGCAGGTTGGCGGCGTCACCTATCTCGCCCATCGCCTGGACCGTGCGACCAGCGGCGTGCTGCTGGTGGCGCGCTCCAGCGAGATCGCCGCCGCGCTCGGCGAGCAGTTCATGGGGCGCGACGTGCAAAAGCAGTACCTCGCCGTGGTGCGCGGCTGGCCGGAGCCGGCAGAGGGCCTGATTGACTATCCCCTGCCCGGCTCGCGCGAGACCGGTCCGCGACGCGACGCAAGCACCAGCTACCAGCGCCTGGCCACCACCGAAGTCGACATCGCCCTGGGCCGCTATCCGCAGCAGCGCTATGCGATGGTGCTGGCGGAGCCTCACACCGGCCGCTTCCGCCAGATCCGCAAGCACATGGCGCACATCCACCACCCCATCATCGGCGACTGCCAGCACGGGCGCAGCGACCACAACCGTCTGTACAAGCAGTACTTCAGCTGTCACCGCATGCTGCTGCACGCCTGGCGCCTGAGCTTCAGCCATCCGGTCACGGGGGCGCCGATGCGACTGGAAGCGCCGCTCGATTTGGCCTACCAGGCGCTGCTCGCACGCTTCGGCTGGTCGCTGCCCGAAGCCTGATGCAGTGCGCGATGGCGGGGTGTCGTGCCACGCCGCTAAACTTCACTTCATGCTCACGATCAGCCGATCCATCGTCCTGCCCGAGACCGAGCTGACCGAGCGCTTCCTGCGTGCCGACGGTCCCGGTGGGCAGCACGTCAATCGCACCGAAAGCGCAGTCGAACTGCGCTTCGACGTGGCGCATTCGCCGTCCCTGCCCGAGCCCTTGCGGGCTCGCCTGTTGGCGCGGCGCGACCGTCGTCTCACCGACGACGGCGTGCTGGTGATCCAGGCTCGGCGCTTCCGCGACCAAAGCCGCAACCGCGAGGATGCGCGGGAGCGGCTGGTCGAGATCATCCGAGGCGCGCTGATCGTTCCCAAGGCGCGCATTGCCACCAAACCCACTCGCGGCTCGAAAGAGCGCCGCCTCGCCGGCAAGCAGCAGCGAGGCAAAATCAAGCAAACACGTTCGCGTGACTGGAGTCGTGAATGAGTAACCGGATGCTCCCATCCGCACCGCCCGAAGCACCCAAGCTCAACAGCCGCTTCTGGCCCTGGCTGGCGCGCGTGCTGCTGCGCCTGAGTGGATGGCGGCTGCTTGGCGAGCTGCCCAACGAGCCCAAGTTGATCCTGATCGGGGCGCCCCATTCGTCCTATTGGGATGGCTATTACGGCCTGCTGATGAAGATCGGCCTGGGCGTGGACATCAACATCATCATCAAGCGCGAGGTGCTCGACGGGCCGCTGGGCATCTTCCTGCGCCCGATTGGCATGATCGGCATCAATCGCAGCGCCGCGCTCAACGTGGTGGGCCAGATGGTGAAGCGCTTCGCAGAGAAGGACCGCATGTGGCTGGGCATCACGCCCGAGGGCACGCGCAAGAAGGTGAAGCACTGGAAGTCAGGCTTCCTGCGCATTGCGCACGACGCCAACGTGCCCATCCAGACGCTCTTCATCGACTACCCGACCAAGACCTTCACCTTCGGGCCGGTGGTGCGCGCGACCGGCGACCACGACGCCGACATGACGAAGATCCGCGCGCTGTTCTCGCCGTACCGCGGCAAGCACCGCAATGCTTGATTTGTGCGGTCATCCATGACCGCGAAGATCAAGAGGCAGCCATCCATGGCTGCACTCTTCAATGGGTGCAGTCACTCATTCATGAGGGAATCCCGGTGACGTCGCTCGGCATCCAGCACTTCGAGGCCTTCCTGCTCGCCTGCATCGCGCTGAACATGACGCCGGGCCTGGACACCTTCTACATCCTCACCCGCAGCGGCCGCGAAGGCCGCGCGGTAGGCGTGGCGGCGGCGCTCGGCATCAACGCCGGCTGCATCGTGCACACGCTGGCGGCCGTGCTGGGCATCTCGGCGATCCTGATGACTTCGGCGCTGGCCTTCAGCGTGCTCAAGTACCTCGGCGCCGCTTACCTGCTGTGGATCGGCCTGCGCATGCTGCTGACCCGGAGCGGTAGCGCGCGTCCACCCACGGTGACGCGCGGCAAAGGCCTTGCCGCCGCCTTCCGCCAGGGCATGCTGACCAACGTGCTCAATCCCAAGGTGGCGCTGTTCTTCCTCGCCTTCCTGCCGCAGTTCGTGTCGATGCAGGCTTCGCACCCGCAGTTGGGCCTGATGGTGCTGGGCCTGAGCTTCATCGGCACCGGCACGACCTGGTCGATGGTGCTGGCCTTGCTCGGCGGGCACGTCCACCGATTGCTCAACGCACGCCCGCACATAGGACAGTGGATGGACCGCGTGTGCGGCACGGTGCTGCTGGGCTTTGGCGTGAAGCTGGCGCTGCAGCGCCAGTCCTGACCCCCGCACACCATCGCTGCACGGGCGCGATCAGCGCTCGGAGTGGCCGGACTCGTCGTAGTCGCGATGAGTCAGCAATCCCGGCCGGATCAGGTCGACGAATGCGCGCGCCTCGGCGGTGAGGAACTTGCCCTTGCGCATCACCACGCCGTAGCTGCGCTGGGGGAAGTATTGCTTCATGTTGCGCACGGCCAGACGCGAGCGGTCCGCCTCGGTGATGCAGATGCCGGTGACGATGGAGATGCCCAGGCCCATCGCCACGTACTCCTTGATCACCTCCCAGCCGCCCACCTCGATCGCTACCCGGTACGGCACCTGCCGCTGTTGGAACACCAGGTCCACCAGGCGGTAGGTCGACAGACGTTGGGGCGGGAGGATCAGGCCGTAGGGCGAAAGGTCCTGCAGGGTGAGCGAGGATTTGCCCGCCAGCGGATGGTCCAGCGGGGTGATCAGCATCGGGTCGTAGTGGTAGACCGGCGCCCAGGCGATGTCGTTGGGCACGTCCAGCATCGAACCCACCGCGAAGTCGGCTTCATCAGCGCGCAGCAGCGCCAGGCCATCCTTGCCGGTGACGTTGGCGAGCTGCAGATGCACCTCGGGAAACTGCTCGCGGTATCGGCGCACCAGGTCGGGCAGCAGGTACTGGATGGTCGAGCTGCCGGCGGCGATGGTCAGTCGTCCGCCCTGCAACCCCTTCACCCTGGCCTGGAAGTCGCGGTCTAGGTTCTCCCAGCCCTCTACCAGTGGGCGGGCCAGCTCGTACAGCGCCTCGCCGGCGTCGGTGAGGTTGATGCGACGGCGGCGGCGCTCCAGCAGGGTCACGCCCAGCTCGCGCTCCAGCGCCTGCAGCTGCAGGCTCACCGATGGCTGAGACAGAAAAAGGGCCTCGGCGGCGCGCGTCAGGGTGCCCAGCTTCACCGTGTAGACGAAGGCGCGCATCTGCTTCTGGCGGTTGCCCTTGTAGTAGAACCGGCTGCCCGCGTCCGCGCCGCCGGCCCCGCGTTCGGGACGTTTCGACGGCTTGGATCGGGCTTTTTTCCGCACCTGCAGCAATTGTTTGGGTGTTTTCACGTCTTATAACTCAACTAGTTGCAGAACACATTGGGGATATTAATACCAAAAATTGAAACATTTACTTTGTCAAAGCGATTTTCCGTGACCTAGTGTCATCCCATCGTCATCACGGAGATTTCGCCATGGCTGTCCCCAAGGAACGCATCTTTCCGACCCAGGCCCAGGTGCTTGGCGCCACCCGTCCGGGGCACGACGCCATCCTCACTCCGGAGGCGCTGGCCTTCCTGGCGACCCTGCACCATCGCTTCGACGCCCGCCGCCGTGAACTGCTGGCCGAGCGCGTGGCTCGCCAGGCCCGTTACGACGACGGCCAGCTGCCCGACTTCCGCACCGACACGACGGCGATCCGCGAGGGCCACTGGGTGGTCGCCCCGATCCCGGCCGCCCTGCGTGACCGCCGCGTGGAGATCACCGGCCCGGTCGAGCGCAAGATGATCATCAACGCGCTCAACTCCGGCGCAAAGGTGTTCATGGCGGACTTCGAGGATTCCTCGGCGCCCACCTTCGCCAACCAGATCGACGGCCAGATCAACCTGCGCGACGCGGTGGACGGCTCGATCGCCTACACCTCGCCCGAGGGCAAGCAGTACCGCGTGGAAGAAAACCCGGCCGTGCTGGTGGTGCGCCCGCGCGGCTGGCACCTGCCGGAGCGCCACATCACGGTCGACGGCGAGCCGATGGCTGGCGCGCTGGTGGATTTCGGCCTGTTCGCCTTCCACAACGCCCGCCGGCTGCAGGCCCGCGACCGCGGCCCGTACTTCTACCTGCCCAAGCTGCAGGCCATGGAAGAGGCGGCGCTGTGGAACGACGTGATGGCCGCCGCCGAGGAGTTCCTCGACCTGCCGCCGGACTGCATGAAGGCCACCGTGCTGATCGAGACGCTGCCGGCCGTGTTCCAGATGCACGAGATCCTGCATGCGCTGCGCGGTCGTGCCGTCGGCCTCAATTGCGGCCGCTGGGACTACATCTTTTCCTACCTGAAGACCTTCCGCGCCCATCGCGACCGCCTGCTGCCCGACCGCGGCCAGGTGCTGATGACGGTGCCGTTCCTGAAGGCCTATTCGGAGCTGCTGATCCAGACCTGCCACCGACGCGGCGCGTTCGCCATGGGCGGCATGGCCGCGCAGATCCCGATCAAGGGCGACGAGGCCGCCAACGAGGCGGCGCTGGCCAAGGTGCGCGCCGACAAGCTGCGTGAAGTGCAGGCCGGCCACGACGGCACCTGGGTGGCGCATCCGGCGCTGGTGCCGGTGGCGCAGGAAGTGTTCGACAAGTACATGCCCTCGCCCAACCAGCTCAACGTGGTGCGCGCCGACGTCAATGTCTGCCGCGACCAGCTGATCGCCCCGTGCAGCGGCACCATCACCCGCGCCGGCTTCGACAACAACGTGGAAGTGGCGCTGCGCTACACCGCCTCGTGGCTGGACGGCCAGGGCTGCGTGCCCATCCATCACCTGATGGAAGACGCCGCCACCGCCGAGATCGCCCGCGCCCAGCTGTGGCAATGGTTGCACCTGGGGCCGCTGGAGTTCACCGACCACGCGCCGATCGACGCCGCGCTGTTCGACCACTCGCTGGCCAAGCACACCCACCGGCTGATCGAAAGCGGCAGCCCCGTGGCCCATCGCGCCGAGCAGGCATCGACCCTGCTCAAGCAACTCACGCACGCCGACGAACTCGGCGACTTCCTCACCTTGGCCGCTTACGAACAGCTCGCCTGATCGCAAGCCAAGTCCTGCAGGAGCGCACCCTGTGCGCGACTACTGCGCGAAGTGACGACAGCGCAACGCCGCGGTCGCGCACAGGGTGCGCTCCTGCCTTCAATGCACGCTTGTTACGGAGTCTTGTCATGAAGAACACGCTGCCCACCGCCGACCAGCTCGCGCTCGACTGGAAGAACAATCCCCGCTGGAGCGGTATCCAGCGCAATTACAGCGCCGAGGACGTGGCGCGCCTGCGCGGCACAGTGCCCGTTGAGCACTCGCTGGCCCGCCGCGGCGCCGAGCGCCTGTGGAAGTCGCTGCAGCAGGAGGATTTCGTCAACGCGCTGGGCGCCCTCACCGGCAACCAGGCGATGCAGCAGGTGAAAGCCGGCCTGCAGGCGATTTACCTCAGTGGTTGGCAGGTGGCTGCCGATGCGAACCTCGCCGGCGAGATGTATCCCGACCAGTCGCTGTATCCGGCCAACTCGGTGCCGTCGGTGGTCAAGCGCATCAACAACACGCTGCTGCGCGCCGACCAGTTGCACCATGCCGAAGGCCAGAACGACATCGACTGGATGGTCCCGATCGTGGCCGACGCGGAGGCCGGCTTCGGCGGCGTGCTCAACGCATTCGAGTTAATGAAGGCGATGATCGAGGCCGGCGCCGCGGGAGTGCATTTCGAGGACCAGCTGGCCTCGGTGAAGAAGTGCGGCCACATGGGCGGCAAGGTGCTGGTGCCGACCCGCGAGGCGGTGGACAAGCTCAACGCCGCGCGCCTGGCTGCCGACGTGCTGGGCGTGCCGACCCTGATCGTGGCGCGCACCGATGCAGACGCCGCCGACCTGCTCACCTCCGACATCGACGACAACGACAAGCCGTTCGTCACGGGTGAGCGCACCGTGGAAGGTTTCTTCCGCGTGCGTCCGGGCCTGGAGCAGGCGATCAGCCGCGGCCTCGCCTACGCGCCCTACGCCGACCTGGTGTGGTGCGAGACCAGCAAGCCCAACCTTGAGGAAGCGCGCAGGTTCGCCGAGGCGATCCACGCGAAGTACCCGGGCAAGCTGCTGGCCTACAACTGCTCGCCGAGCTTCAACTGGAAGAAGAACCTCGACGACGCCACCATCGCCAGGTTCCAGAAGGAGCTGGGCGCGATGGGCTACAAATTCCAGTTCATCACCCTGGCCGGCTTCCATAGCCTTAACTACGGCATGTTCGATCTGGCTTATGGTTATGCGCGTCGCCAGATGAGCGCGTTCGTGGAGCTGCAGGAGAGGGAGTTCGCCGCCGCCGAGCGTGGCTTCACCGCCGTGAAGCACCAGCGCGAAGTGGGCACGGGCTACTTCGATGCGGTGACCCAGGCCATCCAGCAGGGCCAGTCATCCACCACGGCGCTCAAGGGTTCCACCGAAGAGGCGCAGTTCCACGCCTCGCGCCAGGCCAGCGCGGCCTGACGATCCAACCGTTGCGTGAGCCGGCACGGACGCCGGTGCGTGCGTGGGGAGCGCGGCCCTGTCCTGCGCTCCCCGCGCGCGCGACGCAGGGATCGCGTCAGGCGTGGGGCCGCAGTCGTTGTGGCGGCACCAACGCGATCACCAGCCAGCCCGGGCGCGGCTCGAGTTCGCGCTTCACCGAAGCCACCCGCAAGGCGCCGCGTTCTTCCACGCCGAACAGCAGCACCGTATTGGAGCCGTACTGTTCGATGAAGTTGGGCCAGTCAAAGGTCGGCGTCAGCCGGGTCGATTTGATCAGCCACCCGTCGACCAGGCGTTCGTTGAAACGCTCATGGGTCATGTCGGCGGCAAACAGCGCGGGCGCCAGCAGGTACCCGCCCAGTCGGGTGCGATCGTGCGCTTCGTGGGTGTCCTCGATGCGCAGGCGATAGATCCGGCCCCGGCCGAATTCCTGGCGGTAATACACGCAGGCCAGCGCGTTGCGCTCGCGATGAGGGGACATGGCCAACAGGCGGCCGATGCCGGTGAGGCCGAGATGCCGCTCGGCATAAGCCGTCGCCGGGTGCCCGTAGAACGTGCTCAGCCCTTCCATGCGTGCGCGCTGGATGCTCGGCCAGTGCTCATCGGCGACGATCACGCGAAAGCCGGCCTCGAGCAGCGCACGCGCCACCCGCCGCGCCGCCAGGTCCGCGCCATAGATAAGCACCCCGGTGGCGTCGGGCTCAGCCACCTTCAGCCAGCGCGCAAGCGGTCCGGCCGTGGCGCTTTGGACCACCACCGTGCCGATGATCAGGATGAACACCAGCGGCACCAGGTCCCGCGCGCCCGCCAGCCCCAACGAGTCGAGTTTCAGCGCGAACACCGCGGACACCGCCGCGGCGATGATGCCGCGTGGCGCCACCCATGCGATCAGCGCGCGCTCGCGCCAGTTGAGGCTGCTGCCGATGGTGGCGATGGCCACGGTGACCGGACGCACCACCAGCTGCGCCACGATGAAAACCGCCGTGCCTCCCCACAGCATGCCATCGGGCAAGGGCCAGGCCAGCCGCGCCGCAAGCAGGATGAACAGGCTCGACACCAGCACGGTGGTGAGGTTTTCCTTGAAATCCAGGATGTCGTCGATGTGCACGCCACGCATGTTGCCCAGCGCGATGCCCATCACCGTCACCGCCAGCAGGCCCGACTCGTGGGTCATCACGTTGGACAGCGTGAAGGCCAGCAGCACCGCGACCAGGGCGCCGTAGTTCTGCAGGTATTCCGGGATCATCTGCCGACGCAGGAAGAACGCAAGCAGCCACGCGGCGAACAGGCCGATGCCGGCGCCGCAGGCCACCAGCGCGAAGAACACGCCCACCGCGTGGTTCTGCTGGTGCGAGACGATGGCCTCGTAGACCAGCACGGCGAACAGCGCGCCGAGCGGGTCGATCACGATGCCTTCCCAGCGCAGGGTATTGGCGATGCGCGCGTTGGGACGCACGGTGCGCAGCATCGGCGCGATCACGGTCGGCCCGGTGACGCAGGTGAGCGCTCCGAACAGGAGCGCCACCTCCCAGCGCAGGCCGGCCAGGTAATGCGCCGCCACGCCCAGCATCGCCACGGCGATCACCGCGCCGTAGGTGACCAGCCCCCGCACCGCGCGACCAATGTCCGGCAGCTCGCTGAAGCGCAGGGTCAGGCTGCCCTCGAACAGGATCAGCGAGACCGCCAGCGAGACCACAGGGAACAGCAACGGTCCGAGCAGGCTGTCCGGCTGCACCACCCGGGTCACCGGGCCCAGCAGGATGCCAGCCAGCAACAGGAACAGGATCGCGGGCAACTTCACCCGCCAGGCAATCCATTGCGCCAGGAAGCCAACGCCCAGCATGCACACCAGCAGCAGTCCGACCTCGGGCGACATGCGCGATCCTTCGGGCATCCAGGACGGATTTATCGGGATACGCCGGTGAACTGCACGTCTACGCGCAGGCATCGCCAGGAAGGGGAAGAGAAAGGCCAAGCCCCGGTATCGGACGGGGGAGGGGGAGGGAGTACCGATACCGGGGTGGCGGGCTGAGTTCATTAGAGAACTAGCGGGTTCAGATAATACGCCAGCGCGATCCGGAGTCAATACCCGCCAGTTTAAAAATTAATTTAATTGCCTCGCCCCCGTTCTGGGAGCGCACCCTCTGGGCGAGCTGGCCTGCACCGGCGGACTGGTCCTACAGAGACCTGGCGAGGCGGCCGGGTGGCCGCGCAGAGGGCGCACGCCGAACAAAAGCGCACAGGCGTGCCCTGCGGTCAGAACCGCCGGTAGGTCAACGCCTCGGCCAGGTGCGTGCGCTCCAACAAACCCGCGCCGCCGTCGAGGTCAGCGATCGTCCGCGCCACCCGCAGCGTGCGGTGATAGGCGCGCGCCGACAGGCCCAGCCGCTCCAGCGCGCCATCGAACCAATGCCGCTCGGCCGGCCCCAGCGCGCAGTCGCGCTCCAGCTCCTTGGGGCTGATCTCCGCATTGGAGCGCCCGGCGCGCATGAGAGCGTGGTGCCGGGCCCGCACCACGCGGGCGCGGACGGTGGCCGAATCCTCGTCGGCCTCGCCTCGCGCCGCCCCCAATTCACTCAATGGCACGCGCGGCACTTCCACCGCCAGGTCGATGCGGTCGAGCAGCGGCCCGGAAATGCGGCTGCGGTAACGCTGGACCTGATCGGGCGTGCACTGGCAACGCTGCCGTGGGTCGCCCGCGTAGCCGCAGGGACAGGGATTCATCGCCGCAATGAGCTGGAACTGCGCTGGAAAAGCGGATTGGCGGGCAGCGCGCGATATGACGATATGGCCCGACTCCATGGGCTCGCGCAGCACATCCAGCACGTGCCGGCCAAATTCGGGCAGCTCGTCGAGAAACAGCACGCCGTTGTGCGCCAGCGAAATTTCCCCCGGCCGCGGCAACGCGCCGCCGCCCACCAGGGCGACCGCCGAACTGGTGTGGTGTGGAGACCGGAATGGCCGCCGCCGCCAGTCGGCCGGATCCACTGCCTGTCCGGCCACCGAACGCACGGCGCAGGTTTCGAGCGCCTCCAGTTCGGTCAGCGGAGGCAGGATGCCGGGCAGGCGTTCGGCCAGCATGGTCTTGCCGGTTCCGGGCGGGCCCAGCAGCAACAGGTGATGGCCGCCGGCGGCGGCAATTTCCAGGGCGCGCCGCGCCTGCCGCTGGCCGCGGACATCCGCCAGATCAGGACCGTGCACCGCGCAGGACGCATCGGGCGCTCCAGCCGGCAGCGCGAGGTCCTGGGCGCCACGCAGCCAGCTGCAGACCTCGGCCAGCGAATCGGCCACCAGTACGTCGGCGTCGGAGACCAGCGCGGCCTCGGCGGCGTTGGCCCTCGGCACCACCACGCGGCGCCCGCGGGCTCGCGCGCGCAACAAGGCGGGCAACACGCCGGACACGCCGCGCAGTGCTCCCGACAAGGCCAGTTCGCCGAGGAACTCGCAATCGTCGAGCTTCTCCCGCGGCACCTGGCCGCCGGCGGCCAGGATCCCCAGCGCGATGGCCAGGTCGAAGCGGCCACCGTCCTTGGGCAGCTCGGCCGGCGCCAGATTCACCGTGACCTTGCGGTTCGGATATTCGAAAGCCGTGTTCTGGATGGCCACCCGCACCCGGTCGCGCGCCTCCCGCACGGCGGCCTCGGGCAGCCCGACGATGTTCGTGCCGGGCAGGCCACCGGAAAGGTGCACCTCGACCATGACCTGGGGGGCCGCCACGCCCTCCTGGGCACGGCTGAGCGTTACGGCCAGGCTCATGGGGTCGGCAGAGGCAAGGTATGGCGGCGGGAGTGGCTGCCAGCTTCAGACACGGAGCAACTCCCTCGCGCGGCCTGTTCGAAAATAGCCGCCCCCGATCGTTCTCGGGGTGAGGGTGACGGATCGGGGGCGGCTCCCGGGACATGAGCCCGCGCCCCCCCCCGTTACTCAGGTGGCAGCACCGGCCTCGAGCTGTGCGATTCGCTTCTCCAGGGCCTCGACCTTGGCGCGCGTGCGCGCCAAGAGCTGGCTCTGGACCTCAAACTCCTCGCGGGTGACCAGATCAAGGCGGCGCAATCCCTGCGCCAGGACATCGCCGAAGTTGGTGCGCAAATCCTGATGCGCCTGGGCCAATCCCTGTGGAACCAACGAAACAAGACGCTGGGCAAGTTGATCGATATCCTGCTTATCCATCATGGATAGCACCTCGAACTTGTCGAGAGAAAGTGTAGATTCATGTCTTTAAATGCCACTATCGGCATGCTCCGCTGCGAGTTGTAGGTATTTTCCTACACAGCGTCGCGCCAGGCGACAGGCTCCCATGCCGGCAGGCAAAATGTGCCCTCCCACGGCGCCCGCGCCGACAGCCAACGAAGTCGAGGAAAACCCATGAAGCTGGTGGTTGCGGTGATCAAGCCGTTCAAGCTGGACGATGTGCGCGAGGCCCTGGCCGAGGTGGGCGTGCAGGGCATCACCGTGACCGAGGTGAAGGGCTTCGGACGCCAGAAGGGCCACACCGAACTCTACCGCGGCGCCGAATACGTGGTCGACTTCCTGCCCAAGATCAAGCTGGAAGTGGCGGTGGGTGACGATCAGCTGGACCGGGTGGTCGAAGCCATCCAGTCGTCGGCGCGCACCGGCAAGATCGGCGACGGCAAGATCTTCGTCAGCTCGCTGGAACAGGTGATCCGCATCCGCACCGGCGAGCTGGACAACGACGCGCTCTGAGCCGTTACGCCGCCTGCGCGCGCTCGAAGCGGCGGTGGTGCACCAGCAGGCCGGCGAAGTAACAGATGTAGTAGCCGATCAGCAGCCCGAAGATGGCGAAGGTGAGCGGGCTGTTGCCCATCCCCGGCGCCGAGTGGGCCATCGCCTGATCCTGCAGCTGCGGCATCAACACCAGGAAGCGCCAGGCCAGGCGTCCGAGCAGTAGTGCGCTCAGCAGGCCGCCGATCCACGCATTGGGGACGTAGCCGTCCGCGCCGTTGGCGTCGCGATGGAAACGGGTCAGGCGCAGTCCGACGATGCCCAGCGCTGCCCCTGCCAGGACGCCGCCCGCCAGGCCTTCAAGCAGGCGAGGATTGTGCAGGCCGCCCAGCGCCATCAGTGTGCCGATGACCCCGAGCACCACCATGCGCGAAATCATCCGTTTGCGCTGGATCGGCTGGCGTCCGAAGCTGCCGCGCACCCGGCGCCAGACAGCGAACACCATCAGCGGGATCATGATCGCGTAGATCATCGTCGGGGTCATCGCGTGCGCCTCGGCAGGAGTATGGGGCGAGCTTAGCGAACTACCCCGCGACGGACGACTGACGGGGTGCAGCGATCGCGGATGACGCCTGTCACCCGCGACCGTGGAAGCCCCTTACTTGGCCTTGCCCTGGTTGGCCACGGCGGCCATCTTGGCGGCGATGGCCTCGGCGTCGCCCAGATAGTAATGACGGATCGGCTTGAGCTCGGCGTCGAACTCGTACACCAGCGGCACGCCGTTGGGGATGTTGAGCTCGACGATTTCGGCTTCGGACATGTTGTCCAGATACTTCACCAGCGCGCGCAGCGAGTTGCCGTGGGCGGCCACCACCACGCGCTGGCCCGAGCGGATCGCCGGCGCCAGCACGTCGTGCCAGTACGGCAGTACGCGGTCGACAGTGTCCTTGAGGCACTCGGTGTCCGGGATCATCGATGCGTCGAGGCCAGCGTAACGCGGGTCGGTCACCGACTCGTTGGCGGCGCGATCGAGCGGCGGCGGCGGGATGTCGTAGCTGCGGCGCCACACCTTCACCTGGTCCTCGCCGTACTTTGCCGCCGTCTCAGCCTTGTTGAGGCCTGTGAGGCCGCCGTAGTGGCGCTCATTGAGGCGCCAGTCGGTCAGCACCGGCAGCCACATCTGGTCCATCGCGTCGAGCACTCCCCACAGGGTGCGCACCGCGCGCTTGAGCACCGAGGTGTGGGCGACATCGAACGCATAGCCTTCGGCCTTGAGCAGGCGGCCTGCCTCGGCGGCCTCGGCTTCGCCCTGGGCGGTCAGATCCACGTCGGCCCAGCCGCTGAAGCGGTTGTCGAGATTCCACTGGGACTGGCCGTGGCGGATGAGTACGAGCTTGTACATGGCTGGGATTCGTGGCGGGAAACCAGGAATCGTGAAGCCTCGCCGGGGCTCCGTCAAATCGGCGCCGGCCCCTGTCGAAGGTCACGCTAAACCCGGAGCCGCCCGGGTGCATCCTAGTGCCATTAACCCGCCTACATGGAGTTCGCCATGCGTCTGCACGTTCTCGCTTTCAGCCTCGTCCTGGCCCTGCCGCTGGCAGCTCAGGCCGACAACGACATCAGCAAGGTCAACGGCACCGTGCACGTCGATGCCGGCCAGCATGCCGGCGACGTCAGCACCGTCAACGGCGGCGTCCACATCGGCGACAACGCCGTGGTGCAGAAAGCCAGCACGGTCAACGGCTCGATCGATCTGGGCGACCGCGCCCAGGCCACCGGCGTGGACACGGTCAATGGCGGGGTCAGCCTGGGCCAGGGCGGGCACGTCGCGGGCCCGGTCGACACCGTCAATGGCGGCATCCGCCTGGGCAAGGGCGCCGACGTGACGGGCCATGTCCGCAGCGTCAACGGCAGCATCAACCTCGATGCGGCCCACGTCGCCGGAGGCCTGCACACCACCACCGGCGACATCAACGTCGGCGCGAACTCCCACGTCGAAGGCGGCATCCTGGTCGAGAAGCAGAGTGGCTGGTTCAACTGGAACACCAACAGCCGCCTGCCCCACGTGGTGATCGGCCCGCATGCGGTGGTGCAGGGCACGCTGGAGTTCCAGCGCGAAGTGGTGCTGCAGGTCAGCGACACCGCGCAGATCGGCGCGGTGAAGGGCGCCACGCCGGTGAAGTTCAGCGGCGCTGCGCCGACGGAGTGACTAGAAGCCAGGAGTGAGAAACGAGAAGTGAGAAGTGAGGAGTGAGAGAGAGACGGAGCGGTTCTCTCTCGCTGCTCACTCCTCTCCACTCACTTCTCGCTTCAAAGCCAGTCGCGCGGCCTGAGGTAATCGTTGAGCCGCGCTTCCGCCGAACCTTCCTCGGGTTCGTACGCGTATTCGAAGCGCACGCGCGGCGGCAGGCTCATCAGGATCGACTCGGTGCGTCCGCCCGACTGCAGTCCGAACAGCGTGCCGCGGTCATAGACCAGGTTGAACTCCACGTAGCGACCGCGCCGATAGAGCTGGAACTCGCGCTCGCGTTCGCCGTAGGCGGTGTCCTTGCGGCGTTCGACGATGGGCAGATAGCCATCGAGGAAGCCCTGGCCGACGTCACGCGTGAAGGCGAAACAGCGCTCGAAGCCTCCCTCGTTCAGGTCGTCGTAGAACAGGCCGCCCACGCCGCGCGTCTCGTCGCGGTGCTTGAGGTAGAAGTAGTCGTCGCACCACTTCTTGTAGCGCGAATAGACATCCTCGCCGTAGGGCTGGCACAGGTCGCGCGCCACCGTATGCCAGTGCTGCACATCCTCGTCATGCGGATAGAACGGGGTGAGGTCGAAACCGCCGCCGAACCACCACACCGGATCCACGCCTTCCTTGCTGGCCTCGAAGTAGCGCACGTTGGCGTGCGTGGTGGGCACGTGCGGATTGCGTGGATGCAGGACCAGCGACACGCCGGTCGCCACGAAGCTGCCGCCGGCGAGGTCAGGCCGGTGCGCGGTGGCGCTGGGTGGCAACTGGTGGCCGTAGACGCGCGAAAAGTTGACGCCGGCCTGCTCGAAGATGGCGCCGTCGCGCAGCACGCGCGTGCGGCCGCCGCCACCTGCCGGGCGTGTCCAGGCATCCTCGACGAAGCGGGCCTGGCCGTCGATCTGCTCGATCGCCGCGCAGATGCGGTCCTGCAGTTCGCGCAGGAAGGTTTCGGCCTGGTCGGCTTGCTGGCTCATCGGGTCGCTCGTGCGTATTTGAAGGTCGCAAGCTTAGCAAGCAGCAAACACGGCATCGCTGCGGCGACGCGTCGCGTGCTGCGTATCGGGCTGCCCCCACGTGCGTGACGGGCTGTTGCAGCGTCAACGTCTTGTTGGCGATTCGGACACAGGTTGCGCTCTTGCAGGCGAGCGGCTTGGCTCAGCTGACACGCGCGGTCATACGGCGGTGTCCGATCAGCCCGGCCCAGCGCAATCCGATGTCGATCCACATCAGGTAACCGGATTCGGCCAGCAGGCGGATCAGCATGCGCCGGTTGAGCACCAGCGAAGGCTCGGCCGCCACCGGCACGCCGTCGAAGCCGAGTCGCCGGGCCAGCAGCAGGCAGCGCGCCAGGTGGTAACGGCTGGTGACCAGTCCCACCGGCGGCAGCACGCGCGTCACCGGCCCGTCTTCCAGCAGCAGGCTGCGCGCATGGCGCAGGTTCTCCAGCGAGTCCACCGAAGCCTGCTCCAGCCGCAGGATGATGCCCGGCGGCAGCTCATGGCCGGCCAGCCAGGCTTTGCCGGCGGCGGCCTCGCTGAGCGCGCCGCCGCTGCGCCCGCCCAGCAGCAGGACATGGTCCGTCTGCTGCGCCTTCATCAGGGCCAGTGCGCGTTGCAGGCGTTGCTGGTAATCAGGCTCGGGGCGGTCGCGCACCAGCCGGCGGCCGAACACCAGCACGGTCATCGGTCGCGGCAGGGTCAGCGGGCTGCGCGCCGCCACCCGCCAAACATGAATGAGGTAGCCGACCCAGACCAGGCCCAGGCTCAGCGCCACTGCGACGAGGGTGACCACGGCCGCATGCAGCACATCGCGATCACTCAGATAGCGCCAGGGGCCACGTTTGAGCGGTGCGGTGATCGGAGGCACGACCGGGGGCCAGGGGGATGGTGAAGCCGAAAGCAGAGTGTGCGCAGGGGGCAGACCCAGCGCAATCGCGCCGTATCGCGGACATTGCGAACATGAACGACAGGCCCCTCCCGGGTTGTCCCGACTAGGCAATGCCACGGGCGCTGGTTAGGCTTCCCTGATGTCCGTTTCGTTCCAACCCCTTGCCGTCAGCGCCTTTACCGCCACTTCCGCGCTGGGACAGGGTCTCCAGAGTCAGTTGGCGGCCCTGGCTGCCGCCCGTGGCGGGCTCCGTCCCAACGACTTCAGCAGCGCCCCGCTTGCCTGCTGGATTGGGCGCGTCGACGGCGTGGAAGAGGCCGAGCTCCCGGCCGCCCACGCCGCCTGGGAATGCCGCAACAACCGCCTGGCCTGGCTGGGCCTGCACCAGGATCAATTCATCGAGCGCGCGCTGGACGCGCGCCAACGCTATGGCGCGGCCCGCGTCGCGCTGGTGCTGGGCACCTCCACCGCCAGCATCGGCGCCACCGAGGAGGGCTACCGCCGGCTCGACGCCGATGGCCAGATGCCCGCCGAACTGCGCCGCCCGCTGATCCACGCCCCCCACTCGCTGGCGGGATTCGTGGCCGAGGCGCTGGGGCTGGAAGGTCCATGCCTCACCGTTTCCACCGCCTGCTCTTCCAGCGCCAAGGTGTTCGCCAATGCCGAGCGGCTGATCCGCCTGGGCCTGGCCGACGCGGCGGTGGTCGGCGGCGTGGACACGCTGTGCGACAGCGTGCTGTTCGGCTTCAACGCGCTGGAGCTGGTGTCGCCCGAGCCGTGCCGCCCGTTCGACCAGGCGCGCCGTGGCATCTCGATCGGCGAGGCCGCCGGCTTCGCCCTGCTCGAACGCATCGACGCCGCGCCGCAGGCGCCGCGCCTGCTCGGCTATGGCGAATCCAGCGACGCCCACCACATGTCCACGCCGCACCCCGAGGGGCTCGGCGCCGAGCTGGCCCTGCGCGATGCGCTGGCCCGCGCCGGACTGGGCGTTGAACAGGTCGACTACATCAACCTGCACGGCACGGCCAGCCTGAAGAACGACGAGGTCGAGGCCGCGCTGGTGACCCGCACCTTCCCGGCCAGCACGCGGGCCAGTTCCACCAAGGGCTTCACCGGCCACACGCTGGGCGCCGCGGGCATTCTCGAGGCGGCGTTCGCCCTGCTTGCCATTGAGCATGGCTGGGCGCCAGGCAACCACGGCTGCAGCACGCTGGACGCGGCCTGCGGACCGCAGTTCGTGCTGGACGGCGAACAGCGCCAGATTGACGTGGCGCTGAGCAATTCCTTCGGCTTCGGCGGCAACAACGCCTGCCTGGCCTTCGGCAAGGCGGTGGCATGAGCGCTTTGCAGGTGTACCTGGAAGGCGTCGGCGTGTGGTCGGCGGCGCTGGCGGACTTCGCCGCGCTCAAGGCGCGGGTACACGGAGAGGAAGTGACCCCGCCCGCCGCGCGCCCGCCAGCCACCCGGTTGCCCGCCAACGAGCGGCGGCGCGCCCCCGAAAGCGTGCTGCTGGCGGTCGAGGTGGCGGGGCAGGCAGTGGCGATGAGCGGCCGCGACGCCGCCGAACTGCTGTGCGTGTTCAGCTCCACCTACGGCGACCAGCTGATCTCCGATTACATGTGCGCCACGCTGGCCCAGGCGCCGGCGGAGCTGTCGCCCACCCGCTTCCACAACTCGGTGCACAACGCGCCGGCGGGCTATTGGACCATCGCCACCGGCTGCCAGGCGGCCTCCAGCGCGATCAGCGCCGGCCACGCCAGCTTCGGCGCGGGCCTGCTCGAAGCGGCTACACTATGCGTGGCCGAACAGCGCCCGGTGCTGCTGGTGTGCAGCGACATCGCGGGCCATGGTCCCCTCGGCGACATGAGCGGCTCGCTCGCCTCTTTCGGCTGCGCCCTGGTGCTGGCGCCGCAGGTCGATGCGCGCAGCCTTTACCGGCTCGACCTGACCCTGATGCCGCACGCCGCCGAGAGCCTGCAACCCGGGCCGCCGACCGGCGCCTGGCACGAGGCCAACCCGACTTCCGCATCGGCATGGCCGCTGATGCAAAATCTCGCCCATGGCGAAGGCGCCTGCACCGTCGCCGCCGCCGAAACCCTGGCTCTGCGCGTGGTCATGGAGACGCCTGCTTGAATACAAACGATGTCCGCTGGTGCGTGCTCATCCCCTGCCTCAACGAGGAAGCGGCGATCGGCAACATCGTGCAGTCCGTGCTGGCGCTCGGCGTTCCTGTGATCGTGGTCGACGACGGCTCGGACGACCGCACGCCGGACATCGTGGGCGCGCTGCCGGTGACCCTGCTGCGCCACCCGGAGCGCCGCGGCAAGGGCGAAGGCCTGCGCACGGGCTTCCGTGAAGCCGTGCGCCAGGGTTTCGACGCCGTGCTGACCATGGACGGCGACGGCCAGCACCTGGCCAGCGACATTCCGCGCATCGCCGCCGCCGCGCGGCGTTATCCCAACCACATCGTGATCGGCGCGCGCCTGCTCGACCGCGAGCAGCAACCCGTGGGCCGGCGCCGCGCCAACGCGGTGGCGGACTGGGGCATCTCCTGGGCCTGCGCGCAGCCGGTGGCGGATACGCAGAGCGGCCAGCGCTGGTACCCGCGCGCGGCGCTGGACCTGGTCGACCTGCCGGCGGAGAACTTCGTGTTCGAGGCCGCGATCCTGATCGCCGCCACGCGCCAGAAGGGCCTGGGCGTGGTCTCCGTGCCGATCGCCTCGCGCTATCACGGGGAGTTCCGCCTCAGCCATTTCAGCCCGGTGCGCGACATCGCGCGCATCACCAGCTACACGGTGGGCGAGGTGTTCCGCCATGGCGATATCGTGGGCAGCTATCGGCGCTCGCGCGCCTCGCAGCCGATCGTTTTCGATACCGCGGTCACGTGAAAGGCGAGAAGTGAGTGGAGAGAAGTGAGTAGTGAGAGTGGGGGCCGAGGCTCTTCTCTCTTTTCTCACTCCTCTCAACTCACTCCTGCCCTCAAGCCATGCCGCCATTCACGCCGATCACCTGGCCGTTGATGTAGCCGGCCGCATCGGAACACAGGAAGGCCACCAGCGCCGCCACCTCCTCGGGCTTGCCGGCGCGTTGCGCGGGCACCATCTCGCGGATGCGCTCGGGCGGGAAATCCTCGCCGATCATGCGCCCCTCGATCACGCCCGGCGCCACCACGTTGGCGGTGATGCCGCGCGAGGCCATCTCCCGCGCCAGCGAGCGGGTCGCGCCGTGCAGGGCGGCTTTCGCCGCCGCGTAATTGGCCTGCCCGCGGTTGCCGAGCTGCGCGGCCACCGAACTCACCGACACGATGCGCCCGAACCGCGCCCGCGCCATCGGCAGCAGGAGCGGCTGGGTGACGTGGAAGAAACCGTGCAGCGAGACGTCGATCACGCGATGCCAGGCTTCCGCCGACATGCCGGCCATCGGGCCGTCCTGATGCACGCCCGCATTGTTCACCACGGCATGGATGGGGCCATCCGCCAGCAGCGTTTCCAACGCGTGCCGCGCCGCCGCGGCGTCGGTGACGTCGAACGCCACCGCCTGCGCGCTGCCGCCGGCATCGCGGATCGCAGCGGCGACGTCGTCCGCGCGCCCGAGCGACGTATTGGCATGCACGATCACGTGATAGCCACCCGCAGCCAGCGCGTGGCAGATCGCGCCACCGAGGTCGCCGCTGCCGCCGGTCACCAGCGCGCGACGGGAAGGTGTGACTGACGTCATGGGGCCATGGCCTCCTCACTGGCGGGATGGATGACCGCGGCGCGGCCACTGGCAAGCACGCGGCCGGCCTGTTCGACGCGAAAGGCGTACTGGGCACCAGACGCGTCGGCATATAGGCGCTCGGCATGGACGTCCAGCCGTCCATGCGATGCGTCGACGTACTCCACCGACAGCACCACGTCACGCAGGCTGACCAGTCGTCCCGGACGCGCCGCTTCGACACCGGCGTGGCGGGCCAGCAACGCGCCATGCACGGCCATCGCCTGCGCGCCGTATTCGGCCAGGTGGATGGCATGCAATCCGAGTTCGCCGCGCAACGGATGGTCGGGCTGGCCATGGCTGGTGCTGATGGCGTGGATGGCATGATCGTCCCACGCCAGCACGGCGTCGAGCAGGCACATCGCGCCAGCGTGCGGAATGAGGTGCGCCCAGTCAGTCCTTGCGAGCATGGGGGGCCATCACGATGGAAAGGCAGAAGTGGAAGGCGACGCCGAGGCTCACGGTCAAGCCGATCGCGCGCAGCACCGGGATCGAACTCCAGGCCAGCATGCCGAACACCAGCAGCGCGGACAACACGCAGACCAGGGTAGCGTGCAGCGTGCGCCGCTGTTCGGCGGCGTCACCGGTGTCGCGCTCGAAGAACAGCGCGTAGTGCAGGCCCAGACCCGCGGCGAGGATCAGCGCGACCAGATGGAACAGCGAGATCTCCACGCCCGCCACGCGCTCCACCGCCAGCACCAGGAAGGTGGCCAGGGTCATCGGCGCCAGCACGTGCCAGGCGCGCCGCAGGCTGCGCAGCGCCACGCTGATCGCCACCACCAGCAGCACGGTCGCCGCCAGCAAGGCGCGCAGGATGCGTGCGCGGTAGTCGACCACCAGCGATTCGGCGGCATCCTTCAGGTCGAGCAGGCGCACCGCGCCGCCGCTTGCGTGCGCCAGCTGCTGCAAGGCGGCCACGTCATGCACGCCGCTGAGCGTGCCCAGCCCCAGCCAGCGCCCGTCGCGCTCCACCAGCATCGCCGCCAGACGCTGGCCCAGCGGCGAGGCGGCAAACCGCTCAGGCGTGAGCAGCGGCAGGCTGCGCGCCGTCTCCACGTCATCCAGGAACGGAGCAAACAGGCCATGCTGGAACGGCAAACCCTGCTGCGCTTCCGCCAGGGCCTGTTCCAATGCCTCACGCGAGGGCAGCTTCTGCTGGCGTGCGCGCTGCACCGCTTCGCTGGGCAGGTAACGCGATGGCAGTTCCACCGCATCCACCGCATGCCGAGCCACCAGCGCGGTGACCTCAGGCTCGATGCGTTCGGAAAGCGCGAGCACGCCCTGCTCGGTGGGCGCCTCCAGGATCAGCAGGTAACGCACGTCGGGGGCGCCCAGCGCGTCGCGCAGATGGGCGTCGCGCTGCAGCAGCTCGTGCGGCAGCGGCGTGAGCGCGGCCAGGTCGTTCTGCCAGAACGGCCCCTGCGCAAGGCCCAGCATCAGCACCGTCGCCAGAGCCACCACCAGCGGGATCCAGCGCGGTCGCGGCAGCGCGTCCACCGTGCGCCGCGCGGCGACCAGCCAGGGCATGGGCGCCACGTCACGGACGCGTGCCGGCAGCAGGTGCGGCAGCAGGTAGCGCGTGCTGAAGCCCGCCACCAGCAGGCCGGTAATGGTGAACACCGCCAGCTGGCGCAAACCGCTGACACCCGAGGCGTAGAACGCGAGATAAGCGATGCAGGCGGAGGCGATGGCGGTCAGCAGCAGCGGCCACAGATCGCGCACGCTCTGCACGGCGTCTTCGCCGGCGCGGCGATGGCTGAGCACACGGATCGGGTACTCCTGCGCCACGCCGAGCAGGGTGAAGCCAAACGCCAGCGTGATGCCGTGCACCTGCGGGAACAGCAGCACCAAGGCCGCGATGCCGGCCAGCGCCGCGCTCGCGATGGGCAAGGCCGACAGCAGCAGCGAACCCACGCTGCGGTAAGCCAGCAACAGCAGCACGATGAAACCTACCGTGGAAACGCGGCCGATCCACTCGGCCTGCCCGCGCGTCTGCGTCGCGGCGACGACGCTGAAATAACCGGGACCGCTGAAGCTGAGCGTGGCCCCCGCGTGATCCGGCAGCGCATCAAACGCCTGCCGGATGCCGTCGATGGCGTTGGCCTGTGCGTCGGGGTCGAAGCCCGCCGCGCGCGTCTGCACCACCAGCAGCGCTTCGCCCTGCGCCGAGAACCACACGCCCTCGCGCAGCTCCGGCGACTTCGCCGGCGCCCAGCGCTCGGCCAGCTTCAACACCTCGAGGGTCGGATCGCGCGGCAGCAACCCCTTCAGCAGGCTAGCCCCGGGCGAGGAAAGGTCATCCAGCCGCTGCTCGAGCTGGTCGCGCAGGAACGGCGCATCGAACGTCGCGCTATCCAGCGTGGGCGACAGCAGGTAGCGATAGGGCAGCAGCGCCGGATCGAGCGCGGTGAGGTCGAAGCTGCCGTTGAGCACCTGGCTGTAGCGCTCGTCCTTGTGCAGGGCGGCGGCCAGTTGCTGGCTCAGTGTCCCCAGCTGCGCCTCGGACGGACCGGTGATGGCGAGCAGCAGCAGGCGCGAGCCCGGTCCCTCGCCCACCTGCTCCATCAGCAGGCGCTGGTCGGGCGTGGTCGGCGACGGCATGAAGCTGCGCAGGTCGGTGCTGATGCGCAACCGATGCACGACGAAACCGCCGAGCAGCGCGAGCACGGCCAGCCACGCCACCAGCAGCCACAGCCGCCCCCGGAATGGCATGCTCAGCCGCCCTGGCAAAGGGCCGCCAGCCCGTCGCGGGTGGGCGCCGCAGGCATCTTGCCGGAGAGCTCGCCGAGCAGGTCCACCGCGAGATCGCCATCGGCCTCCTGCATGCGCATGCAGCGCGGCTCGGTACCGCGGCCGTCGATCTCGATGCGACTCACCGTATGCGCCAGCGTCGGGTCACGCGGGGTGAGCGCCAGCGTCCAGCGCCGGGCGTCATCGCCGTGGTACTGGATGGTGAAGGCCTGCTCCAGGCGCGTCGAATCGCCGCCCAGCAGCGCCACGAAACTGTCCAGCAGAAGCTGCAACTGCGGCGCGCGCTTGAGCGAGAAGCTGCGCGGCGGACGTCCTTCGCGCTGCTGCGTTACCTGGCCGTCGGCGATGGTCGACACCTCGCGGTTGGGATGATCCACCGCGCGCTCGAGGCGATCGTCGCCCAGCCAGGACAACTGGCCCGACACCACCAGCGGCTGGTCCAGCATTTTCATGAAACGGGCTTCGGCGAACGGCGTGCGCGCCGGCGCCGGGCGACCCAGCGAGGCCACCACCGAACGTGCGGTGACGGCGTCTTCAGGCGCCGACGCGTTCGCGCACAGCGACAGGGTCAGGCTGCACAGGAGCACCCATGTCTTGCTGCCAGAAGTCATAGAAATTGAACCAGTTATAGGGGGCGGCGTGGACGTAGTGTTCCACGCGATGGGCGAAGCGGGCGAGCAGGCTGTCCAGCGCGTGGGCGCGGTCGTGACGGGGGATCGTCACCTGCTCGGCGAACGGCTCGAATACCAGCCGGTAGCGGTTGCCGCCCTCGTACAAGCCGAAGCACAGCATCACCGGCGCGCGCAGCGTGTGCGCCAGCAGCCAGGGCCCGACCGGGAACGGCGCGGGCTCGCCCAGGAACGGCGTGCGGCGCAGCACCTCGTGCTCGCGGCCGCGATCGGCCAGCAGCGCCACCATCGCGCCCTGCGCGCAGGCCTCGGACATGGCCAGGGTGATCGAGGCGCCGCCCAGCGACGCGTCGATCACGTTGGCGCCGATATCCGGCGCCAGCGCCTCCAGCAACTCGGTCAGCGCCGGCGTCTTCTGCTTGTCCAGCACCACGCGCAGCGGGATGTCCGGGCGACGGGAGCTGATCGCGCGCAAGGCCTCGAAGCTGCCCTGGTGGGTGCCCAGCAGCAGCAGGCCGCGCCCCTGCGCCAGCGTGGCCTCCAGCACCTCCAGCCCTTCCACGGTGATCTCGAAGTCGCGCTCGCCATGGGCGAGCAGGAAGACGCGATCGAGCATGGTCGAGGCGAAGCAATGGATGTGCTTCATCACCTGCCAGGCGCTGACCGGCTCTCCCAGCACGCGTTCGAGGAAGCGCCGCGAGGCGAGGCGCTCCGGGCCGCGGCGCCAATAGAAGTACAACGTGATCGGCAACAGGAACAGGCGGGCGAACGAGCGTCCGCCATACAGGCCGATGCTGCGGATCAGCCATATCGCGAAGCGGCCACCGCCCTCGGGGCGGCTTTGCCAGTGCTCGGTCACGTCGCGCCCTCCACGCTGCCGCGCGCCAGCAGCGTGTCGCCGCGACGAATCTCGAAACGCACGCGGCCGTCCACGTCATGCAACGACAGCTGGGCGCGCTCGTCCGGCAACAGTGGCGCCATGAACTTGGCGTCGACGACGCGGGCGAGCCGCTCGCCGCGCCACGCCCGCAACGCTTGTGCGACCGCTTCCAGCAGAAGCACCCCCGGCGCCAGCGGCGCGCCCGGGAAATGGCCCGGCAGGCTGGGATGTCCCGCCGGCACGCAGATCTCGCGCTCGAAGCTCGCCGTGCTCATGGCGCGGCCGGGCCCTGGCCGCGCACCAGCTGCGGCCAGCGCGCCGCGATGCCCAGCGCCAGTTCATGAAAGCGCGGATGGCTCACATGGCGCAGGCGCCAGCGACGGAACCCATGCTCGAGCAGGAAGGCCGCTGCGATCAGGCCGTAGCCGCCGAAATGCACATAAGCCTGAGCGGGGCCCGCCGGCACTGGCCACGGCGACGCCACGCCCAGCTGGGCCAGCAGCCCGCCCGGCTCCGCGCACAGCAGCAGCACGGCGAGCACCAGCGCCTGCGTTGCAGTCAGCAGGGTCCAGAACCATGTGAGCTGGCGCGCGTAGGTCGCCACACCCGGGGTCAGCAGCCGCTCCGGGCCTTCCACTGCTTCGATGAAACGCGCGATCAGCGGCATCGAACCGGCGCGCAGGCTGCGGCCGAACAGCGAGGCCAGCAGCACGTTGATCGCAATCGGCACGCATTCAAGCAGCAGCCCGACCATGCCATGCAGCCACAGCCAGCCCATCGCGGCCAGCAGCAGCGTCCACGCCAGCCACGGCAGCGGGCGGCGCGTGGCCAGCGCAGGCGCCATCAGCAAGGTGAGCAGCAAGGCGCAGGCCGCCAGCGAATAGCCCTGCTGATGGGTCAGCATGCCGGCCAGCGCCAGCACCGGATAGGCGAACCACAACGCCATCCAGCGCCGCGGCGTCGTTTTCGGTGGAAGGGCGGAAGAGGACGACATGGGTGTGCTTGGAGCCTGCTCGCGGGACATCGCTACAGCGGCGGCAGCATGCCGCCCGCGCGGGACATCATGCCCGAAGGAAGCTAAACGGGGCGATGCTGCTCGATGTGCTCGGACAGCGTGCGCAGGCTGGTGAAGATCTTGCGGTTCTCGGGGTTGTCCGAGCGCAGCTGGAAGCCATAGCGCTTGGACACGGCCAGCGCGATCTCCAGCGCATCGATGGAGTCCAGACCGAGATCTCCGCCGAACAGGGAGGCATCCGGATCGATCTGGTCAGCCGAGACGCTGTCCAGATTGAGGCTTTCCACAATTAACGTCGCCAGTTCATGTTGTGCGGCAGTCTGCTCGGCCATGCCTTCGATCCGTACGGTGCTAGCGCCTCTCCCCCAGAGGCGGCGGTCGACGAGTGTAACATAGCGACCCTTTCCCCCCGGCTGGAGCCCATGGTTCAGGGACGTGAAAACACCAGGCCGGCCCCACGCCGGGCGCCCCGGGTGTCCTATCGGCAGGCCGACCCGGCGGCCGTGCTGGCCGAGCCCGGCGCCTTGGCCGTGTTTGGCTTCGGGGCGGGCGCGGCGACCAGTGACGATCCTCGCTGGCTGCGTGTGGCGCTGGAAACCTTCGACGCCCCGGCGCCGTTGGAGATCTGGCAGGTGGATGCGCCGGTCACCCAGGGTCGCGAAGGCGACCTTTGCTGGGCCGCCGGTGGCGGATGGCTCTATGCGGCGGTCGAGCTGGATGAAGCCGTGCATGGTGGTCCGCGTGCAACGGCGGCGACCGCCTATGCCCAGCTGCGCGCCTTCCTGGCCGGCCGCAGCGAGCGGCACGTCCTGCGCATCTGGAATTACCTCGCCGACATCAACCAGGGTGAAGGCGACGACGAGCGCTACAAGTTGTTCTGCGAGGGCCGCGTGGACGGCATGGGCGATTTCTTCGCCGAAGGCTTTCCCGCCGCCACCGCCATCGGCCACCACCAGGCGGGCGCGCGGTTGCAGGTTTACCTGCTGGCCTGTGACCAGGCCGGCGAGCGGGTGGAAAACCCCCGGCAGGTCAGCGCCTGGCGCTATCCCCGCCAATATGGCCGCAGCGCGCCTACCTTCGCCCGCGCCATGGCGCTGCCGGCCCAGGACGCGCTGGCCATCTCAGGAACCGCCGCGGTGGTCGGGCACGCCTCGGCCCACGAAGACGACCTGCTGGCCCAGCTGGACGAGACGCTCGCCAATCTGGAGGCCTTGCTCGGCAGCGCCGGCATGGGCGCCGGCTTCGACACGCAGTCTCCGCTGAAGGCGTATGTGCGCCACGCGGCCGATGCGGCGCTAGTGCATGACTTCCTGCAGCGACGCCTGCCCGGCGTCCCGGTGCTCAGCCTGCACGGCGATATCTGCCGGCAGGAACTACTGGTGGAAATCGACGGCTGGCGTTACGCCTAGCACACCCGTTTTAGCCGCCGAAGCCGCGTGGCGAGTGGCAGGCCGGGAAGGCCTGGCGGAAGTGGTCCTGCAGGAATCCTGCGAGCGATGCCTTCCGATCCGGCAGGCCCACATACAGGTCGGCCACCGAGACGTCGCCCTTGCCATCCTCCAGCGCCGACACCGGCACGCTGCTCAGCACCGCCGCGTGGACGGTCAGGCCGCCGGAGCGATAGCGGAACAAAGCGGTGCAGTCGTCGGGGCGCGATTGCCAGCTCATCACCGGATTGGTCTGGCCAAGGTCGATACCCGGCGAGTTGTGCTGGCTGCCCAGGCGTTCACCCGCGCCCGGCAACAGGCCTTCGGTCTCCTCCAGCAGGCAGGACTCGCAAGCCGGGATCACCGTGTAGGTGATCCAGCCGGCTGAGGCGCCCTCGGGGGCGACGAAGGTGTACAGGGTGTTGCCGTCGGCGCCGATGGCCGCGTGCTGCACGCGCCAACCCTGCGGGACCGGCATCCAGCCGACCACTTCGCCGTAGAACCATTGGGGCGCGTCTTTGGACGTCGTGTCGGCCGCCGGCACCGGCGGCAGCTTTGCGGCGTTGGCGCGGACCCAATCACCAGCGCCTGAGTGCACGTCAATCAGCGTGACCATGGCGCCACCGACCGACGTCACGTGCAGCATGTAGTCGACGCCGGGCGCCGACTGCGTCTGCGGCGTCGTGCGCAACTCGCGCACGCCGGCGGAAGCGTGTGACGACGCGGCGGCCAGCACGGCCAGCAGGGCCGCGGCGACGATCAGGAAGACACTGGCGAATCGGTGTTGCATGAACCCACTCCTGTCAGGTGTGCAAGAACCCATGGAACTGGCCTCCACCATCGGCAGAGGACCACACTGTCACGATGAAGCACCGCCCTTGGCGTAGGCCGGATCCAGATGGCCTAGAAACGCGCGGATCTGCGCGTTGAGATACGGGTTGGCCGCGCCCTCCGCCTGATCGACCACGGTTTCGTCGTGGAACGACTGGGTCTTCAACAGGCTGCCGCTGGCCGAGTCGAACACGTGCACGGTGGCGGTGTAGCTCACCAGCGGCGGGCCGTGTCCGCCGCTCATCATGGCGCTGTTGGACAAGGCCATTTCGGGCACGTAGCGCACGACCACCCGATAAGGCCTGGCCTGGTCGCCTGTCGCCGATGGCGTGCCGTTGGAGAAGGCCGGATCATTCGGCGCAACCGCATGGACGGACAGGTGGCGCCAGTCCGCCCAGTCGTCGAAGGCGCGCTCGACAATCTCGCAGTTGACCGTCTTGCTGGTGCAGGCCAGATAGAACTCGAAACGTGGCTTGGCGTCGGCGCCGAACAGTTGCAGCGGCCCGCGGCTCGCCGTCGCGCCACCCGCGCCCACCGATGCCGTGCTCGCACAACCGTGCAGGCACAACGCCGCCAACATCATCGTGCCTAACATCCGGATACGCATGACCAACTCCTTGGTGGGCGAATACGAACCTGCGAAATATCTGCTGGGAAAGCAGGGTTGGACAGCGGCTCAGCTCTTCTTCACCGGGCGACGCCAACCGCCGATCGTCATCTGGCGTGCACGCGCCACGGTCAACTCGCCCGGCGGTGCATCCTTGCCGATCACGGAGCCGGCGCCGATCGTGGCCTGCGCGCCGATGGTCACCGGCGCCACCAGCGCGGTGTTGGATCCGATGAACGCGCCGTCGCCGATGATGGTCGGGTGCTTGTTCACGCCGTCGTAGTTGCAGGTGATGGTGCCGGCGCCGACGTTCACGCCGCTGCCGATCACCGTGTCGCCCAGATAGCTGAGGTGGTTGGCCTTGCTGCCTTCGCCCAGCTTGGCCTTCTTGGTCTCGACGAAGTTGCCGATGTGCACGCCGGCGGCCAGTTCGGTACCCGGGCGCAGGCGCGCGAACGGACCGATGATGCACGGCCCGTGCGTCACCACGCCCTCCAGGTCGCAGTGCGCCTGCACCACGGTGCCGGCCGCGAGGTCCACATCCTTGAGGCGGCAGAACGGGCCGATGCGCACGTCCTCGCCCAGCGAGACCTGGCCCTCCAGGATCACGTCGATGTCGATTTCCACGTCCATGCCGGCACGCACGCTGCCGCGCACGTCCAGTCGGGCCGGATCGGCCATGCGCACGCCTTCCAGCGCCAGCGCCTTGGCCGCACGCTGGCGGTATTCGGCCTCCAGCTCAGCCAGCTGCCAGGGATTGTTGGCGCCGGCGGCCTCGAAGGCGTCCTCGCATTCCACGCATGCGGCGGCGCGGTTCTCGCCGGCGGCCATGGCGAAAATATCAGTGAGGTAATACTCACCCTGCACGTTGTTGCGATCGAGCCGCGACGTCCACCGCTTCAAGGCGTCCGCCTCCGCGGCGACGATGCCGGTGTTGATCAGGTTGGTCGCGCGCTGGGCGTCGTCGGCGTCCTTGTCCTCCACCACCTGGCGCACGAGGCCGTTGCCATCGCGCAGCACACGGCCATAGCCGGAAGGATCCGCCACGCGCGTGGCCAGCAGCGCCACGGTGCCTTCAGCCGAAACCAGCCGCTTGAGGGTCTGCGCCCGCGTGAGCGGCACATCGCCGTAGAGCACCAGCACGACTGCCTCGTCGGGCACGTCCAGCAGGGCCTCGCGCACCGCATGGCCGGTGCCCAGGCGCTGGGACTGCAGCACCCAGCGCAGATCCGCCTGCCCCTCGAAGGCCGCCCGCACCTGCTCGCCGCAGTGCCCGTAGACCAGATGGATCGCCTGTGGCTGCAGCGCGCGCGCCGCATCGAGCACGTGGGCGAGCAGGGGGCGTCCGGCCAGCGGCATCAGCACCTTGGCCTTCTTCGACTTCATGCGCTTGCCTTCGCCAGCGGCGAGGACGATCACATGCAGGGGGGCGGTTTTGTTCATGTGGATCCCTGGATGGAGCTAGCCGCGGAGCATAGCAGCGTGCGGATGGACGGCCTCAGTCGTCTGAATGGCCTAGTTCGGGCACGCCGTCATGGGCGAGCGGCAGCGCCTCGACGAGCGGCCGACCATCGCGCCAGGCGAAGCGGAACAGGTAGCCCACGCTGAACGGCTGCGGCCCGCTGTCCACGTCGTGCGCGTTGCCGGCCGCGTCGGCGGCCCAGCGGCTGGTGCGAAGGGGCATGAAGATCCACTGCAGCGCTGCCTCGCGCACCGCCGCGGCGAATAGGCGGCGCTGCGCATCTGCCTGCGGCTCACCGTCGATACGCACTTCGGCCACCTTGCCCTGTTCATCCACCATCAGCCGCGCCCGGATCTCCTGCGGTGGCAGGCGGGCGGTTACCAGGGTGGGTGGATAGACCGGTAGCGGATGACTCGGCACGTCCCCGCCGGTCGAAGCCTGGCCGAGCGCCAGCGGTATGTGCTGCATGGCGACCGCGGAAGGCGAGCCACCGCTGCGAGGCACAGTAGCGCACGCGCCGAGCACGAGGGTCATGAGCATGATCGCCAGTGGGCCGCGCCGGAGGCATGCGCCGAATCGATCGTCATGCTGCGCCGCCATGGACCGCGCCTCCCAATCGCTGCGCCAGCAGCATAAACAAAAACGCCGGCCCCAAGGCCGGCGCTTCGTATCCTTCGCCCGCTCGCGCGGGGAACGACGGCTTAGTGCTTGAGCGTCTTGCGCAGGCGCTCCAGCGCCTGCAGCTGGGTCATGGCCTGGGCCAGCTTGGCCTGGGCCTCGGCGATCTCGACGGCGTCGGTGCGGTTGGCCAAGGCGTCCTCGGCTTCCTGCTTGGCGCGCTGTGCGGCGGCCTCGTCCAGGTCGGCGGCGCGTGCGGCGGTATCGGCCAGCACGGTGACGACCTGCGGCTGCACTTCCAGGATGCCGCCCGACACCCAGAACTGCTGACGCTCGCCGTTGCCCAGCACCACGTCGACGTGGCCGGCCTTCAGGCGGGTGATCAGCGGCGCGTGGCGGGGCGCGATGCCCAGCTCGCCCATCTCGCCGGTGGCCACCACCAGCTGCGCGTCGCCCGAGAAAATCTCGGCTTCGGCGCTGACGATGTCGACACGGAGGGTATGAGTCATGACGGTATTCCGGTGCGTTCGATGAAAAGCAGACGATGCTGTGTGGAGCTAGGCGAAGCGCGATGCACGCGCTTCACCGCCAGGCTTCACACGGATCAGGCCGCCTTCTTGGCGCCCATCTCCTCGCCCTTCTTGATGGCCTCGTCGATGCCGCCGACCATGTAGAACGCCTGCTCCGGCAGGTGGTCCACTTCGCCGTCCACGATCATCTTGAAGCCACGGATGGTTTCCTTCAGCGGCACGTACTTGCCCGGCGAGCCGGTGAACACTTCGGCCACGTGGAACGGCTGCGAGAAGAAGCGCTCGATCTTGCGGGCGCGGGCCACGGTCAGCTTGTCATCTTCCGACAGCTCGTCCATGCCCAGGATCGCGATGATGTCCTTGAGATCCTTGTACTGCTGCAGCATGCCCTGCACGCGGCGGGCGATGCCGTAGTGCTCGGCGCCGATCACGTTCGGATCGAGCTGGCGGCTGGTGGAGTCCAGCGGGTCGATCGCCGGGTAGATGCCGAGCGAGGCGATGTTACGCGACAGCACCACGGTCGCATCCAGGTGGGCGAAGGTGGTGGCCGGCGACGGGTCGGTCAGGTCGTCCGCGGGCACGTACACGGCCTGGATCGAGGTGATCGAGCCGGTCTTGGTCGAGGTGATGCGCTCCTGCAGGATGCCCATTTCCTCGGCCAGCGTCGGCTGGTAACCCACCGCCGACGGCATGCGGCCGAGCAGCGCGGACACTTCGGTACCGGCCAGCGTGTAGCGGTAGATGTTGTCCACGAACAGCAGCACGTCCTTGCCCTTGCCGTGCTCGTCCTTCTCGTCACGGAAGTACTCGGCCATGGTCAGGCCGGTCAGCGCGACGCGCAGACGGTTGCCCGGCGGCTCGTTCATCTGGCCGTACACCATGGCCACCTTGTCGAGCACGTTGGAGTCCTTCATCTCGTGGTAGAAGTCGTTGCCCTCGCGGGTACGCTCGCCCACGCCGGCGAACACGGACAGACCCGCGTGCGCCTTCGCGATGTTGTTGATGAGCTCCATCATGTTCACGGTCTTGCCCACGCCGGCGCCGCCGAACAGGCCGACCTTGCCGCCCTTGGCAAACGGGCACATCAGGTCGATGACCTTGATGCCGGTTTCCAGCAGGTCGCTGGCCGCGGCCTGGTCTTCGTAGCTCGGGGCTTCACGGTGGATTTCCCAGCTGTGCTCGTGGCCGATCGGGCCGGCTTCGTCGATGGGGTTGCCCAGCACGTCCATGATGCGGCCCAGGGTGGCCTTGCCGACCGGCACCTTGATGGCTTCGCCGGTGTTGCGCGCCTGCAGGCCACGCTTCAGGCCGTCGGTGGAACCGAGGGCGATGGTGCGGACGACGCCGTCACCCAGCACCTGCTGGACTTCCAGCGTGATGTTGGTGCCGTCGATCTTCAGCGCGTCGTAAACCTGCGGCACCTGATCGCGTGCGAACTCCACGTCGATGACCGCGCCGATGATCTGTACAACTTTGCCCTGGCTCATGGAAATGCTCCGGATGGATCTTTTAGGTTCGTTACAGCGCCGCCTTGGCGTCGCTCTATTTAAGTAGTGCAACCATGGATGGTTGCTTTTTGACGCTAGCGATCATGGATGATCGCCCTGAACATTCGCGGTCATGGATGGCCGCTTTTTTGATCTACGCGATCAGGGACGATCGCTCTTACACCGCCGCCGCGCCGCTGACGATTTCCGAGATTTCCTGGGTAATCGCCGCCTGACGCGCCTTGTTGTAGACCAGCGTCAGTTCGCCGATCACCTTGGTCGCGTTGTCGGACGCGCTCTTCATCGCCACCATGCGTGCCGCATGCTCACTGGCGAGGTTTTCCAGCACACCCTGATACACCACCGACTCGATGTAGCGCGCCAGCACGTGCTCTAGCACGGTGACCGCGTCGGGTTCGTAGATGTAGTCCCAGTCGTGCTTCTGCTCGAGTGCGAGACCGGCCACCGGATAGTCCGGCGTGGTCGATCCCGTTTCGGCCGCGGCCAGTTCCTGCGCCACCGCCGGCAGCGGCAGCAGCGCGTGCACGGCCGGCGTCTGCACCATGGTGTTGACGAAGTCGTTGTGGGCGAGGAACACGCGATCGAGGCGGCCGCCCATGTAGGCGTCCAGCGCGATCTTGATCACGCCGATCAGGTCTTCCAGCTTCGGCCGCTCGCCCAGATGGCTGGCGGTGGCGACCAGATTGACGCCCTTGATGCGGCGGAAGAACTGGATGGCCTTCTGGCCCACAGCCACGACGTCGACTTCCACGCCCTGGTTGCGCCATTCCTGGATCGCAGGCAGCAGGCGACGGAACAGGTTGGCGTTGAGGCCGCCGCACAGGCCGCGATCGGTGGAGATGATCACGTAGCCGACGCGGTTGACCGATTCACGCTCCTGCAGGAACGGATGCTGGAAGTCGCTGGTGCTGGCCTGGGCGATGTGCGCGATCACCTTGCGCATGGATCGCGCATAGGGACGCGAGGCCTTCATCAGATCCTGCGCCTTGCGGATCTTCGAGGCCGAGACCATCTCGAGCGCGCGCGTCACCTTGCGCATGTTCTGCGTGCTCTTGATCTTGGTTTTGATTTCGCGTCCGCTTGCCACGTCTGCCTCAACCTTGTGGGTTATTGCGATCCCGGCGTTGCCACCGGCTTGCGGTACGGCCGTTCACACGGCCGTACGCGCGGTCTGTTGCTTACCAGCTACCGGTCTTCTTGTACTCGTCGAGCGAGGACTTGAAGACGGCTTCGATGTCGTTGTTCCAGTCACCGGTGGCGACGATCTTCTTCATCAGGTCGCCGTGGTTCTGGTGCATGAAGGCGTGCAGGCCCTTCTCGAACGGCAGCACCTTGTTCTGCGGCAGGTCGTCGAGGTAGCCCTTCTCGGCTGCGTACACCGACAGCGCCAGCTCGGCCACCGACAGCGGGGCGTACTGCGACTGCTTCATCAGCTCGGTCACGCGCACGCCGCGGTCCAGCTGGGCGCGGGTTGCCGGGTCGAGGTCCGAGGCGAACTGCGCGAACGCAGCCAGCTCGCGGTACTGCGCCAGGGCCAGCTTCACGCCGCCGGACAGCTTCTTGACGATCTTGACCTGGGCGGCGCCGCCCACGCGGGACACCGAGATACCGGCGTTCACGGCCGGGCGGATGCCGGCGTTGAACAGGTCGGTTTCCAGGAAGATCTGGCCGTCGGTGATCGAGATCACGTTGGTCGGCACGAACGCGGACACGTCGCCGGCCTGGGTCTCGATGATCGGCAGCGCGGTCAGCGAACCGGTCTTGCCCTTCACTTCGCCATTGGTGAACTTCTCGACGTACTCCTCGGAGACGCGCGCGGCGCGTTCGAGCAGACGCGAGTGCAGGTAGAACACGTCGCCCGGGTAGGCTTCGCGACCCGGCGGGCGCTTCAGCAGCAGCGAGATCTGACGGTAGGCGACGGCGTGCTTGGACAGGTCGTCATAGATGATCAGCGCGTCTTCGCCGCGGTCGAGGAAGTACTCGCCCATGGCGCAGCCGGAGTACGGCGCGATGTACTGCAGCGCGGCCGACTCGGACGCCGAAGCCACGACCACGATGGTGTTGGCCAGCGCACCGTTCTCTTCGAGCTTGCGCACGACGTTGGCGATCGACGAACGCTTCTGGCCGATCGCGACGTAGATGCACTTAATGCCGGAGTCTTTCTGGTTGATGATCGCGTCGATGGCCAGCGCGGTCTTGCCGGTCTGGCGGTCGCCGATGATCAGCTCGCGCTGGCCACGGCCGATCGGGATCATCGAGTCCACCGACTTGTAGCCGGTCTGCACCGGCTGGTCGACCGACTTACGCCAGATCACGCCCGGCGCGACCTTCTCGATCGGCGAGGTGAGCGGCGCATTGATCGGACCCTTGCCGTCGATCGGGTTGCCGAGCGAATCGACCACGCGGCCGAGCAGCTGCGGGCCGACCGGCACTTCGAGGATGCGGCCGGTGGTCTTGGCCACGTCGCCCTCGCGCAGGTGCTGGTATTCGCCCAGCACCACGGCGCCGACCGAGTCACGCTCGAGGTTCAGCGCCAGCGCATAGGCGTTGCCCGGCAGTTCGATCATTTCGCCCTGCATCACGTCGGCCAGGCCGTGGATGCGAACGATGCCGTCGGACACGCTGATGATCGTGCCCTCGTTGCGGGCTTCCGCGCCGAGCTTGAACTGCTCGATGCGGCTCTTGATCAGTTCGCTGATCTCGGACGGGTTCAGGGTGGTGCTGGACATGGGTCGATATCCTGAAATTTAAGTCTTTGGTGAAGAGTCCAGCCATGGATGGCCAGTTTTTGCTCTTCGCGAAACGGACTTCGCTTGAATGCTTACACCGTCAGCGCGCGAGTCATGCGCGCCAGACGTCCACGGGCGGAGCCGTCGATCACTTCGCTGCCGGTGTCGATCACCACACCGCCAAGCAGCGCCGGGTCGACCTGGGTCTCCAGTTCGATCTCGCGCTTGAAGCGGCGCTTGAGCGACACCTTGAGCTGGTCAGCTTGCGCGGCGTCCAGTGCAAAGGCGCTGGTCACCTTCACCAGCAGCTGCGACTCGGAGTCACGCTTGTACTCTTCGTACTGCGCGGCGATCTCCGGCAGCAGGCCCAGGCGACGATGCTCGGCCAGCTCTCCCAGGAAACGGGCGAACGGCGCATCGGCGGCCATGCCCTGCGGCAGGTGGATGGCCACCAGCTGCGAGGGCTGCACGCGCGGATCGTTGGTCAGACTGGCCACGCGCGTGTCACCGGACACTTCGGCGGCGAACGCCAGCGCCTGCGACCATGCGCCAAGCGAGCCGGCCTCATGGGCCAGCTCGAAGGCTGCACGTGCATAGGGGCGGGCGAGGGTGATTGCCTGGGCCATGACTTAGATCTCGGCCACGAGCTGGTCGAGCATGGCCTTGTGGGCCGACGGGTCGATCTCGCGCTGCACGATCTTTTCCGCGCCCTGGACAGCCAGACGGCCGACCCAGCTACGCAGTTCTTCGCGCGCACGCTGCTGCATGCTGGCGATCTCGTCGGCGGCGGCGGCCTTGAGGCGGTTGGCCTCGGCGATCGCCTCGTCACGAGCCTTGTCCACGATCTGGTTGGCCTGGCCCTGGGCGCGCTCGATGATCTCGGAGGCCTGCTGGCGGGCCTGCTTGATCTCGACGGCAGCCTTGGCGTCGGCGTCCTTCAGCTCGGCGCGTGCCTTTTCGGCGGCGGCGAGGCCTTCGGCAACCTTCTTCTGACGCTCTTCGATCGCATGATTGAGCGGCGGCCAGATGAACTTGGTGGTGAACCAGACCAGGATGGCGAAAGAAACCATCTGGCCCAGGAAAGTCAGATTGATATCCATGAGCTTTCCAATTAACTCCGGTAACGCGTTAAACCGCCAATCGCCGCAGCGCATTCACGCTGCGGCGACTCATTTCCGCCAATTAGCCGCCGACGGCGGTCTTCAGCGCGGCGATCAGCGGGTTCGAGAACGCGAACAGCAGGGCCACGGCCAGGCCGATAATGAACGCAGCGTCGATCAGGCCGGCGAGCAGGAACATGCGGCCCTGCAGCAGCGGGACCAGCTCCGGCTGACGGGCGGCGGACTCGAGGAACTTGGAACCCATGATGGCGATACCCAAGCAAGCGCCCAGAGCGCCGAGGCCGATGATGACGCCGATGGCGATGGCGGTGAGGCCCTGGACGTGAGCGACGAGTTCGACGAGGTTCATGGAAATCTCCTGTGAATCTTTCTAAAGAGTGGTAAGAGCGAAACGGATTAAAGCGAAACCGGATGGAACAGAAACGTCAGTGATGCTCACGCGCCGTGGCGATGTACACGATCGTCAGCATCATGAAGATGAACGCCTGAAGCAGGATGATCAGGATGTGGAAGATGGCCCACGCCGTGTTGAAGATCACGCCCGGCAGGAAGCTGATCCAGCCCGCGAACAGGCCCGCGATCAGCATGAACACCAGCTCGCCGCCGTACATGTTGCCGAACAGTCGCATGGCGAGCGACACTGGCTTAGACAGGTATTCGACGACATTGAGCAGGAAATTGAACGGCACCAGGATCGCCACCACCACCGGGTTGTGGGCGTGGAACGGAGAGGTCATCAGCTCCTTGCCGAAGCCCAGCGCGCCCTTGGCCTGCATGCCATGGCCCAGCACGATGAAGAACACGGCCAGGGCCAGGCCCACGGTGGTGTTGATGTCGGCGGTCGGCACCCAGCGGAAGAAGGTATGGTGCATGGCCTCGATGCCGGCCATTTCCTTGACGGTCCAGCTCGGGGCGTCCAGGGGCAGCAGGTCCATCGCGTTGAGGAAGGTCACCCACATGAAGATGGACAGGGCCAGCGGGGTCAGCGTGCGACGGTCGCCGTGGAAGGTGTCCTTCACCTGGGTGTCGACGAACTCGACAATGATCTCGACGAAGGCCTGTCCCTTGGACGGCACGCCCGACGTGGCCTTGCGGGCCTTCAGCCAGAACCACAGGCAGAACAGCGCGCCCAGCAGGAAGGCCACCACGAGCGAGTCGAGATGGATCTGCATGAACGGGCTGTCACCCAAGCTCACCGTGTTGTGGTGAAGGTGATGCTGGATGTATTCGGTTAGTCCGCCCTGCGGCTCGCTTGCCATGTGTTAGCCCTTGAATCTGAACGCCATCAGATTTATTGCGTAAGCAGCCACCAGCCCCGTGATGGCAGCTAGTGGCGGTAGTTTCCATTGACCAAGGATCATGATCAGCCCTCCGAAGATCACGATCCATTTGAGGACCACGCCTGACATCACGCGCCACATCGTCATGCCGCCCCCACCCAACCCGGCGAAGGTACGCCACGCCAGAAGCGCGGTACCCAGCGCCACGATCGTGGCGCCCGCAGCGGCCGCCATTGCATGGCGGAGCCCCTGCGTCAGGAAGGTGAGTCCCACCGTCGCCGCCACGGCGAGCTGCAGCAAGATAATGCGCAGCGCCAGGCGACGACCGGAAGCAAGACTGTTGAGCACGTGGTGTCCCCGCGCGGTTACGCTCGAAGGCGGCACCGAACCAGCTACGGGCCACGGTCCAATCTGAAAAAGTATATCAGCGAGGCATTTACCGTCACAAGCCGCAGCTGCTGCGACAACTTGTCCGGCCCTCGAAGCCTTCACAATTTCATGCGAAGGATTTCACGCAAAGAAAAAGGGCCGGACTGAAATCCGGCCCTGGACGCAACGTAGGGGGAAGAAGTGCTGCGTCGGTAAAGCGGTCTTACTTGGCGCCAGCGGCCTTCTTCACCGCGGCCACCGGGGCGGCCACGACGTCGTTGGCGGCCTGCTGCTGTTCCTGCACCAGCGCGCCCAGCGACTCGGCGGTCTTCTGGGTCACGGCGATGATTTCCTGGGTCACGGCGACGGCACGCTCGGCGTTCTCGCGGCTGGCGCTCGAAGCCTTCTCCCAAAGGGCGCGCAGGCCATCAATGTCACGCGTTTCCAGCGCCCCGCTGATGAACTCGGCCGCGGCCTCGGACTGCTTTTCCAGAGCCTTGATCTGCAGCTCGGCGATCTTCTCCAGACCCTTCAGCGCCACCGACTGGGCCTTGAATGCGCTGTCGGCCAGCTGCTTGGCGTAGGCGAAAACCTGGGTATTCAGTTGCTGCGTCATGACTTGGTCCCTCGACGGGAGTAGGGGTAGTGGTATGCACTCTACCAAGCCATTTTGTGCAGTGCAATATATTTTTCCTGAACAGAATCACGTGTCATAAAAAGTTCAAGAAAGACACCGCATTACGTCAGACCGACGAAATTGCGCGACGCATCAAAAACTGTCACGGCTACAAGTTGCCCCGGAGGTGCAGGTCTCGTTGACCATCACCTTGTCCAGGCCGGGCAGCGCCGGCTGCAGGCGGGTGAAAATCCAGCGCGCCAGCACTTCGCTGGTCGGGTTCTCCAGCCCCTCGATGTCGTTGAGGTAGTGATGGTCGAGCTGATCGAACAGCGGCGCGAAGGCCGCCTTCAGATCGGCGAAATCCATCACCCAGCCAAGCTGCGGATCGGGCTCGCCCGCGACGTGGATTTCGACGCGGAAGGAGTGGCCGTGCAGGCGCGCGCACTTGTGGCCGGGCGGCACGTTGGGCAGGCGATGCGCCGCCTCGATGTGGAAAACTTTGAAGATATGCATGCGGACATTCTACCGCCGGGTCCGGACATCGCGCCGAAGGCAGGGCACGAACCCACCTCGCGCATACAGCGGACCTGCGTCAGGGAATCTGGTCGCTGAGGATGATCACGTTGAGCTGGCGGCCCTTCCAGTACATCTGGTGGACGCGCTCCCTGAGCAGCTCCAGGGCATCGCCGCGGCAGCTCCCGAAGGTCAGCAGCACCGCCGGTCGCGAACCATCGCCGGGCACCTGCTCGATGTCGTCGACCGGAGGAAATCCGTACTTGTGGAGGAACTCCTTGAGCTCCTCATCCGACGTGTCCGGTGCAATGTTGCCCAGCAATAGACGGCCCATGATCGTCACTCCCGTCAGCAGTTGTTCGCCGGCCATCCCGCTCCACCGGATCAGAATTTCTCCGCGATGTATCGGAACGGGTAATCCGGCTCTTTGTAGTCGCCCCGCTTCTGTCGCTTGGGCAGGGTGACCTTGGGACGGTCCACCTCTTCGTAGGGGATCCGGTTGAGCAGGTCGGCGATGATGTTGAGGCGCGCGCGCCGCTTGTCGTTGGAGTTGACCACGAGCCACGGTGCGAACTGCGTGTCGGTGGCGCGGAACATGTCGTCGCGCGCACGCGAGTAGTCGTACCAGCGGCTGTAGGACTTCAAGTCCATCGGCGACAGCTTCCACACCTTGCGCCCATCGTGGATGCGTCCCTTGAGTCGGCGAGTCTGCTCATCCTCGCTGACCTCCAGCCAATACTTGAGCAGGATGATCCCTGAGGACTCCATGGCGCGCTCCACCAGCGGCGCCACGCGCAGGAAGCTTTCGACCTGCTCATCGGTGCAGAAGCCCATCACGCGCTCGACGCCCGCGCGGTTGTACCAGCTGCGGTCGAAGATCACGATTTCGCCCGCCGCCGGCAGGTGCGGCAGGTAGCGCTGGATGTACATCTGGCTTTTTTCGCGATCGGTCGGCGACGGCAGCGCCACTACACGGAACACGCGCGGACTGACACGCTCGGTGATGGCCTTGATGGTGCCGCCCTTGCCCGCCCCGTCACGGCCTTCAAACACGACGCAGATCTTGGCGCCGGTGTGCTGCACCCACAGCTGGAGCTTCACCAGCTCGGCATGCAGCTTGGCGAGCTCCTCGAGGTAGAGCTTGTTCTTCAGCTTGCCGCCGACCTCGGGCTCGCCTTCGGTCTCGGCCACTTCTGCAGCCTTCTTGTGCTTCGCCATCACGATGTGCCTCCACGCTGTAGAGGAGTGCCCGCCCGGTCCCGGCGGATCCGCCGGTGCGGGAAACCGTTAGAGCTTCAGGCTTGGCGTGTCGACGTTCCGCCAACGCCGGGTGCACGGGGCAATGTCGATGTCTCGTCCCGCTCCGCGGGACGGACTCAGAGCCACTCCAGCAGGTACCAGGCGGTGAACGACTCGCCGGGGGCGAGGACCTGGGCCAATCCCAGGTTGAAGCCGTCGGGCGGGCCGCTCTGCGGCTCCACGCAGGTGGCGTGGTCCGGCTGGTCGTAGACCACCCAGTGGTCGCAGTCGGAGCTCAACTGCAGGCGCTGCCCGGCGCGGTGCAACACCACGGGCCGGCGATTGATGAAGCAGTCGTCCCACGGCCCCGGCGGTGGCTCGACGACCGGCAGGCAGGCCATGCCCTCTTCGTCGCGCGGGTAGCAGCCCGTGGGCGCAAATTCGAGGCGCTCCGGCTTGATGAACCATGGATGCCAGCCGACCGTGGCCGGCATGCCACGTGCTCCCGCCGTGACGGTCAACTCCATCCGCAGCCGGCGCTCGCAGACCAGAAAGCGCTGACGGGCCGTGCCGCCAAACGGCCAGCGCTCGTCCTGCGGCAGAGCCAGTGAGAGCACCAGCTCGCTCGCCCCGTGCACCTCGACTTGCCAGGGCAAGGCGAAGCCCACGCCGTGGATGGCGTGCGCGCCCAGGTTGATCGGCAAGCCGTGATGCTGGCCGCCAAAGCCAAAGCGACCGTGACGGATGCGTCCGGCCCACGGCACCATCGGGTAACTGCCCCAGCCGATCATCGGCGCGTCGGGGCTGTGGCCGACCAGCCAGTCCAGTCCCTCGCAACGGATCTGCGCCACGCGGCCACCGGCGGCCGGCGCGACCGCCACTTCGAGCTCACCCTGGCCGATGCGCAGCAACGGACCCGGCGCCATGGGCGCCATCGCCTCGTCGCTCGGCGGCGTCGGCCCGGTGGCGTCAGGCGCCATAGGGGTCCTGGCAGAGGATGCGGCCTTCCGCGTCGTACTCGAGCTTGGCCATCTTGATCGAGCGCAGGTGGGTCACGCCGCCGGACAGGATCGAGTCGTGATAGAACAAATACCACTGATCGCCGACCGCAACGATCGAATGGTGCGTGGTCCAGCCGACCACCGGGGTCAGGATCCTGCCCTGGTACGTGAACGGGCCGTACGGATGGTCCGAAGTGGCGTAGCACAGCAGGTGCGTATCGCCGGTGGAGTAGGACAGGTAGTACTTGCCCTGATGCTTATGCATCCACGGGCCTTCGAAATAGCGCCGGTCGTGGTCGCCCGCGCGCAGCGGCTGCCCGGCCTCGTCGAGTATCACGATCTCGTGCGACCACTCGGCGAACTGCTTCATGTCCTCGCTGAGCCTCGCCACACGCGGCCCCAGGGCCGGCTCTTCAGGCGTCGGTTCCTCGTTGGACTCGTGGAAGGCGTTGTCGCGGTACTTCTGCAGTTGTCCGCCCCAGATGCCGCCGAAATACATGTAGTGCGCGCCGTCGTCATCCGCGAACACGGCCGGATCGATCGAGTAGCTGCCGACGATGGCCTCCGGTTCCGGCGCGAACGGCCCTTCGGGACGGTCGGACACGGCCACGCCAATCTGGAACAGGCCGTTGCTGCGCTTCGCAGGGAAGTACAGGTAGTAGCGACCATCCTTCTGCGCCGCATCGGGCGCCCACATCTGGCGCTCGGCCCAGGGCACGTCCTTCACGTGCAGCGCGACGCCGCAGTCGACGGCTTCGCTCTCGGGCGACTCCATGCGGAAGACGTGGTAGTCCTCCATGCAGAAATGGTCGCCGTTGTCGTTGAACGGCACGCCGCCCTCGATGTCATGCGAGGGGTAGATGTAGATCTTGCCATCGAACACGTGCGCCGAAGGATCGGCGGTGTAGATGTGCGTCACCAGCGGCGCGGAAATGGCGCGCGCGGCCAGCGCCGACAGGTCTTGGGAAGCAGATTCGTCCGACATGGTAATACCCGGTAAAGATGCGCAGCCGCCTCAGGCGGCCCCGCCGACCGCAAGCCGCCGCTGGCTGAGCTCGTGCTCGATGCGCAGCTCCATGGGCTTGTTGATCTTGTAGAAGAAGAGCAGCCCGACCGCGACCAGGAAGGGCAGGGAACAGAACAGGCTGACGGTGAGGCGGATGCCGTTGACCACGCCGGCCGACTGCGAAGCGGCTTCGGCGACGTAGCCGTAATGGGCGAGGATGCCGGCCACCAGGGCGCCACCCACGCTCAGGCCCACCTTCAGGCCGCACAGCATGGCCGAGAAGATGATGGCGGTGGCGCGGCGACGATTCTTCCACTCCGAGTAGTCCGCCACGTCGGCGATCATGGCCCACAGCAGCGGAATGGTGATGCCGTAGAAGAAGCCGTGCAGGATGTAGGAGCCCACCACCAGGCCGATCGCCGCCGGCGAGTACACGTAGAACGCCAGCAGGAACAGCGTCGAGGCCAGCAGCGCCCCACCGAACACGTCGCGCTTGCCGAAGCGATCGGCCAATCGCTTGGAAAAGCCGATGCCGACGATCATGAAGATGATGCCCATCGCGTTGAACAGGCTGAAGGCCGAGGTGGGCGCATCCTTGGGCCAGCGAAATTCGGTCAGCCCCACATGGGTGAGCAGCGCGTTGAGCCCCGCGATGAAACCGTTGAAGCCCACCCGGTCGAGGAACGCCGACAGCTGCGCCTCATCGAGGTAGTACTTGAAGTAATAGATGTACATGCCGCCCTTCAACGCGAGGTTGACGAACAGCAGGATGGTCACCGCCAGCATGATCTGCCACGGGCGGTTGTTCATCAGGTCGACCAGGTCGTCGCGCACGCTGGAGGCTTGCTCCTGCGACGGCACGATGCGCTCACGCGTGGTGAAGAAGGTGATCAGGAAGAACACCGTGCCGACGATGGCGAATATCGTCATGGTGTTGTGGAAGCCGAGGGCCTTGTCGCCATTGCCCAGGATCAGCACCAGCGGCAGCAGCAGCACCTGGATGATGAACTGCGCCACCATCACCGCCACGAAGCGGTAGGAGGACAGGCTGTTGCGCTCGGCCATGCTGCCGGTGAGCACACCGCTCAGCGCCGAATAGGGAAGATTGTTGGCGACGTAGACCATCACCAGCAGCGCATAGGTGGCCATGGCGTAGGTCACCTTGCCCTGCTCGCCCAGGTTGGGCGTGCTGAAGGCCAGCAGCGACAGTCCGCCGAACGGGATGGCGGTCCACAGCACCCACGGGCGGAACTTGCCCCAGCGGGTATGCGTGCGGTCGGCCACCAGCCCCATCACCGGAGTGAACACGAAGGCGCCGAGAATGCCGACCACAAAAATGAGCGTTGCCGCCGTCCCCGCCGGAATGCGGAAGACGTCGGTATAGAAAAAGGCGAGAAAGGTCACCAGGGTCTGGAAGATCAGGTTGGCGGCCAGGTCTCCCAGGCTGTAGCCGATCTTTTCCACCACCGAAAGCTGTTGCGGGGTGCTGCTGTTCATGCGCGCTGGTGTGCCTGTGTAAAGCTGAGAAACCGGGGCTCCTGCCTTCCAACATCCATCATGACAGGGAGCGGCCCGTCCGGCTCGGGGTAGCCGGACGGGCCGTCACTGCTTCGCGGGCGAAGTAACTGCTTAGAAGCTGCCGCGCACGCCGAGCATGATGGTGTAGCCCGGGTTGTAGTACGTGTACGCCGCGTTGTCGTAGGTCATCGTCTGGCGCAGGCCTGCCTTGGTCAGGTTGATGACGTTCAGCGTGAGGCTCGGCTTGGACGTGACGTTCGCAAACTGGTAGCTGGCCGACAGGTCGAGCTGGCCACGGGCGTCCGTCTTGATCTGCGCAAACGGCAGGCCGTTCTGGTTAGCCGTGGAGCTGATCTGCTGGGAGTTCCAGGTGTAGGCCAGGCGAACCATGGCGCCGTAGTTTTCCCAGTAGGCGGTGACGTTGTAGGTGTGCGGCGAGATGCCGATCGCCTGCGCAGGCACGCCGTTGCCGATGCTCTTCTGGGACACCACCGTGTAGTTGCTCTGGATGCCCAGGCCCTTCACGATGAAGTCGAGCGGCTGCACCCAGTTCGCTTCCGCGCCCTTGATCTGCAGCAGGCCATCCGCGTTCACCTGCTGGCTCACCACGACCTGCGCCGCGCTCGGGCCGCCACGCAGGTTGATCGCCGCCTGCTGCGTATCCGTCAGGCTGGAGAACGGAATACCCATCTGCGAGAACGGAACGACGTTCGTGCCCTGGACGGTGAAGCCGTTGATGCGCTTGCCGAACAGGTCGAGCGCGACATAGCCCTCGGCGCCGGTGTACCACTCGCCGCCGATATCCAGGTTGTTGGAAATGTACGGCTTCAGCTTCGGGTTGCCCTCGGAGGCCACGTTCGCCGACGGGTCGCTGAAGTTGGTGTTCGGCAACATGGCGCTCGGGTCCGGACGGGTCATCGAGCGCGACGCCGCCAGGCGCAGGATCACGCTGTCGGTGGCGTTGTAGGCCACGTTCAGCGACGGCAGGTAGTAGCCGTAGTTGTTCTTCAGCGTGACGTAGGTCAGCTGGCCGCCGAGATTGGACGGACCGGCGATGGTCTGGTCGGTGTAGGCGTGACGGATACCGCCATTGACGCGCAGGTCATGGCCGTTGATATCCCACTTGCCGTTGCCTTCCAGGTACATGCCCCAGGTGCTTTCCTCGATGTTGCCGGCGTTGGCGCCGCTCGACGCCGAGTAGGCGAGCGGTGCAGTGGCATTGAGGTAGGCGTAGTTGGTGGCCGCCATCAACGCAGACGAATTGACGTTGATGAAGCCGTTCGGACCGGCAGTGACGAACTGGCCCCAGTTGCTGCCGACAACAGACTTCACCTCGTTACCCCAGGCGGTGCTGTTGTCGTAAGCGCGGATCTCGCGCGCGATGTCGTCGTAGGCGACGCCGGCGCGGAGGTTGTTGCTGTCGTCGCCGTACTGGAAGTCCCAGCGCGTGCCCTGGTTGTTGGTTACGCGCGCATCGTTCTGGATGTTGACGCGGTAGTAGCTCCAGGGCAGCGTCGGATCGTTGAGATTGATCCCCGGGGTGATGGTCGGGAAGTTGCCACCGGTGTTGTTGAACGACACCGTGGTCGTGGGCGACATGAGCAGGATCGACGGCGCTTCCTGGCGATACCAGCTGCGCTGGCTATAGCCCTGGAAGTCCAGCTTCATGTCGTCGCCGAACAGCAGCGTGCCACCCGGATTGATGTTGTAGAACTTGGTGTGCTGGTCGTACGGGCGCTGTTCCAGGAAGTACTGCGCGTTGGCAAAGTTCGCCTGGGTCACCACGTTGTTCTGGTCGACCTGCATGTTCACCGGGATCATCTGGCCGTTACGGCCGACCAGGTCCATGTCGGTGCGCAGGAAGTTGCGCTCCTTCTGCGAGTACAGCGTATCCAGGTAGAAATGCGCCCAGTCAGCCGGACGCCACTCGAACGAGGCCATGGCGGACTGGTGGTCGTTGGTGCCGTTCGTGAAGGCATCGCGACCAAGGCGCGGGATCAGCGCATTGGCAAGCTGCGACGTGTTCAGGCCCGGGTTCAGCGCCAGCAGCCCTGCGTTGTTGAGGGTCGTGCCAGGCACCAGGCCGAGGCCAGCGCCTGCCGGCACCGTGCTCGGAATGACCCAGCTGCTGCCGCTCGGGCTGCAATGGCCGGTGGCGTTGCCGCACTGGGCGGCGCTCAGCTGCGGCGTGGTGAAACCAACCGTCTCGTAGCCGTTGACGTCATAGTCGTTCTTCGACGCCTGCAGGCCGACCAGGGCGCCCCAGGTGTTGTCAGCGCTGGTGTAGCTGCCGATCACCGCGCCGCGCGGACGCACGTCGCTGCCGATCGAGTTGTAGCTGGCCTGAGCCGAATAGGTCAGGTGCGTGCCCGGGTTGTCGAACGGGCGGGTGGTGCGCATGTCGACCACGCCGGCGATGCCGCCTTCGGTCATGCCCGGGGTCGGCGTCTTGTTGACCGTCAACTGGGTGAAGAACTCGGTCGGCAGCAGGTCGAGGTCGACCTCGCGGTTCTGGTTCTGCGCGTTCAGGCCGCCGGCCGAGGCCACGGCAAGCTGGGAGCCGTTGATCAGGATCTTGGTGAAGTCAGTGCCCAGGCCGCGGATCTGCACGTTCACGCCTTCGCCCGTCACGTCGCGCGTCAGCTGCACGCCCGGCACGCGGGTGAGCGACTCGGCGATGTTGAGGTCGGGGAACTTGCCGATGTCTTCGGCGAACACCGAGTCGGTGACGTTGGTCGCGTCACGCTTGGCGTCGGTCTGGAACTGGATACTGGAGCGGTAGCTGCCAGACACGTTGACCGTGCCCAGCGTCTTGGTCGATGCCGACGACGGACCGCTGGCGGCCTGGCCATTGGCCTGCTGGCCGTTGTTCGTCTGCGGCTGGGTCTGATCCTGCGCTGCGGCCGGCGTCGACGGCTGGTCTTCCGCGTGCGCGACGCCCACGGCGCCAAGCAGGACGAGACTCAAGGCATGCGCCAACACGGTTTTCTTGATTCGAGCTTGCTGCACCATACTCCCCTCACGATTTCTGGTGACCAATCGTCCCCCGAGCGCCGCAATGGCGCCCGCGATTCGTCTTATTGGTGGTTTGTACTTCGCACCCGACGGCACAGCGTCGCGGCGTGCTCGAAAAGGTAGCGCTAACACTTGCGCCCCGCACGCTGCATGGCAGCAAACATTTCTTGCGATCAAAAACAACCGAAAATTCGGCTACATGGACCGTTTTTCCCAGCCCTGTCCGGACTGCTGCGGATGCAAATGACATCCACGGAAAACAGTGGCAATAATGGTAGCGCTATCACTTTCGAATTCAGTACAGGTGGGGGACGCCATGGCGGCAGCCGGGGACATGCGCAACGTGGCGCCAGGGTCGGGTCAGGACGGGGATCATGCTGCACCCGCGTCAAAGTTCGGGGCCGGCATCGGCCGATTCCGCTGGCGCGTCTGCGCCATGCTGCTGGCCGCCACCACCATCAGCTATATCGACCGCCAGGTGCTGGGCGTGCTCGCGCCGTTCCTGCAGGACAAGATGGGCTGGAGCGAGGTGCAGTACAGCACCATCGTCACCGCGTTCCAGGCCGCCTATGCGATCGGCCTGCTGTGCGCGGGGGCGGTGATTGATCGCTTCGGCACCCGCATCGGCTATGCGCTGGCGATCGGCATCTGGAGCCTGGCGGCGATGGGCCATGCGCTGGCCACCGGCGTGGTGAGCTTCGCCGTCGCGCGCTTTGCGCTGGGGCTGGGCGAGTCGGGCAATTTCCCGGCAGCGATCAAGGCCGTCGCCGAATGGTTTCCGCAACGCGAGCGCGCGCTGGCCGCCGGCATCTTCAATTCGGGATCCAACATCGGCGCCATCGTCGCGCCTTTGCTGGTGCCGGTGGTGGCGGCGACCTTCGGCTGGCAGGCCGCGTTCCTTTGCACCGGCCTGCTCAGCGCCACCTGGCTGACGGCCTGGCTGATCACCTACCGCACGCCCGACCAGCAACCCCGGCTGTCGGCGGCCGAGCGGGCCTATATCGGCGCGGAACCGGCGACGGCGGCGGCGCGAGTGCCCTGGCTGCAGCTGCTGCGCCATCGCCAGACCTGGGCGTTCGCCGCGGCCAAGTTCTTCACCGATCCGATCTGGTGGTTCTTCCTGTTCTGGCTGCCCAAATTCCTGCATGCCAAGTACGGCCTCGGCCTGGTGCAGCTCGGCGCGCCGCTGATCATCATCTTCCTGCTCGCCGATGCCGGCAGCATCGCCGGCGGCTGGCTGGCCGGCTGGCTGATCCGCCGTGGCCTCAGCGTCAATCGCGCGCGCAAGGGCGCCATGTTGTTGTGCGCGCTACTGGTGCTGCCGGTGATGTTCGCCGCCAAGGCCGGCAACCTGTGGCTCGCCGTGGCGCTGGTGGGCCTGGCCACGGCCGGGCACCAGGGCTGGTCGGCCAATGTCTATACGCTCACCTCGGACCTGTTTCCGCGCCGCGCGGTGGCCTCGGTGGTGGGCATGGGCGGTTTTGCCGGCGCGGTCGGCGGCATGCTGATTTCCACGGTGATCGGCCTGCTGCTGCAGGCCACCGGCAGCTATGTGCCGGTGTTCCTGCTGGCCGGCGGCGCCTACCTGTTCGCCCTGCTGGTGGTGCAGCTGCTCGTGCCCAGGCTGGAGCCGGCCGCACTGGATGATCAACCCTCGACTGGCGACCACACGTCCGGAGAAACAACCGCATGAACATCGCAAGGCACGCATGGCTGGGCATGTTGCTGCTCGCCGCGGCATGGACGGCGCACGCCGCGCCGCTCGCCGACGGGCAGGCGAAGTTCCTCGGCAGCGCGTACAGCCTGCATCAGGCCGAAGGGTTCGCCGACTACTGGAACAAGGTCTCGCCCGAGAACGCCGGCAAGTGGGCCAACATGGAGCCTGTGCAGGGGCAGATGGACTGGGCCAAGCTGGACGAGGCCTATCACTTCGCCAAGTCGCACGGCTTCCCGTTCCACATGCACGTCCTGGTGTGGGGCCAGCAGCAGCCGACGTGGATGAAGCGGCTGCCGCCCGACGAACAGCGTCGCGCCATCGAGGCGCACTTCGCGGCGGTCGCCGAGCGTTACCCGGATCTGGATTTCGTCGAAGTCGTCAACGAGCCGCTGCACCATCCGCCCAAGGGCTGGTCCAGGGACAGCGGCGGCTACATGGATGCACTCGGCGGTCACGGTGACAGCGGCTGGGATTGGGTGATCACGGCGTTTCGACTGGCGCGCCAGCACTTCCCGCATGCCAAGCTGCTGATCAACGACTACAGCATCACCGGCAGCGACAAGGCCACGCAGCGCTACCTGCAGATCATCCAACTGCTGCAGCGTGAGCATCTGATCGACGGCATCGGCCTGCAGGAGCACGCGTTCGAGACCACGGCCAAGGTGCCGATGGAGGTGCACCGCGCCAACCTCGACCGGCTGGCGGCCACCGGCCTGCCGATCTACGTCACCGAGCTGGATATCGACGGCCCCACCGACGAAGCGCAGCTGCAGGATTTCCAGCGCGTGTTCCCGGTGTTCTGGGAGCATCCCGACGTCAAGGGCGTCACGCTGTGGGGATTCCGGCGCGGCCTGTGGCGTGACAAGCACGGCGCCTACCTCGTGCGCGAGGATGGCAGCGAACGCCCCGCCCTGACCTGGCTGCGCCAGTACGTCGAATCGACCGCTGCGCACCCCGCCGACGCCCCGGCGCAGGCGCCGCGATGACGCCCTGGCTGCAACGACTTCCCGACCTTTCCCTGTCCACACTTCCGACCGACACCCCCTCGCCATGAACTCCGCACCCCACCCGCTGACGCTGCACGAAGACCGTCTGTTTGCCGCCGAGCCCACCCAACGGGCCATCGCGCGCCGCCTGTACGCGCAGGTGTCTGGACTGCCGATCATCAGCCCGCACGGCCATACCGATCCGTCCTGGTTCGCCGGCAACGCGCCTTTCGCCAACGCCACCGAGCTGTTGCTGGTGCCGGACCACTACGTGTTCCGCATGCTCTACAGCCAGGGCATCCCGCTAGACGCGCTGGGCATCCCGCGACGCGACGGCTCGCGCGCCGATGTCGATCCACGCGAGGCGTGGCGTGTGTTCGCCAGCCATTTCCACCTGTTCCGCGGCACGCCCTCGTCGATGTGGCTCAACCACGTGTTCCACGACGTGTTCGGCCTGCGCGTGCGCCTGGACGCCAGCACGGCGGACCAGTACTTCGACCACATCAACGCCGCGCTGCAGACGCCGGACTTCCGTCCGCGCGCACTGTTCGAGCGCTTCAACATCGAGCTGATCGCCACCACCGAGTCGCCGCTCGATCCGCTGGAGCATCACGCAGCCATCCGTGAAAGCGGCTGGGGCGGCCGCGTGATCACCGCCTATCGCCCCGACGCGGTGGTCGATCCGGAGCACGAGCAGTTCCCCGACGCGCTGCGTCAGTTCGGCGAGCTCACCGGCGAGGACGTGTACAACTGGGACGGCTATCTGCGTGCGCACCGCCAGCGCCGCGCTTTCTTCGCTGCGGCCGGCGCCACCTCCACCGACCACGGTCACCCGACCGCGGCCACGGCGAACCTCTCCCCCGCCGAGGCGCGTCGCCTGTTCGACACGGTGGTGCGTGGCGAGGCCACTGCCGCTCAGGCCGAACTGTTCCGCGCCCAGGTGCTGACCGAGATGGCCGCCATGAGCCTCGACGACGGCCTGGTGATGCAGCTCCACCCGGGCTGCTTCCGCAACCACAACCTCGGCCTGTTCGAGCATTTCGGTCGCGACAAGGGCGCGGACATCCCGCTGCGCACCGAGTACGTGCACGCGCTCAAGCCGCTGCTCGACCGCTTCGGCAACGAGCCGGGCTTCCAGCTGATCCTGTTCACGCTGGACGAGAGCACCTACAGCCGCGAACTCGCGCCGCTCGCGGGCCATTACCCGTCGCTCCTGCTGGGACCGGCGTGGTGGTTCCACGACGCGCCGGAGGGCATGTGGCGCTTCCGCGAGCAGACCCTCGCCAGCGGCGGCTTCTACAACACCGTCGGCTTCAACGACGACACGCGTGCGTTCCTGTCGATCCCGGCGCGCCACGACGTGGCCCGTCGCATCGACTGCGCGGTGCTGGCCAAGCTGGTGTCTGAGCACCGCATGGAGGAGGACGAGGCGGCCGAACTCGCGGTGGAGCTGGCCTATCGCCTGCCCAAGAAGGCTTATCGCCTGTAATCAGGCGGAGCGGGCAAGGTGTCATCGACACCTTGCCCGCGACCCGTGTGCGATCAGCGCGCGAAGGCGTGCAGGCGCACGCGGTAGATACGTATCTGGCGCGGATCCATCATCAGCTGACGGCCCTGGTTGCTCTGGTCGCCGTTGAGTCGCTGCAGCACCGTCCAGCCCGCGCCCGAGCGCGTCACTTCCTCGATGCTGCTGATGCCCGCCACGCGGGCGTCGGTGTCGGGATCGCGGCGCACATTCACATGCAGCCCGCTGCCCACGACGAAGAACTCGTCCGGGGCGGACTCCAGCACCAGCATCGCGCCGTCGTCCGTGAGCAGGGTCTTTTCCGGCCACGAACGCGCCAGCGTCCCCGAGAACAGATAGCCGCCGAGCGAGACCGTCTGGGTTGCGCGCGGACTCTTCGCATGCAGCACCATGCCGCGCGTGCGGTTGTCGGCCTGCGCGGCGGGCAGCATGTCACCGAGCTGCTTGAGTGCGCCGTAGACCTGCATCATCAGCGGATCCTGCCCGCCGTCCTTGCCCGGGGCGGGCAGGCTGTCGATATCGAACGGGCTGAAGCCGAAGCCGCGCGCCTGGCCGTAGGCGTACAGCGCATTGTACGGCGCCACCTGCAGTCTCGCCTCCGGGATGAACACTGGATTCCCCAGCGCCTGGTAACGCTGCACCCAGTACTCGAACTCCGGCCAGTAGATGTCCGGTGCGTAGAAGTCGATGTGCGAGGCGACCGCACGATAGACCTGCTGGTAGTACGGATGCGGCCCGCCACTCGGGTACTCGCCCGCACGCTCCAGCGGCGCCGGCAACTGCACGTTGAGGTACATGGGCAGCGCGTACTGCTCCTTGCCGGCCTGCGCCACGCTGTCGATGTAGCTGGCATAGCGCCAGGTCATGAACACTTCGTCGGCGGCGTCGCCGAACACTTCCTTCCAGTTGCGGCCCTGCGGGTTGAAGTGCGCGGCCAGTTCCGGCGTGAGTTCGCCGCGCTTGGACTGCAGCGCCTGCACCAGCGAGGCGGGCACGGCGCTGTTGAAGGCACGGTCGGCCTCAGCCGAACGATCGCGCCCGTCGCCGACCAGGCCCACCTCGTTTTCCACCTGCACCATCAGCACGGTCTGCTGCTTGTCGGTCTGGCGCAGGTGCGCCATCAGTGCAGCGAACGCGCGACGATCGAGCTTGAGGGTTTCCTCGCCGAAGGTCGAAAGGATTTCCAGCGGCGTGCCGTCGACCGCGCGCGCACGCGGGAAGCGCGCGCCGTCAGCCTTCACCCAGCCCGGCGCGTACTCGGAAAAGCCATTCTTCCAGCTGCCAAACCACAGCAGCACAAGGCGCATGTTCTGGCGGCGCGCGACCTCGACCCAGTGATCGAGCACGCGGAAGTCATAGCTGCCCTCCTGCGGTTCCAGCTGGTCCCACGCCACCGGCACCAGCGCCGTGTTCACGTGCAGGCTGGCAAGGTGCGGCAGCACCGTATCGGCCTGGGCCTCGGCGCCCGCCGAGGAGTTGCCCAGCTCGCCACCCAGGATGAGGAACGGCTTGCCATCGACGATCAGCTGGCTGGCGCCGCCTTCAAGCCGGACGCGTGGCAGCTCGGCCGCCTGCGCGGTGGTCGCCAGCATGGCCAGCGAAGCCAGCGCCGTAAGCCATCGGGTCATCAATCTGTTCATGCGTGAGGATTCCATTCTGCGAGTGCGTGGAGGCGGGCCGGCGTCACGGCGCCGCCGGCACGTCGGCGTAGGCGGCAACGGCAAGTGACACCATCGACGGCGAGCCATCGCCCAGCACGTCGTAGGCGCGTGTCAGCGCCGTGGCGAAGGCGGGCGAGTCGGCCAGCGCGCCGAATACCTGGCCCAGCGCCAGGAAGGCCGGCACGTCATGAAGCGGATCGCCATTGCAGCCCTGCCCCACGGCCTGCAGCAGCTCGTTCATCGGATCGACCAGCGCAACGCCGCGCTGCGCCTGACGACGCACGAACTGCATCCAGGCGGCGATCGGCAGGCACAGCGCCTCGATCGAGCGGCCCTGCGCCATCGACTCGGTGATGGTGGACAACAGGCGAACCGGCAGCTTCTGCGAGCCGTCCCACGCGATCTGCGATAGACGATGGCGGATCGACGGATTGCGGAAACGATCAAGGATGGCGTCGATGTAGCGACCCGGTTCCAGTCCGCGCGGCAAGGCGATCGCCGGCGCGATGTGCTCGCGCATCAGCCCCTCGACGAACCCGGCGAGCACCAGGTTACCCATCGCGTCGCCGACGCTGTCCAGCTCCATCAGCGAGCCCAGATAGGCCAGTGAGGAATGCGCGCCGTTGAGCAGGCGCAGCTTGGAGCGATCGTAACCGGCGATGTCCGTGCTGAGGGTGGCGCCCACCTGCTCGAACGGTGGACGCTCGTTGCAGAAGCGGTCCTCGATCACCCACTGCGTGTAGGCCTCGCGCTGGATCGGCCAGGCATCCGCCAGACCCAACGCGGTGTGCACGCGCTCGCGCAGGGCGTCATCGGTCGCCGGCGTGATGCTGTCGACCATCGAGCAGGGGAACGCCACATCCGCCTCGATCCAAGCCGCCAGCGCGGCATCGACGCGCGTGGCGTACTGCAGCACGGCGCGGCGCAGGCGATGGCCATTGTCGGCGAGGTTGTCGCAACTGAGCACGGTGAACGGCGCGACGCCACTGTCGCGCCGCGCGCGCAGGCCGGCCACCAGGTAGCCGATGGCGCTGCGCGGCGTCGCCGGCGCGGCCAGGTCGTGCGCGATGTCAGGGTGAGCCACGTCGAGGTCATCGCCGGCGAGGCAATAGCCCTTCTCGGTGATGGTCAGCGTGACCAGCCGCACGGCGGGTTCGGCGAGGCGCGACAACACCGAAGCCCCTTCGTCGCGGGCGCACAGCAGTTCGCGGATCGCGCCGATCACGCGGAACTGCGTCTCGCGGCCGAGCAGCGCCAGCGTGTACAGGCCGTCCTGCGGGCGCAGCGCATCGCGCACATCGTGGCTGTTGAGCGAGACCGCGCAGATCGCCCAATCCGGGTGCGTGGGCAGCAGGTCGTCCACGTACACCGCCTGGTGGGCGCGGTGGAACGCGCCGGCGCCGATGTGCACGATGCCGACCTGCGTGCGCTCCAGCTCATAGGCAGGTCGCGCCACCGACGACGGCAGGCTGTCCAGGGTGCGCGCCGACAAACGGCCCGCGTCTTCTTGCTTCGACATCATCAACGCTTCACCTCAAATCCATCCTGCTGCAGAAAGGCCTGCATGTCGGCCTCGCGCAGCACGTTTACATCGCCGGGTACGGAATGCTTGAGACAGCCGGCCGCCACGGCGAAATCCAGCGCCTCCTGTTGGGGGACGCCGCGCAGCAGGCCGTGCAGCAGGCCGGCGGCAAACGCATCGCCGCCGCCGATACGGTCCACGATGCCGCTCATGGCGTGCGCGGCCGTGGTCAGCACGCGCTCGCGGGTGGCCAGCAGGCCTGACAGGGCCTGGTCGTCCACGCTGTTATGGCTACGCGCGGTGGCGGCCAGCAGGCGAAGCTGCGGCCAGGCCTCAAAAGCGGCGGCGGCGGCGGCACGGAAACGCTCTTCCGCCTGCGCCTGTGGAAACGCCTGGCCGAGCGCGAGCGCGATATCGCGGTCGTTGCCGAAGATCAGGTCGGCGTGACTCATGATCTCGCGCAGCAGCGCCGGCGCCTGCGCTGCGCGCGTGCCCCACAGCTTGCTGCGGTAGTTGCCGTCGAACGACACCTGCACGCCCAGCGAGCGCGCCGCGCGCACGGCGGCCAGGGCGGCCTGCGCGGTGTGTTCGTTCAACGCCAGGTTGATACCGGAAAGGTGCAGCCACTGTGCGCCGGCCAGCAGCTGCGGCCAGTCGTAGGCGTCGGCGGGCGTGGTGGCGAACACGGAACCGGCGCGGTCGTAGATCACCTCGGACGGCCGCTGCATGGCGCCGTGCGAGAGGAAGTACAGGCCCATGCGCCCTTCGGCGTAACGCACGCCGCTGGTATCCACGCCGTGGCGACGCAGTTCGCCCGCGCCGGCGCGGCCGATGGCGTGATCGGGCAAAGCGGTCACCACCACGCTGTGGTGTCCCAGGATGGCGAGCGAGGCGGCGACATTGGCCTCCGCGCCGCCATAGCGCGCCTCCAGCGACGGTGACTGCAGCGGCAGCTCGTGGCCAGGTGGTGACAGGCGCAGCATCAGCTCGCCGAAACAGACCACGCGGGCAGGTGGCTGGTGGGACATCGTCAATCTCCGTCAGTCGCGCACGTCGAAGGGCTGGGTCAGGCGGATGTCGGCGCTGGAGGCGCCGATCTGCACTTCATAGCGGCCCGGATCGACAGCGTAAGTGTGTTGCTTATCGTCGTAATAGCGTAGATCGGCGCGCGGGGTGACTTCGAAGCGCACCTGCTTCTCCTCGCCCGGCGCGAGGCTCACGCGCTGGAAGCCGTGCAGCTCGCGCACCGGGCGCCACGGCCCGCCGTGCGCGGAGCGCAGGTACAGCTGCACTACTTCATCGCCCGCGCGCTGGCCGGTGTTCTTCACCTTCAGCGTCACACCCAGACGCCCGTCCTTGCCAACGGTCGCCTTGTCGAGCGCGAGATTGGAATAGGCAAAGCTGGTGTAGGACAGGCCATGACCAAACGCGTAGAGCGGCTGACCCTGGAAGTAGCGGTAGGTGCGACCGTCCATCCGGTAGTCGTCGAAGGCCGGCAGCGCCTGGCCCTCCTTGTAGAAGGTGACCGGCAGGCGACCGGACGGATTGACCTTGCCGAACAGCACGTCGGCCACGGCGTCACCGCCGCGCTGGCCCGGATACCAGGCCAGCACGATGCCCCGCACATGCTGCTGCGCCCAGTCCACCGCCAGCGCCGAACCGGAGGTGAGCACCAGCACCACCGGCTTGCCGGTCGCGCGCAGCGCTTCCAGCAGCTTCTGCTGGGTCGCCGGCAGGCGCAGGTCGGTGCGGTCACCACCGGCGAAGCCGGGATAGTTGACCTTCATCTCCTCGCCTTCGATGTCGCTGGTCAGGCCACCCACGAACACGATCGCATCGGCCTTGTGCGCGGCATCCATCGCCTCCTCGAACGGCGGCTTGGCCCCCGGCAGGCGCCAGGCCAGCCGCACGTCGGGGTTGTGGTCACCCTTGGCGTATTCGAGGCGGATGTCGACGGCCTTGCCGGCCTGCAGCTCCACCGTGGCGTGCGGCTCATGCCTGGTGACATCTGGATTCCAGGCGTCAAGCAGCAGATGCCCGTCCAGATACAGACGATAGCCGCCGCTGGCCACCGCGCTGAGTTCGTAGCGCCCGGACACCGGCGGCAGCAGCTGACCAGTCCAGCGCGCGCTGAAGTGATTGGCATCCAGCGCCTGGTCCACCGGCAGTTCGCCCTGCATCACCAGATCGTCAGTCGGCGCGCTGTGGTCCCAACTGAAGCCGATCTTGTCGTCGATGCGGGTGAGCACCGGCGAGGTGGAGAAATCGGCGCCACGGAAGTACTCGCCCTTGAGTCCGTGCTCGCTGGCGTTGGCCGAGGGACGCAGGTAGTTCGCCGCCACCAGCTCGCCCTCGCCCTTGCTGTCGAAACCCTCGACCAGCGAGGCGCCCTTGGCGTAGCTGATCTCTGCCTGCGGCAGCGCGCGGCGGATGCCTTCGAGGACCGTCACCGGCGCGGCCGGCGTGCCGTGATAGTTGCCGAGCAGTGCAGTCACATCGTCAGCGGTCGGACCAATCACCGCCACCCGGCGCAACTGCGGCGACAGCGGCAGCACGCCGTCGTTCTTCAGCAGCACGATGGATTCTTCGGCGGCGCGGCGCGCCAGCTGGTCGTGCTGCGGCGACTGGTTCACCGAGTACGGGATCTGCGCCCAGCGCACGCGCTCCGGCGGATCGAACATGCCCAGCCGGAAGCGCGCCAGCATCAGCCGGCGCAGCGCCGCGTCGATTTCCGCCTCGCTGATCAAGCCCTGCTGCACCGCCTTGGCGAGCGCCCCATAGGTCTTGCCGCAATTGAGATCGTCGCCGCTCTTCACCGCCAGCGCGGCGGCCTGTTCGGCGGTCTGCACGATGTGGTGATGGCGGTAGATGTCCTCCACCGAATCGCAGTCGGACACCACGTAACCATGGAAGCCCCAGTCCTTGCGCAGAATTTCCTGCAGCAGGCGCGGGCTGGCCGAGGCCGACTCGCCGTCGACGCGGTTGTACGCGCCCATCACTGAATCGACCTTGCCTTCCTGCACCAGCGCCTGGAAGGCGGGCAGGTAGGTCTCGTAGAGGTCGCGCTCGCTCGGGTGCACGTCGAACTGGTGGCGCTCCGATTCCGGCCCGCTGTGCACGGCGTAGTGCTTGGCGGTGGCATCGAGCTTGCGGTAGGTCGGGTCGTCGCCCTGCAGGCCCTGCACGAAGGTCACGCCCATGCGCGAGGTGAGGAACGGATCCTCGCCATAGGTCTCCTGGCCACGACCCCAGCGTGGGTCGCGGAAGATGTTCACGTTGGGCGACCAGAAGGTCAGGCCCTCATAGCGCCCGTGCATGCCGCGGCGCAGGAAATCCTGGTGCTTGGCGCGCGCCTCGTCGCTGATGGCGGTGGACACCTCGCCCATCAGCGCCGTGTCGAACGTCGCCGCCATGCCGATCGCCTGCGGAAACACCGTGGCCTGGCCGGCGCGCGCTACGCCGTGCAGCGCTTCGTTCCACCACTCGTAGGCCGGCACGCCCAGCCGCGGGATGGCCGGTGCGTTGTTCTGCATCTGCCCGACCTTCTCCTCGAGCGTCATGCGCGCGACGAGGTCGGCAGCGCGATCCTCGAAGCTGCGGCTGAGGTCGAGATAGACCGGCGTGGCGGCATTGGCCGTCTTGGCGGCGCCTGCGGACGGCGCGCCGATCGACGACGCGCTCGCCGTGAGCAGCGCCGTGATGATCAGCGCCGCCAGCGACCACCGTGCGCGGCGCCCGCCAATCTCACGCGATTTCGTGTCCGTCTTCATCCAACCCTTGCGCATCTTGCTGTCTCTCAATCGTTACCGAGCTGGCGTGCATAAGGCCCCACCACCGCGCCGATAAAGCCACCCGCCACATCGGTGCTGAGCACCGTGCCGTCCTCATCGCGACCCAACCACTGCCAGCCGGCGCCGCCGTCGTAGGCGAACGAGTAGTTGCCTCCATCCCCGGCGATCTGCAGTTTCAGTTGCGTCGTGGCCGCGGGCAGCACGGTCTTCGCCACCAGCGTGCTGTCCTCGCCCCGATGGCGGCGCAGCGACAGCACCAGTTGCCCACCGCTGCGCTGCACGCCCATGGCGTACCAGTAGTGCTCATTCTGGAAGGCCGCTATGCCGGCCTCGACGCCCGCCTCGGCCGGCACAACCAGCGAGGTGCTCGCTTCGAAAGCGAGGTGCTGCTGTCGCCGCGCCAGGAAGGAGGGATTGCCCAGCGTGTCCAGGTCCGCAGCCAGCGGATGGATGGCCAGCTTGCCGGGATGCGAGCGCAGGTCCGCCCAATCCTGCTTCGGGACGCGCACATACAGCCATGCGGGATCGAGCGTCGTCTTGTCGAACGCGTCGCGCCAATGGAAGTTGCCGCTCAAGGGCTCCTGCGGCAGGTCGCGCTGCAGGAATGCCGGTCCCTTCGCGACTGTCGGGATCACCTGGCCATGCGGCAGGATGGTCGGCCAGCCGTCCTTCCACGTCACCGGCAGCAGGAAGGTCTCGCGTCCGGTGTTGTAATGCGTGCCGCCGTAGGCGCGACTGGCCAGGAAGATCGCCCACCAGCTGCCGTCCGCCGCCTCGACCAGGTCGGCGTGGCCAGCGTTGACGATCGGGTCGGCGCGATCGGCCGCAAGATCGCGCTGGGTGAGAATCGGGTTGCCCTCGTAGGACACGAACGGACCCCACACGGACCGGCTGCGCAGCACCACTTCGGAGTGCTGCGGCCCGGTGCCGCCCTCAGCGCACATCAGGTAATACCAGCCGTCGCGCTTGTAGAGGTGCGGCCCTTCGATCCAGATCGGCTTCTTCGCCAGATCCGTGCCGCCGTTGAGCACCACCTTGCGCGAACCGATCGGCTTGCCCTGCTTGAGGTCAATCTGCTGCAGCCAGATCGCGCGATGGCCCTCATACAGCGGCTTGCCTTCCGGCGCGTCGTTGTTGAGCAGATAGGCCTTGCCATCGTCATCGAAGAACAGCGACGGATCGATGCCCTGCACGTCGCGCAGCCAGATCGGATCCGACCACGGTCCGGCAGGATTGCGCGCGGTCGCGATGAAATTGCCACCGTTGTCCACCGCCGTGTTGACCACGTAGAACGTGCCGTCGTGGTAACTGATGGCCGGCGCGAACACGCCGCGCGACATGCCCAGCCCGTCGAAGCTCAGCTCCGACGGGCGATCGATCACGTGACCGATCGGCGTCCAGTGCACCAGATCGCGGCTTTCGAACACCGGGATGCCCGGGAAATACGCGAAGCTGGAATTGACCAGGTAATAGTGCTCGCCCACGCGCACCACGCTGGGGTCCGGATAGAAACCCGCGAGCACCGGATTGCGAAAACTACCCGGGGTCAACGGCTGCTCGAACGCCTTGTCGTGCCCGACGTACTCGAAGTCGTCGAACAGCACCGGCTCGTACGCATGCGCGCACGGGCCGAGCAAGGCGAGGAGTCCAACGAGACAACCGCTGAGCCACCGGGTCGCCGTCATCACCAGTCCCACATCGCGCCGTCTTCCAGACGTGCGATCGGCAGCTGCTTGGGCGAATACGGATAGCGTGCGGCCAGCTTCTCGTCGATGGTGACGCCATGGCCCGCGGATTCGCCGCAATGCAGGCGACCGGCGCGGAACTCGTAGTCGTGCGGGAACACTTCGTTGGTTTCGTCCGAATGGAACATGTATTCCTGGATGCCGAAGTTCGGGACCCAGGTGTCGAAGTGCAGCGCCGCGCCCATGCACACCGGCGAGAGGTCGGTGGCGCCGTGGAAGCCGGTGCGCACCTGATGCAGCGCGGCGAAGTCGGCCAGGCGACGCAGGTGGGTGATGCCGCCACCGTGCACGATGGTGGTGCGGATGTAGTCGATCAGCTGGTTCTCGATCAGGTGCTTGCAGTCCCAGATCGAGTTGAACACCTCGCCCACCGCCAGCGGCGTGACCGAATGCTGGCGGATCAGCTCGAACGACTTCTGGTTCTCCGCCGGCGTGGCGTCTTCCAGCCAGAACAGGCGGTACGGCTCCACGCTGCGCGCCAGGCGCGCGGCTTCGATCGGGGTGAGGCGATGGTGCACGTCGTGCAGCAGCTCCACTTCCGGACCGTGGTCGGCGCGCAGGCGCTCGAACAGCTGCGGCACGATCTCGAGGTAGCGCGGCGTCGACCACACGGTCTCCGCCGGCAGTTCGCTTTCGGCCGGCTCATACGGCTTGCCGGCGGTGGAGATGCCATAGGCCTTCTTCACGCCCGGCACGCCGCACTGCGCGCGGATGGCGAGGAAGCCCTGCTCCTTGAACTGGCCCACCACGTCGCTGGTCTCGCTGATGTCGCGACCGTTGGCGTGGCCGTAGACCAGCGCGCCCTCGCGAGAGCGACCGCCGAGCAGCTGGTAGATCGGCAGGCCGGCCATCTTGCCGAGGATGTCCCACAGCGCCACGTCCACCGCGGCGATCGCGGTCATGGTGACGGGACCACGACGCCAGTAGGCGCCACGATAGAAGAACTGCCACATGTCCTCGATGCGGCCCGCGTCGCGGCCGATCAGGTTGGGCACGACGTGGTCCTGCAGGTAGGACGCCACCGCCAGCTCGCGGCCGTTGAGCGTGGCGTCGCCAAGGCCGATGACGCCCGAGCGCGTCACGATCTTCAGCGTGACGAAGTTGCGACCCGGGCAGGTCACGATGACCTTGGCGTCGACGATCTCGCGATCGTGTGACGAGGAGTGCTTGGTGGCTTCAGGAACGGGGGCGCTGCTCATGGATGGGATACCTGACTGGTGCGGGAGGAGGTGACGGGGATTTCGAACGGACCTGCGGGTAGGCCCGAGTTGTCATAGAGAGTGCAGACCGGGCTGTCGGCCCAGCAGTAGCGCACACGCGCGATCGCGCTGGCCGGCAGCGCCGCGCGCAGCACCACGCTGTCGCCGTGGATGTCGGCCTCGGCGTAATGGCAGCTGCCGGCGGCCGTGCCGCACAGCTCGAAACCGACCGGGCGATCCGCGCCGTAAACGACCAGCGCGTCGGTGACGTCCTTGAAGCGCAGCGTCACCGCGTCGCCATCGGCGACCGCGCTGGCCGGGACCGGACCGGAGGGCGCGAGCTTCTCGCCGTAGACCACGTGACGCGACGCGCGCGCGAGACGGCGTCCGAGTTCCTGCTTGTTGGCCGGATGGATGTCGGTGCGCTCACCAATATCGACAGCCACGGCGAGGCCGGAGTGCGCATCGTCGGCAGCGGCCAGGCGCTGGGCTTCGCGCACGGCGGCCGAACCGCTTTCCACCGGATGCGTGGGCGCGGCGCCGTAGCCGGCCAGCTGCACGATCAGCATCGGCAGGTTGGCGCCGAAACGCGTGCGCCAGTCGCTGCGCAGTGCTTCCAGCAAGGTCTGGTAGCGGGCCGGGTCGCCGGTGTTGGACTCGCCCTGGTACCACAGCATGCCGCGCAGGCCATAGCTGCCCAGCGGCGCGATCATGCCGTTGTAGAGCGTGGTGAGGCCGGCGGTCGAATGCCACGGCAGGCTCGGCGGCGAACCAAACGACTTGGGCACCACCTGGTATTCCCACGTGTTGCTCACCGGCACGCTGGAGCCGTCGGCCAGGCGCACGACGCGCTGTTCGGCCGGCCCGTACAGGCCATCGTCCTTGTAGGTGCCGAGCACGTTGATGGCGATGAGGTTGACGCCCTCATGCAGCACGCCGGCAGGCAGCTGGTACACGCGGCCATCACCGCCATAACCGGTGCCGACCCAGCGACCGTTGACCCAGGTCTGGTCGGTTTCGTTGATCGGGCCTAGCGCAATCGCAGTGGCCTGCGCCGCCTGTTCCTTGGTGAGGTTCACCGTGGTGCGGTACCACAGCATGCCTGTGAAGTTGGCCAGCTCCGGCACGCCCCAGTTCTGCCAGGCGCCCTTGTCGAGCGGCGCAGGCTTCCAGCCCTCATGGCTGACATGCGCGGGGCTCCACGGCTGGTTGTCCGCGCTGACACCGGGGCGCGCATGCCACCAGGCCTGCCACATGCGGTCCCACTGCTCGCCGGCCTTGGCGCGGTCCTTGTTGTACAGATCAAGCAGGTCGAGCGAATCGTCGAATCCACCCACCTTGCGCAGCGCACGTGCGCTCATCCAGGGCTCGATGCGCGAACCGCCCCAGGCGGCCACGATCAGGCCCATCGGCACCGGCTCGGTCTTCTGCAGCTCGCGTGCGTAGTAGTAGCAGGCGGCGGAAAACTCCACGACGTTCTCCGGCGTGGTCTTCAGCCAATGATCGCCGGCAGGAATGCTGGTCAGCGGCAGCGGGCTGCTGACGTTGTCCACGGTGAGCATGCGGATGCGGTCGTTGCTGGCGTTCTGGATCTCGGCGCGCGAATCCAGCGTGCGCTTCACCTGCAGCACCATGTTGGACTGGCCCGAGCACAGCCATACATCGCCCACGAGCAGGTCGCTGATCGACTGCGTCCGGCCGTCGGCGGCGCTCACCTTCAGCGCATACGGTCCACCGGCGGGCAGCGCGGGCAGCGTGGCTTCCCAGCGACCCTGCGCGTCGGCGCGCGCCTTGACGCTCTTGCCGGCGAATTCGACGGTCAGCGCCTCGCCCGGCTTGGCCTGGCCCCATACCGGGTTGGCATGCTCGCGCTGGAGCACGGCGTGGTCCTGGAACAGCGCATTGAGCAGCGCGGCATCGTTGTCGGCAGCGCTCGCCGCGCTGGCGCCCAGGCCCGCCAGCGCGAGCAGCGCGGCAGTGATCCGGCGGGAGAGACGAAAGGTTGGCATGGCGGCAGTCGGCATCATCAGTAGCCCGGGACGAAGGGGAACGACAGCGATTCGTAGTAGCTCAGCGGGTGCTGCGGCGGCGCGACACCGGCAGGCAGCGGCAGGCCGTTGAGGCTCTGGAAATAGGCGATCGAGGCATCACGCCACCACAGCGCCTCCTTCTGCTGGATGGCGAGGAAGGTGGACGCCTTCTGGTAACGCTCGGCGTCGATGTGACTGCCGACGCGGCCCCAGGTGTCGCGCATCTGGCCTACGGTGTCGACACCGCGGGTGTAGTGCATCACCAGCTCGTTCCACAGCGTCTGGCCCGACTGCATGCGGTAGCTCCACGGCAGGTGGTGGAACCACAGCAGGAAGACTTCGGGCGTGGTGGCGGGATCATTGAACTTGGCGGCCAGCGGCGGCGCGTACTGGGCCACCGCGTTGCTGCCGGTGCTGGTGCGGTCGAAGCCGATGCCGTCGTGGTCGGCGCGGTGGTAGTACACCGGCGTCCAGTCGGCGCGCGGGCCAGTGGCGTCCCAGGGCGCGGGACCGTAGTGGTGGCCGTGGCCCATCAGGTGATGCAGGCCCAGCGGGGTCATGTAGTCGACCACCGCCTCGCGCGAACCCATCATCATGTCGACCACCGGGGTGACGAAAGCCGCTTCGTCGGTGAAGGTCATGCGCACCCAGTCGGCGGCGATGGAGCGCGCGGACTCGGTGGGGTTCCAGGCGAGGCGCCCGAACGCGTACCAGTTGGCCTGGTTGAAGTCCGAGCCGCACCAGTCGCGGTCCGTGCCGATGTTGGCCACGCCGGCGATGCCCGTAAGTTGGTGACCATCGAGCTGGCCGTCGATCACCTTGGCCACGGTCGAGCCCTTGCCACGGGACATCGTGTCGGAGGAAAGCGTCTCCTCGAACATCGTGCCCAGGTAGGCCAGGTGGGTGGCGAAGCCCAGGTATTCCTTGGTGATCTGGAACTCCATCATCAACGGCGTCTTCGGCATCGCGCCGAACAGCGGGTTGAACGGCTCGCGCGGCTGGAAGTCGATCGGGCCGTTCTTCACCTGCAGCAGCACGTTGGAACGGAACTTGCCGTCCAGCGGCTTGAACTCGGCGTAGGCCTGCTTGGCGCGATCGTCCCTGTTTTCCTGCGAGTAGACGAAGGCGCGCCACATCAGCACGCCGCCGTGCGGCTGCAGCGCATCGGCCAGCATGTTGGCGCCATCGGCGTGGTTGCGGCCGTAGTCCTGCGGGCCGGGCTGGCCCTCGGAATTGGCCTTGACCAGGAAGCCGCCGAAGTCGGGAATCAGCGCGTAGACCTCATCGGCCTTGGCGCGCCACCACTTCTGCACCTGCGGGTCGAGCGGATCGGCGGTCTTGAGCCCGCCGATCTCGATCGGCGCGCTGAACTTCACGCTGAGGTAGACGCGGATGCCGTACGGGCGCATCACGCCTGCCAGCGCCTTCACCTTCTCCAGGTACGGCGCGGTAAGGATCGCCGCATTGGCGTTGACGTTGTTGAGCACCGTGCCGTTGATGCCGAGCGAGGCATTGGCGCGTGCATAGTCGGTATAGCGCGGATCCAGCCAGTCCGGCAGCTTCTGCCAGTCCCAGATCGACTGGCCGGCGTAGCCACGCTCGGTATGGCGATTGAGGTCGTCCCAGTGGTTGAGCACGCGCAGCTTCAGGCGCGGCCATTCGCGCACGTCGAGCTTGTCGAGCGCCTGCCCGGTCTGCACCAGGCGCAGCAGGTGGAAAGCGCCGTACAGGGCGCCGACGTCGTCATTGGCGGCCACCACCGTAGCCGGGTGGCCGGCGACGACCACGCTGCGGATCAGGTAGCCGTCGTGGCCGAGCGCGCGCAGGTCCAGGTGCAGGCCGGCGATCTGCGCCGAGGACGCGGGCGTGCCCACCACGATCGCGCCATCGGCGCTGACCGTGCTGGCCACCACTGGTGCGCCACCCAGCAAGCCGCCAAGGCCGCGCAGCAGCTCCTGCCGGGTCACCTCTTGCGTGGGCGATGCGCCGCCGATGACCAGCTGCGCGGCATGCGCCCTGACCGCGGCGGCCTCCGCCTGCGGCAGCGGGCGGTAACGCAGCCACAGGTCGTAGCCGTCCTCGGCCCGAGCCACGTTGGCGCCGAGCAGCGCCAGCAGCATTGGCAGGCCGGTCAGCACCGCCCGAAAAAGCGTGTAAAAACGCGCTCTAAGCGCCGCCGGAGCCGCTACGGTTATCGCTAACATGTGCAAGAATGCTTTCATACTCGATCCGTAATCACGACCGTAACGATGTCCGTGGCAACCGCGACACGGTCTCTGCGGAATCAGCACCGTGCAAGGGAAAACGGCATTGAAGAACACCGTCAGGAAGTCTGTTCGACGCAAGGGCGCCGCCATCACCATCGATGACGTTGCCGTGTTGGCGAAGGTATCGCCGATGACCGTTTCGCGCGTGATGAACGGTCACAGCAAAGTGCGCGACGCGACCCGCGAGCGGGTGATGGAAGCGGTGCGCGAGCTCGGCTACATCCCCAATCTCGCGGCCAGTTCGCTGGCCGCGGCGCAGGACGCGCGCATCGCACTGATCTACACCAACCCCAGCGGCGGCTACCTGCGCGAACTGCTGCTCGGCGCCTTGCGCGGCGCGGCGCGCACCGCGGCGCAGCTGGTGATCGACAACTGGGACGAACTGGACGTCGGCGCCGAGCGCGTGGCTGCACGAGCCCTCGCCAACAGCGTGGCCGGCGTGATCCTGCCGCCGCCGCTGTGCGAATCGAAGGTGGTGATCGAAGAGCTGGTCAACGCCGGCGTGCCGGTGGTGGCGATCGCCGCGGGCCGCTTCAACCACGACATCTCCAGCGTGCGCATCGACGACTTCATTGCGAGCAAGGAAGTGACTGAGCACCTGCTCAGGATGGGCCACAAGCGCATCGCCTTCATCAAGGGCCATCCCAACCAGACCGCCAGCACGCGTCGCTACGAGGGTTACCAGGCGGCGCTGAAGGACGCCGGCATTCCGCTGGATCCCGCACTGGTGCAGCAGGGCTACTTCACCTACCGCTCCGGACTGGACACGGTGGAGAGGCTGCTGTCGCTGCGCCAGCCGCCCACCGCGATCTTCGCGAGCAATGACGACATGGCGGCGGCCGCCATCTCGGTGGCTCACCGGCGTGGCCTGGATGTGCCGCGCGACCTCTCCATCATGGGCTTCGACGATACCTCGGCCGCCACCACGGTGTGGCCCGAACTCAGCACGGTGCGCCAGCCGATCGCCAGCATGGCCGACTCGGCCATCGACATCCTGCTGCGCTCCATCCGCCGCAAGGACAACGATACCAAGGTGGTGGTCGATCACGTGGTTGCCCATCAGCTGATCAAGCGCGATTCGGTGGCGCCGCCCGTCGCGCGCAAGACGCGCGGCTAAGCGCGAATCCTGCTGCACATCCGTGGCTCCGGCGGCGCAAGGCCGCCGGCAAAACGCTGCGCCACCCAACGCGCTAGCCCTCCATCTGTTCCAGTTCCTTGCCGCGGGTCTCGTGCACGTAGCGCAGCACGAACACCACCGACAGCGCGGCGGCCAGGGCATACAGGCCATACGCGCCAGCCAGGCCAATGCTGGTCAGCAGGATCGGGAAGGTCACGGTGATGGCGAAATTGGACGTCCACTGCGCCGCGCCAGCCACGGCGAGGGCGGAGCCGCGGATCTGGTTGGGGAACATCTCGCCCAGCATCACCCACATCACCGGGCCCCACGACATGTTGAAGAAGGCCACGTAGGCGTTGGCCGCCACCAGCGCCAGTGTGCCCATCGGCGGCGCCAGGCTGATCTTGCCATTGGCGTCGAGGCCGGCATGGGCGAACGCAAAGGTGACCAGGGCGAGCGTGATCGTCATGCCCACCGAGCCGACCCAGAGGAGCGGCTTGCGGCCAAGCTTGTCGATCAGCATCACCGCCACCAGGCAGGCGCCGATGCTGAGCGCGCCCGAGAAGACGTTGATGAGCAGCGCATCGTTTTCGGAGAAGCCCACCGCCTGCCACAGTACGGCGCCGTAGTAGAAAACGACGTTGATGCCGACCAGCTGCTGGAAGGTGGCCAGGCCGATGCCCACCCACACGATGGGACGGACGCGACCGCTGGTCTTGTCCAGCAGATCCGACAACTTGGGACGATGGCGATCCTGCGCCAGTGAGCCGCCAATCTCGCTCATCTTGGCGCGCGCCTCGTCCTCGCCATACAGGCGCGTCAGCACCGCCCTGGCTTCGACGTCGCGCTTGCGCACCACCAGGAAACGGGGACTTTCGGGAATGAACAACAGCGAGACCAGGAACAGCGTCGACGGTAGCGCCTGCATCCAGAACATCCAGCGCCATGCATCCTGATGCAGCCACAGCACGCCGGTGGAGGCGCCCGCCGCCTTGGCCAGCAGGAAGTTGCTGAGGAATGCGCTGAACAGGCCGCTGATGATGGCGATCTGCTGCACCGTCGCGAGCCGGCCGCGATAGCGCGCCGGCGCCACCTCCGCGATATAGGCGGGGGCGATCACGCTGGCCGCGCCAACGGCGAAACCGCCGGTCATCCGCGCAGCCACGAAAAGTGCGGCATTGGCCGCGGCGCCGGCGCCAAGCGCCGACAGAAGGAAAAGCAGCGCCGAGACGATCAGTACCGAGCGTCGTCCCCACACGTCGGCGACGCGGCCGGCGAAGAAGGCGCCCAGCGCGCAACCGAGCAGCATCGAGGCGACCTGGAAGCCGATGGCCGCGGAACTGGAATGGAAGGCCTGCTTGATGCCGTCCACGGTGCCGTTGATGACGCCGCTGTCGAAGCCAAACAGGAAGCCGCCGAGCGTGGCGACGCAACTGATCTGGACGATGAGGCGGGTGTTTTCCGTTGTGCCAGTACTGGCCACGTTTTCAAACGGGACGCTGTTCATGCCGACGGTGTCTCATGGTCATGTTTCCGGTCTCCCCCAAGCCGGCAAGGCGCGTTCCCGCGCGCCTTGCCGACCACTCAGATCAGACGCGAGCAAAGCCCGCCGTCTGCGCTCAGCGCAGCAGGTACTGGTTGAGCAGGTTCTCGTAGAGCTCCTGCTTGCCGCTGGTCTTGGCCGGCTCACCCTGCTTGACGGCGAGGGAGTGCAGGTCGGCCAGGCCGAGCTTGCCCTGTTCGAAGTCGCGGCCAGCGCCCTGGTCGAAGCTGGCGTAACGCTCGGCGCGCCACTTCTCCAGCGGCGACTTGGTGAGCAGCGCGTGCGCCACTTCCAGGCCGCGTGCGAACGCGTCCATGCCGCCGATGTGGGCCAGGAACAAGTCGTCGGCGTCGGTGGACTCGCGGCGCACCTTGGCGTCGAAGTTCAGGCCGCCCGGGGCGAGGCCGCCCTGGCGCAGCACCACCTGCATGGCGCCCACGGTGTCGTACAGGTCGGTCGGGAACTGGTCGGTATCCCAGCCGTTCTGCGCGTTGCCGCGATTGGCGTCGATGCTGCCGAGCATGCCGTGGTCAGAAGCGACCTGCAGGTCATGCTCGAAGGTGTGGCCCGACAGCGTGGCGTGGTTGGCTTCGATGTTGAGCTTGAAGTCGTTTTCGAGGCCATGCTGGCGCAGGAAGCCGGCGACGGTGGCCGAGTCGAAGTCGTACTGGTGCTTCATCGGCTCCATCGGCTTGGGCTCGATCAGGAAGTTGCCCTTGAAGCCGATGCTGCGACCGTAGTCGCGCGCCATGGTGAGGAAGCGGCCGAAGTGACCGAGCTCGCGCTTCATGTTGGTGTTGTGCAGCGAGGCATAGCCTTCGCGGCCACCCCAGAACACGTAGTTCTCGCCGCCCAGCTCCACGGTCGCGTCGAGCGCGGCCTTGATCTGCACGCCGGCGCGTGCCACCACGGCGAAGTCCGGGTTGGTGCCAGCGCCGTTCATGTAGCGCGGATGGCTGAACAGGTTCGCCGTGCCCCACAGCAGCTTGACGCCGGTGGCCTTCTGGCGCTCCTTGGCCAGCGCAACCATGTGCTTCAGGTTGCTCTCGTACTCGCCGATGTCATCGGCGTCCGGAGCCAGGTCGATGTCGTGGAAGCAGTAGTACGGCACGCCGAGCTTGGTGAAGAACTCGAACGCAGCGTCGATCTTGGCTTCAGCGCGGGCGAGCGGCGTGGCGCCGACGTCCCACGGGTAGTTGCGCGTGCCGGGACCAAACGGGTCGTGACCGGCGTTGCAGAAGCTGTGCCAGTAGCACACCGCGAAACGCAGGTGCTCGGCCATCGTCTTGTCGCCGATCTTCTTGTTGGCATCGTAGTGCTTGAACGCCAGCGGGTTGTCCGAGCCAATGCCCTCGAACGGGATTTGGCCGATGCCGGGGAAGTATTCGCGCTGGCCGATGAAGGTGGTGCTCATGGAATGCGGGTCCTCGTCGAGAATAAAAAAAGGATGCGGGTGCGACGGCGGGTCAGTCAGCACCCGCAGCCGGGGAAAGGGCGTAGTAGGACTTGGCCACGTCGAGGTGGCTAAGGAATTGCGCGTAGTGGCCTTCGTAGGCCGACACGTTCTTTGGATCGGGGCGCGCCGAGAGCCCCGGCGCGATCAGCACATGCTCGCGGGCCATCGCCGCGAGATCGGCGTCGCCGCCCTGGGCGTGATCGAACGCCCACAGCGCCTGCAGCGCGGCGCCAAACGCGGCGCCCTCGGCCTGCAACGGGACTTCCACCGGGAGATTGAATACGTCGGCGATCATCTGGCGCCATGCCGCGCTGTGGCTGCCGCCGCCGGTGAGGCGGATGGCGTCGAACTTCAGGCCAGCCGCCAGCAGGGCGTCGAAGCCGTTGCGCAGCGCATAGGTGGCGCCCTCCATCGCGGCGCGATAGGCGTTGGCGCGCGTGAAGTTGCCCAGATCCATGCCGTGCAGGCTGCCGCGTGCATGCGGCAGATCCGGCGTGCGCTCGCCGTTGAGGAACGGCAGCATCACCAGCCCACCGGCGCCCGGCAGGGTGCCAGCCAGCACGGAATCGCCGTCGCGGGTGTTGAAGCCGAACGCCTTAGCCGTGCTTTCGGTGGCGACCGTGCAGTTCATGGTGCAGATCAGCGGCAGCCAGCCACCCGTGGACGAGCAGAACGCCGCCCAGCCTGCGGCTTCGTCCACCACCGGATGATCGGCGTAGGCGAACAAGGTGCCCGAGGTGCCCAGGCTCATGCTGAGCACGCCCGGCTCGACGTTGCCGGTACCGATGGCGGCCATCATGTTGTCGCCACCGCCCGCGGAAACGCGCACGTTGTGCGGCAGGCCCAGTTCGTCGGCGATGGCCGCCGAAATCGGGAAGCTCGCATCGGCCTCCACCAGCGGAGGCAGGCACTTCAGCAGGTCACGGTCCGCATCCGTCGCGGCGAGCATCTCGCTCGACCAGCGGCGCGTGCGCACGTCCAGCCAGCCGGTGCCCGAGGCGTCGCCGTATTCCATCCAGCGCTCGCCGGTGAGCCAGAAATTCACGTAGTCGTGCGGCAGCAGGATGGTCGCTAGCTGCTCATAGGCCTGCGGGCGATGCTTGCGCGTCCACGGCAGCTTTGACGCGGTATAGCCGGCCAGGATCGGGTTGCCGGCCAGCGAAACGCACTTTTCCGCGCCACCGACCGCAGCCATGATCTCGTCGCACTCGCGCTGCGTGCTGGTATCGCACCACAGCTTGGCCGGCGCCAGCACATTGCCTGCGGCGTCGAGCGGCACAAAGCCATGCTGCTGGCCGGAGACGCCGATGGCCACCACGCGCGAACGGAACGCGGGGTCGAGCTTGGCGAAACAGCTGCGGATCGCCTCGATCCACCACTCCGCCTTCTGCTCGCGGCTGCCGTCGTCACCGGCGATCAGATCCAGAGGATGGCCGTGCGTGGCCACCAGGCGGCGCGCAGCAGCATCGTAGGCGACCAATTTGACGCTCTGGGTACCTACATCCAGTCCAACCACAAGGCTCATACGTTTTCCGGAACCAAAAATGTTAGCGCTATCATCGCATAGCTTAATAAAACCCCCGAACGGGTCTGGCAAGGCCTGGGAGCTGCCTGCCGCCTGAAGGAGGGTGCGTTCTGCCGACTGTACTAGCGTGTCGCCGAAATGCCATGCCGCAATGCAAAAAAGCCCAAAATGTGCCCTCCGGGACCTGTCTGGGAGGCGCAAGAACCCTCGACTCGGGCCTCCTTGAGACGCCCGCAGCGCGCCAGCGACCCAAATCCGTCCGGTCCTGGCTGCGGTCCGGCGGCCCGCCCGGGCAGGTGTCACCTGATCACGAGGCCTTTCCAGCAACACCACGACGCCTGGCGCCGCGCTGCGACGAGCGCACCCTGAGCTCGCCGTGGACGGATAGACGTCCATCATGTGCCAGAGGTGGCTGCACGAACGTGCAAACGAAACCATTTGATGCGGCGCAGCGTGTCGCCGCATGATGGTAACGCTAACTTGCGGAGCAAGTGCCCTGCCATCAAGAGTTGTTGGATGTTGCCTCATCGCGTCGCGCTGCTTTTCAACGCCAACAAGGTCTACGACCGGCAAGTCATCGCGGGCATCGGGCAATACCTCACCTTCACCCGAGTGAAGTGGGACCTCTTCATGGAAGAGGATTTCCGCAGCCGCACCCTGGGCATCCGCCAGTGGCGCGGCGACGGCATCATTGCGGACTTCGACGATCCGGTGGTGGCCGAGGCGGTGTCGGCCCTGCCGCTTCCTGTGGTGGCCGTGGGCGGTTCGTATGCGGACGAGTCGCATTACCCATCTGGCATTCCTTACGTCGCCACCGACAACAAGAAGCTCGTGCAGCTCGCGTACGGCCATCTGATCGAGCACGGGCTGGAACGTTTCGCCTTTTTCGGCAAGCCGCCCGAGCCGGACAACCGCTGGGCCCACGAGCGCGAGATGTGGTTCCGCCACCTGACCGCGGCGGACGGGCTGGAAGGCATCGTCTACCACGGCTCGCCGACGAGCGCGGGCGGCTGGGGGCGGGCGCAGCAGGAAGTGGCTGAGTGGATCCGCTCGCTGCCCAAGCCGATCGGCATCATCGCCGCCACTGACGCGCGCGCCCGCCAGCTGCTGCAGGCCTGCATCGTCGGCGACGTGCCGGTGCCGGAACAGGTGGCCATCATCGGCATCGACAACGATCCCATCGTGCAGGTGCTGAGCTGCATCCGGCTCACCTCGGTGATGCAGGGCGCGGAGGAGATGGGCCGCACCGCCGCGCAGCTCCTGCACCAGATGCTTCACGGCGGCGATTGCTCAGGCGCACGCGTGCTGGTGCCACCGACCGGCATCAACGTGCAGGCGAGCAGCCTGTACCAGTGCATCCGCAGCCCCCACGTGATGCGGGCCCGCCACTACATCCGCCAGTACGCCTGCATGGGCATCAAGACCGAGCAGGTGGCCAGCTACGTCGGCGTCTCGCGCACGCTGCTGGAAGAGCACTTCAAGCGCGAGCTGAAGAAATCCGTGCACCAGGTGATCCTGGAGCACAAGCTGGAGCGCGCGCGGCACCTGCTGGCCGACCCGATGATGTCGCTGACCGACGTGGCGGTGCGCAGCGGCTTCACCTCGCTGCAGTACATGTACGTGGTGTTCAAGCGCGAATTCAACTGCACGCCCAAGCAGTATCTGGAACGCCTGCAGGCCTGAGCCAGCGGATCAGGGACCGCCAGCCTTCGCAGGATCGCCGTAGAGGATGCCGCGGCCGCTGGTGCCGAAGTAGACACGCCCGAACACGCGCGGATCCCCGGTGATCATGCTGATGGCGCCATAGCGATGGGCGTCGTCGTCGATGCGCAGCCAATGCTCGCCGCCATCGGTGGACCGGAAGATGCCTTCCTGATCGCCCCGCTTGCCGGCCGCATACAGGGTCGACTGCGAGCCGCCCGGCGCCGCCTTGCCGAAGCCAAAGGCGTCCACGCGGGTCATGTCCTTCGCTTTGTTCAATACCTTGCCATCATCGCTGCCGTGGACGAGTCCCGCGCGACTGGACAGGTAGAGCTGCCCCGCCACGTCGGGTGAAGCTCCGAGGCGCAGGCGTGACGACGAAGACGCGAAGTCACCCAGCTCTCCACGGATGGGCTCAAAGTGCGCCCCGCCGTCCCGGCTGACGAAAACGGCCTTCTTCTCCGCGTCCACCGCATAGAAACGCTTGGGGTCGATACGATCGGCCACTACCCGCACGGACTCTTCCACTCCAACGACGGGCTGCCAATGGGCGCCAACGTCCTGTGTGAGGTAGCCGTGCTTTGCGTCGCGCGGAAACCACACGACGTGCCCTCCATCCGCCGCGATGGCGACGCTGCCACCACCCGCGCCCTCCATGTGTACCGGCTCGGTGGCGAACGGCTGCCAATGGGCGCCGCCGTCGGTCGAATAGGCCAGGCGGACAGCGCTGCCTTCGTGCTCGCGCAACCAACCGCTGCGCACGACCACCTCGGGCCGTCCGCCCGCGTTGGCGATGTCATCGGCGTCGGTGTAACGCGGAGGCGCGGCGAACTGGGGCGGCGCCACGGCGAGGTCGTCGTGGCGATAGCCGTCCATGTCGTACATCGCGCTGAGCAGGTGGGGGCCAGTGGCGGGACTGATGATCGCCTTGGCGACGATTTCCTCCAGCCCGTCATCGAGGAAGCGCCAGTGCACCGTGCCGCCCTGGTCCACCTGTCGCAGATCGTCGGTCGCCCACACGCCGTAGCCGGTGACGAACCAGGCGCGATCGGGGTCATGCGGGTCGATGGCGATGGAGGCAATCCAGTGCGGCGTGTGCTCCTTCAGCCAGGCTGGGTGATCCGTATCGAACTGCGAATGCGCGAAGACTTCCTGCCAGTGCTGGCCGCCGTCGGTGCTGCGGAAGAGCAGGTCCTTCGGCGTGTAGTGGCCGAACGTGGCCGTCATCACCGCCTGCGGATCGGCCTTGTCCACAGCAATGGCGTTCCAGCCAAAGCCACTGGGCTGCCCGTCGGTGCGCGGAATGGGCGTGATGTCGGTCCACTTCCCGCTGGCCGGTGCGTACTTCCACACCGCGCCGTCATGCATGTTGTCCGGCCCCGCCTCATCCCCGTAAGTGAGGACATAGCTGCCGTCTCCGGCGCGCACCATCAGATGCGGGCGCAGGCCGGTGGGCTGGCCGGCGACCGCGCTCCAGCTGCGGCCGCCATCGTTGGATCGGAAAAGACCGCCGCCCCGGGTGGACACGCCGGCATACAGCGTGCCGCTGGCATGCCCACGTTTGCCGCTGCCCGGCTCGAACACCACGAACACGATGCCGACCGGCTGCGTGCGTGATCCGTGCCTTGCGCTGGCATCCGCCCCGGAGGCGACGGCGGGGAAACCGTCTACCTTCTTCCAAGTCGCGCCATGGTCCGCGCTGCGCCACAGGCCGGCGTTGCGCGAACCAAGAAAAAGAATGCTCCCGTCGTTGGGATCGACCGCGAGCCGCTCGCCGTTGTTACGGCCCTGCTCATTGCCACCCACGGGAAAGGGAAGATCGCTGCGGGTGAAATGGTCGCCACGGTCGGTGGAGACCAGCACGGCGCCATTGCCCGCCCAGGAAGCCGTATAGGTTCCGGTCAGCAGGTAGAGCCGCCCCGCATCACGTGGATCGACCGCGAAGCCGTCCACGCCGTACAGGTTATCGTCGGAGGCCGGCAGCCAGTCGAGCAGCGGCTTCCACCGCGAACGCGACGGGTCCCAGCGATACGCGCCGCCGACATCGGTGCGCGCATACAGCAGACCCGCCTCATTCGGATGGTAAAGCAGGCCACTGACGAAACCACCGCCGCCAATGCGGACATTGGCGAAGCGGTAGGCCACCGCATCATTGCCGGCATGCGTGGGCATGCCGGCAATGAGGAGCAGGCAGGCAAGCATCCAGCGGCTTGCCCTCCTGGCCAGGTCGTTCATCAGAAGGTTCCGCGGAACACGATCTCGTAACGACGGTCGTTCTGGAAGATCGCGCGGGTGTACAGGTTCGGATCCACCGCACCGCTGACGTAGGTGGACGGACCCATCAACACGCGCGTGGTCGAGTTGGTGAGATTGTTCATCTGCAAGCCGATCTGCATGTTCTTGTTGATCTTGTAGAACACCGAAGCGTCAAGCTGGCCGAACGAATCGTTCCACATCGGCAGGTAGGTGTCACCCGAATCTTCCGAGGTGATCAGGTAGCGGCTGCGCCACGACCAGGCCAGGCGGGCCGACCAGTTGCTGTACTCGTACATGCCGATCAGGTTGTAGCTGTTCTGCGACAGGCCGGCCATGGGCAGCGGCGGGTTGGTGACGACGTAGCTGGCGCCGCACGAACCGTTGGCATGGTCCGGATCACACGAGGTGGTGCCGGCGATCTTGCTGCTGTGCAGGAAGGTGTAGTTGGCCTGCACGCCCAGACCCTTCCATGCGCCCGGCAGGAAGTCGAAGAACTGCGAGTAGCCCGCCTCGGCGCCCGACACGCGGCCGGTACCGGCATTCTGCGGACCCGTCACCGCGAACTCCTGGCCACTGATCGTCTCGGTGGTGACTTCGTTGGTGATGTAGTTCTTGATTTCCTTGTAGAACACCGTCGTGTACAGCATGCCGGTGGGCGAGAAATACCATTCCAGCGCGGAATCGAACTGGTTGGCTTCCATCGGCTTGAGCGCCGGGTTGCCGCCGGTGCTGGCGGTCCAGCCCTGGATGGTGGATTCCTGGCCGGCCGGGCCGCCCCACGAGGCGCCGAGCTTCATGTACGAGTTGAGCTGGTTGATATCCGGGCGCGTCATCGCCTTCGACGCAGCCAGGCGCAGCTGCAGGTCGTCGGTCAGCTTGAAGCGGATGTTAAAGCTGGGCAGCAGGTTGTGATAGCTGGCCTTGCCTTCGATCGGCACGTAGGCGCCGCTGAACAGGGCCAACTGTTCCGGCGTCAGCGTGGAGGTGCTGCCGCTGATGTTGCTGGCCGAGGGATACAGGATGGAGCCGTTGGAACGCACGTCCGTGTTCACGTAGCGCGCGCCGATGTTGCCGTCGAACGGAATGCCCAGGAAGGTGTCGTTGCCGAAATACAGCACGCCGTAGAGGGCCTGCGTGTTTTCGCCCAGGTGGTTGTCTTCACCCGGCAGACCCGTCTGCTGTGCCTGCCAGCCACCGGCGGCCTCGATCGCGTACAGCGCCTGGATCGCCTTCTGGTAGTTGCCAACCAGCGCATTGCTGGGGAACCACAGCGTGGTCGGCAGGTTCGCGCCACGGTAGAAGTTCGACATGTTGATCTGCTGGCTCATCCAGCTCGGGATCTGGTTGAACCAGTCGAGGCCCGTCGAGGTGTACTTCGACGCGTCCCAGATCTGGCTGATCGGGCCCCAGTTGTAGTTGCCGTTGGTGTTGTCGCTATGCGCATCGCGATCGGTCGCGCGCGCGCCGACGCGGAAGAACTGCAGCCAGTTGTTGTCCTGGAAGTTGTATTCCAGATCCAGGCGTACGGTGCGCTGCTCGGCCCAGTCGTGCTCCAGGTGGTCCATCGCCGCGCCGAGGTAATAGTTGCCCGGGTTGGCCAGGTAGGACGGATCGGCCAGCGTCAGGCTGGGCGTACCGACCACGCTCACGTTCGCCGGCGGCATGTAGAACTGGCCGAAGACCGAGAAGTCCTGCGTGTTGGCGATGGACTTCACGAACTGCACGTCACCGGACAGCAGGATGTGGTCGTTGATGTTGTACTTGAAGCCGTTCGACCAGTCCGTCGTGCGGGTGAACTGGGTCTGGATACGGTTATCGGTGTAGTAGTTCACGTAGCCGTTGGGGATGCCCATCGTCGACGAGCCACGCCACGCGTCGGACGCCACCGTACCGCTCTGGAACACACCCTGACCGTTGTAATTGAATTCGGTACCCGGCGCCGGCAGCACGTTGTTGTACGCGCTTTCGTTCGTCTGCACGTTGTACTGCTGCCACTGCAGGTTGTAATCCGAGCGGAAGAACTGCGAGTAGAACTCGAGATCGTCGTTCGGACGCCACTGCAGGGCGCCATACAGGCCGATGCGGCGACGCTGCATGTTCATCTCGAGGTAGTTGATGTCACCCGGCACGTACACCGTGCTGGTCGGCGAGCCCGCGGCGATGTTCGGGGCGTAATACGACGTGTCCGTCGCGTCCGGACGCATCACATAGGGGTTGGTCTGGATGCCGTCGTTGCGCGAGGCGAGTTCGGAGTAGGACACATCGAACAGGGCGCCGAATTCGCCGGCGTCGTCGGTCTTCCAGCGGTTGCTGTACAGGAACGAGGTCGACGGCTTGCTCTTCTGCGCCATGTCGCCTTCGTTGACGCCGAAGGAGAACGCGGTCACCTGGCCCGGATTGTCGAACGGCATGCGCGTGCGCAGGTTCACCGTACCGGCAATGCCGCCTTCGATGATTTCCGCCGACGGGTTCTTGTACACGTCGACGCCGGCCATCAGCTCGGCCGGCACGTCCTCGAAGCCCAGCGAACGACCGTTGTTGGCCGAGAAGCTGTCGCGACCGTTGAGCTGGCTGGAGACGTACGGCAGGCCGCGGATGAGCACGCCGCTGCCTTCGGAGGACGGATGGTCCGGGTCGTTGTCGGCCAGGAAGTGGTCGACGGTGACGCCGCTGATGCGCTGCAGGGTTTCGGTCACGCTGCGGTCGGGCAGGGCCATCATGTCCGTCGCGGTGACGGAATCCACGATCTGGCTGGAGTTCTGCTTCAACGACTGCGCGGACTCAAGGGCGGCGCGGATACCGGTGACGGTCACGCCATCGAGGTTCTGGACCTCCTTCTGGCCGTCGTCCTTCTTGGTCTCGTCCTTCTTCTTCGCATCGGCCTTCTTGGTCGCGTCAGCCTTGCTGTCCTTCGCGGCCGGCGCCTGCGTGGTGGCGCCCGGAGCCTGGGTGTTGTCCTGCCCGAAGGCCATGCCCGGCGCCTGCATCAGCGCCAGACCTAGCGCCACACCCGCAGCCAGACGGCGACGGGACAGAGAAGCGGTGATAAACGGGTACACGCCGTGCTGCAAAGCCGGCGTTTGCATCTTGCCCTTCATACGAATTGACTCCCCCAAGAAGTGATGTCACCAGTGGCCCCCGCCACCGGCTCGCTTTGTTCTTCACTACGCCGGAAGCCTGGCTCGCAACCCTCCAAAGGTTGCGGTCCCCATGCGCAGACTTCGCGTAGGCCTAGTGAATAGGAGGGAGTGCCGTCAAACAATTATGAAAATGCTGGCGGCTCTTCATGATTCTTCGTTTGCTGTCGCCGCATTTCGGGGGAAAGGGTCCAAATAAATGTCATTAAAATGCGTAGGGCGCTAGTGAAAATGTTTGGTGCAGTGCAATGCCGCCGCCCCAGAACCCCAGGACAGATCTCGTCCCGCAGACGCTCAGTTGATCGCCACCTGTTTCTGCATTGCCCTCCTAGAGAGCACAGCATCTCTATGAGTCGTCGCGACACCTTTTAGAAACACGGCGCCTCCGCCCATTGGGCGGCGCCGATTCCGTCACAGAGCCTTGTACCAGGCCACAAAAGTTTGCAGGTCGCCCAAGGTCGGGAATTGCCAGTAGTCGGCCGCATGCCCCGCATAGAGCCGGGGGGCATTTGCTTCCAGCGTGTGAATGCGTGGATCTTCGGCGGCGTAGCGCCTTTTGCGCATCCCTTGGTGGGTCGGATTGGCCCGTTCCCACACCGGCTCGCTCCACAGGTACAACTGCTGCGCCGTGCGACTTAGCGCCAGCTCGCGGCGAGCTCCTGTACGGAAGCAGCGCAGATAAAGAATGTCTGGGTTGCCGATGCTGATGAGCTCGGCAGTCAAATGCTGTTCGGCCTGTTGGACGATCTGCGACACAGGTTTTGATGCGGACATTTAAGACTTCTTGTTTGGAGTCGGTAACTTGTATGGTCAGTTGCGCCAGAGGCTGGTCACCCTTACGTGCGACCAAGGACACCTTAGCCTTGAAGGTCTAGCCGGGTGCTTCGACCCTCCAGCCGAGCTACCGTCAAGCGTTCGGCCGCGGCATTCCAGATTTTGCCCGCAGGGCTTCGTACAACTGCGCCGGACCAAGCAAGATGTCTTTCAACCCCTCGCGCACCCGTTCGGAACCCAGCGCCTGGGTGCTCATCGTGGAATGGGCTTCCAGCGCATCCATGATGGCGTGCAGCAACGCATCCTTGAGGTCCGGCGAGTTGGCGAACTGCTCTTTGCTGTTGCTGCTGGCTTGCTGCAACAGGGTCTCGTTCTCAAGCAGCTTCCCCTTGAGCACCCCGTTGACGTAAACCAACTGGTCATCGTCCGTCAGCTGCCCTTCGAACAAGCCGTTGACCCGTTCGATAATCTCCGCCAGGTAAGCCTGCTGCTTGTCCTGCACGGAGCCGCTACCCACCGCATCGATCGGCGGCAGCTTGTAGCTGCCGTCTGCATTGAGATTGAGCGACTGCCGCCCGGCGCTGCGCAGCGTGTGGTGTGTCAGAACCACTTTCGACAGGTCCACGGTGTCGCGCTCCCGGCCAAATTCCAGCAGCGGGATCAGTCGCTTGTAGAAGAGCTGACGCTTCTCGATGTCCGTATTGCCGTAGTCGAACATCTGGGAGAGGAACGCATACAGGCGGACGAACGCGCCCATGTCGCTCTTGAACAGCACCAACGCGTCCAGGATGTCCTTGCTCGCCTGTGCCACTGTGTCAGCACCTTCGTCCAGCGCCGCCAGCCTGGCTTGTTGCGCCGCCTTGTAGCGCTTGAGCAATCGATCAGCCACCGGGCTGATGGCCGCGGTCAGCTGCGCCTGCGTGCCACGCGGATCGGTCTCGACCTTCGCCACTCGCTCCACTTCGAAGTCGTCATAGTGACCACTGGCATCCAGCTTGGCGCGCAGGTCATAGACCTGGTGCGGATCGGTGGTAGCTTCCAGCTCGGCGGTTTCGTAGTAGGTCTTGAACGCCTTGAGGATTTCGGGCGCGTCGTTGACGAAGTCGAGGATATAGGTGGTGTCCTTGCCAGGGTGCGCGCGATTCAGACGCGACAACGTCTGCACCGCCTGGATACCACCCAGCATCTTGTCCACGTACATGCCGCACAGCAGCGGTTGGTCAAAACCGGTCTGGAACTTGTTGGCCACCAACAAGAGGTGAAACTCCGGCTTGGCAAAGGCTTCGCGAATATCCCGTCCCTGCAACCCGGGATTGAGCACCGCGCTCGTCTCGCTGACCGGATCGGGATAGCTCTCCGAATCATCCACTTCGCCGGAAAAGGCCACCAGAACGCCCAGTGGGTAGTTCTGTCGCTCGATATAGGCTCGCATCGCCTTCTGCCAGCGCACGGCTTCCTTGCGGCTGGCCACCACGACCATCGCCTTGGCCTTGCCGTTCAGTAGCGGCTGCACGTTTTCGCGGTAGTGCTCCACCACGATCTGGACTTTCTGGGCAATGTTGTACGGATGCAGGCGCACCCACTGCATGATGCCCTTCATGGCCGCGCTGCGTTCGACCTGCGCCTCGTCGAGCTCCCTGCCGTTGTGGGCCAGTCGGAAGGCGAGCTTGTAGGTCGTGTAGTTTTTCAGCACATCAAGGATGAAGCCCTCCTCGATGGCCTGCCGCATGGAATACACGTGGAACGGTTGTGGCAGTCCATCGGGGCCGGGCTTTCCAAACAGTTCCAGGGTCTTCTGCTTGGGCGTCGCGGTAAACGCGACATAGGTCAGCCCCTTGTTCCCCGACCGAGCGCCCATATTGGCCGTCAGCACCATCTCGGTGTCGATCTCGCCGCCATCCTCCAGTTCGGCCCTTTCTTCCGCACTCAGCAACTGCTTGAGCTTGGAGGCCGCCTCGCCGGTCTGTGAGCTGTGCGCCTCGTCAGCGATCACCGCAAAGCGTTTGCCTTCGGTGGCCGCCAACTCCTGCACGGCCTGCAGGGCGAATGGAAAGGTCTGAATCGTGCAGACAATGATCTTCTTGCCATCCTTCAGCGCCTGGCTGAGCTGCGCACTCTTGCTGCCATGTTCGCTGGTGATGGTCGCGACCACGCCGATGGTGCGCTCGAAATCGAAGATCGCCTCCTGCAACTGTGCGTCGAGCACATTGCGATCCGAGACCACCAGCACGCTGTCGAAGAGTTTGATGTTGTCGGCACCATGCAGGTCAGCTAGGAAATGCGCGCTCCACGCGATGGAATTGGTCTTGCCCGAACCTGCGGAATGCTGGATCAGGTAACGCTCACCCGCCCCCTGCGCCAGCACGTCGGCCACCAGCCGGCGAGTGGCATCGAGCTGGTGGTAGCGCGGAAAAATCACGCCGGTAGGCTGCTTCTTGTCGTCCCGCTTGCCGATCAGATAGCGGCCAAGGATCTGCAGCCAGCTGTCGCGAGCCCACACTTCCTCCCACAGATAGGACGTCGCGAAGCCATGGGGGTTGGGCGAATTACCGGCTCCACCCTCGTTGCCTCGATTGAACGGCAGGAAAAATGTGGCCGGCCCGGCCAGCCGGGTGGTCATCATCACTTCGGCCTGGCTCACGGCAAAGTGCACCAGGGCGCCACCAGGGAATCCGAGCAACGGCTCCGCCAGTCCGCCCTTGGGTTGAGGCAAGCGGTCGAAACGGTACTGATCCACCGCGTCGCGAACGCTCTGCGTGAAATCGGATTTCAGTTCCGCAGTCGCCACGGGAATGCCGTTGACGAACAGCACCAGGTCCAGCGCATCGTTGGGGTGGTTGGGCGAATGCCGCACCTGCCGCACCACGCGCAGCCGGTTAGCCTCGTAGCGCTGCTGGATTGCCGCATTGATCGCCAGGGCTGGCTTGAATTGAACCAGCGACAGCGGCTCCTTCAATCCCATCATGTCCACGCCACGGCGCAGCACTTCCAGCGTGCCGCGTTCATTGAGGTTCTTGCGCACCCGCTCGGCAATGCGCTCACCCACGGCGGGGCCGTGAGTCTTGCTCAAGCGCTGCCAGCTGTCCGGCTGCGTCGTCTCGATCCAGGCCAGCAGGTCCGGCAGATAGAGCGCGCAGGCGCGGTCGTAGTGGACGGCGTCGCCTTCCGCATAAAGCCAGCCATGATCGCCAAGGTGCTGGCAGATAGCTGCTTCGAAGTGGTGTTCTTGATGCAGGTTCATGGGGCGCCTAGCAATTCGGGATGGTGGTCACGCAACCATTGTTCGGTATGCGCCAGCAGGTTTTCCGCCGCCGCCAGACAGGAGGCCAGCGTGGCGTCAGAAATCGGGTCGCCCTCGTAATCGCTCAGGTTGCGCTGCTTGCGCAACGCATCGAGCACGATCACGTCAGCGGTCGGCACGCCCATGGTGAGGGTCAGGCATTGGATGGCCGTCTGGTGATGGCCCGGCTGGCTGGTGGCCGTCCGGTAGCCGCTTGCCCACAAGCCGAGCATCGCGCATTGCATTACGCATTTGTAAGCCGCGTCGAAACGATTGTCGGCACTGATCGCCGCGACGTCGGCGTCCGCCAGGTTGCGCCGAGCTGCCTCCAGCAGCTTGCCCACGGCGGCGACATCAGCCGTGTGGGCCAGCAGGCGCTTGATCGCCAGCAAGTTCTGCAAGGTCATCCTTATCCCCACTCAGGAACACATTGGGCTTGTCCAGAAACTGGCGGACAAACGCGTCGCCACTGGCCGCCCGTCGGCGGAACTCCGCCGCCGAATACAACACCGGATTGATCTCCCGCTGCAATGACTGCTGCGCGGGATACAGCGCCTGCACCAGCTCGGCAAAGCCAGCCTCACCCACCACCAGCAGGTCGATGTCGCTGCCGGCGGACGCCGTACCGGTCGCCATGGAGCCAAACACCAGAGCTATGCGGATCTGCTCCGCCAGCGGCGCCAACGCCTCGCGCAATACGGGCACGATGCCGTAGGTCTTGCGGAACATGGACGCGAGCTCGTCGAACAAGGGGCCACGCACATCGGCCTGATAGCGCACCTGATTGCCCTGCTCGCTGCGAATCACCAGGCCGGTGTCGGTCAACTTGTCCAGCTCCCGCCCCAGCGTCCCCGCGTGGCTGCCAGTCAGGCGAGCCAGCTCCCGGAGGTGGAAGCTTTCCTGCGGATTGAGCAGCAACTGCGCCAGCACCCGTTGCCGGGCGCCCGGGAACAGCAGATCCATCAGGGCGGAAGTGTTGCTCATATGGCAACGAATGTTGCCTTTATTGCAACATCCGCACAAGAGCTGCCGGCGGGATGCGGCCCATCAACCCTCGCTATAGCTTCGGCTCAGCAGGGGCTTGGCCTTTTCCAGGTCGGCCATGGTGCGCAACGTCAACTCCAGGTCGCCTGTGCCCCAGTGGCCAATCTGACGGACGTCGCGACTGAAGCCCTCCTCCAGCGCCACCGTTTCCGGATTCACCTTCAGGATGGCCAGCATCTTGTTCGGATACATCACCACGCTGACGAAGTTCTTCAGACGACGAAATGCGTTGTACAGCTTGAGGCGCCGCTCCTGTACGTCGTCGCCAAGCGACCGGACATAGGAGGCCAATGCGTCATAAAGCTCGCGCGTTTCGGGCAATGCTCCGGCGTACTGGTCGTCGAAGCTCTTGTCCTTGCCGCCTGCCTTGGCGTTCGCAACGGCGGGGACAGCGTCGGGTTTTACGGCAGTAGCGTCGGTCACGCTCACCGCGTTAACCAATTCAAGCAGCAGCAAGTCGTCAGCAAACAGCCTGTAGCGCAGCAACTCGATGTTGCGAGGAATCTGCTGCACGGCGTGTTCGTCGTAACGGGTGAAATCCCCCGCGATGCACAGCAGCCGTGTGCCGCTCCAGTCAATGGAGTCGGCCGTCTCCTTGCCTAGCTTCTCCATCACCAGCCAGCGAAATTCGGCCTGGTGATCCAAGAGCCAGTCCAGATAGAACAGACCCTGGTTGATGACGTTCTCGTTGCTGTGTCGCTTGTATTCGATGATTACCGGGCTGCCATTTTCGTCCAGCCCAAGCGAATCGATGCGGCCTTTGTGAGTCTTCCCCGTCGCATATTCGGTGGCAAGGAAGCGCACGCCGAGAAAGGTCACCATCTGCGCTTCGATCAGGTTTTGCAACTGACGCTCCAACGCTACGGTGCGCCCGGGCAATTCGGTGGCGCTTCGTTCACTGATGCGAAAGAGCCGGATGTCGGTCATGCGGGAAGCTCCGTTTCCTCAGGGACCGTGCCGCGTACGTCAATCTGGCCGGTAACGGCAGCGGCGATGAGGGCGCTGCGGCGTTCTTTGAGGAGGGCGATAATGCGCCCGGCCTCGCCATCAAGGTCATCGAGCCTCATCGTTTCTGTCTCCAAAAACGCGAAAATTGCGCGCTGCTCTTCAAACGGCGGTTCGGCAAGTACATAGTTGCGAATAGTTCCGACATTCACATGTGGCGAGGTCGCGCCAACAGTGTCCAACTGGCCTTGCCTGTAGGTGCTCAATGAATTGAGTTGCCACATCAAGTAGCCCGCATGCATTGCATCAGAAGTTCGAAACTGCATCATTCGCTGCCCTAGACAGAACTCGTCGTCGCGAGGAATTTGAGCCGCGAGTCCCCAGCGCTCACCTTCCCGCCCGTAGACAATGTCATCCTTCTTCAAGAACTGCCGACGGATGCGATTCCGATACTCCAACTCGCTCACGGCGTACATCTTGTCAGTATGGAGCTCCCCTTCAGTCAAATCCGCCGTTCTTACTACCTTGTATGGCCCCTCCTCATCGTAGACGGGGGTTTCGTGCGGACAATCGACAATCATTGAAGTCGCGTACTTTAGCCGCGAGATCTTCCAATGGGCCGGCACCTCTCCCAGCCACACCAAGCCGGAATCCTTCATGGGGGCGTCGGGGTTAAGACCTCGGGTGACGGCGTGGGAGATGGTGGCCTGGCGCTTTTCGGCCAGCAGCGCGATCAGCTTTTCCTGTTCGGCAATCAGTGCGTCGATTTTGGCGGTTTCGCGATCCAAAAATGCTGCAATGGCAGCCTGCTCAATTGTTGGCGGGAAAGGCGCCTGCTCGTTGAAATAGCGGTCCTGATCAAGGTTCTGAATACCGGACGTCTGATTAATCGCCCCGACATTAACTCGCACGGAATACGCCGCGCTGTGCACGTAGTTCCAGTAGGACGGGAACATGCCCGAAGCTAGCGTCATCTTTGCAACGAAATTGGAGCAAACCGCCGGGACGGTGCACTGGTACATCACTACTTGCCCGACCGGCTGGAGCTCACCTCCACCAGACTTTTCGAGGAGCAAATTTCCCTTCTCAAGAATCCGCCCCACTCGCTCTTTTTCCGAAACATTTCGCAGGGTCGGAATTTTGCCTTTCACAACAAGTCTTGATCGATCAAAGTCGGCCACTCGCACACAAGCAATATCGTCGCCATTGCCGTTCGGCTCCCCACCCCAGATGCCGTTTCTGCAGGACTCGATGGAAGCCTTGAAGCGATCGATACGCCAATGGGTAGGCACGTTTCCCAGCCACTCCACCCCACTGCTCCGATACTCCGGATACTTTGGCAAACTCATTCCGCCAACTCCCCAAGCATCTTCATGATGCTGGCCGACACTGCCTTCAGCTCCTCGTCAATCTCATGCAGGCTGCGCGGCGGTTCAAACACATAGAAGTGGCGGTTGAACGGAATCTCGTAGCCGACCTTGCTCTTGTCCTCGTCAATCCAGGCGTCCGCCGCGTGCGGCAGCACTTTGCGCTGGAAGTAGGCATGGATGTCCTCGCCCAGCGGCACATTTTCGGTATCGCGCAGCGCGCTGTCGGCCTGCGGCTTGCCTTTCTGCTTGCCCTTGAGGCCTAGCACCACCTCGCCCGCCTCGTCGCGCAACGGACGCTCGACGGTGATGGTGGTGTAGCCGAAATCCTGGTTATTGAAGATGCGCGAGATGGGTGCGCGCTTGAGCTTGCCGCCCTCCGGCTCGACGGGTGCCTTGTCCGAGGTCGTGACCAGCTGCTCAGCGATCTGCTTGCCGTCGGCATCGAACACGGTGACGAGTTCGGCCTCGGTGAACTCACCGAACAGGCGAGTGACGGTGGCGATGTGCTCGTCGCTCATCTCCTTGCGCTTGGAGCCCAGGCTTTTGCGCATTTTCTGCCAGAAGCTTCCGGCGTCGATCAGCTGCACCTTGCCCTTGCGCTGCGCGGGTTTCTTGTTGGAGATGATCCACACGTAGGTGGCGATGCCGGTGTTGTAGAACATGTCGGTGGGCAGGCCGATGATGGCTTCCACCAGGTCGTTCTCCAGCACGTAGCGCCGGATTTCGCTCTCGCCGCTGCCGGCGCCGCCAGTAAACAGCGGTGAGCCGTTGAGCACGATGCCAAAGCGGGTACCGCCTTCGCCGTTCGCCACCGGCGCCATCTTCGACACGAGGTGCATGAGAAACAGCATCGAGCCATCGGACACGCGCGGCAGGCCGGGGCCGAAGCGGCCGTCGAAGCCTTTTTCCTCGTGCTCCTTGCGCACCACCTTCTCAACCTTTTTCCATTCCACGCCAAAGGGCGGATTGGAAAGCATGTAGTCGAACTTGCGTCCGCCGTGGCCGTCTTCGCTCAAGGTATTGCCGGCGATGATGTTGGCCACATCCTGGCCGCGGATCAGCATGTCGGCCTTGCAGATGGCATAGGACTCGTCGTTGAGCTCCTGGCCAAACAAGGTGAGGCGTGCGGCGGGGTTGTGTTCCAGCAGGTGCTCGGCGGCCACCGAGAGCATGCCGCCGGTGCCGGCCGTGGGGTCGTAGATGGTGCGCACCACGGCGTTGCCGGGGGTGAGCACGTCGTTGTCCTCGATGAAGATGAGGTTGACCATCAGGCGGATGACTTCGCGCGGGGTGAAGTGCTCACCGGCGGTTTCGTTGGAGAGTTCGGCGAACTTGCGGATCAGCTCCTCGAACACGAGGCCCATCTGCGCGTTGTCGACGCGCTGCGGATGCAGGTCGACGTTGGCGAATTTCTCGGTGACCAGGTACAGCAGGTCCGCCTTGGCCAGACGCTCGATCTGCGTGTAGAAGTCGAATCGTTCGAAGATGTCACGCGCCGAGGGCGAGAAACCCTGGATGTAGGCGTAGAGGTTCTGGCGGATGTGGTCCTGATCGCCCAGGAGCTTGGGCAGGTCCAGCTCCGAAGTGTTGTAGAACGACTGCCCAGACTTGCGCAGCAGGAACGGATCGGGATTGAGGCCCGCCTGGGTCTTGGCGGCAAATTCGGCAAGCACCGCCGGCTTCGTCGCCTCCAGCACGCAGTCCAGGCGACGCAGCACGGTGAACGGCAGGATCACGCGCCCGTATTCGGACTGCTTGTAGTCACCGCGCAGCAAGTCGGCGACAGACCAGATGAGGGCGGATAGCGCGGATTGATTCATGGTGTGCGGTACGTCCTTGAAAGGGTCACAGTCTTGGCAAAGTAGTGTGCCGGAAACGGGTGGTGATCTCGTTGAGATGTGCGCGGCCCATGGCGCGCCCTGGGGCCAGGCATGCTCCGATATGGTTCTCCCGCAGCCTGAGACGCGGCCACGCCTCACGGCAACCAGCCACGCGCAGCTCTCGAGCGATCTCACGCCGCCCCTGGAAGGGCAAGCGAACTAATGAGAGGGGAGACAAATAGCGCGCCCACGCTCGGGAACAATTCCGGCCCTGCGGGAGGCTGGGCTCTGGAAATCACCGGGAACGTCTGATTGGCAGGGCTCGAAGCCCGAATGGTGGCTATGGGTGGACTCGAACCACCGACCCCAGCATTATGAGAGCTAGTTCGATGTAGTACATCGATCCACTTAAAGTTACATGGTAACTGCGAAGCAAAACTGCCAAGTAGTACAAAATACTACGTATATTCATATAGATATATAGTTACAAGATTCTAACCGATGTGTCGGCGGAATCAGGGAAATTTCTGGCACGGCCGTCCTGAACAGCACTCTTTGTAGATTGAGGTAGTTAGATCGCTGTCACGTACGTTGCGGACGGGCTGACTCCAGCACTATTGTGTCGGCATGGACTCGCGGGCTTCCCAACTCCGTGTGTTGGACCAACTGGATGGCGTCGCCATCCCGGGGGCGTGGGCCAAGGCTGTGGCAGATGCCTTGAACTACCTGTGGGCTTCAGCCGCTCCGGAAGACCGCACGATCTTGTTCCCGCTCGGTCACTTCCTTGCCGAGAATGCGAATGAACTGGCCCTCCTCAGGGCGACGGGCTCGCCTGGCGCCCGACCACCCCCGGGTAGCCGCCAAGACAATCCGGTCTCCGCCACACTCCTTCTCTTTCGCCCCGAGATGCAGTTTCCCGGGTTGAACCGGTTGCTCCTCGTCCTAGCGACGGCGGCAATCGAGGTGGGATCTTCGGTGCCAGACAAGCAGCGAAGGCGGATCGCCGGGCTGGCCGGGATCATTCGCGGCGCACTAGAGGACCGCGATTCGCCCCTTCGATTGATTCTCGGGGATTCCCCTTCTCTGCCGAGGATGATTCTCAGCGTCGACACGCAGTTTCGAGATGGCGGTGATCGACTGCACCAAACGTTTGGGGCGGCTTGGCGACAGTGGATACGTGACACCCTCATCCGCTGGATTCGGGCCGACCCCATTCAGCTCTCAGCCGCTCTTCGACCACACGCTCTCCTCCTGGATATCGAAGCTCCCAGCCAAGAGGTTGGCGGGGGTGCCGACCCCGATGACCAGTCGGTCGTCCAATGCGACGTGTCGGAGCCTGCATCGGAGGGGGAGCCCGAAGATTCGCCGCGGATCAGGAAGTGCAAGGCCATCGCCAATGGAATGGTGCGAGCCAGCGGGGGGGACCTCTACTCGCCTGTTGACCAGATTGCACCCAGCGAACTAATCACAACGCTCGCGAAGGCTGCGATGCAAGCCGCCAAGGCAGCCGTCGCAACCGGTCATTCTGTCGAGGCAGAGGGACCCGCGGCGCTGGCCTTGGCGCTTGCGACAGGAATCCGCGAGTTGGATCTGGAGCTCGTCGTCTGGGGTACAAAAGCATCAGACAAGACGATCGCCATCGATCCCAACCATCCATGGCTGTACCGCTGCATCTGCATGCCCCCGTATGCCGTCAAGCCGCCATCCACCTTGAATGGCTGGCTGGAGGAACCGGCTGAGCAACTGGCTTGGCCATTGCCACCAGGCCTGCATCATGTGTTGCGGCAGATATCCCCCAGTGGGGCACCCACGGTTGGCACCGCAGTGCTCCCCCGGCGCTCCATGCCGGCGGCGGATCGCTACCACCTTTGGGGCATCAGCCAACGCCTGGCGCCGGAGATCGGCCTCGCCCCGAGTCAGGTTCGACTTGCCCTTGCCGCCGAGCTCACGCAAAGGTTTGGTTCCGAGATCGCGCAGCTGGTACTTGGAGACACGTTCTCCTTGTCTGCCGCCCCGGCACATTATTCGGCGCAACCGGGAGGGGAGGTGGTTGCCGCTGTCACGGCCATCCAGCAGCGCTGGTTCGGCGAAACCGTCCAATCAGCACCCGGGGCATCACAGACACTGGGGTCGAAGCTCGTCTTGACCGATGAAGCGGCTCGGCGCTGGCCTGCGCAACTACGACAACAGATGCGTTCCGCATCCCACCAAAGGAAGGGTTCCGAGATTGCCCAATGGCGCGCCCACAGGGATCACCTTGTGGGCGCCCTCTGTGCGGTGACCGGAGCGAGACCGCACAGCTGGCTCGGAGAGATCGACCTCGATCAGGTGGTTCCCGAATTCGCAGTGATCGTCATCACCGACAAGGCCAGTGACATGCTGCGGATGACACGCATCGCTGCAACCGGTCGCCGATGGCTGGCAGACCTCAGGATCTTCCTGGACCGTCTGTGCCAACTGGCCGATGGCGCCCCTGATACTGAAGCCGCCCGCCACGCTGTGCGCATCCTTCGTTCCGACGCCCCCCTTTTCTCAATGCCGGATGGCGAGGGGGGCCCGCTAACAGTGGCCGAATTCCGCTGCACCATGCCAGAGCCGCTGCGGGACACGCCTAACCACTATCGCCATCGCCTCAATGCGTGTTTGCAACGCGAACACGTCGATGCGGAGCTGCGGCATGCACAACTGGGCTGGGTAGTGACCCCGGCCCATGCGCTGGCCGACTTGTCTCCCTGGAGCGCGAAAGCGTTCGGCGACGTGATGGCACCCGTGCTGGACGAAATCATGGTCCGCGACGGCTGGTATCCACCGACTCAGCGCACGCCCAGATGGTCGTGGGACGGTGTGCCCGAGCGTCCACTGAAGGACTGGGCATCCGTGGCTCAAGCGCATGCGTCTAAGCACGATGAAAACGTCCGTCGCCTGAAAGCCAAGTTGGTGGAACGCTGGAAGGAAGTGTCCGGTGACGTCTGCGAACGCCTGGCCCAAGCCGTCGCCGAATACTTTCCGTCCCTACGCATCAATATTGAAACCCGCCGCCTTGAGCTTGCATCCGACTTGCAGAAGGCTCCTGCGGTGGAGATGTCCCAGGCCCATTACGGCTTGCTCTGTGATCGGGTCCGCCAAGGGGATAAAGAACCCAACGATGCGACCGAAGGCATTGCCGCCCGCATCCTTTTGTTTCGCATCATCCTGGCTGCCCGGCGACGCGGGTTGGTCCAGGGGCCGCTTCCGAGCCGGCCAATCTTGAGCGTTACATCGAATCCATCGCCATTCCTACCGGGACTGGGCCTGGCGGTCCGCCATGCGGAAGCGCTCCGATATCGGCTTCTCGAACGCGCATCGAAAGGGCGCGCACACGATCAAGGCCCATTGGCGACGACCAGCGTACTGGCGTACTCAGCCTATCGCGATCTCCCTTTGGCGACAGCTGCAGTAGCCGCCGCCGCCAAAGGGGTCCGGAGCCACGCCCGCGTCGACTGCATCCGCATTCCCGCCGTGGTTGATCGGGCCCTTGTCCCGATGGCGTTTGGTGGCTTGCCCGCCTTGGTGCTTGCGCGTCGGAGCCATGACGCACCAACCGCACGCGCGCCCGATCACGGGCAGGCGGCCGCCTGGTGGCGCCAGGCGCTTGCGTTACCCATGCCCATCCCCGAAGCAGATACCGAACTTCTGAGGCATGTGGAATTGCTTTTCCAGGCTGCGGGCCGGCTGGAACTGTCAGGGCCAGAGCGCACTGTGATGCTCGGCGATTCATCCCTTGCAGCGGTGCCGGTGGAACGCAGCGTCGCCAGGGACGACAAATGGCCGCTACGCACTGCGGAGCCGACGGGGGCAGATGATCGATCAGCAAGGGAACCCACATACGAGGATGAGCCCTCTCCGCCCCGCGCGGGCTCCAAGGCGTCGGACAGTCGTGACACTGCAAAGGGTTACGCCCGGCTAGTGGGTGCTCTCGACCCGGAAACCTTTCCGAAACTCACGGGAGGCAAGTCCGATAGCCACCATGGCTGGCGTGGCAAGCTCGAGACCCATCTCGCCAAGCTGCAGCGAGAGTTCGGCGAGCACACCAATCTCGGCTTGCTGATCGGTTACACGCGACACCGCCTGCGATACGGCGGACGTCGCAAGCCGCATCTCCAGCACGCGACGCTCGGCTGGCTGAGGCGGTTTGCCTCCGACCTGCTGGCCATCGCCGGTCAGCAGTCCATCCTCGAATGGGAAACGGACGAATTCCGCGCCCGGTACATGGCAGTGCTTGTCGGCAAGCCTGTCACCGCGCGCCGCCAGGCGTTCGATGCACTGATGCCCTTCCATCAGTATTTGGTCGAAGTCCATCAGATGCCAGAGATCCCTCTTGCCGAGCTTGCGGCGTTTGCCGGTGTTCGGGTGACCTTTGTGGATCCTGGCATGCTTACTGGCAGAGAGGTTGAGGGTGTGCTCGCGGAGCTCCACGCAGACCTGACAGCCGAAGCAGCCAGGGAGGATCGCACCCCCGAGGCAATGCGGTTACTGGAACTGCGAGAGATCATGTTCCTCATCCTCGAGGGAAGCGGTATTCGCCCGGCGAGCGCCTTCGGGCTGACGTTGGGGGATGTCGTATTGCTGGGGCTCGGGAGGGACTTTGTCCGCGTTCGTACCAGCGGCGGGTATGGCCGTGCCAAGAGCACCGCATCACTGGGATTCGTACCACTGGAAGGCTCCACCTGGGAAAAATCGCGCACTCGTCTGGTCGCATGGGTGGAGCAGGAAAAGAGGTCACTCAGCGACACGCCGTGGTGGAACGCGCCGTTGTTTGCGGTCAAGGCCGGTGAGAAGCGACGTTTCAGCCGCTCCTACCTCACCCGCAGAATCGACCAATTGCTGAAATGGGTCAGCGCAAACCGCAAGGCGCACACGTATTGGTTGAGAAAGAATCGAATCAGCGCACGACACGAGCAAGTGGCCGACCTATTGCAGCCGATGGCGCGTGATACCTATGCGGCCATGTGCATCTCTGGACACACGCTGATCCAGACACCCATGCAGCATTACATCAGCGATCCCGCAATCGCCTTTAGTGGTCAACTCCGCGAGGGACGCAGTGCCACTCGCGCCGACATCCTTGCCGTAACCAATCTGGATGCGCCCTCCCTCGACATGGCGTGGCTGCGCGCGGGTGCCGCGCGCTCACCACAACGGCTGGGCATCGTGTTCACTCGACTCAATTCGGTACCCGCACCGGCACCCGCAGAGCACCTGACCGAGCCACCACCACTGAAGCACCGCCAGACCATTAGTCCCAGGCATATCGATGGGTATGCCCGCGCCCTCCACCAGTACAGAGATCGGCATGAAGCCCTGCTACACAGCGGTTTGTCCGGAAGACAGGCGGATGCTATGGATCGGCTTGCGTCCGAATATGTCAGCCGGAAAGGGTTGGCGCCCTGGCCTCTGGCCCAGTTGCGTCAAAAACGCATTGTCCTAAAGCCGCCCCGTCACCTGAGCGGCACAAAGAAGCTGTTTGCCTTCCTGAGCGCCCCCCCTGACGCCGATACGAAGCTGCTTGCCGAAATTTTCGTGGAGCAGGCACACATCGAACGATTGCACCATTCGGACGTTCTCATGGTCCTTACGACGGCGCACCAGGTCGACGCTGCCCGACGATTCCTCGCGACCACCAACCTCGCGTTAGGAATAGATGTTTCCGCTGACTCGAACGTCCTGACGACACGCGGCGGCGGGGACAGAGGCATGTCCCACGCCGCCGCCTTCCGTTGGGTAATGGCCATCGTTTGGATTTTCACCAAACTCCAGATGAAGTGAGGCCTCGAGTCGACTTCAGTACTGGCTGCTAGGTTTCCAGCCGCGTCGCGTCGTCAACCGTCCACAGTTGCGCCTTACTTCCCCGCACGAGCGCACCGACCAGCATCGCCTGCCGATCGAGAATGTGACCGATCTCCGCCCACGTCCAGCGAGGATCGTCGCGGGGCAGCTGCACGCGGTGCTCGCCGTCGGTGACGAGCAGTTGGTGACCGCGCTGATCGTCCCGTACAAGTCCTTTGATGGCGAACGATCCCTCCTTGCGCAATTCGCTGTCGGGATCGGGTTGGGTGAAGGCGGCGGGCGGGAGAACCGGGAGTTTGCGTGCCTCGCCTGCGCAGACTGCAAACACGTCCAGACCAAAGACATGACGGGCACGCGATACGGCCTGAATAACCGCAACAAGGTCCAGCCGCTTCACCACTTGCGCGATCGGCAGCGGTCGTGCCAAGTCACCATTAGCCTGCACTTCGATGGCCGTTGCCTCGGTATCGACAGCGAAAGTAGTCAGATCATAGGGCGTCCCATCATGCTCATTGGGACGCACTTGCATCCGGACTTCTGCGCCATCCAGGACCAAGGCAGAAAACCGTGCTCCGAGGGCCTTACGCAGCGCCCGGTACACCGGACGCACTCCACCAAACTTGTTGATGTCAACTTCGGTCAGCGGGATCCGCCCGCTGTTTTCGCAGGCGTCGGCAAGCTTCAGAATAATCAATCCTTCGCTTTCGCGGTCAGCATTGTCAGACATGATTTTCTCCTCAATGAGTGGAGTGGGGTGGCTCGGTCCGGCCGCGCGAACAAAGGGCTGCCGGACCGAGCCGAACGCCGGTGCCCAAGAGGAATGAGATGTGCAAGGCTGGACGACGCGCGATGCGCCCGGGCCTCAAGGATTTGGCAGGTGCGACTGCGAGGAACTGAGTCGACCAAAATTTGGATGAGCAATGCGATGCGTCGCATTCAGGCGCAATCCCAATGCGGTAAAGATTCACTTCGAGTATTGCTGGCCACTCGACCGCGAAAACACCAACAGTGGCACCTTAGATGTCGGTGGCGACCGTCATTCGAGGGGGCTAGCCCGACGGGCGACACGAAGCGCAGCTATCAATAACGACAGCCACGACTGCTTGCTAGGCGTGGGATTCAGGTTTGGGTCGTGCGATTAGGAGGTCGCTACGACCGCACTTAGGTGGCACGCCCCATCTGCTCGATGGCCGGGAAAGCACTAGCTTTCCGGCGTGATCTGCCGCCCAGAGGGCCAGCTAAATGTTGAGCAGGCGATCCCCCCTGCAATGGGACGGGCACCGCCCGTAGGGCTACAGTCGTCCAAATGAGCGCAGGCGTCAACTATGACCTCGTCTCGCGGCTACTTTCGTGGTCCCGTGGCTTCTCCCCGCCGATGTCTTTACGGGACGAGGTGCGACTGATGAAGCAAAAAGTGCCGATAAAGATTTGGTGCTGGCCAAACCAATCGACCTTCCAGATCCGAGAGTGTCAAATGCGTCAGGGACTCTTCGCCGCCGTCTGCGTCGTCGCTGCGCTTGCAGCGCTCGCAGGTACCTTCCCAGTTGGTGGTCCGCTCGGATTCGTAACTTCGAGCTGTGTCACCGGGTAGACCCACGCCAGATAGGCGAGGAAGAAGGCAAACGCCATGACGAGAACGCTCAAGCCAACTCCGGACGAATCGAATTCCATACCGAAGAACTTTGCCACGAAGCGGCGGGGATCCGGTTGCCCATCCACTGCCGGCGCAACACCCTGTCCTTCACGGACAAACTGGAGATAGGCCAGATAGAGCGCAATGATGAATGCGCCTGTGACGACGAAGAAAATCATCATCGAGGCGACGTGGTGCCAGATCCAGGTTTCGCGGCGCAGATTGGCGTCACCCACCTTTTCCTGGACTCGTAGGTTTGCCACTAGCAAATCCTTCGTGAATCCACAGACCGCTGGCGCGTGCACCCGGTCTGCCGAACACGCCTGCACCCAGTCTTTAGTGCCAGCGTCATAGGGACCAGGTGCGGCTCGCAGATAAGTAATTAGTGAGAACGCGGCGCCGATGGCGCAGATTGCGAGGGCGGTGAGGAGCAAGGCTTTTGCAGCAGGAAAGGCGCGATCGACGGTCATGAATGCTCTCCTTAGCAAACCCCATTCGGCGGAACAGACTGGCCGTTGGGACACACTTTCGGCTTTGCAGGCGGGTTTTTAGGGCCATTGCTCGTCGGAAGCGGATTCGGGCCTAGATCCCCGTAGTTAGTCCCAATCTGACCATCACCATCACCGCCACTTCCCGGACCCGGTGGCGCCGTTTCTTGATGGTCGCCAGGAGGCCTTGTTGGGGGCGTTTGGCCTTGCTGTTTTGGCTGCGTGGAGTGGTCGTCGTTGCTCTCATGACCGGGGGACCAGGTGTGGATCTCGCCGGTATTTGGATCCCGGTACTGGATGACCACCGGGTCGAACTTCTGGGTTTGCACTCGGAGCGCACCAGTCACGGGATCAACGTACTTAATCCGAATCTCGTAGGACTTGGCCGCAGGCGCTTGACCTGGTAACGCGCCTGCCCCGAGCTGACCCGGGAACCGACCGACGGAATCCACGCTGGGCATGCCACCTGCCGCTCCTGGGCCTGGCATTCCACCGCCTGGCGCAGACTGGGCAGCCAACCCGAATGCCATTGTCATGGCCCCAACCAACGCCACCGCTGCACACGCCTTGGACATCGACATGTTCGCCTCCCTTACCCACGGGCCTGTCCACGGCCGCCCCCCCCCCGGAGTCGGCGTTCTACGTCATGGGTCACGGGGATTTTCGAAAGCGAGGGCTAAGAGGACAACCAGCCAAAAGAGAGAGGCCGCGGACTATCCAAACTCAAAGTCACTTGGATGTTACAGGCAGGCGAGTCGGTACAGATCTTGGCCATAGCAGACACCCCGAATGAAAGCCGTCCGATTAGCTTCCCCAATGGCAACTGCCAAACAGCTCTATGCATAGCTGTTCGGATCAACGGGCCCCTGCACACACAAGTGGATCTAGACCGCTCAGCCAATGGACGGCGGGAGCGCTATGAGTTGCCACCAAACGCTATGGCCCATATCGTGCAGCCGACGAGAAGTAACCGCGAGTTAGAAGAGCTTTGTGCCTAGGTAAACAAGGCCAATGGCAGCATCTCCCATGATGCCGGATCCGAGACTAATGAGTAATACATAGGGCAAAGCCGGCCTGGCCATCACTGTCGTATTCAGCGGCAGCAAAAAATTCCTGACACATAGGCTTCCTAGACCGACTCCCCCACGACCCGATCGGTGCTCGTGGCCGAGCATGCAGCCCCACAGACAACCCGCCGAGAGCCCAGGTCTGGGAGGGCGTGCTATTCAGCGTCGACCCGCAGAAGCCGCGCTCGGCTCACATTGCCTCGAGCCAGCGCGTGAAACTTCCACGTCTGCCCAGGTTCCAGGTCGTGGACTTCATCCACTGCGCGCCCGACAATATGCCAGTTCGCGTCGAAGAGCTTGAATGTAACTCGTGCCTTGCGCACGGAATCACTGCCGACGTTGGTGAGCGTCCCCACAACCCGATTGCGGCCCGGATGAACGTCGCGCTCGACGCGGTAGGTCTCGACACGAACGCCTGGGTCATGCCTCTCGGCGGCCTGCGTGTCCACGGTGAATACGACGATGCCAACCGCAATCGCGAAGGCAGCGAGCTGGCATTGAACTCTTGTGCCCAGACATTTGGCGCCGAGTCTGCTGCTTAGTCCCACACTGATCCCCTACGTACTGCTGATATGACTGCCCGCTGGAAGGCGAATCGGCGACGGCGTGCTCACGTCGCCGCGCGACCAACCTTACCAGTCTAGCGGCACGCTTGGCTCTGGTTTCGCGCCACGACGGCAGGTAATTCGTTACTCCTTTTGGTCGATTGTTTGCATATCGCCGCCCTCCGATAGTCTCGGGCCATTGTGCGGTCGACTCGGCGACATCGAGCGCCGGGGATTCCATCTAGCTTTGTTGCAGCACCCCTCAGGGGTGACGGGCGTCTGCGGGGCTTAGCACACCAAACGTGTCTAGGCAGGTGATCGGAGTTCAACCCAAAAGGAGCGCAGTCGATGACTCGTTACGGCTTCTGGATTTGTTGTGCCGCATCTCTGCTTTTGTGCGCATGTGGCAGCGCTTCAGTGAAGTACAGCAACTACACCGTCGGCCCGGTTGGAAGCCCCAGTGACGATGACGTCAAGAAGCTCCTTGAGAACGTGTCTGATGGAGCGCAGACGGTAGTTCTCCCCAACAGTCGCCTGATCATTGTCGCCAGCGCCGCTCAATCGCCGGCGGCCGCGGAGTTGCCTGGTGGCAAGGTTGGAGCTGGGCCGGCTGACGGTGCTCTGGGAAAGAAGCCGCCACAGAAGGTGGTGAAGAAAGCGGCGGGCACACCGCCGGCAAAGGGAGGCGGTGTGGCTCCAGCGCCTGGTCGCGGAGCTGCGGCTGCGGCTGCGGCTGGCGGCGGCGGTGCTGCAGGCGCGCATCTAGGAGGTGCGGCCGCGGCGGGCGGCGGTGCTGCCGCCCCCGGCGCCCCATCCCCGAAGGCAGACCCGCCAAAAAAGGAGGATTTGCCGGGAGCTACGGCGGATGACAGCTCGAAACCTCCGCAGGCAAGTAATCCGCCGGAGCCGTCCGTCGTGACGGTCAATCTGACCTCGGCCGATAAGAAGACCGTGTACTCCGTCTCGGTAGTGCCGGTCGAAAGCAATGTTTCCTACCTCGTCTCGGGACAGAACGACTTCTTCTCAGAGAACGACCTGAGTATCGAGCGGCTGGCCAACTCGCGTATTCCGAAGACGGCGTCAAACACGTTCACGGACGAAACGGAATCACGCGTCAAAACGATCTCGAGCATCGTCGGCTCGGTCGTGTCCGCATTCGGTGCGGCTGCCGCGGCTGCCCCAGGGCATGAGCCAGCGAAAGTCCCCGCGACTGATCAGTACACGTGCTCCCCAGTAGAGGAGATCACCGTGGCCTCCTCTTCAAGCACAGCATCCGCGCCGGAGACGTGGACTGGTGTGACCCGTGTGAAGGACGCGAACAACAAGGAGAAGGACTGCATGACGGTCACCATCGTCAAACCATCACTCACGCCGAACCTGGTACCGATCAGCAAGCTAGCGGCGATCATGGAGCACGGCGATTCAGACATCTCTAAGGTGTGGTTCGTGCCAGCATGCATGACTGTGGAGATCACCATTCAGCAGGGCGACGCCACGAGTCCAAACGCCAATAATTCAGTAGCCACGGGAACCATGACCCTGATTGACCCGGACTACGTCGAACCGTTGCCGCTGCCGAAGAAAGGACACATTGCCATGCATCCGATTTGCAGTGCAGACCTCGTCGACACCAATACGGACAAGTATCAGTCCACGTTCGACACAATTACCGCCATCGCTGCGGCCGTGCCTGCCAAGTCTGGCAACCAGACAACATCTACGACAAAGGCGGCCGCCCCGGCTCCAGCGCCCGCAAAGCCAGCGCCTGCGGCTGGTGCGAAAGCCGGTTCCCCCTAGGAGATGTGTTATGCCAAAGGGTCACAAGCATCGTAATCAGACGGACACCTCCGTCGACTCGTTCGCAACGTACATGCGGAACCTGAAAGCTGGACGGACCAGCGGAGTGGCAAAGGGCGACCACAAACGCGCTCATATCGAACGCATTCGGAAATTCCTGGTCGACCGATACGCCGGTGCTACGAGCGACAGGCACGAAGTCCATGACGGTCAGATCTACGACTTCTTCCCGGATGAGGATCAGCCGGCGGTTCGTCGGGGAAATAAGAAATCCGAGGCCGCTGCGCCAACCGTGCAAATCCCCGGACTGGTTCCGGCCTTTCGGTCGCCTCCGCCGCACATGCCGGGCTATGTCCCGGTGCGTCGATTCTCGCTAGAGGATTTGGCGCGCCCCGGCGCGTTCGATCGCTTTAATCAGAAATATGGGGCTAGGCCAAGGTCGCTATTGAGAAGCGCTGGCGCGTATGCCCCAGGGTACGACGGCGAAGGACGCCGTTGGGCTTCCGTGTTCCAGAACGTCAAGAACTCCGGTGCGAGCGCCGTGCTGTCAGTCTGGCGGCCCGAGCTCGCCCCGGGGCAGCGATTCTCGCTGTCCCAGCTATGGATCGTGGGGAAGGGCCCCTACGGCACTCAGACCGTGGAGGTGGGTTGGCACGTCAACCCCGAGGAAACGCGTCACAACGATCCGGCCCCGTTCGTCTACTGGACCAACGACGACTACGCCAACGACTACCAGCACTACAACGACGATGTGCAGGGAGAATTCACCTACAAGCAAGGGGCGCCACGGATTCTCGGCCAGGCTTTCGGTAAGTGGAGCAGCATCGGAGGCGATCAGCAGGAGGTCTTCGTTGCGATCAGGTTCTACGAAGGCAATTGGTGCGTGTATATCGGTGGAGATCAAGAGAAAAATCACATCGGAAGCTTCCCCGGATCCCTCTTTCAGGGCGGATCACTAGCCACAGGCGTGGCCGACTCAGTGGAATTTGGCGGCGAAGTTTGCGGCGGACCACCCTACGCCCCGATGGGGAGTGGCCAGCTCGCGAGCGCCGGTTACCAACAGGCTGCCTACCAGCGGGAAATGGCCATCGTCGACCCGCAGGGAAACTCCGTTGAATTGCTGGACCTTCACCAGGACCAAGGGGTGCCAAACGAGTACACGACAGCGTTCGGTCGGACGGACGATGACGCCCGTTACTTCTACTTCGGTGGTCCCGGCGGGCCTTGAGCGGGCGATGCACACATCTAGTCGCCAGAGGAGATAGCTATGGAGCCCGATGTCATCAGAGCCGTGGGGGGCGTGACTACCGTCTTCGGTGTCATCGGTGTCATCGCCACCGCTTTTTTCAAGTGGCTCTCGGGGCGTGGTTCTTCGGAGCCAGGACATTGGAACGTCACCCTGCTGACGGCGGCGTTGGTCGCAATTGCCTTGGGCGTGCTCGCGGTAGTTGCCGTCACCGAACAGCAGCGCCCAGCTGCCGTTTCGGAGCAAAAGTCGCCTGCGCACCCTGCGACCGTCGCGAGCGCGCCGGTCGTGCCTAGCTGTAATCACTCGAGTCCTACCGTGCACGTGGCGTACAAGGGAAACCCCCTTGTGCTTGAGGACCAGGAGAACAACGGCAACGTAAACGCCACCATCGCGATGGGACAAAACACGTTTCGGGCGCAGCTTGAAGCGGACGGCCACACCAATGCGAAGATGCTGGACCCTCAGGTTCCGGAGGGCGGGCACGCCGGTCACCGTTGGTATCGCATCTACTTGTTCGCCACTTACGGGGGCGAAATGACATTTGGTCCCAATCCCCGTTGCCCTAATGCTCCTCCGACCGCATAGGTCGTAGCGGACTGCCCAAGACCTGCGCTGCCATCGCAGCCATCCATTTGCTTCGACTTTTCAGACCGCGGCGAGACCTCCGGGACACTTGTTGCCAGGCAGGTGCACACGCGCAACCGATCTTGGATTGCCCCGGAGATAACGGCACTTCCGGCCTATGATTTGAGCATAGGAGGAGGCCCCAAAAAGCAGTCAGCGGTTTACCCCGGAATTCAAAGAAGAAGCAGTTCGGCAAGTGGTTGGTCGTGGCCACTCGGTTGCCGAAGTGTCTGCTCGCCTCGGCGTGTCGAAGGGTCAAGGCAGAGAAACCCGACAAGACCGTTTAGCAAGCCGCCCAGCTGACCAAAACGAAGAGCGAAATCCTTCGCCTGCGTGCCCATCACCGACATCCGCAACTTGGTTCTGGGGAGTCCCTCACCGCATCCCGATTCCTTGACCTAGAATCAGACCAACCGGGGGCGAAGAGGTGGGCCGCGTGACGAACAGGGCTCGGTCAAAGGGGCGCCTATGAACGATATGCTGCCGGCTCGAGTCCAGCTGGACGGTTTCTTCTATCACGTCACCGGAAGCCACAAGGGCGGGTTTGGTCGTGTGTGGCTGCTAGATCGTCCCAGCAACGCGATCACGGGGTCGGTGTATCAGGAGCGCCTCGCCGTCAAAACCTTTGAAGGGCAAGATCAGGCGCTGGTTGTCAGCGAGCTGACGAACTGGATCATGCTCCATCATCCGTCGATCCTGCCGCTCCAGAAGATCGCCCGCCTCAACTACCGGATCGCGGCAGTGATGGAGCGCCGGCAAGGCTCATTGCAAGACATCCTGGACGAGAGAACGCTGACGTGGAGTGAGACCAGGACCGTGCTCATTCAAACGTGTGAGGCGCTGCACTACGCACAAGCCAAGCACCAGTTGGCGCACCTCGACATCAAACCTGGAAATATTGTCGTGGATGGGTCTCCACAACGAATTCAGGTAGCCGATTGGGGTATTTCTCGCCTCGTGCACAAGGGCCAGATAGACCGCCCCAACGGGTATACGCCGGGTTTCCTACCTCCTGAACGTCTGAAGGATAAGCCGTATTCCGGCACGTCATCCGACATCTTCGCCGTCGGGATCATGGCGATTGTCTGTCTGTGCGGCATACCCCCCTATGTGTACCTGGATCAGGGCAAGTGGGGGCCATTTGCGGTGCAGATCACCATGCAGCTTCACAATGGTCTGTACGTCAAGCGAGCCCAGGAGATGCTCCAGTCGTTCGCTGCTCCCATTTCGAAGCTGGTGCTGTCGTGCATTCACCCAGATCCGTCGAAGCGCTACAGCGACTATGAAGTCTTGCTGCGTGACCTGAGGGGCATCCCGTCATGATGGGGTCATTCTTCGATCGGTTCTTCAAGAAGGACGTTGAGTCTCCAGTTGACGTACCCGTGCTACCGCCTGGTGATATAGGGCACACCGTCGATCTGTGGATCGCGCAAGCAACGTCCTTGCGCGAACTGCGCCAGTACAAGCTTGAGAAGGCGAAGCTGGCCATCGCCGAAGCGGTGGCTCGTAAACGAGTCCAAGATCAGCCGGAATCCATGGAGGCCTGGTATGCGCTCGGGCGCATTTACTTCGAGGGTCAGAAACCCAAAGAGGCGGCCGAGGCGTTTTTTGCTATCAAAGATTGGGCGGAGAAGGCGGGGAGCGCCTTTTGGGCTCGAGAGGCGACGCAGGGCCTGGTGCGTGTCAGCGGGTTGGAATCCAGGTTGGAGCAGAATCTGCGAGGACGAAACATCAACGGCATGTTCTATGCGTGCCAGTCGTGCGGAATCCTCATTCTGTACCTCGGTACCCATTGCCCGTACTGCCGGTTTGCACCATCCACACCCGATGAGGCGGCGGCTGGGCTCGTGCTGTCCATCGATCATTTGCGCGCGCCGAAGCTGCTCCAAGTCGCTCGGGGCATCCAGCAAAAGGAAAAGCCCTGGGAGATCATTCATGGGTTCGGCGACGCCGTGCGGGCGATGGTGGACGACCCCGGTGTAGCCGCGATCCTGTCCAAGCTGAAGGAAAGTAGCGCTGATGACTTCCTGGATTTCCGGCCCTTGGAAAGGTGCTCCAGCTGCGGTTCGATCACGCACTCATCGTGGCTTCTTGCGTGCGACGAATGCGGGCAAGCGCTCAATAATCCCGACCTGGTGAATCTGGCCATCTGCGTTCACCACATCACCCAACATTTTGTATGGGGGATACACCGCTCCGAGGCGCCGGAATTCGCCGAATTCGTTACGCTGCTCGTGAACATCCAAAGCATGATCATCCGGCACCAACGGGGCCCGACGGACGCGGAGAGAGCCTGGGCGCGGCAGTTGCTCATGCGCATCAGCCCCATGTGGACGCAGAACATGGGTGGGTATGTGGACGCCACCTCACTGGACGCTATTCGCGGAACAGTGGTGGACGAATCGGTCAATCCTCAAATCGGCAGGACGATCCGTCACCTCGAGGGTGAGCTCCGCAACTTTGTGCGGCTAACCAGCGACCAGGTAGGGTTGTTCTGACAGAAGGGTTGGCCGTCGAACGGCGCCCCACGGGCGTCCGGCGGCCTTTCTAACATTACATTGCACGCTAACATTGACGATGTTATCGTGAGAATCAATGTTAGGAAAGACGCCATGACACCACTGGCACACGAGACTGAGGCTTATCTGCAAACCATCCTCCCAGGGTTGGTCGGCATGGTGCGCCCGGCGCCGACGGAACGGGTCGCGAACTTGCCCTATTACCTAGGGCAGCTCAAGCTGTACACGGTACAAGTCGCCGAGAGGGAGGTTGCCCTTGTCCTTGGACCCTTCGACGGCAAGAGGGGCGACACCAAGAAGATGCTGGCATCTCTCAGCAAATACCTGAATTTGCCTGTTATCTACGTCCTGAAGGGCCTGCAGTCCTTTGAACGAAAGCAGCTCATCGCGAGCGGCATTCAGTTCTTGGTCCCGGGGAACCAGCTCTTTGCGCCGAGCCTGGGCATGGACCTGAGGGAGTACTTCCGACCGGGGGCGACCGCCACCGAGGGCCAACTCAGCCCCTCTGCCCAGGCCATCCTCATCTGGCTACTGCTCATTGGTTATGAGGAACCCTGGGTGGCCGCCGAGGTCGCCGCCCGCCTGGGCTATACCGCCATGACCGCCACGCGTGCCGTGCGAGAACTCGAGGCTGCCGAACTGATCGAGCAGACGCGGCTCGGACGGAGGAAATGCATACACCTAATAGACGCACCCCGGCCGACGTGGGAGCGCGCCAAGCCGCTCATGCGCAATCCCGAGCTTCGGGTCGAGTTTGTGGGGCGTAGAAGGTTTGCCCATGGACAACACGGGATTCGTGTCGCCGGCCTCGATGCTTTGGCGACCCGGACCATGCTCGCCACACCGAATACCCATGCTTGGGCAGTCGAGCAGGCAGAGTGGGCAAAGATTCAACGGGGCATGCCGGCCGCAGATCCCTGGGACACAGCCGAGGTCATCCAGATCTGGGCTTACCCGCCGACCATTCTGCCGGACCAAACCACTGTGGACCCGCTGTCCCTCATTGTGAGCTTGCGAGATAACGACGACGAGCGCGTGCAACTAGCGATCGAGGAATTGGAGAAGACGCTGTGGCAGTGATCGCAGGCATGGACCGGTTCCGCGAGTGGTTCGCAGAGCATCAAGACCAATTCGTACTAATTGGCGGCTGCGCCGCCAGCACGGTGATGAATGAGGAGGGCCTCGAATTCCGGGCGACCAAGGACATCGACATGGTGCTCGTGGTCGAGGCCCTGACTCCCAAATTCGGTGAGCTGTTCTGGGCGTTCATCAAGGCGGGCGGCTACGAGATCAAACAGCAGAGCGATACGGGCAAACCATGCTTCTACCGTTTCGGCCGTCCACAGGATCTGTCCTTTCCAGCGATGGTGGAGCTGTTTGCGCGCACGCCGGACCTGATTAGCCCGCTGGCGGACAACAACAACCTGGCCCCAATCCCCATCGAGGAAGGTGTGTCGAGCCTTTCAGCTATCCTCCTCGATGACGCCTACTACCACTTCCTCGTCACCGGGCGGGACATCGTTCGAGGCATCCCGCTCATTCGGGAGGACCGATTAATACCCTTCAAGGCGAAGGCCTTTCTGGACCTCTCCGACAGGGGGGAGGATTCCAAGAAGGTACGCAAGCACCTGAGCGATGTTGTTGAGCTGACTGTTTTGCTGGCGCCGAACACGCGCATTGATCTCCCGGGTCAGATCCCGGACGACATGCGTCGCTTCCTTGAAGTCGCCTCAGCGCTGCCAGACAACGCACTGGCCCGCTACGGCGGACGCGCCCGCTTCGATCATGTACTGGCGTCCATAGCCAAGGCCTTTCAGCTCGGTGACCCAGTAACGGCATAGCGTCGCCTCGGCGGGGCGCCAGTTGCGTCAATCGGAGGCCGGGGTACATCCGGTGGGATGGTCGGTCCAGCCTTCGGTGTGCGCCAACCTCAGGGACTATTACTCGAATTGCATAGCTGTGCTGGCTGCGGGACCATCAAGCGACGACTCTCCCTCTAGGGCAATTTCCACCATCGTCAGTCTTCCTGGCGGCGCTTTCGATATTCCTCGACCTTCGCATCTACGGCCGCACAAAAGGCTTTCACGGCGGAGTCCTCTTCGGGACTGGGTAGTTTTACGTAATGCGGATCGCTCCGATCGTTTCGTAACTCGTCCACCGTCGCGTTGAGTGAAGTGCAGTGCGCTATTTTTCTTCCGGGCGGGCATCAGCCGACATAGTGCTTGCAATTTCAAACCAAAACTCGCTCGTGATTCGGACCTTACTCGCCTCACGCCGACTCAGATGAGCTTCGATGTTGAAGCTCGGATCACGAATACCATTTGGGCCTTCCCACTCCTTCTGCAATGCATCCCATTCACTCTCCGGGAATGCGGTGATTTCGAATTCCAGGACATCGTAGGCACCGTAAATGAGTCTTTGACGGAGAAGGCTCCACTTGATGCCGGAAAATTTTTGTCCCTCCTCGCGAAAGATGATCATCTCCTCGTAGATCCTCTTCTCAACGAAGGCGTACTCCACGCCAACAACGTCAAATGGGACTCCTGCCGGAACAACCGGGTCATTCTTGTCGATGACGCAGGCATCCTCCATGGAGTAGCCCCATCCTCCTCGGATGGGGAGTTCACCGATACTATTGAAGTCCTCCGCCAGGATTTGGCGCGGGCTCTCGCGGGTCACAAGCTTCGCAATCGGTTGCATGAAGAAATCTCCCTTCATTGAAATCATGCGCTTTTCTTCGCCCGCGCCGTGGCGGCGGAGTCAACATTGATGGCCATTGAGCCTGGCCAACGTCAGTCTCCCGTGGTACTTGGCTTAAGAATCAATCCAGAATGTCGTCATCACCAAGCACCCTTTTTGCCAAGGCGCGTGCGTGGTCGGCCAGGGCCCGACCCATTTGAGGAGCCGGAGAGGCGCCCGTCATCGTTGCAAGAAACTCCGCACGACGCCGGCACAACTCCCTCACCTGGAGCCGGAACACAGCTGCTTCGTTCGGCTGGCGCACCTTGAATGCCTGGTAGCCGGCCGGACCAAGGGTGCGGACGAGCCAGTCCAGGTACCCAACGGAATCGACGTTGCCTATGCCCTTATAGGCGAAACGGACGGAGGGCTTTTCGGACTGGCCCAATCTCGTCCAGCGACGCAGCAGGACCGCGGCCTCCACCGCATCGTCCGGCGGCGGGTTATGGACCGCCATGGTCGCCAACGCGATGGTTTCACTGCTGCCGGTAGCATGGTGCATGATGCAACCCCTACTCAGTATTCCGGTGCCATTGATTGACGCGGCCAATTCAGCCGGCCGAGGCGTCCGGAAGCTCTGCCTGCGTCGCGCCGTGGATGGCGCTGACGGCCCCGAGTGCGCGCGACAAGTCGCGGATAATCGCCTGCAACTTGACGTGTTGCTCGCGCTGGCGCCTCAGATAGAAGTCCCGCTGGCGGGGCGTCAGGGTGCGGACGAACTCCGCATCGGTCGAGAGGGGTGTGCTCATGATGACCTCCTTCTGGGTTGTCGAGACGCTGCCGGCGCACTGTGGGACAAGGCAAGCCAAAGCAGCCCTCACAAAAGAGAAGGCTCCGCTTTAGCAGCATTTTTACCCCGCCCTGCAAGCTGGACATTCAACTCGGCGGCAGGCGTATCTTACCATTGACTTGGCGGCATGCAAGCCACCTGCATGATAATATTTGGACGTCTATACGTCCGCCACGTCCGTGTTGTATATGGGGTTTCAGGGCCAACATCGCCACTGCAGCGACAAGCTCGCGACATTGCCATAGGCGACCGATCGGTTATGAGCAACATAGAGGCTGCAAGTACCCGTACGGGCATCGAAGATTTTATGGGATAGAGCTATCTCGACGCTGGGGCGTTGCGTGTCGTTTGTGCCAAGGGCCCCATTCCTAAAGCATCGGCACAGGATTAAAGTCGAGCTCATTCAACGAAGGATACGGCCAGTGCCAACCAAGGATTTCGAGGCGGCGTCGCTCAAGACGAAGCATCGGCAGGTGCGAGACGGACAGCCCGAGGATCTCCGAGTGAGGATACATCGCGCCATCAGTTGGCTCGATCGTGCCGAGCGCGAGGTTCAGGACATGGACGCTAGATTCATCTTTCTGTGGGTGTCGCTCAATGCGGCCTATGCCAGGGAATTCGGCTTTGAGCAGACGGAGCGTGAACAGACTCGTGCCTTCGTCAGCAAAGTGCTTTCCTGTGATCACGCGGGGCGTCTTCAGGAAGCCGTCTTCAAGCAATTCACTGGGCCCATCCGAACCTTGGTCGAGAACAAATTTGTCTTCGAGCCTTTCTGGCGAGCGATGCGCGAACACGACAGCGGCGACCGTTGGGAGGTCCAGTTTGCGTCCAGCAAGCGCATTGCATTGCGCGCACTCATGGACCGGCAGACCGATGTCGTGCTGTCCATCATCCTCGACCGCCTCTATGTGCTGCGCAACCAGCTGGTCCATGGGGGCGCCACTTGGAACAGCGGAGCCAATAGGGCCCAGGTGAAGGACGGTGCCGCCATCCTCGCCACCCTGATGCCGATCATCATCGACGTGATGATGGACGGTGACTCAGTCGATTTCGAACCGATCGCATTTCCGCACATCAAGGAGTAGGCCTTGACGCAGAGCCCTGTCCAACGCCTTTTCGATGGCCCCCTCGACATCGTGGGAGACGTCCATGGCGAGATCTCAGCGCTGGAGCAATTGCTGGAAAATATGGGCTATGCGCCGAACGGAGAACATCCCGCTGGGCGCCGCCTGGTGTTCCTTGGTGACCTGGTCGACCGTGGGGAGGACAGTCCCGCCGTTGTCAAACGCGTGTCCGACCTCGTCCGCAATGGCTTGGCCCAGTGCGTACTGGGAAACCATGAGCTCAACCTTTTGCTCGATTCACGCAAGGAAGGCAATGGCTGGTTCTACGCTCAAACCGACGACCATGATCATTCGCGCGGGCACTTTCGCGACGCGCCACGTGCTGACGCTTCGGAACGCGACGCGATCTTAAAGTGGTTCTCGACTCTTCCACTGGCGTTGGAGCGCGAGGATCTCCGCGTCGTGCATGCCTGCTGGCACCCGCCTGCGATCAATGACCTTCGCGACGATGCACGACCGGTGCGTGATCTCTGTGAGAATTGGTCGGAGCGCGTAGAGGCGTCCGCAGAGCACGATGGGTTGTATGCGGCGCGGAAGGAAGAGCTCCAGCAGTGGAAGAAAGCCCTTCATGATCCCGAGGCCTTGGTGCCCATGCTTCCTGCGATCGCCGCGATCGATGCGCGCACCCAGTCCATGAACCCAGTCAAGGTGCTAACGAGTGGATTGGAGAGGCAGACGTCACAGCCGTTCTTTAGTAACGGGAGGTGGCGCATGACAGAGCGAGAGGCCTGGTGGAACGAGTACAGCGACGAGCCAGCGGTAGTATTTGGTCACTACTGGCGCTGGCCTGGCGACGAGAGGGAAGCAACGGCCCGCAGCCGGGGGCCCAATCTTTTCGACGGAACGAGCACGTGGCAGTGGCTTGGCCCACTGGGGAATGCGATGTGCGTCGACTACTGCGCCGGGCTACGATGGCGCGAGCGCAAGTCAGGTGTACAACAACATGTCGGCCTACTTGCGGCCGTCCGCTGGCCGGAGCGGGACGTCATAACGTCCGGATGATCGCCTCACGCCAAAAAGGAATCGCGCTTCACTATGCCTAGGCCCGCTTGAGTTTGATAGACAATCTCGGACCAATAGTGGACTGCCCTGGAGATGGTCGCGCTTCCGGCCGGTGGCTGGACTACATCGGGGCGATGCCCATGCCTCCAGTAGCGGAGCGAATAAGAGCCCGGAATTAGAATTCACTAACGCATTCATTGATCGGCATCGATGGGCTCTTTGGCTTCTGCAGTAGATGCTAGTTGGGATGCACTTTCCGGCGCCTGTTCGCACCGGGCCAGTGATATCCATCCATATCCCTCGGGCAGTAGCGCGCCAGTGCTGCGCTCCGCAAGTAGCCGGTCAATGCGAGTCTCCGCAGCCTGCACAAAGTCGCCACTGACCGATTGAACCGCTCCCGACGGGGCGTTCTCCTGTGGTTCCAAGAGAAATTCCGATAGCTCGCGGGGATTCAATTGGATGTCGGCTCCACCCACCTGGTGCAGAGCAGTCAGCTCGCTGCGCATGCGACGCCCACGCTCGTCTTGCCAGTGGAGGATGGACAAGCCCAAGGCCCCGGCGTGTTCCCCTAGCGCAATTGGTGCAGTAAGCCCCTCAAAGTCGTAATCGAGCGACCTTGCCAGCAGGTACTTTACAAGGCGGTGATCCATGTCGAGCCGTTCAAACCGAACGCCTTCCGGCGCGAAAGTGCGGTCGAACGCGACCAGAGTCTCGGCATCCAGCCCCGGAAGATTTTCCCGCACTGAGGCTGGCAGGACGAGGCGCCATGCCATGCCGGGAAAGCGTTGACTCGGCTTCACCTCACCGCCGAGGGCGTAGATCATGCCACCGACGAAAGCGTGCAGGTGTTCGATCCCCATCTGAAGGGTGTCCTTGAGCTCATCCGCCTGATAGCTCACGGCGTGGTGAAACAAGTCGCGCTGCACCTCCGACGCCTGCCGGGCGCGCTCGATGGCTTCATCGATGCGCTCGGACGTGCGCTTGACCGTGGCACCACGCGCCTCTTCAAGGATCTCCTCGACATCAAGCAAGCCGGCCAACTCTCCAACGATGTCGCTAATCAGCGTCTCCCGCGTCATCTCTTCAACGGTGGCCAAGTCTCGCGCCACTTGTTCCAGCCGCTCATACATCTTGGCAACCACACCTTCATCCGCGGAGGCGAGGCTCTCCAAATTGAACGCTGAGACGTGATTTTGCTGGCCGTACCGGTAAAGGCGGCCAATCCGTTGTGCCAGCCGCATGGGGTTCCAAGGCAAGTCGAAATTGACCAGCATATGGCAACGCCGCTGCAAGTTGATGCCCTCGCCGCCCGCTTCGGTCGAGACAAGAAACTGACCGTTGCCCTCAAAATGTCGGATGGATTCGATGCGTTCTTCGACATCCATGCCGCCATTTATGACCGACACCTTGTGCGGTCCAAAGTTTTCTTCGAGCTTGTGCCTGATGTAATCCTGGGTACCCCGGTATTCCGTAAAAATTAGAAGCTTTTCATTGGGGTTGGCCGACAGAATTGGCGCCAAGATGCAGCTTAGGAAGGCGCTCATCTTGACGTCGTCAAGCAACGCCACCTCACACCCCCTGATTAACAGTCGCAGGCGATCGGCCTCGCCATCGAAGAACGCGGCCGATGGCGTCTCCTGAGCTTCCTCAAACTCACCCTGGAAACGATCGTCCTGGATCTCAAGCTGCTCGATCACCTTGGCGCTGCTGCTTGCCTCCAGGCGCGCCAGACGCCTTATGAGCGCTTGCATCAACGTGTAGATGGACGAAGCGGCAAGCTTGCGATAGACGGTCATGACGAAACCGATGGCTCGGCCGGTCGATGAACCGCTTGCCCGCGCTGCGCGATATCCCTCTTCGAGGTAGGCGGCCAGTTGGTCCTCCAGCTCGGTAAGCTCAGGGTTGGCGTCGACCTGTATCATCCTAGATGTCTGCCCCTTAAAGATGAAGTTTCCTTCAGCATCGGTGACGTCCGCTTTGCGATTGCGGAACACCATTCGCGACAATAGCGACTGATCGAAATCGATGCCCTCCATGTCTGAGGCCAATTCCGGCCGGAGCAAATGGAGCAACGCGACGAATTGATCTTGCCTGCCTTGGTGGGGGGTCGCCGTGAGCATTAAGATGTTGCGGGTACGGTGACGAAGGTGCTCGGCCAGTCGGAATCGATCCGACTTCTCATAGCTCTGACCCTTCTGTTTTCTTGTCAAACGGTGGGCTTCATCGAAGATCACCAGGTCCCAAGGCTCGGCTTCCATGATGCTGCCCAAGTGCGCCACTGCCTTGAGCTGGTCCATCGATGCGATCACGCGGTCGTAGAGCTTCCAGTGCGCAGTATCGCCAACTGAAAAATCAGTACCGTAGATTAGAAAGTCGTCCAGACCGAACTTTAGCTTGAGGTCCTCCTGCCACTGGCGCGTCAGCCCGGCAGGCACCACGATGAGAATCCTGCTTGCTAAGCTGCGCTGCCTGAGTGCGGCGACAATCAAGCCAGCCTCTATTGTTTTCCCAAGGCCCACATCGTCCGCAACGAGCCAATTCAAGTTGCCAGAGGCCAGGATGTGATGAACTAGATGAATCTGATGGGGTAGCGGATCGATGTCGAATCGCGAGAGTGCCCCAGTGTTCTCGTTCCAGAACACAAGCGCGTGTGCCAGCGTGCGCAGTCGAAATCTCTCGGCTGCATCCGGGCCACCCACATCGCCACGTTTGAATCGGAAGGCCGGGCCTTTGATGAAGCGAAAGCGTTGCCACGGCATCCAAAGACGCTCCCCGCGAGAAGCGAACTCCACCAGAAGCTGACGCTGCCCACCGATGTCCCGGATGGCACGTACAACGCCCGTACCTAGCGGTGGACCGTACCCCGGTGACGGGTCATGAAGGACGTCGTGTCCTCGCGCAAATCCGCAGGCAAGACGGTCCAGGCTCACCACGTCCACCTGCTTGGTGCGTAACCATTGAACGGTTGCGGACGCTCCGTGATTGGAGATCATGATCTTGTGTACAACCCCCGGATTTCGTTCAGCGTCCATCGTGTCCCGGAGGACTACCCAGGCGCCGAGGGCGGGAAGGAGATTGTTTGTCATAGATCACCTAAGAGGTTTGCCATAAGTCCTCCCCGTACGATATGTGCCCGCACCAGGTCTTCGGTACATGGATAGTCGAGCTCATCACCCCACCAGCCAGGCGAAAACGCGGGATTTCGCCCACCATCAAAGGTGCGCTCGTCTTCAGGGGGTAGATTGATCTGGTCGATAGTTTTGGGGCGCCGGTCAATCTTGGAGATCCGGTACTTGAATAAGTAATCCGAGAAGCGCGGATAGCTTCGACGGAGGTCACTCCGGTCGCACCAGTGGCTACGCTCGAACTCGATGAAGTCGATGGCCGATTCGAGGGACGCATCGGCACCAAGGAATTCGACGATGTTGATGGCGTTTGCCCAGGAGATGCGGTCGCGGGCCGGATACGTCTTTACGTGTTGGGCGCTCGCCTCGCAGCACGTGTCGAAATAGCCTGCCGATTCCCAGGCGTCGGAGATGCTGAAGGCCAGATACACTTCCTCGTAGCTCGAGCCCCGCTGCAGGAGGGATTCCACCTGCGCCTGAGGAGCGCCCCATCCGCGGGCCATGATGATCTCAGCCAACCAGTCCTTACGCTGCTGGGACCAGTCGCCGCGTTCAATCAGGAACTTCGCGGCAAGCTGCCTAGCTCTGACTTCGTTGGTGACGGCTCGTCCAAGACGATCAACCTGTTCCCCCAGTTCGTCTTCGGCAAGCCGCGGAGATGAGGCGCGATCATCAACCAACTCAAAGTCAAGGAGCTGATTGATATCGCCGTCTTCGAGGCCCCAAGCAGCCCAGCTGTCATCCGGCTCGAAGTCCAAAAAGTCGTGATAGCTGTCATCCAGCCCGAAGCCGTGGGGCTCTTGCAGATCTGAGCCATCATCGGTCGCATCAATGGGCTCGGAATGAATGAGGGTGAACGAAGGTGGGACGACATCATCTGGCGACATCTCCCATGGCGACGGACTCTCTGACCGCGGCGCACCGCGGGGTGTTAGGGGGCCCACTGGCTCGATGGGTGTCGCCACCGCTGCTGCGTCCACCAACTGCTGTACCGAGGATTGGCTGGTTGAGGTGGGCTCCTGTCGATGAGAATAGGACCCACTGCCAGACTCGTTCGTGCTGCTCAGCTCCCGCAAAGGACCCAGGATTTCATCGAGATCCTCATTGGATAGAGCGTCGTGCAGATAGCCTGACTCGCGGGGTTCCACCGCCCCTGAGCTCTTTGTTGGAAGCGCTCTATCGCGCCCCAGCCGGCGTTCACGAAAAAAGCGGCGCAGCGCAGCCGCACGCTCACTGAGTCCCTCGGACATTCAGCCCCCCGCTGAATTTGTCGCTCCCTCGCTGAACCGACCTCAAGGGCATCGTCCAGCTACCCGAAAACAAGCCTATATCATTCGATTCTCACCTGACGAGACGCGAAACGGGGGGGGCAGGGGGGCGAAGGGGGGCGTAATTTCTTTTTCACTTGTCTGGACATCGCCCCCGAAGCGCCATCGTTGGTCCTATTACCGGTCAACGTCGCTTCGACATATGAAATGTAGGGTGCCGAAGGGCAATCCTTGGGCCGAAGGGAGTTTCTTAGAGACCCGTGTGCCAATTGTGGTCGTGCCCGGAGATCAAGGCACCGCCAGCCCGTGAAATAAGCATGGGGCGGGCGAGGGGCTCCGCGATCAGACTTAGCGCAGGCGTCAGGATAGATATGGGGCGATCACTGCGGCTGAAAATATCTGGCTGGCGTCCGCGAGCAGCTCGCTAGCATTCATCATTTGCCAGCACGGTGTTGTTGGTAGAGCTGAGGACCTTCTCTAGGAGCGCTCGTCCGGGTGACGCGCTTCTTTGGCGTCGGTATATGCTTTCCACATACCTTCGGCGTGGTCGCGCAGCTCTTTCCGAAGCGATCGGGGCTGCCGAACTTCGACCATATCCCCAAACCCAAGCAACCACCATCGCAAGGTCTCGTCGTTCTCCACGGTGGCTTCCACCTCTAGCCGAGAGCCGTCATCGAGGGCCTTGATCGTTTGGTCGGGCGAGAGGGGCGTTTCCCGCAGATGCTCCGCCGCCGCCTGGTCAAAATGCGCGACTAGCCGGATCAGGCCCTGCGAGTTGTATTTCGCCGCCTCCGCCGCGTATTTCTGGAAATCGAAGCGCGGAGGCTTTTTTCTTGGCGTGGCGAGAACTTCAGTGTGCGAAAGGCGATGCAGCGCCAGTTGCCGCACGTCCGCGTAGTCGTAGAGGGTGGCAACGAGGTAGTGCACGGGCCCCCGCACTATTAGGCCCAGCGGGTGGACAGTCAGCTCCTTCGCCGCGGTACTCCCCTTGGATCGATATCGCCCTGAGAGGCAGCATCCACGTGCCAACGCCTCTTGGACACACTCCATTACACCCCGCCCAATGGTGGGTGGCAGCAGCGCCAGTGAACTGGGGATCACCGCCGTTTCCCGATGCCAATGTTTCCAGCCCGTGGCGGCCACCTCCTGCTCAGCGCTGTCGAAGAGAGGGATCAGCTCCTTGAGCATCACCCTGGGTAGGAGAGTCCTCAGGTGCACCCGGGCCAACAACAGCGCCACGCTTTGCGAGGTCGTGAGCCGAGGCGTGAACTCCTGGTTGGCACCCTTTGCCCAGCACCAACCATATGGCTTGCCCTTGTCATCGACAGCCAGAGGAAACTGCTGCGAGAGCGCCTGCAGATCCCGCTCGACCGTGCGGCGCGTAACCGAAATCTTCCGATCTTCCAGGGCAGCCATGAGATCCCCAACCGTCGCCTTGCGCGGCCATGGCGGCATGCATCGCAACAGCGCCCACTGGCGCGCGAGGGTCCGCTCAGTCTCCTGGCGCATGGCTTCCTCCTTGGTTTAGCAGGCGATCCTAGCACCAGGTGCGACGTAATTTGACGCATCTGCGTAGATCATGCGTGCATCCCATTGCTGGATTTGGTGCCCCATGTTTGAAGCCATCGCCACTTCACCCCAAGCCGTTGACCCGTTTGACCATCTCCTCGCTCGCCGGGACATGGCCACGCTGTGGATCATGCGGATCCTTCTTCGCATGTGCGACGAGGATTGGTTGTGGAAGCGACCCAGCCTGCGTCGACAGTTGTTCTCGCGCCTCCAACTCCTCAATGTGCAAGTGGCAGACGAGGAGCAACGCCACCTGTGTATTGAATGCTTGTCCTGCACTCTGGACGCCATGGAAGAACAAGCGTCGCTCTATTGCCATGACCCCGTACTAGCGGCGAATCTGGACCTGCTATCTGGGCAACTTTCCCTTTCATCACTTGAGGCCAAGGTGCTTTCCCTGGCGGTGCTGCTTCGCTCGGATGACCTGATCGATCAACTGGCTGACGAAACCTTTCGGTCTATCAACCTGCCGCGGCAGCTCGCCATGGTTCTCGATGAACCGATCGAGGAGTTGGCCCAAATCACTCACAGCGCAGGCTTGCTCCATCGAACCGGGTTGATCGAGTTTTCATCCGGCGGGCCACTTGCTGGCAACATTTCCGTCAAGCGAGGAAGCCTTCGCCGCCTTGCAACAATCTCGCTTTCGTCCCCCGACGAACTGTTTGATGGCATCGTGCGTGCGGCTCCTCACGGCCAATTGCAACTGGAAGATTACGCCCACGTCAAAGAGACCCTGGATGCCTTGCATCACCTGATTGGCGAAGCACTTGAACGGCAGCGCACTGCCGTCAACGTTCTGCTTTACGGTCCGCCCGGAACCGGTAAGACCCAACTGGCTCGCTGGTTGGCCGATCAATTGGCGACACCGCTTTACGACGTATCGCCGCACGAGATGGGTGGCATATCGGGCACGGGGGAGCGACCCGACGCCCGCCTCGCGAAGGCCGCCACCTGCCTGCATCTTTTAAGGGGCCGTCGCGCCATGCTGGCCATGGATGAATGCGACGCAATTTTCGGAGAAGGGACAGGCCCCTTGAGTGGCGTTGCTGCCAATCCAGTCAAGGCATGGGTCAACGATCTATTGGAAACAAACCCCGTTCCCATGATCTGGATCGCGAACTCTGTCCGCGACATGGACAGTGCCTTCGTGCGCCGATTTGATATGGTGGTTCGGCTCGACACCCCACCGATGAAGCAGCGCCTGAAGCTTTTGGAGCAGGCCTGCGGACAACATGTGTCTCACGCGCAACTGCGCCGTATTGCAGCGGCAGACAAGGCAACACCTGGCGTACTGACACGCGCGATCGACGTCATGGACCGCGTGCATGCTCATGGGGGGGAGCAGAACTCCGGGGCGCTGCTCGAATCACTCCTGGACGGTACCCTACGGGCGCAGGGCCATCCCACGATCCACATGGCCTACCGCCACAGCGCAGCAACCGATTACGACACGCGATTCTGCAACGCCAATGTCGATCTCGATGCGCTATCGGAGGGCCTGCGCCGCACGGGTCAGGGGCGAATCCTGCTTTACGGGCCACCGGGCACAGGCAAGACTGCCTTCGGACATTGGCTGGCGACGGCGCTCGAGAGACCACTCGTTCTCAAGCGCGTTTCCGACCTCCAAAGCCGATGGGTGGGTGAAATGGAGCAGAACTTGGCACGCGCCTTTGAACAGGCGCTACGCGAAGAAGCCGTGTTGCAGATCGACGAGGTCGATGGCTTCCTGCAGGACAGGCGATATTCCAGCCATGGATGGGAGCGTACACAGGTCAACGAGTTCCTCACCCAGCTGGAGTCCTTCGAAGGAATCTTCATTGGCTCCACCAACCTGCTGGGAGGCTTGGAGCCGGCCGCCATGCGCCGCTTCGACCACAAAATTGAAATGGGCTACCTCCAACCGGAACAGGCATGGCTGCTGTTCCAACGAAAACTCTCTGACTGGGGTGTAGGGATGCCCGATGCCGACGACTGCCGCCGCCGACTGGCAGGCCTGACCCGACTTACACCGGGAGATTTCTCGCTGATGGCCAGGCGACATGCGCTTATCCCCTACCGGGATGCCTCGACTGTGGTGGGTGCGCTTTCGGAAGAGCTTAATCTCAAGGACGGCCCCGCTCGGCGCATCGGCTTTACCTAATGCAACGATTCGGCAAAACGCCCATTGGCGGCCATACAAGCCGGCCGGATGGAATGTTTTACGACACAAAAGGCAACGTGTCGGCAAGCACCAACCACCGAACCGGAAGACAGATGGCGTCTAAATCAAAGCATTGATTCACGTCCCAGCGGCTAGCAGGTACGTAATCCGGAGGCCGCTGAACACACCTCCGGCAGGGGCTGAACACGGCGTCCATGCTGAATCGTCAATCTGGATACCGGTGAAGTGCGCACACCACACATCTTCGCCGCCGTGCTGGACGCCTCCAGCTACATCTATGCCCGCGCGACGCCCAGCGGGACGCAGATGTACAGGCGGGGCGGGGTGGCCTGGCGCAGGCCCTGCAGCACTTTGGCGCCGTGCCGGCTATGGCGGTGCCCAAGCATCCGCGTGCCCTATTCACACATGCGGCTCAGCGCGAGTCCACAGTCAATCGCGCGACGCTGGTACGTGCGCAACGTTAAGGCATGACGACCCCCGTCTTCCGTCCTCGCTACCCGAAGGACAATGCCGAGGTCCAGGTCGATGTACAGGTGATTGAACGCTGGATCGTGGCGCGCTCGTGTCATCACTCTTGCACCTCGATCAGCACGCTCTGGCGCTTAGGACGTTCCTCAGACGGGGCCGCCAGCCAACCCGTAACATCATAAAATCCTCCCATACGAGCTGGCCAATTTGTCGAGAAGGTCTTGATGGCGGGTTTCCAGGTCAGCAAGCTTGAAGTTCGTCAGCTTCAATACGCCTACGGAGTTGGGTAGGTTCTCGACCCGTTCCGCAAAGTAGCGGTCACGTTTGGCGGTGAAGTCGAGATTGCCCAGCGAAGTGTTCTTTCGGCGGGATAGCAGCATCAGATTACCAAGACGGTGCAACCAGTGGTCGCGCTGCACGTCGGTGAAGTCCTTGACCCACTGACTAGTCTGATCCGGGTTCTGCGGCAGGATGTGCTCGACGCTGATTTCGTCCGGCAAGTTCAGCGGGGCAGCGTGGCTCGCCAGCAAGTACTCCAAGCGCAGAAGCACGTACCTAGCAAAGCGCCGGCCGTAGATCGAGCTGTCCAGCAAATCCAGCAACTGCTTGCGGTCGATGTCGAAGACGTTGCTCGCGAAAACGTCACCAGGCGTCGTGGCCATCTCGATGGCCTTAAGTACCTCATTCATGTTGCTGATACGTTGAGTGGGCGTCAGCTGCACGATCCAGTCGGCAGAGAACTTGTTGTCGATGCGGTCGATCAAATCGAGAAGGTTCTTCGCCTTGAACTTTCGGTACCAGACCAGCACCGGTGGAATCCAGTCCGTAGCTGGCAGACCCTTGCGCATGACGTTGATGCGGTTTCGGTAGGCGTTACCCAGGGTCTCTGGCAGCCCCTCGAACAGGATGGCTTCATCAAACGCATCCTTGTACGCCTTCACAGCCTCAAAGGTCGCGGTGCCTAGCGCCAGCAACGGCGGCTTCGCGCCATAGATGCGCTCATCGAACTCCTTCAGCAAGCCCTCTCGTGCCTTGTCCTTCACGAAGATGGTGCGCACCAGCGACAGGAAGCGGTCGAACTCGTCTCGCCCCATCTCGCCTTCGACCGTCTCCCAGTACGTAGCCCATCTAGTGCGCTCGGTGTCCTTAGTGACCGCACCCAGGTTCTTGGCCTTCAGGATGTCGCTGTTGGACAGCGGAATGCCGCGGTCATTGAGGATGGTGAAAAGCCGAAAGGCATCGTCCAAATCCTCTGTGGCCACGTAGATGAATAGGGTGTTGTTCAATAGGTAGCTAACGAAACGATCGAAGTCCGCCGGGCCGCTAAACCGGTCTGTGTCATTGAAACAGTCATGAATCGTCTGCATCCCCGCTGCCATGCTGGCCAGCGATAGGTTTGTGCTTGCCGCTATGTCCTTCAGATCGGCGCTACTCGTGCCGCCGTCGAACTTCACGAACCGCTCGATGAAATTCCCCACGTTGTCTCGGATGTCATAGACGAGCCGATTGCGCCCTGGAATGTTCTTCCACTTGTTTTCCTTTTGGTAGAGCATCTCCTGGCAGGCGTCTTTCAGATCTTTATCGGCCACCCGATCGCGTATACAGGAGAGAATCAACATCAAGGTGGTCAGCCGCTGCTGGCCATCCAGTAGTTCGTGTTCCTCGAAGCTCACACCATCCTCGGTGCGCGTGGCCCTACGCAACACCATCGAGCCAAGGAAGTACTGGCCATCGGGGTTGTGCTCGCTGGCGTGGCCAACGTCATCGATCAGCTCCGAAATCTCGTCCTTTCCCCAAACATAGGCGCGTTGATAGTCTGGAACTCTGAACCAGAACCGCGAGAACACTTCTTGGATGACGACTTTGGCGCTGTCAATCTGGCCTTTCTTGTCGGTGCTCATGAATTCCCCTGGATTACTCGATCGCTGTCGCCGTGCCGGTGGCTACCAACGCGTAGCCGTCCCAGCGATTGCGTCAGGATAATCTCGGCTTCTTTGAATTTCGACAGGACTAAGCGCCGTCGGGGTTGATCACGGTGAAGTTGAGCTTGCTGGCGATCGGGAACTGCACGTGCGCATGGGGGGATGTCCGACCTGAGCGTCGTGGCCAATGGCGTCGACCTCAATGCCCTCTGGGAAAAGGCATTTTGCCAGAGCAACAACCTGGTGCCCTCCGTCCGCCAAGGCCAGAAGGAACTCGTTATCGGAGTTGGCATTGGCGTAAGTCGTGTCGTCAAAGTATTTCAGTTTGGCGGGGCACGTGATCGCCGTGCTGAATCGACTCTTGGTCAGATAGCGCATCTGCTTCGCTCCTCAAGGGAAGGATCTAGATCGACAACCCGATGGCCCGAGAGCCGCCGACATGAGGGTGAGGAGCCCTTACTGCCGTCTGCTCTTGGTGGGGCCATTACCGAGGATGCCGGACCCGACGATGTAAGCCGGCCAGCCGAGCACGAGGGCCAGGCCGACGGCGAAAAAGCCCACGATGCCACCGATCACGCTAAACCCGGCCAGCATGAGGGGCTCCGACAGCCAGTGGCCCGGGCCAAAGCCCGATGGCGCCCCTTGGGACCACCACCCGAGGCAAGCCAGGCCAAAGACTGCCGCCGCCACGACTGGCAACCCAACCACGACACTCATCCAGAAATGACGATCAAAACGGACCTCAACAGGCTTGGCGTGCATGGGCGCATTTCCTCCATCGTTGGCTAGTCGATTCAGCAACAAGTTTCTTCAGGTCGGGGGGCCTGCCTCTTGGGCCCGCCCGTCGCTCCTAACGCACGCGAGTGCCAGAAGCAGCTGGCCATATCGCAATGCAGCTCGGTGATTGGGCTACCCGATATGCCAGGTAGCTCACCATAAGAATCAGTCTGCGCAAGCCCTCTTCTTGCTCTTATCGCCATCAATGCTCGGTCGGTCTGCGAGTCCCGGAGGGATCATCAGGGACCTAAGGCCCCGGTCACGACTAAATCATGGATTGATATCAGGAGTTGAGACTGCGCTACGTGCGTCCTGCGAGGCCGTTCCAGTGGCTGTCCAGGATGGACAGACGCGCTGCCGAAAGCCTTCAAATTGGTCTTTGCCACGGGTTTTCGATGGGGGTGTTTAACCACGCTCTCTGCAGAAGTGACGTATGTCGCGAGCCGCCAAGGACCACTTGCGCCGATTGCGCCTGGGTATACAGAAGGTGGACCATCCATCCTTCGAGGAAGCAATCCATGATCAAGACCATCGCCGGTTTCACGCTGAATCACATTTACACCTGCGCCTATGTCGCCCACTTTGGCGTGTCATTCGAAGCCTTCTCCAAGGACCCCTTGGGAACACTCGAAGCGATTGATCAGTCCGACGCCATTGCCATCATGCTCTCGGGGTACCGCCCTTTGCTTCCCAAGCAGAAAAGGCTGCAGCAGATCAACGAGGCTCGCTGGAGGTCCGAGGGCCACGACGTCGCCGCGTTGCGCGCTAGCCGCCTAGTCAACGTTGAGATTTGTTACGAACCGGTCAACTTGCCCGTGCGGGACTCCATTGACCTGCCTCCAGCGAGCGAGCCGATCTCGCACTTCGCTCCCTCTTCATGCGACCTGCTCGATCAGACTGGCACCTGGCTTGACCACAGCATTCCGCGTGCAGGGGACTCGTTCGGCAGCAACGTCGCTCACAGCTCGGGCAACCTCTTGGGCGACCTTTTCTCCGTCAACCCCAGTACAGGCTACCCCATGCTTCCTGGTGGAATGATCGATGTCACTGGCACGGCGTTCGGCGCGAGCCCCATCACCTTTGGGTGATCCCGCTGCGTATTAGTCGCCAGGGGCGGGGCGCGGGGCATGCGCACCTTGTGACATAGCACGATGCAACGCGATGCCAGCTGAGGTGAAAACACCATCTGGCCCGCCTGGCGGTGACTATGAAAGTCTAATTTCGCACTTCCTGCCATCCTGCCTGGGGACTCTAAGGTCCCCTGGCAGGAGAAGCACCGTGTACAAGCACGTCTTTATTCCCAGAGAAGAGCTGTATCAGAAGGTCTGGGCTCAACCCGTCTCCGCAGTTGCCGGGGAATTTGGCGTATCAGGCGTTGCTTTAGGCAAGGCATGCCGGCGGGCCAGGATACCTCTGCCTGGCCGTGGGTACTGGGCTGCCCTGCAGAGTGGCCGCAAGATCAGAATTCCGCGGCTCCCCACGCTCACGCCCGGTCAGCCTGGTGTAGCGCAAATTCGTGTGCGAGAGAGTCGGCCCGCACCCTACGTTGACGTAGCAACCCCAGCACACCATCCGATCACGGTACCCACCAAGCTCGTCAGGCCGCACCGCTTGGTCGCGGAACTCAAGGCTGCGGCTGTCGATGCCGACGAGGACAAAGGAGTTCTGGTTCTCAATTACAAGAAGGTCCTTCGCGTCCGAACGTCGTCCACGCACCTACGGCGCGCGCTGATTCTCATGAACACGCTGATTAAGCACTTTGAGGCCCTCGGTCTGTCTGTCCGCATCGGCAGTGCGTACATCGAAACTGAGCTGGTCCTTAAGGAAGGAGCTGTCCGATTTCGACTGGATGAGCGCACCAAGCGGACTGAACCATCACACGATCGTTCTGGAAGGACGAAGCGATCACGGATCGAGTCCGAATACTTACCGTGGCAGCCTCGATACACCATGGTCCCCACTGGCGAGTTCACTTTGAGTTTCGGCCAGTACCAGTTAAGCGGCTGCCGATGTCTCTGGAAGGACAAGCCCGGTCAGCCACTCGAATCACAGCTACATCAAGTCCTCGGGGCGGTACCCTCCTGGGAAGCGGCACTCAAGGCGCAGCGCCAGGAGAGAGAACGCTGGGAGCGACTCGCAAGAGAGGCCGAGGAGCGGCAAATCGCCGCCGCTCACGCCGCCGAAATCCTTCGTCTCCAGCGAGCCAGGCTCGTGAACCAGCTGACAGCGTGGGAGCGGGCCAAACGACTGCGCCGTTTCGTCGAAGCGCTTAAACTTTCCGAGTCACGGATGCCTGAAATCGAGGCATGGGTTAGCTGGGTGACAGAACAGGCGGCGGAGCTCGATCCGCTATGCCACGACCTTCACGCGCTCAGCAACTTCCACTTGCAGCTGGAGTCGCAGTTCACTGGACACCGCCATCTGGATGAGCCCACCGAGAATTGGTGGGACGAGAGCACCATAGCCTCGGCCTCTGCAGGTAACCCGTGATCGCGCCCGCGCGGATTTCTTCGACTACGCTCATCGAAGACACGGCGACTGAGCTGGACTCTGCCAGATAAAGTGGGGCACCCAAATGTCACGGCATGCTGGGGTCATGTCCTGACGACGACGTACCTGAGACCACCGTCGACAGACCTTGCAGGCAGATCGGCGGCCCGGGCCCTGGCCGCGATCCTTCCTGACAGGCTACTTAGAGGCGTGCCAATCCCCGGCGAGCGCTGTCGCGATCGGCCTTACTGATCACCTGCCGAATCGCCTCGAGATGAAAGCGACCCTGGGCAAAGCGTGTCCGGCTGAGTAACAGTGCAGTCAGGGCGTCAGCCAAATCGACCTGCTCAACGCGAAGCGCTTCGAGCGGCTTGTGCATCAGCTCAACACCCAGCACCTCGTGCCCCAGCATCAGCGCCCGCGGGGTACAGAAGCCGTCCGCCGTATAGCTGATCGTCTTGCCGATGTCGTGAAGTAGTGACACCGCGATCGCGAGATCGCGTTCAGCTTCGGTGAACATGACCGAGTCGGGGTCAGACCGCGACATGTCGCTAGCCACCCGCTCGGCAACTTCAACACTGTGGCGCGCCAGTCCCCCCGCCCAGGCGTGGTGGCGCGTACCCGCCGTCGCCTCCCAAAACCCCTGAAAGACCTGCCTCAGGGAAAACACATCGCCGATGAAGCGGCGAAGCATCGGCGTCTCAACCCTTTCCAAGAGATCATGAAAGTGTTCCGCGAGATCGGCATCCGGGCAGATCCGAAGCGCCCCCAAGTCGATCGGATCCAAAGCGTTGTCACGCTTGACGCTCACGACATGCAGGACCCCATTCGGCATGCTGAGAATCACCGCCTCGACTTTGTCCACGACATCGCCGTCGCAGGCACTGGGACGGTCTACCCAACACTGGACAGGGAAGACGCCATCTTGCGTCACCAAGAGAGCAGGGCACGACGGCGGATCGATCTGGGACACGTCATCCCACAGAAGGAGGCCTTCACGAACATACCGGTGGGCGTCTGCTGCGATTTCGAACGCCTCATGACACATGCGATTCATAGATATTTGCTCCATTTAGGTGAATGTAGGCGGGGAATAGCTCTAGCGTTTCTTGGTTAGGTGTCTTCGCGCGGAACCTCCTTCTCCTGATCGGGCTTCTCGATAAGCAACTTTGCGAGTGCCTCGCGCAGCTGATCCGGGCTCATGCCATCGATGTCCCGAAGTGCGCCTGGCTTCTGCGCCCCTTTTGCTGGCGCCAACCGACTGTTGAGCAGACCGGCGAATGCCTGACCGTCCTGCCGTGTCAGGTTCGGCACAAAGCGCGAATACACGCGAAACAACATGTCCGTGTTGCTGTGACCCAAGGTGTGCGCGATCCACTCGGGGTTCTCGCCCGCCGCGAGCATCAGCGTTGCGGCGGTATGGCGTGTCTGGTACGGGCGCCGCATCTCCAGCTGCAAGTACCTGAGCAGCGGGTACCAGATCCGATTGGTGAAGTTATGCCCATCGATGGGCCCACCGGCCCGCGTGGAAAACACCCACGGCACGTTGGGATCACGCCGTTGCCACTGCGCCTCGATGGCTTCGCGCACCATCGGCTGCATGGGGATGTCACGCACCGAGGACTGGGTCTTGGCGTCGTCCTCGCTTTCTCCGTCCACCAGTGTCTCGCGCACCAGGATCAGATTCCGCTCCAAATCGACGTACTTCCACTTCAGACCATTGATCTCGCCTGAGCGCATGCCGGTGAAGAACCGCGTGACCAGATAGTTGCGGTAATCCACCCGCACGGTATCCAGGATCCGGTTGACTTCCGCGAGCGAGAACGGCTGCACATCCGTCTTCTTCTGCTTGAGCGGCTTCACGCCGCGGAAAGCCGGCACCATGTCAAAGCGATCTGCCGCCTCATTCAAGATCTGGCGAAGGAAGCACATGATCTTGTTGATGCGTGCGTTGCCCAGCGTGCCCTTGCGGCCCTTGCGCTTGGCGACCTCGGCGCGAAAGGCCAGCACTTCGGCCTTACCGATGTCGCCCACGGCTCGGGCGCCGAACACGGGAATCAGGAGCTTGTCCAGATCCTCACGCACGCAGGCGCGATGGCGCGAGCGCCATTGCGGTGACAGTTCCAGATACCACAGCTCGGCAAAGTCCGAGAACAGCGGCGTGGTCGACCTCACGACCGGCATGGGCGGCACGCTCGCCTTCGGCGCGGCAGCCGCAGACTGCCCCACGTGTGGTGCCCCGAATTGCGGGGCACGCGAACTGCCAGGGAAGGTCGCCGCATAGTCGAAGCTCCCCTGTGCAATGTCCTTCTCGATGTGCTTGAGAAGCGCCTGAACCCTACGGCGATTTTCAGCAGTGTCCTTGAGCGCCGTTTGCTCGCGGCAACGCACGCCGCGATAGAAGAAGTCCAGATACAGCATCCCGGTGTCAGGACGTGCCCGTACCTTAGCCATGGGCCATGCTCCCGTTGGCCATCGGGATCAGGGGAGCGCGGGAGGCCGACGAGTTGCCAATGTCACGGGCAATGGTTTCCCAGATGAAAAGCAGCTTGCGACCACCAAAGGGACGGATGTAGTGCACGCCCTCGATCAGGACCGCGTCCTTAAGGCGCGTGCGGATCGTACGGGGATCGTAATGAATGCGCTCGGCCAGCTGCTCAGTGGTGATGTACGTCGCTTCCATGATGCGTCTCCTTGGGATCGAGGGGTGATGGCCCGCTGTCGTTGCGGTCCTGACACCACGAAACCACCGAGCGCGATCCTGGCAAGCGCACTCCTCAACGCCGTGCACCAAATCCCTTGAAAACAAGCCACTTTTGGTACCCTGTCCATCCAGGACGGTTGCGATCACATTTCGGCATGGCGCCTTCGATCGCCAGCGGCTTGTCGGGCGACCTGCCTGCGTTTGTGCGAAAGTCCCCATGTTTTCAGGCATGAAGGCGCGTCATCCCCTTTCCTGCATGGCGGGAACACGTAGCCGCTTCGCGAATGTAATAACGCAAGGGCGTGCTCCGACGCAGTGCATGGCCGCACCATGCCTAAGCCCCTGTCCACATGGGACAGAGTGAGTCGGGTGCATCTACTCCATAATCGCCGCAGGTCACCGACGCCTTTGCCGCAGGCGGCCTGGCGCTGCGCCGAGCGAAGGACTCACGCCGAAAACGCTGTGCTGCTAATCGTTGGGGAAGGACCCGCATGGCCTATGCGCGAACGCGTGTGGTCGCGCGACAGGCACGGACGGCGGCTTGATAAGGCTGCCGTGGGATGGGGTCGACCCTCGCCAGAGAAAGAGGGTCGTGCCTTGAGCCTCCGCAACGGCGGATTTGGGTCGGTATCAGGGTGCTTGTAGGCCCCCTTCAGGAACTGCCCATTCGCTTCAATGTGCAACGAAGAGTGAGGTTCGCTTTGGGTGTTTCTTCGACCACGCGACTGCCACGGAACATGCCACGGATGTGCGAGCCACCGGCTGCTCTCCACGGGGTGATATAGATCTGAAGCAATTCTCGATCAGCCTCCACAATGACGGACAACGTAGAGCACAAGACTGTGCAACAAACGGTTGGTTGCGATTATCAATCGAATGACAGAGTCTTAGTAACCGAAATCGGATGCTTGTCTGGCCCAACCCAGTTCGCATAGAGAGATCAGGGATGACCATATCTCGTCGACGCACCATCATCGCCCATGGCCAGCTGGCCACACGCGAGCTCCGCCTCCACGCCGCGCGCAATCGACATCACGGCGTCCAGATCATGTCTTTCGAACAGTTGACTGTTCGCCTCGCAGGCGGGTTCGCCCGATCGATCGACGATGAAAGCCTACGCACCGCGATCCAGGCTGTCCTGCTGACAACCGAGCTTGGCGAGCTGGAAAGCATCAAGCTGCTCCCTGGCATGGTCGATGCGGCGGCCGATACACTGCACAAGGCCTGGCGCGCCGGTATCGATCTTGCCACTCGAAGCGGCGAGCATCCTCGCCTAGACTCCATCGCGCGCTTGGAAGCCGCAGTCCTCGCACAACTACCGCCCAACATGAAGCGCCCGACCGACCTGGTGGTTGCGGCGTGTTTGCGCCTCGATCACGCCAAAACCGTCCTCGGTCCAATCGAATTCGTCGGCATCACCGAGCTTTCACCCTGCTGGCGCCCCCTACTTCAGGCGCTGACCGACCATACGCCGGTAATCTGGACGGCGGGACCACGCCCAACGCCATCGTGGCTCGACGCAACCGGCGTCTCGATCACCCGCGCCCCTCCGCAAGCGCCGGCCGTTCGTTCCGTCAGTGCGGCCACGACGTATCACGAGGCCATCGAAGCGATCCGTTGGGCGCGTAGCCTGTTGGCATCGGGTGAAGCCGAGGCCGCAGACATTGCCATCGCCGCAGCCTCGACAGCGGAATATGATGACTATTTCCAAGCGCTTCGCGCCGATGCGAACCTTGATCTGCACTTCGTACACGGCATCAAGGTCACCACAACCCGCGATGGCCAGGCCGCTGCCGCGCTCGCCGATATTCTGATCCGCGGCCTGTCACAAACCCGAATGCGCCGTCTGGCGGCGCTCTGCGGCCCCGAGTCCGGCCTATTCCACGCCCTTCCAAAGGGCTGGATGCGGATCCTACCGACAGACGCGCCGCTTGCCTCAGCGTCAGCTTGGGCGCGATTGCTCGACCACCTAGAAGTAACCGACTGGCCCGACGAACAGGATCATTCTGCAACTTTGCGCGGGATCATCGACCTACTGACCAAGGGTCACAGCGCTGCCGACGAGATCGGTACGGCGCTGCTTAGCGGTCGGGCGCTGGCGATCTGGCGCAAGGCTCTCCTGGCGGGCCCTTGGGGTTCGCTGGACACAACGCTGGAGACCCTCAAGCAGGATGATGGCCTTGATGCCTGCATTTCGGTCTCTTGGATGCCTGCCAACGCTCTGGCCGCGTCGCCACGCCGGTTCGTCCGATTGATTGGGCTAAATTCGTCGCGCTGGCCGCGCGGCATCTCCGAAGACCGCCTGATCTCAGACCACATCATTCCAACGGTCGAACTCAACCCGCTTCCCATCGGCGCGGCCGATCGTCGGGACTTCGACACGATTCTCGCCACAACGGAACACCAGATCGTTCTCTCCCGCGCTCGGCGGGATAGCGAAGGGCGGCTCCTTGGCCGTAGCTCACTGCTCAGCGCTCATGGCGACGAAGCCTACATCCGTCGCAACGCGGTCCCGGTCCACGCTTTCAGCGAGACCGATCGGTTGATTGCGCGCCCGCAAGAGTTCGCCCACGAACCACAGGCGATCAGTGCGACGACCGGCTGGCGCAACTGGCACCGCAAGGAGATCACCCCGCATGACGGACTGGTCCGCGCGGGTCATCCGCTCTTGCTCGCCATTTTGGGGCGGACCCAATCGGCCAGCTCGCTTCGCCTTCTCCTTCGAAGCCCGCTCGGCTTTGTGTGGCGCTATGGAATGCGTCTGCGGATGCCCGAGAGCAGCACCGAACCGCTTGTTCTCGACGCTCTGGGGATGGGCGACCTCGTCCATATGACGCTCGACCTGGCGCTCCGAAAACTGGAGGACGTGGGTGGCTTGGCCAACGCCAACGAAATCCAGATCGCCACGGCCGTGCAGCACGCTGGAAGCGACGTCGCCGCCGTCTGGGAAAGCGAGCGCGCAATCCCGCCTGCGGTGATCTGGCGCCGGACGCTGGACGACGCGCGCCTACTGACCAGCCGTGCTCTCACCTATGGCGATGAGCGACTGCCCGATGGCCGGTCCTATGGCGAAGTGGCCTTTGGCGGGGCCGAACCGAAGTCGGATACCGACGGGCCATGGGATCCGACCACTCCTGTCGAAATCCCGGGTACCGGATTTCGGATCGCCGGCTACATCGATCGTCTCGACCTTTCCGGTGATGGCAAGCGCGCCTTGGTCCGCGACTACAAAACCGGACGCACGCCGAAGGACAATATCAGTCTTGATGGCGGCCGCGAATTGCAGCGATGCCTCTATGCCTTCGCCGTCAAGGCGCTGCTTGGCGCCGAAGTATCGATCAGCGCGTCCCTTCTCTTCCCGCGAGACCAGATCGATCTGCAGCTCGCCGACCCAGAAGGCACGCTCATCAAGATCACCGACTATTTGAAGGCGGCGCGCGCCAACCTGACCGCCGGCAAAGCCCTAGTCGGGCCCGACACCGGGGGCAACTATGACGATCTCGCCTTCGCTCTGCCGGCGAACGCGGGCGCCACCTACTGCAAACGAAAGCTGCCCGCCGCGACCGAGATCTTCGGAGACGCCGCACAGGTCTGGGAGGCTCAGTGATGACCGCCGCAAGCAAAGCTCTGCGCGACGACGCTGCTCGCCGCGACGCGATCAACGTGCATGACCGATCGATTCTGGTCGAGGCCGGCGCGGGTTCGGGCAAGACGGCGGTGATGGCCGGTCGCATCGCTGCCATATTGGCAAAGGGCATCGCGCCCAAATCGATCGCTGCCGTGACCTTCACTGAGCTGGCCGCCAGCGAGTTGCTGATCCGAGTTCACGACTTCGTCAGCGACCTCGAGGCGGGGACGATTCCGACCGAACTACGGATCGCCTTCCCGAACGGCCTGTCCGATACCCACAAAGTCAACCTTGCTGGGGCATCGGCTGCGATCGACGAGATCACCTGTTCGACGATCCACGGCTTTTGTCAGCGCCTTATCAAACCCTATCCCGTGGAGGCCAATATCGATCCAGGCGCCAGCGTGATGGATCGAAATCAGGCCGACCTCGCCTTCATCGAGATCGTCGAGGCCTGGTTGCGCGAACAGCTTTCAGGCGGCGAAGGGGGGATCATCGCCGAAATGGTTCTGCAGGATCCCGGCGAGACGGTCGGGCTGATCCACAAGATAGTCGCGAATCTGCGCAAACGGCACATCGTATCGGCCCCAGCCGTGACGCCGCTCGCGCCACACCTTCGCACCTTTTGCGACGCATCAGATGCGTTCGTGAAATTCATTCGCACCGCGCCTGCTGTCGAAGAGGAGACGGCGGTATTCGCATGCCGCTTCGCCGGCATGGCGAAAGCCCTAGACAACGGCCCCGTAAGTGACACGCCCGTCGGACTGGTTCGACTCCTGGTTTCGCAGCCACACAGCGACCTCTGCACCAAGAGTGGCACGTTTTTGGCCTTCAAAAAGAAGGGCAAGTGGGTCGATGCGGCCAAGCGCGAAGGCTTGGCCAAGGCCGATGGCGAGCGCCTCAACACGGCTGCCGAAGGCCACTACGCGGCATGCTGCCAAGCATGGTTGACCATGCTCCAGAATGTCGCCAGTCGTGTACTTTCTGATTTGATTGCTCAGGTGCAGCCTGTCCTGCACCGCTTCAGGGACTACAAACGCTCGGCGGCGCTGCTGGATTTTGACGATCTAATCTTCGCCGCGCGCGACCTTCTGCGCGATCACGATGACGTTCGCCGCGCCCTGGCCGCTCGCTTTTCGCATGTCCTCGTCGACGAGTTTCAGGATACCGACCCGCTTCAGACTGAGATTTTTTGGCGGCTGTGTGGCGAGCCGCCCACCGATGGCGAAACGCTTAATTGGACCGCCTTTACCATACGTCCGGGCGCGCTATTCCTGGTTGGCGACCCTAAGCAGGCGATCTACCGCTTCCGCGGCGCGGACGTGGGCGCCTATGTTCGGGCTCGCGACGCCTTGCTCGCCCAGGATGCAGACAGCGTCCTATCGATCTCGACCAACTTCCGCTCATGCGCGCCAATCCTCTCCTATGTGAACGAGCGCTTCGAGTCGCTGTTGTCCAGCAATGGCCAACCGGGATTCACCGCGCTGGATCCGTTTCACGCCGATCGGGGCGAGGCGCTCTGCGTTGCGGCTCTGGACGTCGCCGTTGCAGATGAAAATGGCAAAGCGTCCGCCGAACACCAACGGGACGCCGAAGCTGAAGCCGTCGCCGCTATGTGCGCCCGCTTGATTGGCAGCGAGAAAATCCTCGATCGCCGCTCGGGCGCCAGCCGTGTCTGTAGGCCGGGCGACATTGCCTTGCTTGCGCCGACTGGGAGCGACCTGTGGCGATATGAGGAAGCGCTTGAGCGGCACGGCATCCCCGTGGCCACCCAAGCGGGAAAAGGCCTCTTTCGCCGTCAGGAAATTCAGGACCTAATCGCCCTGACACGCGTGCTCGCAGATCGGCGTGACACGCTAGCCTTGGGGGCGCTTTTGCGCGGCCCACTCGTCGGGCTGACGGAAGAAGAATTGCTCGACATCATCTGGGCGCTGCCCCGATCCGCGGATCAACCAGATGCCCTGCCGGGCCTGGACCTCGGCGTGGATGCCTGCGAGATCACCCATCCACTGGCACGATCGACAATTGAAAAGCTGCAAACCCTGTATCGCAGGACCAACAGCACCACACCCCACGACCTCTTGTCGCAAGCGGTCGACATAATGCGAGTTCGCCCGATCCTGCTCGAGCGACACCGGGGACAGGCCGAGCGCGCGCTTGCCAATGTCGACCTCTATCTCAGCCTGACCACGGCCTTCGCTGTTCGGGGTCTTCGAGCTTTTGCCGAGGCCATGACTGCGGCGTGGACGGACGAGGCCCGAGCGGTCGAAGGCCGACCCGATGCACAGGAAGAAGCCATCGCGCTTTACACCATGCATGCCGCCAAGGGGCTTGAGTGGCCAATCGTCGTGCCGGTTAACACGATGACTGGAATCATGGCGCCGGAAGGCGCCGTAACCGATCGGGACAGCAACGTCTTCTATTGCCCAGTCTTTGGAGTGAAGCCTACGGGATATGACGAGGTGCGCGATGCGGAAAAGGCGGAGCTCGATCGCGAGCGCATTCGCCTCTGGTATGTTGCCGCCACAAGGGCGCGTGAACTGCTAGTTCTGCCCCGGCTTGACGCCGCTCCGTCGAAATCAGCCTGGATCTCGCTCCTGGACCTGTCGCTTTCCGAGCTTCCAGCGCTCGGCCTCGAGCATCTCTCACCTGATATGGGGGCTACCACCACTACCGAGGGCAACAACCAGACCCGGGAAACCTTTGCCGCTGAGGCCGCTGCCATCGCCGCTCGCGAGCGCCGGCTTACTTGGCTGGCGCCGAGCCGAGACGAAGGCGACACCGGCCCAGCCCTGACACCGGAAGGCGGGGAAATCTGGGCGCCGAACGAGGGGCAACCACCTCAAGACGAGTCCGTTCCGTCCAGCGTTCAGGGTGGACGGGAACGTGGTTTGATCTTGCACAAGCTCCTTGAGGAAGTCCTTACCGGCGAGACTGAGGAGGGCGCCACCGTCGTGACCGAACGAGCGCGTGCGCTCATCGTCGCGATCGGCAAGGCTGCAGTCGACGATCCGGCTGCGGGCCTCTCACCCGTCGAGCTGTCGGGATGCGTGATCCGCACCCTTGCCTTGCCCGAAATCGTCGAACTTCGCCCTACGCTAGCATCCGAGTTCCCAGTCTATGCCTCGACTGTGATTGATGAGGTTGAACAGGCAGCCGTCGGCATCGCCGACGCCATCAGCTTCGACCCCGATGGCAAGCCGCGGGTGGTCATCGACTGGAAAAGCGATGTTCAGCCCGCTGCGGAAACCATCGATCACTACCGCGCGCAGGTTCGGAACTATCTGGACATGATCGGCGCCGAACGCGGGCTGATCGTGCTGGTGACCACGGGCGAAATCCTTACCGTGGCGCCGTCGCAAATTGGGGCTTCCAAGTAGATGGACGAACAGTACGGTTGGTATTTCACCGCGCCGTGGGATCCGGTGTCGGTTCGACGCGGGGACGCCTTCGGATTTCGTGCCGCGGCTGATTACTTCGCGGAATTGCTGGCACCCGGCTTGAGTAACAGCACTTTCGATGCAAGATGGATTTCTATTCTTTCGTGGTGCCTCCAATGGTCGGACGTCGCGTGGCGGAACGCCGGCGGCGGCGACCTGTCTCGACGTGACGACCAGCGTGCACGCTACGCATGGCTGCGACCTCTGGAGCTACTCTGGGTCGACCGCACTCTGCAATCCGGGCAGACCACAGGCCAGCTTCGTGGGCGACGAAGCATCGAGCGCTGGCGTAAAGCTGACCGGCGGCTTTCGAACTTCGCGATGAGCCCGGACCAATTCCGCCGGTACCGCCAAGTCGGCATGTATGGCGCCTACCGCGTGGTGCTACGCACCATCCCTGGGCTCACGACAGGCGACGGATGGACTCCCGACACGGCGGCTCGCGCGCTCGCAAACCTCGTCAACGACAGCCTCCCTCATGAGGCAGGGCTGAAGCTGACGCACTTCGAGAACGGTACAAGGTGGGGCAACTGGAGCGGTGGCGGCGAGGCTCGCTTTTGGGAGGAGCGCGGTTGGAAGCTCGCATGGGTGAAGGTCGGCGGCATCTTGCCAACGGCCGACGAAGCGATCCGCAAGCGACTCCCCGAGGCGGAACGTCGCCTTCTCGAGCCCGCGCTGTTTGGTGCCGGCTCCACTCGCCGCATCACGGCGGAGGTACTAGCCAGCGCGAAGGACGCGAAGACGCACGCCGACCTGTGCGACGTGCTCGCCAACTCCAGCACGCTCTCGAAGAGGATCAAGTCCTCATCGCTGGCATTGCTCCCTGACTTCACGCGATTCACTGATGCCGCCATGAGCGCCATGCGCGAGCTATGGAACGAGATCAACCAGGACGCCGCAAATCAGGCGCCCACTGTCGAGAAGCTGGCGCGATCTAGAGAGCTGCGATCGCGGCTCGACATTCTTCGCCATGCTGGCGCGGACTGGCTTCGCGCGCCCAATCGGAGCGAGTTCCAACACCAGCAGGTGGTCACCCACCTCGCCGAGTCGATGCGCGACGCACTGACTCCGGCTGAGCAACTTCGGGTGCTGGCGCGGCATCACGACGAACATGGCGGCGGCCGGCGTTGGTTCCGTGAGCAGGCCGGCAAGGTGGTGCCGCTCGTGAAGACCACCGACATTGCCGCGAGCGATTATCGGTTCAGATTACGGCCCATCTGCTTGCTGGCAGCCCAATGCGGTGTCGCCAACATGAACGCCGCGCTCGATGCCCTCGCTCAGCACGCGTCCGACGACGAGGAGGGTGACATTCTGTGACCACACCGAGTTGGAAAGACGTACTTCCCACACCACCTCCGGGGGGCCGACTCCTGGAAGTGTGGATGACGAGCTTCGACCAGCCGCAGGCCGGCCTCTTGGTCGAGCACCTGCTGCCATCGCTGCTGGGCGCAAATCACTCGCCCTCGCAGGACCTTAAGGAGCGCACGCTCTTCTTCGGCGAGATCGGCAATGCTCTCGAACGGCTTCGCGGTCGCCTCACGATCATTTCGTCTCCACTGTATGTTGCGCGGGAATCCTCGCAGTATCCGTGGCTATGGCGCTACGTGAGTCACTTCACGGTGGGCGCGCACTCCCGGGCCGTGCAGCACGCCAAACTCTGGGCCTTCCATTGGAAGGTCAAAGACGAGGAACACCTCGATTTGTACGTTTCCTCCACGAACCTCACAACCTCCGCGTTCAAGACGCAGGTGCAGGCAGGCTGGCAGGTGTCGTTGCCGCTTGGCCAGCGCAATAGCCAGGTCACGCGTCGAACATGGGGGGAACTGGTGCCGTTCCTCGTCGCGCTCGGCGATTCCGCAGGAGAAATTGCGGCGACACACATTGCGCGGCTCATCACTCTACTTGGCCGCGTGGAGTGCCCCGCCGACGTCACGTTCGTCGCGAGCATTCCAGGGAACAAGAGCGCCGCCTGCCAGCTTCAGCAATTCACGCCATCCGAGCTTCACGTGCTGACGCCGACCATCGGCGAGTGGAACGACCGCACGCTTTCAGATTGGAGCATCGACGTCGGAGTCGCTTCCGGCAAGGTCCACCTCAAGTGGATCTCCACGGAGCACCCGTGGATCGGAAGGCACTCATGGAACAAAGCCCAGTCTGGCTGGACGCTCTCAACTTCTGCCAGCGACACGTTGAAGAAGTACGTGCAACTCGAGTGCATTCCAAGTGAGGCGAGATTCGCCAAAGAACATCGTGATGGTGACGATCGATGGAGCCACGCCAAGCTATACCTGCTACGAAGCGGTCGAAAGCGCCGACTTCTTGTGACCTCGGCGAATTGGAGCCCGGCGGCATGGGGCGCTGGGAAGATCAAGCCGCGCAACTTCGAGCTCGGCGTCGTCTTCGAGTCCAAGTGGACAGATCTCGAAGCGCTCGGCGAGCCGTTCGATCCGCCGGACACCATGCCCTTTTGCGTTGACCGTACCGATGAAGAGCGCGCATCCGCTCTTGAATGGGCTGAAGCCAGTTGGGACGGTAAGCGGATTCTGCTTCGTGCTCGCAGCTCCGATTCCTCTACGCCGATTAGCGCGATCGTCTTCTTCTCCGACGGGAAGGAGGGAAACTGTGAGCTTGTAGATGGTGACCCCCCTAGGCCTTGGACGGAAATGCCTTGGACGGACGCAACCCAAACGCCGCTCTTCACACGGTTCACACAGGGCACCGAGTCAATAGAGATCGATATCCTCGACCTTCGCCTGCCCACCGAGTTCGCAAAGACGCCGTTGCCTGAGGTCGCCCCCGCCCTCGCCGAAGCGCTTCGGGAGGCCTTCCTGCTTCAGCGCTACGGTGGTGCGGTCGTCGATCCAGAGTCCATTTCCGGTTTGGGCGGCGGACACAAGTGGCCGGGTGCCGGTACGCCCGCTACCGACTATTCCGTGCAGGAGTGGCTCGAGGCGAGCGCCGCATTTGATGTAGTGGACAACTGGCGCAAAGCACTCACAGATGCAGAAACAAGTGCAGAAAGTGATGCGGCTCAAATTGAGCTGATAAAACAAGATGGTAAGGAGTTGCGTACCCTTTTCAAGGGGCGCGAAGGACCCGCTGCTGCACTGGTTGCGGAGGAGCTTGGCTGGCGAATGGACCAGGACGCCTGATGGCCGACCTTCAGCTCGACGCCCGCAAGTGGCGCTTCCTGGACAACCCGAATAAGTACGCGAATAGCGAAACGGCGGTGGACGCTGATCTGCAATGCGAGCCGCTCGAGCGACAATTCAGAACGGCGAAAGAGATCCTTTTCCGCTTCCAGAAAGGGCATAGCGTGCTTCTGGCCGATGACGTAGGGCTCGGCAAGACGACCGTGGCTGCACTCATAGCGTGGGTGATCGCCTGTCAGGGCAAACGCGTGCGGATCTACGCGCCGAACAAAGTCTTGCAGCGCCGATGGGCCGAGGAACTCGAGCGCCACGTGCCGATGCTCGAGCACTTTGGTGCGAGCTATGACCGCATCAAACAAGGCAACACCGGGACTAAGCAAGGTGACGTCGGTAAGTTGAACGCGGGCCGCATTCAGGTCTCGACCCACTTCAAATTGATCGAGAGCTACCGCAAAGGTGAAGAGCGCACCGCGTGCGACCTGATGATTATCGACGAGGCCCACCGCGCGAAGGGAGATGGCAGCAGGTTCAACGAGGCACTCCATAACCTGGGCGACCGCGCGACGCGAAAGCTGATCCTTACCGCCACGCCATTCAGCATAAGGCTTACCGATCTGGAGCAACTACTTTGCTTTGTCGGTGCAAAGAAAATTGATCTGGACAAGGTGCGTTACTATGCAAATAAGTTGAAGAGCCTTTATGAATTGGGAGGCGGTCACGACGTTGATGCTGAAGCCGATCGACTCGTAAGCGCCGCGAGGGCCGCTATCGACGGGCTTCAGCCGTACCTTATTCGTCATGGTATCGACGATCTGTCAGCAGCGGAGCGAGAGCACTTCGGCGCTGCCAGTGCGGGGCGTTGGGACATCCCGACGGCCCCGGCGACACGAGGGGACCTCGAGCTCCTGCTACGGATGGTTCGCCTCCTCGAGCTCACGCCGGAGCGCAAGGGTGTGCGCCGCAACGATCCGCGATTTCACATCGGCTGGCAGCAGGTTGGTACCGAGCTGAAACGGGTAAATCAGGCATATCAAGCGGCGAAGCGAGCCAATTGTGACAATGATTACATCGTTCTTGGTAGGCACATCGAAGAAGCCAAGAACTCGTTGCGCAAACGTCAAAAGGATCCACACCCGAAGGTTTTGGCTGTTAGTGGTGCCATCCGCTCCACTGTCGTGAACGGTGGTGAGAAAGTGCTCGTGTTCTGCCACCACCGCGCGACGGCGAGCGAGCTGCTTGGCGCGCTGGAGAAGTCGTTGAAGGCAGAGAAGGTTATGCGGATTGGGCCGCCCGAGAAGAAGGTGTGGAGTGCAGCGTGGGGGTCTTTGCTGAGGGCCGAGGAGCTGTGGCCGAACGAGCAGGTGCGGCCGCGCGATTGTGGTGAGCTGATGGAGCCTATTGTCGACTGGCTGTGCTCGTCTGGAATTCGATGGCAGGTTGCTGGATGGCTCGACAAACCGGCGACCAATGCAGAGGCTCTGGCCGATCAACTCAAGAAGTCGAGGCCGCGCCATGCCGACGCTGAGAAGGTTCCGACCATAGCTGAAGCAGCGCGGACGCTGGTGAAATCTCTTCTTGACGAGCAGTCAAAGTCAACGCGCGCACTACTTAGAAATATGAAGAGGAAGGGACGGGCAGTAGGTGCTTCGCATCTTCCAGGTCGACTTGACGAGGGCCTTCGGGTCATGGGCTGGTGGACGCACGATCACGGCGATCCACCGAAGACGCTGTACACCGGCAACGAGCCTGACATCGTGCTCGCGCTCTTCAACAGCCCGTTCGGGCCCGATGTGCTTGTCACGACCGACCGCCTGAGCGAGGGGGTCGATCTGCACCGCTACTGTCGTCACCTCATCCATTATGAGCTTGACCCGAGCCCCGTGCGGACGCTGCAACGTAATGGGCGCCTGCGTCGCGTAGGTTCGTGGGCGGCCCTGACGGGACGGCCAATCTGCTACGCGTATCCAGCCTTCGGCGGTACACGTGACGAGAGGGCCGTCGCCGTCATGGAGCAACGCATCAGTGCGTTTGGCTTGCTGCTTGGCGGAGTCCCGACGATTGAAGATCAATCGATTGAGAGGGACCAGAGCTTCGCTATGAAGGTTCTCGACAATGCGAGAAAGCGCCTCGAGAAGCTTAATCGGCATCTCCATGTCTGATCTCGGCAGAACATCTGGCTGGGCATAGGAGGCAAAACGCTCTGAACTCATTTGCGCAAGGGCCATTTGCGTTGAGCGGGAGGAAAGTCACTTCGCATGACACAAGCGCTAATGCTGACGGTAGGAGCATACAAGCACGACCAGTACTTAAACTTGCCTTCTAAGAGAGCCTCCCACATTGCTGTACGAGCCAAGTTTCAAGGCGGCCGCAGTCTAGACGGTGTTCACCAAAGCGCGACGGATCGATAGGCCAGGCAACCGGGCAACGCGGCTGGCTGTAGCGCGGAAGATATGGCTGAGGTGCTGTCGCGCAAAATGTTGGTAAGAGGGCTGGTGTAATCAATCTGCTGACAGATGCTTCGTTATCGGTTCGGCAGTCGCTTGGGCATCTTCGACGAGCACCGCTTGTTTTGAGTGAGTGGGCAGGCCAACCAACCCACTCCTAGCGCATCACCGCACCAACACAGCCATCGCCTTGGCGCGGGTCATCGCAACGTAGACGAGCTGTGCAAGATCTGAATCATCTGGTACAGCGCCAAGCATGCCATGGGCGAGTACGACGACTCGATCGAACTCGAGTCCCTTGGCACGATGCATTGTCGAAACCCGCACAGCATCGTTAACAGCCGAGTCGGCTGTATCAGACTCGATCATGCTTACCGCAATGTTAAGGGACCTCAACGCCTGTGCCACCTGATCACGGATGACCTTGGTATGTGTCATCACGCACACTGATGGCCGTGACGGATCCAATCCGTCACCCCACCATTGATGCACACGATCAATTGCAACCTGCACGGCTTCCTGCGAACCAGGCGCGTCAACAATCTCAGGAGAGGGCCCATGGGACAGCGACTTGTAGCGCTGGTTGTCGTCACGACCTCCATCGAGATCGTCGATCTCACGCCCCTCCAAAAGCGCCACTGCCTGCTTCCGAATTTCGTCGGTGGTGCGGTAATTGAGATACAGCTTGCGCGAACGCCCGCGGATATCGATGCCGCAATGTCCCATCACGGCGCGATGCTTGGCATAGATGCGCTGATGACCATCCCCGACGAAAAACAGATCGTTCCTCTCTTTGGCGATCATGGCTCGAATTAACCGTAGCGCCTGAGGACCAAAGTCCTGCGTTTCGTCTACCACGATGGCCGAATACGGTGCGGGCGCCTCGTCCAAAGCAAGGAGTTGCGCTGCATCGTGGTACGCATCATCCACGTCTTTCAGCCGCTTGGAACTGAGGAGCGTTCGATACTCCTCGAACACCGGCCAGACGAGATCACGCTTGGCACGCCCCAGGATGGTACGACGCCCAATCCGCGACACTTGCCGGTAGCCGTCGAGATCCTGCACGCCTTGAGCAGCCACCACTCGCTCCCATTCCTCGACATAGAATGCCTCGTCAAGATCGAGCTTTGGGCTCACCACCTGCATGGCCTTACCCCATGCGTCATCGTCCCGCTTGTAGATAATGCGGTGCTCGTAGTTCTTGCCACGCAGATATCGATGCACCCATCGGTCGAGATTAATGACCTCAAGCCGATTGATCGCCGCGTCATCCATGAAAAGCGACTTCATGTTCTGCGCAACGTCCAACGCGAGATTCCGGGTAAAGGTAGTGAAGAGAACCTTTTGACCCTCTACAGTTCGGTTTTGAGCCAACCACTTGGCGCGATGCATGGCCAGCACAGTTTTTCCCGTGCCTGCGCCGCCGAGGATGCGCACGGGACCACTCCGGTCCCCAGCCGCAAGCTTGCGCTGAAGCGGGTGAAGGAACACTCGCCACTGCGCCAACGGAGCATTTAGGATCTCGGCCATCTCACTGTCACTAGTGACGACAACGAAGCGCGACTGGCTTTCCGCAGAATCGAGGGCCGCTGCGAAATTCGCCGTGTCGATGGACTGATTCACACGGGTTTCGCGCTCACCGAGGATCGTCGAGACACTGTCACCCGTCAGCACTAGGAACAATCCCTCGTACGCCTCCAGCGGAAGCGATGCCTGGGCCGCATCCAGATCCCGTTCATCGCACATCCGTCGGACTAGCGGGAGCAATTCCACCGGTGTACCCAACTGGACCAGCTGCTCATCCGTAACCGATGCAAATAGAGGTGTAACTGACTCGTCGGCCGTCGCGACATTTGCCTGCGTTGCAGGCACAGAAGCCCCAGTAGGTGGGAGCTCGTCCACGGACTCCAGACTGACAATCTGGAGCGAGCCCGTAGCTGGATTGACTGCAATCTTGCGCCGTTCGGCCCAACGGTAAGCCTCATCATGGTGATCGACGTGCAGCAGGATGTAGATGTCGCCTAATTCAGGCTTGAAGACGATCCCGCGCCAATCCTGGTCGATCCGCACCGAGCGCAAATTGCCGTCGCGTGCACCCTTGATGGTTTCGTAGTTGATGCCGGCCGCCGTTGGGTCCTGCTGAAACTTGAGTGCCCACTTCACGATTCGGGCGTGCATGGCTGACGGTAACTTGCCGAGCTTCAGCAAGAAATCCTGGGACAGTGCAACACGGGGTGCAAGACTCATGGTTCGATTACTCCTTGATCATCTTCAATACATGGCTGGCCCACTCGGTATCGTCTCCGAGCACCACCTTCCATGCCTGCGCCTTCCAACGCTCCTCTTGTCCCACTTGCGAGGACATCAGTACAACCACATGCGCCGATTCCCAGACGAGCTCGGCCTCGGCGACCACCTCGCCATCAGACTCCCATTCGAAACCGACATGGTCTGGTGGTTCAACGTGCTGTGCATGCAAGAATTGCAGCCCAGCCCGCATGGACTCGAGAGTCGAGGCTAACGTCTGTGCCCAGACACCATCGCCATCGTCAGTAGCAGACACAGTGCGTCGATTGGCCAAGTCCGCATAGTCACCGTGCGCAATGCCTTCATCTTCAACCAAGAAGAGATTTGGCAGTACCTGCAATTGATTGAACAGCATCAACCATTGTTGCCACGCGGACTTCAACGCTGCGGCATCTGCAGCACGCAAGCTATGCAATTGGACGACGCCATAACCGGCCGAGAAATCGCCCTTCAGATAACCTGGAGGCCACGCCACGCTCACGACGGCTGGGCCATCGGTGTCGACTGACAGGGCACTGGACGCTCCTGCAGGTGCGACATTCATGCCCTCGGGAAGAGTTGCGGCCAATCGCTCCAGCGTCGCCTCAGCCAAGGCGTGTTCAACGTCGTTCGGCGGTACAGTCAGCCGGCACACAAGGATCGCCGCCAAACGTTGTTGCCGCTCGAAGCCCAAGTCCGATGATTCCGTGTTGCTGGCGATCGCCAACCAACGCAACAAGGACGCCACTGCATTCTCAGGAGCCGGTGGCGGAGTGATACCCAGACGGGCCATCGCGTGTTTAGCCAACGCGTCCGTATCAGCGCGCCGATGTAGCGCCACCACATCGACCTCGCTGCTTACCGATCCGGACAAGGCTGCAGCCACGTCGTCCCATGTCACCGACCACACCCAGTAGCGACCGCTGGCGACCAGGGCCGAGCGCTTGCGCGCGTCCTCGCGCAGGCATTCGCGATGGTAAGCCCAACCATCGGCGAAGACGGCGATCGGCCGACGCGAAGTCCCCGGGCGCACAGGCACCAGCAGGAAGTCCGGGCGTGATGCAGCAACCACACCATGTTCCAAGCCGAGATCCACTTGGGTGCGCATCCAGTAGCGTTCGGCACCAACTTCCAACAGGTAACCCGTCTTGCCCTGTACCACTTCCTGCATGACGCGGACCGTGGGCAGCTTCTCGACGCCGCTCAAGCGACGAAGGCTTTCTACGAAGCGCGATTCCAGCTCGGAATCGAACTGTGGGTTGATGAAGATCTCCGAAATGGATTTGACCCGCTCCAGACGGTCAAGCGAACCCACAAGCTCCCCCAGCACTGCGGCCGCCGAGCGGCGCGACACCATGGCCATCGCGCGCCCCTGCCGATACTGATAAAGGCAGCGATAGCACCCATCTTTTTCCGGATTCTCGTTGCAGGTACAGCTCTGGATGGCCGCATAGGCTTGCTTGAGGACCTCGCCCAGCGTCTGCGCATCCTGACTCAGCACCTGGTGCAAGTAGCCGGTGCCACCAGGCACCGAGTCATACAGCAGCACGTAGTGACGCCTGGGGGCGCCCTCCTTACCGGGCTCTTCCTGCGCCGTGATGCGCAGATGGTCCACTTTGCCACCAAAGCGCTTCTTCAATCCCAGCTGCAACGAGGCCATGAACGACTGCAGTACCGTTTCATCCAGGCCTGATCGCGTGTACGGCACCAGGATGCGCAATGCCTCAGAAGCAAACTCGCGGTACAGATACAGGCAATCGATGATGTGCTTCGGATCGTCACTGCCATAAGCCTGGCAGTCGCGCACATGGGTCTGGGCTGGACCCGCCTCGCCTGCCAGGTTGCGTCGCGGCGGCTTCTGAACCATCCCGCAGTGGCGGCACAGCTTAAATCCCGGCCGCACCGATTCCTGGTCGGCCACGCGGAAGCTCTCGCCTGCCTTCCCACGTTCGCCAAAATTAATGTCGCGAAAGTTCGCATGGCGGATGAACTCGAAGCCGAACGCCAAAGCATCTGATTCCAGCTTCCACGCGATCTCAACGGCGTCGGGCTCGAAATCCACGAGCAACTGGCGCAGGAAAAAGCGCGGCTCGCGGTCATCGCTGCTGTCATCAATGCGCGCATAGCGATCGTTGGCATTGGCCATGGCCTGCCTAAAGCGAAGCAGGGTCCGCTTCTGCGTCACATTGGCCCACATCGCATCACCACAGCGCGGGCAGGCGGCGTGGGCATCTCCCGTCTGGTCCACGTTTTCCATGTGATGGCAGGCCGGACACAGCCGCCATTGCTCGGCCTTGGCGAGATCCATGTTGACCTGATCAATTTCGACGCGTCGCCGATTGGCATAGAAGCGATTTTCTGGAGCAAACTCGGACAGTGCAGACGATGCAGGGCGCTCATAAGTCTGCGCCGGAAGCGTCACGTAGGCGCCAGATCCCTCCTCACCATCACCTCGTTTGCGCCACAGCAAGGACTTGAGTTCGACACCAGCTTCGGGAAACGCATAGTTCGGAATCAGTCCGGCATCAGTCAGCGTGCCAAGAAGTTCACGCGCGCTAATCTCCCGGGCCTGCCCCAGTGCCGAGTCACGCTCGCGGGTCAACTCATCGATCTGGACCTGGGTGGCCTCATCAGCGGGCTGCTGCCGGAGCACTTGGATCAAACGCTTGCCTTCCTCAGCCCGGCGCCGCAGGGTGGCTCGCTCCCGGGCCAGCTCCTCCAACAACTTGAGGAGTCCAATCCGCAGGCCATCAAGATCTCCCTGACCAAGCATGTAGTCGCTCAGGCGCTCACGAACTCGCGACTGGACCTCGCCGCCCAGCAGGCCGAAGAATTGTTCAAGCAACACCATTTCATTTTGCTGTACGTACGTCAGCAAGTTGTAAGGGAAGCGCGCGAGTTCGTTCTTTTCTACGGCATCCAGCGCCACTCCGGTTTTGTCCGGGAAGGAGGTCTCTGGAATGCCTGTAGCCACCCAACTGTCGATACAGAAGGCAAGCAACTGGCGCCGCATGACCTCTGCAGCCTGCAGGAAGACTCCCGGTGGATTGACTTCACCGGCCATCATTTCCAACGGTTGCTCGTAGAAATAAAGGTCATGCGGACTGGCACCATCGGCCAAGGTCACCACAACCGCATTGCCGTCCCGGCGACCGGCACGACCGATACGCTGCAAGTAACTCGCTTGTGTCGGCGGTACTGAGCAAAGCAGCACGGACGACAGGTCACCAATGTCCACGCCCATTTCCAAGGTGGGTGTGGCCGACAACAGGTTTTCATACCAAGGCTTGCTGGTAGATGCGCGCGCCTTGAAGCGGACTTCCAGTGCCTCTCGCTGCTCGCGCTCGAGCAGGCCGGTGTGCTCGGCCGCGATCACACGACGAATATCACCCTCCCGAAACCGTCGAGCCATCCAGCCGTCAGCTCCATTCAGCGGCCGAGCTTCGGCATAGCTCTCTTGCATAGCATCGACGCAGGGCATGCCCTGCAAGCGCTCCGCCAAATCCACCGCCACCGTCAACGGTCGCTTACCCTGTGCCGAACGTAGCTGGACCACGTCCGATTTCAGATATAGGCGGTCGGCCGCGAGGGCGAGCGAACGCCCGGGGACACCTTCTGCCGCCACCAACACGCCATTGGCTAACAAGGCATTGATAGCCACCCCATAGATGTCTTCGTCACCCCGCTTCGGCAGCAATACGTCGCGCCCCAGGCAAGCCGCCAACCACTGCTGATACCAACTGCGGCCCTGGCCTTGCACCAATCGATCAAAATCTGGGTGTCGACCCAGCGTGAGCATTGCCGGGTGTGCCGCCTTGGAACCCATGGCCGGCAGCCAGTCTTCACGTCGCTGGCTGGCTCGAAAACTGAAGAGTCCGCCCTCCCGGGCGTAGTGCTCCATTTCTGGGTGACTCACTGCACCCCGCTGGCGCAGATGGATCAGAAACCCCCACAACCATTGCAAGACACGTGAGCTGGTCAAGCTGTGGAGACCAAACTGTTCTCGCAACGTGTCGCATACTGAGCCGGCCATCTCGTCCAATGCATCCGCAGGCAGCGTCAATGTCGCCAAACCGAGGCGATCAAGGGTGCGACCCCGCCGACTGAGATAGGTGAATTCCGCCACTGCCTGCCAGGCCAGACGTTTGCTGACTCTCTCCAACAAGCGGCCATCGCTGGGCAAATGCCCGGTCAGCTGCAAACGTTCCCAGTCAGCCTGCCACATCATGTTCGGACCGATGAACTCGGTGACGAACTCCTCCGGTGTAAGCGACGCAGATCGCGCCGGATCGAGCCACAGCGCTGGCAATTGCTGCAAATAGTGCAGCCACGGCACCGTAGGTTGGGCCATGACCTGCAGCGCGCGCGTCATCGCCATGCGCACATTGTTCAGATAGGTTCGGCTGCTGAAAAAGCCGGCGCGATGCGCAGCATCCTGTACCGAATCGGAAAAGGCGATCAACTTCTTGTCGTCGTTGTACGGCGTGGCCCAGCTCTGCTCGATCAGCTGCGCGCCAAGCGTGGCATTGCGCGCACCTAGCAACAGCAATCGGTCGCGCGTGCTGCAGGCCGGACATACCTGCACATGCCAGTTGAAGTTCACACCACCGCGCTCGGTTTGGCGCTGCTCCAGGATCTCCCAGACGGCAGTCATTTCCTCATGACCGCAGGCACCACACTTGCCGTCGCTATCCTGCAAAGAGCCACAGCGTCCACACAGGTATTGATGACGCGCGTCGCACTGTGGCCGCAGTCCCGACGCTGGATACAGGCGCGACACTTCCGGGGCCGAACGGAACCAGGCGTTGTAAATTGCCTCTAATTCCATGTCGATGCGGGTGGCACTATCCGGTCGGCGCGCCAGCCAACCAGTCGTGTGACACTCCGTGCATTGCACCAGCGGCAAACGAATGCCCTCAGGTGCCGCCTTTAGGTCCGCAGCTGAGCGCAGCGCCACCTGCCCACCTTCCCGGCGCACGTTAGCAACCAAGCGCCGCAGTTCGCGCATCCACAGCTGCACTCGCAAGGTCACCAGCGGGCGGCGGGGATTGGCAGGATCCCGCGCCCATGCAAGCAGGGCCACCAGGGCATCGAGCACGCGCTCCGCGTGCGGCCGAGCAACGGCGGGCATTGGGCCAGTCAGTTGCTCTTTCAGAAGTGGCCACTCACCAATACCGCCCTTGAGGACGCGCAACAAGTTGTGAACCAGTAGATGCCGCTTCAGCAGCGCGCCCAGCTCGCCGCGCCACGCGGCGTCCCTCACATTCGTCGGTAACGGCAGTCCCGAAAAGAACAACGCGAACCACGCCTCGATCGCCGCCTCCTGCGAGCGATAGCGCGCCGCATCCAGCGTCGCGCCGATGTCATCACGCCCCTGCAGGACATGTTCTATGGTGGCATCGCCCAGAAAGTCCGCTACGCTCTCGCGACTCTCGGTGATCACAGAGGCGTCCGAAAACTCACTGGCAAAGATCTGTCGCGCGTAATCGCGAAGCGGCAAGGTATCGCCGTCGCCAAGCGTGGCCGACGTGCCCGCGCAGATTAGATAACCATCGGGTGTATTCAGACGCGCTCGCAGTCGGCGCAACAGCATGGCCAGATCCGTGCCTTGCGCACCATCGAACGTGTGCAACTCGTCCACCACTGCATAGCGCAGCGTGTTTGGCTGATTGTGTGCCCACAGAGGCCGATCCTTGGGACGAATCAGCAGGTAGTCGAGCATCTTGTAGTTGGTCAGCAGAATATCTGGAGGCGCCTTGCGCAAGCTGTCCCGATCTGTGATCACCGTCGTCGCCGTCATCGATGCGCCGGTGCCAGGCTTTCCCTTGGCACCGCCCACATATAACCCCACCCGCAAATCCTTAAACTCTGGTGTAGCGGCAATGACCTCAGCAAAGCGCCTGGCCTGGTCGGTGGCGAGCGCATTCATTGGATAGATCACCAGCGCCTTGATTCCTTTCACTTGGCCGGCCGCGCGTGTTCGCACGCAATGGTCAAGCAGGGGATAGAGGAAGCATTCCGTTTTACCGCTACCCGTGCCCGTGGCCACGAGCGTATTAGCCGCACCACGATCACTTGCGAGGCGCCTCCACGCGGACTCCTGATGGCTGTAACCAGGGTAAGGCAAGGTAAAGCCGTCGAAGAAGGCGGTTCCCTCCACGCCCATCCGAAACGGCAATCCAGCCTGCAGATAAGGCCCCTTGCCTATGCCGTCCAGCCCTTCGACGAAGCGCTGCATCACGCCACCAAAGAACGTGTCGGACGGCTCGTACGCGGTGATCAGAAAGCGACTAGTGCTCTCTCGAATTTCATGGGCGAGGATGGACGGCAGCATGGTTTTCCCTGTCCCCACTCGTGCCGGCTATGCGCTAGCAGAATGGGCTTGCTTAATCAGGATACTTTGTGTGGTTCTCGCAGATTGACTTCGTTGCGTGTCGAAAAAAAATCCCACGCGATGCGGTAGTCGGCTTCGCGATTTGCGAGAGTGAAGGGGGCCTCGTAGCGAAAACGTTTCTGGTGCGGTCCGTTGACGAGCGTATCGTCCAAAAGCTGTTGTTCAATGACCGTACCCTCTGGCGCGTCCTTGATGTCGTCCCAACCGTGATTGCCTTTGATGACCTTGCCGTTGGGATAGGTGATTACCGTCTGCGGTTCTTTGCGAGCGCCGCTACGCGGGAGACCGACACCCACTAGGCCCTTTGAGTTGGTGAAGACGATTCGGCCATGGATGTCATACCAAGTGTCGCGCTCGTAATGCTGCATCACTGGAAAAGTTGCGCGGTAGATTAGGAGGAGCTCGTCGAGGGTAAGTCCGAGTGCCTGGGCGACCAACACGTCAATCTCTACCAGCGCCATACGACGGGCGTAGTCAGTCCGCAGCGCGCAGTCACGTGTCCAGTCGCTGGTGAGCGCGGTGAAAAAGTCCTGTGGCAGACGCGGATCATCCGGCTGGCTCCAGCATTGATCAGTGAATGCCAGATCGAAGGCTCCTTGCCAAAGGTCCGCATAATAGGAAGTGAGGCAATTGAGCCCAAGAATCCGTGCGGAAACTGACGCATCCGCACAAGCATCGGGTAGCATCAATCGTTCGGCTGAGTCCTGCCGAAAATTGCTCATCCCTTTCGAGCGAATATAGAAATCTGCGATAAGCGACGACCAAGCCGCGGCAGCGGCAATTAACTCTCTCGTTGCTTTAAAGGCGACAGAAAATACGCCGTCGATATGGGTAACTTCTGGCGGGCATATGGCGCCAATCAATGTGCGCTCGCCCGAAAGCGGGATCATTTTCCGCGCCACGAAACGATAGTAATCCGTCACCGACCCTGCAACTTCCGATTTCTCTCTCGCCCAGCTCACACGTGGGACTCGACGAGCGTATTCCGCTCGATTAGCCATTCGGTGGTAATTACTACGTGGCAGGTAGTCGTCAGGGAGTGATTGCAAGTCAAGCACGTCATAGTGGGCCTTTTCTGTACAGACACGACGCGGCGACTTGTTATAAGGGTTGGCGAGGAAAAAGTGTGGGCCGGAGAGCACCAAGTCCGCCGGCTCGGCCGGAAAGCCGTTGTCGCCCGAGGCGCGACGCAAGAGGATACCTTCACGCTGTGAATGTGTTTCATCAAACATCACGGTCGGAGAGTAATCCTCTCCAAGATCGGCAAGGCGGCGCGGGAAGTCAGCCAACTTGCGCAGCGCACTGTTCAGTGCACCTGCATGCACGGACGGCAAGCGAGCGCGTCTTGGTGGCGTGTCGGGTTCATCGTAGAGTCGGGCAAAGACAGCGAGCGCGGTTTCGTCCACATGCACAATCCGGTCACTGTGGCCCGCAGTGTTCCAGTGCCCAACGTCATTCTTAATGCCGCCTGGAGAGCCAGTCCCGTCGTGTTGATAACAAGCATCTACCGTCGCAGGCACAAACAGATTGGCGACACTGTCGAAGTCAACCTGGGGGCACACACCTCCATAGATGTTGATGCTGTACTTCAGCCTGTGGCCAATCGGAAAGAGCATGAGCTGATTCTGAAACTGAAAGTGCGCCCGTAAGCGCGCGTACATCGCTTCACGGAGGAAACCACCCTTGGGATCCTCATACGGCCCCTCCGGATGCAACAGGCCAGTAACGCCCCGGTTGCAGGCCAGCCGCCACGCAACTGGAAGGAAACACTTGTACAGGTTGGCCTGCACACCCCTCAGTAACGGATAGTTTTGCACCGCATTGAGCATAGATTGCGTGCCCTCGGCTTCCTCCATTTCAGCCGTCCAGTCAGATTGCAGGCCGGAGAAACGCGCGAAGGCTTCAGCACGCAATTTTGCTAAATCACTTGCGCTTACCTTTCGGATTGCGAAGAGGGGGTTGGCCTCGCCCAGTACGCCCGCCTCGTTCCACTCCACTTTGAGCCACGGCGGGTTACCTAACACCAGATCGAACCCCCCCCGGCTGCGGAAGATGTCTGCGAAGGCCAACTCCCAGTGCATGAATCGTCTGCGGCGAGCAATGCCTTCGACTGCGGCGACTCGGGGAAAAACCTCGCGTAGCTTGGTGATACGTAGGCGGCCAAGGCGATCGTGTAGCACGGGCGAAGCCGTGGGGTCCGGCTGCGCATCGAAGCCAGCCAGCGTAGCTTGAGGCCGGGGCGTTGAGAGGCCCGCCCCACCCTCATCACCGCCCTCCCTCCCTAGGGGAGGGGGAAATAGCAGGTCGGCCTGTGGGGCAAGATCTACGATATTGCCCTCGAGAATGGCGCCAATTTCCATCCACCACTCCTCGCGCGTGGGCAACGACGCGCTTTGGCGAATCGGCCAAAACCACAGCGCGCACCAGTAGTCCATCACCAACTTTAGGCGGCGGTAGGGGGTGGCTTCGTCAGCATCTTCATTGAATAGACCGCGCCTTCGCGTGTCTTCTTTGTCGGCCCGAGTTCCGACTGGCGTGGCGACATCGGACTGCGGCCACACGCACAGCGCGTCCTCGGTGGCAGCACGGTCCCTAGCCAAGATGCGAGCGTGCTCAGCCCACAGCTCATCAACTTTCTGGCTGAGCTGCTGCAGTCGGCCGATCTCATGGTCATCGAGCGGCTTGCAGAAGTCCTTGCGCCATCGCTTTAGGCGCTCGAAATCATCCGGGTAGAGGCTCTTGGCTACTTTGTCAGTGTAGCTAGCCATCCCAGGGTCCGGCAGCAGGAAATGGAAGACCTCGCTGGATTTGCGGTCGGCCTGCTGCGGATCCAGCCTTCGTGGAGCCTCTTCATGCCAAGCCGGCCTGGCGCCTTTCCGCAGGCTACTGGCGGGATACACTTCGTTGCGCGCGCCGATGAGGCTGTTGCCGTCAAACAGCTGGTAGCCAAACCATGGCACGCGAGCAGGGCGCGGGCGTCCCTGCTCGTCCTCGCCGTTGCCGTAGATGGCGTTGAGCCACAATGAGACTTCGGCCAACTCAACCGCAACTGGATTGAGATCGACTCCGTAGACATTCCGGTCGGCGAGATACATGCGCACTTTTTGCAGCTCGCGAGGATAGTCGTCGTGCGGAATGCGACGGCGGGTTTCTTCCTGTTTCAGCTCAAGATATTTTTCGGCAAGTTGATTGACTGCTTCATTTAAGAACGCAGCGCTGCCCATGGCCGGCTCGACTACTGTGAGCTCGAGAATTTCGTCGGCATGCCTGCCAACCAGCAACTCCTTTAGCGCGTACTTGACCAAGCATTGGGTGAGCACCTGCGGCGTGTAGTAGCTCGCGCTCTTCTGGCGGTCACGGCCGGCAAGGCGGTAGATGAAGCTGCCTTTTGGGTAGCGCCGAAGTTGCTTGTGGCCATCCTCGTTGACGAACGTGACGCGCTCGCTGTCCTTGTATTCGTGGATGCGGCTTTCGGGGACGAACCAGGCACTGTCCATCATGTCGGTGCTGGCGCCACTTTCTTGGGCAACACCGTCTTCTTCCTCTCCATCGTCGTCGCCAGCGTTAACCCTCTTCGCGGCGGGCTGCACTTCGAATAAATCCTCCTTGGCGAAGAATCCGCGATAAGACAGCAGCGCCTCGTATACCGCGCCGAGCTGATTGATCGACAGCAACTGATAACTGACCCGGCCGCGACGCTGGCGGCCCTTACCGCTGGTGAGCGACATCTGGCGTATGACGGTTTGCCAGACATGGTTAGGAAACCTCAGACGGTTGAGCAGCGAGGTGGAGGCGGGGTCGAACAGGCGGCTGTCGAGTGGTGCCAGAGTAAAGGCGTCCCTCACGCTGGCGGCATGACCACGCAATTGAGGGTTAATGGCCACCTCAGTGCCATGGTGAATCAGGCCGAATAGGCGCTTCAAGGTAGCGTCGAGGTAAAACCCGTCGCGCGCCTGCGGCGTGTTCAGCGGCACTTGCTCCAGATCGCGCAAGGATTCAAGACTGTAGCCCTTGAGATAGGTTTCGCTACGCTGGATCGGCACGTAGCCAAGTTCTGGCCGCGCCTCGATGTAGAACACGAAAAGCAGCCGGTACATCAGGCGCAGGCATTCGAGGCTAAGTTGCTCCGCATCAAGCTCGCCGCGACCAGAGAATACCGATTTTTTTTGTTCCTCCGCCAGCGCGCGCAGCTGGTTGGCAGCTTCGTTGCCGAGCAGTTCGATCGCTTCGCGAATAGCGTATTTCAGATCCTCACTGACGCCGAAAGCGTGCTTATGGGCATTCTCGTCGAGGCCGTCGAGCAAGATGCTGCCATCGTCCGGGGCCAGACTTTCGCGATGCAGCAGCGCTGCAGTGGCTTCCAACGTAGGAGTATCGCGGCGATCGAGGATCTCCGCCCACGTGAAGCGCAAGGCGCGGTTGTTGGGCCACTTGTAGCGATCGACCAATAGCCAGTCGTCCAGGCCTACTAGCAGCACGAAGCGAGGTGTATCGTCGGCACCAAACACGGCCTCAGATAGCCAACTGGTCCAGGTGGCGTTTTTTGCATCCTTCGGCGGGTCGCCAGGATAGACCGACAGGTCAATCGGCTGGTCAAGGATGTCTTCGTCCGAGTAACCGGGCATCGCAGCTGGGATCACCAGCAACTGCGCAGCGCGATCAATGGGGCCGAGACGCTGCCAGACGCGCAGGGGTACATGGGCCACCAGCTCAAGTACACTGGGCGTGATGGCATAGCCGAGCGCAGCCAGCAACGGACGCTGAAGTTCGGCAAAGGCGGCGTGGAAAGCGTCGGGATCTTGGATGGACCGGAGCTTTTCACGCTGGCGGAACCAGCGGCCACCGCAACCGGCAAGTACGCGCTGCGGGCTGCGCCAGTCGCCACCCTCAACTTTGGCGGCTTCCTCGCTGGCGCTCCATACGTCCAGCCGCTCGCGGATGTCGCCCTTGAACACCTCGGCCAGGTAGTGGTGGCCGTAGAATTCGTTTTCGTTGGTGATGCCGGCAAAGACGTCGGCGTTTTCCACGGCCATCAGGGGCAATTCCTCTTGCTCAGCGGCATACGGCAGCAAGCACTTGCAAGTGCGGGTGCGGTTCGGTTTGCAGGGTGTCGCGTACCCAGACCTCGTAGTCGTCGAAGACCTTGCGGATCTGGCTCTCGCGCTGTGCGCGCTTGCCCTGCACGAGGTTCTGCAAACCGCCTTGGCGCTCCAAGCGCAGTTCGAGCTGCTCGATCTGCTTGTCCTGCAGCCGCTTCAGACTGTCCAAGGTGGACTCAAGACGCGTGGCCATGCCGACGGCGAAGTGCTGCTGCCGTTCGCGCATATGGTGCTGCATGTGCGCAACGGCGCGGCGCAGGTCGTCCTGTAGAACCGAGGTATCGATCGGCTTGCCGGAATTGGGCAACGCACCGGCCTTGAGCTGGATGCGCCCACAGAATGCCGTGAACGGCTCCAGCGTGATCGATGCGTCTCCCTTGAGTACGGCCACCTGCCAATCCACTAGCAGTGGCTGGCCCTTTCGATTGGGAATCAGACCCATCAGCACGAAGGCACGTTCGCCCTCTACCAGCCGGGGCGAGCGAATGACCGGCGCGGTATGCCTGCCAAAGTGAGTGAGCACGCGGTCGCGCAGCCATTCCACAATGGGATGCTGCGGCCACAAATAATGCAAGGCAGGCCAGCTCTGTTCTTCGGATTTGGCTTGGCGAGCGCGCTCAATGGCGTCAGCCACACGCTCTGCATTGGCGCTCAGAACATAACGGTCATTCTCGGCGACAGCCTCGCGTGGGATCTGGCGCAGCCGCTGCTTTAGATCCGCCGGCGCGGTGAGCGAGAGCGTGCGCTCGCTATCGTCAAACGAGAGCTGGGCAATGGGCTTAGCACGGCCAAGTTCTTCCAGCGCGGTCTTGGCAAAGGCGTATTCGTCGGCGAAAAGACTGGGCATCGGCCTAATCCGGTCCAGTGCGGACGGTGCCGTTTCAGCTGCGCCATTGAAGAACTGCAGCAGCCAGTCGCCCTCGCCCTCGCTTGGCTCGGTGGCTTCATGCTCCAGTTGTTCTGCGACAACTTCGGCAGCGGTGCCCTCGGCCATCAGTTCACTGACCTTGCGTGCTTCTAGATCGGGGTCGTGCAGATTCATGAAAGCGCTGGGATCGCCCAGGTCGCGATTGGCACGCTCGTCTTTCTGCTGCAGCACTTCGAGGATGCGGAGGTCGCCGCGGATGCGCTCGACGGCGGTTTCGGTAAGCAAATAAGTGATTAGGGGCTGCTTGGTCTGGCCATAGCGATCTATGCGACCGTTGCGCTGCTGGAACACCATCAGTGACCACGGCAGGTCGAAATGAATCAGGCGGTGACAGAAGTAGTGTAGGTTGAGACCTTCGGAAGCCACATCCGAGCACAGCAGTACGCGGATCGGATCCTCGCTGCGACCGAAACGCTCTACCAGCGCTTGCTGCTCAGTGTCGCCGAGGCCACCGTGAAGCACGGCAATCTGGTTGTCCTTGAGGCTCAGGTCATCATTCAAGTGTCGCTGCAGGAAGTTCAGTGTTTCGATGCGCTCGGAGAAGATCACCAGGCGATCGTCAGACTGCTTTGACGACCAGCCATACGCCGCATCGCGCAGAAGCTGAAGCAGGCGTTGGTACTTCCCAAATTGACCTGGCTCGATCGCCTTGAGCCGAGTCATGAAGTATTGCAAAGCGTCGCGCTCGGCGCGCTCGTCATCGGTGGGTTGCACCCTGCTGTCGAGCGTGGCGATGCGATTGATCGTGGATTGCAGGGCGGCCATCGGGCTGGAGAACAGGCCCTTTTGTGCGCCGACGCGCTGCAGTTCGTGCTGGCGACCGCTCTGGCGTTTGCCGGCCTGGGTAAACGGGATCTCCAACAACGCTTCGAACGCTTGCTCTTCAGCTAATGTGGCCTGCGCGCGATGCACGCTGGTGATGCGGTCCTTGAAGTCGCTCTCAACTTGATCGCGAATGTCTTTCTTGAAGCGACGGATGACCAGGCCCTTGTCGCGGTAGTCCTCTGGCGTGTAGTCGTCCGGGTCGCTAATCGCCGTGGGATCGAGCAGGCTCATCAGCGAGGCGAACGAGCGGGCCGAGCCGTCGTGCGGGGTCGCCGATAGGAGGATCAGCGTGTCTGAGCGGGTAGACAGCAAGCGCGCCAGCCTCGCACGCCGGGACAAGCCACTTTCCTGTGCGCGTGCGGCGACGTTGTGACATTCATCGATGATGATGATGTCCCACCAGGCGTTCTCGAGGTAATTGCGGTATTCGAGGTTGTTCTTCAGCGTGTCGATCGAGATGATCGTGCGGTCGTAGAAGTTGAATGGGTTGTGGTTGGCCGGGATGCGGTTGCGCACGGCGGCCAGGCCCGTGGAATCCAGTCGCACCAGCGGGATGGAAAAACGGCTCCAGAACTCTTTCTGAAACTGCGTGAGCATACTTTTCAGCGTGATCACCAGGATCCGGGCGCCCCGACCACGTTGGATCAACTCCGTGGCGAGAATGCCCGCTTCGAGCGTCTTACCGAGGCCCGTGGAGTCGGCGATCAGGATCCGTTGACGCGGTTGAGCCAGCGCCTGCAACGCGGGATCGAGCTGGTACGGCACCAGGTTCATGACAGCGCGATGGCCAAGACGGATGGCCTCGTCGTTGGGCAAATTCCGCCGCAACACGCTCTCGATGTAGAGCATGGAGGCGTTGAAGGCGTTGGAGTTGTCCGCCACCAGCTCAGTCTTGGCCGGGTCGAGCACGTCGACGCGCTCTTCCAAACGGGTCAGGAACTGGGCGGAACGGCCACGTACGAGCTCCGACACACCGTCACAGATCAGCAGGTCACCGCCATCGTTGGACGGGTCCACCCGCCGCACCAACCACTCCTCATCGCGGATGAGTACGCGCGCGCCCGGTGCTACCGTGATGTCCAATTCCCGAGCCCCTCTTCCTGTGACACTCCATGCTGGCGCAGGGCGACACCGAGGGCAAGTTTGAGGCGCTAAGCCGACACCTAGAACCGCGATTGGCGATCATTCGCTGGCTGGACGACATGCGCTCACAAGGGTTCGATAAGCCCACCGCAAGGAAGGCTACGCATCTGGCCTGCGGACCGACTCGGGATTACCGCGCTTACCAGTCGCCGTCAGGAGACGCTTACCAGATAAATCGTGTCACGGAGGGTTAGGGTCAATTTGGCCGTTTCTTGGGCTCCGCGCCTGTCGCAACTGTCACGGCATGTGTCACGGACTGTCACGGGCATGACCCCAGCACAAAACGCTGTCACGCGACCCAGTGGAATAGGTCACGTAAGTGCGTGTAATTAAGGGGATTTCTTGCTACTTTCGATGGTGGCTATGGGTGGACTCGAACCACCGACCCCAGCATTATGAGTGCTGTGCTCTAACCGGCTGAGCTACATAGCCATGGGGTGCTTCCCGCCACAGGGTGTCGACGTGGCGTCGATCAGGCGGGCCCGGCAGTCTAATCGGCCCAGCCCTTCGGATCAAGTGTTTGGCTTGCCCGGGCTGCATACGCATGGTTGAATCGCCTTACGGGCCACCGCTTTGCCGGCCGGCCCAAGGAGGCAACATGATCGACGTCGATGGCTACCGTCCGAATGTGGGCATCGTGCTGCTGAATGCAGACGGTCGCCTGTTCTGGGCGCGCCGCGTCAATCGTGACGGCTGGCAGTTTCCCCAGGGCGGCATGCGCAGCGACGAGACGCCGCTGGAAGCGATGTACCGCGAGCTGGAAGAGGAAACCGGGCTGGCCCCGCACCATGTCGAGGTGATTGGCGCCACCCGCGGCTGGCTGCGCTATCGCCTGCCCAGCCGGTATGTGCGCCACCACCAGCATCCGACCTGCATTGGCCAGAAACAGGTGTGGTTCCTGCTGCGCCTGGTGGGCGCCGAGGACGACCTGCGCCTGGACGCCTGCGAAAAGCCCGAGTTCGACCACTGGCGCTGGGTGGATTTCTGGTACCCGGCCGCGCACGTGGTCAACTTCAAGCGACAGGTCTACGAGCGCGCACTGCGCCACTTCGCGCCACTGGTGGAGACGCTGCTCAGCATCGAGCTGGGTGAGCTGCCCCAGCGCGAGGGCCAGGATGGCCACCCGCCGCGCAAGGGCCGCGCCGCGGCCTGAGGCATCGCTTGATCCCTGAATTGAGCTGCCAGCCCAGCCCCCGCCGGGCTGAAGACAACGCGGCTCCAGCGACCTGCCAGAAACTTGGCTTGGAGCAAAGGCTTGCACCCTCACGCCACCCACGAAGGGCGCCGCACGAGCCTCGGGCCGGAACGTTCGGGCGCAGGTTCAGCAATCTTCATTTGACAATCATTCGCATTTGCGTTTACATGCACGTCATGTATATCTGCATGTGCAACGCCGTGACCGACGGCGACATCCGCCGCGCCGCCGCCGATGGGGTGCATCAGTTCGCCGACCTGCAGGCGCGCACCGGCTGTTCCGACTGCTGCGGTTGCTGCGAGCAGGACGCCCGCGCCACGCTCAGCAAGGCGGTCGAGCAGGTGATGCTGGCGATGCCGGTCGCCGTCATCGCCTGAGCCAGCCGGGCTCATTTGAATTCCAGAACGCGCAGCCTCCGCTGCGCGTTTTTGTTTGTGTCGCCCGAGGGCCTGCCTGCCCTCTCCACGCGGCCGGTCGGCCGCGCCCATGCGGCGTCGCGAGCCCCGCGCCTGAAGTCATTCTCGTTACGACATCTCCAACCTGAACGCCGTATAGTCAGGCGCGATACCCCGCAAGGAGACTCCCCATGAAGGGCGACGCCAAGGTCATCGAGTACCTCAACAAGGTGCTGTTCAACGAGCTGACCGCCATCAACCAGTACTGGCTGCATTACCGCATGTACAAGGACTGGGGCTACGGCGAACTTGCGGAGCACGAGCAGAAGGAATCCATCGAGGAGATGAAGCACGCCGATCACCTGGTCGAGCGCATCCTGTTCCTCGATGGCCTGCCCAACCTGCAGCATCTGGGCAAGCTGCGCATCGGCGAAAACCCGGTGGAGTGCCTGCAGGGCGACCTCGATCTGGAGATGGCCGCGGTGCGCGACCTGCGCGAGGCCATCGCCTATAGCGAAAGCATCGCCGACTTCATCAGCCGCGATCTGTTCAAGAGCATCCTCCACGACGAGGAAGAGCACATCGACTGGCTGGAGACCCAGTTCAGCCTGATCAAGGACCTCAGCGCCGAGCGCTACCTGCAGTCCAAGATCGACAGCTGAGCCAGCCGCCGCGCTACGGCGCGACCCAGCGCCCTCGCGACCTTCCGCACTGCAAAGCGTGGCGGGGTTCCTTGACGCTTTCGCCACGCGACAGCTATACGTTGGTTTTCACCGGGAAGGCCGCGCATGGCGTCACGCCCACCACCGCGCTTCGTGGTACGACCGCATGACGCGGCCGGCGGCCGCCGTCGCGCGTTGTGGCTCGCCGTGGCGTGGCTGGTCAGCGTGGTGCTCACCGGTGTGATCGTGGGCGCCTTGGTCCGCCACAGCACACCCGCCGCGACCGAGCATCGCCAGGTGACGGCGCTGACCAGACAGAACGACGACCTGCAGCAGCAGGTGGCCAATCTGCAGCGCGCCAGCCAGGTGTCCGAGATCGCCACGCAATCGCTGCGCAAGACGCTGGGCGAACGCGAGGAGGAGATCAGCGGCCTGCGCGCGGACCTTGCCTTCTACTCGCGCTTGACCGGCGGCGACGCCCAGCGCGAGGGACTGAAGGTGCAGGAAGTGCGCCTGCAACCGGTGAGCGACTCGCACGCCTGGGACCTCACGCTCAGCCTCACCCAGAACGCCGTGCGCGGCGAGGACGTCACTGGCAATGTCACGATCAGCCTTGAAGGCCTGCGCGGCGACAAGGTGGTGAAGCTGGACTGGGCTGCGCTCGGCGACACCGCGCAGCCGTCCGGCCTGCCATTCCGTTTCAAGTATTTCCAGCAGCTGCACTGCACGATCGTGCTGCCTGTCGATTTCCGGCCCACCCGCCTGGTGATCACGGCCCAGCCGGCCGGCGACGACGCGGTGACCCGCGCCGTCACCTGGGGCGAGGCGCTGGCGGGCCATCTCACACCAACGCAAGGGGAACAGGATGCTCAACCGTAAGCGCGCCGATCGCACGCCCAACCACCACCACGACACCAGCCTGATCGCGCGCGGCACGCGCATCCGCGGTGACGTGCGCTTCAGCGGCACGCTGCATCTGGATGGGCACATCGAAGGGTCGGTGCTGGCTGATGAGGACGGCGCGGTGTTCACGCTCAGCGAGCACGGTATCGTGCAGGGTGAGATTCGCGTGCCGCATGCCGTCATCAATGGCCACGTGCACGGCGACGTCCACGTAGCCGAGCGGCTGGAGCTGGCCCCCGAAGCGCGCATTACCGGCGACGTTCACTACCACACGCTGGAAATGGCCGCCGGCGCCCAGGTCAACGGCCGGATGAGCCATACGGTGGCCGCCGCGCCACGGGAGCTGCCTGCACCCAGCCTGGTGGCCGAGGTCGTGCCGGCCTGATCGCGGTATCCTTGCGCCCGAGCCGCATCACCCCCACCTGAGCACCATGGATACTGTCGTCCCCCTCCCCGCCATTCCCGATTACCGCAGCGCCGGCGCGCCGCTGGTCTTTACCGAGGCCGCCGCACGCAAGGTGCATGAACTGATCGTCGAGGAGGGCAATCCGGAGCTGAAGCTGCGCGTGTACATCACGGGCGGCGGCTGCTCGGGCTTCCAGTACGGCTTCACCTTCGACGAGGCCCAGGCCGAGGACGACTTCGCGCTCGACCGCGAAGGCGTCACCCTGCTGGTCGACCCGCTGTCGCTGCAGTACCTGACCGGCGCCGAGATCGACTACGCGGAAAACCTCAGCGGCTCGCAGTTCGTCATCCGCAACCCCAACGCCAAGAGCACCTGCGGCTGCGGCTCCTCCTTCTCCACCTGAGCACCGCCAGCCGCATGGACCGCACGCCACCGCCGCGCCTGAACACGTTCGCGGGTCTGAGCCACGTGCTCGACCGTGTGGCCGAGCGGCGCGACGAGTCGATGTGGGTGAGCGAGCTGGCCACTTCGGCAGAAGCACGTTATCTGGTGATCGATCCGCTCGGGCAGACCTACTTGCTGCCCGATCAGGATGCGCTGCGCTGGCTCGATGCCGCCGAGCGCGAGCAGCGGCTGGGTGAACTGAAGGCCAGCTTCCTCGGCTTTGCCGGTGGACTGCCGCATTTTCTGCTGGCCGTAACGGACAGCGACAAGGCCGCCGAGCTGGAGCGTGTGCTCGGCGCCCGCCGCGCCGGCCTGCGTGACGTGGGCCTGCAACTGCCCGCGAATGAAGCCGGCCTATTTGCCTATGGCAAGGGCCTGGCGCACTGGCAGAGCGAAACGCGGCACTGCGCCTACTGCGGCTCACCGGTGGTGCTGGTCGCCTCCGGCCACCGCGCGCAATGCACCAACAACGCATGCGGCCGCATGCATTTCCCGCGCACCGACGCGGCGGTGATCGTGATCGTGGAACACGATGGCGCCTGCCTGCTGGGTCGCCAGGCGGGCTGGCCAAAGGGTCGCTATTCCACCCTGGCCGGCTTCGTAGAACCTGGCGAGGCGCTGGAAGATGCGGTGCGCCGCGAAGTCGCCGAAGAGTCCGGCGTGGTCGTCGGCGAAGTGCACTACCACTCGTCGCAACCCTGGCCGCTGCCGCAGTCGCTGATGGTGGGCTTCACCGCCAAGGCGGTGTCGCGCGAGATCCGCCTGCGCGACCGCGAACTGGAAGAGGCGCGCTGGTTCACGCCGCAGGACATCGTCGATGGCATGGCCGACGGCAGCTTCCTGCCGTCGTTGCGCTTGTCGGTGTCCTACCACCTGCTGGCCCACTGGCTGCAGCAACAGGCCGGGCTCGACCTGGACGCACTGGTGGCGCGCCACTCGCGTTGAGGCCTCGCCCCTTCGCGGGGTGGAGATACCTGGCAGGCGGCCGCACAAGCGGTCATGGCCCTTGCCCTACAATGCGCTCAACGACCGGGAGATCCGCATTCATGGCTGTCAGCCTGCTAACCGCCCTTATCGCCCTCGGCCTGCTCCACATGGCCCCACAGCTGGCGCATTGGCGTGGCGATGGCGGGTTCCGTCGCTGGGTGGCGCAACTGGGCGATACCAGCGGCCCTGCCCGCGTGGCGGTGACGCTGGGCGTCCCCTCGGTGTTGTGCCTGCTGGCGGTGGGACTGATCGGCCTGCTGCCCGGCAGCGAACTGTGGCGCCTGGTCTTCTCGCTGGTCGTGCTGCTGTATTGCTTTGGTCCGCACGCCTACGAGGCTGACCTGGAAGCGATCATCAAGGCGCCCGACCAGCCGGCGCGCGAAGCGGCCGCGCAGGCGCTGTCCGACGACGGCGAGAAAGTGAGCTGGAACGCCATCGCCGTGGGCGAGGCCACCGCCTATGCCGCGCTGCGTCGTCGCTTCGGCGTGCTGCTGTGGTTCTTCCTGCTGGGCCCGGCCGGCGCCCTGTTGTATCGCCTGGCGCAGACGCTGGGCCGCGACCCCAGCCTGCGGCTGGACGCCAAGGCGCGCGGCTCCGCGCATGCCTTCGCCAACGTCGCCGACTGGCTGCCGGCGCAGCTGCTGGTGTTCACCCTCGCGCTGGTCGGCCACTGGGATGCGGTGATCGGCGCGTGGAAGCGCTGGCACCAGCAGCAGTCGCCGAACAGCTGGTACGTGGAGGGCCCGGGCTTCCTCGGCGCCGCCGCGCGTGCTGACGTCGAAGTCGACATCGAGGCCGGTGATGGCTACGCCGAAGAACGGACCGACACGCTGGGCGAGCTGATCCGCCTGCGGAGCGCCCTGCTGCGCGCCCTGCTGGCATGGCTCAGCGTGGTGGCGGTGATCGTGTTGGCCGGATGGATGGCGTAAGCGTTTCGCGCCACTCCTCACCGCCTCACGCAAAGTCCCCGCGCAACTCCCTCACCCGCGCCTCCAGCGTGGGCAGTTCGGCGTCCGTGGGCGCGAGCGGGGCGCCTGCCACCAGTTCGACCCGTGCGCGGAAGCGGCGCGGCAGGCGCGCACGGTGCAGCATCGAATCGCGCCGGCTCCACACGCTGCCCCACAAACCGCGCAGCGCCAGCGGCACCACCGGCACCGGGCGGTGCTCGAGGATGCGCGCCACGCCGGGGCGGAACGGCGCGATGTCGCCATCGCGCGTCAGCCCGCCCTCAGGAAAGATGCACACCAGTTCGCCGTCCGCCAGCGCGGCATCCACTTCCTCGAACGCACGCTCCAGCACCGCGGGATCTTCCTTGTGCCCGGCGATGGGGATGGCCTTGGCGGTGCGGAATACGAACTTCAGCAGCGGGATGTTGAAGATCTTGTAGTACATGACGAAGCGCGCGGGCCGCCGCAGGTTAGCCATCAGCACCAGCGGGTCCATGAAGCTGACGTGGTTGCACACCAGCAGCGCCGGGCCTTCCTCGGGAATCTGCTCAAGCCCGTCGACGCGCACCCGGTACAAGGTGTTGACCAGCACCCAGGTGATGAAGCGCATCAGGAATTCGGGCACGAGGGTGAAGATGTAAGCCGCCACCACCACGTTGAGCAGCGCGGCGGCGAGGAAGATCTGCACCGCCGTGAGGCCGAGCGCGCCCAGCGCCAGGCCGAAGCCGGAGGCCAGGCAGATCAGCAAGGCGTTGAGGATGTTGTTGCCGGCGATCACGCGCGACAGCTTGCTGCGCGGCGTGCGCGCCTGCACATAGGCGAACAGGGGCACCACGTAGAAGCCGCTGAACACGCCGATCAGGGTCAGGTCCATCACCACGCGCCAGCAGCCGGCGCCGTGGAGGAAGCTGCGCCAGTCCAGGCCGTGCATCGTGGCCAGTCCGGGGTGGGCGAAATACAGGTCGACGCCGAAGGCGGTCAGGCCGAAGGCGCCCAGCGGCACCAGGCCCACTTCGACGCGCCGCCCCGACATGCGTTCGCACAGCAGCGCGCCGACGCCAGTGCCGATCGAGAACAGCGTCAGCACCAGCGTGTTGACCGAACCGTCACCACCCAGGTTGGAGCGGGTGTAGTTGGGCAACTGCGCCACCAGCACGGTGCCGAAGAACCAGAACCAGGAGATGCCGAGCACGGCGTTGAAGACACCGCGATCCTCGCGCGTGATGCCGAGCACGCGTGCGGTTTCGGTGACCGGGTTCCAGTTGAACACCAGCTCCGGCGCGGTCGCCGGCGCGGGAGGGATGCGGCGGCTCGTGAGGTAGCCGAGCACCGCAACGGCAATGGTCAGCGTGGATGCGGCGAGCGGCCCGAAGCCCGCGATCAGCATCAGCGAGTTGCCGGCGATCATGCCGATCAGCATGGCCAGCTGGGTACCCATCTCCACCATGCCATTGCCGCCGACCAGCTCCTCCGGCTTCAGCATCTGCGGGAGGATGGCGTATTTGATCGGGCCGAACGTGGTCGAGTGCATGCCCATCAGGAACAGCACCACCAGCAGCAGCGTGGTGTGGTGGGTGTAGAAGCCGATGGCCGCCACCAGCATCGCCGCGATCTCGAACAGCTTCACATAGCGGATGATGCGCGACTTCTCGTACTTCTCCGCCAGCTGGCCGGCGGTGGCCGAAAACAGGAAGTAGGGCAGGATGAACAGCGCCGGCGCCAGGTTGGTGTAGAGCGAGACAGTGTGGTCATCCAGCCCCATCTGGAACGCCACCAGCATCACCATCGCATTGCGGAACGCATTGTCGTTGAACGCGCCCATCGCCTGCGTCCAGAAGAACGGTGCGAAGCGGCGACTTCCGAGCAGGTTGAATTGGCTCATGCGCGGTCTTGGTGGTGGATCGCGACAAGCCTAGCGCGATTCCGCTGCAGTCACATGGCGATGCTTGGTTGCTTGTTGCAGACAGCGCCCGCCGGATGAACGCCACGCCAGCGCCCCGCGTGGGGCAGGGATGAAAGCGGTCATTCGCGCCAGCTAAGCTGGGCGCTTGTTGTGCTGGCCAGGAAGATGACCATGATCGCCTTGAGACAGGTCACGGCTTTGGAACCGGTTGACGGCATTCGCGAGCTCTTTGTCGAGTACGCGCGGGCCATCGGCACCGATCTGGAATACCAGGGCTTCTCGGCCGAACTCGAAGGCCTGCCCGGCGCGTACACGCCACCTTACGGCGCGCTGCTCGTCGCCGAGGTCGGTGGCGTGCTGGCCGGCTGCGCCGCGCTGCGACCATTCGATGAACACATCGGCGAGATGAAGCGGCTGTACGTTCGCCCGGTTTACCGGCGGCTTGGCCTCGGCGAAGAGCTGATTGCGGCCATCATCGAGCGTGCACGCGACGCGGGTTATCACGAGCTGCGCCTGGATACCCTGGCGAGCATGGCCGCGGCGCAGGCGCTGTACGAGCGGCTGGGCTTCGTCGAGATTCCTCCCTACAACACGAATCACCTGCCGGGCACGCGCTTCTTTGCGCTGCGGCTGGCCGCCTGAGGCCCGACACCCACAAAGGCCGACGCAAACGCATCACCTGGAGAGGTCATCATGTCCAAGCTCCGCGTGCAGAGTTTTTCAGTCTCCCTCGACGGCTTTGGCGCCGGCCCCGCGCAGGATCTGGAACACCCGCTGGGCGTGAACGGACCGGAGTTGATGGAATGGTTCTTCCATACCCGCCTGTGGCAAACCCTGCAGGGCGGCGAGGGCGGCGAAACCGGCACCGACAATGCGATGGTGGTGCGGGGATTTGCAGGCATCGGCGCGTGGATCCTGGGTCGCAACATGTTCGGGCCGGTGCGCGGCCCCTGGCCCGACGATCAGTGGAAGGGCTGGTGGGGCGAGGAGCCTCCCTACCACACGCCGGTGTTCGTGCTCACGCACCATGCGCGCTCGCCGCTGGTGATGAAGGGCGGCACGACCTTCCATTTCGTCACCGAGGGGATCCATGCCGCGCTCGCGCAGGCCAGGGCGGCAGCCGGCGGGCGCGACGTGCGCATCGGTGGTGGTGTCGACACGGTGAGGCAATTTCTGCGCGAGCGCCTGATCGACGAGCTGCACCTCGCCGTGCGGCCGATCCTGCTTGGCAGTGGAGAGGCCCTGTTCCAGGGCTTGGACTGGCGCGCGCTGGGCTACACCTGCGTCGACACCATCGCCGGCGAGCGCGCCACTCATGTGTTCCTGCAAAAGCAGACGTGAATGACGCGGAGCCGATCCTGCTGTCGAAAGTTCGACCAATCGTTCGTCGGTTAAATGCAGCGCCACGAAGCGATTGGCGCAGCCTCTCAAGCCAACCTCGGGAGTCAAACTCGTGACCACGCACACCATCGCGCTGCATCGCGTGCTTCGCGCGCCACCGGAGAAGGTCTACCGCGCCTTCCTCGACCCGGAGGCCATGGCGCGCTGGCTACCTCCGAATGGATTCACCGGCCGGGTGTACCAGCTGGACGCACGCGTCGGTGGCAGTTACCGGATGTCGTTCACCAACTTCACCACCATGAACAGCCACACGTTCGGCGGCGTCTACGCCGAACTGCGGCCGCACGAATTCATCCATTACACGGCGAGGTTCGACGACCCCAACCTGCCCGGCGAGATGCACACCACGGTCACCCTGCAGAAGGTGTCCTGCGGTACGGCGCTGCATGTGGTGCAGGAAGGCGTGCCCGGCGTGATCCCGGCGGACGGCTGCCATCTTGGCTGGCAGGAGTCGCTGGACAATCTGGCGAGACTGGTCGAGCCCAATATTCCGCAATAACGACAAGAGAGATGATCGCCTCGTCCTGGACGCGCAATGCGCGCATCAGCATCGCCGTTGCAGCGAGTCTCGCGTGGGTTGCACGCAGCGGCGCTTCGATGAGGTGTTGCGCGGATTCGATGCAATGGCCAGGCAGTGGGAATGGCCGCAGTCAGGGCCACGCCTTCGGGTGTTGAGGACGAATCTTGGGGTCGCGCACAGGACGCACCCCTGCGCGTGGGCCATTAGCCAGAACCCCGGCGTGGCCGGGGCTTGGCGGACGTCGCAGCGCTGGCCTGAATCAGCCGCGATGCAGCGCGCGATGGGCGATATCGCGTCGGCAAAAGGCGCCATCGAAATGGACCAGGCTGACCGCGGCATAGGCGTGCTCGCGGGCGGCGGCAATGTCCTTGCCGAGCGCGCACACGGTCAGCACGCGACCGCCCGCGGTCACCGCGCGGCCTTGCGCGTCTTGCTGGGTGCCGGCGTGGAACACCTTCACGTCCGGGCCGAAGTCACGGTCCAGGCCGGTGATCATGTCGCCGCTGCGCACCTTGCCCGGATAGCCGCCCGCCGCCACCACCACGCCGAGCGATGGGCGCGGGTCCCAGTGCGCGTGCGTGTGGTGCAGCTCGCCATCGAGCGCCGCCTCGATCAGGTCGACCAGGTCGGACTTCAGGCGCAGCATGATCGGCTGTGTTTCCGGATCACCGAAGCGCACGTTGAACTCGATGACCTTGGGCGCGCCGCTCTTGTCGATCATCAGGCCGGCGTAGAGGAAGCCGATGAAGGGCGCGCCCTCCATCGCCATACCGCGCAGGGTGGGCTCGATGACTTCCTTGAGGATGCGCTTTTCAACTTCCGGCGTGACCACCGGCGCGGGCGAGTACGCGCCCATGCCGCCGGTGTTGGGGCCGAGGTCGCCCTCGTCGCGGCGCTTGTGGTCCTGGCTGCTGGCCATCGGCAGCGCGTGTTGGCCATCGCTCATGACGATGTAGCTGGCTTCTTCGCCGTCGAGGAATTCCTCGATCACCACGCGTGCCGAGGCGTCGCCGAACTGATGCGCGCCGAGCATGTCGTGCAGCGCCTGCTCCGCATCCGCCTGGGTGAGCGCGACCACCACGCCCTTGCCGGCCGCCAGGCCGTCAGCCTTGATGACGATCGGCGCGCCGTGCTTGCGCACGTACGCCAGCGCGGGATTGAGCTCGGTGAACACCGCGTAGTGCGCGGTGGGGATGTTGTGGCGATGCAGGAAGTCCTTGGCGAAGGCCTTGGAGCCTTCCAACTGGGCGGCCACGGCGCGCGGGCCGAAGCAGCGCAGGCCGGCGGCGCGGAACTTGTCGACCACACCCGCCACCAGCGGCACCTCGGGACCGACCACGGTCAGCTCGATCTTCTCGGCCTTGGCCAGCTTGAGCAGGCCCTCGATGTCGGTGACGGCCACGTCCGCGTTGCGCACACCCTTCTCGTGCGCGGTACCGGCGTTGCCGGGCGCCACGATCACTTCGCTCACGCGCGGGGACTGCTTGAGCTTCCACGCCAGCGCGTGTTCGCGCCCGCCGCTGCCGATGACCAGGACTTTCATGAGAACTCCAACTGCCAGGGAATGGCGCCGGGGACGGCGCAGCTGGTCATTGTAAAGGCCCCGGCCCCGCTTGCGCAGCGCAACATGGCCCTTAGCTCCCTCTCCCCTCTGGGGAGAGGGCTGGGGTGAGGGGTCAGGCTTGCCTCGGTGGCCATTAAGCGACGCCTTGTGGAAGCACTCTCGCGAGCACCCACCCCTCACCTCAATCCTCTCCCCGAAGGGGAGAGGAAGAAGTGCTCAGCTCCGAGCGTCCAGCAGCTCCAGCAACGCCGCCCTAGGCAGCTTGCCCGTCTCATTGCGCGGCAAAGCCTCGACCAACTTCAGCGGACGCGGCAGGAACACCGGATCCACCGCACGGCGCAGCGCCTCAACGATGGACTGCTCGTCCAGACCGGGCGCCACGGCCAGCGCCGCCACGCGTTGCACGCCCAGGGCGTCGCCGCCGTCGTGCTGGAACACGACGCCATCCTGCACGCCGGGGATGGCCTGCAGGCGGCGGGTAAGGTCGCCCAGCGAAGCGCGCTTGCCGGCGATCTCCAGCATGTCGGAGTGGCGCCCGCACAGGCGGAAGCGGCGGCCGGCGTCGTGCAGGGTGACGATGTCGGCCAAGGTCATCGGCTGCTCGAGCTGCGGCGCCCGCACCTGGGTGCCGTCGGGCTGCGGATGCAGCTGCACGCCGTCGTACAGCGTCCACGGCTCATCGGCTGCGGCGCGGCGGCTGGCGATTACGCAGGTTTCGGTGGAGCCGAACACCTCCAGCAGCGGCGCGCCGTAGCGGGTCTCGGCGGCCTGCGCCAGCTCGACCGGCATCGGCGCGGTGGCCGAAACGATCGCCGCGATCGGCGGCATCGCCACGCCCGATTCGATCAGTGCGCGCAGGTGCACCGGCGTGGTCACCAGCACGCGCGGCGCGGGCACTTCGGCCAGCGCCGCGGCGACGTCGGCCGGAAAGAGGGGGCGGCCGGCATGCACGCCGGCGGCATCGAGCAGCGGCAGCAGCACCGACATCTCCATGCCGTACATGTGCTGCGGCGGCACCGTGGCCACCACCTCGAACCCGGCGCCGACTTCGGCATGCAGCATGCGCAGGTTACCGGCCGTGCTGGCGTTGAAACTGGCCCAGGTCTTGGCGTTGCCCTTGGGCACGCCGGTGGAGCCGGAGGTGTAGCCCACTGCCACCACCTGGTCGGCCGGAATGAAGGGCACCTCGAAATCGGTCGCCGACGCCGGGGTCACCAGCAGGCCCGGCAGGTGGCGGAAGTGCGCCGGCGGCACTTCCGGCAGGGCTTCGCCCAGCGCGTAGCAGCCCGGGTGTGCGGCCATCACCTCGGCGACGGCCTGGGGCGCACGGGAGGACGGCAGCAAGTTGGCCTGGCCGCGCAGGGCGATGGCGCAGAACGCCACGAGGAAGGCGTAGCGGTCCTCGCACAGGTTCACCGCGGTGGCGGCCGGCGGCAGCTGCGCGGCGATCTCCTGCACGTGGGTCAGGAAGCGGGCGGCGCTGATCGCCTCGCCGTCGCGCCAGGCCACCGTGCGCTGCCCCTGGGCAGCCGCCAGCAAGGGCAGCCCGATGGCCGCCTGATCCTGCCGGTAGTTTTCAAACACGATGGACAAGCTGTTCTCCGACAACTGCATGGCATTCGACGCGATCCGGCAGGCGCCGGATTGGCGTACGGACGGTGGAAACCGATGGCCCGCGAGGTCCCCATCCTCAGGGCAACCACTGAATCAGCCCCTACCGGGGCCACGTGGCGTGTGGAAGCCGTTCATCCAGCCGATCCAGCACTGCTGGCTTTCCGGCGTCGATCAGGCGCGGATGATAGCGCCGGAAAGGGCGTCGCGGATGACGGTGGGTCGCTCCAGCTCCCCGAGCGGGGCATCGAGCAGGCCGTCCAGCGCCCCGCCGAAGTAGGTCTCAAGCGTGGCCACGGAGCGCGCCGGCGGCTCGCCGTGGGGGTTGGCGCTGGTCGACACCAGCGCGCCGCCATAGGCGCGGCACAGCGCCGCCGCCGGTGCGTGCGCGGTGACCCGCAGGGCGATGCCGGCGTGCGCCCCGGCGACCCACTCGGGGACCGCGGGCGAGCGGGGGAAAATCCATGTGTTGGGGCCGGGCCAGCTGGCCTGCACCTGGGCCATCACCTCGGCGGGTACGGCCACCGTGTCGATGTAGCGCTCCACCTGGGCGAATTCCGCCGCGATCAGCAGCACGCCCTGGGTGGGCGGCCGCTGCTTGAGCGCGAACAGCCGCTCGAACGCGACCCGGTCATGCGGATCGCAGCCAAGACCGAAGACGGCCTCGGTGGGATAGGCGATCACGCCGCCGCGGCGCAGCAGCGCGGCGGCGGCATCAAGCTCATCAAGGGTAAAGCGGACCGCCACTCAGGCGGTCGTCTTCTTGCTGGTGGCCTTTTTCGCGGCGGCTTTCTTGGCCGGAGCCTTCTTGGCCGCCGTCTTCTTGGTCGCGGTCTTGGTGGCGGCAGCCTTCTTGGTGGCCGTCTTCTTCGTCGCGGTCTTCTTGGCGGTCGCCGTCTTGGCCGTGGCCTTCTTCGCCGCCGGCTTCTTCTCGGCAGGCGCCTTCTTGGCGGCGGCCTTCTTGAACGCGCCACGCCCCTTCTTGACCGGCGCGGCAGCGAGCAGCTCGATGCACTGGGCCTCGGTCAGTTCCTTCGGCTCCTGGTCCTTCGGGATGCGCGCGTTCTTCTCGCCGTCGGTGATGTAAGGGCCGAAGCGGCCGTTGAGCACCTGCACGCCGTTGCCGAAGTCCTTGATGATGCGGTTGGCGATCATCTCCAGCTTTTCCTGCACGATCTGCAGGGCGCGCGGCAGCTCGATGGTGTACGGGTCATCCTCGGCCTTGAGCGAGGCATAGGTGCTGCCCTGCTTCACGAACGGCCCGAATCGGCCCACGCCCACGCTCACCTCGTCGCCGTTCTCGGCCTGGCCGAGCTTGCGCGGCAGCTTGAACAGCTCCAGCGACTCTTCCAGCGTGATCGTGTGCATGCTCTGGCCGGGACGCAGCGAGGCGAACTGCAGCTTCTCGTCCGTGTCCTTGTCGCCGATTTGCGCGTACGGCCCGTAGCGGCCCAGGCGCACCGAGACCGGCTTGCCGCTCTTGGGATCGGTGCCCAGCTCACGAGCGCCAGTGGCTTCGCTGCGGTCGACCGTTTCGGTCTTCTCGTCCACCTGCTGCTTGAACGGCTGCCAGAAGCGCTCCATCAGCGGCACCCAGGCCTCTTCGCCGCGGCTCACCGCGTCCAGCTCGTCCTCGAGCTTGGCGGTGAAGTCGTAGTCGACGTAGCGGGTGAAGTGCGAGGTGAGGAACTTGCTTACCGCGCGGCCCACGTCGGTGGGCTTGAAGCGGCGGCTGTCGAGGAACACGTATTCGCGGTTGAGCAGCACCTGGATGATGCTGGCGTAGGTGGACGGACGGCCGATGCCGAACTCTTCCAGCGCCTTCACCAGGCTCGCTTCGGAATAGCGCGGCGGCGGCTCGGTGAAATGCTGGTCGGCCACGATGTCGTGCAGCGCGACCTGCTCGCCGACTTCCAGCTTCGGCAGGCGGCGGCCTTCGTCGTCATCCTCGGCGCTCTTCTGGTCGCGACCTTCTTCGTACACGGCAAGGAAGCCCGGATCGATCACGGTCGTGCCGGTCGAACGGAACGCGGCGTCGCCACCGGCGACGTGCTTGACGTCGAAGTCCACCGACACCGTGTTCATCGTGGCGTGGATCATCTGGCAGGCGACGGTGCGCTTCCAGATCAGTTCGTACAGCTTGCGCTGCTCATCGTTGAGGTACGAGGCCACTTCCCGCGGTGTGCGCATGGCCGAGGTCGGGCGAACCGCCTCATGCGCTTCCTGCGCGTTCTTGGACTTGGCCTTGTAGGTCTGCGGATGATCCGGCAGCGCCTTGCGGCCGAAGTCGCGCGCGATCAGCTCGCGCAGCTCGCCCACGGCATCCTCGGACAGCGCCACCGAGTCGGTACGCATGTAGGTGATGAGGCCGACGTTGCCCTCGCTGCCCAGCGAGACGCCTTCGTACAGGCCCTGCGCGACCTTCATGGTGCGGCTGGTGGAGAAGCCCAGCTTGCGCGCGGCTTCCTGCTGCAGCGTGGAGGTGGTGAACGGCGGCGCCGGGCGGCGCTTGCGTTCCTTGCTGCCCACTTCGCTGACGGTGAGGCGGCCGTGCGCGGCCTCCTTGAGCGCAGCTCGCGCAGCCATCGCATCGTGTTCGTTGGTGAGATCGAACTGCTCGAACTTCTTGCCGTGCAGCTTGGTGAGACGAGCGCTGAAGTCGCCCTCTGCGTGGCGCAGCGCGGCCTCGACGGTCCAGTACTCGCGCGCCTTGAACGCTTCGATCTCTTCCTCGCGCTCGACGATCATGCGCAGCGCCGGCGACTGCACGCGGCCGGCGGACAGGCCGCGCTGCACCTTGCGCCACAGCACCGGCGAGAGGTTGAAGCCCACCAGGTAATCCAGTGCGCGGCGCGCCTGCTGCGCATCGACCATGTCCAGCGACAACTCGCGCGGCGCCGCGACGGCCGCCTTGATCGCCTTGGGCGTGATCTCGGAGAACACCACGCGATGGAGCTGCTTGCCCTTGGTCAGGCCACGCTCCTTGAGGATCTCGCTGATGTGCCAGGAAATCGCTTCACCTTCGCGATCCAAGTCGGTCGCGAGGTAGATGTCGTCGGCCACCTTGGCCGCCTTGGCGATGGCGTCGACGTGTTTCTCGTTGCGGTCGATCACCTCGTAGGCCATGGCAAAGCCGTGCTCGGGGTCAACTGCGCCTTCCTTCGGCTTGAGGTCACGCACGTGACCGTAGGAGGCCAGGACCTGGAAGTCCTTGCCGAGGTATTTGTTGATCGTCTTGGCCTTGGCCGGCGACTCGACGATAAGCAGGTTTTTTGCCATGAAACTCGGTATCCGCCATCAATGGCCTGGCCCGTCCGGGGCGGCCTCTTATATTTAGTTAAAGGCATGCCGGCCTGATTGCGTCAAGCTCGACCATGTGAAAACGAGTTGCGGTACGTCTTTGTCTCAGCCCTGAATGCGCTGGTAGCGATTGCCAGGCAAGAGCTCCACGAGGCCATCCACTTCGAGCACCAACAAGGTGGCCGTCAGGCTGGCGACAGTCTGGCCAGTACAGTCGGCCAGTTCGTCCAGCGCCATCGGGCCATGGCCAAGCGCCTCCAGCAGCGCCCGTGCAGCCGGGTCCAGCCCAGCGTCCGGGCCTGCTTGAGACGGCGCCGCGTGCTCCAGCCGGCTGGCCAGCACATGCCCCAGCGCGACCGCGGCGGGCGCAAGCGCCTCCACGATCTCACCGGCGGTTTCCACCAGCCGCGCGCCATCGCGGATCAGCCGATGGCAACCTTGGGCGAGCGGATTATGAATGGAACCGGGCAAGGCGAACACCTCGCGCCCCTGTTCCGCCGCCAATCTCGCGGTGATGAGAGAGCCCGAGCTCAGCCCTGCCTCGACCACCAGCGTGCCCAGCGCCAGCCCGGAGAGGATGCGGTTGCGCCGCGGGAAGTGGTCGCTGCGGGCGGCTGTGCCCGGTGGAAACTCGCTGACCATGACGCCATGCGCGACCACCTTGCGAGCCAGTTCGCGGTGCTTGCGCGGGTAGACCCGGTCCGGCCCGGTGCCGATCACCGCCACCGTGGGCAGTCCGGCGTCGAGCGCCGCCTGATGGGCCGCGCCGTCGATGCCATCGGCAAGGCCACTGGTGATCACAAAGCCGGCATGGCCCAGCGCCTGGGCGAACGCCCGCGCGATGCACCGCCCGCTCAGGGTGGCCGCGCGCGCCCCGACGATGGCCAACTGGGGGTGCAGCAACAGCCCGGCGTCGCCGGCCACGAACAGCGCGGCCGGCGGCTGCGCCATGGCCTCCAGCAGCGGCGGGAAGTCCTCGTCGGTGCAGAGCAGCAGGCGATGTCCGGGCTGGGCCAGCCACGCCAGGTCATCGTCCAGGCGTCGCTCGTCCGGCCGCTGCAGCCAGCGACGGGTCGGCTCGGGCAGGTCGGTGCGGGCGCGCAGTGCGGCCAGGACGGCGTCGGCGCTGTCGGCGTGGGCGGCGAGCGCCCGGCGCAGCCCGCCGGGGCCCAGGGCTGGCGTGCGCAGCAGCACGAGCCAGGGGCGGTAAGGTTCGAGGGTCGTCATGGCCGCCAAGCCTAGGGATGGCCACAAACGAAAACGGCGCGGTGAACACCGCGCCGTCGTGTCGTCCCGAGCCGCCTGGGCTTATTCGGGCAGTTCGAGCTTGTCGTGCTTATGCACCGGACGAATGCCATCCATGATCAGGCCGTAGGCAACCCGGTCAAAGGTGCGGAACACCATCACGTGGCCCACGAACTCCTGCGGCAGGGTCACGGTCTGGCCGGTGCCGCGGTTCCAGCTGTTGCTGGCCACGTCATCGGGGATTTCCTCGCCCGGCTGGTAGATCGAATAGGTCTGGCCGTTCTCGACGCCGTCCTGCGAGCCGATGTTCAGCGCCACCACCTGATGCGGGCCCACCGCATCGTAGGCGTCGGCGAAGGCGATCACGCGCGCATTGCCCGGCAGCGACTTGGGCGCATGCGGGTAGAAGTACGGGTCGTAGGGCTTCTCGTCGATCGCCACGATGCGATCACCCTTGCGGATCTCCATGGTGGAGTCGAGCAGCAGCAGGGTGGTCGGGTCGCCGGTGCGCAGCACCTCGGCAGTGCCGATCACGCTGACCTCGGTGCCGATGTCCTCGCCGCGACCGAAGTGGTCGTCGAAGCGGGACTCCTCGAGCCACGGCGTGCGGACCATCGACACGTCGCTGTCCAGCGGACGGGCCAGCAGGTCGGCGCCGTTGTCGCGGCCCTTGCCGCCATTGAAATTGCGGAAGGTGTGGGTCGGACGCACGATCGCGAAGCGCTGGCCAGGGTCGGCGTGCAAGTTGCGCACGTAGACGTTCTTGCCGACGGTGCCGCGCAGGTCGGCCTCCTCGAAGCCCACCACGTACGGCAGGTGCTCGACGTCCCGCGTGTTGAGCACGCGCATTTCCTTCAGGAAGGTGCGCACGGCATCCAGCGGAATGGCGGGAACCGCCGCTTCCTCACTGTGCACACGCGGCTGCAGGCCGACGTGGGGACCGTTGATGAAGGACAGGTTGAGCACGTCACCCGGGAAAATCAGGTGCGGGTTCTGCACCTGCGGGTTGGCCTGCCAGATTTCCGGCCACAGCCACGGCTTGGAAAGGAAGCGTGCGGAAATCGCCCAGAGCGTGTCGCCCTTTTTCACCGTATAGGTATCGGGGTGATCGGCACGCAGTTGCGCGCCCGCAGCATAAACGGCCACCGTGACCAGCATGCCGGCCAGCAGCCCAATGGACTTTCTGATCATAAACGGGAATCCCCCATCCCCCGACGCTCGGGCGAGTGTAACCGAACAACTTGTTCACGCAACCGTGACCAGTTGGCAAAACGGCATGCCAGACACGGGCTTGGCGGCGTACAATAAGCCGCATTCTAGATGCGCCCGGGCTTGGTTTTTCACCGATTCGCCCGCACTTTGAGCGCAAAGGTGAGCCCATGTCCGTCTTGACCATCCTCGAATTTCCCGACCCCCGCCTGCGCACCAGGGCCGAGCCCGTGCGCGTTTTCGACGCCGAACTCAAGCAGTTCGTGGCCGACATGTTCGAGACCATGTACGCCGCCAACGGCGTGGGCCTGGCCGCGACCCAGGTCAACGTGCATCAGCAGGTGCTGGTGGCCGACATGAGCGAGGAGCGCGACCAGCCGCTGGTGCTGATCAATGCGCAGATCCTGTCCAAGGATGGCGACCAGGTCTATCAGGAAGGCTGCCTGTCCTTCCCGGGCATCTATGCCGACGTCACCCGCGCCCTCAAGGTAAAGGTGAAGGCCAACGACGTGGATGGCAACGAGGTCGTGATGGACTTCGAGGGCCCGCTCGCCGTGTGCATCCAGCACGAGATGGACCATCTGGCCGGCAAGGTCTTCGTCGACTACCTGTCCCCGCTGAAGCGTTCCATGCTGCTCAAGCGCCTGGAAAAGCAGCGCAAGCAGGCGGCCAGCGCTTGAAGCTCCGCGTCGTTTTCGCGGGCACCCCCGAATTTTCCGTACCCTGCCTCGAAGCCTGCCGCGCCAGCGGCGCCGAGGTCGTGGCCGTCTATACCCAGCCGGACCGTCCTGCCGGCCGTGGCCGCAAGCTGACCCCCAGCCCGGTCAAGCAGGCCGCGCTGGCAGCCGGCATCCCGGTCGAGCAGCCTGAATCGCTGAAGTCCGAACTGGCGCGGACCACGCTGGCGTCCTACGCGCCGGACCTGATGGTGGTGGTGGCCTATGGCCTGATCCTGCCGCGCAAGGTGCTGGCGATTCCCCGGCTGGGCTGCTGGAACGTGCACGCCAGCCTGCTGCCGCGCTGGCGCGGCGCGGCGCCGATCCAGCGCGCGATCCTCGCCGGCGATGCCGAGAGCGGGGTCGACCTGATGCAGATGGAAGCGGGCCTGGACACCGGCCCCGTGTTGCTCGAACGCCGCACGCCGATCTCGCGCGAGGACACCGGCGGCTCGCTGCACGACCGCCTCGCCGCGCTTGGCGCAGAGGTGCTCGCCGAAGGGCTGGCCCGGGTGATGGCCGGCGAATCGATGGTGGCGCGTCCGCAGCCGGACGAAGGCGTCACGTACGCCCACAAGCTGGACAAGGCCGAGGCGCGACTGGATTTCAGTCGCCCGGCAATCGAACTGGAGCGCCAGGTGCGCGCGTTTGATCCGTGGCCGGTGGCCGAGGGCGAGGTGGGCGGCGAAACCCTGCGTGTCTGGGCTGCTCGCGCCGTCGATGGCCGCGAGGGCGCGGAGCCCGGCTCGGTGCTTGGCATGAGCCGCGATGGCATCGACATCGCCTGCGGTGAGGGCGCGTTGCGCGTGACAGCGCTTCAGCGCGCCGGCGGCAAGCGCATCACGGCGGCGGATTACTGCAACGCCATAAAGACGCGCGGCGGCTGAGACACCGTCATTCCGGCGAAAGCCGGAATCCAGTGACTTGAACACCCGGCTTGGACCGCAACGCATAATGCGCTGGATAGCAGTTCAAAGCGGTATCGCGACAACCCCACACCAACGCCACTGGATTCCGGCTTTCGCCGGAATGACGGGCGTGAGGCCTGGCGCCTTTACTCTCGCTTCTCACTCCTCTCCACTATTTTCTGCCCCATGACAGACACCCGCGCCCTCGCTGCCCAGGCCCTTGCTGACGTCGCCCTGCGCGGCGCCTCGCTGCGCGACGCGATGGAGCGTTACGCGCCGAAGCTCGCCGATTCTCGCGACCGCGCGCTGCTGATGGCGTTGTTGAGCGACGGAGCGCGCTGGTGGCTGCGTTTCGATCCGGCGCTGGACCGGCTGCTGGACAAGCCGCTGCGCCAGAAGGAGCCGGCCGTGCATGCCCTGCTGGTGCTGGGGCTGGTGCAGCTGGAGATCCTCGAACTACCCGACTACGCCGCCGTGGCCGCCACCGTGCAGGCCACGCGCGCCCTGCAGCGCCCGCGGCTGGCGGGCCTGGTCAATGCCGTGCTTCGCCGTTGGCAGCGTGAGCGCACCGAGCTGCTGGCCGCACTGGATGCCAAGCCGCAGGCCCGCCACGCCCATCCGGCCTGGCTGGCCAAGGCCATCGCGCGTGACTGGCCCGACGAGGCCGATGCGGTGATGGCCGCGGACAACCGCGAACCGCCCCTGATGCTGCGGGTGAACCGGCGTCGCGCCCAACGTGATGCGCTGCTCGAGCGCTTGCGCCTGGACGGCTATACGGCCGAGCCACATGACTGGCTGGAAGACGGCATCGTGCTGCCACACAGCGCCGACGTGACGCGCATGCCGGGCTTCGCCGCCGGTGAGTTCGCCGTGCAGGACGGCGCAGCGCAGATCGCCGCCGACCTGGCCGAAGTCCGCGATGGCCAACGCGTGCTCGACGCCTGCGCCGCCCCCGGTGGCAAGGCCTGCCACCTGCTCGAGCGCGCGGATATCGCCCTGACCGCGCTGGAATTCGACGCCAGGCGCGCCACGCGCATCAGCCAGAATCTCGAACGCCTCGGCCTGTCGGCCCAGATAGCGATCGGCGATGCGGGCGAGCCCAAGGACTGGTGGGACGGCAAGCCGTTCGACCGCATCCTGATCGACGCGCCCTGTTCGGCGACCGGCGTGTTGCGCCGCCGCCCGGACGTGCGCCTGCACCGGCGCGAGAGCGATATCGCGCCATTGGTGGCGCAGCAGCGGCGCATCCTCGCGGCGCTGTGGCCATTGCTGGCGCCGGGTGGCCGGCTGCTCTACATCACCTGCTCGATGCTGCGCGCCGAGAACGAGGCCGTGGTGGGCGAGTGGCTGGCGACGCAGGTGGATGCACGCTCCATCCCTGTCACCTTGCCGGTAGGGCAAGCGGCGACGCATGGCTGGCAGATCCTGCCGGGGGATGGCGATCTGGACGGCATGTACTATGCCGTGATCGAAAAGGCCTGACGCCCACGTAGCTGGCCGCACCCGGGCGGTCGCTTCCCGGCGACGTCCGGTCGGTCGCCGGCGACATCGCCAGCCCACGGAACCCTCGCATGTCCGCTGCTGCTCCCGCCACCGTCCAGGAACGCCGCACGTTCTGGCTGCTGCTCCTGATTGCCGTGGTGGTGATCGGCGCCGGCATCGGCCTGCGCGATCCCTGGCCGTCGGACGAACCGCGTTTCACCCTGGTCGCCAAGCACATGGTGGAGAGCGGCGACTGGCTGTTTCCCCACCGTGGCAGTGAGCTGTATTCGGACAAGCCGCCGATGCTGTTCTGGCTGGAGGCGGCCAGCTACACGGGGCTTGGAAGCTGGCGCATCGCCTTCCTGCTGCCCTCCCTGCTGGCGGCGCTGGGCTGCCTGCTGGCGGTGTATGACCTGGGGAGCCGGCTGTGGAACCGGCAGGTGGGCCTGTACGCGGCCGCGGGGCTGCTGATCACCTTCCAGTTCGTCTACCAGACCAAGCGCGCGCAGATCGACCCGCTGGTGATGTTCTTCCTCACCGCAGGCAACTGGGGATTGCTGGTGCACATGCTGGACGGGCCGAACTGGCGCGCGTACTGGCTGGGCTGCTTCTCCGCCGGACTGGGCGTGATCACCAAGGGCGTGGGTGTGCTCGCGCTGCTGCTGGTGCTGCCCTACCTGGTCGCCGTACTAGGTCGCTGGCAAGGCGTGTCGCGCATGGGCGAGGGCGCCTGGTGGCGATGGCTGCTGGGACCGGTCGCGCTGCTTGTTGCCGTTGCGCTGTGGCTCGTTCCCATGCTGCTCGGCGCCAAAGCGCATGCCGGTGATCCGGCCTACGCGGCCTACGTCAACGACATCCTGTTCCACCAGACCGCGGGCCGCTACGGCAACTCCTGGGATCATCATCATTCGCCGCTGTTCTACGTGCCCATCGTCCTGTTCACCTGGCTGCCGCTGTCGCTGACCTACCCCGGCACACTGCCGCGCTGGTGGCGCGCACTGAAGGCGAAGGACGCGCGCATCCTCCTGCCGCTGAGCTGGATCGTGCTGGTGCTGGTGTTCTTCTCCATCCCCAGGGGCAAGCGCGACGTCTACATCATGCCGGCGCTGCCGATGCTGGCGCTGGTGACGGCGCCTTATCTCGGCGAACTGCTCAGGCAGCGCTGGCTGCGCATCGCCGGACTGGTCTTCATCGGCGTGATGGGCGCGGCGATGCTGCTGGTGGGCGGCGCGGCGCTGATTGCCCATCCGAGGTTCACCACCGAACTGGCGAGCGGGCGTGGTTTCGAGGACGGCGGCCACGCACTGTGGCTGATGATGGTGACCATCGGCGCCAGCCAGCTGCTGGTGGTGGCGGCCCTGCGCGTGCGCCATGCCGTCGCCGCCGTGGCCGCTGGCCTGGCGGTGATGTGGGTGGTGTGGAGCCTTTGGGCCTATCCCATCCTCAATGACTCCAGCTCGGCGGCCGGCGTGATGCAGGAGGTCCGCGAGCACCTCGCGCCCGGTGACCAGCTCGGCATGGTCGCGTGGAAGGAGCAGAACCTGTTGATGCTCGATCACTCCGCGGTCGATTTCGGCTTCACCCGGCCCTGGCGTGACCAATACGCCGCCGCGGTGGCCTGGCAGGCGCAGGACCCGTCGCGTCGCTGGCTGTTCGCCCTCGATCCGGCGCTGGCCCAGTGCGTCGATCGCAGCAAGGCGGTGGCGCTGGGCCACGCCAATCGGCGCGAATGGTGGATGTTCAAGGCCGATGCCGTGATCCCGGGATGCCTGCCGAACGAAGGCGTGGATCGGCTGCCGGCGGCAGCCCAGGACGACTGAGGCTAACCGGCCTGGCGCCCCGCCAGTAACCGCTCGTACACCGCCTCGGTCCGTTCCACGAACAGTGGCAGCCCGAATTCCCGCTCGGCATGCCGCCGTGCCGCCTCGCCCATGGCAGGCAGCGCATCGCGCTCTGCGAGCATGGTCGTCACTGCCGCCGCCATGGCGGCGCGGTCGCGTACGGGTACCAGCCAGCCGTCGACACCCACTTCCAGGTTTTCCGGCAGGCCAGCGTAGTCCGTGAGCAGCACCGGCTTGCCCATCGCCATCATCTCGCGGCAGGCGAAAGAGATCGTCTCGACGTCGTAGGACAGCACGAAGCCGGCGTCGAAGGCGGCCACCAGCGGGCGCGGGTCGGTCAGCACACCGGGAAATACCACCTGACCGGACAGGCCCAGCTCCGCCACGCGCGCCAAGTGCTCCGCCTTGGGCGGCACACCGGCAAGCAGCACACGCACGCGCCGGCGCGTCGGCTCGGGCAGCAACGCGAGCGCCTCGAGCAGGTCCATCCAGCCCTTGTAGCTGGCCGTGCCGGCATTGCTGCCGAGCAGCAGCAGGCTGTCGTCGCCATCGTTCCAGCGGGCACGTTCCGCAGCGACAAGGTCCGCCGGCCAGGGCGACCAGCGATCGATATCCACGCCGTTGTACACGGTGTCCAGCCGGCAACGGCGATAGGCGGTGCGCAGCAGCTCACGGCGGGTGTAGTCGCATACCGCGATCACCTGGTCCGTGTGGCGCGCCCGCAACCACGCGCCCAGGCCACGCACGACTTTGGAATTGTGCTTGGTCCACACCAGCGCCGGCCGCTTCGGCGGCATCGCCGACAGCACCAGCCGGTGGTCAGCCGAGCCGTTGACGTGCACCAGGTCGAAGGCCTGTGTGCGCAGGTATTCGGCCAACTTCGCCCGGGCGCGGCTGCGCGCCTTCCACTTTTTCAGGCCGTTGGGAAACGGCTGGTCGAGCACGAACACGCCGGGCAGCGCGCGGGCCTCGCGATTGAGGCGGCTACCCGGCGGCGCGGCGACGTGCACCTCGTGGCGCGCCGCCAGCGCGGCCGCCAGCTCGCGGATATAGGTGGTGTGTCCACCGCCGTCACCGGTATGGAAGTTGGTGTATAGCAGCTTCATGCGGCGCGGTCGCCGTCGCCCAGCAGATCGACGTGCTGGTTTATGCCTCGCTCGCACCAACGGATGCCCTCGTTGCGCGTGGCGAAGAACAGGCGATTGTTCGGCAGGCTCATGTCGTCCACATCCGGCGGTGACCGTGAGTCATGCCACAGATGCACCGCCAGCGCGCACCACTTGAGCGGACGGCGGCGCAGGCCGGCATTCTCCAGGCGCGCGGCCAGCTCGCGGTCTTCCGCGCCATAGCCTTCCATGCGCTCGTCGAAGCCGTTCACGCGCAGCAGGTCGTCGCGCCAGAAGCTCATGTTGCAGCTCATCACCCGGCCGCCGTTGCGCGAACGCGACTTCCAGCGCGCCAGCCAGGGCGCGCGAAATGCGTACAGCCGCTTGGTGCCGTCAAATTCGTCGAAATTGGCCCGGCACCACGGCGCAAACACCGGCTTGCCGCCCGCCAGCAGACGCTGCGATTCCGCCGGCGTGGCCTTGAGCCGGCCGCCCTGCAGGAAATAACCGCGTTCGGCCAGCATCAGGTGGTCGGCGATGAAGCTCGGATGCACCAGCATGTCGCCGTCGAGCAGGATGATGTAGTCGCCGCGGCTTGAGGCAATGCCACGGTTGCGCGCGCGTGCCGCGCGGAAGCCGTGATCTTCCTGCCACTGGTGGCGCAGCGGCACGGGAAAGGTGGGCGAAATGCGCGCGATCAGCGCCGCCGTGTCCGGCCGCGAACCGTCGTCGGCGATGATCACCTCGTACGGCAGCTCGGTCTGGCGGGCGAGCCCCTCCAGCACGCGCTCCAGCGCGCCGGGCCAGTTGTAGGTGATGACGACGACGGAGACCTTCATGCGGTCTCCTTCCAGCGGCCCAGCGAGAGGCTCAGCGCCAGCGGCAGCCAGGTCAGCAGCCAGCCCGGACGCGGGCTGTCCACCAGATGCGGCTGGTCGAACTGCACCATCACCATGCCGAACACCCACAAACCCACCACCACCTGGCCCAGCGTCGAGTCGCGATGCAGCCAGGCGCGCCAGCCCAGCGCCAGCCAGATACCGCTCCACATCAGCAGGCCCACCAGGCCCAGTTCGACGGCGAGCTGGCTGAACAGGTTGTGGACGTGGGTGTACAGGTCGGGCCCCAGGTAAAAATGGAAGGCGTTGCCCATGCCCCGCCCGCGCAAGGGATGCTGCAGGAACAGCGCCCAGGCCTGCTCGAAGATCTGCGGACGCATCGAGAGGCCGCGCTCCAGCAGCAGCGGCAGGTTGACCACCACCGCGACGCCCGCCACCAGCAAGGCCGCGCCTGCCGAGAACCACGCCCTGCGCCCGCCACGGCAGAGCACCATGGCAAGGAACCCGGCCAGCAGGGCGCCCCAGGCGCTACGCGTATAGGTGAGCAGCACGAACGCGGCGAGCACGGCGATGGCCAGCCACTTGGCGATGCGCAGGGCGCGGGGCTGGATACGCCATGGCCATAGCCAGATCAGCGCCGCGCCCATGGCCGCGGCGGCGAGGTTGGCGTTGTCCATGACGCCGAAGCCGCTGATGCGTCCATCGATTTCCGGATGCAGGAACGACCAGGCGATGGCCACCACGGCCACCACCGCCAGCGCCAGGCTCATGCCCACCAGCAGGCTGCGGATGCGCTCCTGACCCAGCGCGACGCCTTGCTGCCAGGCGATCAGGAAAAACACGATGCTCACGCTGTGGCCGGCCTCGTCGGCCGGGCGCGGCGCGTGGCTCCACGCCAGCGAGAGCAGGCTCCAGCCGAGCAGGGCAAAGGTCCACGGCATCAGTGGCTGTCGCCATAGCTCTCGCCCGCAGGACGGGCGCATCACCAGCAGGATCAGCGCGGGCAGGTAGAGGGTCAGGCCCAGTACGTACTGATAGGCCTTGCCCGGGTTATAGGACGCGCCCGCAGGCATCACCGCCATGCCGACGACCAGCCAGGCCACGCCCGCAAACAACAGCTGACGTACCCAGGGCGCAACGGCGCGGCCGGCCGGCGCATCCATCGCCGGAAGGGCCAGGGAAAACACAGACCTCATGCGTGGGCGGCCTCGTGGGCGCGCAGGTCCGGCGGCGCCTGCATGAAGTCCGGCAGGTGGGCGTCCAGCCCCTGCACGCTGCGCACGCGACCCTCGCTACGGGCCTCGTTGAGCAGGCGGTTGTTGGGCAGGTCCGGATCGCTAGGATCGGGTGGCGCCACGCTGCGGTGCTCCAGGTGCAGGGCCAGCGCGGCGAACTTGATCTGGCTGCGCTTCAACCCGGCGTTGCGCAGGCGCAGGTCCAGTTCCAGGTCTTCGCTGCCGTAACCCTGCATGCGCTCGTCATAGCCGTTCACGCGCACCAGGTCCTCGCGCCAGAAGCTGACGTTGCAGCCCATCGGGTGGCCGCTCGAGCGGGCCTTGAGGCGCGCCAGCAGGGGCAGACGCAGGGTGTGGTGGCGGCGGCCGAAATGGTAGGTGCTGCGGTCATGCTCGGTACGGAAATAAGCGTCAACAAACCAGCCAAAGCGCGGCTCGCCGCCTGCCAGCAGACGCGCCGTTTCCACTTCGGTGGTGCGGATGCGGGTGCCCTGCAGGAAGTGCCCGGGCCGCGCCAGCCGAAGGTGATCGGCCACGAAATGGCGATGCAGGATCATGTCGCCATCCAGCTGGATCAGGTACTCGCCGCGCGCGGCGGCGATGCCCCGGTTGCGGCAGCGCGCCAGCCGGAAGCCATCGTCAGGTTGCCACACATGGCGCAGCGGAACCGGGAAGTCGCGCGCGATATCGCGCAACAGCTGCGCGGTGTCTTCGCGCGATCCGTCGTCGGCGATGATCACCTCGTCTGGCAGGCGGCTCTGTTCCGCCACGCTGCGCAGGACGAGCGCGAGCGCATCCTTCCAGTTGTAGGTGGAGATCATCAGGGAGACGCTGGCGACAGCGGGATTGGACATGGCTTGGTCGATATCTTCGTTTGACCCGCGACAGCCCGCGGCCGGCAAAGCTCAATGAGGCTAATCTCAAGCGCAGTAATGCCGCATAAAGCCGCGGCGGGGGACAGCTACCTACACCAGAATCCTGGCCTCGAAGGCGTGAACGAGTAACGGATGGCGGTCGTACTGGTGGACGATCGGCGCGGCCTGACCATCCTCGTTGAGCAACCGCCCATCGGCCGACAGGGAAAACTGCGATTCGGTCAGGCAGCCCACGGTGGCGATCATGGATTGCAGCGGCTGGCACAGCCGGGTCGGCCCCAATTGGCTGCAATGCAGCAGTTTGTTGTGGAAGGCCTGGTCGTAGATGCGCGTTTTCATCTTCTTGAAGGGGAAGCTCATGGCTTCCTCCAGGATCTGCGCGACATAGGTCTTCACCGAAGCCGCATCGCCCAGGGTCACCCCGGAACACGATATCTGGCAGCCGCCGATCCGCTGCAGCATGGCCTCGCCGTAGGCGTCCATGATCCAGTCGCGGTCGAACGGTTCGGTGGCGATGGTCAGCGTGTCGGTTTCCATGCCCACGTGCAGGCCCGTGCCCAGGTCGCGGAACGGATCGTCCTGGAACACCACGTCACGCACGTCGCTGAGCAGCACGTGGGTATAGCCATCGTGCCTAGCGAGGTAGTCCTGATAGTGGAAGTAGCGTGTCACGTGCGGCATGCCCTGGAAGCGCAGCATGCGGCGCTTCAGGCCCGGGAACGATTCGGCCGGCATCAGCTCGAACAACCGCTTGAAGCAGGAGCGCCAGAGCTTGGCGTATTTGCGGATGCCATCGATGACCACCAGGTCCAGGTCGAGCGCCGGCGCACAGGCGTTGACCATGTCGCGGATCGACGTGCGTTGACCGCTATAGACGAACAACACCAGACGCCCGCGAAAGCCGGTCATGGCCAGGCTCTGCACGAACGGCCGCAGATCCTTGGCGGCATAACCACTGGCCATGCCGAGTATCAGGTTGCCTTGCCCCGCCATTCCTACCCTCCACCCGGTCGCGGCGCATCACGCCCCGACCGGTTTGATCTCTTGTCCACCAGCGCGCCACCGGGTGCTCTGAAGGTCGCGTGCCCGACCCCGTGCCGGCACAACAGAGGCATATTAGCGAAAGGCGCCCCCACGAAGCGTTACCGGGAGCTAACAGTCGCGCCGGGCCTGAGCCGCTCCCACTACAATGGCCGGATGCAGACCTTTCCGCTGACCCTCGTGGTCATCACCTACAACGAGGCCCACAACATCGCACGCTGCCTGGATAGCGTGCCGTTCGCGGCCGAGAAGCTGGTCATCGACAGCGGCAGCACCGACGACACCATCGCCATTGCCCAGGCCCACGGGGCCCGGGTGGTGCACCAGGACTGGCTGGGCTTCGGGGCGCAACGCAATTTCGCCACCACCCAGTGCAGTAATGAGTGGATCCTGGCGCTGGACGCCGACGAATACCTCTCGCCCGAGCTGGCCGCCGAACTGCTGGAGCGGCTGCCCGCGCTGATGGCCAGCGCCAACTGCGCCGTCATCCTGCGCCGCGCCACCGTCTACATGGGCGCGCCGATGCGCTGGTACCTGCCGTCGATGGGCGAGAAGATGGCGCGCCTGTTCCACCGCGACCGCGCCCGCTGGGCCGACGTCCGCGTGCACGAATCGCTGCGCTTCGACGGCCCTTCGGTGACGCTGAAGGCGCGCTTCAACCACGAGAACAACCCGAGCCTGCCGCAGAAGCAGCTCAAGGTGCTGCGCTACGCCGAGCTCAAATGCCGCGACTGGCTGGAGAAGGGCAAGCCGGCGCGCATGTGGCAGACGCCGTTCGTGTTCCTGCTGGCCTTCATCAAGGATTACTTCTTCCGCCTCGCCTTCCTCGACGGCTGGCGCGGCTTCGTGATCGCCCAGACCGCCGCCTCGTATGCGGCCTACAAGCGCATGCGGTACTACGAGATGCGCCGCAACCCGGCTTCGCTGGAAATCGCAGCAGACGCCCTGATCCGCCACGGCATCGATCGATGAGCAAACAGCACTACCTTTTATATGGCTCCGAACGTTACGCGCTGGCCATCCTGCGCCCGGTGCAGGAAGCGATCCGCGCCCGTGGCGACGAGGCCGCGTGGTTCTTCGACGGCCCCGGCGCGGAGGACCTTGTGGAAGGCGAGCGCCTGCTCACCGTGCAGGAGGTGCGCGCGTGGAAACCGCGCGCGGTGATCACTTCCAGCAATGCCGTGCCGCACTTCTTCCCTGGCGTGAAGGTGGAGACCTTCCACGGTTTCGACGCCGGCAAGCCGCGGCACGTCTACGTGCGCGGCTTCTTCGACCTGTACTGCACGACCGGTCCCCGCGATACGGCGAAGTTCAAGGAAATCGCCGACCGCACGGGACACTTTTCGGTGGTGGAAACGGGCTTTCCCAAGCTCGATCCCTTCATGAAGCAGATCACCGGCCCGCTGCCGCCGGTGCGCCAGCCGCCTGTGATCCTCTACCACTCGACCTTTTCGCCCTCATGGAGCGCAGCCGAGACCCTGTACGAGGAAGTGAAGCGCCTCTCACGCGACGGCCGCTGGCGCTGGATCGTCACCTTCCATCCGAAGATGAACCCGGAGACGACGGCCAAGTACAAGGCGCTGCAGAACGAGTACCTGACGTTCGCCGAGAACGACAACATCCTCGAGCTGTTCCCGCAGGTGGACATGATGTGCTCGGATACCTCGTCCGCGCTCAATGAGTTCCTGCTCACCGGCAAGCCGGTGGTGACCTTCAAGAACCGCCGCCCGGGCCCGCAGCTGATCGACATCGACCAGGCGGCGCAGTTCGAGCCGGCGGTCGAGCGCGCGTTGTCGCGCCCGCCGGAGCTGATGCAGGCGATCCGCGAATACGGCGACGCCATCCATCCCTACCGTGACGGGCTGTCGAGCGAACGCATCCTCCAGGCGATCGATGGCTTCATCGCCGCCGGCGGCCGCAACCGGCGCCGCAAACCGTGGAACCTGTGGCGGAAGCTGAAGATCCGCCGACGCATCGGTTACTGGGGTCCGGCCTGACTCTGACAGACGGCGAGCCAGGCGGAGCCCAACGGAGTAACCCTTCTCCCACCGGGAGAAGGCGCCGGCAGGCGGATGAGGGTTCGAGCGAAGCGAAGCGCGAAAGTCCGCGCAAGCCCCGCACCCTCTCCCCAACCCCTCTCCCAGGGGGAGAGGGGCTATCGACGGGCACGGTTCGAATGCGAGCCAGTCCTCCAAACCGCCTTCACCTGCTCGGGATAGAATCGTCTCCAGCTCACTGAGAAGACCGCCGTGGCATCCAGCAGCTACAGCCGCTCCGAACACCTCCGTTCACTCTGGCCATGGTTGCCACTGTGGGCGCTGGTGGCGCTGCTGGCGATCTTCTCGCACGGGCCCATGCCGCTTTACTCCACGCGCACGCTGGCGGTGGCATGGGAGATGTGGAACCACCACCACTGGCTGGTGCCGCACATCAACGGCGTCCCCTACAGCGACAAGGTGCCGCTGCTGTTCTGGATGATCCATGCCGGCTGGGCCGTGTTCGGCGTCAACGACATCTGGCCGCGCGTGCTGGAGGTGATCTTCGGCGGCACCCAGCTGGTGCTGGTGTCGTTGCTGGCGCAGCGGCTTTTCCCCAGCCGCCCATGGGTGGCCAAGGGCGCGCCTTGGATCCTGCTGGCGCTGGGTTATGCCTTCCTGTTCGGCCTGCAGGTCATGTACGAGGTGCTGCTGGCGGTCTGGGTGCTGGCGGCGCTGCTGTGCCTGACGCCGAAGGCGGACCGGGCCGAACCGCGCTGGCTGCTGTTCGGGCTGTGCGTGGGCGCCGGCCTGCTGACCAAGGGACCGGTGATGTTGCTGCACGTGGTCTTCCCCTGGCTGCTGGGCCCGCTGTGGAACGACTGGGCGCGCGAACAGCGCGCCCGCTGGTACGGCCGCGGTGTGCTGGCGCTGTTGCTGGGCGGGGCGATCCTGCTGGCCTGGGCGCTGCCGGCCGGCTTCAGCGGCGGCGAGGCGTATCGCCAGCGGCTGTTCTTCACCCAGACAGCCGGACGGGTGGTCGATGCGTTCGACCATGCCCGCCCGTTCTGGTGGTACCTGCCGATGATTCCGCCGCTGCTGTTCCCGTTCAGCGGCTGGCCGCGCGCCTGGGCGGCGCTGATCACCCTGCGCCGCCCGCTGGATGCGGGCATCCGCTTCACCCTGTGCTGGCTGCTGCCGGTGATGCTGGCGCTCTCCTTCATCAGCGGCAAGCAGCTGTACTACCCGCTGCCCGAGTACGCTGGCGCCGCGTTGCTGATCGCCGGCGCGGTGGCGGTGTTGCGCGAGAAGCGCCCGGAGCTGGACGCCAATCCCTGGCTGGGCACCTGGCCGCTGGGCGTGGGCGGCATCCTGTTCGGCGTGCTCCTGTTTCTGCTGCCCACGCTGGTGGCGAGCAACGTGCTGCGCGGCGAGTGGTTCGACACCACCCAGCAATACAGCCGTTTCTTCAGCGTGCTGTTCGTGCTGCTTGGCGCGCTGCTGCTGCTGCGCGGGCGCGGCGAGATGCGCCGGCTGGCGTTCGCCGGCCTGGTCGGCACGCTGGCGCTCAACACCCTGTTCACCCTCACCATGTGGCAGAACTTCGACCTGCGTCCTTCGGCCCAACTGCTCGGCGCCGCCGACGCCGAGCACCGCGCGATCGCCATCCTGGGCAACTACGAGGGCCAGTTCCATTTCGCCGGCCGCATCCAGAATCCGCTAGAACGGATCAACGAAGGCGCGTCGCTGCAGGCCTTCGCCCAGCAGCACCCGAACGGCCTGGTGGTGGAGCACCCCGAGCAGCTGAGCAGCGAGGCCTTGCGCTACGCCCTGCTGGTGCAGCCGTTCCGGTCGAACTGGGTGGTGATCTGGCCTGCCCAGTCGCTGGCGGACCTGCGCGCCGGCCGCGTGCCGCCGGAACCGGCGCACCCGACCCGCGTCTATCAGGTGGACGAGTGGCGCTTCCGCGCCCTGCAGTGATGAACCAGACCCTGATCGCCAACCTGCGCGCGCAGTGCGGTGGTCCCCGCGACGGGGCGCTGCTGCGCTTCTCGCTGGGCAACGCACTGCTGTCTGCCGGCGATGCCGCTGACGCGGTGTCCGAACTTCGCCAGGCGCTCCGCTTCGACCCGAACTACTCCGCCGCCTGGAAGCTGCTCGGCAAGGCCTGCCTGGCGCAGGACGACAAGGCCGGCGCCACCGAGGCGTGGCGGCAAGGAATCGCCGTGGCGCAGGCGCGGGGGGACAAGCAGGCGGAGAAGGAGATGACCGTGTTCCTGCGGCGGCTCGAGAAACAGGAGTGAGTCGAGAGGAGTGAGAAGTGAGAGAAAGGCAGCCCGGCTCTCTCTCACTTTTCACTCCTCTTCACTCGCTTCTAGTCGTACGGACTGCGCCAGGTATCCGAGGTGTAGCGCTTGTAGTGCCACTGGTACTGCGCGAAGGCCAGCTCGACGCACGTTTCCACGCCCCGGTTGAGGGCCGGACACGCGACCGACAGGTCCGCCTCGGCGAGTCCTTCGGGAGCGGGCAGCAGATGGATGCGATAACCCTCGCCGCGCGGCAGGCGCTCGGCGAAGGCGAACAGCACGGTCGCTCCCGTGCGCGCCGCCAGCCGAGGCAGCAGCACCATGGTCAGCGCGCCGCGCCCGAAGAACGGCGCGACCTCGCCTTCGCCGGCGCGCGGTTTCTGGTCGGGCAGGATGCCCACGGTGCCGCCGGCCGCCAGCCGCTTGTACAACGTGCGCACGCCGGCGCCCTCGGCGCGAACCTGCTCCGGCGCCAGCGCGCCGCGCACTTTGCGCAGTAGCCCTTCCACCGCGGCGATGCGCGGCGGGCGATACAGGATCGCCATCGGCGTCTTGCGGCACAGCCAGTAGTTGAGCAACTCCCAGCAGCCCAGGTGCGGGGCGGCGATGATCACGCCCTTGCCCGAGGCCAACGCCGCGTCGAACAGCGCCTCGCCACGCACCTCGCGCACCAGTTCCAGCGCCCGCTCGGGATCGATGCCCCAGATGCCCGCGATCTCGGTGGCGGACTTGCCGCTTTCCATCATCACTTCGCGCAGCAGCGCGGCGTGGGCGTCCGGGTCCAGTCCGGGCCGGGCGATCGCCAGGTTCACCGAGGTGGTGTGCACGGCGCGGCTGCGCAGCAGCATCGAGAGACGGCCAATGCCTGCGCCGATGCCGTGCAGCGTGCGCAACGGCAGCTTTCCGAACAGGCGCAGGAGGAGATAGATGAGATAGATGTCGAATCGCATGGGCGACGCAGTGTACCCGTCCCCGCCATCCGTTCACGGGTCAGCGACATCGCGTCGGCCACGTTGGAATGGCGGAGGGCTCCCTGCCGATGCACGGGGAACCCGGGAACCGACCCTGCGAGGCTACCGTCCGAAACGTGCCACCCCTTAAGCTGCGCTACCGCCGCCCACCATCCAACACTGCATGATTGCACTCATCCAGCGTGTCCTGTCCGCGCGCGTCGACGTCGACAACGAAACCGTGGGGGCGATCGGGCCCGGCCTGCTGGCGCTGGTGGCGGTGCAGCCCGGCGACGACGAGCCGCGCACCAAGCGCATGCTCGAGCGTCTGCTCGGCTATCGCGTGTTCGCCGACGAACAGGGCCGGATGAACCGCAGCCTGGCCGACACCGGCGGCGAGCTGCTGCTGGTCAGCCAGTTCACCCTGGCCGCCGACACCCGCTCGGGCATGCGCCCGAGTTTCACCAGCGCGGCCACGCCCGAGGAAGGCCGTCGCTGGTTCGAGCGACTGGTGGAGTTGGCCCGATCGGCGCACCCCAGGGTGGAAATTGGCCGGTTCGGCGCCCATATGGAGGTGCATCTGGTCAACGACGGCCCGGTCACCTTCTGGCTGGAGACCCCATGACCATCTTCGCTACGACGCGCAACGAACTCCCAGCACAAAATCTTCGGAAAATGCCGATTTGGCGCGATTTTTGCGTACCGGCGTTTCCGAATTTCTTCCTTGAAAACTGGTCAAAAAAGCATCACATCGGTATACTGATCGGTTCCGGCATAAGCGGCGGCAGGTATGAATAGCAAAGCTCCTGAGCAACAGTCTGAAATCAAGGCGCTCATCTCCAAAGGTCTGGAGCAGGGCTACCTGACCTACGCCGAAATCAACGATCACCTCCCCGACGACATCGTCGATCCGGAGCAGATCGAAGACATCATGGCGGTGCTCAAGGGCGTCGGCATCGAGGTGCACGACGCCGCCCCGGATTCGGACCCGCTGTCCGACAACGCCCCGGGCGCGTCCACTGACGACGAAGCCGCTGCCGAAGAGGCCGTGGCCCTGCTGTCGGCCGTCGACTCCGAAGTCGGCCGCACCACCGACCCGGTGCGCATGTACATGCGCGAGATGGGTACGGTCGAGCTGCTGACCCGCGAAGGCGAAATCGCCATCGCCAAGCGCATCGAGGAAGGCCTGGGCCAGGTGCAGACCGCGCTCGCCACCTTCCCGCTGACCATCGAGCTGCTGCTCGAGGAATACGACCAGCATCTGGACGGCAAGCGCCGCCTGAGCGAGATCCTGGCCGGCTTCGCCGACCTGGAAGAGGCCGCCGATGCGGCCCAGGCCGCCGCCGCCGATGCCGAGCTGGAAGACGCCGACGCCGAAGTCGATGAGGACGAGGACGAAGAGGCCGAAGGCGACGAGGAGTCCGGTCCGTCCGGCCCGGATCCGGAAGAGGTCAAGCGCCGCATGGAACTGCTGCGCGACTACTACGGCAAATTCCAGAAGTCGGCGGCCAAGGCCACCGACATCAGCGACAAGAAGGTCGTGAAGCTGCGTGACCAGATGGCTGAGGAGTTCCTCAAGCTCAAGCTGCCGTCCGCGCTGATCGACGGTTTCGTGCGCAAGCTGCGCGATGTGGTCAACGACATCCGTCACCACGAGCGCGTGCTGATGGACATCTTCGTCAAGCAGGTGAAGATGCCCAAGGCCGAGTTCCTCAAGGCGTTCCCCAGCAACGAGGGCAACCTCGAGTGGGCGAACGAGCTGGGTCGCAAGCGCCAGAAGTGGTCGCCGAACATCAAGCCGTTCAAGGAAGCGATCGACGGCGAGCAGGAGAAGCTCGCCTCCATCGAGCGCAAGCTGTTCCTGCCGCTGACCGACATCAAGGAAATCAACCGCACGATGTCGATCGGCGAGGCCAAGGCCCGCCGCGCCAAGAAGGAAATGGTCGAGGCGAACCTGCGCCTGGTGATTTCGATCGCCAAGAAGTACACCAACCGCGGCCTGCAGTTCCTGGACCTGATCCAGGAGGGCAACATCGGCCTGATGAAGGCGGTGGACAAGTTCGAATATCGCCGCGGCTACAAGTTCTCCACGTACGCCACGTGGTGGATCCGCCAGGCCATCACCCGCTCGATCGCCGACCAGGCGCGCACCATCCGTATCCCGGTGCACATGATCGAGACGATCAACAAGTTGAACCGCATTTCCCGCCAGATGCTGCAGCAGTTCGGCCGCGAGCCGACGCCGGAGGAGCTGGCCAAGGAAATGGAGATGCCCGAGGACAAGATCCGCAAGGTGCTGAAGATCGCGAAGGAACCGATCTCGATGGAAACCCCGATCGGCGACGACGAGGATTCCCATCTCGGCGACTTCATCGAGGACAGCAACGCTGCCTCGCCGATCGAGTCGGCCACCGAGACGGGCCTGATGGAGACCGTGCGCGAAGTGTTGGCTGGCCTCACCCCGCGTGAAGCGAAGGTGCTGCGCATGCGCTTCGGCATCGACATGAACACCGACCACACTCTGGAAGAGGTCGGCAAGCAGTTCGACGTCACCCGCGAGCGCATCCGCCAGATCGAAGCCAAGGCGCTGCGCAAGCTGCGTCATCCGAGCCGTTCGGAGCAGCTGCGCTCGTTCCTCGACATCGACTGAGCATCACGCTGATGCAAGTACAAAAGGCCCCGCGAAAGCGGGGCTTTTTGTTGGGCGAACCTTTCTCTCCAGGAACGCACGCCGTGCGCGAACAGCCTGCTGAGCGACCAAGGCAAGCCCGGTAGCGAGCAGTCAACTTGGACCGGATACCAAGCAACCGCCAGCGGTCGCGCACAGGGCGCCCCCCGCATCGCGGCGACGGCGTCAGCCCATGTCGTAGAAGAACTGCTCGGAGACGACCTTGTCGTCCTTCACGTGGTACACGCAGACCTCACTCAGGTTGACGCGGCCATGCTCCTTCATGGTCACGTCCATGGTCATCACGATGCTGAACCAGTTGCCGGCGACGAGGGGATCACTCACCTCGATGCTATGGACCTCCGCCACGCTCGCCTGGAAACGCTTGCCCTTCTCCAGGATCGCATCCAGGCCCTGCACGTTGCCGAGCGGCCCATTGGCGGCGGCTTCGGGCTCGATGCTGGCCGCGTCCTTGGCGAACAACTCGTGTTGCGCTTCCTCGAATCGGCCATGGCGGCACATGGCCACCAGGCGCTTGGCGACGGTTTCGGTGCTCATGGGTGGGACTCCTGCAGGCGGGACTCCCAACGCTAGCGCCGCGCGCCGCAGACCGGCGTGAAGGCGCGGCGGCGGCCCGCCGCGCCAGGCTTGCTCAGCGCTTGCCGACGTTGTCGGTTTCGCCGATGAAGCGCGCCACGTTGTCGTGCAGCTGCTTCAGCGAATCCTCGTGCGCGTACACCATGTGGCCGGACGGGTACCACGCGTACGAGATGTTCTTCTGCAGGTTCGCCGGGATCGGCATGTGGTGCATCTCGTAGTCCGCAGCGAAGTAGGGCGTGGCCAGGTCGTAGTAGCCGCCGTTCAGCGAAATGCGCAGATTCGGGTTGGTCTTCATCGCCGTGGCGAGGTCGGGCATCACGTTGGTCGATTGCTGCAAGGCCTCGGTGGCGCCCGGCGCCTTGTGCGAGAACTCCCAGTGGTCGATGTCGGCGAACAGGCGATAGGTCAGGCCGTCGCCGAACTTCAGCTCGCGACGCACGTAGTCGTTGAAGGCAGCGACATAGGCCGAGCTGATCGCCGAGGACTGCGGGTCGTAGTCCGAGGCCTTGCTCAGCGGGTCGAGCGAGGGACCGGAGAAGCGGCTGTCCAGGCGCCCCGTGGTCATGTCGCCGTCCGCCTGCAGCTCGTGTTCGAACATGCCGCCGTCGACGCGCAGGTTGGCCTTGAGCAGATACGCCACCGGCAGGCCGGTGTACTGGTGCAGCTTCTGCGCCACCTGCTGCTTGCGCGCCTCGTCCAGGCGCGAGCCGGCCATCAGCGCGGAGGCGTAGTCGCCCATTGCAAACTGCTCGACCTCGCGCAGGAACGGTTCCAGCGCCGCCGGCTGCTGCGGCAGCTTGTGGTGGTAGTAGGCGGTGGCGGCGAAGGTGGGCAGGCCCACCACATAGGGCAGGTCCACGCCCGGGTTGTTGGCCGGGCCGTCGATGCTGGTGTCGAAGTTGAGGATCTGCGACAGCAGGATCACGCCGTTGAGGTCGACGCTGTCCTCGTTCTCCAGGATGTTGGCCACCACCGCCGAACGGGTGGTGCCATAGCTTTCGCCGAACAGGTACTTGGGCGAGTTCCAGCGGTTGTACTTGGACAGGAACTGCGTGATGAACTGCGCGAAGGCGTGGCCGTCTCCGTCGACGCCGTAGATCTCCTTCTTGCGCTCCTTCATCAGCTCATCGCGCTTGCCCTTGTCGGCCTCGTCGGCCAGCAGGCGGCTGAAGCCGGCGCCCGGTGCATCGATGAAGACCAGGTCGGAGGCATCCAGCAGGCTGTAGTCGTTGTTGACCAGGCCATACGGCGCCGCCGGCGTGTGCGAATCGTCCGAGGTCACCACGCGCTTCGGACCGAAGGCGCCCATGTGCAGCCACACCGTGGCCGAGCCCGGGCCGCCGTTGTAGATGAAGGTGATCGGACGCTTGCCGGGCTCCACGCCCTTCTTGAGGTAGGCGGTGTAGAACATGCTGACCTGCGGTTCGCTTTCCTTGTCGCCGCTGCCATGCAGCACCAGCGTGCCCGCCACGGCCTTGTAGTCGATGCTCTTGCCCTCGACCTTCACCGTGCCCGAGGTCTCGGAGGCCTGCGGCTTCAGCAGCATCGCGTCGGGCTTGTCGTTCGGCTTGTCCGCCTTGTCGGTCTTGTCGGCGGCATGGACCACCGATCCAAGGGTCAGGGCGGCCAGGGCGATGGCGAGGGGCAACTTGCGCATGGAACGGGGTACCTTGGGTCGGGCGCGGAGGGCGCGAGGGGTCCAGCTTAGGCAGCGGGCTGGGCGGGTTTCATACGCCAGAAGTCATTGTGGTGGGCTGTTCCCTTTCGTCCGGGGACCGGGCTGGGGGCCAGCTTCCAATCCGGTTTCGCTAACCCGGAATTCCTGCGAAGGCAGGCGGCGCGCGGAGGACGCCCGTAGGGCGGCCCCGAAGTGGACGTCTGCCTCACGCTATCAACACCCTTCATCCCAGCGAAGGCTGGACGGAGCGCGAAGCGGGCAGAACGCCCGCGGGGCGGCCCCGAAGTGCATCCTTGCCTCACGCTTCCACGCCCGTCATCCCAGCGAAGGCTGGGATCCAGTGACTTTGCCCTTTTGGTCCTGTTTTTAGCGTTCCCGCCAGCTTGCCGCCTACGCGGCGGGCGTTTCGATCACCTGCCGGCGCTCGAGTCACTTTTCTTTTGCTGGCCCAAAAGAAAAGTAACCCAAAGAAAATGGCCTGACAGGCTCGTAGCGATATGTCGGATACATGCCCGGTGGACTGCGGCCAGCCGGGTCGGTGACGTGGTACCTCCCGGACAGCGGCTACCCCGCAACGCGCCGCAGCGGAAAGGGGGCGCAGCACTGCCTGGCATACAAACACTGATGACCGCGGGCAGCCGAATTCGTCGCGTGCTACCTCACGGACCGCGGCTACACCGCGGGGCGGCGTCGTACTGAGGACTCAAAGCCGCGCGGCTGCCACGTCCGGCTTCGCCGCTCTTTGCTCCCTCTCCCCTTCGGGCGACCCGAAGGTAGTCCCTGTGGGAGAGAGGGTTGGAGCATTGCCACCTTTACGGTGGTGAGGGGAGAGCTTGTCCCAGGTGCTCCTACGGCAGCTTCCGAGCATTGCTGCGGATCCGGCAAACAGGGACTGGATAGCCCGGCCCTTGATTCACCCCCACGCTATCAACCCGATCGCCCCAAGCGCCAGCACCAAACCAATCACATTGACCGCGCTCAGACGCTCGCGGAATCCGACCGTGCCCACCACGGCGCCGAGCGCCACCACGCCCAGGTTCATGCTGGCGAACACCAGCGACGGGTGGTCGGGCAGGGCCTGGTGGCCGCGGACGTAGAACACGATGTTGCCGAAGTTGGCGAGGCCCAGTAGCAGGCCGGCGACGGCGTCGCGCAGGGTGAAGAAGGTGCGGTCGTGCCAGCGGCGCCACAGCAGCAGGATCACCGACACGACCAGCGCCAGCGCGAACATGGCTTGCAGCGAGGCGGCGAACGGCGTGCCGGCGCGGGCCACGAGTTTGAAAAGGATGTCGATCACGCCGAAGCCGGCGAACACCACCAGCGGCCAATGCCAGCCCAGGGCGCCGTTTTCGCCACCGTTCGGCGTGGCTCGCCAGACCATGCACAGCAGCGCCAGCAGGCCCAGGGCGACGCCTGCGCCCTTGGCCGCGGTCAGGCTTTCACCGAACAGCAGGAAAGCCGCCAGCAGCGAGATCAGCAGCGACAGGCGCTGGGCCGCGTCCGTGCGCACGATGCCCGCGCTGCGCACCGAGGCCGCCAGCGCCAGGAAGATCAACGGCAACAGCAGCCCGAGGCCGACGAAACCCAGCCACGGCGCCTGCGCGCTGCGCAGTACGGCCAGCGATGGGTGGAAAACCAAACTGGTGAGCACGCTGGTCGCCAGGTAGTTCCAGGCGATGGCCTGGCCGACATCCACCTCCAGGCGCCGGGCGAGCTTGAGCAGCACCGAGACGAGCACGCTGCACGCGACGGCCATCAACACGTAAATCATCGAAAGTCCTTGTCGAGGGTGGTCGCCCGCCGGCCCGCCGCACGGTCACCGTCCGGCATCAGGCCAGACGAGAGGCTAGGCAACCGAGTTTTCGCCGGGATGACGGCCCAGGGCCGATCAGCTCCCATGCGCGAATCGCTCGCGGTAGCGAGCGGGGCTCAGCTTCAAATGATGACGGAAATGGTGGCGCAGGGTATCGGCGCTGCCGAAACCGCACAGGTCCGCCACGCGCTCCACCGCGATGTCGCTGCCTTCCAGCAGCTCGCGCGCGCGACCCAGCCGTTCGCGGGTCAGCCATTGCTTGGGCGAGCAGCCAGTGGCCTCCTCGAAGCGCCGCAGCAAGGTGCGCTCGCTCATCCGCGCGCGCTCGGCCAGTTCGGACAGCGGCAAGGGGCGATCGAGATGCTGGCGCATCCATTCGATCAGCTTGCCCAGCCCATCGCCGTGGGAAGGCAGCGGCGACTGGATGAACTGCGCCTGCCCGCCGTCGCGATGGGCCGGCACCACCGCGCGGCGCGCGACCGTGTTGGCCACCGCCGGACCGTAGTCACGGCGGATCAGGTGCAGCGACAGGTCCAGCGCCGCCGCGCTGCCGGCGGAGGTCAGCAGGCTGCCTTCGTCGACGTAGAGCACGTCCGGCTCGATGCGGATGCGTGGGTAACGCTCCGCCAGCGCCTCCACGTAGCGCCAGTGCGTGGTGGCGCGACGGCCATCCAGCAGGCCCGTCGCCGCCAGCACGAACACGCCGGAACAAAACGACAGCAGTCGCGCCCCGCGCGAGTGTGCCTGCCGCAACGCTTCGATCAGCGCTGGTGGCGGGGTTGCGTCGACGCCCCGCCAACCCGGCACGATGATCGTGCCGGCGCCTTCCAGGCCCTCCAGCCCCGTATCGGCCAGCACGCGCATGCCACCCGCCGCGCGCATCGGGCCGCTGTCCACGGCGTACAGGCCGAAGCGGTACCAGTCCTGCAGCTCTGGCCGTGGCAGGCCGAACATCTCGACGGCAATGCCGAACTCGAACGTGCACAGTCCGTCATAGACCAGCACCGCCACGTCGCGATTGGCGGGCGCGGAACGGGCGCGGGGGCGCTTTGGCGGATTCTTCATGGTGACTGGCATTCTTGCCAATGTCGGCCCCGGCCGCCAGTGCCGACACTGTCTCCGTCATCCACTTGCGGAGTCGAACCATGAGCAGTGTCGTCCAGCGTTTCCCCGCCGCCTCCAGCACCGAAGCGACGGCGCATTTCCAGGCCCGCCTCGGCTTCGAGACCGACTGCGCCGACGTGTATTACGCGACGAACCACGAAACGAAGGATTTCGTGCTGCTGGACGTGCGTACGCCCACGCTCTACGCGGCCGGTCACGTGCCCGGCGCCATCAACATGCCCACCCGCACCGTCAGCGAGCAGCGCCTGGCCGAATATCCGACCGATACCTTGTTCGTGGTCTATTGCGCCGGCCCGCACTGCAACGGCGCCAACAAGGCCGCGGTGAAGCTGGCCCAGCTCGGTCGGCCGGTGAAAGAGATGATCGGCGGGCTCACCGGATGGATCGACGAAGGCTTCGGGCTTGCACGCTGATGGCGGCGACCACCGGCGGATCCGGCGCGCCGGCCCTGCCGACGTGCCTGCCCTGCTGGCCCTCGGCGCCGAGCACGCCGTGTTTGAACGCCTGTCCCATGCGGCCGACGCTGGGGCGCTTGCCTCGGCGCTGCAGGGCGATCCACCGCGCGTATACGCCTGGCTCGCCCTTGTTGGGGAAACCGCGGTCGGCTACGCCAGCGCCACGCTGGATTTTTCCACCCTGGACTGCGCCTGCTATCTGTACATGGATTGCCTGTTCGTGCGCGAGGGCTGGCGCGGGCATGCGATGGGCCGCGCATTGTGGGCGCAGGTGCGCGCGCTGGCGATACAGGTCGGTTGCCGCTCGATCCAATGGCAGACACCGTGGTGGAACCTCGATGCGGCGCGCTTTTACCGCCGGCTTGGCGCCCGGGAGATGGCGAAGCTGCGCTATAACCTGCCACTGCACGACGCCTGACGTCACGCGAACCCACCGAGGTCCCGATGCTGGAGTTGCGTCCCACCTGCGAACACTGCAACAAGGCGCTGCCGCCGCACTCGACTGACGCGATGATCTGCTCGTTCGAGTGCACCTTCTGCCGCGACTGCGTCGACCTGCTGCAGAACGTCTGCCCCAACTGCGGCGGCGGTTTCACGCCGAGGCCGATCCGCCCGGCGCACGCGTGGCTGCCAGGCGTCTCGCTGGACACCTCCCCGGCCAGCCGGCGAATCACGCACAAACACGTGGACCTGGAGCGCCACGCCGCCCTGGTGGCGATGCTGGACGGACGCCCGCCCGAGCGGCGCTGAGCGCGCCCCCGGTTGAAAGGATGGGCGGCGGGCCACGGCCCACCACGGCGCTTTGACGCCCGACGTCCTAAAGATGGCCGCTACGCCCACGAGCCTCGCCCTCTGGAGCATGACCACCGACGCTCCCCACCCGCCGAGCCGCGAACGCCTGCTCCTGTGGGGCGGGGCGGCGCTGCTGTTCCTGGTGGCGCTCACCTCAAACACCGTCACGCTGCTGCTCAGCCGGCACGCGGGCAGCATGGCCTCGATCTGGACGATCAACGGCCTGGTCGCCGGCACGCTGGTCTCGGTGCCGCGCCGCTACTGGCCGCCGCTGGTCACCGCCGGCTTTGCCGCCCTGCTGGTCGGCCACTACATCGCGGTCGGCTGGCTGCATGGCGCAGGTCTGCTGGTGACGCTGCTGCTGGTGGTAGCGAACCTCGTGGAGATCCTCGTCGTCGCGTTCACCATCAGCCACTATTTTCCGACCATCAGCGGGGAAACGAGCGGTTACCTGCGATTTGGTCGCATCGCCGTCGGCGCGGCGATCGTGGGCTGCATCCTGTCGACGCTGCTGGCCGAGGTGGCGCAGTTGATGGCGCCCCCCGGCGTCTTCTTCGGATCCGCCGAGGAATGGTTTCGCGCCCACCTGCTCGGCATGGTGATCGTGGGCATGCTGATGCTGGTCGCGTTTCGCGAACGTGGCCGCATGCTGGGCGTGCCGGGAAAACGCCTGCGCATGTTGCGCGATGTGCTGCTGCTCGCCATCGTCTCGATCGGCGTGTTCGCGCAAGAGCGCTACCCGATGCTCTTCGTGGTGTTCGCACCCCTGTTGTACCTGGTGTTCCGGTATCGCTTCACCGGTCTGGTGCTCGGCATCGCCATCGTGGCGTTGGTGACCAACGTGGGCACCTCCCTGGACGAAGGGCCATTCAACCTCATACGCTCGTACAGCTCCTGGGAGCGCACCCTGATCGCGCAGATCTACCTGGGCGTGCTGTGCCTGGTGGCTGTGCCAGTCGCGCTGGCTCTGGCCGACCGGCAGCGGCTGGGGCGGCAGGTGGCCGACAGCGAATCCCGCTACCGCCTCCTCGCCGAATATTCCAGCGACCTGATCGTCCGCATAGGCGACGACAACAGCCGACGCTATGTCTCGCCCTCTGTCACCGAAATGCTGGGTTGGAGTCCGGAGGAATTCGCCGCCCTGCGGGGCGAGCTGATCCACCCCGATGACCGTGACAAGGTGCTGGCCGTTCTCGCAAAGTTGCGTGAAGGCTCCGGCCCGATCATCGCGCGCTACCGCCTGCGTCGCCGCTCGGGCGGCTACCTGTGGATCGAGGCGCTGGGCAACAGGGCGCCCAGCCCCGACCATCCGGGCGAATCGGAGATCATCTACACCGCACGCGACGTCACCCAACGCGTTCTCGCCGAAGAGTCGCTGGCCGACAGCGAAAAGCGCCTGCGCACGATCACTGACAACGTGCCTGCGGCCATTGCGCATGTCGATACCAGCGAGCGCTACACCTTCATTAATGCCTATATCTCCGAATTGATCAGCGGCGAATCGTCACCGGTCATTGGCCACACCGTTGCCGAGGTGCGCCCGGCAATCTACCCGGTGCTCAAGCCGCACATAGACGTGGCTCTCCATGGCGGCTGCGCTACCTTCGAGTACGAATCGCCACGTGATGGCCACGCGCGCTACTTTCAGGCCACGTACCTGCCGGCGGTCGCCGCCGACGGCAGCTCGACCGGTCTTTACATGCTGACCACGGATATCACGCGCATCAAGCTGGCCGAGCAGCAACTGAACTTCCTGGCCCACCACGATGCACTCACCGGCATCGCCAACCGGCTCTCGTTCCGCGAAAGCAGCGAGCTGTCGGTGCGACAAGCCGCCACCACGCAGCAACCCTTGTTGCTGATGATGATCGACGTCGATTTCTTCAAGCACATCAACGACACCTATGGCCATGCCGCCGGCGACGTCGCGCTGAGCGAGGTGGCGAAGCGGCTCAAGGCGAACGTGCGCAAGAGCGACCTGCTCGCCCGTATCGGCGGCGACGAATTCGTCGTGCTTTGCCATGACATCGAGGATGTGGCCACCGCCGAGCGGCTGGCGCAGCAGATCACCGACGCGATGCGTCCGCCGGTGTCGTTCGAGGGCGCCGACATCAAGGTGTCGCTGAGCATCGGCGTCGCGCTATGTCGCGACGTCGCATCCATGGAGGCCCTGGCGCAGCGCGCCGATGAGGCGCTCTACCAGGCCAAGGAGGCCGGACGCGCCTGTTTCCGCATGGTCGCCGATGGCTTCTGAGCGCGACGACGCGCTTACTCGCGCGCGGCCAGCGTTCGATTGATGCGCAGCGCCAGCAGCGTGCACACCACGCCGGACAGCAGGTAGGCGCTGACCGCCCACAAGCCGAAACGATCCGACAGGCCAAGCGCCACCAGCGGCGCGAAGGCGGCGCCGATCAGCCAGGCGAAATCGGTGGTCAGCGCGGCGCCGGCATAGCGCAGGCGGATCTCGAAGTTGGAGGTCACGCTGCCGGCGGCCTGGCCATAGGACAGGCCCAAGCCACCAAAGCCCAGGACGACGAACGCATCCTGCCCCAGCTTGCCGCCGCCCAGCAGCCACGGCGTGATCAGCGCGAACACGCCGATCAGGGCCGCCATGGTCCCCAGCGTGGTGCGCCGTCCGATGCGGTCAGCCATGACGCCCGAGATGATCATGCCCATGATGCAGGCCACCGAGCCGATCAGCTCGGCCACCAGCATCGCATCCACCGACTGGGTGGCGCCCAGCACGATCCACGACAGCGGGAAGATCGTCACCAGATGGAACAGCGCGTAACTGGCCAGTGCGGCGAAGGCGCCAATGAAGATGTTGCCGCCCTGCGTGCGCAGCAGCTCGACCATGCCGATCGGCTCGAGCTCGCGCTCTTCCATCGCCAGCGTGTATTCCTCGGTCACCACCAGGCGCAGGCGCGCGAACAGCGCCACCACGTTGATGGCGAAGGCCACGAAGAACGGATAGCGCCAGCCCCAGTCGATGAAATCTTCCTCGTCCAGCTCGGAGTGCAGGAAGAGGAACAGGCCGCCGGCCACCATGAAGCCGATCGGAGCGCTCAACTGGCCCAGCATGGCGTACCAGCCGCGACGCGCCGGCGGCGTATTGAGCGCCAGCAGCGAAGGCAGGCCGTCCCATGATCCGCCCAAGGCGATGCCCTGCAGGATGCGGAACAGCACGAGCAGGCCGATCGACCACGTGCCGATGTCCTTGTACGGCGGCAGGAAGGCCATGCCCGCCGTGGCGGTGCCGAGCAGGAACAGCGCGATGGTGAGCTTGGTGCCTCGGCTCCAGCGCCGCTGGATGCGCATGAACAGCGCGGTGCCGAATGGACGGGCGATGAAGGCCAGTGAAAAGATCGTGAAGGCATACAACATGCCGTCGAGCGGGCTGGCGTTCGGAAACAGCAGCGAAGGAAACACCAGCACGCAGGAGATGCCGAACACGAAGAAGTCGAAGTATTCGGACGTGCGACCAATCACGACACCCACGGCGATCTCGCCAGGAGCGACGCGCGCGTGGGCATGCAGCCGACTGATCTCCTCTGGCGTGACGCCTGGCCTGCCGTGCTCGGGGAACGTGCTTGACATAGCCGTTACTCGGAAAGAGGGAGGATGACGCGGCCATCATCTGGCTTCGCCACGCCTCACGCGTTATGGGACCTTCTGCCCGATTCCTGTCGCGCGCCGATCGGCGTACCGTTTTCCACCATCCAGAACATCGGTTGCGCCGTCGGTCATGTCTATGAAGGCTTTCCGTGGACTGCTGCTGTTATCTGCCGGCTTCCTGCTCGCGGGCTGCCAGACCGTACTGATGTCGCCCTCCGGCGACCTGGCCAAGCAACAACGCGACCTGATCCTCACCTCGACAGTACTGATGCTGCTGATCATCGTCCCGGTGATCGCACTGACGCTTGGTTTCGCCTGGCACTTCCGCGCCTCCAACAAGAAGGCTACCTACGATCCCGAATGGGATCACTCCACCATCCTCGAGCTGCTGATCTGGTCCGCGCCGCTGTTGATCATCATCGCACTCGGCGCGATTACCTGGGTCAGCACGCACAAGCTCGACCCGTACCGTCCGCTCGACCGCCTCGATGCCCACCGAGCGGTTCCCGCCGATGCGCGCCCACTGGTCATCAACGTGGTTGCGCTCGACTGGAAGTGGTTGTTCATATACCCCGAGCAGGGCATTGCCACCGTGAACGAGCTGGCCGCGCCTGTCGACCGGCCGTTGCAGTTCAAGATTACGGCGACATCGGTGATGAACTCGTTCTTCATCCCTGCGATGGCCGGCCAGATCTACGCCATGCCCAACATGGAGACCGTGCTGCAGGCGGTGATCAACCACCCCGGCGAGTACAAGGGCTTCTCCGCCAACTACAGCGGCATTGGATTCTCCGGCATGTACTTCAGCTTCCATGGCCTGAGCGAGGACGGCTTCGAGCAATGGGTGGCGCAGGCCAAGGCCAATGGCGGGGACCTCAGCCGTGAGGCCTACGTGAAGCTCGCCGAGCCCAGCGCGAACGCGCCGGTGCAGTTCTTCGCCACCGTGGCGCCGGGGCTCTACCAGGCCATCCTCACCCACTGCGTGCAACCGGAGAACCCCTCGTGCATGAGCCGCATGCAGATGCGGCCACCCAAGGCCGAGGGCGCTGCGTCCGACAACGTGAATGCCGACGGCGCCGCCACCGGCATGGCCGGCATGCCGCGCCACAATTCTTCTTCGGACTGACCTAGCGACAGGCGGTGTCCACGATGCTTGCCCATCCCGACCTCACCAAGCTGATCTTCGGTCGCCTCACGCTGGAGGCGCTGCCGCTGCACGTGCCGATCGTGCTGGGCACCTTTGCGGTGGTGGCGCTGGGCGGACTCGTCCTGGTCGGCGCGCTCACCTACTTCAAGCTGTGGGGCTACCTGTGGCGCGAGTGGTTCACCAGCATCGACCACAAGCGCATCGGCATCATGTACATGATCCTCGGCTTCGTGATGTTGCTGCGCGGTTTTGCCGACGCCGTGATGATGCGCGCCCAGCAGGCGATCTCCTTCGGCGACAACATGGGCTATCTGCCGCCGGAGCACTACGACCAGATTTTCACCGCGCACGGCGTGATCATGATCTTCTTCGTCGCCATGCCGATGGTGACAGGCATGATGAACTTCGTGATGCCGCTGCAGATCGGCGCACGCGACGTGGCGTTTCCCTTCCTCAACAACTTCAGCTTCTGGATGACCGTGGCTGGCGCGCTCTTGGTCATGGCGTCACTGTTCATCGGCGAATTCGCACGCACCGGCTGGCTGGCCTATCCGCCGCTGTCTGACATCGTCTCCAGCCCTGACGCGGGCGTGGACTACTACATCTGGGCCTTGCAGATCGCCGGCGTCGGCACCTTGTTATCGGGCATCAACCTGCTGGTCACCATCGTGAAGATGCGGGCGCCGGGCATGACGCTGATGCGCATGCCGGTGTTCACCTGGACGGCGCTGTGCACGAACGTGCTGATCGTGGCGGCCTTTCCTGTGCTGACCGCGGCGCTGGCGCTGCTGGCGCTGGACCGCTACGCGGGCACCAACTTCTTCACCACCGAGCTTGGCGGCAACGCCATGATGTACGTGAACCTGATCTGGATCTGGGGCCATCCGGAGGTCTACATCCTGGTTCTGCCGGTGTTCGGCATCTTCTCGGAGGTGACCGCCACCTTCAGCCGCAAGCCGCTGTTCGGCTATACCTCGATGGTGTACGCCAGCGTGGTGATCACCGTGCTGTCCTACCTGGTGTGGCTGCACCACTTTTTCACCATGGGCTCGGGCGCCAGCGTCAATTCGTTCTTCGGCATCACCACCATGATCATCTCGATCCCCACGGGGGCGAAGATCTTCAACTGGCTGTTCACCATGTACCGCGGCCGGGTGGAGTTCGAGGTGCCGATGATGTGGACGGTGGCCTTCATGGTCACCTTCGTGATTGGCGGCATGACCGGCGTGCTGCTGGCGGTGCCGCCGGCTGACTTCTCGCTGCACAACAGCCTGTTCCTGATCGCGCACTTCCACAACGTGATCATCGGCGGCGTGGTGTTCGGGCTGTTCGCCGGCATCTACTACTGGTTTCCCAAGGCGTTCGGCTTCCGGCTGGAGCCGTTCTGGGGCAAGTGCGCGTTCTGGTTCTGGGTGGTCGGCTTCTATTTCGCCTTCATGCCGCTGTACATGCTGGGCCTGATGGGTGTCACGCGGCGCCTCAGCCACTTCAACGATCCGGCCCTGCAGATCTGGTTCGTGGCGGCGGCATTCGGCGCGTTCCTGATCCTGCTCGGCATCGGCAGCCAGATCATGCAGTTCGCGGTGAGCTTCAAGAACCGCGAGGCCCTGCGCGACGTCACCGGCGACCCCTGGAACGGCCGCACGCTGGAATGGTCGACCTCCTCGCCGCCGCCCAAGTACAACTTCGCATTCACCCCGCTGGTGCATGACCACGACGCGTGGTGGATGATGAAGAAGCATCGCTACCAGCGTCCGCTCGACGGCTTCGTGCCGATCCACATGCCGAGCAACACCGGTGCCGGCATCATCCTCGCCGGCCTGAGCTTCGTGTTCGGCTTCGCCATGATCTGGTACATGTGGCTGCTCGCCGCCGTGTCGTTCGCGGCGCTGCTGCTGACAGCCATCGCACATACGTTCAACTACCACCGCGACTACTACCTGTCGGCGGACGAAGTGCGCCGCGTCGAGGCATCCCGTACGGAGCTGCTGGCACGCCATGTCTGAGATATCCACCATGCTTCCCATGGCCGGCGCGCCGACGCAGCCGCTGGAATTCCACGTCACCAGCGAGACCCATCCGCCCAATGGCACGCTGCTGGGCTTCTGGGTCTACCTGATGAGCGACTGCCTCGTCTTCGCCTGCCTGTTCGCCGCCTATGGCGTGCTAGGGCGGCAGTTCGCCGGCGGCCCCACCGCAGCGGAAGTGCTGGAGATTCCCACGGTGGCGCTCAACACCGCCTTGCTGCTGCTGTCCTCCATCACCTATGGCTTCGCCGTGCTGGAGATGCAGCGCGATCGCCAGAGCCCCATGCTGGGCTGGCTGGTGGTCACCGGGCTGCTTGGCCTGGGCTTTCTCACCATCGAGCTGCGCGAATTCGCGCATCTGATTTCGATCGGGGCCGGACCGCAGCGCAGCGCGTTCCTGTCCTCGTTCTTCACCCTGGTCGGCACCCACGGCCTGCATGTCACCACGGGCATCCTGTGGATGATCGTGCTGATCATCCAGGTGCTGAAGAAGGGGCTGATCACCGCCAACAAGCGGCGCCTGATGTGCCTGTCGATGTTCTGGCACTTCCTCGACGTGGTGTGGGTCGGCGTTTTCAGCTTCGTCTATCTGATGGGAGTGCTGCCATGAGCGCGCATGACGACACGCAGCACGGGCACGACGACGCCCACGGCCACGACGACCTGGGCATCCACGCCACCTTCGGTGGCTACATGACCGGCTTCGTACTGGCGGTGATCCTCACCATCATCCCGTTCTGGGTGGTGATGGCGAAGGTGTTCGAGAAGTCCAGTTCGGCGGCGGTGGTGATCCTGGGCCTGGCCGCAGTGCAGATCGTGGTGCACATGATCTACTTCCTGCACATGAACACGAAATCCGAGGGCGGCTGGAACATGCTGGCGTTGGTGTTTACCATCGTGCTGGTGCTGATCACGCTCAGCGGATCCATCTGGATCATGTATCACCTCAACGACAACATGATGCCCCTGATGAATCCGGCCAACCTGCCGTGACGGCGCCACGAACCCACCGCACGTTCCCCGCCGCGAGTCATCCATGCGCTCCACCGAAGAAACGGGCCGCCTGCCGCGCGGCCCTGTCGCCCTGACCCTGTTTGCCCTGCTGGGGCTGGGCCTGTTCGCCGGCTTCATCGCCCTCGGCACGTGGCAAGTACACCGGCTGGCCTGGAAGCGTGACCTGATCGCCCGCGTAGACCAACGCGTGCACGCGGCTCCCGAGGATGCGCCCGGCCCATCGGCATGGAGCGATGTCACCGCGCCATCGTCCGAATACCGGCACGTGCGCCTGCACGGCACGTTCCTGCATGATCGCCAGACGCTGGTGTGGGCGGCGACCGATCTGGGCAGTGGCTACTGGGTGATCACGCCGCTGCAGCAGGCCGATGGCAGCGTCGTGCTGGTCAACCGCGGCTTCGTGCCGGCGGACTGGTGCGGCATCAAGGGGCAGTGCGCGACGCAACCGGACGGCGAGACCACGCTGACCGGCCTGCTGCGCATGAGCGAACCGTCGGGCATGTTTCGTCACAACGACCCTGCCCGCAACAGCTGGTACACCCGCGACGTTCCGGCCATCGCCGCCGCACGCGGGCTCAGCCGCGTCGCGCCTTACTTCGTGGACGAGGACGCCGCGCCAGGCACGCTGGACGCAGGCAAGCCCGCCTGGCCGCAAGGCGGGCTGACGGTGATCGCTTTTCCCAACAACCACCTCAGCTACCTGATCACCTGGTACCTGCTGGCCTTGATGGTGCTTGCGGCCGGCGTCTACGTCGCCTACGACGAGGTTCGGCTGCGCCGCCACCCGTAGCTCAGTGCTTCCCGTGGGAACGCACAACGCGCGCTCCCACGGGAACGGCTCGCGCGGCTACATGTGCAGGAACGACTTGCCCTGCTTCAGCACGGTGTCGCACACCTTGGTGGTGAGCTGCGACTTCAGGTCGCTGGAACCACCGCCGAGCGTATTGAGGTCCATGCTCTGGCCGTTGCTGCCCTGCAGGATGCCCTTGGCGCCGCTGAGGTAGCTTGGGTCGCTGGTGGCGCTACCGCCGCTGCTGGTGGTGGACTTGTGCTTGGCGCTGCCAGTGAGCTCATTGAACATCTGGCTCGGGTCCGAACTCTGGCCGCTCTTCACCGTGCCGGTGCTCGTGCCACCGCCGCCCAGCTTGCCCATCAGCTGGTCCTTGATGCCGGATGCTCCGGAGTCACCGCCGAGGAAATTGTTCTTCATGCAGTATTCCAGCAGGCCCGCCACGTTGCCCATGCTGCCCGAGGTCATGGAACCGCCGCCGGGGATCATGCTGCCAAGCTTGCCCAGGTCTTGCGCGCTGCCGGGACCGCACGCGAGGCTGAGCGCGATGGTTGCGCCGATGGTGGTTAAGCTGCCGATGCGCTTGTTCATGGATTGCCCTCCGTGTATCTGCCGAATTCAACACCTTGCGTCGTTACGGTTGCGTCAGCGCGCAGGACGCCTCGAACGTTTCCCGTTCAGGTGTGCGCCCGCCTGGCGCGGCCGTACCCTGGGCGCGAGCCTGTACCCCGACTTCATGGAAGCCAAACGATGAAACGAATTGTGGTCCTTGCGATGGTGGCGACGCTGATGGCCGGCTGCTCGAGCGTGGGCAGCCTGCGCAACTCCAAGCCCACCGCCGCCTACGAAGGCAGCGGCAGCGTCGGCGACATCGCCTCGTGCATCTCCGGCGCATGGGGCAGCAAGCCGGTGCACCTGGTGTCGTACCAGGAATACACAGGCACCAGCATCGAGATTCACCAGACCGAGGACGGCCCGGCGGTGGCGCTGGTCGACATCAAGCCGGTGAGCGCCCGCACGGTGGCCACCTACTATTCGAACTTCGACGAAGACGACAGCTGGTATTTCCAGGAAGTGGAGCGCTGCGTCGACACCACGCTGCCGCACGAATGAGTCTGCTGGGGACGGGGCCCGCCGGGCCCCGTCCCCAGGATGTAGCGCTTACTGCTGCAAGGTGGTGATCAGACCCGCCTTCGGGCTGCCCCAGCCGGTGACCAGGTCATAGCCGGTGACCGCCGAGTAACTGCCCGACTTGCCACTGGTGATGTCGTGGAAGTCGGTTGCATACGTGCTGGTGATGTTCTGCGGGTAGATCGTCGCGTTGAAGTTGCCCACGCGCGTTCCACCGTTGGCCACGATCTGCTGGTTGACCAGGGCGATGAAACCCGCCCACATCGGCGCGGCGAAGCTGGTGCCGCCGTATTCGTTGGCCAGGCAGCTGGTCTGGTCGGCGCAGGTGTAGAAGGTGAAGTTGGCATTGGCCGAGACGTCGGGGCCGTTGCGTAGCGTGGTCGAGCCCTTGTTGCTGGTGTTGATCACGCCCGACAGCTTCTGCCAGGACGGAATGGCGATCTTGTCCGGCGAAATGCCGCCGCCGCTGTCGACCCAAGCGGTTTCCGACTTCCATGCGCCGGCCGCGCTGGCGGTGACCAGGTCGGTGCCGCCCACCGAGATCACATAGGCATCGTCGGCCGGCCAGGCTTCGTTGCGCCGCGACCAGGTGGAGCTGTCGCCGGACGCCGCGAAGAAGGTCTGGCCTTGCGCGGCCATCTTCTCGAAGTAGGGATCAAGCGTGGACGGATCCGCCGGCGTCCAGCCCCACGAGCAGCCGATGGTGGTCGGCAGCGGGCTGTGCGTGGTCATCGCGCTGATGATCGCGGTGTCAGTCGACCCGACGTACATCACCAGGCTGCTCAGCCCCGGCGCCATGCCCAGCGCCTGGGTCATGTCGAGCGTCTGCTCGGTGTCGTCGCAACCGCTCTTGTACAGGCAGGAGGTGCTGGTGCCATCGGTCGACAGCACCGAGACCGGTACGCTGTTGGTCTGGTTGACGTTCTTGAAATAGGTGGTGAGGTCAGCCAGATCGGTGCCTTCGTACTCGAACAGGCCCAGGTTCTGGCCGGCGCCGGTCAGTGCGGTGCCGCCGTAGTAGGCCGCGCGCATGTCACTGCCGAGGAACGACGCGGACGGACCGGAGCCCGTGGTGGCGTGCGGTACGACGGCCTCGGGGTTGATGCCATTGGCCTTGGCGTAGTCGCTCTTCTTCACGTACAGCGGGTGCGGCAGCGAATAGTTGTCCAGCCCCGACACGTGCCACAACGGAGTCGCCAGCGCCGTCGTGGGTTCGCGGTCAGGGCTGAAGAACACGCGATTCTCGGTCGGATGCTGGTAGGTGCGCATCTTCACGTTGAACGCCTTCTCGACCGCCGATACCGGACCGGACACCTGCACGTCCATGCCGTCGCGACTGCCGCCGACCACGCGCAGGCCGAAGCCCGCGAGATAGCTCACCACTGCGTCGTAGTCGGCCTGCGTCGGGCCGAACCGCGCGGTGAACTGCTCGGGCGTGAGGTATTGGCGATAGGAGGGACTCGCGGGGTTGGTGACCTCGGCGACGAAAGCGTCCAGTCCGGCGCGGTCGCGCACGGGCAGCACGACATCGAGTCGCATCACCTGATTGGCGGGCAGGCTGCCGACTCGCGCGGCCGTGTTGGCGCTCACCGCGTCACGCACATGATGCGTCAACACCTCGGCAGCCTGCGCCGTGCCGGTGGCGAGAAACGCCATCGCGATGGCGAACGACAGGCCGCGGACTTTCCGCAGCGATCCACGAACTCCATTTCGTGCAGCTGTTCCAGTCAAAGCTGTACTAGTCATGGGAGGACTCTCCTCGATGTAGACAGTGACCGAGAAATCAGTCGAAAGGGGAGCTGGCGACACGCTCCCCCGTGCGCCGTTTGGCGGCGCGAGGCTAGACCTGCAACCGTCGGCTTGCAGTGAATCTGGCGCGATATGGAGCGAGAAAGTTCTTGCGTCGCAAGCATGCGATCGAACGCGCAAGCGTCGCGCAAGCGTCGCGCAAGGAAATGCAGCGAAGGCTGCCCGCTGCGATGGCGTCACAGGTAGACGCGTCGATGCGCGACGCGTGAACCCACGCGCCGCGCATCGCGGTGGAACAGGATCAGCGCAGCGCGGCGGCTTCGCGCGCGAGCTGCTCGATGCCGGCCCAGTCGCCGCTGCGCAGCTTGTCGGCCGGCGTCAGCCAGGAACCACCCACGCACACTACGTTCGGCAACGAGAGGAAGTCGGTTGCGCTGGCGAGGGTGATGCCACCGGTCGGGCAGAACTTCATCTGCGGCAACGGACTCGCCCACGCGCCGATCAGCTTGTGGCCACCGGCGGGCACGGCGGGGAAAAACTTCACGTGGCGATAGCCGCGTTCGAGCAGCGTCATCACTTCGCTCGCGGTGGCGGTGCCGGGCAGCAGCGGCAGCTCGCTGTCGTCCGCGGCGTCCAGCAGGCCAGGCGATACGCCGGGCGACACTGCAAAGCGGGCGCCGGCCTTGAAGGCGGCGCGCAGATCCTTGGCGCTGAGCACGGTGCCCACGCCGACCACCGCGCCTTCCACGTCCTCGGCGATGGCCTTGATCGCGTCGAGCGCCGCCGGCGTGCGCAGCGTGACTTCAATGGCCGGCGTGCCGCCGGCGACCAGCGCTCGCGCCATCGGCACAGCGGCGCGTGCGTCTTCGATGATCACCACCGGCACCACGGGCGCCAGGCGCAGGGTGGCGGCGATCTGCTGTTGCTTCTGTTCGATGCTCATGGCGTTCCGTGGATGCGAGGTGGAGTCAGCGACCTGCAACCGTGCTGTTGTCGCGGAGCAACCCGATAAGGGACTGCACCGAGGCACGGCGACGTTGCTTCTCGGACATCAGAGGCCCCGGATTCCTGCGTACGCAGGAATGACGCGCGGGTAGCAGTGATGTCCGGAGGCCGCGCTAAACATGTTTCAGAGCACGCCCGCGCCCATATCGGCGGTGGTGGCGTTGCGACGGAACAGGCCGAACAGGTCGCGGCCCATGCCGAACTGGTGGTTGGAAAGGTCGGCGGTGGCCGGCACGCGCGCGGCGAATTCGGCGGCGTCGACCAGGACATCCACGCGACCGTGCACCGCGTCCAGGCGCACCATGTCACCGTCGCGGATGCGCGCGATGGCGCCGTTGTCCTGCGCTTCGGGCGTCACGTGGATCGCCGCCGGCACGCGGCCGGACGCGCCGGACATGCGGCCATCGGTGAGCAGCGCGATGCGGTGGCCGCGATCCTGCAACACCGACAGCGTCGGGGTGAGCTTGTGCAGCTCCGGCATGCCGATCGCCTGCGGACCCTGGAAGCGCACCACGGCGACGAAGTCGCGGTTGAGTTCGCCGCGCTCGAACGCCTTGCGCACGTCATCCTGGTCGTTGAACACGATGGCCGGCGCTTCGATCACCAGGCGATCGTCGGGTACCGAGGAAACCTTGATCACGGCGCGACCGATGTTGCCGCTGAGCATGCGCAGACCGCCGTCGGCGCGGAACGGCTCGTCCGCGCTGCGCAGCACGCCGCGATTGCCGCTCTCCTTCGCCACCGGCTTCCACGCGAGCTGGCCCTGCTCGTCCAGGGTCGGAATCTGCGTATAGCCGTCCATGCCGGTGCCGAACACCGTGCGCACGTCGGCGTGCATCAGGCCGTGCGCAAGCAGCTGGTCGATGAGGAAGCCCATGCCGCCGGCCTCGTGGAACTGGTTCACGTCGGCGTAGCCGTTCGGGTACACGCGCGCCAGCAGCGGGACCACCGACGACAACGCGTCGAAGTCATCCCAGCGCAGCTCGATACCCGCGGCGCGCGCAATGGCGACCAGATGCAGGAGGTGATTGGTGGAACCGCCGGTGGCGTGAAGGCCGATGACACCGTTGACGATGGCCTTCTCGTCGATGATGTAGCCCAACGGCAGATGCGAGGAACCCGGCGCGCTCAGCTCGGCCACGCGATGCACGGCCTCGCGCGTCAGCGCATCTCGCAGCGGCGTATCCGGCGCGACGAAGCTTGCGCCCGGCAGGTGCAGGCCCATGATCTCCATCAGCATCTGATTGGAATTGGCGGTGCCGTAGAAGGTGCAGGTGCCCGGCGCGTGGTACGCGGCGGCTTCGGCTTCCAGCAGCTCGGCCTTGGTCGCCTTGCCCTCGGCGAACGCCTGGCGCACCTTGGACTTCTGCTCGTTGCTGATGCCGCTGGGCATCGGGCCGCTGGGCACGAAGATGCCGGGCAGGTGGCCGAAGCTGAGCGCACCGATCAGCAGGCCCGGCACGATCTTGTCGCAGATGCCGAGGTACAGGGCGCCATCGAACATGTCATGCGACAGCGACACCGCCGTGGCCATGGCGATCAGGTCGCGCGAGAACAGCGAAAGCTCCATGCCGGCGCGGCCTTGGGTGATGCCGTCGCACATCGCAGGAACACCGCCGGCCATCTGCGCGGTGATGCCCGCTTCGCGCGCCACGTTGCGGATCAGCTCGGGATAGCGCTCGTACGGCTGGTGGGCCGAGAGCATGTCGTTGTAGGCGTTGATGATGCCGAGGTTCGGCGCATGGCCTTCGCGCAGGCGCTCCTTGTCGGTAGAACCACAGGCAGCGAAACCGTGGGCGAGGTTGCCGCAGGACAGGCGCTCGCGATGCACACCGGCGCCACGCGCCCCATCGATGCGACGCAGGTAGTCCGCGCGTGAATCGCGGCTGCGCTCGCGCAGGCGTTCGGTGACTTCGGCAATGACGGGGTGAAGCACACTCATGTTGGAACTCCGCAAAGTCGGGTGGCGCGCATGCGTGCGCGCCAATCAATCAGGTGGGGCCGTCGCCTCAAGGACTCCAGTAGACCGCCACCGGTACGCGCTGCTGGGTCAGCACCGCGCGCACGGGGAAATTCGCCGCCGCGTCCAGGCCCAGGCGAGCGTCGGCCAGCAACTGGCGCTTGGCCTCGCCCTCGATGTGCAGGAACAGCGCGCGCGTGTCGAGCAGGGTGGACAGCGTGAACGTGATGCGCGGCTCGCCCGCACCGGGCGCGCGCATTGGCAGCACGCGCACCGGATTGTGCGGATCCAGCGCCTCCGGCAGGCGATCACCGCCGGGAAAGAACGAGGCCGTGTGACCGTCGTTGCCCATGCCCAGCACCACGGCGTCGAACGGCATACCGAGCGACGCCATGCGCGCACGCACCGCGGCGAGTCCGGCTTCCGGCGTGGGCGCGTCGGCGTACAGCGGCACGAATTGCGCGGCGGAGGCCTCGTGCTGGAGCAGCAGCGACTTCACCAGGGCGGCGTTGGAACGCTCATGGCTCTCGGGCACCCAGCGCTCATCGACCAGGGTGATCTGGACCTTGGCCCAGTCCAGCGACTGGCGCGACAGGCGTTCGAAGAAATGACGCGGCGTGCTGCCGCCGGACACGGCGAGCAGCCCCCGCCCGCGTTCGGCGATGCTTTCGCGAAGGAGCTCGGCGACCCGTTCGGCCAGCGCCACGGCCAGCGCCTGGCCGTCGGTGAAACTATGGGTGGTCACGTTCAGTTTGTCGGGCATGGCGGGTGGGATGTCGGCTCGCGCGGCACACACACGCGCGTCGGCAGAAGCGGGGAGGTCATCGAGTCTAGGCAGGCCCCCGCGATGCACAGGTGAAGCACCCGTGCATCGCCGTGGATCAAGCCGAACCGTTGCTTACTCACTGTCCTCGTTCCAGGTGCGGCCGTCGCGCTCGATCAGCGCCACCGCCGCGGTCGGTCCCCAGGTGCCTGCGCCGTAGGGACGCGGCGCCTCGCCGCTGTTGGCCCAGGCTCCGAGGATGGGGTCGGCCCACTGCCATGCCGCTTCCACTTCGTCGCGTCGCATGAACAGCGTCGGGTTGCCGCGCACCACGTCGAGCAACAGGCGCTCGTAAGCGTCGGGCTGCTGCACGCCGAAAGCCTCGGCAAAGCTCATGTCCAGCGACACGTGGCGCAGGCGCAGGCCGCCCGGGCCCGGATCCTTGATGGTGACCCACAGCTTGATGTTTTCACCCGGCTGCAGGCGCAGCACCAGGCGGTTCTGCGCGAGCTGGCCCGCCGAAGCGGCGAAGATCGAGTGCGGCACCTGCTTGAACACCACCACGATCTCGGACACGCGCTCGGGCAGGCGCTTGCCGGTGCGCAGGTAGAACGGCACGCCGGCCCAGCGCCAGTTGGCGATCTCGACCTTCAGCGCCGTGAAGGTCTCGGTGTTCGACTTGTGATCCTTCAGCTCGTCCAGGTAACCCGGCACGGCCTGCCCTTCGGCGGCGCCGGCGCGGTACTGGCCACGCACGGTGAGCTGCGCGGCGTTGCTTTCATCGATCGGCTGGAGCGAACGCAGCACCTTGAGCTTCTCGTCGCGCACCGCATCGGGCGCGAGCGAGGAGGGCGGCTCCATCGCCACCATGCACAGCAGCTGCAGCATGTGGTTCTGCACCATGTCGCGCAGCGCGCCGGCATGGTCGTAATAGCCCGCGCGCTGGCCGACGCCCAACGTTTCGGCCACGGTGATCTGCACGTGGTCGATGTGCGAGGCATTCCACAGCGGCTCGAACAGCACATTGCCGAAGCGCAAGGCGAGCAGGTTCTGCACCGTCTCCTTGCCAAGGTAGTGGTCGATGCGGAAGGTCTGCGATTCGTCGAACACCTGGCCAACCGCATCGTTGATCTGGTTGGCGCTGGCGAGGTCGCGGCCGATGGGCTTTTCCAGCACCACGCGCGCCTTGCCCTTGTTGAGGCCGTAGCCGCCCAGGCGCTTGCAGATGTCGACGAACAGCTCCGGCGAGGTGGAGAGATAGAACACCCGCACGTGGTCCGGCTGCTCGCCGATCAGCGCGGCGAACGCGTCCCAGCCGTCGTCCTTGCGCGCATCGAGCGAGCGGTAGTGCACCAGTCGCAGGAAGTCATCGATCTTGCCCGGCTGGCCGCCGTTGTTCTGCAGGGCCTTGCGGATGGTGGCGCGGTAGCCCTCGTCGTCCGTCGCCTCGCGGGCGATGCCGACGATGCGGCTGACATCGGGGATCTGTCCGTCCACGTAGCGGTGGTACAGCGCAGGCAGCAGTTTGCGAACGGCGAGGTCGCCGGTTCCGCCGAAAATCACCAGGTCGAAAGCGTCGACCGGTTGGGGAGAAGCAGTCACTTCAGTCACCTCGAGGCGATGCGGAGAGCGGTACGTGGCATGCATACCACGTGCGATGCCGGTCGATCGTACCAGTGACATACCAGACAAAACCAGTTCCCTCGATCCAATATTTTTAGCCAGTCAGCACAACGGCTCGACCCCAAAATTGGTACGACCGCAAAGGCTCGCCGTAACAACCGATTGCCATACTGGTATGGTCATTGGTATCGTTGAGGCATGGAAACCGCCCTCGTCAATGAATACCGCCGGCTCAGCCGGGACCCGGCCGCCAGCCAGCCTCTGGCCTACCTGCGCCTGCGCCGGGCCATCCGCAACGTGGTCGAACACCGGGATATCGAGCCGGGGCAGGCCCTGCCCAGCGAACGCGACCTTTCGCGCCTGCTGCAGCTGTCCCGGGTGACGGTGCGCAAGGCGATCGCCGGCCTGGTGGAAGAGGGCCTGCTCAACCAGCGCCATGGCGCGGGCACCTTCGTGGCCGAGCGCATCATCAAGCCGATGTCCCGCCTGACCAGCTTCACCGAGGACCTGCGCGCACGCGGCCTCAATCCGCGGTCGGAATTCTTCGAGCGCGGCATCGGCGAGGTGACGCCCGAGGAGTCGATGGCGCTCAATCTCTCGCCGGGCGTGCTGGTGGCGCGCCTGCACCGCGTGCGCTACGCCAAGGAAGAGCCGCTGGCGATCGAGCGCAGCGTGGTGCCGGCCAGCATCCTGCCGGACCCGATGGTGGTGCACGACTCGCTGTACCAGGTGCTGGAAACCCTCGGCTGCCGTCCACGCCGTGCGTTGCAGCGACTGCGCGCGGTATCACTTGGCGCGCAGCAGGCTCGACTGCTGCACGTACCAGCCGGCAGCGCCGGCCTCAACATCGAACGCCGCAGCTTCCTCGACGATGGCCGCGTGGTGGAGTTCACCACCTCGTGGTATCGCGGCGACATCTACGACTTTGTGGCGGAATTGCAGACGGATTGAGGGAGCCCGACGCATCCTTCGCGCCCCTTCGGCGTCACCGTAAGGCACTGGATCCCAGCTTTCGCTGGGATGACGAGCGTAGATCGCGGAGACCGATTTGCGTCGACGCGTCGACTTGCCTGCCGTCATTCCAGCGAAAGCTGGAATCCAGTGTCTTTAGGGCCGACAGCAAATCCACCCAGGCCCTAGCGCACGATTTCCGCCGGCGCCGCATCCCCCACCTGCTGCGCCAGCGGCAACGCATCCGTCACCAGATGCACGAGGAAGCGGCCCGGCTGCTCCTGCATCATCATGTGCGCCGAATCGGCGAAGGACACCAGCTTCTTCGACGGCGCGTGGATGTGCGAGTACCACTCCTCGGTCAACTCGTGCGGCGTGGTGTAGTCGTGCGCGCCCACGAAGACGATCACCGGGCAGCCGAAGTTGGTGACGTGGTCGAAATCGGTGGCCAGCAACGCCGGCAGCAGGTGGTTGAGCGAGAACAGGCTGCCCTTGCCCATCGCGACCCGGTCTTCGTGGGTGTAGTCGGGCGACAGCGACTCGGCATCGTCCTCGAACTGGTAGTCCTTTCGGCCCCACGCGAGACCGCCGTAATACATCTCCCACTTGCTGCGCACCCCGACGTGATCGATTGTCAGCTGGTTCCCGGGATAGGGCGCGATCGCTTCCAGTTCGCGGATCGCGGTCTGGTTGCCTTCCTCGCGCGCGCGGCGCAATGCGAAGTTGTATCCCGCCTCTTCGTTGTGGCGACCGTTCACCACCTGGCCGGTGGAGATGTACGCGTAGAACCAGTCCGGGTGACGCTGCGCGAGTTCCACACCGAGGATCGAACCCCACGAGTGGCCCAGCAGGAAGATCTTCTGCTTGCCGTAGTGCTCGCACAGGTACTGCACCAGCTTGGCCGCGTCGTCGGTCATGCCATCGACGCTCATCCCCGGCGCCATGGCCTCCTCGCTGTTGGCGCCATACGTCTTGCCGGCGCCGCGCTGATCCCACTGCACCACGGTGAAGTAGTCCTCCCAGGCGGTCTGGAAGGTGTACGCCTCCGGTAGTGCTGGCGAGGCCGGGCCACCGTGGAGAAACAGCAGAATGGGGTTGCGCCGATCCTTGCCGCGCACCGAGATCCACTGGTCGATGCCGTTGATGTGCAGCTTCACCTTCTCGTCGATGCCCTGCGTGGTGACGATCTGGCGGTTGCTGTCCAGGATGCGCGTGACCTGCTCGCGCGTCATCGTCTGCGGCTTGGCCTGCGCCGCTGCGTCGTCGGCACACGCCGGGTGGGCGGCGACACCAGTGGCCATGGCCAGCGTGAACAGCAAGGTGGTGCGGAAGGTGGTCAAGGCATCTCTCCTGAGCAAACGATGTGATGGTTTCCGTCCAGCCGCTGCGACCGGCAGCGGCACGAGTGCGTGTCCGGCGCCTGCATCGGCAGGCCATCGCGGACTCACGATGCCTTGAGCAAGCGGCGTGCCAACCTTCCGAAAGGCGCCAGCAGCTCGGCGGATCAAGGAGTTGCGCCTGCGATGCCCAGGCAGGCGATGAGTCCGCGGACACTGGCGCGGACGTCCGCCCATGTCCGCACATCGAGGCAACTTCTTGCGTGACGTGCAGCACGACGTGGCGACCCACTCGTTCATGGAGATGAGCAGAACCTATCCGGAGCACCAGCGATTTCACTTGCGCGATATCCCAAAGCAGGCACACTCGACGACCCTTGTTGCAGGGCCAGTCGGGTGCAGGTCATTCAATCAGTCGTCGGTCGCGTCTGCCGTTACGGACGCAACGCGCGTCGCTTGCGGATCGCATGGTTGCTGGCCGCTGGTGGCATGACACTTGCCGCTCAGGTGTATGCAGCGGATCCCGCCGCTCCCGGCGTTGGCGGCGCGCCAGTCGAAGCCACTGGCGCGATGGCGTTCCAGGTCAACGATGACAGCACGACGCTGGCCGTGGCCAAGGTGCCGCAGATCTACTTGTACGGCCCCATTGATGCCGATGCGGCAAACCGATTCGACGCATTGCTGAAGTCGGGCAAGATCCGCCGCGGTTCTGACATCTATCTCAATTCGCCCGGCGGTGACATGGCGGCGGGACTCGCGCTGGGTCGCCTGTTCCGTTCCTACTCGCTGGGCACGCACCTGGGCGTGCCGCGGCGCACCTCGCGCATGCCGGCGATGCCGCGCGCAGCGCAATGCGCCAACGCTTGCGCCTATGCCTATCTCGGTGGCCTCTATCGCTGGGCGCCTTCAGGCAACGACCGGCTCGGCGTGCCTCCGCACGATGCGGCGGCGGCAACGGGCCCCGGTTCGGTCACGCCTACGGAACTGACCAGCTATCTCAAGGACATGGACATTCGCGCCGACCTGCTGGCGCCGCCGCCCACGGCGCCGGGCGAAGAGGTGGCCTGGCTCGACTCCGAGCGCGTGCTGGCCACCGGTCTGGCCAACAATGGCTATCTCGCCACGACCGCGACTTATCGGCCGATGGCTGCGGAGACCTCGCTGCTGCTCAGCCAGATGTCGCGCGACGGCGAACACCGCATCACGCTGCTGTGCCGTCCGGAAGGCATGACGCTGACGGCCCAGTACGTGATCGGCACCGAGCGCTCGCGCAAGATCGCCGCGCGCGTCACGCGCTCCTATTTCGAGATCGACCAGCAGCCGACGCCACAGCAAGAGACAGGCAACGTCTCCATGGTCGACCAGTCGCTGGTATTCAGCCACCCGGTGCCGGTGGACGAACTCAACCGGCTGCTGTCCGCCCGCACCATGGGCGCGTGGCTCGCGGACCGTGGCGGCGCGGTCCGCTACGGCTTCCTGCTGTCGCTTGCCGGCGTGCAGAACCACCTGCGCGAATACAGCGCCAGCTGCCAGCAGATCGCCAAGGCAGGCGCCGGCGCGAGCACGGCCGCGGCGCAGGCGCCACGTCACTGAGGCTTATCGTGAGGCGCCAGGCTCGCTGACCCGTTAGGCGGCCTGAAGCAGGCAGCTCACGACTTGCTGCAGCACGAGCCCTGCTGCTGGATCGGCGGACACGGCACGGAGCCGTACGAACAGAACACGCAGCAATCGCCGGGTTTCGGCTTCAGCAACTCGCCACAACCGGTGCACTCGTAGAAGAACACGCAGGCGTTCGTCGGCATGGTCTCGGTCTTCTGGCGCCCACAGGCCGGGCAGGTCAGCGTGGATTCCAGCAAGAGTTTTTTCGGCTCGGTGTTCATCTGTTTGCGCGCCTGGCTTTCCGCCACTCCATGGTCAAGCTTAGTCGACTGCGCTGATCGAGACGTAATAACCATCAGGATCACGCAGCGAGAACTCCATGGTCTCGGTGTTCGGATTCCTGTGCGGCTCCTCTTCGAATCGGGCGACAAGCGTACGCGCCGTGGTCAGGGCCCGCTCGAAATCGTCCACGCGGAAGAACAGCAGCAGGCCATTGCCAGGCGTGGCGTCGGCTGGGCTCATCAAGGGCGGATGCTCATGAACGCCCCACTCGTGCAGGCAGAGCAGAACCGTGCCATCCGTGTCGAGGATCTGCCCGAAGTCGTCATGGGCCGGAGCGGTCGGTGGCTGGCCAAGCAGCGCCTGGTACCAGCGAAAGCTGGCCGCCACGTCCTCCACGCCGATGATTGTCCAGAGTCGTTTCATGGGCCCACCCTTTGATCCAGCGGATTCATCGACGGACACGCGCTTTGGGTTGTGCATCTAGGTACAGGTGTCGGTCGCAATGACGCGTGCACAAACCTGCCCCAAGTCCGAAGGCGCCAGCGCCCCGATCGAATGATCAGGCGCGTGGCTTCACACTCGAAGGTAGAATCATGAAGTCGCTCGTCCTCTCAAGCGATTCCATGGCCGCCAGCAGCGCCGCTGGTGGGGCGATGAGCTTGCGCTCGTTGAGATCGAGCCATCCACCCGCGCTGGTGACGCGTGCACTGAGCTTTCCGTCGGGACGAAAGATCTCGTGCCGCAGCAGGAAGCGACTGCCATCATCGGAGTGACCCGCTATGGCATACGTCACCGTGATCTGCTGCTGCAGGCCGATCTCCTTGAAGTACTCAACCTCGTCCTTCATCACCACCGGACCGATCTTCAGGCGCACGAATTCTTCCATGGGGAAGCCGTGTTCCATCAGAAACATCTGTCTCACGTCGGCTGTCTTGTCCAGATAGGCCGTGTTCCGCATATGCGAATTGAAGTCCATGTCGCCCCAGCCGGCATACAACGTCTTCGTGTACATGCAGCTGCTCCCTCGGATGTGGATGGCGCCGAAAAATTATATCGCCCACGCCTACGCACAATGATTCGCGGATGGCGAGACTTTCGATTAGGCCATCAGGGCAAGGAGCATGCCGGCGCATGTCGTGATTTCACGTTCAAATCATCGTCGTGCTTCCTGGCGACCACGTTATCCTGTGAGTTGGTCCACGCTGCCGGGACGAGATATTCAAGGGCGCCGTAGCCCTCTCGATGAACGCCACACCTGGCTTTCGCAGTGCGCGCGGACCACAAACACGATGTCGTCAACGGCGACACGCGCGAATTCATGCATTTGTGACGAAGCTCGCCCAAGGCTCGGTGGGCGCTCCATGGCTTGACCATTCACCCAGTCACCCCACATCCGGCATCGGTCCTTCACAGGGTGACGCGGGCGCACCGGGACGAGCGCCCAACATTCACGATCTTGGGCGCCCACGATGTGCGGTCAGTGCAGGATGCCGTCCGCCCTCAGTCGCGGGATCAGCGTATTGGCGAGGTTTCGGGTCACCCTCGGGATATTGTCGGTCGCCGTCGTGGTGGTCGCCGCGATCCACACGACGCCCTGGGTGCGGCTGTCCCATACGCTGGTTTCCAGCGTCACTTCCTCGCGCACGGTCACCCGTGGCGCCGTTCTCCAGGCGTTGCCATACCAGGTATAGAAGCCGCCGGGCCCCGGCCCACGCCAGCCGGGACCGCCCCAGGCTCGGCTACCCCAGGGGCCGCCCCAGTTGGGACCACGCACTGGCGTCCCGGGGGTGACGTTGACACGCTGTTGCACGCTGACCACGCGCGTCACCAGAATCGCCTCTGCGCCACTGGACTTGATCAGTTGGTCGACCCTCGCCTCGGTTTCATTCGGCGCAAGCTGGGTGTAGCTGGCGGTGGCGTGCACATCGGCCCGCTGCAGCGCCTCCACGAACGTATCTTCGAAGACGCGTCGCGTGCTGTCGCTGCTGGCGATGCCGATGACCAGCACGTCGGCGGCCGGAGGACCTTGCCAGTTGGGATCCTTCCACTGGTTGCTGATGCTGAGCGTCGAGCAGCCCGCGAGCGCGGCAAGCAAGCTCAACGCAACGATGGATATCAGTTTCATGGCCGTGTTCCGCAGGTGTTCGGGACGTGGCCCCGTGATGGAGAAGGTGGCCGCCACGGGGTTTTGCGTTGCGACGTGTGACTCGGAACGGCAAGCAGCCGATTGTCATTCCTCAGAGCTGATCGTGTTGAACGCGCTACATGGCTTTCAGCGAACGCGCCTGAGGGCGGCGGCGCGCTCAGGCATACGTCATCAAGGAGCCGGTCGGCGCGCCGGTTCACGGTAAGGCGTCCAAACCAGGGGCGCGATTCGCTGTCGACCTTGCAATCGATCCGGAGAAGCGCGGCAGCGACCGGGCGTCTGTCCGAATCGACAGGCCAGCTCGCGCGACATGACTCGCGCTGACGGCACGGATTGCATCGGTCCCGGACTCGTCTATGGCATAGCGGCATCCAGCGCCGCGATTGCCGCGATCAGCTTCAGTCAGCGAGTTGCCTGGGCACATGACCATGGGCGCCAATCCCCCGGTGTGCGACGAGCCTTCGACGATGCGTCAGGGGCAACAAGTACAATAAAGGGGCTGTGAGTTCCCCGTGTACGCAGGTCTGGGAACGCCTGGCGCCCACAACAGGATGACAGGGCCTCGCGGGCACGCTGGCATCGACGCCGCGGCTCCGAAGGTCCGCCCTCCCGAGCCGCCTTCATCCCGCTTTCACGCCAAGGCAAGGCAGCAGCTCTTCATCACCAGCGCTGCGCCCTGGCCGCCCCACGCCTGGACGACCCAATGGCGGTTTCCGGATAGCCGGCGATCCAGTTGAAGGCAACTTCGTGGAGATGCCATCAACAAGCCATTTGCACGACCGGCAAGGTCAGGCCAGGACTTCTCGCCAGTCCTTCAAAGTCACATTGCCGACCACGCCGCCGGTGACGAACGGGTCGCCTTCAACAAACTCCTCCGCCGCTTCCCGGCTTGTAAAGATGCCTAGCGCTCCGTGGGTGGGGTCAGCATACGGGCCGGCCAGCAACAGCACGCCGCGCGCATGGAATTCACGCAAGCGCGCCGCGTGCGCAGGACCGAGTTCGACTGCTTTTGCGATGCCATCCGGCGCAGCCTCGTAGATCATCACGCACTTCATGTCGCGCACTCCCAAAGTAGTTGTATCGACCGTGTTGCCCCGAGCATCGGGAGCCTCGGAAAAGTCCTGAGCAGCGTATGTCCTCTGCTGGTTTCGCGATGCGTCCGCCTAGTCCTGCGAGTACCACCCAAAGCCTTATCAGGCGCCGTATGGAAGTTCTTCGGTGATCAACGAAACGACCCGGCCATACGCAGCCCGGCACAAGTTCGTCATGGCTCAATACGGTCGCGCCGGTGGTGACTTGGCCTTCGGTTGAATTGCCATCAGGCGAGTCTGGCGTTTTCCCCACGCCGTCTCGCAGTGGCCACTTCCTCCCTTGTGAGGATCGGCTCGGCTTCTGGCTGCGATTCGTCCACTGCCATCGATGTCAGTCGTGATCTCAGAATATGAGCGTCGCGCTTCGGTGGCATGCCAAACAGTCGTGCGTATTCGCGGCTGAACTGGGAGGCGCTGATATAGCCGACCGCATCGGCTGCTGCCTCGGCGCTGACGCTTTGTGATGTCATGAGTCGCCGCGCCTCGAGCAGACGCAGGCGCTTCTGGTACTGAAGCGGCGACAACGACACCATCGCCTTGAATTGGCGGTGAAATGCCGTGGGGCTCAGTCGCGCCACGTCGGCCAGTTCTTCGATGCGTACCACCTCGGCAAAGCGCTCACGCAGGTACCGCACGGCTCGCATCACGCGCTCCGAGGGTCCTTGCGCCACCACCATGCGCGCGACCAGGTCGCCATGGGGCCCGGCGAGGAGCCAGTAAGCGATCTCGCGCATGATGGCCGGTTGGAGCGAGGAAATCGCCTGCGGGTGATCGAGCAACTGAACCAGGCGCAGCAGGCAGTCGTTCAAGGGGCCGTTGCAATCGATGACAAATACGGCGCCGCCAAGATGGGTGGCCGCGGTGGGAGGGCACTCCATCTGCTCAAGCACCGTGCGCAGCACAGCCAGATCGAGTTCGAGCACGACGGCGAGGCAGGGCTTTTCCGGACTCGCCTCGAAAACGCGCCCCAGTGACGGCGCATCAACGCCCACCACGAGCGCCTGGCCTGCACGGTAGTCGAGCCGGTGCTCGCCGAAAGTCGCCCACTTGGCGCCTTGGGCCACAACGCACAGCGCAGGGCGCATCAGCCGGTGCACGGGCGGGTTGGGCTGGTACGCACGAGTGATATGCAGGCCCTCGACGGCCGTGCTGTACGGGCTCGCCGTGGATTGTCGATCGGCGTATCGCGCAATCGCCTGGGCCAGGGTTTCGGACATGGGCTTATCCGTCACTGTCATCCAGTACACGTTAGTCCCTGGGGTAGGAATAGGCAAGAACGAGGGCTGTTTCGGCATTCACGCGACCCTGCTGCGTGCCGATCATCACCAGCCATTGAGCCCACCAATCCCCAGGAGAGCGACATGACCGCAAACACGCATCCATCTGCCGGAAAAATCGCCATCATCACCGGCAGCAGTCGCGGCATTGGCCGCAACGCAGCCCTCCAGCTGGCCAGACGCGGCGTCCGGTCGATCATCACCTACCACTCGAATCGGGTGGAGGCGGACGCCGTCGTCGCGCTTTGCGCGCAGACCGGCGCCCCCGGGCTGGCGCTTCAACTGGACGTGGGCAAGGCCGCTACGTTTGACGATTTCGCAGATTCGGTGCGCAGCGCACTTGGCGATCTGGGTGCTGAACGCTTCGACTATCTGGTGAACAACGCCGGCATTTCCTCCACGGCGAGCTTCGTCAACGGAACCGAGCAAGAGCTGGACGCGCAGTTCGACGTCCATTTCAAGGGCACGTTCCTGTTGAGCCAGAAACTGCTTCCCTTGATCAACGATGGCGGCAGGATCGTGAATATCTCCTCGGGCCTTGCGCGTTTCGCCATGAACAACCGCGCCATCTACGGGTCAATGAAGGCGGCCGTCGAAGCACTGACCCGCTACATGGCGCTTGAGCTGGGTCCTCGCCGTATTACGGTCAACGTGATTGCGCCCGGCGCCATCGCCACCGACTTCAGCGGTGGCGTTGTTCGTGACAATCCTGAGGTCAACAAGATGGTTGCCTCCCACACGGCGCTCGGTCGAGCCGGCCTGCCCGAGGACGTCGGCCCGGTCATCGCCGCACTGCTGTCCGACGAGCTGGGCTGGATCAATGCACAGCGCATCGAAGTCGCCGGAGGCATCCATATCTAAAGATCCTGGGGAAGCACTCCGGAAGCCGCCCGACGCCCACCCAGTCGCTCCCGTCCCATTGATGGGCGCCTCGTCGTGGCGCGCAACATCGCGCCACGACAACGTAGAGCGCTGACGCGCAAGAGCGACGTCATAGTTCAGACTTCAGCGGATCTCGGACCACCTTGCGAAACATCTTCGGTCTTGAGGCATCGGTACCGATAGAATTCTTGTAGTACTTCAAATCGCCGTTTCACCATACGTTTCTTCACGTCCATCTGTAACATGGCTCTCCACAGGACATCGACATCAAATAGCCTTGTTGCTGCGACTTGAGAACGCATGGAGTAACGATGATTCACGATCTTGATTCGTTTTCGAAAGCCTTTCCGGACGTCGTGGCCGCTCTCCGGACGGTCAGCCATGCCGCGGGAAAGACCATTGACAAGGGCCTCCTTGAGTTGATTAAAGTGCGCGCCTCGCAGATCAATGGCTGCGCCTTTTGCCTCCAGCTTCATTTGAATTGGGCGCGTGAGGCTGGTGTCCCTCAGGTGAAGCTTGATCGTGTAGCGGTATGGCGTGAAGCACATGGCTTGAGCGCAGAGGAGCGAGCCGCGCTTGCATGGACCGAGGCGCTGACCGATCCGACTTGGCGGCCGCATACCGAGAGCGCCAGGAAGGAGTTGGCGACGGTTTTCAGCGACGAACAGCTAGTGACCTTGACGATCGCCATCGCAAGCATCAATGCCTGGAACCGTATCGCAGGACCACTAGGCTTCACACCACCAGCTGCCGAATAGCGTTCCTTTCTGCCGAACCACGCCCGCGGAACCGCGTTGGCGAAAGACTATCGGGATGCCCGCGTCCATTCGGATGCGAGCATGGGGCGTTCCATCGACGACGGTCCCTGGCCGCCGCGCCGGAATTGCACGTCTAGGAGGGGGTGAAGCGAAACTCCAATCGCGCCCCGCCAGGCTCGCGAAGCATGCAATGCCTATTTTGACCCTCGCCGACGGGTTCAGGCCCGAACTCCACCTACACACCTGGCCAAGCGGAGGCGAGAGCGAAAACCCTGCAGAGGTCCGCCTCGCTGGATACCTTCAGTGCGACGTGATGAAGCCCCACGTTCTTGCGCCGGTCGAAAGCGACGTAACCGCCCTGCCTGTCGACCTGCCATAGGGTCAATCGAGCGAAGCCGTCCGAGACAAACAACGCGGGATACGCCGGCATTTCGCCAACCACGGTCCAACCGAGGCACTCCACGAAGAAGCGCCTGGAAAGCTCAATGTCGCTGACCGTCAGACCCAGGTGATCGATGCCTTTGGTGATTTTCCCGGAATCTTGCATATCGATTTCTCTTGGGTTGGTGCACAGGCTGCCCCCAGCGGACGCGAGCCTGTTAGAGAACCCTGTCCCCAAAGTCGCGCCTCCCAGGGTCCACTTTGGGTTGCAATTGGGGGCCCCAGCTATCGATAGTGGACCTGATGCCTCTATCTGGCTGCACTCATGCCATATTTGGCAGCGCGCTCGTCGATTTGCGGATCAAGCGCGCGCGCGGCGTTGAGATCGGCGACGCCAGAGTCCTGGCGACCATAGCTAATTTCAGCCAGGCCAAGACCATAGCGAGACCATGCGGAGTCGGGTGCTTGATCCACGGCCTGCTTGTAGGCCTTGATGGACTCCGAATAATGACCCAACCGCCACTCCACCAGACCGAGGCTCTCTAGATAGTCTGGTTTCTTACCGTCTCGCCGAATCGCGTCGTTGCAGTCACGCAATGCGTCGTTGAGCATTTGGTTACTGAGTCCAAGCGCCATGCAGCGCTCACTCAGCACATGGCCAAGCATGGCATCGTTTTCATGCATGACGATCCAGCCATCAAGCAGAGGAAGCGCTGCCATGGGCTGGCCGAGTTTGATGTCGAGATCGGCCACCGCCTGTGCCTGCATTGAGCCGGATGGCAACATGTTACTGAGGGCCACCACATCAGATGCGGCGCCAGCGCGATCGTTGCTGGAGAGGCGGAGTTCGGCGCGTGTCAGCAGCGCGTCGCCGTTTTTTGGGTCGAGGCTTAGGGCAATGTCCAGATCGTCGAGTGCGGCATTTGGATGCTTATCGGCTACATGCGCTCTTGCGCGGGCAACGAAGAATGAGGACTGATGGGGCGATAGGCGTATGGCATCGTCCAGATCGTCTATTGCCGCGACGATATCGCCGCGCGCCAGATGCGCTTGGCCCGCCAGATAGTAGTCACCCGCATTCTTTGGTTTGTCGTTATTGTCTGCAGCCACGCCATCGGGTGTGTCGCTGTTCGAGGCCGCCGTAGCATTGGCAAACACGCGTCCACCGTTATAGGTGAAATAGACTTTTTTCTGGCGGTTGGCGATGTATACGTGATGGGAAAGAAGGAAATCCGCGCCGAGGAGCACGTCGACTCCATTGGCGATGCTACCGTCGATAACCTGCATCTGCGTGTTATTGATGGTTTCTGCACCAATGGAGAACGCATCGACGTTCACCGTCCACTCCTTGACGGAGTTGGCGCCGACCCCGGTGCCGACGACAGCCTTACTCCCCGGGGTGATGACGTTAACTTTGGCCCGCTCGGCGGCAAAGCGAGCCATGACGCTGACCGGTGCTCCCGAATCAAGCAACGCACGTAACCTTGTGCCGTTGATCTGGACAATTAGAAACGTTCTGCGATCGAACGAGTTTTTTCTGGATGGCAGGATGTCGACGACGCTATATTCCTTGGCCCAGTAGGCCAGCGGCGTGTTGTCGCACTGAATCGGCTCAAACATGGTCACGCTACCGTGCGCGAGGTCGAGCTCAAGATCTGCCTGTTCGAGCAGGTTGGCGCCAATCAGGGCGTTGCCTGCATCACTTCCTCCGACGAGGAAGATCACGTTCTTAATTGGCATGCCTGGAATCGCGAATCGGTTCACGAAAGCTTGTTTGACGTTTACGTCGCCGCCGACACCCGACATCTTGAAGCCCTTGGGCGCAGGAAAAGGGTCGAGCCCCATCGAGGCGGCGTTGGCGCTGGACATGAAGTTGTAGAAGGCTCCCGTATCCAGAATGAAACGGGTATTGGTTCCATTGACTCTTACAAGGGTCGTTGGTCGCAGACCCATCATGTCAACGCGCATCTTGCCGATCTTGCTCAACTGGCAGTCGTCGGCCCATACCTGATTGGCGAGAAGAAAACTCCCGATCAAGCAGAACAAGCGCATGAAGGCGGCGCTTTTCCCCCACCGTGCCGCGAACAACCCGAAAACAAGATGCAGCCCCTTGAGACGATTGTGCCCAACTTCGCAGACTCCCATCGCCATCCCCTTGGTGGTGTTATCGAACCTGTCCGCCCCGGGTCGGAAGCGAACGTCTTCGACGATTCGCAGATCAGATGCGCGCGACTTCCTCAGCTCGACAGAACGAACTCCCGCTGGCTCTCGTTCTTGCTGCAAGCCACCAGAGCATGGCCAGCGCGAAGAGGTTCAGTCCGATCTGGCCAAAGCCAAACCAGCCCACCGAAACGACGGCGTTCAAACCCAACGTGAAGGAAAACCGGAACGCGGGGGTCAGTATCTGAAACAGCTGGATGGACCAAAAGATGAGGCCCAAATTGGCCGCCCACCGTTTTCCCAGGAAGCAGCCGGTACCTGCGATGACACCGGCCAGAGCCAGCGTCATGTTGGGGATCAGGAAACCCAGGGGATAGCCGTAACTGGCGCCGATGTGGGCGGCCCACGCACATCCCCATGCACCGTGCGTCAATAGAATTGCCGAGATGATTTTGTCAGCCTTGGCCATGCTTGGCGCCCCCTGCGCCAGACAACCGCAAAGAAGATGTTTGGAGGTCTAACCATCAAAGATGGAACTGGACAGAGCGCTTGTCCACGACGGATCGAACCTGGTCACTGCAACATAACAACCACCTTGATCTTTGCCGGACCCCTTCTGACGGCGACCTTGGCCTACTGGGTTCGCCGGTTAATCACAGCATCGCCGCACGAGCACAAGCAAGCCGGCGGCGACGCAGTTTGTCGAAGGTCGCTCGACTACCTGATCGTTTCAAGCCATTGCAGTACCGCATGAGAGAGTTCCGTCCGCTGGTCGGAATACGCGTGGTCGGTCGGCAAGTGAAGGGTTGTCACCTGCGTGTCGCCCGCCTGGCGAAGCGCGCTGGCGAAGGCGTCATCGACGGGCGCCAGTCCGTCGTCCGAGGTCACCACGAACACGGGGCGGTCCTTGACGGCCCCGACCTTGGAGCGGAATTGCCAAGCAGGCGCGTGGTCTGACACCTCCTGCGCCAAACCATCGGGAGTGCATCCGCTGAGCGGCGCCATGCCTTCCTCGGCCAATGACGCGCTCATTCGCTTGACGGCGCCAGCCTTCGAACCAGGCGACTGCATCTGCTCCAGCATGCCGGCCAGATCGGCGCCCGAGATCATCGCCACGCCCCTGATGGCAGGATCCGCGGAAGCGCCCTGCACAGCCATGAAGCCTCCCATGCTGTGGCCCACGAGTACGATTCTCGACGGATCAAGTCGCAGCCGCTTGGCGTTTTCGGGCTTGCGGAGATAGGCGATGGCCGCCGCCACGTCGTCGATGCCGTGCGAGAAGGAGAAGCTTCCCGGTGAACCCCACGACCCACGATAGTTGAAATAGAGCACGTCCCACCCAGCACGCCGCATGTCTTGCGCGAGATCGAGGTTGCGCTCATTTCCCGGGAAACCGTGCAACAGAATCACGGCGGGGTGCGGTCCGGCTCCCGCGGCAACGTAGACCAGGGCATTCATCATCGATCCATGGCTGGGGATCTCCATGGTCTCCATCATCGCCTTCGCCCCTCCGCCCGGATTGGCAGGAAGGTTGGACGTGGCCGGGGCGTCGTCTGCCGCCCCGGCGGCATGGGCATGTGCAGGAGCGAGAGCCAGGCACAGCAACAGGCAAGCCGCAAATCCTGCGGTTGTCACTCTGACCTTCATATTGTCCCCTTGATGAAATTCCCGGAGCCGGCAGGCCTCGGTCAATGCCTGACTTTAGGAGGAAGTTTGATGTCCTGAAAGCTCCCTCCCATCTGCCAGATGGGCGTTGGCCGAAGTCCTCAAGGTCTGCCGCCGATTGGAAGGGCACTCCAACCGCGTTGGTGGAGCATGGAGTAAGCGAAAAGGCCGCCTCAGCTTGTGTGCAGGCATTGCTGCTGGCCGCCATTTGTGCGCCCCTTCCCACTGGTCGCTGTGACGGAGGACCTTGCTCGCGCGGGAGAAGGGCGGCCGAGGCGCGCTCGAGCAGGCCCCGCCGCTGTCGTGAGCCCTTCGCAGCATCCTGCGGAAGGGGCGGTGCAGGAGCGGTTCACCGGCATGGAGCTGGATTCTTGCACTCGCATTGACTCTCCCCGGCATAGGATCGCCTGGCGCGAAGGCGGCCGGGGTCTTGCCGGAATTGTCATCAGGCCCCCAGTACCCTGCCTGTCTCCTTCATCGGCTGTCGAACGGGTGCACCGCCGTGAATCAGGAATCCGTAGCGAACCCTTGGAAGAAACCGGCGTCGTTGGCCGCTGCGGTGGGCGCCCTCGGCGTGGTCTTCGGTGATATCGGCACGAGTCCGCTCTACACCTTCAAGACGGTGTTGGACCTGACCGGCGCGCACACCCCAGCCACCATCCTTGGCGTGATTTCGCTGCTGATCTGGACGCTGATCATCGTCACCACGGTGAAATACGCCGGTTTCGCCATGCGCATCGACAACGATGGCGAGGGCGGCATCCTGGCCTTGATGGCCTTGATTGGGGTGAAGCGGCAGAAGCGTCCGTTGATCGTGGCCGTGGGGTTGTTCGGCGCCGCGCTGATCTATGGCGACGGGGCGATTACGCCGGCCATTTCGGTGCTCTCGGCACTGGAGGGGCTGGATATCGCCGCCCCCTCGCTTAAGCACTTCGTGTTGCCGTTGGCGGTTGTGATTCTGCTGGCCCTGTTCTCATTGCAGCCCATGGGTACGGCAAAAATCGGGCGGGCGTTCGGCCCCATCATGGCGCTGTGGTTCCTCACCATGGCGGTGCTTGGCTTGTGGGGCACTGCGCGGCACCCGTCGATCTTGTGGGCGCTCAATCCTTATTACGGCTTCCACTACCTGCTGAACAGCCACGGCGTGGGCTTTGTCGTGCTTGGCGGTGTGTTTCTTTGCGTCACGGGTGCAGAGGCGCTGTACGCCGACATGGGGCATTTCGGCGCCGGCCCGATCAAATTTGCGTGGTCCACGCTGGTGTTTCCCAGCCTGGTGCTGAACTACGCGGGGCAGGGCGCCATCGTGCTCGATGGCGCCTCGACGGAAGGCAACATCTTCTACCGCTTGTGCCCGGAGCCGCTGACCTTGCCTCTGATCATCCTCTCGACGATCGCCACCATCATCGCCAGCCAGTCGATCATCACTGGCGCGTTTTCGATGACTCGACAGGCGATCCTGCTGGGATGGATGCCGCGCCTGAAGATTCAGCAGACATCCCGCGAGGGCTATGGCCAGATCTACGTCGGCGCGGTGAACTGGATACTGATGGCGGTGACCATCGGCCTGGCGTTGGGCTTCAGGAGGTCGGACAACCTGGCCGGCGCTTACGGTATTGCGGTATCCGCCACGATGTTGATGACCACCGGGCTCCTGTTCATCGCCATGCGCGAGATATGGAAGTGGAACGTGTTCGCCTGCATCGCGGTCGCCGGCCTGTTCTTCGTGGTGGATGCATCGTTCTTTGCGTCGAACATGATGAAGCTGCTCGAGGGCGGCTACGTGCCGCTCATTCTTGCCACGCTGGTCTATCTCGTGATGTTCGTATGGCATGAGGGGATTACCGCCGTGGGCAAGCGACTGGCGGAAAACCCGGTGTCGATCGAGGACTACTTCAAGGAGATCGCCGAGGCAGGCGTGGCGCGCGTGCCCGGCACCGCGGTGTTTCTGACGCGCACAAAAGGCAATATGCCGCCCGTGATGATGTGGTACGTCAAGCACAGCCATGCCTTGCACGAGCGCGTGCTGGCAGTGACCCTGGATATCGCCTCCAGGCCCTATATCCCCGTGAACGAACGCCTGCAGATGAAAGAGGTGATTCCGAATTTCTGGTCGATCACCGCCACCTACGGCTTCATGCAGCGGCCGGACCTGCCTGCGCTGATGTCACAAATCGTCACGCGCGGCTGCCCGATGGATTCCCACGAACTGACCTACTTCATCGGGATGGAGAAGATCGTACCGCGGCAAGACGGACGTGGCCTTCCACGCTGGATCGAATTTCTCTTCAGGATCCAGTTGCGCAACTCCACCCGCGTTACGGACTATCTCCATGTGCCGCCGGACCAGGTGGTCGATATTGGCCGGCAGGTATCCATCTGACATGCGAACGTTGGGCGTGCGCGTTCTGGCGTGGCGCGGTCCGCGCTCAGTCTCCTGACGCGGAAGTGTGCGCCCTGTTCACACAGCTTCAGATTTGCTGACCCAGGTTTATGGCGAGTGCCGCCATGGGTCACAAGCACGCTTCATGGCACTCGGACACGGTAATCCTCACCGTTACGTAAATTTACTTAATTGCCTTCCCAAATTCTTCGGATGCGCAAACTGGGTCTGCTGGATCACTGTAAGCCATCCAGGGCCAAGGCCTTGGGCTCGTTGCGACCGCCAGAGACCACACCGCATGCACTTTGGGATCGACCATCCAGTCGTGGTGTTTGTGTTCACCTTTGCCGCCATGTGGATAGCTGGCCGCGTTGGCATGTTGCTCGCCCGGTGGCATCGACCCGATCAACCGGACGTGCGCGAGGCCTTCAATGTCGTGCAGGGAGCCACGCTGACACTGCTTGGACTGATCATTGGCTTTACCTTCTCCATGGCCATCGGTCGATATGACCAGCGCAAGAACTACGAAGAAGCTGAGGCCAACGCGATCGGCACTGAGTACGTTCGCCTGGATCTTCTGCCGCCTGCGGTGGCATCCAAGGTGCGTCCTTTACTGATCAGCTATCTCGATGAGCGCATCAAATCCTATGAGACGACCGACCGAAGTCAGATCTCTGCGGTCGATGCGCGTGTCAACGATCTGCAAACAGGGCTCTGGAACGCCATCACACCGGCCGCCCATGAGCGTCCCGATCCGATTACGGCCCTGGCCGTGGCAGGCATGAACGATGTGCTCAATTCACAGGGCTACACGCAGGCTGCGTGGTGGAACCGCATCCCCACGTCCGCGTGGGTGCTGTTGGTGGCCATCGCGCTCGGCTGCAACCTCCTCGTGGGCGTAGGTGCAAGCAGGCTCACCAGCGAACCTGCCCTGATGCTGGTGCTTCCACTGATCATCGCAGTGGCATTTGCCTTGATTGCGGACATCGACAGTCCGCGTGGCGGGATGATTCGAGTCGCGCCGCAGAACCTGCATGCGCTGAGGGCATCGATACCGAACACCTGACGAGACTCCACTATGTCAGCCTCCGGACGGATGCGGACCCCGCGAGGAACGCCGTCGCACAGATCAGTGTCCAAGCTCCTTAGCAAAACTGGCCGCAAGGGAGGTGCATCTGGTCACCAAAGATGCTTTCCCTAGACGTTTGAATGTTGAGTTGGCATCAGCAAGCTGACGACCGGTTCCAGACTTATTTCCGGAAACGACTCGGCGATTGCTGCCTGCATGAGGAGCGCCGCCTCCTTATCCAGCGCCCCGCTGGCAAAGGCATCCGATCTCGTCACCGCACTCGGCCACTGCGAATAGCTATACCAGATGCCGTCTGGACCGCGGTGCAGCCTGGACCCGAGTGAACCATGCTCGCTCAAGAACAATTTCGACAGGCGAGTCCACCCCTCGACGAATTGATCCTCCATGCCAGGATGTAGCCTCCAGCGGTATATGGCCGCAAAACCTGCATTCGGAGTTTCCATGGTGGCTCCTGAGTCGACTGGTTCGGTGCTTGCAGACGACGCCTATTGCATGCTGCGTGAAGAACTGGGGACTAATGACCGGTTGGCGGCATCAGGATAGGTCAAGAGGACGATGTCGGTCGTTCGCATTGAGTGAATACGTCCGCGAATTCGGGCCGGGAGCGATGCCCGCATTGGGTCGAGAACGCGTCCTGGCTACGGACCTAGCAACCCATAAGTCAGTCTTGCTGGTAGTCCTTCCAGATAGGATTTTCGCTGATGGGTGGCGGCAAAGCGGCTCTACGCGCTGCTTCCTTTCGGTAGCGATACTCCTCAATAAACCACGACGCCAGATAAGTGGCGGCGCCAGCGGCTGGCCACATGATGGCGGCCTCCTGGTCCGATATCCGTTGATGCGGGAGAAAGAGCTTCATGAGGAGCAGCATTCCCACTCCCCACGCCATGGCGCCATCGATGAGTACGTACCTCAGGATGCCCCTTTCACGAGTCCTATCCCAACGATGAAATTCTCGTTCTTGCATGGCTCCCCCTTTGCCGGTCAATCATCACACTGTGGTCGAAAGACAGGTCTAACCCAGGAAACGCTCTGCTTTTGTAACCACCGTTCGGGGACGGAGGCAGGCACGCCCATTCCCTATTCAGATTGATTCCCATCCTGGCGCTTACCCGTAGCGAGCCACGGCATGCCGCGGTAGGAATCGGCCACCACCCAGGCGGCGCCGGTGAGTGTCCAGGAGATGACGGTCTCGCTCCATTGGAAGGCATTGGGGCCGGCCGCCACCACAGGAATCCACACCAGCAGCGTAAACATGCCCATCTGCCACGCGGAGAGCACCGCCGCCAGGCGTGCGCACAGGCCCGTGAGCACAGCGGCGCCCGCGGCGATGTAGGCGCAACCGGTGCCAAAGGCCCATGCTCGATGCGCTGGCAGCCAGGCTGGCACGAGTGCCGCCGTCTCATTGAGATAACGGAAGTGGGCGGCGCCAAACGGGAGCATGGCCAGGCCGTAGAGCACTCTGGCGATTCGCAAACCCTTTTCACCTGTGGCGAAACGGAGGTGCTGCCTGTCCCAGTCGGTCGCGAAGCGGGCATATAGCGCCCAGGCGCCCGCAACAATCACCGCGGTTTCGCCCCAGCCCGACAAGGCATCTTGTGACGTGGGCGCGCGGAAGATGCCTGGAACTCGCACCAACAGCAACCAAAGCACGAGCCACGCCAGCAGCACGCGAGCAGCGGAGGCAGCCGTGGGCCGCCAGAGCAGACCGAAGCCGGAGAGGATGGCTATGAGGTTGCAGAGATAAGCCAGCCCCTGTCGCGCGGGCAGATCCTTTGGCACGCCTTGCCAAATGGCGGCGAAATCGCCGTGGATCAGGCCAAGCATTCCAACGGCGATCATGGTCGCCGCAAACACCGCATGTCCCACGCTTGCAATCCGCATGACTGCCTCCTCGAGAGGACCAAGTGCGGGCTGTGTTCGTCATTCGACCGCTGGCCTGACTGAGCGGGCTTCAGCGAGTCGACTTCCGGGCGAATCCAAAGGAAGTGTTTTCGTCACTCTTACCGTTGGTTTCGCCAATCAGGTGAACCGCCGACACGATGCGCTTCCAGTCGAAGCTATTTTCCACAGACGCCAGTACAGGTGAGTTCGATTGGGGTCGGGAGCGGGCAATTCGGTGTGGCTTTTGCGCAAGGACCCTCGAAACGGGTGCTTTGAATCCAGCAGCCTGACCGACTATGGGACCAACGCGCTCCACCGACGCTCCGTTGCAATGTAGAGCTTCACGAAAGTACGCAATCCTTCGGCTCCAACGGCGAAGGAAGATCCGCTTCTCCAAGCAAGCTCAGCACGTTGATTTCTATCGTGCGACTCAATGCATCCAACGGAAGATCATTCGCCAACATGTCGAATGGATCCTCGATCTGGGTGCCGATCGCATCAAGACCAAAGAAGGTGTAGGCCAGCAGGCCGACAGCAATCGGTGTGAGCCACCCCAGTGGGCCATAAAGGCAAAAGGGCAAGATGAAGCAGTACGCATAGACGGTGCGGTGAAGCAGCAAGATGTAGGCGAAGGGAATGGGTGTGTTCCTGATGCGTTCGCAACCACCGAGGACATGGGAGAGCTCACCGATTTCCCGATCCATCGCCGCCAACAGGATGCTGTCTGTACCCGAAGCTCGGGCACTTTGTGCATAGGCCTGGCTCAGCGTGCCCAGAACGGTGTTTGGCCGATTGGGCGAAGCCATCGCAAGAGCATAGACAGAAGGGGACAGCCACCGGCGCAGGTCCGCATCCGGATCGGTTCCGCGCAAGTGGTGGCGCAGCGCATGGACAAATCCGATCACATCGCCGATCAGACGCCGTCGTTCGGCCACCGGAAGTCCAGGCATGAAGGCCTGTGTCTGGCGCGCGAGATTGCGGGTGGCAATCACCAGATTGCCCCATAAAATTCGCCCATCCCACCAGCGCTGATAGGCCACGGTGTTACGAAAGCCAAGAAAGATGGCTAGCGTCAACCCGAGTAACGTGAGGAATCCCGCTTCGAGCGTGAAGCGAAGCACGATACCGCGCTGCTCCGCCAGTATCACCATGACAGACATCAGCATGGTGAACAGCACCCGCGGCCATATCACGGGAATGATCGAGCCCTTCAGGGCAAACAGCAACGTCATTACCGAATGGGATTCACCTGGGCGTACGATCATGGTCGATTACCTTCGGTCGGTTTTCGTCGTCCCAGCGACGCAACACCTGCTCTCTATGGCATGTCATCCACTGAACTCGCGGCTGCCTGCTGCGCCCCGGCACAACAAGAGTCTATCCGCGGGCCAGATCGCTTGCTGGCCCTAGCCCTGAGGGAGTGTCTGACGAGAGTCAAAGACAGACACCCGGATCATTGCCCCCTGTTGAACTCCGCCGCGAACGCGTTCTCGTCTCTTGTTGAAAACCGCTGTGCGAATTCCGCCTGGAGAAAATCAACGAAACGGCGCACTCGGGGTGGCTGAAACACGTTGGGGTGGTACATCGCGTGGATGGGCGAGGGTGCGGACCAGGCAGGTGCATGGACGAGTTTCAGCCTGCCGGCGCTTACGTCATCGGTGACAGCCCAAAGTTGCCGGTACGCGAAGCCGCGCCCCATGACAGCCCATGTGCGTATTACTTCGCTGTCCGTGCACTCGTGATATCGCCGTACGCGCACCACATCCTCGCCGAGGCGCCACTCGTTTCTTGGCCCCGCCTGTGTGGTCAATACGAGCGTGGGAAGCGCAGCGAGTTCCTCGGGTCGTGTTGGCATGCCGTGGACCTCGATGCACGCGGGCGAGGCGCATACAACTCGCCAGCTGTCAGCAAGGTGGCGGGCGACGAGGTCGCTGTCCTCCAAGAGGCCCACGCGTATGGAGACGTCGACATCGTCCGGCACGAAACGCGAGAGTGAATCCGACAGCGTCAGCACGACGCGCACGTCGGGGTGAAGCTCCATGAAGCGATTGAGGATATGAACGAGCAAGTTGCGCCCCAGATCCGATGGCGCCGATACCCGCAGCGTGCCGCTGACTGCATCGGTGCCAGTGCGAACCGCCCGCTCGGCCTCCTTCATGGTTTCGATCGCAGCCCGGCAGGAGGCGATGTAGATGCGCCCCTCGTCCGTCAGGCGCAATTGACGTGTCGTGCGCTCAAACAGCCGGGCGCCGAGCATCGTCTCCACGCGTTGCACGCAGGCGCTGGCCGCCGCCGGTGAAAGTCCGGCCCGGCGCCCGGCGGCCGACAGGCTGCCAAGGTCGGCCGCATCGACAAGAAGCTGCATGTCGCTGAAGCGGTTCATGAGTTCCAGCCCTGCTTCGGAAGGCGTAAGCCGGATGATCTTCAAAAGCAATTTGAAGGTCAATCAATATTCGGGCCAATTATCAAAGCCAGACCGGCGAGTGACTATTCAATCCTCTGCACCCACCGGAGGCGTCCCCATGTCATTCGCCAAACCAATGCTCGTCGTCTGCCTCATGGCCGCCATCGCCGCACCACCGGTCCTGGCCGCCCAGGACGCCATGAAGCCTGCCGTAAGCGGCAGCCCTGGCATGGTTCCGAAGGAACTGGTCGGCGCCTGGACGCTTGTCCGTTGCGACAACGTCTATCCCGATGGCCATCGCGTGGAGCTCTACGGCCCCAACCCAACCGGCATGTGGCTAATCGACGCCCAGGGCGACTACATGATGCAGATCGTGCGCGCGAAGCGGATGCCATTTGCGGCCAATGACAAATCGAAGGGAACCCCCGAGGAATATCGCGCCGCTTCATTGGACACCAACGCCCACTACGGTCACGTAAGCGCCGATGGGAATGTCCTGCACGGCGAAATCATCCATGCCTCGTTCCCCAACTGGGACGGCCGGATCAGCGACTCCAGCTACACCATCCACGGCGACGAGCTGACCTATCGCGTCGCCAAGCCATCGAGCGGCACGGGCGAGGGCGCCCATGGCGAAGTCGTGTGGCGTCGCGTTCATTCGTAGAGGCGCGTGCCGGCGAAGCAGAAGCGTTGGTACGGCGAGGCGCCTGAGGGAAGGCTGATTTCCTGTTTCGGCTGGACTGTCCGCCTAGAGTCGGTAGCAGACCGATCCATGATTCATGGTTCCTCTCTGGCGGCGTCGGCCACACGCCGCCAGTCGGTACCCGCGGGTCGTCCAGCACCGTCCAAAGCGGTGCTCAGCTTGACCGGAACCCCCGCAGCTCCTTGGGAAATCCCTCTTCATCGCTGCTTTCGCGGCGCGCCCTGGCTGGGCTCATCAAGTTGAGGGATCGGTGTTGGCCGTCTGGTCGCCGCAGCCTGAAGAAGTCATCGTCTCATCTGTCTTTATGGGCGCCGACATGAGGGTTCCACGCAGGGAGCGCAGCAGCACCCGACCGCATTGCTCGGCCAGCAGTTGACCACGCTCAACGCGCTCGGCCCGGCCTTCCATATATCTGACCGTCTTGAACTGCGGGTCGGCTTTCACTCTGGAGGCGTCAGCAATGGCGATGTCCAGGGATGCGGCGAGCAGCTCGGCGCTTTCTTCCTTGAGCGGCATCCCCTGGTCACGCGTCCAGTAGGACAGCATGTCCTGCTCCGACCGGGCCGTCGATATGACGCGAATGGTGTTGACGTACGACGCCCGCTGGCGCTCGTTGGGACCGTAGATTTCGACCACGTTGTCCAGAACCAGGGTGGTCTGGTCCTGCGTCATCGAGTACGCCGGCGTGACACGCACCAACCACCCCTGATGGTCGTCCCGCTCCCTGAGCACGGCCTGCCTGCCGGCACCGACGGTGGCGAGCGAGGCGCCACGCCCCAATAGTGTGCCGGTCAAGAAATCATCCAGCACAGGCTGATAGGGATCGAGCACCTTGTCGGCGTCCTTCTGGACCTTGGACTTCTCGGAGTTGCGGCTGGACTTCTCGATCGCCGCATGGGTCAGCACCGCGGCCAGTAGGCCAATGGCATTCGGCGCCGGATACAGCATGGCGCCCGCCGAATTTCCGGCGTTGTCGAAGTTGGCGACGCCGCTGAAGGGTACCCTCGTATCCAGCGGAATCTCGAGGGACCAGCTCAGTGCGGCGGGTGCGGGAACGCTGGCGACGGCAGGCGCGTTCTTCCCGGACGCCCACGCGGTGCGCAGAGTCGCGCAAGGCGCCATGACCAGGAGGGCGATGGCGACGATGAGTGCGGAACGGCTCATTCCATGATCTCCGTGCATGCATGAGTGACGCCATGGGAGACGGCGACCGATGCCGCCGCCTCCCCATGGGCAGGTGGTCAACCCTTGAATGGCTCGAGGAACTTGTCCTTGCCCGCTTCCAGCGCCTGGAAGTAGGCATTGGTCAGGCCGGGGAACGTGGGCGGCTCATCCCATTTGCCCTCGGCCGCCACACGAATGCCTATCGGCGCATACCACTCGTAGGCGTTGGTGGCGAGATTCACCTCGTACCCCAGTCCGATCACGACACCCTTCGGGTCGCCGGAAGGAATGTAGGCGGAGTAAGGACGTTCAAAGCCAACCTCCTGGATGTCGATGACCACCAGATGATCGACGGCATACTTCGCACGCAGCGACGAGAAGTCCTTCTTGGCCATGTCGGCGCCGTTCGTCTTGGCGCCTGGCAGCTTGGACACGTCCAGGTCATCGTTGATCACAACGGCATTGAGGCCGCGCTTGCGAAGAAGATTCGCGACGTCTTCCTTGAGCTTGGGAAGCCCTTCCTGGGGAAGCGAGTGCGAATAACTCGTGAGCTTCGAGTTGGCCATCGATGCGGCGGCCATGCACAGCAGGCAGCCGGCGCCTGGCGTCGAGACGTCTACTTTGGGAAGCGTCGTCATGACGACGCCGACTTTCTGCGCACTGGCATCGTGCGCGGGCGTGGAAAACGCGATGGGCTTCTGCGGGGCCCCGGCGCAACCAGTCAACAGGGCAGCTGCGGCTACAAAAACGACGGCGATACGAAACTGCATTCTCTTCTTCCCCCTGAATTGTCGAACGGAGTTGGTGTTTCGCGTGGCTTCGAGCCGCTTGCCGCCCCGGGCGAATGCCCAAGGAATTCGCCCGAAGAAGCGATAGGCCCGGATTGCAGGTACGGGTGGTGTGCTGACGGGCCGACATCAGTCAGCCCGTGCGAGGTCTCCAACCCGCCAAACGGCGGCGTGCATTAGATGCCGAAGCGGTACTCGAGCGTTCCCGACAGCAGGCCGAGGGAGTTTGTCTTCGTCAGGATGTTGTCTGCCTTGGCCGCGTAGTGGTCGTAGTTGATGCCAAGGCTCCAGCTCCGATTGAAGTTGTACCCTGCGCCGACACCGGCGTAGAAGTTGGTGTCATGCCCACGGAAGGAGAAAGACTCTCCCGCAACGGTGGCATCCAGCTTGGTTTTCGAGAAGAAGCCGCCGAGCCGTGCGCTCAGGAACCAATTCTGGGCAAAGTTGAATTTGCCGTTGCCACCAACGGTCCAACCTGCGACATGCAGGTTCCCCTTGTAGTCGTATCCGGCATAGCTGCCCGTTGCGCTGGGCTTGCCGAGATCGACGTAACCGGCTTCAAGACCCCAGGTGTCGTTGTAGCGATAACCGAAGTTCAGACCGTAACCGGTGTCGTTCTTCTGGGTCAGGAGATCGACGTTCGAGTGCGCCTGGCCGACGCTACCGTTGATGAACAGATCGCCGTTTCCAACTTGTTGTGCATGGCTGGCGAAGGGGGCCGAAACCATTGCAGCACCCATCGACAGAGCGAGTAGCAGCTTACGCATGATTTTCCTCATCCAATTAAGTGACATCGGACAGCACGAGTCTTTGCACGACTGTGTCGTCCCTTCCTTTGAGCTTTCGCTCTTCCCTTTTCACGCATATCGGAGCTGACCGAATGCGCAAAAATCCTTCAAATCACTACTGACATGCATAAGCCCGAAGAAAAGCTGCTTCGTGTTCGGGCGTCATGGAGCTTGCGGCGACGATCTGACGGCGCGAGGCGGTCGGACAGGAAGCTTTCATGCCTGCGTTTCTGTCCGGAACAGCTCCCGTGTTGCAAACGAAGCTGCCACCAATCACGCCACTTTGAAGATTCCAGGTTTGAAGCGGCCGGCCTGAGCCGAGAGTGGCGAGGATTCCACTATCGGAGCAGTTCAACGTTTGCGCAGGAACGGGAACAAGGAGCATCGACGGGCAGCAAGTTGGGCCGCCTGACGGCATCGATGTCAGTGACAAGAACGACGACCCGCGCCCTCGTTTTGGCAATCGACCCCACATGATCCTTTGCAGCACCTTCGTCATTCCTCCATGAACATGATCGAGCGACTACACGTGAGGCCGTTGCTCTGCTCCGCGGCGTTATTACGCGCTGGCCGCGCGATGACGCGCGACTCGCCGAATGGGCAAGTGCATTTCCGTCGAACTTTCCTGGCGCGAACCTCGTCGCGGCTCCGCTCTTCGGGAGCCAACGATCAAGAGGGTGCGTTGTCCTCGGCTACGAAGCGCTGGCGCAACCGGTCTGCCATTTGGCGATGCGGTCGGCGAACTGAATAGACAAATGCACTCTCACTCCCCCAAGTGATGTTGCGAGGCGCAAGGTATCACAGGAAACCAAAGACGTCCGCACAAACTTTGAGCCAGAAAGTTTGTCGCAAAAGCTTGCGATCAGGGCCCGCGCGCTGCACGCAATCCGGGTCACCCTGTCGACCTCAAGCGCATATGTCGCGCTCGATCATCCACAAGGTTCCCGGGTCATTCGTTTCCGGCATCGCCCCGAATGAGCACGACGGGAAGCGCTAGCCAGAGCGATCAAAAATCATTCACCTGCTGGCGGATGGGCGCACCAAGTTCGCTTACCCCGATGCCCACTTGCGAGCAGGCAGGCGCCAACACGTTTCTCTCAGATAGCGCGCGCACTAGCGGCGCCTGGGAGTTCGACGTCCCGACCATCAAAGTGACTTACCAGTACAAAAAGGAGTGCTTTGGTCGCCGCGAATCAGCAGCGAACATGAGGCCGGCATGAGCTGGTCCGGCGGCTTCTGTGAGCACTCTGCAGCCGAGTCCTCCCTCAGCCGCGCAGGGAAGGAGCGTGCCTTTGCCTTGTCTGCGGCAGCCAAAACACCGCGCTCGTCGAGGTCTTCGAAGACACCGACGTGCTTTGCAACCGACGGCGCCGGCCCAAACATCTGGGTGGCCCTCCACCAATAATGCTCGAGCCAACCAATCGAAACTCGAACGCTCGGCCGTCTGCCGAAGCGGCGCGATCCAGGCTTGCAAGCAAGGGAGGGGATTGCCCCCTCCCTCACCTTCTTACCAGGCGTAACCCGCCTGCAACTTCACTGCGAGGTGCGAACCCGTACCTTGCGAGCTTCCGGTGGCAGACGAGATGCCGCCGCCAAAGTTCAGGCCTGCGGTGGCCTGGTAGCCGAAGGCCACGCCCATCGCCGACTGACCGTCGTAGGTGGCCCCGGCGGCGCCGACCCACTTCTGCCCGATCGCGAGCTGCGGGATGCTCGGCACAGCCATCGCCTGCGCAACACCGCGAGCCGCATAACGGTTGTCCATCTGCGAAGCATCGTGCACCTGCTGATCGGTGTACGCCTGGGAAGCCGCCGTGCCGCCAGCCACCAGACCCTGCACCTGCTGCAGGTTCACAGCGTCCGTCGCTTGCGTCCCGGGAGCGACCGAGGTGATCACGCGACCACCGACGTCGACCGAGTTGTCACGATTGGCCACAGAACCTGCACCCAGAGCCACGGAGTTGTTGCCGTTCGCCTGCGCACCGGCGCCAATGGCCACCGTCGGGTCACCATTCGCCTGGGCGCCAGCGCCGATCGCGACAGAGCCAGCGCTCTTGGCAACCGCCTTCGTACCCTGTGCGATGGAACCATCACCGCTGGCGCTTGCACCGGCGCCCGTAGCGACCGCGCCCATGCCGTTGGCGGACGCAGCCGTCTGGCCCGGGATCGAACACGCCATGCCACCTTGGGCAGACACGGTGCACACACCGGCCTGACCATTCACCAGTGCCTGGATCTGGACCTTGTTCGCCGCGATCTGTGTCGTGTTGGCGCTGACCTGCGTGTTGGTCGCAGCAATGTCAGCCGCGTTCTGGGTGGCGGCGGCAGAAGCCGCGGCAGCCGTTGCGGTCGTGGAGCTCAGGTTGGTCTGCACCGTGTTGAGGTCCTGAGTGTTCTGGCTCACCTGAGTAGTGAGACCCGCAACCGACGTGGTCAGGCCGCCCACCACCGACGTCAGCGCACCGTTGCTGCTACTCGGATCGCCCGCCGCGGGCGTCAGACCAGCAACTGCCGTGCTCAGGCCGCCGACCGTCGTATTGAGGTTGGTCAACGAGTTGTTCACCGTGACCATCTGCTGGTTGACGGAGTTGTTGAGGTTGGTGACGGCGGTATTTGCCTGGGTGATCTGCTGGCCCTGCTGGTTCACCGTATTGTTCACGGCGCTCACGGCCTGGTTGGTGGCGCCGACCGCCGAATTGAGCTGACCGACATTGACCGCATCGGTGTTGTTCACGCCGGCTGTCACGTTCGTGATCGAACGCGTGGCGCCGTTGCCGCCCACGGAAACCGTCATGGCCTGACCGCCATCCGTCGAGCCGTAGCCCAAAGCCACCGAACCGGCGCCCGTGGCCGAGGTGAACGAACCGAGTGACGCAGTAGCCTCACCCGTCGCGCTCGACTTGTAGCCGATCGCAGTGCGGTAAGAGTTGCTGCTGTCGTTGGTGGCGCCGGCCGGATTGGTGGCGCCCGTATTCGCGTAGGCGCCCAGGGCAACGTCGCCCACGCCCTTCGCCTGCGAGGCAAAGCCGTACGAGCTGCCGAACTGGCCGGCGATGTTCAGCTTGTTTTGGCTGGGATCGGAACCACCAACAGCCGTGCCACCGTAGTTGCCCGTGGTCTGCGAGCCGTTGCCCATCACCACGTCATACCAGCCAACCGAATTCGTGTCAGCGCCGATGCTGATACCTGCCTTGCCGGAGCTGATCGCGCCCGTGCCCAGCGAGATCGAGTTGCCGCCCGTCGCCGAAGTGACACCGTTCGTGGTGACCTGGCCCGCCGGTTGACCACCCGCGACCACGCCGTCGGACGAACCGATGGCAATGTTGCCCGAGGTCTGCGCGCTACCGGAGTTCACCGCGGTCGAAGCGTGAGCACCCAGGGCGATGTCGCCGTTGCCGCCAGGAGCGTTCGACGTGCCAGTGGTCGCGTGCATGCCGATCGCCGTCGATGCATAACCGTTCGCCGTCGCCATGTATCCGCCAAGAGCGGTGGAGGCATAGCCGTTCGCAGCACTGGCGTTACCGCCAGCGAAGCCAAAGCCGACATAGTCGGGCGATGGGTGATCGCTATTCGTGGCGGTAGCCGTTGCAATGGCGCCGATGGCGGTTGAGGCATAGTTTGAGAAAGCACCGTAGCCCACTGCCGTGGTCTGCGAACCCGCAGCGTAGCTGTTGGCGCCAATAGCGGTCGATTCGCCACTCGCGTCGCCGTAGGTATCGGCGGCCGGAATCTGGGCGTTGCTGCCGCAAGCGAGGTTGAGTGAGCCGTCCTGGACGCACGGCGCGCTCACATCGGACGGACCGACAGCCTGCGCGTGCGAGTAGGTCGGAGCAGACAGCGCCGCGATGACGGCGAGCCAGAGAATTCTGCTCTTCATAAAGACTTCTTTCTTCATTGAGACTGGTTTTGTGGACGCAGCGTGCCTCCGGGCGGTGTTGCTGGATCCTAGATACTGCTTAAACATTCCTCCTCCTTACATATCGCCAATCAGACGATTTCGAGTCGCATGGATTGCGATAGCGAGGGGTATCGGAAGCCCATCTGGACCTCGCCGACATCAGAACTCTTCGCCGCAGGCGGACGCCACCTGGCGAGCCTTTGGCTTGTCGGGTGCATCAGAGGTCAGAAATCCGACTGGCTTTCGGCGTCAAGCATCATCAAACGCCTTGTCGCTTGCATCGGCCCCGCGCTAATCGCATTTGGTCAACGCCACGCTGAAATCCGATGGGACTCCAGGTAGCGCTGCGCCATGGTCCCAGCGACATCAGATTTAATCTGTCAAGGAGATGACAAAGGAAAAAGGGGAATTTGTAGGGGAAAAACGCATCCATCCTTTGTCGGACGGAGAGTGAGCTCAACGCAGTTCACCGCCGCAGGTCGATCGAAAGCCCCCGCGGCTTGGCCATGATGTCGGTGATGTTCAATGAGTATTTGGACGTCCAGATCGACTCGGGCGGCGCCATCAGGCGACCGACTGCCCTGGACGCAACTGCATCCATCTCGATCGCCGAAGCGGGGAAAAGTAACTCAGCTCCATAAACGATGTGTAAAAAAGCGCTCGAAGACTCACTGAATTGCGGTTTTTACTGTCGCGCCGGCATGCGTGATCGTGGTCTTCTTGACGACGACTCGAACCTTTGTACGTAGCTTCACCGGCAACCGTCTCGATGATTGGCCGATTCGTTTGCACCAATCAGGCGCCACTGCGGCTTTTGCCTTTCGTAGTTTCCTAGTGCGTTCGAGCGAGCAACCGCCCGACGACCTGACGTCGTTGCCGGCATCCACTTCGCGCCCACGTTCTGGCCCATGAATCAACTCGACATAAATTCATTGAGTTCGGCTGATCGCCACAATCTGGTTGAATCCGGATTGCGGCATGGCAGTTGGTCGAGGTCATGCTCCGATGAAACGCTGGCAAGCATGTGTCACGACGCGGAGCTGCGCACCCTGCGGCAAGGTGAAGTGCTCATGCATCGTGGCGAGACGCCAGGGAGACTCGTCATCGTCGTCAAGGGGACCATCGAAATCAGCACAACCACCCAGGATGCCAAGCGGCATGTGCTCGGCTTTCTGGGTGACGGCCAAATCTTCGACCTGGTTCCGTTTTTTGACGGACGAAGCGTCAACTACGAAACGATCACGCTGACGGATACCCTGGTCCTTCAGCTTACGAGGGATCAGGTGCTCCGACTGCTTGCCAGCGACCCCGGATTCAACCTGGCGGTCATCAAGGAGCTTTGCTCCCGCGCAAGGCGGTCGTACATCACGCTGACCTACACCTCGCTACTGACGCTCAAACAACGATGCGCTCGAGTCATCGTTAATCTGATGAGGGACTTTGGTGAGCACAAGGATGACGGAATCCACGTGCCACTCAGGCTGTCCCAGGAAACGCTCGCGAGCGTCGTTGGATGTTCTCGCCCCGCACTGAACCGCGAACTGAAAAGTCTGAGCACGGATGGGTTCATATCGGTGACCTACAGCCACGTAGTGGTTACCGACAAAGAAGCCCTCACGAGTCTTGCCAGCGAGGATTGGTAGTGGAGGGCGACGATCTGTCCGTCAGTGGCAGCGATGGCGCAGAAACGGAAAGCAAATCGATGTGCGCCTGGCTGCTTCCCTGAAGCGTGGCTCCCCCGCCTGCCGGTGGTGGATTGTCGTGTAGAGAACAGACTTGAGTTCATGGCTCGGGGAAAATCCAGAATCTTCGATCGAGATGATGGTCGACGCCCAGGGCACGAGATTTTTCGGGTCGGCGCTGAACCACGCCTCAGGTAACGAGTGGTAGGCCATGACTGAAGTGCATTCCTCGCCCGTGACGATTTCGTGCGAGCTGTTCGACTCCGTAATCTCCGTGCTGACAAACTTGCGTTTTATCAGCGAATCCCTCGCCCATTTGCAAGACAAAGAGTCGGTAGTTTTGCCGCATACGCAGCTCGCGTCGGCCGTGATTGTTGCCTTGTTCAAGGCAGCAGCCTGAAGCAGCGAGCGCTTGTGGGGTCGCCTAGGCCCTAAATTCGGCCACGCTGCCGCAGCCAGGAAGTGCAGCCGTGGTCTACGTCGCACTTCGTCTTTGTCGGTGATGGAACGTCAGCCTATTCGAGAACGCATACACGCTTTTGGTCGGGAGCGGACACTACTCAAATGCGACGCTCTCTATCCGTTGCCATCGCGGCGAGCGCAGTCTGCCTCAACCAACCGGTGAACGGTGATGTCCACGTTGCCACCAGCCTTGATGGCCTGAAACCCCACGGTTCCTTCGCAATATTCAAGATCTAGTTGGTGTTCAGAGACCCATGTCATCTTCACCGCAGTGACACCGATCGGATAACTAGATGCGCTGGGTCATCATAGCCATCGCGGGGCCTCGAATGTCTGTCTCTGGACGATGGCGGATCTCATGCGAATGCCAACATGAGGCGTCGTTCGGCCATGACAGCGTGCGGCTGGACGGTCGCGCCCACTGGTATGCCTGCTCAGGCCGCGGATGCCCGGCCGGCCCGCCATCGGTACGGGCCATCGCCCAGCAGGATCTGGAGAACGAGCAGCACCGACCACAGGAGCGGCAGCTCCGCCCCTGCGCCTGTGAAGTAGAAGCCTTTGCGTACCGCCCAGAAATGCGTCGCGCCGATCATCATGGGCAGCGCATAAAGACTGACCCAGCGCACGCCGATGCCGGGAATGAGCAGCAACGCGCCGGCAATCTCGGCGGAAAAGACATACCAGGGCACGAACCAGGGATAACCGCTTGCAGCGAAACCCGCCCACCACCGAGGCAAGCCTCCCGGGAGGAGGGCGAACTTCCAGTAGAGGTGGGCAATGAACAGGGACCCCAGTACAACCCTGAGCAATAGCGGGGCGTATCGGGCGGCGCGGTTTGGGTTCATGGTGTCCCCTCATAGCCTACCTTCAGAGCTGCCTGATGCTGGATTCCGGCGGCGAAGAGGTCGCCGGTCTTGAACAACATGTGGAGCCACAGCGCACTGCGATGGCTTGATGTTGAACGTCCACGCCCGCACGACCGCAGCCCTCATAGACCTCGCACGTCCTCATTGGCCTGGCGCCACGCTGGCCGTCTCAGGACCCGCCATATATCGACTCAGTATCGCCGTGCTCAATCCGTTTGCATGGGCGATGTCACCGTAGAGCGCGGCCGAGGGGCGGGGGGTGCGACGGAAGTCGTGATCGTAGTCCACTGCGATCAGGCCGAATCTGGCGTCGAAGCCCTCATCCCATTCGAAATTGTCGACCAGCGACCAGTGGATATAGGAGCGGATGTCGACGCCATCGCGCTGCGCGAGCCACGCTTCGCGGACGTGCGCGACCAGATAGCGCTGCCTTGCCTGGTCGTCATCAGCGCGATCGGCCGTGCCGTTCTCGAGGATCATCACCGGCTTGGAGTAGCGCTTGCCGACCTTGGTCAGCATCTCGTAAAAGCCGCGCGGATAAGAGGGCCAGCCGAGATCGTTGTGCTCTTCGCCAGGCTGGTCTGGCGCCACATTGCCGACGTCGGGCGCGAAGGGATGTCGCCAGTCACCGCGCACGTAGTTCCGGCTGTAGTAGTTGACCCCGACGTAGTCCTCCGTCCCGGCCAGATCCTCGATAGGCAGGTCGATGTCGGTGGTAGTGATGCGCATGTGGCCATTGGCGACGGCGTCCAGGAAATCCCAGTTCCATGCCTTGTCGACGACCCAGGCAAGCCCGCGGTCCAATGGGGAGAACCGGTTGTACGGCTCGAAGACTTCCAGATTCTGAGTCAGCCCTACGGAGACTGGTGCGCCAAGCGTGCTGGCGACACGATGCAGGGTGCGATAGGCCTCCACATGGGCCCGCAGCAGCGCGGCATAGACATCGCGCGTGCCGGCGAAATCGCCGCGCTTCTCGCCCGGTGGATAGGAGCCGATGACATAGCCGTCATAGAGATAGACCATCGGCTCGTTGAGCGTGCACCAGATGCGCACCTCGGGAATGAAATTCTGCGCGACCGCATCGACGTAGGTCTTCCAGAGGTCCAGCGCATCGGCGCGTTCCCATCCGCGCTTTCCCTTGGCGTCCGCTTCGAAGAACCAGGCGGGCGAGACATAGTGGAACAGCGTCACCACCGGCTCGATGCCGTGGCTTTTCATGGCGGCGAAAATCCGGTGGTAATAGGCGATCGCCTCCGGGTCGGGCTCGGTCATGCCGGCGCGCGGAAACAGGCGGGCCCATTCGATGGATACGCGAAAGGCATTGAGACCAAGGCGCGCCGCCGCGTCGATGTCCGCGTCGTAGTGGAGATCGAATCCCGCCTTGTGGGTTCGCACCTGCTCGGGCCATCGACCGAAGTCGTGAATATCGCCGGGTGGCGTGGCGCCGATCTGGTTGCCCTGGGCGAAGCGATGGTCGCGAAACACCTCCGTCTCGAACTTCGTCCAGTCGCTGGCCGGCACGCTTTCCGCCTGTTGCCCGGCGATCGCCACGCCCCACAGGAAGCCCTTGGGGAAAATCATCGCCTGCACCGGCGCCGGGGTGCTGCGCGGTTCGCCGCGTCCCGGAAGGGCCAGGCTCAACACTGCGCCGCCAACAACGATCAGTATCAACACGCCGACTGCCAGAAAACCTTTCCAGGTACGTACGATCATTCGCCAACCCTTCCCGATTCAACGTTGCGGGATGGCCAGCCCATCCGCGCTTCTCTAGCCACCAGGAAAACCTGTTCCTGCTCTGCTTCAACGCGGGCTGACGTCATGACGGCTCGCCACCGCAAGCACCGCTCGATACCGACTGTGCAGCGCATTCCATGGCGTCTTCGCCAACCTCCCGACAGGGCGGAACATCGAGCGTCTTCGCCATTTCGGTCGTGCCATGCCAGCCCAGGCCCCGATAGAGCGGCTTGCCTTTCTCCGTGGCATGCAGAATGGCGAAGGTGACACCACGCCTGACCAACTCCGCCTCCGCTAGGTGCATCAGTTCCCGGGCCAGTCCGCGATTCCGGTAGTCGGGTTCGACGAAGACATTCAGCACGTAGCCGCGTTTGTCCTGCATGGGATGCGCGGGGTGGGGCGGCCAGTCGATGAGCATCAGGCCGATGCCGGCAACCGGAACGGCGGCGTCCTGGATGACGTAGCCAAAGTAGGATCCATCCAACAGACGTGGCTTGACCCATTCGCGGAAATTGCCGGTCATCAACGTCAGGACGTCGTCGCGCTGCCCCGCATCGCGAAACATGGCTTCGCGGTGCTGACAGATGAGGTCAAGATCATCGGCGTCGAGAGTTCGAATATCCATGATGATTCCGAAGTGACGGGGTCACGCAACGATGTCTGCTCGGGGTAGAAGGCAAACGTGCGAGTTGTCCGGCATGGCGCAAACCTCAAGGCGAATGGTCGTCACGCTGGCGGGGCCGATGGTTCGAACGACTGACCTTCGCTGATGCGACCGCCACGCACGCACCCCTGAGCTGGTGTCCACGCCCCCTCCGATGCAACCTCTGGTGATATCCCCCAAGGCGGGTCGCTGCACAGCCGCGTCGCCCGATCCGCTGACGCAGTGTGTCGTTGGGTGATGCAAGGCCGCAAGTCCGTTTCGGGGTCGGCCCTCAGCCGGACTGCCTGCGGCGCCTGCGTTCGTGGGGTGCGCGGTCAACCGAGGCGCCGCTCAGGGCTGCTCGCTGCCGAACCATTTGTCGTAGATGCGCACGTACGTGCCGTCCTTGCGCATGGACAGCAGCGCGCTGTCGACCTGCCGACGCAGTGGGCTATCGACGGGGAAGGCGAAGGCGGCATCCTGCCGATCCACTTCGGCGCCAACGATCTTCACCTTGCCCTTCCAGTCGTGGGTGGCGTAGTAGCGCAGAACCGGTGTAGCGAAGAACACGGCGTCGACTTGCCGATCCATCAGCGCCCGGTACACCTCGTCCGGGTTGTCGAATTCGTGCACGCGTGCGCCAAGCTCCCGCAGATAGCCGACGGGAATGGTTCCGTGGCCGGTGGCGACGCGCTTGCCGGGAAGGTCTTCCGGCCCGTTGATGTCGCCATTGAGCTGCTGCACGGTCATGTTGCTCGTCAGGGTCGCCGTATAGAAGGCGACGTAGACCACGCCGGTGAACATCAGCAGGAAGGTCACCAGCCGCGCAAGCCACTGGCGCGGCGCCTGGTCGGCCTGGGTGACCAGGGTGGTTGCGGCCCAGAACAGGCTCTGCAGGATGCCCGGGAAATAGCGCTTGCTCGGGATGATACCGTCCTCGCGCCCGCGCTCGACGAACCACACGATGTGCGCCGGTATCAGCACCAGTACGACGCCTGCGAGCAGCCAGACGAGCGAGGTGCGAGACCAGAGGAGGTCGACCAGGTCCGACAGCGGATTGACGTTCGGTGTCTGCCCGAGATCGCGCACCATGACTTGCTGCCCCGCCTCGAGCACGGGGTAGGAGAAGTCGAACTCCTGGTCGCGTTCCCAGGTGACGAACTGGGGCATCGTCACGTCGGCCTGCCCGGTGCGGAGCGAGGCCGATAAGGCATCGACGCCACTGACCACCCGGTACTCGGTCTTCACCTTGAGCCGTCGTGCAATCTCGTCCCATAGATCCACGTAGAAGCCGCCCATGCTCTGACCGTGCTGCGTGACGATGGGGGGAAGCACGATCACGGCGACGCGGACGACCTTTGGCTCATTGGCGGCCATCGCCGAGGCGCACAGCGTCATCGTAAGAAGGAGAACCAGCACGCACCGTCTCGTGAGCGCAAGCATCAGCCTATCTCCCATCCTGAGCGCCGCCGCTCCGACCAGCATCCTCGCCTGGTGGGCATGACATTGGCGCGCGAACAGCCTATGACACGTGGGGCAACGCCACCAGCGAAGCGTCAGGGATCGAACCAGCGGTACTGCACCGCCAGTGAAATCCCCTTGTAGTTGCCGCCGATGCGCGTGACCAGTCCGTTGGAAACCGCCAGCTTGGTCGACCAGCCGTGGGCGAACGGCGCCGACAAGGTAAGGCCGTAGCGCATGTTCGATTGCCCGTTGTTGCTGCCCACGCCGTTGACGCTGGTGGCGCCCCCCTTGGCGTAGCCGATGGCTGCGGCCAGCCACAGACCCGGCTTGAAGCTGTATCCGCCATTGAGTGAAACCGTCGCCAACGGGTCCTGGCTGCGCGTGTTGCCGCCGTAGTAGTTGTTGTTGTCGGTGAAGAACCACGCGCCCAATGAGGCCTCGAAAAACCAGTTGCCCCAGGGTTGGGACACACCGATCTCCGGCTTGAACGCCCATCGATTGGTGCCGACGTTGACCAGCAGGGATGGGTCGTATTTTCCTGTCGGCGCCGACACGGTGAGGCTCATGCCGACCGAGGTGGTTTGTTCCCGCTGCGCGAATTCGGCGGGCGTCATGGCAGGGTTGCCGACGAGGTTGTAGGCAAAGCGCAGACGGATATCGCCCATCCCGGCGCGATGGATCGAGGTGGGCGCGTCAATCACGTCGCCGCTGAGGTCGGCGCTCATGCCCGGGATGGCGACGCCGATCGACGCGGTGCGGCCCGCCAGCGCAAAGGTATGCACGTAACCGAGCGCGTACGTGTTGATGCTGGCCTGTACGTTGCTGACCGGCAGCGACGGGTCGGTCAGCACGTCGCCCGTCAGATACGTATAGGTGGCGCCAATGAAATTGGTGCCGATGGGGGAGGGCGAATAGGTGCGCGGCTCCAGGTCCTGCGCAGACGCGCTCGCCACGTGGAGCAAGAGCCCCACCATGCCTGCCTGCAGCAAAACCCGAAACATTCGAAAGAACATCATCGTGGCTTCGAACCGTCGTCATGCGCCGAAAGGGGTGATGCGAAGGTAATTCGTCAGACCTTGGTCGCCATTGACCGAAGCCGATGGAGGCTCGGTGCAAAGGCGCTTTCCCGATGGCTGATTGCTGTCTGGCAGGTAGGTGAGTGGACCTCGCGTGTTGGTGGAGTAACGCGCCCGAGGCCGCCTGCGTTCGACGCGCCGATCACCTTCCCTGGCGCGACACGACGACCTTGGGCAAGCCCATGCGATTTGCTTGGTTGGCTTGCTCGTGATGCCCTTTCGGGCAGGCGGTCACGAGCCTGCGATCACTCTAGTGGAGAAAGCCGAGCGCAGCCAATCGGTAGACATTGATTTCGCGCATTCACTTTTTCGTGACAATTACGCGAGCTGCCCCGGTTCGCACGCAATGGCGCCAGAGTCCCGGCCCGTGAGCGCCCTCTTCACACGCATCGGCGTGCACACGCACGGTCAGGGGCCCCGACCGTTGTCCCAGCGTCGTCTGGGACTCCGCGCCAGTGCCCGGCGGACGCGGGCGTGATCCCCCGCCATCCGGCAGTCATGGTGACCGACCAGCATGCGCTTTGATGATCGTGGCGCCCGCCCACCGACTAACGGCACATTCGCGGCCGCCGGTTTGCGTGCATAAAGGCGGCTGAGGTGGCCCGCGTTGTCGCGCCTCTTGTCTGCAGGCGCGACAGGGGTGCGCCCAGCTGAAGGGTCAGGAAGCCCGTGAACCTGTTTGCGCCATTGATACGCCGCCCGATCGGCACTTCCCTGCTGGCGCTGGGCCTTGCCCTGGCTGGCCTGTGGGCGTATGTGCTGCTCGGCGTGGCGGCGCTGCCCACCCTCGAATTTCCCGGCATGGTGGTGTACGTGGAGGTGCCGGGCGCCAACGCGCAGACCATGGCGGCCACCGTGGCCGCGCCGCTGGAGCGGCACCTGGGGCGCATCCCCGGCATCAAGGAGATGCATTCGGAGAGCAACGACGGCTCCACGTCGGTGCGCATGCTGTTCAATTTCGGCAACAGCACCGACAAGCTGGCGCGCGACGTGCAGGCGGCCATCAACGCCAGCATGGCCGACCTGCCGACCAACATGCCGGTACCGCCGCGCTACTACAAGTTCAACACCGCCAACATCCCGGTGCTGCTGCTGTCGCTGACCTCGCACACACTCCCGCCGGACAAGCTGTTCGACCTGGCCGACACCCTGATCAACCCGGCGATCTCGCAGATTCCCGGCGTGGCGCAGGTGCGCGTGATCGGCGGACGCCCGCGTGCCGTGCGGGTGGAGCTCAACACCGTCGCGCTGGCCGCCAAGGGCCTGACCGCCAACGACGTGGCCAACACCCTGCGCGCCGCCAACGTCACCTCGCCGCAGGGCACCCTGAGCGACGGCGCCACGCAGATGACGGTGACGGCGACCGACGCGCTGCACACCCCGGATGAATTCGGCCACCTGCTGGTGGCGGTGAAGAACGGGGCGCCGGTGCGCCTGTCGGACGTGGCCCGGGTCACCAGCGGTCAGCAGGACGAGTACCAGGCGGCCTGGTTCAACGACCATCGCGCCGTCGCCATCCGCATCAGCAAGCGCCCCGAGGCCAATGCCGTGGCCACCGCCGACGCGGTGCGCGCGAAGCTGCCGCAGATGCGCGCGTGGTTGCCGGCGGACATCCAGATCACGCCGATCTTCGACCTTACCCAGACCACCAAATCGGCGCTCCGCGAGGTGGAGATCGCGCTGATGCTCAGCGTGCTGATGGTGGCGGCGGTGATGCTGGTCTTCCTGCGCCGGATCGGCCCCACGCTGATCGCCATGATCAGCGTGCCGTTGTCGCTGGCGGGCGCGTTCGTGGTGATGTGGTCGCTGGGTTACACGCTCAACACGCTGTCGCTGGTGGCGCTGGTGCTGTGCATCGGCTTCGTGGTGGACGACGCCATCGTGGTGATCGAGAACATCGTGCGCCACATGGAGCACGGCGCGCCGCCGCTGGAAGCGGCGCTGGTGGGCGTGAAGGAGATTGGCTTCACCGTGGTGTCGATCACCTTGTCGCTGATCGCGGTGTTCGCGCCGCTGCTGTTCGGCAACAACCAGTTCACCATGCTGCTGCGCGAGTTCTCGGTGACGCTGACCGCGGCGGTGGTGATCTCGGCGATCATCTCGCTGTCGGTGACACCGGCGCTATGCGGCCGCCTGCTCACCCTGGAGACCGCCGGTGGGCGCGAGCCGAGCCGCTTCGAGCAGGCGCTGCAGCGATTCGACCGCAGCCTGCACCGCCTGTATGAGCGCGCGCTGGACTGGTCCATGCGCCACCGCCGGCTGATGCGCTGGCAGCCGCTGATCCTGCTGACCCTCACCTTTGCGCTGGCGACCGTGGTGGTGAAGCTGTTCGGCTTCAATTTCATGCCGCAGGAAGACATCGGCATGATCCAGGGCGACGTGCACGCCGACGCCAACATCTCACCGACCTTGATGGCCGAGCGGGCCAAGCACGCCGCCGCCATCATGCTGGCCGACCCTGCGGTGCGCGATGTCACCACCTTCCTCGGCAGCGACCGCGCGGGTGGCAACGTCGGTAACCAGGCCACCATGTTCGTCGACCTCAAGCCCAAGGGCGGCGACCCGGGCGAGCGGCCTGACAAGATGAAGGACATCATCGCGCGCCTGAACAAGGCGTACGCGAAAGTGCCCGAGCTGCGCGTGTCGCTCAACTCCATCGGCTTCTTCAACGACGACGACAACAGCGACCGCGGCAGCCAGAACTTCGAGCTGATCAGCAGCAACAGCGCCGACCTGCAGCCATGGGCGCTGGAGGTGACGCGCCTGATGCGCCAGCACAAGGAGTTCCACGACGTCAGCAGCGACTACGACGACGTCGACAAGCAGCAGATGCTCACCGTGGACCGCGCCGCCGCCAGCCGCCTGCAGCTCAACATGGGCCTGATCGACACCGCGCTGTACAACGCGTTCGGGCAGCGCCAGGTGTCGATCATCTATTCGGACATCACCCAGTACTGGGTGGTGCTGACCTCGTCCGAAGAACGCACGCTGAGCCCGGGCGCACTGCTCAACACGTATGTGCGCAGCGACACCGGCAGCATGGTGCCGCTGTCCGCGGTGGCGCACATCTCGCCCAGCGTCACCCCCTCGTTCGTCATCCACACCAACCAGCTCGAGGCGGCGAAGATCTACTACAACATCGACCCGGACTTCCCGCAGGACAAGGCGACGGCGCTGATCAATCAGATCGTGTCGGACGCACGGCTGCCGGCCGGCATCCAGATCGGCTATTCGGGCAAGGCGCAGAACCTGGAGGAGACCCGCTCCAACGCAAACGTGCTGATGATCGGCTCGATCCTGGCCATGTACATCGTGCTGGGCATCCTCTACGAGAGCCTCGGCCACCCGCTGACCATCCTTTCGACCTTGCCTGCCGCCGGCGCCGGCGCCTTCCTGGCCATGCTGGCCACCGCCACCCCGATGTCGCTGATGGCCATCATCGCGATCCTGATGCTGATCGGCATCGTGAAGAAGAACGCCATCCTGATGGTCGATTTCGCCCTGGTCGCCCAGCGCGAGCACGGCCTGTCGCCGCCCGACGCCATCCGCGAGGCCGCGCTGGTGCGCTTCCGCCCGATCACCATGACCACCTTGGTGGCCATGGGCGCCGCGCTGCCACTGGCCGTCGGCTTCGGCATCGGCTCGGAGATGCGCCAGCCGCTGGGCGTCGCCATCGTGGGCGGCCTGCTGGTCTCACAGCTCCTGACACTGCTGAGCACCCCGGCGATCTACCTGTGGAACTACGACCGCAAGCTGCGCGAGGAGGCGCGCCGGGCGAAGAGGGCAGCGAAGAGGGCGCTGAAGGCGCAGACGGCGGCGGGGTGAGACCTATCCCCAGACGGGAGAGGGTCAAGCGCGGGACAGGGGCGTCACCTGCTTTAAGTCCTCAGCGCCGCGGCGCGTTGCGGGGTAGCCGCTATCTCTGGGGTACCACGTCACCGAACCGACTGGCCGCAGTCGCCCAGGTTTGTATCCTCCATATCGCTACGAGCCCTTCAGGCCATTTTCTTTGGGTTACTTTTCTTTTGGGCCAGCAAAAGAAAAGTGACTCGAGCGCCGGCAG
>NZ_QQSY01000002.1:920117-1129964 GCF_003351225.1 Dyella solisilvae
CAACCAAAGGGCCAAGAGCAAAGTCACTGGATCCCAGCTTTCGCTGGGATGACGGATCGGAAAGTCCAAAGGGGACCGGTTGCGCTTAGCGCCCCCACAGAGCAGCACGCATGGAGCAGGCCAAACCACCTCCCCAAAGAAAAACCCCCACCCCATGCCTTTCGGCACGGACCGACTTCAGGCACATTCGCCGGGCCCTCCCCCACAAGCGAAAATAGAAGCATGACGGCGCCTTACGCCTGCCTTGCAGGTGAACACAGGTGCCGGAGACTTGTCTGCCATGGGGGCGGGAGTGCAGCCCCTTACCGGTACGGAAACCTTCAGTGAATATCTTTGCCCCGCTGATCAAACGCCCTGTGGGCACCTCGTTGCTGGCGCTGGGCCTGTTGCTCGCCGGCCTGTTTGCCTATCGCCTGCTGGGCGTGGCCGCGTTGCCGTCGCTGGAATTCCCGGGCGTGTACATCGTGGCGCAGCTCCCGGGCGCCAGCGCGCAGACCATGGCGTCCACCGTGCTGGCCCCGCTGGAGCGCCACATCGGCCGCATCCCCGGCATCGATGACATGTACGGCAACGCCGCCGAGGGCACCGCGTCGATCCAGGTGCGCTTCACCTTCGACCGCACCGCCGACAAGGCGGCGCGCGACGTGCAGGCAGCCATCAATGCCGCGCAGGCGGACCTGCCGGTGATGCCGTCGCCGCCGCAGTACTTCAAGTTCGATACCTCGCAGATTCCGATTCTGCTGATCTCGCTGACCTCCACCGGCCTGCCGCAGGACAAGCTGTACGACCTCACCGACACCCTGTTGAAGCCCGCCGTGGCGCAGGTGCCGGGCGTGGCCCAGGTGCAGGTGTTCGGTGGCACGCCGCACGCGGTTCGCGTGGAACTGGACATCAATGCGCTGGCCGCCAAGGGCCTGACCGCCAACGACGTGCGCAACGCGCTGATCGCCGCCAACGTCACCTCGCCACAGGGCATCCTCACCGATGGCCAGACGCAGATGACGGTGACCGCCAACGACGGCCTGCGCGAGGCGCCCGACTTCGCCAACCTGCTGGTCTCCACCCACAACGGCGCCCCGGTGCGCCTGTCGGACGTGGCCAAGGTGGTCAGCGGGCAGCAGGACATTTACCAAGGCGCCTGGTTCAACGGCAAAACCACGGTGGCGATGCAGATCAGCAAGCGCCCCGAAGCCAACGCGGTGGAAACGGTGGAGGAGATCCGCCGCCGTCTGCCGGAATTCCGCGCCTGGATGCCCGCGGACGTGCAGATCACGCCGATCTTCGACCTGACGCAGACCACCAAGTCCGCGCTGCATGAGGTCGAAGTCGCGCTGCTGATCAGTATCGTGATGGTGGTGCTGGTGATGCTGGTGTTCCTGCGCCGGATGCGGCCCACCCTGATCGCCTCGCTCAGCGTGCCGCTGTCGCTGGCGGGCGCCTTCGTGGTGATGCTGGCGCTGGGCTACACGCTCAACACCCTGTCGCTGGTGGCGCTGGTGCTGTGCATCGGCTTCGTGGTGGACGACGCCATCGTGGTGATCGAGAACATCGTGCGCCACATGGAGAAGGGCGAATCACCGCTGCAGGCGGCGCTGATCGGCGTGCGCGAGATCGGCTTCACGGTGGTGTCGATCACCCTGTCGCTGGTGGCGGTGTTCGCTCCGCTGCTGTTCGGCAACAACATGCTGATCATGCTGTTGCGCGAGTTCTCGGTGACGCTGGCGGTGGCGGTGGTGATCTCGGCGATCGTCTCGCTCACCCTCACACCGGCGCTGTGCGGCAAGTTCCTCAAGCACGAGGAGCCAGGCGAACACGTGCCGGGACGGCTGGAAGCAGCCATGGAGCGCCTTGACCGCGGCTTCCATCGCATCTACGAGCGCGCGCTGGATTGGGCCATGCACCACCGCCGCCTGATGCGGTGGCAGCCTCTGCTCCTGCTCGCGGCAACCTTCGCGCTGGGCGCGGCGGTGGTGGCGACGGCCGGCGGCAACTTCATGCCGGAGGAAGACACCGGCATGCTCGAGGCCGACATGCGCGCCGACGCCAACATCTCGCCGGCCAAGATGGCGGAACTGGCCCAACAGGCCGCCGTCATCATGCAAAAGGATCGCGACGTGCAGGATGTGCTCACCACTCTCGGTGGCAACGACGGCAGCGGCGCGGTCGGCAACCAGGGCACCATGTTCGTCGACCTCAAGACCAAGGGTAGCGGCCCCAACGATCGCCACGACGGCGCAAAGGCGGTGATGGAGCGACTGTCCAAGCAGTTCGATCAGCTGCCGGGCATGCGCGTGTCTCTCGAGCCCGTGCAGTTCATCGGCGGCGGCGGCAGCGGCGACAAGGGCACGCAATACGAATTCCAGCTGATCGGCAGCAACGGCGAGGACCTGCAGCCGTGGACGCTGAAGATGGTGCAGCAGCTGCGCAAGACCAAGGGCATGCGCGACGTCGGCAGCAACTTCGACCTGGTCGGCAAGCAGCAGATGCTCAAGGTGGACCGCGAGCCCGCCAGCCGCCTGCTGGTGAGCATGGGCGACGTGGACACGGCATTGCTCAACTCCTTCGGCCAGCGCCAGGTGTCGGTGATCTACTCGGACATCAACCAGTACTGGGTGGTGCTGACCTCGAGCTCCGCGACCTCGCTGAGTCCCGAGTCGCTGCTCAACGTGCGCGTGCGCAATGCCAAGGGCGAGATGATCCCGTTGTCGGCGCTGGCGCATATCGAGCCGAACATGACCCCGATGCGCGTGCGCCACCACAACCAGCTGGCCGCATCCACCATCAGCTACAACCTGGACAAGGGCGTGACCCAGGACGTGGGCGTGAAGCTGGTGGAGAACGCCGCCATCGGCGTGGGCCTGCCGGAGGGCGTGCGGGTGGAGTGGACCGGCCAGAACCAGCGCCTGCAGCAGGCCAAGTCCAACGGCATGGTGCTGCTGATCGGCGCGATCGTGGCGATGTACATCGTGCTGGGCATCCTCTACGAGAGCCTGGGCCACCCGCTGACCATCCTTTCCACGCTGCCCGCCGCCGGCGCCGGCGCGTTCCTGGCCATGCTGGTGACGCAGACGCAGCTGACGCTGATGGCGATCATTGCGATCCTGATGCTGATCGGCATCGTGAAGAAGAACGCCATCCTGATGGTGGACTTCGCGCTCGTCGCGCAGCGTGAGCGAGGACTGTCACCGCCCGAGGCGATCCGTGAAGCCGCGCTGGTGCGCTTCCGCCCGATCACCATGACCACCCTGGTGGCGATGGGCGCAGCCCTGCCGCTGGCTATCGGCTTCGGCATCGGCTCGGAGATGCGCCAGCCGCTCGGCGTGGCCATCGTGGGTGGTCTGCTGGTGTCGCAGATGCTGACCCTGCTGAGCACGCCGGCGATCTACCTGTGGAATTTCGATCGCCTTGCTCGCCACGCCAAGGGCCTGATGCCGGGCCGGCTGCAGTGGACCTCGGGCCTGAGCATCTTCTTCGGCGTGGTGATGGTCGTCGTGTCTATCGTCTACGCGGTGAAGCCCGACGCGCTCGCCGAGAAGGGCATGAATGGCGTGGTTGCCGTGGCGCTGGCCGTGCTCGGCGCAGCCCTGGTCACATCGGCCGTGCTCACCCTGCGCAAGAAGCCGGTCGCACGCTACGTCATGGCGGGACTGGTCTTTGTCGCCTTCGGCCTGCCCGCGCTCGGTTTGCTGCTGGCCTCGCTTTCGCCGCAAGGCGGCAGCCCGGTCGCCGCGCTCTTGCCCGGGGCGATCGCCGCCTACGCGGGCTGGGCCGTGTTCAGCCGTCGCACACGGAATTATTTCGGGAGTAGCCAGCGGCCTGGTTTCGGTGTGGCGGCGCTGAAGGGAGCGTAAGCCGCGCGGCCATGGGGTCATGGCCCGAGTGCGCTGCTGCGATGGCATGGCGACCAGGCGCCTGCGTACAGGCGCCGCGATGGGCGCAGGCTAGTCCTTCGGACTCGTGCAGGCAGCGAATCGCTTGCCTTCCACCTGCACAACATCCTTGCCCTGCTGCTTCAGGCTGGCCGTGTAGTGTTCCGGTGAGTCGAAATCCACGCGGCCGGCGACGGACGCGTGGCCAGGGCAGGTGAGCGTCCACGCCAGCGCGGTGCTGGTGCGACGCTGGCCGCCGCGCTCGCACTGGACTTCGCCCGGTGGGGGCAGGTTGGCGAACTCGACCCACGGGTCCGGGCCTTCATCCACGCAATGCCATTGCACCTGCGCGGCGCCGGCATGGCCGTGGTCGATCTTGCGCGTGACGATCTTCCACAGGCCGGGCATAGCCTGAAAATCGTTGGGATCGGCGTGGCTGGGTTCGCCCACCAGTGCGGCCGCCAGCAGCACCAGCAGCGCGAGGATACGCGCCACGGTCTGGCCGCGCGTTGCTTCGGTGGATTGGCGGAATGCGTGCATCGGGACGGGGCTCCTGCCGTACAACGGAAAACCCCGCCTGCCTGCGCAGGCGGGGTCCGGACCGTATTGGATCAGTCCTGTGTTGCAGCCGATGCCATGTTGCCGTGACCGTTCTGGTCAAAATCGAACATGTTCATCAGATTGCCGATCGCCGGGGCGTTGAGCGGCACGTACGGGTTGTTCGCCCTGGACACGGGGTTGGGCAGGTTGTCGCGACTGCGGTTCGAGATGGTCTCGTGCAGGTTCCAGTTGGCTTCGACGAATTTGTCGAAGGACACGTGGTCGTAGTAGGTGTGCACCACGCGGCCGCCTTCGGAATACTTCGAGATCACCAGCAGTGGGATGCGCGTGCCGTCGCCGAAGAAGTCGATCGGCTGCACGTAGCCGGAGTCGTAGTAACCGCCGCCTTCATCGAAGGTCACCATGATCACGGTATCGGCCCACACCTTCGGGTTGGCCTTGGCCATGTCCACGATCTTCTTCACGTAGCCTTCGAACAGGTCCAGCTTGGACGAGGCCGGGTGGCCATCCAGGATGCCGTCGGGCTTGGCGATCGACACCGCGGGCAGCGTGTCGTTCTGGATGTCGTTGTACAGGTCGTTGATGTCCTGGTTGTTCGCGCGCAGGGTCGGGTTGGTCATGACCTGCGTGGAGTACAGGAACGGATCGCAGATGTTGCAGAAGGTGCCGGCTTCACCGTTCTCCTTGCCGCTGGCCCAGCCTTCGCCGTAGTACTTCCAGCTCACGTGATGGCGGTTGAGCAGCAGGGCGAGGTTGTTCTGGCGGGTCGGCGGGATGGTGAACTGGGTGGCGCCCAGCGGCGCAGGCGTGCCGTCGCCGAGGTAGCCCGGGTTGTAGTTGTTCACCAGGTAGTAGGCGCCCTTGCGGCAGTCGGTGCCGTGGAACGTGTGGTACGGCAGCGACTTCAGATAACCCTGCACGTCGGCGATGCCCGGCTGGGTGTCATCGGCGCAGGCGACGTAGGAACCGCCGCTGTAGCCGTCCTGCACGTACCAGTTGTTGGTGCCCTGCTGCGCGTCGGGGTTCTCGATCTGGTTGGACGGCGGCGTCGCCGGATCGCCGTTGGCGTCGGCGTAATAGATCAGGTCACCGTAGCCCAGCATGATGTGGTTGGCGCCCGTGCCACCCATCACCGACTGGTGGAAGTTGTCGCTCAGCGTGTACGTCTGCGCCAGCTCCTGGAAGTACGGCGCGTCACCCTTGGCCATGTTGAAAAACTGCATGGCGGTGGAGCCTTCATGGGTGCTCTGGTCGTTGAAGCCGCTGGCCTGCGCGTTGCCGTTGGTGCCGGCGCCGACGCTGGTTTCCACCCACGGGAACAGATCCGCGCGGCAGCCGCTGGGGTTCTTCGCGGTGGCGGCGCTGACGTTGCAGTCCAGCTGCTGCCACATCTGGAAGAAGCGGTGCACGGGACTGTTGGCGTAATCGTCGTAGCTGATCGAGCCGTGCATGTCGACCGGCGCATTGGCAAGCGCCGTCGGGAAGCGGGTGTCGAGCACGTCGTTGGGCAGGCCGGTGCCGCCGTTGGCCAGCTCGCTGTAATCGGCAGTTTCCAGACCCGGCTCCACCGCCTCTGCCTGGGCGGCCGAGGCGAACGGCGCCGCCGTCGGCGCGCCGCCGGTATTCATCGACGGCAACTGCGCATAGGCGCTGGTGTGCGCGGGCGCATGCGAGAACTTGCCGGTGTTGCTGGCCTGCCACTGCCGCGCGGCGGCGACATTCGGGCCGGGCGTGCCATCGGCATTGACGATGCCTTCGGACAGCAGGTTGTTGACGGTCTGGCCCTTCGGCGGCGTGTAGGTGGCGTAGACGTGATCGAAGGTGCGGTTTTCACCAATCAGCAGGATGACGTGCTTGATCGGCGTGGTGGTGTGGGCGCTCTGGTCATCGCCGTCGCCCGGCTTGTGCAACACGGTGATCCCTCCCGGAACACCGGCGCGGTTGCTGACGCCCGCCGCGGGAACCTTGCCGCGGAAGCCGGAATCAGGGTCGGGCGTGCTGTTCTGTGCACTGACCACGCCGGCAAGGCCGGCGGCCAACGTGCCGATGAGCAAGGGCAGAAACCGCTTGCGGACATACGTCATGGACATGACTCGATCTCCTGCAGTCACCCTCTACGGGCGGTGCGAGTGGTCCCCCTGATTGGCCAGCGCACGTGCGCAACGTCAGTGCCCCAGCCGGCGGCGAGTCTGGTCCGCGTGGATGACCATCCCTTGGCGCTTTTGCGACAACAGGGACGCCCAACATGACAGTGCGACGACGACGCAAACCCTTGCGCCGCGAGGACATCCCGAAAGGGCCGCGGTTGTGGAAGCGCATCGCGAATGCGACTGCCACGCGACGCACATCGGCAAGAAATTGCTCGATGTGGACTGTTCAGGTGCGTGGCGAAAAGCGTGCTTTGCGACACACGAAGCGCCGCGATCACGCACAGCGAGCGCCACTGGAGGCACTACCTCATGCGCGTGCGCGCAGCAGGAACGGCCGCATCATCTCGTTGTCTTCATGCTCGAGCAGATGGCAGTGCCACACATAGCGACCGGGCTCACCCTCGAAGCGCGTGATGATGCGCGTGACCATGCCCGGATCGGCGCGCACGGTGTCCTTCCAGCCCATTTCCTCCGGCGGCGGCGGTTGCGCGGGTCCGGTGTACTTGAGCGTGCGCGTGGCATTCCATGCGAACAGGTCGAAGGGCCGGCGCTCCAGCACCTGGAAGCGCACGAGGTGCAGGTGCACCGGATGCACGTCGCCGGTCAAGTTGACCAGGCTCCATATCTCCACGCTGTCCTGGCGAGGATCTTCGGTGATCGGGGCCGACCAGTGCTTGCCGCCGAGCATCATCATGGTCGGTCGACCGCCGGCATCGTCCATCTCGCCCAGCGTAAGCACGCGATCGCGCACCGCCGTCGCTGGCGGGGTGCGTTCAATCGTGTTGAGCGCCGTGGGCATCGCGGCGGTGTCGCGACGACCGCGATCACGCACGCGAAACTGCAGGATGGCGTCGCCTTGCTGGCGCAGCTCGATGTCCTTGCCGTCGAGGCCGGCGAAATCCACCACTACGTCCGCACGCTCGGCGGGATACAACGTCACCTGCTTGCGCGGCAGCGGCGCGGCGAGCAGGCCCTGATCGCTCGCCACCTGCACCAGCGGCTGGCCGTTGGAAAGCGTGAGATTGAAGAAGCGTGTGTTGGCGACATTCATCAGGCGCAGGCGATAACGCCGGGGCTCGACTTCCAGATACGGAAAGAGTTTGCCGTTGCACAGGATGGCATTGCCGTTGCACTCCGACACCCACGGCGCCTCGGGATCGTCGGACACCGGGTAATACAACTTTCCGTCCTTGCCGACCAGGCGATCGCACAGCGCCAAGGGCAGGTCGCAGTCACCGTCGGGCAGGCCCAGCGCCTGCTCGTGCGGGTCGCGCATCACGTACGCGCCGAACAGGCCTGCATAGAGATTGAGCCGGGTGATGCCCATCGCGTGGTCGTGGTACCACAGCGTCGCCGCATCCTGCCCATTGGGGTAGTGGTAGAGCGCGGAGTGTCCGGGCGTGAACCAGTCTTCGGGATAGCCGTCGCTGTCGGCCGGCACGCGCGCGCCGTGCACATGGGCGACGGTGCGCACGGCGGGCTTTTCCCGCTCGGCGCCATGGATGCTGTGGTCGATCGGCAGGAAGTGTTCCTGCGGCAATGCATTGATCCATTCGACCAGCAGCGGCTCGCCGCGCTGTGCCTGCAACGTCGGGCCGGGCGACATGCCCTGGTATCCCCATTGCGGCGTGGGCGGCAGGTCGCGATGCAGCGGCGTGCGGAACGCGCGCATCTCCATGCGGTAATAGGGCAGGCGGCGGCCCGGGTAGGCCGCATGCGTGCGTTCGCCGACGGGCTGCGCCAGCGGTGGAATGGGCAGTGGATCGACGAAGCGCGCCAGCGTCATCGGGTTGACCAGCGGCACGTTCGGCGCAGCTAGCTGGGGCATCGCCATGCGTTGCACGCCTGCGTCGTGGTGAATGGGCGCAGACCACGCCAGCAGCCCCATGTCGGCCGCTGCAGCCACTCCCACGACATCGATGAGTCCGCGCAGGAACTGGCGGCGCGACAGGTTCACTCGTGTCATCCGGAAACCCTAGGGAGACCGGATGACAGTCCTGTTGCACGGCGTCGCACAGCCGCCGCGCCGTTCAGTTAGCTCATTCGACCGACGCAGGCACGCCCTGGCCGGTGGTGGGCGCCTGCGGCGTTGCGGCTTTCTCTTCCTGCGGCTCGATGGGCGAGGACAGCATGTGCGCGCGGCGCCAGCCACCCCACTTGTAGTAGCCCATCGCCATCAGCATCGAGGCGAGCGAGCCGAGCGGGAAACTCCACCAGATCGAATCCGCGCCGATGTGCGGCGCCAGCAGCAGCGCGAACGGCGGACGGAACAGCCACATCGAGATGAACAGGATGACCAGCGGCGGCATCACCGCGCCGGTGGAGCGCACCACGCCGAACAGCACGAAGGTGACGCCGAAGAACATGAACGACCACACCGCGATGCTGTTGAGGTGCTGCGCCAGCGCCAGCGCCTCGCCGTCGTTGGGAAGGAACAGGTTGAGCGCGGCGTGGTTGAACAGGTAGATCAGACCGATCAGCGCGCCGCTGAGCAGGAAGTTGTACAGCACGCCCACCTTGGTGATGCGGCTGACGCGGTCCCACAACTTCGCGCCCACGTTCTGCGCCGCCATGGAAGACACCGCCGCGCCGATCGCCATCGCCGGCATCTGCACGTAGGTCCACAGCTGGGTGGCGGCGCCGTAGGCCGCGGTGGTCTTGGAACCGTAGCTGTTGACCATGTGGATCATGATCATCGCCGAGGTGGAGATGACGATCATCTGCAGGCCCATCGGCAGGCCCTTGAATACCAGCGCGCGCAGGATGGTGAAGTCCGGCTTGAGGAAGGCCAGCTCGCTGCGGGTGAGCCGCAGGAAGTGCTTGCGCGCATACAGCGTCGACAGCAAGGCCACCAGCGCCACGCTCTGGGCGATCAGCGTCGAGGTGGCCGAACCGGCGATGCCGAGCTTGGGGAACGGGCCGATGCCGAAAATCAGGAGGGGGTTGAGCACGATGTCCAGCACCACCGACATCGCCATGAACACGAACGGCGTGCGTGAGTCGCCCGCGCCGCGCAGCGTCATCATCAGGAAGTTGTAGAAGTACATCGACGGCACGGCGATGAAGATGATGCGCATGTACGCCACCGCGAACACCTGCGCGTCCGCCGGCGTGCCCAGCGCGCGCAGCAAGAGCGGCGTGCCGCAGTAGCCGGCGATCGCCACCAGCACCGACACAGACACGAAGAACGTCACGCCGGTGCCGACCACGCGCTTGGCTTCGAGCATGTTGCGCGCGCCCAGGCTCTGGCCGATCAGGATGGTGCAGGCCATGCTCAGGCCGAACACCGCGCCGAGCAGCAGGAACAGGATCAGGTTGGCGTTGCTCACCGCGGTGAGCGCGGCCTCGCCGAGGAACTTGCCGATCCACATGGCGTTGACCGAGCCATTGAGCGACTGCAGCACGGTGCTGCCGAGAATCGGCAGCGCGAAAACCAGCAGGGTGCGGGCAATGGGGCCTTCGGTGAGCAGGGGCTGCCTGGCGGCAATGGAAGACATCGACAAGGGTTCCGTGGGGTCGCTGTGGTGGGGCGCGGGTCAGTGGCTGGCGTGTCCATGCCAGGCCTGGTCGGCCAGACGTCGCACATGCTCGCGCAGATCGTCCGGCCATGCACTGGTCAGGGCGTCGAAGCGGTCGCGATCCTGGCGCCAGAACGCGCGCGAGGCCTCTTCGTAACCCGGAAGGTCGCCGGTCATGGCGAGCATGAATCGATCGAGCGCCTCGCCAGCCTGGCGCAGGCGATCGCGTCCGTGATGACTGCGGCGGGCTTCCTCGACCAGCCGACGCAGCGTCGCCGAGGCGCCACCCGGCTGCGCGGCCAGCCAGTCCCAGTGGCGCGGCAGCAACGTGACTTCGCGCGGCACGACGCCCAGCTTGGGACGGCCTGGACCTCGCGTTGCCGCCGGCTGGTCCGCCGGAGCGGCGACTAGTCGGGCGAGCATTTGCTCCGGTGTACCGCGGTAATCGATATCCACCGCCCGGCCGGTGTGGTCTTCGAACACCAATACGGGCCCCGGCGCGCCGGCATCGATCACCCGCTTGGCCTCGAGAGCCACGCTGGCGAGGCTGCCGCTGGCCAGCAGGCGCTGGCCGTCGAAGGCGGTGCAGGTGGGGGTGTCATGGGCAGACATGGTGTTTTATCCGGGTACTAATGCAGTGTGCGGATTTTGCCCGGGTGAAAAATCCGCGTCAATCCCTTTCAGCGATCCCGCTACCGGCCGGGCAAAGCAGCATGATCACCGCACGTTCGGGCAATTTTTCCCGATGTTCGTCGCCGACTTCGCGCTGGGCTGGCAGGGCGAGCGGTGGAGCCTGCAGGTCCGCCATGTCTCCAACGCGGGTCTCAAGGACCCGAACCTCGGCGAAACCATGCTGCTGCTCGGCCTGGCCTTCAATGTATAAGGTCGCCGCACGAGGCCCGGAAACGACAACGGCCCCGAAAGGGGCCGTTGTCGTTTGGACGTCTATCCGGTGATCGCGCGCCGGCTCAGTGGTCGGCGCTCGCTCCCGCCTTGGCCGTGAACGGCGGCCGCGCCATCCACACCACCACGATCAGGCACAGGAACACCCAGCCGAGCATGCGGAACACCTCGTTGAACGAGATCTGGTAGCCCTGCTGGATGATCAGCTGGTCGAGCAGTGCGTTGCCGGCCTGCCCGGTCACGCCGGCCTGCTGCAGCGTGGTCTGCGCCGTGCTGTCGTACGGGGAGAACTTTTCCGCGAGATGGGCGTGGTGCACGATCGCGCGGTGGTCCCACAGGAACGTGGTGAGCGAGGCGGAGAAGCTCGCGCCCAGCGTGCGCAGGAAGGTGGCCAGGCCGCCGCCGGAGGCGATCTCGTTGGGCCGCAGGTCCGACAGCAGGATGGTGGTCACCGGCATGAAGAACAGCGCCACGCCCAGGCCCTGGAACAGCTGCACGCCGGCGATATGCCAGAAGTCCACCTGCACGAAGAAGTTCGAGCGCATGAAGCAGGTCGCGCCCATCACCAGGAAGGCGCAGGAGGCCAGCAGGCGCATGTCGGTGCGCGAGGCGTACTTGCCCACGATGAAGGTGAGCATCACCGGCAGGATGCCCAGAGGCGCCGCCGCGAAACCAGCCCAGGTGGACGTGTAGCCCAGGTTGCGCTGCAGCCACTGCGGCACCAGCAGGCCGATGGCGAAGAACGCGGCGTACGCCAGCACCAGCGCGATGGTGCCCACGCGGAAGTTGTGGTGGCGCAGCAGGCGCAGGTTGACGATGGGTTCGTCGTCGGTCAGCTCCCAGATCAGGAAGATCGCCAGCGCAATCACCGAGACGATGGTGGTGATCACGATGAACGGCGAACTGAACCAGTCCTCGTCGTTGCCCTTGTCCAGCACGATCTGCAACGCGCCCACGCCGATGATCAGCGTGATCAGGCCCACGTAGTCGACCTTCGGTTTCGAGATCTGGTCCACGCGCAGCTTCATCTGGTTGCCCACGACCATGCTGGCGAAGATGCCGATCGGCACGTTGATGAAGAAGATCCACGGCCAGGAATAGTTGTCCGTGATCCAGCCGCCGAGGATGGGGCCGGCGATCGGCGCGACCACCGTCACCATCGCCAGCAGCGCAAGCGCCATGCCGCGTTTGGCGGGTGGATAGATCGAGATCAGCAGGGCCTGCGTGATCGGATACATCGGGCCGGCCACCGCGCCTTGCAGGGCGCGGAACAGGATCAGCATCGGCATGCTCTGCGCGGTGCCGCACAGGAACGACGCAACCGAGAACAGCAGCGTCGACCAGATGAACAGCCGCACCTCGCCGACGCGACGGGTGAGGAAGCCGGTGAGCGGCAGCGCGATCGCCGTGCTCACCGCGAAGGAGGTGATGACCCAGGTGCTCTGGTTGACGCTCACGCCCAGGTTGCCGGCGATCGTCGGCAGCGACACGTTGGCGATGGTCGTGTCGAGCACCTGCATGAAGGTCGCCAACGAGAGGCCGATGGTGGTCAGCGCCAGGTTGGGTGGACGAAATTCGCTGCTCATCGCGCGGGTTACCTGCGGAATGGGGTTCTGGCTGCTTCAGGAACTGGCGAAGCGCCTTCGGCTCTAGCCCGTCATTCCGGCGCAGGCCGGAATCCAGTAGCGATCAGGCATGAAGTTGCCCGCACGCGTCGCCACTGAAGTCACTGGATTCCGGCCTGCGCCGGAATGACGCCATGGATCAATGTCGCGGTGGCGTGGAGGCGACTCGGCCTCCACGCGTTCCGCGAAACGCTTACTGCTTGCTCTGGGCTTCGCCGGCCATGTTCGCGTGGATGATCTCCGCGATCAGGCCGTCAGCCTTGGCCAGCTGCTGCTTGTAGACATCGGTGTTGAAGGCCGGCTGCGAAGGCGCCTGCTTGGCCAGCAGCGGACCGCTCTGGTCGCGCAGGTTCACTTCCACCTTGGTCGACAGGCCGATGCGCAGCGGATGTTCCTCAAGCTGCTTGGGATCGGTGAAGAACACGCGCACCGGCACGCGCTGCACGATCTTGATCCAGTTGCCGGTGGCGTTCTGCGCCGGCAGCAGCGAGAACGCGCTGCCCGTGCCCACGCCCAGGCTCTCGACCTTGCCCTGGTAGGTGACCTTGCCGCCGTACACGTCGGCGTGGATCTCCACCGGCTGACCGATGCGCATGCTGTTGAGCTGCGTTTCCTTGAAGTTGGCGTCGACCCACACCTCATGCAGCGGCACCACCGCCATCAGCGGCGTGCCCGGGGCCACGCGCTGGCCCAACTGCACCGAGCGCTTGGCGATGTAGCCGTCCACCGGCGCCACGATCGAGGTGCGCACGTCGTCGAGGAAGGCGGCGCGCAGCTTCGCGGCGGCGGCCTGCACGTCCGGATGCGAGGTGACCACCGTGTCGTCCACCAGCACCTTGTTGGTCTGGAAGCTCTGCTGCGCGGCGAGCAGGGCGTTCTGCGCGGAGGTCAGCGCCTCCTGCACATGCGACAGCTCTTCCGCGGAGATCGCGCCGGACTTGGCGAGGTCACGGCGACGGTCGTAGTCGGCCTGGGCCTTCTCCACCGCCACCTTGCGCGCGGCCACGTCGGCCTGAGCGCCGCTCACGTTGCTGTACAGGCCGCGCACCTTGCGCACGGTGCTGGCGAGGTTGGCCTTGGCCTGGGCCAGCGCGACGTCGGCGTCGGCCGGATCGAGCTTCACCAGCACGTCGCCGGCATGCACCAGGTCGCCGTCGTCGGCGCCGATGGTGATCACCGAGCCCGGCACCTGCGGGGTGATCTGCACCACGTTGCCGCTGACGTAGGCGTCATCGGTCTCCTCGTACCAGCGGCCTTCGAGGAAGTACCACAGGCCCCAGCCGATGGCGCCGAGCACCACCACGGCGCCCAGCGCGCGCAGCAGGAAGCCGCGGCGGTTCTTCGGGGGTTGGACGGGCACGTTGTCGGCCGCGAGCGGGGTTTGGCTAGACATGGGGGATAGCCCTTAGAGCGAATGTTCGGGAGAAGATTGGACGGCCACGTCGGCCGCGCCCGCCTGCGGACGGAAGCCGCCGCCGAGGGCCTGGATGAGCTGCACCGACAGGTCCACCTGCTGCGCCTTGAGGGCAGCCATGCGTTCCTGCGCAGCGAGCAGCTGCTGGCGCACGATCAGCGCTTCCAGGTAGCTGCCCACGCCGGACTTGTAGCGCTGCTCGGCCAGCTGCCACGCCTGGGTGGCGGCATCGAGTGCGCGCTGCTGCGCGGCGACCTGCTCCTGCGCGGACTGCACAGCGTCGTAGCCGTCGGCCACTTCGTTGACCGCGCGCACCAGGGTCTGGTTGTACTGCGCCACGAGCTGGTCATACGCGGCGTCGGTGCCCGCGAGGTTCGAACGCAGACGACCACCGTCGAAGATCGGCAGGCTGATCGACGGGCCAAAGGTGTAGAAGCGCGCCGGCAGCTGGAACACGTTGGCGCCGCCGGCCGCGGCGAAGCCGGCCATCGCGCTGATGCTGATGTTGGGCAGGAATTCCGTCTTGGCGACCTTGATCTGCTTGCCGGCGGCCTCGACCTGCCAGCGCGCGGCGACCAGGTCGGCGCGATGGCCCAGCAGCTCGACCGGCAGGTCGGCCGGCGCCGCCAGCACGGCCGGCTCCAGCGTCTGCGGGCGCGCAATGTCCTTGCCACGGTCCGGACCCTTGCCCAGCAGGATGGACAGGGAAGAACGGGCCGCATCGATGTCGCGGTTGGCGGCCGCCAGACGCTGATCGGCGTTGGCCACCTCGGTGTCGCTCTGCTTGAGCTGCAGCTGGCTGTCGACACCGGCGGCGACACGCTGCTCGGTCAGCTGGCGCGCGGTGCTGGCACGCTCACGCTCGGCCTTGGACACGTCGAGCTGGTCATACGCATAGGCCAGCTGCACATAGGCGCGGGCCACGTTGGTCGACAGCTCGATGCGGGCCGCCTGTGCTTCCACTTCGGCGGCGCGCTGCTGGCCCAGTGCGGCTTCCCACGCGGCGCGCTTGCCGCCCCACAGGTCCAGGCCGTAGCTGAAGCTGGCGCGGGCGTCCTTGAACCAGGTGAAGTGACCACCACCGAGTTCCGGCGGCGCGGCGGTCAGCGGCAGGCGCTGGCCGATCATGTTGGCGCCGGCGTTGACGCTCGGTCCGCGCTCGGCGTCGGCCGCGCCGGCCTGGGCCTGCGCCTGACGGGCGCGGGCGTCAGCCAATTCGAGGCTCGGGTTGTCCTTCAACGCCTCGGCAATGAGCGCGCTGAGCTGGGGATCGCCCAAGCCGGTCCACCAGTCCTCGGTCGGCCACGCGGCCGGGGAGACCGTCACTTTGGACAGGCTGCGATCGCTCTTGAGCGTGAGGGCATCGATCAGCGAACCGGAGGGATGCAGGCCCCCGCTGCTGACGCAACCCGCCAAAGCGAGGCTGAGGCCGGTGGCTGCCGCAAGGATTTGCAGACGCATGGGCTTGGTTTCCAGAAAAGGTGAAACGTCAGTGCTTGGTGCGAAGTGCTTGCAGCACACGCTCCAGGTAGTCACGCAATTGCTCGCGCTCGGTGGCGTCGAGCGCCTTTTGCGCGGCTTGCAATACGCGGTCGTTGCATGGGGTCATCTGCTGCCAGGTCGTGCGGCCGGCATCGGTCAACTCGATGCGCAACGCGCGCCGGTCCTGTTCGTGCGGATGCCGACACAGCAGGCCGCGACCTTCCAGCTGATCCAGCTGGCGAGTCATGGCGCCGCCATCGAGCTCCACCGACCGCGCCAGCTCACTGGCCGACATCGGTCCCGCCACGGCAAGGCGCTTGAGGATGAGGAACTGGGTGAAACGCAGATCCACGCCCGAGGCCTGCAACTCGGCTTCCATCGCCCGCACCAGTTCGCTACGGACAAGCCCGATCAGGACGCCGATGCTGTCCTGTTGGGTCGCGAGAGAGGGCTTGGCGGGGCTCATACGACCGATATTCTATTGCCGCAAGGATATTTGTCAAGGCAAATATATTCAAAGACGCTTTTGTTGCGGCAAAATTTCAAACGAGCCCCGTCGACGTGGCCATTTCGTCCGCCGGCCAGGCTCGCAGCGCGGGGTCGCGCAGCTCGAACGGCTCGAACACGCCCAACGCCCGCACCGCCGGCAGCAACGCCAGAAACCTCGGCTCGATGGCCCGGCGCTCGCTCTCCGGCGTGGCCGGATCGAGGATCCGGTGGGCCCATGCCACGAAAGCCTCCAGCGGCGGGAGCCGGATATCGGCGCTGTGCGCCCTCGCAAAATTCGTCGCCATGCTCAGACTCTCCATGGCGGCTCCCAAGGCGCCACCGCTTCTGAAGCTAGGACGTATCTTGGCGTGCGGGCGTGACTGGGGCAGATCAAGGCCGAGTGGGAGATGGAAGGCAGGGATGGGGCGGCTGGGCGGTGGCGGCGATGGCGGCGCTGGGCGCTTCCTAAAGCCACCTCAACCCAGATAGGTAGGCTTGTCACAAGACTGGCCCCTCACCACCGTGAAGGTGGCAATGCCCCAACCCTCTCCCCGAAGGGGAGAGGGAGCCAAGAGCGGCGCAGCGTGGTGTTGCGTGGCAGGAACACTGCCTTAAGTCCTCAGTACGACGACGCCCCGCGGTGTAGCCGCTGTCCGTGAGGTAGCACGCGACGAATTCGGCTGGCAGTAGTCATTGGGGCTTGTATGCCAGGCAGCGCCGCGCGCCCTCTTCGCCATGGCGCGTCGCGGGGTAGCGGCGGTCCCTGAGGTAGCACGAAGCCGATCCGGCTGGCCTCGGTCGGCCAGGCTTGTATCCGGCATATCGCTGCGAGCCTTTGAGGCCATTTTCTTTGGGTTACTTTTCTTTTGGGCCAGCAAAAGAAAAGTGACTCGAGCGTCGGCAGACGATCGAAACGCCCGCCGCGTAGGCGGCACGCTGACGGCAACGCCAAACATAGAGCCAAGAGCCAAGTCACTGGATCCCAGCCTTCGCTGGGATGACGGGTGTGGGAGCGTGAGGCAAGAATGCTCTTGGGGGCCGCCTTATCGGCGTTGTCCGCGCTTTGCGCTCCGTCCGGCTCGATCAGCCCCCAGCTGTTGAAATGCGCCTCTCAGGGATGACGAGTAGAAAGATCTGAGGCGACGCAACTCCGGTCGCGCACAAGGTGCGCTCCGACACGGGCAGGCCGAGGCTCTGCCAATGCTCGCCTCTCACCCTCTCCCCAAAAGGAGAGGGCGAAAGCAGCCGTGTTACTGCCGCACCGGCTTCACATACGTATTGAACAACTCATCAATACGCCGGTACTCGTCATACCACGAGTCCGGATGCACGAAGCCGTGGCGCTCCATCGGATACAGCGACATCCAGAAGTTGTTCTTGTGCAGCTCGATGAAGCGCTGGTACAGGCGGATCGTGTCACTGGTCAGCACGTTGTCGTCGATCAGACCATGCTGCATCAGCAGCGGATCCTGCAGCTTGTCCGCGTAGTTGATCGGCGAGCTCACCTCATACGATTCCGGATCGAGCTGAGGATCATTGAGGATGTTGGAGGTGTACTCGTGGTTGTAGCTGGTCCAGTCGGTGACCGGACGCAGCGCCGCGCCAGCGGCGAATTCACCCGGCGCGCGCAACAGCGACATCAGCGTCATGAAGCCGCCGTAGCTGCCGCCGTACATGCCCACGCGACGTGCATCCACGCCGTGGTTCTTCACCAGCCACGCCTTGCCGTCGAGCAGGTCTTCCAGTTCCGGATGGCCCATCTGGCGATAAATCGCCGTGCGCCAGTCGCGGCCGTAGCCGTCGGAGGCGCGATAGTCCATGTCCAGCACCACGTAGCCCTGCTGCACCAGCAGGTTGTGGAACATCTGCTCGCGGAAGTAGTTGGAGTAGGACAGCGTGACGTTCTGCAGGTAGCCGGCGCCGTGCACGAAGATCACCGCCGGGCGCGAGGCCGCGGCGCTCGCGTCGGCCGGGCCGTAGTACTTGGCCCAGATGACGCCCGCCCCATGCGAGGACGGCACGCTCACGATCTGCGGCTGGATCCACTGATGCGCGGTGAACGCCGGCTTCATGGTGTTGGTGAGTTCGCGCGCCGCGCCGCCAGCCGCATCCTGCACGGCGAGCTGGGCGAGCTGGTAGGGCGCCGAATGGAGCACCGCCAGCTGGCGGCCACCGGGCGACAGGACGAACTCATCCATGCCCTGGTACTGGGTGAGGCGGGTCAGCTCGCCGCCGCCCGCGGGCACGCGGTACACGTCGTAGCTGTAGGGCGCGACCTGGTTGGTGCGCACGTAGAACCACTGGCCATCCTCGCTCAGCTGCGGATGGCTCACTTCGAACCTGCCGCTGGTGAGCGCGCGGGCCTTGCCGCCCAGGCTCTTGCTGTAGAGCTGGGAATAACCGGTTTCCTCGCTCAGGTACCAGAGCGTGCGGCCATCCTTGAGCCAGCCGAAATCGTTGAAGTTCCAGTTGATCCACGCCTTGTCGGTCAGGCGATGCTGGTTGACCAGGGCATGCCGGCCGAAGTCCACGCTGGCGATCCAGCGGTCCTTGTTGTCGATCGCGCGCAGCTGGATGGCCACGTTCTGGCCGTCCTCGCTCCACACGATGCCGCCGCCACCGCCGTCGTCGGCGCCGGAGATGATGCGCACGGGGCGCTGGTCCGGCGCCTTCAGCGCCCTGGCCTCGTCGTCCTTGCCGTCCTTCTGCAGCGCGGCGATGGCCTTGGCGCGCAGGTCCTTCAGCGGGTCATCCTTGATGCCCGGCAGGTCGTCGGTCTTCAGCGGGTAGAACTTGGCGGCGGTCAGGTCCACCAGCACCAGCGACTGCGGCGGCGGATCGTTGCGGCCCACGTAGACGCGGGTGTCCTGCTGCTCGGCGTAGCCGGACTCGGTGACGTAGTGGGTGAGCTCCGGACGCCGTCCTTCCTTGGCGCCCTTGGGCTTGGTCACCACCAGCATCCAGCGGCCGTCGGGCGAGAGCTCGGTGTCCAGCGGCTCGCCGCCCTCGCCCAGGTAGATCGGCTTGGGCGCGCGGCCGGCGTCGGCGGCGGCGAGGGTGTCGTCGTTGGCGCGCTGGGTGTCCTTGTCTGACTTGTTCTCGCGCAGCGCCTTGAACAGCTCCAGCTGCTGGCGACCCAGCGCATCGGGCTGCTTGGCCTGCGGGTCGTCGACGAAGCGCAGCACGGCGGCCGGCGCGCTGACGCCGCTGGCGATGTCGTAGACGAACCAGTTGTTGCCCTGGCGGTACTGCAGCGAGCGGTTGTCGCTGGAGAAGCGCGGGGCCGATTCGGGCTCGCTGCTGCGCGTGACCTGCACGCGGCGGCCGCTGGCCAGGTCGACCAGGAACACGTCGCCGTGGCGGATGAAGGCGGCGCGGCGATGGCTGCGGTCGTACACGGCCGGGCCGTCGGCCTGCGCCACGGCGGCCGGATCCAGCCTGGTGTTCTGCCCGCTGGCCAGGTCGACCCGGTAAAGGTCGCGCACCTTGCTGCCGTCACGCTTGAGCGAGTAGTACAGGCTCTGGCCGTCCACGCTCCAGTAGGGCGATTCCACCGCCGCGCCGATCCAGTCCGGATTGGCCATGATGGTTTCCAGGTCCAGCTGCCCGCCGGGGGAGGGTGGCGACAAGGCCGCCGCTGGCAGGGCGGCAAAAGCGGCAAGACCGGCGAACAGCATTCGGCGCATGGAGGGCTCCACGATCAAAACGTTGCAGGATAGCCAAGGCCCGGTGGTCCGCAACCGCCGTTGGTACCGGTTCAAAATGGTCGCCTAGGCAGTTAATCTCGGGGATCAGTCGCGGCAGCCCCTGTCGGCTGTTCCCCGCGCCATGCGTTCCGTGAGTTTGCCGGGCATGCCTTCAAGCCGTGCCTCCCCGATCGACACCCCAGCGAATTTCCCCATGCCCCTGCCGACCGTCGAGACCGAAACCGCCGCCTCCCCGACCCACAGCGTGATCTGGCTGCATGGCCTGGGCGCGGACGGCAACGACTTCGCGCCCATCGTCCCCGAGCTGGTGGACCCGGCCTGGCCGGCCCTGCGCTTCGTGTTCCCCCACGCGCCGGTACGGCCGGTGACGGTCAACGGCGGCATGCCGATGCGCGCCTGGTACGACATCGCCGGGGTGGACCTGGTCTCGCGCCAGGATGAAAGCGGCATGCGCGCCTCGATCGCGAGCGTGGATGCGCTGATCGCCCGCGAGAACGAACGCGGCGTGCCCACCTCGCACATCCTGCTCGCGGGATTCTCGCAGGGCGGCGCCATCGCACTGTCGGCCGGCCTTCGCCATGCCCACCGGCTGGCCGGCATCATCGCGCTGTCCACCTACCTGCCGATGCAGGAGTCCGTGGTCGCCGAAAGCAGCCCCGCCAACTCGGCCCTGCCGATCTTCTGGGGCCACGGCACCGCCGACCCGATCGTGCCGCTCACGCGCGGCGTGACCTCGCGGGACCTGCTGCAGTCGCTGGGCCATCCGGTGTCCTGGCATACCTATCCGATGCCGCACTCGGTGTGCGCCGAGGAGGTGGCCGACCTGCGCCAATGGATGACGCAGCACCTGCAGGCTTGATGCCGTACCGCGGCGTCCCTGCGCCGGGTCGCCATCGCTCCGGCACGCATGCGGCATACTCCGCCGCATGACGGAAGCCTCCACCGAACCCGCCTTCAACGGTCGCGCCGAGCGCCTGCTGCTGCCTGATTTCTGCAGCCTGCCGGTGATCTTCGCGTTGCTGGTGGTGGGCGCGATCGCCGTCACCGTGATGTGGCTGGCGCCCAACAACGGGCACGGCTGGCGCGGCTACAGCATGGGCATGCTGTTCGCCAACTGGCTGGCGCTGGTGATCGGGGTCAGCCTGTGCAAGCTGCGCCCCCTGCTGCAAAAGCTGCCGGGGCATGCGCCCTATGGCGGCGTGTGGCTGGTGATGATGGCGATCGTGGCCGTCGGCAGCGCGCTGGTGCACTGGATCGACAGCGCCATGCAGATGGAGCTGCTCGGCGACAGCGCCGAAATCTTCGTGCTCAACAACAGCGCCATCGCCGCGCTGCTCGGCGCAGCCATGCTGCGTTACTTCTACCTGCAGGCGCAGTGGCAGACGCGCCTGGCCGCCGTCGCCAAGGCGCAGGTCGCCGCGCTGCAGGCGCGCATCCGCCCGCATTTCCTGTTCAACAGCATGAACACGGTGGCGGCGCTGGTGCGGGTGGACCCCGCCGCCGCCGAGCGCACCGTGGAAGACCTCTCCGAACTGTTCCGCGCCGCGCTGGGCGAACACGGCACGCGCGATGGCACGCTGGGCGAGGAGCTGACGCTGGTGGACCGTTACCTGGCCATCGAGCAGCTGCGCCTGGGCGAGCGCCTGCACGTGCGCCGCGAGCTCGATGACCTGCCCGCCGACTTCCCGCTGCCGCGGCTGCTGCTGCAACCGCTCGTGGAGAATGCGGTGCGTCATGGGATCCAGCCCTCACGCGAAGGTGGTGAGGTGATCCTGCGCGGTCGCCACGAGAGGGGCGGCATCGTGGTCGAGATCGACAACCCCTGCGCGCACGCCCCCACGCCCGGCGGCCACGGCCATGGTCTGGACAACGTGCGCCAGCGCGTGGCCTACCGCTACGGGGCACGCGCGCGCGTCACCGCGGGAGCCGAGGGCGGCCGCTTCGTGGTTCGACTGCAGCTACCGGATGGCGAGCATGCGCGTACTGATCGTTGACGATGAACCCCTGGCGCGTGCGCGCCTGGCGGCCCTGCTCGGCGAATGCGCCGGGGTCGAAGTCGTCGGCAGCGTGAGCGACGCCGAGGCCGCACTGGACCAGCTCGGCGACCTGCAACCGGACCTGCTGCTGCTGGACATCAACATGCCCGGCATGAGCGGCACGGCGCTGGCGCAGCGGCTGTCAGGGCGCAAGCGCCCGCAGGTGGTGTTCTGCACCGCCTACGAGAGTCATGCGCTGCAGGCGTTCGAGCTCGGCGCCGTCGACTACCTGCTCAAGCCCGTACGCCTGGAGCGCCTCCACGAGGCGCTGCAGCGCGCCCGCCAGCGCCTGACCCAGGCGCCCCGCGAAGCGGTCAGCTACCTGCATGGCCGCCTGCGCGGCGAACAGGTGCGCGTGGCGCTGGACGACGTGGTGTACTTGCTGGCCGAGGAAAAGTACGTGGTGGTGCAGCACCGTGGCGGCCAGCTGCTGCTGGAAGAATCGCTGCGCCAGCTGGAGGAAGCCTATCCGGACCAGCTGATCCGGCTGCACCGCAACTGCCTGGCGCCGTCGCAACGCCTGATCGGGCTGAAGACCCTGAGCGACGGACGCGTGCTGGCGCGCCTGAGCGGCACCGAACTCACTCCCGAGGTAAGCCGGCGCAATCTGCCGACGCTGCGGCGCCTGCTGCGCATGGGATGAGGGCGCGCGCGTTGCGCGCCCGCTACGACCACCGAGCCTGATGCAAGCGCGTCCTGCGACAACGTGGGCCAGCGCCTCCCTGCCTGCGCAACCGGGCCAATTACGCGACAATGGAGCTCCCCGTCGACGCCACGCGCGACGCCCCACCGAGATCTACATGACGCCATCGACCCTGCGCATCGCCACCCGCAAGAGCGCGCTCGCCCTGTGGCAGGCCGAACACGTCGCCGCCGAGCTGCGCGCCATCCATCCGGGACTGACGGTGGAGCTGGTGCCGATGTCCACGCGGGGCGACGAGATCCTGGACAAGCCGCTCGCCACCATCGGCGGCAAGGGCCTCTTCCTCAAGGAGCTGGAAGTGGCGATGCTGGAAGGCCGCGCCGAGCTGGCCGTGCATTCGCTCAAGGACGTGCCGGCCGAACTGGAGCCGGGCTTCGCTCTGCCGGCGATCCTGCCGCGCGCCGACGCAGCCGATGCCTTCGTCAGCAACGATTACGCCGATCTTGCCGCCCTGCCGCTGGGCGCCCGCGTGGGCACCTCGTCCCTGCGCCGCCAGGCGCAGCTGCGCGCGGCGCGACCGGACCTCACCCTGCTCGATCTTCGCGGCAACGTGGGCACGCGCCTGTCCAAGCTCGACGCCGGGCATTACGACGCGATCCTGCTGGCCTGCGCGGGACTGGAGCGCCTGGGCCTGGCCAACCGCATCCGCAGCCGGCTCTCCGCACCGGACTGGCTGCCGGCGCCGGGCCAGGCGGCCATCGCCATCGAGGCGCGCAGCGACCAGCCTGCCGTGCTGGAACTGCTGGCGGCGTTGGACGATGCGCAAACGCGTCTGGCCGTCACCGCCGAGCGCGCCATGAACCATGCACTCGGTGGCAGCTGCACCGTGCCGGTCGGCGCGTGGTGCACGGTGACCGAGCGCGGCCTGCACCTGCGCGGCATGGTGGGTGACGTCAGCAGCGGCCGCCTGCTGCTCGCCGAGGCGGAAGCCGAAGGTGACCAGGCGGAAACGCTCGGCCGACGCGTCGCCGACGCCCTGTTCGCACAGGGCGCCGACGCGCTGCTCAAGCACTGAGAGCAGCCCGCTGCTCTCGACAGGAGCGCACAGGGTGCGCTCCTCCATGAGCTGCAGGGATCGTGCTTAGAAGTTGTAGACCAGGTTGGTGGTCACCAGGGAATCGGTGTTCTCGGTGCCCGGCTGCACATCGCTGTTGTAGCGCACCTGGTAGCCCAGCTTGAGCGCCATCTTGCGCGTCATGCTGACCGACAGGCCGATGTCGTTCTGGTAGTACTTGTTCTTCGAACCGGCTTCCACCAGCAAGGTGTTTTCCACGGCGGTGTTGCTGCTGAGGCGGTACTTGTAGTTGATCAGTCCGCGGCCGACCACTTCGCTCTGCGTGTCCTGCGGCTCCCGGGTGCTCACGCCGTTGACGTCCACCGTGGCGTCGGCCGGGCGATAGCGCTTGTAACCGGGACCGGCTTCGAAGGACAGCTCGGTGCTCTCGGTCTTCAGCGCGATGTAGCCGTAGCCGATGGAGACGATGCCCTGCCACAGGTTGGCGCCGAAGTCGTCGTGCTCATAGCGCGTGGCCGTCACGATGTAGCTGCGCGGATCGAGCTTGTAGCCCACCGAGGCGCCCGCGTCGTAGCGATTGGCGGTGGTGGCGAGGCGGTCGACCTGATTGCCGTTCTGGTCCACCACCTCGACCTCGCCCTTGGAGCGCAGGCCGTTGAGGAAGAAGTTGTTCCTCCACAGGTCGTTTTCCTGGCTCAGGCCGAGCTTGGCGTTCGCGTTTTCCGAACGGGAATTGCCGTACGACGAGGCGAAACCGAACTCGCCCGATCCCGACCAACCGCCGTTGTCGGCCGGGTTGGAGGCGGGTGTAGCCGTCGCGTCGTCGGCCTGGGCGCCGAAGCTCACCAGGGCCGCGAGCAGGGCGCCCGCCATCAGGGTCTTCTTCATGGAGATTTGTTCCTTTTTCGTTAAACAAAAGCAGTCCGCCACCTTAGCGGGGTGGGTTGAACTGCCTGTGAACAGGTCGGCCTTTTTTGAGCGCAAATGGCGTCAGGTGGCCGATTCAGCGGTCGTCGGGGAGCGCCGCCAAGGCCCCATCATACAAACTTAACTCGATGCCCATACCCGTGAGGCAACTCACCGCGGCCACGGCCGCCAACACCGGCCCGACATCGCGCACGCTGGCCAGCAACAAGGCCGCGCAAGGCAGGGCGTAAACCAGCAGCGCCGCGACGAAGCGGCGCGGCTGCAGTTCCAGCAGCGGACGCGGCCCGGGCAGGCGCAGCAGCACCGATTGCCAGCGCAGGTTCTCGATGAGGCCACGCAACAGGGTCACGGCCAGCAACGTGATGATCCAGTTCAACTGTTGGCCAGCGCTGACTGCATTGTCCTGGCCGGCCGCGCACATCCACAGCCAGAGGCCACCACCGAAGGCCGCCGAGACGACACGGCTCAACGGCAACTGTGTGGCCAGGCGTGTGTCGAGCGAAGGCACGCGCCGGATAGCATCGCCATGCGCGGTAAGGATCAGGCTGGCGAGGCTGCACAAGGCGAGGGCCGCGCCGGCCAGGCGCGTGACCCAGAAACTGTTGTCGCCACGCGCAAGTCCCGCCACCGCCAGCACGGGCAGGCAGGTGCTCAGCGCAACCAAGGCATCGCGGGTGGGTCGTGCGCTCTTGCCAATGCGCCAGCCGTGCCATGTCGGCATCCATGCCGCGTGCGCGCAGGCCGCCAGCAGTCCCGGCCCGACCAGCACGGCGCCCAGCGCCAGCGGCACCAGCGCATTGCCGCGACCGGACGGGTAAATGCCCACCGCCAATGCGAGGCCGAGCAGCAGCCACAGGCCAAAGCCGTGCGAAGACGCGACGTACAACATCGTGGCGCCCACGGGGCGCGGAGGTAGACGCGAAGGACCGCCCTGGCCTTCGGCCAAAGCATGCTCGGGAGTCGAATAGCGGCGCTTCATGAGTTTTCTGTCTTCGATGCGTGAAGGACGGATCACCAGTGCATGATCATCGCGTGATGGAACCCACTTCCGCCGTAGGTTGTACTTGCGGCAGTCGCCAACGGTGCGCATGCTACGCGGAGGCTGCCGTCGAAAGTCATTTCATGGATCGTTACGAGCGCATTCTCACCCTGCACCGACTGCTCAAGTCGGCGCATTATCCCGTGCCCCTGCCACGCCTGATGGACGAGCTGGAGTGTTCGCGCGCGACGCTGTATCGCGACGTGGCGTTCCTGCGCGATGCACTTGGCGCCCCGATCGAAAGTGCGGGCGGCGATCACGCTGCCTTCCGCTATGCGGCCGGCGAGGGCGAACGCTTCGAACTGCCGGGGCTGTGGCTCACCTCCGACGAACTCGCGGCGCTGCTGGCGCTCAACGAGTTGATCGGGCGCAGTGGTCCTGGCGTGCTTGCCGGCGCACTCGCGCCGTTCAAGGCGCGCATCGAGCACTTGTTGTCCGACCAGGGCAGTGGCAAGGCGTTGCCGATCGAACGCATACGCGTGATCGCCTGGGGCGAGCGCAAGCTCGACCAGCAGGTGTTCCGCGTGGTCGCCGGCGCCGTGCTCGAGCGCAAGCAGCTTCGCTTCCGCTACCGCGCACGCACCACCAACAGCGACAGCCTGCGCCGCGTGTCGCCGCAGCGACTGACGCACTATCGCGACAACTGGTACCTGGACGTGTGGGACCACGACCGCGAAGCGCTGCGCAGCTTCGCGGCGGATCGCATCGCCGAGCCGCAGGCGCTCGACGAAGCCGCGCGCGACGTGCCCGAACAGGAACTCAACGCCGCACTGGCGTCGAGCTACGGCATCTTTGCAGGCGCGCCGAAGGCGTGGGCGACGATCCGCTTCTCGCAACACGCGGCGCGCTGGGTTGCCGACGAGCACTGGCATTCGCAGCAGAAGGGCGAGTGGCTGACCGACGGACGCTACGAGTTGCAGGTGCCGTACTCCAATTCCAAGGAGCTGCTGATGGACGTGCTCAAGTTCGGTCCGGACGCAGAAGTCGTCGCGCCGCTGTCGCTGCGCGAGGAATTGAAGATCCAGCTGCAGCTGGCGCTCGGCGGCTATCAGCAACCGGTGAAGTAGCGACGTTCGCGCAACGCCGCTCGCCGCATCGTTGACGCATGCCGCATCCCGGCGAGCGACGCCGGGTCGATCATGCTTCGCGCCGCCCTCAGCGCTTGCCACGACGCCGTAGCCGGGCGAGGCTAAGGGCCCGACCCTTTGCAGCGCTGCGCGTTCCATGAGCCGTAACGACATCACCCAGACCTCCCTGCCGGCAACGAAAAGCGAAGCCATCCGCAAACCGACCGTGGCGCTCGCACTTGGTTCCGGTGGCGCGAAGGGGCTGGCGCATATCGGCGCGATCGAGGAGATCGAGGCGCAGGGCTACGAGATCGTCGCCATCGCCGGCACCTCGATGGGCGCGCTGATCGGCGGCGTCTACGCCATGGGCAAACTGGACGTGTATCGCGACTGGGTCTGCTCGCTGGCGCGGATCGACGTGCTCAAGCTAGTCGACTGGACGCTGTCCGGCGGCGGCCTGATCAAGGGCGAGCGCATCATCGACACGCTGCGCCAGTTGATTGGCGACGCGCAGATCGAAGAGTTGCCGCTGGCCTTCACCGCCGTGGCCACCGACCTCGACCGCGAGCGCGAGGTGTGGCTCGCCCGCGGCTCGCTGTTCGACGCGATCCGCGCCTCCATCGCCATCCCCACGGTGTTCCGCCCGCACGTGATGGCCGACCGGCGGCTGGTCGACGGCGGCCTGCTCAATCCGGTGCCGGTGACGCCGCTGATCCGCGAGCCCGCCGACTACCTGTTCGCGGTGAGCGTGGACGGTCCACCCGACAACACCACGCCCGAGGAAGCGCCGGCCGAGCCGTCGGCGACTTCGGAGGGCTACGCCGCGCGCATCAGTGATTTCGTGGCCAAGCTGATGCCGCTGGCCACCGACAAGCCGCGCGAACCTGGCATGCTGGAGCTGCTCACGCAGGCCATGGACCTCATGCAGGCGAACCTGTCACGACTGCGTCTGGCGGCTTACGAGCCGGATCTGCTGATCCGCCTGCCGCGCAATGTGGCCAGCGTCTATGAGTTCTATCGCGCCCGGGAATTGATCGAGCAGGGACGCATGCAGGCTCGCCGCACGCTTGAAGCCTGGCAGCCGGGCCGCCGCGTCAATGGGGACCGTGCACCTTGAGCCACGCGTCCAGGTAGCACTTCAGCGCCACCGCGTTGTTGTGATCCTCGTCGCGGGCGCCGTAGAGCAGGGTGACGCGCCGGTGCGCGGCCTTGCTGGCCAGCGGCTGCCAGTACTCGGCGACGTCATCGAGCTCGGATGCATAGCGATGGCGGAAGCCCTCCCAGCGCGCCGGGTCGTGGCCGAACCACTTGCGCAGCGACGACGAGGGCGCCAGCTCCTTCGGCCATTCGTTGAGCGCCGCGTCCTCCTTCGTCAGGCCGCGCGGCCACAGGCGATCGACCAGCACGCGATAGCCATCGCTCTTGGCGACGGGTTCGTAGACACGCTTGACGGCGATGCTCATGGGCGGGCGGTCTCCCAAAGCGAGGATCATCAGCATACGCCGATGAAAAACGCGTCGACACGAGCCGCCATCCCCTTACCGGCACATCGTCGTCGACGACGCGCATCGGTCGCGCACAGCGTGCGCTTCTACAGGAATCGGGGAGAGATCAGATCTCCTCGACCTGGGTCACCTTGCCACGACGCATCAGCCAGGCCACGCCGCGCAGATCCGCGATGCCGACCCACAGGCGGTCGAGCATGCCGTACTTGGAGGTGCCCGCCGTGCGCGGGCGATGGCCCACCGGCACGCTGGTGCTCTGGAAACCCGCGCGCTTGACCAGCGCCGGCAGATAGCGGTGCATGTGGTCGAAGTAGGGCAGGCGCAGGAACACCTCGCGATCGAACAGCTTCAGGCCACAGCCGGTATCGGGCGTGGAGTCCTGAAGCATGCGCGAGCGCACCGCATTGGCGATCTTGGAGGAGATGCGCTTGTTGAAGCTGTCGCGGCGCGTGGTACGCCAGCCGGCGAACAGGCGCACGCCCGGCTGCGCGCTGTCGCGCGAGGCGAGCAGCTTGGGAATGTCGGCCGGATCGTTCTGGCCATCGCCATCGAGCGTGGCGATCCACGGCGAGCGCGCAGCGCGCACACCATTCCACACCGCCGTGCTCTGCCCGCTGCGGGTCAGGTGACGCACGATGCGCAGCTCCGGATAACTCGGCTTCTCTGCAGCAAGCACCGCCACGCTGTCGTCGCTGGAGTCGTCGTCCACGTAGACGATCTCGAAATCGATCCGGCCACGCAGGGCGGCGGCGATCTCCGCCAGCAGCGGCGGAATGTTGTCGCGCTCGTTGAACACCGGCACGACGACGGACAGTTGTGGCATGGAGGAGGGCCTTATCTGAAGCAGGGGGCGCTTTCGCGCCAGGGCGCCATTCTAGTGGGTGGAGGGCTTGGCGTCAGGGGTGGGGTTTGTCGCGCCGGGCGTGCGCAGTGGGCGTGCACCCGGTGCGTGACGGCCCTTTGCCTCGGTCTTTCAACTCGTCATCCCAGCGAAGGCTGGGATCCAGTGACTTTGGCTTTTGGCTCCGTGATCGGCGTTCCCGCCAGCTTGCCGCCTGCGCGGCGGGCGTTTCGACCGCCTGCCGGCGCTCGAGTCACTTTTCTTTTGCTGGCCCAAAAGAAAAGTAACCCAAAGAAAATGGCCTGACAGGCTCGTAGCGATATGCGAGATACAAGCCCGGGCGACTGTGGCGAGCGGGATCGGTGACGTGTTACCTCACAGATAGCGGCTACCCCGCAACGCGCCGTAGCGAAGAGGGGGCGCAGCACTACATGGCATACAAGCCCTGGTGACTGCGGCCAGCCGAATTCGTCGCGTGCTACCTCACGGACCGCGGCTATCCCGCGGGGCGGCGTCGTACTGAGGACTTAAAGCGGAGTGTCTGACACGCCACGCTGCACCGCACTTTGCTCCCTCTCCCCTTGAGGGAGAGGGCTGGGGAGAGGGGTCGGCCTAGCCCCGGTCACCACTTCCAAGCCTCGACAGGCCTTCACCCACTAGCCCCTCAGCGAATCTTCCCCAGAATCCCATCCAGCTCATCATTGCTGTGATAGTGGATTACCAGCTTGCCCTTGCCGCCGCGGCCGTGGGCCACTTCGACGCGGGTGGCAAAACGCTCGGCAAGCTCACGCTCCAGCGCATCGACGTTGGGATCGCGGGCGGGTGCGCTCTTGGCCTTGCCCTTGGGCGCGGTCTGCGCGCGGCGGGCGGCCTCTTCCAGCTCGCGCACGCTCCAGCCGCGGCGAGAGGCCTCCAGCGCCAGGCCTTCGGCCATGCTTTCCGGCAGCGTGATCAGGCAGCGGGCGTGGCCCATTTCCAGCTTGCTCTCGTCGAGCAGGCGCTTGATCGACACTGGCAGCTCGGTGAGGCGCAGCAGGTTGGACACGGCGGCGCGTGAGCGACCGACCGCATCGGCGGCCTGCTGATGGGTGAGGTCGAAGTCATCGATCAGGCGCTTGAGCGCGTCGGCTTCTTCCAGCGGGGTGAGGTCCTGGCGCTGGATGTTCTCGATCAGCGCCATGGCCGGCACGGCCACTTCCGGCACGTCCTTCACCAGCACCGGCAGTTCGGACATCTGCGCGCGCTGCGCTGCGCGCCAGCGGCGCTCGCCAGCGATCAGCTCGAACATGTTGTTGCCGATGGCGCGAACCACCACCGGCTGGATCAGTCCCTGCGCGCGGATGGAGGCGGCCAGTTCGTCCAGCGCCTCGTCGTTCCAGTGGCGGCGCGGCTGGTACTTGCCCGGCTGGATCTGCTGGATCGGCAGCGTGCGCAGCTCGCCTTCCTGTTCCAGCACCGAGGGCTTGCCGGGTTCGTCGGCGGCGCCCAGCAGAACATCGAGCCCGCGTCCCAGGCCCCGTTTTTTCGCTGCGGACATGCTTACTCCTGATGAAGGTCGACGATGTCCTCAAGGGTCTCGTCGGCTAGCTCGGTGTGGGCGGTGTCGTCATGGCCCGCTGTAGGTGCGGCCTGTTGCCCGCGTTCGCGGCGGATCATCTCGCCGGCCAGGCCGATATAGGCGATGGCGCCACGCGAGCTGCGGTCGTACAGGTGGATCGGCTGCCCATGGCTGGGCGCCTCCGCCAGGCGCACGTTGCGCGGGATGATCGAGCGCAGCACCTTGTCACCGAAGTGCGTGGTGAGCTGGGCCGAGACTTCGTTGCCCAGGTTGTTGCGCACGTCGTACATGGTGCGCAGCAGGCCCTCGATCTCCAGCGTCGGATTGAGCCGCTGGCGCACCGCCTTCACCGTGTCGAGCAGGCTGGAGAGACCCTCGAGCGCGAAGTACTCGCATTGCACCGGGATCAGTAGGCCATGAGCCGCGGTCAACGCATTGAGCGTGAGCAGGTGCAGTGACGGCGGGCAGTCGATCAGGATGGTGTCGTAGCGGTCGGCGATCTTGGCCAGCTGCTCCTTGAGCCGGCTCTCGCGCGCGATCGCATCCATCAGCTTCAGCTCGGCGGCGGTGAGGTCACCGTTGCCCGGCAGCAGGTCGTAGTTGGCCTCGGTACGGACGATGGCCTGCTCGATCGGCGCCTCGTCCAGCAGCACCTCGCAGCCGTTGGGCTTGGCTTCGTGCTTGTCCACGCCCGACGCCATGGTCGCGTTGCCCTGCGGGTCGAAATCGACCAGCAGCACCTTGCGCTTGGCGGCCGCCAGCGCGGCAGCGAGATTGACGGCGGTAGTGGTCTTGCCGACGCCGCCCTTCTGGTTGGCGACAGCGATGATGCGAGCCATGGTGTCGTCGATACCGTGAACGTTGGAAAAGGGGGCTAGATTAGCAGCCCGCTTGGTCGCCTGCCCGCCCGATCACCACGAGGTGGCGCTCGCCGCCGACCTCGGGCACGGTCAGCGTATGGATCGCGCGCACCTCGAAGCCGGCCGGCACCCCGGGCAATTCCTCCTCCGGGTGTTTTCCCTTCATGGCCAGCCAGATGCCGCTGTTGGTCAAAAGATGACCACCCCAGTCCAACATGTCCTGCAGGCTCGCGAAGGCTCGGGCGGTGATGCAGTCGAACTGGCCTTCCACCTCTTCCACACGCGACTGCACGGCGCGCACATTCTCAAGCTTGAGTGAGCGGATGGCCTCGCGCAGAAAGCGGACCTTCTTGCCGTTCGAATCCACCAGCAACACCTGCCGCTGCGGCGCGGCGATGGCCAGCGGGATGCCGGGCAGGCCGGGGCCGGTGCCCAGGTCCGCCAGCGTTTCTCCCTGCACGAAAGGCAGGATGGCCAGCGAATCGACCAGGTGGCGGCTGACCATCTCGGCCGGGTCCCGGATGGCGGTGAGGTTGTAGGTGGCGTTCCAGCGCGCCAGCAGGGCCTGGTAATCGAGCAGGCGCTCCACCGCGCCATCCGGCAACTGCAGGCCCAGCGCGGCGATGCCGTGTTCCAGCCGGGTTTGCAGGTCGTGACGGGAGCTCATGGGCGATGCCTTGGGAAAGCGAGGGGCGCAAGTATCCGGGCCTGCCGCCCACGATGCCAGCACACAGGCAAAGAAAAACCCGCCGTAGCGGGTTTCAAGGGACTCCCCTGTGGCGGGCGCTCTTGGGGCAACCTTCGCCATGGCCTGACCGGCAGCACACCGGATCAGGCGAATTCCAGCTCCACACGCGTGACCATCATGCCGCGCTCGCGCAGCGCGCCGTTCATGCTCTGCTTGAGGCGCGAACCCAGGTCGCGGCGATCCACCTCATAGGCCTCCGGCTCCTGCCGCAGCGCCGCCAGCGCGCCGCCGCGGATCAACTGGTCGGCCTGCTCGATCACCGCATCGGCCCGCTCCGGCTCCAGCACCTGCCAGTACACCGTGCCGCGCACGTCATGCTGGTTCGGCAGCGGCTCCTGGAAACGCAGCACCTGACCGCTCAGGTTGATGCGATGGGCCACGTGGTCGATCAGCGGCAGGGTCATATGAAAGCCCGGCTGCAGCAGGCGATACGGCCGGCCACGTCGGTAAAGGCTATGCACCTGGTCGGCCGGCACACGCTTGATCGCGGTGGCGAACATCGCGATCAAGGCCAGGACAACGAGAATAATCAGGGCATTCATGGCAATAAATACAACTAGTTATATGCGATCTCTTCGCAAAAGACTGTAGGTTGATATTACAGCCGATTGCGCCCCTTTGGATTAATCTAGATTTAACGCCCGGATAAGGCCTTTTTACAAGCCAACCGAAGGGCTAGACCATTGATTTTGTGAACCCTTCGGCAGGCACGGTGGGGCATGCATTGACCGGGCCAGATGGGGGTCAGAGGCGGGGGCGGTTGGTTGGCCGGGGGTTGGAAGGGGGCCGTGAATGGGCCGGAGTTGGAACTGTCGGGCCGCGCCCGAAGAACTGGGTTTGCTCGGGGCAGCATCGCTGCTGGCGGGCAGGTCACTAGGGGAACTGACGCGAGATTGACCCCTCACCCCAACCCCCTCCCCGGCGGGGAGAGGGAGCAAAGAGCGGTGCAGCGCGGCGTGTCAGACACCCCGCTTTAAGTCCTCTGTACGACGACGCCCCGCGGGATAGCCTCTGTCCGTGAGGTAGCACGCGACGAATTCTGCTTGCCGCAGTCATCCGGGCTTGTATGCCAGGCAGCGCTGCGCCCCCTCTGCGCCATGGCGCGTTGCGAGGTAGCCGCAGTCCTTGAGGTAGCACGAAGCCGATCCGGCTGGCACCAGTTCACCAGGCTTGTATCCCGCATATCGCTGCGAGCCTGTCAGGCCATTTTCTTTGGGTTACTTTTCTTTTGGGCCAGCAAAAGAAAAGTGACTCGAGCGTCGGCAGACGATCGAAACGCCCGCCGCGTAGGCGGCACGCTGGCGGGAACGCCGATCACGGAGCCAAAAGCCAAAGTCACTGGATGACTCGCTGCGCTCGCCCCTTCGGGGCCGCCCTGCGGGCGTTCTGCGCGCTTCGCGCTCCGTCCAGCTTTCGCTGGGATGACAAGTAGGAAGATCTGAGGCTCGAATTTGGCGCCCGGTACGAAGCTAGCGGGGCAGCCACAACCAACCACCCCGCACTAACTCAAAACTTGCCCGCCCGGAAATCCGCAATCGCCTCATGAATCTGCTCAGGCGTATTCATCACAAACGGTCCATAACGAGCGACGCTCTCATTGAGCGGATGACCCGCCACCAGCAACACCCGAGCAGCGCCATCGAGTCCGGCGATGCGCAATTCACCGCTGCGTGAGAGCACACCAAGCTCGCTGCGCGCGAGCGGTTCGCCCGCCACCTGCGCTTGCGTGCCGTCGAAGACGTAGGCGAAGCCCGCATGACCTTCCGGTAGCGGAATGGTGATCGTGGCGCCCGGCTGCACGGCGATGTCCAGATAGATCGGCTGGGTGACGATCTCCGCCACCGGGCCGGTCACGCCGCCGAACTCGCCGGCGATCACTTTTACCTCGACGCCTTCCGCAGGACGAACCACCGGGATGCGATCCGGACCAATGTCCTGGTAGCGCGGCGCGATCATCTTGTCCTTCGACGGCAGGTTCACCCACAACTGGAAGCCCCACATCAGGCCGTCTTCCTGCTCGGGCATTTCCGAATGCAGGATGCCGCGGCCTGCGGTCATCCACTGCACGCTGCCCGGCACGAGGTCGCCGCTGTTGCCGTGGTTGTCGTGGTGCTTCATGTGGCCCGCGAGCATGTACGTCACCGTCTCGAAGCCGCGATGCGGATGTTCGGGAAAACCGGCGATGTAATCGCCCGCCTGGTCGGAGCGGAATTCGTCCAGCAGCAGGAACGGATCGAGCATGTCCAGGCCCGGCTGGCCGATCACGCGCTTGAGCCGCACGCCGGCGCCATCGGACGTATCGATGCCGCGGATGCGGCGGAGAATGTTGCGTTCGGTCATGGCGTGCCTCCAAGGATTTGGACTGCCCACCATGATGGCGCTACGCCACGCCGGACCCAAGATACGGGCGCGGAACGGATTGTTCGCGTAATGCGAGGAGTGAGTAGACAGGAGTGGGAGGTGAAGGTAGGGCCCCCTATTTCCTCACTACTCGCTCCTCAATTCTGCTCTCAATGCACCCAGTGTCCGCTGCGCTGGCGCGGTGGCGGCGTCTGCGGGTCGCTCACGGTTTCGGTCTTTACGGCGGCCTCGATCTCCGCCTCAGTGGCCGGATGCGCGGACCAGTACTGGTTCACCGCGCCGAGCACGGTCGGCACCTGGGCCAGGCACTCGTCGTACTCATCATCGCTGAGCTTCTCGAATTCGGCGTCGGCGTTGAGGATGCCCTCGTCCACCGCCAGCGCCATCACCGGGCCCAGCAACTCCATCAGCTGCGGGTCGTCCGCAAGGCGCTTCTCCCACAGGCCGGCGCGCAGGTCGATGCCACGGCTGAAGCCTTCGCACCAGCCAGCGGCGGAAAGCACGGGGCCCGCGTCGGTGTCCACTTCGCCGAGGATCGGCTCATAGGCATCGACATCGAGCTCGGCGTTGATCGAATCGTTGAGCTTGGCCAGCAGGGCCAGCACGCGGTTGCCTTCGGCCTCGTCGGCAAACGGCTCATGCAGCACCTCGGGCAGCCACTCTTCGGGCAACACCTGGATCGGGCCCACCGCCAGCGCGGAGAGCAGGCCATGCACGCCGTCGAGCAACAGGTCGCCATCGCCGACATGGGCACGCAGGTATTGGTCCAGTTCCTCGAGTTCGCGGTCGTCCAGCGAACTGGGCCAGTCGGTCTTGGGTGTATTCATCCAGCTGCCTGTTTTGCCTTAGATATCCAGATCCACCGTCACCGGAGTGTGATCGGAGGGTCGTTCCCATGTGCGTGGCGTGCGGTCGATGCCTGCTGCAGTGGCCTTGGGCTTCAACGCGTCGCCGAGCAGGATGAGGTCGATGCGCAAGCCCATGTTGCGCCGGAACGCCCCCTGACGATAGTCCCACCAGCTGAAGTGTTCGCCGCCGTTTTCGAACAGGCGGAAGCTGTCGTGCAAGCCCAGATCGGTGATGCGCTTGAGAGCTTCGCGCTCGGGCGGCGAACACAGGATGTCCTCGCCCCAGGTGGCAGGGTCATACACATCGCGATCGTCTGGCGCGATGTTGAAATCGCCCAGCACCACCAGGTTCGGGTGGCGCTCGATTTCGCCAGCGAGGAACTCACGCATCTTGGCCAGCCAGTCGAGCTTGTAGGCGTACTTTTCGTCGCCCACCGCCTTGCCGTTGACGACGTACAAGTCCACCACGCGCACACCGCCCACGGTGGCGGCGAGGATGCGCCGCTGCGGATCGTCCAGCCCCGGCACATCGGTGACAACATCGGCGAAGCCGTCGTGCACGTCGGCGCGCGCCAGCATCGCGACGCCGTTGTAGGTCTTCTGGCCGGAGAACACCGCGCGGTAGCCGGCGGCGGCCAGCTCATCCACCGGGAACTTCGCGTCCTCCAGCTTGGTTTCCTGCAACGCGACCACGTCGGGTTTCGCGGCGGCCAGCCACTCGGTGAGGTGCGGCAGGCGCACCTTCAGCGAGTTCACATTCCATGAGGCGATTTTCATGTGCGCATTGTAAGCCATGACCGCACCGCCGCCCCGTGGGGCGGCGGGCGGCAGGACTCAGGCCAGGCCGTGGCTGCGCAGCAGGGCTTCGGGCTCGGGCGAACGACCGCGGAAGGCGATGAAGCTTTCAAGTGCCGGACGGCTCGCGCCCACCGCAAGGATCTCGCGACGGAAGCGGTCACCGGTGGGGCGATCGATCACGCCGTGCTCCTCGAACTCGCCGAACGCATCGGCGCTCAGCAGCTCGGCCCACAGGTAGCTGTAGTAACCGGCCGCGTAACCACCGGCAAAGATGTGCGAGAACGCGTGCGGGAAGCGCTGCCATGCCGGCGGATGCAGCACCGCGACGTCGTGGCGCACTTCCTCCAGTACTTCCATGGTGCGCGCGCCACGCTCAGGCTCGTATTCCAGGTGCAGCAGGAAATCGAACATGGCGAATTCCAGCTGGCGCACGAGGAACAGGCCGGCATGGAAATGCCGCGCCGCCAGCATGCGCTGGAAGAGTTCATCCGGCAGGCGCTCGCCGGTCTCATAGTGGCGAGCGAACAGGTCCAGCGCCTCGCGGTTCCAGCCGAAGTTCTCCATGAACTGGCTGGGCAGCTCCACGGCATCCCATTCCACGCCATCGATGCCGCCGATGGACGGCAGCGCGATCTCGGTCAGCAGGTGATGCAGGCCATGCCCGAACTCGTGGAACAGGGTGAGCACGTCGTCATGCGTGAGCAGCGCGGGGCGGCCTTCGGTCGGCGGCGCGAAGTTGCAGGTGAGGAAGGCCACCGGCAATTGTTCGTTGTCCCCATCGCGGAAACGGGCGCGGCACACATCCATCCACGCGCCACCGCGCTTGCCGGTGCGCGCGTAAAGATCGACATAGGCGCCGGCGAACACGCGGCCATCGGCATCGCGCACGTCGTAATAGCGCACGTCCGGATGCCACACGTCGACGCCTTCGCGCTCGCTGAGCGAGATGCCGTACAGGCGCTGGGTGAGGCCGAACAAACCCTCGATCACCGCAGGCAGCGGGAAGTACGGCTTGAGCTGCTCTTCGTCGAGGTCGTACTGCTGCTGGCGCAGCTTCTCCGAGGCGTAGCCCACGTCCCACGATTCAAGGTTGTCGAGCTTGAGCTCATTGGTGGCGAACTCACGCAGACGCGCCAGCTCCTCGCGGGCCACCGGCCTGGCGCGCGAGGCCAGGTCACGCAGGAACTCAAGCACCTGCGCCGGCGAGCCGGCCATCTTGGTGGCCAGCGATTCCTCCGCCGCGTTGGCGAAGCCGAGCAGTTGGGCCGCCTCGTAGCGCAGCGCCATGATGCGTTCGATGCGCTCGCTGTTGTCGAACTTGCCAGCCTGCGGACCCTGGTCGGAGGCGCGCGTCTGGTAGGCCCAGTACACGCGTTCGCGCAGGCCACGGTTGTCTGCGTAGGTGAGCACGGCCTGCACGCTGGGCTGCTTGAGCGTCACCAGGTAGCCGTCGAGGTTCTGTTCCTTGGCGTACTGGCGAAGCACCGCACGGCTGGATTCGGGCACGCCGGCGAGATCGCGCTCATCGGTGATGTGTTCGTGCCAAGCGTCGGTGGCGTCGAGCACGGCGTTGGAAAATTCGGTCGACAGGCGGCTCAGCTCCACGCCGATCTCGCGATAGCGGGAACGCGCCGGCTCCTCCAGCGCGACGCCCGACAGGCGGAAGTCGCGTAGCGCATGCTCCACCAGCGCGCGCTCGGGGCGCGGCAGGCCGGCGAAGTCAGGCGCATCCGCCAGGGCCTGCACGGCCTGGTACAGCGCGCGGTTCTGGCCCACCTCGATGGCGTGGTCGGTGAGCTTTTCTTCCGACGGTCCGTAGACCTGCCGCAGCGCTTCGCTGTCGGCCACCGAGTGCAGGTGGCCGACCGGCGCCCATGCGCGCGCCAGGCGCTGCTCGAGGCGCTCCTGGGTGAGCATCACGCTGGCGAAATCGCGAGGCGCGCCAGGCGCGGTGACCGCTTCGAGGCCGGTGCGGTAGTCGGCCAGCAGGGTGTCGATGGCGGGGGTGACGTGCTCGGGCCGGATCTGTGAGAACGCCGGCAGAGCGTCTTCGGCCAGTAGCGGATTTTGGTGTTCCATGGTCTCTCCTGAACGCCCGGCTGCCGGAAGCGCGCCTGCGGGCAGCCGCCAGCGTGGCGACGGCCACAGACGAAATCAAGCCGGAAAACTTGATCGGGTTGGCGCGCTCTGACGAATTGTCATATCGCGCCCCTACCCTCGCGCCATGCCCATGCCTGATTTCTCCGCCCTGCTGCGTCGAAGCGACGTGTTCGGGCATCTGGAGGACGAGGCGCTCGCCGCGCTGGCCTCCGAACTCCAATGGTTTTCGCTACCCGGTGGCCGCACCCTGTTCCATCAGGGCGACCCGGCCGACGCCTTGTACCTGGTGGTCAGCGGCAGCCTGGGCGTGTTCGTCGGGCCCACCGAGTGGGTGCGACTGGTGGCGGCGGGTGACAGCGTGGGCGAGGTCGGCCTGATCACCGGCGAGGGTCGCCAGTACACGGCACGGGCGCTGCGCGACAGCGAACTGCTGCGGCTGGGCCGCACGGCGTTCGAGGCCGTGACGCGCCAGCACCCGCAAGCCATGCTTGGCGTGGCGAAAGTGGCCATTGCACGCATGCAGCAGCGCCTTGAGGGCGAGCAAGGACCTGATGCGCCACGCACCTTCGCCTTGCTTCCGGCGGCGCCCGAGGTGCCGGCGCGTTCGCTGGCCATGCAGCTGGCGATGGAGCTGGAGCACTGGGGCAATTGCATCGTGATCGACGCCGAGCACGGCGCCGGCCGCGGCAGCGACTGGTTCGCCGAACGCGAGGCGCAGGCGCGCTTCGTGATCTACCTGGACAGCACCGGCGATCCGTTGTGGCGGCAGCGCTGCGTGCGCCAGGCCGACGTGCTGCTGCTGCCCGCGATGGCCGCGCAGCCGGCGAGGCCGTGGCCGGAGGCCACGCCGATGCACCCTTCGCGCGCCGGCCATCGTCAGCGCCACCTGATCCTGCTGCACGCTGGACGCCAGCCCGAGCTGGGCGCCGCGCAGCGCTGGCGGGCCGAGTTCAGTGGCGAGCTGCACCATCACCACGTGGGCGGCCGCGCCGACATTGCACGTCTGGCGCGCCTGGTCAGCGGCAATGCGAGAGGGCTGGTGCTTGCGGGCGGCGGCGCCCGTGGCGTGGCGCACCTCGGCGCGTTGCGCGCGCTCAACGAGGCCGGCCACCAGTTCGATGCGGTGGGCGGCACCAGCATCGGCGCGATCATCGGCGCGGGCGTGGCGGCGGGCTGGGAGCTCGAAGCGATGGTGGAGTCGTTCCACCGCGATTTTGTCGAGGGCCGCCCCTTGTCCGATTGGACGCTGCCGATGGTGGCGCTCACCCGTGGTCGCCGCGCTGCCGCCATGTTGCGCCGCTCGTTCGGCGCGCTGGAGATCGAAGATCTCTTGCTGCCGTTCTTCTGCGTCTCCACCTGCCTGTCTGGCGAGGGCATGGTGGTGCACCGGCGCGGACCGCTATGGCTGTGGCTGCGCGCCTCCAGCGCGATCCCCGGCGTACTGCCGCCGGTGCTGCACCAGGGGCGCGTATACGTGGACGGCGCGCTGGTCGACAACCTGCCGACCGACGTGATGGCGGACGATGGCATCGCGCACATCACCGCCATCGATATCCGCGCCGAGATTTCGCTGCTCACCACCGCCGAGGAGTTCGCCACCCCACCGTGGTGGCAGCTGCTGCTGCGACGGCAGGACATCCAGCGCCCCGGCCTGGTGTCCACGCTGGTGCGTGCGGCGATGGTCAACAGCGAGGGGCCCAGCGAGCATCGGCGCGAGCGCGCCGACCTGCTGCTCACGCCACCGCTCGACCACATCGGCATGCTGGACTGGAAGGATTGGCAGCGCGCGATCGAAGCCGGCTACCTGCATACGCGGAAGCTGCTGGAAGAGGGTGCTTTGCCCTAAGAACGCACGCTGTACGCGACTGCGGCGCTGTCACTTGCGGTGGGTGTGAGAGGACGGCTTCGACGCGGCGCCTGCCTATTGCGCGCAGCGTGCGCTCCTACAGGGGTTCGCGCGAGCGGGTACCATAGGGCGATGGATCCTCTACGCAAATACAAGGGCATCTGGCCCACTCTGCACCAGCGGGTATACGTCGACCCGATGGCAAGCGTGATCGGCGATGTCGAACTGGCCGATGACGTGTCGATCTGGCCGGGCGCCGTGCTGCGCGGCGACGTCAACTTCATCCGCATCGGCGCCCGCACCAACGTGCAGGACGGCGCCATCGTGCATGTCACACACGATGGTCCCTATACGCCGGGCGGAAAGCCCACGCTCGTCGGTGAAGGCGTCACCGTGGGCCATGCCGCGGTGCTGCATGCCTGCACCATCGAGGACTACTGCCTGATCGGCATGCACGCGGTGGTGCTCGATGGCGCGGTGGTGAAGAAGCACGGCTTCGTCGGCGCGGGCAGCGTGATCCCGCCGGGCAAGATCGTGGGCGAGGCCGAGCTGTGGGTGGGCAATCCGGCCCAGCGCGTGCGCGTGCTCACCGACAAACAAATCGAGCAACTGCACTACTCGGCCGACCACTACGTGCGCCTCAAGGACGAGTACCTCGCCGCCCAATGAAGCCGCGCCGCGTGCTGTTCCTGTGCAGTCGTCATCGACTGCGTAGCCCAACGGCCACCGCCGTCTTTGCGGCCTGGCCGGAACTGGAGGTCGATTCGGCAGGCCTGGCGGACGATGCGGAGACGGTGCTCTCGCCAGAGCAGCTGGACTGGGCCGAGCTGATCGTGGTGATGGAAGCTTCGCAACGACGCAGGCTGCAGGTGCGCCATGGGGCGCGGCTGCGCGGCAAGCGCGTCGTATGCCTGGATATTCCGGATCGCTACGCCTTCATGCAGCCCGAACTCGTCGAGCTGCTGCTGCGCAAGGCCGGTCCGCTGTTGCGCTAGCGCGTCAGAGCATCGAGCCGCCATTCGCGGCCGATTGCTGGGCCTGGATGATCGCGGCGCGCGCCTCATCCTGGTGGATCTGGATCTGGCGCTGGGCGTCGAGCTTGCCGCCGAGCAGCGAGAGGATGTAGTTGGTGCTGTCGAATTCGCGCAGCAATGCAAGCTCGCGCTGCGCCTCGTCCAGACTGTTGTCGTTGATCGACCGCTCCACGTCCGCCGAGGCGGAGGGGAAGGAATCGTGCAACTGTTCCAGTGCGACCTTGTTCTGCGGATCGAGCTGCAGCACGCTGAGGTAGAACTCGTAGGCATTGCTGCCGGCCGGCGCCACCAGTCGCTTCTCGGTCACGGCCGTCTTGGCCAGGTCGAGCAGGATGGAGACGCCGCTGTCGTCCTTGCTCCCCGCGTCCTGGGCGGTCGTTGCCGCCGCATTGCCCGCGTTGCGGCCGTGCAGCCACCAATAGGCTCCACCGGCGAGCGCGGCCAGCACGACCAGGGAAACGGCGATGAGCGCGCGCTGGCGTGGCGCAGGGGTAGCAGAACGAGACATGGCACCGCTTGAGTCGGGGGAACCGCGCACTGGAACACCTGCCTCTCAGACTTCCCGGCGGAACTGTCACATTAACGTTACATCGTGTCAGTCATGTGACTGACGCCAGGCAGTCGGGGCGTATGGACGTCCATTTGGCGGCCGCCACTCAGGGAGTGGTTGCACAGGCGCCCTGGCGCCGGGGGTACGCGCCGGCGCCATCAGCCTCAGCGCCAACCGTGGCCGGCCGGACGACGGGCGCAGGCCCGATGCCCTCCTCGTTGCTCCGTGACAGCTTGCGCGCGCTGACGGCCCTGCTCAGAGCCGGAATTCGATGCGCTGGCGTAGCTGCGCCGCCACCGGCCTGCCGTCCTGGGCGCCAGGGATGAACTGCCAACGCGACACCGCGGCCAGCGCCGCGCGATCAAACACGAACTTCGGGTCGGCATCGGCGACGCTGGCGCCGGCCACTTTTCCATCCGGCTGCACAGTGAAGATCACATCCACCCAGCCCTGCCGGCGCGTTCGGCGCGCCTCGACCGGGTAGGCAGGCTCGACCCGATGCGTCAGCACGGGCAACGTCGTGCCGTTGGCGTCGACGATGGCCGCCGGCTTCGGACGCACGGCGGCGCGCGGCGCCGCTTCCACCGACGTCGATTCGACCTGCAGTTGGGCAATGGCCTGCTCGCCCGGCGTCAATGCCGGCGTGGCCCGAACGGCCGCGGGTGAAGGCGGCGCGGGGGCGACGGCCGCCGGCGCCGCAGGAGCGGGCGGCGGCGCCAGTGCAGGCGCGCGAGCCGTCGCGACAGTCTCCCGCTTGCCGGCCTGCTGGGCCTCTTGCTGCCGGGCCGCCGCATCGCGCGTCGCCTGCAGCTTGGACTGCAGCAAGGTCAGCGTGTAATTGCGTGCATCGACTCGTGCAAGCAGCTCGATCTCGCGCTGCGCCTCGGCGTCGTCACCGCTGTCGATGGTCTGCTCGGCGGCGTGGGCGGCGAACGGAAAGATCTCGCGCAGCGCGTCCTGTGCAGCACGGTTGCCCGGATCACGCTTGAGCACGGCCAGATATAGCTCGAAGGCATTGTTGCCCGCCGGCACCAGCAGGCGCTGATCGGCCATGGCCTGGTGAGCGTGTTGCAGCAGCTCGTCGACACCGGCATCCGCGCGGATCACCGGGCCGGCGGCCGCGACCACCGTCGGCGCCGCATCGTCGAGTGCGGCGCGCGACTTGAGCAGCCAGAAGATGATCGCGCCGCCGGTCAATACCAGCGCCAGCACGATCAGGAAGGTATAGCGGGCAACACCTTGGGCACGACGCGAAGCAGCGATGGACATGAACTAGCCAGACGCGAGGGGAAAAGGGCGGGCGCACTGGCGCTCCGTCGGGGCGCGCCAGCTTAGTGAGGCGATGTTGCGGAGAGGTTGCCTACCCTGGACTTTCGTGACGGCCATCACACGCGGCGGATCGTCGCCCCGCCGCGTGTGATGCGGTTGCTCAGTGGCCGGGCCGGAGGCTGCTGTCGGGCGAGCCATCCGGGTGGGCGAACCAGGACACACTGTTCTGATGTCCGGGACAGCCCTGTCCGGTGATGTAGCCGGTGAGCGCGCCGGCCTGGGTAGTGAGGCTGGTGCGATAGCAGCCACCGAGCGAATCGCGGAAGTCGAACGACTGTGCGCTCTGTTGGCCGCTGTGGCTGGCCAGGTTGCCGCTGGCGTCGAACACCAGCGTATCGGCGCTCTCGACGCGGTTGTGCACGTCGGCCGAGTACGCCCGCATGCCCGACAGGCGTTCCTCGCTGCGTTGGCGGTAAGCCTGGTGCACGGTGCTGGCGGCGCTGATGCTGCCGTCGCTCTGCAGCACCTGGTTGTAGTCGAGGGTGAATGGATACTCGAAGTGCTCGCTACGCTCTTCGGTGACCTGCTTGCCCACGCGGCTTTCGCTGGTCGTGTCCGACCAGGTGCGCTGCCAGGTCAACTGCTGATAGGTGGTGGCATTGATGGTGAAGCCCTGGCGGTCGTCGAAGCCCACGTCCTGGGTGACCGCATGGGTCACGCGACCATGCGAAGTGTCGACATAGCCTTCGATCGCGACATGGCGATCGAGCCGGGTGGTGATGTCACCGCTCACGTCGCCGTTGCTGGCCTGGACCAGCGTGCTGCCGATCACCGGCGTGGGCGCCTGGTTGGCGAGCGTGTTGCGCGTGATGGCGCCGGAAACCTGGCTGGCGTGCGCATCGCGATAGACCAGCAGCGTCGCCGTGGCGGAGAAGTAACCGTGGGCGCCCGCCACCTGCAGGGCCACCTCGTGCGGGTTGCCGTCACTGAGTTGGCCGGCGAACGGGCTGAGGTCGACGCGGTAGGGCATGAAATTGAGCGCCTGCACGCCAGGCGTGGGGCGCCACAGGTAGGGATCGATGCCGCCGGTATAAACCCACGGATACACCGGGGCGACGCCCGCCGGCTGACCGTCGATGCTGATCTCCGCCTCGCGGAAATTGCCGCCGCCGCATTCCTGCACCTCACTGGCGTAGGCGTCTGGCACGCAGGTGTACCAGAACTCATCGCCGCTCTGGCTCTGCGTGAACACGTCGAGATAAGCGCGCTCGACGTTACGCGGCAGGGTCACGGTGCGCGCCAGCTTGTCGGTGGGCGTGTTGAGCGTGGTGGTGCTGCCGACCGGGTCGCTGCCCAGCGCCAACACCATGTCCGGGCTCTGCGCGGCGCGCGCTTGCGCAGACGCCGGGTAGAACAGCAGCCGCGCGCTGCCATGGATTACGCCGGTGTAGGTGCTGTTGACCAGGTTTCCGATGATGGCCTGGCCCTGCCCGGCGTTGCGCAGCAGCGCGGCATAGTCGGTGAGGTCACGCTCCACGTGCCAGGCTGGCGACACGCTGGCGGAGGGTTCCTCCGTGGTGCCGAAGTAGAGGTTCACGCCGCCAAGCCACAGCGTGGCGGTGCGGTCGTACTGGCGGCCGGCGGTGACCGAGAAGTCCGCCTCGAGCACCACCTTCGACCAGCTTCCGCTGCAGCCGGTGGGTGGCGCGTAGCTGTAAGGTCGCGTGCCGAAATCGTCGAAGCTCACGTTGGTGAACAAGGTCACCACGCATGGCTGCCCGGGTGGTCGCGGCACACTCGGGTCGGCCACGACCACGTTGTTCGAACCGATCACCGGATCGGCGCCGGCCGGCGCAACCGCGGCGACGCCAAGCAAGCCAGACAGTACGGCCACCGCCATGCGATGGCGGACAAACCCCTCAGGCACCATGACGTTCACTCCCCGTAATGTGCCCCCCGTGCCGCGCAGGCTAGCACGGGCCATTTCACGACGGACGTCCATACGTCCGAGGGCGCCTTGATCGCCCCGAATTGTGATGCCGGATGTGAAGGGTTCGTCAGCCAGCGTCGACAGCGCGATCGCGCGCGACTCGATCGTTCACGCTCGCGTTGGCCTGCGTTCAGCGCGATGCACGCGGGATTGACGGGCGTCGTGTCTTAATTCCACCTGGACGGAGTGCGTGCCCCTTCGCTTGGACGCTTGCCATCGCGAGGCCGCCGCATGATTCGTTGCGCTGACTGGGCTTCCGGCCCACGTGGAGGGGCGCGCGAATACGTTGATTCACGAAAGCTCCTGCCTAGGGGGCAAGACCATGTCGCCAAGATTGCTTGTGGCGGCCACGGCTTTGCTGTGGGCCTCGGCTTCAGCGAACGCCGCGTTTGCCGCGGATCAGGATAACGGTGGGTCAGGGGCTATCGTGCCGATGACCCAGGCCGCCCGTTTATCGGCGTCAGGGGCGCCGCAATCCTGGTCCGGGAGCGCGTCCTATGCCCCCGGGTCGACCCTGCCCGTGAACCTGCTCAGCGATCCCCGCCTGATCGCAACGGGAGCCAGTGACGGGCAAAATCAGGCGTCATCCTCGAATCTGCAGTTGTCCGGCTGGAGCTCCGGCCGCTGGAGCTTCGCGACCATCATGGCGGTTCCCGACGTGGCGCCGGCCGCCATCTCCGGCACCGTGCCGACCGCCTGGGACCACCAGCGCTGGGATGGCGGCGACAACTTCGATGTGGCTGTCACACCGCTGGTGGCGAGCTATGGCATCAGCCCCTACAACCACGTTTCGCTGTCCTTTGGACTGAATGTGCCGACCAACACCGGCCGGTACCGCCGCATGCTCGCCCGCAGCAGCACTCTCTGGACGGTGATGCCGAAGTTGGCCTACACGCAGGAGCTATCGTCTTCCGACCGGGACTCGTCCACGGTAGTCGCGGTGGGCAGCTTCAGCAAGACGGCGGTGGAGGGTTTCCAGGGAACCGTGGGTCGCATCGAGGCGATGGTCATGCAGCGGAACCCGAGCGGCTGGAGCTACGGTGGAGTGGCTGCCGCCATCCAGCAGCCCGACACGGCCGAGACCTACATGGCCACCCGGATGTATGGCACCGATTCGAACTCGGGCATGTCCCTGGGCGTGGGCCCGCAGATCAGCTGGAGCAGCCACTGGCTGGGCAGCGGTGTCGATTTCCAGTACCGCTGGATCTACGAATTCAAGGCGCCGAACGGGCATACCGACCAGCCGATGCTGTTGTCGGCCACGGTCCACCTCTGAGCAGGCGCCTGGCCGGCCGCAGGTCGCCGGCCAGAGGCTGCGGTCAGCCGTACTGCTTGCGCAGCGCCAGGTAGACCGGGTTGGTGTCCGGTCGCTTGCCATGCCAAAGCTCGAAGGCATCAGCCGCGGTTTCCACCAGCATGCCCAGCCCATCCAGCGCATAGCGCGCCTGCGCGGTGCGCGCCCAGGCAAGGAAATCGGTGGCGGCCTTGCCGTAGGAGAGGTCGTAGCACAGGGCGCGGTTGCCGACGATGGCGAACGGCAGGTCCAGTGACTTGCCGAGCACGCCGGCCGACGTGGCGTTGACGATCAGATCGAACGCGCCCAGGTCGGCCAGGTCTTCCCAGTAGCGCGTATGGGCGCGGGCCGGATCACCGATCGCATCGGCCAGCGCATCGGCCGATTCCGGCGTGCGGTTGACGATGGTGAGCGTCTCCACGCCGGCGTCGAGCAGGGACCAGGCCACGCCGTGCGCCGCGCCACCGGCGCCCAGCAACAGGGCGGTGTGGCCGCGCAGGTCGACCTGGTGACGCTCGGTGATGTCGCGCACCATGCCGGCGCCGTCGGTGTTGTGGGCGGCCAGCCGGTTGCCCGGCAGCGCGGTGAGCACATTGGCGCTGCCCGCGCGGGCGGCCGCCTCGCTGCGTTCGTCGGCCAGCTCGAAAGCGGCGGCCTTGTGCGGCAGGGTCACGTTGGCGCCGCGGCCGCCCTCGGCAAAAAAGGTCCGTACGGCCGCCGTGAAATCCGCAGGCGCGGCGTCGATCGTGCGGTACTCCAGTTCGAGGCCGAACTGGCGGGCGAAGGCCTGGTGGATCTGCGGCGACAGCGAATGGCTGATGGGGTGGCCAAACACTGCGAACGTTCCTGCATTCATGCGCGCTCCTTGTGGACGTCGATGCCCGGGGCAGCGTTCCCCGGCCTATCCTGACCCACCATCTTACCCGGCTGCAGACCCGGGAGAGGGGGCCGCGGCAGTCCCGCCGGCGCGCTCCCGCAGGCCATCGCAGGTTTTGAGATCGAGGCCCGGCAGGCTGTGCGCCAACCCACCGACCGGATGACTGCGATGCGCCCGACCACCGACACCACCCGTCACGACCGCCTGCTCGGCGGCGCCTTGCTGTGGTTGCTTGCCGGCGCGCTGTTGCTGCTGACCACGTTGGTCCCGACGCACACCCCGCTACTGGGCTGGACGCCCGCGTTCTGGCTGCTGGGCGCGCCGCTGGCGTTGCTGCTGGCGCTGGAACCCGGACTGCCCCGCCAGTTGCTGGCGCTGGTGCGCCCGCGCCGCCGACGCGCCGCCCAGCTGATCTGGAACTGATCTCCCACCCGAATTCACCTGGCAGTGGATGCCGCGGCCGGAGCGCCGCGATGAAGGGCTCCTGGCGATGGCCTGGGATGGCTGGGCGCCTCGCCGGAGCGGCGCCACGGATGGCGCCGGCGTGACGGCAGTCCATGGACGGACTGCCGGAATCACCCCAATCGAAACGGGATTGCTACCGCTCGGCGGGTTTCAGTCGCTGATGCCCGAACGCTTGTTGTCCATGCGCCGCAGGAATTCGCGCATCACCTGCAGGTAAAGCTCCTCGCCGAGGAAGGCATCCTCGACACCGGCGTCGATGGACGGGTTGTCGTTCACCTCGATCACCACCGGCCGGTCGCCTACGCGCTTGAGGTCCACGCCATACAACCCGTCGCCCACGGCCTGGGTGGCCTTGAGCGCCAGCTTCACCACGTCGGCCGGCGCGTTCTTGATCGGGATGGTCTCGAACCCCCCGGATTTGACCGTGCCCTTGGCGCCATGGTTGTAGATCTGCCAGTGCCCGCGCGACATGAAGTACTTGCACGCATACAGCGCCTGGTTGTTGAGCACGCCGATGCGCCAGTCGAATTCGGTGTAGACGAACTCCTGCGCCAGCAGCAGCGAGCTGTGCTGGAACAGTTCGCTGGTGGCCTTGCCCAGCGCGGCCTCGTTCTCCACCTTCACCACGCCGCGCGAGAACGAGCCGTCGGGAATCTTCAGCACCAATGGATAACCCAGGCGCGCAGCGACTTCCTTCAGGCCCTTGCTGTCGTCACGGTAGAGGATCTCCGTGCGCGGCACGGCGAGCTTGCGCGACACCATCAGGTCGTTGAGGAAGATCTTGTTGGTGCAGCGAAGGATCGAGGTGGGATCGTCGATCACCACCATGCCTTCCTTCTCCGCGCGGTGCGCGAAGCGGTAGGTGTGGTTGTCGCTGGCGGTGGTCTCGCGGATGAACAGGCCGTCGTACTCGGCCAGCCGCTGGTAATCGTTCTTGCCGATCGGGTCGACCTCGATGCCCAGCTCCTTGCCGGCCGCGATGAAGGACTTGAGCGCCTTCTTGTTCGACGGCGGCATCGCCTCGGCCGGGTCGACCAGCATCGCGATGTCGTAGCGGTAGAGCTTGCGCGCCTTGGGCTTGCGCCACAGCTTTTTGCTGAAGCGGTCCAGTTCCTCGGCGAACGCATCCTCCTGATCGTCGACCAGGGTGTGCAGGCCCACCGGCTTGATCGCGCTGACCTGCCACACGCGGTCGCGCTCGAACTCGATGCGCAGCAGCGGGCACGGGAACATTTCAAACACCTGGCGCGCCAGGTCCTGCACCGCCGGGTAGGCGGTCTGGCCGAAGTAGACCAGGATGCCGAAGTCGGTGGTGTCGCGACCGCCTGCGGGCAGGAAGTGGGTGAGTTTTGTGCTCAGATCCTCGATGTCCAGGCCGTACAGCGAGCGACGACGCAGGTCGTTCACCGTACGCACCGACGGCATCACCCGATGGCCGCGCGCCTCCGCCAGCAACGAGACGTAGTAGCCCGTGCCCAGGTACTTGTAGCTGCGGCAGAGATTGATGACGTGCGTGCGCTCGTCGTCAATGCCCACCGGCTCGCGCAGGTAGTCCATGGCAGTGACCACGTCGACGGACGGGTAGTAGGAGCTCCAGTCGGAAGCTTTCTCCACAACGATGACGAGACGGGTCATGACACCTCGGTCAGTGGGAAGTGTCGTCGCGTGGGAAAGACGGGGCGGCACCGCGCAAGGGGCGCAGTTTGGCACATGCTGGCCAGCGCACAAGGCGTGGCGATGAAGCCCGCCTAAATGCGCCAGAAGTCATCGTTGTCCCCCGGGGGCACGGGGCTTAAAGTGCGCCGCTTGATCCATTCCGCGCCCGACGAGATCCACCGCTGATGACCCCCATGCCCGCGACCGCCGCCGTGCGCGTGCGCCGTGCCGAACTTTCCGATCTCGATGACCTCGTCGCGCTGGAGGAGAGCAGTTTCGCCACCGATCGCCTGAGCCGGGCGCAGTACCGCCGCCATCTGGACAGCGAGACGGCGCAGGTGCTGGTGGCCAGCGCCAACCACCGGCGCTTCCTGGGCACGGCCGTGGTGTTCTTTCGCAAGGGCACTCGCGTGGCGCGCCTGTACTCGATCGCCACGCGCGCCGAGGCTCGCGGCAAGGGCGTGGGCTCGGCCCTGCTGGAGGCCGCCGAACAAACCGCCCGACGCCGACGCTGCAAGGTGTTGCGGCTGGAAGTGCGCACAGACAATGAGGCGGCCATCAGCCTGTACGAGAGACTGGGCTACGAGCGCATTGGTCGATACAAGCGCTATTACGGCGACGGGGCGGATGCGTGGCGCTATGAGAAGGCGGTGGCGTAGCAGCGCTTACTCCCTCTCCCCTTCGGGGAGAGGGTTGGGGTGAGGGGTGGGTGCTCGCCGAGACCTCTCCAAAAAACGCGCTCTGCGCAATCACCTTCGCAAGAGCGCCCCCTCACCACCGTGAAGGTGGCAATGCCTCAGTCCTCTCCCCGCAGGGGAGAGGAAGAAAAAGGCTAGAAGGGCTGCGCGATCTTCTGCTCCGTCGCCTCGTCCGGCCGCGCCACCAGCGCCCCGGTACGCATCAGGCTCACCGTGTAGTGCCCCTGGTCGACCAGCGGCAGGTACACGCCGCTGCCGAACAGCGCGTCGACATCCGGCAGCCAGCGCGGAAACTGGCGGTGCAGGTCCAGCAGGTCGAAGCCGCCGGCTTCATTGAAGTCGACCACCGTGCGCAACGCATGCGCCTCGTCCGCCGGATCGTCGTAACGACCAGACAGCCGGTCGAGCCGGAACAGCGGCGGCAGGCCGGCCAGCATCGCCGGGGCCTTCCACTTCAGCACCACCGCCTCCACCCGCCAGGCATCGCCGGCCACTTGCACCTGGCGCGAGCTGCCGTCGGGCCAGTGCAGCACCAGCGACCAGCGCTGCGGGGAGAGGATGTGCGACTCGATCTCCACCACCGGCGCCTCTTCCGTCAGCAGGCGGTAGCCGCGCAAGGCGAACCCCAGGCCGGCCAGCAGCAAGGTGATCGCAAAGGCCAGCAGCACCAGCACCGCGCGACCACTCGCCGCCACCGGCTGGCCGCCATGCAGGTGTTGCCTCAGCGCCACCAGCTGCACCAGGGTGAAGAACAGCGAGATCACCGCCAGGATCAGCAGGATCGTCGTCGGCAGGCGCAGCAGCGCAGTCCAGTCCATACGTCGTACTTCGACTTCACGTACCGCGCGAGGCGGCGACGGCGGCATCATAACGGCAGCGCCGCCCCGCGGCGCTGGCAAACACTTGGCTCGCCACGTTTTTGCCGCTTCCCTATACTCCAGCGGTCTCTGCCGGAAACCTTATCCATGCGCCGATCCCTGCTGTTGCTTCCGCTATGCACCGTCGTGGCCCTGCTCGCCGGCTGCGGCAACAAGGGGCCGCTGTACATTCCCAAGCCGACGCCCGCGCCTGCCGCCGCGCCGGTGAAGCCGGGCGCCGCAGCACCGAGTCCGACGACGCCCAGCGCGGCGACGCCGGTGCACGGATACGTGACCGACCTGAAGGCCTTCGACGCCTTCATCGCCACCCATCCGACGCCCGAGCAGTTCCGCGCCGCCTATCCGGACGTGCAGCTGGTGACGCCGGGCATTCCCAGCACGCGTGAGCTGCGCAACAACAACAGCCGCTACTTCCCCGACCTGGATGCCGAGGGCCACATCATCGGCGGCAAGTTCATGTGATGAAGCTTCCATTCTCCAAGATGCACGGCATCGGCAACGACTTCGTCATGGTCGATTGCCGCCAGCAACCTTTCGCGCTGAGCGAGGCGCAGATCCGTGACATCGCCGACCGCCACACCGGCGTGGGCTTCGACCAGCTGATCAGCATCGAGCCAAAGCGCGACCCGTCCTGCGCGTTCTATTACGGCATCTGGAACGCGGACGGCTCGCCGTCGGGCCAGTGCGGCAACGGCGTGCGCTGCGTGGCGGCCTGGCTGCACCGCGCGGGCGAGCTGGCGATCGGCGAGACGGTGCGGCTCGAAAGCCCCTCCGGCCCGGTGACGGTGCACCTGCTGGGACCCAACGAAGTCACCGTCGACATGGGCGTGCCCGCCTTCCAGCCGCTCGATGTGCCATTCCGCGCCGATGTGGAAGCGGAGCGCTACGCCATCGAAGTGGGCGGCGAAATGCTCGAGATCGGCGTGGTGTCGATGGGCAACCCACATGCCGTGGTGGTGGTGCCCGACCTGCACGCGCCGGCGCTGTTCCACCAGGGGCCGCGCCTGACCATGCACGATCGCTTCCCGGAGAGCGCCAACGCCGGCTTCGTGCAGGTGGAGAGCCGCCAGCAGTTGCGCCTGCGCGTGCACGAACGCGGCAGCGGCTGGACGATGGGCTGCGGCACCGGCGCCTGCGCCGCGATGGCGGTGATGCGCCGCCGCGGCGAGGTGGACCAGCGCGTGAGCGTGGCCTTGCCGGGTGGCGAGCTGAGCATCGACTGGGCCGGACCGGGCCACACGCTGTGGATGACCGGCCCGGCCACCTTCGTGTTCGAGGGCGAATGGCTGGGTAGTCCATCGGCACGTTGAAAGCGGACACATGGGCATCGCACACTCGGCGCCGTGAGTACCGTTCCAACCCACAAGGTTCGAGGTAATAGCGCATGTCCGATTCCGCCCTCGCCGACACCCTGAGCGCCAGCGACGTGGCGGCCTACCTGCGCCGTCATCCCGAATTCCTCAGCGAGTTCCCGGACCTTGCCGCGCAGCTCACCCTGCCGCGTGACCAGGGCCCGGTGGCCTCGCTGGCGGTCTACCAGTTGCAGAGCCTGCGCGAGAAGAACGCCGAACTGGAGCGCCAGCTGGCCGCCCTGGTGGGGATCGCCGCCGAAAACGAACGGCTGATGCAGCGCGTGCACGACCTCAACGTGGCGGTGCTGCGCGCCTCCACCCCGGCGGTGGCCGCCCGCAGCGTGGTCGCGCGCCTGGCCGAGGATTTCCACACCGACCATGTGCGCCTGTTGCTGTTCGGCCCGATCGGCCTGCCGCCGGCCGACTGGCTGGTCCACGTGCCGGGCGGGCGCCATGCGGTGCCCGAATTCGCCGACTTCATGGCCCACCACGAGCCGGTGTCCGGTCGCCTCTCGGCCGAACGCCTGTACCGCCTGTTTGGCGATCACGCCCCGGAAATCCGCTCCAGCGCGATCATGCCGCTGGGCGAGTTCGGCATCCTGGCGATCGGCAGCGGCGACCCCGACCATTTCCAGCCCGGCATGGGCACGCTGTTCCTGAAGATGATCGCCGCCACGGTCACCGCCGCGCTGCGTCGTTCTCAGGAAGGCATGTAAGCGCCCTTCGATGTCCGCGCAGTCACAGGTCGAGGCCTGGCTCAGCCGCCTGGCGGCCGAGCGTCATGCCTCGGCGCACACAGTGGATGGCTATCGCCGCGACCTGGCCAAGCTGCTGCGCTGGATGGAGGGGCAGGGCGTGGAGTCCTTCGACGCACTGGAGCCCAACCGCATGCGAGGCTTCGTCGCCGCCCAGCATCGCGGCGGCCTGTCGCCCAAGAGCCTGCAGCGCCTGCTGTCGTCCTGTCGAAGCCTGTTCCGCCACCTGACCCGCGAAGGGCAGCTCGCCCACGATCCGCTGGCTGGCGTGCGCGGCCCCAAGGTGCACCGCAAGCTGCCCGAGGTGCTCGACGTGGACGAGGCCACCCAGCTGGTGGAAGCGCCCGCCGACGGCGCGCTCAGCGTGCGCGATCGGGCGATGCTGGAACTGTTCTATTCCTCCGGGCTGCGTCTGTCCGAGCTGACCGGACTGCGCTGGATCGACCTGGACCTGCAGTCCGGCGAAGTGCGCGTGCTCGGCAAGGGCAACAAGACGCGCATCGTGCCGGTGGGTCGCCACGCGGTGTCGGCGCTTCGAGCGCTGGGCGAAGCCGGTGGCGTCGTGCCCGAGCAGCCGGTGTTCAAGGGACGCGGCGGCGAGCCGATCAGTGCGCGCGCGGTGCAGCTGCGCATGAAGCAGCTGGCGCTCATGCAGGGCATGCCCAAGCGCGTGCATCCGCACCTGCTGCGGCACACCTTCGCCAGCCACATGCTCGAATCCTCCGGCGACCTGCGCGCGGTGCAGGAGCTGCTCGGCCATGCCGACATCGCCACCACCCAGATCTATACCCACCTCGACTTCCAGCATCTGGCGCGCGTGTATGACGCCGCGCACCCGCGGGCCAAGCGCAAGTGACGCCGGCGGCGAACCTGCTGCTGAAGTCGCTGATCGGCGCGCTGATGGTGCTGTTGATCGCCCTGCTGTCACGCACCCGCAACTACTACATCGCCGGTCTGCTGCCGCTGTTTCCCACCTTCGCCCTGATGGCGCACGTCATCGTTGGCACGGAACGCGGCACGGCGGAGCTGCGCGCCACCATCGTGTTCGGCATGTGGGCGGTCTTGCCGTACCTGGCCTACCTGGGCTCGCTGTACTGGCTGGTCGGCCGGCTGAGGCTGTTTCCGGCCCTGGGCGGCGCGTTGGCCGTATGGTGCCTGGCCGCCGCCGTGCTGGTGCTGGCCTGGAACCGCCGCTAGGGCGCATGCCCTCAAGCAGTGCACGCGGTGCGCGACCAGGCCATCGAGATCACCTTGAGCCTCACGCCACGACTGGCCACGGCGCCCGGACATGACGCCGCAGCGGCGCACATGGCCCATCCGGGCAGGGGCGGTTCCGGCTTGGGTTTGGCCGGTGCGGCCCCACCTCAGGCGAATTCACACTCTTCGGAGCCTCCATGGAATCCTTTCACGCCACCACCATCGTCTCGGTGCGCCGCCACGGCCGCGTCGTGATCGGCGGCGACGGCCAGGTCACGCTGGGCAATACGGTGATGAAGGCCAATGCGCGCAAGATCCGCCGCCTGGGCAAGGGCGACGTGCTGGCGGGCTTCGCCGGCGCCACGGCGGACGCCTTCACCTTGTTCGAGCTGTTCGAGCAGAAGCTGGACAAGCACGGTGGCAACCTCACCCGCGCTGCGGTGGAGATGGCAAAGGAATGGCGTACCGACCGCCGTCTGGGCCGCCTGGAGGCGATGCTGGCGGTGGCCGACAAGGAAGCCTCGCTGCTGATTTCCGGCAACGGCGACGTGCTGGAGCCCGAACACGGCCTGATCGCCATCGGCTCGGGCGGGCCTTACGCGCAATCCGCCGCGCTGGCGCTGATGGAGAACACCGAGCTGGACGCCCGCGCGATCGTCGAGCGCGCGCTGAAGATCGCCGGCGACATCTGCATCTACACCAACCACAACACCACGATCGAAGAGCTGTAAGCGCCCGGCGCGACAGTTTCTCCGCCGTCATCCCGGCGCAGGCCGGGATCCAGTGGCCTCGGGCCACATCGCAACTGGATTCCGGCCTGCGCCGGAATGACGGGCAAAAACCACACTTCCGGTGACCTCATGTCCGAACTCACTCCCCGCGAAATCGTCAACGAACTCGACCGCTTCATTATCGGCCAGCACGACGCCAAGCGCGCCGTGGCCATCGCGCTGCGCAACCGCTGGCGCCGCATGCAGCTGGAGCCGGGCCTGCGTGACGAGGTGACGCCCAAGAACATCCTGATGATCGGTCCCACCGGCGTAGGCAAGACCGAAATCGCGCGCCGCCTGGCCACGCTGGCCAATGCGCCATTCGTGAAGGTGGAAGCGACCAAGTTCACCGAGGTGGGCTATGTCGGCAAGGATGTCGAGTCCATCGTGCGCGACCTCGCCGACGTGGCCTACAAACTCACCCGCGAGCAGGCCATGAAGCGCGTGCGCTCGCTGGCCGAAGACCGCGCCGAGGACCGCATCCTCGACGCCCTGCTGCCACGCCGCCAGCAACAACCCACCGATTGGACGCACGATGCCGCGCCGGCCAACGACGCCCAGGCCGAGACCCGCCAGAAGCTGCGCAAGCAGCTGCGCGAGGGCGCGCTGGACGAGCGCGAGATCGAGCTGGACTTCGCCATGAACGTGGGCGTGGAGATCATGTCGCCGCCGGGCATGGAGGAGATGGGCCAGCAGCTGCGCCAGATGTTCCAGAACATCGGCGGCGCCAAGACCCAGCAGCGCAAGCTGGCGATCAAGGCGGCGCGTCCGCTGCTGATCGAGGAAGAGGCGGCCAAGTTGCTCAACGAAGAAGAGGTGCGCACCCAGGCCATGCAGGCGGCCGAGCAGAACGGCATCGTGTTCCTCGACGAGATCGACAAGGTCGCCCAGCGCTCCGAATGGGGCGGCGCGGGCGTGAGCCGCGAGGGCGTGCAGCGCGACCTGCTGCCGCTGGTGGAAGGCTCCACCGTGGCCACCAAGTACGGCCCGATCAAGACCGACCACATCCTGTTCATCGCCTCGGGCGCGTTCTCGCTGGCCAAGCCTTCGGACCTGATCCCGGAATTGCAGGGTCGCCTGCCGATCCGCGTCGAGTTGTCTGCGCTCTCGGTGGAGGACTTCAAGCGCATCCTGCGCGAACCGCACAACGCGCTGACCAAGCAGTACATCGCCCTGCTTGGCACCGAAGGCGTTTCCGTCCATTTCACCGAGTCGGGCATCGACCGTCTGGCCGAGGTCGCCTTCCAGGTGAACGAGCGCACCGAGAACATCGGGGCCCGCCGCCTGCACACGGTGATGGAGCGCCTGCTGGAGAAGATCTCCTACGAAGCTGCCGACAAGTCCGGCGAAAACTACGTGATCGACGCCGAATATGTCGACAAAAACCTCGGAACCCTGGTCAAGGACGAAGACCTCAGCCGTTACATCCTGTAAACAAGGGGTCAGCCCCCAGCTGTTAAAATTGTGCCCATGGGTAATGTGATTGAACTGAAGACCACCGGCCAGCGCGCCCAGCTGCGCGAGGCGCAGCAGCAGCAACTGCTGGTCCGGTTGTGGCGCGGCGAACTCGAACACGGCAGCTTCTGCGGCTACGTGGGCGGTGTGGGTCGTGAATTCTTCCTGCTGTGGGTCGTCGGCGACGGCATCACTTATGACGGCATGTACGTGATGCGCCATCGCGACGTCTCCGAACTGGAGGCGCCGGACAAGCACGCTCCCTTCATGGAGAAGGCGCTGGCGCTGAAGCACCTGTTGCCGCGACCGCCGCGTGGCTTCCCCCTGGATGACATTCGTAGCGTCATCCAGGCCGCCGCCACGCAGGCCCCGGTGATCGGCGTGCACGTGGACAGCGAGGACGAGTCCGAGGTCTGCTACATCGGCCGCCTGATCAACGTCGAAGAGGACGGCTTCAACATGCAGGAGATCTCGCCGGATGCCGAATGGCTTCGCGAGCCTTCTTTCTTCTCCTGGGACGAGGTCTCCACCGTCAGCATCGAAGATGGCTACGCCACTTCACTGCTTGCCGTGGCCGGCACGCCGCCACCGCTGGAACAGGGTGACTCGGGCGTGGGGCACGCGAACTGAGCGTTGCGTTCATGGGAATGGAAAAGGCCGCCTTTGGGCGGCTTTTTTCTTTTTGCTCGTCATCCCAGCGAAGGCTGGGATCTAGCGCCTTTGAAGCGTCCTACAAGAACGAAAGACACTGGATCCCTGCTTTCGCAGGGATGACGGCTTAAAGGCGACGCCCACTATCGCGAGGTCGCAGCCGACGCAGGCGCAGCGACCGGCGCCTTTGGCGCTTGGGGCACTCCGGCCCCTCTCACCTGATGCTGAAAGAAATACTCGATCAGGTGATAGGCGTGCGCGCGCTGCCCCGGCAGGTTGAGGCCATGCTTCGCGCCGGGGTAAGCCATGAACTGGAACTGCGTGCCCCGCTTCTGCAGATCGGACATCAGCTCGGTGGAGTGCACGAACAGCACGTTGTCATCCGCCATGCCGTGCACCAGATACAGCCGCGAGGTGAGTCCATCCAGCCAGGCCAGTGGCGAGCTGCGTGTGTAGCCGGCGTCGTTGTCCTGCGGACGGCCGAGGTACCGCTCGGTGTAGAAGGTGTCGTAGAGGCGCCAGTTGGTCACCGGCGCCACCGCCACGCCGCCCGCGAGTTGGTCGGAGGCCTTGGCCAGCATCATGGTGGTCAGGTATCCGCCGTAGCTCCAGCCGAACACGCCGATGTGCCGGCCATCCACCCACGGCTGTGATTTCAGCCATTGGATGCCCACCAGCTGGTCCTCCACCTCGACCGCGCCGAGCAGCTGGAAGATCGGCGTCTCGAAGGCCCGGCCGCGCCGCGCCATGCCGCGGTTGTCCAGGGTGAACACCACGAAGCCCTGGTTGGCCATGTACTGGTTGAAGTAGTCGCCCCAGGCGTTGGTCACCAACTGCGCGCTAGGACCGCCGTAGTACATGTTGAACACCGGGTACTTCTTCGTCGGGTCGAAGCCCGCCGGCTTGTACAGGCGGTAGTACAGGGTCTGCCCATCGGCGGCCTTGAGCGTGCCGAATTCCGGCGTGATCAGGCTGTCACGGTAGTGCCAGAACGGATGCTTCTCGTCGAGCTTGTTCGGCTCGATCCAGGTCAGCAGGCCGCCGTCCGGCTTGTGCACGCTCACCTGCGGCGGCGTATCCACGCTGGAGAAGTTGTCCACATAGAAGCTCGCGTCATGCGCGAACTCGGCCAGATGCGTGCCGGCGCCCTGGCTGATGCGCAGCGGCGCCTTCGCGTTGCTGCCATCGAGCTTCAACGCGTAGAGCTGGCGCTCGGGCACGGCGTCCTTGTTGGAGCTGACGAAGACCGTCCCGCTGTGCTCGTTCACCGCCAGCAAGCCATCGATCGGCCACTCGCCCTCGCTCACCGCATGCCTGAGCTTGCCGTCGAGCCCGTAGAGATACAGGTGGTGGTAGCCACTGCGCTCGCTGCCCCACAGGAAGGACTTGCCGTCCTTGAGGAAGGTGAGGTCGTTGTTGAGATTGATCCAGGTGTCGCTGTGCTCGGTCAGCAACGTGCGCTGCGCCAGCGTTTTGGCGTCGACCAGGCGCAGGTCCAGCTGCTGCTGGCTGCGCGGCATGCGCTGGTAGGCCAGGTGCTTGCCATCAGGCAGCCAGTTCACCCGGGTCAGGTAGATGTCGCTGTCCTTGCCGAGGTCGATCCAGCGCGGCTGGCCGCCGGTGGGCGACACCAGGCCGAGCTTCACCGCGACGTTTGGCGTACCGGCGGCGGGGTAGCGCTGGTCGATCACGTCGGTGTGGTCGGCGTACAGTTCGGTACGCTTGGTCACCTGCACGTGGCTCTCGTCATAGCGCTCGAAGGCGATGGCCGAATCGTCAGGCGCCCACCAGTAACCGCTGCTGCGATCCATCTCTTCCTGCGCGACGAACTCGGCCTCGCCGTTGTGCACGTTGCCGCCGCCGTCGTGGGTGAGCTGCCTGGCCTCGCCCGTGGTGAGGTCGATCACCCACAGGTTCTGCTCGCGCACGTAGGAGACGTAGCGTCCCTTGGGCGAGATCCGGGGATCGATCACGTTGTCGCCAGCGTCCAGCGGCTTCGGCGCCGCGTCGGGCGTGGCCAGCACATACACATAGAGCTTGCCGTTGATCGGAATCAGCAGCTGCTTGCCGTCCGGTGACCACTGGTAGCTCACGATGCCGCGCAGGCTTGCGGTGCGCTCGCGCTCGCGGCGCGCCTTCTCCGCATCCGACAGTTGCTCGCCGTTGGGCTCGAGCTTTTTCGAATCCACCAGCAGGCGTGTCTTGTTGTCCTTGAGCTGGTATTCCCACAGGTCCAGCTGGAACTGGTCGTCCGGCCTGGCGCGCAGGAAAGTGACACGCGTGCCGTCCGGCGAGATCCGCAAGCCACGCGGCTCGGCCCCGGCGAGGCTGCCGCCATCGAAGATACGTTCGATCGTGAGTTTTTCGGCCATGGTCGGCAAGGCCACCATCATCAGGGCGGCAAACAGGAGGGCGCGCATGGGTACTTCCTTGGGCGACGCATCGTGCGCAAGAACAAGCGGCGATTAGAACGCGTCGCGCCGGCGGAAACCAGCGGTTTTTTGCAGGAAAAGCGGGGAAATGGACTTTGTGAAGGTTGGCCGCTAGCGCATCGGCCAGGATGGATCGACGTGTGTGGCCAGCACCGTCATCCCCGCCAAGGCGGGGATGACGATCGAAAATTCGAACGGGCGTTACACCTTCGCCCCCTGCCCAAAGAGCACCTTGCGAGCCTCCTCGTCGGTGGTCAGGTCGAATCTGCCCTTGATCTCGTCGCCCAGCGCATAGGCCCGCTGCGTGGCCGGGCGCTCGCCAATCGCTTCAAACCAGGCCTTCAGATGCGGGAAATCCGCCAGATCCATGCCCTGGTTCTCATGCGGCACGATCCAGGGGTAGGCCGCCATGTCGGCGATCGTGTAGTCCTTGCCGGCGATGAAGGCGCGGCCATCGAGGCGCTTGTCGAGCACGCCATACAGACGGCGCGTCTCGTTGACGTAGCGGTCGATCGCATAGGGGATCTTTTCCGGCGCATAGCGGTTGAAGTGGTGGTTCTGGCCCAGCATCGGGCCCAGCCCGCCCACCTGCCAGTACAGCCACTGCAGCACCTCGTAGCGGCCGCGCAGGTCATGCGGCAGGAAAAGCCCGGTCTTCTCGGCCAGGTACTGCAGGATGGCGCCGGACTCGAACACGCTGACCGCCGCGCCGCCGTCTGCCGGCGCCTGGTCGACGATGGCGGGCATGCGGTTGTTCGGCGAAATGGCCAGGAAGTCGGGCGCGAACTGCTCGCCGCGCCCGATGTTCACCGGCTTGATGGCATAGGGGAGGCCGGCTTCCTCCAGCAACAGGGTGATCTTGTGGCCGTTGGGCGTGGGCCAGTAATAAAGGTCGATCATGGCAAATCCTCGGGGCGGTCGATGCGTTGATGGTCGGGTCGAGCGGCGGGGATTCAAGCCGGCGACCGGATGGGTCAACCGGCCGCTTCCGGCCTGCGTTCCCACTTTTGCGAACCCACCGGAGACAACGCATGACCCGCCTTCCCCGTATCGCCATGCTGGTGCTGGGCCTGGCCCTCGCCGGCAGCGCCCTGGCCCAGTCGCAGGGCAACACCCCGCCGCCACCCGAGGGCAACGCGGCCGGCCAGCCACCCCAGCGTGGCGGACGCATGCCCGATCCGCAGCAGCAGCTCGAACGGATGAGCAAGCAGCTGCAGCTGACCTCCGACCAGCAGGCCAAGCTCGCTCCGATCCTTCAGCAGCGCGCCCAGCAGATGCAGGCGCTGCGCGGCGACAACAGCCTGAGCCCGGCCGACCGCCGCGCCAAGATGATGGCGCTGATGCAGCAGAGCCAAAGCCAGATCGACGCCATCCTCACGCCGGCCCAGCGCGACCAGATGAAGGCGATGCGCGAGAAGGCGCAGGAACGCATGGAAGAACGCCGCAGCCAGCGCGCGCCGTCGTCAACCGGCGGCGGTTGAGCGTCCCGACCGGGTCACTCGTCACCGTCGTCCCCGCGTCGGCCGGGACGACGGTGAGATCCGCCATACCGACGGTTCGCCGCATCCCGTATCCTGCCCTGTCCCCGCAATGGCAGTGATGGAGCAGGCATGGCGCGCGTGGTCGTGGTTGGCAGCATCAACATGGACCTGGTGACGCTGGCGCCGCGTTTCGCCGAACCCGGCGAAACCATCCTTGGCGAGCGCTTCCTCACCGTGCACGGTGGAAAGGGCGCCAACCAGGCCGTCGCGGCGGCCAGGCTCGGCGCCGAGGTGGCCCTGGTCGGCGCGCTCGGCGCGGTCGCCTTCGGGGATCAGTTGCACGCTGGACTCGCGCGCGAAGGCATCGCGCTGGATCATGTCGCGCGCATCGCCGACTGTGGCAGCGGTACGGCCTCGATCACCGTGGCCGGCGGAGACAACCACATCATCGTGGTCCCTGGCGCCAACGCCCATGTGACGCCAGCTCAGATCGAGCGGGCGCAGTCGACGCTGGCAAGCGCCGACGCCATCCTGGTGCAGATGGAAATTCCGCTGGAGTCGGTGGAAGCGACGCTGCGCCTGGGCCACCGCCTGGGCAAGCCGGTGATCCTCAATCCCGCGCCGGCCCACCGACTCCCAACCGAATGCCTGCAACTGGCGCGCTACCTCACGCCGAACCAGCACGAGCTGGCCATTCTGCTCGGCGCCGATGCTGACGAAGACTTCCGCGCATTGATGCAACGCGCGCCGGCGCCCGTGGTGCTCACCCGCGGTGAAGACGGCGCGTGGTACCGCGATGGCGGTGAGCCGGTGCACCAGCCTGGATTCCAGGTCGCCGTCGTCGACACCACCGGCGCGGGCGACACCTTCAATGCAGCGCTCGCGGTGTTCCTCCATGAAGGGCTGCCGGTCGCGGTGCGCAAGGCCTGCGCGGCGGCGGCCTTGTCGGTGACGCGGTTGGGCGCCCAGGGCGGCATGCCGACCCGCGCCGAACTGGACGCCTTCCTCGCGAGCCGGGCAACCCGGTAGGACCGACGGGCGCGCTCAGTCCACCGGGCCCGGCGCGATCACTTCGCGCTGGCCATTGATGCCCATCGACGACACCAGTCCCGCCGCCTCCATCGCCTCGACCAGTCGCGCGGCGCGGTTGTAGCCGATGCGGAACTGACGCTGCACGAACGAGATCGAGGCGCGTCGCGACCGCAGCACGAAGGCGGCGGCTTCGTCGTACAACGGGTCGAGTTCGGCATCGGCGCCGTCCTCGTTGAACAGCTCGCCCGAGCCTTCGCTCGGCGGCCCGGCCAGGATCTCGTCCTTGTAATCCGGCTCGCCATACAACTTGAGATGCGCCACCACCCGATGCACTTCCTCGTCGGCGACGAAGGCGCCGTGGATGCGCTGCGGATAGCCCGTGCCCGGCGGCAGGAACAGCATGTCGCCCTGACCAAGAAGACTCTCGGCGCCCATCTGGTCGAGGATGGTGCGCGAGTCGATCTTGCTCGAAACCTGGAACGCCACGCGTGTGGGAATGTTCGCCTTGATCAGGCCGGTGATCACGTCCACCGACGGTCGCTGCGTGGCGAGGATCAGGTGGATGCCAGCCGCGCGCGCCTTTTGTGCGAGGCGCGCGATCAGTTCTTCGATCTTCTTGCCGGCCACCATCATCAGGTCGGCCAGCTCGTCGATCACCACCACGATCATCGGCAGCGTATCGAGCCTCTCCGGCACTTCCGGATGCGCCGGGAACGGATTGAGCAATGGACGTCCAGACGCCCGCGCCTCGCGCACCTTCTGGTTGTAACCGGCGAGGTTGCGCACGCGCAGATCCGACATCAGACGGTAGCGATTCTCCATCTCGCCCACGCACCAGGCCAGCGCGTTGGCGGCGAGCTTCATGTCGGTGACCACCGGCGCCAGCAGATGCGGGATGCCCTCGTACACCGAGAGCTCCAGCATCTTCGGGTCGATCATGATCATGCGCACGTCGTCGGGCGTGGCCTTGTACAGCATCGACAGGATCATCGCGTTGACCGCAACCGACTTGCCGGACCCGGTGGTGCCGGCCACCAGCATGTGCGGCGCCTTGGCCAGATCCGCCACCACCGGCTCGCCGGTAATGCCCTTGCCCATCGCCAGCGTGAGCAGCGACTCCGAACCGCGGTATTCCGCGGAATCGAGGATCTCCGACAGCGCGATCATCTGCCGCTGCTCATTCGGCAACTCCAGGCCCATGCAGGTCTTGCCGGGGATGGTCTCCACCACGCGGATCGAGCTGCGGCCAAGGCCGCGCGCCAGGTCCTTCATCAGCGCGACGATCTGGTTGCCGCGCACGCCGACCGCTGGCTCGACCTCGAAGCGCGTGATCACCGGCCCGGCCGAAGCGCCGACCACGGTGACCGGCACCTTGAACTCGCGCAGTCGTTGCTCGATCAGCTCGCTGGTTTCCGCCAGCTGGATCTCGTCGATCGCGGTGAACTCGAAGCGCGGAGCGCTGAGCAGCGACAACGGCGGCAATGCCACGGCCTGGCGCGACGGCGGCGTCGTGACCGGCGCGCGCGACGGCAAGTGGCTGACCGACGCCGCACTCAGTTCGTCGTCGTTGGCGGCGAACCGGCGTGCAGACGCGACTGGCGCGGCCTGCAGCAGCGGCGCGACCGAGGCCAGTTCTATCTCGGGCTCGCAGTCTGCCTCAACCACCTCCACCGGCGGCGCGGGCTCGGCCACTGGTATCGGCATCGGCGCGACCGGAGCCAGATTGCCCTGCATCGCTTCGAGTGGAGCAACCAGCGACGGCAGTGGAGCCGGCGCCACCGACGCCGGGGAGGGCATAGCCGGCGACGGCGCGCTCAGGGGCATAGACGCGGCGACCACCGTCGTGCTCACTGGCGCTGGCGCCGACGCCGCCATCGGCTGGCGCGCGTGCCTGGGCAGCAACCACGGCTCGCGTATGACCTTCTCGTTCCGCGCGGCTCGCCTTATGCCAGACAACGAGGCGGATGCAGCCGGTGGCTGGGGATGTGGCTCCGCTTGCTTTGCCGGCGTCGCCGCCTTGACCGGCGGCGCCGCGGTTACTGGAGTGCGCCGCTCGGCAGCAGGGGCGCCGCGCCGCGTGCGCGCACTTCGCTCGGTGCGGCGCACCGCGCCGCTCTGGCGTGAGCCCGGCAGGCGCTTGCCGCGCCACGCCGCCACCCATGCCAGCAGATGGTGCAGCACGAGTGCGAGACCATCGACAGCCAGCGACGCGCGGCGGAACAGCACGGGCCACGACAGACCCAGATACCACGGCAAGGCGACAGCGAGCACCGCCAGCATCAGCAGGCTGGTCAGCGAGGCGCCGAACAGGCCACCGAACGCATGCGCCAGTGCGCGACACACCGCGCCGCCCGCGTTCGGATCATCGGTGTAGTGGTCGACCACCAGGCCTTCCAGCGTGGCGCTGGCCAGCAACACCAGCACGGCGCCCAGCCAGAACCGAATCGTCCCTTGCCCCGCCTTGGCCGCCGTGCGGCGCGCCAACAGGCGCCGCGTCAGCTGCCGGAGCAGGGGAGCAAGCCAGAGAGTGGAGAGCCCGAAGCCGCCAAAAAGAATAGTGAGCATGCCTGAGAGATCGGTGCTGCCGCGTGCAAACTCAGCATGTTAGCGCCAAGCCGTCACACTCGTCAGCAGAGCATGGCGTAACGCCATGAAATTCAAGAAGACGGCTGGTTACTTGCCGATGCAGAACGAGCTGAAAATCGCCCCGAGCAGGTCATCGCTGGTGTAGGTCCCCGTGATCTCGCCCAGCGCCTGCTGGGCCTGGCGCAGTGCTTCGGCGGCCAGTTCGCCGGCCCGTGTGGCGCGCAGCACGTGATCCGCGTGATCGAGGTGCACGGCGACCTGCTCCAGCGCCAGCACGTGACGGCGACGGGCGCTGAAGGCGCCTTCGCCGCTGCCGGCGCCAGCCAGTTGCTTGAGGTGCTCGCGCAAGGCATCGAGTCCTTCGCCCGTCCTCGCGGACGCCCATACCCAGATCGCGTTGGCGCGTTCCTCGTAGCGCGCACCGGCCTGGTCGAGGTCGATCTTGTTGACCAGCACCAGGCGCTCGACGCTCGCAGGCAGATCGGCGAGCAGGGCGAGATCGTGTTCCGCATGCAGCGCGTCGGTAACCAGCAGCGCCACGTCGGCACGGACCAGTTCACCGTGGGCGCGACGCACACCTTCCTGTTCCACCGGGTCATCGGTCTCGCGCAGGCCAGCGGTATCGGCCAGTTCCAGCGAGATGCCATCCAGACTCACGTGCTCCCGCAGCACATCGCGCGTGGTGCCGGCGATGTCGGTGACGATGGCGCGGTCGCTGCCCGACAGCGCATTCAGCAGGCTGGATTTGCCGGCGTTTGGACGTCCAATGATCGCCACGCGCACGCCGTCGTTAAGACGCATGCCACGCTGTGCTTCGCGCAAGAGATCGGACAATTGCACGCCCAACGCGTCGAGCTGGTGCTGGATGAGCGGATCGGCGAGGAAGTCGATCTCCTCCTCGGGAAAATCGATGGCCGCCTCGATATGCACGCGCAGCGCGATCAACGCCTGCAGCAGCCCGTGCACCTTGCGCGAAAACACGCCCTCCATCGAACGCAAGGCCGCGCGCGCGCCAGCCTGCGAACGGGCGGCGATCAGGTCGGCCACCGCCTCCGCCTGCGCCAGATCGAGCTTGCCGTTGAGAAACGCGCGCTCGGTGAATTCGCCGGGACGCGCCAGCCGCGCCCCCATCGCGCAGACGCGGCGCAGCAGAGTGTCCAGCAGCACCGGGCTGCCATGCCCCTGCAGCTCCAGCACGTGCTCGCCGGTGTAGGACGCAGGCGCCGGGAAGTACAGCAGCAATCCACGATCAATCAGCTCGCCATCGCGCTCGCGGAAGGCGCTGAAGTGCGCACGACGCGGCTCGGGATCGCGACCCAGCAATTCGCAAGCGATGCCGGGCACGGCCGGACCCGATACGCGCAGCACGCCCACACCGGCGGCCCCGGGTGCGCTGGCGATGGCGGCGATGGTGTCGTTGCTGGTCATGGGCAAATTATGCCGGGTAGCCGAGGTTCTAAGGAGACAGGCGAGCTTGTCGCGAACACCGACCCTCATCACCGTGAAGGTGGCAATGCCACCGTAAAGATAGCAATGCCGCGGCCCTCTCCCGTGAGGGGAGAGGGATCAAAGCGTGGAGTGCGCGGCAGGTGATTTTAAGTCCTCAGTACGACGACGCCCCGCGGTGTAGCCGCTGTCCGTGAGGTAACACGCAACGAATTCGGCTTGCCGCAGTCATCAGCGCTTGTATGCCGCGCAGTGCTGCGCCCCCTCTCCGCTTCGGCGCGTTGCGGGGTAGCCGCTGTCCTTGAGGTAGCACGCAAACGTATCCGGCTGGCGCCAGTTCTCAGTGCTTGAATTCCACAAATCGCTACGAGGCCTTTAAGGCCATTTCTTTGGGTTACTTTTCTTTGGGCCAGCAAAGAAAAGTGACTCGAGCGCCGGCAGGCGATCGAAACGCCCGCCGCGTAGGCGGCACCCTGGCCCAATCGGCGACCACGGAGCGAAGAGCCAAAGTCACTGGATCCCAGCCTTCGCTGGGATGACGGGTAGGAAAGCGTGAGGGAACGATGCCGCAATCAGCGGCACCCTTAGTGCGCTCTACGCGCTTCATCCCGCCTTCGCAGGGATGTCGAGCAATGGCATGCGGTGTTGGAGAGAAGAAAAAAGGCCGCGTCAGCGGCCTTTTTTCCCGAAAAATGATGCAGCCACTCAGGCCGCCGTGGCCTTCTCATCCGCGCGATCCACGCTGCGCGTGATCAGCCACTGCTGGGCCAGGCTGATCAGGCCGTTGATGACCCAGTACAGCACCAGGCCCGCCGGGAAGAACAGGAACATGAAGCCGAACACCACCGGCATCACCTTCATCATCTTCTGCTGCGCCGGGTCCATGCCCGCGGCCGACGGCGACAGCCACTGGGTGGCCATCATCACCAGGATGTAGAGCACCGGCAGCACGAAGAGCGGATCGGGCGCGGACAGATCGTGGATCCAGCCGAAGAACGGCGCATGGCGCAGCTCGACGCTCTCCATCAGCACGCGGTACAGGCCGAAGAACACCGGCATGGTGACCAGCACCGGCAGGCAGCCCGACATCGGGTTGACCTTCTCCTTCTTGTACAGCTCCATCATGGCCTGCTGCATCTTCATCTTGTCGTCGCCGTAACGCTCCTTCAGAGCGTTCACGCGCGGCTGCAGCTTGCGCATCTTGGCGCCGGAGCGGAACTGCGCGGCAGTCAGCTTCCACAGCGCGCCCTTCAGCAGGATCACCAGCAGGATGATGGCCACGCCCCAGTTGCCGCTGATCGCGTGCAGCTGCGACAACAGCCAGTGCAGCGGCTGCGCCACCACGGTCAGCCAGCCGTAGTTGGAGGTCAGGTCCAGGCCAGGGGCGATGGTATCCAGCGTGCCCTGCGCCTTCGGGCCGATGTACAGGCGCGCGGCGGTCACCAGGCTCTGGCCCGGCGCCACGGTCAGCGACGGACCCATCGCGCGGATCAGGTACACGGGCTGAGCGGTGTCCGGATTGATCACGCCGGTACTGAAGGTGCTGGGTTCCTGCGCCTCCGGGATCCACGCCACGAAGAAGTAGTGCTGCAGCATGGAAGCCCAGCCGCCAGTGATGGTGTGGTTCAGCGGCTTCTTGGCGAAATCTGCGAACGGCAGAGTGGAGAGCTTGTCTTCCGGGCTGAACCAGGCGGCGCCATTGAAGCTGCGCGAGGACGGGTCGCTGAAGTTCTGCCACCAGGTCCTCTGCTGTACCGGCGCGACGCGCTGCAGCTGGCGATAGGCATTGCCCTGCCAGGCCGCGCTGCCGCCGTTCTCGATCTTCTGCTGGACGCCGACCACGTAGCTGCCGCGCTTGAGCGCGAAGGTCTTGGTGACCTTCAGGCCGGCTGCATCCTGCCAGGTGAGGTCGACCTTCAGCTCATCCTGGCCCTGGGCCAGCGCATAGGTGGTCTGCGCAGCCTGGAACACCGCGCGATGGTCCGGGGCTTCGCCCTGATTGCTGACCAGCCCGCTCTGCGCCACGAAGAACTGTGCACTGTCGTCATCGAGCAGGCGCACCGGCGGCGGTTCCGGTTGCTGCCGGGTGCGCGGCACGGACGAGAAGTCCAGCAATTCCGAACGCACCACGGAGCCGCCGCGGGTATCCACGGTCAGCCGCAGCACGTCAGTGGTGATGGTGACCAGTTGCGCGGACACTTCGCTGACCGCGCCGGGCTGCACGGCAGGCGCAGGGGCGGCGGCAGTGGCGCCCGGCACGCTGCCGTCGGCGGCAGCCGGGGTCGCTGCACCGGACGACGCGGCGACTACCGGCGGATGCCGGCCGTAATCCTTGTCCCAGGCGCTGAACAGCAGGTAGGCCACGGCCACCAGGGCGAAGAGGAGGAACGTACGCGTTTGATTCATCGCGGAGCAGATCCGGTGGATGCCGCGACGCCGGGCCGCGGAAGAGGGTGGATAAAGGTCAACGCACGATTGTGCCGGCCGCATCGCCGGGCTTCAATGTGGCGTCTGACCTCACGGAGCGCAGCTTCTTCCACAGCACGTCCAGTTCGGCGAGTAGCTCCGGGCCCGGCAAGCCGACCGCCTGCTCGCGCGCCATCACCATGAGGTCGACGGGCGGAAGCTCAAGGCGATGGCGCCGAAAGGATTCGCGCACCAGGCGCTTGATGCGGTTGCGATCCACCGCGCGCTTCGACACGCGCTTGGAAATGGCCAGCCCCATGCGGGGGTGATCCAGCCCGTTCGGACGATAGCGCACAGAAAAACAGCGGCCGCCGAAGCGGCCGCTGGCATGACGCAGAGCAGCGAAGTCACCGGCGCGACGAAGCCGCGCCTCGCGCGGCAGGCCGGCGGCACGCATGATGGGCGCGCCGCTTACGGGATGAGGCGCTTGCGGCCCTTCGCGCGACGGGCGTTCAGGATCTTGCGGCCATCGGCGGTCGCCATGCGGGCGCGGAAGCCGTGGGTACGGGCGCGCTTGAGCTTGCTGGGTTGGAAGGTACGCTTCGACATGGCTCTGTCCGAAGTTAAAGTGATAAAAAGGTTGGAAATTATGCCGGGCCTTTTCGGTCCCTGTCAAATGGGGGCTGATCTGGCTTGACAAAGGGCTGTTTACTTCCTGTGGATATCCATGTGGATATCCATGCCGACTGGAGGGGTTCGTGCTGTTAGACTTGCCGGTCCACCCCGCGCGAAAGCGCTCCTTCCAGTGGTTGAAGATTTCCCATGAGTGACCTGTGGCGGCGCTGTCTCGAGCGTCTCGAGGGCGAATTAAACGCCGAAGACCTGCACACCTGGCTGATGCCGTTGCAGGCACGCGACGACACCCATGGCCTGCAGTTGTTTGCGCCCAATCCGTACACCCTGGACACGGTGCGCGAGCGCTACCTGGCGCGCATCGAAACGGTGATCAGCCAGCTGACCGGCCATGACCTGACGGTGCGGCTGGAGGTGGGCTCCAGCTCCCCGCGCGCCACGCCGAGCGGCAAGCCGGCCGCGCCCGCCCCGGTAGCGGCGCCCAAGGCTGCGCCTGCGCCCGCCGAAGCGCCGGCGCCGGTGTATACCCACAACCTGGACCCGCACTACACCTTCGAGACCTTCGTCGAGGGCAAGTCGAACCAGTTGGGCAAGGCGGCCGCCATGCAAGTGGCGATGAACCCGGGCCGTGCCTACAACCCGCTGCTGCTGTATGGCGGCACCGGCCTGGGCAAAACCCACCTGATGCACGCCACCGGCAACCTGATGCGCGAGCGCAATCCGGACTTCAAGGTGCTGTACCTGCGTTCGGAGCAGTTCGTCGGCTCGATGATCGAGGCGCTGCGCACCAAGAGCATGGACGAGTTCAAGCGCCGCTTCCGCTCGGTGGACGCGCTGCTGATCGACGACATCCAGTTCTTCGCCGGCAAGGACACCACGCAGGAAGAGTTTTTCCACACCTTCAATGCGCTGTTCGAGTCCAAGCAGCAGATCATCCTGACCTGCGACCGCTACCCGAAGGAAGTGGACAAGCTCGAGCCGCGCCTGAAGTCGCGACTGGGCTGGGGCCTGTCGGTGGCGATCGAGCCGCCGGACTTCGAGACGCGCGCGGCGATCCTGTTGTCCAAGGCGCACGACAAGGGCGTGGCGGTGGGGGAGAACGTGGCGATGCTGCTGGCCAAGCGCATCCGCTCCAACGTGCGCGACCTGGAGGGCGCGCTGAATACGCTGGCGGCGCGCGCCAACTTCTACGGCAAGCCGATCACCATCGATTTCGCCGAGGAGACGCTGCGCGACCTGCTGGCCACGCACGCCCAGGCAGTGACCGTGCCGAACATCCAGAAGACGGTGGCCGACTACTACCAGGTGCGCCTGCAGGACCTGTTGTCCAAGCGCCGCGTGCGTTCGCTGGCGCGCCCGCGCCAGATCGCCATGGCGTTGTCCAAGGAGCTCACCGAGCACAGCCTGCCGGAAATCGGCGAGGCGTTCGGTGGTCGCGACCACACGACGGTGCTGCATGCCTGCCGCACCATCAAGAAGCTTTGCGAGACCGACACGCGGATGCGCCAGGATTGGGAACAGCTGATCCGCATCCTCACCGGTTAAACCAGTGTCGGCTGTGTACTAAGTGCTTGAAAAGTACTGTGGCAAGCTGTGGATAATAGGTGGACGAAATGGCCGGCAAAGTTATCCACATCTGGCCCACAGTCATCGAGCTCCTGGGGACACAAGCTGAAAATGGCCCAATCAATTGATTTTGAAGGTTATTTTCGGTTTTAAAAGTTATCCACGCCGCCTACCACCACCACAGAACTTCTTTTAAAAACAGAAAAGCAGGATTGGGGAAGCGCATATATGCAATTCAGCATTCAACGAGAAGCTCTGCTTAAGCCGCTTCAGCAGGTCGTCGGCGTGGTTGAACGACGCCAGACGCTGCCGGTGCTCGCCAACCTGCTGGTGAAGGTCGCCGACGGCAAAGTGTCCATGACCGGCACCGACTTGGAAGTCGAAATGGTCGCCACCACCGGCGCCGACAAGCTGGCGGACGGTGAAATCACCATTCCCGCCCGCAAGCTGTTCGACATCGTGCGTGCGCTGCCTGATGGCGCCCAGATCGAGCTGAAGCTCAACGGCGACCGCGTGGCGCTCAATGCCGGACGCAGCCGCTTCACGCTCGCCACGCTGCCGGCCACCGAGTTCCCGACCATCGATGAAATAGAGCTGGTTGAGCGGGTCACGCTGCCGGAAGAAGTGCTGCGCGACCTGATGGACCGCACCGCGTTCGCCATGGCCAACCAAGACGTGCGCTACTACTTGAACGGCATGCTGCTGGACCTGCAGGAGCACACGCTGCGTTGCGTGGCTACCGACGGCCATCGCCTGGCGCTCAAGGAAACCAAGCTGGACAGCAAGGTGGCCGCGCGCCGGCAGATCATCATTCCGCGCAAGGGCGTCAACGAGCTGGTTGGGTTGTTCGAGACCGGCGAAGGGCAGGTTGAGCTAGAATTCGGGCGCAATCACCTGCGAGTTCGCCGTGGCGACGTGGTGTTCACCTCCAAGTTGATCGACGGCCGCTTCCCGGATTACGAGGCGGTGATCCCGCTCGGCGCCGACAAGTCCGCCACGCTGGATCGCGAAGTGCTTCGTGGCGCCCTGCAGCGCGCTGCGATCCTGTCCAACGAGAAGTACCGCGGCGTGAAGCTGGAACTCTCGCCGGGCAAGCTGCGCATCGTGGCGCACAACCCGGAACAGGAAGAGGCCGTGGAAGAGCTGGAAGCCGAGACGGTGGTGTCGGATCTGGCCGTGGGCTTCAACGTGGGCTACCTGCTCGACGCGCTGGGCGCCCTGCGCGGCGAACGTGCCCGCCTCAACCTGCGGGATGCACAGTCCAGCTGTCTGGTGCAGGAAGACGACAGTGACCAGGCCCGCCACGTGATCATGCCGCTGCGCCTCTGATGTCTGACACGCGATTGCCGAAACCGGGCAAGCCGCCAAGAAACGCCGGGGTCGTCGCAAGACACCCCGGCGTTCTTGCGTTGGGAAGCCGCTGAGATGTGGCTGGAGAGTCTGCGCATTCGTGGCCTGCGGTGTCTGGCCGAGGTCGATGTGGCCCTGGAGCCGGGCGTGACGGTGTTTGCCGGGGCCAACGGCGCCGGCAAGACCAGCTTGCTGGAAGCCGCCTTCCTTTTGTCCCACGCCCGTTCCTTTCGCAGCGGGGCCAAGGAGGCCTTGCTCCAGCGAGGGGCTGACGGACTGTCGGTATTCGCCGAGCTACGACACGCGGATGGGCAAGCCCACCGCATTGGGCTGGGGCGTCAGGGAAGCCGTTGGGAAGCCAGGATCGACGGGGCGCCTGCTTCCTTGAGCGAACTTGTAGGGGAATGCGCCGTGGTGTGTTTCGAACCCGGCTCGCATGCCCTGATAGCCGGCGGGGCTGAAGAGCGGCGTCGTTATCTGGATTGGGGCGTGTTCCACGTGGAACATGGCTTCATGCTGGCATGGCGTCGGTATCAACGAGCGCTGAAACAGCGAAATAGCCTGTTGCGGGCGGCAACGCCAGCCCCTGACGCCCAGTTCCTGCCTTGGGAGGCTGAACTGGCCTCCGCTGCGGCCCTGATTGACCAACAGCGCGAACTTTATCTGGGAGCCTTGCGCCCCTATTTAGCTGGAAGCATGGCGGCGCTATTGCCGGAGCTGGGTTTGGTGGAGCTGCGTTACCGACGAGGCTGGGCTGATGGCGCTGAACTGGCTGAGGTGCTCGCCTTGCAACGGGGGAGGGACCTCGCCCGTGGGCACACCACCCAGGGTTCGCATCGGGCGGATTGGTCGATTGCCTTCGAGCACGCGCCGCTTCGTGAGCATCTGTCCCGCGGGCAAGAGAAGCTCACCGCGCTGGCCTGCGTGCTGGCCCAGGCGTCCCTTTACGCCGAGAGGCGGGGGGAGTGGCCGGTGGTCTGTCTGGACGACCTGGCTTCCGAGCTCGACAAGGCCCACCAGGCCGCAGTGGTCGCCCAACTGAGAGCGGTGGGGGCCCAGGTGCTGGTGACCGGGACGGAGGTGCCTGACGCCTTGCAGGGCGACTCCACGCAGGTGTTCCACGTGGAACAAGGTCGTCTCAACCCCCTGCTATAATCAACGAATTGTGTATTCCGCCCGGCCTTTCACGGCGCCAAACCGGGTGGAAATGGGCGCCCAGGAAACGGTCGACGAATGAACGCATCCTACGATTCGAGCAACATCAAGGTACTGAAGGGCCTGGAAGCGGTGCGCAAGCGCCCGGGCATGTACATCGGCGACACCGATGACGGCACCGGCCTTCACCACATGGTGTTCGAAGTCGTCGACAACTCCATCGACGAAGCCCTGGCCGGCTACTGTGACCATGTCACGGTCACCATCCTCGAGGATGGCTCGGTCAGCGTGTCAGACAACGGCCGTGGCATCCCGGTCGACATACATCCGGAAGAGGGCCGCTCCACCGCCGAGGTGGTGATGACCGTGCTCCATGCCGGCGGCAAGTTCGACGCCAATTCCTACAAGGTGTCAGGCGGCCTGCACGGCGTGGGCGTGTCGGTGGTGAATGCGCTCAGCTCGCACCTGTGGCTGACCATCTACCGCGAAGGCAAGGAATACCAGCAGGAATACTCGCTTGGCGAGCCGAAGTACCCGGTGAAGGAAGTCGGTCCGGCCAACAAGCGCGGCACTACCGTGCGCTTCCTGCCGAGCACGGACACCTTCTCCAACATCGAATTCCATTACGACATCCTGGCCAAGCGCCTGCGTGAGCTGGCGTTCCTCAACTCCGGCGTCACCATCGACCTGAAGGACGAACGCGGGGAAGGGCGCAGCGACCGCTTTGCCTACGAGGGCGGCATCAAGTCGTTCGTGCAGCACCTGGCGCAGCTCAAGACCGCGTTGCACCCCAACGTGATCAGCCTGAGCGCGATGCAGGACGGCATCTCGGTCGAGCTGGCGATGCAGTGGACGGACGCCTACCAGGAGACGATGTATTGCTTCACCAACAACATCCCGCAGCGTGACGGCGGCACCCATCTCACCGGCTTCCGCGCGGCGCTGACGCGCTCGCTGCAGGGTTACATCGAGAAGGAAGGCCTGGCCAAGAACGCCAAGGTGGCGCTGTCGGGCGACGACATGCGCGAAGGCTTGATCGCGGTGTTGTCGGTGAAGGTGCCCGATCCGAAGTTCTCCTCGCAGACCAAGGACAAGCTGGTTTCCTCCGAGGTGAAGACCGCGGTGGAGCAGGCCGTCAACGAGAAGCTGGGCGAGTTCCTGCTGGAGCACCCGAACGAAGCCAAGGCCATCGCCTCCAAGGTGGTGGACGCCGCGCGTGCCCGCGAGGCGGCCCGCAAGGCCCGCGAGATGACCCGCCGCAAGGGCGCGCTGGACATCGCCGGCCTGCCGGGCAAGCTGGCTGACTGCCAGGAGAAGGATCCGGCGCTGTGCGAACTGTTCCTGGTCGAGGGTGACTCCGCAGGCGGCTCGGCCAAGCAGGGCCGCAACCGCAAGACGCAGGCCGTGCTCCCGCTGAAGGGCAAGATCCTCAACGTGGAGAAGGCGCGCTTCGACAAGATGCTGTCCTCCGCCGAAGTCGGCACGCTGATCACGGCGCTGGGCACCGGCATCGGCAAGGAGGAATACAACCCGGACAAGCTGCGCTACCACCGCATCGTCATCATGACCGACGCGGACGTGGACGGCTCGCACATCCGCACCCTGCTGCTGACCTTCTTCTACCGCCAGATGCCCGAGCTGATCGAGCGCGGCCACGTCTACATCGGCCTGCCGCCGCTGTACAAGATCAAGCAGGGCAAGAACGAGATGTACCTGAAGGACGATGCGGCGCTGAACGCCTACCTCGTCTCGACCGCCGTGGACGGCGCCGGCCTCAGCTACAGCGGCGATGCGCCTGCCATCACCGGCGAGGCGCTGGAGAAGCTGCTGCGCGACTACCAGTCCGCCCTGGACCAGATCGAACGTCTGGGCCATCGCTTCGACGCCAGCGTGCTCACCGCGATGCTCGAGCACGCACCGCTGGAAGCCCCGTTGTGGAGCGACACCGCCGCCATGCAGACCTGGCTCGCCGGCGTGGAAAAGCGCCTGGCCGCCTCGGGCCTTGGCAAGCCCCGCTACCGCCTGGCGCTGCGCCCGGCGGTCGACGAGCAGCCCGCCGCGATCGAAGTGGTGAAGGACCAGCACGGCCTCAGCCATACCTGGCTGCTGCCGCAGCCGTTCTTCGCCGGCAGCGAGTTCCGTCCGATCCTGCAGGCCAGCCAACAGCTGGCCGGCCTGGTCCAGGCCGAAGCCGTGGTTCGCCGCGGCAACGGTTCGCGCGGCGTGCAGAGCTTCGCCGAGGCGCGCCACTGGCTGCTGGAAGAGGGCAAGAAGGGCCGCATGATCCAGCGCTTCAAGGGCCTGGGCGAAATGAATCCGGAGCAGCTGTGGGAGACCACGGTGAACCCGGAAACCCGCCGCATGCTCCAGGTGGGCATCGAGGACGCTTTCGCCGCGGACCAGATGTTCTCCATGCTGATGGGTGAGGCGGTCGAACCGCGCCGCGACTTCATCGAGGCAAACGCGCTGAAGGTGGCGAACCTGGACATCTGAACCAGTGCGCAGGGGTTGGCGGTCGTCCTGCGACGGCCGTCACACCCACCCCACTTTCGCTCGATCGTGCTAGCGTATTAGCACGTTAGTGCGCGACGACCACAACGGGAAACCTGCGTTTTCCAGGGCAAAAAGTCACGGGTGGCATGGCGCTGGCGCTTGTAAATCATGTCCAGTCGTCTGCGTATGGTTCAACTTATTGATTCTTAACAATCTTTGTTGTGGCACTGCGACTTGTTATCTGGCTCCTAGTCAGGTTACGCTCAGCGATCCCCCGCGTCATCGGCGCGTGAAACCCCTAAACCTGAGGACTGCCATGAAGCGTGTTCCCCTGATCAAGATGCTCGCTGGTACGGCGCTGGCCCTGGCCGTGGTGAGCACCCCGGTCATCGCGGGCGACAGCACTTCCAAAGATAAGAAGGAAGCGCTGTATCCGAATGCCACCCGCAAGGAACCGAAGCTGGACCTGACCAGCGACAAGGATCAGAAGGCCCTCAACGAAGGTCTTGATGCCGCCAATGCGCAGGAGAAGGACAAGGCGATCCAGCTCCTCCAGCCGATCGTGGACGGCAGCAAGAGCAAGTACGCCCAGGCGCTGGCTCTGCAGGCGCTGGCCAACCTGCACTACAACGACGGCGACGTGAAGGGCGCCATCGACCTGCTCAAGCGTTCGCTCGACATCGGCGTCATGCCGAACGACACCTACTTCCAGCTCCAATACATGCTGGCCCAGTTCTACCTGGCCGATGAGCAGTACCAGCTGGCGATCGACACGGTCGAGAAGTGGCGCGCCGAGGGCAAGAAGGAAACCGCTGCCTCGTACGCACTGGAAGGCAACGCCTACTACCGCCTCGAGAAGTACCCGGAAGCGATTGCCGCCATCAAGAAGGCGCAGTCGATGACCGACAAGCCGGAAGACAGCTGGAACCAGATCCTGATGGCCAGCTACTCGGAGTCGGGCCAGGGCGACCAGGCTGCCCAGGTGGCCCAGCAGCAGCTCGCCGCCAACCCGAACGATCCGAACGCGCTGAACAACGCGGTCGCCGTGCTGATGCAGGCCCAGAAGTATCCGGAAGCGATCGCGCTGATGGAGAAGGCTCGCGCCGCCGGCCAGCTCAAGACCGAGAAGGACTACGTCAACCTGACCAAGCTCTATCTGGTCAGCGGCCAGAACAGCGGTGACCAGAAGGGTCCGGCGACCAAGGCGGTTGCCGTGCTGCAGGAAGGCATCGACAAGGGCGTCGTGACGCCGACCGCTGAAAACTTCCAGCTGCTCGGCACCGCCAACTACATGTCCGACAATGTGGCGGGCGCGCTGGCGGCCTATAAGAAGGCGATCCCGCTGGCGAAGGACGGCGAAGCGAACATCCGCGCCGGTCAGCTGCTGATCCAGGACGGCAAGTTCAGCGAGGCCAAGGGCCTCATCCAACAGGGCATCGACAAGGGCGTGCAGCACAAGGGCACTGCTTACATGTTGCTGGCCGAAGCGAATCGTGGCCTGAAGGACAAGCCGGGCACGATTGCAGCCATGGAGAAGGCCGCGCAGGACCCCGAAACCTCCGCCAAGGCAAACGCTTGGCTGAAGGCTCAGGGAGCGAGCAAGTAAGGCGTTGCGTGTAACAACCGAGAGGCGGATAGACGTCCATATCGCCGCCTCACGGGTGCTATACAAATGCCATGTGCTGTTGTACCGTTGAAACCTTTCCGTGTTCGCGTCCAGTGGCAAATGTCATCCCGTTTATTGGATCGATATTGCCACCAGGTGCTGTGACCACGACTCACCGATTGATTAGCTCCAGATAGTGACAGATGGCCTCAAGTAACGAAGCAACCGGCCAAGGGCCGTTTAATTGGAGGCGTACCTGGGCGCTGGCTGTTGCCATCGCGCTGCATGCGTTCGCGTTCCTGTTGCTGGTGGCGCCAATGGCACCACCCAAGCAGGTGCAGAAGGAGAAGGAGCGCACCGTACAGGTGAACTTCATCGAACCGCCGCCGCCGCCGCCGCCACCGCCGCCGCCGCCGCCGGAACCCCCGAAGCAGCCGCCGCCGAAGATCATCCAGCAGGTCAAGCCGCCGCCGACACCGCCGCCGCCGGCTCCGCCCCCGGCTGTCGAGGAAGCGTCCACCAACGCTATCCCCGCGCCGCCGCCGGCTCCGCCTGCTCCTCCGGCAGCGCCTGCTGACATCACCGCCAGTCAGGACATCAGCTACAACAGCCGTATTCAGCCCAAGTATCCGCCGCAGGCGATTCGCCAGCGTCACGAGGGCACGGTCACGCTGATGATCCTGGTGGGTGTCGACGGAACGCCTAAGGACATCAAGGTGGAATCGTCCAGCGGTTTCCGCGAGCTGGACCAGGCCGCGATTGAAACGGCGCGCAAGTGGCGCTTCAATCCGAATATCCGGAATGGACAAAAGACGGAAGGTTATGTCCGCGTTCCGATCAACTTCAATCTCAATCAGCTGTAACTCCGGTTACGGTCAATTAGTTCACGCTTGACTTTCCAAGGGTAGCGTTATGTTCCTGCAAACTTCTCCGGCCCCCGCGGGCGGTACCACCAACGCCGAAGCCATGAAGTCGATGGGCTTCGACCACCTCATCCACAACTTCGATTTCCTTGGCTGGATCGTGTTCGTGGTGCTGGTGGTGATGTCCTTCTCCTCCTGGTACTTCATCGTCGCCAACGCGATCCGCAACTCCATGGTTCGCGGCCGCGCCGACAAGGTCATCAACGGTTTCTGGTCGAATGGCTCGACCCAGGACGCCATCCGTGAGCTGGAAGCTCAGCCCAAGGGCGAACCGTTCTCGAAGATCGCCCTCGACGCCGCTTCGGCCGTCGCTCACCACCAGCAGGCTTCGGCCGGCGGTGGTCGCCTCGCCGAGTCGCTCAGCCGCTCCGAGTTCATCGACCGCGCCCTGCGCCAGGCCGTCGCTCGCGAGAGCCTGCGTCTGGAAGGCGGCCTGACCCTGCTCGCCACGGTCGGTTCGTCGGCTCCGTTCATCGGTCTGCTTGGTACCGTGTGGGGCATCTACCACGCGCTGATCAAGATCTCCGCGTCGGGCAATGCTTCGATGGAAGCGGTGGCCGGTCCGGTGGGTGAAGCTCTGATCATGACCGCCTTCGGTCTGTTCACCGCTATCCCGGCCGTGCTTGCCTACAACTTCTTCAACCGTTCGAATCGCCTGACCTACGCTCAGTTCGACGAGTTCGCGCACGACCTGCACGACTTCTTCGCGACCGGCGCTCGCGTCGAAGGCAAGTGAGGGATTGACCCATGGCGATGAGCACTGGAGACAGTTCCGGCGGTCCGATGTCGGAAATCAACGTCACGCCGCTCGTCGACGTGATGCTGGTGCTGCTGATCATCTTCATGATTACCGCGCCGCTGATGTCCCATCGAATCACGGTGGTGCTGCCGACCGCTAACCCGAAGGTTGCGGACACGGAGCAGGTTGAGCCGATGGACTTGGCCGTGAAGCCGGATGGCACGATGTACCTCAATGACGTCGAAGTCACTGAGGGTGAGCTGAAGGCGCAGTTTGCGGTTGCGGCGTCCAAGACGCCGCAGCCGGAGCTGCAGATCCGCGCGGACAAGACCACGGAATACAAGGTCGTGAAGAAGATCCTGGCCAGCGCCAAGGAACAAGGCATGGTCCATGTCGGTTTCATTACGACCGGCAAGGAGTAAGAGTCATGGCATTCAGTTCTGGAAGTGGTAAGGGCCCGATGGCCGACATCAACGTCACGCCGCTCGTCGACGTGATGCTGGTGCTCCTGATCATCTTCATGATCACGGCCCCGATGCTTACCCACAAAGTGAAGATCGACCTGCCGCAGCCGAACCCGAACGTGGTCCAGCCGGAGAATCCGCCGGAACCAGTCCGCCTCAAGATCGACCAGTCCGGCGCGCTGTACTGGAACGATACCCCGGTGGACGAGCTGGGCCTGAAGGCACAGCTGGCGGTGATTGGTGGTCTGGGCGATCCGGCGAAGCAGCCGGAAGTGCAGATTGCCGCGGACGATGGCGTCGCTTACGAGCACGTCGCCCGTGTGCTGGCCGATGCGAAGAGCTTCGGTCTGACCAAGATCGGCTTCACTGAAGGTCAGTGATTCCGCGAGGAATCGCAGTAACACTACCCTTTGAACCCCCGCCTAGTGCGGGGGTTCTTTTTTGGGCGATCGGCATGACGGACGTCTGGACGTTTAGACGGCCAAACATATGCATTGGGCGAATGCCTTGACACGCTTGATTGCGCGTACGGTGCGCATCTACAAGCGCACGTTGACCACGCAGGAGCAGACCCTGTGCGCGACCATCACTTCATCGCAGCGCGATGAATGACGCTCAGCGCAGAATCTGCAGGTAACGGTGCACGGTCGTGGCCATCCCGTCGTACAGGGCCTCGCCGATCAGCGCGTGGCCGATCGATACCTCGGCCAAGCCAGGTATGGCCGCTTTGAACGTGCCGAGATTGGCCTGGCTGAGGTCGTGTCCCGCATTCACCGCGAGGCCGGCGTGCTGTGCGCGACGCGCGGTGTCCGCGCAGCGCTCCAGTTCCTCCTGCACGTTGCCTTCGGCGAAGGCATGCGCGTAGGGACCTGTATAGATCTCGATGCGCTGCACGCCGATGCCGACGGCGGCCTCAAGACCGGTGGCGCCGGCATCGACGAACAGGCTGACGCGGCAACCGATATCGCGCAACTGAGCAACGATCGGCCGCAACACGTCGATGTCGCGCTCGAGGTCGAAGCCGTGGTCGGACGTGATCTGGCCATCGCTGTCAGGCACCAGGGTGACCTGGGTCGGGCGCACCTCGCGGGCAAGCTCGATCAGGCCGGGATAACTGCCGCGCGCAGCAGCGAACGGGTTGCCTTCGATGTTGTATTCCACACGGCCACGCAGCGCCGCCGCCAACGCGCGCACGTCGTCCGGTCGCACGTGCCGCTGGTCGGGCCGCGGGTGCACGGTGATGCCACCGCAGCCGGCATCGATGCAGGTGTGCGCCGCGCGGATGATGTCTGGTTCGGCGCCGCCGCGCGAATTGCGCAGCACGGCGATCTTGTTGAGGTTGACGCTGAGCAGGGTCATGGAGGCGGCGTGTCTCGCGAACGGGGCGGCGCTGGCCGCGGCGGCGGGCTGCACACAGTGCGCCGATCACCTGCCGTCGGCAAGTGTCCACTGCCGGATGCGACGGGGCTCGCCGTGCCAGGCCAGCGAGCCGACATGGGCTTCGTCCAGCACGAGCCGGTGCAGTTGCCACTGGCTGGCCTGGTGCCCGTCCAGCCGGCCAAGCACCGGAAGGTCGCCTGAGCCGCTAATGCTCAGGCGATCGAGACCGAAGGCAATGCCGCGTCCCAGGGCCTTGAGCACGGCCTCCTTGGCGGTCCAGATCTCGAGGAAGGCGCGGTCGCGCTGTCCATCGGGCAGCTGCTCGAGCGCCTGCGTCTCGTCCGGGCTGAAATAGCGCCGGGCGATGGCAAGGGCTCGGGGGTGCGGACGAACCCGTTCCAGGTCGATGCCGGGAACCACGCCGCGGGCGATGGCGATCACCGCCTGGTCGCTGCTGTGCGACCAGTTGAACGCGAACGCCTCGCCATGTTCCGGGGCCAGCAAGGGACGGCCATGGGCGGCTTCCTCGAGCCGCACCGTGTGCACCGGCACGCCGAGGTAGATGGCCAGCATGGCCAGCAGCGGCGCCCGACCCTCGTGGTGGTCATAGCCGAGCCGCCACACGTGTATCTCGTCATCGCCCAGCCGCTCTGCTACTTTCCGTGGCGTCTGGCCGTCTGTCGTCATCATCCGTCCATGGTGCCGGGTGTGCGGCGTGAGTTACAAGCCGGGCGGACGCCTGCCCCTCTCGCGTCGCCTGGCCGCGGTCCATCGCAGGGACGCACTCGCCACGGAGTATCCGCTTGATCGCCGGTTGGCTGTTGCTGCTGGTTTCGCTGCTCTACGTAGGCCTGCTGTTCGTGGTCGCCTACGCTGGAGATCGGCGGCCGTTGTACCCGCGTCAGCCGCGCCTGCGCCCGTTGGTGTACAGCCTGGCGCTGGCCGTTTACTGCTCCTCGTGGACGTTCTACGGCGCCGTTGGCACCGCCGCGCGCGAAGGCCTTGCCTATCTGCCGATCTACCTAGGCCCGATCCTTCTGTTTGTATTCGGCTATGGCCTGATGCGCCGCCTGGTGCTAGTGGCGCGCCACCGCAACATCACGTCGATCGCCGACTTCATCGGGGCGCGCTTCGGCAAGTCGCACGGACTCGCCGCGCTGGTCGCCATCATCGCGGTGATTGCGGTGGTGCCTTACCTCGCGCTGCAGTTCAAGGCGGTGTCCATGTCGTATGCGGTGCTCGGCGGCTTTGGCGCGCCGGGTGCGGCGCAGTTCGGCGACAGCGCGTTGTGGTGCGCCATCCTGCTCGCGACCTTCGCGATCTTGTTTGGCACGCGCACCATCGACGCCACCGAGCACCACCACGGCATGATGCTGGCCATCGCCGTGGAATCCCTGATCAAGCTGATGGTGTTCGTGGGGCTGGCGGCGTACGCGCTATGGCGTGGCCCGGGCCTGCATGCCACCTTGCAGCTGCCCATGCAGCAGGCGACGCAAGGAGTGTCGCCGGGTTTCCTGGCGCAGACGTTGCTCGCCTTCTGCGCGATGTTCTGCCTGCCGCGGCAATTCCAGATCGGCGTGGTGGAGTGTGAGGATCCGCGGGATCTGCGTAGCGCCCGCTGGCTGTTTCCGGCCTACATGGCGATCGTCTGCGTGGTGGTGTTGCCGATCGTGGCGGCGGGACTTCACCTGCCGCAGGTACGCATGGGCAACCAGGACGCCTGGGTGCTGACGCTGCCGATGGCCTACGGCGACCGCGGGATGGCGTTGCTCGCCTTCCTTGGCGGCTTCTCCGCCGCCACCGGCATGGTGATCGTCGCGTCGGTGGCGTTGTCGACCATGATCAGCAACGACCTGGTCATGCCGATGCTGTTGCGCATCCACCGCTTCAAGCTCGAGCAGCGCACGGACCTCTCCCAGTTGGTGTTGCTGGTCCGTCGCATCGCCATCATCGCGCTGTCCGCGATGGCTTATGTCTATTATCGCGTGGTCGCCGACAACACCAACCTGGCGGCCACCGGCCTGCTGGCTTTCGCCGCGGTGGCGCAGTTCGCTCCGGGCATCGTGGCGGCGCTGTACTGGCGCAGCGCTAGTCGTCGCGGCGTGTCGGTGGGCTTGGCGGCAGGCTTCGCGGTGTGGGTGTACACCCTGCTCCTGCCTGCGATGTGGCGCTCGGCGCCGTGGCTGGACACCGGACCGGCAGGTCTCGGCTGGCTGCGTCCACAGGCGCTGTTCCTTCTCAGCGGTTGGGACCCGGTGATGCATGGCACCTTCTGGTCCCTGCTGTTCAACGTGGCCTGCCTGATCTTCGTATCGCTGCGTTTCCGGCCGAGCCTCGAGGAGCGCCTGCATGCCGCGATGTTCATTGACCCGTATGCCATCGACAACCGTGGCGCGGGTGACTGGCGTGGCCGCGTGGCCGTGGCCGACCTGCGCACGATCGCCGAGCGCATCGTTGGAGAGCGCACCAGCCAACGCGCGTTCGACGACTACGCTGAGCGTCGCGGCAAGCCGTTGCAGCCGGGTGAGGCCGCCGACCGCGCGCTGATCCAGTACACCGAACGCCTGCTCGCTTCCGCCGTGGGCGCAGCAAGCGCGCGGCGCATCCTGATGGGCGCCTTGTCCGGCTCGGGCCTGGATATCGCCGAGGCGATGGCGCTGATGGACGAAGCCTCGCAAGAGCTGCGCTTCAACCGCGAGCTGCTGTCCACGACGCTGGAAAACGTGTCGCAGGGCATCAGCGTGGTGGATGCGCACATGCGACTGGTGGCATGGAACCGCCGCTATCTGGAACTGTTCGACTATCCCGACGGCATGGTCTATGTCGGCGTGCCGGTGGCGGACCTGATCCGCTGGAATGCCGAGCACCGCGAATGCGGTCCGGGTGAAGTCGAGGCCCACGTGGCCAAGCGCATTGGCCACATGCGCGCGGGCTCGCCGCACCTGTTCCAGCGCATCCGCCCCGACGGCACCGTGATCGAGATGCGTGGACGCGCCCTGCCGGGCGGCGGTTACGTCACCACCTATACGGATGTCACCGCGTACAAGCACGCCGAGCAGGCGCTGATTGAGGCAAACGAGAACCTCGAGCAACGCGTCGACCAGCGCACGGCGGAGCTGAGTGAGGCGCTCAACGCCACCGCGCATGCGCGACGCGAAGCAGAGATGGCCAATGCTTCCAAGACGCGCTTCCTCGCTGCGGCCAGCCATGACCTGCTGCAACCCCTGAATGCCGCGCGCCTGTTCACGTCCGCGCTGCGCCAGCATCCCGGGCTGGATGCCGAGGCCAGCCAGCTGGCCGAACGCATCGATGCTTCGTTCCGCGCCGCGGAAGACTTGCTCGACGCATTGCTGGACACCTCGCGCCTCGATGCCGGCAGCTATCGAGCCGATATCAGCAATGTCGCGCTGGCCGACCTGTTCGATTCGCTCAAGGCACAGTTTGCCGTGGTTGCCGAACAGCGTGGACTGAACCTGCGCGTGGCGCCGACACGACTGGCCGTGCGCAGCGATCCGCAGCTATTGCGCCGCGTGCTGCAGAATTTCATCTCCAATGCACTGCGTTACACCCGCAGCGGTGCTGTCCTGCTTGGCGCACGGCGCCTGGGTCACGAAGTGCGCATCGAAGTATGGGATACCGGGCCTGGCATCCCGCCGGAACAGCGCGCGCGCATCTTCGGCGAATTCCAGCGTCTCGATCGGCCATCGCCATGGGGCGAGAAGGGACTGGGCCTGGGCCTGTCGATCTGTGAGCGCATCGCCGGCATCCTCGACCACCGCCTGGAACTGGAGTCGCGCGAAGGCCGGGGCAGCCGCTTCGCGGTGCGTGTGCCGCGCGCGGAGACGCCGGCGCCGCGCCGCCGCACCGTGGCGCACACGGTGTCGCACGAACGGTTGCCGCTCACCGTGCTTTGCCTGGACAACGATCCTTCGATCCTCGACGGCATGCGCGCCCTGCTGCAGCGTTGGGGCGTGGATTGCCGCACGGCGCTCGACGTGACGCAGGCCCAGCAGGAATTGTTGCGCGGACGCATCGACCTGATCCTCGCCGACTACCACCTCAACGACGACATGGACGGCCTACAGGCGCTGCAACAGCTGCGTGGTGTGGTGGACGAGCTGCCGCCGGTGGCGATGATTACCGCCGATGGAAGCAGCGAACTGAAGCAGCGTGCGCGCACCCTCGGATACCCGCTGCTGCACAAACCGGTGCGGCCGGCGGCGCTGCGCGCGCTGCTCAGCGCCTTGGTGCGAAGGCAGACCCCGGCGTGAGGCGATAAAAACACTCAAGAGGATTGAGCGGTGAGAGAAGGCCTCTCGCTTCTCACTCCTCTTCACTCACTCCTGTTCTTCAGCCTTCCTCGTCATCAGGCAACGACGGCATCGCTTCCTGGTCGATGGCCAGGTGGCTGGCGGCGAGCGCCACCTGGGTGCGGTTGTTCACACCCAGCTTGCGCATGATCGCGGTCATGTGCGCCTTCACCGTGGCTTCGGAGACGCCGAGGTCATAGGCGATCTGCTTGTTGAGCAGTCCCTCGGCGATCATGGTGAGCACGCGGAACTGCTGTGGAGTGAGCGTGGCGATGCGGTCGGCCACTGCGGCCTCGTCAGGCTTGAGCTCCATGCCGCCACCCACGAGCTGGTGCGGCAGCCACACGTCGCCGTCGAGCACCTTGCGGATCGCGGTGATGATCTCCTCACCGGGCGTGGATTTCGGGATATAGGCGGAAGCGCCGTGCGCGAGCGCGCGACGCGCCACGGCGACATTCTCGTGTCCCGACACCACGATCGTCGGCAGGCCGGGAAATTGGCCGCGAATATGCGCCAGCGCGGAATAGCCGCGTGCGCCGGGCATATGCAGGTCCAGCAGCAGCAGTTCGGCGTCGGGGTACTGCTCGATCAGGCTAAGCAGGCGGTCGACGTTTTCCGCGCAGTGCACGCTGGCGAAGGGCACGGCGGCCAGCACCGCGCGCTGCAACGCGTCGCGGAAAAGCGGATGGTCGTCGGCAATCAGTACGTCGGGCATGAGGGCAGAAAATAGTGAAGAGAAGTGAGTAGTGAGAGAAGAGCGTCAATCGAGCCGTCTCTGTTTTCTCACTCCTCTTCACTCACTCCTTGGTTATTTGATGAGTCGCTCGTCCACCAGGTTCTTCACCACGCCCGGGTCGGCCAGGGTGGAGATGTCGCCTAGCTGGTCAGGCTGGTTCTCGCCGATCTTGCGCAGGATGCGGCGCATGATCTTTCCCGAGCGCGTCTTCGGCAGCCCCGGCGCCCACTGCAGGAAATCCGGCGTGGCGATGGGGCCGATTTCCTTGCGCACCCAGGCCACCAGCTCCTTGCGCAGTTCGTCGCTGCCCTGTTCACCAGCGATCAGCGTGACGAAAGCATAGATGCCCTGGCCCTTGATCTCGTGCGGCGCGCCGACCACGGCCGCCTCGGCAACCTTCGGATGGGCCACCAGCGCGCTCTCCACTTCGGCGGTGCCGATGCGGTGGCCGCTGACGTTGATCACGTCGTCGACGCGGCCGGTGATCCAGTAGTAACCGTCTTCGTCGCGGCGCACGCCGTCGCCAGTGAAGTAGTTGCCCGGATAGGCGCTGAAATACGTGTCGATGAAGCGCTGGTGGTCGCCGTACACCGTGCGCATCTGGCCCGGCCACGAATCGGTGATCACCAGGTTGCCCTCGGTCGCGCCTTGCAGCACCGTGCCGCCGGCATCGACCACGGCCGGGATGATGCCGAAGAACGGCTTGGTGGCCGAGCCCGGCTTTTCGTCGATGGCGCCGGGCAATGGCGTGATCAGGATGCCGCCGGTCTCGGTTTGCCACCACGTGTCCACCACCGGGCAACGTTCGTCGCCGACCACGCGGTAGTACCACTCCCAGGCTTCCGGATTGATCGGCTCGCCCACCGAACCGAGCAGGCGCAGCGACGCGCGCGAAGCCTTCTTCACCGGGCCCTCGCCCTCGCGCATCAGCGCGCGGATGGCGGTCGGCGCCGTGTAGAACAGCGTGACCTGGTGCTTGTCGATCACGTTCCAGAAGCGGCTGGTGTCGGGGTAATTCGGCACGCCGTCGAACATCACCGTGGTGGCGCCGTTTGCGAGCGGGCCGTACACCACGTAGCTGTGGCCGGTGACCCAGCCCACGTCGGCGGTGCACCAATACACATCGTCTTCACGCAGGTCGAACACCAGCTCGTGCGTGTAGCTGGTGTACACCAGATAGCCGCCGGAGGTGTGCAGCACGCCCTTGGGCTTGCCGGTGGAACCGGAGGTGTAAAGGATGAAGAGCGGATGCTCGGCCTCAAGCGGGGTCGGCGGGCAATCGGCCGACTGGCCGTCCATCAGCGTGTGGTAGTAGCGGTCGCGCGGCGACTGCATCGGCACGGCGCTGCCGGTACGGCGCACCACGATCACGGTTTCTACGCTGTTGGTGCCGGGGCGCTCCAGGGCGGCGTCCACGTTGACCTTCAGCGGGATCTTCTTGCCGCCGCGCACGCCTTCGTCGGCCGTCACCACCACCTTGGCGGTGGAGTCGGCGATGCGGCCGGCCAGCGAGTCGGGCGAGAAGCCGCCGAACACCACCGAGTGGACCGCGCCGATGCGAGCGCAGGCCAGCATGGCCACCGCCGCCTCGGGGATCATCGGCAGGTAGATCGCCACGCGGTCGCCCTTGGCGACGCCAAGGTGCTTGAGCGTGTTGGCGAACTTGCACACCTCGGTGTGCAGTTCCTTATAAGTAATGTGTCGCGACTCGTTGGGGTCGTCGCCTTCAAAGATGATCGCAGTTTTGTCACCGCGCGTGGCCAGGTGACGGTCCAGGCAGTTGGCCGAGACATTCAGCTCGCCATCCTCGTACCAGCGGATGTGCAGGTTGTTCGGATCGTAGGAAACGTTCTTGATCCGGGTCGGCGACTTGGTCCAGTCCAGGCGCTCGCCCACCTTGCCCCAGAAGCCATCCGGGTCGCGCACCGATTCGGCGTACAGCCGCTCATAGTCGTCCTTGCTGATGCGGGCTTTGGCGGCGAACTCGGGCTTGACGGGGTAGAGCTTGGTCATCTGGGGCTCCTGCGGCCGGATCGCCGGCCTCCTCATGCATGGGGAATGCCGCGGGGCAGCGCTGCCTGCGGCGTTCACCGAGTGTAGCGGTTGGCCGGTGATCGGTACGTTTTACGTTGCTTTCGACTTTGGTCGAGGATCACGTTCGACTTTGGTCGAAGCTAGACCAATGGGTAATAGGCGCGGGCGTTGCAGCATGGACATGCTCGGTCTGTCATCGACCTGGGGAGGACGCCATGACACGACCGATCACCGCCCGCGGCAGCCGGTTACTAGCGCTCAGCATCGCCTGCGCGCTCGCCCTGCCCATGGGTGCACACGCGCAAAGCGCTCCCGCGAGCACGGCAAGGACCACCACGCGCGAACAGCAACTCGAAAAGCGGGTGAATCAGCTGGAGCAGGAACTGGCCGAACTGAAGGCCATGATCCAGGAACAGAAGGCGGCCACCAGCCAGGCCAGTCAGACGGCCCAGACGGCTCAGGCCACCGCCGAACAGGCCAATACCACCGCGCAGGCCGCGCAGACCAAGGTGGAAGCGGCGCCAAAGCCGCAGTTCACCACGGCGAAGGGCCTTACCGTGGCCTTGCATGGCTTTGTCAGCGCCACCGGCTTCGGCCAGGACAAGACCTTCGTCAACTATGGCAACGGCCAGAATGCCCTGGTGGTCGCGCCGCAAACGCCGGCCAACAAGGAGAATGGCTACAACGGCGCGCTCAGCGGTTTCGACGTGCGCAACACGCGCTTCTGGCTCGACTTCAGCGGCGCCAAGTTCAGCGAGAACTGGGGCGGTGGCGGCCGCATCGAGATGGACTTCTTCGGTGGCAACAACGGCACCGGCGCCTATGCACAGCAGCAGCCGATTCCGCGCCTGCGCCAGGCCTACATGGACCTTGTCAATCCGAACAGCGGCAGCACCGTCCGCCTCGGCCAGCAGTGGGACCTGATGTTCCCGCTGGACAACACCCCGACCTCGCTGACTCACATCGCATTCCCGCTGGGTTACGGCACTGGCTTCATCGGCTGGCGCTTCCCGGGCGCCGTGTGGATGCAGGATCTCAACCACGGTTCGGATGGGATCCAGTGGCGCCTGGATATGGGCGTGTTCACCGGCAACTGGAATGGTCCGCAAAACGCAGCCGGCACGGCCAACGTCAATTACCTCAATGCCGGCGCCGCCAACTTCCGGCCGCAGGTGGAGGCACGCATCCGCGCACAGGGCAGCGACTGGCTGGCCTACTTCGCGGCGCACTACTCGGAGATCAAGCTCGCCGGCGTGGGTGACATCAATCCCAAGCCGCTGGAGGACACGCTCGACAGTGTCGCCTACGAGCTGGGTGCGCAGTGGAAGCCCGGACCGTGGACCTTCAAGGGTCTGCTCTACGGCGGCAAGGCGATCGGCCAGATCTTTGGCGCGATGTCCCAGTTCGGCGATATCAACGAGTCGGGCGGCTTCGTGCAGGTGAGTTACAACTTCACCCCGAACTGGAGCGTCAACGGCTTCTTCTCCGGGATCCGGCCGAACAACGACGACGTGGTTCGCTGGACTACCACCAGCCCGACGGCCGGCCAGGCCCTGTTGCGCAGCAACCTTTCCGCCCTCAGCGTGCAGTACGCCTCGGGCAACTACGAGCTGGGTGTGGAGTACATGTACAACAAGGTGCGCTGGCAGCTCGGCTCGGAAGGCAACCGTCAGTTCACCAGCGGCAATCAGCTCAGCTTGAGCGGTCTGTATCGATTCTGAGCACGACGACGGCGGCGCAGGAAGCGCTGCCGCCACGGGGTAGTTCACTCCATCCAGGCTTTGGCGACATGGAGGGAGTGAACACACCCAACCGGTTGGCGTAAGGCCAAGGGAATTGCCTGGCTCCGGCAACACGGCAATAAGCAGGGCGGCCTGACCGCCCCGGTGGCCTGCACCCGATTTTCCTGACCCATCGTCCCGACCGGACTGCTCATCAACAAGGGGAACATCATGGCTACGACCGCAGTCGACACTCGCGGATCGATCGACACCAGCCACCGACGCGTCATCCTGGCATCCAGCCTGGGCACGGTGTTCGAGTGGTACGACTTCTATCTCTATGGCTCGCTCGCTGCGCTGATCGGCAAGCACTTCTTCAGCGGACTCAACGAGACAAGCCAGTTCATCTTCGCCCTCCTCGCGTTCGCCGCCGGCTTTGCGGTGCGCCCGTTCGGCGCCATCGTGTTCGGCCGCCTCGGTGACATGATCGGGCGCAAGTACACCTTCCTCATCACCATCGTGATCATGGGTTCGTCGACCTTCCTGGTCGGCGTATTGCCCGGGTACGCCAAAGTCGGCGTGATCGCCCCCGTGTTGTTGATCACCTTGCGTTTGCTGCAGGGCCTGGCGCTCGGCGGCGAGTATGGCGGCGCGGCCACCTACGTGGCCGAACACGCACCGCAAGGCAAGCGTGGCCTGTACACCAGCTTCATCCAGATCACGGCCACCTTCGGCTTGTTCCTGTCACTGCTGGTCATCCTTGGCACCCGCCTGGGTTTGGGCACCGAAAACTTCGAGTCCTGGGGCTGGCGTATTCCGTTCCTGGTCTCGCTGCTGCTGCTGATCGTGTCGGTGTACATCCGCATGCAGTTGTCCGAGTCCCCGGTGTTCCAGCAGATGAAGGCCGAGGGCAAGCACTCCAAGGCGCCGCTCACCGAGGCGTTCGGCCAGTGGAGCAACCTCAAGCTGGTGATCCTCGCCCTGCTCGGCGCCACCGCGGGCCAGGCTGTGGTGTGGTACACGGGCCAGTTCTACGCGCTGTACTTCCTCACCCAAAGCCTGAGGATCGACGGCACCACCGCCAACCTGCTGATCGCCGCCGCGCTGGTCATCGGCACGCCGTTCTTCGTGGTCTTCGGATGGTTGTCCGACCGGGTGGGCCGCAAGTCCATCGTGCTGGCCGGCTGCCTGCTCGCTGCACTCACCTACTTCCCGATCTTCAAGGGACTGACCCACTACGGCAATCCGGCCATCGAGCAGGCGGCGGCGACCTCGCCGGTGAGCGTGGTGGCTGACCCGCGGGCGTGCAGCTTCCAGTTCGATCCGGTGGGCAAGAGCCGCTTCACCAGCTCTTGCGACGTGGCCAAGAGTGCGTTGGCCAAGCGAGGCATTCCGTACTCCAATGTGGCCGCCGAGCGCGGCTCCGTCGCCGAAGTGCGGATCGGCGAAGTCACCATCGCGTCGTTCGAAGGCGGCTCGCTCGACAGCAAGGCGTTCGCCGAACAGAGCAAGGCGTTCGGCGCGCAACTGGGCGCGGCGCTGAAGAAGGCGGGTTATCCGGAGAAGGCCGATCCGGAGCAGACCAACAATGTGATGCTGGTGGTGCTGCTCGCGATCCTGGTGCTCTACGTCACCATGGTGTACGGCCCGATCGCGGCCTGGCTGGTGGAGATGTTCCCCACCCGCATCCGCTACACCTCGATGAGCCTGCCGTACCACATCGGCAATGGCTGGTTCGGTGGCTTCGTGCCGACGATCGGCTTCATGCTGGTGGCGTGGAAGGGCGACATCTACTACGGCCTGTGGTATCCGATCATCGTGGCGATCGGCACCTTCTTCATCGGCCTGTTGTTCCTGCGCGAAACCAAGGACGTCGACATCCGTCACTGATCGCGGAAAGGCATGATGCAATCGGAGGGTGCGGCGGGCGACCGTCGCACCCTTTCTCTTTCCTGCAGACGTGCAGGCAGCGCTCTTACATGTGCGACGCGGCGCACTAAGATAGTCGGGCACCTGCGATCCACGGGAACCGCATGCCGACCGGAGCACGGACCACCGCAAGGCAACGACGACATCTGCGACGACGCCTGCGCCGCATGATCGGGTGGACCGCGCTGGTGCTCGACCACCTGAAGCCCGTGCGTGTGTCGCTGCTCGTGCTGGCCATCGCAACAGTCGTGGTGGTGAGCGTGGACCAGGCGGCCGAGTTGTTCCTCATTGCGTTGTGGACCGATCCCAGCGCGGGGCGCTACCTGGGTCTGCTCGCCAGCGCCGCGCTGACCGGACTCGCGAGCTGGTATGCGGCGCGCAATGCCTACCGCCTGCGCTATCCGCGCTGGCCCGCGCTGCAGGACGCACGGGCCGCCCCGTTGCGTGACTGGATTCCCCGCGTACTGGGCGCCGCCGTGCCGCTGCTGGTTTGCATTGGCTACGTGGTGGCGCTGGCCAAGCTGCCGCATGGACCCTGCGGTGGCGACAACCCTTGCGTGCAGCGCAGTTGGCGCGCGTTCGGCCTGTTGCTCGAATCGATGGCGCTGATTGCGTTCTTCCTCATCCGAAGACGCGTGTGGCTCGCGATGTCACGCCGGATGCCGGCCTTGAGGGCGCCGGGCGCGCGTCCTTCGGATGAAAACCGCGTGTGGCGCGTGCGTGATCTGGGCCGGACGCCCTGCTCGATCTACGCGGGCGTGATTGCGCTCAACATCCTGCTCACCATCGTGATCGCCTGGCGCCCGGAGGCGCTCGACGGCATCGGGCCGTTGGCCATCGTGCTGATCTCGGCCGGCTTCCTTTGCATCAGCGGCAGCCTGTTGTGCATGGTGGGCGACCGGCGCGGCATGCCGTTGCTCAGCGCGATGCTGCTGCTCAGCGCGTCGTTGCACTGGCTGCACCTGAACGACAACCACCGGGTGCGGCAATACCCGTCGATGAGCACGCACCAGCAGCCGTCGCCGCCACCGCCTGATACGCGCGTCAGCTTCGATGCCTACCTGGACGGCTGGCTCGATGACCGTTGTGCTCATGCCTCGCCCTGTCCGGTCATCCTGGTCTCCGCGGAAGGCGGCGGTATACGCGGCGCGGCGTGGACCGCCCTGGTGCTGGCGCGACTGACGGCGGCCGTGGAGCCGGCCGGGCGCACGGGCGCCGAGCCACTGTTTGCGCGCTACCTGCTGGCGGGCAGCGGCGTGTCCGGCGGCAGCCTGGGACTGGCGACCTACGTGAGCCTGCTGGCGCAACCGCCGGCGACGGATGCCGGCACGCTGGAGGCGCGCGCGCAAACCCTGCTCGGCCACGATTTCCTTGCGCCCACGCTGGCCAATGCGTTCTTCGTGGACTTCACCCAGCGTTGGCTCCCGGGCGCCTGGCTGGATGATCGCTCCCGCGCCCTGACGCGCGCCTGGGAATCGGCGGCGCGCCAGCAAGGCTTGGACGCCTTCGCGCAACCGTTCGCGGCGCTTTATGCTCCGGCCACAAGTGGCGCCGCGCCCGTCGTACCTGCGCTGTTCTTCAACAGCACCACCGTTGTGGAAGGCAAGCGCTTCATCCAGCATCCGTTCCAGCCGATCGCCACGCCGCAACGCCAACCGTGGACGGCGGGGCTGGATGGCTCCAGTTGGCTCGACCCACGCGTACCGCTCAGTGAGGTGGTGCTCAACAGTGCGCGCTTCACCTACATCAGTCCGGCCGGCACGCTGGAAACGCGCGCCAGCAATCCGCCGGTACCCAACCGACTCCAGCTGGTCGATGGCGGCTACTTCGAGAATTCCGGCGCGACCACCCTGCTGGAAGTGATGCGCCTGGTGCGGACGCGGGCCAGGGCGCGCGGGCAGTCGTTGCGCTTCATCGTTATCCACATCAGCAACGACCCGCAGATGACCGACTTCGTGGACCGGCATGATCCCCGCCACCCGTTGCCGCTCTACACCACCAGTTGTCCGCCAGCGCCCGGTGGGGTGCGCGACCGCGTGGTCGGCGAGGCGATCGCGCCGGTGCAGGCTCTGCTCGAAACACGCAGTGCGCGTGGCGAATACGCCCGCGTCCAATTGCTGCGCGCGCTGCAGCCGGATGACGCCGACCCGGCGCGCGGGGACATGCTCTGGCATTTCCGCCTGTGTCCTGGCGACTACCCGATTCCGATGGGCTGGACCATTTCGGCCCCGGTGTTCACCGAACTCGACCGCCAGCTGCGCCAGCAATACCCGCTGGCGGTGATGGGGCAGGCGCTGCGGCAGCAGTTGACGCCGACCTCGCCGTAGGACGGATGTCGCGTCGGCTGAGACCTGCCCGGCGCACACTGCCGCCATGCCCGATGCCCCGTATCCCGTGCAGGCCCTGAAGGGCCGCGGCGCCGCTTCCAATCCCGAAGGGCGCTTCGAATCCATCCGCCATCATGCGGAGGACGACGGCTGGCAAAGCCTGCTGCTGGACGAGGCGGCGCCGCGACCGCGCACCGAGGTGACCGAGGAACGCGCGCGCAGCGTCATCACCCGCAACGATTCGCCGGACCTGCATTTCAACCAGGCGCTCAATCCCTACCGCGGCTGCGAGCACGGTTGCATCTACTGCTTCGCGCGGCCTTCGCACAGCTATCTCAACCTCTCGCCGGGCCTGGACTTCGAAACCAAGCTGCGCGCCAAGAGCAATCTGGCCGAAGTGTTGCGGCATGAGCTCGCGCGTCCCGGTTATGCAGTCAGTCCCATCAACATCGGCAGCAATACCGATCCCTACCAGCCGGTGGAGCGCCGCTGGAAGCTGACGCGCGCCGCGCTGGAGGTGCTGGCTGAATGCCATCACCCATGCACCATCGTCACCAAGAACGCGATGGTCGAGCGCGACCTGGACATCCTGGCGCCGATGGCGCGCGAAGGGCTGGTGCAGGTGTTCGTTTCGGTCGCTTCACTGGACAACCAACTGGCGGCGAAGCTCGAACCCCGCGCGAGCGCGCCGCACCGGCGCATCAAGGCGATCCGCATGTTGGCCGAGGCCGGCGTCCCGGTCGGCGTGCTGGTGGCGCCGATCATTCCCGCGCTCAACGATCGCGATCTGGAAGCGGTGCTGGAGCAGGCCGCCGATGCCGGAGCACGCTGCGCCGGTTACACCACCCTGCGTCTCCCGTATGAGCTGAAGGCGCTGTTCCGCGAATGGCTGGCGCTGCACGTGCCCCAACGCGCGGCGCACGTGATGAGCCTGGTGCAGCAGATGAACGGTGGTCGCGACTACGACAGCGACTTCGCCACACGCATGCGCGGGCAGGGCGTGTTCGCCGAATTGATCCGCCGCCGCTTCGATGTCGCCTGCCGCAAACACGGCTTCGGCCGCGCCCGCGAGCTGTGGCTCGATACGACGAAGTTCGTGCCGCCACGCAAGCCGTCGCCGCAGGGTCAACTGTTCTGAGCGGTTGGCTTCCCGTGGGCGACGTCGCGGCGTAGTCAGACGTTGGGCAAGAACGGGTGGGGACGTTGCCGCCAGGCCCGCCAGCCGCGTCGCGCCAGCCACAGCAACGTGGCATTCAGCACGATCCAGAACGCCAATAGCACCAGCATGTAAGGCATCGGTGGCGACCACGGCTGGCCGCTGACCACGCTGCCTGGCAGATAGGACATGCCGCCGATCAGCAGCGCCAGCACCGTTATCAGCACGGCGAGCGCCCAGCCGGGCAGCGGGCGGCCGCCGATGATGCAGAGCAGGAACGCCAACAGACTGAGCGCCCCGCCGAGTTGGGTCATCGCCACCAACAGCAACGCGATGCCGCTGGCGTGTGCGTGGATCACCATGGCCAGCAACACGGTCGCCAGCACTACCTGCATCAGCAGCGGACGCCGCAGGCCGACACGCAGCAGGTCACGCTTGGGCTGGGCGTGGTCGCCCAGGCCGGGCAGCAGGGCCAGCAGGGGCAGCTCGGCGTTGGTTTTGCGCCAGCGCTGGGTGAACAGCATCACCGTGCCGATCATCGCGCCCATGCCGCCGTACAGGCAGCCCCAGCCCACCACGATTACCGCCAGTGGCCAGCCGAATCCGCCGTCCTTCGCATGCGTGCGGGAGATCGTCAGCGCCACCACGGCGATGGGGACCAGGACCATCAGCAGGGTTGGCGCCAGGCCGCGCAGGTGGCCCATCAGCGTCCTGGGCAGGTACCAACCGCCCAACGCCACGCGCAAGGCGTTGCCCGGGTGTTGCGGTCCGGTGTGGCGCAGGTCCACCTGCGGCTGCATCCAGTCCGGCCGCTGTCGCACCTGTTGGGTGCTGTCCATGCCGAAGCCGTTCCACCGGTTGCCCCAGGCGCCGCGGCGGTACTGCAGCACCATGGCGTCGCTGAAGCCGTTGCTGTCGATCTTGTCCACGCGCATCAACCGATGCCAGCACAGGGCGCAGAGCACCGCCAGCGCAAACACCACGCCGGGGGCCCAGGACAGGAAGCCGGCCTCGTCGGGGCCGGGGATCTTCAAGGTGGAGGCCGTGGCGCTGTGCAGCGCCGGCAACAGGCCGATCAGCATCGCGCAGTAGCGCGGCAGCAGCGCAAAGCTCAGCGCCACCAGCACCACCAGGCTGAGCAGCAGGGCCACCGCCAGCATGTCGCCGCCAAACAGGCCGCTTAGCAGGGTGGCCGGCAGCACGCTGAGCACGGCGTAGAAGATCAGCGCGCCGACCACCGTGCGGTGCATGCCGGGCAGGCGCAGCTGCCGTGCATCGATCGCTAGCAGGGCCAAGCTGGACAGGTAGAACGCCCAGACATAGGCCAGGCCGCCGGCGTACAGCCCTATCGGCGCCCAGGTCCAGCCGGTCCTGGTACTGAAGATGGCGACGCCGATGCCAACGGCCGTACACATCAGCAGCAGGGTAAGGGTGAGCCAGCGCGTGGCGGCATGTGAGCATCGCCATGGGGCCAGCAACAGGGCGCGGAAGTTCATCCGGCGATCTCCACGAACAGGTCTTCCAGACCCAGCGCATCGACGCGCGCGCCGGGCAAGCCAGCGGCTTGTGGCCAGCGACCCTGCGCATCGCGTTCGATCACCAGGCTCAGGCTGCCGTCCGCATGGCGCCGGCTACCCAGGGTCTGCGTGGGCGCAGCGGCCGACATCGAAGCGGGCAGCCACAGACGTGCGAAACGTTCCTTGGTCTCATCCACGCCACAGTGCAGCAGCACCTTGCCATCGTGCAGGAAGGCGATGTCCGAGGCCGCGCGTTCCAGGTCGGACACGATGTGGGTGGAGAACAACACCGTGGCGCCCGCTTCGCCAGCGCGTAGCGCGATCTCGCGCAGCAGGTCGCGGCGGGCTACCGGATCCAGCGCGGCGGCTGGTTCGTCCAGCACCAGCAGTTCCGGCTGGGAGGCGAGGGCGCGGATCAGGTCCACGCGCTGGCGCTCGCCGGGCGAGAGCTTGCCCAGCAGCTTGTTCGGCGCGATGTCCCACTTGCGCAGCATGTCGCGTGCAAACGTGGCCTGCCATTGCGGGTAGAAACGGCCTACGTAGTCCAGCATCTGCTGCGCGGTGAGCCAGGCCAGTGCCTCGGGCTGCTGCGGCACGTAAGCCAGGCGTGTCTTGGTGCGGTCGCTGAGTCCGAGCGATGGCTCGCCGAACACCTGGCAGTCGCCCTCCGCCGGTTGCAACAGGCCGAGCATGGCGCGGATCAGGGTGGACTTGCCGGCGCCATTGCGGCCGATCAGTCCCAGCACGCTGCCAGGTTGCAGGGTCAGGTCAATTTGGGACAGCACCGACTGGCCTTCGTACCGATGGCTGAGACCACGGACCTGCAGCGGCGCGTCGAACGGCTCGACGGCGTTTTGAAGCACGGCATTCATCGACTACTCCTTCAATCGAACGAACAACTCGGGATCAGTGGAAAGGTCGGACGCGGGGTCTTATGGCTCACCCATCAGCCGGCGCAGGCGGCGCAGCACCAGCTCGGGCGCCAGTTCCAGCTCGCCGGCCTGTCGCGCCACTTCAGCCAGCTGCGGTTCCAGCAGGGCCAGACGCTGTGCAGGCGACGAAGTGGCCCTGGCCTGCGGTGCAACCGCCATGCCCTTGCCGCGCAGCCGTTCCAGCAGGCCTTCGGATTCGGCCATGCCGTACGCGCGCGACACGGTCATCGGGTTCACCGCATGGAAGCCGGCTACCTCGCGTACCGAGGGCAGCAACTCGCCCGGCGAAAGCTGGCCGCTGGCGATCAGCCGGCGCAACTGCTCGACGATCTGCCGATAGATCGGCTCGGCGGCCGAGGGCTGTATGGCGAAGATGGATGCATCCATGTGTATTAATACAACAATACAGATGGATGGCGGTCAATAGCCCAAGGGTCATGGGCAATGAAAAGGCCGCTGGCGCCACACCGGTGGCCTGGATGGGAAGGTGCAGACCGGCCAAAGCGTCACGATGGCGATCGGGAAGCGGTGCGGGAGCGGGCCATCGCCGCAGGGCCAGCCTTTCCAGCCGTGGGCTGGAAGTCGCTCCATACGGCCTTTACACATAGATCGATTGCGCCAGAATGGGGTCGGCCGAGACTGTCCGGTGTCGCCTTTGCGACCTACCGGAGACTACCCATGAAGACTCAAGCTTTGCTCATCATTTTGGCTGGCGCCTGCAGCGCCACGGGGCTGGCCGTCGCTGCGCCGGCCATGCACGACATGGCTGCGATGGCGCCTTCCTCGGCGGCTGCGGCTACCGTGGCCGCGCCAAAACTCCAGGCGGCTTTGCGCGCGCTGTGGCACGGCCATGTGTTGGCCACGCGTGACTACGCGCTGGCCGTGCACGCCCACGACAGCGCCAAGGCCAAGTCCGCCGAGGATGCGGTGGTGGCCAACGCCAGGCAGATCGCCGACGCCGTGGCGGGCTTCTACGGCAAGCCGGCGGGCGAACAGACCTTGCAGTTGCTCGCAGGCCACTGGGGCGGCGTGAAGGCGTTGACCGATGCGAGCGAGGCCAAGGACAACGCCGCCGAGCAGAAGGCGATGGCTGATCTCAACACCAACGTCACTGCCATCGCCAAGTTCTTCGCCGGCGCCAATCCCAATTTGCCGGAGAACGCGGTGCAGGGCCTGTTCGCCACCCATGTGGCGCATCACGCCAGCCAGATCCAGCAGATCATGAGTGGCGACAGCAAGGATGAAGCGTCCACCTGGAGCGCGATGCAGGCGCACATGAACACCATCGCCGATGCGCTGGCTGCGGGCATCGCAAAGCAGTTTCCGGACAAGGCGAGCTAAGCGATGTCGGCGCTCAGGCAACTTGGCCCCACCCAGCAGCGGCTGCTGCGACAGCTACTGATGGCCGGCGAGGGTGGCACGGTGGAGTCGCTGTGCGCGCAGCTGGGGATCAGCCACAACGCCGTGCGCCAGCATCTGAGCGCCCTGATCGCGCGTCATTACGTCGAAAGGTCGAAGTCGCGCCCCAGCGGTGGCCGTCCGCTGGCGTGCTACCGCCTGACCGCTGCCGGGCGCGCGCTGTTCCCGCGCAACTACGGGATCATCGCCACCGCGCTGTTGACGCAGTTGCAATCGCGCTTTGGCGACGCCGAGGTGGAGCACTGGCTGCGCGAGCTGGGCCATCAGCTCGGCGCCAGCGAAGTGGCGTCCGATGCGGAAACGCCGAATGCGGAGGTGGTGCAGCAACTGGCCCAGCGACTCGATGCGTTGGGCTACGAGGCGATTGCCGCGCGGCACGGCGAGGAGTGGCAGGTGGAGGCGTTCAACTGCGTGTTCCACGCGTTGGCCCGGCAACACCCGCAGGTGTGCAAGTTCGACCTGGCCTACATGGAGGCGGCCACCGGGCGGCGCATCCATCACATGGAGTGCATCGTGCGTGGCGGCCAACTCTGCCGCTTTCGGGTGGGCTTGCCGCTGGCCCCGGAGGAGTCGTCAGCCGACTCCTCCGCGCCAGACAAACCGGAAAGAGGCGAGCGCTAGCTCAGCCCTTGGCCGGCAGGTACTTCTCGAACCACATCAGCGCGCGCTGCAGCACGTCGCGCTGGTGGTCGGGGTCGACGAAGTGGTGGCCTTCATTCGGGTAGACCACCAGCGAGGTCGGCACGCCCTGGGCGCGCAACGCGTGCCAGTACTCGAACGACTGCGGCGCCGGGCATTCGGCGTCGCGATCGCCGACCACCACAAGCGTGGGCGCCTTCACCTGCTTGATGTAGTTGATCGCCGAGCTCTTGGCGTAAACGTCCGGGTCGTCGTACACCGATGCGCCGAAGAACGGCAGCATCCACTGGTCGATCAGGTTCTGGCCGTAATAGCTCTGCCAGTTCGCGATGCCTGCGCCCGCGACCACCGCGCGGAAGCGCTGGGTCTGGGTCGGGATGAACATGCTCATGAAGCCGCCATAGCTCCAGCCGGTGAGGCCGAGGCGCTTGTCGTCGACCGGCAGCTTCTTCTCGATGGTGTCGATGCCGGCGAGGATGTCGCGCAGGTCACCGTGGCCGAAATCCTTGCGGTTGGCCTGCACGTAGGCTTCGCCCTGGCCGTAGCTGCCGCGCGGGTTGGGCATGAACACGAAATAGCCCAGCGTCGAGAACGGCACGCCGCCAAAGCCCACGCTGGGCCAGCGCGGCAGCACCGCGCTGGACGGGCCGCCATGCACGGTGACGATCATCGGGTACGACTTCTTCGCGTCGTAGTTGGCCGGGTACAGCAGCCAGCCCTGCACGTGACGGCCCTCGTTGTCCCACTCCACCGACTCGGCCTTGCCCCAGCCGGGCTTGAGCGAGGCATTGAGCGAAGTGACCGCGGCCGGCGCGTTCTCGCCGAGCGCGCCGGCGTGCACTTCCGGCGCGGCGGCGTAGGAGCTCTGCACGAAGGCGACCGAGCGATGGTCGGCCGACAGCGACAGCGCCATCTCGGCGCTGCCGTCGCCGATGTTGGCGGGCAGGGTGAATAGCGTGCGCGTGGCGCTGGCTTTGTCGCCGCTGACGCCGTACTCGGCGACCTGGCTCTGGCCGTTGCTGACCTGCGCCACCAGCAGCTGCTGCGGGCCGGTCCAGGCAAACCAGGCTGGCGTGACCTTGAGGCCCGGGGTGAGGTTGGCCGGCTCGCCGCCGTTGGATGACACCGTGTACAGATCACCGCCGGTGGCGCCCTGGTCGCTCATCAGACCGCCGATGAAGGCGATGCGCTGGCCGTCCGGCGACCAGCGCGGCAGGGCGATCTGCAGGCCGTGCAGTGAACCCTTGCTGGCGCTTGGGTCGAGCACCTGGATGGCCTTGGCGCCGACCTGCGCGTTCTGCACGTAGAGCTTGGCCAACCACCAGTTGTTGTCGCCCGGGGGCGGCGCCCCGACGTAGGCGATGCGCTTGCCATCCGGCGACCAGCTGAATTCGTAAGCGTAGGTCTGGCCGTCGGTGAGCAGGTGCACGGCGCCGCCCGTCGCGTCGACCGTCGCCACGCGCTGCACTTCCAGTCCATCCACGCCGATCTCGCCCGCCGCCGGCTTGGCCGCGTACACCGCGCTGGCGCGGCGCGTGCCGTTGGGCACGTAGAGGAAGCCGAGCGACTTGCCATCGGGCGACCAGGCCAGGCCGTCAGCCATGCCGGGCAGTTCGGCCAGCCGCTTGGGGGCTGTCTTGGCCGGCACGTCGGCAACGACCAGGTCCTTCTGCTTGCCGCCGCTGGCGCAGTCGGAGACGAAGGCCAGGTGGTGGGAATCGGGCGCCCAGGCGATGTCGCTGGAGCTGCAGCTGCCCGGCTTGTTATCGCCCAGGCGGCGCACGTCGCTGCCGTCGGCCTTGGCCACTTCGACGCCGTCCTTGCCCTCCGTGCGCACCACCCACGCCAGCTGCGAGCCATCCGGCGATAGCTGCACGGCGTCGATCTGGCGCACCTTGCCGAGCTCGGCAAGCAGTTGCTCGATGCGGGGGTCGACCGACGCGGGCGCGGCGAAGGCAGCGGGAGCAAGCGCGGCGAGCAGCGCCGGGAGCAGGAGACGGGCGGGATGGGGCATGGGCAGCGCCTGGCTGGGTTCGAAAGCGTAAACGCTAACAGGCTGGCCGGGCGCTGTGTATGGGCAAGAACGCACGCCTGGCGCTCAGGCTCGCCAGACCGGCGTGGCGGAAACGCCTTTTCCATCTTCCTGACCCGCTGCCGCCAGCGCACGCCGCCCGGCGGTCGTGTGAAGGGTCGGGGTTAGTGCGCCGCGACCACCGGCTGCTGGCGGGCGGCCTGCACGGCGGCGAGCTTGGCCTTGATGGCGGGCATCGCGGCCAGCGCGGCGCGTTCGCCTTCCAGGATGGCCTGGTTCTTCTGCTCGAAGTCGGCGGCGCCGATCTGGCTGACCTTGGGACGGATCACGATGTCCGCGCGGGCCAGCTCCTGCTCGCCCAGCTTCTGGCCCATGATGCTGATCGACTGGCCCACGATGTTGAGCATGCCCTGCGGATTGGTTCCGTTGGCCTTGCTGGAGATGTCCACCGCGATCACCACGTCAGCGCCGAGCTGACGCGCCGCATCCACCGGCACCGGGCTGACCACGCCGCCGTCGATGTAATGCTTGCCGTTGATCTCAACCGGCTCGAACACGCCCGGGATGCTGCTCGAGGCGCGCACCGCCTGGCCGGTATTGCCGCGCACGAACACGGTGCGCTGGCCGGTCTCCAGCTGGGTGGCGACCGCCGCGAACGGCACGCTGAGCTTGTCCATCGGCCGGTTCTTGATCAGCTGGTTCACGTAGTCCTGCAGCTTCTGGCCCTGCACCACGCCGCCGGAGAACAGGTGCACGTCGCGCAGGCTGCTCTGGTCCAGCGAGAAGGCGGTCTCCTGCAGCTGGAACGGATCCATGCCGCTGGCGTAGAGCGCGCCCACCACGCTGCCGGCGCTGGTGCCGGCCACCACGTCTGGATGGATGCCGTTGGCCTCCAGCATCTTGATCACGCCGATGTGCGCGAAGCCCTTGGCGGCGCCGCCGCCCAGGGCCAGGCCGATGCGCAGCTTGGCCGGCGGCTGGACCACCACGGGCGCCACGGGCGGCGGCGTGGGCTTGTCAGCGCCGAAACAGGCGCACAACACCAGGCTGGCAAGCAGGGGCAGGAGCGGGCGAAGGCGGCGGGTGGCGGACATGTCGGGGCGCGTTGGGAAAGGGCGTCACCTCACGAGGGTGACTGGCGCGCGAGTGTAAGGCCGCCGAAGGGCGCCGTGCTGACGGCTTGGGGCGGCTGTTGGGCGCGGGTCAGCTGGCTATCCCCCTCACGATCGTCATCCCGGCGTACGCCGGGATGACCAGTGCGGCGGTCACACCGCCGCGTCGGCCTCGACGTGGTAGTGCGTGGCCACTTCTACTTCCTTCTTCGAGCCTAGGAAGACCGGCACGCGCTGGTGCAGGCCGCTGGGCTGGATGCCCATGATGCGCTCGCGGCCCGTGGTGGCGGCGCCGCCGGCCTGTTCGATGATCATGGCCATCGGGTTGGCTTCGTACATCAGGCGCAGCTTGCCGCCCTTGGACTTGATCTTGGCGTCCAGCGGATAGAAGAACACGCCGCCGCGGGTGATGATGCGGTGCACGTCGGCCACCATCGAGGCGACCCAGCGCATGTTGAAGTCCCTGCCGCGCGGACCGTCCTTGCCTGCCAGCAGCTCGCCGATATAGCGCTGCATCGGCGCTTCCCAGTGACGCTGGTTGGACATGTTGATGGCGAACTCGCCGGTCTCTTCCGGGATGCGGATGTCGCGGCGGCTGAGGATGAAGCTGCCCACTTCGCGATCGAGGGTGAACTCGTGGGTGCCGTGGCCGAAGGTCAGCACCAGCACGGTGGCCGGGCCGTACACCACGTAGCCGGCGCCGAGCTGGGTGGTTCCCGGCTGCAGGAAGTGCTCGGCCTTGGGCTCGGTGACGCCGTCGGGGCAACGCAGGATCGAGAAGATCGTGCCCACCGAGATGTTCACGTCGATGTTGGAGCTGCCGTCCAGCGGATCGAACAGCAGCAGGTGGTTGCCCTTCGGGTACATGTCGGGGATCGGCTGCGGGTCTTCCATTTCCTCCGAGGCGCAGGCGGCGAGCTGGCCGCCCCAGGCGTTTGCTTCGAGCAGGATCTCGTTGGAGATCACGTCCAGCTTCTTCTGCGCCTCGCCCTGGATGTTGCCGGTGCCGGCCTCGCCCAGCACGCCGCCGAGGGCGCCCTTGTTGGTGGCCACCGCGATGCGCTTGCAGGCGCGCGCGACAACTTCGATCAGCAGGGAAAGCTCGGCGTTGATGCGGCCGGCGCGGCGTTCCTCGATCAGGAACTGGATCAGCGAGATGGACTTCATGGCGAACCCGCAAGCATAGGGATCCCTATTGTCCCGGGTGACCCGGGCGTTTGTCAGCTCAATGTGTGACCAGTCGATTCATCTACGCGATGTGAAACTCTTTTTGGACAAGCCACCCTGCAGGACGACCGAAGGGGTTCTGGCCCATCCAGTGACCTGCTGACAACACGTTGGCAGCAGGGGGTCGCCACACTTCCTACCCTCACAAGGAGGGAGTCTTATGCGCGACACGGTGTATTTCCTGGCGTTCGACGGCTTCGTGGACTGGCACGCGGCGCAGGCCCTGTGCGAGATCCGCCGGCCGGGCGACTGGCGCCTGCAGACGGTGGGCTTCTCGTTGCAGCCGGTGCTGTCCATGGGCGGACTGCGGGTGCTGCCCGAACTGACCCTGGATCAGCTGGATCTGGACCGCGCGGCGCTGCTGATCCTGCCCGGCGGCCATCTGTGGGAACACGGTTACGGCGAGGAGGCGGTGGACGCCGCGCGACGTGTGCATGCAGTTGGCGCGCCCGTCGCTGCGGTGGACAGCGGCGTGCTGGCGCTGGCGCGGGCGGGACTGCTCGACCATTGCCGTCATACCGGCAACTGGCCCGGCCAGATCGACAGCCAGGTGTCCACTTATGCCGGTGCCGACCAGTACGACCCGCAGGTGCTGGCGGTCAGCGATGGCGGCGTGATTACCGCCAGCCAGCTGGGCAGCGTGGAATTCGCCCGCGAGGTGATCCGCACGCTGGATCTCTACAACGCCAGCGATCGCGAGCACTGGTACCGCCTGTACAAGCACGCCGTGCCGCCGCCGTGGTGCGTCGGCGCAACCACAACCGCCACCGCCGTGGCGGCGTGAGGAGGGTGACATGGCATTTCCGATCGGAAAGATCCTGATGGCCTATCGGCCGCTGTACCTGCGAGGCCTGCTGATGGACGGGCAATACCGCCTGCCGGCCGCCTCTCCTGTACCCACGCCAGAGACGGGCAAGCGGGCTGCGCCCAGCAAGGAAGTCGTGGCCGAGCGCGCGCCCGGGATGACCAAGCCGCTGCGCGGAGCGTTGACATGAGCCTCTGCGCTATCGCCACCTCAATCGCGAGATCGTCGGCATGACCAATGAACGCGTCACCTTCTATCACGCGCCCAACAGCCGCTCCGGCGGCGCGCGTGCGCTGCTGGAGGAACTGGGCGTGGACTACGAGCTGAAAGTGCTCAACCTGCGCAAGCAGGAGCAGCGCCAGTCGCCCTACGTAGGCGTCAACCCGATGGGCAAGGTGCCAGCGATCTGGCATCGCGGCCAGCTGGTGACCGAGCAGCCGGCGGTTTACATCTATCTGGCCGATCTGTACGCGGAGAAGGGACTCGCGCCGGGCCTGGATGATCCGTTGCGTGGCGTCTACCTGCGCTGGATGGTGTTCTACGGTTCGTGCTTCGAACCGGCGTTGGTGGACCGCTCGATGCAACGCGAGCCGGCGGCGCCGTCCACCTGCCCCTACGGTGACTGGGACACCATGTTCAGCACCCTGGTGGCGCAGCTGGAGCGCGGGCCCTACATGCTTGGTGAGCGCTTCAGCGCGCTCGACGTGCTGTGGGGCAGTGCGTTGCGCTGGACCACGATGTTCAAGCTCGTACCCGAGCTGCCGGTGATCACTGCCTATGTCGAGCGCATCGCCGCGCGACCGGCGATGCAGCGCGCCGCGGCGCTGGACGCCGAGCTGGCGGCGGCGCAGGCGGCGTAACGCGCCCATGTCGTGCGAACTTGTCCGGCCTTCATCCTCGCGACAGCGGGGGTCCCGCGGCCTTTGTTCTCGCAGGGAACATCCAGGTCGCCGGGCCGCCGCTTTCGCGGGGATGACGACAACCGTGAAGGTGGCGGTACCGAGCCGAGTGATTTGCCACGTTCGTGACTCCCGCCGCTGGTCGTCCTCCGTCGGGTCGGCCATCATGCGCCGATGCGTCGCGCCGACCGGCTCTTCCTCATCATCCATGCCCTGCGCGGCCGTCGCACCGCGCTGCAGGCGCGCCAGCTCGCGGGCACGTTGGGCGTGTCATTGCGCACGGTCTATCGCGATGTGGCGGACCTGCAGCTTTCCGGCGTCCCGATCGAGGGTGAGGCCGGCGTCGGTTACCTGCTGCGCAAGGGCTCGGATATCCCGCCGCTGATGTTCACTGCCGACGAACTGGAGTCGCTGGTGGTGGGCACGCGTTTCGTGCGCGCCTTCGCCGGACAGAAGCTCGCCGAGAGCGCCCAGGCCGCGCTGCTCAAGATCGAGGCGGTGCTGCCGCCGGAGTTGCGCGAGCGCGCCACGCGCACGCGCATCTACGCACCGATCTGGCGCGACCAGAGCAAGACTGAGTTCGCCGCGCGGATCGACCGACTCAACGCCGCCATCACCGACAGCCAGGTGCTGCGCCTGGACTACAGCGACGAAGCGGGCCGCACCAGCACGCGTGAGGTCGAGCCGCTGTGCCTGGCCTTCTGGGGCGGCGCCTGGACGCTGGGCGCCTGGTGTCGCCTGCGCGTGGGCTTCCGCAACTTCCGTCCCGACCGCATCACCGGCATGACCATCACCGGCGAGCGTTTCGACAACGTCGACGGCCGCAACCTCGAGGCTTACCTCCAGGCCATGCGTGGCTACTACGAAGGCATCGAAAGCTGACCTGATCGCGCACGCTCCGGCGTGAAGGGCACAGCGCAGGTCGCGATGGGCTACCCTCGTCCCAGCCGCCCTGAGCCGGAGGGACCGATGTCACCGACCGAGAGCCCCGCCACCGCGCCCGCGTGGCACATGGACCTGATCGCCGGCCTCTCCATCGCCGGATTGCTGATCCCGGAAGCGGTGGCCTATTCCGGCATCGCCGGGCTGCCGCCCCAGGCGGGTGTGATCGCCCTGTTCGTTGGCCTGGCCTCCTATGGCGTGCTGGGACGAAGTCGCTTCGCGATCGTCTCGGCCACATCCTCATCGGCCGCCGTGCTGGCTGCCGGCACGATCGCCCTGGCCGGCAATGACCCGGGCGCCCGTGCAGCGATGGCGGCCACCCTGGTGCTGCTTGGCGGCGCATGTTTCCTGATCGCCGGCGCCGCGCGCCTGGGTGGACTGTCGCAACTGATCGCGCGGCCGGTGCTGCGCGGCTACACCTTTGGCCTGGCCTTCGTGATCGCGCTCAAGCAATTGCCCCACCTGCTGGGTGTGGCCGGCCTGCACGGCGATTTCGTGCCGAAGCTGCTGGTGGAGCTGCTGAAGCTGGCGCCACAGGTGCAGCCAGCCGCCTTGCTGTGCGGCGCGCTGGCGCTGGCGCTGCTGTTTGCCGGCGAGCGAATGCGGCGGGTGCCGGGCAGCCTGCTGGTGATCGCCCTGGGCGTGGGCGCCTCCAGCTGGCTGAAGGCGCGGGGCGTGGAGCTCACCGGCGCCATCACCTTCGACGCAGCACTCGGCTGGCCCAGCTGGCCCAGCGCAGGGCAGTGGCTGCCCAGCGTGGAGCTGGCCGCGGCCCTGTTGCTGATCCTGTATGCCGAGTCCTATAGCGCCATCCGTGGCTTCGCGCTGAAGCACGGCGACCCGGTGGAGCCCAACCGCGACCTGCTGGTGCTGGGCGTGGCCAATGTGCTTTCCGGCCTGCTGCACGGCATGCCGGTGGGCGCCGGCTACTCGGGCACGTCGGCCAACGAGGCGGCCGGGGCGCGTTCGCGCTGGTCCGGCGTGATCGCGGCCATCAGCGTGCTGGTGCTCGTGCTGCTCGCGCTGCGCTGGATCGAGCGCATCCCGCAGCCGGTGCTGGCGGCCATCGTGATCCACGCCGTGAGCAAATCGTTGCGGCTGTCGGTCTTCACGCCCTATCTGCGCTGGCAGCGCGATCGCCTGCTGATCTTCGCCGCGGTGCTGGCGGTGCTGTCCCTGGGCATCCTCAATGGCCTGCTGTTCGCCATCGCCTTCAGCCTCGTCCTGCTGCTGCGCCAGCTGGCCGCGCCGCGGTTGAGCGTGCTCGGCCGGCTGGGCGACGGGCACGACTTCGTCGCCATCGCCGGGCATCCGGAGGCCACGCCGGTGCCGGGCATGCTGATCGTGCGGCCGGAAGAGCCCCTGTTCTTCGTCAATGCCGAGGCGATGATGGTGCAGGCCCGGAACCGGGTGGAGTCCTGCCAGGGCGTGCATCGGGTGGTCTTGAGCCTGGAGGAATCTCCCGACCTCGACGGCACCGCGCTGGAGTCGATCGCCGATTTCGCTGTCTGGCTGGAGGCTCGTGGCGTCGAGCTGCGCGTGGCACGATTGAAGGACGCCGCGTGCGAGGCGCTCTCGCGCATGGCGCTACCCCAGCTTCCGCCACAGGCGCTGAAAGACTGGAGCGTGGACGATGCCGTGACGGCGGCCGCGTCCGCTCCGAACACCTCCAAGGGATCCATGCAGTGAACAAAGCACCACGCCTCACCTGGCTCGCCATGGCGGCCTTCGCATTGACCGCCCCGGCCTGGGCCGAGCAGAACGCTGATGCCCGCTTCAAGCAGATCTACGAACAGGAATGGGCGTGGCGCAACGGCCAGTCCGGCATCGCCACCTCTGGCGAGGCGCAGCCGAACGGTTCGCCCCTGGACAACGTCGATGCGGCCAGCCAGCAGAAGCGGCAGGAATACTGGCAGAAGGTCATGGCCGGCCTGGACGGGATCAATCCCAAGCAGCTCTCGCCCGAGGAGCAGGTCAACTACGCGGTGTACCGCGCGCAGATCCAGAACCTGCTGGCTGCGCAGCAGTTCAAGCAGTGGCAGATGCCGTTCAACAGCGACTCGGCGTTCTGGAGTGACCTGAGCTACGTGCTGGAGACGGACAACCTGCGCACCGCGCAGGACTACCACCGCTACCTCGAGCGTCTCCACCAGGTGCCGGCGTACTTCCAGCAGCAGATCGACAACATGCGCGACGGCCTGGCCCGTGGCTTCAGCGTGCCGCGCGAGGTGCTCACGGGCCGCGATGTTTCCATCGCCTCCGTGGCGGAATTGAAGGACCCGACCAAGAGCAGCCTGTACGCGCCATTCGAAAAGCTGCCCGCCAGCATCCCTTCCGCCGATGCGGAAAAGATGCGCGCGGAGGCGAAGCAGGTGATCGGTGAGAAGGTGATCCCGGCCTACGCCAGCCTGCTCACCTTTTTCCGCAACGAATACGTGCCCAAGGCGCGCACCACGCTGGCGGCCGAAGCGATGCCTGACGGCAAGGCCTGGTACCGCCAGCAGATCGTCGAATACACCACGCTGGACCTCGACCCCGACACCATCCACAAGGTGGGCATGGAGCAGGTGGCCAAGATCCACGCCGAGATGGTCAAGACCATGCAGGAGACCGGGTTCAAGGGCGACTTCGCTCAGTTCCTGCATTTCCTGCGCACCGACCCGCAGTTCTATGCCAAGACGCCCGACGAACTGCTGATGCGCACCGCATGGGTGGCCAAGCAGGTTGATGCGCAGCTGGGCAGGGAATTCGGCCGCCTGCCGCGCCAGCGCTTCGCCATCGTGCCGGTGCCGGCGGACATCGCGCCGTACTACACCTCGGGCCGCGGTGGCGCCAACAGCTACCTGGTCAACACCTATGACCTGCCGTCGCGCCCGCTCTACAACATGCCGGCGCTGACCCTGCACGAGTCGGCGCCCGGTCATTCGCTGCAGCTGGCGTTGGCGGCGGAGCAGCACGGCCAGCCGGCGTTCCGCCGCGAGGGCTACATATCCGCCTACGGCGAAGGCTGGGGCCTGTACTCCGAATACCTCGGCAACGAGATGGGCATCTACAAGACGCCCTACGAGCGCTTCGGTTACCTCACCTACCAGATGTGGCGTGCGAGCCGCCTGGTGGTCGACACGGGCATCCATCACCTGGGCTGGACCCGTCAGCAGGCGATCGACTTCCTGACGCAGAACACCGCGTTGTCCGACCGCGAAATCGCCAACGAGGTGGACCGCTACATCAGCTGGCCGGGCCAGGCGCTGTCCTACGAGCTGGGCTATCTGAAGATCCTGGAGCTGCGCCGCAAGGCCGAGGAAGCGCTCGGGCCGAAGTTCGACGTGCGCCATTTCCACGACACCGTGCTGCAGATCGGCTCGGTGCCGCTGCCGGTGCTGGAGCAACGCATCGACCGCTTCATCGCCGAAGGCGGCCCGGAGCCGGACTTCGGCTGCGACTGCACGAAAGGCAACAAAGCCCCGTAAGCTTGCCCGCCAGCAGTTCCATCGTTTCGACAGGGGGTCGAGGGCATGACGGACACGGCAGGCGTATTGGGGCAGGACTGGCAGCGGGATATCCGCTATCCCGTGGTCTACAAGGTGACCACGGGGTGGCGCATCACCATGGTGGTGTTGGCGTTGTTCTTTGCCGGTTGCGGCGCGCTGATCGGCGCCACGACCCTGCAGAACCGCCCCGATCCCTCCGGGATCTTCGTGCTGGCGCTGTTCTCGTTGATCCCGTTCTCGTTGGCGTTTTACTGCGTCTACTACGCATGGACGGCGAGCCTCACGCTGGAGCGCGATGCGATCGCCGTCCGCAGGCCATTCGTGTCGCGCCGGCTTTCACGTGCGCAGATTCGCGGGCGGCGCGTGGTGCAGGGGCGCAACGCGAGCTACAAGCAGATCGTGCCGGTCAGCGGACGCCCGCTGACCATCGATGGTTCCTCGCTCGGCCTGGACGACCGCTTCCATGCCTGGTTCAACGCCTTGCCGGATCTTGATGGCGAGGAGCGCGCGGCGACCCTGGCCGAAGTGCGGAACGATCCGTCGCTGGGCGCCAACGCGCAGGAGCGGCTGGCGAATCTGGCCAAGGCGCAGAAGCTGGCCAAGGGCATCGCGTTCCTGCCGACGGTGCTGTTGTTCTGGGTCGTGGCGTTCCCCAGGCCCTACGAGCTGGCCATCGCGAGCGCCGCCCTTGCGCCGTGGGTGGGCGTGGCGCTGGTGTGGCTGAAGCCCGGCCTGTTCAAGTTCGATGGCCGGGCCGGCGACGTGCGGCCGAACGTCGCCGCGCTCCTGTTGATGCCGCCGCTGGCCCTGGCCATGCGGGCGCTGCACGACGTGAGTCTGGTCGACCTCAGTCCCCTGTGGGGCGGAGCGCTGGCGCTCAGTGTCCCGTTGGTGGTCGCCGTGCTGGCCGCGCCCAGCGCGTCGCCCGACCAGGGCGGGAAGCGCTGGCGAGGCGCGCTGATCCTGTTGCCGTTCTGCGTGATCTGGGGCGGCAGCCTGCTGGCCCTCACCGACGCGATGTGGGACAAGGCCCAGCCGCAGGTGTTCCAGACCACGGTGACCGGCAAGGACGTGAGCCGTGGCAAGAGCACCACCTACTACGTCCATCTGGCCCGCTGGAACCCGACCATCGACGAGCAGCGCATCGCGGTGCCCCGCGCCTACTACGACACGGTGGATCGTGGTGACGTGGTGTGCGTGCGCCTGCATCCGGGGCGCTTTGGCTTGCGCTGGCTGCAACTCGCCGGCTGCGGTTAGCGGCCACGATCGGCCCGCCGGCGTCAGGGTTTGGCGGGCGCCGCGGCGCCGGTCTCCGCATAGCGCTGCAATCGCTGCAGCTGTTCCATCAGCACCTCATTGACGGGCTGCGCGACCTTGTCCAGTCCGCTGCCACTGGATCCGTTGACGCGATACTCGAACTGCAAGCTGGCGCCTTCGGGCGCCGGCTTGAGGGTGAAAGTCATCACGCCCTGCACGGCCATGCCTTGCAGCGGCCCGAGCGCGGTATCGAGCCGCAAGACATGCCCGGGCGCCGCCCAGATCACGCGGCCGTGGGCCACGCTCTGGTTGCCCCAGCGCTCGCAGAAGCAGCCATCGGCCTCGGCCTTGAGGCTCAGGTGCGAGGCGTCGCCGGAGTAGGTGTGCTCACCGTTCCACCAGTGGCCGATGTCCACCAGCGCGGCGTAAAGCTTTTCGGGCGACGCATGGATGGTGCGTGTGTCCTGGATCAACAGCTGGTCGGGCGCTGCTTTCGTCACCGCCGCGTGCGTCCCGGCGGCCAACAGGGACAACAGGACCGCAGCGGCAAACGTTTGGATACGCATGGCATCTCCTCCCGGCGAGCGCGCGGAGTATGCGGCGGCGGGGCAGCCGGCTGTATTGGCCGAACGGACGAGGGGGTCACTGGCGAGAAATGTACCAGTGGAGTAAAGTCATCTATAACTTCACTGGGAGAGTCACGCCATGGCTGCTCATCTCCAGCCTGAAAGCATCCCCGACGCCGACCTGGGCGGTCCCGCGCTGCGCGCCTTCTTCAATCTGGCCGAGCACTGGAACCTGCGCATCGCCGACCAGCGCCGCCTGCTGGGCGATCCGCCGGAATCGACCTTCTACAAGTGGAAGCGCCTGCAGTCGGGCACGCTCGGCCGCGACACGCTCGAGCGCATCAGCTACCTGCTGGGCATCTTCAAGGACCTGCAAATTCTGTTTCCCGATCCGCAGCAGGCGGACGGCTGGATCCACCGTCCCAATCAGGCGGCGCTGTTCGGTGGGCAATCGGCGCTGGAGCGCATGCTCTCGGGCAACGTCGCTGACCTGTATGTGGTGCGCCAGTATCTGGACGCCCAGCGCGGTTGGGGCTGATCGACTCCTGTAGCAGCGCACCGGGTGCGCGATCAGGGCACCCCCGAGCTCGTGGCCCTGACACGGTCATCCACTTCCGGCCCCGGCCACGGCCACGCTGCGGCGCAGGTCGCAGCGGGCGATACACCTACCCGTGATACTTCGATCCTCTGGCAGACCGCGTGAGTTGCACTCGTCATGGCAGACATTCCACCGCTCAAACGCATCCGCTGGAGCCAGGCGTATCGCATCGTGCCCAGCCGCTTTCCGCCGGTCGGCGTATTCGACCGCATTGCGGAGCCGGGCGATCTGGACGCGCTTTATGCGATCGAGGCGCTGACCAATCCGCGCCTGCGCCAGGAGATGGGCCAGTTGCAGCTGGTGCCCAAGGAAAGGCGCATCAGCGGGCCCGGCACGACGCCGGTGATGGCGGCGTTCACCCACCTCAATCCCGAAGGGAGTCGTTTTTCCGACGGCAGCTGGGGCGTGTTCTATGCCGGTCACAGCGTCGCCACGGCGGTGGAGGAAACCGTGTATCACCGCGAGCGCTTTCTCGCGGCCACCGCGGAGCCGGCGTGCGACATCGAAATGCGCTGCTATCGCACCAGCATCCACGCGAAGCTGCATGACCTGCGCGGCGGCTGGAAGGCGGTGCACGACCCGGACAACTACGCCGCCGGTGTCGCGCTGGCGCGGCGACTGCGCAATGAAGGTTCCGATGGCCTGGTCTACGACAGCGTGCGCCATCGCGGCGGCGAGTGCGTCGCCATCTTCTATCCCGATCGCGTGGCGCCGTGCACGCAGGCGCAGCATCTGATGTATCGCTGGGATGGCCGGCGCATCGCCCAGGTGCTGACGGTCGACGAGTGGAAGCGCGGCTGAGCCGAGCGCGCCTCGCGTCAGCCAAAAAAAAACGGGCCTCCCATGACAGGAGGCCCGTGCTCCGGCGTCCATGCCGGACTTCCTTGATCAGAAGCGATAGCCGAGGCTGACGCCGTAGACCAGCGGGTCGATCTTGGCGGTGCCGACCTTGGCGCCGTTGACCTTCACGTCACTCTCGATGTCGACCCAGCGCAGGTCGGCGGTGAAGATCCACTTGGGGCTGAGCTTGACGTCGAGGCCGGCGTGGGCGGCCACACCCCAGCTGTTCGCGATGCTGACGCTGGCGCCGTTGAGCGCGCCGGCGCCCTTGGTGTCGAAGAAGTTGGTGTAGTTCAGGCCGACGCCGATGAACGGCGACACCGCGCTGTCCGGCAGGAAGTGATAGTTGAGGCCGACCGTCGGCGGCAGCTGCTTGGTCTGGGCGACCTTGCCCAGGCCCGAGAGCTTCACGTCGTGCTGGAACGGCCAGGCAGCGAGCACATCCACGCCGAGGTTCGGGGTGAACATGTATTCGAGGCTGGCGGACGGACGCACGCTGGTGGTGATGCTGGCGCGGGCGCCGGCCAGCGTGCCGTTGTCACTCTTCGGATCGACGGCGTGGACGCCGAAGCGCACCACCCAATTGTCATTGGTATCGGCATGGGCGGCAGGCGCGGCGACGGCGCCGAGGGCGGCGGCGATCACGAGGGGGAGCAGGACTTTCATCGGTTTCATCCCTGTAGTTGTCAACGTGGGGTGAAGTGATGTTCGTGAGGATTTCGTTGTTCACTCTTGACCTGGGTCATGTCGCACTAGGGCATACGGACGCAGGCGGTGACGCGCGCAAAACAAAAGGCCCGCCAGTGGCGGGCCTTCGAAGGTGTTGCGGGCGCGTGTGCTCAGGTATCGGCGTTGGTCGCCCAGCCTTCGCGGTTGCCGCGCGTGAACACGCGATCAGAGTCGAGCACGTCGCCGGCTGCGTGCGCCGGTTGCTCGCCCAGCGCCGCGTAGATCGGCGTGAAGTCCGGGCGGGTCGCCTCGAACAGCTGCTCGAAGCTGTCGATCACGAAATAGGTCTGCTGGTAGGTGTCGATGCGGTAGCGCGTACTCATGACGCGTTCCAGGCCGAAGCCGATGCGGTTCGGCGACGGCGAATCCAGCGAGTAAATCGACTCGCCCTTGGAGCTGACGATGCCCGCGCCGTAGATGCGCATGCCTTCCTTCGTGTTGATCAGCCCGAACTCAACCGTGTACCAGTACAGGCGCGTGAGGTTCATCAGCGCCTCGGGGCCGATTGCGAACGCCTTCATGCCACCGCGGCCGTAGGCCTGCATGTAGTCGGCGAACACCGGGTTGAGCAGCAGCGGCACGTGGCCGAACAGGTCGTGGAACAGGTCCGGCTCGCTCAGGTAGTCCAACTGCTCGGGCTTGCGGATCCACCAGCTGACCGGAAAGCGGCGGTGGGCCAGGTGGTCGAAGAACACCTCGTCGGGCAGCAGCCCTTCCACCGCCACCAGCTCCCAGCCGGTGGTGGTGCCGAGCACCTTGTTCAGGTCGGCGAACTTGGGGATGCCGCCGTCGCCCAGGCCGAAGCGCTCCACGCCGGCGAGGAACTCCTGGCAGGCGCGGCCCGGCAGCAGCTCGCGCTGGCGCTTGTAGAGGGTGTCCCACACCTCGTGATCGGTGCGGCTGTAGTCCGCCCAGGGCTGCTCGACCACGCCGGTGGCGTACACCGGCACATAGCCCCGGTCGGTCTGATGGTGTTCGACGCGACGTGGCGTGGTGGAGTTCATGCTGGGCTCCTGGCGGCGGCAGCCGTCGGCTTGCTCGGAATGGCCCAGCATAGGGCCGATGCCGCGCACGATGATTGTTTTGTTGCTCCATTAACACGCTGCAGAGCAATAATCTTGCGCGATCGCGAACATCATTGGAGTTTCCTTGCCATGGCGAACCTGGACCGGATCGACCTGCGCATGCTCGCCGTCCTGCAGACCGACGGCCGCATCACCAACGCCGACCTGGCGGAACGCGTCAGCCTGTCGCCGTCGGCCTGCCTGCGTCGCCTGCAGCGGCTGGAGTCCGAGGGGATTCTTACGGGCTACACCGCCCAGGTGGATCCGCAGGCGGTAGGACTGGGCCTGGAGGCCTTCGTCAGGGTGCAGCTCAGCAAGCATGAGAGCGCCGCGGTTGAGCGCTTCGTGGAACTGGTGAACGGCTGGGACGAGGTGGTGGCCTGTTATGCGCTCACGGGCGCCATGGACTACCTGCTGCACGTCTATGTGACTGACCTGCAGGATTTTTCGCGCTTCCTGCTTGATCGTTTGCTGAACGCCGCGGGCGTCGGCGACGTCAATTCCAGCTTTGTCCTGCGTACAGTGAAGCGTTCGGCTGCTTTACCGCTGGCCCAGTTGGAGCGCTGAGGGGAGGCGCGACACGGGGCGCAGGGATGCCACTAACGCTAAACTAACCCGACTGATGAACACCCACACCGTTTCCGCCCCGGCTCGTCGGGACATCCTGCGACCCCTGCGTTACGTCTGGCGCGTGCCGCTGCTGCTGCTGCACGTGGTGCTGGGCGTGCTGCTGTGCTCGCTGATCCTGAGCTGGGGGCGCCATGCGGTGATGAAGAATGGCCGCGAGCCGTTCCCGCACCGCACCATCCGCTGGTGGTCCACCGCGCTGCTGCGCATCTTCGGACTGCGTTCGGTGCGGGTGGGCAAGCCGCTGGCCGATCCGGTGCTGTTCGTGGCCAACCACACCTCCTGGCTGGATATCGTGCTGCTGCACAGCCAGCGCGCGGTCTGCTTCGTCGCCAAGGCGGAGATCGCCCGCTGGCCGCTGGTCGGCTGGATGGCCGCCAGCGGCGGCACCATCTTCCATCGCCGCGGCAGCAACCATTCGCTGGCGGCGGTGATGCAGTTGATGGTCGAGCGCCTGCGCGGCGGCCGCTCGGTGGCGGTGTTTCCGGAAGGCGGCACTGGCCACAACGGCGTGTTGCGGGTGTTCCACGCGCGCATCTTCCAGGCCGCGCTGGACGCCGAGGTTCCGGTGCAGCCGGTGGCGCTGCGCTTCGCGCGCGACGGGCGTCGGGTGATCGACACCGGTTTCCGCGAGCACGAGAACTTCATGCAGAACTTCCTGCGCCTGCTCGGCGATGCGCCGCAGGACGCCGAGGTGCACTTCCTCGAGCCGGCGCCCGCCACGCCGGAGGCGCGCCGTCGCATGGCCGAGCTGGCCCGCGAGCGCATTGCGCTGGCGCTGGAAGACAAGCCGGGCCAAGGCAACGCATGAGTCTGCCGAGGGGGAAGGATTTCCTGCCGCCGTGGCCGCTGCGCAGTGGCCACCTGCAGACCATGCTCTCTTCCAGTGGCGTGCGTCGGCTGATGCTGCCCAGGGCCGCCCAGGTCGTGCAGGACGGCGCCGAGCCGGTGCTGGTGAATGGCGGCGACGGCGTGCGCCTGACCGGCGCCTATACCGCGCAGAAGGCGATACCGCAGTCGCGGGGCCTGGCCGTGCTGTTCCATGGCTGGGAAGGCAGCGTTGACTCCACTTATGTGCTGCAGACCGGCAGCCGCCTGCTCGCCGACGGCTGGGACATCTTCCGGCTGAATTTCCGCGACCATGGCGACAGCCATCACCTCAACGAGGCGCTGTTCCACTCCTGCCGCATCGACGAAGTGGTGTACGCGCTGGTCGACATCGCGCAGCGCTACCCGACGCGGCCGATGGCGTTGGCGGGTTTCTCGCTCGGCGGCAACTTCGCCCTGCGCGCGGCGATGCGTGCGCCCGCCCTGGGCCTGCCGCTGAGTTATGCGCTGGCCGTCTGTCCGATCATTGATCCCCGCGAAGGCCTGTTTTCGCTGGAGGAGGCCGCGCCGTGGTTCTACCAGGCGTACTTCATGCACAAGTGGCGGCGCTCGCTGCAGGCCAAGCAGGCGGCGTTTCCGCACCGCGACTACTTCGAGCTGTCCGAGCTGAAGCAGAACCTGCGCGGCCTGACCGCATCGCTGGTCGCGCGCCACACCGACTTCGGCTCGCTGGAAGCGTATCTGGACGGCTATTCGGTGGCAGGCCGCGCGTTGGAGAGCCTGCACGTCCCGGCCACCATCCTGACCGCGCGCGATGACCCGGTGATTCCGGTGGACGCGTTCGAGAAGCTCGACCTGCCGGCGAACGTGGAACTGGACATCGCCGCCTATGGCGGCCATTGCGGCTTCATCCGTGGTTGGGACATGACCAGCTTCACCGACGAGTACATCGCCGCGCGCTTCAACGCGATCGTCGCGGACTGAGCACCCTTCGACATGTACGAGCGCGCTCTGTGCGCCGACGCAAGGGAGCGCATACGGGTAGCCTGACGTGGCTGCGGAGCTGCCGAGGGTGGTACGGTGCCTGCAGCCCATGCGAGGAAGCCGCCGAAATGACCAGGCAAGCCCGTGGAAGCTTCGAGGTGAAGATCACGCCCCAGCCGCCGCAGGAAGGCGTGGGCGATCCCGGCGTTGGTCGACTCGCCATCGAAAAGCAGTTTCGTGGCGACCTCGAAGGTAGCAGCCGGGGCCAGATGCTGGCGGTGGGCACGGCCGTCGACGGCTCGGCCGGTTATGTCGCGATGGAGTGGGTGAGCGGCAGCCTGCACGGCCGGCGCGGCAGCTTTGCGCTGCAGCACAGCGGCAGCATGCATCGGGGCTCGCCGCAGCTATCGGTGACCATCGTGCCCGACTCGGGAACGGACGCGCTGGCGGGGCTGGCCGGCACGCTGGACATCAAGGTGGCCAACGGCGAACACCACTACGAACTCGACTACTCGCTGCCGGATCTGCCTTGAGCATTTCCCTGACAGCCGGAGTAGCGTTACGCTTTTTCATCGCCCCTTGGGATACACCGTCCATGCGCAAGTTCATGTTCGCCCTGTTGGGGCTTCTTGTCGCCCATTCCGTCGCCGCCTCGCCGCAGCTGGACAAGCTCACGCTGCCCAAGGGCTTCCAGGTGGCGATCTATTCCGACCAGGTGCCGAACGCCCGCGAAATCACCCTGGGCGCCAAGGGCACCGTATTCGTCGGCTCCAACAGCGCCGGCAAGGTTTATGCCCTCACCGACAGCAAGGGCGTGGGCAAGGCGGACAAGGTGCGGGTGATCGCCAGCGGCCTGCAGCTCCCGGTCGGCGTGGCCTTCAGGAATGGCGACCTGTACATCTCGGCGGTCAGCAAGATCCTGGTCCTGCGCGACATCGAGAATCATCTGGACAACCCGCCCGCGCCAGAAGTGGTCTACGACAAGTTTCCGACCGAGACGCACCACGGCTGGAAATTCATCGCGTTCGGGCCGGACGGCAAGCTCTACGTGCCGATCGGGGCGCCGTGCAACATCTGCGACAAGGACAAGGATTACGCCAAGCTCACCCGCATGAACCCCGATGGCAGCGGGTTGGAGGATGTGGCCTACGGCATCCGCAACACGGTCGGCTTCGACTGGCAGCCGGGCACGAAGCAGCTGTGGTTCACCGACAACGGGCGCGACCTGATGGGCGACGACATGCCCAGCGACGAGCTCAACAAGCTCAGCCACATCGGCGAGCACTTCGGTTATCCGTATTGCCACCAGGGCGACACGCTCGATCCGGAGTTCGGCCAGGGCAAGAGCTGCAAGGATTACACGCCGCCCGTGCTGAAGCTGGGCGCGCACGTCGCCTCGCTCGGCATGCGCTTTTACGAGGGCAGCCAGTTCCCGGCCAGCTACAAGGGCGCGATCATCATCGCCGAGCATGGCTCGTGGAACCGCACCAAGAAATCCGGCTATCGGGTGATGACCGTGCGCCTCAATGGCGACAAGGTCGTCTCGTACGAGCCGCTGCTGGACGGCTTCCAGCAGAACGAACAGGCGTGGGGCCGCCCGGTCGACGTGCAGCCGCTGCCCGACGGCAGCCTGCTGGTGAGCGACGATCTGGCGGGCGCGGTGTATCGCGTCACCTACAGCAAGCCCTGAGGCGACGCCTGCTTCATCGAAATTCATGTTCCAGGAGAACGACCTTGCAACTGCGCAGCGACAACTTTGAACACGGCCAGCCCATTCCGGCGCGCCTCGCCTTCGGCAAGCGGGCGTCGCCGTTCGCACTGTCGGACAACCTGAGTCCGCACCTGGCATGGAAGGATGCGCCGCATGCGACGCGCTCCTTCGTGCTCACCTGCCTCGACTTCGATGTGCCGAGCAAGCCCGACGACGTCAACAAGGAAGGTCGCACCGTGCCGGCCGACCTGCCGCGCGTGGAGTTCGTGCACTGGCTGATGGCGAACATTCCGGTGGAATGCGGCGAGCTGGCCGAAGGCGCCTGCAGCGACGGCATCGTGGCGCGCGGCAAGCGTGCGCCGTATGGTCCGCCCGGCAGCGTGCAGGGTCTGAATGATTACACCGGCTGGTTCGCTGGCGACCCGGACATGCGCGGCGAATACCTCGGCTATGACGGCCCGTGCCCGCCGTGGAACGACTCGCTGCTGCACCACTACCACTTCCGCCTGTATGCGCTGGACGTGGACACGCTGAGGCTGGCCGATGGCTTCACCGTGGCGGAGCTGCGCGCCGCGATGGATGGCCATGTCGTCGCGGAAGCCGAGCTGATGGGGACCTATACGCTCAATCCGGCGCTGGCCTGAATCGCAGCGCGCGGAGAGCGTGAACGGGCCACAACGCGTGGGCGCCGTGAGCGATTCTTCACGCCCGCAAGGCATGCCCTGTGGGTGAATGGCGGCGGGGCGATTCGCTGCCCCGCCCTTGAGGAACGCATCATGCTTCACTACGCCCTGGTCTTCCTGGTTATCGCCATCATTGCGGCGCTTTTCGGTTTCACCGGCATCGCCGGCACGGCGGCGGGCATCGCCAAGATCCTGTTCGTCGTGTTCCTCATCTTCGCGGTGATCGCCTTCTTCCGGCGCGCGAGCTGAGTGGCGGCGTGGCGAAGCCCTCGGGCTTCGCCAGAGCCTGACCGGCAGCCTTGGGTTACAGTGATCCCCCGCCTCATCGGAGAACGTCATGAACAAGCAAGTGCAGACGAATGAGGAAGAAAGCGGCGCAGCCGGTCGCATCGAGGAACGCGCCGAACGCATCAAGCAGGCCACCTCGAGCGCGGTGGCGAGCACCAAGGAAGCCGTCGAGCGCGCCGCCGACTACGTCGAGGAAAACCTGCATCGCGCCACCGACAAGGCGGCCGACGCCGCCACCCGCGCCAGCGCCAAGACCGATGAATACCGCGAGCGCAGCCGGGAAGCCTACGACCAGGCGATCGACCGCGCCGACGAATGGCTGGACCGCGCGCGCGACTACGTGCGTGAGAAGCCCGTACAGTCGGTGGTGATCGCCCTTGGCGCCGGCTGGCTGCTTGGCCGCATACTTCGCCGCTGACACCACGACGCTCAACCAGCTCTGAGGACAGCGGATGGACCAGACCGGACGCGATGACGCGCCCGCGGCTCCCGGCGAGACGCCGGCGCCGCCTGCACCGCCCGGTCTGCTGGAGGACATCAGCCGGCTTGGGCAAGCCTTCCGCAAACTGTTTGGCGCGCAACTGCACCTGCTGGCGGCCGAACTTGGACTGGCCCGCCGCGCCGTGCACTGGCTGCTGGCGGCGGGTCTGGTGGCCACCGTGGCCGCGGTCGGTGTCGGCATCACCCTGCTGGGACTGGCTGGCGTGCTGCTGGCCCGCTGGTTTGACTCCTGGGTGTGGGCGTTGCTGGTATTGACTTTGCTGGAGCTGGGGGTACTGGTGGGCGCCATCATGCTGTTCCGCCGCTGCATGCACTGGATGAGCCTGCCGGCGACGCGTGGCGAGTGGAATGCGATGATGCGTGAAACCCTGCAACGCACCGAGCCGCAGGGCGAGTCCCGTTCGGAGGACAGGCCATGAGCCTGATCAAGCAGCTGCATGCCGTGCGCACGGCAAGGCATCACGCACAGACGGCTCGACAGGAGCTGGCGACGCCGGCGCACGCCCTGTTGGCGCGCGGCCGGCAGTACCCGTTGACCACGGTGGGCGTCGCGGCCGGCGCCGGCTTCGTGCTCGGCCAGTTCGACGTCCATCCGCTGCGCGTGCCCGGCCTGGGCGCCCTGCTGGGCGGCACCGCCGCCGAAGTGGTTGGTCAGGCGGCCCGCCTTGTCGCCGAATACGTGCAGGATCATTTCGACACGCCATGATGACCACTGAGTCGCCTGTTTCGCCGGTCACCAATGGGGACGCGGCGCGTACGCCGCCGCCCGCCGAGGCCATGGCGCCGCCGCGCGAGCCGCGGCCGGCCTTGGTGCGCGTACAACGCACGCAGAGCGCGCGCCGGAACCTGCGTGGCATCCGCATCGTGCTGAACATCTTCCTGACGCTGGCGCTGCTGTACACGGTGACGCTGACCAAGGACTTGCTGATACCGCTGGTGCTGGCCTCGTTCATCGGCCTGGCGCTCAACCCGATCGTGGCGCGTTGCGCGAACCTGGGCGTTCCACGCTGGCTCGGCGCGAGCGTGCTGATGATCGGACTGATCACCGCCCTGGGCGCCGGCATCGGCATGCTGACGCAGCCGGCGCTGGGTTGGTTCCACGAGGCGCCGACCGCCATCCGCAGCTTCGTACCCAAGCTGCGCTCCGTGATCCAGCCGCTGGAAGCGGCCAATCGCGCCACGCAGAGCCTGACCGGGCCGGTGCACGCACAGCAGGCGACGCCGCCATCGTTGTCCATCACCGCCTGGGACGTGGTGTCCACGACGCCGAAGGTGCTCGCCGGCGTGCTCACCGTGGTGCTGCTGGTGTTCTTCTTCCTGGTCTATGGTGATCTGATGCTGCGGCGACTGGTGCAGGCATCGCCCGGCTTTGGCTACAAGCGCCACGCGGTGTCGATCGTGCGTGGCATTCAATACGAAGTGTCGCGTTACATCCTCACCGCCACGCTGATCAACCTCGGCCTGGGCGCGGTCACCGCCGGCATGCTGTGGCTCTACCACATTCCCGATCCGGTGCTGTGGGGCACGGTGGCGATGCTGGCCAATTTCATTCCCTACGTGGGCGCCATCAGCACGACCGCGGTGCTCGCCGTGGTTGGCCTGCTGAACTTCAACGACGCCGGCTCCGCCCTGCTGCCGGCGCTCACCTTCGCCGGCATCACGGCGTTCGAAGGCAACGTGGTGACGCCGCTGATCCAGGGACGCCGCATGCGGCTGAGTCCCATCGCCATCCTGTTGTGGCTGCTGATCTGGGGCTGGCTGTGGGGAATCCCGGGCGCCCTGCTCGCCGTGCCGATGCTGACCAGCGCGAAACTGGTGGCGGAACGCGTGCGCGGCTGGAGCTGGTTCGCAAAGATGGTGCAGCGCTGATGAACGCGCTGGTGGTGCGTGACATCGCCCCCAGCGATTTCGAGGCGTGGAAACCGCTGTGGGATGGCTACAACGCGTTCTACGCACGCAGTGGGGCGACAGCCTTGCCGGAAGCCATCACGCTTTCCACCTGGGCGCGCTTCTTCGACGCCGACGAACCCGTGCATGCGCTGGTAGCCGAACGCGACGGCCAGTTGCTCGGCCTTGCGCATTACCTGTACCACCGCAGCACCATCAGCATCGGCAACAACTGCTACCTGCAGGATCTGTTCACGGTGGAAGCCGCGCGTGGCATGGGCGTGGGCCGTGCGCTGATCGAGGCCGTGTACGAGCATGCGCGACAGGCCGGCTCACCGCGCGTGTATTGGCAGACCCACGAGAGCAACGCCACCGCCATGCAGCTCTACGACAAGGTGGCCGAGAAGTCGGGATTCGTGGTGTACCGCAAGCTGCTTTAGCGCCGCGCGAAATCTTCCGCAGAAGGGAACATCCGATGCGAGTCGAACCACTGACGCCGGTACGCACCAACCCCTTGCGAACGCGGGTCGTCGTGTTCCTGCTGATGCTCGCAGGGACGTCCCTTTGGTGGTCCCAGCCCGCGCACGCAAGCGGTGACCAGCAGCTTTGCGCTCCATCGTCGAACGCCGGCGGCGTGGCGACACGACGAGCGACTCTCGCCGGCGTTCCCGCCATCCTGCGCATGCCGGCGCACACGACCAGGCCGCCCATCATCCTCTGGCACGGCTTTGGGCCACCCGCCAGCGCCGCCGCGATCATGGAGGCGTTGCCACTCGATGAGGTCGCTGCGGTAAAGGTGTATCTGGACCTGCCGATGTTCGGTGAGCGGGCGCCTGCGGGTGGCACGAAGGAGCTGGCGCGACGGCAGGCGAAGGACGTGGGGCTGGAGGTATTTGAGCCGATCGTGGTGGGTGCAGCCGATGAGTTGCCGCGAGTCGTGCAGGCGCTGGAGCAGCAGGGATGCGCGAAGAGGGCTGACGCGATCGGGCTGGTGGGCTTCTCTGCCGGCGGCGCGGCGGCTCTCTACGCCATGTCGCAACGCGAACAACCGGTGGATGCCGCGGTGCTGATCAATCCATCGACCGGGCTCACCGCATCCGTGCAGGCCTTCGAGCAGGCGACTGGTCATCATTACGCGTGGTCGCCTGCCTCACGAGCGTTGGCGCGGCAGACGGATGCCGCCGGCCATGCCGCCGAGATCGCCGGGACCGTGCCGCCGCCTGCGCTGCTGTTTCTGCAGGGCGCTGACGACACGGTGATGGATTCGCGCTCCATGACGGAGCTCGACGCAAGCCTGCAGAAGTTCTATCGCAGAAGCGAGCAGCGACTGAAGGTGACGCGCCTGCCAGGTGTCTCCCATCAGTGGGCCGCCGATCCGCAAGCCCTCGCCAGCGTGCGCCAGGCCGTGGCGGCGTGGTTCAACGCATACTAACGAGCGGTGGATACCTTCCAGCCGAGATTTGCCCATCGCGGTTTACATCAAGAATCGCTGCATACCGCAGTACTCGTGATCACCAATCGATGCGCTGCCGGTCGCGAAAGAATCCACCGTTGACGGCCGGGCGCGAGGGCAGGGTGGCGGCCCATACGATGCCCGCCGCGCCATCGGCGACGGGACGGCCTCCGTGGCCGCCCATGTCGGTGGCGACCCAGCCGGGACATACGGCGTTGACCAGGATGCCGGTGCCGGCGAGTTCACCAGCAAGCAGGCGCGTGTGGCTGTTGAGCGCGGCCTTGGACACGCGATAGGCGGGACAGCCTGTGCCTTCGCTGTCCATCGCGCCGCAGCCGCTGGAGACGTTGACGATGCGGCCGTAGCCGTGGCGCTGCATCAGCGGCAGCATGGCCTCGGTAAGTTGCCAGGCGCCGAGCAGGTTGGTTTCCAGCGCCTGGCGCACGATGCCCAGGTCCACCGAAGAGGCCTGGCTGTCGATGTCGAAATACGCGCCGGCGTTGTTGACCAGGATGTCGAGCCGGCCGTAGTCGGCATCGATGCGCGCGACCAGCTCCTCGATATCCCGCGTCAAGGTGACGTCGAGCTTCACCGGGATCACCGCACCACCTTCGCGGCGCAGTTGCCGGGCGGCCTTCTCACCGGCCAAAGGCCTGCGGGCGCCGAGCAGCACGGTCATGCCCAGCTGCGCCAGTTGCCGCGACACCTCGAAACCCAGCCCGCGATTGCCGCCGCTCACCAGCGCCACCCGTTGCGACGGTTCCGGGTCGGGCGCCTCGCGGCGACGGTGCGGCCTCCCCGGAAACGTCACCGCGTTCATGGCGCCGCGGCCAGTTGGTCGCAACGCTCGCTGGCGCAGGCCTGCCAGCCACCCCCCAGCGCCTTGTACACCGACACCGCCCGCACATTGATCGCGGCCTGTGCATCGGCCAGCGAATCCTCGGCCTCGAGCTGGGTGCGTTCGGCATCCAGCAGCTGCAGGAAGTCGGCGGCGCCCTCCTGGTAGCGGATGCGCGCGAGGTCGGCGGCGTGGCGGCTGTTGGTCACCTGGTCCTCGAGCTTCAGCACCCGATCGCGCTGCAGGTTGTAGCCGACGATCGCGTTGTCGACGTCTTCGACCGCCTGCAACACGGTGCGCTGGTAGTTGGCCAGCGCCTCGTCAGCACGCGCCTCACTGGCATGGACGTTGGAGCGCACGCGCTGCACGTTGAGTCCCGACCAGGTGATGCTGGGCGCAATCGACCAGGCGCGCGACGCAGGCCCGCCGAAGTCGTTGCTGCGACCGGCAAGGAAGCCGAGGAAGCCACCCAGCGAGATATGTGGGTAGTAGTCGGCCTTGGCCACGCCGATGCGCGCGTTGGCGGCGGCGAGTTCGCGCTCGGCCACGCGCACGTCCGGGCGGCGCTCCAGCACGTCGCCTGCGTTGCCGATGGCAAGCGCGACGTCGATGGGTTTGAAGCCCTGCGGCGACAGGTCGACGTCCAGTTCACCCGGGCGCTCACCCAGCAGCACCGCCAGGCGGGCGGTGTCGTTCTGCGCCAGTGTCTGCAGCGTGGGCAGCTGCGCTTCCACGAACTTCAGCCGCGCGGTGGCGCTGGCCACGTCCTGCTCCGAGCCGGTGCCGATGTCGGAGCGCGCATGGATCAGGCGCAGCGACTCGCGCTGGTTCTCGATGTCGCGGTTGGCCACGTCGATGCGCAGCTGCACGCCGCGCAGGTCGAAGTAGTAGCGGGCCACCTCGGCAAACAGCGTCACCTGCGCATCCTGCAACGACGCCTCGCTGGCGCCGGCGTCGGCGCCGGCCGCCTCCACCGAACGGCGGATGCCACCGAACAGATCGATTTCCCAGCTGGCGTCGAAACCCGCCTGGTAGCTGGTGACGGTGGTGCGCTGGTCGGTGAAGCCCGGCTGCTGCCCGCGGCTGCGCGAGTAGTTGGCGACCGTTTCGACGTCGGGAATCTGCTGCGACTTGGCCACGCCCAGCAGCGCGCGCGATTCACGCAGGCGCGCATAGGCGATCCTCAGGTCCGGACTGTTGGCCGCCGCTCGCTGGATCAGCCCATTGAGCGTGGGGTCGTTGAACTGCTTCCACCAGTCGGCCTGGAAGCCTTCCGTGGACTCGTGCGTGGCGTTGACGCCCTGCATGGCCAGCGGCTGCTCCTGCGGCGCGTGATAGTCGGGGCCGACGCTGACGCAGCCGGACAGCATGATGGCGGCGGCGATCGCCGTGGCTCGCTTGGCTTTGGTGCGTGCAGAGAGCGGTCGGCAGGCGTGTGCCGTGGTTGCGGCCAGGTCCATGAAGCCGACGCCAGCTGAAAGCGAGTCGCCAGGTTGACCCCTCACCCCAGCCCTCTCCCCGTAGGGAAGAGGGAGAAGCGCGTTGGTGAAGTTCTTGAAGAAGGACATATCAATGCTCCTCAATGAGGTTGCTGGCCTGCGCGAGGCGCGCGGCCTTGCGGGCGCGGCGGCGTTCGCTCGAGCGTTCCGCCCAGCCGCGCACCAGCACGTAGAACAACGGAGTGAAGATGAGACCGAAGAAGGTGACGCCCAGCATGCCGGCGAACACCGCCACGCCCATCGCGTGGCGCATCTCCGCGCCGGCGCCGTGCGAGGTCACCAGCGGCACCACGCCCATGATGAAAGCGAACGAGGTCATCAGGATCGGACGCAGTCGCAGGCGAGCGGCTTCCAGCACGGCCTGCACGCGGTCCATGCCTTCGATGATCTGCGCTTCGCGGGCAAACTCCACGATCAGGATCGCGTTCTTGCACGCCAGGCCCACCAGCACGATCAGGCCGATCTGGGTGAAGATGTTGTTGTCACCACCGGAGATCCACACGCCCGAGATGGCGGACAGCAGCACCATCGGCACGATCAGGATCACCGCCAGCGGCAGCAACAGGCTCTCGTACAGCGAGGCGAGCACCAGGAACACCAGCAGCACGCACAACGGGAACACCAGCACCGCGGTATTGCCGGCGAGGATCTGCTGATAGGTCAGCTCGGTCCACTCGAACGACATGCCGTTGGGCAGGTTGTCGTGCGCAAGCTTCTCGATCGCCTCCTGCGCCTGACCGCTGCTGAAGCCCGGCGCCGGACCACCGTTGATCTCCGCGGTCGGATAGCCGTTGTAGTGCTGCACGCGATCCGGGCCCACGCCCTGACGCACGGTGAGGAAGGACCCCAGCGGCACCATCTCGCCGCTCGCGCTGCGCGTCTTGAGTTGCAGGATGTCCTGCGGCTCATGGCGGAAGCCGGGCTCGGCGGACACGTTGACCTGGTAGGTGCGACCAAACCGGTTGAAGTCGTTGACGTAGAGCGAGCCGAGGTAGGCCGTCATGGTCTGGTACACGTCGGACAGGTCAATGCCCTCCGCCTTGGCCTTCTCGCGGTCCACGTCGGCGTCGACCTGCGGCACGCTGACCTGATAGCTGGAGAACAGGCCGGCCAGCGCGGGCACCTTGCTGCTGGCCTGGATCAGGCCCTGGGTCTGCTTGTACAGCTCCTCGAAGCCGGCATCCGAGCGGTCCTCGATCTGCATGCGGAAGCCACCGATGGTGCCCAACCCCATTACGGGCGGCGGCGGGAACACCGCGATATAGGCATCCTGGATCGCCGCGTACTTCTGGTTCAGCGCGGCGGTGATGGCTCCGGCCGACAGCGAGGCGTCACGGCGCTCCTCAAACGGCTTGAGCGTCACGAACACGATGCCGGAGTTGGTGCTGTTGGTGAAGCCGTTGATCGACAGGCCCGGGAACGCCACCGCACTTTCCACGCCCGGCTGCTTCAACGCGACATCGCTCATGCGGCGGATGACATCCTCGGTGCGGTCGAGCGAAGCGGCATCGGGAAGCTGCGCGAAGGACACCAGGTACTGCTTGTCCTGCGCCGGCACGAAACCGGTCGGCACGTGGGCGAATCCGAACAGGCCAAGCAGAACAAGACCGCCGTAGATCATCAGTGCGATCGAGCTGGAGCGCAGGATGCGCTTCACGCCACTGACGTAGCGGTTCGCGCCGCTGACGAACAGGCGGTTGAACGGGCGGAACACCCAGCCGAACGCGCGGTCGATGAACAGGCTGAGCTTGTCCTTCGGGGCGCCACGTTCCTGCAGCAGCAGGGCGGCCAATGCCGGGCTGAGGGTCAGCGAGTTGAATGCCGAGATCACCGTGGAGATGGCGATGGTCAGCGCGAACTGGCGATAGAACTCGCCGGTGAGGCCGCTGATGAACGCAGCCGGCACGAACACCGCGCACAGCACCAGCGCCGTGGCCACGATGGGCCCGGTTACCTCGTTCATCGCCTTGCGCGTGGCTTCCTTCGGCGACAGACCGTGCTCGATGTGGCGCTCGACGTTCTCCACCACCACGATCGCGTCGTCGACCACGATGCCGATGGCCAGCACGAGGCCGAACAGCGACAGCGCGTTGAGCGAGAAGCCCGCCAGCAGCATCACCGCGAAGGTGCCGATCAGTGACACGGGCACCGCCACCAGCGGGATGATCGAGGCGCGCCAGGTCTGCAGGAACAGGATCACCACCAGCACCACCAGCGCGATCGCTTCGAACAACGTGTGCACCACCGCCTCGATCGAGCCGCGCACGAAGATGGTCGGGTCATAGACGATCTGGTAGTCCACGCCCTGCGGGAAGTCCTTCTTCAGGTCCGCCATCAGGGCGCGGACTTCGTCGGAGATCTGGATCGAGTTGGACCCGGGGCGCTGGAAGATCGGCAGCGCCACCGCCGGCTGGTTGTTGAGCAGGCTGCGCAGCGCGTAGTTGTTGGAACCCAGTTCCACGCGGGCGACATCGCGCAGGTGCGTGAAGGAACCATTGGCATCCTTGCGCACGATGATGTTGAGGAAATCCTCCTCGGTGATCAGGCGACCCTGCGTGTTGATGTTGAGCTGGAAGGCCGAGTTGTTCGGCCCTGGCGGCGCATTGAGCGCGCCCGCAGCCACGGCCACGTTCTGTTCCTGGATCGCATGCACCACGTCGCCGGTGGTGAGCTGGCGCGACGCCAGGCGCTCAGGGTCCAGCCACACGCGCATGCTGTACTCGCCCGCGCCGAAGATCTGCACGTCGCCGACACCGTCGAGACGCGCGAGCTGGTCCTTGATGTGCAGGCGCGCGTAGTTCGACAGGTAGAGCATGTCGTAGCGCTTATCCGGCGAGATCAGGTGCACCACCATGGTGAGGTCGGGCGAGCTCTTCTGGGTGGTGACGCCCAGGCGCTGCACTTCCTCAGGCAGACGCGGCAGCGCCTGCGACACGCGGTTCTGCACCTGCACCTGCGCGTTGTCGAGGTCGGTGCCCAGCGCGAAGGTGACGGTGAGCGTCATCGCGCCGTCGCTGGTCGACTGCGAGCTGGTGTACAGCATGCCTTCCACGCCGTTGATCTGTTCTTCCAGCGGCGTGGCGACGGTCTCGGCGATCACCTTGGGGTTGGCGCCGGGATAGCTGGCGCGCACGACGACGGTCGGCGGCACCACCTCGGGGTATTCGCTGATCGGCAGCTTGAACAGCGCGATGCTGCCCGCGATGAGGATCAGCACGGAAAGGACGCCGGCCAGAATCGGCCTGTCCACGAAGAATTGGGCGATTTTCATTGCGTTCGTCCTGTTGCGCTTTGGCGCCATTCCCGCGCGAGGCGGGGACTTGGGAAGGCTTGTTCGCGAAATGCGGGGACAAGCCGGCCCTGGCCCTCTTCTCAAACGAGATAGGGCATTCATTTCTTGCCGTTCACTTTTCCAACCCGTCATCCCGGCGCAGGCCGGGATCCAGCAGAACCAGTCGTGATACGTGCCTATACCTTCATGCGGTATCGCTACTGGATTCCGGCCTGCGCCGGAATGACGGGCTAAAAGCCGTTATTTCTGTTGCGCAGCGTTCTTCCCACCGCTGCTACCCGCCATGGCGATCTGCTTGTTCGGATCCAGGCTGCGGGTCTCCATCGCCACCTTGGTCGGGTTCACTTCCACGCCGGGGCGCACGTGCTGGATGCCGCTGACGACCACGGTGTCCTTGGCGTCCAGGCCTTCCGTCACCACGCGCAGCCCGTCGAGCAGCGGACCGGTGACCACGCGGCGGTATTCCACCTTGCGGTCCTTGTCGATCACGTAGACGAACTTGTTGCCGAGGTCGGTGGCGATGGCGCGATCGTCGACCAGTGCACGCGGCGTACGGCTGTCGCTGCGCAACTGGATGCGGACATACAGTCCCGGCGTGTAGCGCGAATCGGCGTTGTCGAACACCGCGCGCAGGCGGATGGTGCCGCTGCCGGCGCGCAACTGGTTGTCGACGAAGTCGACGCGGCCGGTGTGCGGAAAGCCCTGCTCGTCGGCCAGCGCCATCGAGATGTCCGGCGAGCCGCCGTGTTCGCGACGCAGGCGATCGAACTTCAGGTAGCTGTGCTCGTCCACATCGAAGTAGGCATAGATCGGGTCGATGCTCACCACGCTGGTCAGCACATCGTTGCTGGTGACCAGGTTGCCGGGGGTGACCAGTGCATTGCTCACGCGGCCGTCGATCGGCGCACGGACTTCGGTGAAGCCGAGGTTGAGTCGTGCGGCGTCCAGCGCCGCCGTGGTCGAGGCGACCTGCGCCTTGGCGCTCTGCGCCGCGGTGGCCTCGCGCTCGGCTTCTTCCTTGGCGATGGCGTGCTGCTCGAGCAGGCGTTCGGCACGCTCGGCGTTGGACTGGGCCAGCGCCTGTTCCGACTTCGACTGGCTGAGGTTGGCGCTCAGGCGGTCGACTTCGGCCTGGTAGGGGCGGGGGTCGATGCGGAAGAGCAGGTCGCCCTTGCGAACGATCGCCCCTTCCGTGAAGTGCACCGAGTCCACATATCCACTGACGCGCGGGCGCAGCTGGATGGTGTCGACTGCTTGCAGGCGGCCGGTGAATTCGTCGGCGTCGTCGACCGGGCGCACCAGCACCTGGGCCACGGTGACTGCGGGTGGCGGCGGTGGGCCGGCCTGGGCGTGGGTGTCGCTGCTATGGCCCAGCAGGGCCCAACTGCCGCCCACCACGGCTAGGGTGAGAATGGCGAGGATCCATCGTTTTTTCATGTCGCGCTCCCAGAATGATCCCATCGGGGTCGGGGTACCCCGGCGGACAGGCTCGAGAGAATAGGTGTACGATATAGTTCAATAAATACCTTTTTGTGCAACGCAATAGTGACTGCCAGTCACGAATGAGGTAAGAAACGGGCCTATGGAAGACTTTGCCGCAATCTCCGCGTTTGTCCGCGTGGTCGAGGCCAAGAGCTTCGCCGCTGCCGCCGCCCAACTGGGCATGACCCCCTCGGGGGTAAGCCGCGCCGTGTCGCGGCTGGAGGAACAGCTGGGCGCCCGCCTGCTGTTCCGATCGACCCGATCGTTACGATTGACCGACGATGGGGCCTCGTTCCATGCGCGTTGCAAGGAGATCCTTGCCGATCTCGCCGAGGCCACCGAGGCGCTCGGTTATGCCGCGCGCAAGCCCACCGGCAAGTTGCGCATCGGCGCTCCGGCTTCCGTGGGCCGCACGGTGCTGATCCCGCGCCTGGCCGAATTCGAGCAGCGCTACCCGGACATCCGGCTCGAGCTGTCGATGTGCGATTACCCGTACGACCTCAACGAGGAAGGCATCGACTGCGCGGTGCGGGTCGGGCCGCTGGAGGATTCCAGCCTGATCGCGCGCAAGATCGGCTACCTGCGCAACGTAATCATCGCCTCCCCGGACTACCTCGCCCGGCACGGCGCCCCGCAGAGCATCGAAGACCTGAAGAACCATCGCTGCATCAACTACATTCAGCCCAACGGCCGCCCGCGGCAGTGGCAGTTCGACACGCCCAGCGGGCAGGTCGGGATCGACATCGACGCCCACATGCTGATCAACGACGCCGAGTCGGTGATCCAGGCGGTGGTATCGGGGTTGGGAATCACCCAGGCCCCCCACGTCATCGCTTCCTGCATGCTCGACTTCGGCAAGCTCGAGCTGGTGATGACCGACACCATCTCCACCGGCAAGCCGGTATGGATCGTCTACCCCCAGAAAAAGCACCTGTCGGCCCGCGTGCAGGCCTTCATCGAGTGGGTACGCGAGGTGTTCGAGCAGACCAACGAACCGGGCAAGCACAAGAAGCCGGCGGTGGCTGCGGTGCAGGAGCGGTTGAGCGCGTGAGGGTTGGCGAAGCTGAGTGCGCTCCGCAATGACGTTCCGTTGCGAAAGGTAGGCGGCGCTGTCGCGAGCACCCGCCCCTAACCATCGTAGAGGTGGCTATGTCACTGTGAAAGTGGCAATGCCCCGGCCTTCTCCCCGGAGGGGAGAGGGAGAAGTCACGAAGCGAGGCGAAGAAGGGAGTTGCTTTAAGTCCTCTTGGCAACGGCGCGTTGCGGTGTAGCCGCACCGTTCGAGGTAGCAAGTAACTTATCCGGCTTGCGCCAGTCGTCAGGCTCTATTCCCCATATCGCCACGAGCCCTGGCTCTGAAGGCCATTTCTTTGGGTTACTTTTCTTTGGGCCAGCAAAGAAAAGTGACTCGAGCGCCGGCAGGGGATCGAAACGCCCGCCGCGTAGGCGGCACGCCGGCGGGAACGCGACAACCGGAGACTGACGCGACTGGGTGACTCGCTTCGCTCGCCCCTTCGGGGCCGCCCTTCGGGGCCGCCCTTCGGGGCCGCCCTTCGGGCGTTCTCCGCGCTTCGCGCTCCGTCCGGCCTACGCCGGGACGACGAAACCGAAGACCGAGGCGACAGGCTGTCGCGCCACAGATGCTCTCCTGCGACGAAGATGGGCGCGTTAGCTCACGCGCCCGCCGGCACCAGCAACAACAACGCGATACCCAGCACGATGCGATAGATCGCAAACGGCGTGAAACGGTGGGAGCGGATATAGCCCAGCAGCCACTTCACCGCGATGAAGCCCACGATGCCCGAGACCAGGAAGCCCACGATCAGCGCCGTCCAGTCTTCGTGCACGCCGCCTTCCTTGACCACCTTGAGCAGCTCGTAACCGCTGGCCGCGTACATGGTGGGAATACCCACCAGGAAGGCGAACTCGGTGGCCGCTGCGCGGTTGCTGGTGCCGGCCAGCATGGCCGTGAAGATGGTGGCGGCCGAACGCGACGTGCCCGGGAAGATGCCGGCGATCATCTGCGCGATGCCAACCAGGATCGCCACGCGCCAGGTCACCTCGCTGCGATCGGGCTGGCGTGCGGCCAGGCGTTCGGCCGCGAGCATCCACACGCCGCCGATCACCAGCGCCCACGCCACCGGCGTCACCGCCTCGGGCAGCTTGAAGCCGAGCTTCACTGCAATGAAGCCGAGCACCGCCGTGATCAGGAAGGCCACGATGAGCTTGGCCAGGTAGTCGCGGTTGGCCGGGTCCCGCCACTGGGTGAACAACTGCCAGATGCGGTTCCAGTAGATGAAGGTCACCGCGAGGATGGCGCCGGCCTGGATACCCACGTTGAACAGGTCCGAGCGCGCGCCGAGCCCGAACTTCTCGGCGATCAGCAGGTGGCCCGTGCTGGAGATGGGCAGGAACTCGGTGATGCCCTCGACGATGCCGAGCAGGATGACGTTGATCAGGTCGCTCACGAAATCTCCAGAAAGTTGGCCGGCGCCGGTTCCATGCCGGCGCAAAGCGGCATAGCTTAGGGGACTTGAGTGGCGTTTTTGGGGCGCAGCCGGAGGGTTGTGCGCCTTTGATCCTGTCATCCCCAGCGAAGCAGTGATTCAGCGCCTTCGGGGGCTTGCCAGGACGACGCTGGATTTCTGCTTGCGCATCAAAGGCGAGCATGAAGTGTATTGCACCATCATGGTGCTAGTGTACGCTTCATGATCGTGCAACACATTTGCTCCACGATCGTCCGTGATAGCCTAACTTGTTGATGTACAAAGAACCGTCAGCTTGGCACAAGCCTTGCTCAGACGCTTGTCGTTTTCCTCATCTATTAGCCCGCCGAGGTTGTCCATGTCGTCCGCCGTCCAGAAAGTGCTCGATCTGATCCAGGAACACGAAGTCGAATTCGTCGACTTCCGCTTCGCCGACATGCTCGGCAAGCACCACCACACCACGTTCCCGGCCCACGCTATCGACGAGGGCACCTTCGAGGACGGCAAGATGTTCGACGGCTCGTCGATCTCCGGCTGGAAGGGCATCAACGAGTCCGACATGATCCTGATGCCGGATCCGGAAACCGCTTACATCGATCCGTTCAGCTCGCACACCCAGATGGTCCTGCACTGCGACGTGCTCGAGCCGTCGACCATGCAGGCCTATGGCCGCGACCCGCGCTCCATCGCCAAGCGCGGCGAAGCGTTCCTGAAGTCGACCGGCATCGCCGACACCGCCTTCTTCGGTCCGGAGCCGGAATTCTTCATCTTCGACTCGGTGCGCTGGCAGAACGACATGGGCCGCGTGTTCTACGAAATCGGCTCCGAGGAAGCCGCGTGGAGCTCGCGCTACAAGTACGAGGACAACAACACCGGTCACCGTCCGGGCGTGAAGGGCGGCTACTTCCCGGTCAGCCCGGTCGACTCGCTGGGCGACCTGCGCGCCGACATGTGCAAGGTGCTGGAGTCGCTGGGCCAGGTCGTTGAAGTGCACCACCACGAAGTGGCCAATGCCGGCCAGTGCGAAATCGGCACGCGCTTCAACACGCTGGTGAAGAAGGCCGACGAACTGATGACCATGAAGTACGTCATCAAGAACGTCGCCCACCAGAACGGCAAGACGGTCACCTTCATGCCCAAGCCGATCGTCGGCGACAACGGCAGCGGCATGCACGTGCACCAGTCGCTGTCGAAGGACGGCAACAACCTGTTCGCGGGTGACCTGTACGGCGGCCTGTCGCAGACCGCGCTGTGGTACATCGGCGGCATCTTCAAGCACGCCAAGGCGATCAACGCGTTCGCCAACTCCACCACCAACAGCTACAAGCGCCTGGTGCCGGGCTTCGAAGCGCCGGTGATGCTGGCCTACTCGGCCCGCAACCGCTCGGCCAGCTGCCGCATTCCGTACGTGTCGAGTCCGAAGGGCCGCCGCATCGAAGTGCGCTTCCCCGACCCGATGAACTCCGGCTACCTGGTGTTCACCGCGCTGATGATGGCCGGCCTCGACGGCATCATCAACAAGATCGACCCGGGCGCGCCGGCCGACAAGGACCTGTACGACCTGCCGCCGGAAGAAGAGAAGAACATTCCGCAGGTGTGCTCCAGCCTCGACCAGGCGCTGGAATCGCTGGACAAGGACCGCGACTTCCTCAAGGCCGGTGGCGTGTTCACCGACGACTTCATCGATGCGTACATCGAGCTGAAGATGAAGGAAGTCACCGCGTACCGCGCCAGCACCCATCCGCTGGAATTCCAGATGTACTACGCGATCTGATCGCGACCCACCCGGTGGGAAGGAAGAACGGGCGCTTCGGCGCCCGTTTTTTTGTGGCGGCAACGGTGGCGCCGTAGAGACGTGACATGACTGACCCAATGGCAGTCCGCCGGAAGGGCTTCGACAGCGCCATTCATACCTGGAGCGCGCCGGCCAGGTGCGCGCTAAAACCAGTGGTGCACGGGCCTTGCCGTCCGCGGTCGACCCATGGATGCCGCCGCCAGTCTAGTCGCTGAATGTTGACGGGTTACTCACGGTAGGCGTGACAAGCTGATTTTTGATTAGCCGCATTCTCGTCGTCGACGCCTATCGGGAATGCCCCGGCCGGCGCGACTGTTGCGCCGAAAGGGGATACCACCATGAAACTGCTTACGACCATCCTGTCGTTTGGGTGCGTTCTGGCGTTGGCCGCCTGTTCGGGCAAACCTGCGGGCGATGCGGCGACGCCGGCCGCGGCGGGCCAGACCCAGGCTTCGGCCTCCCAGGCTTCAACCACGCCGGGCGATTTCGGCCCGCCGCAGGGCGAGCCCATCCATGCCGTACTCGGCGTGCCGCCGAACGTGCCGCCGCCGATCAATCGAAATTATCCGGCCAAGGTCATTGTCGATCTCGAAGTGATCGAGAAAGACATGGAGATCTCCGAAGGCGTCACCTACACCTATTGGACCTTCGGCGGCACCACGCCCGGCAGCTTCATCCGCGTGCGCCAGGGCGACACGGTGGAGTTCCATCTGAAGAACTCGCCGACCAGCAAGATGCCGCACAACATCGACTTGCATGGTGTCACCGGTCCCGGTGGCGGCGCCGCGTCGAGCTTCACCGCGCCGGGCCACGAGAGCCAGTTCACCTTCAAGGCGCTCAATCCCGGCATCTTCGTCTACCACTGCGCGACCGCGCCGGTGGGCATGCATATCGGCAACGGCATGTACGGCCTGATCCTGATCGAGCCGCCGGAAGGCCTGCCGAAGGTCGATCACGAGTACTACATCATGCAGGGTGACTTCTACACCACCGGCAAGTACCGCGAGAAAGGCCACCAGCCATTCGACATGGACAAGGCCATCGACGAGCATCCGACCTACGTGCTGTTCAACGGCCACGAGGGATCACTCACCGGTGACAACGCGCTGACCGCCAAGGTCGGCGAGTCGGTGCGTCTGTTCGTCGGCAACGGCGGCCCGAACCTGGTGTCGAGCTTCCACGTGATCGGAGCGATCTTCGACAAGGTCTACTACGAAGGTGGCAAGCACGCGCAGGAAAATGTGCAGACCACGCTGATCCCTGCCGGCGGCGCGATGATGGCCGAGTTCCATGTGCGCGTACCGGGCAGCTACGTGCTGGTCGACCACTCGATCTTCCGCGCCTTCAACAAGGGCGCGTTGGGCATCCTCAAGGTGGACGGGCCGGAGAACAAGGCGATCTATTCGGGCAAGGAAGTGGACGCGGTGTACCTGGGTGATCGCGCCGAACCGAACCTGCAGGCGGTGGCCGTCGCCGCCCAGGCGCACGCCACCGGCACGCTGAGCAAGGACGAACAGATCGCCGCCGGCAAGCAGCTGTTTACCGGCACCTGCTCGGTCTGTCACCAGGCCAATGGCGAGGGTCTGGAGGGCGTGTTCCCGCCGCTGGCGAAATCGGATTTCCTGGCCAAGCTGAGCAAGGAAGACCTGATCGGCATTCCGCTGCACGGCCATACCGGGAAGATTACCGTCAACGGCAAGGACTACGACTCGGTGATGCCGCCGATGGGCCAGCTCACCGACGACGAAGTGGCCAACATCCTCACTTTCGTACTGAACAGCTGGGGTAACCCGGGTGGGCAGATCAGCAAGGAAGAGGTGGCCAAGGTACGAGCTGCGGGGCCGCCGGCTCCCGCCGCAGGACACTGATGGGAACGTTCGTGATGCGTTGGGCGTGGTTGATCGTGGGCTTGGGCGCGGCGGCGCCGTCGCTGGCGGCGAACTACGTGCCCTTGCCCGGCGGCAGCTTCGCCAGTGTGATCGCCGCCGACAACAAGACCGCGCCCGCACAGATCGCGCCGTTCCGCTTGCGCACCGAGCCGGTGACCAACGCCGAGTTCCTGGCGTTCGTCACCGCGCATCCGGAGTGGCGGCGCGACCGCGTGGCCTCGGTGTTCGCCGATGGCCAATACCTCTCACATTGGGCCAGCCCCGACACGCTGGGCGCCGATGCGCTGCCGCGGCAACCGGTAACCCGGGTCAGCTGGTTCGCTGCGCAAGCCTTTTGCCAGAGTGAGCAGGCGCGGCTACCGACCTGGTATGAGTGGGAGTTCGCGGCCGCGGCCGACGCACACCGCCCCGATGCCCGCGGCGATCCCGCCTGGCGAGATCGGATACTCAGCTGGTACACGCGACCGTCCAACACCGCGCTCCCCCTGGTCGGGGGCGATCCGGATGTTCACGGCGTGCGCGACCTCAATGGGCTGATCTGGGAATGGGTGGACGATTTCAACGCGCTGCTGGTGAGCGGCGACAACCGCGACCAGGATGGCGCTGACAAGCTGCGCTTCTGCGGCGCCGGCGCCGCCAATCTGCGCGAGAAGGAAAACTACGCCACATTGATGCGAGTGGCGATGCTGTCGGCCCTGAAGGCTGCGGACACCACAAACAACATGGGCTTCCGCTGCGCGAGGCCCAAGTGAGGGTAAAGCTATGAAGCGCCTGTGGATCGCTTGCCTGTCCCTGCTGTTGCTCGCCCCGGCGTTCGCCGCGGCGCCGCTGCCGAGTGATTCGATCTACCAGCTGGGCGTCAAACTCACCGATCAGCAGGGACACAGCTGGCCGCTATCGGAACGACGCGGGCGGGTACAACTGGTGACGATGTTCTACACCTCGTGCACCATGGTGTGTCCGATGACCGTGGACACCATGAAGCTCACTCGCAAGGCCATCGACGAGCCTGCGCGCGACAAGCTGGATCTGCTGGCGGTGAGCTTCGATCCTGCGCGTGACAGCGTGGAAGCCTTGCGTCGCTATGCCGACAAGCGGCAGCTGGACGCTCCGCACTGGACGCTGGCCCGCGGGGATTCGCAGGATGTGCGCGCCCTGTCAGCACTGCTGGGCCTGCAATACCGGCAGTTGCCCGATGGCGACTACAACCACTCCACCGAGCTGATCCTGCTCGATCCGGATGGTCGCATCATCGCCCGCACTTCGATCATCGGGCGGCTCGACCCGACCTTCGTGGAAGCCGTGCGCAAGGCGCTCGCCACCGGCTGATGGCGGCGCCTCTCCCAGCGCGATTCGCCTGCATCACGCCTTCTTGAGGAAGCACACCTTCAGCACCAGCCCCTTGATCTTGTCGGAGTGGCCTTCGATGTGTTCGGGGTCACCGTCGACGAGGCGGATATTGCGGATCACCGTGCCCTGCTTGAGCGGGATGGAAGAGCCTTTGACCTTCAGGTCCTTGATCACCACCACAGTGTCGCCGGTGTTGAGCACGTTGCCGTTGACGTCGCGCACGACCATCTCGGCGTCCTCGGTCCGCGCGGCAACCTGCGGCCACTCGTGACCGCAGTCCGGACAGATGTAGTTGTCGCCATCCGGGTACGTGTTCTCCATGCCGCATTGCGGGCAGGCGGGGATATCGGACATGGGCATGGCAAGTTACCGCGCTGAAAAAACGCAATTATAAACCGTGCGCCGGTCGCTGCAGGCGCGACCTCGCTCAGCGCGCGATGATGCCCCACGCATTCAGCAGGTCGTAAATGCCGTTGATGGCGAACTGCACACCGATGCACACGAGCAGAAAGCCCATCACGCGCGCCATCGCATCCACGCCGTTTTCGCCGAACAGTCGCAGGATCGGGCTCGCGCCGCGCAGGCACAGCCAGAAGACCAGCCCGAACAGGACGGTGATCGTGATCACCGCCAGGTGGACGTTGTATGTGAGATTGCGCTCGGGAATGCTCGACGCGGCGCTGATGATGAAGGCGATCGTGCCCGGCCCGGTGGTGCAGGGCATGGTCAGCGGGACGAACGCGATGTCACGCACTGGCGTCGACGGCGAATCGCCAGCCATCTCCGCCTGCACTTCGTCCTCGCCAGCGCGGGCCGGCGGGAAGAGCATGCCGAAGCCGATATACGCCACGATCATGCCGCCGGCCAGCCGCAACCCGGGTATGGAAATGCCGAACACGCTCATGATGGCCCTGCCGGCATAGAAGCACAGCAACAGCACGACCATCACGTAAATGGTGGCGCGGAAGATCTGCCGATTGCGCTCTTTCTCGGGAAAGCGCCCGGTAAGCGCCAACAACACAGTGGCGCTGGTGAGTGGATTGGCGATCGTTATCAGGCCAAGCAAACCGACCATGACATCTTCGGAGAAAGTGTGCATGGACGTCGACTTCCCGTATGCGAAATGGGCGACGCGATCATTCTGGTGCCGAAGGGCATGACGAAACCGTGACTGACCTCGCTCCGGGTCGAGCTCGCGCTTGAACGGGCGGCGCCTGTCGTTTTCCTGAAGCCTGGTGCTCCCGCGCTGTGGCGCTTTGCTCCGCCGCAGAACGACGCAACGCGAGCACAGCAGAGATTGTGCGGCAGTCGATATCGTTGTGTTCACCCGCGCTTGACGAAAGCGTTGCTGATGACGAAAGCCGAATCGAGCATCTCAGCCTTGTCGCCGCGAGCGCGGTTCAGGCAGTACGCCAGCGGCATGCAGCTTGGCCAGGCCTTCGCGTACCGGATGGAGCGCCTCCATCACTTTGGCCAACAATTCCTCTATTCGTTCACGCGGCGCATTCGATTCGCACGCGTCCTCCAGCGCGCTGGCGACTACCGCCACCGCGTCGGCGCCGATATTGGCGGCGGAACCTCGCAAGGTGTGGGCCATGCGTCGGGGCGCGCCGGTATCGGCATCCGCCTCGGCGGCGTGGAAAGACTGGTCGAAGTCCGTGGTGCTCTGGAGAAACAGCGAGAGCACGCGCAGATACAAAGACATGTCGTTGGCGCATCGCGCTACGCCGCTGCGCTGATCGATGCCTGGCAAATCCAGCTCCTGCCCCGGATCGGAGGCCTTCGCCTCCCCACGACTTTGGGACGGCGTGATCCAGCGCGCCATGGTGGCGAACATCGCGCCGATATCGAGGGGCTTGGCGATGTGATCGTTCATGCCTGCGGCGAGGGCGCGCTCCCGATCGCCAGCCATGGCGTCGGCCGTCATGGCGAGGATCGGCAGCCTGGACAGGCCGAGACGCTCCCGAACGGCGCGGGTGGTGGCGTAGCCGTCCATCACCGGCATCTGGCAGTCCATCAGCACGCCATCGAAGCGGGTGTCGGTCGCCAGCGTTTCCAGCGCTTCCTGGCCGTTGGTGGCCATCACGACCTCCACCTCGGCATTGCGCAACAACTGCTGCGCCAGTTCCCGGTTCAATTCATTGTCCTCGACCAGCAGCACGCGGGCGCCGGCGAGTGCGGCCATGGCCTGGTTCTGGCGATCCTGCCGCTTGTCCACGCGCGCCACCGGCCCGGTGGTCTTGCCGACGGCCTTGGCAAGCGCGTCGAGCATGATGGACGGCGTCACCGGTTTGGTGAGCACGCTGCTCAGGGTGACACCACGCTGGCGTACCTCCTCCATTACCTCGTCGCGACTGAATGCGGTGACCATCACGATGGCCGGCGTGTGGCGGCCGCCAGATGACTGCAGGCGATGGACAGCCTCCACTCCGTCCATGACCGGCATCTTCCAGTCCATCAGCAGCACCTGGTAGGGACGGCCCTCGCTCTCGGCGTCGGCAACTCGCCGCAGGGCCTCTTCGCCGCTGCAAGCCACCTGGGCAAGCACGCCAAGCCCATTGGCCATCGCCGAAAGGACCTCGCGGGCGGACTCATTGTCGTCCGCCACCAGCACGCGCAGGTCGCGCAACTCGGCGGCAAGCGGCGCACGTTCCTGCCTGGCGCCCTGCGGCGCGCGGAAGCGGGCCTCGAAATGGAAGGTGGACCCGTGGCCTTCCTCGCTGTCGACCCAGATCCGCCCGTCCATCAATTCCACCAGCTTCTTCGAAATGACCAGGCCCAGACCCGTGCCGCCATAGCGCCGCGTGATGGACGAGTCGCCCTGCACGAACGACTGGAAAATGCGGGACCGCTGCTCCTCGCTCATGCCGATGCCGCTGTCCTTCACCCAGAAATGAAGCACGACCGAGTCATCCGCGCGCTTGACCTCGCCAACGCCGATGACGATCACCCCCTGCTCGGTGAATTTCACCGCGTTGTTGCCCAGGTTGAGCAGCACCTGGCCGAGACGAAGGGGATCGCCTATCAGCGCGGCGGGAAGGTCCGCCGCCATTTCGAACAACAGCTCCAGGCCTTTCTCCTGTGCACGGAAGCCAATGATGTTGGCGATGTTGTCCATCACGTCGTCGAGACGGAAATCGACGTGCTCCACATCCATCTGGCCGGCTTCGATCTTCGAGAAGTCCAGGATGTCGTTGATGATGCCAAGCAGGTTCTCCGCTGAGCGGTGCACCTTCTCGACGTAATTGCGCTGGCGGCCATCCAGGTCTGTCTGCAGGACGAGATGACTCATGCCAATGATGGCGTTCATCGGCGTCCGGATCTCGTGGCTCATGTTGGCCAGGAATGCGCTCTTGGCGTGCGTGGCCTCCTCGGCGATCTCCTTGGCCCGGATGATGGCCAACTGCGCGGCCTTGCGCTCCGTGATGTCGACGAACCACCCGAGCATCCCCGGCTCGCCTTCGTAGTCGATGGGCATGTAAGTGGCGAGCATGTCCCTCTCGCGCTGCTCGCGGTCGTACATGCAAACTTCCCGGCTGGCCACGACCTGCCCTTCGAGCAGGAGTCTGCCAATCTCGTCGCGTTCGTCGCGGTTGACGTACAGCCGGATGGCTTCCTCGCCGGGCTGGATGCCAAACGTTTCGGCGTATTTCGGGTTGGCGAAACGGAGCAGGCCGTGCGTCGAGATGGCGACGCCGACCGGGCCACGGTCCAGGATGTCGCGAAGCCGCTCCTCGCTCCGCTGCAACGCAGCCTCCATGGCGCGCCGGCTGCTCACATCGCGGACCGAGGCGCACACGGATTGGCCCTGACCCGCCAGCTCGGGCAGGAACGACAGGCCGATCTCCACCGAGATCTCCGAGCCGTCCTTGCGAATGCCGTGCAGGTCAGCGCCGATGTTGCCCATTTCGAGGCTGTCGCCCCGGTCAAAGAACTGGCGGCGCAGATTCTGGTGATGCAGGGCCGCCGCGTCCGGCACGAGCTTCTCGACACGGGCGCCGACCAGCTCGCCGGGGCCATATCCAAAGATCGCTTCAAGCTTGGTGTTGACCAGCACCATGACGCCACGCTGGTCGACGATCATCATGCCGTCGGGCGCTGACTCGATGATGCGCCCGTACCATGTCTTGGCCGTCTCGATGGTTTGCTGCTGCGCCTCGAGTTCAGCCGTTTGCTGCTTCAGGCTCTGCGCCTGCTGCTGCGTCTCGTGCAGCAGCTGGTTGGTGCGCAGCGTTCGGTGGATGATCTCCAGGTTCATGGCGAACATGGGCAGCAATTCATCGAGCAAATCGCGCTGGGCGGCGCTGAAAGTCGACAGGGTGGCGAGCTCGAGCACGCCCCACAACCGCTTCTTTCTCAGTACTGGCAGCACCAGCACCTCGGCGGCGGCGGCCGCGCCCAGCCCGGAGGCAACGCGCAGATAGTCGGCGGGTGGCTGGGCAAGGGTGATCGGTCGGCGATCCACCGCGCATTGCCCGGCAATGCCCTTGCCCAAGGCGATCGTCTGCTCGGCATGCTCGGCCGCATAGTGACCAAGCAGGCGCAGCGGCCCCCGTTCGTCTCCGAGGCTGTAGAACGCGCCGCAACCGACCGGAAGTAACGAGGCAATGGCCGACAGGAAGCGGTTCGCCAATCCGGCCGGATCCGACACCGACTGCATGTCGGCGGCGATCGCCGCGACATGGGTCTTTATCCACCGACCATCCGCGGCGCGCCTGGCCTCCTGCTGCAAGCTGCTGATGGCCCGGGCAAGGTCGCCCGGCTCGTTGGGATAATCCGTATAGGGCACCTCGACGTCCAGGCGGCCGGAGCCGAGTGCGTTCAGGGTGGCCCCCAGCCTGATGGCTGGCCGCCGGATGGAAAGACTGACCAGATAACCGAACAACACTCCGGCGCATACCCCCAGCGCCAGCATCCACACGGTGGTCCGCGTCGCCTTCTGGAAGCGGGCGGTGGCCAGCTTCACCTCCTCATCCGCGCCCTCGCGCTTCATCTGCTCGACGTGGGCGAGGAGATCCTTGGCGGTCGCGTCGGCATGTCGAAATTCGGGCGACATCAGCAGCGTAGGGGCGTCCCGATCGCTGCCGGCTGCGGTGGCCGTATCAAGCGCGGACAGCACCTGATCGATCTGCTGCTTGTAGGCGCTGAACGCCACGTCGAAATCGGAAAGGCTGCGCTTGATCGCGTCGCGATAGATATGCGCGCGCGTGAGCTCGACTTCCTGTCGCGTGAGGGCCTCGGCGTCGGCCAGGTTGCGCAAGGCCTCGCTCCGCTCCGGGCCCGCGTTCAGCAATACGGCTTCGCGAAGGTTCTGCCCGATGTCCGCGAGCGCCGCCCGGGCTGCCTCAATGTGGGCCAGGCCGACCACATCCTGCTCATAGAGCTGGCTGATCTGGTCACGCTGCTGGCGCAAGGTGTTCAGGCTGAACATCCCGAGTAGCACGGCCAACAGCAGGATGCCGCCAAAGCCGACCTGAAGGCGGAGGAGCAGTGTCCAGCGTTGCAGGCGATCGAGCAGGGCGCTCATGGTGAGGTGTGACTCCCCTGTGGCCGGGCTACAGCATCAGTCGACGGTGTTCTCCCGCTCTTGCGGATCATGGTCGACAAAACGTCGTGCAATGGCTTGGAAGGTACCCTGCAGCTCGACAAAGGCATCGACGATGTCGGGGTCGAAGTCGATGCCACGACTGGCCACGATCCGCGCGGCGGCCTCCTCATGTGGCATGGCCTTCTTGTAGACGCGTGCGCTTCTCAGCGCGTCGTACACATCGGCGACGGCCATCAGGCGCGCCGATAGCGGAATCGCTTCTCCCACCAGCGCATTTGGATAGCCGCTGCCGTTCCATCGCTCCTGGTGGCAGTAGGCCATCTCCTTGGCGACCTTCAGGAAGGGCACGTCCTTGCCAAGCCCATCCTCCGCACGCTGGATCGCGTCGCGCCCCAAGGTGGTATGCGTCTTCATCACCTCGTATTGTTCGGGCGTCAGGCGACCGGGCTTGAGCAGGATGGCGTCGGGAATGCCCACCTTGCCGATGTCGTGCAAGGGCGCTGAATGGAAAAGCAGCTCGCGCGTGCTGGGGTCAAGCTCACCGGCGAAGCGTGGATGATCCTTCAGGTGATCGGCAAGCGCCTTCACGTAGTACTGCGTTCGCCGGATGTGGTTGCCCGTTTCGTTGTCCCGAGTCTCGGCCAGCGAGGCGAGCGCATGAATGGTGACTTCCTGCACCGCCGTCACCTCCGCCGTGCGACGCGCCACTTCCTGCTCGAGAAAGACATTCTTGTCGCGGAGGAAATCGCCCGATGCCTTGAGGCGAAGGTGGTTAGCGATGCGCACCAGCACCACCGTCGGGTTGAACGGCTTGGTGATGTAGTCGACGGCGCCGAGGATCAGTCCGCGTGTTTCGTCTTCCATCGCATTGAGCGTGGTGAGGAAGATGATGGGGATGTCCTTCGTGGCCGGGTTCACCTTGAGCTGCTTGCACACGTCGAAGCCGGACATGCCAGGCATCACGACATCGAGCAGGATGATGTCCGGTCGCTCGCGGCCAGTCGCCACGCGCAGCGCCTCCTCCCCGTTGTCCGCCAGTTCGACGGTATAGAGCGGCTTGAGCAATTCCGACAGCATCAGCTGGTTGTCGAGCCCATCATCGACCACCAGCACCTTGGGAGCCTTCGCGACATCATTCCCACCCATGCCGACTTCTCCTACGCAGTCTTGTGCGTGAGTCGTGGCGCCCTTGGTGAGATGTCCACGGCTATGCCTCGCAGTATATCCGGCGCATCAGCGTGCCGTGCTCATGCGTTGCGTAGACGATGAAAATTCACGGGAAATTGACGGGTTTCGTTTGCATCGCGCGAAGGCACCATCGAGACCACAAGATATCCACGCCGCGTTGACGCCGGCGTATTCGGTCGAGGGATCGCGTCGATGCCAAGAAGCGACTCGTGCAAGAGAGTTCGCTCGCGCACATCGCCGTGGTTGTGGATAAGCGACGGAGCGTGACGTATCTGCCGGAGCGTCGGGCCAGCGAGAGACTCACGCTTAGCGCGCTGATGCCATCCCATCCATAACCTTGATCGCCGAATCCGCCGATCGCGTGGTGACGACAGACATGATGAAGAACAGCAAGAACGACAGGTTGATCGAACCGCCGACGAGCACCGAACCCAACGGCGCCGGAATGGCGGTGGCGAAGGTTTGAATCAGAAGCGCCGGCGCCGCAGGCGTGAACAGCGCCATCCAGCGCGGATAAGCAGTGCGCCTTAGTGCAATCAACAGCGGCAGCGCCAAAAGGCCTACATAGGAAAACACCTCGGCTCCCAGATAGAGCCGCGCGCCGAAGTCGTGAATCTGCGCGTAGAGCGTCATCAACGCCGGTGGCGCCATTGGCCTCGCTGCGGCGACGGCCTTCATGGAAAGCGCCTTGGCCGCCCAGTACACGTGATAGCTGGACCCGAACAGATAGATCATCGTCATGGCGAGGGCGATCGCAGCCCCGAGTCGCGGCTGGCGGTCGCGGATGTTGAGGTACACATGCCAGAAGCCGAACAGATAAAGCAGCGTGCACCAGGGCGCGATGCCCGCGCCGAGCAGCACGCGCCAGGTCGGCGCGGCCACCACGATCTCGCGCAGGTGAGCCTGGAACTCCGCGCCGCTCACCGCAGCGAAATACAGGCCCTGGTCCCCCAGGAAAAAGCCGAACGCGCCTATCGCGCCGAGGATGCCGGCCCATGTCCTTTGTTCGGATGGATGCATGGATCCCCGCGCGACTGGTTGAAGGTGGCCGCCGTGTCGCCATCCGGGCGTTCAGTGCCCACGATGGACGCCTATATCACGCCCGCACGGTTAAGGTCGTCAATCCGGTCGAAGCCTCGAGCAACTTCCATGGCGACCACACACATCAGCCCTCAGTGGATGTCAGGCCTCGGCCTGCGCGCGCGCAAGGGAGGCGCCGTGGCGGTCGGCGTCGCCGTTGCGGAAGGTGTGCCACGCGTCCTGCTGTCCACCAGGCTGCCTACCTGCGACGACGAGGACCGCCTTTCCCTCGAACCGTATCGCATGGCGGCAGACATGCCGCGCAGCCCGGAAGGCCGGGCGAGCGACGAAGCGATGGCGATCGTGGCGGAGGGCCGCCGCCGCCAGGATCAGATGGCGGCGGGCAACCTGCACGCCATGCTCCGGCAACTGGAGGCGCCCGGCTCCAAGCCGGCCGTCGCCGCGTTGTTGGTGAATCGCGCCGGTTGGATTACCGACCTTCTCGGGTACAGCCTGGCCTGGGCGCAACATGTGCCGGTCGCCGAGAATCTGGCCGTACGCGACGCGCTGCGCTTTGCCGCACGCCAATGCAGGATCGATCTGGTCGAGCTGGATGAAAAGTCCCTGCCTGACCTGGCTGTCACGACGCTCGGCATGTCCTCGATCGACATCGCGGCGCGCCTGAGGAAGCTGCGTCCCGCCAGGGGCAAGCCCTGGCGGAAGGAGCAAAAACTGGCTTGCCTCGCCGCTTGGGTCGCGCTGACAAACCGGCGCTGACGCGAGCGCTTCCGCCGTTGCTGGCTGAAGCGCTTGCCGCGCCTGGGATGGGCCGCCAATGGCACCCGTCACCTTGCGCCAAGGGGCGCCAAGCTCGACGCGCACGCTGACGCGAGTCGCAGTCACAGGGATGCCACCGGGCTGCCTTGCCGCCTCGCCAACGCGATGTCGTGCTCCATCGGCCAGCGGGCGGGCTTACACTTCACGCCATCTCAGCGAGGGAAGGCCGTTTGCATGCTCGGGCTCAAAGGCACGCTTTCCATCGAGGTGGACGGACACTTCCTGGGCGGTCGCGAGCGCATCGAGCTGCTGGCCAGGATCGGGGAATCGGGCTCCATCTCCGCCGCAGCGCGTGCCGTGGGCATGAGCTACAAGGGCGCGTGGGACGCCGTCGAGGCGATGAACAACCTGGCCGGTGAACCGCTGGTATCGCGCGCCGTAGGCGGTCGTCGCGGTGGCGGCACGCAGTTGACCGATCGCGCCAGGCGCCTTATCGAGGTTTACCGCGCCATGGAGACGGCGCACCAGCAGTTCATCCGACAATTGGGCGGGCCTCAACAGGCCGCGATGGGGGAGCTCGAACTCGTGAAGCGACTCATGATACGCACCAGTGCACGCAATCAGCTCGTCGGCGCCGTCGTGGCGGTGGAACCCGGCTCGGTCAACGACCTTATCCACCTCGAAATCCAGGGTGGGCAGCGGATTGTCGCGACGGTTACCCGCGACAGCACCCGCACGCTTGGCCTCGCGCCCGGCAAGGAGGCGATGGCCCTGATCAAGGCCTCCTCCGTGCTTATCGGATTGCCCGGCGAAGGCCTGCGCCTTTCCGCGCGCAATCAACTCGCCGGCAAGGTAAGCAAGGTCGTCCGCGGCGCCGTGAACGCCGAGGTCTCCATCCAGTTGCAGGGCGGCAACGTGGTGGTGGCCACCATCACCAACGCGAGCACGGAGGCGCTCGCGCTCGCCGAAGGGGTGGAGGTGCTGGCCATCATCAAGGCCTCGAGCATCATCATCGGCACGATGGACTGAGGCCTCGCCCGCCGCCCGTGCGAGCGGCGGCGCCACAGGCGATGTCAGAACTTGTAGGTGATCATCAACCGGTTGTAGGTAAACGGTTCGTTGCCGGGGTTGAGATTGTTGGCGCCGCCAACGGAGCGCTCCCAGCGATTGCGTATCGTCAGGCCCTTCAGCCACTGGTCCGCGTTGTAGATGATGTCGAAGTACACGTTGTGGCTGTTGCCGCGCAGCTCGGTGTCGTATTGGGCGTAGGCGGCGACCAGCTGCAACTGCTTCTGGAAGAAGTAGTAGGACGCGCGCGCTTTCCATGCATAGCCCGGGCCTTGCTCCACCAGGCCGCGGATCATCGACGTGGTGAACAGTGGGTCCGTCGCGTAGTTGGTGGTGTAGGGCGAAATGAGCGCACCGTTGCCGACCGCGCCGGACTGATGCTCGAGCTTGTTGTACGCAATGTCGATCTTGCCGTCGTAGATGGACGTTCCAAGATCGATACCCCAGGCCTCGCTGCTCACCTTGGAACCGGCGACACCAAACAGTTTGGTGTGCGTATCGACAAGGATGTTGCCGTCGCTGCTGTTCTGGTTGACGTACTGCGCCGATATGAACGGGTTGAAGTGCGTTTCCGTATGCAGCGTATAGGTTCCAACGAGGTACGCCATGCGGGCAAAATCGATGAAGTCGTAGTACCACGCTTCACCCTTGAGGCTGTCGCTGGTGTACGTCACACCCCCAGCCCAGGTGCCTTCGGCCTTCGGCGCCGTGGCCGGCAACGAGCCGTTGTTACCGTACATCTCGTCGCCATGGTAGATCGACGGGTAGTACAGATTGTCCGCATACATGCCGGTCGACGTGCGGCTCTTCCACGTGAACTGCCGAATGCCGATGAGGTTCCAGCCGGTCGCTGGCGTGACGATGGTACTGATGGCGTTGTAGGAGGACGGGATGACGCGCGAATCGTTGTTACCCATCCACGGCGTGCTGAGATACTGGTAACCGCCGCGCACCTGTATCCAGTGATTGGCGAATTGCGCGTAGGCCTGGCTGAAAGCGCCGATCGACGAATAAGGACCCATCAGGGACACGTCGATCTTGGCCGGGTTGTCCGATTGTGTGTTCAGTGACGACGCCACGGCGAACGAACCGCCAATGCTGAAGCCGCCGAGAAACGGGGCCGTGTTGGCATTGATCAATGCCGCCAGGGAGAAGGCATGAGCATCCGGTGTCGCATTGGTGTCGTACAAACGGCTGAAGTCGTAAGCCCGAAGCTCACCGTCGACGTGACCGTTGTCGAAGATGTCGTTGAAACTGGAATCGCTTGCGCGTGCCGGCGAGCCCAGCAGCGAAAGTACGGATACGGCCACCAACGCAACGAGCTTCTTGGGCATGACGTTCCCTTTGGCCTGGATGCAAAAAAATCTGCTGTCACTTGCAGCGCTAATGCGCGAAAAGCGCGAGCGAAAAGCGAGGGAGGATCAAACGTGCTCAGGGCGTTGGCCGCGACCCGGGGGGCGTCACCACCGCTATATATTTGACTATATAACGCTGCCTTTGGCGGTGCCAGCGGGCTGGCCTGCCTCTGGGCGCTGGGGTTTCTCACAGCCCGGTCAGCAGCTTGCTTGCATGCAAGTGCTTGAAAATACGAAAAAGCGCCGTTCGGCGGCGCAACCGCCTGCGTCAGCGATCGCCCGTCCGGGACATCCAGGTCCGCGCCGACCGGTGACTCAGACAGTTGGCTGCGACATTCCGAATGATGGTCGCCATTGTCGTTCCAGGCGCCATCCCACTCGCCATCAATGGATCGAGGCGGAAGGTATGACGCGGCAATCGAGCGAGCAGCCGAAATACGCCATGCCCCCGGGATAGTCGATCGTCATCACAAATTGGTGGAGCACGTTGCCGCCCACAGCGCCTTCCGGAGGCTTGTCCATGATCGACGCCATCATCTCGTGGAAGTTTGTGTCCGGCCGCTCGGTGAACCACACGGGGCCGACCGACCAGCCCGCGATTTCCACCAGCGGCACTTCAATCATGCGTGATCCGGAGCGGGGAAACAGCTTGTCGCCGTTCTCGACCCAACGCCACTCGGGGTGCGCCGAATGCCAGCGTTCCAGTTGGCTTCGCGTGATGTAGCTGGTCACGCCAAAGCCGTTGACGGTCGGCGTGCCGGTAACCCGCTGTCCCGACTCACTGGGGGCAGCCGTGGCGCCGGTGTCCAGCAGCATGTCGAGCAGCTGGCCGTCCACGCGAATCTCCACGCGTGGAAAGGCTCTCAACTTGCCGCCGTTTGCATCCTTCTGGAAGCCCAACGTAAATGCGTGAAGGTCCTGCGTCGGCGTCCAGTCCTCACTCTGAAGGATCAGCTTCTTCGACGGGTAATCAAACGTCCAGATCCGACCGTCGAGATAGCTCGAGCCAAGCAATCCGTCCGCTGAGCTGATGGGGTGTGCATCATCGTAAGTCATCGCCCCGGAGCACCTGCTGGTGGGCCCGGGAATGCCGCGTGCTTGCTTGTAGGTTGGGAGGGTCGCCGTGGGCACGTCGCCGCCATCGAATACGCAATGGCCGGCTTTCAATTTCAGGCGCGCGGCGACTGCCTGCCTCAGCAAATACAGTCCATCGACGCCACCGCCACCCGTATCGACGAGGAGCTTGAGGTGCTCTCCCGATTCGGTCTCAGGGGTGGCGAAAAAATGCCCGGCTTCGAAAACCGTGGGCACCTCGTAGGCAGGGGAAGGCGCGGTGGCCAAGCCTGCCGTGGCAATCAGACTCCATACGGATGGCACGTCAATGCTCCTTCATTGCACCAGCGTAGGCTCAATGAGGAGCAAGGTTGGGCGCAAGGTGCCGATCGTCACGTCTCAAAGTTAGTCTCTGGCGTGATGCATTGCGCCGCTGATCGATGGGCGCGCGGTACATGTCACTGCACGCCCCCGATCGATCGCCCGTCAGAGGAATCGATAGACAAACGCCAGCGTGCTGGTGAGCTGGTTTGGCGAGCCATACTTGCGCACCAGAGGACTGTCGCCTGCCGAGCCGATCAGGCGGGCATAGTTGATCGACAGCGCGAAGCCGGTGTGCAGGCTGGTGGGCATGAAGGCGGAGTACTGGATGACAGCCTCCTGCGAGCCGGCGCCGGGCTGCCAAGGGTCCACCCCCAGCGCTTGCGCCTGCACTGGCGTCACGCCGAAGTTACGGCGCATGGCTGCGCCGTTCGTGCCCTGCCACTGCAATTCAAATTCATGCATGTAGTACCAGATGCTCGGCAAGCCTACGGTGCTGTAGACGCGCCAGTAAGCGCCCGAGCCCCCGATGTCATGACTCAGATCGGTACCCACGCTCAGCCAGCTGGTGAAGTCGTGCTCGATGTAGCCACCCGCGTTGATGCGCGAGGAAAAGGAATCCATCGCGTCCAACGGCGGCGGATGCAGCTCCGAGCGATCACGCCCCCACGTAAAGTTGGCGTACAGCCCGCCATGCCATCCATCCGAATGAATGAAATCCACGGTCGCGCCATCGTAAGTCGACAGGGTGATGTGCCATGGAAGCTCGAGATGGACGAAGGGAACCACCACATTCCGGGAATTCTCGGCTCCCGGCCACGCCGGCAGGCGTTGCAGGCCAATGCCAAGGATCCGGTTGCTATCGTAGGAGCCGCCCTTGGTATCAGTATCGTCCTGGGCGTGTGCACCCACCGACCATGCGAGGGTCACGCAGATGGCGACGATCTCAAACCGCTTGTAGATCCCTTTCACCGCATCTCCTCCCTGCGCGCGTGCGCATATCCGGGTGACGACGAGGGACTCGGGGTACTTTACTGACTCAAGGTGATGAATCCGCGAAGCGTGGCCTCAAGCCGGCGGTATCAGGGCTCCAGTTGCTGCAGCACGGTCGCATTGAGCAGCCCGCTGATGCCACGTCGGCTGCCGTCGGAGCGGACCACGAGGACATGTGGCATCTCTCCGCCCCAGGTCGGATCGAGCAGGTAGTTGAGATGGTCCGGTACGTCCTCCGCATAGGCGCGAGCCTGGAACCCGTCCATCCCCGCACGGTGCAGACGTTGCGCGATCGAGTCGCGGGCAGCGATGGGGTCCGTCGCCACAATGACCAGTTCGATGCGATCCGGATGCGCCTTATGCAGGCGGGACAGCGCCTGCAGGTTGGCCTCGCAGTAGCTGCAATCGAGCGACCAGAGTGCGATCAATCGTTCGCCCTTCGCCGGCGCGGCAAGCAGCGCCGAAACCTGGGAGGCGTCGAGAGGACGAACGTCGGTGGCTGCGCAGGTGGTGGCGAGCGCCAGTGCGAGCATGGCCAGCAGGTATTTCATGGCGCCTCCTCGTTGGTGGGCAGCAGGCGGAAGCCAGTCGTCGTGTTCCAGGCGACGTAGGTCTTGCCCTGACGCATCAGCAGCTGTGGCGAGCCCACGGCGGCGACGCTTTCCGCCAACGCGCGTGGCGGCTGGAAGTTGGCGCCGCCATCCAGCGATTCACGAAGCATGAGTGTGTAGCCCTTGGCGTCCATCTGGTTCCAGACCAGCCACACATGGCGATCCTGCGCGGCGACATCCGCGTGAGATGCGCCGGCGCTGGCAAATTGCAGGGTGCGTTTCGCTGGGTGTCCCGGATCCAGTTGTCCGTACCACAGCGCCGGACCCTGGCTCGCTTCGTACCAGACCGCGTGACGTACGCCGTCATGGCTGATGGCCAGACCCGGTCCATGGTGGGGACAGCCGGCGATCTGCCAGTTCGAGAAGGTGGCGCGCTCGGCCGACGAAGGGTTCGCGCCAAGTCCGAGCACGGCATACGCATGGTCGCGGACGTTGTCGTCGTAGATCGCCCGGAAGAAAGCCGCGATGTTGCCATCTGGCGTTTGTGCGAGAGCGATGCGACAACACTCGCAGCTCTGGTCCGCCAACTTGCGCTCAGGGGCGAAATGCGCGCCTCGATCATCCGACCAGCTGTAGTACACCGCCGCGCCGAGATAGGGCTGGCCAGCGTCCTTGGCCGCATTCAAGTCACGCTTGTCGATCCAGGCGACCACCACTCGGCCGTGGCCATCCACCGCTAGAGCATCGAAGCGGTGAGTGATCTCCGCTGCATCGTGGTGCACGGTGAGCGGCGCGGAAAAGTGCGCGCCGCCATCCAGCGAACGGGCAAACCGCACGAAGCCGGTATAGGGCTGGGCGCGCGGCTGTGACCAGCTGACATAGACCTCCCCATCGGGGCCGAACGCCAGCTTGGGTCGATTTTCGCCTTCGGCATAGATCGGCTCGGCGTCCGCATTGACAGCGATCGGCTCGGCGAAATGGCGCCCGAGGTCGTCCGAGCGGCGCAGCCAGACGTGACCGTCCTTCGCATCGACCATCCACAGGTGGCCTTGAGGATCGAAGGCGGCGCTGGCGCCGAGTGGCGCGCCGCCTTCCTTCGACATCGCGGCGTCGTGCGCCGTGGCTGGTAACGCCACAAGCGCAAGCAGCGCAGCGAACACGAAGCCGCCGGCTCGATGCATGGATCGCAAGCGCAAGCAGCGGCGACGGACGACGTCGGCCATTCCGCCGACGGGCCACGGGAGAGCGGGAGACGCGCCCTCGCTGCGGAATTCAGTAGTCATAGTTCAATCCCACGAAGACAGTCCGCTGGGGATAGGGGTGCGGACTGACGAAGTATTTCTGGTTGCCGATATTGTCGACGCCGATCGAGGCGGTGAGACGCGGCTCCAGGCGGTAGCTGACCTTGGCGTCGAAAACGCTGTAGCTGCTGATGCCGCCGTAGACGTCCTGATTGATATCGGTGTTCAGCAAGGTGCTGTACGCGCCGCTGGAATAACGATAGCCCAGCGCATAAGTCAGGCGATCATTCGGGTGGTAGGTCGCCGACATCCGCGCGCGCCACCGTGGAATGCGCGGAAACTGCTTGCCGACCGCCGCCGGAGCCAGCGTGTCCTGCTGCACCACCGATTCGGCGTAGGTCACGCTGCCGGAGAAGTTCAGGCCTTCAACGAAAACATCTTCCTCGTCGAGCGCGGACTCCACACCCCGGATGCGCGCGCGATCAATGTTCTCGATCTGGGTGAGGTTGGGGCTGATGGAGGTGTCGGTCTGCGAGAAGAGAGCGTTGTGGCGATTTTCCTGGAACAGCGAGACGCGAAAGACGCCCGTGCCCCAGCTGTACAGCGTCGTCCAATCAAACGATCGCGAATCCTCGGGCTTCAGGTTCGGATTGTTCTGAACCAGCTGGCTTCCGCTGGTGACCTGCTGGTACAGCTCGGTCACCGTGGGATAGCGGATGGCGCGACCAAAGGAGAGGCGTGTCGCCAGCGCCTGGGTGATCTGGAAATCCAGGGCCGCCTTGGGCGAAAAATCGCTGCGCTGTTGATTGGGGTAGGTGGCCAGGTTCGGCGTGGTGGCCACGTTCCGGTTGAAGCCATCGAACGCGCGCCAGTATTCCTGACGTCCTCCCAGGGTCAGTGTCCAGCGCGGCGCGAGTGTCCAGACATCCTGCAGGTAAAGCGCCTGCGTGCGCGTTTCGCCACCGGAGGCCGCAGTCAACGCGCCGTTGGGACCCGAACTCCAGTTGGCAAGGGCGTAGGTGTTCTGCTTCAGCAGGAAATCATCGATGTGGTAGCCAAAGGTCAGCTCGTGGGTTTGCCCGAACAGCGGCGCCGGGCGCCACGTGCCGCGCAGATCACCGGTCTGCCAGCCAGTGCCGTCCTGGACCTGGTTGCTTCCCACATCGCTCTGCCCGTACCGAGATGCCGAGCGCGAATTGTCCTTGAGGAAACGGTAGTTGCTGTATGCCGCATGCCAATCAAAGGCGCCATGCGTGTCGCTGCCCACGGACAGTGCATTGACCATGTGCAGTTGCTCGGCCGAACCCGGATTGAGGCCCGAGACGGTATAGGCGTGGCCATCGATGCTTGCGCTGCCGTTGTAGAACGGCTGTCCGGTGGACGTGTTGGTGAGATAGCTCTGGACCGACGTCGTCGAGTCGTTGTGCCACAAGCCGAAGGTGTAGATGGCCTGGATCTCGGGCGTGATATCCCAGCCCAGCTTGAGCTTGCCCTGGTCCTGCAGCGAATGATCGATCGAGTAGGCGCCGAAGACCATGCGCGCCTTACCGCTCTGATCCAGGTCCTGATAGGCCCCGGTGACCGGCGTGGCTCCCGCTCCCGCAGCCTTGCTCGACAGTGCGCTGGTCGAGAAACTCATCGGGTGGCCCTGGGCGTCGAGATGATCGTAAGTGACCCAGAGTGAGATTGGCCCCCAGCGATTGCCCGCCGCCAGGTTGAAGTCGCCGCTCATGTTGCGCTGGCTCGTGCCGTACAGGTCGAAGTTCTCCATGGCGCCGGTAACGGCCGCGTGGAACTCCGCCTTGGTCGGCATGCGCGTCTCGAGGGTGACCACGCCGCCCATCGAGTTGCCGGGATAGAGCGCGCTGAAGGGCCCGTACATCACGTTCACCCGGGCGATCTCGGCGGGCGACACCAGGCCCCATCGCGGGGGAAAGCTGTAGCTGTTGCCGAGCAGGTTGGAGAGCAGCAGGTCGTCCGCATAGACCAGCGACTCGGCGCTGGACACGGTGCCGGTGGTGCGCGTGGCGACGATCCCGTTGCGGTCGCCGATATAGCGTTCGCGGACCTCGATGCTCGGCAGATACTTCAAGGATTCAGCCGTCGTCATGAGGTTGACGGTGTCGTGGATTTGCTGGGCGGAGAGGCTCTCGACCACGGCCGGCGCCGTGGCAAGCGCGATGGGGAGCGGCTTGTCGGCCGTGCCGGTCACTGTGACCGGCGCGAGCGTGGAGGCATCGTCGGGTGTCGCGACGGAAGCAACGGCGGGGAGAGCGGCCACCGCGGCGGGATCAATGGATTGCGCCAGCAGCCCGGGTGACATCGTGGTGAGCGCGCCAGCCAGCGCGGAGACGAGCGCGACGGACAACGTCGATCGACGCCATGCGATGCGCACATCGAGCGACGGGGGCAGGTGAACAACAGGTGCGACGGTGCGATAGCGACGGCGCGGATGATGGAGGCCAGTCATGGGGGAAAAAATCCAGCAGCGGGGAACGACGAGCTGCGCACAGGCGAGCGCGCATAGGCGCACGCCAACTTCGTGTGAGTCGCAGCAGTAGGGGTCGTGACTGGATTAGACGAGCGGTGGTCCGCGGGAATGCACGTCCAGCGGCGCGACCGACGGCGCGTCCGGAGCGACACGCGTGATCGCCGGGGAAGCCGCCGGCAGCGCCGGTGGCAGCACGAGCGCCGCGGCCATGAGCGCCGGGCTATGGCTGATCAGCGAGCAATAGCCGCAGGCGTCGGTCGAGGGTAGTTGCCCGGAGTCGGGTGGGGCGTGCCGGTGATCCTGGCTGGCGTGCTGTTCCGGGCAATCCGCGCCCATCGCCATGTCCATGTCCATGGCCATGACGTGGAGGGCCACCGGCGATTCCAGCACGCGCGACACCGTGGGGACGAGCGCCAGCAGCCCCATGGCGGCGATAGCCAGCCAGGCGATCAATCGCTGATGTGCGCATTTACGGAGCAACGCTGTCCTCGGAAACTCCAACCCTGGAGTGGGCGCAAGAATTATGCACGGGGCATCGATTCGCCGAAAACCGTTGCGGCGAATCACCACACAGTGTTACGGCCGGCCTTGAAGCTTCGGATGAAACAGAAGGAAGGACGTCGCTTGAGCCATGTCGGCTCGCATGTCGTCACAGGGCTACCGTGGTCCGAAATGCCGAGCTAATACGTTCACAGCATCGCCGCACATCGACCGCGCATGAGCATCGGCGTCTGCGGGATTTGCTCCTGGTCAAGCAAGCGCGAGTCGCCGTGGGCGCCGCCCGCATAGAGATGCCGAACCCACATGTGTGACGCGGCCAGGGTGATGCTGCTTCGGCGGTCAGGTAGCAGGGACGTCGGTGTGGTGCTGCAAGCTGCGAGCGCGCCGCGTGGCGTCACGAAGTCGAGGAAGGCGCGCAGCTTCAGCGGCAGCGGCGCTTGCCTCTTGTGTATGAGGTGAGTCGGTTGCGGCGCTACGTTGTGGCTGGCGCCCTGACCGGGGCGATGGCTCCCATAGCAAGAGTCCCTTCGCGCGGCGTGGCTGGTACTCCCGATCTCACAGGCGCCAACGGCCGCCGAACCCGGGCGAAGGCCGAAAGCAATTAGTTGCGAACTCATATTGCGAATCATTCGCATTTGACGATAGACTCGCCGGGCTGTCGTCGTCCGCAGCTATTTGCGGTCGGCTCTCAACACATCCCCATCAGTGCAAGGCGCCAACGAGCCCAGAGTTGTCTGGGCGCGACGGCTTCGGCTTGCCCAAGCGAAGGATCGACCGCCCCCATGTCCACCCAGCCCCACCTTTCCTCGACCGCCCACAGCCCGTTCAAGCTGATGGCCAGCGCCCTGGGCCTGGCGCTGGCGTCCACGACGGCGGCCGTCGCCTCGGATGTCGCGCAGGATGCTGCGGATGCGAAGAAGGACGCCAAGGATCTGGATGGCGTCAAGGTCGAATCCACCGTGGTCAATTCCACCTCTCCCAAGTTCACTGCACCGCTGCTCGACACCCCGCGCTCGGTGACCGTGGTGCCGCAGCAGGTGATCCAGCAGACCGCGGCGACTTCCTTGCTCGACGTGCTTCGCCAGGTGCCTGGCATCACGTTTGGCGCCGGCGAAGGCGGTAACCCGACCGGTGATCGCCCGATCATCCGTGGCTTCGACTCGCAGAGCTCGATCTTCATTGACGGTGTGCGCAGCTCCGGCTCGCAGTCGCGCGAAATCTTCGATATCGACCAGGTCGAAGTCACCAAAGGCCCGAGCTCCGCCTATACCGGCCGCGGCAGCGTGGGCGGCAGCATCAACCTTGTCACGAAGATGCCGCAGACCCAGGACTTCGTTCGTGCGACGGCAGGCATCGGCACGGACAATTACTACCGTGGCACGGTGGACTGGAACCAGCAGGTCGGCTCCGATTCCGCCATCCGCCTCAACGTGATGGGCCACGAGAACGACATCCCTGGCCGCAATGGTCCGGACTACAGCCGCTGGGGCATCGCGCCATCGGTCACGTTCGGCCTGCATGCGGATACCAGCGTCACGTTGAGCTATTACCACCTGAAGTCCGACGACACGCCGGACAGCGGCATTCCTTATAACAATCCGTTCGCCGCGACGAGCCCGAATGCACGCCTCAACGGCAACGGCAAGCCGATCTCCGTGCCGCGCGACACCTACTATGGTCTGCTCGATCGCGATTTCCAGAAGACCACCGACGACGCTGGCACGATCCTCGTCCGCCACAATTTCGGCGACGGCTGGGTGCTTCGCAACACCACGATGTATACGCGGTCGACCAACAATTACCTGTGGACCCAGCCGGACGACAGCAACGGCAATTTCCTCGTGAACGGTGGCGTGTGGCGTCGCGCCAACAGCCGTAACACGGCCACCACCAACCTGACCAACCAGACGGACCTTACGGGCGAGTTTGAAACCGGCTCGTTGCATCACACGCTGGCCACCGGCATCGAGCTCAGCGGCGAGAAGACCAACCGCACGCAGTACCTCGTCGACCCGGCGAAGAGCGCAACGGACACGCACAACATCGGCTCCATCGTGAACGGCGCCTGCAGCAGCAAGTACGGCATCGGGGCGGCGTCCAACTACTGGTGCGCGCCGGTCTACGACCCGAATCCGAATGATCCGTTCGTGGGTACCATCATCGGCGGCCAGAACCCGGCTCGCATCGTCACCGACTCCAGTTCGGCATGGGTGTTCGACACCGTGGACTTCAATCCGCAGTGGTCGGTCAACGGCGGTTTCCGCTTCGACAGTTTCCGCACGCGGTCGACGGCGACGACGACATCCACGGGCGTCGTCACCCGCGTCAGCAACGACTCCAATTTCTGGAACTACCAGCTCGGCGTGGTGTACAAGCCGGCCGCGAATGGCAGCATTTACGTGTCCTGGGGCACCTCGTCGAACCCGCCGGGTGTCGACGCCGGCGATGGCGCCGATGGCATCGCAGTCACCAACGCCGACCTCAAGCCCGAAGACAGCCGCAATATCGAAGTCGGCAGCAAGTGGGATGTGTTCAACCAGAAACTGTCGCTGACCGCAGCCGTGTTCCGCACCGAGAAGACCAATGCGCGCGTCGCCTCGGCAGGCCGCGGCAGCGCGCAGATCAACGTCGGCGAGCAGCGCGTGGACGGTGTGGAGCTGAGCTTCAACGGCAACGTGACGGATCGTTGGAACATCTTCGGCGGCTACACCTTCATGGACAGCGAACTGGTGAAGACCGCTCCTGCCGACGTGGCCAATCAGGGCAATGAATTTCCCAATACGCCCAGGAACAGCTTCACGCTGTGGACAACCTACGCGATCACCAGCAGCTGGTCGGTCGGCGGTGGCGCCTACGCGCAGAGCAAGGTCTACGGCGACACCGCCAACACCAAATGGGCGCCCGGCTATACGCGCTTCGACGCCATGGCGCAGTACCGCGTGAACGACCACCTGTCGGTCCAGCTCAATATCCAGAACCTGACGAACAAGTATTACTTCGATCAGGCCTATGCCACGCACTACGCGCATGTGGCGCCGGGACGCGCCGGCATTCTCACCTTCAATCTCAGTCTCTGATCTCCTGCATGGGAGGGCGGGCGCCGGTGTGGCGCCTTGCCTTCCCCTCAAAGGCCCACAGTCCCATGTTGCTCCATGTCGCCGACGTACTTACCCAGGATGAACTAGCCCAGTGCCGCGAGATGCTATTGCGAGCGGCGTGGGTCGACGGTCGCGTCACCGCCGGGCAGCAATCGTCCATGGCCAAGGACAATCTGCAGTTGCCCGAGGCGTCCGAAGAAGCCACGACCCTCGGCGCGCTGGTTCATGCCGCGCTTGAGCGCAACACGACATTCTTCGCGGGCGCATTGCCACGGAAGGTCTTTCCTCCCTTGTTCAATTGCTACCAGGGTGGACAGTCGTTCGGTTTCCACGTCGACAATGCCGTGCGCTACGACCGGACCACGGGAAGCGCCCACCCGGTCCGCACCGACATTTCCGCCACGTTGTTCCTGAGCGAGCCCGATGAGTACGACGGTGGTGAGCTGATCGTCGAAGACACTTACGGCTCCCATACCGTGAAGTTGCCGGCAGGGCATATGGTGCTTTACCCGTCGAGCAGCCTGCACCAGGTGACCCCGGTCACCAGGGGGCGCCGACTTGCTTCGTTCTTCTGGATTCAGAGTCTGGTGCGCGAAGAAAGTCGTCGCCGACTGTTGCTCGAACTCGACGTGTCCATCCAGAGCCTTCAGGCGGCGGGCGCCCATCAGCCCGATGTGCTGCGCCTGACCGGCGTCTACCACAACCTGCTGCGCGCCTGGTCCGAGACGTGAACGAAGAGGCGCTTGGCGAAGACCTGTTGCGCGACTTGCTCACCGCGGATCCGCAACGCGCACACGAGGAACTTCTGGCCCGCGCCCACAAGGGCGACGCGGGCGCTCAAGCTGTGCTGGCCCAGGCTTATCTCGAGGGCCTGGGCTGCGCTCCCGCCGCCGAGGAAGCTCACTACTGGTTCCAGCGCGCCGCCCATGCACGCGAACCGGAAGCGATGAACATGCTCGGTCGGTGTTACGAGAATGGCTGGGGAGCGCCTGTCGATTACATCATCGGCGCCACGTGGTATCGCCGTGCCGCCGAGTCTGGTTCCGCCTGGGGCATGTACAACTTCGCGCACGTGCTGGCGAATGGTCGGGGCATCAAGGCTGATCGCGCCGCGGCGTTCCAGTGGTTTGCCCGAGCGGTGGAACGCGGGCACGGGCGCGCGATGCACTTCCTCGGCCAGTACCACGAGTACGGCTGGGAGACTCCCGTGGATGCCGCGAAGGCGCATCAGCTTTACCGCCGATCGGCGGAGACGGGCGATTACCGCGGGCTATGCAGCTGGGCGTCGGTGCTGGCGAGCGAAGATCGCATCGAGGAAGCGGTGGCGTGCCTGAAGCAGGCCATGCCTCTCGCGCCGCCTTACTTTGTTGCTGCGCTCAAGGAACAGCTGGCGGCATCACCCCACGCTTCCTTGCGGGCGCTGGCGATGTGGGGCGCCTGAGCGGGCCCAGCGTCCTGCTCAGTAGCGAGTGGTTCGGGCTTCGAGCGCGCCGAACTGGCTCAGAGGTCGGCCCAGTAGCGGATCAGGTTGTGATAGATGTTCGTCAACTGACGGACCTGCGGATCATTGCGGCCAAGGCGTCCCACGAGTTCCTGGATCGCATTGTCCATGTCGAACGTCATGCGTCGGGCGTGGGTGTCCTTGATCATGCTCTGCACCCAGAAGAACGAGCAAACGCGCACACCGCGCGTCACGGGTGTGACCAGGTGCAGACTCGTCGACGGATACAGGACCAGGTGTCCGGCGGGGAGCTTGACCTTGTGTGAGCCGTAGTAGTCCTCGACGACCAGCTCGCCGCCGTCGTATTCATCGGGCTCGGAGAGAAAGAGCGTGACCGAGAGGTCGGTGCGGATCCGCAGGCGCGTGAGCCTGTCGCCGCGGATGCAGTTGTCGACATGCTCGCCGAAGAACTGTCCAGGCCGGTAGCGATTGAACAACGGCGGAAATATTTCCAGCGGAACGGCCGCGGAGATGAACAACAGGTTGTTGGTGAGCGCACTGATGATGCGCTCGCCAAGCTTGCGCGCCACCGCGCTGTCCGGCGGAAGCTGTTCGTTCTGCTTCACTTCCGCCGACTGGGCGCCGGCGGTTGAGCGTCCGTCCTCCCATTCATGGGCATCCATGATGCGGCGGAACTCCGCCACTTCATCCTTGCTCAGAACGTCGGGTATGCAGATGAGCATGCGTGGATCACCTAGAACGTGACGTTGGCGCTCAGCGTCAGGCTCCGGCCCGGAGCCACCATGATGAAAGGCTGGGCGCTTTGGTAGAGCGAATCGTAGTACGTCCGGTTGAAAATGTTCTGGGCGTACAGCTTCATGGTGACGTGGGTGCTCACCCTGGCCTCGGCAAAGGCGTCGAAGCGCCAATAGGACGGCAGCAGGGTCGGGTTGGGCGGATTGGGGTAGGCGACACCGCCGTTCGCAGCCAGCAGCGAGCCGCCCTTGATCTGGGAGGCGTAGACACTCTGGCCGCCAAGCTCCAACCAATTGTTGACCTGATACTTGGTCAGGAGGTTGAAGGACTGGTGGGCGATGTTGGCCAGCTGCAGCCCGACGTTGGTCGGGACGATCGACTTGGTGATCCTGGACTGCATGAGCACGAGGCCGCCCAATACACTCCAGCGATCGGTGATCTTGCCGGCGACTTCGAAGTCCAGGCCTTTGACGCGATAGGCCGCTCCGGAGACGATCTCGCCGCTGGTGTAGCCGGGCAGGTTGGCCGGCGCCGTCTCGCGAGCATTGGTCACCTTGGTCTGGAACGCCGCGGCCGTCGCAAGCAGGTGACGGTCGAAGAGTTCCCACTTCGTTCCGATCTCGGCCGCCTTGCTCTTTTGCGGGCCGTAGATCTGCGTGGCGTTCTGGGTCGGCGACAGGCCGCCATAGCCGCTGGAGGTTGCATCCAGCTCATCGCCCACCGGGTCGGCCGCCGTGGCATAGGCTGCGTAGATGCTGCCATTGGCGGCCGGCTTGACCACGATGCCCGCGTTGTAGCTGGTGATGCCTGAGTCGTCCGTGCGCGAGCTGGTGTTGTTCGACGCGGTGATCTTGTAATCGTCGTAGCGTATCCCGCCATTGACGATGATGAAGTCGTTATAGCTGGCGGTATCCATCAGGTAGCCGGCGCTGGTGTCGACCTTGTACCTCAGTGGATTGCCGGTCAACGCAGGCGTATGCGCGCTGTAGATGTAGTTGATGGGGTCATAGACGCTGACGATGGGGGCGCCGCTCGAGGTGATCGCGACCGGGCCCGTGGTGAGTTCCGAGGTCAGGCCCGTGTAGCTGTCGATGCTGATCTTTTCGCTGGAGAATTCGCCGCCGAGTATCGCCGTGTTCTTGATCGGGCCGGTATCGAACCTGAAGATGGCCTGGGGCTGGTCGGCCAGCACCGTGACGGGTTCGTAGCGGCTCTGCGCATTGAGCTGCACATAGCCGGAGAAATGCGTCGGCGTGGACGCGTAGGGCGCCGTGACGGGATTGGTCGCGCTCGGGTTCTCGGCAATCGTGCCGATGTAGTTGAGTAGCGAATGGCTCGCCCGGGCGTTGTTCTCGAGTGTCACCGCTTCGTTCACGTCCCACTGCGCGTCGAGTGTGCCGAGATTCTGGGTCGACTTGGTGAAGTCGCGGTTGATCGCGCCGTAGAACGTGTCGCGCGGAACGTCGCCTTCCGTCACCGGTTGGCGTGTGACCTGGTTGTACGGGACACCGAAGTCAGGCAGGCCCCACAGGTGGGTATACGAGTAGCCAGCCTTCACGGTGAAGTTCGAGGTGGGCTTGAAGGTGACCGCCGTCGCGATGCCGGTGCGGTTGTCGGTGGAGAAGTTGCGGCCCGGCACGTCGGCATTCTGAGCCATGCCGTTGATGCGGAAGTCGAGCTCGGGGCTCAGCGAGCGGTTGATGTCGAACGTTCCGCGCTTCATCGACGCGGTGCCGACATCGCCATCGAGCTTGGTGAAGTCGACGTCGCTGGCTTCCTTGGTGACGATGTTGAGGGCGCCGCCGGTCGTGCCTCGTCCCGCAAAGGACGACGCCGGGCCACGCAGAATCTCGATCTGCTCGGTGTTGAAGTTCTCGCGGATGCTCACGCCCGGATCGCGCACGCCATCAACGAAAACGTCGTTGCGGGCGTCGAAGCCGCGAATGAAGAAACGATCTCCGAACGCATTGCCGCCTTCACCCGACCCCAGCGTGACGCCCGCGGTCGAGCGCAACACGTCGCGCAGCGAGGTTGCGTCCTTGTCTTCCAGCGCTTCCTTGGGGATGACGGTCACCGAGCGCGGCGTGTCCAGCACCGGCTGTGTGAACTTGCTCGACGAAAGCCGATCGACCTTGTACGGGGCCATCGGATCCGCGAAGGGATTGGCGTCAAGGACGGTGCCCTGAACGGTGATCTTCGGCAGCACCTGCGCCTGGCTGGCGTCGCTGGATTGGGTATTGGTGCTGGTAGTGATGCTGGTGTTGCCGTTGCTGTCCTGCGCCATGGCCGGCGGCATCGCCGCAAACGCGAGCGCAACGCAGGAGCTGAGCAGGGTGGCTTTCAGCGAGGCGTTGTCGAGCTGCCTGAGCGGCGCGGGGGTGAGGTCGACCATCGATCGGCTTCCAGATTGTTGTATGAGTAAAGTCGTTGCGTTCGTGGGCTTGTCATCGGCGCCATCGGTGCGCCAGGCGCGACGCCGTTGGCCCAGGACTCCGCCTTCTTTCCGGCGGTCCGCCCCGGGGCGGCACTGTCGGCGCGGGGGACCGGCCCGGGCGCAGGAAGGGCAAGCCGCGACCTGGCCTGTCCGGTCCGGGCGCAAATTCATGCGGAAATGACGCCCACGGGCTTCGCATCACGCGCCGTATCAAATACGAACGATTCCTATTAATGTATTTGACGAACGTCAAATCATTGTCGGGGCCAGCATCGGTCACCCGGCGACGGGGAGCGGTCAGGGCTGATGGGCAGGAACGTGCTGGTGATCGAGGACAGTCCCGGCCAGGTAGCCAACCTGTATGGCTACCTCGAGCCGCGAGGCTTTGTGCTGGACGTGGCGCTCGACGGCAAGGCGGGACTGGATCTGGCCTTGCGCGAGTCCTATGACGCCATCGTGCTGGACTGGATGCTCCCGGGCATGGACGGTCCCACCGTCGTGAGGCAGCTGCGCAATGCGGGCTCGACCGTGCCCGTGTTGATGCTCACGGCCCGGTATGAGCTCGATGACAAGATCGAAGGCTTTCATTCGGGCGCGGATGACTATCTCACCAAGCCGTTTGCGCTGGCTGAGCTTGAGGTGCGGCTGGAATCACTGATCGCTCGCGCCCAGGGGCGTCGCCACACGCTCCAGGTGGGCGACCTCCAGTTCAACGTCGCCACGCGCGAGGCCCGCCGCGGGGAGATGCGCCTTCAACTCTATACCGCCATTACCAACCTGCTTGAAGTGCTGCTCAAGGCGAGTCCGGGCGTGGTCAATCGCAGCGTGCTGGAGAACGCTGTGTGGGGCGACAGCGTGCCGGACCGGGATCTGCTGCGCTCTCACATGTACGAACTGCGAAAGCGCGTCGACGGACCCTTCCCGGTGAAGTTGATCCGAACCGTGACGAAACTCGGCTATCGCATCGCCACGCCTGAAGAGCTCGATTCATGAGCGGCCATGCAAGCCTTCGCAGGCGACTGGTCATCGGCGTGGTCTGCTTTACCACCGCGATCACCATCACGACCACGGTCATCGGCCTGTGGTTCGACGAGCAGGCCGAACATCGTGTATGGGAAGCGATGTTCAGAAGCGCGTCCGTCCATCAGGTGGCTGACGCGCAGGAAAGTCGACGGCTCGTGGAACCACCGTTCCTGGCGTTCGGCGCCAAGGCGGGCACGCCGGCTCCAACGGAATTTTCGGGTCTGGCCCCGGGAATTCACGACGGCATGCGGCTTGGCGATCGCACTTACGTGATCGATGTCGAGGCGGGCGACAAAGGCCCGGTTGTCCTCGCGCTGGACACCACCGACCTGGCGCGACGCAAGTCAAGGCTCGATCTGGAAATGATCGCTTCCGCCCTTGTCATTGTGTTGCTGCTGATTGGCGTGACCTATCTGGCGGCCCAGTGGCTGGTCAAGCCATTGATCAAGCTGAGCACCGTCATGGCGAAGCTTCAGCCGGGCGCCAGTGGCCAGCAGATTGAAGTGCGACCCTCGGATCCGGCGGAGGTGGTCGTGATAGTGAATGCCTTCAACGCCTACCTCCGGGAAATCGACGGATACGTCGCAAGAGAGCGCAAGTTTCTCAAGATGGCCAGCCATGAGCTGCGCACGCCACTCGCGGTCATGTCCGGCGCGGCGGAAGTGGCCATCGAACAGCCGACGATCGAACTGGCGAGGACGCACATGGCGCGCGTCATCGATGCATCCCGGTCCATGCACGATCTGGTCGAATTGTTGCTCGCCCTGGCTCGTGACCCGGCGCGGTTGCAGGCAGGTGTGGTCACGGTGGACCTGGCGAGGCTTGTCCCGAAGATCGTCGCCGAGCATGAACATCTGCTGGAAGGCAAAGAGCTCGCGATCACCTACGGCGACATGTCCGCTACCGAGATGTCTCTTCCGCTGCCGATCGCCGCGTCCGTGATCGGAAACCTGGTCCGCAACGCCATCGAGAACAGCAGCCGGGGCGCCATATCGGTCTCGCTGGAAAACGGTGAAACACTCGTCATCAGGGATCCAGGGACGACCATGTCCCCCGAGGAGCGAAGCCGGCTGCAAGCCAAACTCGCACGCGCAGGCGTGGGCCGGGGAGATGGCATCGGGCTTGAACTCGTGGAGCGGCTTTGTGATCACGCCGGCTGGATGCTGGAGTTGCAGCTGGGCGCCACCGGAGGCACGACGGCGAGATTGGGTTTTCGATCCGGCGAAGCCACGCGCGCCCCCTGCATGGTTGCCAGGATGTAGCCCGGGGCACCGCCTTCGCGGCGAGCTTGATCCAACGCCTGATGGTCTGCCGGGTGTCGCCGGCCAGGTTTTGGCTTTCGCCTCCCAGGGGATACGTCGCAAGAACAGGGCGCCTTTTTGCCGCAGGCTCAGGCAGGAACTTGATTTCTAAATACGACTGATTATCATCTGCGGCAAGAACACTAACGAGCCGTGCCGCCCCTGAGCACGGCCAAACTGCCCCAGGATCCATCGCCCATGTCTGCTTTTATCTGCAGAAGCACGCTTCTGGCAGCGATCTCGCTCGCCTTGGCGAACCCGGCTCACGCCGCTGACCCGGCCGACGGCGCGACGCCCTCGTCCAGCAGCACGACGTCCCCGTCCAGCAGCACGCAAGGGGACGACAAGAAGAGTGTCGACCTCGAGGCCGTCAACGTCGTCTATTCCACGACCAAGACCGAGACGCCCGTCGTCGAGATCCCGCAGTCGGTGAGCACGATCACGCCCGACCGCATGCAGCTCTATGGCGTGCAAGGCCTGGACGAGGCCGTCCGCTACATGGCGGGCGCGGTGGGCGGCAGCTACGGCGCCGACCCGCGCAGTGACTGGATCCTGGTGCGCGGCTACGACCCTGCGAAGTTCCTTGATGGCCTTGCGTTGCCGAATGGCGCCTGGACCGCGGATTCGCGTCTCGAGCCCTACGGCCTCGAGCGCGTCGAAGTGAACAAGGGTCCGTCTTCCACCATGTATGGCCAGCTGCCGCCCGGCGGCATGATGGACATGACCAGCAAGAGCCCGAGCCTGGAGGCGCCGCACGAGGTCATCGCGACCGTGGGCAGCTTCGGCCAGAAGCAACTGGCGGGCGATACCGGCGGCCAGCTCGACAACGATGGCCATTGGCTGTGGCGCGTGGTGGCGCTGGCGCGGCAGGGCGATTCGAACATCAAGCATTCGAAGGACGACCGCTATTACTTTGCGCCGGGCCTGACCTGGCAGCCGGACGACGACACCTCCTTCACCCTGTTGCCGCGTTACCAGCGCGCCCTGTCTGTCGGCGTGGGCGGCTTCCTGCCCTCGCAAGGCACGCTGTATCCGAATCCGAACGGCCAGATCCCGCGCGACGTGAATCCGGGCGAGCCGGGCTACGACCACTACTGGAAGACCGACGAGTCCATCGGTTACGACTTCTTCCATCGCTTCAACGACGTGTGGTCGTTCCGCCAGGACCTGCGCCTGCAGAACGAGAAGGTGGATCACCGCTCCATCGGCAGCCTGGGTCTGGAGGAAGACCTGCGCACCCTCGATCGCTACAACTATCCGCTGGTGGACCACGCCAACGTGTTCGCCGTGGACAACCAGGTTGACGCGAAATTCGATCAGGGCAGCGTGCAGCACAACGTGCTGATGGGCGTGGATTACCTGCACAGCCGCAACGACTACAAGTCCGGCTTCGGCGCCGCGCCGTCCATCGACATCTTCGATCCGGTCTACGGCCAGCCGATCCCGCCTGCGCCGTTCACGTACCACACCAACAGCCTGCTCGAGCAGCTGGGCGCCTACGCGCAGGACCAGGTCACCATCGGCAAGTGGGGCATCACCGCCGGCGGCCGGCAGGACTGGGTCAGCAACGATGTCCAGGACCTGATCGCCGGCACGCGCGAGAAGCAGAACGACAACGCGTTCTCCGGTCGCCTCGGCGTGAACTACACCACCGACGTCGGCCTCGTGCCGTACCTGGCGTATTCGCACTCGTTCAAGACGACAGTGGGCACGACCTTCGACGGCAGCGCGTACAAGCCGACCACGGGTGACCAGTACGAAGGCGGCCTGAAGTTCCAGACCCCCGATGGTCGCACGCTGATCACCGGCGCCGTCTATCAGCTCACGCAGAAGAACGCGCTGACGGTCGACCCGAATCACCTGTTCTTCTCCCTGCAACAGGGCCAGACCCGCACGCGCGGCGCCGAGCTCGAAGCGAATGTTGCGGTGACCGATGCCCTGAGCATGACGGCCGCCTATGCCTATACCGACGCGAAGGTCACGCACGCGAACGACGCCACGTTGGGCAAGCAGGTTGCGCTGGTGCCCAAGCAGCAGGCATCGCTGTCGGCCGACTACAGCGTGCGCGGAGGCGCGCTGGCCGGCCTCGGCTTCGGCGGTGGCGTGCGTTACATCGGCCCGCACTACGGCGACGCGAACAACGAATTCCGCACCGGCGGCTACGTGCTTTACGACGCCAACGCCCATTACGACGTGGACCGCTGGCGCTTCCAGGTCACCGCCGCCAACCTGTTCGACCGCACCTACGTCAGCGCCTGCAACAGCGCCATCTGGTGCTATTACGGCTACCCGCGAGAAATCACGGTTTCCGCCCGTTATCGCTGGTAACCGCCCCGGCGGACTCCCCGGTCAGCGTCCCGCCGCCGCTTCGGCGGCGGGCGCCTTCAGGCGCTCCACCTCAGGGTGGCCAAGGCGGGACGGGGCTTTCGGCTGAAGCCGGATTCCCGTTTCTCGGGGCCATCCTCGCCTGCGAAAAGCGCAGGAAATTACCGAGACAGGCAACACCACGGCGGCCTCGGCCAGACGCGCCGCGCCGGTGGATTGCACCAAGCCCGGGCATTGTCCATGATGGTGCAATGGGCGAGACAGCAGATCGTGGCTGGGCCGAGCCGCTGGCCACCGGGGTGGCGCTGGCGGACGGGCAGTTGCGCCTGCGCTGGGTGAATCCGGCGCTGGCGGAGCTGCTGGATATCGGACCGCGCAGCGCGGTGGGGCAGTCGCTGGCGGTGTTGCTGCACCGGCCGGAATGGATGGCGCTGGCGCATCGCGCCTTGCACGAGCCTTCGCCGATGCAACTGCGCGGCATCGAGGCGCCGGCAGATCGCAGCGACGGCGGACGCATGGACGTGTCGATGCAGCCGCTGGCCAATGGCGACCTGCTGCTCGAGGTGCACGCGCTGGCGCCCGCGGTAGCTGCAGAAACGCCGTTATCGGCCACGCTGCGCGGCTTTGCGCACGAGGTGAAGAACCCGCTGGCCGGTCTGCGCGGCGCCGCGCAGCTGTTGCAGCGACGCCTCGATGACGAGCAGCTGCGCTCGCTCGCGGGCATGGTGATCGCCGAGGCCGATCGTCTTGCCGCGTTGGCCAATCGCCTGCTGCGCCACGGCGGCGCGGCGCGACTGGGCCCGGTGAATATCCACGAACAACTCGAGCGCCTCGGCGACCTGCTGTTGGCCGAGCCGGCGCCGCCTGGCATCCGGCACGACTACGACCCCAGCCTGCCCGACGTCCACGGCGACGCCGACCGGCTGCTGCAAGTGCTGCTCAACCTCGCCCGCAATGCCATCGAAGCCGGCGCGCGCACGCTCACTTTCCGCACGCGCGCGGAACCGTCGGCGCGGTTGGGCGATCGCGTGGCGCGCATGGCGCTGCGGGTCGATGTGATTGACGACGGCCCCGGGGTGCCCGAGGCCTTGCGCGACACCCTGTTCGAACCGCTGGTCTCCGGTCGTCCCGACGGCAGCGGCCTGGGCCTGGCGCTGGCGCGCGAGATCGCGCGCGAACACGGCGGCGAGCTGCGTTACGCCAGCCGCCCGGGCGAAACCGTATTTTCCCTCTATCTGCCGATGGGGCATGGCCATGACTGAGCCACGTGCCGAGATCTGGATTGCCGACGACGACCGCGGCGTGCGCTTTGTGCTGGCGGAGGCCCTGCGCGATGCAGGCCTGAACGTGCGCGAGTTCGGCAGCGGTGACGAGGTGCGCGCCGCGCTGCGCGATGCGCGTCCGGCGCTGCTGCTCACCGATGTGCGCATGCCTGGCGAAGACGGCCTGACCCTGCTGTCGGCGCTGAAGAACCAGGGCGTGGGACCGGTGATCGTGATGAGCGCCTACACCGATGTCGCCACCACGGCGGCGGCCTATCGCGCCGGCGCCGTGGACTACCTGGCCAAACCCTTCGATCTCGACCAGGCGGTGGCGGCGGTGCAACGCGCGCTGGCCGATGTGCCGGCGGCGACTGCCGTCGCGCCACCGCCGGCGCCGCCCACGCATGCCTTGCTGGGCGAAAGCCCGGCCATGCGCGAAGTGTTCCGCCTGATCGGCCGCGTCGCCGCGAGCGATCTCAACGTGCTGATTACCGGCGAGACCGGCACCGGCAAGGAGCTGGTGGCGCGAGCGCTGCATGAGGAAAGCGCGCGGCGTGACAAGCCGTTCGTGGCGCTCAACACGGCGGCCATCCCGAGCGAACTGCTGGAGAGCGAGCTGTTCGGCCACGAGGCCGGCGCCTTCACCGGCGCCACGCGCCGACATGCGGGACGATTCGAGCAGGCCGAGGGCGGCACGCTGTTCCTCGACGAGATCGGCGACATGCCGCTCGCCTTGCAGACGCGGTTGCTGCGCGTGCTCGCAGGTGGCGAGTTCTATCGCGTGGGCGGGCGCGAGCTGATCCGCGGCAACGTGCGCATCATCGCCGCCACCCATCAGGACCTCGATACACGCGTGGCCGCCGGCCAGTTCCGCGCGGACCTCAAGCATCGCCTGGACGTGGTGCGCATCGAGCTGCCCGCCTTGCGCCAGCGTCGCAGTGACATCGCGCTGCTGGCGCAGCATTTCCTCGCCGCCGCCGCGCGTGAGCTGAAGCTGCCGGCCAAGCGTTTCTCCAAGGCCGCGCTGAAGGCCATCGCGCAGCGCGACTTTCCCGGCAACGTGCGCGAACTGGAGAACCTGTGCCGACGGCTGGCGGTGATCGCGCCCGGCATGGAAATCCTGCCCGCCGACCTGGGCAACTCCGCGGCGTCATCGAGCGCCGGCGGCTGGACCGATGGCCTGCGCGAATGGGCGGTGCAGGCGCTGGCCGATGGCGAGGTGGACATCCACACCCGCGCCCGTGAGGCGCTGGACCAGACCCTGCTGCAGGTGGCGCTGGAAGCACACGAAGGCCATCGGCAGCACGCCGCGGCTGCGCTTGGCGTGGGCCGCAACACCCTGACCCGCAAACTGGGGGCCTCGCGACCGCGACGCCCCTCCAAACCCTGAGTCGACGCCGCATGACCATCACCATCCGCAACGCCGCACGCGCCGACATCGCCGACATCGCCGCCTGGAACCAGGCCATGGCTTGGGAGACCGAGCAAAAGGCGCTCGATCCCGCCGTGCTCGCGCGTGGCGTCAGCGCCGTGTTCGACGAACCGCGCCGCGGCTTCTACCTGGTCGCCGAGCGCGACGGCGTACCTTGTGGCTGCCTGCTGGTCACCTACGAATGGAGCGACTGGCGGGCCGGCGACTTCTGGTGGATCCAGAGCGTCTACGTGGCCGAGGCCGCGCGTCGTGGCGGCGTGTTCCGCCAGCTCTACCAGAACGTGCGCGATCGCGCCGCGCAGGCGCGTGCGGTGGGCCTGCGCCTGTACGTGGAGACGGAGAACGAACGGGCGCAGCGCACTTATGCGGGCTTGGGCATGGAGCGCTGCCACTACTTCATGTACGAAGAGGAGTTTCCGCGGGGCTGAGGCGGCGACTCGCCTCAGTCTTCCGCCAACTGCAGCGCGAGTTCCTCCGGCGGCAGCGCGCCGCCGAACAGGAAACCCTGCAGCAATGAGCAGCCGGCGCTGCGCAGGTGCTCGGCCTGGGTGATGGTCTCCACGCCCTCGGCCACTACCGTCATGTCCAGGCTGTGCGCCATGGCGATGATGGCGTCGGTGATGGCCGCGTTGTCGGCATCGGTGGCGATGTCACGCACGAAGGTGCGGTCGATCTTCAGCGCGTCGATCGGGAAGTACTTCAGGTACGACAGGCTGCAGTAGCCGGTGCCGAAATCATCCAGCGCCAAGCTGACGCCCAGTTCCTTGATGTGCTGCATGAGCGCGCGGCTCTGGTCGCCCGCCGACATCACCATGCGCTCGGTCAGCTCCAGTTCGATCAGCGACGGCGGAAGCTGCGCCTCTTCCAGCGCCGCCTTCAGCGTGGCGTGGAAATCCGGGTGCTGGAATTGCGGCGCGGCCACGTTGACCGCCACCACGATCGGATGCCCGCTGCGGTACCACTCGCCAGCCTGCCGGCAGGCCTCGCGGATCACCCACTCGCCGATCGGCACGATCAGGCCGGTTTCTTCGGCCACCGGGATGAACTCGTCGGGCAGGTAGACGTCGCGGCCATCGAGCTGCCAGCGCAGCAGGGCCTCGGCGCCGACGATGGTGTCGGTGTTGGCGTCGACCTTGGGCTGGTAGTGCAGGTGCAGGTGGCCGCGGCGCAGGGCCTTGCGCAGGTCCTGCTCGATGCGCAGTCGCGCGGCGGGGCGTTCGCTCATCGACGGCATGTAGAAGCGGTAGCCGTTGCGGCCCTGCATCTTCACTTCGTACATGGCGATATCGGCATTGCGCAGCATCGACTCCGCGTCGTGCGCGTCATCGGGATACACGCTGATGCCCACGCTGAAGCTGACATGGCTCTCGCCGGGCCGGCTCGCGGCCTCGGACTGCCACAGGCGCATCAGCTTCTCGCATAGCTGGCTGGCGCCGGTGCGCCCATCCACGTGCGAGAGCAGCACCACGAACTCGTCGCCACCCACGCGGCTGACCGTGTCCTCGTTGCGCAGGCTGCCGCGCAGGTGCTCGGCGAACGCGCGCAGCATGCTGTCGCCGGCCGTGTGGCCGAGGGTGTCGTTGATCTGCTTGAAGTGATCGATGTCGATATGCAACAGCGCCGCCTGGTCGTGGCGGCGCAGCGCCGACGCCAGCACCTGTTCCAGGCGCGACTGCAGCAGGCTGCGGTTGGGCAGGCCGGTCAGCGTGTCGTGCTGGGCCAGGTGCGCCATCTTCAGCGCCAGCGCACGTGTTTCGCTGACATCGTGGAACACCAGCACGCCGCCGATCACGCTGCCCGCGTGGTCGTGGATCGAGGCGGCCGAATCCTCGATCGGCGTCTCGAAGCCGTTACGGTGCAGCAGCACGGCGTTGCCCTTTAGCTCGACGATGGCGTCGCGCGTGATGGCGTCGGTCAAGGGGCTGAGCATCGGTTCGCGGGTGCGGCCGTCGATCAGCCGGAACACCTCGCTCATCGGTTTGCCCACCGCCTCGGCGTGGGTCCAGCCGGTCATCGCCTCGGCGATCGGGTTGAGCGAGGTGACGCGGTCCTGCAGGTCGGTGGTGATCACTGCGTCGCCGATCGAGCGCAGGGTCACTTCCGCCAGCTCGCGTTCGCGGAACAGCGCTTCCTCGTAGGCCTTGCGCTGGCTGATGTCCTGGATCTGCGCCACGGCGTTATAGGCCTCGCCGTCGCCGTTGCGCACCGGCGACACGCTGAGCAGCACGTGCACGCTGTGGCCGTCGCGATGGATGTAGCGCTTCTCCAACTGGTAGGTGTCGCGCTCACCGGCGCGCATGGCGCGCGCCATTTCCCGCGACATCGCCACGTCGTCGCTGTGGGTCAGGTCGGGCAGGGCCATCGACAGCAGTTCCTGCTCCGAATAGCCGAGCATCTGGCACAGCGCGTCGTTGACCCGCAGCATGAGGCCGCCGGTGGAGACCAGCGCCATGCCGATGGGCGCGTGCTGGAAGGCGCCGTAGAAGCGTTGTTCGCTCTCGCGCAGCTGGGTCTCCAGGGCATGGCGCGCGGTGATGTCGATGAACACCGTGAACACGCCGCGCACCTGGCCGTCTTCATCGAAGTCGGGCTGGAAGTTGCCGTGCACGTAGCAGCGGGCCTTGCCGCTGAACAGTTCGCCCTCGTACACCGCCGGCAGGCCGTCGAGGGCCTGCTGCAGGCAGGCGCCCGCCTGCTCCATGCTCCAGTGATCCATCACCTCTTCGACCGTGTGGCCGACCAGCCGGGCTGGGTCGACGCTCATCCACGCCTGGTGGGTGCCGTTGGCGAAACGAAAGCGGCGATCGCGGTCGATGTAGGTGATCAGCGCGGGCGCCCCGTGCAGGACATGCGAGGCCCACGGGTCCTCGTTGCCGGTCGGTGTGAACTCGCGATCGCTTTGACGCATCTAGGTTGACGCCCGCCGGCGCACCCTCCGCGCCCATCGCCGCATGATGCGCCAACTTCGAGTCACTGTGCAGATGGCCAGTGATCGGGGCGCGCCCCGGTTGTGATGAAGCTCGCGTTGCCGTCCCTGAAGGGATCGGCAGCAGTACGTTCGCACGTCTTCCCCGCTTGCGCGGGAATGACGCGTGCATGAAGGTTCGCTAGTGCAACGGCTGCACCGGCGCGCTGAGCTGCCCGTCGGCATCCAGCTCGATGCGTCCCAGCGCATGCAGATCAGGCGCAATGCCATGGCGTTCAGCCAGCTCGCTCACCAGTGGCCCCAGCGCGTTGGGGTGCAGTGGATAGCCATGCGCCAGCACGCGGGCGCGGCCACCACCGCTGCGCTGGGCGAGCGTCACGGCGACCACGCCGAGTCCGGGCGCCTCGTGCGCGTACAGCGCCGGGGCCTGGTAGTCGGTCTCGACAGACGCCAGCGTCTCCAGCAGGTAACCGGCGCCGGGCGTGCCGGACGCCAGCACCATCGGCAGGTGGTGGGCCTCGAGCAGGGCGGCGTACTGGCGCAGTTCGAACACCACGCCGGCGAGGTCATGGGCCCGTTGTGCCGGCTCGCCGGCGTGGGCGCGCAGCCAGTCGGCCGGCGACTGCACCTGCACCTGGCCGTCGCGGTAGAGCAGGGCCAGGCCACGTGCGCTCAGCGTGGATTCCTCGCGATAAGGCGTGAGCAGCGCCGCTTCAAGCAGCGTCCACAGCGGGGCCAGGTTGACGTGCTCGTATTGCACGCAGGTCAGCGCCAACAGGTCGTTGCGGCTGAGGTAGCGGGCGTGTTCCAAGCGCACGCCGAGCGTGCGCATCAGCCAGTCCGCGGTGCGCTGGCCCGCTTCGCCGCGGCCGACCAGTTCCACTTCGAGCTGTTCCGACAGCGTTTCGGCAAGGGCCTCGGGCGCCAGCAGGGAGATCGGCAGCAGGCGCATCGGGCCGTCGGCAAAGGTGGCCTCCGGCTCCAGCGGCTGGGCGGGCATGTGGCCTTCATGGGTGCCGAAGGCGACCACGTTTTCCACATGACCGCGCGGCACGCGACGGGCCAGCTCATCGAGCGTGCCCCACACCGGGAAGCCCGGGCGCAACAATTCCACCGCGTCGAACAGGGCGCCGGCGATCGCCAGCCGCGCCTCGCCGACCTGCGGCACCAGACCATGCAGGTCCTCGGCCACCAGGGCAGCCAGTTCGGCCGCCTCGTCGCGGCTCAGGGTCCGGCGCGAGGGAGCGTCCCCGGCCGACAGTTCCAGCGCCAGCACCACCGGTAGCGCGACGAGCGATTGAGCTTCCACGGATGACCAACCCGAACGGCAAAGAACCAAATTCTAGCATTCGCGACTTTTTGGGCTTCCGTGGCGCAACGGCGCGGGTTAGCCTTGACGACTCGGCTTTTCTGGACCGTTCCAGCCATGGAAAACACGCTCAAGCGCGTCGGTGTGATCGGCGGTATCCGCATCCCGTTCTGCCGCAATAACACCGCCTACGCCGATGTCGGCAATTTCGGCATGTCGGTGAAGGTGCTTGGGTCGCTGGTTGAGCGCTATGGCCTACATGGTCAGGAACTGGGCGAAGTGGCGATGGGGGCGGTGATCAAGCACTCCTCCGAATGGAACCTGGCCCGCGAGGCTGTGCTTTCCTCGGGCCTGGCGCCGACCACCCCGGCGATCACCACGGCGCGCGCCTGCGGCACTTCGCTGGACAACGCCATCATCATCGCCAACAAGATCGCCACCGGGCAGATCGAGGCGGGCATCGCCGGCGGTTCGGACACCACCAGCGACGTGCCGATCGTGCTGGGCGAGCGGCTGCGCAAGCGCCTGCTGGCGGTCAATCGCGCCAAGGGCTGGCAGGACAAGCTGCGCGCCGCCAGTCAGGGCTTTTCCTTCCGGGAATTGAAGCCGGCCTTTCCGGGTGTGGCTGAGCCGCGCACCGGCATGTCCATGGGCGACCACTGCGAGAAGATGGCCAAGGAATGGCGCGTCAGCCGCCAGGCCCAGGACCAGCTCGCGCTGGACAGCCACCACAAGCTGGCGGCCGCCTACGAGGCGGGCTTCTTCGAAGATCTGGTGGTGCCGTTCCGCGGTTTGAAACGCGACGGCTTCCTGCGTCCCGATTCCACCCTGGAGAAGCTGGCTTCGCTCAAGCCCGCCTTCGACAAGAGCTCCGGCCAGGGCACGCTCACTGCGGGCAATTCCACCGGCCTGTCCGATGGCGCCGCCGCGGTGCTGCTGGGCACCGAGGAATGGGCGGCCCAACGCGGGCTCAAGGTGCAGGCGTGGTTCCGCGATGCCGAAGTGGCCGCGGTCGACTTCGTGCATGGCGAGGGCCTGCTGATGGCGCCCACCGTGGCTGTGCCGCGCATGCTGGCGCGCCATGGCCTGACCCTGCAGGACTTCGACTTCTACGAGATCCACGAAGCCTTCGCCGCCCAGGTGCTGTGCACGCTGCGTGCGTGGGAGAGCGCCGACTACTGCAAGAACCGCCTCGGGCTCGAGCAGCCGCTGGGCGCGATCGATCCGGCCAAGCTCAACGTGCACGGCTCCAGCCTCGCCGCGGGCCATCCGTTCGCGGCCACCGGCGCCCGCGTGGTCGCCACGCTGGCCAAGCTGCTGGAGCAGAAGGGTTCCGGTCGCGGCCTGATTTCCATCTGCACGGCCGGTGGCATGGGCGTCACCGCCATCCTCGAACGCTGAGCGGCGCCCGCGCGCCGCACGCGACCTGGCGATGTTTCGCTTGCGTACGATGGTCGGGCTGAGCGCGTTGGCCCTGCTGGTCGGCATCGCCGGCACCGCCTGGCTGAGCAGTTTGACCAGTGACTGGGACGGCCCACCGGCCGGCCACGCGGTGAGCCACGCCAATCCGATCCGCGCCGTGCTGCGTCGTCATCCGCGTCCTGCGCGGACGGCGGTCGCCGGCGCGCATCACGTCCTGCCTCCCGCTGCGGCGACGACGCGATCGCCGGCGGTCGCCGACCCGCCCAGCCTCACGCCGGTGGACATGCCTCCGCTTGCTGCTTCGCCTTGGAAGCGCGAGCCGCTGGTGAATGGTCGGGTGCTGCTGCGTGTCAGCGTCAATGGCGCCGGCCAGGTGACCCGGGCCGAGGTGGCCCACGGCAGTGGCAATGCAGGATTGGACGATCGCGCGCTGCGCACCGTGCAGCACTGGCGCTTCGCGGTTCCGGCGGATCACCCGGACGGTCTGACCGGTGAACTGCTGATGCGCTTCGACGCCGACAGTCCACCCGTCGCCCGCAGTCCTTGATGCATGAGCGCAGGCCGAGCGCGATCCATCGTGGCGAACGGCGACAACGTGCTCAATCGATGGATTGAAACGCTGCGTTCGCGCACGGGGCGCCCTGCTACAGGACGCCCTTTACGCCGGCGCCGAACGCGGTGATCAGGCGCGTGTAGATCAGCTTTTGCGAAACGTCCACCTCCGGGAAGTCACCCACCGGCGTGTAGCAACTGAAGAAGCCGGGATCGCTTGGACGCATCGGTGTGCAGCCCGCCTTGAGGTCGTAGCTGGTGGCGTAGCGATAAGGCCACAGGTCGAACACCGGCAGGCTTGCCGAGACGTCGCCGATGGCCATGCTCAGGCTGCTCTGCTGGCGCGGCGCCACCACCCAGGCGTTCTCGGGTTGGGTGTCGCGCAGGATGCTTTCGCGCAGCTCGCCGGCGAAGCGCGCGTCGTAGACGATCACGCCCGCCTCGGTGTTGTAGTGGTCCGAGCGCGGATCGAAGTTGTGTGAGCCGACCATGGCGAAGTCGTCGTCCACCACGATCGATTTGGCGTGCAGGCCGAAACGCCGGCCCGGCGTGATCAGCGGGGCGGGGCGGTTGCGCTTGGTCAGGCCGCGGCTGCCGAGCAGGCCGCGCTCGGTGCCCATGCGGCGACGGACCTTGTTGCCCGCCTGCGCCGGCGCCACCGGCCCTTCGTCGGCGGACGCTTCGGCGTTGTCCTCGGCCGGTCCGGCCGCGTGCGGTTTCATCTCGTAGATCTCGAAACCGTCTTCCTTCAGGTAGTGCTTGCGGTGCTTGTAGGACAGCGCATACACGGCGAACGCGTCGGTGGAGGCCAGCGAGTTGGTCGACACGATGATGCGGGGGGGCGACGGGTTGTTGCGCAGGCGCGCGAACACACTCTGGGCGCGCTTGCTGAGCACCAGATAGGGAGTCTGCAGCACGACCTCCTCCTTCGCGGCCCCGATCAGGCGCATCAGGTGGGCGGTGAATTCGCGGGCCTGACGCTCCTGCGGTTGCTCGGTCTTGGCGGGCAGGTCGCTGAAATAATCCACGCGGCCGGTGCGCAGGGTTTCCGACACCAGCGCGTCGTCCAGCCAGTCGCCGTCCTCGGACTCGGACTGCACGCGCGCCACGCGTTGTGGATGGGTGTAATGCGGCGGGGGCAGCGGCTTGGGCTCCTTGTCGCCGAGCAGCTGGCCGTTGACGTCTCGCAGATGGGTCAGCGGGGTCGAGCGCTTGTGGTTCCAGAATTTCTCGAAGCTGGCGGCCATCGCCTTGGCCGCCGGGCCACCCACCATTACGTCGCGGTCGACGTAGTCGAAGTCGTCGTCCCAGTCGAAGTAGCGGTCCTGGTAGTTGCGCCCGCCGGTGATGCCGATGGTGTCGTCCACCAGCAGCAGCTTGTTGTGCATGCGCTGGTTGAAGGTCATGAAGCAGCACACGATGCTGGCGCTGAACTCCACCACCGAGGTCTGCGCCTTGTGGAAGGTGGGGTTGTACAGGCGCACCTCGAGGTTCTCGTGCGCGGTGGCCAGTCGCTCGAGCTCCACCGGGTCGCCGAAGGAGAACAGCTGGTCGGCCAGGATGCGCACCTTCACGCCACGTCGCGCCGCCTTGAGCAATTCATTCAGCACCAGCTGGCCAGCGTCGTCCTGGTCCCAGATGTAGGTCTGCACGTCGATGCTGTGCTGCGCGGCGCGGATCAGGTTGAGCCGCGCGACCATCGCCGCCTCGCTGTCGTTGAGCAGGGTGACCACGTGCACGGGCTGTTCGGCGGTGGAGTCGGCCATCGCCTGCTGCGCGGCGGCCAGCAACGGCGAGTTGATCGCGCAGTGGTCGGGTTGGTCACAGTCGAGCGCGTGGCTGGTCTCGGCCGCGACCAGCGCGTCGGCGCGCCGCATGCGCGCGGGCGACACGCTGCATCCCGAGATGGTCAGGATCGCAACGAGCAGAAAGTAAAAGGCGATCCCGCGCTGGCGCATGGGCGGATGATACGGGGAGCCTTCAGCGCTTGGCGTAATCCAGGCTGATCATCATGCCCAGCTCGACCTTGTCCGACAGCGCGGCGCGGTGGCCGCTCATCCCGTAATCGCTGCGCTGGATGGTGCCGCGCACGGATATCACGCATTGCTGCGGCGAGGTGAGCGGGCAGCGCGAGGGCAGCAGCTCGAAATGCGCGGGATGGGTGATGCCGCGCAAGGTCAGCGTGCCGTCCAGCTCGCCACCCTTCTCCAGCGTCGCCAGCGATATCGGTTCGGACACGAAGCGGATCGAAGGATAGTGCGACACATCGAAGAATTCCGGCGCAAGCACCCAGCGCCGGATGCGGTCCGAACTCATCTGGATGCTGTCGACCGTGATGCGCGCGTCCACCACCGCGGTGTCGTGCAAGGCGCTGAGGGTGACGTCGCCGTCGATCTCTTCGAAACGTCCTGCGATCTGGCTGAGCCAGAACAGGCGCACGCCGAAGTCGGCGTGCGAGCGGGTGGGATCTATTCGGTAATCGGCGGCATGGGCCGGTAGTGCGGCCAGCAACAGCAGGGCGCTGCGGGCGAACCACCGGATCATGGGGACCAGAAGGCGTCCAGTCGGGCGTTGCCGGGTTCGAGCGCGCCGTCCAGGTGCAGCACCGCCAGGCCGCCGGGAGGCATGCCGCGGAATTCGTCCGAGCGGCCTTCCACCAGCAACGCCACCAGCCGCTCGATGCCCGGGTTGTGGCCCACCAGCATCACCGTGCCGGCATCGCCGTGCTCGTCCAGCAGGGCGAGCAATTCGCCGGGGGTCGCTTCGTAGATGTCGTCGGCAAACTTCAGCGCCGGCTCGTGCTTGAGCGCGGCTAGCGCCAGCGAGGCGGTGCTGCGCGTGCGTTCGGACGGGGAGCACAGCACCAGGTCCGGCTTCAGCCCGCGCTTGGCAAGCCATTTGCCGGCGGCGCGCGCCTCCTGTTCGCCGTGTCCGCTCAGGCGCCGGCTGTGGTCTTCCCCACCCTTGGGGGCCGGTTGAGCCTCGGCGTGACGCAACAGGATGAGCTCGTGCATGGTTCATGCTCCTTCAAGGAGGTGGCCGGCGGGCCGCCTGGTTCAATGCTGGCGTTTGATCCAGCGCAGGAGATGTTTCCAATCCTCCTGGTGGCTCCGGACGTTTTCCGAAGCGTAATCAAAGATGCCCTTGCCGAGTGCGGTGAGCAGCACATAGGCCTGGCTGTCACGCAGCTGCGCCACCAGCGGAAACGGCGCCTTTTCGGCCAGCAGCGTCATGGCGTCCTGGCTGGCGTTGGTCCACGGCTTGAGGCGATTGCCCACCAGTCCCACCGGCAGTTTGCCGCGCTTGATGCGACCGATCTGTTGCAGGTGCCCGAGGAAATCGAACGTGGCATCGAGGTCAAACGTTGACGGCAGCACCGGCACCAGCACCACGTCGGCTTTTTCCAGGTAGGGCTCCAGATCGCGCTCCTGGGCGCCAGCCGGTGTATCGATCAGCACGCGCTGGGTGTCATCGGGGAGCCTTTCCAGCGACTTGCGTCCGCCTTCCATCGCCAGCACCCCGGGCACGCTGTCCGGACGGCGGCTGGCCCAGCGGAATCCGGACAGCTGGCGATCGGCGTCGACGATGGCGGTGTGCTTGCCGTCCTGCGCCCAGTGCGAGGCCAGTTGCGTGACCAGCGTGCTCTTGCCGCAACCGCCTTTGCTGCTTGCTACCAGTACCGTCAGCATGATGCTGCCCCTGTGACCAGGTCTGGTCCAAGCCTACACGATGGCGCGGGCAGCCTGGCAAGCGTGGAAAGCAACCATGCGGTTCAGCCGGCCTTGCCGGGTTCCCAGTCGGCCGGGGCGTCGACGGCGATGTTGTAGTCGCGCAGCGCGGTGAGCATCAGGCTCATCTCGGTGCCGCCGCTGCGGGCCAGCGTTACCAGATGCTGGGCCAGCGCGGCGTCACCCGTGGCGCGCGCCGACAGCTCGGAGAAGCTGCTCACCTGCCACACCAGGTTGCGGCGGGCGCGGCGGGCGTCTTCCTGCTGGGCCGGGTCGTCGGCCAGCACTTCGCGCAGATGCAGGCCCAGCGAGCGGGCCAGCGGGCTGGAACCCCATTCGAGCAGCTTGCCGAGCTTGAGGCAGTCGGCCTTCACGCCGGCGTCGCCGGCCCCGTCCTCGCACAGCCGGGCGGTCGCCTGCAGGCTGGGTTGCGGTTGTGTCCCGGCCAGGCCGAACACCATGGTCATCTGCACGCCGATGGCGCCGGTGGCCGACAGCGGGTTGATCACGGCCGGCGGCGGCGGCAGCAGGGCCACTGTGGTGGCCAGCGCCTTGAGGCTGGACCCGGTGTAGTCGTCGTAGAGCTTGGCGGCGGCGGCCTTGGCCAGGTCGTCGCGGGCCGCGTCGGTCTTGCCGTCGTGCGCGTCCTGGCCGAGCTTGAGCAGCCACACGGCGGCGTTGTCCGGGGCTTGCGCCACCAGCTTGTCCATCGCGTCGGCATTGGGGCAGGCGTCGGCCTTGGCGTCGCAGTCGGTCAGGCGCACCCAGTTGATCTCCGGACCCGCCCCCTCGGCCTGGGACGCACGCTCAATCAGGCTGTGGAAGCTGTTGAACTCGGGCACGTCGACCAGCGGCCGCGCCAGCAGGGCGCCGCCCAGCAGCGGGATGGGCGCGGCCTGCGGGGCGATCACGCTGACCAGGTCCTTCTGGAAGGCCAGCAGGGCCTTGCGGCGCGCCACCTCTTGCTTGTCGAGCGTCGGGGCCTTGGTCTTGGCCGCCAGGGCGGGGCCCGCGAGGGCCGCAAAAACCAGTCCGAGCGCCAGCAGCTGCCGTCCGCGCATGGAAAAATCCTTGTCAAAGCGAAGCGGGCAGCATACCGCCGAAGCACTAAGGCGCCACTGAATCAGTCTCACGCGCCGGCGCCCGTCCTACCTGTTTGCAGGGGGCAGGGCCGTCGGTGAAAGCCGGCCGGCCGCCGGTCGAACCAGCGGACCGAGGTCCTGCGGACAGGCAGGACGGGCCGCAACGTATTAAATTCAAAGTGATGGGGTGGCCTTCCAGGCATCCTGACGACGGCGAGTCTGAATCCGTGTTGCCTTAAGCTCGCCTGATCCGCCGGAAGCGTGAGGCGCGAGATTGAGCGCCAGCTTGCTAGCATGGCCGCTTCGCGACGCCCCGGGATGGCCTGGCCATCCTGCGCAGCACAGGAGACTGCTAGTGAACGACCTTTCCATGTTGGCCGACGCACACGCGGCCCCCTGGTTCGTAGGCTGGGGCACGCTGGCCCTGATCAATGCAGGCCTGGCGCAGGGCAAGAACCGCAGTGGCCTGCTGTGGTTCTTCCTCGCGCTGGTGTTCGGGCCTTTCGCCACGCTGGTGCTGGTGATCATGCCCAAGGCAAGGCAAACCTTGTTCTGAGCACCCGCAGGGCTGTGAGGGCCGGCAGCCTGGTGCTGGCTTTCCGCGTACAAGGCCGCGAAATGAAAAAGGAGCTGGCCTCGACGCCGGCACGGCGCGTTGACCAACTCCTCCGATGGCGACGGGCGGGCAGGCTTGCGCCCCGCCGCCCATCCCCGATGTCGGCTTACTCGCCCAGCGCCTCGCGCATGAACTCCGGCTGCGCCAGCGCGGCCTTGTGCATGTCGGCGTTGTAGTAGCGGGTGGCGAAGTTCTTGCTCAGCGCGCCGCGCTCGCGGAAACCGGTCAGGTCGCCGCCCTTGCGGACCATGGTGCAGCTCCACCAGCCGGTCGGGTAGCACGGCTGCGGGAACGGCAGGGTCTTCACCGCGCTGAAGCCGGCGGTGCGCATGGCCGAACGCATGGACTTGATCAACTCGATGTGCGCGATCGGCGATTCCGATTGCTGCACCAGGATGCCGCCGTGGCGCAGGGCCTTGTAGCAGCTGGCGTAGAAGGCGGCGTTGAACAGGCCTTCGGCCGGGCCGACCGGGTCGGTCGAGTCGACGATGATCAGGTCCAGCGATTCCGGCTCGGCTTCCGCCATGTACTTGATGCCGTCGATGAAGAGCAGCTCGGCGCGCGGGTCGTTGTTGGAATCGCACAGTTCCGGGAAGTACTGCTCGGCCAGGCGCGTCACGCGCTCGTCGATCTCCACCTGCACCGCGTGCTCCACTTCCTCGTGCTTGAGCACTTCACGCAGCGTGCCGCAATCGCCGCCGCCGATGATGACCACGCGCTTGGCGCGCGCATGGGTGAACAGCGCCGGGTGGGTCATCATCTCGTGGTACAGGAAGTTGTCGCGGCTGGTCAGCATCACGCAGCCGTCGATCACCATCAGGTTGCCCCAGTCGGTGGTCTGGTAGATCTCGATGGTCTGGAACGGGGTTTTCTCGGCGTGCAGCAGCTTCTCAACGCGGTAGCCGATGGAGGAGCCGGAGGCCTGGTGGGCTTCGGTGAACCAGCTGGGGTGCTGCGACATGGGGGCGTTCCTGACGATCGATGGGTTCAAAGAGCGCGAATTGTAGCCGAACCGGCGCCATCTTCCCGTTTTCGCTGGGAAACGCCGCCGGCACATTGTCACAAGACGCCGTTACAATAGCCGTCCGGACCGCCGGGCTCAGCCCGCATAAGATCCGTCAGGTCAGTCCGGCCCCGCGGCGTGCGAGGCTTCCGGCCGGCTGACTTTGTTTCGTCAAGGCTCGCCGCTGCGACGACATGTAAAGGGTGTGTCACGCCCGTTATTGAAGGAACCCTCCATGTCGAAGCACTGGAACATCGACGCTGCCCGCCATACCTATGCCGTCCCGCATTGGGGCGACGGCTACGTCGACGTGAACGCGGCCGGCCATATCGTGATGCGCCCGCATGGCGCGAAAGGCCCGGCCTTGTCGCTGCCGGCCATCGTGGACCGCGCCCGCGCCGAAGGCCTGCGCCTGCCGTTGCTCGTTCGTTTCCCGGACATCCTCGCCGACCGCCTCAAGCGCCTGCAGCAGGCGTTCGCCAAGGCCATCGGCGAGTGGAGCTATGCGGGTGGCTATACGGCGGTCTATCCGATCAAGGTGAACCAGCAGCGCGGTGTGGCCGGCGAGCTGGTGGCGGCGGGCGAACATGGTTTCGGCCTCGAGGCGGGTTCCAAGCCCGAGCTGATGGCGGTGCTGGCCATGGCCCGCCCCGGCAGCATCGTGATCTGCAACGGTTACAAGGACCGCGAATACATTCGCCTCGCGCTGATCGGCCGCAAGCTGGGCCTGCGCGTGCACATCGTGATCGAGAAGCTGTCCGAACTCGACCACGTGTTCACCGAGTCGAAGGCGCTGGGCGTCGAGCCGTTGCTCGGCGTGCGCGTGCGCCTGGCCTCGATCGGCGCTGGCAAGTGGCAAAACACCGGCGGCGACAAGGGCAAGTTCGGACTCTCGCCCAGCCAGGTGCTGACCCTGGTCGAGCGCCTGGAACAGGCCGGGCTCAAGCACACGCTCAAGCTGCAGCATTTCCACATGGGCTCGCAGATTTCCAACGTGCGCGACATCGCCAACGGCATGCGCGAAGCCACGCGCTACTTCGTGGAACTGAAGCGCATGGGCGTGCCGCTGGAGATCGTCGACGTCGGCGGTGGCCTTGGCGTGGACTACGAAGGGTCGCGCTCACGCAGCCACAACTCGATCAATTACTCGATCGAGCAGTACGCCGCCACCATCGTCCAGTCGCTGGCCGAGGCCGTCGCCGAGGAAAACCTGCCCGCGCCGCACATCATCACCGAGGCCGGCCGCGCGATGACCGCGCACCACGCGGTGATGGTGGTGAACGTGACCGAAGTGGAACCCGTGCCCGCCGGCAACATTCCGTCGGCGCACGAGCATGAGCCGGCCGTGCTGCGTCGCCTGCGTGAAACCTGGGACGAACTCGACCAGCGCCCCGCGCTGGAACTGTTCCACGAGGCCCAGCATCACGCGGCCGAAGGCCAGGCGCTGTACGCGTTGGGCCAGCTCAACCTGCAGGACCGCGCGCGCCTGGACGACATGTACTACGCCATCGCCAACGCCGTGCGCACCCGCCTGCTGCCGGCGGAGCGTTCGCATCGCCAGGCGCTGGACGAGCTGGACGAGAAGCTGGTCGACAAGTACTTCGTCAATTTCTCGGTGTTCGAATCCGTGCCGGATATCTGGGCGATCGACCAGATCTTCCCGATCGCGCCGATCGCGCGCCTCGACGAGGAACCGACCCGCCGCGGCGTGATCGTCGATCTCACCTGCGATTCCGACGGACGCATTGACGACTATGTCGATGCCGAGGGCGTGGACGTGAGCCTGCCGCTGCACGCACTGAACGAAGATGAGAGCTATCGCCTCGGCATCTTCATGGTAGGCGCGTACCAGGAAACGCTGGGCGACATCCACAACCTGTTCGGCGACACCGACGCGGTGAACGTGCGGGTGGACGGCGATTCGTACGTCTTCGCACACAAGCGTCGCGGCGACACCACCGACCTGATGCTCGACTACGTCGGCTACGACCTGGAAGCCCTGCGCCGCAGCTACCGCGAGCGCATCGCCGCCGCCGGTGTCGATGGCGAGGCGGCCGAGCAACTGTTCGTCACATTGAACGAAGGTTTGACCGGCTATACCTATCTGTCCGAAGGCGCGCACTAAGTTTTTGCCCGTCATTCCGGCGCAGGCCGGAATCCAGTAGCGGGACGGTGCGGTTTTCGCGAAAGAAATCACCGTTGTCGCGAAGACCTCCCAGTACGGCCACTGGATTCCGGCCTGCGCCGGAATGACGGAGTAGGAAAGGTTCATCCAAGCCGTCCATTCGTCGCACGGATGCATGCATACAAGCTGTGCCAGCCTGCTCGTCCCCACGGACAGGCTGTGCGATACACAACCTGATTCCGTTTCTGCTTTCCCCGTTCCCCATCGACAGGAGTGGTTATGGCAAGTCTCGACGGCAAGGTGGCACTCATCACTGGCGCGGCCAGCGGCCTGGGCAAGGCGATCGCTGAGCTGTATGCGAAGAACGGCGCCGCGGTGGCCATCGCGGACATCAACCAGCAGGCCGCGGACGCGACCGCAGCCGAGATCAATGCAGCAGGCGGCAAGGCCATCGGCGTCGCGATGGATGTCACCGATGAGGCCGCGGTCAACGCCGGCACCGAGAAGGTGGTCGCCACATTCGGTCATCTGGACATCCTGATCTCCAATGCCGGCATCCAGATCATCAACCCGATTGACCAGTTATCTTACGCGGACTGGAAAAAGATGCTCGCCATCCATCTCGACGGTGGCTTCCTCACGACGAAGGCGGCGCTCCAGCACATGTACAAGGGCGATCGCGGCGGCATCGTGATCTACATGGGCTCGGTGCATTCGCATGAAGCCTCCAAGCTCAAGTCCGCCTACGTCGCCGCCAAGCACGGCTTGCTCGGTCTGGCGCGCACGCTGGCGAAGGAAGGCGCAGCCCACAACGTGCGCTCGCACGTGATCTGCCCAGGCTTCGTGCGCACGCCGCTGGTGGAGAAGCAGATCCCCGAGCAGGCCAAGGAGCTGGGCATTAGCGAGGCCGACGTGATCAAGAACGTGATGCTCAAGGACACGGTGGATGGTGTGTTCACCACCGTCGACGACATCGCGCAGACCGCTCTCTATCTCGCCGCCTTCCCCTCGGCAGCGCTCACCGGACAATCGATCGTGGTGAGCCACGGCTGGTACATGCAGTAAGCGTCGGACCTCGCCCCTGCCATGCCGGGCGAGGTCGATCCGCCGCATTCCATCGATGCCAGTCCGCGCGGGGCAGGTCGCACCGCGCGGGCAGCTTGCCAGGAGCGCCACCGCCATGAAGATTGCTGACGTGAAGGCCAATGCCTTCGCCATGCCGCTGACCAGCCCCGCATTCCCGCTGGGGCCTTATCGCTTTGTCGATCGCGAATTCCTAGTCATCACCTATCGCACGGACCTCGATGCCCTGCGCGCGGTGGTCCCCGAACCGCTGCAAGTGACCGAGCCGCTGGTCAAGTACGAATTCATCCGCATGCCCGACTCCACCGGTTTCGGCGACTACACCGAGTCAGGCCAGGTCATTCCGGTCAGCTTTGAAGGCCAGCATGGCGGTTACGTGCATTCGATGTATTTGAACGACCATCCGCCGATCGCCGGAGGACGCGAACTGTGGGGTTTCCCCAAGAAACTCGCGAGCCCTGAGCTGGCGACAGAGATAGATACCCTGGTCGGCACGCTCGACTACGGCAAGGTGCGCGTGGCCAAGGGCACCATGGGCTTCAAGCATCGCCTGGCGGACCATCAGGCGGTGCTGGCCTCGCTGGCCGCGCCCAACTTCCTGCTCAAGATCATTCCGCACGTGGATGGCTCGCCGCGCATTTGCGAGCTGGTCCGCTATTACACGACCAATGTCACGCTCAAGGGCGCCTGGACAGGTCCGGCGGCGCTGGAACTGCATCCCCACGCGCTCGCGCCGGTGGCCGATCTGCCGGTGTTGAAGGTGGAGTCGGCGCTGCACTTCGTCACCGACCTGACCCTCGACCTGGGCACGGTGGTGTACGACTATCTCGCTGATCGAGCCGAGGGCTGAGGCGTATGGACGTCCGCAAGAATTCACCGGAATCCAGGCTGTCCGATCCCGACCGTCTGCGACAGCTCCACCAGCAATATCAGACCACCGCCCTGGTGCTGCAGGGTGGTGGCGCCCTGGGCGCGTACCAGGCGGGTGTGTACGAAGCGCTGGATGAAGTCGGCATCCTTCCCAACTGGGTCGCCGGCATCTCCATCGGCGCGCTCAATGCGGCCATCATCGCCGGCAATGCGCCGGAGCATCGCGTCGCGCGCCTGACCGAGTTCTGGCACACCATCTGTCGCCCGCCGTTGTGGCCGGCATGGGCGACCGCGCCGCTGGACCCGGGCGCCTGGGAGTTGCCGTGGCAAAACGGCCTGAGCGGCCTGGCCGCGCTGCGCGCCCTGGTCGAGGGGCAGCCCGGCTTCTTCAGTCCGCGTCCGTTCCCCCTGACGCCCTGGCGTGCCTCGCCGGCCTCGGCGAGCTGGTACGACACTTCCCCGTTGAAGTCGACGCTGGAGCGGCTGGTGGATTTCGACCGCATCAACCACAAAGGCGCACTGCGCGTCTCCGTGGGCGCGGTGAACATCCGCACCGGCAACTTCGTCTATTTCGACAACACCCAGGGCCCGCTGCGCGTCGAGCATTTCATGGCGTCGGGCGCTTTGCCGCCGGGGTTCCCGGCCATCGAGGTGGATGGCGAGTTCTACTGGGATGGCGGCATGGTCTCCAACACGCCGCTCTACAAGGTGTTGTCGGACCCGTCGTGCCGTGACTCGCTGATCTTCCAGGTCGATCTGTGGAGCTCGCGTGGCGAGCTGCCGTGCGATCTGGCGGAGGTCACCTCGCGCGCCAAGGACATCCAATATTCCAGCCGCACCCGCCTCATTACCGAATACATGGGGCAGCGGCAGCGCCAGCAGCGCATACTGCACGACCTGATGGCGCTGGTGCCGGAAGACCAGCGCCACCAGTCCGCCTATCGCCAGGCGCAGCTCCACGCCAGTGGCGCACTCGTCAACCTGTTCCACTTGATTTACCGCAACAAACCGTACGAAGGGCATTACAAGGACTACGAATTCAGCTTCGACAGCATGCGCCAGCACTGGAGCAGCGGTCTGGACGATCTGCGCTGCACGTTCGCCGAACCGGACTGGTTCGAGCTGCCGAGCGGCGAGCATCCCTTCGTGACCCACGACGTCCATTGTGAAGATTGATCCACAGAGAATATCCATGAGTCTTAAAGCTGCATTTATCGGACTGGGAGCGATGGGCACGCCCATGGCCGGTCACCTCAAGTCGCGCGGCCTGCTGCATGCCGTCGCCAGCCGCACCCAGGCCAACGCCGACGCCGTGGCGAAGGAACTCGGCGTCGCCGCGCCGTCGTTGAGCGACATCGCCGCCCAGTGCGACGTGATCGCCTTGTGCGTCACCGCCGATGCCGATGTGCTGGGCCTGGTTGATGCCTTGGCCCCCCATCTGAAGAAGGGCGCGATCGTGGTGGATCATTCCACCGTCGCGCCGGATACGGCCAAGCAGGCTGCGACCAAGCTCGCGGCCGTCGGCGCGCACTTCCTCGACGCGCCGGTATCCGGCGGCGTGGAAGGCGCGAAGAACGGCAAGCTCTCGGTGATGGTGGGCGGCGATGCCGCCGTTCTGGAACGCGCGCGCCCTGTGCTCGAGGCTTATGCGCTGCGCGTGACGCATCTCGGTGATGTCGGCGCCGGCCAGGCCACCAAGGCGGTGAACCAGGTGCTGGTCGCCGGCATCGCGCAGGGCGTGTGCGAAGGTCTCGCGCTCGCCGAGGCGCTGGGCCTGGATCCGGAACGCCTGCTGCCCACCCTGGGCGCTGGCGCCGCCGGCAACTGGTTCCTCGAAAAGCGCGGCGCCACGATGCTGCGCAACGAGTTCAGCGTGGGCTTCAAGCTCGGCCTGCTGCACAAGGACCTGGGCATCGTGCGCCGCATCGCCGAAGGCGCTGGCGTCAACCGCAACGTGATCGAGCGCTCGCTGGCTGATTACGCGGAGCTGATGAGCCAGGGTTATGGCGACGATGATATTTCCGGGTTGATTCGGCTTAAGCGGAAAGGCTGAGGCGTTCGTCACTCACGACGCCACACACTTCACCGTCATTCCTGCGAACGCAGGGATGACGATGTTTTGGGGACGCGCGCAGTGTCCTGCTTGCACCTCAAACAAAAAGGCCGCATCAAATGATGCGGCCTTTTTCACGACTGGAATCGACGAGGCGTGAACTTACCGCCCTTCCTTCAACGCGATCGCATTGATCCCGGCCGAGGCCAGGCGCTGCTTGGCCGACTCCAGCTCGGTGGCGGAATGGAACGGGCCCAGGCGCACGCGGTTGTAGGTCTGGCCGTTGACGTTCACCGGCGCCACGTTGGCCACGAAGCCCTGCATCGCCAGCTTGGCCTTCAGGCTTTCGGCATCGGCCGGGCTCGGGAAGGCGCCCACCTGCAGCAGATAGCCACTGCCGGCCGGGCTAGCCCCGGTGGCGGTGGCCGGCGCCTGCGCATGCACGGCGGATTCCGGCGCGGGCGTGATGGCTTCGCTCACCGCGGCGGGACCCGGCGCGGGCTTCTGCGCCGCCGCCTGTGCCTGGGCCTGCGCCGCCTGCTGGGCCGCCTGCTGCTTCTGCTGCTGCTCGGCCTTCGCCTGGGCGCTGATCACCGCATCGGGGATGCGTACTTCCTTCTCCGACAACACCGAGTAGAAGTCGTACTGCGGCTTCTTCGCGGCAGGCGCCGCGTCGGTGGCCGAGGTGGACTCGTTGCTCGCGGCGCCGGCGTCGCTACCGCGCTGCGCGGTGGCCTGCGCGTTGGGCTGCGGGCCTTCGGCGCCGCGCGGCGCCATAGGCAGGTGGCCACGCATGCCGAACATCAGCAGGGCGCCGATCAGGATGCCGATGACGGCCCAGCCCCAGCCCGGCATGCCGCCGCTGTTGTTGCGGACGGCCTGTCGACCCTTGCCCTTGCGTGCTGCCATTTACATCTTCTCCGGGGCACTGAGTCCCAGCAAATCCAAACCGTTGCGTATGACCTGGCGCGTGGCGAGCGCGAGCGTGATGCGAGCATTGCGCAATTCCGCGTCGTCCACGATCCACTTGTGCTCGTGATAGTAACTGTGAAGTGCGCCGGCCAGTTCACGCAGATACTGGGCGATCAGGTGCGGTTCCAGATTGGCCGCGGCGGCCTCGACCACCTCGGGGTAGCGCGACAGCTCGGTGAAAAGATCCTGTTCATGGAGGCTGTCCAGGCGGCCCAGCTGGCCGACGCCGGCCTGGGTGTCGACCGGCGGCAGGCCGCGCTCGGCCAGCTCCTCCAGCACGCGGCACACGCGGGCGTGGGCGTACTGGATGTAGTAGACCGGGTTGTCGTTGCTCTGCGAGCGGGCCAGGTCGATGTCGAACACCAGCTGCGAATCGGCCTTGCGGGCGATCAGGAAGTAGCGGGTGGCGTCGCGGCCGGCTTCCTCGATCAGGTCGCGCAGGGTGAGGTAGCTGCCGGCGCGCTTGGAGAGCTTCACCTCTTCGCCGCCGCGCATCACCGTCACCATCTGGTACAGCACGTAGTTCGGGTAGCCCTTGGGGATGCCGGTATCCAGCGCCTGCAGGCCGGCCTTCACGCGGGCCAGCGAGCCATGGTGGTCCGAGCCCAGCACGGTGACCGCATTGACGTAGCCGCGCTGCCACTTGGACAGGTGGTAGGCCACGTCCGGCACGAAATAGGTGAACGTGCCGTCGGACTTGCGCATCACGCGGTCCTTGTCGTCACCGAAATCGGTGGTGCGCAGCCACAGCGCGCCGCCTTCCTCGTAGGTATGGCCATGGGCGACCAGTTCGCGCACGGTCTCTTCCACCTTGCCGTCGCTGTAGAGCGAGGATTCGAGGTAGTACACGTCGAAACCGACGCCAAAGGCGGCCAGGTCCAGGTTCTGCTCGCGGCGCAGGTAGGCCACGGCGAAATGACGGATCGCCTCCAGGTCGTCGGCATTCTTGGCGCCGGTGACCACGTGGCCTTCCACTTCGACGCTGTCGCCGTTCAAGTAGGCCTGCGCCACGTCGGCGATGTAGTCGCCGCGGTAGCCGTCTTCAGGCCAGCCGGCGTCATTCGGCGTGAGGCCGCGTGCCCGGGCCTGGGTGGACACGGCCAGGTTGTGGATCTGCACGCCGGCGTCGTTGTAATAGAACTCGCGCCTGACGTTCCAGCCGGTGGCGTCCAGCAGGCGGGCCAGGCAGTCGCCCAGCACGGCGTTGCGGCCGTGGCCCACGTGCAGCGGGCCGGTCGGGTTGGCCGAGACGAACTCCACGCCCGCCACCACGCCGTTGCCGCTATGGCTGCGGCCGTAATGGTCGCCGGTGGCCAGCATCTGGCCCACTTCGGCGTGGTAGGCGCCAGGGGCCAGGAAGAAGTTGATGAAACCCGGGCCGGCGATCTCGACCTTGCCCACCAGCGTGTTGGCCGGCAGGGCGGCCACCAGCTTCTCGGCCAGTTCGCGCGGCTTGGCGCGGGCCGGCTTGGCCAGAAGCATGGCGGCGTTGGCGGCGAAGTCGCCGTGGTCGCGGTTGCGCGCGCGTTCGATCACGAAGTTCGGCACTTCGAGGTCGGCGGGCAGGGTGGAGTCGTTCTGCAGGGTACGAATGGCCTGCAGCAGCAGTTCACGCAGCTGTTCTTTCACGGCGTTGGTCAGGCGACGATGGAACCCCCAATCCTAACAGACCGGCGCTGGCAAGGCCGGTCCGCCAGCAGGTCCGGCTGCTGCTGCGCTGCGGGGGAGAAGTCTGTGGATAAGTCTGTGGGGAAGCGGGAGCCTGTTGGAGCCAGGCGCGCTCCATTTCCGGAAGAAATGCCACTGTAAGAAAAAATAGTCAATCCATTCAACGCTTTGAAAGACACACTTGAGGGTCTCGGAAGCAATCGACTGGAAAGTGCCGTCTCAGGCTGAATGTGCATAAGTCGCGGAGCGAGTCACCAAGCCGCCTGCGGACACAAATGCAAGTTGCGCGTCATGCCGCTGTCATGCGGCGCCGCCACACTCTCCTCCGTCCCCCGGCACCTCCCCGCTGACGGGACGGGAGATCGCCGTTGCTCCTTTCTCCCCACAAGACGGCTAGACGGCGCGGATCTCCCCCCGCGCCGTTGTTTTTTTCAGGATCGGCTCAGAGCTGGCCCAGCGCCGCCATCGAGGTCGGCTCGCCGCTGCCGATCACCAGGTGATCGAGCACCCGCACCCCCACCAGCTGCAGGGCATCGCGCAATTCGCGGGTGATCTGACGATCGGCCGCGCTGGGTTCGGCGACTCCGGAGGGGTGGTTGTGGGCAAAGATCACGGCCGAGGCGTTGTGGGCAAGGCACGCCCGCACCACCTCGCGCGGATGCACGCTCGCGCCGTCCACGGTGCCACGGAACAATTCCTCGAAGGCCAGCACGCGGTGGCGGTTGTCCAGGTAGAGGCAGCCGAACACTTCGTAGGGCAGGTGGCGCAGGCGGGCGCGCAGGTAGTCGCCGCTGTCGCGCGGGTTGGCCAGGGTGGGGCGCTCGGCCAGTTGTTCGGCCAGCGCGCGGCGGGCCAGTTCCAGCGCCGCGACCAGGCGGGCCCGCTTGGCCGGGCCGATGCCACGGAGGCTCACGCGGGACGGGTCGGCCAGCAACGCAGAGAGTCCGCCACGGTTGCCCAACAACTCGCGACCGAGGGCGATGGCGTCCTTGCCGCGCACGCCGCTGCCCAGCAGCACGGCGATCAGCTCGGCGTCGGACAGGGCGCCGCCGCCCCGGCTCAACAGTTTTTCGCGGGGACGTTCCCCTTCCGGCCATTCACGAATGCTCATCCGAACAGGCTGCCGGCGAGACGCCTTGCTTGCCCACTCGTCTCCCGCCGCGCTCGGTTGTCCGGCGTGCCGCCGCGGGTCGGCAAGTCGACGCCTGGCAAGGCCGTCAGCCGGGGGGCGGCGGCAGCTGTCGGGCGAATTCCGCGCTGATCCAGTCGATGAAGGCGCGAACCCGGGGCGAGAGCTGGCGACTGTGTGGGTAGAGCACGTAGACCGGGGAGGGCGCCGGCGGATGGTCGGCCAGCACCTCGACCAGCGCGCCGCTGGCCAGATCCGGCTGCACGCGGTAGCGGGGCACCTGGATCAGGCCCAGGCCCAGGCGCGCGGCGCCGACGTACATCTCGGCCCCGGCCACGCTCAGCGTGTGCGGCAGGTCGACGTAGCGCAGCTCGCCGCCGACCCGGCACTCCAGTGGCAACACGCCGCCCGTGGCTGACGATACGAAGCCGACCATGTGGTGGCCGGCCAGGTCGTCCGGGCTTTGGGGCGTGCCGTGGCGCGCCAGGTAGTCGGGACTGGCGTAGGTGCCTTCCTCCAGCAGCGCAATGCGTCGGCCGACCATGCGGCTGTCGGCCGGCTGCCCCACCCGCAAGACACAGTCCACGCCCTCCTGGACCAGGTCGACGTAGCGGTCGCCCTCGCCGATGCGTAGCTGGATGCCCGGATAGCGCGCGAGGAAAGCAGGCAGGCCGGGAAGCATGAAGTGGCGGGCCAGTGTGCCCTGCACATCCACCCGCAACAGGCCACTGGGCGTGGCGCCGGTGAAGGCGGCCTCGGCTTCCTCGATCTCGGCCAGGATGGCCAGGCAGCGCTGGTAGTAGGCCTCGCCATCGAGGGTGGGCCGCACCTGGCGCGTGGTGCGCTCCAGCAGGCGCACCTTCAGCCGCGCCTCCAGCGCCTTGACCGCTTCGGTAACGGTGGAACGTGGGAGTTCCAGGTCCTGCGCGGCCTGGGTGAAGCTGCGTCGCTCCACGATGCGGGCGAACAGGCGCATGGCGTCGACCTTGTCCACGACATTATTCCCGTTATCCGAATAGTGTTGCTGGATTTCAGCAGATTATCCGTGACACAGGAAAGTCCATCCTCTCGCTGCCGGCATTGGCGCCGGCTCCCACGAGAGGAAGCTTCCCATGTCTGCATCCCCATCCAAGGTGGCCATCGTCACCGGCGGCTCGCGCGGCATCGGCGCGGCGGTATCCGAACGGCTGGCGCGCGAAGGCTTTGTCGTCGTCATCAACTACGCCGGCGACGCCGCTGCGGCCGAATCGCTGGCGCGCAAGATCGAGGCCGGCGGTGGCCGGGCGCTCACCGCACAGGCGGACGTCGCTGATCCGGCCGCGGTTCGGCGTTTGTTCGACGCGGCCGAGACCGCCTTCGGCGAGGTTGATGTACTGGTCAACAGCGCCGGGATCATGCATCTGGCGCCGATAACCGAAGCCGATGACGACCTGTTCGACCGCACCATCGCCGTGAACCTCAAGGGCAGCTTCAACGCCATGCGCGAGGCAGGCAAGCGCCTGCGCCAAGGCGGTCGCATCATCAACTTCTCCACCAGCATCGTCGGCACCTACCTGCCGACCTACGCGATCTACGCCGCCACCAAGGCCGGTGTGGAAGCGATGACCCATGTCATGGCCAAGGAGCTGCGCGGGCGCGGCATCACGGTCAACGCCGTGGCCCCCGGCCCGACCGCCACCGAGCTGTTCCTCAAGGGCAAGTCGCCCGAGCTGGTGGACCAGCTGGCGCGCGCCGCCCCGCTGGAACGGCTGGGGCAGCCGGAGGATATCGCCAACGTGGTGTCCTTCCTCGCCGGCCCCGACGGCGGCTGGGTCAATGGCCAGGTCCTGCGCGCCAATGGCGGTCTGGTCTGAATGTTTGCTTCAGGCGCCGCCCTCGCGTGGCGTCGATGTTTCCGGAGACTTCCATGAACGAGATCATCGTCATTACGGGCGCTTCCAGCGGATTCGGCCTGATGGCTGCGCGCGCCCTGGCCCACGCCGGCCATACCGTTTATGCGGGCATGCGCGACACCGCGGGGCGTAATGCGCCGCGCGCCCAGGAACTGCACGCCTATGCGCAACGGCACGGTGTCGACCTGCGCGCCATCGAGATGGATGTGGCGGACCAGGCCTCGGTCGATGCCGCCATCGCCCATATCGTGGCCGCGCATGACCGGTTGGACGTGGTGGTGCACAACGCCGGCCACATGGCCTACGGGCCGGCCGAGGCCTTCACGCCCGAGCAGTTCGCCGCGCTTTACGACGTCAACGTGCTTGGTACCCAGCGTGTGAACCGCGCCGCGTTGCCGCATCTGCGCCGGCAGGGGCGTGGCCTCCTGCTGTGGGTGTCCTCCAGCAGCACCCGTGGCGGCACGCCGCCCTACCTCGCGCCTTACTTCGCGGCCAAGGCGGGCATGGATGCGCTGGCGGTGAGCTATGCCGGCGAGCTGGCGCGCTGGGGCATCGAGACGTCGATCTTGGTGCCCGGCGCGTTCACCCAGGGCACCAACCATTTCTTGCATGCCGGCGCCCCTGCGGACGAGGCGGTGGCGAAGGCCTACGCCGAGGGCCCCACGGCCGATCTGGCCGAGGTGGCGCTGAAGGGACTGGCGGCGCTGGAACCGGCCGACGCCGACCCGCAGTCAGTCGCCGAGGCCATTGTGGCCGTGGTGCAGGCGCCGTTCGGGCGGCGGCCGTTCCGCGTGCATGTCGATCCCTCGCAGGATGGCGCCGAGGTCGTCAACCGCATGGCCGATCGGGTGCGGGCGGAGCTGCTGCGCCGTATCGGGCTGGACGATGTGCTGCATCCCCGCGTCACGGCCTGAGCCCGCCGCCTGCGAGCATTGAGCCGAGCCATACTGGCGATTCCGGTAAGCTACCCAGCCAAACGGTTGTCAGGCCCAAACACCATGAGTCTTGCCCAACGCCGCATCCTGCTGGGCGTGTCCGGCGGCATCGCCGCCTACAAGTCCTGTGAGCTGGTCCGCCGGCTGCGCGACCTCGGCGCCGAGGTGCGCGTCGTGATGACGGAAGGCGCCACGCATTTTGTCAGCGCCACCACCTTCCAGGCCCTGTCCGGCCAGCCGGTGCGCACCAGCCTGTGGGATGCGGAAGCCGAAGCGGCCATGGGCCATATCGAGCTGGCGCGTTGGGCCGAACGCATCCTGATCGCCCCCGCCAGCGCCGACCTGATCGCGCGCCTGGCGCACGGCTTCGCCAACGACCTGCTGACCACGGTCTGCCTGGCCAGCGCGGCGCCGCTCTATGTCGCCCCGGCGATGAACCAGCAGATGTGGGCCCATCCTGCGGTGCAGGCCAACGTCGATACCTTGCGCCAGCGTGGCGTGTACCTGCTGGGGCCCGCTTCCGGCGACCAGGCCTGCGGCGACATCGGCTCGGGCCGGATGCTCGAACCGATGGAGCTGCGCGAAGCGTTGGCGGCCTCGTTCGGCAAGCCGGTGCTGCGCGGCCTGAAGGTGGTGGTCAGCGCCGGGCCGACCTACGAAGACATCGATCCGGTGCGCTTCATCGGCAACCGCAGCTCCGGCCGCATGGGCTTCGCCGTGGCCGAGGCCGCCGCGCAGGCGGGGGCCGAGGTCACCCTGGTGGCCGGCCCGGTGAGCCTGGCCACCCCGCAGGGCGTCGGGCGTCGCGTCGACGTGCGCAGCGCCGCCCAGATGCGCGATGCGGTGGTGGACGCCACCGCCGGCGCCGACATCTATATCGCCGCCGCGGCAGTGGGCGACTATCGCCCGGCGCAGGTAGCCGATCACAAGCTCAAGAAGCACGACGGCGCCGCGCTGGAACTCAGCCTGGCCGAAAATCCCGACATCCTGGCCACGCTGGCTGCGCAAACCGTGCGCCCCTTCTTGGTCGGCTTCGCCGCGGAAACGCATGATGTCGAGCGTTATGCGCGCGACAAACTCAAGCGCAAGGGACTGGACATGATCGCCGCCAACCAGGTCGGCGGCGGCCTCGGCTTCGAGGCTGCCGACAACGCGCTCACCTTGTATGGTCCCGAGGGAGCCATCGAGCTGCCGCGCGCCTCCAAGACGGAGCTGGCGCACCAGCTGGTCGCGAGGATCGCCGAGCGTTACCAGGCGGTGCGCGGATGATCGAGGTAGAGCTGAAGATCCTCGACCCCCGCCTGGGCGACACCATCGAATTGCCACAACCGGCCACCGCCGGCAGCGCGGGCATGGACCTGCGCGCCGCCATCGAGGCGCCGCTGACCCTGCAGCCGGGCGAGAGTGCGCTGGTGCCCAGCGGCATGGCGATCCATATCGGCGATCCGGGCTGGTGCGCGCTGATCGTGCCGCGCTCAGGCCTGGGCCATAAGCATGGGCTGGTGATGGGCAACCTGGTCGGCGTGATCGACGCGGACTACCAGGGCCCGCTGATGATTTCGTGCTGGAACCGCGGCTCGCAGCCGTACACCATCGCAGTAGGCGATCGCGTCGCCCAGCTGCTGCTGGTGCCGGTGGCGCAGGCGCGGCTGAAGGTGGTCAAGGAGTTCGCGCCGTCGCAGAGGGGCGAGGGCGGTTTTGGATCGACCGGGGTCAATTAGGCGCGCCGGACGGGCGCAATCGGCGCCCGATACCGTGCGACATGAACTTCCTGTTTGGGGACAGGGCATGGTGAAGATCAGCTTGGGCGGGCGGCCGTCCTTGGCAAGCATCGATTGGCAGCGACTGCTGCCGCTGGTGGTGGGCACCCTGCTGGTGCTCGCGGGCGTGTTTTGCCTCTGGCAGACCTGGCAGATCGTCGACGAGGGCAACGCCGCCGGGCGAGTGCATGCGGCGCAGAGGCAGGCCGTCGAGGCCGTGAGGGCGGAGATCGCACATAAGCGGGGGCAGGTGGAGGCCGCGGTAAGCGCCACGGATCCAGTCGCGCTGGTCGCCGACCCCGCGCAGGGCGCCGCCACGCTGCGCCCGCTGATTCCCCAAGCCTTGGCGGTGGATATTTACAGCGGCAGTCTCGATGAAGTGCTTCATGCGAATTTCCGTGCCTTCGGTTACGGCAAGGCAGCGCAACTGATGGCGGCGCAGTCAGCCGACGGCAAACCGTTGGCGCAGACTGTCCCAGATAGCCGCGGCGGCCGAGTGCTCAGCGTGGTGGCGCCAGTCGGGTCGGCCGCGCATCCCCAAGCCTGGGTGTGGGCGGCGCTGCCGTTCGCACCGGTGGAGGCAAGTTTCAAATTGATTTCACCCGAAGGCGGTCGACTTGAGCTGCGCCAGGGCGATGACCGTGGCGACCTCCGGTTGCTGGCGACGGGCAGTGCTTCGGCCGTACGCGAGTCCACGGGTGTACCGGTGGAAGGTACGACTCTGAGCGTGGTGGCGGCCCTGCCGCAGGCCTACATCGTACTGCCCCGCCAGTGGGCGTTGACCGGACTGCTGGGATTGCTCGGCATCGGCGGCGGCGTGTACCTGTTCTGGCTGCGCGCCCATCCCCGGCGCCAGCAAGCGGCCGCGGACGAGCCGGTGTTCTCCGAGCTGCTGGCGAACCCGCCCGAACCGGAGCAGCCCGCCGCCCCACCGCGCCGGGTGGCGGCGCCTCCCGCCCCTGTCACGGTGGATCCGTCCATCTTCCGCGCCTACGACGTGCGCGGCGTAGTCGGCAAGACGCTGACCAAGGACGTGGCCCGCCTGCTTGGACAGGCCATCGGTACGTTGATGCGGGAGAAGGGCCTGCTGGAAACCGTAGTGGGCCGCGATGGCCGCCTGTCCGGGCCGGAACTGGCCGGCGCCCTGGCAGACGGCCTGCGCGAAGCCGGCGTCGATGTCATCGACGTGGGCGCGGTTCCCACCCCTGTGGTGTATTTCGCGGCCTACCGCTTCAACACCGGCTGCGGTGTGGCGGTCACCGGCAGCCACAATCCGCCGGACTACAACGGCTTCAAGATCGTCGTGGGTGGCGAGACCTTGTCCGAGGGGGCCATCCAGGATCTGTACGAACGCATCAGCAGCGGCAAGCTCGAGCGCGGCGGCAAAGGCAACCTGCGGCACGTGGACGTGCTGCCCGACTACATCGAACGCATCACCTCCGACGTGCAGGCCGAGCGCCGCCTCAAGGTGGTGGTCGATTGCGGCAATGGCATCGCGGGCGCCGTGGCGCCACAGGTGCTCGAGGGCATCGGCTGCGAGGTGATCCCGCTCTACTGCGACGTGGATGGAGCCTTCCCCAACCATCACCCCGATCCGTCCGACCCGCACAATCTGGAAGACCTCATCTTTGCGGTGAAGCAGACCGGCGCCGATCTCGGCGTGGCTTTCGACGGCGACGGCGACCGCCTGGGCGTAGTCACCCGGGAAGGCGAAATCATCTTCCCCGATCGAACCCTGATGCTGTTTGCGCGCGACGTGCTGTCGCGCCAGCCGGGCGCCACCATCATCTATGACGTGAAATGCACCGGCCATCTGAAGGGCGAGATCCTCGACGCCGGCGGCAGCCCGATGATGTGGCGCACCGGCCACTCGCTGATCAAGGCCAAGATGCGCCAGACCGGCGCCGAATTGGCCGGTGAGATGAGCGGCCACTTCTTCTTCAAGGAGCGCTGGTACGGTTTCGACGACGGCATCTACGCCAGCGCGCGCCTGATGGAAATCCTCGCGGGCGACCTGGAAGAACGCAGCCCGGAAGAGATCTTCGCCAGCTGCCCCAAGGGCGTGTCCACGCCGGAGCTGAAGGTGGAGATGGCCGAGGGCGCGCATTACCGCTTCATCGAGGCGTTCCGCCAGAAGGCCCACTTCGGCGACGCCACGCTCACCACCATCGATGGTGTGCGCGCCGACTGGCCGGATGGCTGGGGCCTGGTGCGTCCCTCCAACACCACGCCGATCCTGGTGCTGCGCTTCGATGCGGACAACGAGCCGGCGCTCCAGCGCATCCAGCAACTTTTCCGTCAGCAATTGCGTGCGGTCGATCCCGCACTGAAGCTGCCGTTCTGAAAATGAAAACCCCGGTGTGACCGGGGTTTTGGGTGAGCGCCGGCCCATGGGCCAGCGCGTTGTTCGAGCCGCAGAGTTGCTTTGCTTACTGCGCCTTGGCCTGTGCAGCCTTCAGTTCGCGATAGCGCTGAAGGTCCTGCTCATTTTTCTTGGCGGCGGCATCCCGCGCGCTCTCTTCCCGGTCGAGCAGGCTGCGCTGGTGGGACACCACGTCGCGCTGCTTGGCGATGCTGTCGTTGAGGAACTTGGGTACCGGCTGTTTGGCCCGCTCAAGGTCGCCGGCGCGCGTCAGCAGGTCGGTGAGCGCTTTCTCCTGGGTCCGGAGATTGGCGCGCGTGGTCTCGATCTGTTGATCGATGTGGTCCAGGTTCTGCTGCAACGAGATCTTGTAAGCATCCTCAGTGGGATAGGCAGACAGGACCTGAGAATCCTGGCGCTTGCGCTCCAGCTCCGCCTTATCCTGCGCAGCCTGCCGCTCGGCCGCCTTCTGCGCGGCGGCGCGTTCCTCCGGACTGAGCTGGCGATCGACATGCTGCACCACCAGACCGCGGTCATTGACCAAGTCATAGCCGAATTTCATGGCATCCGACGTCAGGCTGTCGCTGTAATGCGGCAGGCCGCTGGCATCTGTCCAACGATAACGATAGCTGGGCTGCTTGGTCTGGGCCTGCACCTGCACGCCGGTCGCCATCGCCAGCACGGCGACGGCAAAAATCGTTTTACGCATCAACAAATCCCCCTTGTCGGCCGAGTATAGCCGGCGCCGCGGCGATGCCCTAAACGTTGCCATGCCCAGCCTGTCGCCAATGTGACCGGTATCGCCAACGCTGCCCGGCGATCAGCCGCCGACGCCGTACTGCTGGCGATAGGCCAGCAGGCGCGCATGCTCGCTGGCGAGCTCGGGGCGCTCGCCAGCATACGACAGCACATCACCCAGGCTGGTGATGGCGATCACCGGAATGCCGAACTCGGCCGTCACCTCCTGCGCCGCCGACAGCGCGCTCTGGCCGCGCTCCTGGCGATCGAGCGCGATCAGCACGCCGGCCGGGGTGGCGCCCTGCGCGCGGATCAGCGCGAGCGACTCGCGCACTGCCGTGCCGGCGGTCATCACATCGTCCACGATCAGCACGCGGCCCTTGAGCGGTGCGCCGACCAGCACGCCGCCTTCGCCGTGGTCCTTGGCCTCCTTGCGGTTGTACGCCCAAGGCAGGTCGCGGCCATGCCGGTCGGCCAGCGCGATGGCGGTGGCGGCGGCCAGGGCGATGCCCTTGTAGGCCGGGCCGAACAACATGTCGACCTCAATGCCCGAATGCACCACCGCTTCTGCGTAGGCGCGACCCAGCTGGGCCAGCGCGGCGCCCGAATCGATCCGGCCCATGTTGAAGAAATACGGGCTCTGGCGACCGGACTTGAGGGTGAAGTCGCCAAAGCGCAGCACTTCGCGCTGCAGGGTGAGTTCGATGAAATCGCGCTGGTAGTCGTGCACGGCGGTTCTTCTCTTGATCGGATTCAACGGGGCAGGGCGCACAGCATGAGGTACTGCGGCCCGGAACGCCCGCCATGGTACAGCCCGCCGGTCTCCCGGAAGCCGGCGCGCAGATAAAGCGCCAGACCCGGCGCGTTGCGCAGGTTCACGGTGAGGGCCACGTCGCGCGCCATCGGATGGCGCAGCGCCATGTCGCGCATGGCGGCCATCAGCGCCAGCCGGCCCAGTCCACGGCCTTGCCAGCGCGCATCAATGAAGAACGAGCGCAGTCCCAGCGTGGGGTGCTCGAAGTCGACGCCGGCGAGCGTGCGGGCGTGCTTTTCCACGCGATAGAAACCAATGGGCTCGCCATCGCAAAGGACAGCCATGGGCTCGCTGCCTTCGCAGCTCTCGGCGTCGGCCAGTGAATCGGCGACGCGGCCGACGAAGGCGTATTGCTCGTCGTGAACGCCAAGCGCGAGCAAGGCCGGACGAAGCGGCGCATCCACGGGTACGACCTGGATGTCAGGGCGGTCAGTCATGATTGCTATGATGGCCCATCCAACGGAAGCTAGGGCGCCCCTGACATGCGCATCATCAGTCTCAATGCCAACGGCATCCGCTCGGCCGGCACCAAGGGTGTGTTCGAGTGGTTGCGTCACCAGAAGGCCGATGTGGTCTGCCTGCAGGAAACCAAGGCGCAGGAAGACCAGCTGACCGACGCCATGTTCCGGCCCGACGGCCACCACTGCTTCTACCGCGACGCCACCAGCAAGAAGGGTTACAGCGGCGTGGCGATCTACGCCAAGCGCGAACCGGACGAGGTGCTGACCGAGTTGGGCTGGGCGCCGTTCGACACTGAGGGGCGCTACATCGAGGCGCGCTTCGGCAAGCTCAGCGTGGTGTCGCTGTACGTGCCGTCGGGCTCGTCCGGCGAGGAGCGTCAGCAGTTCAAGTTCGAAGTGATGGACTGGATCTCGCCGATCTTCGCCAAGTGGATGAAGAGCGGCCGCGACTACGTGTTGTGCGGCGACTGGAACATCGTGCGCAGCGAGCTGGACATCAAGAACTGGCGCTCCAACCAGAAGAACTCCGGCTGCCTGCCGGAAGAGCGCGGCTGGCTCAACGATCTGGTCGAGAAGCATGGCTGGGTGGACAGCTACCGCACGCTCCATCCCAAGGGCCAGGACTACACCTGGTGGTCCAACCGCGGCAACGCGCGCGCCAACGACGTGGGTTGGCGCATCGACTACCAGATCGTCACGCCGTCGCTGCGTGATCGACTGAAGCGCTGCGCGATCTATCGCGACGAGCGGTTCTCCGACCACGCACCTTATACGGTCGACTATGCCGACTGAGCCGGCGCCGGTGAAGAAGCCGGCCAAGGTCTCGGTGTGGCACGCCTTCGCGCAGCCCGCCGCGTGGACGATGTTCCTGCTCGGCTTTTCCTCGGGCCTGCCGTTCCTGCTGGTCGCCGGCACGCTGGCCTACTGGCTCAAGGAAAACGGCATCGAGCTCAAGGACATCACGATGATCGCGAGCGCGGGCATGACCTACGCGTTCAAGTTCCTGTGGGCGCCCTTGCTGGATCACTGGAAGCTGCCGCTGTTCTGCCGGCTGGGGCAGCGACGCGGCTGGCTGCTGTTCGCGCAGCTTGGCGTCCTGGCGGGCCTGCTCGGCATGGCCGTGCTCACGCCACTTAACCTGGCGCCGTTCGTGGGCGCCACGCTGGTGGTGGCGTTCTTCGGGGCGACCCAGGACATCGCTGTCGATGCATATCGCATCGAGATCGCGCCCACTTCGGAGCAGGGCGCACTGGTGGCGACCTATGCGCTGGGTTATCGCATCGCGCTGATCGTGGCCGGTGCGTTCGCCCTCATCCTTGCCGACCACATGTCGTGGACACGGGTCTACCTGTTGCTGGCGGCGATCATGGTCATTCCCATCGGCACGACGCTGTGGGCAGCCGAACCGCAGGTGATGCGCCATACGCCGCGCGGCTGGGGCGAGGCCATGCGCGAGAGCGTGGTCGACCCATTTGCCGACTTCTTCCGTCGCTACGGCTGGTGGCTGGCGTTGGTGACGCTGTTGTTCGTCCTGCTCTTCAAGATTCCCGAGCAGGCCACCATCGGTGGCGTGATGAGTCCGTTCTATCGGGACATGGGCTTCAGCAAGACCGAGATCGGCACGGTGACCAAGATCTACGGCATCTGGGTTGGCATCGTTGGCGCCTTCGTGGCCGGTGCGGCCGTGGCGCGTTGGGGCGCATGGCGGGTCCTGGGCGTCGGCATGGTGGCCATTGGCCTGAGCAATCTCCTGTTCCTTTGGCTCATCGCCCATCCGGGCAACTTGCTGGTACTGACCCTGGTGATTTCCGGAGACAACTTCACGCAAGGGTTCTTCGGGCCGCCCACGGTGGCTTTCCTGTCGTCGCTGGTGAACCGCCAGCATACGGCCACGCAGTACGCCTTGCTCAGTTCGCTGGTGAACCTGCCGGGCAAGCTCCTGGGTTTCTTCGCCGGTGGCATCGCCAGCGCGACGGGCTACGGTTCCTTCTTTGTCCTGACGGTGGTCTCCGTGATTCCGGCCACGCTGCTGTTCACCTACCTGTGGCCGCGTTTCAGCCATGACCAGCCGACCGCGACCAACGCGGACAAGGCGGAATAACGCATAACGTGCATCAGCCAAGCGGTCGATTCACTCGACCGTTGGCCTGTGACAAGATGTGTGCCACAGGGGGCTTATGACTTGCAGGAGGGAGTGTCCGTGCCGGACCTCGTCATACGCCATATCGACAGTCTCATGGCCGAGCGCATCAAGGCGCTCGCCAAGGAGCGGCAGTGGTCGATCAATGACGTGGTGCTGCACGCACTGCGGCATGGCCTCGGCATGGCTTCGACCAACCTGTTTGCAGAAACCATGCTCGATCCCGGTGACCTGACCACGCTAGCCGGCCAATGGGATGCCAAGGAGAAGGCTGCCTTCCAGGAAGCGGTGCAGGCGCTGTCGCGCACGCCGGCCACCCAGCTGGCGCGGGTGAACCTGCCGCTGGAAGACGACAACTAGCGTGGCGCTGGGTAAACCGCGCCGAGCACACGCGGGCCGCGCGCTCCCGTGACCGCGGGCAGGTTGCCCGGCAGGCCAAGCAGGCGCTGGCGCGCCAGCCAGGCAAACGCGGTTGCTTCCAGATAATCCGGATCCACGCCGTGGTCGGCGGTGCTGCTGAGCACGCGGGGTGCGAGCAGTTCCTCAAGGCGTCGCATCAGCACGCCGTTGTGCACACCACCGCCGCAGGCCAATACGTCCGCCGCATCCGCTGCATGGCGATCGATCGCGTCAACGACGCTGCGTGCCGACAGCTCCAGCAGCGTGGCCTGCACGTCGGCGGCAGCCACGGCGGACGCCCGGTGGTGGGAGGCAAGCCAACCCAGGTGGAAATGTTCGCGCCCGGTGCTCTTTGGCGGCGCAAGCGCGAAGTAAGGGTCGGCCAGCAGTTCGTCGAGGAGCGCTGCGTCGACCCGACCGGATGCGGCGAAGGCGCCGCCGGCGTCATAGGCCCTGCCGTGGTGCTGCAGATTCCACGCATCCATCAGCCCGTTGGCGGGACCGGTATCGAAGCCAAACACGCCGCCATCCGCGGCTAGCACGGTGATGTTGGCGATGCCGCCCAGGTTGAGGACTACACGCGTGCGCCGGGGCTGCGCCAACAGCATGGCGTGTACCGCCGGCAATAGGGGCGCGCCCTGGCCACCGGCTGCGACGTCAGCGCGACGGAAATCGGCGACCACGTCGATGCCGCAGCGTTCGGCAATCACCGAAGGGTCACCCACCTGCAGCGTGAAAGGATGTTCGCCAGCAGGCCGGTGGCGCAGCGTTTGCCCGTGCGAGCCAATCGCCCGCACTGCGTCACGCTGGGGTTCGTTGCGCGCCAGCAGCGCGTTCGCCGCGTCGGCAAAACATGCGCCGATGGCCACGTCCAGCCTGCCGTAGGCATCGAGGTCGAGCCGGGTTTCGTCCTGGGCCACCGCAAGGATGCGTGCGCGCAGCGCATGCGGCCACGGGTGCGTCAGCGCATCCACCAGTTGTGGGGCGCCGTCCGCGAAGCGCACCAGCGCGGCATCGATGCCGTCGGCGCTGGTGCCCGAGATCAGGCCGAGGTAAAGCGCCGAAGCATCGTTCACGGTGATCAGTCGTCGTTACGTTTCGTGCCGCTGGCCTTGGCCAGTTTGATATTGGCGTCCAGGCTCTTCAGGCGGGCCAGCTGCGGCTGCACCACCTGCGACTTGAACTTGGCCAGCTGCGCGGCGGGCAGCGGCTCGGGCTTGGGCAGCGTCACCGTCTGCGGGTCACGCTGCACCTCGTTGACGCGGAACTCGTAATGCAGGTGCGGGCCGGTGGCCAGGCCGGTCATGCCGACATAGCCGATCACCGTGCCCTGGCTTACGTGCTGGCCGACTTTTTCCGGACCGAACTTGGACATGTGGCCGTAGGCGGTGCTGATCGAACCGTTGTGCTGGATGATCACGAAGTTGCCGTAGCCGTTCATCCAGCCCTTGTACTTGATCACGCCATCGCCCGCCGCATGGATCGGCGTGCCGGTGGGCGCCGCGTAGTCCACGCCTTTGTGAGCGCGCATCAGGCCCAGGATCGGATGCATGCGCGCGGCGCTGAACTGCGAGGAGATGCGCGTGAAATCGACCGGGATGCGCAGGAACGACTTCTGGATCGGGCGGCCGTCCTCGCTGAACCAGCCGTAGCTGCCGTCTTCCTTCTTGAAGCGGTACGCGGTGTAGCGGTCGCCCTGGTTGACGAACTCCGCCGCCACGATGTCGCCCTCATGCAGGTAGGCGCCGTCGCGGTACACGTCGTCGTAGATCACCGTGAAGCTGTCGCCTTCGCGCAGGTCCTGCACGAAGTCGATGTCGTATTTGAAGAGTTCAGCGAGCTTGAGCACCATCTGGTTGCTCATGCCAGCCTTGGAGCCGGCGGCGAACAGCGAACTGTCGATGGTGCCGTGCGCCACGTGCTCGCGGTGATCCACCTCGCGGGTCTGCGCGGTCACCGTGGCCTTGTCGCCATCGAAACGCATGATGGTGCGGTTCGCTTCATCCTTGTCGAAGCGGATGCCCTTGAGGCTGCCGTTTCTGTCCAGCAGGAAATCGAACTCCTGCCCCGGGCTGATGTGGTGCAGCGCCTTGGCGTCGCCCGACTGGTCGACTACGTGCTGGACGTCGGTGAGGCTAAGGCCCTGGCTCTGGAACAGGTCCGACAGTGTCTGGCCCGGCTGCACCTGCACGATGTGCCAGTCTTCGACGGTGGGCGTGCGCACCACTTCAGGCGCGGCCTTGGGCAGGGCGAGCGGCAGCACGGCGTGCGCGGTGGACGTGGTGTCCGGGCGCATGGCGCTGGCCCAGGCAGGAATAAGGAAGCCGGAAACGGCGGTGATCAGCAGCGCGGTGCCGGCGAGCATCCAGCGCTCGCGATGCCAGCGAATCGGCTCCGCATCACCATTGCAACCAAAGGACCAGTGGGCGCAACGTTCATAAAAGTGAGAGTGGCGACGCTGCGCCTTTCGACGCATGGCCAGTTTGCGCGCTGAACGCGCGATCTCGTTTCTCTCACCCATGCCCGGTGTTCCCCAGGTACCAAATTTCTAATTGGCGCGTACCATAGCGAGCTTGTGCAGAGAGCGTCAACGCCTTTTCCATCAATGGGTTGCACGATCTTTTTGGTTAACACACAATTAACGGAATGCCCCGGGAAGCTATGATTTCCGGTGACGTCCAGACAACGAAAATTTGAGGAATACATGAACGAGCTTGAGCAAGCGCTGGCCACCATCTCGCGCGGCGCCGACGAGATCATCAAGCAGGAAGAGCTGGTCGAGCGCCTCAAGCTCGGTCGCCCACTGCGCATCAAGGCGGGCTTTGATCCGACTGCGCCGGACCTGCACCTGGGCCACACCGTGCTGCTCAACAAGATGCGCCAGTTCCAGGACCTGGGGCACCAGGTGATTTTCCTGATCGGCGACTTCACCGGCATGATCGGCGACCCGACCGGCAAGAACGTCACGCGCAAGCCGCTTTCCCGCGAGGACGTGCTGGCCAATGCCGAGACCTATGCCGAGCAGGTCTATAAGGTGCTGGACAAGGAGCGCACCGAGCTGCGCTTCAATTCCGAGTGGTTCGGCCAGATGAGCGCCGCCGACATGATCAAGCTCGCCGCCCAGCACACCGTGGCGCGCATGCTCGAACGCGACGACTTCTCCAAGCGCTTCGCCGGGCAGCAGCCGATCGCCATCCACGAGTTCCTCTATCCATTGGTGCAGGGCTACGACTCGGTGGCGCTCAAGTGCGACGTCGAGCTCGGCGGCACCGACCAGAAGTTCAATCTGTTGATGGGCCGCGCCCTGCAGGAACACCACGGCCAGCTGCCGCAGATCGTGCTGACCATGCCGCTGCTCGAAGGCCTGGATGGCGTCAACAAGATGTCCAAGTCCCTGGGCAACTACATCGGCATCAATGAGCCTGCGATCGACATCGTCACCAAGACGCTGAAGATCGGCGATGAGCTGATGTGGCGCTGGTTCGAACTGCTCAGCTTCGAGACCACGATGGACGACATCGCGCGCATGAAGCAGGAAGTGGCCAGTGGCGCGCTTAATCCGCGCGACGCCAAGCTCAAGCTCGCGCGCGAACTGGCCACGCGCTTCCACGATGCGGCCGCTGCAGAGCAGGCGATTGCCGGTTGGCACGCCGTCGTGCGCGGTGAAGGCGACACCAGTCTGTTGCCGCTCACTGAAATTGCAGTGCCCGCGGAAGGGCTGCGCCTTGCTGCACTACTTACTGCGGCAGGCCTCACGCCAAGCAATGCAGAGGCAAACCGCAAGCTGAAAGAACGCGCCGTGCGCATCGATGCGGAAGTGGTCGAAGATGCACAGCGCGTGTTTACCCCGGGATTCGAGGGGGTTTTGCAGATCGGCAAGCGCAACTTCGCTCGCGTGTTGTTGACTCAAGCGTGAGTTCGTCGCGACGACGCAACGTCGTCGCGATCGAAAAATGAAAAGAGTTTCGCGTGAGAACAACGCTTTACGCGAAACGCGAAAAATAATTTCAGAAATTGCTTGTCAAAGGTGGGGGGCATGCCTATTATTCGCCTCCCGCCGCTGGCATCGCCCTCCGGACGGCAACATCGAAAACGAAAATTCTTCGAACACGGTGTTGACGGACAGGAAAAACGATGTAAGATGAGCGGCTCACTCGGAACGAAATGTTCCAGCGCTGAAACGGAAACGGTCAGCAAGTGA
>NZ_QQSY01000003.1:0-278483 GCF_003351225.1 Dyella solisilvae
GACTTCGAAGCCGAAGTGTACGTGCTGTCGAAGGACGAGGGTGGCCGTCATACCCCGTTCTTCAAGGGCTACCGCCCGCAGTTCTACTTCCGCACGACCGACGTGACCGGCGCCATCGAACTGCCGGAAGGCGTCGAGATGGTCATGCCGGGCGACAACATCAAGATGGTTGTCACCCTGATCCACCCGATCGCCATGGACCAGGGCCTGCGCTTCGCCATTCGCGAAGGCGGCCGTACCGTCGGCGCCGGCGTGGTGGCCAAGGTCATCAAGTAAGACCCTGTGTTGTCGCCTTCGGGCGACAACCGAAGAAAAGCCGACCTCCGGGTCGGCTTTTTTTTTGGAAATTCGGCCTCGAGAGGGATTTGGGGCTTTCCTTTGGCTAAATTTCCAGCTATAGTCGCGGTCTTGCCTGTCATTGGAGTCTTGCTCCAATGACCTTACAGCGAAATGAGGCGCAGGAAGTGCTTCGAGTTCGCTGGCCAGGACGGCCAATACGCAAGAGAGGGCTTGGGCAACGAGGCGTGACGCTTTGTTGACTGGGCCATTTCGCGCGTTTTATACTTTTCCGTCTGGGCGGGCTCGTTTAGGGCCTGCCTAGTCTTTTAGGGTCGATTCCGCGACATGCTGTCGCTCGTCGCGTCGACTTGCAGTACCGCAGCGACAATGGGTTGTGCGGGTAGGTGAGAAGCCTTCCCGGTTCACAGTATTTGTTCTTTCGATAACAGGACACGGTTTATGGCGAACCAAAAGATTCGCATCCGGCTCAAGGCGTTCGATCATCGTCTGATCGACCGTTCGGCCAGCGAAATCGTCGAGACGGCCAAGCGCACCGGCGCTACGGTTCTCGGCCCGATTCCGCTCCCGACCAAGATCGAGCGCTACACCATTCTGGTGTCGCCGCACGTCGACAAAGATGCCCGCGACCAGTACGAGACCCGTACGCACAAGCGCGTGCTCGACATCGTCGACCCCAACGACAAGACCGTGGACGCGCTCATGAAGCTTGATCTCGCCGCTGGCGTTGATGTTCAGATCAAGCTCGGTTGAGCGATAAACAGGATACGAAGATGAGTATCGGACTGGTTGGCCGCAAGTGCGGCATGAGCCGACTCTTCACTGAAGATGGACGCTCGATTCCGGTGACGCTGATTGAAGCCACCCCGAATCGCGTCACCCAGCTGAAGACGGAAGATAACGATGGTTACAGCGCTGTGCAGGTCGCGGCGGGCGTCAAGCGCGCCAGCCTGCTGACGCAGCCGCTGAAGGGTCACTACGCCAAGGCGAAGGTTGAGCCGGGTCGTGGTCTGTGGGAGTTCCGCGTGTCTGCCGACGACCTCGGCAAGTACAGCGTGGGCGCCGAGATCAAGGCTGACGACGTGTTCTCGGTGGGTCAGATTGTTGACGTCGCCGGCGTGTCGAAGGGCAAGGGCTTCCAGGGCACCATCAAGCGTCACAACTTCACCATGGGCGACGCGACCCACGGTAACTCGCTGTCGCATCGTGCGCCGGGTTCTATCGGTCAGCGCCAGACCCCGGGTCGCGTGTTCCCGGGCAAGAAGATGGCAGGTCACATGGGTGCAGTGAACCGCACGCAGCAGGGCCTGGAAGTGGTCAAGGTCGACGCCGAGCGTCATCTGATCGCGGTGAAGGGCGCGGTGCCGGGTGCTACCGGCGGCGACGTCGTCATCCGTCCGACGACCAAGGGCTGAGGAGAGACGCCATGGAAATCAATGTCATTGGCGCCAAGCCGCTCAACGTGTCGGACGAAGTGTTCGGCGGTGAGTTCAAGCAGGCTCTGATCCACCAGGTGGTTGTGGCCTACCAGGCCGGCGGTCGCGCCGGTACCAAGGCCCAGCTGTCGCGTGGTGAGCTGTCGGGTACCACCAAGAAGTTCAAGAAGCAGAAGGGCGGCGGCGCTCGTCACGGCGACTACCGCGCTCCGATCTTCGTGGGCGGTGGTGTCACGTTCGCAGCCAAGCCGCGCAACTACGAGCAGAAGGTCAACCGCAAGGCTTACCGCGTCGCTATTCGTTCGATCCTTTCCGAGCTGATCCGCCAGGATCGCCTGAAGGTCGTCGAGAGCTTCGGCATCGAAACGCCGAAGACCAAGGCGATGGTCGCCAAGCTGGCCGAGCTGCAGGTTTCCGGCCGCGTGCTGCTGGTCTCGGAAGACGCCAACGAGGCGACCTTCCTGGCCGCGCGCAACATCCCGTACATCCACGTTGTGGACGTGCTGGCGCTGAACCCGGTCAGCCTGGTCGGTTCGGACCACATCGTCATGACCGTCGATGCGGTGAAGAAGATCGAGGAGTGGCTGGCATGAGCAACGAACGCATCCTGAATACGCTGCGCGCGCCGCACATCTCGGAGAAGGCTGCACGCGTCGCCGAGAAGAACCAGTACGTTTTCGTGGTCGCCCCCGAGGCAACCAAGGCCGATGTCCGCGCTGCGGTGGAACAGATGTTCGACGTCAAGGTCGAGCAGGTGAACCTCGTCAACGCCAAGGGCAAGGTCAAGTCCTTCCGTTTCCGCGCTGGCAGCCGCCAGGGCAAGCGCAAGGCCTACGTTCGCCTCGCTGATGGTCAGACCATCGACGTGTCGACCAAGGCCTGAGCCAGGAGTTGAATTGAGATGGCACTGATCACTCATAAGCCGACCTCCCCCGGACGCCGCGACGCAGTCAGCGTTCGTACCGAAGGTCTGCACAAGGGCGCGCCGTACGCAGCCCTGACCGAAGCCAAGAACAAGAACGGCGGTCGCAACCATTACGGTCGCATCACCGTTCGTCACCAGGGCGGCGGTCACAAGCAGCGTTACCGCATCATCGACTTCAAGCGCGACAAGGAAGGCATTGCCGCCCGCGTCGAGCGCATCGAGTACGATCCCAACCGCACCGCGCACATCGCGCTGCTGTGCTACGCCGATGGCGAGCGCCGCTACATCATCGCGCCGAAGGGCGTGCAGGTGGGCGACCGTCTGGTGTCGGGCAGCGACGCGCCGATCAAGGCCGGCAACAGCCTGCCGCTGCGCGCGATCCCGGTGGGTTCGACCATCCACTGCATCGAGATGAAGCCGGGCAAGGGTGCGCAGATCGCACGCTCCGCCGGCGCCTCGGTCCAGCTGGTGGCTCGCGAGTCGGGCTACGCCACGCTTCGCCTCCGTTCGGGCGAAATGCGTCGCGTGCCGGTCGACTGCCGCGCCACCATCGGTGAAGTCGGCAACAGCGAACACAGCCTGAAGAAGCTCGGCAAGGCCGGCGCCAAGCGCTGGCTCGGCATCCGTCCGACCGTTCGCGGTGTCGTGATGAACCCGGTCGACCATCCGCACGGCGGTGGTGAAGGCCGTACCTCCGGTGGCCGTCATCCGGTCAGCCCGTGGGGCACGCCGACCAAGGGCTACAAGACCCGCAACAACAAGCGCACGCAGCAGTTCATCGTGCGTCGTCGCAAGTAATAGGAAACGACTATGCCGCGCTCTCTAAAGAAAGGTCCGTTCGTTGACCTGCACCTCGTAAAGAAGGTGGAAGCCGCCGTTTCCGCCAACAACAAGCGCCCGATCAAGACCTGGTCGCGTCGCTCGATGATCCTGCCGGAAATGGTCGGCCTGACCATCGCCATCCACAACGGCCGTCAGCATGTCCCCGTGCTGGTCAACGAGAACATGGTCGGGCACAAGCTCGGCGAGTTCGCGGTGACCCGTACCTTCAAGGGCCATGGCGGCGACAAGAAGGGCAAGTGATGAGCACTGAAGCCAAAGCGATCCTGCGCAGCGCCCGCATTTCGGCGCAGAAGGCACGCCTGGTGGCTGACCTGGTCCGCGGCATGCCCGTGGGCCGAGCCAGCGACGTGCTCCAGTTCACCAACAAGAAGGCCGCAGCCATTGTTCGCAAGGTGCTGCTGTCGGCCGTCGCCAACGCCGAGAACAACCTCGGCGCCGATGTCGACGAGCTGAAGGTCGCACGCATCTTCGTGGACGAGGGTCCGGCGATGAAGCGCATGTACGCCCGCGCCAAGGGCCGCGGTTCCCGCATCCTGAAGCGCACGAGCCACATCACTGTGGTCGTTGGCAACTAAGAGGACATAGACGATGGGTCATAAAGTTCATCCCACCGGTATCCGCCTCGGCATTGCCAAGGACTGGAACTCGAAGTGGTACGCCAACAAGGGCGAATACGCCCAGTACCTCGCTGCCGACCTGAAGGTCCGCGAGATGCTGCGCAAGAAGCTGGCCCAGGCCGGCATTTCGAAGATCCTCATCGAGCGTCCGGCCAAGACCGCGCGCGTGACGATCCACACCGCCCGTCCGGGCGTGGTGATCGGCAAGAAGGGTGAGGACATCGAGAAGCTGCGCAAGGAAGTCAGCGACATGATGGGCGTTCCGGCGCACATCAACGTCAGCGAAGTGCGCAAGCCCGAGCTGGACGCGCAGCTGGTTGCCGAGTCGATCGCGCAGCAGCTGGAGCGTCGCATCATGTTCCGCCGCGCGATGAAGCGCTCGGTCGGCAATGCGATGCGCCTGGGCGCACTGGGCATCAAGATCAATGTCTCTGGCCGTCTGAACGGCGCTGAGATTGCTCGTTCCGAATGGGCCCGTGAAGGTCGCGTACCGCTGCATACCCTGCGTGCGGACATCGACTATGGCTTCGCCGAGGCGAAGACCACCTACGGCATCATCGGCATCAAGGTGTGGATCTACAAGGGCGAGATCTTCGATCTGTCCCAGGTCAACCAGGAGCCGAAGGAAGAGCAGTCCCAGCCGCGCCGTGAGGGTGGTGAGGGTCGTCGTGAATCGCGTCGCGAGGGCGGTGAAGGCCGTCGCGAGCGGACGGCGAAGTAAGGAGAGTTGCCATGCTGCAACCCAAGCGAACCAAATTCCGTAAGCAGTTCAAGGGCCGTAACGATGGTCTGGCTTTCTGCTCGAACCTCGTCAGCTTTGGCGAGTTCGGCCTGAAGGCGACCACGCACGGTGCACTGACCGCCCGCCAGATCGAGGCCGGCCGTCGTTGCATCACCCGCTTCGTGAAGCGCGGCGGCAAGCTGTGGATCCGCGTGTACCCGGACAAGCCCATCACCAAGAAGCCCATCGAAGTTCGAATGGGCGCCGGTAAGGGTGGCGTCGAATACTGGGTCGCTCCGATCCAGCCGGGCCGCATGCTGTATGAAATCGAGGGTATCGACGAAGCCTCCGCACGCGAGGCGTTCCGCCTGGCCGCGGCCAAGCTCTCGGTCCAGACCCAATTCGTGACCAGGGCGGTGATGTGATATGGCCATCAAAGATCTGACCAACAAGACGGCCGAAGAGCTGAATAAGCACCTGCTGGACCTGCGCAAGGAGCAGTTCAACCTGCGCATGCAGAAGGGCACCGGCCAGCTCAACCAGCCGCACCAGCTGCGCCGAGTTCGGCGCGACATCGCCCGCACGAAGTTCGTGCTCGGCGGCAAGAAGTAAGGGACGGCCGATATGAGCGACAACCAGAAGCAGACGCGCACCCTCGAGGGCCGCGTCATCAGCAACAAGATGGACAAGACCGTGACGGTCCTGATCGAGCGCCAGGAACAGCATCCGCTGATCGGCAAGATCATCCGTCGTTCGACCAAGCTGCACGCGCAGAACGATCTGGGCGCCAACGAAGGCGACCTGGTCCGCATCGCGGAATGCCGTCCTCTGTCCAAGACCAAGCATCACCGCGTGGTCGAAATCATCACGCGCGCTAACGTCTAAGGGAGGGTGCAGACATGATCCAGATGCAAAGCACGCTTTCCGCGGCTGACAATAGCGGCGCCCGCGAACTGATGTGCATCAAGGTGCTCGGCGGCTCCAAGCGTCGTTACGCCGCGATCGGTGACGTGATCAAGGTCACCGTGAAGGATGCCATCCCCCGCGGCAAGGTGAAGAAGGGTGAGGTGTACAACGCCGTGGTGGTTCGTACCGCCAAGGGTGTGCGCCGTCCCGATGGCTCGCTGATCCGTTTCGACGGCAACGCAGCGGTCCTCCTCAACAACAAGCTCGAGCCGATCGGCACCCGTATCTTCGGGCCGGTCACCCGCGAGCTGCGCAGCGAGAAGTTCATGAAGATCGTCTCCCTCGCGCCCGAAGTGCTCTGAGCGGAGTCCAGACCATGAACCGTATCCGCAAGGGTGATCAGGTCCTCGTGATCACCGGCAAGAACAAGGGTCAGCGCGGCGACGTGCTGCGCGTTGATGGCGACCGCGTGTTCGTCTCCAACGTGAACCTGGTCAAGCGTCACACCAAGCCGAACCCCCAGGCCAACCAGGCTGGCGGCATCGTCGAGCGTGAAGCTTCGATCCACATCTCCAACGTCCAGCTGTTCAACTCTGCCACGGGCAAGGGTGAGCGCGTTGGCGCCAAGACGCTCTCTGATGGGCGTAAGGTGCGCGTGTTCAAGTCCAACGGCGAAGTTGTGGACGCGTAAGGAATAAATCATGACGACGCGTCTCGAAACGTTTTACAAAGACCAGGTCATCAAGAAGCTCACCGAGCGTTTTGGTTACCAGAACGTGATGCAGGTTCCCCGCATCACCAAGATCACGCTGAATATGGGCGTGGGCGAAGCCGCCGGCAACAAGAAGGTGCTCGAGAACGCCGTGGCCGACATGGCCAAGATCTCGGGCCAGAAGCCGATCCAGACCAAGGCCCGCGTGTCGGTCGCCTCGTTCAAGATCCGCGACGGCTGGCCGATCGGTTGCAAGGTCACCCTGCGCCGCGCCCAGATGTGGGAATTCCTCGATCGCCTGATCAACATCTCGCTGCCGCGTACGCGCGACTTCCGTGGTGTGTCGGGTCGCGCCTTCGATGGCCGTGGTAACTACAACTTCGGCATCAAGGAACAGATCATCTTCCCGGAAATCGACTTCGACGCCGTCGACGCGATGCGTGGTATGGACATCTCCATCACCACCACCGCCAAGACCGACGAAGAAGCCAAGGCGCTGCTGGAAGCCTTCAGCTTCCCGTTCCGCAACTAAGAGAGTCGCGAGAGACACATGGCCAAGACCTCGATGGTTAACCGCGACCTCAAGCGGACCAAGCTCGTCAAGAAGTACGCCGCCAAGCGCGCCGAACTGAAGGCGATTGTGCTGAGCCCCACCGCCTCCTACGAGGAGAAGATGGACGCCCAGGCCAAGCTGCAGAAGCAGCCGCGTGACGCCAGCCCGGCCCGCCAGCGTACCCGCTGCGCGCTGACCGGTCGTCCGCGCGCCGTGTACCAGAAGTTCGGCCTCGGCCGTAACAAGCTGCGCGAAGCCACCATGCGTGGCGACGTACCTGGCCTGCGCAAGGCCAGCTGGTAAGACCCCAAACAGGGCAGGGCGGGTGCATACCCTCCCTTGCTCGATGCGGCGGCAGGCCCCGCGGCCTGCCGTCGTTGGCGCGAATACGCGCCGAGATTCGCAAAGTCGGAAAAATGCTGCTATAGTCGATGGTCTGCACTTCGCAGACCGGTCACTGTGCCGGCATACAACTCAATATTGATTTCCGGTTTTTCGGATATCGGTGCACTCTGAAGGATGTTTTCATGAGCATGACTGATCCCATCGCCGATCTGTTTACGCGCATCCGCAACGCCCAGCTCACGGGCAAGCAGACCGTAAACATGCCGTCGTCGAAGCTGAAGGTGGCCATCGCCAACCTTCTCAAGAACGAGGGCTATATCCTCGACGCCAAGGCCTCCTCCGTGGAAGGCAAGCCGGTGCTCGAGATCAAGCTCAAGTATTTCGAAGGCCGTCCGGCCATCGAATCCATTGCCCGTGTCAGCCGCTCCGGCCTCCGCGTCTACCGCGGCAAGGACGAGCTGCCGAAGGTCCTGGGTGGCCTGGGTATCTCGATCATCTCGACTTCCGCCGGTTTGCTGACCGACGCGCAGGCCCGTGCCAAGGGTCTGGGCGGCGAAGTCATCGGCCAGGTCGCATAAGGAGTCGACGATGTCCCGCGTTGCCAAAAAGCCGATTACCCTGCCGAAGGGCGTCGAGATCACCTCGAACGCCAATGGCATCACCGTCAAGGGCCCGAAGGGCACCCTGGCGACTCACGCGCTCCCGGGCGCTTCCGTGTCCATCGAGAACGGCGTGGCGAACATCGCCGTGGCCGAGGGCGCCGACGACAAGTTCGGTGGCACCCTGCGTGCGCTGCTGGCCAACATGGTCAAGGGCGTGTCCGACGGTTACGAGCGCAAGCTCGAGCTGGTCGGCGTGGGCTACCGTGCCTCGATGGCCGGCAAGTCGCTGAACATCGCCCTGGGCTTCTCGCACCCGGTCGTGTTCGATGCGCCGGAAGGCATCTCCATCGAAACCCCGTCGCAGACCGAAATCCTGATCAAAGGTTCGGACAAGCAGCGCGTGGGTGAAGTGGCCGCCAAGATCCGCTCGTTCCGTCCGCCGGAGCCGTACAAGGGCAAGGGCGTCCGCTACTCGGGCGAGAAGATCACCCTGAAGGAAGCCAAGAAGGCCTAAGGGTCTATCCGCTTCCTGGAGAGAACACGATGAACAAGAACGAATCCCGCCTGCGTCGCGCCAAGTCGACTCGCGCGCACATCCGCAAGCTCGCCGTGGCCCGCCTGTCGGTGCATCGCACCGGTCAGCACCTGTACGCACAGGTGTTCGCCGCCGATGGCCAGAGCGTGGTGGCTGCCGCGTCGACCGTGCAGAAGTCGGTCGCCGAGGGCCTGAAGGGCACCAAGAACCTGACCGCAGCTGCCGCTGTCGGTAAGGCGGTGGCTGAGCGCGCCCTGGCCGCTGGTATCGAGTCCGTGGCGTTCGATCGCTCGGGCTTCCGCTTCCACGGTCGTATCAAGGCGCTGGCTGATGCAGCCCGCGAAGCCGGCCTGAAGTTCTAAGCCGGTCGGTTTCAGGCGCCGGCTGATCCCGGCGCCTGAAGCCAACAGCAGTACCTACAACTCCAAGCGGCTTAGCCGCAAGCAAAAGTCCCGGTTAGCCGGGCATACGGAAAAAAACATGTCTTCTACCGATCGCGAAAATTCCGACGGCCTGCTCGAGAAGCTGATTGCCGTCAACCGCGTGGCCAAGACCGTCAAGGGTGGCCGCCAGATGAGCTTCACCGCGCTGACCGTGGTCGGCGACGGCGAAGGTCGCGTGGGCTTCGGCTATGGCAAGGCGCGTGAAGTGCCGGTCGCCATCTCCAAGGCCATGGACCGCGCCCGCCGCAACATGGTGAGCATCGATCTGAACAACGGCACCCTGTGGTACGCCATCAAGGCCAACCACGGTGCAGCCCGCGTGTTCATGCAGCCGGCCTCCGAAGGTACCGGCGTCATCGCCGGCGGCGCCATGCGCGCTGTGCTGGAAGTGGTGGGCGTGAAGAACGTGCTGGCCAAGGCCGTCGGCTCGCGCAACCCGATCAACCTGGTCCGCGCGACCATCAAGGGCCTGCAGGCCGTTGCCTCGCCGAAGCAGATCGCTGCCAAGCGCGGCAAGACCATCGAAGAGGTGCTGGGCAATGGCTAAGAACGAAACCGCCGCCACTGTGCGCGTGCGTCTGGTCAAGGGTCTGCGCGGTGTGCAGCACCGCCATCGCCTGAGCGTGCAGGCGCTTGGCTTGAGCAAGCTCAACGACGTCCGTGAACTGAAGGACAGCCCGCAGGTGCGTGGCCTGATCAACACGGTCTATTACCTCGTGCGGGTTGAGGAGTAATTACCATGCGTCTTAACGACATCAAGCCGGCCGCCGGTTCCCGCAAGACCCGCCTTCGCGTGGGTCGCGGTATCGGTTCGGGCCTGGGCAAGACCGCTGGTCGCGGTCACAAGGGTCAGCACGCTCGCGCGGGCGGCACCCACAAGTACGGCTTCGAAGGCGGTCAGATGCCGCTGCAGCGCCGCCTGCCGAAGGTGGGCTTCCGCTCGCTGAAGAAGGCGGAGAGCCAGGAAGTGTTCCTGTACCAGCTGGCCACCCTGAAGGCTGACGTGATCGACCCGATCGTCCTGCACCAGGCCGGTCTGATCGACAGCCGCGCCAAGAAGGTCAAGGTTGTCCTCAAGGGCGAGATCGGCCGCGCGGTGAAGCTGTCGGGCGTGCTGGCCACGGCCGGCGCCAAGGCAGCGATCGAAGCTGCCGGCGGCAGCGTGGAGTAATCTCGTGGCGGCAGCCCAGGGCACATCGCTCGGATCGCTCGGCAAGCTGACGGAACTGCGTCAGCGCATCTTCTTCGTGATTGGTGCGCTGATCGTCTTCCGTCTTGGTTCCTTCATCCCGGTCCCGGGCGTCAACCCGGAAGCCATGACGAACCTGATCGAGCAGGGCGGCGGCTTGATGAACATGTTCAACATGTTCTCGGGTGGCTCGCTGGCACGCTTCTCGGTGTTCGCGCTTGGCGTGGTGCCGTACATCTCGGCGTCGATCGTGATCCAGATGATGGGTTCGGTCATCCCGAGCCTGCAGGCGCTGCGCAAGGAAGGTGAGGCTGGTCGTCGCAAGATGACCACCTACACCCGCTTCGGCACGGTTGGCCTGGCCGCCTTCCAGGCGTTCGGCATCGCGGTGGCCCTGCAGAAGCAGGTGTCCGCGGGCGGCGCCCCGGTGGTGTATACCCCCGGCATGGGCTTCGTCATGGCGTCGATTGTCGGCCTCACCGCCGGCACGATGTTCCTGATGTGGCTGGGTGAGCAGATCACCGAGCGTGGTATCGGCAACGGTATCTCGCTGCTGATCTTCGCCGGCATCGTGGCCGGCTTGCCGGGCGCGGTGGCGCACACCCTGACCATGGCCAGCAATGGCGAGCTCTCCGTGATCAAGATGATCATGGTGGTCGGCCTGATCCTCGCGGTGACGGCGTTCGTGGTCTTCATGGAGCGCGCCCAGCGGCGGATCACCGTGAACTACGCGCGGCGTTCCGGCGGGCAGCGGGCCTACATGAACCAGACCTCGCACCTGCCGCTGAAGATCAACATGTCGGGCGTGATCCCGCCGATCTTCGCCTCGAGCCTGCTGATGTTCCCGGCGACCGCGGCCACGTGGTTCAGCGCTGGCCACCAGTCTCGCTGGCTGACGGAGCTGACCCAGGCGCTGACCCCGGGTGAGCCCCTGTACGACATCGTCTTCGCGGTGCTGGTGATCACCTTCGCCTTCTTCTATACGGCGATCGTGTTCAACTCCCAGGAGACGGCGGACAACCTGAAGCGCTCCGGCGCCTTGATTCCGGGTATCCGTCCCGGCCGTTCGACGGCCGATTACATCGATAACGTGATGACCCGTCTGACCGGTGTCGGCGCCATCTACCTGGTGCTGGTCTGTCTGGTTCCCTCGTTTATGCAAAAGGCGTGGCACGTCCCGTTCTACTTCGGCGGCACCTCTCTGCTGATCGTGGTGGTTGTGGTGATGGATTTCACTGCCCAGGTGCAGGCGCACTTGGTCAGTCACCAGTACGAAAGCCTGCTCAAGAAGGCCAACCTCCGCCGCAACTGATGGCTGCTGGGGTGGTGGGAAGTTGGTCTGGTTTGGAGGGCAGCGGCGCCCCTGGCGCCGCAGGGCTTTCCTGTTGGGTTGTTTACGGTTAGAATTGCGCGTTTACCGCGCACGAAACGCATCGGAGAAAGTACATCATGGCGCGCATCGCGGGTGTCAATTTGCCGGTCCAGAAGCATGTCTGGGTCGGTCTGCAGAGCATTTACGGGATCGGCCGCAGCCGGGCCAAGAAGGTCTGCGCGGACGCAGGCGTGGTTCCCACCACGCAGATCAAGTCCCTGAGTGAAGGCGAAGTCGAGAAGCTTCGTCACGAAATCGGCAAGTACGTCGTCGAAGGTGATCTTCGTCGCGAGGTGGGTATCGCCATCAAGCGTCTGATGGATCTGGGTTGCTACCGTGGTCTGCGTCATCGCCGCGGCCTGCCGGTGCGCGGCCAGCGCACGCGTACCAATGCACGCACCCGCAAGGGTCCGCGTCGCGCCATCAAGAAGTAACGGATTCCGAACATGGCCAAGCCTGTCAAGACCAAGAAGAAGATCAAGCGCGTTGTCACGGATGCCGTGGCCCACGTGCAAGCCTCCTTCAACAACACCATCGTCACGATCACCGACCGCCAGGGCAACGCCCTGTCGTGGGCGACTGCCGGCGGCGCGGGTTTCCGCGGTTCGCGCAAGTCGACCCCGTTCGCTGCCCAGGTGGCTGCCGAAAAGGCCGGCCGCGCGGCTGGCGACTACGGCGTGAAGACCGTGGAAGTGCGCATCAAGGGCCCGGGCCCGGGCCGCGAGTCGGCCGTGCGTTCGCTGAACGCCCTCGGTTACAAGGTCCTCAACATCATCGACGTCACGCCGATTCCGCATAACGGCTGCCGTCCCCCCAAGAAGCGTCGAGTCTAAGGAGCATACCCATGGCCCGTTATCGTGGAGCTACCTGCAAACTCGCCCGTCGTGAGGGTGCAGATCTCAGCCTGAAGAGTCCGGCTCGCGCCATCGACTCCAAGTGCAAGCTGGAAAACAAGCCCGGCCAGCATGGCGCCAACAAGCGCATGCGCATGTCCGACTACGCCAACCAGCTGCGTGAAAAGCAGAAGGTCAAGCGTATCTACGGCGTGCTCGAGCGTCAGTTCGGCAACTACTACACCAAGGCGTCGACCCTCAAGGGCAACACCGGTGAGAACCTGCTGCGCCTGCTCGAGAGCCGTCTGGACAACGTCGTCTACCGCATGGGCTTCGCGGTCACCCGCGCCCAGGCTCGTCAGCTGGTCAGCCACAAGGCTGTGCTGGTCAACGGCAAGAAGGTGAACATCCCCTCGTACCAGGTTCGCGCCGGTGACGTGGTGGCCCTGACCGAGCGCGCCCGCACCCAGCTGCGCGTGCAGGAAGCGGCGACCGTGTTCGACACCATGGACCTGCGTCCGCAGTGGGTGGAAGTCGACAGCAAGAAGTTCGAAGGCACCTTCAAGGCGATGCCGGACCGCGGCGACCTGCCGACCGACATCAACGAGAGCCTGATCGTCGAGCTCTATTCGAAGTAATCAACCGGAGCCCTGCATGGCAGTTTCGTCAACTAGCGTGCTGCGGCCTCGCGGCCTCAGCGTCGAGCAGCTCGGAGCCAACCGTGCCAAGGTGGTGGTGGAGCCGCTCGAGCGTGGCTTTGGCCACACCCTGGGCAACGCGCTGCGTCGCGTGCTGCTCTCCTCGATCCCTGGCTCCGCCATCGTCGAGGTGGAAATTGATGGCGTGCTGCACGAGTACACCACCCTTGAGGGCCTTCAGGAGGACGTGATCGAAGTCCTGCTGAACCTCAAGGACGTGGCGATTCGCCAGCACACGGGTGACGAAGTCACCCTGACCCTGTCCAAGAAGGGCAAGGGCGTGGTCACGGCCGGCGACATCGTTGTCGACCACTCGGTGGAAATCATCAACCCCGAGCACGTGATCTGCCACCTGACCAAGGACATCGCGCTCAACATGCGCCTGAAGGTGCGTCGCGGCGTCGGCTACCAGCCGGCCAGCGCGCGCCAGCACCCGGACGACGAAGCTCGTCCGATCGGTCGCCTGCAGCTCGACGCGTCGTTCGCGCCGGTGCTTCGCGTGGCCTACGAGGTGGACGCTGCCCGTGTGGAACAGCGCACCAACCTCGACAAGCTGGTGCTGGACATCGAGACCAACGGCACCATCGGTGCGGAAGACGCGGTTCGCAAGGCCGCCGAGATCCTGAACGACCAGCTGTCGGTGTTCGGTGACTTCTCGCGTCGCGAGAGCGCGACGGACAAGGCGGAGAAGGGCGGTTTCGACCCGCTGCTGCTGCGTCCGATCGACGACCTGGAGCTGACCGTTCGTTCGGCCAACTGCCTGAAGGCCGAGAGCATCTACTACATCGGCGATCTGGTGCAGAAGACCGAAGTGGAGCTGCTTAAGACCCCGAACCTCGGCAAGAAGTCCCTGACCGAAATCAAGGACGTGCTGGGTGGCCGCGGTCTGGCCCTGGGCATGAAGCTCGAAAACTGGCCGCCGCCGGGCCTGTCGCACGGCATGCAGCTGGGCTGAGTTTGAAGGCGACCGTTCGCGGTCGCCGGCAGTATCGGCAAACTGGCGAGCGACCTTCGGTTCGCTCGCCAGCTGCCAAAAGCGGTCCCCTGGACCGCATGAAGATTCGGGCGACCGCCTTGGTCGCTTGGTATTGGCAGTCTGACGAGTGTGTTTCGCCTCGGATTTTGCAGACGCCTGAAACGGCCCACTTGGCCGTCTTGCTCAACAAGAGCCCGTACCACGAAGGGCTTCATCAGCGGGTAACCGCGGGAAGTCGGACCTAACCGCCGGCTTTTCATAACAACAGACATAGAGAGTATTGCCATGCGCCACCAGAAATCCGGTCGCAAGCTCAACCGCACGAGCAGCCACCGCGAAGCCATGTTCAAGAACATGGCTGCGTCGCTGATCAAGCACGAGCTGATCCGCACCACCCTTCCCAAGGCGAAGGAACTCCGTCGCATTGCCGAGCCGCTCATCACGCTCGCCAAGACCGATGGCGTCGCCAACCGCCGCCTCGCCTTCTCGCGCCTGCGCGACAAGCAGGCCGTGGGCAAGCTGTTCGTCGAGCTGGGTCCCCGTTACCAGACCCGTCCCGGCGGCTACCTGCGCATCCTCAAGTGCGGCTTCCGCCCGGGCGACAATGCCCCGATGGCGTATGTCGAGCTGGTCGATCGCCCGCAGGTTGAGGCTGCCGCCGAGTAATCGGTAGCAAGCAAGCGTTTCGCGAAACCCTGGCAGGGCAACCTGCTGGGGTTTTTGCTTCCTGATGCCAGGAATCCTGCTGTCGGAGCCCGCCGTGTACGCGATCGGCCTGTGGGGGCCATGCACCGAAGATGGCCAAGGTCGGCGGCTTGGCCTCGGCGTCGGGCCATGGTTGCGCGACCTGTGCCTTCTTTCGGCAGGCGGTGGCTTTGGGCAGGGCTGACAGGGGCGGGGCAAGCGGGTAATGTCCCGTTTTCGCAACGCAGCATATTCAGGCCATGAACCCATTTCGCTGGTCGTATCGCGCTCTTTCCCTCGCCGGTTTCGTCCTCTGCGTGGCCCTGTTGGGTTATGCGCTCTATGCCGAACACGTGCTGGGCATGATTCCGTGCCCGCTATGCATCTTCCAGCGCATCGCCTTCATGGTGATGGCGGTGTTCTTCCTGCTAGGCGGGCTGCATGCTCCAACGGGCGGCGCTCGCTGGATCTATACGGGCGGGGCCTTGCTGGGAGCGCTGGGGGGCATCGCCACGGCCGGACGCCACTTGTGGCTGCAGACGTTGCCGGCGGACCAGATTCCCGCCTGTGGCCCCAACCTTGGCTACATGATGGACACGTTCCCGTTCGCCAAGGTGCTTAAACTGGTCTTCACCGGCTCAGGCGAGTGCGCCAAGATCGAGCCGGTGTTCGGCCTGCCCATGCCCGCCTGGACCCTGCTCTGGTATCTGCTGCTGGCCTTCGCGGCCATCGTCGCCGCGACGCGCAAGCGCGCCTGAAACGAGCCGCACACCATGTCACACGCCATGCCCACCCCGATCATGTCGCCACAGCTCTCCTCCGACTGGTCGCCTGCCAGTTGGCAGGCGCGCCAGGCCCTGCAGCAGCCGACTTACGAGGACGCCGCCGAGCTCGCCCGGGCCACGGGCGAGCTGGCGACCCTGCCGCCGCTGGTGACCTCGTGGGAGGTGCTCTCGCTCAAGCAGGCGCTGGCCGACGCGCAGGAGGGCAAGCGTTTCCTGCTGCAGGGAGGCGACTGCGCGGAAAGCTTTGCGGACTGCACCAGCCCGGTGATCTCCAACCGGCTGAAGGTACTGCTGCAGATGAGCCTGGTGCTGGTGCACGGGCTGCAGAAGCCGGTGCTGCGCGTGGGCCGCTTCGCCGGCCAGTACGCCAAGCCGCGCTCGGCCGACACCGAGACGCGCGACGGGGTGACGCTGCCGTGCTTCCGAGGCGACCTGGTCAACAGCCCCGAGTTCACCCCGGAGTCGCGCCGCGCGGATCCGCACCGCCTGATCCGGGCGCATGCGCGTTCGGCGCTGACCATGAACTTCGTGCGCGCGCTGATCGACGGCGGCTTCGCTGACCTGCATCATCCCGAATACTGGGACCTGGCCTGGGTTGAGCACTCCCCCCTGGCGGCGGAGTATCGCCGCATGGTCGCCGCCATCGGCGACTCATTGCGCTTCATGGAGACGTTGGCGGGCCCGATCGCCGGGTTCTCGCGGGTGGACTTCTTCACCTCGCATGAAGCCCTGCTGCTGCACTACGAGGAGGCGCTGACTCGCCAGGTGCCGCGTCACCAGGGCTGGTTCAACCTGTCCACGCACTTCCCGTGGATCGGCATGCGCACGGCTGCTCTGGACGGCGCACACGTGGAGTACTTCCGAGGTATCCGCAACCCGATCGCGGTCAAGGTGGGACCCTCGGTCACGCCGGACCAGTTGCTGCCGCTGATCGACGCGCTCAACCCCGAGGACGAGCCGGGTCGCCTGACCCTGATCCACCGCATGGGTAACGGGCCGATCGGCCGGGCGTTGCCGCCGCTGCTGGATGCGGTGCGGCGCGAGGGGCGTCGCGTGCTGTGGGTGGCCGATCCCATGCATGGCAACACCGAGACCACCTCCAACGGCTACAAGACTCGCCGCTTCGACAATATCCGCGGCGAGCTCGACCAGGCCTTCGACATCCACGCCGCCGCCGGCACCCGCCTGGGCGGCGTGCATCTGGAGCTGACCGGCGAGGACGTCACCGAGTGCATGGGAGGCGCCCGCGACCTGAGCGAGGCGGATCTCGACCGCGCTTACAAGTCCATGGTCGACCCGCGGCTCAACTACGAGCAATCGCTGGAACTGGCGATGCAGATCGTTCGCAAGTCGACCGGGTCGATCCCTGCCTGAGCGTCCGGTGCTTCGCCGTCAGGGATACGGACGGTGGACGGCCGCGCTTGTGAGCGAATGTGGTGGAAGATGAGCGCCTGATGAACAGCGGGTGCATTTTCCTGCCAGAATGGCGCCTGCGTACACAGCTCGGGCTGTCGCCTCGATCGAGGGGCGCGGCGCCGGGCTTGTCGAACAGGGGCTTCGCATCACCGCATGGTTAGGACGACGAACGAAATGAAGCGCGCGGGCATGCCTGCGCGGGTCATCAGCATGGGACGCTACCTGGCGGCCGGCATGGCTTACGCCAGTTGCTATGCCCTGCTGCGCTACCTATCCAGTTCGCATTGGAATCTCACCTCCGGTTTGCGCGTGCTGTGCCTTTTGCTGGTTCCGGCGCGTTACTGGCCGGCATTGTTCGTGGCCGAGTCATTGCCACTGGCGTATGCGGGCTGGGACAACCATGAGCGCTTTGGCTGGCTCTGGGCGAGCGCCCTTGCCGTGCCGCCCCTGATGCTCAATGCGCCGGTATTCGCATGGTGCCGCCGTCGCGTGGCGTTGTTCCGCGGCAGCGAAGTTCATGTAACCGGCATGCTGACCTACATCCTCGTGGGCGCCGTCCTTACGGCGCTGATCAATACGGGGACGCTTGCCCTGATGCGGATGCCGCCCGGGGAGACTCCTCCGGTCATCACCCTGCACATCGCGCTGGACTATTTCCTTGGCGGCTACCTGGGGGCGCTAACCCTGGTCCCGGCCTTCCTGGCCTTCCTGGCCTTGCGCGGCTGGGCGGCGAGGGGACGCGTCGCATGGCTGGAGGCGCTTCGGGGCGACTTCGTCAGGGACTGCGTCGTCGGTGTGCTGCCGCCACTGGTGTTGATGATGTGGATGATCTCGCGGGTGGACCACCTGGAGGTGATGCAGGTGATCCGCATGGCGATGTTCCTGCCGGCGGCCTGGCTGACCCTGCGACACGGTTGGCAGGGAGCGGCTGTGGGCGGGCTGCTGGCCAGTGTGGCCACGCAGCTCACCGAGACCGTGGTGCGCGATCCAGCCGTCATCCAGGCGCAGGCGTTGATTGCCTTTGCGGTGTCCAGCCTGCTGATGGTCGGAGCCAAGCTTGCCGGCGTTTCGAGGATGGCGCCGAACGATGGCGATCTGATGCGTGGCCTGCAGCTGGCGCAGCGGGGTCTCTACCAGGAGGAACTGCGTCTTCGTCAGGTGGCCGAGTCATTGGAGCGACTGGGCCAATCCATGCGCGAAGGTCAGCAGCGCATGTTCGAGCGCTTGCGGCCGTTGCTGCCGGCGAACATCGAGCAGAGCTATGTGCGACATATCGACCATACCCAGCGCGAGGTGCACCGTCTGGCCGACACGCTGCATCCGCGCGCCTGGCGCGAGCGTGGCCTGGCGGCCACGTTCGAAGATGGCCCGCTGGCCAGGGCCGCAGCCATGGCGGGGGCGTCCTATCGCTGGGAGCTGGGCGGCTCTGGCCTCGAGTCGTTGTCGCCGGACGTACACCTGATGCTGTACCGCCAGGCGTGCGAGATCCTCGTGTACCTGATGGCGCGCGAACCAGTGCGGGACGTCCGTGTGCAGATTCGCGGCGGCCTCACCCACGGTCATCGATGGGCGGTGCTGCGCATCAGCGGCGCCCGTGCGACGCCAGCGCAGCGTGGCAAAGCGGCGCCGGAGTGGAGTCAGTTGGTGTCGCTGCTGGGCGCCAGCGGGCAGGGACTGACGACCATCCGCGACCGCGCCCAGATCTATGGCGGCATGGTTCACGAGCGCGAAGATGGGCAGCGGTTGGCTGTCAGTGTGCTGCTGCACGACGCGTGGCAGGCTGAGCCTGCCGCCGCATCGGCGTCATCCACCTCGCCACTATCGATCCAGTTGCGTGAGCCTGGGCCGGCGACGCGGAAAGTTCGGCAGATCTAGCGGCCCGCCGGCACCGGGCTGCCGCCGACGGTGTCGAGGAAGCCTGGCGCCCGCCATGCCCGGGCATGCTGCTCGAAGCCGTAGGCGATGGCGATCAGGGTCGGCTCGCTCCACTTCGCTCCGAACAACACGATGCCCACCGGCAGCCCGTGGGCAAAACCGGCCGGAAGGGTGAGCGACGGGTAGCCGGCCATGGCGGCCGGCTGGGAGGGGCCGCCGACCGTCGGGTCGCCACTGACCACGTGGTCTCCCAGGATGGGGTCGGTGACGAAGGTGGGGCCCCAGGACGGCGCCAGCAGGGCGTCCAGCTGCTGCGACTGCAATGCCGCATCGATGCCTTCCGGGCCCGACAGGCGTTTGGCCTTGTCGAGCGCCTGGGTGTAGGCCACTTCGCTCAGTGGGCCCTTGGCCTGCGCCTGCTCGAACAACTCCTGACCGAACCACGGCATTTCGCGCTCCGCCTCGCGACGGTTGTAACCGATCAGTTCGGCCAGACTCTTCACCTGCAAGCCGGGTCGCGTGGCCAGATACGCGTTGAGGTCGTGCTTGAACTCATACAGGAGGACGGTGAGCTCCACGTCGCCCAGTTCCTTCAGGTGCGGTAGTTCCACCGGGTCGATGACGATGGCGCCCTGTGCCTTCATCAGTGCAATTGACTGATCGAGGATGCGGTCGGCATTCGGTTCGGCGCCGGCCAGCTCGCGCACCACGCCGATGCGCTTGCCGCGCAGGCCCTCGGGATCGAGGAAGCGGGTGTAGTCCGTGGCGTGACGGTCAGCCTCGGCCGTGGCGTCATCGCGAGGATCGCTTCCTGCGATGACGCTGAGCACGGCTGCGGCGTCGGCGACATTGCGCGCCATCGGGCCGGCGGTGTCCTGGCTGTGGCTGATCGGCACGATGCCGCTGCGGCTGACCAGCCCAAGCGTGGGCTTGATGCCTACGATGCCGTTGGCGGCTGCGGGGCAGATGATGGAGCCGTCGGTTTCGGTGCCGATTGCCGCGGTGACCAGTCCTGCGGCCACCGCCGCGCCGGAGCCGGCGCTGGAGCCACAGGGGTTGCGGTCCAGCGCGTACGGGCTGTGCGTCTGGCCACCGCGGCCGCTCCATCCGCTGCTGGCGTGGTTGGAGCGGAAATTGGCCCACTCGCTGAGGTTGGTCTTGCCGAGGATCACGGCGCCCTGCGCGCGCAGACGTTCGACCAGCCCTGCGTCATGCGCCGCCGGCGCGTCCACCAGCGCCAGCGAACCGGCCGTGGTGTGCATGCGGTCGCCCGTGTCGATGTTGTCCTTCAGCAACAGCGGAATGCCGTAAAGGGCGCTGGATGGCTTCTCGTGCGTGCGCTTCTGGTCAAGCTTGCGCGCCAGCTCCAGCGCATCGGGATTGGTTTCGATCACCGCGTGCAGCGATGGACCGCTCTGGTCGATGCGCCGAATGCGCTCCAGAAACTGCTGCGCGAGCGCGTGACTGGTGAGGCTGCCTGACTGCATCTGCTGCTGCAGCGTGGCGATGGAGGCGAAGGCCGGGTCCGTCGATTCGCCCGCGAACAGCAGGGGACTAAGCAGCAGCGAAGCGACCACGGCGAGCGAAAGCGGACGACGAGACACGGAACCTCCTGGCGGACATAGGTGTGCGTCATGATGTCGCAAAAGATGCCGTGGGTTGATGCTTGCGGTGGTCCGGGCGGGGGCAATGCCTATAATCAACGGATGGCCTGCCACGCCGTACTGGCGGCGTCTCTCGCGCACCACGGGAACTTCATGAAAGGGCTTATCGCGAAGCAGTGGCAGGGCAGGTGCGCCATGGGCCGGAGGCTGTCGAGTCTGATCCTGGCCCTGGCATTCATGATGGCGTCGCATGCCGAGGAGGCTGCGCACCCGGACATTCCCGACACGCTTCAGCAGCGCATTGCCTCCTGCACCTCCTGCCATGGCGTGCATGGCGAGGGCACGCCCGAGACCGGATTCTTCCCACGTCTTGCAGGCAAACCGGCCGGCTATCTGGCGCGGCAGCTGCAGTACTTCCAGAGCGGCCTGCGAAAATACGGCCCGATGGAATACACCGTGCGAGAGCTCAGCCCCGACTACATGCGCGAGATCGCCGAATATTTCGCTGCGCAGGAAGTGCCTTATGCCCGTTCGCCGATGCCACGGCTGCCGGCCGAAGCGCTCAGTCGGGGCGAGCAACTGGTGATCCACGGCGATCCGGCGAGGCAGGTCCCGGCCTGCGCCGCTTGCCACGGCAGCCAGCTCACCGGCGTGCAGCCTAATATTCCGGGGCTGGTTGGTTTGCCGTACGACTACATCAGTTCGCAGCTGGGTTCGTGGCGCACGCAGACGCGGGCGATGGCGGCGCCCGATTGCATGGCGCAGATCGCCAACCGCCTCAGCGCCGAGGACATCAGCGCGGTATCGGCGTGGCTGGCTGGGCGCGAGCTGCCGGCGGACATGCATGCACAGGCGCCCGGCTCGGTCACGCCGCCGTTGCATTGCGGTGTGCTGGAAGGGCAGGAGGGCGGGGCATGAAGCGCGTCATAGGCATCATCATCGTGCTGTTGCTGGCCATCGGTGGCTGGTGGCTGTGGCGTGAAGCCGCTCGGGCGCCGACCCCGTCGCCATCCGGCGCAGTCGATGCCACTGAGCTCAAGGACCCGGCGCTGATCGCCCGTGGCGAGTACCTGTCCCAGGTGGGTGACTGCGCCTCCTGCCATACCGCGCAGGGCGGGGCGCGCTTTGCCGGTGGTCGGGTGCTGTCCACGCCGTTCGGCAACATCGCCGCGCCCAACATCACGCCCGATCGCGAGACTGGCCTCGGCGAGTGGAGCTTCGAGGATTTCTGGCAGGCCCTGCACGTCGGCAAGGGACGCCACGGCGAGCTGCTCTACCCGGTGTTCTCCTACACCTCGTTCACCAAGGTATCGCGTGAGGATGCGCGGGCGATCTTCGCCTACCTGCAATCCTTGCCGCCGGTGCATCAGCCGGCCAAGCCGCTGGGGCTGGATTTCCCCTATAGCGTGCGCAACAGCCTCAGCGCGTGGCGCGCGCTCTACTTCCGCGAGGGTGAATTTCAGCCCGATCCCGGCAAGTCGGATGCCTGGAACCGCGGCGCCTACCTGGTGCAGGGCCTGGGTCATTGCAACGAATGCCATGCGCCTCGCGACGCGCTTGGCGGCAGCCAGGCCAGCCCGACGCTGGTGGGCGGCCAGATGCCGGCGCAGAACTGGTACGCGCCCGACCTCAGCACCCAGGCCAACGGCGGCTTGGCCGGCTGGTCGGCGCAGGACATCGTCGACCTGCTGAGGACCGGGCAATCGGCGCGCGGCACCGCGTTCGGGCCGATGGCCGAGGTGGTGGCGCAGAGCACCCAGCACATGCACGAGGACGACCTGCAGGCGATCGCCACCTACCTGCAGTCACTGCCGCCGCGCGCCGCCAGGACGGCTGAGCAGTCACCGATCGACACGCGCCAGATGATGGCCCAGGGCGCCAAGATCTACGAACAGCGCTGCGCCGACTGCCACGGCGCCGATGGCAACGGGGTACCCGGTATCTACCCGCCCTTGAACGGCAATTCCTCGGTCAACGAACCCAGCGGAACCAACGCGGTGCGCGTGGTGTTGCTCGGCGGTTTCCCGCCAGTGACGAAGGGCAATCCGCGACCTTACTCGATGCCGCCATTCGCGCAGCAGCTCAGCGATGCCGACGTTGCGGCGGTGGTCACCTACATCCGCCGCTCGTGGTCGAACCAGGCATCGCCGATCCTCGAACGCGACGTCAGCAAGTACCGGCATACGTCGGTCGACTGACCGGCGGTAGGCAACCGATGCCTTCCAGGGTGGTGCGCAGGGCCTCGTCCAGCGGCGTGTAAAGCTCGCCTCCGAGGAAAGCGCGCAGCTTGGTGTCGTCGAGCCGGATCGGCGTACGCCACAGGTAGCGCATCTTGCAAAGCTCGCGCATGGTCTCGTTGAACGGCGCGGCCAGCTCGGCGAACCACCAGGGAAAACGGCCTGCCTTGATGTGCGGATTGCCGGTGGCGTGGCGGATGCCGTCGAGCATGCCGTGGCCGTCGAGCCAGTAGCCGCCGAAGTGGAAGCTGGCGAAGTCCTCCAGTTCGGCTTCGCGATCCAGCAGCCGGGCCAGCACCTCGCCGACGTCCGGCAGATAAGCCCAGCTGTGGCCGATGGCGTAGTCGCCGGGATAAAGCACGCGCCGCACCGGGGCGCCCGCACGCACCAGTCCTTGAGCCAGCCAGCTGTTGCCGGTGCGCGGACCAAAGAATTCGCCGCAACGCAGGATGAGCGCCCGCACGCCCTGATCGGCCGCCTCGCGCATCCGGCGCTCCATCTCGGTGCGGATTTCGCCCTTGCGGGTCGGCGGATGCTGCGGCGAGCGCTCGGTCAGGCGGGGAAACGCATCCGGGCCGTAGTTGTAAATGGTGCCGGGCAGCACGACGCGTGCGCCGTGGGCGCGGGCGGCGGCCAGGGTGTGATCCAGCATGGGCAGAACCAGCCGGCCCCAGCCGCGATAGCCGGGCGGATTCACGGCGTGGACGATCACGCTGGCGCCAGCCGCGGCGGCCAGTACGTCGGCGGCGTTCATGGCGTCGCCGGCGATCCATTCGACCTGCCGGTCGGCGGGGTCGGCAGGCGGTTTGCGCGCCAGGGCGCGTACCCGCCAGCCATGGCGCCGCAGGGCCGCGCAGGCTTCGCTGCCGATACCGCCGTTGGCGCCGATGACCAGGGCCATTCGCTGGGTGTTCATGGTGGGCTCTCCGTTTGGGGATGGGAGCAGCTTGAACGCCGACAGCCTCAAAGAAAATTCGCTAATAGCTAAGATCTGCTATAAAAATATGCATGGCAAAGGCTGATCCCGGATGGGAGCTCTATCGATCCTTTCTCGCCGTCATGCGTGAGGGCAGCCTGTCCGCCGCTGCGCGGTCGGTGGGCATGACCCAGCCCAGTCTCGGGCGTCACATGCGCGAGCTGGAATCGGCGCTGGGCGTGGCGCTGTTCGCCCGTTCGCCGCAGGGGCTCACGCCAACGGCTTTGGCTCACGAACTGGCGCCGCACGCCCAGGCCATGGCCTCCGCCTCGGCGGCGCTGCAGCGCGCCGCCTCCGCCGGCAAGGACGATATCCGCGGCGCAGTGCGCATCAGCGCCAGCGAAGTGATCGGGGCCGAGGTGTTGCCGCCGATCCTCGCCGCCTTTCGCCAGCGCCATCCCGGCATCGTGCTGGAACTGGTGCTCTCCAATCAGGCCAGCGACATGCTGCGGCACGACGCCGACATCGCCATCCGCATGGTCCAGCCCACCCAGGAGGCCCTGGTCGCGCGGCACGTCGGGCGCATCGAGCTGGGGCTGTTCGCGCATCGCCGCTACCTGGAGGCGCATGGCCAGCCAGCCACGCTGGGTGAGCTCGCCGGGCACGCGCTGATCGGTTTCGACACCGAGGCGCCCTATGTGCGTCGCCTGCGTCCGGAAGGTCTGCCGTATACGCGCGAACACTTCGCCCTGCGCACCGACAGCGACCTGGCCGCGCTGGCGGCGATCCGCGCTGGCCTGGGCATCGGCATCATCCAGGTCGGTCTGGCCAGGCATGATCCGGCGCTGGTGCGGCTGCTGGCCGCCGAACTGTCGTTGCCGCTCGAGACCTGGGTGGTGATGCATGAGGATCTGCGCCAGAGCCAGCGCGTCCGCCGTCTGTTTGACCACCTGGCCGAGGCGCTGGCCGACTACGCCCGTTCCTGAGCGGTTGGGCGCACCAGCGCGGCCAGTTCTCGCCACGGCCCGAGGTCCCAGTGGCCACGGGCCTGGCCGGAAGGCGAGGGCAGCACGAACAGCCGCGTGGCGCCGAAGCACTCCGATTGCAGCCCATAGCCCGCGGCGCGGCCGAGGGCGGCGCGAGCGGCCATTTTGCTGGTGAAGGCAAGCACGCCGGGCGCATGATGCGTGATGCGCGCCTGCAGCGCCGCCACGTCGAAGGCATCGCGTGGCAGTTCATCATCGTTGCCGGCGTGGTGCTTGGCCAGGTCGGTGAGGCCGATGCCCAGCGACAGCAGCAGCGGAAATTCGGCAGGCGCGAAGAGGCGTGGGGTCAGCTGGACGGCATGCAGGGCGTGCCAGAACCGATTGCCCGGGTGCGCGTAATAGGCCTGCTCGGATGCCGAGCGCCGGCCCGCCGCGGTCCCGCAGAACACCAGCGACAGGCCCGGACGAAGCAGGTCGGGAAGGATCGTCTGAAGCATGGGGCGCAGCTTAGCGTCGCGGTTGTTTCGGCGGGGCAATCGAGCACTGGTCGGTACATGAAATCGACGGGTGTGCAGGCATTTTGGGCACCAGTTGGCGCGCCGTGTCGACGGACTTCACTACGCATCGACAGTGTGCGCGTCCTGCCGCTATAAAGATCGCCGATTAAGGGAGTGCCCGGTGAGCGAAGAGATCCTGATCAACGTGACCCCACGCGAGACTCGCGTCGGCGTGGTGGAGAACGGCATGTTGCAGGAGGTGCACGTGGAGCGGGCCTCCCGGCGCGGTTACGTCGGCAATGTGTACAAGGGGCGCGTGCAGCGGGTGATGCCGGGCATGCAGGCGGTGTTCGTCGACATCGGGCTGGAGCGCGCGGCGTTTCTGCACGCCTCGGACATCCTTCGCCCGCAGGCGCCCGGCGCGGCCGAGGGCGCCGAGGCGTCGGCCGGAGGCAACGGCCACGTGCCGTCGATCAGCGAGCTGGTGCACGAAGGCCAGGAGATCGTGGTGCAGGTGGTCAAGGACCCGATCGGCACCAAGGGCGCCCGGCTGTCCACCCACCTGTCGATTCCTTCGCGCTACCTGGTGCTGCTGCCGCACGCCAAGACGCTGGGCATCTCCGCCCGCATCGAGGAGGAGGAGGAGCGCCAGCGCCTGAAGGACGTGCTCACGTCGCTGATCGGCGAGAACCCGCTCGGCTACATCGTGCGTACCAATGCCGAGGGCCAGACCGCCGAGTCGCTCGCCTTCGACGTCACCTACCTGGGCAAGGTGTGGCGCGTGGTGCAGGAGAACATCGCCAAGGCCAAGGTCGGCGACCGCGTATATGAGGAACTGTCGCTGCCGTTGCGCAGCCTGCGCGACATGCTCAACGACGACATCGAGAAGGTCCGCGTGGATTCGCGTGAGACGTTCGAGAAGGTCGTGAAGTTCGTGCACAAATTCATGCCCCACCTCGACGACCGCGTGGAGCACTACAGCGGCGAGCGCCCGATCTTCGACCTGTATGGCGTGGAGGACGAGATCCAGCGCGCGCTGAAGAAGGAAGTGCCGCTGAAATCCGGTGGGTACCTGATCGTGGACCAGACCGAGGCGATGACCACCATCGACGTGAATACCGGCGGCTACGTCGGCACGCGCAACCTCGAGGAAACCGTCTACCGCACGAACCTGGAGGCGGCGCAGGCGGCGGCGCGCCAGCTGCGCCTGCGCAACCTCGGCGGCATCATCATCATCGACTTCATCGACATGACCGACGAGGAGCACCGCCGCCAGGTGCTGCGCATGCTCGAGAAGGGACTGGCGCGCGACCACGCCAAGACCACCGTCTATCCCATGTCGGCTCTCGGCCTGGTGGAGATGACGCGCAAACGCACCACAGAGAGCCTGGAACGGCAGCTGTGCGAACCCTGTCCGGCCTGCGGTGGGCGGGGAACGCTGAAGACGGCCGAAACGGTGACCTACGAGATCTTCCGCGAGATCACCCGCGCGGTGCGCCAATTCAACACCGAGAAACTGCTGGTGATGGCCAGCCCCAAGGTGGTCGGACGCATCCTGGAGGAGGAGTCCGTCGCGGTGGCTGAATTGGAAGAGTTCATCTCCAAAAGCATACGCTTTCAGGCCGAAGAACATTATTCGCAGGAACAGTTCGATGTGGTTTTGCTTTAAGCGCCCGGCGGTAAGCGCCGCTGGCCTGGCCGCGCTGTGAGCGGACCGTGAACGCGCTCTGGCAAAAGCGCATGCGTCTGGGTGTCCGGGCACTGGCCTGGGTCGCCGGCGTGGCCCTCATCTCGCTGGCCGTGCTGATGGCCGTGGCCCAGCTGTTGCTGCCCACACTGGCCAGCCACCCGGAATGGGTGTCGGCGCGGCTGGGCGAGGTGCTGCAACGCCCGGTGAAGTTCGACTCGCTGGAAGGCCATTCCCAGCCCGCCGGTCCGTTGTTCGTGATGCGTGGCCTGACCATCGGCAGCGAAGACGGCCAGGTTCCGCTGCGTATTCCCGAGGCCGAGCTGAAGCTGGACTTCGGCGGCTGGCTGCTGCCGACGCGCCACCTGTTGAACCTGCATGCACGCGGCCTGCAAATGGACATGAGCCGTGACAGCGATGGCGCCTGGCACATCAACGGCATTGGATTGGCCGGTGGCCAGGAGCGGCAGAGGCCCGCGTTCGGGCAGTTGTCGGTGGGCCTGTGGCTGACCAATACCCGGCTGGAAATTACTGACCATAAGCTGGAGCGCCATTACACCCTGCTCGCCGACCAGTTGCGCCTGAGTCGGCAGGGGCGGCGCATCCGCGTCGGCGCGCTGCTGCGCCGCGAAGGGGCGCCCGGACAACTGCGCGGCGCCGGCAGTTTCAGTGACGACGGCGCCGAGGGCCGGTTGTGGATCGGTGGAACCGACCTGGACCTGCATGTCATGTCCATGGGCATCGATATGGGCGGCTATACGGCTGAGAGCGGTAGTGGCTCGTTTGAAAGCTGGCTCGATTGGCGCGACGCCAAAGTGGTGCGCAGCCTGACCCGTTTCCACCTCAAGCATCTGGCGGTGGGCAACCCCGACGGCGTGGTGGCCACCGCGCCATCGCTGGATGGCCTGGCTGAGCTGGCCATCGGCAAGGACGGTTACACCCTGCGCTGGGCCGCCGACAACGGCGGCGCCGCGGTGATCAGCGCGCAGGCCATGGGGACTGATCAGGCCCACGTGGATGCGGCCGTGAGCAACCTGCAACTGGGGCCGCTGGTGCCCTGGCTGGCGCTCAAGCCGAACCTTTCGCCTGGGCTGGCGCGGTGGGTGGGCTCGGGCAACCCGCGTGGACAGATCACGCGGGCGCAACTGCACTGGAACAAGGCCGATGGGTTGCAGGCGCTGGATGTCGCCTTCAAGGGCGTGGCGATCGATCCGGTGGGCAAGTTGCCGGGCGTCGACGGCATTCAGGGCGAGCTGCGCGGCGATGCGGAGGCGCTGGATGTCTCGTTGCCGGCGCAGTCCACGGTGGTGCGGTTTCCGCACACCTTCCGCGAGCCGTTCGTGATGCCGCGACTGCAAGGCGACCTTGCGTTCTGGCGCGACGACGAGGCCTGGCATATCGGCACCGAGGCGCTGAGCTTCGAAGGAACTGGCTTCGGCGGCGAGGCGCGTGGCGAGGTGGCCCTGCCGCTGGCTGGCGGGCCTCCGTTCATGGACCTGTACGCCAGCCTGAGCCATGCGGACGTGGTGGCCGCCAAGCTGTTCTGGCCCATCGACTCGATGGCGCCGGCGGCCGTGCAATGGCTCGACCAGGCGCTGGTGGGTGGCTCCATCGATCATGCTGACGTGCTGGTGCGCGGTGACCTGAAGGATTGGCCGTTCCACCACAACGAAGGGCGTTTCGAGGCGCATGCGGATATCAGCGGGCTGACGCTCGAGTACGGCAAGGACTGGCCGCGCGCGGAAAACGTCTCGGCCGTGGCGAGCTTCGTCAACAGCGGCATGATCGTGGAAGCCAGCGGTGGCGAATCGCTGGGCAACAAGGTCGATCGCGCGGTGGCGTTGATCCCCGAGTTCGGCAACACCGTGCTCGACCTCAACGTGAGTGGCAATGGCAGCGGCGCGAGCATGCTGGAGTTCGTGCGGCGCAGCCCGATCGGCATCCATCAGGCCGATGTGCTGTCCAAGCTCAAGCTGGGCGGCGGTGGCGCTTTCGATTTCCACCTGTCGCTGCCGGTGGCCAAGGCCGAGGACTTCCTGCTTGACGGACACGCCCAGCTCAAGGGCGTCGATTTCAACGCACCGGAATGGAACCTCAAGCTGGACAAGCTGACCGGACCGGCGACCTTCGACAAGGCCGGCTTCCACGCCGGTCCGCTCGACACCAGTTTCCGCGGGCAGCCGGCCAAGCTGGATCTCGCCATCGCTGGCGCTACCGGCCAGCCAGACACGCTGTTGTCGGCCAAGCTCAACGGACGCTTCAGCATGGGCGAGCTGGTTCAGGGCTACAAGGAGCTGGACTGGCTCAGCCAGATGGCGGACGGTCGCGCTGATTTCAGCATCGGCTTCAACATCGCGCATCCCACCGCATCGGCGGCGGTCAGCCAGCAGCTCAGCGTCGACTCGACGCTGGCAGGCATGTCGCTCAATTTCCCGACGCCGATGAAGAAGCCCACCGAGGGTACCCTGCCGTTGCACCTGGACATGAACCTGCCGATGGCCGGCAGCGAGGTGCAACTGGCGGTGGGGCAGGTGGTGCGCGCGCGGATGCGCCTGCCCCAGAACGACAGCCAGTCGTTGGCGGCCACCTTCGCATTTGGCGCCAAGATGCCCGACACCATGCCCAATCACGGCATCCGCATCCGTGGGCGCGCGGCCAAGCTGGACGTCACCGGTTGGGTGCAGTACGCCGCCTCCGGCGCCAGCAACGGTGGCCCGGGGCTGGAAAGCATCGATGTGAACGCCGACCAGGCGATGGTGTTTGGCCATCCATTCGCCGACATGCACCTGCTGGCCAGCTCGGCCGCCGATGGCCTGACCGTCGACGTGGACAGCGCGGCGCTGGCCGGGCGATTCGGGGTGCCGCTGGCCGACATCAACAAGCGCGGCGTCACCGCGCGACTGCAGCGCCTGTACTGGCCCAGGGATGTCGTGCCGCCCCCGCATAAGGCCGGAGAAACTGCGGCTGCCGCTTCGCCCCAGGCGGCGCCGGCTGCGGCCAGCACGAGCCCCACACCGCCTGCGCCGAACCCGGCCGCCACCGGTATTACGCCGTCGGCGCTGCCACCGTTCCACCTGTGGGTCAACGACCTGCGCTTTGGTGATTCCAAGCTGGGAGAGGCGCGCCTGGAGACCTGGCCAACCGAGCGTGGCATGCACATTGACCAGCTGCGCACGCTCTCGCGCGGGGTGCAGATCACTGGCGCCGGCGACTGGGAAGGCACCGCCGGCAACAGCCGTTCGCACATGCGCATCGATTTCTCCGCGGAGAATCTTGGCGAGATGCTCGGCGCCTTCGGTTACGAGGGCCTGCTGGCCGGCGGCAAGGTGCGCGCGCAGCTGGACGCCAGCTGGCCGGGGGCGCCTTCCGCCATGGAGCTGGGCAACATGGACGGCAAGCTGAGCATCAACATCACCGATGGCCGCATGCCGGAGGTGGGGCCGGGCGTGGCCCGCCTGTTCGGCCTGGTCTCGGTGCTGGAGCTGCCGCGTCGCCTGACCTTCGATTTCGGCGACGTGTTCGGCAAGGGGCTGACCTTCGACGCCATCACCGGCGACTTCAAGCTGGGCGACGGCAACGCCGTCACCGACAACCTGCAGATCCGCAGTCCGGCGGCGGAAATCACCATCAAGGGTCGCACCGGCGTGCACGCCAGGGACTACGACCTGCAAGTGCTGGCCATACCGCACGCCGGCAATACCCTGCCGGTGGTGGGAGCGGTGGTCGGTGGACCGATCGGCATCGCCGCGGGCTTCGTGGCGCAGGGGTTGCTGGGCAAGGGCATCAACCACGCGGCCAGCGCCCACTACCGGATCACCGGCAGCTGGGACAAGCCGGTGATCACCGTGGTCGAGAAGAAGGACGTTGCCATTCCGGCCGCCGTACCGCCTTTGACCGGTGAGGCGCTTACACCGGCGCCGACGCCCGCTCAGGCCCCCGCTCAGGCCCCCGCCCAAGCCCCTGCCAAGGCTCCATCTCCGGCCCCGGCCAGCACGGTCCATTGATGCCGGGCCCACCCGTCGCGCGCCTTTAAACCGTCGGCGGCGGACCCCAACTTGTTACAGTCCCCCTTTTGACCGATGGCAACGACTTCATGGATTCCCTGATCGCGCAGGCCGAACGCCGCCTGCTGGCGCCGGGCGGCCTTGCCGCCACCGACCTGGACCGGGTCTTCAACCAGTTGATGGGCCCGTCCATCGACGCCGCCGACCTGTATTTCCAGCACTCGCGCAGCGAGTCCTGGGTGCTGGAGGAGGGCATCGTCAAGGACGGCAGCCACTCCATCGAGCAGGGCGTGGGCGTGCGCGCCATCAGCGGCGAGAAGACCGGTTTCGCCTACTCCGACGAGATCGTGCTGCCGCAGCTGCTGGAGGCCTCCAGGGCCGCCCGCGCCATCGCCCAGGGCGGCAACGGCGTCGGCAAGCCGCTGGCGCTGAACGGCGCCCGCCAGCTGTACCCCGCGATCGACCCCGTGGAAAGCCTGCCCAATCCCGACAAGATCGCCCTGCTGCGCGAGGTGGATGCCTATGCGCGCTCGCGCGACCCGCGCATCAAGCAGGTGATCGTGAGCTTGGCGGCCACCATGGACACGGTGCTGGTGGCCGCGTCCGACGGCACGCTGGCCGCAGACGTGCGCCCGCTGGTGCGCCTGAACGTGCAGGTGATCGCCGAGCACAACGGCCGCCGCGAGCAGGGCAGCGCCGGTGGCGGCGGTCGCTATGGCTACCGCGAACTGATCGAGAACGGCCGCGCGCTGGCCTTTGCCGATGAAGCGGTCCGTGGCGCGCTGGTGAACCTGGACGCCGTGGACGCGCCGGCTGGCAGCATGCCGGTGGTGCTGGGTCCGGGCTGGCCTGGCGTGCTGCTGCACGAGGCGATCGGCCATGGCCTGGAAGGCGACTTCAACCGCAAGGGCAGTTCCGCCTTCGCCGGCCGCATTGGCCAGCGCGTGGCGGCGCCCGGCGTCACCGTGGTGGACGACGGTACCCTGGTCGGTCGCCGCGGTTCACTGAGCGTAGACGACGAGGGCACGCCCACCGAGTGCACCACGCTGATCGAGGACGGCATCCTCAAGGGCTACATACAGGACAAGCTCAACGCGCGCTTGATGGGCATGGCCCCCACCGGCAATGGTCGCCGCGAATCGTTCGCGCAGCTGCCGATGCCGCGCATGACCAACACCTACATGCTGGCTGGCCAGCACGATCCGCAGGAGATCATCCGCTCGGTGAAGCGTGGCCTGTACGCGGTGAACTTTGGCGGTGGCCAGGTGGACATTACCAGCGGCAAGTTCGTGTTCTCCGCCAGCGAGGCCTACCTGATCGAGGACGGCAAGATCACCCGCCCGGTAAAAGGCGCCACCCTGATCGGCGCCGGCCCCGAAGTGCTCACCCGCGTCTCCATGATCGGCAACGACCTCTCGCTCGACGAAGGCGTCGGCGTGTGCGGCAAGGATGGCCAGAGCGTGCCGGTGGGCGTCGGTCAGCCGACGTTGAAGGTGGATGCGATGACGGTGGGTGGTACCGCGTCCTAATCGCCGAAGGCGGGCATTGGCGTGGCTTCGGGCGCCGTCTGCATCCCATGCAGGCGGCGCAGGTCTTCGGTGGTCTCGCCCTTGCCGTTCGGGCGCCAGCCCGGCGGCGCAAACAGGTAGCCGAACCATTCGCGCGGACTGCGCGCGCCGCGCAGGTCACGCGCCAGTTCCGCCCAGGGGGCGAACTCCAGTCGCAGCACGTTGTAGCCAGTCGCCGGATGCACCAGGCCATAGCGGCAGGGCACGTCGTCCCGTTCGGCGACATAGGTGCCGAACAGCCGGTCGAACACGATCAGCACGCCGCCATAGTTGGCATCCAGGTATTCCAGATTCGCGCCGTGATGCACCCGGTGCGAAGAGGGCGTGTTGAGCACGTACTCCAGCCAGCCCAGGCGGGGAATCCAGGTGGCGTGCAGCCAGAACTGGTAAAGCAGGTTGAGCGCGAGCGTGGTGAGCACCAGCCTGGGTGTGAAACCCAGCCAGGCCAGCGGCGTGAAGAACAACTGGCTGCCGGTGATGCGGCCCATCCAGCCCAGCCGATAGGCTGCGGACAGATTCAGCTGATTGGGTGAGTGGTGAACCCGGTGGGTCAGCCAGAACCAGCGCACGCGATGCGCCGCGCGGTGGTACCAGTAGTAGCAGAACTCCATCCCGACGAATAAGAGCAACACGCTCCAGGCGCCGCCAAGCGTGATGGTGGCGAGGCGGTGGCTCCAGGCCAGTGCGAACACCGGGGCAGCCAGCGACAGCGGCAGCAACACCAGAGCCTGGCGTCCAAGCTGGTCGAGGATCGATAACCCCATCGCCTTCCAGTCGTACCGGCCGGGCTGTCGGCGGTTCAGCACCACCGCCTCCGCCAGTGAGGCGGTCAGGGCAAAGGGCAGGGCGATCAGGAGCAGGTCGTGGGGCATGCGAAGTCAGTGCGCTCACCGGTATGGCGGCCAGTCTAAGCGCAACACCCACGTCCGTGCCGCGTTGCATCGGGCATGTAACGCCGGTGAGCCGGTTTCGCCTATGTGACAGTCGCCGCCAACGGGCATATGGATAGAACGAAAGCTCATTTTGCTTTCGCGCCGCACCGGTGGACATTTCACGGTGCGGATGGATGTCCGACGTGAAGCCGTCCGGACGTCTGGATGTCCGATCTCAATGTGCCTGCAAAGAGGGCGATGCCATGAGTGAAATCACGCGCGTGCTGCCGGCTGGCGCATCGCCGGTCGAAGATGCTGCCGTGCGCGTGCCGCGCACTGGCGTGTTCTCCAACGAAGACTGGTGGTCAGTCTGGATCGGCCTGCTGGTGATCGTGGTGGCCTGGGCGTTGTTCGCCAGCGGCAGCAGCCTGAAGTGGCTGGCGGTGGCGCCGGCCAAATGGACGACGCTGAGCGAAGTGGGACATGGCATCGTCGCCCATTTGCCGAACTATCTCGCGCTGTTCGCGACGTTCGCGTTGCTGTTCGGCACCGGCCTGGCGGTGCTCGGCCACTCCCTCTCGCGCTTTCTGCGGGGGTTCCTCATCCTGTTTGTCGCATCGCTGGTGATCTTCACCGCGTCGGCGTGGACGCAGGCGTCCCATTACAACCTTGAAGCGCCGTTGCTGGCGCTGGCATCCGGATTGCTGGTGTCGAACCTGGTGAAGCTGCCGGAGTGGTTCCAGTCGGCGCTGCGCGTGGAGTTCTACATCAAGGTGGGCATCGTACTGCTGGGCGCGACCCTGCCGCTGACTTTGCTGGTGTGGGCCGGCCCTGTGGCGGTGGGACAGGCGACCATCGTCTCGCTGGCGACGTTCTTCACCATCTTCTTCGCCGGCAAGGCGCTTGGCCTGGACAAGCGCTTCGCCGCGGTGCTGGGCGTGGGCGGCGCCGTGTGCGGCGTGTCGGCGTCGATTGCCGCTGGCGGCGCGGTGCGCGCCAAGCGTGAACATGCCTCGATGGCGATCACCCTGGTGGTGGTGTGGGCGATCGTGATGATCTTCGTGCTGCCGTTTGCCTCGCGTGCGCTGGGCTTGTCCACTGCCGTGGCCGGCGCGTGGATCGGCACGTCCGAATTCGCCGATGCGGCGGGCATCGCTGCGGCGCAGGCCTATGGCGATGCCGCCCGCCATGCCGGCGGCGCCATTGCCGGCGCGCCTGACGCGGCGGTGCAGGCCTTCACCCTGATGAAGGTGGTGGGCCGCGACATCTGGATCGGCATCTGGGCTTTCACCCTGGCCTGGGTGGCCGCCACCCGCTGGAGCCGTGACGACGGCGTGCAGGCGAAGGCGGATGTGCGCGAGATCTGGGCGCGCTTTCCGAAGTTCGTCATCGGCTTCGTGCTGGCCTCCGCACTGGTGACCTGGATCGCCAGCCACTACTCGCTGGCGGACTACCGCAAGATCGTCACGCCGGACCTGGTGGCGCCGATCAGCACGTTGCGCACCTGGGCCTTCACCTTCTGCTTCCTCAGCATCGGCCTCACCACGCGACTGCGCTCGCTGACCGCGATCGGCTGGAGGCCGTTCCTGGCCTTCACGATTGGCGTGGCGGTGAACGTGGTGGTCGGCTACCTGCTGTCGGTGCATGTGTTCGCCGATTACTGGAACGGACTCGGCGGATGAGCGCGGCGGTGGCCGCCGATCTGCCCCGCGCGGCGCCGGCATGCTGCCTGCATTGCCGGCATCGCGAGGAGGCGCGGCAACGTCTGGAGCCACAGCTCCCGGGGATGGCGTCGTTCGGTTCGGCTTATGGCGCTACCGTCGCGGAGAGCCGCTTGTGTGGGCTGCACGACTGCTGGGTGTCGCCGCGAGACACATGCAGCCAGTTTGAGCGGAAGGGCTGAGTTCCAACGTGCCGTCATCCCAGCGTAGGCTGGGATCCAGCGTCTTTTATTTGCTCTGGCGCCAAGAGCAAGGCACTGGATGACTCGCTACGATCGCCCCCTTGGGGGCCGCCCTTCGGGCGTTCTGCGCGCTTTGCGCTTGTCCGGCCTCCGCCGGGATGACGATGAGGAGCTCAGGGCTCCTCGTGTTCCGATTCGTCTTCGCCTTCAGCGGCTTCCTCGGCATCCACATCGCCACCATCGGCCAGCTGCTTCAGCAACTGGTAGATCTCGCGGTACGCCCGCGGCGGCTTGTTGGCGTCTTTCTCCGCCTTAGCCTGGCGCACCAGCGAGCGCAGGTGCTGGCGATCGAGATTCGGATACTGCTCGATCAGCTCACCGATAACGCCATCGGTATCGGTCAGCAGGCGCTCGCGCGTCACCTCGAGGCGATGCATGGCGGCGGTCTCCTGACGCTGGCGCTCGCGGTTCTCGCCCAGCGCGGCGCGCACGCCGTCGAACACTTCGGCCTCGTGGCGGCGCATCACCTTCGCCAGGAACGCCATCTGGCGCTTGCGCGCGATATGCGCGGTGATGCGGCGGGTGTTGGCAATCTCGCGCTGCACGTCTTCGGGCAGATCGAGCTTGGCCAGCTTCGAGGCCGGCAGTTCGACCAACTGGTTGGCCAGGGCCAGAACGGCCAGCGCGTCGCGGCGCTGCTGCGTGCGGGTGGGGCCGTAATCGTGGTCGGGATCGTGGGTGTAGGTACGCTTCACTCGGGGTCTTCCAGCAGGGCGGCCAGGCGGTCAGTGGGTGGCGCTGTGGCTGTCGAACAGGTTCGGTTCGGCCTGTTCCAGGGCGAATCGGGGAATCGGCTCACCTTCCAGTTCCACCGTTTCGCAGAACATCGTGGCGGGACGCACCCACAGGCCGAAGTCGCCATAGAGCGCCTGGTAGACCACCACTTCTTCCATCGTCTCGCTGTGCCGGGCCGTGCCCAGTACGCGGTAGCGCTGGCCCTTGTAGTGACGGTAGATGCCGGCTGTCGGTGACATGGCTTTCTCCGGGGACGCTCTTTGCAAATCGGCCACGCAACCCCATCTCGGGAAAGCTGCGCGGGTAGGACCGCGTATTCTACCCGTTACCCGCTTGCCTGCAGGAATCCCTCGCGTGACCGAACTTGCCCCCACCCAGGACCGCAGCCTGGACGAACTGGATCGACTGGCCCAGCTGGCTGAGGAAGTGATCCGCCGCGCCCGCGCCGCGGGCGCCAGCCAGGCCGAGGTGGCGGCCAGCATCGATACCGGCCTGAACGTCAACGTGCGCCTGGGTGAGGTGGAGACGGTCGAGCACACCCGCGACCGCGGATTCGGGCTCACCGTGTATTTCGGCCAGCGCAAGGGCTCGGCCAGCACGGCCGACCTCAACCCCGAGTCGATCCAGGCGACCCTGGAGCAGGCCTGCGCCATTGCCCGCTTCACCGAGGAAGACCCGGCGGCCGGCCTGGCCGACGCCTCGCGCATGGCCACCGAGTTCCCTGACCTGGACCTGTGGCACCCGTGGCGCATCGACACCAGCGAAGCGATCGCCCTCGGCAGGGACATCGAGGACGCCGGTCGGGCCCATGCGGGCATCAGCAATTCCGATGGCGCCAGCGTGCAGATGGGCGAGGCCCTGGCGGTCTACGCCAATTCGCACGGCTTCGTCGGCCGCGAGCGCGGCACCCGCCACTCGCTGTCGCTGTCGCTGATCGCCGGCGACGACGAGGGCATGCAGCGCGATTACTGGTACGACAGCGTGCGCGCGGCGGGCGACTTCATGAGCGCCCAGACGCTGGGCGACAAGGCGGCCCAGCGCACGCTGGCGCGCATGGGCGCCCAGCGTCTGTCCACGCGCCAGTGCCCGGTGCTGTTCGCGCCGGAGGTGGCGCGCGGGCTGGTCGGACATCTGGTCGGCGCGGTCAGTGGCGGTGCCCTGTATCGCCGGGCCAGCTTCCTGCTCGACCATGCCGGCCAGCAGGTCATGCCGTCGTGGATGAACATCGTGGAGCGCCCGTTCCTGATGCGCGGTCAGGGTTCGGGCGCCTTCGACGCCGAGGGCGTGGCCACGCGCGACAGCGCGCTCATCGAGAACGGCGTGCTGGCCCGCTACGTACTCGGCAGTTATTCGGCCCGCAAGCTGGGGCTGGCCTCCACCGGCAACGCCGGCGGCATCCACAATCTGCTGGTGGAGCCAGGCCAAGACGACTTCGCCGGCATGCTGCGCCGCATGGGCACTGGCCTGCTGGTGACCGAGGTGATGGGGCAGGGCGTGTCCACCGTCACCGGCGATTACTCGCGCGGCGCCGCCGGCTTCTGGGTGGAGAACGGGCAGATCGCCTATCCGGTAGAAGAGATCACCATCGCGGCGAACCTGCGCGACATGTACGCCAACATCGTCGCCGTGGGCGCCGACGTGGATCCGCGCTCGCACATCCTCACCGGCTCGATCCTGCTCGAGCAGATGACCATCGCCGGCGAGTAGCCCTTCTGGCGGGGGTATTTCCCGCGTGTCCTTGTTACGATCTCCTTGCCGGTTCGCGCCGCTGACGCCGGGCCGGCAGGACAACGAGGTTCACGACCAGGAGATGCGCGCATGAGCGTTCCACCCGAGTCCGTCGTACCGCCGCCGAACGACCCCGCCGCGTCGTCCGACCTACCCTCCGCCCAGCAGCGCCAGTGGGCCATGTTTGCCCACCTGTCGGCGTTGCTTGGCCTGGTCATCACCGGCCATTGGCTTGGCTGGGGATGTTTCCTGGGGCCGCTGGTCATCTGGTTGGTCAAGAAGGATGCGATGCCCTTCGTCGATGATCAGGGCAAGGAAGCACTCAACTTCAACATCACCGTGGCCATCGTCTTCTTCGCGCTGTTCTTGCTCACCTTGCTCACGCTTGGCTTGGGTGTGCTGGTGGCATGGCCTGTCGGCGTGGTGGTGGGTGTAGCCTGGCTGGTGTTCACCATCGTGGCCGCCATCCGCGCCAATGAGGGCGTGCGCTACCGCTACCCGTTCACGCTGCGGCTGATCCGGTGAGGCGAAGAGCGAAGAGCGAGGAGTGAGTGTGGAGAAGTGAGTAGTGAGAGAAAGCCGTTGCCACTCGGCTCTCTCTCACTACTCGCTTCTCCCGACTATCTCCTCGCTCTTCAGTGCAGCCCGACGTAGGTGCGCTTGTAGCTCACCGGCTGCTGGAGAGTGGGCACCTTCCACGAGCCTGTGACCACCAGTTGCTGGCCATCCGGCGAGAGGGCCCAGTTCTGGTCGAGCTGCGTGCCGTCGGCGTACTGGATCGAAACTTGCAGGTGGCCCGCGTCGACATGGCCACGCACCATCGCGGCGCCGTTGAGCGACTGGTGGGGTTGGCCGTCCAGCTTGCCGGTCAGCTGGTCGCCGTTGCCGAGGCGGACCTGGAAGGTCTTGGCGTCCTGCTGCACCAGCAGCACCGAGTCGACGCTGAGGGTGGGTGGCATCGGGTAGGTGGCCGTGGCCAATGGGTCCTTGTCGTTGGCTCCGGCGGGCTTGCTGTCGGAGCTGTCGCCGCCGTGCCGGCCACCGTGGCCACCGCCGCCCATGCCGCCGCCATGGCCCATGCCGCCACCGCCTCCCATGCCGCCACCGCCGCCCATGCCGCCACCACCGCCCATGCCGCCACCACCCATGCCGCCATGACGGCCGCCGCCAGGATGGTCGCCGTTTGCCGGGGGGGCGCCCGATGCGGGCGTCTGCCCTGCGGGAGCCGCGCTCGCCTGCATTTCCCGTCGCGCCTCGCCACGCATGGCCGTGGTCAGCGTGTCGGTGGTGTCGCTATTGCGGTCGTCCAGACGCCAGGCGCCGGTGAAATCGGCAGCTTGCGGCGCGGCGGCGTGCGAGGCCATGCCGGGCAACAGGAAACCGAGGGCGCCCAGCAGGGCCAGGCGGAGCAGGGGAAGGCGGCGTTGAAGCATGGCGCAAGGACGGTGGCTGACGTATCTGCCTTGTAACGTCCCGTCAGCCAGGATGTTGACCTCTGGGCGTCGTTTCCGGTCGCGCGCTGGGCGCGCTCCGGCCGACTGGCCGGAGCCGGGTGTGCGGTTCAGCGCAAGCGTGCAGCCGCGTAGAGCGCGAGCTCCTCGAGCAGGATGCCCTGTGCGCCGAGCGGCTGGATGGCCGCCAGCGCGTCATCGGTGAGGCGCTGGAGGTGTTCGCGCGATGCCTCCATGCCGATGATGGAGGGAAAGGTGGGCTTGTCCGCGGCTGCGTCCTTGCCGGCGGTCTTGCCGATCACATGCGACTCGCCTTCGACGTCGAGGATGTCGTCGCGCACCTGAAAAGCCAAGCCCACGGCATGCGCATAGCGGTCGAGCGAGGCCAGCGCCTCATCGGGCGCCCCGGCGGCCAGGGCCCCCAGGCGCACGGAGGCGCGGATCAGTGCGCCGGTCTTGCAGGCATGCATGTGCTCCAGCTCGACCAGGCTGAGCTTGCGGCCCACGGCGGCAAGGTCCAGCGCCTGACCGCCCGCCATGCCCTCGGCGCCGCAGGCGCGGCCGAGCACGCGCAGCATCTCCACGCATCGTGCCGGCGCCACGCCCAGCTCGACGTCGTGGGCGAGCAGTTCGAACGCCAGCGCCTGCAGCGCGTCGCCGGCCAGGATCGCCATCGCTTCGCCGAACACGATGTGGCAGGTGGGGCGGCCGCGACGCATGTCGTCGTCGTCCATCGCGGGAAGGTCGTCATGCACCAGCGAGTAGGCGTGGATCAGCTCCACCGCAACAGCGGGAGCATCCAGCCGGGATCCGCTTTCGCCAAACGCGTGGCCGGCGGCGTAGACCAGCAGCGGCCGCAGCCGCTTGCCGCCGCCAAGCACGGCGTAGCGCATCGCGCGATGCAGCTCGATCGGCGGGGCGTCTTCAGGGGGCAGCGAACGGACGAGCGCCTCGTCGGCGCGGGCGATCAGCGACTTGAGGTCGGCGCCGAGTTCAGAGCTCGGGTTCAAACGGTTCGGCAGTATCTGGGGCATCTGGGTCGAGCAGCAATCGCACACGCAATTCGGCATTTTCCAATGCTTGCTGGCAGTGGCGATAGAGGCCGATGCCCCGCTCGAAAGAAGCGAGGGACTCGTCCAGGCTCAATTCGCCACCTTCCATGCGCGCCACGAGCTGCTCGAGTTCGTCCAGCGAGTGTTCGAAATCGGCGGCGGGAGCGGGGGTCGCGGGGGCGGAAGCGGGCTTGGCCATGGCCGCAGAAGCTAGCGCAGGGGCGGTTAGGAATCAATCCAATGCGGCCAAAAGGTCGCACTCAGGCTGCGACGCGTGGCGGCTTTTTGGAGGCGATCACCTTTCTTGCACTACGTCCTGATGGACCGCGCGCCCCGGTCGCGCAGGGAGGCTAATAGGCAGGTTGCCAGTGCGGGCGGTTGGTCCCGAACAGCTGGGCGCCTCGCGTGCTGAGCCAGCGGTCGCCGACGCCAACCAGTTCCTCATCCGCGTACAGCAATGGGCAGGCAAGCCGACGCCACGGCGGCATGCCGCTTTGCTGGAACAGGTCGCGCAGTTCCCGGGTATGCGCGTCGCCGGCGGGGCGCAGTTGTTCGCCTCCCTGGCGAAGCCGCACAACCAGCGCCTCGGTCAGCTGGCCTGCTGGTTCCAGCAGCAGGCTGCCCCCATCGGGCAGGGCCAGCGGCTCACCCTGCCAGCAGGCCTGCCATTGCGGATCGATCGCGCGCCGGGGCGGCAAGGCCCAGAGGCGGGCCTTCCATACATGGAGCTCGGCGCCGTTCCAGCGGATGCACGGCAATTGGCCATCGCGGGCTCGGCATTGGCGCTCGATCTGCTCGCGCTGGACGGTGGTGGGGGCGGGCAGGCCACGCGCATGCAGCCAGTGATCCAGCAGGGGCTGGCGCAAAGCGTGCGGAAGCGCCAGCCAGCCGGCGGCGTCGAGGCTGCCGGTCGCCGGATCCAGCAACTCGGCCATGGCGTGACGCCACTGTTGCTCCAGCGCTTCGGCCCCGGCGCGGCTGAGTCGCGCGCTGTGGACGATCGACTCCACCGCTTGCGGCCAATGCTGGTTCAGGCGGGGCAGTACCTCGTGGCGGAGGAAGTTGCGCGACAGGCGGCTGTCGGCGTTGGAGGGGTCATCGATGCATGGCAGTTCGCGCTCCTGCACGTACGCGCGCAAGGTCGCCCTCGGAACGTCGAGCAGAGGTCGCCACAGTGTGCCTTCGCCCAATGGCCGCGACGCCCGCATGCCACCCAGGCCTTCCGGCCCGGCGCCGCGCAGCAGCTTGAGAAGGACGGTCTCGGCCTGGTCGTCGCGATGGTGCCCCAATAGCAGCCGCTCGCCCGGTTGCAACGACAGCGCGAACGCGCGATAGCGCGCCTCGCGCGCGGCGGCCTCCAGGCCATAGCCGCGCGCGTGGTCGACCTCCACGCGCAGCACCAGGCAGGGCACGCCCCATTCCTGGGCCATCTGACGGCAGTGCTCGGCCCAGGCATGGCTTGCCGCATGCAGGCCATGGTCCACGTGCAACGCGCGCAGTCCGCGCGCACGCGCCAGCGGCAGCTCGGACAGCGCGTGCAGCAGGGCCGTGGAGTCAGGGCCGCCACTGTAGGCGACGCAGAGGGCGCCTTCGGGCTGCATGCGCAGGGCCTGCGCCAGGATGGCGATGAAGCTATTCACGAGCGGTGGATTTCTTGGTCTTGTTGCGTGCGTAGATGACCTTGGGTCGACCCTCGCCGGGGCTGCGGCGGTCCATCTCGAACAGCGTGGTGGCCGTGATCAGTTCGCTCAACTTGTGATAGCCGTAACTGCGCGCGTCAAAGTCGGGGCGCTGCTTGGTGATGATCGAACCGACGCCGCCGAGCGCGGCCCAGCCGTCGTCGTCGGAGGCGGCCTCGACCGCGTTGCGCAGCAGGTTCACCAGGCTGGAATCCTGCTTGAGCTGCGCAGCCGTGCGCGGCTTGAGCGGCTGCTCCTCGTCCGGCTTGGCGGCGAGGATGTCGGTGTAGATGAACTTGTCGCAGGCGGCGACGAACGGGTCGGGCGTCTTGCGTTCGCCGAAGCCATAGACGATCAGGCCGGACTCGCGGATGCGCGCGGCGAGGCGGGTGAAGTCGCTGTCGCTGGAAACGATGCAGAAACCGTCGAGGCGTCCCGAATACAGCAGGTCCATCGCGTCGATGATCATCGCCGAGTCGGTGGCGTTCTTGCCGCTGGTGTAGCCGAATTGCTGGATGGGTTGGATCGACTGGGTGAGCAGTTGCTCCTTCCAGCTCTTCAGGTGATTGGACGTCCAATCACCATAGGCACGCTTGACGTGCGCCGTGCCGTACTTGGCGACCTCGGCGAGCAAGGCTGCGGCGATGGCGGGCTGCGCGTTGTCGGCGTCGATCAGCACGGCGAGCTTGACGGCGGGTTCGTTGGCCATGGCGCGTTTTCCGGGCGGCGTTGCCACGGATGGTAACTCGCTGCCGTGACCGGACGGTGAGGCACGCCGGTCGCGCTAGGAATCCTTGAAGTTCAGCTCCAGCGTGACGCCTGCAGGATCGAGCAGGAACAGTTGCACCTGTTCCGGCGAGCCGCCAACGCGATAGGGCACGCGAGCCTGATCCAGCCTTGCGCGCATGCCGGTCAGGTCGTTGCAGGCCATGGCGTAGTGGGCGATCCAGCCGGTTGGCATGGCTGCCCCGTCGCCTTCGTCGGCGATCGTCAGGTGGACGAGGGGATGAGCGCCGGCATAGAGCCAATGGCCACGCGAGCGAACGGCAGGCCGCGGACCTTCACTGAGGCCGATCACATCGATGTAGAAACGCCGCAGCCGTTCGATCAGCGTGGCAGGCGCGCGCAGGTTGATGTGATCCAGCCCGCGCACGCCCATGGCGGCTTACTCGACGAACGCGCCGTAGCCGCGCAGGCGCTTGTAGCGCTGTTCCATCAGGTCCTTGATCGGCATCGCTTCCAGCTCGTCGAGCTGGTTGAGCAGCACCGCCTTCAGGCGCACGGCCATGGAATGCGGATTGCGATGCGCGCCGCCCAGCGGCTCGCGCACCACCTTGTCGATCAGGCCCAGCTCCAGCAGGCGTGGGGCCGTGAGGCCAAGCGCCTCGGCGGCATCCTTGGCCTTCTCCGCACTCTTCCAGAGGATCGACGCGCAGCCTTCAGGCGAAATCACCGAGTAGGTGGAGTACTGCAACATCACGGTGCGGTCACCCACGCCAATGGCCAGGGCACCGCCGGAGCCGCCTTCACCGATCACGGTGCAGACGATGGGCGTCTTGAGGTCGGCCATTTCCAGCAGGTTGCGGGCGATGGCCTCGGACTGGCCGCGCTCCTCGGCGCCGACGCCGGGATAGGCGCCAGGGGTGTCGATCAGCGTGAGCAGCGGCAGGCCGAAACGCTCGGCCATCTTCATCAGGCGCAGCGCCTTGCGGTAACCCTCGGGGCGCGGCATGCCGAAATTGCGGCGCACCTTGCCCTTGGTATCGCGTGCCTTCTGGTGGCCGATGATCATCACCGAGCGGCCGTTGATGCGACCAATGCCACCCACGATGGCGGCGTCGTCCGCATAGGCGCGGTCGCCGGCCAGTTCATGGAACTCGTCGCAGATCACGCTGATGTAGTCGAGCGTGTAGGGGCGACCCGGATGGCGCGACAGCTGGGTGACCTGCCACGGCGTGAGGTTGCGGAAGATCTCGTTGGTCTTGAGCTTCAGCTTCTCACGCAGGCGGGCGACTTCTTCGTCGATGTTGAACGCCTGCCCGTGGCTGGCGTGACGAAGCTCTTCAATCTTCGCGTCCAGCTCGGCGATCGGTTGTTCGAAATCGAGGAAGTTGGGATTCATTCGGTGCAGTTCGGGACACGGAAGCGGTCCAGTATACCGGTCTGGGAAAATTCGCGGGAACGGGGGCGTATGGGGAAGCAAGGAGAACAGGGAAGAGGAGCGAGAAGTGAGAGCCAGCCCGCTTTCTCTCACTTCTCACTTCTCTTAACTCACTTCTAATAATTCAGTCGCCCCTGGGCGGACGATCATCCGTTTTGACAATGCGCAGCTTGGCCGCTTCCACGCCCGGTATGGTCCGGATGGCGCGAAGCAGCTCCGGAATGGCGTCGACGCGCCAGTCCTCACCCAGCTCCAGGTCAGCCTGGGCGGTCTGGTTGTGATAGCCGTGCAGGACCACGCTGGCGCGTCCGCCGCGGTAGCCGGCAAGGGTGCGGCGCAGGTCGTCGATGAAGCTGGGGCCGACGCCGTTCAGTTTTAAACGCAGGAGGCGGGCATAGCGACGGCAGGCGTCACCCAGGCTGAGCGCACTGCGGGCGCGCACGGCGAAACCGCCACCGGAAAAATCATCGATGCGCAGGCCGCCTTCGACCACCAGCAATTCATCGCGAACCAGCAGCGGGGCGACCTGCTGGTACAACTCGCCGAAGAAGCTCACCTCGATGATGCCGGTGCCGTCTTCCAGCCGTACGAAGGCATCGCTGTCACCGCGCTTGCGCACGCCGGTGACCATGCCGGCTACCGTCCACGGGGTATCCGGGCCACGGCGGAAGCGGTTGTCATCGCCATCGTTCTTGCGGGGTTTCGGTGGCTGGTAGCGATCGGCGATCTCGCCCAGCGGGCAGGTCGAGAGCTGGGCCAGCTCTTCCTTCCACGGATCGGTGGGATGGCCAGAAAGGTAATGGCCGAGCGTGTCGCGCTCGCCCTGCAGCAACTGCTCCAGCGGCCAGGCGGCCACCACCGGCAGGTCCACTTCGACGGTCGGCGCGGTGGCGCCCCCGCTCTCAAAGGACATGGACGCGCCGAACATGTCGTTCTGGCCGGATTGCTTGTTGCGCAGATGCTGTTCCGCCGCCTTCATGGCGTTCGGCAACTGCGCCATCAGGCTCGCGCGATTCGGCGCCAGCGCGTCGAGCGCGCCGGACAGGATCAGCGCTTCGAGCACACGGCGATTGAGCTTGGTCGAATCGACGCGGCGGCAGAAGTCTGCGAGGTCCGTATACGCGCCACCGCGACGGCGCTCGTCGGCAATGGCCTCGCACGCGCCCTGGCCCACGCCCTTGATGGCGCCGATGCCGTAGCGGATCACCTTCGGTTCCACCGCGACGAACATGAACTCCGAGGCGTTCACGTCAGGTGGCAGCACCTTCAGGCCGATCGCCTTCGACTCGTCGATGAAGGTCACCGCCTTGTCGGTGTTGTCCATGTCCGACGAAATCGTCGCGGCCATGAACTCGGCGGGGTAGTGCGCCTTCAGCCAGGCGGTGTGGTACGAGACGAGCGCGTAGGCGGCAGCGTGCGACTTGTTGAAGCCGTAGCCCGCGAACTTTTCCATCAGGTCGAAGATCTCGTCGGCCTTCTCGCCGGTGAGTCCGTCCTTGGCGGCGCCTTCGCGGAACTTGGCGCGCTCCTTCGCCATTTCCTCGAGCTTCTTCTTGCCCATCGCGCGGCGCAGCAGGTCGGCGCCGCCGAGCGAATAGCCGCCCACGATCTGCGCCATCTGCATCACCTGCTCCTGATAGACCATGATGCCGTAGGTCTCTTTCAGGATCGGCTCGACGCGCGGGTCGGGATACACCACTTCCTCGCGGCCGTGCTTACGGGCGACGAAGCTGGGGATCAGGTCCATCGGGCCGGGGCGATACAACGCCACCAGCGCGATGATGTCCTCGAAGCGGTCGGGCTTGGCATCCTTGAGCATGCGCTGCATGCCCGAGGATTCGAGCTGGAATACGGCGACGGTCTGCGCCTTCTTCAGCACGTCGTAGGCGGCCGGATCGTCGGTGGGAATCGCCGCGATATCCAGCGCATCCTCGCCATTCACCGCGCGACGTGCGTTGATGGCCTTCACCGCCCAGTCGATGATGGTGAGCGTGCGCAGGCCCAGGAAGTCGAACTTCACCAGGCCGACGGCTTCCACGTCGTCCTTGTCGTACTGCGTGACGACGCCCGCGCCGCCCGGTTCGCAGTACAGCGGCGCGAATTCGGTGAGCGGCTTGGGACCGATCACCACGCCACCGGCGTGCTTGCCGACGCCGCGCGTGATGCTTTCCAGGCTGAGCGCCAGATCGATCAGCGTGCGCGCTTCCTCGTCCTGCTCGTACAGGTCGCAGAAGTCCTTGACGATACGATCGGGCTCTTTCTTGGCCTTCTCGGAACGGCCCAGCGCGCATTGCAGCGTGAGGTCGAGCGGACGCGCGGGAATCAGCTTGGCGATGCGGTCGACGGCGTTGTAACCCATGCCGAGCACGCGGCCCGAATCGCGCAGCACGGCTTTGGCCGCCATCGAGCCGTAGGTGATGATCTGGCTGACGTGGTCGCGGCCGTATTTGCGCGCGACGTAGTCGATCACCTCGTCGCGGCGATCCATGCAGAAGTCGATGTCGAAGTCGGGCATCGACACGCGTTCGGGATTCAAGAATCGCTCGAACAGCAGGTCGAACTGGATCGGGTCCAGGTCGGTGATCTTCAGCACCCACGCCACCAGCGAGCCGGCACCCGAACCACGGCCCGGGCCCACCGGAATGCCGTTCTGCTTACCCCAGTTGATGAAGTCCGCCACGATCAGGAAGTAGCCGGGGAAGCCCATCTTGATGATGACGTCCAGCTCGCGTTCCAGGCGTGTTTCGTATTCCTCCTGCGTGCGGCCTGGCGCGACGCCGGCAAACGCCAGGCGCTCCTTCAGGCCTTCGCGGGAAAGCTCGCGGATGTAGCTGGCCAGGTCATGGCCTTCGGGCACCGGGAAGTCGGGCAGGTAGTACGTGCCGAAGCTCAGTTCAAGCGTGCAGCGCTTGGCCAGCTCGATGGTGTTTTCCAGCGCTTCGGGAATGTCGGCGAACAGCGCCTCCATTTCCTCGGGCGTCTTCAGGTACTGCTGGTCGCTGTAATCGCGCGGGCGCTTGGGGTCGGCCAGCACGCGACCCTGGTTGATGCACACGCGAGCTTCGTGTGACTCGAAGCCTTCCTGCTTGAGGAAGCGCACGTCGTTGCTGGCGATCACCGGCAGGTCGAGTTCGGCGGCCAGTCCGAGCGCAGCGGCGTTCCAGTTCTCCTCGCCTTCGCGACCAGTGCGGGTGAGCTCCAGGTACAGGCGGTCGGCCATCTGGCTGGCGAATGGACGCAGGCGCGCGGCGGCGGCATCGACGCCCTGGTTCACCGCGATGCGGCCGGCCTCGCTTTCGCGGCCGAGCAAGGCGATCAGGCCATGCGTCGCCTGCGGCGTGAGCCAGGCCATGTCGACCATGGCGCGGCCGCTGTGCTGGCCGTCGCGCCAGGCGCGCGACACCAGGCGCGACAGGTTGAGGTAGCCCTCGTGGTTCTGGCAGAACACGGTGAGACGCCACGGGCGCGGATCATCCGGCGCGCTCACCCACAGGTCCGCGCCGCCGATCGGCTTGATGCCGGCCGCGCTGCAGGCCTTGTAGAACTTCACCAGCGCGAACATGTTGCTGTCGTCGGTCAGCGCTACGGCCGGGATGCCGGCGCGCACGCAGGCGTCGACCAGTCCCTTGATACGGATGGTCGAGTCGACCAGCGAGTACTCGCTGTGCAGGTGGAGGTGAGCGAAGCGGACGGACATGGCGCGCGCGCAGGATGGAACGCCAGCCTACCGGCGAGGGGCGGGGTGGGCAAGAATTGACATGCGTCCGGCAAGCCGCCCCGATGGCTACGCGCCGCTTGGGGCAGTCGCTGTACTCGGGGCAGGCGCCGGCGCGTTCAGCAGATCCTGCAGCTCGGCCAGGATGCCGTCCAGTTCGTCCTCGCCATAGCCCACGTGGATGTGGGCGATGCGTCCGTCACGGCCGATCATCACCATGTAGGGCAAGCCTTTGATGCCGTACGGCTTGGAAATGCTGTTGTCGGACGGCTCGTAGGTGAGAATCACGTCCAGGTCCTTCCAGCGGTAGCGAGTCTTCCTGAAGAGGTCCATGTCGTCGTCGTGGTCGACGCCAACGACCTGCAACTGATCCGACCCGACCTTCTTCTGGATGGCCGCCAGTATCGGCATCTCCTTGAGGCAGTAGCGGCACCATGACGCCCAGAAGCTGACGATCACCACCTTCCCGTGGAAGCCGGATACGCGCACGTCGGCGCCATGGCGATCATGGCCGAGGAAGTCGGGCGGGATGTCTCCGGTATCGGGATGCGCCTGGCACAGCGTGGCGAGCGCCAGAGCCGCCACGGCCAGCGCGATGCGAATGGTTTGTTTCATGGTGTTCCCCCTGGCGGCAGCCTAGCGCAACTTGGGCGCCAGGATGTCCCCGGGTTGGTCCGTACCAATGGCGGTTGCGGGTGGCGAAGACGGCTGGCATGGTTCAGCGCTTTACCCTGCAAAGCGGGCAGCTCCTGGCGGCTGCCGAAGGCGCTCCCCATGTCCCTGATCCGTTCGTTGTTCTCCATCAAGCCCATCGAGGCGTCACTCTCGGCCAATGACAACCTGCGCCGCACCCTGGGATTGAAGGACCTGATCGTGCTGGGCGTGGGCGCGGTGATCGGCGCGGGCATCTTCGTCATCACCGGGCAGGCGGCGGCCGAGCATGCCGGGCCGGCGCTGACCCTCTCCTTCGTGCTGGCGGGCCTGGCCGCCGCGCTGGCGGCCCTGAGCTACGCGGAGTTCGCCGCGATGCTGCCGGTGTCGGGCAGCGCCTATGTGTACGCCTATGCCACCTTCGGCGAACTGCTCGCCTGGTTCATCGGCTGGAACGTGGTGGCCGAATATCTGCTGGCGGTGTCCTCGGTGGCGGTGGGTTGGTCCGGCTATGGGGTAGGGCTGCTGCACAGCCTGGGTATGGACGTGCCGACCGTGCTGGCCAATGCGCCGCTGGCGTTCCGCGACGGCCATTTCGTGGCGACAGGGGCGTGGATCAACCTGCCGGCGTTGCTGGTGGTGGCCGCGATCACCGCCTTGCTCTACGCGGGCACGCGCCAATCGACCCTGTTCGCCAGCGTGGTGGTGGCGTTGAAAGTGCTGGTGGTGATCCTGTTCGTGGTGTTCGGCGTGCAGTACATCGACACCTCGCTGTGGCATCCCTACGTGCCGGCCAACCTGGGCGACGACCACTACGGCTGGTCCGGGGTGTTCCGCGCCGCCACCAGCGTGTTCTACGCCTACATCGGCTTCGACGCGGTGGCGACTGCCGCGCAGGAAACCCGCAATCCGCAGCAGAACGTGCCGGCGGGCATCCTGATCTCGCTGGCGATCTGCACGGTGCTGTACATCGTGGTGGCGGCGGTGCTCACCGGCCTGGTGCCTTATGCGCAGCTGGCCACGGCCGAACCGGTGGCCACGGCGCTGGCTGCGCATCCGTCGCTCGCCTGGCTGAAGCTGCTGACCCAGGTGGGCGCGGTGGCCGGCCTCACGTCGGTGATCCTGGTGATGCACATGGGCCTGGCGCGCATCCTCTACACCATGGCCGGCGACGGGCTGCTGCCGCAGGTGTTCGGCGCGGTGCACGAGCGTTTCAGGACACCGCACCGCACGACCCTGCTGGTGGGCGCCGTCGGCGGCCTGCTGGCGGCGGTGTTTCCGCTGAGCCTGCTCGGCGACCTGTTGTCGATGGGCACCCTGCTGGCCTTCGCCACGGTGTGCGTGGGTGTGCTGGTGCTGCGTCGCACGCGCCCGGAACTGCCGCGTGGCTTCCGCGTGCCGGCGGCGCCGGTGGTGTGTTCGCTCGGCGTGCTGGTGTGCCTGTTCCTGCTGGCGCAGATGAACAAGGGCAACTGGCTGTTGCTGGCCGGCTGGACCGTGATCGGCATGCTGATCTACGTGGGCTACGGCTACCGCAACAGCCGGCTGCGCACGGACGGCTGATCTCTCCCGTCCCTGCGACGACGGATAACCTCGGAGTCCGTCGTCGCGATGCCTGTTGGTTTACCAGATATGGAAGCGCTGCTCCCACGCGGGGCTGTCGATGTAGTGCTCAAGGCCCTGCACCTTGAGTGGATGCAGGTCGTAATCCACGTGCTGGTATTCGGCATCCCGGATGGCTGCAATCTCGTCGTTGGTGAGCTGCGACGAAGGTGTCACGTTTGGATTGGCGTCCAGCGGTGTGGCGTTGTGCGGGCGGTTGGGAAGCGTCATGACACGACTCCTGCGGTCAAATGCGCGCATAGGTGTTGAAGGCCGCATGGCTCGCAGGGCCACGCGGGGTGGATCATGCGTCCTTGCCTGAGCTGGAAGTGCACCGCGCCGCGGATGGGGGCGTATCGGTAGGTCTGGCGTGGGCTCGAGCGGCCCGGCGGCTTCGCTTCCTGTATCCGTTCGGATGCAGCAATGGCGAAAAAGGTTGCCTCGTCGAAAGCAGTATCAAAGTGCTACGGCAACGGGCTGTCCGTCGCCTCCTGACTTTGCCGGGTCCGTGTCGCAGGTCACGGCTTCCCGTGAGTCAAGGCTATTCTAACTCCGTGACATGAGGGTGACGTGGCCCATTGGGCATGCTTCGCGCGGCGGCGATTGGCCCCGCTGTTGCATTGGCGGCACGACTCAGTAGCGTTGATATGGACGTCCATATCAACGCGGCATTCAGAACAGCACGCCCTGGTCGACCAGCAGTTTCACCGGGGCGAAGCTGCGCCGGTGATGGGGGCAGGGGCCCAGCCGCTTGAGCGCCTCCAGGTGCGCCGGCGTGCCGTAGCCCTTGTGCACGGCGAAGCCATAGCCGGGATGCTCGCTGTCGAGCGCGACCATCCAGCGGTCGCGCGTCACCTTGGCCAGGATTGAGGCGGCGCTGATGGCGGGCTCCAGCGCGTCACCGCCGATGATCGCGCGGCCGGCGCAGGGCAGGTCGCGCGGCAGTGCGTTGCCGTCGATCAAGGCTTCGTGCGGCGTCGTGGCCAATCCGGCCAGCGCCCGGCACATGCCGGCCATGGTCGCCTGGTAGATGTTGATGCGATCGATTTCCTCGGCCGTCACCATCACCACGCAGTGCGCCAGCGCCTGCTCGATGATCTGCGGATACAGCGCTTCGCGGCGCGCCTCGCTGAGCTTCTTGGAGTCGTTGAGGCCGACGATCGGGCGGGCGGGATCGAGGATCACCGCAGCAACGGCGACCGGTCCGGCCAGCGGGCCGCGACCGGCTTCATCGACGCCGGCGATGAGCCGCGCTTCGGCGACGGCGGCGGTCTTGGCGCGGGTCGACCTAGCGGGCATGACCAGCCTCCACCAGTTCCGCCACGGCGGCGGCCGCCAGGTCACCGGCATGGCCTTCCAGATCGCCACGCAACGCCATGTGCAGTTGCTCGAAGGCGGCTACGACGGCGCCGCGACGTTCGCTGTCCTGGAACAGCGCCAGCGTCGCCGCGGCGAGCTTGTCGGCGGTGAAGTCGTCCTGCATCAGCTCTGGCACGAGCAGGACATCGGAGCCCATGCCACTGGCGCGCGCGAGGATGTTGGGCAACGAGTAGACATCGGTCTTGAGCATGTTCAGTGCACGGGCGATGCGGTAGCTGATGGGCGACACGCGATAGCCCACCACCATCGGCCGCTTGGCCAGCATGGCTTCCAGGGTGGCGGTGCCCGAGGCGAGCAGCACCACGTCGGCGGCCAGCATGGCCTCATGCGCATGGCCTTCCAGCACGACGGGCGCGTCTTCGCCGGTTGCATCGCCCAGCAGCGCCTTGAGGCTGGCGCTCACGCGTTCATTGGCGGCAGGAATCACGATGCGCAGGCCGGGCAGTTGCATCGCGACCTTGCGGGCGGCGTCGATGAAGCCACGACCCAGCATCGATACCTCGGACGGCCGGCTGCCAGGCAGCACGGCGAGCACGGGCACGTTGTGCGGCAGGCCGAGGAAGTCGCGCGCGCCGGCGCGATCGGACACCATTGCGAAACGGTCGGCCAGCGGATGCCCGACGAAACGCGCGTCGATGCCGTGGCGGGCATAGATCGCCGGTTCCATCGGGAACAGGCAGAGCACGCGGTCTGCGCTGCGGCCAATCTTCTCCGCACGCTTCTCGCGCCAGGCCCACACCGAGGGGCTGACATAGTGCACCGTGCGCAGACCTGCTTCACGCAGGCGCTTTTCGACGCCAAGGTTGAAGTCCGGCGCATCGATGCCGACTACCACCGCGGGCTTGGCCGCAACCAGGCGCGCCACCAGCTCCTTGCGCAGTCGCAGCAGGCGGGGCAGGTGCGAGACCACCTCGGCGAAGCCGAACAGCGACAGTTCCTTGATGTCGTACCAGGACTCGAAGCCCTGCGCCTGCATGCGCGCGCCACCGATGCCGACGAAGCGAGCGTCGGGATAGCGACGGCGAAGCGCGGCGATGAGGTCGGCGCCCAACTGGTCGCCGGAATCTTCGCCGGCGATGAGGGCGATAAGCGGGGAGGGCGTCACGGTGTCAGCAGGGGGCATGGCTCAAGCTCGGCAACAATGGCAATCCCCCATCGTGAATCGCCGACAGGGATGCCCCTGTCGGCGGTGCTGGTCAGCGAGCGAGCGAACGCTCGCTACGGTCCAGGAACTCGAGCATGGCGCGCACGTCCTCGCTGTCCGTCGCCTGCGTCGCCAGCTGTTCGCGCGCGTCAGCGAGGGTGAGCCCGGCCATGTAGAGCGTGCGGTACGCGCGCTTGATCGCCGAGATGCGCGTGGCGTCGAAGCCGCGGCGCTTGAGGCCTTCGCTGTTGATGCCGCGCGGGCGGCCGCGCTGATCGTTTGCCATGGTCACGAACGGCGGCACGTCCGAGCCAAGCAGGCAGCCCATGCCGATGAACGCATGCGCACCGATCTTGCAGAACTGATGGGCGCCGGAGAAGCCCGCCATCACCACCCAGTCGCCGATCTCGACGTGGCCGGCCAACGCCGAGTAGTTGGAAAACACCGTGTGGTTGCCGATCTGGCAGTCGTGCGCGATGTGCACGTAGGCCAGGATCCAGTTGTCGTTGCCGATGCGCGTGGCGCCGCCACCGTCGCCCGTGCCGCGGTTGATGGTGACGTATTCGCGGATCTGGTTGCGGTCGCCGATCACCAGCTCGGTGCGTTCGCCCTGGAACTTCTTGTCCTGCGGGTCGCCGCCCAGCGAGGCGAACTGGCTGACGCGATTGTCGCGCCCAATACGCGTGGGACCTTCGATCACCACATGCGGGCCGATCACCGTGCCTTCGCCGATCTCGACACCGGCGCCGATCACGCTGTAAGCGCCAATGCAGACGTTCGCGGCGATGACGGCGGTGGGATCGATCTGCGCGGTGGGATGGATCATTTGTCGGTCCTCGCGGCGCACATCAGCTCGCAGCTCGCAACTTCCTTGCCGTCGACGATCGTGCGCGCTTCGAACAGACCCATGCTGCGCAGCAGGCGCTTGAGCTCCACTTCGAGGCGCAACTGGTCGCCCGGCACCACGGGGGCGTTGAAGCGCGCGTTGTCGACCTTGGCCAGGTAGAACAGCGGGCTGCCGGTGGTGCCCTTGAGGCGGCTGGAGATCTGCGTCAGCAGGCCTGCAGCCTGGGCCATCGCCTCGATGATCAGCACGCCGGGCATCACCGGGTGGCCGGGGAAGTGGCCCTGGAAGAACGGCTCGTTGATGGTCACGTTCTTGATGGCCACCGCACGCTTGTCCGGCACGAGCTCGATGACGCGGTCGACCAGCAGGAACGGATAACGGTGCGGCAGCAGCTGCTGGATTTGTTCCACGTTCACCGGAAGGTGGAAAGGCACGGTGTGGTCAGTCATTGTTGCTGTCCTTCTCCAGCGCCGAGAGTCGGCGCGCGTATTCGTCGAGATGCTTGAAACGGGCCGCGTTGCGCCGCCACTGGCGGTTTTCCTGCAATGGCACGCCCGAAGAATATTCGCCGGGCTCGCGTATCGAGTGCGTGACCAGGCTCTTGGCGGTAATGGTAACCCGGTCGGCCACTTCCAGATGGCCAAGCACGCCGGCATTGCCGCCGATCATGCAGTAGCGGCCGATCTTGGCGCTGCCGGCCACCGCCGCGCAGCCGGCCAGGGCCGTATGCGCGCCGATATGGACGTTGTGGGCGATCTGGATCTGGTTGTCGAGGCGCACGTCCTCTTCCAGCACGGTGTCGTCCAGGGCGCCGCGATCAATGGTGGTGTTGGCGCCGATCTCGCAATCGTCGCCGATGCGCACGCCACCCAGCTGGGGCAGCTTGATCCATTGGTCGCGGTCAAAGGCCAGGCCGAAACCGTCCGAGCCGATCACCGCGCCCGGATGCGCCAGCACGCGCTTGCCGAGGGTGACACGGATCACCAGGGTCACGCGCGCCACCAGCCGGCTCTGCGCGCCGACCGTGCATTCAGGGCCAATGATGCAATGGGGGCCGAGCACGGCGCCGTCCTCGATCACCGCGCTCTCGTCGATCACGCAGCCCGGGCCGATGCTGGCGGTGGGCGCCACGCGTGCGCCGGCGGCGACCACCGCGCTGGGATGGATGCCGGCCGGAGCGGCGGGCAGCCGCTCGAACAGGGCGGCGATCTTCGCGTAGGCGACGTAAGGGTCGCGGGCGACCAGCGCCGGCACCGGGCTGTCGGCGACCTGTTCCTCGCGCATCACCACCACGCCGGCGCGGGTGTCGCCGAGCTGGGAGGCGTACTTGCTGTTGGAGAGGAAGCTGAGCTGGCTCGGACCCGCGCCGGCCAGCGTGCCCACGCCATCGATGACGCGCGCGCCGTCGCCATGGAAGGCGAGGCCGAAGCGCTCGGCAAGTTCGGATACGGTGGTCTTGAAGACACTCATGGTTCGGGCTCCCTGCGATCCGCGCATTGTAGGGCGTGATCCCCGCCCACGCGCGCCAAAAAAGAAAGCGCGGCATGGCCGCGCTCTCCATTGCCCAGTATTTCAGGCGATTCGGGTCGTCAGAACTGACTGCCGAAGGTGAACTGGATGCGCTCTTCGTAGTGACCGTCGTCCGCCTGCGTGCGGACCGGCAGCGCGAAGTTGATGATCAGCGGGCCGATCGGCGCCTGCCAGTGCAGCGAGAGGCCGGTGGAGACGCGCAGCGTCTTGGCCGTGAAGCTCTGGTAGTTCTCGTAGGCGTTACCGACGTCGACGAACCACGACACACGAGCCGTGTTGATGTCCTTGAGGAACGGCAGCGGCAGGTACAGCTCCGCCGTGCCCAGCACCTTGAAGGCGCCGCCCAGCGGCTGCGCGTAGCCGTACACGCTGCCTGCGCAGGTGCCGTCGGAGGCGGGCTGGATCGGCTTGCCGTTGGCGTCCGTGCCCACGCAGACACGGGGGCCCAGGGTGTTGTCCTGGAAGCCGCGCACGTCGCGCACACCACCCGAATAGAAGTTCTCCCAGAACGGGTAGGTCACCGGGTCGCCGGCCTTGTAGGTCGTGCCACCGTCGTACTGGAAGGTCTGGCCGTAGGCCTTGCCGTAGCCGACCTGGCCGTCCAGGTACAGCACGAAGCCCTTGCCGATCGGGAAGTAGTGGTTCGCCTCGCCCATGATCTTGTAGTACTGCACGGTGGAGCCGGGCAGGGCTACGTCGGTCGACAGGGAGACCAGGCCACCGCGGGTCGGCGCCCAGTAGCCGTTGCGGGTGTCGTGCGTCCAGCCCAGCGTGGCGTCCCAGGTATGGACCGTCTGGTGGCCGAGCGCGTTCTGGTAGTCGATCAGCACCTGCGGCGAGTAGTTCACCGTCTCGGTCTGACCGGTCGGGTTGCCGTTAACGTCGAGAACCTGCTGCTGGTAGGCGAGGTTGATCTTGTTGCTGCTGATGCCCAGGCCCGCGCGGACGTTGTCCGTTTCGGAGATCGGGAAGCTCAGGAAGGAGGAGAACGACTTCAGCGAGCTCTCGTAGTTGACGAACGTGCTGTTGGTGTCGCCGTAGTTGCTCTTGGTGTAACCGGCGGTATAGCCGATGCCCACGCCGCTGTCGGTGAGGTACGGGTTGAAGTAGGTGGCGTTGATCGCGGTGGAGTAGTCGCTGCGCGACGCGCCCACGCTGAAGCTGTCACCCGTGCCCAGGAAGTTGTTCTGCGACACCGACGCGGACAGGATGATGCCCGAGTACTGCGAGTAGCCCACGCCGAACATCAGGCTGCCGGCGGACTGCTCTTCCACCTTCACGGTCAGGTCGACCTGGTCCTCGGTGCCGGGCACCAGGGCCTTGTCGATGTTGACGGTCTTGAAGTAGCCCAGGCGCTGCAGACGGATCTTCGAGCGGTCGATCGCCGGCTGCGAGAACCAGCTGCCCTCGAGCTGGCGCATTTCGCGGCGCAGCACGTCGTCTTCCGTGCGGGTGTTGCCCTGGAAGATCACGCGGCGCACGTACACGCGCTTGCCCGGCTCGACGTAGAGCGTGAGGTCGACGGTGCGCTTGTCCTTGTCCAGCTTCGGCACCGGGGTGACCTTGGCGAACGCATAGCCGATGCTGGCCAGCACGGTCTTGATCGCGTTGGTGCTCGACTCGATCGCCTTGCGGTTGAAGGTGTCGCCCTTGTGCACGTACACCAGCTGGCGCAGCGCATCCTCGGGGAGGATCAGCTCGCCGAGCAGGTGCACGTCGGAAATGGTGTAGATGTCGCCTTCCTTGACGCTGGCGGCGATGTACATCGAACGCTTGTCGGGCGCGATGGTGACCTGGGTGGAGTCGACGCCGAAATCGGCGTAGCCGCGATCCATGTAGTAGGACTGCAGCTTTTCCAGGTCACCGCTGAGCTTCTCGCGCGAGTACTGGTCGTCCTTCGAATACCAGGACATCAGGTTGGACGTGTCCGACTCGAAACCCGAGCGGATCTCCTTGTCGGTAAACGCCTTGTTGCCGACGATGTTGATTTCCTTGATCTTCGCGACCTTGCCTTCGCGGATCTCGATGTCGATGGCGACGCGGTTGCGATCGAGCTGGGTCACGTGCGGTTCGACCGACACGTTGTACTTGCCGCGGTTGTAGTACTGACGAATCAGTTCCTGCTGCACGCGGTCCAGCGAGAGGCGGTCAAAGGCTTCACCTTCGGACAGGCCGATCTCCTTCAGGCCCTTGCGCAGATCCTCTTCCTTGATGTCCTTGTTGCCGCGGATGTTGAGCTTGGCGATGGAGGGGCGCTCCACCACCTTGATGACCATGATGTCGCCCTCGCGATCGATCTGCACGTCGCTGAAGAACTTGGTCTGGTACAGGGCGCGGATCGCGCGCTGGGCGCCATCGTTGGTCAGGCGATCGCCCTTGTTGATCGGCAGGTAGTTGAGCACCGTGCCGGTGGAAATGCGGCTGAGGCCGTCGATACGAATGTCGGAGACGACGAAGGGCTCGAAGGCGAGGACATTGGCTGAGAGGGAGGCAAGCAGGATCAGGGCGGCGATACGCTTCATCGTCGATTCCGTTTTCTTATTCCGACGAGGCGGCGCGGGCCGCCCCGATCAATGCGTGAAGCCAGGACGAGCCCAGCCTTGAAAGGGTGCTTGCATCTTCCCCAGATGCGTCGGGTAAACCGTCGCCACGTCCCTCCGGCGCGCGCGTGACCGCGCTCGCCATAGGTACGCCATGATCCCCGGACACCGTGCGACCTTCGGCAAAGGCGGCGCGCGTCACGAGGGCAAGAAGCGATGGATGTCGTTGTAGAAAGCCAATCCCATCAACGTGAATAGCAGAACTAGGCCGACATACTGTCCGGCCATCATCACGCGTTCGCTGACGGGGCTGCCTTTGACCAACTCAATAAGGTAATACAGCAGCCAACCCCCGTCCAAGACAGGGATGGGCATGAGGTTGAGAATCGCCAGGCTCAGGGAGACCATGGCGAGGAAGCTGAAGAACCAGCCGGCGCCCATGCTGGCCGAGGCATTGGCCACCTGGGCGATGCCGATCACGCCGGACAGGTTCTTGGTCGAAGCCTGTCCGGTCAGCATCTTGGCGATCATGTTGAAGGTGGAGGCGGCGCTGTCCCAGGTCATCTGCAGCGAGGCGCCGATCGCCTTGAACGGGCCGTAGCGCAGTACCGCCGGCTCACGCTCCGTCGGGCGTACACCGATCACCCAATTGGCGGGCTGGCCTTCCAGCGATTCCATCCGCGCGGTGACCGACAGCGGGATCGTCCGGGCGCCGCGCTTGACCTCGATGGTCAGGGTGGGGGACTTGGCCGCTTCGGCCGGGAGGAGTTTCTGGAATTCCTCGAACGTGTCGACCGGCTTGCCGTTCAGGCTGACGACGCGGTCTCCTCCCTGCATGCCGCCCAGGGCGGCAGCCTCGCCGGCCATGACCGTGCCGACCACGGCCGGCATGGGCGCCAGCTTCAGGCCGAGCTTGTCGAGATACTGGCCAATGTCTTCGCCGGCGGGCAGCTGGTTGAGCGGCAAGGTCAGGTCACGCTCCTTGCCATCGGCGCCGCGCACGTGCAGCGGCAGCGGGTCCCGGCCGAGCAGGGCGTTGGCCACCGCGTCCATGGAGTCGCTCCAGGTGGCCACGGTGCGGCCGCCCACGCTCAGGATGCGGTCGCCCTGGCGGATGCCCGCCTCGGCGGCCATGCTCTGCGGCGCGGCGGTGACCAGCGGGGCCACGTCCGGCTTGCCCAGCAGGAACATCAGCCAGAACGCGAACACGGTGAAGATCAGGTTGAAGCCCGGGCCGGCCGCCACGATGGCGATGCGCTGCCACACCGGCTTGCCGGTGAACTCCTGCCCCGCGAGGGCCGGGTCGACGTCGCCCTCGCGGGCGTCGAGCATCTTCACGTAGCCGCCCAGCGGGATCATGGCGACCTGGTATTCGGTGCCGTCCTTGCCGATGCGCTTCCAGATCGCCCTGCCGAAGCCAACCGAAAAGCGCAGCACTTTCACGCCGCACTTTCGAGCCACCCAGTAGTGGCCAAATTCGTGAAAGGTCACCAGCACGCCGAGCGTGACCAGTAACCAGAACACCGAGCCGAAAAGAGAATTCATCTGCAAGAGCTTATCAGGCTTGTCAGCACGCGTTGCGAAGGATGCGGCGGGCGGCGTCGCGGGCCATCCGATCGCGTTCATTCAGGGTCTGGACATCGACCACAGCTTGCGGCGGCAGTTCCGTAAGAACGCTCTCGACGAGGTTTGCGATGCCCAGGAACGGCAGGCTGCCCGCCAGGAAGGCCTCCACGGCGACTTCGTTGGCGGCGTTGAGGATCGCCGTGGCGTCGCCGCCCGCGCGCAGGGCCTGGAAGGCCAGGGCGAGACAGCGGAAGGTGTCGAGGTCCGGCTGCTGGAAGGCCAGCGGCGGGGTGGCCGCCAGGTCCAGCGGCAGCACACCGGCCTCGATACGCTCAGGCCAGGCCAGGGCGTAGGCGATGGCGGTGCGCATGTCCGGGTTGCCCAACTGGGCCAGCACGGAGCCGTCGACGTATTCGACCAGCGAGTGCACCAGGCTCTGCGGATGGACCAGCACGTCGATGCGGTCGGGCGGGGCGCCGAACAGGTGGTGCGCCTCGATGACCTCCAGGCCCTTGTTCATCAGGGTGGCTGAATCCACCGAGATCTTGCGCCCCATCACCCAATTCGGATGCTTGCAGGCCTGTTCCGGGGTGACGCCGGCCAGCTCGGCGCGGGTACGGCCGCGGAACGGGCCGCCGGAGGCGGTCAGGATCAGCCGTCGCACGCCGCTGCGAGCCAGCTCCGGGCGACCGCCCGGCAGGCACTGGAAGATGGCGTTGTGCTCCGAATCGACCGGGATCAGCTCACCGCCGCCGGCCGCCAGCGCCTCCAGCAGCAGGGCGCCGGCCATCACGATGGATTCCTTGTTGGCCAGCAGCAGGCGCTTGCCGGTGCGGGCCGCGGCCAGGGTGGAATCGAGGCCGGCCGCGCCGACGATGGCGGCGACCACGGTGTCGCACAGCGTGCCCGTGACGGCGGCGGTGATGGCCTCATGGCCGCTGGCCACCTCGCAGCGCACGCCCGCGGCGGCCAGCCGGCGGGCCAGCTCAGCCTCGAGCGCCGGATCGGCGATCACCGCCAGATCGGGTCGGAAACGCACGCACAGATCGGCCAGCGCGGCCGCGTTGCTGTGCGCGGTGAGCACGCTGGCGCGGAAGCGATCGGGGTGGCGCGCGATCACGTCCAGCGTGCTGCCACCGATCGAGCCGGTGGCTCCGAGCACGGCAACCTGGCGAAGAACGTGGCTGTTCATAGGCCCAGCAGCAATTTTCCAGCAGCGAACACCGGCAGGGCGGCAAACACGCTGTCGAGGCGATCGAGCAAGCCGCCGTGACCGGGAAACAGGTTACCCGAGTCCTTTACGGCGGCATGGCGCTTCATCAGGCTCTCGAGCAGGTCGCCGACGATCGAGGCGGCAACGGTCAGCGCGGACAGCAGCAGCAGCCCTGCCATTTTGGCGCCGCCCACGCCCAGCAGCACACCGCCGACGCCGGCCACGAGCGCGCCGGCCGCGAACGCGCCGTAGACGCCCGCCCAGGTCTTGCCCGGGCTGATGGTGGGGGCGAGCTTGCGACGGCCGAAGGCGCTGCCGGCGAAATAGGCGCCGATGTCGGCGGCCCACACGATGAACAGGGCGATCAGGGTCCACCAGTGGCCGCGGTCCCCGGCGCCATGGATGGACACCACTGCAACCCAGGCCGGCACGATCACCAGCAGGCCCGCGCCCAGCTTGATCAGGCTGTTTTCGCGCGTGGGCGCGGCGGCGAAGGCGAAGTGGCGCAGCCACTGGCCGACCACGATCCACCAGGCCACGCCGATCCCGATCAGCATCGGCCACCAGGGCGTGTCACGCGACACCCAGCACACCACCAACAGCGCAGCAGTGAAGGCCAGCAGCGCCCCGCGCGGCGGATACGCCTTGAGGCCGGACAGGCGGGTCCATTCCCACATGGCGGCCAGGAAGGCGAAGGCGACGATCGGCGCGAACAGCCAGGTCGGCGCGAGCAGGATCAACCCGATCACCAACGGAGCGAGGAGCAGAGCGGTGAGGGTGCGCTGAAGCAGCATGCGGGTCCTTGGTTTGCCCGGGTGGGCGACGGTCAGGCCTTTCGGGCCACCTGCTCACCGGTCTTGCCGAAACGGCGTTCGCGGCGGGCGTAATCCTCAATGGCGCTCTTGAGGCTGTCCTGATTGAAGTCGGGCCACAGCGTATCGGTAAAGTGCAGCTCCGCGTAGGCCAGCTGCCACAGAAGGAAATTGCTGACCCGACATTCGCCGCCGGTGCGGATGAACAGGTCGAGCGGAGGCAGGTCGGCCAGGCACATCCAGTGGCCTAGCAGCTGCTCGTCGATTTCCTCGGCACGTATCTCGCCGCGGGCCACGGCCTCGGCAGCCTTGCGCGCCGCCTGCACGATATCCCAGCGACCACCGTAGCTCACCGCGATGTTCAGGTGCAGCGCATCATTGCCTGCGGTGCGCGACATCGCTGCGGTCATGCGCTGGCGCAGGCCATTTTCGAACGTGCCGAGGTCGCCCACGAAACGGATGCGCACGCCATTGCCGTGCAGCTCGTCCACTTCCTTGTCGAGCGCCCGGACAAACAGCTCCATCAGCGCGCCAACTTCGTCCTGCGGGCGCTGCCAGTTCTCGCTGGAGAACGCGAACAGGGTGAGTACCTTGACGCCCTCGCGCAGGCAACCCTCGACCACGGTGCGCACGGCCTTGCGTCCGGCGTTGTGGCCGAACGTGCGCGGCCGGTGGCGGAGTTTTGCCCAGCGGCCGTTGCCATCCATCACGATGGCAATGTGGCGCGGTATCCGCGCGGAGTCGGCGCTGGTCATGTGCCTCAGGCTCTCGAAGCGATGGCGCTCAGAGCGCCATCAGCTCCTCTTCCTTATTCTTCACGACGGCGTCCACGTCCTTGACGAAGCGGTCGGTAAGCTTCTGGATCTCGTCTTCGGCCTTGCGCTCGTCGTCTTCGGTGATCAGCTTTTCCTTGAGCAGATCCTTGACCTGCTGCATGGCGTCGCGACGCACGTTGCGGACGGCGATCTTGGCTTCCTCGCCTTCATGCGCCACGTGCTTGGCCAGCTCGCGGCGACGCTCTTCGGTGAGCGGCGGCATGTTGAGGCGGATGGTGGTGCCGGCGGTGTTCGGCGTGATGCCGATGTCCGAGGCCATGATGGCCTTTTCGATTGGAGCCACCAGGGTCTTCTCGAATGGCGTGATGATGATCGAGCGCGAGTCGCCCAGCGCAACCGTCGCCACCTGGTTCAGCGGCATGTCCGAGCCGTAGTACGGCACCTTGATGCCGTCGACGAGAGCGGTGCTGGCGCGGCCGGTGCGCAGGCGCGTCAGACTGTGCTTGAGCGAGTCGATGCTCTTGCCCATGCGGGTCTGGGCATCGTTCTTGATGTCATTAAGCATGGGAAACACCCCTCAATCCGTGCAAGCGGACGAGTATAGCAGGGGGCTACGGGGCGTTGGTGCGCGGGGCCTGCCATGTTGTGGCGCCGCAAGAATGGCCTGTCGCGCGAATCCTCTCTCCCGCGGGTGGCGACTTCGCATCGTCCGGGGGAGAGAGGGAGCAACCTGGATCAGTTGTCGGACACCAGGGTGCCGATTTCTTCGCCGCGCATGATGCGCATGAGGTTGCCGGCGACGGTCATGTCATAGATGCGCAGCGGCATGCCGTGGTCGCGGCACAGTGCGATCGCGGCGGTGTCCATCACGGCCAGCTTGCGCTCGATCACCTGATCGTAGGTGAGATGATCGTAACGGACGGCATCGGCATGGCGGTGCGGGTCGGCGGTATACACGCCATCGACCTTGGTGGCCTTCAGCAGCAGGTCCGCGCCCACTTCCACGGCGCGCAGCGCCGCAGCCGAGTCGGTGGTGAAGAACGGGTTGCCGGTGCCGGCCGCGAACAGCGCGATGCGGCCCTTTTCGATATGGCGAACCGCGCGGCGGCGGATGAAGTCCTCGGCGACGTCGTGAATCGGGATCGCGCTCATCACGCGGGCGAAGCCGCCGCGGCGCTCGATGGCGTCCTGCATGGCCAGGGCGTTCATCACGGTGGCCAGCATGCCCATGTGGTCGCCGGTCACGCGGTCCATGCCGGCCGCGGCCAGGCCGGCGCCGCGGAAGATGTTGCCGCCGCCGATGACCACGCCGATCTCGATGCCGGCCTTTTGAACTTCGATGATTTCGTCGGCCAGGCGGCCGATCACGTTCGGATCGATGCCGTAGTCGGCCTCGCCCATCAGGGCTTCGCCGGAGAGTTTGAGCAGGATGCGACGGTATGTAAGCGGTGCGCTCATGGGGTCTCCGGATTGTGTGGGCAAAACGCGCGCATTGTAACGACAGCGACTCGAACCGGTAAGGGTTTCGTGCCGCGGGGGAGGGAGAAAGTCCAGGCCTGCCGCGGGCTTGTGCCGGCGTTGGGGGTGCAGGCCACCGTCCGCGCCGGGATGGGCGGAGGGAGGAAGGGGCTTTCATAAAAAGAAAAAGCCGCGGTTGTCCGCGGCTTTTCCCGATACAGCTGAGGTAGGGTCTTAGCCCTGCATCGCCTTGGCGACTTCGGCCAGGTAGTCTTCCTGCACCTTCTCGATGCCTTCGCCCACGGCCAGGCGAACCACGGCCACAACGTCAGCGCCTTCCTTCTTCAGGACGTCGCCCACGGTGGTGTTGGTGTCGAGCACGTACGGCTGACCGACAAGGGTCACTTCCGACACGATCTTGTTGATCTTGCCGGAGATGATCTTCTCGAGGATCTCGGCCGGCTTGGCCTTGTCCTTCTCGGTCATCTGGCTCAGCGCGATTTCCTTTTCCTTCGCGACGAACTCGGCCGGGACATCTTCCGGCTTGATGTGCGGCGGGTTCATGGCGGCCACGTGCATGGCGATGCCCTTGGCCAGCTCTTCCGAGCCGCCCTTGAGCGCCACGATCACGCCGATCTTGCCACCGTGCGAGTAGGTGGCCAGCGGGCCATCATTCGCGATGCGGGCAACGCGGCGCACTTCGATCTTCTCGCCGATGGTGGCGGTCTGGGCCTTGGCGGCGGACTCGACGTTGTCGGCGCCCGGGAAAGCGGCGGCCTTGGCGGCGTCGATGTCGGCGGCGCCGGAAGCCAGCACGGCCTCGGCCACTTCGTTGGTGAACTGGATGAAGTTCGGCGCCTTGGCGACGAAGTCGGTCTCGCTGTTCACTTCGACCAGCACGGCCTTGCCGTTGGCCTGGGCGGTCGCGATGCGGCCTTCGGCGGCCACGCGGTCAGCCTTCTTGTCTGCCTTGGCCAGGCCGGTCTTGCGCAGGTGTTCCACAGCGGCTTCGATGTCGCCGTTGTTTTCGACCAGCGCCTTCTTGCAATCCATCATGCCGGCGCCGGAGCGCTCGCGCAGTTCGCTAACCAGTTTTGCAGTAATGGCGGTCATCTGGGTTCCTCAAAAGCTTTGATGCGCCCCGACCCTTGCGGGCCGGGGCAGGGAAGGCTTACTCGCCGTCCGACGACTCGTCGTTGCGACCGCCGCGGCCACCACGGCCACCGTCACGACGCGGCGCGCCGGAGCCCTTCTTGGCCGGGCCGCGGTTGTTGCGGTCGTCACGGCGCGGGGCAGCCTTGCGCTCTTCCTTGGCAACCGGGTTGCCTTCTTCGTCGAGCTCGACGAACTCGTTGGCGTCGCCCTGGGCGGCGGCCGGCGCAGCGGCCTTGCCTTCGAGGATCGAGTCAGCGGCGGCGCGGGCGTACAGCTGGATGGCGCGGATGGCGTCGTCGTTGCCCGGGATGGCGTAGTCGACCAGTTCCGGGTTGTAGTTGGTGTCGACCACGGCGATGACCGGGATGCCGAGCTTCTTGGCTTCCTGCACGGCGATGTCTTCATGACCGATGTCGATGATGAAGAGGGCGTCCGGCAGGCGATTCATGTCCTTGATGCCGCCCAGCGAGTTCTCGAGCTTCTCGCGCTCGCGGCGACGGGCCAGCACTTCGTGCTTGACCAGGCGGTCGAACGAACCGTCGGTCTCGGCGGCTTCCAGCTCCTTGAGGCGGGCCACGGACTGCTTGACGGTGCGGAAGTTGGTCAGCATGCCGCCGAGCCAGCGAGCGGTAACGAACGGCATGCCGGCGCGTGCGGCCTCTTCGGCCAACGGCTCACGGGCCGAACGCTTGGTGCCGACGAACAGCACGGTGCCACGCTTCTGGGCCACGGCCGACAGGAAGTTCATCGCGTCGGTGAAGAGCGGCAGGGTCTTCTCGAGGTTGATGATGTGGATCTTGCCGCGGGCGCCAAAGATGTACGGGGCCATCTTCGGGTTCCAGTAACGGGTCTGGTGACCGAAATGCACGCCAGCTTCGAGCATCTGGCGCATGGTGACTTGAGCCATGGGTAAAACTCCGATTGTTGGGCCGCCCATATGGATGGGTTGGACCCGGGGGTTGGGACCTCCACGCATCCCCGGCTTCGACCCCGGCAGCCCATATGATGTGGAGGGCTGGCCAAGGCACCCCGAAGGCGGTGCCGATGCGTGTGTGGCGTTTAAGTGTCCAATCAAGGACTTGTAGGGGTTGTACCGCAACGCGGTTACAATCTCCCTCGCTTTGCGATGACCGCATGTGCCGATGAAAACGGACACATGGGGTCAGCAAAACTTGGAAATTGTAGCCGGTACGCCGGCGGCGCGGCAAGTTGCTGGATTTCTGGGCAATTGCCGCCATATGAGCAACGTTATGGCAGTCACCCTGAAAACCCCCCAAGACATCCAGTCCATGCGCGAGGCCGGCAAGCTGGCCGCCGAAGTGCTGGCCATGCTCAAAGAGCACGTCAAGCCCGGTGTCACCACCGAGGAACTGGACCGGCTCGCCTACGAGCACATCACCAAGGTGCAGAAGGCCATTCCCGCCAACGTGGGCTACAACGGCTTTCCCAAGACCCTGTGCACCTCGGTCAACCATGTGATCTGCCATGGCATCCCCAGCCCGGCCAAGGTCCTGAAGGACGGCGACATCATCAATTTGGACGTCACCGTCATCAAGGACGGCTGGCACGGCGACACCAGCCGCATGTACTTCGTCGGCGCCCCGTCGGTGCTGGCCAAGCGCCTGGTGGACACCACCTTCGAGGCGATGATGCACGGCATCCAGGCAGTGCGCCCCGGCGCGACGCTGGGTGACATCGGCGCGGCGATCCAGAAGCACGCGGAAGCGGCCGGCTTCTCGGTGGTGCGCGAGTACTGCGGCCACGGCATCGGCAAGGTCTACCACGACGAGCCGCAGGTGCTGCATTACGGTCGTTCAGGCACGGGGCTGGAGCTGAAGAAGGGCATGACCTTCACGGTCGAGCCGATGATCAACGCCGGCAAGCCACAGACCAAGCAGCTGCCGGACGGCTGGACGGTAGTGACCAAGGATCACTCTCTGTCGGCGCAGTGGGAGCACACCATTGCGGTGACGGATGATGGGTTCGAGATTTTGACGCCTTGGCCGGATGCGGCGTGAGGTTGAGGGAGGGGTCGCTTCGGCGGCCCTTCTTTTTGGGGGCGCTTTGACGTTTCGGGTGAAGTGGTTCCCTTGTGGCGGTGCACTCTGCGCTTGATCGGGTTTTGCCTCGGTCCCACCTCTCCGTCATCCCAGCGAAAGCTGGGATCCAAGGACTTTGGCTCTTGGCTTTGTATTTGGCGCTTCCGCCAGCGTGCCGCCTGCGCGGCGGGCGTTTCGATCGTCTGCCGACGCTCGAGTCACTTTTCTTTTGCTGGCCCAAAAGAAAAGTAACCCAAAGAAAACGGCCTGAGAGGCTCGTAGCGACATGTGAGATCCAAGAATGGCCGACTGCGGCTAGCCGGATCGGTGACGTGGTACCTCAGGGATAGTAGCTACACAGCAACGCGCCGAAGCGGAGAGGACTTAGAGCGGTCACGTCGCGATGAGGTGAGGATTTCAAGCGGAACCCGCTCTGCTCCCTCTCCCCTCCGGGGAGAGGGTTGGGGTGAGGGGTCGAACTTGCGGTGACCCACAAGTATCGCCGGCACATTTCATCAACACATGACTGCTTCTGGGCCTCATGCATGGCAGACTTGCTGCACTGCCACACGCGCCTGCTGACCATGCCCGTCGCCCCGATCGTGCTGCCTCCCTTGCCCCGTCTGCCGATGGCGGTGCCGCGATCGGGTGTGTCGACCGATGCGCGCCGGGCGTTGCGCCAGCTGTTGGGCGACGTTGATCGTGCGCTGACCACCGCGTTCCGCGATGGCGCCGATGCGACGGCGCTGGCGCATCGGCGCAGCGAGTCGGTGCAGCGCATCGTGGTGCATGTGTGGACGGCCTGCCTGGGCGACGTGAGCGACGCGGCGCTGTTTGCGGTCGGGGGCTTTGGGCGCGGGCTGCTGTTTCCCCATTCGGACGTGGACTTGCTCGCGCTGGTTGGTCCGTCCGAGCCGGCGCGGCTGCGTGCACTGGAGCAATGCTTCGCCACGCTGTGGGACATTGGCTTGAAGGTCGGGCATGCGGTGCGCGATCTCGTCCAATGCCGCGCGCTGGCCGAACAGGATGCCAGCGTGTTCACCAGCCTGCTTGATGCGCGCCGCCTGGTCGGTGATCCATCCATGGAAAAAGGCCTGCGCTCGATCACCAGCGACCCCACGCTGTGGCCGCCGGCTGCCTACCTCGCTGTGCGCCTGGCCGAGCGTGATGCACGCCACGCGCGCTACAACGACACCGCCTACAACCTTGAACCCAATCTCAAGGATGGTCCGGGCGGCCTGCGCACGCTCGATGCGCTGCGCTGGCTGGGGAAGCGCCTGGCGCATGCCGACGATTTCGACGACATGGTGGCCGAAGGGCTGCTCGATCCGGCGGAAAAGGCCACGCTGGAGCAGGCCGAGGCAACGCTTCGCCGCTATCGATTCGCCTTGCACCTGGAGGCGGGGCGGGCGGAGGAGCGCCTGCTGTTTGACTATCAGCGCGCGTTGGCCGAGCGGTTGGGGTTCCGGGACGAGCACGAAAAGAACCTGGGCGTCGAACAGTTCATGCAGGGCTATTACCGGGCCGCCAGCCAGGTGGAGCGGCTGGGCGTGCAGATCGCCGAGCGTTTCGAGGAGATGCTGGAGCCACCCACGGCGCCGCAGCCGGTGGGCGAGGATTTCGTGCGCCATGGCAAGCGTCTGGCCGTCCGCGATCCGGACCTGTTCATGCGCCGACCCGCCGCGCTGGTGGAGGCTTTCATCGCGCGACTGGGCGAGCCGGGCATCACGGGTTTCAGTGCGGAAACCATGCGTCGCATGCACCAGGCGTCGGCGGTGTTCGATCAGGCGCTGGCCGATGACCCGGAAGTGCTGGCCGCATTCCTGCGCCTGCTGAAGCTTGGCGCGCCGGCGGTGGATGCGCTTTGGCGCATGAATCGCCATGGCCTGCTCGCCGCGATCCTGCCGGCCTTCGGCAAGGTGTTCGGGCGTATGCAGTACGACCTGTTCCACGTCTACACGGTGGACGAACACACGATGCGCGTGCTGCGCAACGTGGCGCGCTTTGCCGATCCTGCTGCCGCATCGACGTTTCCCATCGCCTGCGAAATCTGGCCCACGTTGCCCAAGCCGGAGTTGCTGCTGCTCGCGGCATTGTTCCACGACATCGCCAAAGGGCGCGGCGGCGATCACTCCGTGCTCGGCGAAGAGGAAGCGATTGCGTTTGGTCGGCGCCTGGGCATGCCAGAGGAAGACACCCAACTGGTGGCGTGGCTGGTGCGCTGGCATTTGCTGATGAGCACCACGGCCCAGCGGCAGGACATTACCGATCCGGACGTGGTCCAGCGTTTTGCGGAAGCCGTGGATAACACCGAACGTTTGGATCTGCTCTACCTGCTGACCATTGCCGACATCATCGGCACCAGCCCCAAACTGTGGAATGGCTGGAAAGACCGGTTGCTTGCCGACCTCCACACGTCCACGCGCTATGCCTTGCGCAGCGAGGAAGAGCTGCCTCCGGACGCGGGCGTGCGAGTGCAGCATTGCAAGGAGCAGGCGCTGGCCGTGCTGGAAGCGCAGGGTTACATGGCGGACGCGTGTGCACGTGTCTGGCGCGCGTTTCCCGAGCAGAGTTTCCTGCGCCACCATCCGGAGCAGATTGCCTGGCAGACAGCCGCCATCCTGGACGCCAAGGGCGCGACGCCGCTTGTCGCCGTGCATCCGCACTCCGTGCGTGGCGCCACAGAGTTGTTCGTCTACACGCCCGATCGCGACGGCCTGTTTGCCGCCGTGGCGATCATGCTCGATCGCCTGCATCTCTCGGTGATGGAGGCGCGCATTCTCAGCTCGTCCACGGGCATGGCGCTGGACACCTTCCTCTTGCTGGAATCGGACTCGCAGCAGCCCGCGTCCACCGAGCGCGCGGAGGAACTGAAGCAGCGCCTGCACCGCGCACTGTCACAGCCCGGCCACGTGCATCAGCCGTCGCGCCGCAGCATGTCGCGCCACCTCAAACACTTCCAGGCAACGCCCAAGATCGCCTTCAGCACGACGGGCGGCCGCACGCGCCTGGCGCTGGTGTGCAGCGACCGGCCCGGCCTGCTGGCGGCCGTTGCGCAGGTGATGTTCGAATCTGGCGTGCGCGTCCACGACGCGCGCATCGCCACCTTCGGCGAGCGCGTGGAAGACTTCTTCCTGATCACCGACCGTCACGACGCGCCGCTCGGGCATGTGCAACAGGATCGCCTGCTGCGTGCATTGCTCGACCAGCTGAGCACCGCCAAACGCGCCTGAGCGTGATCGCGACAACTTGGCACGGCCGTCCGCAGCGGGTCTAATGCCGGCCCCGCGTCGGCGTGGATCGCCGCGTGCCTGCGGGCTTGCATTGTTTCAAAGGAATCACAGACAGAATGAATAACTACAAATTTTCGCTCGCCCTGCTGGCGGGCGCGGTCTTCTGCGCGCCGGCGTCTGCCACCTCGGTCGTGGCGGCTGGCGGTGACGGATCGGTCGGCATCGATTTCGGCGTGCCGCTGTCCAGCGGGCTGCGCGCCGACCTGGGTTACCTCAAGACCGATGACCGCCGCGGCGACGCGGACATCTATACCGCGGCGCTGATGGTCGTGCCGGCCTCGCGCGACATCCACTGGGAAATCGGCGCGCGTTACCAGTACCAGGATGCGATCTACGCCTCAGGTGGCGGCGTGGGCCTGGGCGGTTCGGTGGACGTGCCCACGGGGATCCGCTGGTTGTCGCTGGGCGGCTATGGGTTCTATACGCCCGATGCGCTTACCCATGGCGACATGAGCCATGGCTACGACTACGGCGCGCAGCTGCGCGTGCGGCTGGGCGCCAGTGTCTCGGTGTTCGGCGGCTATCGCCACATGCGCACTGAGTTTGACGGCGCTGGCAGCCACGACCTCTACAAGGGGCCGATGTTCGGCATCAACGTGGGGTTGTAAGCCCCGGCGTGGAAGGCGAGCCGTCCGAACGTTCGCGCCGGCCCGACTCGCGGGGGCGCGCGAATCTTGTCAGAATCAGCTGTCCTTGCTCGCGGCCGGCTGGCCGCAGCCCCCTTTATGGTCCCTATCCCAGTGAATGCCATGCAGAACATCGAAACCCTGATCGAAGACGCGTTCGCGCGCCGCAACGACCTCACCCAGAGTGAGATCGAGACCCATCTGCGTCCCGCCATCGAGCAGGTGATCGGGCTGCTGGAGAGCGGCGAGCGCCGGGTCGCCGAGCCGGACGGCGCTGGCGGCTGGGTGGTGAACCAGTGGATCAAGAAGGCGGTGTTGCTGTACTTCCGCATCAACGGCAACCGTGTCGTCGATGGCGGCTCGGCGCTGGCCTTCGACAAGGTGCCGCTTCGCTTCGCGCACGGCAACGATGCGGAGCTGCAGGGCCTGGGCGCGCGCGTGGTGCCGGGCGCGCTGGTGCGCCGTGGCGCCCACGTGGCCAAGGATGCGGTGCTGATGCCCAGCTACGTGAACATCGGCGCCTACGTCGGCGCGGGCACGATGGTCGACACCTGGGCCACGGTCGGCTCGTGTGCGCAGATCGGCGCCAACGTGCACCTCTCCGGTGGCGTGGGCATTGGCGGCGTGCTGGAGCCGCTGCAGGCCAATCCCACCATCATCGAGGACAACTGCTTCATCGGCGCGCGCTCCGAGGTGGTGGAAGGCGTGGTGGTGGAGAAGGGCAGCGTGATCGGCATGGGCGTCTTCCTCGGCCAGTCCACGCGCATCTACAACCGCGCTACCGGCGAGGTCAGCTATGGCCGCGTGCCCGCGGGCAGCGTGGTGGTGGCCGGCAGCCTGCCGTCGAAGGACGGCACGCACAGCCTATATGCCGCCATCATCGTCAAGCAGGTGGACGAGAAGACGCGCAGCAAGACTGGCATCAATGAATTGCTGCGGAGCGCTGAATGAGCGTCACCCTGTACGGGCTGGGTACCTGCGATACCTGCCGCAAGGCGCGCAACTGGCTCGGTCGGTTCGATGTGCCGCATGCATTCGTCGACTACCGCGCCAACCCGGTGCCGGCAACGACGCTGAAGGAGTGGGCGCAGAAGCTCGGTGGCTGGGAGAAGCTCGTCAACAAGTCTTCCACCACCTGGCGCAACCTGCTGCCTCAGCGCAAGAACCCGGGCAGCGACCCGGAATGGACGCTGCTGCTGAAGGAGTACCCCGCGCTGGTGCGTCGCCCCGTGGTGCTCAAGGAGGACGGCTCGGTCAGCGTGGGCTTCACCGACAACGGCTTCAAGAAATTGTTCGGAAAGTGACATGAGCAGGCCACGCTCGGCACGCCACTACCGGACCAATCTGCGCATAGAGCGCGATAACGCCGTGCTCTACGACAATCTGGCGGAACTCGCCGGTGACCGACGCCTGAGCCATGCCTACCGGCGCATTGCCGATGGCGAGCGGGCGAATGCGCAGTTTTGGGAAGAGCGGCTCCGGCACGCCGGCGCCGAAGTCCCGCCGGCGCGCACTGGCGTGCGCGTACGCGTGCTGACCTGGTTTGCGCGCCAATTCGGCACCGAGTTCGTGATGCCCACCGTGGTGCGGCTGGAACATGCCGACCATCTGCCGACGCCTGTCGATCGCACCGGCCACCGCGATCATTTCCTGGAGCCGCACGCGCCGACCACGCGCAGTGGCCGACACCGCACGCAGAGTGGCAACACGCTGCGCGCGGCCGTGCTCGGCGCGAACGACGGGCTGGTTTCCAACGCCAGCCTGGTGATGGGAATGGCCGGCGCCGTCACGGGCGACCACGCCATTCTGCTTGCCGGTTTCGCCGGGCTGGTCGCCGGCGCCTGCTCGATGGCGCTGGGTGAGTGGCTGTCCGTGAACAGTTCACGCGAGTTTTACCAGGCGCAGATCGCGGCTCGCGCTGAGCGTTTGGCCGTGGCGCCGGAGGACGGCGCGAGCAGCCTCGCCGGCATCTACCGCGACAAGGGCATGCAGCCCGATGCCGCCAGGGCGCTGGCCGATCAGATCGCCGAGCGCCCGCGCACGGCGCTGGACACGCTGGTGCGCGAAGATCTCGGCATCGATCCGGAAGAACTGGGCGGCTCGGCCTGGGGCGCCGCCATTTCGTCGTTCTGTCTGTTTGCATTGGGCGCGCTGTTCCCGGTGGCGCCCTTCCTGTTCCTGAAGGGGGCGGACGCCATCTTCGCCAGCATCGGCTCGACCATGCTCGGGCTCGTGCTGATCGGCATGGGCACCGCGCTGTTCACCGGGCGCAGCATGGCCTTCTCCATTGCGCGCCAGCTGGCCATCACGGTGGCCGCCGCCGCCATTACCTATGGCGTTGGCCACGTGCTCGGAACCACCTTGCTGGGCTGAGACCCTGTCGTTGTTCTCCGATATCACTGCGTGAGGAACCTGATGTCCGCCGTCCTTGATCTCACCCGCGAGCTGATCCGCCGGCGTTCGGTCACGCCGGACGACCAGGGTTGCCAGGCCCTGCTGGCGCAAAGGCTGGAGGCAGTGGGCTTCCAGGTGGAGCACCTGCGCTTTGGCGACGTGGACAATTTGTGGGCCACCCACGGGCAGGGTGAGCCTACCCTGGTGTTCCTCGGGCACACGGACGTGGTGCCGACCGGGCCGGTGGAGAGCTGGCGCAGCGATCCGTTCGAGCCGGTCGTGCGCGATGGCCATCTATACGGCCGCGGCGCAGCGGATATGAAGGGCTCCGTCGCCGCGATGGCGGTGGCGCTGGAGGCGTTCGTCACCGCGCATCCGCAGCACGGCGGCCGCGTGGGCCTGCTGCTGACCAGCGACGAGGAAGGGCCGACCAACCTCGACGGCGTGCGTCGCGTGGCCGAACACTTCCGGCAGGTCGGCGAGCGCATCGAGTGGTGTGTGGTAGGTGAGCCATCATCGAAAGAACGGTTGGGCGACCTCATTCGGGTGGGGCGGCGCGGATCGTTGTCCGGCACGCTCATCGTGCGCGGCGTGCAAGGACACGTGGCCTACCCGGAGAAGGCCAGGAACCCGATCCATGCCTTCGCGCCGGCGCTGACCGAACTGGCCGCCGAACGCTGGGACGAGGGGAACCAGGATTTCCCTCCCACCTCGTTCCAGGTGTCCAACCTCAACGCCGGGACGGGCGCCAACAATGTCATCCCGGGCACGCTGACCGCCCTGATCAACTTCCGCTACAGCACCGCCAGCCGGGCGGAAGACCTTCGCGCGCGCACCGAGGCCATCCTCGACAGGCATGGCCTGGACTGGCAGATCGAGTGGTCGCTGTCCGGCGAGCCGTTCCTTACGCCGCCAGGCGGCGCGGTGCGAGAGGCGGTGACTGCCGTGTGTCGCGAGCTGTGCGGCGTCGAGCCGGATCAGAGCACCGGTGGCGGCACGTCCGATGGCCGCTTCATCGCGCCTCTCGGCGTCGAGGTGGTGGAACTGGGGCCGGTCAACGCCACGATCCACAAGGTGGATGAGTGCGTGGCGGTGGCCGACCTCGAAAGGCTCCCCTCGCTCTATCTCGCCGTGTGCAAAAAACTGTTGGGTTGATTCGCGCCGGCGCCTAGCGTGCTGGCAGGGCCGAAGGGTAACGGTCTCGCGCCAGCCACGGTTCGCCGCGATACGACTCGGCCACCAGCCATGCGCCGCTGGCGATGGCGGCGGAGATCACCAGCGCTGTCCAGGCGGTGCGGTCGGTTGGATTGGTGATGATCGCGGGCGCCCACACCAGTACGGTGATCACGCCAAGCATGGCGGACTCCAGCGTCGCGGCCAGTCGCGGCAGGATGCCGAGCAGCACGCCCAGGCAGGCAGCGAGACTGGCGGCGCCGGTGAAATATGCCCAGCCCATCCGCCAGGGCAACCAGGCCGGCACCAGCGCCGCGGTCTGTTCGGCGTAGAAGAAGTGGGCGAGCCCGATCGTCGGCAGCGACAGCGCGAACAGGATCCGGGCGCAACGCACGCCTCCCGTTCCGACCAGGAAGGTGGGGCGCCTGGCGTGAGTGGCCAGCAGTATCCAACTGCCTGCCAGGATCACGGCGATCTCGCCGGCGCCCAGCCAGGTCGCTTCCATGCCCGGCGCCACCAGCACGGCGGGAAGCTTGAGCACGACCACCCAAAGCGCCATGAACACGAACAGCACCGCGGAAGCGGTGGCCGCTGTGGACGGCAGCAGCAAACCCAGGCCGGTGGCCAGTTCGATCGTGGCGCAGGCGTAGGCGATGGCTCGCTGGCCGGGCAGGTGTTCGAACGGGATGTGTTGCCAGACCATGGCGACATCGCCGTGGATGAAGCCCAGGCAACCCAGGGCGATCATGCTCAGCGCCAGCGCGAGCTGCGCCGGGCTGCTGCTGCGGGAGCGATCCATTCCTTGTCTCCAGGTCGGTGTGGGTGCACGCAAACGCCGGTACTGCGGGTGATCGTCTGGCTGGGTTCCTGGCGCCGCACCTTGCAGTGAAATCCTTGCCGGGGCAAGTGCGGTTTGCCGGTGGCCGCCGGGCATGGCACGCTCGGCACACCCGGCTTCTGGACGTCCAGAAGTCCCCCACGGGAGTTTCCATGCCTCGCCAGTTCCTCGCCTTCGCGCTTGCCGCATCGCTTTCCACTGCCTCCATCGCCGCCGTGCCTGCCGCCGAGCAAGCCGGTCTCGCCCAGATACGCGAAGCCGATCTACATGCGGACATTGGCTTCCTGGCCTCCGATGCGCTGCAAGGCAGGCTCTCGCTGCAGCCAGGCGACGATGCCGCCGTGCAGTGGATCGCCTCGGAGTTCGCCAAGGCAGGCCTGAAGCCCGCGGCGACCGATGCGCAGGGGAAGCCGAGCTACCTGCAGGCGGTGCCGCTGGTGGAGTACCGGCCGGATACACAAGCCACGCGCCTGACGCTCAAGCGCGGCGGCAAGGAGGTGGTGTGGAAGGATCCGGATGTTTCCGGCTCGTTCCCCACCGATCAGGACGTGTCCGCCCCGGTGGTGTTTGCTGGCTACGGCATCACCGCGCCGGAGCTGGGTTATGACGACTACGCCGGTCTCGATGTGAAGGGCAAGGTGGTGGTGGTGTTCGACCACGAGCCGCAGGAAACCGACCCGCATTCGATCTTCAACGGCACTGGCAACACGCGCTATGCCACCGGCTACGTCAAGGTGCTCAATGCGCAGGAACACGGCGCCGTCGCCGTGCTGATGGCGCCGGAGCCCTCGCACAACCACCCCTCGGCGCAGGAGGTCCGCGCCCGCATCGGCCATCACGCGGAGCATGCGGCCAATCCGATCCCGTCACAGGCGCTGGCCGACAGCGCGCTGCATATCCCCAGCATGATTCTCTCGGCCGACGTGGCCAACCAACTGCTGGCCACCAGTGGTTCGACGCCTGCGGCATTGCAGGCTGCCATCGACAAGGATCTCAAGTCGCGCTCGCAGGCTCTGCCGGATACCGCCATCAGCCTGCACCTGCACAACAGCTCGCGCCGTGAGGCCACCACCTGGAACGTGGTGGGCCTGGTCGAGGGCAGCGATCCGAAACTGGCGCCCGAGACCATCCTGATCAGCGCCCACCATGACCACGATGGCGAGGCGGGCGGCAAGATCTGGCATGGCGCCGACGACAATGCCTCGGGCACGGTCGGCGTGGTCACGCTGGCGCACGCCTTCGCCGCCAACCCGACAAAGCCCAGGCGCTCGATCCTGTTCGCCGTGTTCGCCGCCGAGGAGCGTGGCCTGCTGGGCGCCTACTACCTCGCCGCGCACCCGCTGCGCCCGCTCGACACCACGCGCGCGATGATCAACTTCGACATGATCGGGCGCGATGAGCAACCGAGCCCGCAGACCGAGGGCCTGATCCAGGTGCCCGCCGATACCAGCAACCGACTCAACCTGATCGGCGCCGCCTACAGCCCGGATTACCAGCACACCGTGGCGAAGGAAAACCAGCAGGTGGGCCTGGTGCTCGACGATCGCTTCGACCACGAGTACGCGCTCAACGTGTTCTTCCGTTCCGACCAGTTCCCGTTCGTGCTGCACAACGTGCCGGCGTTCTGGTGGTTCACCGGTTTCCATCTGGATTACCACCATCCGAGCGATACCGCCGAGAAGATCGACTATCCCAAGATGGCGAAGATTCTGAAGCTGGCCTACCTCAGCGCATGGCAGTTCGCCGACGAAGCGACGCCGCCGCGTTTCATATCGCATCCGGGGAGTGGCGGAGCCCGCTGAGCATCGCTGCCGCCACGGCGGCAGGCTGGCGCATAGACAAGCAACCGACGGCCCGCTCGCCGGGTCGTCCTTCATTGAGCCAAAGGAGGGTGATATGCAGGGCGTATCGGTCCACGGGTTTCGTGTCGTGCTGTTCTCGTTGGCGTTGTCGATAGGTGGGCTGGCCCAGGCGGCGCAGCCCGCGGTCCATGCATCAGGCAGCAAGGTGACGCTGGATTTCGTGGCGTCGCCGTATGCGGACTTCCTGTTCTACCTGCTGCACCGTGACATCACGGCCTTCCCACAGCTCAAATCGGCGGCGCCGCTGCAGGACGTGGCGCCGCTGACGTCGGGGGCCTTGTTGCCGGGCTATGTGTTTGCCTCCAATGCGAAGAGCTACAACGACCTGTACCGGGTCGCTTATAGCTACGAGAACAGCGCCGCACTGGTGCGTGCACTCAAGCAAGGGCAATCGCACTACGCCGCTTTCGAGACATTCTGGCGCAATCAAATATCGCCCAAGGAACAGGCGACGATCGACGCATGGAGAGCGCAGCAAGCGCAGGGCGACGTCATGGAGCGGCTGGAAAAGCTGGCGCGTATGCCGTTTCCCTATGGCTCGTTGCGCGTAGCCGTGATCGGGCTCGGTCCACTGGGTCATTCCATCCAGAATCCGCCGACGTTGTTCGCCACACTGGACGGCGCCAGCCTGCCTTCCGTGGTCGGCTACGAAGGTACCCGCATGATGCTTGACGCCAAGGGCGGCAACTGGCGGCAAGGCGCCAACGCCGCACGCGCCATCCGTCTGGTCACGGCGCACGGCGGTTCCGACTACGACTTGGAAGAGGCGGTCTGCCTGCTTATGCAGACCAAACTCACGCAGGCCTATGGCGCCCGCCCGTCGCGTGACGACAGCGCCCTGGCGAACACGCCGCGATTGGAACTGTTGCGTGCGATGGAGCGCGATTGGGCGCAGTACGAAGGCGCCTCATCGTTGAACGTCGCCGACTTCGCCGTCGGCGAGGCGATCAAGACCTTCGGTGGCGAACCCGTGGCCGAGCTCAATGGCGTGCGGCCAAAGTAAGGGCGACGCTGAGGTGATCTCACCGATGTAACGGCGCGTTCGCAACTCGTGTGCGAACGCGCAGCTGGTTTTCCGCTCAGGCCGACGTGGGCAACAGCGTCAGCGTGTGCTGCTCCGGGCCAGGCAGCAGCGGTGTCGGGCGGCCGTTGACCCAGTCTTCCTGGCCGGCGCCGTGATACGGCGACAGCGGGTTGTCACTCTGGCCGCCGGGCATGTGCAGGATGCTTTGCGCCTCGTGGCCGGGCATCGCGTCCAGTCGTTCGGAGGCGCCGAAGCCCGGCGACACCACTCGCGGCATGTTGTGGTCACCGGCGACGGGCTCGTCGGGCATGTCCAGCCAGCGACTGACGAACGGCGGCAAGGCGCGCGACAGCGGGCTGCGGATGTTGGTGCGGTTGTACTCGCCCCAGCTGCGCGCGGCGAGGCCGCCGGGCTGCTTGCCGAGTTCGTCGACCACCTGATGCGCGGCGGCATTGAGCAAGGCATTCCAGTTGTCGTACTTCGGATCGAGCAGGTGCGTCGGGCGATCACGCAGCAGCGCCCACACGGCCGCCTCGGCATCGATCATGCCCGGCCAGCTGAAGTCGCCGTGCTTGGCCACCGCGCGCGCCACGAACGGCGCCAGCACGGCCTCTTTCACCTTGTCGCGGAATTCGCGCACCAGGCGGTAGTCCACGCTCTCCGGCGCGGCGCGACCGCTCCATTGGGCGGTGAGCTGGCGCAACTGCTCCAGGCCTGGATCGCTGGTGCCGGCCAGGGTGTCCTGCAACAGGCGCTGCCAGCGGGTCAGCAGCACCGCGCGATTGTCGAGCTGGATGTCGAGCAGGTTGCCGGTGGAGAAACTGCTGCGTCCGCGCAGGTCGTCGCGGATCTGCTGCGCACGTGCGCCCAGGTCGTAGCCACCATTGCCAAGCTGCTCCAGCGCGACGCCATCCACGTTGCGGTTATTGGCCGTCCATAGCCGGCCGTCGGCGGGATCTTCAATACGCGGTCGCTGCGCGGGTTCGGCCCAGCCGACCCAGCCGGTATCCGGCGTCGACCAGTCGGCCGGCAGCTGCGGATCGAAACCCTTGCGCAACGGGAAGCTGTTGCCGGTGATGGTCCAGCCGATGTGCCCGGCGCTGTCCGCGGCGAGCAGGTTTTGCGGCGGCATGCCCATGGTCGAGGCCATGTCGAGCGCCGCATGCGCGCTGTCGGCGTGTTCAAGCTGCATCACGCCGAGGTTGTAGCCGTGCGCGCGATTGCCGATCCAGGCCAGCGCCAGCGGCGTGCCGTCGACATCCTTGGCCATGATCGGGCCCCAGCGCGTGTCTTCCACGCGCAGGGTCTGACTGGGTGCGTCCTTGATGCGGATCACCTCGTCATGCGTCTCGATGCTGGCCCAGCCTTCGGGCACCTTGTAGCGGGTGGCGTCGTTCGGATCGCGCTGCACGCGCACCCAGTCGAGCCAGTCGCCATAACTGTTGGTGAAGCCCCAGGCCACTTGGCCGTTGGAGCCGACCACCAGCGCTGGCGTGCCGGGCAGGGAGACGCCGTTGGCATCGCGCTGGCCGCCAGGCGCCCCGGCATCGGGATAACGCAGCCGCACGCGGAACCAGATGTTGGGCACGCGCAGGCTCAGGTGCATGTCGTTGGCGAGAATGGCCGCGCCGGTTTCGGTGAGGCTGCCCGCCACGGCGAAGTTGTTGCTGCCGGGACGCGCGGCGTCGAGCGCCGGCATCAGCGCCGCGGTGAGCGCGCTGTTGTCGGTCTGGGTCGTAGGCTGCTGCTGGCGCAGGTCAAACACGTCCGCCGCCGGAATCACCGGCGGTCGTGACAGGTCACCCTGCAGCGGCGCTTCCCAGTCCGGGTCGGGCGACAGCAGGAAGTCCGCCACCGACGGTGGCACGGCCGAGCGCAGTTCGGCGATGTGCAGCTCACGCTCGTTGCGTCCGTCACCATTGAGGTCCAGGTACATCGCCGCGATCACCAGGAAGCAGTCCTCCGGACGCCAGGCCTGTGGCTTGGCGTTGAGCAGCAGATATTCCCAGGGCTTCACGTGCAGGTCGGCGAGGCCGGCGTTGACGCCCGCGGTGTACAGGTCCAGCGTTCGCTTCTGTTCTGGCGACAGCGCCGCATACGCGGCCTCGACCACGGCGCGCAGGCGGTGGCGACGATGGTTGAGGTCGGTGTCCAGCGCCTTCGCGCCGACCAGTTCGGACAGTTCGCCGGCGGGCAGTCGGCGCATCAGGTCCATGGCGAAGTAACGCTCCTGGCCGTGGACGTAACCCAACGCATAGCTCAGGTCATCGCGACTCTTGCCTTGCAGCGTGACGGTGCCGAGCGAATCGCGGCTGATCGCCACCGCGTCCTTGAGCCCGGCGAGGTGGACCTCGCCGTCCAGCCGTGCACGGCTGCCAGCGAGCAGATACCAACCGGCGGCGAACACGCCGACGATGAGGATGAGAAGGGTTCCCAGCAAATAGCGAAGCCAACGGAAGCGTCGTGGTGGATTCATGGCGCGTGGAGCTCGGTCCGTGTTGGGTGGTGGTGAAACGGAAAAGGCTGGCGGCGCATGCCGCTAGCCTCAGGGTGTTGGCTGGGCGAACACCGCGAAAATGCCGGCGTAGGGCTTGACCATGAACGTGGGCGCGCCGGCATAGCCTTCACCGTCCACGTAGAACTGCGAAATCGTGCCGTCCAGGTATAGCGCGTCGCGACAGCCCAGTTCGTCCTTGAACAGGCGCGCAAACGTGTGGAAGTTCACCGGGGCCTCGCTCACCGCGAACACCACCTGGTGCGGCGACTTCGCGCACACGCCGCTGCGCCACTTGAGGCTGTTGGAATCGTCGATGAACTGGTCGTTGAGCTTGCCGTCGATCACCAGCATCGGGCCGGACTGGCTGGCCCACCGCGTGGGCTTGCCCAGCTTCTTGAAGTCCGCGCTGGTGTACACGGCGGCATGGCCATCGGGATAGACGGCGAACACGCCATTGGGCAATAGCGAGAAATTGCCCGAGGCCGGGTTGCCATGGGCCAGGTTGAGCGGCACGACCGTCTTGCCGTTTTCCACGTGCAAGCCCAGCGGCGCGAACTGGCGGTCGTAGATGCCCGCATTGGCCGCGAACAGCAGGCGCCGACCGTGCGACATGCCCCACTGGCGCAGCGCGTTGATGTTGCCGAAGGGCTCGCCGCTCTCCGGATCCTTCCAGTGCAGGCTGAGCGTCTCGCGCTTGAGGTCGATGCTGACCACGCGGAAATTCTGGTTCTCGAACACACGCTCGCTGCTGTCCACCGGCAGCGTCTGGCGCGAACAGCCGGCCGCGCCGCCCAGCAACAGCAACGTTGCTAGCAGTAGCCAGGGCAGGCGGCCGGGCAGCGGACGTCGGATCGAGGACGCGGGCATACCCCAGATGGTCGCCGGGTCGGTGCGATCGGCGCAAGCCCGACGACGGCATGGCTTAAACTTGTCCTTTTCCCCCAGGCGCCGCCAACCCATGCCCTATACGCCTATCGTCGCCACGCTCGGCTATGTGCTGTCGCCCGATGGCGGGCAGGTGTTGATGATCCACCGCAACTCGCGCCCGGACGACCAGCACCTGGGCAAGTACAACGGCCTGGGCGGCAAGATGGAGCCGGGCGAAGACATCGCCACCTGCATGCGCCGCGAGATTCATGAAGAGGCGGGCATCACCTGCGAGTCGATGTCGCTGCGCGGCACGCTCAACTGGCCCGGCTTCGGCAAGCAGGGCGAGGACTGGCTGGGCTTCATCTTCGTGATCGATCGCTACAGCGGCACGCCGTTGACCGCCAATCACGAGGGCACGCTCGAATGGGTGCCGCTGGATCGCCTGATGGAGCTGCCGATGTGGGAGGGCGACCGCCACTTCCTGCCGCTGGTGTTCGACGGCGACCCGCGCCCGTTCCACGGCGTGATGCCGTACCGGGACGGTCGCATGCAGTCGTGGGCGTACTCGCGGCTGTGACCATAGTGAAGTCGATACACATCGTCGCGGCGGTGATCCGCGACGAACGGGGACGCGTGCTGATGGTGCGCAAGCGCGGCGCCACGGTCTGGCAGCAGCCGGGCGGCAAGCGCGACGCGGACGATGCCGACGACCTGCACACGCTGGCGCGTGAGTTGCACGAGGAACTGGGCTGCGCCATGCAGCGGGAGGGGGCGCGTTGGCTGGGTCGGTTCAGCGCGCCGGCCGCGAACGAGCCCGGACATGTGGTCGAGGCTGAGGTGTACGAAGTCGCCGCCGAAGGTCCGTTTGAACCGCGCGCCGAGATTGAGGCGGTGTGCTGGGTCGACCCGGCGGCCCCGGGCGAGCTGCTGATTGCGCGGTTGAGTCGCGAGGAAATCCTGCCGAGATTGGCCTGAGCGCCGGTCGCGCACCGGGTGCGCGACTGGATCCTTACGGAGCTCGCCGAATCGCCACCACCGCATTCAACCCGCCGAAGGCGAATGAATTGCTGATGGCCACATCGACCTTCATGTCGCGCGCCTCGTTGGGCGCATAGTCCAGGTCGCAGGCCGGGTCGGGCTCCAGGTAGTTGAGCGTGGGCGGCACGATGCCGTCCTGGATCGCGCCGATCGCGGCGACCAGTTCCAGCGCGCCAGCGGCGCCCAGGGCATGGCCGTGCATGGGCTTGGTCGAGGTCACCACCAGTTCGTGCGCGTGGGCGCCGAACACGCGATGGATCGCCTTGGTTTCCGTGCTGTCGTTGGCCGCCGTGCCGGTGCCGTGTGCGTTGATGTAGTCGACCTGGTCCGGCGAGATGCCGCCATCGCGCAGCGCAGCGTTCATCGCGGCGGCGGCTCCGATGTCCGACGGCGCGGCGATATCGCCCGCGTCCGAACTCATGCCGGTGCCGACCAGCTCGCACAGGATCTGGGCGCCGCGCTTTTGCGCCGACTCCAGCGTTTCCAGCACGTACATGCCGGCGCCTTCGCCCAGCACCAAGCCGCGACGGCCCTTGCTGAAGGGGCGGCAGGTGTCGGGCGCCAGCACGCGCATGGCTTCCCACGCGCGCAGCGTGCCGAGCGTGATGCAGGCCTCGGTGCCGCCGACCACGGCGGCGTCGACCATGCCCGAACGGATCATCATCGCGGCCTGCGCGAAGGCGTGGTTGGACGAAGAGCAGGCGCTGGCCACCACGAAGGCGGGGCCGGTGATGCCGTGGACCATGCTGACCTGGCTGGCCGGCGCATTCATCATCATGCGCACGATGCCCAACGGGTGGAAGCGACCCTGGTGTTCGCCGTAGAGGCGCTCGTAGAGGTCATCGCGGGTGGTCTCGCCACCTACGCCGCTGCCGATCACCACGGCCGTGCGCTCGGCGGCCTCGCCCTCGAAACGGATGCCGGATTGGCGGATCGCCTCGTTGGCCGCAATCAGCGCGTACTCGCTGAACGGGTCCAGCAGGGCGCGGCGCGCCTCGTCGAAGAAATTGGCGGGATCGTAGTTGCTCACTTCGGCGGCGATGCCGCCGTTGCGCAACTGGCCCGGCTGGATGTGGTGGATGGGACCGATGCCCGAACGGCCCTCGGACATCGCCTTCCACACGGAAGGCGCGTCGTGGCCCAGCGCGCAGATGGCGCCCATGCCGGTGATGACGAGACGGCGCATGGCGTTATTCGTTGGCAGGTTTCTGCGCCAGCTGGCGCTCGATCGCTTCAACGAGCTGACTGACCGTGCCGTGCTCCATGTCGGTGTCCTCGTTGGGCAGGTTGATGTTGAAGTGCTCCTCGATGTCGAAGATCACCTCGATGGCATCCAGGGAGGCGATACCCAGGTCCTTCAGGGTGGAATCGGGCTTGATCGTGTCCAGCTCGATCTTGGCCTGCTTGGCAATGATGTCGAAGGTTTCCTGCTGAACGTTGCTCATGTCTGCTTTCCTGGATTCCTTGGCGCCGAGGTCACTGGGCATCGCGTCGATGCCCTTTGCCAAGCCTGACGAACCATCAGGGCAATGTCCAGATTGCCGACGCAACATCGGAGGGCAGGTCGATCCTCCTCGGGCTGCCTTTCACCAACCTTATGGGGTCGCGCGCGCCGCAAGACCGTGCACGGCTGCGCCCAAGGAGTCGTATCCTATGGCCTTGGGTCCAGTGGAATTACCTAGTGCGGTACCTCAACCAGCTCGAGCCGGACGCGTTGATCGCCCGGTTTGTCGAGCATCCCCCGATCGGATTCAACGTGATGGAGGCCGCCGGCACGCCGGCCTTCGTGGCGCCGTTCGACCTGCTGACCACCGCCGACGCCGAGGCGCGGGACAAGGTGGTGCGAGCGCCGGGATACCGCTGGTGGGGGCGCCTGCTGCGCTGGCGTACTGCGTTCGTGGGCACCACCGTGTCCGAGTACGCGCTGTTCCCGCCGGAGGCGGAACCGGCGGCGCTGGCCAGCGCGCTGCGCCGCCAACTGGGGCGCCGCCAGCGGCTGCTGATCGTCAAGGACATCCCGCAGGCCTCGCCGCTGTTCGACGAGGATACTGCCGACTGGTGCCACCGCTTCGCCAGCGCGTGCGAGTCCCAGGGTTTCCTGCTGCTGGAGGGGCAGGCGCTGGCTTATGTGTCGATCGATTTCGCCAGCGAGGAGGAGTACCTCGCGCGCCTGTCCTCCGGTCGCCGCAAGGACATCCGTCGCAAACTGCGCAAGCGTGAGGAAGTCGAGGTGGAGACCGTGCGCTGCGGCGATGCGCTGTTCGCCGATGACGCCGTGGTCGATGCGTATTACGCGCTCTACGAGAACGTGTATGCGCAGAGCGAAATCCACTTCGACAAGCTCAGTCGCGATTTCTTCGCCGCCGTGCTGCGCGATGCAGCGACCGGCGGCGTGGCGTTCGTCTACCGCCATCAGGGCGCCATGATCGGGTGGAACCTGTGCTTCGTGGTCGGCGACAAACTGATCGACAAATACGTCGGCTTTGCCTATCCGCAGGCGCGTGAGCAGAACCTGTACTTCACCAGCTGGTTCCACAACCTGGCCTACGCTCGCGAACAGGGCCTGAAGCATTACGTGGCCGGGTGGACCGATCCTGAAATCAAGTCGTATCTGGGTGCACAATTCACCCTGACCCGGCATGCGATCTATCTGCGCAACCCGCTGTTGCGCACCGTGGCGCGGCGCCTGGGCCGGTTCTTCGAAAGCGACAGCCAATGGGCAGCGCATGACAAGGCGTGAACCACTCATCCTCGATTTCGATGGCGCGGTCGGCGAGATTCCGGGCGCCACCACCGTTGCGCTCGCGGAGTGGCAGGAGGACATCCGCTTCGGTTGCACCCTGCGCACTTTTAACAAGCTGCGTGATTACCTCGATACGCGACTGCCGGCGAACTACGGCACCGTGCTGATGGGGTCCGGCGATTATCACCACCTCACCTGGCCGCTGGTCGAACGCCAGCGCGCGCGCGGACCGTTCCAACTGGTGGTGTTCGACAACCACCCTGACAACATGCGCTTCCCCTGGGGCATCCATTGCGGTTCGTGGGTGCGCCGCGTGGCCATGTTGCCGTACGTCAGCCACGTGCATGTGGTGGGCATCACCTCCGGCGACATCGGCGCGAAGCACGCGTGGGAGAACTACCTGCGACCGCTGCAGGCAGGCAAGCTCAGCTACTGGTGCATGGACGTGAACGTGGACTGGGCGGCCAAGCTGGGCCTGTCTGACGCGTTCCGCCGCTTCGAGGATCCGGAGGCGCTGACCTGCGCCTTCGTGCGCCAGCTGCGCCAGGCGCCGCAGCCGACCTACCTGTCGATCGACAAGGACGCCTTCAGCGTCGACACCGCGCGCACCAACTGGGACCAGGGGCGGCTGGAGGAATCCCACGCCATGGCCATCATCGAGGCGTTGCGCGGCCGCATCGTGGCCAGTGACATCAACGGCGAAGTGTCCGCCTATCAGTACCGCTCGTGGTGGAAGCGCCTGCTCAGCGGCATGGATGGCCAGGAGCCGGTGCCGCAGAGCGAGCTGGACGCCTGGCAGGCGCAGCAGCGCGAATTCAATACGCGCCTTCTGGCGGCGATCGCGGAAAGCAGCGTGTAAGCGGCAGGCGAAACCATCGCGCGGCGGCGACGAGGGGGCGTCGCTCCGAGCCCGAGTGCCGGCTCCATCCGGCGACTGCGAGAGGCGATACACCGCCATGTCCCAGCTTCTTCCCTCCAGCCGACGCGCCTTGCTGTATCTGGTCACCGCCTTCGCCATTACCTGGGTGGCGTGGTGGAGCCTGGTGGCTCTGTCGCAGGCAGGGCTCACACGCTATGGCCAATGGCCATTCATGAGCTTGTACGTCATCGGTGGACTGGGGCCGACGATCGCAGCCTATGTGGCGGTCTGCCTGACACGGTCCAGCGATGTGCTGCGCGAGTTCAACCGGCGCGTGCTGAACTGGCGGGTAGGGCCGCCGTGGTACCTGTTCGCGCTGGGCTTGCCGATCATCCTGGGTTTCGTCGCGCTCGGCGTGGCGGTGGCCTTGCGCCCTTCCGTCATGGAAGCGATCGCGATCAGGCCGTGGTATGTGTTTCCGCTGCTGTTGGCCATGACCATCATCGGTGGCGGACTTGAAGAGTTCGGGTGGCGCGGCATCCTGCAGGAGGAATGGGGCCCGGTGATCGGGCCGGCGCGTGCGGCGCTGCTGATCGGGCCGATCTGGGCGGTGTGGCATCTGCCTCTGTTCTGGATGCCCGGCGTCAGCCAGTACCACGGGCAGTTTGCACCCTTCCTGTTGGGTGTGATGGGCAACGCCCTGCTGTTCGGCTGGCTCTACAGTGGAACGCGCAGCATCCTGCTCTGCGTGCTCATGCATGCGGCGACCAATGCGGTGACCATGCTGGGCGTGGCGGTGCCTACGGGCGTGGGCCTTTCATTGATCGGCCCCGGGGTAAGCCTTGCGGTGGGCGCGCTGCTGTTCCTCGCGCGTGGGCGGCACTCACACGCCGATGTTGACCATCGCTCCACGTTGTAGAAGCGCGGCCCATGTGCGAGCACCTTTCGGCGAAGGCCGCACGACTCCCTAGCCCGCGATGGCGCGTTCAAGCACCCCGGCAATCCGCTCGAAGGTTGCCTCATCCAGCCACGGGCTGTTGGTGATGGTGAGCGAGCGCGCGGCGAAGCTGCGGGCGTTGGGCAGTGACGCATCACCCACGATGTCGCGCAGGTAGCCGTAGTCGGGCAGGGCGTGGATGAACAGGCGGCTCACGCCCAGTCCCGCCGTCCACAGCGTGCGCAGCGCCTCGTCGCGCGCGGACTCGCTGGGCAGGGTAAGCAGCAGGAACGGCCACACGCCCTGCTGGCCGGGCGCATCGTCGAACACGGTGAGGCCGGGCAGCTGGCGCAGCCTGGCCACGCGCCGCAATGCCTGCTTGCGGGTGGCGGCGAGAAAGTCGGGCAGGCGTGCGAGTGCGCGCGCGCCCACCGCCTGCCGCCAGTTGCTGACTGTGTGCAGCGGAATGTCCGGGCCGAAGTCGTCGCCCACCGCGGCCACCGGATCGTTGCTCGCCAGCGCCTTGCGCAAGGGTCGTCCATACGCCCAGGGCAGCAGGGAAGGGCGGTAGACCAGGGCGTAGCCGATCAGCTCCAGCGCGCGCTGCCAGTCCATCCGCGCATCGTCTTGGATCAGTTCGCGCCGGCTGGCCTGGAAGGCGTCCCGCAGCACCGGGTCGCGGGTCAGCAGCAGGCCGCCTTCGAACAGGGTCAGGCCCTTGCCGACGGCGAGGCTGAAGAAGCCCGCATCGCCGGTAAGGCCGACGCTGCGTCCGCCTTGCATCGCGCCGAGCGCCTGGGCGGCGTCTTCCAGCACATAGGCGCCCACACGATGCGCCACGTCCAGCGCGGCGTTCACATCGGCCACGCGGCCGGCGAGGTGGGTGGGGACGATCGCCAGGGTGCGCGCGCCGGCGAGGGCGGCGAGCTCGGCCGTGTCCATGTCGAAATGGTCAGGGGCCAGGTCGCACAGGCGCGGCTTGAGTCCGGCGCGATGGATCGCCAGCGCGACCAGCGGGCAGGTCCACGCCGGCACGATCACCTCGTCGCGCTGCGGGCGCATCCGGTGCATGGCGCTCAACGCCACCACCATGGCCGCGGTGCCGGAACATTCCAGCTGCAGCTGTTCGACGTCGAGCCATGCAGCCACGCGCTCTGCGAACGGCGCGCGGCCGGGCCACAGGTCAGTCAGGCGGAGCGGCAGACCGGCAGTGGGCGGCAGCTCGCGGGTCACGTCAATCTCCCGCAGCGACGCCCAGCGCACCCTTCGCTTCGGTCGGTGCGTCGTTTTCGGGATGCGCCTGGCTCTCGGCAAACGCGAGGCAGACGATGCCGGCCACGATGGTGGCGGCGCCAATCACGCGAGGCCAGGTCAGCGGCTCCTGGAACAGCCACATGGAGAACAGCATCACGCTGACCACTTCCAGGTGGGTCACGGCGAAGGCGGGGCCGATCGGCGCGTGCTTCAGCAAGGTCATCCAGGTGAAGAAGTTGCCGATGTAGCCGATGACCGCGACGTAAATCCAAGGATGGCCGAACACGCGCACGATCCAGGCCCAGTTGGCCTCGGGCGGAAACGCGTGGTTGCCGGCGTACTTGAAGCTGAGCTGCACCAGGGTGTCGAACAGCACCAGGACGGTGAAGCCAATGGCGTAGAAGCGTGCGCGATTCACGGGGTCAGCCTCCACCGGCCAGGCCGACGATGCCCACGCCGGCGGTCACCAGCAGCATGCCGGTCACGCGCAGAGGGGTCAGCTTTTCTTTGAACAGGATGCGGCCGGCGATCATGATCACCACGATGTTGATCGAGCCCAGCAGCACGCCTTCGGACAGGTCCACCAGCGAGAGGAAGGCGATCCACACCAGGAATTCGGCTAGATAGGAGCTCACGCCGATCCAGATCCACGGACGCGCCAGCATGTACTTCCAGCGCGCGAGACCGTCACCCGCGCGCGGATCGCCGGCCGCCGCCTTGAAGGCGAGCTGGCCGACGGTATCCAGGGTGACGTTGAGCAGCCACAGCGTGACGACCAGCGGACTCATCGGGAGCCCTTAAGCCGCAGCGCGCGCGGCAGGTTCGTAGGAGGCGGCGATCTGGCGGAAGAACTCGGCCGAGCGGTCGGTCAGCAGGCGACGCTCACGATCCACCGTGATCATGTGATAGCTGTCTTCCAGCCACAGCGTTTCCACCGGACCGGACACGGAGCGCTGCACCAGGTAGGCGTTCTCGAGGCTGGCGACGTCGTCCTCGGTGGCGTGCGCGATCAGGCACGGCGCGGTGACCTTGGGCAATTCGCGCTTCACCACAGCCGCCATGTTGTACATCTCCGCCAGCGACGGCCATGGGTTGCCGGGCAGGCCCGCCGCGGCGCTGTCACCGCTGAGCATGGCCGAGCTGATTTGCGCGCGCAGGCGCTCGTCGCGGATGCCGTACGGTTCGCCCTCGTGCACCATGCGGTGCTTGCCGATCCCGAACTTGTGCAGCAGCGGCAGCAGGAAGGAGAACTTGCCGAACCACGGAATCGCCCAGCCGTCATAGCGGAAGGTGGCGCCGTAGACGCCCACGCCCTTCACCCACTCCGGGCGCTCGGCGGCCAGCTTCAGCGCCAGCACCGCGCCCATCGACAGGCCGGCCACGAACAGGTGGTCCACCTCATGGCGGAATTGCTCGGCCGCAGCTTCCACACTGGCGTACCAGTCGCGCCAACCGGTCTTGAGCAGGTCCTCGACCGAGCCGCAATGGCCGGCCAGCTGCATGCCGTAGACGGTGTATCCGGCGCGGTTGAGACCCTTGCCCAACAGGCGCATCTCGGTCGGCGTGCCGGTCAGGCCGTGAATAAGCAGCACACCGCTGCGGCCGCCCTCGAAGCGGAACTCGACGTTCTGGATCACAGGGAGGCTCCGTTACGGCGGGACAGAAACGCAAAGCCGCACGGCTGGCGCATGGAAATATGACAGTAAACCATGTGGCCAGTCTGGCGGCCGCGCCTTTCCAAGAACTTTCGACCCCTGGAACCCGTGGATCAGACACTTCCGCATGCAGACGCCGAAGACCGGGCCGGCAGTCTCGCTGGAACGTTGAGGCCCCTCTCCGTCATCCCGGCGAAAGCCGGGATCCAGTGCCTTTTGCGCGTCGCAGATTAGAAGGACGTCGGACTCCCGCGCTTGCCCCCTTCACGGGGTTCGCGGGAATGGCGTACCTGTGTAAGCGCCTCGCAGGGCAGCCAGCTCAGTGCCCGTAGTGACTCGACGTGCCGCCCACCGAGATGCTCATGCCGCCGGAGGGATGCTCGCAGCTGCCGAAGGCTTGGCTGAGGGAAACGACGCCGCCGGTGTAGCTGCCGCTGACGTGGCTGCCCGACGCCACGCCCATGCCGACGGCGCCATGCACCTGCGGCTGGTTGTAGGTGGCGTCGTCGCACGTTACGCCGGGCGCCTGGGCCTGCGCATGGGAGCCACGGCCGGGCGCGCCGCTGGTGTCGCCGTAGTAGGTGCCCGGCGGATCCTTGGCGTACGTGTTGGCGCCCGTGTTGGCCTGCGCGGTAGTGGAAGCATTGGCCGCGCCGCTGGTGGCGGCAGGTGCATTCTCAGCCGGCTTGCTGTCGGTGGCGACGGCGCTGGTGGATGCAGGATCCGCGCTGCTGGCGCTGGCGGCCGGCACGTTCGCCGGCAGCTTGAGGTTCAACGGCTGATTGCTCTGCGCCCATGCGGCCGCCGACAGCAGGCAAGTGGCGAGGACGGCGGTGGTGCGGATGGTCTTCATCGGGAAAACTCCGGGGACATGCGGCCTATAACGCGCCACCGTCGCCGGTGTGCACACGTCCTGCTTGGATGTTGCAAGCTGCCGCGAGTTCCCATTCATCACCCGGAACCTCACACGGTGGAGCGCACCCTGTGCGCGTATCGCCAATGCCCCAACGGATCACGCGGAGCGGTGGTGTCGTCGCGCACAGGATACGCCCCGCCATGGGGCGCAGCAGGTTCAGCCGGTGGTCTCGATGCGCTCGACGCGACGCAGGCCCTGCGGCAGCAGGCCGCCGCGGGTGGCGCGGTTGCCGCCGTACTCGACCAGGCTCGACCACTTCAGCGTGAGCTTGCGCTGGCCGGCGTAGAGCGTCACTTCGCCCTTGCCCTCGGTAACCACGGCGACGCCGACGACCTTGATGCCCGCCGTGAGCTTGGCCTTGGGCACGTCGATCAGCTTGTTGCCCTTGCCCTTGTCCAGTTCCGGCAGCTCGGCCACCGAGAACATCAGCAGGTGGCCTTCAGTGGTGACCACCACGATGCGGTCGCGCGCCGGATCGGCGCTGACCTGCGGCGCGAGCACCTTGGCGCCGTCGCCCAGCGTGATGATCTGCTTGCCGGCCTTGTTCCGGCCGGTGAGCGCCTCGAAGCGGGTCACGAAGCCGTAGCCATGGTCGGTGGCGAGGATCAGGCGGGTGTCGTTGTCGCCGGCGGCCAACGCATCGAAGCTCGCGCCAGAGGGCGGGCTGAAGCGACCGGTGAGCGGCTCGCCGTTGCCGCGTGCCGAGGGCAGCGTGTGTGCCGGCGTGGAGTAGCTGCGGCCGGTGGAGTCGATCACCGCGATCTGCTGCGTGGTGCGCGCCTTCACTGCGGCGAGCAGGCTGTCGCCCTCGCGGTAGTTGAGGCCGTCGGCGTCGACGTCGTGGCCCTTGGCGGCGCGGATCCAGCCCTTGGCGCTCAGCACCACGGTGACCGGCTCGCTGGCGACCAGCGCGCTTTCGTCCAGTGCCTGCGCGGCTTCGCGCTGCACCAGCGGCGAGCGGCGGTCGTCGCCGAACTTGGCGGCGTCGGCGCGCAGCTCTTCCTTGATCAGGCCCTTGAGCTTGGCCGGCGACTTCAACAGCACGTTGATGCGCGCGCGTTCCTCTTCCAACTGGTCGCGCTCGGCATTGATCTTCATTTCCTCGAGGCGGGCCAGCTGGCGCAGCTTGGTCTCGAGGATGTAATCGGTCTGTTCCTCGCTCAGGCGGAAGCGCGCCATCAGCACCTGCTTGGGCTCGTCCTCGGTGCGGACGATGCGGATCACCTCGTCCAGGTTGAGGTAGGCGATGCGCAAGCCTTCCAACAGGTGCAGGCGGCGCTCGACCTTGGCCAGGCGATGCTCCAGGCGGCGCGTCACCGTGGTGGTGCGGAACTGCAGCCACTCGCCGAGGATGCGCTTGAGATCCTTCACCTGCGGACGGCCGTCCAGGCCGATCATGTTGAGGTTGATGCGGAAGCTCTTCTCCATGTCCGTGGTGGCGAACAGGTGCTGCATCACCTCGGCCGCATCAATGCGGTTGGAGCGCGGCACCACCACCAGGCGGATCGGATTCTCGTGATCGGACTCGTCGCGCAGGTCCTCCACCATCGGCAGCTTCTTCGCGCGCATCTGCGCGGCGATCTGCTCGAGGATCTTGGACGGGCTCACCTGGTGCGGCAGCGCGGTGATGACGATGTTGCCGTCATCCATGTGGTAGACGGCGCGGGCGCGCACCGTGCCGGTGCCGCCCTGGTACATCGCCAGCAGCTCGTTGCGCGGCGTGATGATCTCGGCTTCGGTCGGGTAGTCCGGGCCCTGGATGTGCTCGCACAGGTCGGCGACGGTGGCGTCGGGATCATCCAGCAGGCGGATGCACGCGCTCACCACTTCGCGCAGGTTGTGCGGCGGGATGTCGGTGGCCATGCCCACGGCGATGCCCATCGAACCGTTGAGCAGCACATGCGGCACGCGCGCCGGCAGCCAGCTCGGTTCTTCCAGCGTGCCGTCGAAGTTCGGCACCCAGTCCACCGTGCCCTGGCCGAGTTCGCCCAGCAGGGCCTCGGCGATCGGGCTCAGGCGCGACTCGGTGTAGCGCATCGCGGCGAAGCTCTTGGGGTCGTCCGGCGAACCGAAGTTGCCCTGGCCATCGACCAGCGGGTAGCGATACGAGAACGGCTGGGCCATCAGCACCATCGCCTCGTAGCACGAGGTATCGCCGTGCGGATGGAACTTGCCGATCACGTCGCCGATGGTGCGCGCGGATTTCTTGGGCTTGGCCGTGGCGGCCAGGCCCAACTCGCTCATGGCGTACACGATGCGCCGCTGCACCGGCTTCAGGCCATCACCCACGAAGGGCAGGGCGCGGTCCAGCACCACGTACATCGAGTAGTCGAGATACGCCCGCTCGGCGTACTCCTTGAGCGGGATCTGTTCGAAATTGGCTTGCAGATTCATGCGGTTACGTCGTTCGCCTGCGCGCGGGCGGCGCGCTTAACCGGGGGATGGTGCCAGAACTGGCTTCCGCGGGGGAGAGGATGGTCTGGCGGCCGCGCCGGTCATCGGCGCGCGCCGAAGAACATCAGGTGCACCAGCCGGCCATTCTCCAGCGTATCCCCGAAGCCGTTGCCGGCGGTGTGCCACAGCCATGGGCGCAGCAGCACCAGCCGGTTGAAGCGCATGGGAACGCTCATGGTGAGCTCCCACTTGCTGTCGTCATTGGTGTCCTTCTCGATGATGTCCCGGTGCATCGCATCGATGGAGTCGTAGCCCATGGCGGCCAGCTCCTGATGGTTCAGCGGCCTTCGATCGGTCTGCGTGGGGCGGTGGCGGTAGAAATCCGTGCCTCCCTGGCAGTCCTCGGGCCGGCTGAGATAGAGCACGCCTGACCAGTGCGAGGGATCGGTGTGCACCTTCGCCTTGCCCTTGTCGGCCGCCAGCGTGATGCGGCACTTGCCGTGCGACTGTGGCGGATCCATCAGCGCCAGGGGTTCCGCGACGATGTGCGAGACGTATTCGGCCAGGCCGTCCAGCGGAAGCCGCTCCAACGAGTTGCGGCCGGGGAAGGAGCCTTGCAGCTCGGGATAAGTGAGCTGCAGCGCGGCGGCGCGGAAGGCGATGGGATCTTCGAGGAAGTCGTCAACAACGATGATGGATGTGGGCATGCGCGTATTGGGGGCGACCTGGGATCGCCGTTCGAGGAAAAAGGGGGCGCTTACAGGCGGGTGACAGTGATGCCCAGCTTGTGCAGCTGTTCCTGCACGCTGTCGGGGCCTGCGAGATGGCCGGCGCCAACGGCGATGAAGCTCACGCCTGGCTGTTTGAGCCGCTCGGCGATGGTCTTGGCCCAGGCTTCGTTGCGCTCGACGATCAGGCGCTGGTACAGCATCGGGCTTTCCCGGCGCAGATCCTCGTCCTCGACCTTGGCGATGGCGCCGGTGTCGCCGCGGCGCCAGGCGTCGACCAGTTCGCGCATCTTGGCGGGGCCGTCGGCGACATCCCTGAAGGACTGGCGAAGGAAGTCCAGCTGCATCGACTCGGGCAGGTCGGCCAGCATGCGGATCTGCATCTCGGAGGTTTCCAGCCCGTCGACCGGCTTGCCGGCTTCCTGCATGCGGGCCTTGAGCCGCTTGTCCACGCCCTGGCTGGGGTCCATGCCCGCCTGAACCAGCGGCGCCACGGTAAGCGTGAGGGCGGCCAGCCAGGGACGCATCGGCTGGAGCGAAGCTGCGCCGCCGGGCACCTTGGCATCCTCGGCGGCCTTCTCAAGGCGCTGCATGTCGCGATCGTCCAGTTTGGTCGATAGCGGGTGGCCGATGTCCAGGCCATGCTGCATGACCAGCGCCTGCATCGACTGGCTGTCGTCGTCGACAATTTCGATGCTCAGCCGCTGGCTGTCGGTGAGCGCCTTGTCCAACGCGGGCGAGGTCCAGTTGGCGTCAGATGGAAGCAGATGCACCGTGCCGAACAGGTAGATCGTGGCCTCGCCCTGCCTGACGACCCAAAGTCCCGGCTGCGCAAATGCAGTGGCGACCAGCAGCAGGTTGAGGACGAGGGCGACGGCAAGGCGGGCGAACAATCTCACTACGACTCCTGGTGGCGCGACTCAGTGCGAGGCGGCCCGTTGATTCTCGACATCGCGCAGGAAGCGCGTCAGTCCATTGAAGAGGTTTGCTGGCCATCGTACATCGCCCTGTGGTTGCCGTTGCGGCGCGACACGCATGGCCTCTTCGGCGGCCATGGCCACCATGGCCTGTGCGCCACCTGATAAGTGGCCGAACGGGCGGAAGTCAACGCGGAACCCGGTAGCCGCCGGCCACGCCATGCGGGCTCAGCGTGAGCTGCCACAGCTGGTTGCGCCGGCTGCGAAACACCGCTGCCGAGGCCGCCAGGTAGTAGTGCCACATGCGGCGGAAGCGATCGTCGTAGCGCTGGCTGAGCTGTGGCCAGCCCGTGTCGAAGTTGGTGCGCCAGGCGTCCAGCGTAAGGCTGTAGTCGGCGCCGAAGTTGTGCCAGTCCTCCACCACGAACAGGTCCTGCAACGCGGTGGCCGTCTGCGCCGCGGTCGGGATCATGGAATTGGGAAAGATGTACTTCTCGATCCAGGGGTCGGGCCGGTTGATGGAGCCGTTGCTTCCGATGCAGTGCAGGACGAACAGGCCATTATCGGGCAGGCAGCGGCGCGCCACCTCGAAATAGGTGCGGTAGTTGAGTACGCCGACGTGCTCGAACATGCCGATGGAAAAGATGGCGTCGAACGGTTCGTCGACCTCACGGTAGTCCTGCAGGCGGATCTCCACCGGCAGCCCGGCGCACAAGGAGCTGGCGTAGTCCGCCTGCTCCTGCGAGACGGTGATGCCCACGCCCTGCACGCCATAGGCCTCGGCGGCGTACTTGAGCGCCTCACCCCAGCCGCAGCCGATGTCCAGCACGCGCTGTCCGGGCTTGAGCCGCAGCTTGCGGCAGATCAGATCGAGCTTGGCCACCTGCGCATCATCCAGGTTGCCGGCCTGCGCCCAGTAGCCGCAGGAATACACCAGCCGCTTGCCCAGCATCGCCTTGAACAGGTCATTGCCCAGGTCGTAGTGGGTCCGGCCGACTTCGAACGCGTGCTCGCCGCGCTGGAGATTGAAGAAGCGCGCCTTCATGTGCGTCATCAGCGTATCGAGCGACTTCAGTTCCGTGTCCAGGCGCGCTCCCAGCAACCGGGTGAACATGCCGGGCAGGTCCTCGGCGTCCCACCAGCCTTCCATGTAGCTCTCGCCGAATCCCAGCGTGCCGTGGGCGAACACGCGGGAGAACATGCGCTCGTCGTGGACACGAAGGTCGGTGGGCGCGGGGCCGTCGAGATGGATCCCGGCAAGTTCAAGCAGGCCGGCGGCGCGCGCTTTCAGTGAGTTCTGGCTCATGCATTCCTCGCGAGGCGTGGCGATGAGTTTGGTGGCATGCGCGGAAACGGGCATGCCGCCGCAAGCTGCCATCAGAGTCTCTCACGCCGGCTGGGCTGTTGCGTGATCGTCGTCGCGGGGCGACAGGACGATCCAGCCTCAATCCCTGGCCGGAGTCTTTCCCAGCACCCCGAAGCTTGCGGGCGCGAGTGCATACACTGCGTCGACACCGCTGGCGCGCACCGTCTCGAGCAACGCCCGCGCCTGCGCCTCGCTGAGCAGGAACTCCAGCTTGATGGCCAGGTCATCGGCCAGTTCGAAGAATTGCTCCTCCCGCAGCACGCCGTGGCGCCCGAAGCCGCTGATGGCGCGGAAGGCGGAGCCGCCACCGACACCTTGCTGCCTGGCATGCTCGAGCAGCCACTCGTAGACCAGCACGCCGTCGTGTCGTGCGCGCGTGTGGCAATAGAAGCTGAGCAGTACGCCTTGGCGCTGGGTTTCCATGGAGCCTCCTAGCTACGCAGCACAGCGCGGGTGAGGGCGATGCCGCACACGGTCATGGTGATGGAGCCGATCAGGTGCAGGGCCACGTGTCCGCCAAACCAAAGATACTGCTGGCGCAACAGCAGGGTCGTGGACTCGGCGGAGAAAGTGGAGAAGGTAGTGAGACCACCCAGGAAGCCCGTGGCCGCGAACAAGCGCAGTTCCGGCGGCAGGGTTTGGAAGTGGTCGAACACGCCCAGCACGACGCCCATCAGCAGGCCGCCCAGCAGGTTGGCGGCCAGCGTGCCCAGCGGCACGGTCGGGAATACAGGGTTGAATAGCACGCCCAGGGTCCAGCGCAACCAGCAACCCAGTGCGCCACCCACGCCAACGGCCACGAATCCGGCAAAGCCCACGTCACGTCTCCTCAGAACCTGTTCATGACCGCCCCTTCGTCCGCAGCAGGGGAATCACCGTGTCAAAGGACTACCGGAAGCAGGCATGCCTGCGCCCCGGAAAATCCGGCGGTGCAGGCATCATCAACCCGAAGGTGGTTTGCCTTCGCTTGTGTCGTCCTGGTACCCAGGCGGCGGCGCGAAAGCGGGAGGCATGCCATCTCCCCTGGGCAGCATGCTAGCCGATGCGTCGCGGGCCGTCATCGCGCGTCCCCGAAAGCGGTGGTGGCGGGGCTGATGCAGGTCAACACGGGTGGCTGCCGTTGTGTACGAGGGTGTTTCGGATTCCATGGACAAGGAGGGAAACCCGATGCACCCGGTTTGGCATGCCATTCTCCTGGAGCCGGTTGGTTGGCTGGCCATCGGCGGCAGCGTCGTCATGGTGGGCATCATCCTGGCGGTCGGCTGCTACGTGCGATGCAAGGTGCGCGAGGAAGAGCGCAGCCGGTAGCCCGCGAAACCGGCCTGACGTGGCCAGTGCACCACGTCGGGCGCCCAATCGTCATGGCCCGGATGGCGACGCCGCCGGGCTATACTCGGCGCCTCTCGCTTTTCGTCGCCGTCGCCATGACTTCTACCCAGCGCCCCGTCAGGCGCAGCCTGCCATGGCTGCTGGCGGGGCTGTCGATGATCGGTCCGTTCACGATCGATGCGGTGTTCCCCGCGTTTCCGCTCATCGGTCAGCACTTCGGCGTGGGCAGCGCGCAGTTGCAACAGGTGATCAGCGTCTACCTGATCACCTATGCCGCCATGAGCCTGTTCCACGGCGCCATCTCCGACGCGATCGGGCGCAAGCCGGTCATCGTCGCCGGCATGCTGGTGTACGCCGTGGCGTCCGCGGGCGCGGCGCTCTCCACCTCGTTCGGGATGCTGCTGGCCTGTCGTTCGCTGCAGGGCATGTGCGCCGGCGCTGGCCTGGTGGTCGGGCGCGCCATCGTGCGCGATAGCCTGGCGGGCGCGGCCGCGCAGCAACTGATGTCGCGGGTGATGATGATCTTCAGCGTAGCCCCGGTGATCGCGCCCATCGTGGGCGCGCAGCTGCTGTTCCTGGGTGGCTGGCATGGCATCTTCTGGGTACTGACCGGCTTCACGCTGCTGCTGGCGGTGGCGCTGATGGTCTATCTGGACGAAACCCATCCGCCCGCGGCGCGCACCTCGTTCCATCCCGGCACGCTGGTGCGCGGCTACCTCAGCTTCGGGCAGGATCCCCAGTTCTGGCCGCTGCTGATCTCCTGCACCGTCAATTTCGCCGGCCTGTTCCTGTACATCGCCTCGGCGCCGCACATCATCCGCGACCTGCTGCACCTGTCGGCGCAAGGGTTCCCGTGGCTGTTCCTGCCCGTGGTGGCTGGCCTGATGATCGGCGCCTGGCTGTCGGGGCGCCTGGCCAACCGGCGCAGCGTGGCCTACACGGTGAACCTGGGCTACAGCGCGATGCTGCTGGCCTGTGGATTGCACGTGCTGATGGGGCTGGTGACGGTCGAGCCGGTGCTGCCATGGTCAATGCTGCCGCTGGTGCTGCACGGCGTGGGCATCCAGCTGGCGTTCCCGACGCTGACCCTGCTGCTGCTCGATCGCTTCCCGCATCGACGCGGTGGCGTGTCGTCGGTGCAGGCGTTCTTCAGCCTGATGCTGTGCGCGGTGGTGGCTGGCGTGATCTCGCCCTGGTTGTCCGGTCGCATGTTGTACCTGGCGCTCGGCGCCTCCGTGCTGTCGCTGGTGGGCTGGCTGTCCTGGCGCTGGTACCGCCGCCTGACGCGCCGCCCGCTGGCGCAACAGCACCTGGCTCCGACGGCGGAGACCGAGCTGCAAACCGAAATCACCGAGCCGCGCTGAGCGCCCCGCCGGCCCCCGCATCGGTGTCAGGCGACGAAGATGGGCGTGCCTTCCGGCGTGAGCAATCCGCGCTCGATCAGCCAGTGCAATGCATTGCCGGCATCCTGTTCGAACCACGCGCGCGTCGAGCCGAGGCGGTACGAGTATCCCCAGGCATCCATGTCGGCCATCAGCCGATCGCGTCCCACGCCCGGCAGCTGGTCGGCCAGCACGATCTGCAGGTAGCAGGTCGCGTCCTCCTCGTCGATCGAGTCGGTGGCGTCGGTGTGCACGGAAGCGCGGCGCTCCGCGGGCAGCACGATCAGGTGGCCGGCTTCGTGCAGCAGCGAATGCACCGGCGTGTCGTCACGGGCGTAGACGTCGGTGCCGATGATGCCGGCCTCGTCATCGCCCCAGAAGCTGCCGGGTATGGCTTGTCCCGCTTCGACGCGGTGCAGCCGCAGGCCGTAGCGCGCCAGTAGAGCCGAGGCTGCGGTGAAACCGGTCGCGTCGAGGCGCAGCACACTGGCTTCGGCGGGGGAGGTGGGCGATTCAGGTGACATGACGACGTGGGCCGCCCAAGGCGGCAGTGGTGCGGGTACGGCAAGGCGCGGGATGCTCCCGCGCCTTGCGGTCAGGCGGTCTTGGCGGGGACGCCTTCGGGCAGCGCGACCGAAAGCTCGAGGATTTCGTGTCCGCTGTCGCGCTCGACATTGATGTTGATGGCTTCGAGATCGACGTTGACGTACTTCTTGATCACTTCGAGCAGCTCGTTGCGCAGCAACGGCAGGTAGTCGGGGGCGCCCCGCGTGGAGCGCTCCTGAGCCACGATGATGCGAAGGCGCTCCTTGGCGACGGCAGCAGTGGGTTCCGGCTTGCGCTTCAGGAAATCAAGAATGCCCATCGCGATCAGCCTCCGAATACGCGCTGGAAGAAGCCCTTCTTGGGCGCGTCGAGGAAGCGCATGACGCGTTCCTCGCCGAGGATGCGGGCCACGGTATCGCTATAGGCCTGGCCGGCAAACGAGTTGTCATCGAGGATGACCGGCACGCCGGCGTTGGAGGCGGCCAGCACGTTTTCCGATTCCGGGATCACGCCGACCACGTTGATGCCGAGGATATCCTCGACGTCCTTCACGCTCAGCATCTCGCCCACCGCCACGCGGGCGGGGTTGTAGCGGGTCAGCAGCAGGTGCTGCTTGATCGCGCCGTCACCGCGCTCGGCGCGGCGGGTCTTGCTGGCGAGCAGGCCGAGGATGCGATCGGAGTCGCGCACCGAGGACACTTCCGGGTTCACCACCACCACCGCGTGGTCGGCGAAGTACATCGCCAGGTGGGCGCCCTTCTCGATGCCGGCCGGCGAATCGCAGATGACGTAGTCGAAGCCCTCGTTGCCGAGGTCCTCGAGCACCTTCTCCACGCCTTCCTGGGTGAGGGCGTCCTTGTCGCGCGTCTGGCTGGCGGCCAGCACGTAGAGGTTCTCGTAGCGCTTGTCCTTGATGAGGGCCTGCTTGAGCGTCGCTTCGCCGTGCACGACATTGACGAAGTCGTACACCACGCGACGCTCGCAGCCCATGATCAGATCGAGGTTGCGCAGGCCGACGTCGAAATCGATCACCGCGACTTTCTTGCCGGCCATGGCAAGGCCCGTGGCAAGCGAGGCACTGGTCGTGGTCTTGCCCACGCCACCCTTGCCTGAAGTGACAACGATAATCTCAGCAGTCAAGGCTCATCTCCGCATGATTCTTTGTAGTAGTAATGGCGATCGTCACAGCTTGGCGATCAGCAGTTTTTCCCCTTCGAGCCAGCATCGCACAGACTGGCCCTCGAGGTCTTTCGGAATTTGTTCAAACACGCGGTAGTGGCCGGCGATGGCCACCAGTTCCGCGCGGAAGTCGGAAATATAGATGCGCGCCTTCTCATCGCCCTGTGCGCCAGCCATCGCACGACCGCGAAGGCTGCCGTAGATATGGATGCTGCCATCGGCGATGACTTCGGCGCCGTTGGCGACCACGCCGTTGATGACCAGGTCGCGGTCGCGAGCGTAGACCTGCTGGCCGGAGCGCACGGCGCCGTCGATCGACTGGGCGCCAAGCGGGGCGGCGGCCGGCGGCGCCGGTTCGCTGCGCACCGCTTCGGCGCGTCGCACCGGTTCGGCCGGCGGGGCGGGCGGAGCGATGCTGCCGCCGTCGGCCGGCTCATAGGCGGCGCGAAACTTGGCGATGAGCGGAAGGCCCATGCGAAGGGCCAGCGCTTCCATCTCGCTGGTGCCATAGGCCAGCCCCACCGGCAGCATGCCGGCGCTGCGCACAGCTTCGAGCAAGGCGTCGACCGTGCCGTCGTCAGGCAGCTCGAGCAGGTGGCTCAGGTCCAGCACCACGGCGGCGCGGGAGAACAGCTGCGGCGCAGTGCGTACGCGGCGTTCGAGTTCATCGCAAAGGGCGGCGGCGTCAACGCGGCGAATGCGCACGTTGGCGATGCCGACCTGGCCGAAGCGCAGGTCGCAGGCGTCTTGGGTATCCATTCGTGCATTCACGGGCGCCGCTCTCCGGCGAGGCGGCGCTGGGGGGAGTCAGGGTGGAAAGGGCGTTCGCGCTCGGTCAGCCACGGTTCGTCGGGCAGGCCGCCGTGGTCCAGGTAGGTCTCGCGCACGTAGGCGTAGCTGGGTAGATCTTTGGCCAGCAGGCTGACCTGGGGTCCGGTGTCGCCCATGCGCTGCTGGCCCACTTCCTGGAAGCCATAGGTGCCGTGGAACAGCACCACGACGTCGTCGCGCGGCTCCAGGAACACTTCGCAGGTGAGCAGCGGCACGCGCACCTCGGCGAAGCTGGTCACGTCGCAATAGAAGATGCGACCCAGGCCGTGGCGGCGGTAGGCATTGGCGATGACGATGCGGTCGATGTACGCGAACTGCGGGTAATGCTCGGAAAACCAGCGGTAGTTCGGGCTGTCGTACTGGCTGCCTTCGCGCAGGGCGATCAGGAATCCCGCCAGATGACCGTCGATCTCGGCCACCCGGAAATAGTCCGCGTGATCGTAGAAGTAGCGCAGCTGCGCCGCGTCGAGGGCGAGGATGGTGCGGCCGGCGGCGTTGTTGAGCGCCAGTACGGCATCCAGGTCGTGCTCTCGCACGTCGCGGATGGCAAGTGCCATTCGGTGCTCCGCTTTTTCGTAGTTCGAGGACAAGGCCGTTTTATCGGCCCCGCTTAGCGGGCGGCATTATGGCACGCGACCGGCGGGCGCACATATCACGGCGCACCATGTAAAACCTTCGTAAAGCGCCAGCCACCATGGCTTCTGGCAGGGGGCGGGGAATGACTTCTCACGCATTGCACCACGCCAGCGGCCGGCCGATGATGGGCGTATGGCATGGTCCAACATCAACCACATCCGGCTGCTTCGGTACACCGGGCTGTTCACCTACCTCTGCGTGGCCTTGCCGCTCCTGTCGGGGCCAGGCGGCCTTGCGCAGGTCAATGCGTGGTGGAGCAACCCCAATATTTCCGGCTGGATCCTTTCCTACCTGATCTTCGGCGTCACCTACCTGCTGCTGACCCGGCGCTCGGGCATGACGCGGCAGACCGGCTACCCCTCGGTCGTCCAACTTCTGGGCCTGGTGGTGCTGACGGGGTCGGCGGTGGCGATGGGCTGGTTCAGCCAGAGCGGCCTGTCGGCCATGCTGATGCTGGTGATCGCGGTGGTGCTGCCGTGGCAGCTGCCGGTCGGGGCAGGGCTGATGTGGATGCTGCTGCAGAACCTGATGCTGATCCCGATCATCGCCAGCTACATGGGCTGGACGATCGTGACTGCATTCCTGCAGGTGTGCATGTACCTGGGCATCTCCGCGCTGGTGTTCTTCACCTCGATGATCGCCAGCCTGCAGGCCGAGGAGCGCGAGGTGCAGCGCCGGCTGAACTCCGAACTGCGCGCGACCCGAGCCCTGCTGGCCGAGTCGACCCGCATCGCCGAGCGCATGCGCATCGCGCGCGACCTGCACGATCTGGTCGGCCATCACTTGACGGCGCTCAGCCTCAACCTGGAAGTGGCCAGCCACCTGGTCAATCCGCAGGCGGCCGAGCACGTGCATAAGGCGCAAGTCACCGCCAAGCACCTGCTTTCGGACGTGCGCGAGGTGGTGAGCGAGCTGCGCCAGGATGATGCGATCGACCTCACCCAGGCGCTGCGCAGCCTGATCGAAGGCGTGCCTGGCCTGCGCGTGCACGTGGAAACGCCGCCGCGCTTCAGCGTGGAGGATCCGCGTCGGGCCCAGGTGCTGTTGCGATGTGCGCAGGAAATCATCACCAACACGGCGCGGCATGCCGCGGCGCGCAACCTGTGGCTGCGCTTTGACTATGTCAACGCGAATCTGCTGGAACTGTCCGCGCGCGACGACGGCCGGGGCGCGGCAAACTTCAAGCCGGGCAACGGTTTGTCGGGCATGCGCGAGCGCCTGAACGAATTCGAGGGTAGCGTTACGGTGGACCCGGCGCTGGCCCAGGGCTTCGCGCTCACCGTACGCTTGCCGCTGGGCGAGGTGCCCGAGTTGGCGCATACCCCGTCACGGTTTGAACCGCCCGCTCTGGGCATGGTTTAGGACGGCGGGGGTTCATGTCCCGTCGTTTGGTCGTGCCAAAATATGTGCTGCTTGGATAGCAGCATCGTCAGAGTCCATTTCATGCCTACACATGGTCTGCGCCGGGAGTTGTTTGCCCGCGAGACCAGGAAGAACGAGGGAGTGTATGTCGATACACGACCGAGTGATGACGCCGGATCGGGGGCAAACAAACCCGGCCCGGAGGGTTGCTCGCCTGAGCGCGCCAGGAAGCGGCGCGCGGCTTGACCTGACAGCCAGTCAGGCGCTGCGCCACGCTCCCGTCCCCGGCGCGCTCAGGTGAGCAACGCGGACTATGTGTAGACATGGAATGGACTCTATCTCCCGCTGGCCGCGGGCATCGCACGCAGGCCACCAATGTTTCGAGGATCCGCGATGATTTCCGTCTGTCTTGTTGATGACCAGAACCTGGTTCGCCAGGGTGTCCGTTCACTGCTGGATCTGGCGGAGGACATCCGCGTGGTGGCCGAATGCGCCGATGGCGCCCAGGCCGTGCAGGACATTCCTCGGGTGAAGCCCGACGTGGTGCTGCTGGACCTGCGCATGCCCAACATGAGCGGGCTGGAAGTGCTGCAGGCGCTGTCCGCCCGCAATGAATTGCCGCCCACCATCATCCTCACCACCTTCGACGACGACCAACTGGTGCTGCAGGGCCTGAAGGCCGGCGCCCGCGGCTACCTGCTCAAGGACGTCTCGCTGGAGCAACTGGTCGAGGCCGTGCGCACGGTGGCGGCCGGCGGCTCGCTGGTGGCCCCGATGGTCACCCAGCGCCTGCTGGCCGGGGTGGGGCGCATGCAGAACCAGTTCACCAGCCTGGAGCAGCCCGACCCCCTGACCGAGCGCGAGACCGAGATCCTGCGCCTGCTGTCCGGCGGCTACAGCAACAAGGAGATCGCCAACTCCCTGAAAGTGGCGGAGGGAACGGTGAAAAACCACGTGTCCAACATCCTCTCCAAGCTGGGCGTTCGCGACCGCACCCGCGCGGTCCTCAAGGCCCTGGAACTGGGCATCGTCTGAGCCCCGGGCCGGGGTCCGGCCGGACCCCCGCCGTACCCCGGGGAATGGCCGTCGGGCAGTCTTTACGGCCCGATGGCGTTCAGGCGCGCGAGCAAGTAGTATCGGTAACTTCGGCGCCGGCCGACCCCCTGTCATGCAGCGATTTCTTCGGGAATCTCCCGTGGCGGGCCGGTCTCCGGCGACAGCCTTGTGCCGTATACAGAGAGACGTGCGGAGAACCCTGTAATGATGCGTGTTCTTGAATTTATTGTTGCCCTGATCATCGTCGCCGTGGTGGCGGTGGTGGTGGGGTTTGTGTTGCCTGGCAGCGGTCACGTGGACCGTTCGCTGGTCGTCGGCAAGGACATGCGTCAGGTCTATGACGTGCTGAACAACTTCCGCCGCTTCCCGGAATATTCGGTGCAGCGCGAGTATGACCGTAACGTCAAGTATGACTTCTCCGGCAAGCCCTACGGTCCGGGCGCCGAGCTGACCTGGACCAGCGAAGACGAGAAGGTCGGTACTGGCAAGCTGACGATCGCTTCGGCTGATCCGAGCTTCGACAAGATCGACTCGACCGCCAAGAAGGCGTCCATCGTGTGGAACCTGGACAACGACTGGCGCGGCAACGACAAGCACTTCACGCTCGATCTCGAGCGCCAGGGCAGCCGTGGCCAGCTGACCAAGGTCACCTGGTCGTATGACGTCGACTACGGCATGAACCTGATCAACCGCTACTCCAGCCTGTACATTCACGGCGACCCGGATGCCTTCATCCAGTTCACCCTGAACAACCTGCAGAACGTGCTGGCGTCGGTTCAGAACGTCGACTACAGCAAGCTGATCCCGTACATCGAGCAGACTCAGCCGACCCCGGTGCTGCTGGTGTCCACCTCGATCGAGCGCAAGGGCGGCCTCGAGGCCCTCAATGACGCCACCGACAAGGCTGTCGGCCAGATCCAGGCTGCCGCCAAGAAGCTGGGCGTGACCACCACCGGTCCGCGCGTCATCTTCACCACCAACTACGGCGACCAGAACTACACGTTCGACGTGGCCATGCCGATCAGCGCGACCAGCCTGAACGTCGGCGGCCAGACCGTCGAGCTGGCCCCGGCCAAGGCTCCGGAACTGGCGACCGCCGCCGGCGCCAGCACCAGCGCCGAGGCTCCTGCCGCCGCTGCCGACAACACCCCGGGTGGCCATGACCGCTTCGGCCGTCTGATCGTCGACAACGACGTGCGCGCCTTCCTGGCCTTCGGTGGCCCGGCCCTCAAGGCCGTGTGGAGTGGCACCGCCGCCGGCGTGCCGCAGACCCGCGACTTGCTGAAGGCCTATGCGCAGACCCACGGCTACAAGTTCGACGAAGTGGTGAACCGCTTCTACGACATCGAAGCCAAGCCGGAAGTGAAGCAGGGCGACGAAGTGAAGCAGTACGCCGAGTTCGACGTGTACCTGCCGCTGAGCTGGGCTCCGGACCAGACCCCGGAACAGGAAGCCGGCATCAAGCCGCCGTCGCTGGAAGACACCAGCGACCAGGCTCCGGCCTCGTCGAGCACCTCCGCTGCCCCGGCTGCCGCCTCGACCAGCGCGAAGTAAGCTCCGCCGCAACGCATCGAAAAGGCCCTTCATCTGAAGGGCCTTTTCTTTTGCGCGATGGCTCGCCGCGTACGGAAGTCCACGCCATCGTTCCGAGCTGACTTGCTGAAGGCAGGTGGCAGGCGTGTCACACGGGGCGCGTGAGCATGCCGCCGCAAGCCTGGATGAACTTTTCGGTTACATTGCGAGTCGACCAACGACTGGAAGAACGGGCTTTGCCCGTGGTCGGCGCCTGCCTCCTGCCTCAATCGGACATGATCGAAACCGAACAGCTCACACGACGCTATGGTGCCCTGACCGCGGTGGATTCGCTGAGCATCCGGGCGGAGCCCGGGCAGGTGCTCGGCCTGCTCGGCCCCAATGGCGCCGGCAAGACCACCGTGATGCGCATGATCGCGGGCTTCCTCGAGCCCAGCTCAGGCACGGCGCGTGTGTGTGGATACGACGTGCGGAGAGAGCCGCTGAAGGCCAAGCGCGTGCTCGGCTATCTGCCCGAGGGCGCGCCGAGCTACGGCGAGCTGACCGTGCGTGAGTTCCTCACCTTCATCATCCGCATGCGCGGCCTCAATCGTGAGGACGGCTATCGCCGCTTCGAGCGCGTGGTGGGCGGCCTGCAGCTGGAGGGCGTGCTGGACCAGTGCATCGACACGCTGTCCAAGGGCTTGCGCCGCCGCGTTGGCCTGGCCCAGGCGATCGTGCACAACCCGCAGGTGCTGGTGCTGGACGAACCGACCGACGGCCTGGATCCGAACCAGAAGCACACCGTGCGCCAGTTGATCGACGTGATGGCGCGCGACCGCACCATCCTCATCTCCACCCACCTGCTGGAAGAGGTGCATGCGTTGTGCAACCGCGTGGTGATCATCGCCAACGGCCGCCTGCTGGCCGACGCCACGCCGGCTGAACTCGAGGCGCGTTCTCGCTACCACGGGGCGGTGTCCTTCAGCGCACCGGGCAGCGGCGTCTCGCAAGAGATGCTGGGGCGGCTGCCGCAGGTGGCGTCGATCGAGGTGGATCCGCTGGACGGACGCATCACCGTGTTCCCGCGGCCGGGCGAGCGCATCCTTGAACCGGTGGAGACGCTGTTGCGCCAGCAGGGGTTGGAAGTGTCGGAAATTCAGCTGGAACGCGGACGCCTCGACGAAGTGTTCCGGCACATCACCACCGGCGGGGAGGGCCACGCATGAATCCGGTCGCCGCCGTCGCGCGCCGTGAGCTGCGCAGCTATTTCGTCACCCCGGTGGCCTACGTCTTCCTGGTCATCTTCCTGGTGCTGGCCGGCATCCTTACGTTCTACGCCGGCGACTTCTACGATCGCCAGCAGGCCGACTTGCAGCCGTTCTTCTCGATGCATCCGTGGCTGTACCTGGTGCTGGTGCCTGCCGTATCCATGCGGCTGTGGGCCGAAGAGGCGAAGGGCGGCACGCTGGAGTTGTTGCTGAGCCTGCCGCTCACGCTGGCGCAGGCCATGCTCGGCAAGTTCCTTGCGGCGTGGCTGTTCATCGGCATGGCGCTGCTGTTGACCTTCCCGATCTGGATCACCGTCAATTACCTGGGCTCGCCCGACAACGGCGTGATCCTTGCCGGCTACATCGGCAGCTGGCTGATGGCGGGCGGGTTCCTGGCCATCGGCGCCTGCCTGTCGGCGGTGACACAGAGTCAGGTGGTGGCCTTCGTGCTGACCGTGGTGGTGTGCTACCTGCTGATCCTGGCGGGGCAGCCGCAAGTGCTGGATTTCTTCCAGGGCACGCTGCCGCGAAAGCTGGTCAATGGCGTGGCTCACCTGAGCATGCTGCGACACTTCCAGGCCATTTCCCGCGGCGTACTGGATCTGCGTGACCTGCTGTTCTTCGTGCTCAGCATGGCCGCCTGGCTGACCGCTGGCGTGCTGGTGCTCGACCTGAAGCGGACGGCCTGAACCATGCGACGCATCCACTTCAGTCGCCGCACCCTGCTGCTGTCCGCACTCGCCCTGCTGGCCGTGGCCTTCGTGACCATCACGCTGGGCTCGAGCCGCTGGTTGCGCATGACGCGCATCGACCTCACCGCCGACCGGCTCTACACGCTCACACCCGGCACACGGCATATCGTCGACAACCTGCGCGCGCCACTGCGACTGACCCTGTACTTCTCCGACCATGCCGCGCGCGACCTACCGCAGCTGCGCAGCTACCAGCAGCGTGTGAGCGAGATGCTGCAGGAGATGGTGGCCGCCTCGCATGGTCGCCTGCGCCTGCAGATCGTCGACCCGGTGCCGTATTCGGACGACGAGGCCAGCGCCGAGGGCTACGGACTGACTCCGGTCAACGGCGGCACCAACGGCGAGCGCGTGTTCTTCGGACTGGTGGGCAGCACTCTGCCACCCAGCGCCGACAGCGAAAGCGAAGATCACGTGCCGGTGAAGACGCAGGCGATTCCGTTGTTCGATCCCAGTCGCGAGACTTTTCTCGAATACGACATCGCCAAACTGCTGTTTGAGCTGGACCAGCCATCCAAACCGCATATCGGGCTGATCAGCAGCCTGCCGGTGCAGGGCAACCCGGTGATCGGCGAGCAGCCGTGGACGGTGATGCGCCAGCTCAGCCAGCAGTTCGAGGTGAAGACGCTCGATCCGGCCAAGCTCAAGCACGTCGACAGCGACATCAAGGCGCTGTTCCTGGTCCATCCCAAGCACCTTCCGATCGAGGCGCAATACGCCGTCGACCAGTACGTGCTGCGTGGCGGCCATCTGGTGGTGTTTGTCGATCCGGTGGCGGAGATGGACAACACGCCGTTTGTGGACAGCACCGGCAACACGGACGACCACAATTCGGACCTGCCGAAACTGTTCGCCGCCTGGGGCGTGCAGTACGACTCGCAGAAAGTGGTGCTGGACCGCTCGCGCGCGCTGCGCATCGAGCTGGCCGACAACAGCTCGATGAGCCATCCGGCGATGCTGGGGCTGGGCTCGCAGGAGCTCAATCGCGATGACGTGATCACCGCCAGCCTGCAGCGCGTCAACGTGTCGAGCACCGGCTTCTTCGACCTCACGCCGGGCGCGACCTCGCGACTGCAGCCGCTGATGCAGACCTCGACCGACGCCGAAGTGGTGACCGCGCAGCGCGTGCGCGAGTCGATCAACAATCCGGCCAGCCTGCTGGACAACTACAAGCCGGACAATACGCATTACGTGCTTGCCGCACGCCTGCGCGGCCAGTTCGACAGCGCCTTTCCCGAGCGCGCCGCGGAGTCTGGGCATCTCGCGCACTCCGGCGACAACGCGGAAGTGATCTTGCTGGCCGATACCGACCTGCTCAGCGACCGCCTGTGGGTGTCCTACACGCAAAGCCTGCTCGGACAGCCGCAGTTGAGTGCGCTGGCCAACAATGGCGACCTGGTCACCAATATCGCCGACAACCTCAGCGGCTCCTCCGCCCTGTTGTCGATTCGTGGAAGGGTCAGTTCGCAGCGTCCGTTCACGCGCGTGCAGGCCTTGCGCGCGGCGGCCGACCAGAAGTACCTGGCCAAGATGCAGGAGCTGCAGCGCGAGCTGGCGGTGACGCGTACCCGCCTGAGCGAACTGCAGCCGGCCAAGACTTCGCGTGGCGATGCGGTCAGCGCCGAGCAGCGTGCGGAGATCGAGCAGTTCCTGCAACGCCAGCTGGCGATCAACAAGGAACTGCGCGACGTGCAGCACCAGTTCAACGCGGAAATCGACGCACTCGGCTGGCGGCTGAAGTTCATCAACATCGTGCTGGTGCCGGCGCTGGTGACCCTGGTGGGCCTGGTATACGGCTGGCGCCGCTCGCGGCGCAGCCGGCGCAGGGCGTGAACGTGGAAGCCGCGGAGGCCTGGGGTCGGGAAGCCGCGTGGCGAGCGGCTATGATGGGAAGTCGCCGCTGAGCCGGCCCGGATTCGATCGATGATGGCGAGCGTGATCAAGTGGATCGTGCCCTGGGAATTCTCCTGGGTGTTCCTGCTGACCTTCGTGGCCTGCGCCGTGCTGTACGTGCGCGGCTGCCAGCGCCTGCCGGTGAGCGTGGGGCGTCGGCTGGCGTTCTGGATCGGCATGGTGATGATCTACGTGTCGCTGCACACGTACCTGGATTATTTCTTCGAGCATGAATTCTTCATGCATCGCATCCAGCAGGTGCTGCTGCATCACCTGGCGCCGCTGCTGATCATTTCCTCTTATCCGGGCACGGTGCTGCGCAAGGGTTTGCCGCTGTCCTGGCGATTGCGCCTGTTGCGCCCGGTGCTGCGCTCGTGGCCGTGGCGTCTTTTCAGCGCCGTGATGCTCAATCCGGCGGTGGCGACCATTCTGTTCGTGGCCTTCATCCTGATTTGGCTCGTGCCGTCGATGCAGACGCTGGCGATGCTGGACTGGCGCATCTACCGTTTCATGAACTGGTCGATGCTGGTGAGTGGATTCAGCTACTGGTGGCTGGTGCTCGATCATCGTCCGCGCCCGCCGGGGCGCATGACGCCAGGTATCCGCGTGCTGTCGCCGGGCATCACCATGACGCCGCAGATCCTCGCCGGCGCCATCGTCACCTTCTCCAAGAGCGACCTCTATCCGATCTTCGAGATCTGCGGCCGCGCGTTCACTTTCAACGTGCTCACCGCGCAGCTGGTCGGTGGCGTGATCATGTGGGTGCCGGCGGCGATCATCGAATCCATCGGCGGCCTGCTGGCGTTGCGCCAGTGGTTGCGCCTGTCGCGCAACGGCCGCATCCGGCGCAAGCCGTGGCCGGTGCGTCGGGCGGTGTCGGCGAAGCCCATCTCCGCGGCGCAGGACTGAGCGCCGCGTCAGCGGTTGGTTACGGGCTGTCGCCGGTAGCGTTCGCGGGGCGGGCGACGAAGTCCACGTCCAGCGTGCTGCCGTCGCTGAACTGCAGTGCGAATTTCAGCTTGTCGCCGGTCTTCACGGGCGCCGCGGCCTTCATCAGCATCAGGTGATAGCCGCCGGGCGCCAGCTCGGCCTTTCCATGCGCAGGGACCACGAGGCTGTCGACCATGACCATGCGCCCCATGCCGCCCTCGGTGCTGCTCTGGTGCAACATCACGCTGCCGTAGGCGGGGCTGCTCGCGCCCTGCAGCGTGGCCGGCTGCGCGCTGGAGTTCTCCAGCGTGACGTAGCCTCCGGCCGGCAGGTCTCCAGGCAGCACGCGAATCCACGCGTGCGTGGCGCGAACATGCTCGGCCTCGGTGGCATGCGCTCTGACGGCAGGCAACAGGCCTGCCGCCAACAGGGGCAGGGCATACAGAGTGCGCAGGCTCATGAGGGGCTTCCCGGGCTCAGCAGCTGGTGCAGGTCGTGGACGAGGTCGTCCTGCGGATTGGCGGGCGTGGACAGCAGGCGGGCCTTGCCGTCGCGGTCGAAGACGTAGATGGCCGAGCTGTGGCTCACCTCATACTGGCCGTCGGCCTGGTCCGGCTCGCGGGTGTAGGCCGAGCGGTAGCGCTTGCTCAGTGCCTCGAGGTCGCGCGGTGCACCGGAGAGGCCCACGGCGCGCGGATCGAACGCGCTGACGTAGGCATGCATCACGTCCGGCGTGTCGCGGGCCGGGTCCACGCTTACGAACAGGATGCGCACGTCGTCGGCGAGCGGACCGAGCTGCTTCAGTGCGACGTGAAGCTGGGCCAGCGTGAGAGGGCAGACGTCGGGGCAATGGGTGTAGCCGAAATAAAGCAACACCACCTTGCCGCGGTAATCCTGCCCGGTGACCGGCTTGCCGTGATCGTCGACCAGCTTGAAGTCCAGGTCGGGCATGTGCCCGCTGACATCGGTGAGCCGCCACTGCATGTTGTCGTGGTGGCAGCCCGACAGCGCCAGCATGCCGAGAGCGAAGGCGAACAGCAGCGCCAGGCGACCGCCGCGACGGAGTGTCATGCGAGAATCGGTGGGAATCATCCCGGCAGCATACGACACTGCTGCTGCGGCCGGCACTCGGTGGACGGAGAGCCTGTTCAATGTCTCCGCGTAGCCCGCGTTGGATACAGCAAGCCCGCTGGGCGTGGCCCGCGGGCTTGCTGTACCCAACCCTACGGGCCGGGTCTGTTTGCCCGCAGGCCGGCGTCATCACTCAGTCGTGTACCGACGTACACTCCTTCGTTCTTCCTTGGCCTGCGCTCAAACAGCTCCCGGCGCGGGCCACGCGGAAACATAAAACAGGCTCTGAGGACCTTCGTGATGCGACAACCTGTTCCCGTCATGGGTCTGATGGTCGGCCTGGCCGGCGCGACCGCGGTCATGCTTGGCGCCTTTGGCGCGCACGCACTGCGTGGCGTGCTCGACGCGCGAGGCAGCGAACTGTGGCATACCGCAGTGAGCTATCACTTCTGGCACGCGCTGGCCTTGGGATTGGTCGCCGTGATGGCCCAGGGGCGAGCCCGGCGCGTCGCCGGCGCCGCGTTTGCGCTGGGCATCGTCGTGTTCTGCGGCAGCCTGTATGCGCTCGCACTCGGCGCGCCGCGCTGGTTCGGCGCGATCACGCCGTTCGGCGGCGTGGCTTTCATCGTGGGCTGGATCGCGCTGGGTGTCGCGCTGGCGAAGCGCAGCGCACGCTGATCGGCGCTCAGGCGCGATCCACCCTGGCCGCATAGCATCCCGGGCGCGCCATGTGGATGTGCAGATAGGCGATCGCGTTGTCCTCGAACAGCCGCTCGATCAGCGGCTCCAGCGCCGTGCCCTGCGCGACGTCGGCATCGCGCAGCATGCCGCGATGGTCGAACCCGCGCACTGAGAGCAGGCGTCGGCGCAACTGGTCCGGTACCGCGTCGATCTCGTCGTACTGGCGCTCGCCCTCGCGGATGTAGATCGCTTGGCTGGCGCGGAACGGCGAATCGGCCGGCTGGTGTTCGTAGTTGAGCAGGATCAGCGACTGGCCAGGCTCGGCGTCGGTAAGGCTGATGCGGCACGGATAGCCGTGCTCGCGGTCAGCCACCACGCGCGTGGCGCGACGCGCAGCCAGCGCCTCGTCGGAGAGAGTGAACAGTTCGGCGAACGGTTCGGCGGGCAGGCCGCGAAGGCGGAATGACATGGCGACGGGCTCCATCGGGAGGGAGCCCAGTCTCCCGCCGCCATGCGCGGTCGGCTATCCGGATCCTGCGATGCGCCTCAGTCGATGCGGAATACGTCGATGCTCTCGCATTCCGGGCAGCGATAGCTTTGCAGTTCGGCCTTCTCGCGCTGCGCGTGCTCGTGCGCCTCCGGCGGCAGCGTGTGGTGCGGCTCCATTTCCACGTCCTGGCCAGTCTTGGCGCAGGCGTCACACAGGACGGGGCCATCGGGAAGCGGTCGGTAGTCGTTGGCCATGGTGATTCTCCGTGGAGGCGATGGGGCATCGCGTGGCGCCTTGAGCAGAACGTAGCGCCGCCCCCGTGCAGGGCGCGTGGAAACCTGGCGCATCCCGGAGCCGAGGCTTCAGTCGTCGTCGACCACCGGCTCGGCGTTCTCGTGTTTCAGACGTCCATTCTTGCGCAGGGCCTCGCGCAGCACGAACTCGATCTGCGCGTTGACGCTGCGCAGATCGTCGTCGGCCCAGCGCTGCACGGCTTCGAGCACGGCAGCGCTGATGCGCAGGGGGTAGGCCTTTTTCTCAACCGCCATACAGCGTGCCGGCGTTGACCACCGGCTGGGTGGAGCGGTCGCCGCACAACACCACCAGCAGGTTGCTCACCATCGCCGCCTTGCGTTCCTCGTCCAGCTCCACCACGCCTTGCTGGCGCAGCCGCTCCAGCGCCATGGCGACCATGCCCACGGCGCCGTCGACGATGCGCTCGCGCGCCGCCACGATGGCGTTGGCCTGCTGGCGCTGCAGCATGGCCTGGGCGATCTCCTGCGCGTAGGCGAGATGGCTGATGCGCGCCTCGACCACCTGCACGCCGGCTTTCTCCAGGCGCGCCTGGATTTCGTCCCGCAGGTGGTTGTTGATCACCTCGCCGTGGCTGCGCAGGGCCGGCTTGCCGTCATCGTGGGCGTCGTAGGGATAGTTCTGCGCCATCTGGCGCAGCGCGGATTCGCTCTGGATCTGGGCGAAATTCTCGTAGTCCTCCACGCAGAACACCGCTTCGGCGGTATCCACCACCTGCCAGACGACGATGGCGGCGATCTCGATCGGGTTGCCGTCGCTGTCGTTGACCTTCAGCTTGCTGCTCTCGAAATTGCGCACGCGCAGCGATACCCGGCGACGGCTGTAGAACGGATTGGTCCAGCGCAGCCCTTCCGCACGCACGGTGCCGGCGTACTTGCCGAATAACTGCATCACCTGGCCCTCGTTCGGGGCGACCTGGAAGAAACCCCTGAGCATGAACAGGGCGAGGCCAAACAGCAGCAGCCCGACCACGCCCAGTCCACCTTCCTGCTGCTGGAGCATGTTGACCCAGAGCATCACGCTGACCAGACCCATCACCAGGCAAACCAGCACCGTGGGGATGCCGGCGACCGAAAACCCTTGACGTTCGTTCATGGCGATTCCTCCCTAGATGCAGAGAGTTGATATCAAAAAGATATCTAATCGCAAGTGTCGAACGTCACGGCCGGCCGCCCGGTGACGCGGGGGGTTCCGCCGCCACGGAGGGGGGCGTGTTGCCGGCGAGCTGCCAGGCGGGACTGATCTCCTCGATGCGCATCTGGCCGAACAGGCTGGCCGCATTGAAGAAGTGCCAGGGGTCGCCATCGCCGGTGTCCAGCGCGATGTGGCTGCTGTCGAAGCGCCGCAGCGCCGCGTCGAAGCTCTGCCAGCGCCCGTTGATCCAGGACTGCACCCAGGCATGCGGCACGAACACACGCGAGCTGCCCGCGAAGCGGTCGGCATAGACCATGCCGGTGACCACCCGGGTGGGGATGTTTTCGGCCCGGGCCAGGGCGGCCAGCAGCACCGCGTATTCGGTGCAGTCACCCTCGCGGGTGCGCACGACCTCCAGCGCCGAAGCGTAACCGACGTCCAGGCCGTGCTGGGTGATGTAGTCGCTGACGAAACTGCGCAGGCGGCGCATTTTCTGCAGGTCATCGCTGGCCCCGCCCACGGCGCGCGTAGCCAGCTGGCGGATCGCCGGCGCATCCGATTGCACCCAGGCGTTGGGCAGGGTGTCCTGCTCGTCCGGAGGCGATTCGCCGCCGGGCTGGGCGTTGCCGACATCCACCACCCAGTCGCTGGCGCCCAGCCGGGTCACATGCTGCTCGTCGGTGTTGATCACCGGCTGGGGAGCGCCGGGCTGCATGTGGATCCGGTAGCGCAGGAAGTCGTTGCGCATCTCAGGCGGCAGCAGGCGTGGCGAATCGACCATCGCTACGCGGAACATGTCCACGTTCTGCACCGGGGCCATCGCGCAGGCCTTGTTGCAGGCAAGCATTTCCAGTTCGTGGCCCAGCATCTGCAGCGTGCCCTTGCGCGCCATGCCCTGCTCATCCAGCCAGAGATCCATGGTTTGCGCGCCGCGCGGGGTCTGCAGCACCTGGCGCTGGTGGTTGAGCATGCGCGGTCCGTCAGGCAGCACCACGCGTTCGTTGCCGATCACCTCCATATCCACCCGCGCCACCGCCTGGCTGGCCGGATCGAACATGCTCATCTCGTAATGCTCGCCCGGATGCCCGGCCGCCTTCACCAGGGCCAGCCGCTGGCCTTCGCTGAGCACCGCGCCGGGCGGCCAGCTCAGGGTGATCATGCGGGTCTCGCCGCCGACGCTGGTGCTGACCGCAAAATTGCCGTCGGACTGGCGCTTGCCCTCGACGGTGCTGTCCGAACTGGAGAGTGAGCTGCGTGAATAGAACGCCAGCGGTTCGCCGGCGGCGCTCTCGGTACTGTGGGTGGTCACGCCCATCGGCACGCCTGTGCCATTGCGATTGAGCTCGATGACCAGGGTCTGTGTGGTCGTGACCACGTCGCCGGTGCGCTGGTGCTCGATCTCGAGGTGGCCGATCTTGCGGCCGCCCAGCAGCACGGTCATCCAGGTCGTGTCTGCGTTCGCGCCTTCGGCATGCGCCATCAGTCCGGGGACAGGGCACATCGACAGCACCAGCAAAAGCGCGGCAGTCCGATTGCGCATGGTCGTTCCGTGGGGACGGTGACGCTTACAGTCAATGCCGGTTGCCGACGTTCGTCAATGGTACTTCCGGCAGGTGGGTCGCCGTCTGCGCCGGCGCTGGCGGGGCCGCTTACAATGCGAACTTTCGATCCCCGGAGTTCCCGATGAAGCCCTTTGGCACGCCTTATTCCGACCACGCCCTGCGCGTGCTCCTGCTGGGTTCCGGCGAACTGGGCAAGGAGGTGGCCATCGAGCTGCAGCGTTACGCGGTGGAGGTGATCGCCGTCGATCGCTACGCGCATGCGCCGGCGATGCAGGTAGCTCATCGCAGCCACGTGATCGACATGCTCGACGGCGCCGCCTTGCGCGCGGTGATCGAGCAGGAAAAGCCCGATCTGGTGGTGCCGGAGATCGAGGCGATCCACACGCCCACCCTGATCGAGCTGGAAAAGGAAGGCCTGCGCGTAATCCCGACCGCGCGCGCCGCCTGGCTGACCATGGACCGCGAGGGAATTCGCCGCCTTGCCGCCGAGGAGCTTGGCCTTCCCACCTCGCCTTACCGCTTCTGCGAGACCGAGGACGAGTACCGCGAGGCGGCCGCCACGATTGGCCTACCGTTCGTGATCAAGCCGGTGATGAGTTCCTCCGGCAAGGGCCAGAGCGTGGTCCGGCAGGCCAGTGAGCTGCAGCATGCATGGGATTACGCCCAGTCTGGCGGTCGCGCAGGCAAGGGGCGGGTGATCGTCGAAGGCTTCGTCGATTTCGACTACGAGATCACCCTGCTCACCGTGCGCCACACGGATGGCGTGAGTTTCTGCGCGCCAATTGGCCACCGTCAGGAGGACGGCGACTATCGCGAGTCGTGGCAGCCGCAGCCGATGAGTGAGGCTGCGCTGGTGGAAGCGCAGCGGCAGGCCGCTGCGATCACCGAAGCGCTGGGCGGCTGGGGCGTGTTCGGCGTGGAGTTCTTCGTCAAGGGCGACGGCGTGATTTTCTCCGAGGTTAGCCCGCGTCCGCACGATACGGGTCTGGTCACCTTGATCTCGCAGGATCTGTCCGAGTTTGCGCTGCATGCGCGCGCGATCCTCGGTCTGCCGATTCCGGTGATCCGTCAGCTCGGGCCATCGGCCTCGTGCGCGGTGCTGGTGGAAGGCGAGGGCAATGCGCCTCGCTACATCAACGTCGCCGAGGCGCTGGAGGAACCGGACACGCAGCTGCGCATCTTCGGCAAGCCGACGGTGAAAGGCCGCCGCCGCATGGCGGTGACCCTGGCGCGTGACGAAAGCATCGAGTCGGCGAAGATCAAGGCGATTCGCGCGGCGAAGGTGCTGCGCGTGGAACTGTAAGGGCGATGGCGCCACCCCGCTGGGATGGCGCCGGACGGAGGGATGACGCCACCATCCCAGGCCTCTCCCCGACGGGGAGGGGACGCATGGACATGACAACCGGAGACGACGATGGAACCGACGGGATTCGCGCATTGGCTGGTGGTCGTGGTGGAGACCTTCGCCGCCTTGTTCCTGCTGCTGCTGGCCTTGCTGGTGGTGGTGGTGATGGTGGTGTGGTTCGTGGACCGCAACCAGACCACCAATTCCGTGTTGCGCAACTATCCGGTGGTCGGGCACTTCCGTTACTGGTTCCTGCATCTGGGTGAGTTCTTCCGGCAGTACCTGTATTCCAGCGATCGCGAGGAACTGCCGTTCAACCGCGCGCAGCGCACCTGGGTATACCGCGCCGCCAAGAACGTGGACAACACCAACGCCTTTGGCTCCACCCGCAACCTGCGCGGCGAAGGTGTGCCTTTCTTCGTCAACGCGCCGTTTCCAGCGCTGGGTGAGAAGCACGTGGAGGCTCGCCCGGTGACGCTGGGGCCTTATGCGCGTGAGCCGTACCAGCACGCGGCGTTCTTCAACATCTCGGCGATGAGCTTCGGCGCGCTGTCCGCGCCGGCCGTGCGCGCGTTGTCCCATGGCGCGGCCAAGGCGGGCATCTGGATGGATACCGGCGAAGGCGGCTTGGCGCCGTATCACCTGGAAGGCGGCTGCGACATCATCTTCGAGATCGGCACGGCCAAGTATGGCGTGCGCACCCCTGACGGCAAGCTCGACGACGACAAGCTGCTGGCGATCTGCGCGCACAAGCAGGTGAAGATGGTGAGCATCAAGCTTGGCCAGGGCGCCAAGCCCGGCATGGGCGGCCTGCTGCCAGCGGCCAAGGTGACACCGGAGATCGCTGCCATCCGCGGCATCCCCGTGGGGCAGGATTCGCAAAGCCCCAATCGCCACCTCGACATCGGCAACGTGCACGAGCTGATGGACGCGATCCAACACATCCGCGACCTCACCGGCAAGCCGGTGGGCTTCAAGGCAGTCATGGGCGGCGTGGACTGGATTGCCGAACTGTGCGACGAAGTACGCAAGCGCGGCATCGAGAGCGCGCCGGATTTCATCATTGTCGATGGCTCGGAAGGCGGCACCGGCGCGGCGCCGCAGACACTGATGGAAGGCGTGGGCCTGCCGCTTCACGAATCGCTGCCGGCGCTGGTGGACATGCTGATCGTCAAGGGCCTGCGCGAGCGCATCAAGGTGATCTGCTCGGGTAAATGCATCACCGCCTATGACGTGGCGTGGGCGTTGTCGATGGGCGCGGACTTCGTCAACTCCGCGCGTGGTTTCATGCTGGCGCTGGGTTGTATCCAGTCGCTGCAATGCAACCGCAACACCTGTCCCACCGGCATCACCACGCAGAACCCGAAGCTGCAGCGAGGCCTGGTGGTCACCGACAAGAGCGAGCGCGTCGCCAACTACGCGACCAACCTGATGCACGAAGTCGGCATCATCGCGCACAGCTGCGGCGTGGAAGAACCTCGCCAGCTCAATCGCACGCATTGCCGCGTGGTCGGTGACGACGGCTTGTCGGTGCCGTTGGTCAAGCTGCATCCGTACCCGGTCGCGCCGCACGCTTCCGCACACGGGTGAGCCAGCGCGGGGCGAGGCGCGACGCATCGTCCCAGTTGCGCGGATTGCGCCGTTTTATTGATTCTGGTCACCCGCCCATCACGTGATCGGCGGCATCTTCCCGAGGTCTTCCGTCGCGCGGAGCCCAGCATGAGAGGCTCCGTCGCACACGGCCAGTCTTGACCTCACAGGAGTCGACCGATGGCGCCCAAGACGATGAAGGCGGCGGTCTCCCACCGCTTTGGCGAGCCCTTGCGCATTGAGGAAGTCCCGGCGCCCACGCCGGCGCGGGGCGAGGTGCTGGTGAAGATCGTCTGCAGTGGCGTCTGCCACACCGACGTGCATGCGGTGGATGGCGACTGGCCGGTGAAGCCGTCGCCACCGTTCATTCCCGGCCACGAAGGCGTGGGCGTAGTGGCTGCGTTGGGGGAGGGTGTGGAACATCTCAAGCTTGGCGATCCGGTCGGCATCGCCTGGCTGCATGACGCCTGCGGTCATTGCGAGCACTGCATGACCGGTTGGGAGACCTTGTGCGAGTTGCAGCACAACAGTGGCTACGGTGTGAATGGCAGCTTTGCCGAGTACGCCATCGGTAACGCCGCGTTCGTCGCGCGTCTGCCCAAGGATGTGGATTTCGCCTTGATGGCGCCTATCCTCTGCGCCGGCGTCACGACGTACAAAGGCTTGAAGGAGACCGACGCACGCGCGGGCGAATGGGTAGCCATCTCCGGCATCGGCGGGCTCGGCCATCTGGCCATCCAGTACGCCACCGCGATGGGGATGCAGGTCGTCGCGGTCGACGTGGCGGAGGAAAAGCTCGCGCTGGCGCGCAAGCTGGGTGCTTCCATCACGGTCGATGCGCGCAGGCCCCACGCCGTGCAGGAAGTGCTCGACGCCACCCACGGCGGCGCGCACGGCGTGCTGGTCACGGCGGTGTCGCCGGCGGCGTTCTCGCAGGCGCTGAACTTCACGCGGCGCCGCGGCACCATGAGCCTGGTCGGCCTGCCGCCCGGTGACTTAGCCACGCCGATCTTCGATGTAGTGCTCAAGCGTCTCACCATCCGCGGGTCGATCGTGGGCACCCGCAAGGACCTCGCCGAGGCGGTGGATTTCGCCGCGCGCGGCAAGGTGGTCTCCACCATCGAGCGGCGTCCGCTGGAGGCGGTGAACGACGTGCTGCAGGGACTGCGCGAAGGCCACATCCAGGGCCGTGTGGTGCTGGATATCGGCAAGCCCTGAGCACGGCAAGCTTGTGTAGGAGCGACCTGCGCGCGACCTCGCCGTATGGGTGTTCCGTACCGGTCAGCGGTCACGCGCCGAGGGAGCTGCCGCTGGAAAGGGCTCAGCCCTCCGGCATCTCCACCCAGCCCTCGCTGGTGCGGATCTGCAACGGACGGAAGCGGCGCTTGTAGTCCATCTTCGGATGGCCGGCGATCCAGAAGCCAAGGTAGACCCACGGCAGCCCGCGTCGCTGGGCCAGGGCCACCTGCTGCAGGATGGCGAAAGTGCCCAGGCCACGCGCCGTCTCGTCCGGGTCGTAGAAGGTGTAGACGGCCGACAGGCCCTGCAGGCACACGTCGGTGACCGCCACGCCCAGCAGGCGTGACCCCTGGCGGAACTCGAGGAACAGGGTGGGGCTCCACGGCGCCGTCAGGAAACGCCGAAAGTCGCTGGCGTCCGCTTCGTCCATGCCGCCGCCCGGGTGCCTCTGGCGCAGGTAGCGCTCATACAGCGCATGGCGCTCGGCGTTGTAGCCGGCCATCGACTCCACCACCTGAACATCGGCGTTCTGCTTCAGGCAACGGCGCTGGCTGCGGTCCGCCTTGAAGTGGGCCACGTCGATGCGGCAGGGCGTGCAGGCCCGGCAGTTGCTGCAATACGGGTAGTACAGGTGACCACCGGCGCGGCGGAAGCCGCGCTCCAGGGCCGGGCCGTACAGCTGGTCCAACTGCGGAGCCGCCGGGTCGATCACCAGGTTCTGTGCCGTGCGCTCGGCAAAGTAGCCGCAGGTGTGCGGCAGGGTTTGGAAGAGGCGGACACGATCGGAGCGCATTGCCCGATTCTATGTCCGGTTCGGGTCGGCGTGTGAGTAGGAAAATGCCGACTAATGCGGTCGGATGGGGCGGTAAGTCGCCTGAGATGGCCCGACCGGGTCAGATCACGCCCAGGTAACGCAGCATCAGCACCACGAAGGCGCCTGCCACCGCCAGCATCACGATGCGGCGTGCTCGGGTGGCGACGCTCTGGCGGCGCGACTCGGCGGTCGGGTTGCGGGCCAGCGCCAGTTCCTCGCCATGGCGGATCACCGGCTCGATGCCCAGCTCCTTCAGCAGGGCGCGGGCCTGGGTGTAGTCGTCGGCCCTGGTCACCCACACCTGGGCCCAGTTATCGCGGTTCTCGTTGCGCTGCGAGTAACTGAAGCGCTGGTAGCTGGGCCGCCGGTAGTTGGACCGGTTCTCGATGCTGCACTCAATGCCGTGCTCGGCCAGCAGCGCGGCGACGCGATCGATATTTTCCTGGCGGGGCGAGGTGTACAGCTGACGCATGAAGTGAGCCTGTGGTCGTTGCCCGGAGGGCTGCCGTCGGGGGGCGACGAGCATCGCGGGGCGAGATGGTCGCGCCCCGGGGCGATCTGATTTTACTACGCCGGCCGGCGGGTTCAGCCTCGCAGGCGGATCAGGCCTTCCTGAGCGGTGGAAGCGACCAGGCGGCCGTCGCGGGTGAAGATCTGTCCCCGCGCCAGTCCACGGGCGCTCTGGGCGGTGGGGCTGTCGAAGGAGTACAGCAGCCATTCGTCGACCCGGAACGGACGGTGGAACCACAGCGCATGGTCCAGGCTCGCCATCTGCACGTTGTGCGTGTAGTAGGAGATGCCGTGCGGCAGCGTGGCGGTGCCGATCAGGTTGAAGTCCGAGGCGTAGGCCAGCAGCGAGCGGTGCAGGTCGGCCGAGTCGCCCACCGGCGCGGTCAAGCGGAACCAGATGTGCTGATACGGCGGCCGCTTGACCGGGTGCAGCTTGTCCTGCGGCCACACGTGGCGGAACTCGAACGGGGCATCCACGCCCAGCCAGCGCTGCAGCTTTTCCGGCAGCTTGGCCAGTTGCTCGGGCGGCAGCGCCTGCATCGGCGAAATGTCCTCGGGCATCGGCACTTCCGGCATCGAGGACTGGTGCTCGAAACCGGTCTCCGGCACCTGGAACGAGATCGAGCCGTTCAGGATCGGCTGGCCGTGCTGGATCGCCACCACCCGACGGGCGGAAAAGGTGCCGCCGTCACGTGCGCGCTCGACGCTGTAGACGATGGGCGCGTTGATGTCGCCGGCCCGCAGGAAGTAGGCGTGCAGCGAGTGCGCCTCACGCGCCGGATCCACCGTCCGCTGGGCAGCCGACAGCGCCTGGCCCAGCACCTGCCCGCCGAAGACGAAGTGCGTGCCGATGTCACGGCTCTGGCCGCGGAACAGGTTGTCCTCCAGACGCTCGACTTCGAGCAGGTCGACCAGTTCTCGGACGTGGGTTTCCGTCATGGGAGGGCTCGGCAGATGAATGGCGGGCGATTATAGCCGGGCTGGCTTCAGCGACCGGCGCCAGTCCGGGTCAGGCCGCTTCCGTCCAGCACCTCGTCCCACGGGAACAGCGGGCCCGGGTCGAGCTTGCGCGGGACCTCCACGGCCGGGTTGTCGCTGGCGGGAAGCCGCGCGGTATCCAGGTCCTCGTGGCCGGCGATCAGATGCAGGTTCGGGTAGTCCTGGCGCAGCTGGGCCAGCAGGGCGCGCAGGGCGGCGATCTGGGCTGCCGTATACGGCTCGGTCATGGTCTGGCGGTGGGAGTTCCACCAGTCGGGATAGCGCCCGAGGTTCACCAGCTCGATGCCGATGGAGTTGGGATTCTGGCCCCGCACATGGTTGGCCACCCGGTTGCCCGGCACGTAGCGGTAGATCGTCCCGTCGCGGTCGATGTAGAAGTGGCCGCTGGCGCCCGTGCCGCGGTCCTCGTAGAGCACCCGCTCGCCGTATTCCCGGGCCATCGCCAGGTCGGGCAGCTCGGTGCAGTGGATCACCACCATCTCCACGGCGCTGGCGGGGCGCTCCGGCAGCTTGGCGACGTAGGGCAGGGGCTGGTCGATGACGGTGATGGGCATGCGGGCAGTCTCGCACGCCTGAACGATGCCGCGGAACGCCGCCTGTTACGATGCGCGGCCTGATGGATGCAGTATTGGAGACCGCGATGGGCGGCCAGATCATTCTTTCGCACGGCTCGGACTCCGGTCCGGACGCCACCAAGGTCAGCGTGCTGGCCGCCTTTGCCGAATCGCTCGGGTGGAAGACGCAGCGGCCGGACTATCGCAGCGATGACCTGCCCGGTTATGCCGGGGCGGTTGATCCGCGCGTGGCGCGCCTGCTTGCCGCCATCGACGGGCTGGATGCGCCGCCGGTGCTGGTCGGCTCCAGCATGGGCGCCTTCGTCTCCGGCCTGGCTTCGCTCCAGCGTCCGGTGGCTGGCTTGTTCCTGCTGGCCACGCCGAGCGGGATCCCCGGCTACCGCCAGGAGTTCGACCTGAGTCCCAGCGTGCCCACGTTGCTCTACCACGGCTGGCAGGACGACGTTTGCCCGCCCGAAGGCATCCTCGCCTTCGCCAGCCGCCGTCGCCTGCCGCTGATGATGGTCGACGACGACCACCGCCTGGGCGACAGCGTGGAACGCATCGTGGAGCAGTTCGGGTTGTTCCTGGCCCAACTGGCGCCCGCGGCATGAGCGCCTTCTTCGCCAGTTGCCCGAAGGGGCTGGAGTACCTGCTGCGCGACGAACTGGTCGCGATGGGCGCGGCGGACGTGCGCGAGGCGCTGGCCGGCGTCCATTTCGCCGGCTCGCTGGAAACCGCCTACCGCGCCTGCCTATGGTCGCGCCTGGCCAGCCGCGTGCTCATGCCGTTGGCCGAGTTCGATGCGGCCACTGATGACGCCCTGTACGCCGGCGTGCAGGCGATCGACTGGTCGCAGCACCTGGCCTCGCACGCCACCCTGGCGGTGGACGCGAACTCGGCCCAGAGCAAGCTCACCCACAGCCAGTTCATCGCCCAGCGCGTGAAAGATGCGGTGGTCGACCAGTTCCGCCAGCGCGATGGTTCGCGCCCCGGCGTCGACACCGAGGAGCCGGACGTGCGCATCAACCTGCGCCTGCGCCGCGACCGCGCCACGTTGTCGCTGGACCTGGCTGGCGCGCCGCTGCACCGCCGTGGCTGGCGCGAGCTGCAGGGCGAGGCGCCGCTGAAGGAGAACCTGGCTGCTGCGATGCTGTTGCGCGCGCGCTGGCCGGAGATCTACGCCGAAGGCGGGGCGTTGCTCGATCCGATGTGCGGCTCGGGCACGCTGCTGATCGAAGGCGCCTGGATGGCTGCCGACGTGGCTCCGGGCCTGCACCGCGAGTACTACGGTTTCCTCGGCTGGTCCCAGCACGACATCGCGTTGTGGCGAGGCCTGCTGGAAGAGGCGCGCCAGCGTGCCGAGGCCGGCCAGCGCGCGCTGCGCAGCTGCTTCTTCGGCAGCGACGCCGACCCACGCATGGTGCAGACCGCCAAGCGCAATGCGCAGGAGGCGGGCGTGGCTGGCTTCCTCACCCTCGACAAGCACGACGCCACGCATGTGGCCCCGCCGCCGGGTTACAGCCGTGGCCTGGTGATCACCAATCCGCCGTACGGTGAGCGCCTGGGTGATCGCGTGGAAATGCCCCGGCTGTATCGCGCGCTGGGCGAGACCCTGCGCGAGCGCTTCGCCGGCTGGCGCGCCGCCGTATTGGCCGGCGATGCTGAGCTTGGCCACGCCATCCCGCTGCGTGCGGAGAAGAAGTACGCGCTGTACAACGGCGCCCTGGAAACGCAGTTGCTGGTGTTCGAACTGCACGCGCGCAGCGAGGCGCCGCGCGAGGCCAAGCCGCTGTCCGAGGGCGCGCAGATGCTGCGCAACCGGCTGGAGAAGAACCTCCGTCATCTGCGCAAGCGGCTGGAGCGTGAGGGCATCCACTGCTGGCGCGCCTACGACCAGGACCTGCCTGAGTACGCCGCGGCGATCGACGTCTATGCCGACGACGGCGGCGAGCCGAGCCTGCACATCCAGGAATATCGCGCGCCGGCTGAGATCCCGGCCGAGACCGCCCGCCACCGCCTGCGCGAGATCGTCCGGGTGGCCGGCGAGGTGTTCGGTGTGCCGCGCGAGCGCATCGCGCTGAAGACCCGTGAGCGCGGCAAGGGTGGCTCCAAGTACGGCCAGTTTGACCAGCGCGGCGACTTCATCGAGGTGGCCGAGGGCGGGCTGAAGTTCCTGGTCAATCTCACCGATTATCTGGACACCGGCCTGTTCATCGACCACCGGCTGGTGCGCGGCAAGCTGCGCGAGCTGGCCTCCGGCCGGCGCTTCCTGAACTTGTTCGCCTATACCGCCACGGCGAGCGTCTACGCTGCCGCCGGCGGCGCCCGCGACACCACCAGCGTGGACCTGTCAGCCACCTACCTTGACTGGGCTTCGCGCAACCTCGCGCTGAACCGGTTCACCGGCGCCAGCCACCGGTTGATGCAGGCCGATGCGATGGCCTTCCTGCAGCGCGACCGCGAACGGTATGGACTGATTTACGTCGATCCGCCGACCTTCTCCAACTCCAAGCGGGCGGAGGATTTCGACGTCCAGCGCGACCACGTTCAGCTGCTGCTGGCTTGCGCCGAGCGGCTGGCCGGCGACGGCGTGATCGTGTTTTCGAACAATTTCCGGCGCTTCAAGCTGGATCATGACGCGCTGGCTGAACGGTTCAGCATCGAGGACTGGAGCGCCCCCAGCATCCCCTTCGATTTCACCCGCCGTTCGGACATCCACGGCTGCTGGCTGCTGCGGCTGCATCCGCAGGAATCGCCCTGGGGCGGCAGTGTGAACCACGTCCGCAATCAGGGTAGACGATAGTCGTTCACGCGCGTTTTACTCAGTGAAAATTCAGCGCGAAAGTCAGAGCATTAACCACGGCAAAGAGCGGTAGAAGGCAGCCTCGAATCCTTCTGCCGGAATCAAGCCTCCCTTGGGAGACACACTCATGAACAAGACTAAGCTTTCCACCGTCAAGCGCATTGCTCTGGCGACCGCCATGTTGGTCGGCTGTGCCGCCGTTGCTCCTGCCTTCGCCGGCCATGTGAGCTTGAACGTGGGTATCGGTCTACCGGTGGCAGGCGTCGGTTATTACGCGGCTCCGGCCCCGGTGGTTTACGCCCCGGCTCCGGTGGTCTACGCGCCGGCCCCGGTGGTGTACGCGCCCGCTCCGGCGTATTACGGTCCGGCGGTCTACGGGCCAGCGGTGGGCGCGACGGTCGTCGTGGGCGGTCATGGCGGCTATTACCACCATGGCGGCGGCTACTACTACCGCGGCGGCTACCGCCACTACGGCCACTGATCGCGCCATCGGCGATTGACCCGCAAAGGCCCGGCTCCCAGCCGGGCCTTTGTCATTCCAGGCGCGCTTACGGCGAGCGGCCGCGCTGCGACGCCCGGTTGCTCAGCTGGTCGAACTGGTCACGGTCGATGATTTCCACCGATTGCACGGCGCAAGGTGGCTGATCGCGCGAGGACACGGTCTCTCCCGCCTCGCCGCACAGGGCGCCCCAGCCGATGCTCTGGTTCGCGCGGTTGGAATTGAAGCGCAAGCTCTGGCCGATGCCCAACTGGGGACAGTCGGCCCGCAGCCTGACCAGGTAGCGCGTGGGGCCGGTGCGTGCAATGACGGTTTGGTTGTCCACCACCGACCACTCGTTGATGCGGTCGGGCCGCAGACACCGGCTCACCGGGCGTAGCGGCGTGAACGCCGGCGCACTCTGGTCGGCGGCCATGACGTTGAGGACGGTCAGGAGCAGGAGGCTTGCGAGCGCGAGCAAAGCTTGGGCTTTCATGAGGTCACCTCACGCAAGGTAGGGACACGTCCGGCGAAACGCCGTGGCGTTTCGCTCGCATACAGCGCTGTAAAGCATCCGCCATCGGCGCATCACGATATGTGAACGTTCCGTGGGGCAAGGTGCGCGAATGTTTTGGCGAGACACCACCTGCAAGCCAGGAACAGTGCCGGTCCACACCGGGAGGCGCCGGTGACGCTCGCCTCGTCGGCAGGACAAGCCGAGGCGTTGCTGCTGCGATTCAGGAATATCCGGACCCGCAGCATGGATTTGTGCGCGCCGCTCAGCGCCGAGGACATGATGGTGCAGTCGATGCCGGACGCCAGTCCGGCCAAATGGCACCTGGCGCACACCACCTGGTTCTTCGAACGGTTCGTGCTGGCGCGTGACGGCGGCTACCGCCCGGCGCACCCGGAGTGGCACTACCTGTTCAACTCCTACTATCAGTCGGTCGGGCCGATGCATGCGCGTCCGCAGCGCGGCCTGCTGTCACGCCCCGGCGTGGAGCAGATCCGGAGCTATCGCGAGCGCGTCGATGATGCCGTCAGCGAGTTTCTGCTGCGCGGCGTCGACGAGGCGACGCTCGCGGTGATCGAGCTGGGCTTGCAGCACGAGCAGCAGCACCAGGAACTTTTGCTCACGGATATCAAGCACGCGTTCGGCGTGAACCCGCTGCTTCCGGCCTATACGACCCATGCCGCGACGCATGACGCGTCCAGCGCGGCGCCGCTGGAATTCATTGGGGGAGCCGAGGGCATCGTAGCAATCGGCCACGCCGGCGACGGCTTCGCCTTCGACAACGAATCGCCGAGGCACCGCGTGCTGCTCGGCCCGCATGCGCTGGCGAACCGGCTCGTCACCAATGCCGAGTACGCCGCCTTCGTTCACGACGGCGGCTACCAGGAACCCGCGCTGTGGTTGTCCGACGGCTGGGACACGGTGCGCCGCGAGCAGTGGGAGCGCCCGTTGTACTGGCAGCCGGATCTGGCCAGCGAGTTCACCCTGAGCGGCGTGCAGCCGATCGACCCGCACGCGCCGGTCAGCCACGTCAGCTACTACGAGGCGGATGCCTTCGCGCGCTGGGCGGGCGCGCGACTGCCCACCGAGGCGGAATGGGAAAGCGCGGCGGCGGCGCTGCCTGCGCAGGGCAACCTGCTTGATGCGCGGCAGTGGCATCCGCGCGCGGCCACATCCGGCGCCGGTCATCTGCAGATGTATGGCGACGTGTGGGAGTGGACCGCCTCGCCCTACGTGAGCTACCCCGGCTTCCGGCCGCTGGCCGGCGCGCTGGGCGAATACAACGGCAAGTTCATGTGCGGGCAGTGGGTGTTGCGCGGCGGTTCGTGCGCCACGCCGCGGGAACACATCCGCGCCAGTTACCGGAATTTCTTTCCTCCCCATGCGCGTTGGCAGTTCATGGGGATCCGCTTGGGACAGGACCGATGAGTGAGCAAGCCTTCGACCTTCGCGACGACGACCGCCGCCCGCCTGCCGACGAGCTGACCGGCATCGTGCAGCGAGGGTTGCGCCTCAGGCCGAAGCGGCTCCCGTCCTGGTTGTTCTATGACGAACGCGGCTCGCAATTGTTCGAGGCGATCTGCGAGCAGCCCGAGTACTACCTCACGCGCTGCGAAATCTCATTGATGGACGTACACGCCGGCGAGATGGCCGACGTGCTTGGCGAGGACGTGCGGCTGGTCGAATACGGCAGCGGCAATGCGGTGAAGACGCGCATGCTGCTCGAACACCTGCATGCTCCGGTGGCCTACGTGCCCGTGGAAATCTCCGCCGAGCCGCTGCGGCGTTGCGTGCATGCGCTGGGCGAGCGATTTCCGTCGCTGCCGGTGCAACCGTTGCCAGGGGACTTCACCCGCGCACTGCGCCTTCCCATTCCTCCGCGCGCGCCGCGGCGCACGGTGCTTTATTTCCCGGGCTCGACCATCGGCAACTTCGAGTCACGCGAGGCGGCCGAGTTGTTGCGCAAGATGCGCAACGAGATGGGCGACAACGGCGGCATCCTGATCGGCGCGGACCTGAAGAAGGACCATGCGGTGATCGAGGCCGCCTACAACGATCGGGCCGGCGTGACTGCCGAGTTCACCCTCAACATGCTGGTGCGGCTCAATCGCGAGATCGGCAGCGATTTCGAGCTGTCGCGGTTCCGCCACCACGCGCACTACAACGCCATGGCCGGGCGCATCGAGACGTTCCTGGTCAGCACGCGTGCGCAGAAGGTGCGCGTGGGCCGACAGCAGGTGAACTTCGCCGACGACGAGGCGATGCAGGTGGAGTACAGCTGCAAGTATTCGCAGGACGACTTCGCCGCGCTGGCCAGCAAGGCGGGACTGGATGTCGCGCATGCCTGGACCGACCCGAGCGGCATGTTTGCCGTCTACTACCTGGTGCGCGCTGGTGCCGCGCTGCATTGACGCGCGTTCCCGTACGCGAATGTCCCTGGAGGGTCCCTTCAGGGACTGAAAACCAGCACCAGGAACACCGCGAACATCGACAGGTGCACCGCGCCTTCGAGCATGGTGGTGCGCCATCCCGAAAAGGTCAGCGAGCTCAGCACCAGGGTAGAGGCGAGCAGCACGATGCTGGCCGGAGGCAGGCCGAGCACGACCGGCTTGCCGGTGAGCAGGCCGATCGCCAGCACCGCCGGCACGGTCAGTCCCACCGTGGAAGCTGCGCCGCCGAGGCAGAGGTTGATGGCGCGGGTGAGCTCGTCGCGACGGATGGCGATCAGCGCAGAGATGCCCTCGGGCGTGAACACCAGCATGGCGATGATGATGCCGCCGAGTGATTGCGGCGCCCCGGTGGCGGCGATGCCGTAGTCGAGCACCTTGGCCAGGCTCTTGGACAGGATCACGATGGGCAGGATGTTGATCAGCAACAACAGCACGTGGAACGCCATCTCGCCCTTGCGCGGCGGGCGCGCCGGCGGCGGCGGTTCGGCCGGCTCGTTCGCGTCCGTATCCGCACGCGGCGCCACGAAGTAGCCCTTGTAGCGTCCGGTCTGCAGCCACAGGAACAGGCCGTACAGCGCGATGGTGAGGATGGAGAAGCTCACTGCCTGTAGCGAGGTGAGCGAGCCGTCAGGGGTGGATGCGGTGAAATTCGGCAGCACCAGCGCGATGGTGGCCAGCGGGATGATCACGGCGAGAAAGGCCGAGGCGCCGTGCAGGTTGAATGCCTGCTCGTGATGGCGGATGCCGCCGATCAACAGGCCAAGTCCCACCACGCCGTTGAGCACGATCATCAGCACCGCGAACATTGTGTCGCGCGCCAGCGTGGAGGTGTCGCCGGCGCCCAGCATCACGGCGGAGATCAACACCACCTCGATGATGACGATCGACAGCGTGAGCACCAGCGTGCCCACCGGCTCGCCCAGCAGGCTGGCCAGCTCCTCGGCCTCGTGCACCACGCCGAACGAGCCCCACACGATCACGAAGAAGAGCCACGCGAACAACGCCAGGCCGACGTCATGGCGGCTCAGATGCGCCATCCAGTCCGATCCGAAGATCATGAAGATCAGCACGGTGATCCAGGCGATGGCCGGCCTGATGAGCATCTTCGGGTGGAATAGGGGCAGCCCCGGTGTCGGCTCGGTCGCGACGGTGGTCATGCGTGAATCTCCATGGAAAACGTCTGATGGCTGTCATGCCGGCCGCAGGCCGGCTGCGGGCAGATGCCGGCAACCCTTGGCGATGACGCGTGATGTCCTTGGGCGCAGCGTGGCACAGGATGGCCGCCTAGGAAACGTCGAGGAGCTCTCCACCCCAGTCGGCGGGATGCACATCCGCCATCGATTGCGAAAACACCCAGCGATGGCCGCCGATATCCAGCGCGTCGTACTGTCGCTCGCCATAAGGATAGTCGGTGGGCACACGGCCGATGCGTGCGCCGGCGGCGCACGCCATCGCATGATGGGCGTCGACATCAGCGACATGCACCATCACGGCGTGGTCTGCATGGTTGGTCGGCGTGTCGTCGCGGCGTTCGGTGGCGACGATCGACGCGCCTTCGAACAGCAACTGGATGCGGTGGTCTCCGATACGCAGTCGCTCGCGAAAACCGAAGGCCTTGCACAACCAGACCGCCGCCACCGCCACGTCGTCATAGGCCAGTTCGGGAATGATCACACCTGGCGGCTTCGAGCGATTGGTGATCATGCATGGCTCCAGTGCCTGAGTTGGGCTCGGAACATGCGAATCGACTTGGCTCCGCGTGACGTCATCATTCGGTGATCTCCAGGCCGCGCACCAGTCGCTTGGCCAACCGCGGCTGGCGTAGTTGCTCCAGCCACCATGACAGCGCGCGGCCCTCGTGGTCACCACGCCAGGCGACATAGAGGATGTTCGGCTCACGCGGGTCAGCCATGGTCTTCTCGACCAGTTCGCCGCGCTTGAGCAGGCCCGCCACCCGCTGGCGCGGCAACCAGCCCACGCCCAGTCCCTGGCGCTGCGCGAGGATCTTGGCCCGCATGCTCGGCACCGCCAGCGTGGCCTGTCCGCCGACCAGGCCATAGGCGCGGCCGGCGGAACTGCGCGAAGAATCCGCCACCACCACGCTGCGATGGCGCGCCACCGCGTCACGCTCCAGCGGTCCGGCAAGCTTGGCCAGTGGGTGGCGTGGCGAGACGGCGAACACCCAATCCATCACGCCCAGTTCGAACCAGCGCAGTTTCGGGATGGCCGGTGGTTCGTTGGTGGCGCCGACGATCAGGTCGGCGCGCCCTTCGCGCAGGGCCTCCCAGGTGCCGCCCAGCACTTCGGTGGTCATGCGCAGCGCCACGCCCGATTGCAGGGCATCAAAGCTGTGGATGACCGGCGCGAAGATTTCGAACTCGAGGATTTCATCGGTGACGATCCACAGCCGGTCCTCCCAACCGCTGGCGATCTGCTTCACACGTCGGCTGAGGCGTGAGACGTCCTGCATCAGCCTTGCCGCCTCCTGCGCAAGCAACTGGCCTGCTGGCGTCAGTTGCAGGCGGTAGCGACGCCGGTCGAACAGCAGCGCATCGAAGCGGGCCTCGAGTTGGCGGGCGGCGTGCGAGATGGTGGAGGGGGCTTTGCCCAGGCGCACTGCAGCGCGCGACAGGCTGCCGCTTTCGCGGATGGCTTCGAGCAGGGCCAGTTCGTCTTCGGACAACATGTGCGGTTCCGTCGAACGAGTTGGGGGGATGGTACGGCAATGGGGTGGTTGGCAGCAGGGTGGCCCCGCGCTTGGTGAGTGACGCTGTCGATACCTCTCCTGGTTTGTCATCCCTGCGAAGGTTGGGATCCAGTGGCTTTGCTCTTGGCTTTTGATTTGGTGTGTTCGCTAGCTTGCTCGCCTGCGGCGGGCTTCCGCTGCCCTGCCGGGCAGCGGGTCACTTTTCTCTGCTTGGCCAGAGAAAAGTAACCAAAAGAGAGGCCACCCCGATGGCGCGCCTTCCGGGCTTCGCCCTCCAGGTTCGCGGACGGGCTACGGGGTTTGTCGACAGGGCATCCTGCCCTGACGCCAAACTGGCCGGCATCCCTGCCGGCCACCCTTCGGGCTATTCCTCCACCCGCCCGCCGCGCCATAGGGGAGGGGAAGTCAAAAGCCGAAGCGAAGAGCCAAGAGCCAAGAGCCAAGAGCCAAGAGCCAAGAGCATCAACATCCCTGTAGGAGCGCACTCTGTGCGCGAACAGGGACGGCAGATCGCCTCTGCCATCGCGCAAAGGATGCTTTCATACAAAGAGTGCAAGGGTTTGGCGAAGCGATGTGCCGCGCAGCGGCACGAGCCTTCACCCGATCCCCTGTGAGGCGGTGAGGGGTGGACGATCAGGCCCGTAGGGGGATCGACAGGGATGTCGATCCCTTTTCGTCCGGGCAGGAGCCCGGTCGAAAAGCCCGGCCGCCCCTCACGGACTGGGCGGGCTGCAAGCCCGGCCAGCGCCGAGTGGGGTGCCGTTTCTCTTGGTTACTTCTCTTTGGGCAAGCAAAGAGAAGTGACCCGGGCCGCGGTAGCGGTCCGGAAGCCCGCCGCAGGCGAGCACGCTTGCGGCACGCTCAGATCAAAGGCGAAAGTCACTGGATGACTCGCTACGCTCGCCCCTTCGGGGCCGCCCTGCGGGCGTTCTGCGCGCTTCGCGCTTGTCCAGTCTTCGCTGGGATGACGTGATAGGAGGGGACTTCGCGGGAGCTTAGTTCACGCCCAGGAAGACGTGCATTGCGCTGATGAGAAGCGAGCCCCGCGACAAGTGCTCGCGCCTCAAAGCGGCGCATCACTGCGGCCTCCGCCCCCCCAACTGCACCAACACCTCCTGCGCGGACCGGATGCGCTCAGTCGCCCCCGGCAACTCCAGGTTCACCTTCAACTTGTCCTGCCCATCCAGCTTGTACACGCGTGGCTGGCTCTGGATCAGGCGAATGATCGCCATCGGGTCGACTTCCGGTTTGTCGCGGAAGGTGATGCGCCCGCCATTGGCGCCGAAGTCCAGCTTGCGGATCCCCAGCGGCGTGGCCATCAGTTTCAGCTGGGCCACCGCGAACAGCTGCTTGGCGGCATCGGGCAGGAGGCCGAAGCGGTCGATCATCTCCACTTGCAGGTCGCGCAGGTGTTCGTCGCTGCGCGCGCTTGCGATGCGTTTGTACAAGGTCAGGCGCGTGTGCACGTCCGGCAGGTAGTCGTCGGGGATCAGCGCCGGCAGGTGCAGTTCCACCTCTGTTTCGTGCTCGCTGCTCAGGTCGAAATCGGGCAGCTTGCCGGACTTCAGGGCGCGCACCGCGCGTTCCAACAATTCCGTGTAGAGCCCGAAGCCGATTTCCTGGATCTGGCCGGACTGCTCGTCTCCCAGCAGTTCGCCCGCGCCGCGGATTTCGAGGTCGTGTGTGGCCAGGGTGAAGCCGGCGCCCAGCTCCTCCAGCGAGGCCAACGCTTCGAGTCGCTTCTCCGCGTCGGCGGTCATCGCCTTGCGGTCGGGCACGACCAGGTAGGCATAGGCGCGATGGTGCGAGCGGCCCACGCGGCCGCGGAGCTGGTGCAACTGCGCGAGGCCGAAGCGGTCGGCGCGGTTGATGATGATGGTGTTCGCCGTTGGAATGTCGATGCCGGTTTCGATGATGGTGGTGCACACCAGCACGTTGAATCGCTGGCGGTGGAAATCCGCCATCACGCGTTCCAGCTCGCGCTCGGGCATCTGCCCGTGGGCGATGCCAATGCGGGCCTCGGGGATCAGCTCCTCCAGGTCGCGCGCAGCGCGCTCGATGGTGTCGACCTCGTTGTGCAGGAAGTACACCTGCCCGCCGCGCTGCAGCTCGCGCTGGAAGGCCTCGCGGACCAGCGCAGGCTCCCAGGTGGAGATGAAGGTACGCACCGCCATGCGGTGCGCCGGCGGCGTGGCGATCAGCGACAAGTCGCGCAGGCCGCTCATCGCCATGTTGAGCGTGCGCGGGATCGGCGTGGCCGTCATGGTGAGCAGGTCGACCTCGGCGCGCAGCTTCTTCAGCTGTTCCTTCTGGCGCACGCCGAAGCGCTGTTCTTCATCCACTACGACGAGGCCAAGATTCTTGAACCGGATCTCCGGTGCGAGCAGCTTGTGTGTGCCGACAATCACGTCGATGTGGCCATCCGCAAGGCGCTTGAGCGCCTCGTTGATTTCCTTGGTCGACTTGAAACGCGAGAGCACGTCCACGCGCACCGGCCAGTCGGCGAAGCGGTCGGCGAAATTGCGGTAGTGCTGCTGGGCGAGCAGGGTGGTTGGCACCAGCACCGCCACCTGCTTGCCGGCGGTGGCGGCGGCGAAGGCGGCGCGCAGCGCCACCTCGGTCTTGCCGAAGCCCACGTCGCCGCAGATCACGCGGTCCATCGCGCGCGGTGCGGCGAGGTCGGTGAGCACGGCGTCGATGGCGTGCAACTGGTCGAGGGTCTCCTCGAACGGGAAGCTCGCGCCGAATTCCTCCACCAGCTGGCGGTCGATCGACATCGACTCGCCGCCGCGCGCCTCGCGCTGCGCGTAGATGGCCAGGAGTTCGGCGGCCACGTCGCGCACCTTCTCCGCGGCCTTGCGGCGGGCGCGTTCCCACGCGTCGCCGCCCAGCGAATGCAGCGGAGCCAGCTCCGGCGCAGTGCCGGTGTAGCGGCTGACCAGGCCCAGTTGCGCCACCGGTACGTAGAGCTTGTCGCCCTTCGCGTATTCGATGGTGAGGAACTCGCCCTCCATGCCGCCCAGCTCCATCGACACCAGGCCCTGGTAGCGGCCGACGCCGTGGTCGACGTGGACGATGGGGGCGCCGATGGTCAGCTCGGTGAGGTCGCGGATGATGCTTTCGGGGTCGCGCGCGGCGCCGCGGCGACGCTTGCGCTCCGTGCGCACGCGCTCGCCGAACAGCTCGCGTTCGGTGAGCACGGTGAGGACGGGCTCGGAGAGGGCAAAGCCCTGCTCCAGCGAGGCGATGGTGATCGCAAGTTGCGGCTTGCCGCCGTCGATGAACGACTGCCACCCGTCGATTGTATCCGGCTTGAGGCCGGCGCTGGCCAACTGTTCGATCAGCGCCTCGCGTCGACCGGCCGAGTCGGCGGCGATCAGCACGCGGCCCGGGTAGCTCGACAGGAAGTGGCGCAGCGAGGTGCCCGGTTCCTCGCCCTTGCGGTTGAGCGGAAGCTCCGGCGCGGGCTGCGTGCCGCTGTTCTGTGCGTGCTCGTGACCGCTTTCGACCAGTTCGATGCGCAGGCGCTTGTTGAGCTGCTCGCGCAACTGCTCAGGCGGCAGGTAGAGCTCGGCCGGTGGCAGCACCGGTCGTTCGATGTCGTGGGCGCGCTGGTCGTAGCGCTCGCCCGTCTGCGTCCAGAACTGCTCGGCCGATTCCAGCGCGCCTTCGGCGAGCATGAACACCGCGTTGTCGGCCAGGTAATCGAACAGCGTGGCGGTCTGTTCGAAGAACATCGGCAGGTAGTACTCGATGCCGCCTGGCGTGACGCCTTCCTTCATGTCCTGGTAGAGCGGGCAGCGACGCACGTCGATGGGGAAGCGCTCGCGCAGGTGCGTGCGGAAGTCCTTGGCGGCGTTCTCGGTCAGCGGGAACTCGCGCGCGGGCAGCAGCTCGATGCCTTCGACCTGCTGATTCGAGCGCTGGGACTCCGGATCGAAGCTGCGGATCGACTCGATCTCGTCATCGAACAGCTCGATGCGGTAGGGCTCGCTGGCGCCCATCGGGAAGATGTCGATCAGCGCGCCGCGCACGGCGAAGTCGCCCGGCTCGGCGACCTGCGGCACGTTGCGGTAGCCGGCGGCCTCCAGGCGGCGCTGTTCGGTAGCCAAGTCCAGCTTCTGCCCCTTCTTTACCATCAGCCCACTGCCTGTGATGTGGCTGTGCGGGGCGATGCGCTGCATCAGGGTGGCGATCGGCACCACCAGTACGCCACGCTGGGTGGTCGGCAACTGGAAGAGCGTGGCGATGCGCTGGGAGACGATGTCCGGGTGCGGACTGAAGACGTCGTAGGGCAGGGTTTCCCAGTCCGGGAAATGCAGCACCGGCAAACTGCCGGCGTACACCCTCAGCTCGTCCTCGAGCGCGTGGGATCGCTGGGTGTCGCGCGTGACCGCCACCAGCAGACCCTGGTGGGAGCGAGCGGCTTCGGCCACCAGCAGTGCGCGTGAGGAGCCGTGCGGCGACGTCCAGAAACGGCGCTGCTTCGGACTGGTGGGCAGGGTCGGATGCGGAATCGTATGGGCCATGCAGACGCGAGGTTCGAGGGCGCGGCGACACGCTGCGCCAGGAAAGCGGGCAAGTGTAACGCGACCGCCCCGGCGAACCGGGGCGGTGTTTCACATCGGCATGTGGGGACGAAACTTCAGAGCTGCAATGCGATCTGGGTCGTGCCCGGTTCGTCCGGGCTGGGGCGACGCTTGAAGCCCAGCTCCTTGCACAGCTGCAGCATCGGGCGGTTCTCCAGCAGCACGTAGCCCCAGATCTCGCTCAGGCCGCGGCGGCGGCAGTCGTCGACCAGTCGCTGCATCAGCAGGGCGCCCAGGCCCTGGCGGGTCCAGTTGGGCTCCACCAGCACCGAGAACTCGGCGCTGTTGGTGTTGTGGTCCACGAAGATGCGTCCCACGCAACGCAGTTCGGCGGGCTTGACCGTCTCGTCCATCAGCACGAAGGCGGTCTCGACGGCCGGATCGATCCGGCACAGGCGCTGCGCCATCGGCTCGGGCAGTTCGCTCATCGAATGCAGGAACCGGCGCCGGATGTCCTCCGGCGACAGGCGGGCGAACTGGCGCTTGAGGGCGGCCACATCGCCGGGCTCGATCCCGCGCAGTCGCAGCTCGCGGCCGTCATGGGCATGAACCAGCTCCCCCAGCGGGCGGGGCAGCTCGAGCAGTCGCGGACGGGCGAACCGCTCGGTGCTACGCGGGGGAAGCAATGTACGGCGGTTGTTCGATGCGTAGTCGATGGCGGCGTTCATGCCCATACTTTAGCGTATTGTGTGCGCCGCAACATGAACAAAACCTCTTTTCAAGCGATAAGTTGGGCGGCGCTATGTCGCACTGCGTTGCATGTTTCGGCGTCTGGCGCGGCGCTTGGGCAGAATGCGCCGAATCGGGCGTCGTCGCGTCGACAGGGAGTGAAGGCATGGCAGGCAAGGGCATGACCACCCGTCAGCTGGAGGCCTTGTGCGGCCGCTGGCCCGGGGTGAGCCAGGACGTCAAATGGGGCGCCGACCTGGTGTTCAGCGTGGGCGGCAAGATGTTTGCGGTGATGCCGGTGGACGGCGGCCGCGTCGCGTTCAAGGTGGCCGACGAGCGGTTTCTGGAGCTGACCGACCAGCCCGGTATGATCCCGTCCCCCTACCTCGCGCGGGCGCACTGGATCTCTGTGGTGGAGCCCCAACGGTTCGCCACGACGGAACTGGCTGCCCTGGTGGAGGCCTCCTACGGACTCGTGCGAGCGAAGCTCACCAAAAAGATGCAGGGGGCGCTGGGCCCGTGGCCCCTGCCTGTGGAGCGCAATAAGTGAAGCAGACCATCGGAAGCATTGCCCTGCTGGTCGCCGACTATGACGAAGCCATCGCCTGGTATACCCGGGTGCTGGGTTTCACCCTGGTCGAAGACACCGACATGGGCGGTGGCAAGCGCTGGGTGGTGGTGTCGCCGCCGGGCGCCAGCGAGACGCGCCTGCTGCTGGCCAAGGCCTCCGCGCCGGCGCAGGCGGCGCGGGTGGGCGACCAGACCGGCGGCAGGGTGTTTCTGCTGTTGCACACCGACGATTTCTGGCGCGACTACCGGCGCATGAAAGAGCAGGGCGCGATGTTCTGCGAGGAGCCCCGCGAGGAGGCCTACGGCACGGTGGTGGTGTTCCGGGATCTGTACGGCAACAAGTGGGACCTGCTGCAACGCAAGGTCCCCTGAGAGTTCTACCGGCATCCCTGGACGGGATGCCCGGGATCAGTGGACCACGCCGACGCCGATGCCGAAGCTCACGTTGGAATGGCCGCTCTCCATCTCGGCGGCGGTCCAGACGTGGGATTGCGACACGCTCACGGTCGGGAAGACGTAATTGGCCTGGCCGACATTGCCGTTGCGGCTGCCGACGATGCGACCGGACAGCGTGATCAGGGTGCCGGCCGGCATGTCGAACGACTCGACATAGCCCGGCGTCACCGCAATGAAGCGTCCCCAGCCGCCGTGCCCATCCACCTTGGGGCGCTGCGAACTGTCGAGCGGATAGGCGAGGATTTCGACCTCGCTGTGGTCGGGGAAGTTGTGCACTTCCACCACACGGCCACCCCAGATGACGTCAGCATTGGCGTAATGCTGCGGATCCTGCGCGACCATATTGGGCGCGGCGGCCACGGTCATGGCGGAGGGCTTGTAGATCGGCGCGGGTGCGCAGGCGGCCAGAAGCAGTAGTGCGGCCGGCACGAGGCCGAGCAGGGGGCGGGCGGCAAGGCGGTGCAACATGGCGGGTTCCTGCATTCCGGTCGTGGTTGCCACGAGCTTAGCCGTCCCGTGGGCTGCGCGGTAGGAGCTCGCGCAGCGCCGGGCCATGCATTCAGCTGGCGGCTTCTTGCACCAGCCAGTCCAGTCGCCACTCGGCCGGACGTTCCTGCGACAGCAGCGGCGCCATCGCGCGCAGGGGCTCGCGCAGTACCTCGTCGAGCTTCCACGGCGCGTTGAGGATCACCATGCCCGAGCCGTTGAGGCGCAGCGGCGAATCGTCCGCATGCACCAGCAGTTCGGCGCGCAACACGCGGCGCACGCCGCAATGCTGCAGCCAGCGATGGAACGGCTGGACCTGGCTGCGCAGCTTGATCGGGTACCAGACCGCGAACACGCCGGTGGGCCAGCGCTGCAGTGCGGCCTTGAGCGCCTTCTCGATCACGCGGTACTCGGCTTCCTGCGCCTCGTACGGCGGATCGATCAGCACCAGTCCGCGCTTTTCCTTCGGCGGCAGCAGCGCCTTGAGGGCCTCGTAGCCGTCGCGTTCGTGCACGTGCACGCGATGGTCGCGATGGAACAGCTCGCGCAGACGCACGGCTTCCTCCGGATGCAGCTCGCACAGGTGCGCGCTGTCGGTCTCGCGCATGGTTTGCGCGACCTGCAACGGCGAGCCGGGATAGAGCTTCAGGCCATGCTCATTGCCCGGCAGCTTGAGGATGCTGTCGAGCCAGCGGCGCAGCAGCGGCGGAAGTGGCTTGGCTGCGCCGTTGGTCGGATGCAGGTCGGGAAACAGCAATCGGGCGATGCCGTCGCGGTACTCGCCGGTCTTGCCCGCCTCCACGCTGTCCAGCGCGTAACAGCCGCTGCCGGCATGCGTGTCGACGAAGGCGAAGGGCGTGGCCTTGGCCTGCAGCGCCTCGATCAGCGCGAACAGCACCGAGTGCTTGAGGACATCGGCGAAGTTGCCGGCATGGTAGGCGTGGCGATAGTTCATGGAGGGTCGGGGGCCGGACGGTGGGTCATTATAGGAGAGGGTGCAGCCGGACGGATTTGCACTCCCCCGCAGGGGCTCACGCCGTACGCGACGGCGAGCCCACCGCAAAAGCCGAATCGGTGGGTCGCGAATAGGCAGCTCCTGCGGGAATCTCGCGGCTTTGGAGCCGGCTCCAGAGTTGAGCGGGCCATGGTGCGCTGGCTATGCTCGCGGCCATGAGCCACCGCCTGTTCCGCCGCCTGCGTCGTTGCCGCGTCCTGTTTGCGCTGGCGCTGTGCTCGTGGCTGGCGATGGCCAGCGTCGCCTGGGCGCGACCCGAGCTGGACTGCGCGTCCGCCATGGGGGCGATGGGCATGGCGATGCAGCATGGCGCGATACCGGACCAGGGTCACGCGCCGCATACCACCATGGAGCCGGACAGCTGCTGCGTGCATGGCGCGGTCAGCGTGCCGCCCGCATCGGCGCCACGTCCGCCGTACATGCATGCCGCATCGCAGGCGTGGCCGGCCACTGACGAAGCCGCGCCCCAGCCATTCGTCGAACCGCCGCTGCGACCGCCGGTCGCGTGAGATTCCGTTGACTGAAAAGGGCCGGATAGCCGGTTGATTCAACGTGCCCGCGCAGCGGGCGCGAGTGACGGAGCAAGTGCATGGACAAGCAGGAACCGCGCGGCATTCAGCTGCCGCGTCGGCGTTTCGTACAAGGGTTGGCGCTGGGTGGCGTGGCGGCCGGGTTGGGACTGTGGCGCGGCAACGCGCAAGCCCAGCCGTGGACTCCGCGCACTGAGCTGCGCGGCGATCATTTCGAGCTGGAGATTGGCGAACTGCCGGTGGATTTCACCGGGCGCCGCCGCGTCGCGACCGTGGTCAACGGGCAACTGCCGGCGCCGCTGTTGCGCTGGCGGCAAGGCGATACGGTGACGCTGCGTGTGCGCAACCGTCTGGCGGTGACCAGTTCGATCCACTGGCACGGCATCGTGCTGCCGGCGGACATGGATGGCGTGCCGGGCCTGAGCTTCGATGGCATCCCACCTGGGGGCGAGTACGTCTACCGTTTCACCGTGAACCAGGCGGGCACCTACTGGTACCACAGCCATTCGCGCTTCCAGGAACAGACCGGCCTGTACGGCCCGATCGTGGTCGAGCCTCGCGATGGCGAGCCGCACGTTGCGCAGCGCGACTACGTGGTGATGCTCAACGACTGGACCGACCACGATCCGGAAACCATCTACGCCAACCTGAGGAAGCAGTCGGGCTACTACAACCACGGCAAGCTCACCGCGGGCGATTTCCTGCGTGACGCCGGTCGCGACGGTCTCGCGACGGCGCTGGCGGATCGGCGGATGTGGAACCGGATGCGCATGGATCCCACGGACCTGGCCGATGTGTCCGGCGCCGCCTATACCTATCTGGTCAACGGCCGCACGCCGGCCGGCAACTGGACGGGGCTGTTCGACCCGGGCGAGAAGCTGCGGCTGCGCTTCATCAACGGTTCGTCGATGACCTTCTTCGACGTGCGCATTCCGGGTCTCAAGATGACCGTGGTGGCGGCCGACGGCCAGCCGATCGAGCCGGTCACGGTGGACGAATTCCGCATCGCCGCGGCCGAAACCTATGACGTGATCGTGCAACCGTCGGCTGACCGCGCGTGGACCATCCTCGCCCAGAGCATGGACCGCTCCGGGTACGCACGCGCCACTCTGGCGCCGCGCGCAGGCATGACGGCCGACGTGCCGCCGCTCGACTCGCGGCCGTTGCTCGCCATGAGCGACATGATGGGCGCGATGGACCATGGCGCCACGGCGCATGACATGGGCGGCATGGCGATGCCGGGCATGATGGACATGCCGATGCCGTCTGCGCCTGCCGCGTCGTTGGCGACCGGACCGGAAGTGGACATGCGCGTGGCGACGCCGCGCAGCAACCTCGACGACCCGGGTGTGGGTTTGCGCGGCAACGGCCGACGGGTGTTGACCTATGCCGACCTGCACGCGGTGGATGCGCCGATCTCGCCACGGGTGGACCGCGAACTCACCCTGCGGCTCACCGGCAATATGCAGCGCTACTTGTGGTCGTTTGACGGCCAGCGCTTTTCCGATGCCGGGCCATTGCGGCTGAAGCATGGCGAGCATGTGCGCATCGTGCTGGTCAACGACACCATGATGACCCACCCGATCCACCTGCACGGCATGTGGAGCGAGCTGGAGTCGGCAGATGGGCGCTTCCAGGCGCGCAAGCACACGGTGGTGGTGCAGCCGGCGCAGCAGGTGAGTTATCGGGTGAGCGCCGACGCCATCGGGCGCTGGGCCTATCACTGCCACCTGCTGTTCCACATGGAAGCGGGCATGTTCCGCGAAGTGGTGGTGGCATGAGCGGCGTGCCTGGCGTGCGGATCGCCTTCGCCTTGGGCGTCATCCTGCCTGCTTCAACCATGGCTCAAGTCATCGACATGCAGGACATGCCCGGCAAGCCGATGTCGCACCGTGTGGATTCGACGCCGTCCGCGGCGTCCACCAGCGTGGACCATGATCACCACGACAGTCCTGTGCCGCAGTTGCAGTCAGTACCGCCGAATGACCACGTCGCTCCGGCGCCTCCGCAATACCTCATGCAGGACATGGCGCCGGCGCAGATGGCCTCGACCATGCAAATGGACGACACCGCTCCGCTTGGGATGTTGATGCTCGACCGACTGGAGCGTAGCCGCAGCACTGTGGGCGACCTCGCCACGAACTGGGAGGCACAGGCCTGGTGGGGCAACGCCATGGATCGCCTATGGCTCAAGACCGAAGGCGAGCGTGGCCGTGACGGCAGCGACGGGCGCCTCGACGTGCTTTGGAGCCATGCCTGGACCAGTTTCTGGGATTGGCAACTCGGCGCGCGCCAGGACTTCGGGCAGGGTCCGCAACGCCAATGGGCCGCGGTGGGCGTGCAAGGCCTGGCGCCGTACTGGTTTGAAACCCAGGCCACGTTCTACGTCGGCGGGCAGGGGCGCACCGCGTTGCGGCTGGAGTCGAGCTACGAGCTCCTGTTCACCCAGCGGCTGATCCTGCAGCCGCGTCTGGAGATGAACTTCTACGGCAAGGACGATCCACACCGCGGCGTCACTTCGGGCCTGTCCGACCTGGAGGCAGGCTTGCGACTGCGCTACGAAATCAGCCGCAAGTTCGCGCCTTACCTCGGCGTGGAATGGACGCGGCGCTTCGGCGAGCAGGATGCGGCCGAAGCGCGACCGCTGCCTGCGCGCGAGACGACGTGGGTCGCCGGCGTGCGGCTCTGGTTCTGACGCAGCGGGCGACGCCGGCCATGGCCGGCCGGCGTCGCCGTGGACGGCCGGGGCCGTACGGGGTTTTGCTCAATACGCGACAGTGATGCGCTGGCTTCGGGCGTCGCGCTTCTCGAGGCGGTCGAGCAGGGCGACGGCGTAGTCGGGCACGCTGATGCGGCTCTGACCATGGGCGTCGACCAGCAGCTGATCGCCACCCACGCGGTACTTGCCCGTGCGGGCGCCATCCTCGATGAGCGCGGCCGGACTGATATACGTCCATTCGACATCCGCCTTTCTGGCGCGGAACACGTCCAGCGCCTTGGACTGCGAAGTCGCTTCCGGCTTCCAGGCTTCCGGGAAGTGCGGGTCGTCGATCACGCGCACGCCGGGCGCCGTTTCCAGCGAGCCCGCGCCACCCACCCAGAACAGACGCTTCACGCCGGCGCGCGGCAGGTTGTCCAGCAACGTGGCGGCGTTGGCCGGCACGGCGTCCGGATTGCCGTCGCGACGCGCCGAGATGCTCGCCACGGCGGCATCGGCGCCTCGCACGGCGTCCAGCCAGCTCTCCGGCTTGGCGACGTCGCCGCTCACCACGCTGAGGCGCGCATGCTGCGTGGTCAGGCGCGCCGGATCGCGCACGACGGCGATGACCTCGTAGCCGCGCTCCAGCGCTTCGTCGAGGATGGCGTGGCCGATATGGCCGGTGGCGCCGAACAGGGCAATCTTCATGGGTGGGACACTCCAGTGGGGATGGGGCGGCAGACCATCTCGTTATGGCCGCGAATGGATCGGCTGGGAAGCTGACATCGAGCATGATCCGCTCCCTGGCGTTGCGGATAAACGCATCAACGTGGAAATCACTGTAAAGTTTTGATTGACAGTGAAGCAGAGGTCGCGGGCATGGCAGGCGAGGTCAATCTCAACCGTTTGGCGATCTTCGTGGCGCTGGTGCAGGCGGGCTCGTTCACCGCCGCGGCTGAAGCGCTGGGCATGACCAAGGCGATGGTGAGCCAGCACATCGCGCGGCTGGAGCGCGAGCTTGGCGTAACACTTCTGTTGCGCAGTACCCGACGCATGACCCTGACCGAGGCCGGCACGGCGTTCCATGCCGCATGCGTGCGCATCCTTGGCGAGGCCGAGGCGGCGATCGAGCAGGTCGGGCGCAATCAGGACATGCCCAGCGGCACCTTGCGCCTCACCGCGACCGGCGACTACGGCACGGCGGTGGTGGCGCCGGCGCTGGCGGACTTCATGCGCGCGCATCCGCTGCTGCAGGTCGATCTTGCCCTGAGCGACCACGTGAGCGACCTGATCGCAGAACGCTTCGACCTGGCCATCCGCATGGGTCGGCTGCGTGACTCCAACCTGCGCTCGGCGCGGCTGAGCAGCTTTCGCCAGTTGCTGGTGGCGGCGCCGGCCTATCTCGCGCGACGTGGCGAGCCGCGCACGCCGGCGGAACTGCCCGGCCACGACTGGGTGGCGCTGGCCCTGCTGTCATCGCCGCTGCGCTGGACCTTCGGCGCGCCCGATGGTTCGCGCCGCACCGTCCGCGCGCGCCAGGTCGCCCAGGCCAACAACGTGGCCGCCGCGCACGCGCTGGTGCTGCATGGCGCCGGTATCAGCGTGTTGCCGGATTACCTGGTGACCGACGATGTGCGCGAAGGGCGCCTGGTGGTGTTGCTGGCGCAGTACGCCCTGCCCGAGTGCGGCATCTACGCGGTTTATCCCGGCAAGCAGCCGCCGGCGAAGGTGCGGGCCTTCATCGATCACCTGCGTGCGCGCCTCGCGGCGGCAGCCTGATGCCTCAACCCTGAAGCATGAAGAACAGATAGGCCACGAAGACGATCAAGTGCACTGCGCCTTGCAGCACGTTGGTGTGGCCGCTGGAGAAGGTGACAAGGCAGAGCATGAGGGTGAGCACGAAAAGCACGAGGTCGGTGTGCTGCAGGCCAAGCACGATGGGGTGGCCTGTGAGATGGCTGATCATCAGGATGGCCGGAATGGTCAGGCCGATGGTGGAAAGCACCGAGCCAAGGAAGATATTGACCGAGCGTTGCATGTGGTTGGCGTGGGCGGCGCGCACGGCGCCGATGGCTTCGGGCGTGGCCACCAGCACCGCCATGCACAGGCCGGCGAGCGCCGCCGGCTTGCCCATCGTCTCGAGCACGTAGTCCACGGGGTGCGCAAGCTGCTCGGCCAGATACACGACTGGCGCCATGTAGGCGAGCAGCAGCGCGGCGTGCAGCAATGTACGGCCAGGGCCGGGATCGGACACGAAGGGCTCTTCGTCCTCGAGGTCGGCGGCGAAATAGGCGCGATGGCGGCGCGTCTGCAATCCGAGAAAGGCCACATACAAGCCCACGGAGATGATGGCGAGAAAACTCTCCTGGGCTGAGGACAATGTCGGGCCCGCCGTGGTGGTGGTGAAGTTGGGCGCCACCAGCGCAAGCGTGCCTAGCGGAATGACCACGCCGAGATAGGCGTTGGCGCCTTGCAGGTTGTAGTGCTGCTCGCGGTGGCGCCAGCCGCCGATCAGCAGGGAGAGGCCGACCATGCCGTTGAGTACGATCATGGTCACCGCGAACAACGTGTCGCGGGCCAGCGTTGGATTGTTCGCGCCGTGCAGCATGATGGCGGTGATGCTGATGACTTCGATCGCGGTGATCGAGAGGGTGAGCACCAAGGTGCCGTAAGGCTCGCCCAGCAGCTCTCCCAGTTGTTCGGCGTGACGCACCACCGACAGGGCCGAACCGAGAATGACCAGGAACAGCCAGAGAAAGATCGCCGCCAGCCAGGGCAGTCGATCCAGCCCGGACAGCAGACGCGGTCCATGCAGGAAAAACGCCACCGAAGTGATCACGCTGATGGCAAGGAATCCTTCGGCGCGGATCCATGCCGGGACACGGCGGGACTTCATCGCAGGCACCCCACGCGGAGCGGCGTCCGCTGGCCTGACGTACTCTAGCCGCCCAGTGGCCGTGGCGTAGGCATCCGTTCGGCGTAGGCCGCGGGGAGCTGGGGCGCGCTTACTCCACCACGCTGTGGCTTTCGGCGGTGCCAAGCAGCTCCGGCTGGCTCGGCTTGGCTCGGCGCCGCGTGAGCAGGGGATGCATGAAGACCGCGCAGAGGATCACCGCCACGCCGGCGTAAAACCAGCTGTCCAGTTCACGCTGCTCGCCCAGCAGCACGATGGCCAGCACGATGGCGTAGACCGGTTCGAGGTTGGTCACCATCTGCGTGCCGAAGGCGCTCATGTGCCGCAGCGCGACCAGCGCCAGCGCAAAGGGCAGCAGCGTGCAGCCGAACGACAGCAACAGCAGCAGGGTTGCGTCGTGCAGGCTGGGCAGCACGAAGGCCGCGCCCGCATGCGGCAGCAAGGGCGCGAGCAGGGTGAGGAACAGCGTGCCGGTGCCCAGTTCGATGCAGGTGACGGTGAGCGGATCGGCGTGTTCGACCAGGCGCTTGTTGAACGAGCTGAACAGGGCGACCAGCAACGCCGAGAGCGTGCCCACCGCGATGCCGGCGCGCATCTCCACCGGCACGCCGCCGACCACCATCGCCACGCCCGGCACCACCGCCACGCCGATCAGCAGCTCGCGCGGGTCGAATTTGCGTTTGGCGATCCACGGCTCGACCAGCGAGAGGAACACCGGCCCCAGCGCGATGCAGGTGGCGCCCACCGAGGCATTGGCCAATTTGATCGCGGCATAGAAGGTCAGCCAGTGCAGCGACACCAGCACACCGATGCCCGCGTACGCCAGACGCAGCCGCATCGGCATGGCCTTCAACCCGCGCCATACCTTGGGCATCAGCAGCAGCGCGGTGGTCACCAGCAGCATGCGCCACCAGACCAGCGGCAGGGCGGGCAGGGTGATCAGCTTGCCGAGGATGGCGGTGAAGCCCCAGAGCAGGACGCAGAAATGGATCTGCCAGCGGGCCTTGGTGACGGATTGCATGGACGGGCATCAACAGCGACAAGAGCGCTGCATTCTAGCGGCGAGTCTGGGTCGTCGGGGGACCTTGGCGGCGCGGATGTGCGGTTCAGTGCGCAGTAGCAGGCCGGCCCTTGGGAACTTGCGGCGGCGGCTTCGCCTTTGAGGGGCTACGCATCTGCTCGAGCACGGCGACGCAGGTGTTGTCCGGCTGCTCCTTGCTGGTGGCGACCAGCGGGAGCAGGGCGGCGACTGGGGCGGCCAGCACGCCCAGCGCCAGCGCGCCACCGCCGCGAAGGATCAGCGGTCCCGGCTGCACACCCACGTCGGGATTTTTCAGTGTGCCCTTCACGTACAGCGGCGAGCGCAGCGAGATGATGCGCACGCCCTTGGAGTTGGGATGGATATCAAGGTTCAGCTTCTCGCTGGCGAAGTCGATCGAGCCGTTGACGTTGATGACGGCGTCCTCGGTGTCGAGCACGAACAGGCGGGACTGGAACAGGCCGTTGCTCGCGGCAAAGTCGGCGGCGGCGCAGTTGATCTTCACCGTCTTGTCGCCAAACAGCTTGCCGATGACGATGTTCGCCACGTTGAGGCCCGCCGTTTCCAGCAGCGTCTTGCTGATCGCGCCATCGTTCATCAGCAGCTTCACTTCGCCGGTGGACGTGCCCATCAGGGCGCTTACCGAGTTGCCACGCGCATCCAGCGCGGCGTCGCCGTTGATTTCACCGAAACTGGTGCGCATCGGCTCGAACGTCGGGAACAGCTGGGTGAGCTTGAGGTGCCGGGCCCGAAGCTGGATGGCGCCCTGCATGGGCGCCTTGCCGCCGTCCAGCCGCAGGTTGCTGCTCACGTTGCCTCCTGCCAGGTCGAAGGCGAGCGGATCCATCCGCAACACGCCGCCATCCATGACCAGATGGGTGGACAGTGCGTTGATTGGCAAGGCCGCGCTGCGCTCGATGCGCCCCGCGCTGAAGCTGACATCGGCGTCCATGGCGCGCCAGCGGTCCGTGCGAAACGGTTCCACCGGCAGCACCTTGTCTGCCGGCTGCTCGACGGCGTCACCGCGTTGCTGCTTCTCTGCGTTGGTGTCCGCGCCGATCAGGGGCGCCAGGTCCGCGAAACGCAGCAGGTGCGAGCTGAGCTTGCCGCTGAGCTTGGGGCGCGCGCCGCTGGTGTCGAAGACGAGGTCGCCCGCCAGGTCGCTGCCGCCGACGCGGCCCCTGAAGTCCTGGTAGCTGAAGTGGCTGCCCTGGCGCCCGAGGTTCGCCTGCAAATGGCCTTCGGTGGCGTAGGGCGGCGTGTCGGGCAGGGTGACGCCGAGCAGTGGATAGAGCTTGGCCATGCTGCTGCCGGAGAACCACAGGCGGATGTCCAGTGCGGCGAGGTGCAGCGGATCGGTCAGGGTGCCTACCAGGGCGATGTGGCTGTCTCCCACGAAGATTTTGGCTTGGACTGGAAACGGCTGGTCCGTCTCCTGCAATGCAAGCACCGCGCCGATCTTGCCGCTGCCCTTGGTGGGCAGGCCCTTGTAGTGGCCTTCGGCCTGCCATGCGAACTGATAGGCCGCGCTGGTGCCGCGCGGCTGGGCTTGTTCGTTCGTGCTGGCCCGCGCCAGGGCCTTGGTGGATTCGGCGCCCACCGTGCGGCCAGCCTGCTGGCGCGCCTCCGAGGACTGCTGCGCGACGATCTCGTCGTAAGGCACGGCGCGCTCCAGCGGCTCCACCGCGATCTGCAGCTTCACCTTGCCGGTCGCGTCGTCCACGGCGATCTCCCCACGATCAAAGCCGATGGCGCGCAGGTCGATCGTCCACGCCGATGGTTGCGTGCTGGTGGGAAAGGTGAAGTCCCAGGTGGCGCGTCCTTGCGCATCGCGCTCAAGGTCGATGCGTGGATGCACCAGGTGCAGCGTGGGAATTTCCACACGATGGGCCAGCAGCGCCAGTGGCGCGAGACGGAAGCGCACGGCATCGAGCTGGGCGAACTGCGGCTGCCTGGCCCAATCGGGGTTGCTGATCGCGATATCGCGCGCTTCGAGCATGGGCCACGGCACGAGGCTGGCCAGCCCGGTCTGGTTGGGCTCGCGCGCCCAGGTCACATCGATGTCGCCCTGAATCGTGAACGGACGTCCAATGGCCTCGCTGACGCGCGCATCGATGGTGGGCTTGAGCCGGTTCCAGTCGAAGGTGTCGATCAGAACCACCGCTGCTGCGAGCAGCAGCGCCACGACGATGAGCGGCGCATACAGGTACCACTTCAAACCGGCTCGGGGCCAGGCCATCTGCCTCTCCGTCCCGGCAGGTGGAAGCCGGCCGGTGAACCCTGTGATAGCGGTACGCGCGGCAAATTTTCGTGGTGACGCCGTTTTCCGCTCAGCAGGAATTCATGCCAATCATTCTTCGTCGGCGTCCACCGTGCCCTCTGCCTTCCAGTAGCCGGTGGCGCGCACCCACTCCTTGGGCACGCCCACTTCCTCGGTCAGGTACTTGCGCATGCGGCGCGCACGTCCCGATTCGGCGGCGATCCACCAGAACGCATCACCGCGCGGCAGCGTCAGTCGCTCAAGCGCCTGCTCCAGCAGCTGGCTGCTCGCCGCATCCGCGCCATCGCGCTCGAACCAGCTCAGCTCGATCTCCGCGCGTGAGCTGAGCGGCTGGCGATCGGCGCTGCCGGGTATTTCCACCAGGGCGGTCGCGCGTACGCCGTAGGGCAATTCGTCCAGCCAACGGCCGATCGCGGGCAACGCGGTTTCATCGCCGATCATGATGTAGTGGTCGAAATCGTCGGCGACCATGAAGGACCCACGTGGCCCACCGGCGCCGATGCGTTGGCCTGGCGCCGCCTGCGCCGCCCACAGCGCTGCGGGGCCGTCGCCATGCAGCACGAAGTCCACGGTCAGTTCGTTGAATTCGTCGTCGAAATGGCGGGGCGTGTAGTCGCGCATCGGCGACGGCTCCTCGCCATCAGGAAACTCCAGGCGTCCCGGACCTGGTGTCGGCAGCACCAGCTTGCCCTGCGCATTCGGGAAGAACAGCTTCACATGGTCATCCGGCGAGGCGCTCAGGAAGCCGCGCAGCGACTCGCCGCCAAACACCACGCGCTGCATGTAGGGCGACACGCGCTCCACGCGCAGCACCTCGATCTCGCGCAGGACGACGGTGTGGCGCTGTATCTGATGGGCATGGCGGGTCATGGGGAGTCTCGCGATAAGGGGATGGGGAGGAGGCGCTCAGTCTTCGGGAGGATGGGCAATGGCGTGGGCGGTGTGTTCCAGCAGCGCGGCGACGCGACGCGCTTCGGCGGCATTCCATCCCTTGCCGCGCGACATCAGCGCGTGCTTGAGCTCGTGCATGGCCTGCCGCACGGCGGGTGGCATGGCCATCTTGGCCGCGGTGCGCGCGGCGTGACGGGTGCGCAACGTCATCGCCTCGACCGCATCCTGGTTGTCGGCGAGGAACGCATGGCCGGCGTCGGTCAGCGCATAACGCTTGCGGTTGCCATGGGCCTGCTCGACGCCGATCTGGCCCAGCTCTTCGAGCAGGGTCAGGGTGGGGTAGATCGCGCCGGGGCTGGGCGTGTAGTGGCCATGGAACATCTCGCCGATCAGGCGGATCAACTCGTAACCGTGCCGCGGTTGCTGTTCGATCAGGGCCAGCAGCAACAGCTTGAGGTCGCCGTGACCGAGCAGGCGGGAGCCGCCGCGGGGCTCTGGGGTCTCGCGTTCGGTATGCCTGGCGGAGTGGTGGAGGGGGCGCATGACGGACTTCGTTTCGATATATCGATTTGAAAACGATATATCGAAACTAGAGCCGGGGCAAGTGCAAGGCCTGAAACGAGAACGCCGGCGCGAGGCCGGCGTTCAAAGGGGCAGTGACGACTCGGTGCTCAGGGCCGGGCCTTGGCCTCGCGCACGGGAATGGTGACGCTGCACAGGTCGATCTTGCCGGCCGGATTGCGATAGAAGTCGTCGCGGCGATTGCGCTTGGCGTCGATCAGGGCGGCAAAGGTGGCGCTGTCGGTGCGCAGCACCTCGATGTCGGGGCGCTGCGAAGGCGGCAGCTCCGAGGCCAACTGCACCGAGCGGATCGGCAGGCGTTGCTCGGGTTTCTCGTAGAAGCCCAGTGGGCCGGCGCCGCGAGGCAGGCCGGACAGGTACTCCATGCCCTTCAGCACGCGACCGACCACGGCAAGATTGCGATCCAGCCCGCGAGGGGCCTGCCCGATCACCACGTACAGCGCACTGCCATTGCCGGTATCAGGCTCGTTGTCTCGCCCGACGCCGACCATGCCGTAGCAGTGGGTGAGCCATTCCTGCCTGGCAGCCGGATTGCGCCCCACCGGGAAACCTTCGGAAAAGCCTACCTGCGGCGCGTAGACGTCGCCGTCGGGCAGTGGCGTGAATGGCAGGTTCGGGTCGAGCGCGCGCGTGTACTCCGGCGGCAGCTTGGCTTTCGCGCTTCCGAGCGGGCGCAGCTTGCTCTTGTCGCCGTTGTCGTCGTCCTCGGGGTCGCCCCACTGCGTGACAAAGTTGTCCTGCACGCGCACAACGGCCAGGCCATCGAAATAGTGCTCGCGCACCAGGGTGCGGATGTTGGCGGCGTGAAGCGGGGTGAAGTCCGGCGCCAGTTCGATCAGCACCTGGCCCTGCGGCAGTTGCATCACCAGCAGGTTCTGCGGATCGGGCGCGCGCCATTCCTGTGCGCTCGACTTGCCGAGCAGCTCCTTCGCCGTGGGCGTGTGGGCCGGCGTGTCGGCCTGCAAGGCCGGGGCGGCGACCAGGGCAAGGGCCAGCAGGGTGCGGGCGAGGCGCGGCAGGTGATCCATGGGCATCCATTCGAGTCAAGGGAAGCGGCAACTTAGCAGAGCGGCGCGAACCAGCACGGCACGGTGCAGCATCTGAGACCGCGCTTCTCTACAATGCCGCCCCCTTTGCGCACACGCCCGACCCATGGACATCGTCGTCAACGAAGAACTCAAGGCCTACATCGACCCGCTCACCGCCGACGAATACGAAGCGCTGGAGCGCAGCCTGCTCGCCGAGGGCTGCCGCGACGCGCTCGTGCTGTGGGGCGACGTGCTGGTCGACGGCCACAACCGTTTCGGCATCTGCCAGAAGCACGGACTGCCATTCCAGACGGTGCAGAACACGCGCTTCGCCTCCATGGAGGACGTGCACCTGTGGATGATCGAGCAGCATCTCGGACGGCGCAGCGTGTCGGACTTCCAGCGCGGCGTGCTGGCGCTGCGCAAGCGAGAGATTCTTGCAGCGCGCCGTGCGCCATCCAGGCCGACGCCGGAACCCGTGACCGAGACCGAAGCGGCGGGATCGGCCGCCACCGAGGTTGAGCCGTCATCCGAGCCAGCCGCGCCGGCGCCGGCGAACGAGGCAAAGCCGGCGCCGCTGCCCAGCCGTCAGGCGATCGCGCGCGAGGCGCGCATCAGCAACAGCCAGGTCGTCGCCATCGAGAAGATCCACAAGCAGGCCGCGCCGGAAGTGGTGGCGGCGGTGAAAGCTGGCACGCTGTCGATCAATGCCGCCGCCGCGGTGGCCAGCCTGCCGGAAGAAGAACAACGCGCCGCAGCCCAGGGCGGCAGCGATGAATTGAAGCAGGCCGCCAAGCGCGTGCGCGAATCGCGGCGTCGACCGCCGAAGGAAGCGGAAGGTGACGAATCAACGGCGCAGGAAGACCTGCCCACGCTGCGCCGTCGCGTGGCCGAACTGACCGCGCAGGTCGAGGAACTGACCAAGGACAACGACGCGCTGCGCCAGCAACTGGCCCGCTTCCAGAATCCGATCGACGACTGACCTCGACGGGTCAGTCCAGCGTGCCGGCGCCGAGCTTGTCGTCGACCAGGTGGCTGACCGCGGCGTGCAGCGCCACGGTCAGTCCGCGAACGACGTCCTCTTTCGCCATGCTCGGCGCCTGCGCCTGGCGCACCGCCTGCTCGGGCAGGTAGGGGATGTGGATGAAGCCGGCGCGCACACCGGCGTGCTGCGCGGCCAGGTGCAGCATCAGGTAGGCGACGTGGTTGCACACATAGGTGCCGGCGGTGTTGGAGATTTCCGCGGGTAGGCCGGCGCCGAGCAGGGCGGCGAGCATGGCCTTGATCGGCAGCGTGCTGAAGTAGGCCGCGGGTCCGCCCGCGAGCACCGGTTCGTCAATCGGTTGGGCGCCGGCGTTGTCGGGCAGGCGTGCGTCCTGCACGTTGATCGCCACGCGCTCGATCGACAGCCGGCTGCGTCCGCCCGCCTGGCCGACGCCGAGCAGGATGTCGGGCTCGATCTCCGCCACCGCCAGCGCCAGCTCGCGCTGCGAATCGGCAAACGCCGTGGGCAACAGGCGCGCCACCACGCGGTGGTTGCCGATCGCCTTGCCATCCAGCGCGCGCACGGCTTCCCACGAAGGGTTGATGTCCTCATCACCGAACGGGGTGAAGCCAGTCAGCAGGATGCGGTGATGCTTGCTCATACGGGTCAATCCTGGCGGCCTTCAGCGAAATACCAGCAGCCACATGCAGAGAAAGGTGGTGATGAAGATGCCCACGGCGCTCCACCATTGTGCGCGTATCACGCCGTAGGGGTTGCGCAGCTCCAGCAGCGCGGCGGGCACCAGGTTGTAATCGGCCGCCATCGGCGTGAGCAGTGTGCCGCAATAACCGCAGAGCATGCCCATCGAGCCAAGGATGGCCGGGTTGGCGCCGTACTGGTGCACCAGCAGCGGCAGGCCGATGCCGGCCATCATCACCGGGAACGCCGCGAACGCGTTGCCCATGATCACAGTGAACAGCACCATGCCTAGCGCGAACACCAGCAGGCAGGCGAACGCATTGCCGCTTGGCAAGACGGCCGTGGCCAGGGCGGCAATCTCGGCGCCCACGCCGCTCTGAGTGAACACCTGGCCGAGCGCCGCCAGCAGCAGCGGCAGCAGCGCGGCCCAGCCGATGGCGTCGAGCAGGCGGCTGCCCTGCGCCAGGCCCTGGTGCACCGGTGTGCGCGTCACCCACGCCGCGGCCAGCAACGCGAGCACGCAGGCCAGCGTGAGCCCCGTGAGCGTCATCTGGGCGGGCGCGAACAGCGCATGGCCAGCGACCGACAGGTACGTGCCGAACAGCGCCACCAGCAGGGTCACCAGCGGAATCATCAGCGCGGGCATGAACAGCTTGTGGCCTAGCCGCGCCGCCGACTGCTGGCGGCGTGCGGTATCGGCGCCATCGCCGTGCGGGTGGCGGCGCAGACGTGGCGCCAGCAGGGCCAGCCCGATCACCGCGGCGCCGGCAAGTTGGGCTGGAAGCGCGTTGCCTGCGGCCTGCTGCGCCAGTACGGCATCGCCGCCGCCAAACAGCAGGCCGAGCAGGGCCCAGAAGGCGGCGCGCCAGAACTGCCGCTCGCGCAGGTTGCGCAGCGCGGTGTAGAACAGGAACAGGGCCATCAGCCAGTAGGCGTATTCGACGCGCAGCATGCTCAGTCCGCCTTTGCGCTGCCCAACAGGGCGGCGCGGCGCTGCAGGCGGCGCTGGTACAACCAGATGCGCACCGACTGGATGATGAAGGCGGCGATCGCGGTGGGCAGCGCCCATAGCGCAATCGACAGCGGCGTGAGATCGATGCCGTGCTGGGCGTAGAAGCCCTGGATCAGCAGCACCGCGCCGAGCGCGATGAATACATCCTCGCCAAAGAAGCGACCGATGTTGTCGGTGGCGGCGGCAATCGCGCGCACCTCGTCGCGGTCGCGGTCGTCGAAAGAGGGAAGGATCTTCTCCGCGGCGGCTTCGCTCATGGGGGCGAGCAGCGGGCGAACCGTCTGCGCCGCGCCGGCCACGCCGGTGAGGCCAAACATCGCCAGCAGCTCACGCACCAGCAGGTAGCCGATCAGCAGGCGCGCCAGCGTCAGGCCTCGCAATCGCGCCATCCATTGCTGCGCGTGCTCGCGCAAGCCGGCGTGCTCAAGCAGGCCGATCGCCGGCAGGGTCAGCACGAACAGCAGCAGCAGGCGCGCCGACACGAAACTCTTGCCGAGCAGCGCGAGCAGTGCAGGCACCGGCAAACCCGCCAGCAGCCCGCTGACCAGGGCGGCGCACACCACCACCGGCACTGCGTTGAAGCGCAGGGCGAAGCCGACCACGATCACCGCGACGCCCAGCAGGGGCCAGTAGTTCATGCGTCGGCGCCCGGCGCGGCCACCACGATGTCGGCGGCCAGCAGGGCGGCGCGCAGGTTGCGGGCGAAGGCCACCGCGTGCGGGCCATCGCCGTGCACGCACAAGGTGTCGGCCTGCAGTTCGACGATGCTGCCATCCACGGCGCGCACCTTGCCTTCGCGCGCCATCGCCATGGCCTGCGCAATGGCCAGGTCGTTTTCGGTAATCAGGGCGCCCGGTTCGCGACGAGGCTGCAGCGAACCATCCTCCCGGTAGCCGCGATCGGCGAATGCCTCCGAAGCCACCTGCAGGCCGGCTTCGCGTCCCGCGTCGAGCAGGGCCGAGCCGGCCAGTCCGAACAGCCACAAGGAGGGATCGAAGTCGCGCACCGCACGGGCAATCGCCGCGGCCAGCGTGTGGTCACGGGCGGCCATGTTGTACAGGGCGCCGTGCGGCTTGACGTGCCGCAGGCGGGCGCCGGCGGCGCGGGCAAAGGCGTGCAGCGCGCCGACCTGATACAGCGTCAGCGCATACGCTTCGGCGGCAGTCACCGCCATCTCGCGGCGACCGAATCCCTGCAGGTCCGGCAGCGAGACGTGCGCGCCGATGGCCACGCCGTGCGCGACCGCCAGCGCCACCGTGCGCTGCATGATGTCCGGGTCGCCGGCATGGAAGCCGCAGGCGATGTTCGCCGAGCTGACCACCGCGAGCAGCGCGTCGTCGTCGCCCATGCGCCATGGGCCGAAGGATTCGCCCAGGTCACAGTTGATGTCGATGGTCTTGGCGGCGGTCATGCATCTTCCAATCGTTGGGCGATGTCGCGGAGCAGGCGTTGCAGGCGTTGTTGCCGGCGCAGCAGGCGCTCGCTGGCCTGTTCCAGGGTGGTCGGCTGGAAGCATACGGCATCGCTGGGCTTGCGCTGGGCGAGGCGGGCCAGATCCACCGCGGCCAGCTGGCCGATGCGCGGATAGCCGCCGGTGACTGGCGCTTCAGCCTGCAGCACGATCGGCTGGCCTGACGGCGGCAGCTGCATCGTGCCGGGCAGGGCGGCCTCGGAGATCAGTTCCAGCGGTTGCTGCAGTTGCAGCCGCTGGCCTTCCAGGCGGCTGGCCGTGCGGTTGCTGTCCTTGCTGACGGTGAACCATGCCTTGAACAGCGCTCGTCGGGACTCGTCGTCCATTTGATCGAAATGGTGTCCGCGCATCAGCGCCAGCGGCGCGTGCGCAAAATCGAACCATGGCTGCGGATCCAGTCCCCACGGCAAGTGGACAGGCGCATGCGTCGCGCGCAGTGCGCGCCATTTCGCGTGCTCGCCGACGGACAGCCGGTCGCCGGCCTGCAGCGCCCGGCCGTGCAAGGGGCCCAGGCGCGCATGCAGGTCGGTGCTGCGGCTGCCCAGCACCGGTTCGACGGCGAAGCCGCCGCGTACGGCGAGATAGCCGCGACAGCCCTGCCGCATGCCGCCGAGCTGCAGTTCGCTGCGGGCGGGCAGGGCGCAGCAGGTCCAGCCCGGAACGGACTGTCCACCCACGCGCGCCTCGACCGGCGCGCCGGTCAGCGCGATCACGGTGGCGTGTTCAAAGCGAAGCACCGGACCGACCAGGGTGAATTCGAGCGCCGCTTCATCGCCGGCATTGCCGACCAGGGCATTGGCCAGGCGCCATGCCGGCCCATCGATGGCGCCGGCGCGTCCCACGCCCAGCGCCGCATGACCGGGTCGCCCGCTGTCCTGCAAGCTGGTCAACAAGCCGGGTTTCAGCACGCGCACGCTCATCGGACGGCGCCCGGTGTGTCGATCAGTCGCTGGAAGGCAGCCTCGTCGATGGCGTGGAAGCGCACGCGGTCGCCCGGGCGCAGCAGCGAGGGCGATGGCGCCTGCACATCGAACAGGCGCAGCGGCGTGCGCCCGATAAGCTGCCAGCCGCCCGGCAGCGCCTCGGGATAGATGCCGGTCTGGACACCGCCGATGGCCACGCTGCCTGCCGGCACGCTCAGCCGTGGATCGGCGCGTCGCGGCATCGCCAGCGCGGGATCCAGGCCCAGCAGATAGGGAAAGCCGGGTGCAAAGCCCAGCATCGCCACGCTATAGGTCGCCGCCGTGTGGCGGGTAATCACTTCCTCGATCGACAGGCCGCTGTGAGCGGACACCGCGGCGAGGTCCGGTCCCGCGGGGCCGCCATACAGCACCGGGATGTCCACGCTGCGCGGCTGCTCGTCGACAGAGGCGGCGCCTTCCAGCAAGGCGAGGGCGGCCTCACGGACACGTCGCAGCGGAGGCTCGTCGTCGTCCCGGCTCCACTCCGCCGGATCGAAACGCAGCAACAGGCTCGCGTAGGCCGGCGTGCATTCCACCGTGGGCAGGTGTGCGCGAAGGCGTACGGCGGCGGCATGAACCTGCGCGTTCAGCGCCGCATCGATCGTGGCGCCGAAGCGCAACAGCAAGGCGTCCTCGGCCAGCGGCTCGACATCGATACCCGACGTCATCCCTGGCCACCGGGTAGTCCCGGGCGCCCGTTCGGACCTAGGCCTGATGGATGGTCATGACGCATGGCGGAGCCCGGGCAGGTGGTTGAATCGACACGCCCATGTTAGGGGCTGTGGATTGCCAGTGGGGGCCCTCGGTGGCGTGGGGGTGTGTGTTAAAAATCGTACGTGACAGGTTCTTGTAAACGTCACGGTGCGGGAGGCATAGTCGGACGGCGGAGGCGCGGAGTCGGGAGCAAGCATGCGGGTACGTCTGGAAGATGTGGCACGCGCGACGGGCGTCTCGCCCAAGACGGTGTCACGCGTCCTCAACGAGGAAGCCTCCGTCAAGGAGTCCACGCGCCAGCGCGTGCTCGCCGCGATGGAATCGATGAACTACCGGCCCAGCCCCGCAGCCCGCGGCCTGGCTGGCAGCCGCTCGTTCCTGGTGGCCTTGCTCTACAACAACAACGACAACCCCGCCTCGACCTATCTGGCGGAGGTGCAGGACGGCGTGCTCGATGCGTGCGATGCGCACCGTTACAGCATGATGGCCTGCCCGCTGCGCACGCGCGGGCAGGACTTCATCCGCCGCGTCGACGCGCTGGTGTCTGATCACCAGATCGATGGCGTCATCGTCACGCCGCCGCTCACGGATTACGCGCCGTTGCTTCAGCGCCTGCAGGAACACGGCGTGCCGCACGCCAGCATTTCGCCGGTGCAGCACAAGGGCGCGATCGGCGTGTGCATGGATGAGCAGCACGCGGCCAAGGCGCTGGTGGATCATCTGGTCGAGCTCGGCCACCGGCGCATCGCGCACATCGTCGGCATCGCCAACCACGGCGCGAGCCGCTGGCGTCTGGCCGGCTACAAGGAAGCGCTGGCGGCGGCGGGCATCGAATTCGATCCGTCTTACGTGGCGCAGGGCGAATTCACCTTCGGCTCGGGCGTGATCGCCGCGCGGCAGCTGTTCGAGCTGCCGCAGCCGCCCACGGCGATCTTCGCCTCCAATGACGACATGGCGGCGGGTGTGATGTGGGCTGCCAACGAGCGTGGCCTCAAGCTGCCGCGCGACCTGTCGGTCTGCGGCTTCGACGACACGCCGCTGGCCACGCAACTGTGGCCGTCGTTGACCACGGTGCGGCAGCCCAGCCGCGAGATGGGCAAGCTTGCGGCGCTGCAGCTGATGGAGCGTCTGCGTGGTCGCGGTCCCGGCTTGCTGGTGCAGGTTCCCTACGCGCTGCAATTGCGCGAGTCGACCGCTGCGGCTCCCTGAGCCCAAGCACGCTGCGCGGTCGGGCCTGATCCGGGTGCGTACGCTTTCCGACCCCAAGGCGATTTAAAAACATTTGTAACCAATAAGTTGCATGTGTTTTTAATTGATGCAGTGCAAGATGACAGCGCTGTCATATCTGCCATGATCCGTCGACCGGCTCCGAGGGGGGAGCCTCCAATCAGGTTGATGGAGAGATACGTGCTGGCGTCTTTGCGTCGTTTGCGTTGTGCCCCGACCGTCCTTGCTGCTGCACTTGCCTGCCTGTCGGGCGCGAAGGCGTGGGGCTCCAGTGCGACCACCGTGCATCCTGCCGAGTGGCCGCGCGCGACCTGGCCGTTCGCCGCCGACGCTGCGCTGGAACAGCGCGTGTCCGCGCTGATGGCGAAGATGACAGTGGAGGAGAAGATCGGCCAGCTGATCCAGGCCGACATCCTCAGCGTCACGCCTGACGATGTACGCAAGTATCGACTCGGCTCGATCCTCGCCGGCGGCAATTCCAAGCCCGACGCACGTCCGCTTGCCGACCCCGCGCAGTGGAAAGCGTCGGCCGATGCGTTCTATCGCGCTGCGATGGACACCAGTGGCGGCCACGTGGCGATTCCGCTGCTGTACGGCGTCGACGCGGTGCATGGGCACAACGGCGCGGTGGGCGCGACGCTGTTCCCGCAGAACTCGGCGCTGGGCGCCACGCGTGATCCCGAACTGATCCATGACATCGGCCAGGCCACCGCGGAAGAGGTGCGCGCGACCGGACTCAACTGGACGTTCGCGCCTTCCGTGACCGTGCCGCAGGACGTGCGCTGGGGTCGCTCTTACGAAGGTTATTCGCAGGATCCGCAGATCGTGGCCCAGTTTTCCCGCGCCATGGTCGAGGGTCTGCAGGGCAAGGTGGGCACGCCGCAGTTCCTCGATGCATCGCACGCCGTCGCCACCGCAAAGCACTTCCTCGCCGACGGCGGCACGCACAACGGCAAGGACCAGGGCGATGCGCAGATCAGCGAGGCGACCCTGATCAAGGTGCACGCGGCGGGCTACCCGCCTGCCATCGATGCCGGCGTGCAGACCGTGATGGCGTCGTTCTCCAGTTGGAACGGCCAGAAGATGCACGGCAACAAGGCGTTGCTGACCGACGTCCTGAAGGGCCGCATGGACTTCCAGGGCTTCGTGGTCGGCGACTGGAACGCGCACGGACAGGTGCCCGGCTGCAGCAACGAGGATTGCGCGGTCGCCTTCAACGCCGGCATGGACATGCTGATGGCGCCCGACAGCTGGCGTGGCCTGTATGAGCACACGCTGGCGGAAGTGAAATCCGGCGCCATTCCGATGGCGCGGGTGGATGACGCCGTGGCGCGCATCCTGCGCGTGAAGTTCCGCGCCGGTCTGTTCGAAGCGGGCCTGCCGTCGGCGCAGCCGCTGGCGGCGAAGTCCGCTGAGGTGGTCGGCAGTCCGGCGCATCGCGCACTCGCTCGGCGCGCGGTGCGTGAGTCGCTGGTGCTGCTGAAGAACAACGATGGCGTCCTGCCGATCGATCCGCGTCGCCACCTGTTGCTGGCCGGTGATGCGGTCGACAGCGTCTCCCGCCAGAGCGGTGGCTGGACGCTCAACTGGCAGGGCACAGGCCTGAAGAACGAAGATTTCCCGGGCGCGCAGACGATAGCCGCGGGTTTCACCGAGCAGGTGAAGGCCGCCGGTGGCTCCGTGGAGATCGCCGCGGATGGCCGCTACACGCACAAGCCGGATGTCGCGGTGGTGGTGTTCGGCGAGGATCCGTATGCCGAGTTCCAGGGCGATATTCCCAATCTGTTGTACCGCCCGGGCGACGACCACGATCTGGAGTTGATCCGCCACTTGCACGGCGAGGGCATTCCAGTGGTGGCGGTGTTCCTCAGCGGGCGTCCGCTGTGGGTCAACCGCGAGATCAATGCGGCCGACGCCTTCGTGGCTGCCTGGCTGCCCGGCAGTGAGGGCGGTGGCGTCGCCGACGTGCTGTTGCGCGGACGGGACGGGAGCATTGCACACGACTTCCGCGGCAAGCTCGCCTTCGCCTGGCCCAGCACCGCCGTCGTGGGGCAGGGCGCGCCACAGTTTCCGCTGGGCTTTGGCCGAAGCTATGCCGACCACGCGAACCTGAAGCCGTTGCCTGAGGTGTCGGGTATCACCGGTGAGCAGATTCCGGTAGGCAACTATCTGGATCGCGGCAAGGCCGTGCATGGTTATGCCCTCACCCTGTTCGGTCGCGATGGTGTCGCGGCGCCTGGCGACGTGTCGCGCGCCAACTCGGGCGATGGCAGCCTGCGCATGGGCGCCATCGACTTCAAGGCCCAGGAGGATGCGCGGCGCTTCAGCTGGGACGGCGATGGCGCGCATCTGGCGATTCGCGCGAGCACACCGATGGATCTGGACCGCCAGACCAATGGCGACGTGATGCTGGTGACCACGGTGCGCGTGGATGCGCTGGCCTCGCACGCGGCATGGATCGGCATGGGATGTGGGCAAGGTTGTCTGGGTCGCGTCGCGCTGGGTGAGGAACTCGCCGGCCTGACCACCGGCCAGTGGGTACGGCTTGGCGTGCCGTTGAAGTGTTTCCGCGCGGCCGGCGCCGACATGCACCACATCGATCAACCCTTTGTACTTGGCGCCAGCAAGGGCGATCAGCTGGCGCTGTACCGCGTCGCGCTGGGCACGGACGTGGACCGTGTCGTGGACTGCGCCAAGTAGCACACGGACGCGGCTGGAACCGCTCGTGCAAGGTTGCGATGCAGGTTGTTGGACGCCAAGACGTCTATTTGCATCGCATCATGAAATGGCAGGACGGGGGCGAGTAGGGCCCCCAAGGCAGGTTGCAGCAAGGGCTTGAGGCGTGAAATAGGCTTGTTGCCACGCGTCAAGCTTATGTGAAAGAACCCGTCTATGATCGCAAGTGACAGCGCTGTCATCGTGCGTAAATGACAGCGCTGTCATCTGAGGACTAAGACAATCGCGTCACCGTCGGGGGGCGGTGGCACTTGACCATCGAATGACTTAGAGGGGATGACAATGAAGTTGCGCTATTCGGCGTTGTACGTCGCCATGAGCCTCGTGCTCGCTCCGGGCGCGGTGCTCGCCGCAGACCAGGATGTGACATCGCAGAACTCGTCGGCCCAGAACTCATCGGCCCAGAACTCGTCGGCCCAGAACCAGGCTCCCACCGAGCGTAAGGTCAAACAGCTGGATTCGATCCAGGTGACCGCCACCAAGCGCGAGACGCCGCTGCAGAGGACGCCGGTGGCCGTCACCGCGATCACGCCCGACACGCTCGAGAAAGAGCGCGTGATGACGGTGCAGGATCTGACCAAGCTGGTGCCGGGCCTGCAGGGCACCAGCCAGGGCGACCATGGCGTGGTGACGCTGACCTTGCGTGGTATCGGCAACGACAGCGCCAAGACCGAATACGCCGACCCCGAAGTGGCCACCTTCGTTGACGGCGTGTACGCGCCGCGCGCCGAAACCGCCGCCGGCCTGCTGTTCGACATGGACGCCGTGGAAGTGCTGCGTGGCCCGCAGGGCACGCTGTGGGGCCGCAACTCCACCGCCGGCGCGATCAGCTTCCAGACGGCCAAGCCGGATCTCACCGCGGGCTTCTTCGGCAACGCGCAGATCGAAGCGGGCAACTACAACACCATGGGCGCGCGCGCCGCGGTGAACCTGCCGATCAGCAGCACCTTCGCCATGCGCGTGGCGGTCGTGCACCAGCAGCATGACGGCTACGTCGACTACCAGAACCCGGCCAGCGAGCTGCCCTCCGTGGCGCAGCAGCAGACGGCCTACCTGGCGTCCGGCGGCACGCTCGCCAACTTCAAGCCGATCGATCCGGGCCAGTTCGTGCAGAACGCCCAGAAGTACAACTCGCAGGACCAGTCCGCCGCCCGCGTCAGCGCGCTGTGGCAGCCGAGCGATGCGTTCCGCTGGAATCTCTCTTACGAGCAATTCCTCGATCGCGGCACGCCGGACATGAACCTGATGCAGACGCCGCGTCCTGGGCAGAACTTCTGGTCGGCGCTGATCGATACCGCACCGTACCTGCATCGCAATGAAGGCACGCTGCGCAGTCGCATGGACTGGAACATCAACGACGGACTGGAGCTCAGCTACGTCGCCGGCTACAACCACTTTACCGGCCAGAGCCAGTTCGACCAGGACGGCGGCGTGGGCGTGCCGACCAGCTTCACCACCGGCGCCACCTACCAGAACGACCGCACCAACTCGTCGAACTACATGAGCTACACCAACGAGCTGGACCTGAAGTCCGTGGGGCAGCAGACGGTCGACTGGATCGTTGGCGCGTACTTCGCGTACGAAGACAACAACATCCGCTTCGACATCCCGATCATGAACGGCACGCAGTACGGCACCGTCTCGTGGCAGGGCTCGTTCATCCAGCCGAAGGAGACGGTCGATTCCTCCGCGGTGTTCGGACAGGCCACCTGGCACATGTCCGACAGCTGGCGCCTGACCGGCGGCCTGCGCTGGTCCGATGACGAGAAGAAGAACGAAGGCGGCATCAACTGGGGTTGGGCGTATGACCCGACCGTGCCGCAGTTCCCGATCGCCATCAGCACCGTTCCCAGCCCGGCCACCGGCTTCAGTGTGTCCACCCACAACGACGCCAAGTACAGCGATGACGAGCTGACCTGGCTGGCCCGCGTGGATACCGACATCAGCGAGCACGGCCTGCTGTACGGCAGCATCTCCACCGGCTACAAGTCGGGCGGCACGCAGGACGCGGGCACGCTGTACAAGCCCGAGACGCTGACCAACTACGAAATCGGCACGAAGTTCTCCTTCCTCGACGGCCACATGACGTGGAACACGGCGGCCTATTACGAGGACTTCAAGAACTTCCAGCTTGCCGCGCCGATCACCTACCCGAACGGCAACCGCGGCCTGGGCTTCTCCAACGTGCAGGGCAGCACCACGGTGGCCGGCCTGGAATCGGAACTGGCGTATTCGAAGCAGGACGACCGCGCCACCCTGGTGACGTCGATCATCCCGAAGAAGACGCTGGGCTCGCTGCAGTACGCGGGCAGCAACGACTACCAGGGCCTGCCGGCGTGTCCGCCGCAGTCGGGCATCGCCAGCTGCATGAACATCACTGGCAACACGCTGGCGCACGCACCGACCTTCTCGCTCACCGCGATCTACGAGCATGACTTCCACATGGGCAATGGCGGCCGGCTGACGCCCCGCTTCAGCGGCGAATACCAGACCGCCCAGTGGCTGAGCGTGTTCAACCTGGGTCCCGGCGACCAGCAGAAGGCGTACTTCATGGGCGATCTGTCGCTGCGCTACACCGAGCCGCAGGATCGCTGGTGGGTCAACGCGTACGTGCAGAACTTCACCGACCAGAGGATCCGCACGAGCGCCATGCGTTTCGTGATGCCGGACGGCAGCTACCAGTACCTGTCGCAGTACCTGCCGCCGCTGACCTTTGGCATCCAGTTGGGAGTGTGGTTCTAAGGACTGCCCGGCGACGCCCCGTGTGTCGTACGTCGCCGACCGTTTGCCGTTCTAGCCGGCCTCCGCTTGCTGCCGAGGCCGGCGCCCTCTCCCCGATGAATGGCGCGTTGGCCGGATCCCATGTGGGGTGTGGAACCGGTCCCTTTTTGAATTGATGCCTGGCGCGACACGGAAAGCGCCGCTGTTGCGCCGGTGGACATGACGTTTGCTGCGGGCCGTTGGCCGCAAGGGAACACGAGATGGCGCAACTGAAGAAAGTGCTGGTGGTGGGTGGTGGCACAGCCGGTTGGCTGGCGGCGTGCTATCTGGCGAAGGCGGTGAATGCGGTCGATCCGAACAGCGTGCAGGTGCACCTGGTGGAATCGGCCAACATCGGCCTGCTTGGCGTGGGCGAGGCGACTTTCCCGTCGATCCGCGGCACGCTCGCGGCCATCGGCCTGGACGAGCGCCGCTTTCTGGTGGGCGCCACCGCGACCTACAAGCAGGGCATTCATTACCGGCATTGGGTGCGCCCGCCGGGCACGCCGGGCGCCGATCATTTCTTCCATCCTTTCAGCATGCCGAGCCAGCGGCCGGGTGGCCCCGAGTTGCTGCCGTACTGGCTGCTGGGCGCCGCGCCGGAAGGCGCGACGTTCGCCGACGCGGTGAGCATGCAGGCCAGGCTGGTGAAGCACGGCAAGGGGCCCAAGCGCACCAAGGACGCCGACTATCAGGGCCCGTTGAACCACGCCTTCCATTTCGACGCCGCCTATTTCGCCAAGGTGCTGGCCGAGCACGGCGAGCAGGTGCTGGGCGTCAAGCGCCATCTGGCGACGGTCGAGCGCACCGAGCTGGACGAGCAGGGCGCGATCGCGCGCGTGGTCACCAAGGAACTTGGTGAACTGACCGCCGACCTCTACGTCGATTGCACCGGGCTACGCGGCAGCCTCATCGGCGGCGTGATGAAGTCGCCGTTCCGCAGCCGGCGCGACGTGCTGTTCGCCGATCGCGCGGTGGCGATCCAGGTGCCGTACAAGCGGCCGGATACGCCGATTCCGCCCTATACGATTTCGACCGCGCAGGAGGCGGGCTGGGTCTGGGACATCGGCCTGCAGACCCGACGGGGCGCCGGCTACGTGTATTCCTCGCGCCACACCGACGCGGAGCGGGCCGAGCATGTATTCCGCCAGTACCTTGGCGCCGCCGCCGACGGCATCCAGGCCACGCACATCAAGTTCGAGACCGGTTATCGCCCGGAGCACTGGCGCAAGAACTGCGTCGCCGTGGGACTGGCCGGTGGCTTCGTCGAGCCGCTGGAGTCCACCGGCATCGCCCTGGTCGAGCTGGGCACCTACCTGCTGACCCATCTGCTGCCGGGCGACACGCACGACATGGAACGCGCGGCGCGCCATTACAACGAGATGATGATCGCGCGCTACGACCGCATCATCGATTTCATCAAGATGCATTACTGCCTGAGCCAGCGCCGCGACTCCCAGTTCTGGATCGACAACACCGATCCGATCAGCATCCCGCAGACGCTGCAGGACAAGCTCGCGCTGTGGAAGCTGCGTCCGCCGCATCGCCTGGATTTTGTCAGCGACCTGGAGATGTTCATGGTCTCCAGCTGGCAGTACGTGCTTTACGGCATGGAGTTCCGCACGGACCTCGAGCCCACGCGCCACCTGTACACGCGCACCGAAGAGGCGAAGCAGGAGTTCGCCAACATCCAGCAAGCCGCCAGCTACGCGCTCAATGACCTGCCCGACCACCGGGCGCTGGTGGAACAGATGTGCCGCGAGCACCAGGAGCGCGTTTCCGCCGCAGAGGCTCTGGAAGTGGTGGGCTGATCCGCTGGCTGCGGCGGTGGCGAGCGAACTGCCCGCCATCGTCGCGGTTGGCCATCAACGAACCGCGCAGTCGCCGCTGGCGAAGGCCACCGCGTCATGCGCGTGCAGGCTTTCGTGGTGCGCCACGCGAATGCGATAACTGGCGACACCTTGCATCGCGTCGAGCACCCGCCGCAGGCGGCGCGCGGCATCTTCGCAGAACATGAGGTTGCGACCGTTGGCCAGCGCAAAGGCCTGCTCGTCCTCGCGCTTGACGGCCGCCTGCACCGGCGTGCCCAGCGCCTGCTCGGCGCTGTCGATCAGGTTCAGCAGATGGAGCGCCGCCCCCTCGGCGAGCCGCACGCGAAGATGGGCTGTGCTGCGCTGGGCGTGCGGAGTGGCGAGGATGCCTTGTTCGTCGCCGAGCCAGGTCATGATGGTTGCCCGGTCCAATGGCCGGTCCGCCGGGAAATCCCTTGCAAACTGCTGCTGGATCAGTTGGCGCGACAGCGCCGCCGAAGCCGGGCAGGTCGAGGAGTAAACGACTTCGGCGCCAAGTTCGAGCGTGAATTCCGCGGGGCCCAGCGTGGCCTCGATCTCGACCGGATAGCAGCGCCAACCGTGGTGGCCGCTGCGCAGCGCGGCGCGACGGACCGGAAACTCGAAGCGGATGCGAAGGCGAGCCCGGTCGGCAAGGCCAGCGTGTGATTGCACAAACGCCTGCAGCAGGCCCAGCAGCGTCGGCGGATCGATGTTCTTTCCGCCGAGATGTTCGTCCAGCAGCAGATACAGACGCGACATGTGGATGCCGCGATGGCGGGCACGGGCGAGATTGACGAAGGCATCGACCTTGGCGATGACGCGTTGCCTTTCGCCGTCGCCGGCATCAAGGCTCACCGGAAGGGCGATGCCTTCCATGCCCACCCAGTCGAGGTCGTCATGTGGATGCACCACGGGCCCGATCGCCACATCGGGCAGCGGATGGACCGGCTGCTCACGGCCTTTCATGAAATGCCCCGCGAGTGCGCGCAGGCAAGCGCGGCCTGATCCGTCGGGTGCGGCAGGTCCACGCGCATCAGTGCGCAGCCAGCTGTTGGGCGCGCAGCGCCGTCACGGCCGAGGCGGCGTTGACCTCCTCGACGCCATGGGTTGATCCACTGCTGCGTTGCAGGAGTTCGTTGACCTTGGCGCCGTCCAGACGTGGCGCGATGGCCAGCAGCAGGGCGGCGATGCCGCTGACATGTGCGGCTGCCATCGACGATCCCGAGGTGAAGTCGTAACCGCCGCCCGGCTGCGTAGTGAGGATGTCCTTGCCCGGGGCGCTGAGCATGCCCGGCGTCGCCGCCGGGCCGCCGCTGGCGCCCACCACGATGACGCCCGGCAAGGCGCTGGGGAAGCCGATGCCGTTGCCCTTCGGCGGCAGCGCCGCCACCACGATGCGACCCTGCTGCAGCAACTGGGCAAGCAGGCGGTTGAGCAGCGGATCGGCGGGACCGCCGAGGCTGAGGTTGATGATGCGCGCGTCGGTGTCCATCACCGCAGCCAGCGCCTTGGCCAGCGTGAAGGAGTTGCAGTGCGCGCCGTCGCCAGGCGCTCGGGCGTACCAGCACGCCTTGTAGATGCTCAGCTCGGCGTGGGGCGCCATGCCGACGATGCCCTGATGGTTGTCGCCCTCGGCGGTGATGATGCCGGCGACTTCCGTGCCATGGCTGTCGCGGTTGAAGGCCGCCACGTCGTCGTCGACAAGGTTGCGTGCTTCGCGGATGTTGTCCCTGAGGTCGGGATGCATCATGTCCACGCCGGTGTCGATGATGGCGACGTGGACGCCGGCGCCCTGGCTGAAGTGGTGCGCCAGGGCCGCATCGGTTTCGACGAAGCCACGCTGCAGCTCAGCGTAAGGATCGTTGTAGTGATGGGCATCCCGGGCGGCGTCGCTGTAGACCTTATAGTCCTGCAGCGGTTGCGCGAGCTGCACGCGTTCGTCTCGGGACAGCGTTGCCAGCATTGCATCGCGACTCATGCCGGGGGGCGGCTCCAGCACGATGCAGTAGAGGTCCAGGGTCTTGATCGGCCAGCCGGTGACCTCGTGGATGCCATAGCGCGACTTCAGCGCGTCGAGCGTCGAGATCGCGCGCTGGCTGGCGCCGTAGTGGCCGGCCGATGCATAGCCGACGAGGTTGGAGCCCGCGTGCATGGCCGGTGGATCCATCGGGTTGGCTACCGCCAGCACGATGTCGCGTGAGGTGTCCATCGCCGCTACGTCGACCGTCGGCCCCTGCGTTGCCGAAACGCTCGGCGCCGTGGGACGAGCCGGGGCGCACGCGCCAAGCGTGGCCATCACCATCATCAGGCTGAGGATGGTCAGGATGCGCTTCATGGGGCCGCGGCGACGGGCTCGGCCAGGCGTATGCCTTGGGTGGTGCGCAGCTTCTGCAGCGTGTCGCGCGGCGAAAGTGACGTATCGACGGATACGACGGTGTAGGCGCCCACGTCATTGGGGCCGCCCACGACCTGCAGGTGCATGGTATGCAGCAGGGAGTTCCAGTCGGACAGACGCATGCTCTCGTCCGGCACCACGTGGATCGCCCCCACGGGCGCTGCCGGGTTCGCCTGGCTCAGCGTGTGATAGACGGGAACCGCGTTTTGCGACCACAGTTTGACGCCGAGCACGCCGATGCCGAGCGCCTGCACCAGCACGGCGGCCACCAGCGTGCGGGTGATCCAGCCCGTCGCACGTGCGCGCTGCGAGGTTTCCTGCGCATCCGGCGCATCGATGCGCGCCAACAGGCGTCGCAGTCCGGCGTCCGGATTGAGCGGAATGTCTGGCGGCAGGGTCAGCGCCATGCGCAGCCGGCTCTGCTGTTCGAATTCGCTGCGGCACGACTCGCATTGCGTGAGGTGACTCGTCAGCCATTCGTCCTCGGCTGGCGAGACGCGATTCTGCAGCGCCCAAGGCATGACCTCCCACGAGCGGGCGCAATCCTTGCCGAGATCCGATGGAGGCTTCATGGCATGCTCTCCTTCTGCCTGACTGGTTCGCCGGCCAGCGCTGGCAGTGTGTTGCGTAGCTTGACCCTCGCATGGAACAGGCGCGCCTTCACCGTGCCGACAGGGCACTGCATGATGATCGCGACATCGTCCAGGGTATGTCCCAGGCCGTAGACCAGCTCGATGACCAGCCGCTGGTCCGCGGTAAGGCGGTTGAGTCCCTTGGCCAGCCAGTCGCGCAGCTCGCGATCCTCGTCGGGGTCGTGGGCATGGAATCGATCGAGCACCAGCACGTCGTCTTCGACCGGCTCATCGCCATGCTGGCGCAGCGCCTTCAGCCCGCACCGGTACGCAATGCCGATGATCCAGGTGGACACGCGCGAATCACCGTGGAAGCTGCCTGCCTTCTGCCAGGCGATCCAGAAACAGTCGTTGACGACCTCCTCGATGACGTCGGAGCGTCGGGTCAGGCGCGCCAGAAAGCGGGAAAGCCTGCCGTAGTAGCTGCGGTACAGCACGGCAAGCGCGGTCCGATCGCCTACGGCCATGCGCTGCAGCAGCATGCGGTCGGTCGCATCCGAATCGATGTCGGCGTCGTTCATGACCGTCTCGAGAGGCTGGGGCTTGCTGGGTTAATGCCCTGAAGAGGGAAAAAGGTTGTACCTATCTGGCCTAGAACGCCCACGAAATCGTACCGAGCCAGGGCGCGGTCTCCAGGCTGCCGGGGGGCTGGGGCAGTCCATCGGTCACGATGCGGTCCAGTTCGACGCGCCAGGGACCCTGGCTCCACGCCAGGCCGGCGTGCCCGTAGCGGTAAGGCTTGGTGCTGGGTTGCGCGTAGTAGTACGCATAGCCGCTGCCGTCGTAGCCCTTGCCGATTTCGTAGGAAGTTGCGTTGGTGGCGCCGTAGGTCATCGGGGAGGGTTGGGCGACGCCGACACCGGCCGAGAGCGACAGCCGCCACGGCAAGGGCCAGTGAAAGCCCAGGTCGATGGCGCCGCGCAGGCGATGGTCCTGGCCGTCGACCGGGTAGATGGCGGACAGGCCGAGCGTGAGCACGTCCCGGTACGACCAGCCCAGCCCGGCTTCCGCGCGCGAGAACGCCTGGCGCTGCTCGGCGCTGGGGTAGTGGTAATAGATGAGGTTGGCCTGCATCTGCCAGTCCGGCGACAACGACCAGTAGCGCGACGCCTGCGCAAGCGCCTCGACCAGTTGGCCGGGCGAGCGCGCCTCGACGCCGGCGGACGCGCCCAGCGTCCAACCCGGCGCGAAGGTCCAGGACGCAGCACCCTGCAGGATGGGCGTGTTCGGCGTGATCGCCTGGCCACGATCCACCAACTGCGAACTGAGCGCGAGCGTACCGGTCACCGCGGACTGGGCGTGACTCACGCCGGGCCAGCAAGCGCCGATGGCGAACGGGACGCAAGCCAGGCTGGCGCGAAGGCACGCCCGTTTTTGCTTGACTGCCTTTGGCCGCGGTGTGACCACACCACCACGATCGACGCGCGCACTGTCGTGCGTGCATGGATCGGCTGCCTTGGACATGTCAGTCACCATCGCCCTCGACGTAAAGGCATGCGTGGCCAGGGTCGCAGGTCGCCCTTCAACCTGCTCACGGCTTGTTGCGCGGCATCGACGCATAGCCAAGGCTCCGCTTTGCCGGCGAGAGCGCCGGAACATGGTCGGGAATTCTATACAGCAAATCTGGTTTGCTGGATGCGCCCGGTGCGGCATGTCCAGAAGGCTAACTTGCCCGTGCGGGTGCTCGCGGTCGTTGAGGCGCCTGTCATCCACGCGGGCGCAGGGATTGGCCAGCCAGGCCGACGATGCCGAACATGCTTGATGAACGTGTAAAGGACCGGCGCACCGGCCGCCGGCAGCCCCGAACCGAGTGCAGCGCCAATTTTTTCAATCCCCCGTTAAACCAATGTCTGCGCAAACGGCACGCACGGAGTGTCATGCGCATGCAAGTCGTCAGTTCCATTCCGGCGGGCCAACGGGCTATGGGCCTTGCCAGATATTTGCAGGAAATCCGTAAGCGCGAATGGCAGGCGCCTTTCCCATAGCTCCAAACGGTTGTAGAGCTCCAGGCGCAAGAGTTCTGGATGAGCTCTTGTCTTTCTGTCAGGCGCAGGGATGCGCGCGACGATCGATGGCCGGCCGTTCCTCCGGGGATGTCCGGACGATGACGCGGGAGAGCCATGCGTACGTTTCGGGAGTCGCTCGCGGTTCTATGGATACACGTATTCGTGGCTGTCGCACTCATGGCCATGAACCCCGCGGTGCTGGCCCAACAGGAGCCACCGAAGAACGGAGATGGCGCAAAGCTTACGCAGAGCGACATTGAGCGCATGCTTCCACCGACCGACATGGGCGCCGGAGTTCATGCGGCAAACGATGCGTCTCTCTCGCCTGCGTCGATGAATACGGGGCCGGCCACTCCCTTCGATGCGGCGCGCATCCCCGTCAATCCGGCGGCGCCCAACGCCCAGGCGATAGGCGCCAAGACCTGCAGCGCATGTCATTCGCTGGAGGATATCCACGCTTCGCATGCCATCCACGTGCAGTCGTTCCAGGTGGGCGCAGCGAACACAGGGCCGCAGGCGGCGTGTGAGGCATGTCATGGCCCAGGCTCCGATCATGCAAAGAACCCGGCCGCCAGGGGCTCCATCATTGCCTTTACCCACGGTAGCGCAAGCACGCCGGAGACACAGGCGACCGTGTGCCTCGGCTGCCACGCCGGTGGCGCCAGGCAACACTGGCTGGGATCCGTACACGAGTCGCGCGGGCTGTCATGTACCGACTGCCATAACCCGATGGTGCGCAATTCCCCGGAAGGCGCTCTGGCCAAGTCATCGATCAACCAGGTTTGCGCCACCTGCCACCAGGACATCCTGGTCAAGTTCAATCGACGCTCGCACATGCCGCTTCCTGAAGGGCAGATGGCATGCACCGATTGCCACAATCCCCATGGTTCCATCACCAAGCCGCTGCTCAAGACCGACACGGTCAACGACACCTGCTACTCGTGTCATGCAGAGAAGCGCGGGCCCTTCATCTTTGAGCACGCGCCGGTGCGTGAGAACTGCCTGAATTGCCACGATCCCCATGGATCGAACCAGCAAACGCTGTTGGTGTTGCCGATGCCGATGCTGTGCCAGCAATGCCACACCATGAACGGTCACCCCAACGACTTGCAAACCCGGCAGAGCATGCGCAACGGACTGACACCCGACGAACGACTGATGGGTCGAGCCTGCGTGACCTGTCACTCGAACATACACGGCTCCAACAACCCCAGTGGAGCCATGTTCCACCAATAGCGAGCGGCTGAGCGAGGAGGCAGCGGTGCCGAAACAACATCCTCTAGCCACGGGACTTGTATGGTGCGCGACCGCCACAGCGTTCGCGCTGCCCGGCGTGACATCGGCACAGTTCGACACGAGTGGTACGCAGCGCGTAGGCAACACGCAGTTCGGCAATAGCCTGGATCCCACGGGATGGGAGCCGTTCCTGATGCCGGACCCCATGGGTATGTCCTACCTTCATCCCGACCAGCTGCGAACGCCCACGGGCTCGCTGTATCCCTATCCGTCGCTGGCTCCGGCGGAAGCGCCCATGGGGCAGGGTGACTGGACCTACCACTGGCTTCTGCAGTTTGGTTACCTGCACACCAGCGGTGATCGCAACGCGGAATTTTTCCAGCAATATTCGGCCTGGAAAAATGCCGGCGCCCTGGGCATGCTCGCGTTCAGTGCGCTCAATCGCAAGACCGGCCAGTACGTCGAGTTCCGTGGCAGTCGTATCAATGACGACAACCAGTACTACAGGCTGCGGATGGGCACCTATGGGAGCTATCGCGTCGAAGCGTTCTTCCGGGACATTCCCCATGTGCTCAGTACCGACGCCTATCCACTGTGGAATGGCGTGGGGACCACCAACCTGACCTTGCCTCCGGGCGTTTCGCCGGGCGTAAGCAGTCAGGCGCAGGTGGCCGCGGTGGCGGCGGATCGCCCCCGCCAAACGCTGCAGGTGACGCGGGAAAGCGGAGGGATGAGCTGGGAGGGCATGCTGGGCAGGGACTGGATTGGCTATGCCGGCGTGACCAACGAGAACCGCCACGGCGAGCGCGACTGGGGCGGGTCGATGTTCTTCAGCTACTACTACACGACACCTGGACCTGGGGGCCCCGGGACACCGGGCATACAGGGAACAGGCGGCGGGCAGAATGAAACCGTGCGTCCTGTCGATTTCACCACGACGGACATCAATATCGGCCTGCGCAACAAGGCAGGAGCCGCCGGTTGGCTCTTCAATTTCACCATGAGCGCATCCTTCTTCCGCGATCACAAGGACTCCCTCAGTTTCGTTGCGCCATTCGCGCCGCTTGCGGGGTCGCCGTCCGTCATCACCGGCGGCACGTTTTCCCTCGAGCCGGACAACAACTACTACAACGTGCGACTGGAAGGATCCCATCCGCTGTCGTTCTGGCATGGCGAGTTTTCCGCCACGGCTTCCTACGGAAGCATGCGCCAGAACGACGCCCTGCAGGCTCCGCTCGATCCGGCGTTCTGTCCCACGGGGCAATTCATTGGAACCACCGGCATAGCCTGCGCCAACTGGAATACCACCTCGGCGTTGTCGCAGCAGAATGGCGACGCCCGCATCGACACCGGGCTGGTGAACCTGCGTGCGAGCTTCCGTCCGACGGCGAACTTGAGCACGTACATCAATTTTCGGTGGTATGGCGAGAACAACATGACTCGCTACACGATGTACAACCCGTTGACCGGGCAGTACGGCTTTCTTCACGAAAACGGCTCGCAGGCGCTCATTGTCGGCAACCTGCAGGCCGGGCTGTTCCAGGCCGGCAACCCGCTGTACCAGTCGTACTTCACTCAGTTCGCCAATATTCCCTTCAGCTACAACGACCGCCAGGGCGAGCTTGGCGGCGCCTATCAGGTCAACAGTCACAATTCCCTGGGGCTCACTTACACGATTGATCGCCAAACACCCCAGCAGCGCGAACGCACCTACATCAATGACCAGCACCTGAAGCTGACCTGGGATTCGCATTCGCTCGGCGAGAGCACGCTCCGTTTCAGCTACGAATACCAGAAGCGAACCGGAAGCCCGTACAACTACTTCCCGTACTTGCCCTGGTATTCGCCGTCGCTCCCGGGGTACGTGCAGGATGAGCTTGGCATTGCCGCCTACACGGTAAGCCAGATGTACAAATACGACATGAGCAACCTCAAGGCGAGCAAGCTCAAGGCAATCATCACGACGCCGCTGGGAAATACCGCGACGCTGACCACGACGTTCTATGGCAACCGCAACCACTACGGTGCTGACATTGGTCGTCAGTCGGCCAGCACCACCGGCGCTGACGTGTCTTTCGACTGGACGCCTTCGGCCAGCACTACCTTCAATGGCTATCTGAGCATGGAGTCTTCGCGCATCAAGCAGGGCAACGTCGCTGATAACGAGTCGTTGATCTATCAATCGCCGGAGCAGGCCAATCCGCAGTTCGGTGGACCGATGTACCCCTATGCCAATTTCTGGACGGCCACCGATACCGAAACAGACGCCAACGTGGGCGCGGCCATGACTCACGTCTTCACGCCAAGGGTCAAGCTCGACGTCAGTTACAACTACACCTATTCGCGCGGCGTGAACGGTTATGACTACGCGAGTCTTGGAGCCATCACTCCGGCTTACCTGTCCATTCTGACGGCGGCGTCCATCGGCAATAGTTTTCCCGCGAATATATACAGACTGCAGACGCTCACGGCCAACCTCAACCTGGCGCTGACGCCGCGGGTTGGGCTGCGGCTGTACGGACAATATGGTCTTGGACGTTTCGCCGATTGGCACTACACGGGATTCGACGGACCTGGCGACCTCGTGATCGGCAACCGCGTATACACCGACTTGGGTCCGCAGACGCGTTGGCATGCGGCCGTGTTGGGCGCCTTCGTCACGCTGAAACTATGAGGAGACGCGTGATGCCTACGCTGAGGGTCCTCGGCTTGATCGCGTTGGCGACGACCTGCATCGCCTGGACGGAGGCCCCGCATGCCGCGGAAGATGGGCCCGCAGCGGCGACCAGCACGACGACCAAGCCGGCGCCCTTCTTCGACGAGCGCCGGCAGACCCCGATTGAAGGCGACGCGCACAGTGGCGAAGGAAAGGCGACGGTGTGCGCCGCTTGCCATGGCCCCAAGGGCGTCGCTGTCGCGCCAAACTTTCCGAATCTAGCCGGCCAGTCAGCGACATATCTGTACCTGCAGTTGAAGCAGTTCAAGGACGGCCAGCGCGTCGACCCGATCATGAGCGGGCAGGCGGCCAATCTCGGTGACACCGACATGCGGGACCTGGCTAGTTACTTCGCGTCGCTGCCACCCAAGCCATCAGGATCGAACGAATCGCAGTCGACCGGAGCCCATCTGTACCTGCAGGGAGATCCGGCGCGCGGCATCCCGCCGTGCCTGGCATGCCACGGCAGTGACGCCACGGGAGTCCGTTTCGAGGCGAGCGGCAAGCCTCAGCCACCATGGGTGAGCTTCCCTCGCTTGCGCGGCCAATCGGCCATCTATGTGACCAAGGCGCTGGGAGACTTTCGATCAGGCGTACGAAGCGACAGTTCGAACGCCAGAATCATGCAAGCCATTGGTGGAAGTCTAAGCGACGACGATATTCAGCACTTGAGTACGTATTTGTCCTCGCACTGATCGAGGCACGAAATCGCCAACTCCCAGGCAGTTTGGTTCTGGGTGAATGCAAAGCATGGGCTTCAGGCACGAGCATCGCGACTGCGTGCTGCCCCAATATTGCAGCCGTCAGCTTCAGCTCGTGGGTAACGGCGTGTTGCACGAGGTCCTGAGCGGTCCGGTCGCTGGGTTGGAACGCGAGGCGCGAAGATTTGCCGCCGTTGCGACATTCGGTGGGCAGCGCTTTCGGGAATTTCCCTGCAAGGTGTGTGCGGGCTGCACATGGAAAGGTTGCGTGGATGGCCAGCGCGGCAATGTGGTGCGTCGCTGCCGAAGAACGAGGTTTGACGAACGAGGTGATGCAACCTTTTTCCCGCGGGGCCGGCACTCAGGCAGAGACACTGCCTTGAAGCGTTCACCGCCAGGCCAAGGACATGGAAATCGAGCGCATCCCGTTGCAGAAACACGGCGACAACCGCGGCATGCTCATTGCCCTGGAGCGGGAGCGCAACGTGCCGTTCGATATCCAGCGTGTGTACTACCTGTTCGCCACCAAGTGCGACGTGCATCGGGGCATGCACGCCCACCGCAACCTCAATCAGTTGGCCGTGTCGGTGCGTGGGTCGGTCACCTTCCTTGTCGACGATGGTGGCGGGCCGTGCGAGGTCGTGCTCGATGATCCCTCGCAGGGCCTGCTGCTGCGTCGCATGGTGTGGCGCGAGATGTATGACTTCAGCGACGACTGCGTGCTGATGGTGCTCGCCGACAAGCTCTACGACCCGGCTGATTACATTACCGACTACGCCCAGTTCCTGCGCGAAGTCGACGCGTCCAGATACGTGGGAGACATGGCTGCATGCCAAGGCCACTAGTGCTCATCGGGGCGGGCGAGCTTGCGCTGATCGCCTGCGAATACTTCGAACACGACAGCGGGCTGGACGTGGCGGCCTTCAGCGTCGAGCGGGACTATCTCAGCGATACCGTGCTTGCCGGTCGTCCGGTGGTGCCGTTCGAAGAACTGGAGATGCGCTACCCGCCCGACGACTTTGACGCCTTCGTGGCGGTGCCGGCCAGCCAGTTGAACCGTTTGCGTACGCGCCTTTACCAGGAGGCCAGGCGCAAGGGTTACCGCTTCGCCACCTATGTCAGTTCGCGCGCCTTCGTCTGGCGCAACGTGGAGATCGGCGAGAACAGCTTCATCTTCGAAAACAACGTGGTGCAGCCGTTCGTGCGGATTGGCGCCAACTGCATCCTCTGGAGCGGCAACCACGTGGGCCATCGCACCGTGCTCAGGGACAACGTTTTCGTCGCCTCCCATGCGGTGATTTCCGGCTACTGCGATATCGGCGACAGCAGCTTCATCGGCGTGAATACGACCTTCAATGACCACGTGAAAGTGGCGCCGGACAACGTGATCGGCGCCGGGGCCCTGGTCACGCGAGATACCGAGGCGGGCCGGGTCTACGTCGGTTCGCCCGCGCATGCCGTGCCGGATCGCTCCAGCTTCGACGTGAGACTGTGAGACGCGCATGCCCAACTGGTCCAAGAAGGGGCTGGTGTTCGAGACCGCCCGGCAGGGGGTAGGTGGGTGGATGGCGCATTCGGCGCTGACGCCGACGCCGTATCGCCTCGATGAGGAACGCATCCGCGTCTACGCCGGCTTTCGCGATCGCGAAGGCGTCAGCCGTATTGGCTACGTGGATGTCCGCGCGGATGACCCCACCGCGGTGCTGGGCGTCAGCGCCGAGCCGGTGCTCGAGCTGGGGCGGGGTGGCTGCTTTGACGACAACGGCATGATCCTGGGCGACGTCATCGAGGTCGCCGGTGACGTCTATCTGTTCTATGTCGGCTTCCAGCATGTCGCCAGGGCCAAGTTCCTGGCCTTCACCGGCCTGGCGGTGTCGCGCGACCGCGGCGCGTCGTTCCAGCGTGTGCAGGACACGCCGATTCTCGACCGCGCGCCCGGGCGAAGCACCATCGGCGCGGTGCATTCGGTGCAGCGCGAGGGCGATCACTGGCGCCTGTGGTACGCGGTGGGGGACGACTGGGAGTTCATCGACGGGCGGCCCTTTCCCCGCTACCACATCCGCCATGTGAAAACGGACAACCTCGCGGTGATGCCACGCGCCGATCAGGTGTGCCTGCGGCCGCAGGGCAGCGAGTACCGGATCGGCCGGCCGCGCGTGTACCGGCGCGACGACGGCTACGTGATGTACTTCACCCGCGGCAATCTCAATGGCGAGTACTTCCCCGGCGTCGCCACCAGTGGCGACGGCATTCACTGGATTCGGCATGACGAGAGCCTGGGCATGGCGTTGTCGTCCTGCGGCTGGGACTCGCGCACTATCTGTTATCCCGCCCTGATTGGTCAGGGCGGGCGGCTGTTGATGTTCTACAACGGCAACGACATGGGCGTGGACGGCTTCGGCGTGGCCGAAGCCATGCTGCCGCATGGCGAAGGTGGCCTTCGTGCTTGCGGTTAGACCCTATGCCGTCGCTGATGCGTCGGACTGGGATGCGGTGGTCTCGCAGTCGAGGACCGGCGGCCTGCTGCACCAGCGCGGCTATATGGACTATCACGGCGAGCGCTTCATCGACGGCTCGCTGATGATCGAGCAGCATGGCGCTCCCGTGGCGGTGTTTCCCGCCAACGTGCAGGGCAGGACTGTGGTCAGCCATGCCGGCCTGACCTACGCCGGGCTGATCAGCACGCGCGCGCTGCGCGCCGAGTCCACGCTGGCCGCGCTCGGGCTGATCGGCGACCACTATCGGGAGCAAGGTATCGAGCGGCTGCTCTACAAGGCCGTGCCGCATGTGTTCCATGCCTACCCGTCCGAAGAGGACCTGTACGCCCTGCATCGGCTCGGCGCACGCCTTGTGCGCCGGGACATGTCCTCGGTGATCGCCTTGCAGGAAGAGTTTCGGTTCACCGATGAACGCAGGCGCGCCGTGCGCAAGGCCAGGGAAGCAGGGCTGCGGATGGAGTCGGGCGGTGACCTCGCCGGGTTTCATGCGCTGCTGTCGGAAGTGCTGCGGCGGCATGCGGCCGCGCCGACCCACAGCCTCGACGAACTGCGCCTGCTGCATGGCCGCTTCCCGCGCCAGATCATGCTGTTCGAGGTGCGTCGCGACGGCGAACTGCTGGCCGGCGCGATCGTGTACGACTTTGGGCGCGCGGTGCATACCCAGTACCTGGCGGCGTCGGAGGCGGGTCGCCAGGTCAACGCGCTCAGCCTGCTGCTGGCCGAGTTGATCGGGCTGTACGGCGGACGGCAGTACTTTTCCTTCGGCATCTCAACGGAGCGGGAAGGGCAGGCCATCAACGGCGGGCTGGTCTCGCAGAAAGAGTATTTCGGCGCGCGTGGCGTGGTGCACGACTTCTACGAGTGGGCGCTGTGATGGACGTGCCCTTCCTCGATGCACGGGCGGTCAACGCGCGCTATGCCGACGAGCTCAAGGCGGCGGCCGCACGTGTGATCGACTCGGGCTGGTACATCCTGGGCGACGAGCTGGCCGCCTTCGAGCAGGAGTTCGCCGCGTATTGCGGGGTGCGCCACGCGGTCGGCGTGGGCAATGGCCTGGATGCGCTGTCGCTGGTGTTGCGTGGTTACAAGGAGCTGGGCGCGCTGACAGAAGGCGACGAAGTCCTCGTACCCGGCAATACCTTCATCGCCAGCTTCCTCGCCATCACCGAGAACCGCCTGGCGCCCGTCCCGGTCGAGCCGGATCCGGCCACCTTCAACATCGATGCGTCGCGAGTGGAGCAGTGCATCGGCCCGCGCACGCGGGCGATCATGGCCGTGCACCTGTACGGCCACCTGGCGAACATGTCCGCCCTGGCGGCGCTGGCCCGCAAGCATGGACTGTTGCTGATCGAGGACGCCGCACAGGCGCACGGCGCCAGCTGTGCAGGCATACGGGCCGGGGCGTTTGGCGACGCCGCCGGCTTCAGCTTCTTTCCCGCCAAGAACCTCGGCGCGCTGGGCGACGGCGGTGCGGTGGTGACCAACGACGCGGCGCTGGCGGCGCGGGTGCGCGCTCTGCGCAACTACGGCTCCGAGTTGAAGTACGTGCATCCGTTCCGCGGCGTCAATTCGCGGCTCGATGAAATCCAGGCCGCCATGCTGCGCGTGAAGCTGCGTCACCTCGACGAGGACATCGCACGACGTCGTTCGGTCGCGCGGCGCTACCGCGAGTCGATCCGCCATCCGGACATCGTGTTGCCCGCGGTGGGCATCGAGGAGCAGCACGCCTGGCATCTTTTCGTGGTGCGCAGCCGCCGTCGCGACGAGTTGCAGCATCATCTGCAGGCGCTCGGCATCCACAGCCAGGTGCACTACCCGGTGCCGCCCCATCGGCAGCTCGCCTATGCGGCGCTGGGCGAGCTGCCCCTGCCGGTGACCGAACAGCTTCATCGCGAAGTGCTGAGCCTGCCGATCAGTCCTACTCTGGATGACGAAGCCGTTGTTCGCGTGATCGAGGGCTGCCAGGCTTTTGGCGACGCCCCATGAATATCGTGCGCGCCAGCTTCTACACCGCGACGGCCACGGCGACGCGACTGCTGGCCGGGCTGGTGGTGATCAAGCTGGTCGCTCGCCTGGCGGGGCCGGAGGGGGTCGGCAAGCTGGGCCAGTTCATGAGCCTGATGTCGCTGCTGGCGGTGCTGGCTGGCGGAGGCATCAGCTCCGGCGTGGTCAAGTACATCGCCGAATACCGGGACGACACGCCGCGACTGTCGCGCCTGCTCGGCGCCGCGCTGTGGTACGCCTTGGGGGCTTCGCTGTTGATGGGGGCGCTGACTCTGGTGTTCAGCACGGCCATCGCGCAATGGCTGCTGGCAGATGCCCGATACGCCAACCTGATCCGCGTGCTGGCGGTGGCCCAGCTTGGCATGGCGCTGGCGAACTATGTCTTGTCGGTCATCAATGGCTTCATGGACGTCAGGCGCCTCGCCCTGGTGCAGATCGCCGGCTCGCTGCTGAACATCGCCCTGGTGGCGTGGCTGTCACATTGGCTCGCGCTTCAGGGCGCCTTGCTGGCGCTGGTGCTGGGCCAGGCGCTGTGGCTGGCGATTGGCCTGCCGGCGTGGTGGCGCAGTCCGTATTTCCGTACAGGCATGCTGCGAATCCGTTTCGACCGGGAAATGGTGACGCGGCTGGCGGCGTTTTCGGTGATGACGCTGACCGCTGCGCTGCTTCCGCCCCTGGTCAACATCGCCGTGCGCGACCATCTCGCCAGCAGCTTCGGATGGGAGCAGGTCGGCTACTGGCAGGCGGTGAGCAAGGTGTCCGACGCCTATCTGCTGTTCATCACCAGCGCCATCAACATCTATTACCTGCCCAAGCTTGCCTCGATCGGCGATCGCGCCGCGCTCGAGCTGGAATTGCGCCAGGCCTTCCGCTTCCTCATGCCGCTGGTGGTGGCGATGGCGCTTGCCGTTTATCTGGCGAGGGACTGGGTGACGCTGTTGCTGTTCGACACGGCGTTCGCGCCCTCCAACGCGCTCTACGGTCCGCAACTGATCGGCGACGTGATCAAGATCGCGTCGTTCATTCTTTCCTATCTGATGCTGGCCAAGGCGATGACGCGGTTGTTCGTCATTTCCGAGTGCGTGTTCGCGGGCAGTTACCTCGTGCTGGTCTACGTGCTGAGCGCGCGGTTCGGGCTGGTCGGCGCCATGTATGCCTTTTCCGCCAACTATCTTCTCTACCTGGTGTTCAACGTGTGGGTCGTGCGCCGCTACGTCGGAGGATGGGGACAATGGTCGGCCCAGTATCCATGAAGCGCGGCGCGGCCCCTCTCGTCTCCGTGCTGATCCCCGCGTACAACCATGCGCGCTTCATCGACCAGTGTCTGGACAGCGTGCTGGAGGACCCGTACCCGGCCAAGGAGTTGTTGATCATCGACGATGGCTCCACCGACGGCACGGCCGAACGCATCGCCGCCTGGGCGGACAGTCACCGGCATCTCATCGCGGTGGAATACGTGCACCGGGGCAATCGCGGCATCGCGGCGACCATGAACGAACTCGCCGCGCGGGCGCGCGGTGAATTCCTGCGGCTCGGCGCCAGCGACGACTACCTGTTGCCCGGCGGGCTGGCCGCGCAGGTGGGCTATTTGCTGGTGCATCCGCGCAAGTGGGCAGTGATCGGCGATTCGGTGGTGGTGGACCAGGATGGCCACAAGCTGCACGAAAGTGGCATGCGCGACCTGCACCATGCCGACAAGCGACTGTATGGATCGGACGAAGGCATACGCTGCGCGGTGATCAGCCGATGGGCGGTCGGCGGCCCGGTCGCGCTGATCCGCAAGCGGGCGCTGGAGACGGTGGCGGGCTGGAGCGAAAGCCTGCGCATTGATGACTGGGACTTCTTCCTGCGCCTGGCTGCGCATGACGCCATCGGCTTCATCGACGTGCGCGTGTGCGCCTATCGCCTGCATGGCGCCAACCTGAGCCGCACCCGCGACACGCGCGCGCGGATACTCAATCTGATCGAGGCGCAAGGCGTGGCCGCGCGGCGGGAGGCGCTGTTCGAAGAGCCACACCGCACCATGCTCAGGGCGCAATCTCACTTCATCGGGGCGAAGATCTCCTTTCTCCAGCGACGGATGGGACCGCTGTTGCTGCACATGGCGGTGTACCTGTCGTTGGTGGCTACCTCGCGGATGAAACGGCGCACCAACCTGCATCTGGCGGAGGACGCATGAGACGACTCCTGCGCCTGCCGTCGGCCTATCTGAGCCTGCCCATGCTGGTCACGTGCGTGCTCACCTTGCTCGCCTACGACCTGCCAGCCGGTTACCTCGAGGGGATCTGGCTGCTGCTGGGCACGGCGCTCGCCATCATGATGTTCGACCTGGTCGCGGGATTACGACTGCCGGCCTTCGATGCCTTCCGCGTGCGCGACTACGTGGGTACGCGCGAAGCCTTCGTGGCGTTGGCATTCGCCGGCATCATCATCCTGTTCTGCATCCTCGACCTGACGCTGTTCCCGATACCGTTGATCGACGCGCCCGCGTCCTATGCGCAGATGGAAGGCGGGCGTGCGCATGTGCGGCACATCTCGGACATGTGCTGGGTATTGCCGCCGATCGGCCTGCTCTGTACGCGCAACAAGGCGTTGCGTGTCCTGCTGGTGGCGATCGGCCTGGTGTTCCCGGTGCTGGTGATCGACCGCAATCGCATCTTCGCGGCGCTGTTCGCCACCGCCCTGGTCATCGTGTTCCGTCGCGACGCCACTCGTCCCTTGCCGTGGAAGATCGTCGGCGTGCTGGCGATTGGCGGCGCCGTTGTGTTCTCGGTACTCGGCATCCTCCGTTCGGGCACGCTCGAGACGGTCGCCTTGCCTTTCAGCGACGCCTATCGCGCCATGCCGGTCGGCGTGCAGTGGCTGCTGCTTTATGCGAGCGCTGGTCCTTACAACTTCGCCTCGATGCTGGCCAAGCACTACGCCAACCCGAGCTTCCTCATCAACCAGCTGGTTCCCATGGCTGGATCGATCGCCACGGCGGGCACGGACATCCCGCTGGATGCGCCCAATATCAACGTCGGCTCCGAGTTCATGCCGTTTCTGCTGGCGTTCGGTCCCTACGGCGCGATCCTTTCCGTGCTTGTTTTGTACGCCATGCAGCGCTGGAGCGTGCGGCGGCTGTATCCACGGGTGTCGCTGTTCTCGCTGCTGATCTTTCTGCGCATGTCCTACGTGTGCCTGATGTCGCCCTTTGCGCCACAGGCCTTCACCTGGACCAACGCCGGCTTCATTGCGATCTGCCTCGTGTTGCAGGCCGTCGCAGCCCTGTTGCCCAGCCGCCTCGCATCCACGGGTGACCCGCTCGCGGCGGCGCGCCCACCGACTTCGTGAATCCTCCAGAGGGTCACCGACCATGCAAAAAGACGAGATCTATCTGTTCGACCTGTGGCGGGTGCTCGTGCGGGAGTGGAAGTGGTTCCTGGCCCTACTGCTTCTGGTGCTCGCGGCAACCTATGCGTTCGCGCATCTGGCCCGCCGGCAGTGGGAGGCGACGGCATGGGTCCAGATCGGGCAGGTGGCGCAGGCGCCGCCCGGACAGGACCCCAAGGTGGAGTCGCTGCAGCGCGTGCTCGAACGGTTGCAGACCGTGGCGTTCCAGAACGAGGCGATGGAGAGCATCGGCATCGCGCCGGATTCGCCCGAGGCGCGCCTGTACCGGCACAGCATGAAACTGGAGCCAATGCCCTACGCCGGCCCCATGGTTCGCATCAACGTGCGCGCGTGGTCGCCGCAACAGGCCCGCCAGTTTGCGCAGGCGACGGTGGCGCGCCTCCAGGCGATTCACGGGAGTCTGGAGGCATCGCCGCTGGCGCTGGCGCACGCACGACTGGACGAAGTGCAGGGCGAACTGAAGGGCGCACTCGCCGAGCGGGAACGGTTGTCCGAGGCCGCGCACAAGGACGACGCGGGTGGCGGCATGTCGCCGTTGGCGGTGGCGATGCTGGCCAGCAAGAGCGAGGACATCCGCAATCTGCAGATGGCGCGCAGCGATCTGCTGACCCGCCTCAGCGCAACCTACACCTACGAGACCTCGATGCCGTGGCCCGTCTATGTGTCCGATCACCCGGTTTTCCCGAATCCCATGTTGACCTGGGGCCTCGGTTTGCTGGTGGGTGTTGGCCTCGGTGGTTTTGCCGCCGTCGCGAGGAACGCGGCGCGTCGCCGTGCTGCAGAGATGCGCGAATGGCGCCTCACCGTTCAACCAAAGACGCCCGCATGAGCACCTACCGCCAATACAGCCGTGACGACATGGCGGAGCGTGCATGGACATGAGCGGGAGACACGGATGGGGAATGAGCGGGCAACGGGCGGTGGTGCCGATGGAAAGCCACCGCCCGTGGATGGCGTCGCTGGACGAAGGGCAATTGCTCGATACGCAACGCGCGTTCGACAGCGTGGCCGCCGATTACGATGGCCCACGCGGCAACAATGAACTAATCCAGCGCATGCGCGTGGCGTTGTGGGAGGCCGTGTTCGACCGGGTCCCGGTGGGAGCGAACCTGCTCGACCTGGGCTGCGGCACCGGCATCGACGCCATCGAGTTTGCGCGCTGCGGCTACCAGGTGGCGGCCACCGACTGGTCGCCGCAGATGGTCGGTCGCACACGCTCGCGGGCCGCCATCGCCGGGCTGGAATCGCACGTGACGGTCGAGCATCTTGGCATCCATCAGTTGGGCCGGCTGAAGGAACAATTCGCCGGGATCTATTCCAACTTCGGGCCGCTCAACTGCGTGCCGGATCTACCGACGGTGGCTGCCGAATGCGCGCGACTGCTGCGGCCTGGGGGTCACCTGGTGTTCTCGGTGATGGGTCGCGTATGCCCGTGGGAACTGCTCCATTACCTGTCGCGCGGACGTTTTCGGCGGGCGATCGTGCGCGGTCGGCGCGGCGCCACGGCGGTGGGCATGAATCGTCACACCATCTGGACCTACTACTACCTGCCGCGTGAGTTCTACCGCGCCTTTGCCGACCACTTCGTGCTGGAAAGCCATCGCGCGCTCTGCCTGTTCCTTCCGCCGCCCTATCTGGTGGATTACTACCGCCGACATCCTCGCTGGCGCCAATGGCTGGGCTGGCTCGACGATCACCTGGGCGCGCTGCCGCTGATGCGCGACATGGGCGATCATTTCCTGATCGTGATGCGCCGTCGGTGAACCGATGGCCGCGTCGCAGACCCTTGCCCATGCCTGCCTGAATCGCGCGGCGACCGTGACGTCGCAAGGTGTTTCGCGCGCGCAGCTGCGGGTGCATGGCGGGCGCATGGCTACTTCGACCCCGGCGCGGGCCATCCGGGTCGACCTGCGCGATCACCTGGTCTTTCCCGGTCTGGTCAACGCGCACGAACACCTGCACCAGAATGCGGTGCCTCCCTTGGGCAGCGACGCCCCGTTCGCCAACAGCTATGAATGGATCGAGGCCTTCCAGGCGCACTTCGCGCGAGCGGACGTGGCGGCGGCGCTCGTGGTACCCAAGGCGCTTCGGCTCAGGCACGGCGCACTGAAGAATCTGCTGGCTGGCGTCACGTGCGTGGCCCACCACGATCCCTGGCATCCCGAGCTCGATGCGGCCGACTTTCCGGTGGCGCTGCTGCGCGGCGCCGGCTGGTGCTATGCGCTTGGTTGGCCCGCCTTCGGTCCAGACGTGCGGGAGAGTTTTGCCGCGACGCCGCCCGGGCGTCCGTGGATGATCCATCTCGCGGAAGGAACCGATGAAACGGCCAGGCAAGAACTGGCGCTGCTCGACAGTATGGGCTGCCTGGCGCCGCACAGCGTGCTGGTCCACGGCGTGGGGCTAGGTGAGCAGGACATCGATCGCATCCTCACGGTCGGCGCCGCGGTGGTGTGGTGCCCCAGCAGCAATCTGGCCTTGTTGGGCGCGACCCTGCATCCACGGCGGCTCCATGACGCTGGCAGGCTGGCGCTGGGCGCCGATTCGCGCCTGAGTGGCGCGCGCGACCTGCTCGGCGAATTTCGGACGGCGCTCGCGCTGGGCGAGCTCGACGCCATGGAATTGCTTGCGCTGGCGACGACGCGTTCGGCCGACATCCTGCGACTTCCATCGCACGGCCGATTGGCGCCCGGATCACCAGCGGACATGGTGATCGTCGAAGACCGCGGCGGTGAGCTTGCGCGTAGCCTGGTCGGTTTGTCGCGCAGCGAGATACGCGCCGTGGTGCGCGCCGGATTGCCTCGCATCGCCGATCCCGACTTTGCCGGGTGGTTCAATGCCGCTGGCGTGGACACCGTGCCGGTATTGCTGGATGGCCGCCCGAAATTGCTGGATCGCGCGCTGGCCGAGCCGGCGCTGCTGGCCATGGAGCCGGGCCTGGAGCCTTGTGCAGTACTTCGTGTTGGCGAAGAGCCAGGCGTACGCGAGGCAAATTACTCATGATCGACACGCCCATCCTTGAGACCGACGAGGCCTACGCGCTCTGGGCGCCGCATTACCCGGCGCGGGCGCACAACCCGGTGATGATGGCGGAGGAGCGTGCGATGCTTTCGCTGTTGCCGCCGTCACTCGCCGGATACAGCGTGCTCGATGCCGGTTGTGGCAGCGGTCGTTACATGTTGCACGCGTTGCAACGCGGCGTGACGCGGTTGGCCGGAGTCGACAAGTCGCCCGCCATGCTCGCGCGCGCCAGCGCGGAATTGGCCGCCTGGCGTGACAGCGTGCCCATGGAACTGGCACGAGGCAGCGTGACATCGATGCCGATGCCGCGCGCCTGGGCTGACCTCACCATCTGTGGACTCGTGTTGGGCCACCTTTCGCGGCTGGAGCCAGCGTTGGCGGAACTGCGACGGGTCACCCGGCCCGGTGGCGTGCTGTTGTGCAGCGACGTCCATCCGATCGGCCATGCACTCGGCTGGCTGCGCGACTTCAAATCCGACGGCCGCCGCTACGCCGTGCGCCATACGCCGCACCTGTACAGCCACTGGCACGCAGCGTGCGCGGTGCTCGGGCTGGAGATCGAGCGTGTCCTCGAGCCGATGCTCGACCCGGCCGAGATACCCGCAGGCGCGCACTTCGACCGGATGGCGCTGGAGGCGCCGGTCGCCCTGGTGTTCCAGCTACGCCGCGTGCCCTGAACCTGCTGCAGGCTACCCATGCCCCACACCCTGCTGATCAACCCGACCATCACGTCCCGCTCCAGCGCGCGATTCCCGCTGTCGCTGTTGCATCTGTCGGCGGCGCTGGATCGAAGCGGAAGCAGCCGCATCATCGACGGCAATGTCGACCGCGACTTCATCAGCGACACCCTGCAAGCGATGGCGCATGAACGCTTCGACGCCGTGGGCGTCAGCGTGATGGGCGGGCCGCAGGTGGCGCCTGCGATCGCCGTGTCGCGGGCGATCCGCGAACATCACCCCGATGTAACGATCATCTGGGGCGGTTACTTCCCGACGCTGTATCCGGACGTGGCGTTGTCGGCGCCGTATGTCGACTATGCGGTGCGTGCGCAGGGCGACCATACCCTGCGTGAACTGGTCGGCGCACTGGAGCAGGGGAGTGGCGCCTCGCTTGAGCACATTGCCGGTCTGTCGTGGAAGAAGGACGGTCACATCGTGCACAACCCCAGTCGCGGTTTCACGCATGCCGACCCGGGTGTCGTGCTTCCCTACGACAAGCTGGGTGACCCTCGGCGTTACCTGGCGCGCACGTTCCTCGGCCGGCGCACGGCGGCGCATCAGGCGGCCATCGGTTGCCGCTACCATTGCACCTTCTGCGGCGTGGCGGCGATGTTCGGTGGCGCCACCTTGTTGCCGACAGCCGCCAGGCTGGAGCGCGAGCTTGGCTACCTCAAGCATCAGCTCGGGGCCGATTCGATCCAGTTCTTCGACCACAATTTCTTCGACCGCGAAGAGGACATGCTCCCGCTGCTGGAGGTGATGGCCAGGCTGGAGCTGCCGTGGTGGTGTTATGCCCGCTCCGACGCATTGCTGAAACTGTCCGCGCACAGCTGGAAGCTGGTGCGTCGGAGCCGGCTGCGCATGGCCTATATCGGCGCGGAATCACCCAGCGGACAGATGCTCAAGGAGATCCGCAAGGGCACGCGTCCCGACCAGACGCTGGCGGTGGCGGAACTGTGCCGCCGGCATGGCGTGATTCCGGAGCTGTCGTTCATGGTCGCGCCTCCCGAGCACACCGAGGAGGAGACCGAGCACACCTTCGAATTCATCCGTGAGCTGAAACGCATCAATCCGCATAGCGAGATCATCATCTACATCTACACGCCGTTGCCCGAAAGCAGCCGAAACGAAAAGGATCGCGGCAGGCGGCCGAGCGCGCCCTTGTGTGATGTGCACGGAGAGCCGGTGGTGTTTCCGGCCACGCCGGAGGAGTGGACCCAGCCGCGATGGGTCGACTATGCCTGCCATGCCGACGCGCCATGGCTCACCGACGAGCTGCGCCGGCGCATCCATGACTTTGCGACGGTACTGCGATGCCGTTATCCGACCGTGCAGGATCTGCGTTCGCCGCCATGGGCCAAGCGTGCGTTGAGTGCGGCGGCCTCGTGGCGTTATCACTTTCGCAGGTACGACCGTCCGTGGGAGCTGGACCTGGCGAACCGGTTGGTGCGTCTGCGCCTGCCCCAGGTGTCCGGCCTCTAGCGTGGAGGTCTGCCTTGCACGTCGCCCAGGTCAATTTCCTGCCCGCGCCGCCTGACCGCGCGCCGGTCGAAACCCTCCAGCGGTGGCCCTCGCTGGTGGATATCGCCGAGGCGGCGGCAAGCGCCGGCGTGCGGGTTTCGGTGATCCAGTTGGCGGCGGAGGAGGGGCAGGTGGAGCGCAACGGCATCGCGTATTACTTCGTGGATCCCCGCAAGGCGAAGCTCCCCGCCGGGCGCGTGCTGGCGGACCGGCTCGGGGCGATCCGTGCTGAGGTCATGCACGTGCACGGCCTTGGATTCGCCGAGCAGGCGCATGCCGTCTCACAGCACCTGCCGCGCACGCCGGTGTTGTTCCAGGACCACGCGGACCGGCTGCCCCGCTGGTGGCAGCGGCCGCGCTGGCGTCGGTGGCTTGCGGTGGCGTCGGGCGCCGCCTTCACCGCGCCGGAGCTTGCCGAGCCGTTCACTCGTGCCGGGATGTTCGCGCCGACGACGCGCCTCTTTGCGATCCCCGAGTCCAGCAGCCGCTTCACCTGTGGCAGCCGTGCGCGCGCCTGGGGCGAGAGCGGCTTGTATGGCGATCCCTGCATCGTGGCGGTGGGGCATCTGAGCACCGGCAAGGATCCGCTCACCGTACTTCGTGGCATTGCGCAGGCGGCCGATCAACTGCCTGGACTTCAGCTGTGGTGGGCGTTCGGCAGCGCGCCGCTGTTGCACGAGGTGCAACGGTGCATCGACGGCGACGCCCGGCTTGCCGCACGCTTGCATCTGCTGGGCCACGTGGCGCACCCGCGCGTGGAGGCGCTCATGCGTGCGGCGGATATCTTCGTCTCGGGCAGCCTGCATGAAAGCTGCGGCTACGCGCTGCTCGAAGCGCTGGCGTGTGGTGTCACGCCGTTGGTGACGGATATTCCAGCGCACCGGGCGCTCGCCGGCGACGTCGGCGCACTGTGGCCCAGCGGTGATGCGAGGGCCTTGGCCGGCGCCCTGTTGCGCTTGGCGACCAGCAGGCCGTCGCGCGAGCGCGTACGTGCCCACTTCGACGCGCACTTGTCCTTGAGCTCGCTGGGTCGCCGCTGGGCCTATGTCTATGGCGAGGTGTTGGACGGCCAGCGGGTGACGCCATGAAACTCGCGCTGGTCGTGCCAGGTGGGGTGGATCGATCCGGGGAATACCGGGTCATTCCGGTGCTGCTGGCCCTGATCGAGCGTCTGGCCAGGGAGCACGAGGTGCACGTGTTCGCCCTGCATCAGGAGGCGTCACCCGGCGAGTGGCGACTGGCGGGCGCGCACATCCACAATCTGGGCGAGCGCTGGCCGCGGGTTAGCGCCATCGCAGCGATCCGCCGGGAGCATCGTCGCGGATCGTTCGACCTCATCCATGCCATCTTCTCCGGATCGTGCAGCTTCGTCGCGGTGGCGGCGGCGTCACTGCTGCGCCTGCCAAGCCTGGTGCACATCGCCGGCGGTGAGCTGGTGGCGCTGCGCGACATCGACTATGGCGGGCGACGTACCTGGAAGGCGCGGATGCGCGAGGCGCTGGTGTTGCACGGCGCCGATATCATCACCGCGGCCAGTGGGCCGATGATCGACATGCTGCGGTCACTCGGCCTGCATGCGCATCGCGTGCCGCTGGGCGTCGATCTTCGGGCGTGGCCACCGTTGGCGCCGCGGCGACGGGATGGCGGCACTCCGCGGATCATCCATGTCGCCAGCCTCAACCGGGTCAAGGATCAACCGACCCTGCTACGTGCGCTCGCCGAGTTGGCGCGCACGGGGCAGCGATTCCAGGTGGACATTGTCGGCGTCGACACGCTGGATGGCGAAATCGCGCGGATGGTGCGTGATCTTGGGCTGGAAGCCTCCGTCCATCTGCTCGGCTTCAAGACGCAACGCGAGCTGCGCCCCCTGATGGAAGCCGCGGATCTGTTGGTGATGTCTTCACGGCACGAGGCCGGTCCACTGGTCACCCTGGAGGCGGCCGTGGCGGGCGTGCCAACCGTGGGCACGGCGGTGGGGCATATCGCGGAATGGGCGCCCGTGGCGGCGCTGGCCGTACCCGTGGGTGACTCGATGGCGCTGGCGGTCGCCATCGCGCACGTGCTTGCCGATGAAGACCTGCGTCTGCGGCTGGCGCTGTCCGCGCAGCGGCGGGCGATCCAGGAGGATGCGGACCATACCGCGCGCTCGTTCGAGACGCTGTACCTGCAGTTGGTGGCGACGGATCTGTCGCGATGAGGTGCGCCGCGCTCAGTCGGCGAGGCGGTGTTGCTCCAGCGCGGCGCGCACCACATACAACGTGTCCATGCGAGGCACGCGATGCGCCAGCCAGGTCAGCATGCGTCGACCGCGCGACAGCGAGGCCCAGCGCTGCCCCTGCAGCCACAGCTGCGTGCGCACCATGTCGTCGCGCTCCTTGAGCGTCGTGGCCGTTGGCCGGATGCGGCCGCTGATGTAGCGCTGGACTTCGCCCAGGCTGCGCGACCATTCGATGCCTGCGAACGCGTGCAGCCACAGGTCCGAACAGGACACCTGGGTCAGCGTGTGGTGATGCGATACGGCGCGCAGCAGGGGTGGGCAGTCCGCAGCCACCCGGTCGAGCAGCGCCTCGGGAATCGAGTGCGGGTAGTACCGCGCCACCAGGCTGAGGGGCGGCAGAGCCCACCACGGTCCGCCGCCGGCCCGGGCATCCCACAGCGCATCCCAGTCACTCGGCAGCATGCGCATCGCCAGCAGGGCGATGTCGTTCAACTGGATCAGGCGCAAGGTGCGGCTGCAGACGTTGCCAGCCGCATGCAGCAGCAGGTGGCTCATCAGCGCCCCGGTGCTGGGATAGGGATTGAGTCCGGGCCGCGGTGGGCGTGGCATCAGCTGGGCGGTGATGTCGACGGTGGCGACTGGCAGGCGCTCCTGGATGTGCGTGTGCAATTCGATGTTGATCGGTGTGTCGCGGTGTTCTCCAAGCACGGCCGGCGGCTTGCCACGAACCGGCTTGAATACCTGGTGCTTCCACTGGCTGAAGGACTCCACGTAGCCCAGATCCTCAAGCATGCCCGCGACGCGTGACGCATCGCGCTCGTGCACCAGCAGGTCGATGTCCGCCATGGGGCGGTCGCCGGGCAGATACAGCCCGGGTGCGTGCAGCGCCGAACCCTTCAGAGGCACCATCGCCACGCCCTGGTTGCGCGCAGCGTCATCCAGCCAATCCAGCAGGGCCTCGATCCGCCGATGGCGGACCGCCACGTGGGTTCTTTGCTCGGTGAGGAAGAGCGACCAGCGTGAATTGCGCCAGGTGGCGAAGGTGCTCAGCAACGGCGAGATGCCGTGCGCAGCGGCGACCGCCATGGCCAGCTGCCATTCGAGCTCGGTCCAGTCGGGAGTCGATTCACGCGGGCTGGCCAGTTCGTGCGCCAACGCCTCGGTGGTGCGTCGCAGGCCCTCTCTGACGGTGTGTAGCGGCGGCAGCATGACGGTCAGCTCACGGCGCGGGCCTTGTCCTGTGACGACGGGGGCGTACTGGCGGCCTGCACGGTGCGGTGCTCCTGCTCGCAGGCAATCAGCGCGTCCCACTGCGCGTCGAGCGCGGCCTGCGCGCGCGCCGCCGCCCGGCGGGCGCCGACCTGTCGCAGGCTCACCTGTTCATGCAGCAGGTCGCGCACGCGGCGGTAGAACTCCGAGTCGTAGGCGCCCCGGAACATCATCGCGAGGTCGCCGCTGTCCTGCCAATGCGTCTTGGCGCCGAGCTGGGCCCTGACCTGTTCATAGAACTTGGTGCCGGGCAGCGGGTAGGACACGCTGACGCCGATGTCGTCGGGCGCAGCCTGTGTGATCAGTTCGCGTGTGGCCAGCAGATCCGGCAGCTGTTCGCCGAGGTAGCCCAGCTGGATGAAGAAGCCCACGCGGATGCCAACGTGGCCCAGCCGCTCGCGGGCGGTAATCAGGTCCGGCACCTTGGTGCCCTTGTTCATACGATCCAGCACGCGCTGGCTGCCGCTCTCGGCGCCCAGCCAGGCTTCCGCGCAGCCGGCGCGCTTGAGCGCGGTCGCCATGCGCTCGCTGATCAGGTCAGCGCGGGTCTGGATGGTGAAGGGCACCGAGCCGCCCGTGGCGCTCAAGTGGGCGGCGAATTCCTCCACCCAGTCCACGTGGAAGCCGAAGATGTCGTCCGCCATCCAGATGTGGTCCGGGTGGAAGCTGGCCTTGAGGCATCGCATTTCCTCGGCCACGTCCTGCGCGCGACGCCGGTTGTAGTGGTTGCCCCATATCGGCTTGGCGCACCAGTTGCAGCGGAAGGGGCAGCCGCGCGACGCGGCCATGTTGAGGCTGAAGTAGCCGTGGCGCTCCTGCCACATCGCGCGGTAAAGCGGGACATCGACCAGATCCCAGGCCGGGTGGCCCACGATGCGAGGATCAGGCGGCATCACGCCCACGCGCGTGAGCCGGGTCTGCCCATTGTCGAGCGAGGCCACGCCGGCGATGCCCGAGGTCCACGCCGGTGGATCGATGCCCGGATCATGTTCGAGTCGTTGCATCAGCTCGGCCAGCGCCGCGATGCCTTCGCCGATCAACACGGCATGCGCGCCAGCCGCGAGGAATGCTTCGGGCTGGTCGGAGGCATCGGAGCCGGCGACGATCACCCTGGCGCCCGTGGCGCGAGCCTCGCCGATCATCCGGCAGGCCGCCTCGCGCATGCAGGCGAGGCACATCTTGGTAAGGAAGTTGAAGTTGTCCTCGTACAGGACGACGACGTCTGGCTTCAGCGCGCGCACTGCCGAGTCGTATGCCTCCACGCCGTCGGCCAGCATGGCGTCGAACAGCGATACCCGATGCCCCATCTGCCGCAGCAGCGCGGCCACCTGGATGGTGGCCAGCGGCGGATAAGGCTTGCCGCGCTCCCACTGCTTCCGGTCGAACTTCAGGTAGTAAGAGTGGCCGACCTGAATCGTTAGCATCGCTGTGAAGCCTCAGTCGGAACAAACGGCATGTGCATGCGGACGCCGCGATCGGCCTTGGGCCATCCGCGCTCAGAGTTCAGTTGGACGTGAGTGCCCCGCCTCCGTCGCACGGTTGCATGGGCGGGAGAAAATATTTGGATGTCCGTTTGCCGGTCGATGTGCTATCACTTCGGCATGCACTTCGATGGACGAGGTGGCTCGTGAATCCCGCCGTGCATGCGCGCGAATCATGTGTGGATGCGCTCCGCGAAAAGCGTCGCGGACGGCATGCCGTGCACAAGCAGTTGCTGGGTGGCGAGTTTCACTTCGAGAGCGACAGTGTCGCCATGTTGCAACTGGTGGAGGCGGCCTACGGCGGGTTGCCGTCGCATCGGTTGCCGGTGGCGCCGTCGACGTTCCTGATCGAGTTGCGCCTTCTTCCGGGCCGTGTTCCAGCGCCGATCGGTGAACCACCTGCGGTGCAAATGCATTCCGGCGTCGGTTGCCTGGGCGGCGTGATGGATGCAAGCAACTACGTGGTGTTGTTCCCGGAGCAGCGGAAGGCGTTGGTGGTGGCCTCGGAGGACATGCTTGAGCGTCCCTATTACGTCCGCTACGAGCTCATCGAGTTCGCCGTGTTCACCCTGGCGACGCGAGGCCTCGGGCTGGTTCCGCTGCACGGCGCCTGCGTGGGACGAGGCGGGCGAGGCGTGCTGCTGCTTGGCGCGAGCGGCTCGGGCAAGTCCACGCTTGCGCTGCAAGCCTTGTTGCGCGGCCTGGATTTCCTTTCCGAAGATGCCGTATTCGTCGAGCCGCAGGGCATGCTCGCCACCGGCGTGGCCAATTTCCTTCATGTGACGGATGACGCGCTGCCGTGGGTCGCGGACGCCGCGGCCCGACAGTGGCTGGCGCAGGCGCCGCTGATTCGTCGGCGCAGCGGCGTGTGCAAACACGAGGCCGACTTGCGGCTCGGCTTTGGCGCGTTGGCCGCGGAGCCGATGGCGCTTGCCGGGGCGATCTTCGTATCGCGCGAGCGGGCGCCCGGCGCCGCGGCCCAACTGAAGGCGCTGACGCCGGCTGACGCCGCGCGGCAGCTCATGGATGATCAGCCCTATGCCGTCGGCCAACCCGGCTGGCAAGGCTTTCTGGATCAGCTGCTGCCACTGGGCGTGCATGCGCTTCGTCGCGGGCGGACACCGGAGGCTTCCGTCGATGCCTTGCTGACGCTGCTGGCGTAACCCAAAACCAGAGCCAATGCTTTTGCACGGATGCAACCTCCGCGCAGCACGGGGGCACTCACGCCCATGCGACGGCCGAGGGGAGACAGCGTTCTGCACCCGCCTGCCAAACACCGCACCGATGATCCGTGGCGCGCCGTGGCGCGCACGCTGACCCGGGCCGATCTCGCCGAGATGGGTTGCTACGTGGCGCTGTCGCTTGCCACAGCGCTCGCCGGCGGCCTTGTCGCGGTATCCCTTGTCCCATTGATCCAGCCGGGACAGCCCTTGCCGCTGGCCGATCGCCTGCTCAACGCAGGTGGCCGCGTGGAACTGCAGGCTGGCGTATTCATGCTCGTCACGGCGGTGTTCGCCTTATTGCGCTGGCTGGGCGCGCGTCTCGGCGCACGCCTGGTTGGCCGATATGGCGTGCGCTTGCGCCAGCAGGTGCATGCGAGGCTACTTTCGGCGCCCCTGGCCTCGCTGGCGGACGCCAGTTCGGCCGAAATCGCCAATGTGCTGACCCACAACGTCGAAATTGCCGTGCAGGGTTTAAGCGCGCTGCTGCAACTGTTGGTGGCCGGCCTGACCTGCGCGGTGAGCCTGGCGCTGGCGTTGTGGGTGTCGCCGCCGATGCTGCTGGCCGTGCCTGTGCTGGTGGGCATGGGCCTGCTCACCGCCCGCCTGTTCGCGCACGAGCAGGCCGACGTGAGTCGAAGATACGTGACGGACATGACCAACCTGTTCTGGCACAGCGAGGACTTCCCGCGGCGCCTGCGCCATGTGCGTTCCTTCGCTCGCGAGGATGAGGAACAGGCGAGCTATGGCGACGTCACGGCTCGCCTGGGCGAAGGTTATCGACGCCAGCTCGAACTGGTCGCGTCCGGCCGCCTGGCGCAGGAACTGCTGGCGACCGTCGGCATTGCGGTCATGTTCCTGATCGGACATCGACTGCGGGAGGTCGACCAGGCGTCGCTGATTGCCGTGTGCCTGTTGCTTGGCCGCTTGCTCCCCTATCTGGTGGCGACACGCCAGGGCTTGCAGCAACTGCGTTCGGCAGGACCGGCGCTGGCGTTGTGGCAGCGATACATGCAGCTCGCGGCGGGCGGAGCGGATGCACCCGTCAACGCGCCGACCATGTTCGCCGACGCATTGTTCATCGAGCACCTGCGTGTGACCCCTCCCATGAAGGGGCTGACCATTGACGGGCTGGTGCTCGTTCCGGGAGGGCTGACCCTGGTGTCGGGCCTCTCGGGCATCGGCAAGAGCAGCCTCATCGACGTGCTCGCCGGCATGATGCCGCCGCAGGCCTTCTCGGCGCGTCTTGGCGAGCGCGCCATCTCCTATGAGACCTACCGGCGACTGGTGCGCAACGGCGCCTATGTGAGTCAGAGCGTGCGTCCGTGGCAGCGCACGGTGCGCGAGTGCCTGCTGTGGGCCGCGCCGGCCGCGAGTGAGCAGTCCATGCGTGACGCGCTGGCGGATGTCGACCTGGACCGGCGACTCGCAGGATCTCCACACGGACTCGACACTGCGCTGTCCAGCGCGTCCAGCCGTTTGTCCGGAGGCGAACTGCAGCGCCTGATGTTGGCGCAGGTGATCCTGCGGCAGCCTAGTCTTGCCTTGCTCGACGAGGCCACCAGCGCGCTCGATGCGGCCGCGGAGCTGCGAGTACTGGCCGCCCTGAGGCAGCGTCTGCCACGGACCATCCTGGTGGTGGTGTCGCACCGCAGCGGTGTGGCTGCAGTGGCCGATCAGGAGTTGGTGATCGATGACGACGGCGCGGCCAGCATCATCCAGGCGACGTCCGCGCACGAAATCACTGGGGCCCCGCGAAGGCAGCCAGCCTCAGACGGTACGCGTCGTCCTGCGTAGGGATCGTGTGAGCGCTTCAAGTCGCGCGTAATGCGAGCCTCGCCAGTAGATGCGCTGGCAGCCCCGGCATTGCACGAAGCGACGGAAGCGGGCGTAGACCCGTGCCGGAACCCGGCCGGCGACCTCAGTGCGCGGCGCCGGATGCAACGCGCCGTTACACGCGGTGCAGCGGCTGAAGGGATGCAGGTCCTTCTGCAAGGAAAAGGCGCGGATCACCTCTTCGATCTGGCGCAACGGATCGGTGGCGCGTACCCAGTGGCCGCGCGTGACGGCGCTGCGCTTGAGCAAACCCACGTCACGGGTCAGCAGGATGCGACGCTCGTGCGCGGAAATGGCGGCCAGTTGCGCGTCGTCGCATTCACGCTCATACGACGCGTCGAAGCCGAGCAGGCGCAGCCAGCGGGCGAGCGTGCCGAGGTGGACGTCCAGCACGAAGCGCGTGTGGCGCAGCGGGCGGGGTCGCAGCCGATAGAGCGGCCGCAGGTCGAAGCGCTCGAACATCGGGTAGACCGCGACCCGCTCGCCGCCGTGCAGACGGTAGGCGAAGCGTACCGAGCGGCCATCCACCAGGATCAGGTCGACTTCCGTGTGCGGCACGCCCAGCGCCTCGATGGTGTCCTTGACGGCCGGTGTGCCGTCGAAGCTGTGGCGGAACGTGCGCTTGCGCCGCATCGTGGGCAGGAAGTCGTTGAGCTCCTCGTAGAAGCGGAACTCGGCGGCATGCCTTGCACGTTCGGCGGCATGGGCGGGAGCCATCGGCGACACGGCGTGATCCTCCGCGTAAGCCTTACTCCCGCCCGTTCTACACCAAGACGTGTTTGCGGGGCAGGGCGCGTCGACGCCGTGGCGCGCTAAAGCGACGGCGTGCCGCCTTCCGTGGTGATGCGACGCGCCGCTATTTCACGGCTTGGTCGGTGTGCGGCGGTCTTGCCCGGCGCTTCGCCGGGCGCCTCAGGCGCCGGGCGACGGCGGCGCCGCGCGATGGCGTGCCAGCTGAGCGCCGTCGCGCCTCCTGCGGAGCCGGCGCCGCTCAAAAGGACGAGCAGGGTTCCGATGCATGCGGGACACATGGCAGGTTCTCCATGTCAGGAACTGGAGCAGCAACTGGGCTTGCGACCCACGGCCGGCCAGTCGCCGACGCCGCCGGGCAACATGTCGAAGAAATGCCAGAGGGCGCAGAAATCGTCGCCGGGACTGAAGCCGGTGTCGGAAACACGGGTGATGCTGTCTCCCTCGCGGCGGAACACCGAGACACCCGGCAGCCAGCCGCCCTTGGACGAGGCGTAACCCATGTCGGCGGCAAAGCTCGAATCCGCGTGGCTCACCATCGGGAATTTCCACCCGCGGCTTTCGGCGAATTTCCTCTGCACCGTGGGGCGGTCCGGGCTGGAAACCACGAAGCCGGCGCGACTGACCACGTGCTGGTGGATGCCGTTGTAGCCGTCGGCCCAGAGCGTGCAGTAAGAGCAGGCCACGCCCATGTTGTGGATGACGATCAGGTCCTCGTGCTCGCCGAACAGTTTGGACAAGCGCACCGGCCCGTCGAAACTGGCGAGTTCATAGTCCTGCACCTGCTGCGGCTCGACCGCCGCCAGCGTTTCCCTCATCCTTTCCCGAATATTGGCGATCTGCTGGCGATAGTCGGCGAGCTTGCCGTGGACGTCCGTGTATTTCATGGCTGCGTACTCCGGTGGAGGGTGGAATCAGCTTTCGTAGGCGATGCGGTGCTTCACCCAGGCCATGGGGAAGGGCAGGTCCTGTTCGTCGCGCCCCTTGGGCGCCAGGTCGAGGTAGTGATAGGCCGTGTTGAGCATGTCCACGCCGCGACCGTAGGTGGAATAGGTGTGGAAGATCTGGTCACCCACCCGGATGAAGGCGCTGATGCCCGGCAGGTCGCTGCGGGTCGCTTGCTGGGTGCCGTAGTTGTAGGGGGCGCCGCCCTGCGCGAGCGCCTCGGGTGAAAACGAGACGTTGTAGTCGTAGTTGAAGTCGCCGTCGGCGGAAGAGACCCACTTGAAGGTCCAGCCGAACTCGCGCGCCTGTTCCTTCAGCTTGGCGAGTGGCGCGCGGGAGATCGCCACCATCGAGACGTCGCGCTGGTTGAGGTGCGGGATGATGCCGTTGAAGTTGTCAGCCCAGAACGAGCAATGCTTGCAGCCGATGTCCCAGTCGGGTGCGTACATGAAGTGATAGACGATGAGCTGGTTGTGCTTGCCGAACAGGTCGGCCAGGGTTTCCTTGCCATGCTCGCTGTCGAACACATAGGACTTTTCGACGCGTTCCCACGGCAGCTCCCGGCGTTGCCGGCTGAGCTCGTCGCGCAGGTGGGTGAATTCCTTTTCCTTGGCGAGGAAACGGGTCCTGGCTTCCAGCCATTGCTCGTGGTTCACGATGTGATGATGGGTCATGACACCCTCCGTCGGATGTTTTGACACGGACTGGGTAGGCGGCGCCCGGTCCCGGGCGTTGCTACTTCTTGCGCGGCGTTCGAGGCGCGGCGCTTTTGCGCGGCTGTCTGGACACCGAAGCCTGCGCCTTGCGTTCATCGATGTCGGCCAGCGTGGCGGCCAGCAGGTCAAACTGCTGCTGCCAATACTTGCTATAGCGATTCATCCACACCGCCGCTTCCAGCATGGGGCCGGCGTCCAGGCTGCAGCGGCTGATGCGGCCGGTGCGCTCCTGCTGCACCAGCCCCGTGCGCACCAGTACCTGGATGTGGCGCGACACGGCCTGCAACGAGATGTCGAACGATGCGGCAAGTTCGGATACGAGCAGGGCCTGCCCATCGAGCCGCTCCAGGATCTCGCGCCGCACGGGATCGGACAGCGCGAAGAACACCTGGTCCAGGCGCGCCTGCGCCAGATCCGGGTCCTGTCCCGTGTGATCCACCACTCGCAGCGTCGGCTGGATAGTCATCATGGGGCTTTAATATCAACATCAAAGTTGATTGTCAAGCGATATGTTGAATATTGACCCGAGTGAGATCGGCGAAGCGCCGGGCGCCTTGCGTCCCGCGTGTCAGGGACGACCGGTATCCCGGGGATTTACGACAGCCAGGCCGTCACCAACGCAAGCACCGCATCGGTACTTTCGCGATGGGGCACGTGGCCTACACCCGCGAAAATTTCAACGGTCGAATGTCCCTCGACGCGCGCGGCGATCCGCTGCGGCTGAAGGGTCGAACCGAACTCATCCTGGTCGCCATGGATGGCGAGCACGGGGCACGTCACGCGCCGTAGCTCGTCATCGAGATTCCAGCCGGCAAAGTCGGGCGCGAGCCAGGTGCCGACCCATGCGTGCAGCACCCAGGAGGCCTTGTCGCCGTGATATCTGGCCAGACGCTCGATCTGGCCCGGCTGCCAGAACGAAACCTGCGCCTCGCGTATGCCCTGGAGCGTGCGCTCCTCGACGAATGCTTGCGCCGATTCGGTGATCAACGCGGTGCAATCCGTGGGATAGGCGGCAGCGCAGCCCACCGCCATGCCGCCGCCGACGCTATGGCCGAAGGCGACAAAAGCGTCGATCCCCAGCTGGCTGCGCAATTGACTGACGCCGTCCCGCGCTTCATCGCGAATGAAGTCTCGCTCCAGCTTGCCCGGGTGCGCATCGGACCGGCCAAAGCCCAGGCGGTCATAGGCGATGACATCGCGACCGGTCGCCTGAGCAAGCTGGGAAGGGAAATCTCGCCACAGCGCCACGCATCCCAGCGAGTCGTGGAACAACACGATGGGTGGATGCGTGTTGGCCTGCTCCGCAGGGGAAAGCCAGCGCTTGGCGTAGAGCCGGCCGTGATCGGTGTTTACCCAGTACTCCTGGGTTGGAATGGATTGCATGGTGATTCGTCACGCCATGGGGAGCAGGGCAGTCGCCCTTCCCGGAGCGCAAAGCGTAAGCGGAAGCGGCTCGTTCCGCACCTGCGTGGCCACCGCGCGTCGTTGGCGTGAGAAGTGTGCTGACGCCGCGCCCAGGCAGACGGTATGGCGCCAAAGTGCGTCGACGAGGGCGAGCCGCTGCCTCAGTCTTCCTTCACCACATAAGTGTAGAAGCGGATCCTGTCGTTCTCGGCCATCTGGTAGACGCCCTGGACTTCATACGAGAACCCCGGGAAACGGTTGCAGCTCTCCTCGAAGGCGAGGAAGTAGTCGATCATCGGCTGGGCGCGCTCGTCATAGCGCTCACCGGGCACCACGATGCCGATGCCGGGGGGATAGATCAGCGCCAGCGTCGCCGCGACCCGTCCCGTCACCTCGGTCATCGGCACGAAGTCGACGCGACCGCTGACCAGCGCCTCGTTCGCGTCGCGCGCGGACATCGCCTGCTCCGGGAAAGACTCGTAGCGGAAGCACAGTCGCTGAAGCTCCTTGACGTTCATCGACGCGTAGAAATCGTGCATCTCCTGCGCGAGCCGGCGCACCGTATAGCCCCTGTAGCGCTCCCGGTACCGGCCGCTGACGCCGGGCAATACACGATCGAGTGGACTGTCCGCCTCGTAGTGGTCCTTGAAGCGCTCAAGCGCCGCCAGCAGCATCGCCATCTTTCCCTCGCCGACTGCTGGCGTCATGAGGAACAGGATGCTGTTGAGATCATTCTTCTCGGGAACGACGTTGTTCTCGCGCAAGTAATTGGCGAGGATGGTGGCGGGAATGCCCGTGCTGGCATAGGCCCCCGTCGCAACATCGATGCCCGGCGTGGTCAGCATCAGCTTGGTCGGATCGACCATGGCCACCTCGGGGCCGAGATGGCTGTAGCCGTGCCACTTTTCGTTGGGGTTGAGCTGCCAGTACTGCTGTTCGCTGGCCAGCACGTCAGTGGGCACGTCTTCCCATTTCGTCAGCTCGCCCTGATAGGTGACGGTGTCTGGCACGAATGGGTTGATGAAACCGGAAAAGCGCTTGCGGATGGCCTTCCTGGCATCGATGCCGAGCCGCACCATGTCATCCCACAGCACGCGTCCCGCCTTGTCTGCGTGCATCTGCGCGTTGACGTCGAGGCTGGAGAACAGCGGATAGAACGGCGAAGTCGACGCCTGCAACATGAACATCTCGTTGAAGCGCTTGTGGTTGAGGCGGAACGGCTGCTGGCGCATATGCGCGTCGCGCACGTGGATCTGCGAGGCCTGCGAGAAACCGGCCAGCTGCTTGTGCGTCGACTGCGTGGCGATGATGCCCGGGTCCCTGTCGGACAGGGACAGACTCATGCCAAAGTGGTCCTTCATCAGTGGATGGAAGGCGCCAAAGCCCGCCCAGGCCTCGTCGAAATGGATGTATTCGCAAAGGTGGCCGATCTTCTCCAGCACCTTCTTCGCGTTGTACACCGTGCCGTCGTAGGTGCACTGCTCGATGATGGCCACCCGGATCGGGCGCTCGCGCTTCCACGCGTCGGTTCCCTTGAGCCGGGGATGGTGTTTGATCTTTTCGCGGATGGAAGCCTCGTCAAAGGCCGCCCAGTCGATGGGCCCCACCATGCCGAAGCCATTGCGGTCAGTCTGCAGGTAGATCGGGATGGCACCGCCAAACACCAGCGCGCCATGGTGGTTGGACTTGTGGTTGTTGCGGTCGAACAGCACGATGTCCCGGCTGGTCAGCAGGGCGGTGTTGACCACCTTGTTGGAGGCCGAAGTGCCATTGAGCACGAAGTAGGTTCGGTCGGCGCCAAACACTCTTGCGGCTGCCTGCTGGGCGGCGAGGGCGGGACCTTCGTGGATCAGCAGGTCGCCGAGTGACACCATCGCGTTGCAGATGTCGTCGCGAAAGACGTTCTCGCCCATGTGCTCGTAGAACAGGCGGCCCACCGGGTGGCGCATGAACATCTGCCCACCCTGGTGTCCCGGGCAGGCCCAGGTGCGGTTGGCGTCGAAGTCGTACTGCATGAGGGTGCCAAAGAACGGCGTCAGCAGGCTCGACACGTATTGCTCCATCGAAGCGAGCAGGCGCTTTTCGTAAAAATCGCGGCTCTCCAGGTCGGCGATGACGATGCCGTCCAGCGACTTCAGGTACGGCTCGGAGAAGGTCTCATCGTGGCGGTCGCTGATCATGAAGATGGGCATGCGCAGGCCGCGCTCGTCGCGGGCTTCCACCGCCGCAGGCGCCAGTTCCCGCGATACCACGATAGCGCCAAGGTCGGCGCCGGAGCGGATGGCTTCGGCTATGCCGGAGGGTTCCACCACGACGGTCTGCAGATGCAGGTCCTGCTCAAGAATATGGCTGACCTCGTAGCTTTGCTCGCCCGCCACGAGGACGCGGAAGTAGTGAGTGAATGGAATGCTCATGTCGGATACTTCCATGCAGGGCCAATTAGCGTTGGACAATGCGCTCGGGGAACGGATGCCTCGCAACGCCCCCACCCGGCGTCGCCATGCGAAAGGCGTCGGTCATCGTGCGCGGCGAGACGTGAATCGGCTGAGAAGGTCGCGCGCTGATGGTGGGTCCATGACGCACGCATACGGTGCGGCATTCTTACAGTCGCGTAGCCCGCCGATGGATCGTCGTGGGCCTCCGGCTCGCAACGGAACGGCTCAAAAAAGCACGCCAATCTCGGCTATGGCCCGCGCCTGGCTGTCGCGCGATCCATGGCTGCCAAATGCGGCGCCAGGCTCGGCATGATGGGACTGCACGTAAGAAAGTTCGCAACGGGCAAAGAACAGGTTCTTCTGGTAAGTCGGCGTGAGGGACAGCGACCACGCGCTGCTCCACGTCCCGTAAAGCAGATTGGTCGGCGTGCAGTTGATATCTTCCCCGCACCCGCCTCCAGTGGATCTCAGGTATTCGGCCCGGGCGCCGAGCGACCAACGGCTGGAGAAGCTGTACTTGATGAGGGTTGCGGCCCCGTAGGTATTGGCGGACCGATCGATGCCAATCTCGGGCGCGCGATTGACTCGCGTGTGCTGCAGGTAGGGTGTGATGGACAGCGTGTCATGGCTGTAGGTGTAGATCAGGTCGATGATCCGGCTGTTGTTTTGCGTCAACGGGGTGGCGGTCGAGGCCTTGCCATTGGCGGACAGGTGGCTGCCGCCGGCGACGGTGAAGCTGTCGGAAGGGTCCGCGGTATAGGACACCGATCCCGAAATCCAGTTGTACTTGCCCGAGTAGTACCCATCATTGAATGAGACCGAGGCGATCCACGCGCCCTCGGTATAGTTCAGCTGGATGCCACGGCTGATGTCCGGCTCCTGATTCCACAACAGGCCACGTTCGACGTTGATGTTCTGGAACGTGAAATTCGACTCGACTCCGATCAGCGTGGGTAGTGCCCCGGCCACAACGGAAAACTCAGGGTTGATCACCGCTTTCAGGTACGCCACCGGAAGCGGGCCAAAGTACTGGCCGACCGCCTCGTTCGCACGAAGATAGGGCGCGCCCAAGGTGGGTAGCGAGTACGCGCCGAGCTGAAGGTAGAACTGCCACGGTCCTTCGATGGTCTGCACCTCCACCTGCGCATTGCTGATATCGGCGATGGCGTGGGCGTCGTCGGCGTGCGGCGCGCTCACCGGGTTGTCCTGCAGCATGCCGATGCCGGATACCTGGCCGCCGACATAGATCCTGCCGATGGCGCCACCGTCAAAGGAGTAGGGATGGCTGTTGGCTTGCAGTGGTCCAGTGAAGCTGGGTTGGGCGAGTTCATCGGCCAGCACGACATCGGGCAGCAGCGAGGCGAGGCTTGCCAGCGCAATGATCTTGCCCAGGCGCGTAAACACGGTGGTCCCTGCCCGCACACAGCCCGTGCGCGAATGGGAGCACCTCCCAATCCGGGCAATTGCTCCGGCAGATGGGAAAGGGCAGAGCGCATGAATCGGCCTGAATCCACGCATGGTGCTTGCAGCTGACGGCGGGGGCGACTCGATGGCCCGGCTGGCGAGTACTCATCGGCGTGGCTGATATAGACCGGCAGGTATGAAGGACGCGTGCACGTAGACGGAAGCGCTTGCCGGGCAAACTGGCGTGCAGGTCAGCTCGCCGCGCCTTGGTTGCTCACGAAACCATTCCTCGCGCCCTGCGAAACCCCCGATTGCGGATACTCTTTGGCCAGGGGAGGGGCTCGCCAAGGCGAGCCAGGGAATGCTGGGGCACTCACTCATGATCAATCCAAATCGCGTTTTGGACGCGCTGCCGGCGTTGGTGTGGACCGCGGGGCCCGATGGCCGCGTCAACTTCGTCAATCGATGGTGCAGCGAATTCACGGGGCTGAGCACGGAAAGCGGGAGCCGCCGTCCCTGGCGGGTGGTCATCCATCCGCATGACCGTCGCGCGTCGTTTGAGCAGTGGCGATCGGTTCGGGCGTCTGGTCAAGCTGGCGCGATCGAGGCGCGTGTACGGCGCCAAGATGGGCAATATCGAATGTTCCTCATTCAGGCCAGCCCGGTGCGGGATGACGCTGGCCAGATTGTCCAGTGGTGCGGCCTGGGCCAGGAGATTGAGGACGCCAATCACGGTGACATCGACGGCCGGCTGATGGGGCCGGAATTTCAGTCGATTGTCGACAACATCGCGGTGCCGGCGGCGGTGATCGCGCCCAACGGCGAGCTCGAGCATCTCAACCAGTTGTCGCTTGAATTCTTTGGCAGGTCCCTGCAGGAGCTGAAAGGTTGGAGAGCTTCCGACATTGTTCACCCTGACGATCTTGCCGAGACTGTGATCTATCAGGCGAACGCTCACCGGGAGGGGCGTGAGTACAACATCGAGAACCGTCATCGACGCGCTGATGGTGTCTATCGTTGGCACAACGTCCGCGGTTTTCCCCTGCGGGATTCGCAAGGACAGATCCTGCGCTGGATCCATCTGCGGATGGACATCGACGAGCGCAAGCGAGCCGAATTGGAGCTTGCCAGAAGCGAGCAAAAGTTGCAGTCGATCGTCAGCACGATACCGACGTTGGCATGGTCGACACGGCTGGACGGCTCGGCCGATTTCATCAATCAGCACTACCTGGATTATCTCGGTCTGTCCCATGAGCAGGCGCGTGGCTGGGCGTGGCAGACGGTGGTTCACCCCGATGACCTGGAAGACCTGACGATGCGCTGGTTGACGGTTCTGGAATCAGGGCAACCGGGCGAAGCCGAAGCACGGCTGCGTCGCCACGATGGAACGTATCGATGGTTCCTGTGCCGTGCCCACCCAATGCGCGACGAGACTGGGCGAGTCGTCAAGTGGTACGGAACGAATACCGACATCGACGACCTGAAGCGAACAGAGAGGGAATTGCGGCGTCAGAAGGCCTTGATGGGCCAGGCGCAAAGACTGAGCCAGACTGGCAGCCTTTGGTGGAAGCCGTCGACGGGCGAAGTCTCCTTGTCGGATCAGGGCTATCGCATCCTTGAATATCCCAGGACATTCGAGCCAAGTCTGGCCATGTTCCAGGAGCGCTGCCACCCCGACGATATTGATATCGTGTGGGATGTCGCCCTGCGTATGGTTCGTGAAGGGGGTAACCTCGAACTCGAATTTCGACTTCTGATGCCCAGTGGCGTCGTCAAGCATATCCACGTTGTTGCAGAGAAAATCGAGATCACTGCCGGGGAACCGAAGTTCATTGCGGCGCTGACCGACGTCAGTGAACGCAAGCGTTCGGCCCAGGCGCTCGAACGTAGCGAAGCGTTCCTGGCCGAAGGCCAACATCTGGCAAGGATGGGCAACTTTTCGTGGAGTCCCCGGACGGGAGATCTCGCGTGGTCAAGGCCGCTCTATCGCATCTTCGAGGTCAGTACGGACACGGTGCTGACCCTCGACCTTATCAAGAGCCGATTGCACCCCGACGACGCTCCTCTGCACGACGAGATCGTGCGACGTATGCGGCGCGGTGTGGCCCATCTGGAATATAAGCATCGGATCCTGGCGCCAGACGAATCGGTCAAGCATGTGCATATGGTTGCCCATCGGTCCAGATGTGAGTCCGGGGACCTTCGGTACATCGGGGCCATTCGTGATGTCACCCAGGAGCATCTGGCGGAGGAGGCATTGAGCAGGGCTCGCGCCCAGCTCACCCGTGTTGCGCGAGTCTCGAGCCTTGGCGCCCTGACAGCGTCCATCGCACACGAGGTGAACCAGCCGCTGGCTGGCATTGTCACCAACGCCAGCGCTTGCCTGCGCATGCTCGCCATCGAGCCACCTGATCTCGAAGGCGCCCGCGAAACGGCCCGTCGCACCATCCGGGATGGCAACCGGGCGGCCGAAGTCATCGTGCGATTGCGCGCGCTATTCAGCAATCGAGCGTCGACCATCGAGTTGATCGATTTGAGCGAGGTCGCTCGCGAAGTGATCGCGCTTTTGCGAGGCGAGCTGAGTGGCGCTCGCGTCATTCTCCGCGTTGAATTTGCGGACAACCTACCCTTGGTCAGCGGCGATCGTGTACAGCTCCAGCAAGTGATCCTGAATTTGCTGCGCAACGCGGCAGAGGCCATGAACGAAGTCGAGAATCGCCCACGTTTACTGACGATTCGGACGGCGTGCGGCGAAGACGACCATGTGTGCCTACTGGTGCGGGATACGGGTATCGGACTGCCTGCCGAAGAATCTGAGAGGATCTTTGACCCGTTCTATACGACCAAACGCGATGGGATGGGCATGGGCTTGTCAGTGAGTCGTTCAATCATTGAAAGCCACAATGGACGCTTGTGGGCGGAGCGGAACGACCTGGGCCGCGGGGCCTTGGTTGCGTTCTCCGTTCCTGCGTCCCGGCAGAGCCCGCCGGCCGATCCGAATTGCACGGATTCGCCCTGAGTTTGATGCGAGAGGCGACGTCATGAAGTTGCGCTGGCTATATGTCGGCTAAGCATCCGGATGCCCAGTCGTTGCCGTTGCGCGACCATGGCAGGAAGAGCCGTTACCGGGACACCGGTTTGCTGCCCTGGCGCTGCTGAACCTATGGACGAAGTTTCGCCTCGATCCTGACCAGGTCCGGCACGGAACGGGCGTGCATCTTTTCCATGACGCGACGGCGATGCGCCTTGACCGTGATCTCGCTGATGCCAAGCTCGCCCGCGATCTGCTTGTTCAGGCGACCGGCGATCACCCAATGCAGCACGTCTCGCTCGCGCCGGGTGAGGGTGGCGTGGCGCGCCCGGATGGTACGCACCTCTGCCGCGCGAGCGAGGGCGGCACGACTGCGTTCGATGGCGTCATGTACCGCATTCAGGAGAGCCTCGTCATGAAAGGGCTTGAGCAGGAATTCCACTGCGCCGGCCTTCATGGCTTTGACGGTCATGGGCACGTCGCCGTGGCCAGTGATGAAGATGATGGGCAGGTCGCCGCGTTCTGGGGCAATGCGTTGCTGAAGGTCCAGGCCGTTGATATCGGGGAGCGACACGTCCAGCACGAGGCAACCCGGCCCGGTCGGGCGGGGGGACGCGAGGAACGCCTCCGCGGAGGCGAAAAGCGTGGTCTGCAGGCCGGCGCAACGAAACAGCATCTCCAGCGACTCGCGCACCGAGATATCGTCGTCGACAACAAAGACCACCGGCGCGGCCGGCGCATCGTTTGAGCCCATCGGTATCAAGGCTTCGCTTGATGCGTGCATGCTTAACCCTCTACCTCTAGTGACACCGACACACTGTTGGCGCGGTCGTCAGCGCCGCATGTGACGTCGGCGATATCCAAAATGACAGACGCGCCCCGGCGATGGAAATGTTCTCACGGAATGTCCATATTCGCGCACGGCATTTGAAAGAGACTCGCATATCGGATCACCCCCACCTCGTCCACTGACTGCCAGACCTATGCGCCGATGGCCTCTTCGACATGGCTGAGGCGGTTGACGGCGTGCTCGGCCGTGTAGCGAACCGATCGAGCGACAAAACTGGCAGCCTTGGGCGCCAGATCGTTGGCAATGATGAGCATGGTTATCTGGGCAACCGCTTCCAGGTCTGTCCTGGCAAGGGACGCGGTTTTCAAGGCGTCAGGCGCGATGGTCTCGCCTTGGGCGGAGAGAAACTCCCCCAGACGAGTAGCCGCGTCTTCCGCGGCAACCGATAGGGCCGAGGCATAAGGTTTCGGGAAGCTCCGCTGGTTCATGGCTTCCAGAGCGAACTCCGCGCAGGCGCGGGCCACCGTCAACGCATACGACACCGGGTGCGGACGATCAGCCTGCATAGCGCCCCCCAAAAGCCCCTTGGCGACCTTTTGGCAGAGCCTGCCGCGCATCGCAAGTTATACAAAAGGTGGGGTACGCACCCGCCACAGGCGAAAGGTAAGGTCACGCGTCAGTCGCATTTGTCGCCGGGCAACGCCCCCAGGGGCCAGGGAGCTTCCTCGCTTCTCCTGGGCGCCGGCGCCGAATGCCAAGTGGGTCTTCGGCGTTTGTCTCGTCGCCATGCACGGCAAGGCCACTCAATTCGCATTCGCAAAAAGTGGGTGACGCCAGTGCCTGGTTGCGGAGAAGGAGCTTCACGGTTTCCAGACAGGACGTAGACGCGAGAAACCAACCGAGGGAGCTAGCCAGGTTTGAGGTCGGAGGAGAGCGATGTCGGTGAGCTTGATGAAGGTGCAGAGCGGGACCAGGAAGCCATCAGTGGTTATTTCTGATCGGCACCTGCTCGTGGCTCAAGGACTGGCGCTGGCGCTCAGTGGCGCGTATGACGTCCAAGGCATCGTGAGAAGTGGTCGCGAACTGGAGGAGCTCCTCCGGAATAACCCGCCGGACATCATCATCACGGAAGTGGCCTTGCTCCATAAAAGCGGCCTCGACGTGATGGAGGCCGCTCAAAAGGCCGCTTTGCCCATCGCGTTTGTCATTTTCACCTCGCTGGCGGACCCGGTCACACTACGTCGTGCCATCCATGCCGGCGCGTCGGGCATCATCAGCAAAGTCGAGGGATTGGACGCCCTTCGCTCTGCGATTGATCTCGCGCTGCAGGGCAAGCTCTACCTGTCGAGCTCCATCATGGACCTGTTGGTCAGTGAGCAACGACTTCCACGGATCCGCATTACGGATCGCCAGCAGGTGATCCTCGATCTGATGGCTGAAGGCCTGGGAGCCCAGGAAATTGCAGACAGGCTTGGCCTGTCGAAAAGAACGGTGGAGAGTCACAAGTCCCAGCTGCTGAACATGACGAACACCCATTCTCCTCAGGAACTTATCGTTCATGCCAGGCGCCTTGGACTTCTACGGCCGATAGAGCTACGCCAACCTCCCGAGGAATGACGTCAACGCTGTGCGCGATGTGGCGAAATGCACGGCCGAGCGTTGGTGACCTGGAGATCCAACAATCTGTGATGGCCTGCTGTGCCTGTCAGCAATAGACGCGTCCCCGACACGGATCAGCTCGTGGAGGCGCGAGTAGTGTGCTGCGAATACCACGCGTGCCAACTTCCGTCGCTGTAGTAGAAAACATCGACCGATGTTTCCTTTTCCCCGTGATGGGTCACCACCGCGGAGCTGCCCTTGATGCTGATGGTGGATGTCGGGGGAAGGGGCTGGACGGGTGCGCCAGGATGTTGTTCTGCAAATCGCTTCGCCGCAGCGATGATGTCAGCCTTTGGCCGCGGCGAGCCGTTCGTACCGACCGAGACGTATGCAGGATCGAGCAGGCCGTCCAGGAATCGGGCGTCGCCCGTGATAAAGGCTCGACTCCATGCATTCTCGGCCGCCCGGACACCAGCCTCACCGGGGTCCTGTTCGGTGGCGTTCACGGCTGACGACAACGCCATGCAAGCCACTGCCAGGCCAACCGCAACGTGGTTCCTGTTCATCACAGCCTCCCGTCTTCTTGACCAAGGACGACGACCAGGAGCGACGCTTCGGGTCGACCGGACGAACTGACTCTAAGCGCACATCGAAGTGCGCTGCATGGGTCGGAGGTCACGACTGCAATTGGTCACGGTGCGGGCCGGGCGCTTCCCGAGCCTCTTCTAGGGCTGTGCGGCCCGCAAGCGCCGAAGCTCATCCTTCAGCCAGTCCGCCGATGGTTGCTCGACGCCATCGCAATTGACCAGGTACGGCTTGCCACTCATGCTGCTTTCGGTGGCCGCCAGTGCGATGAAATCCTCCGCCGAACTCACCTTGTGTTCCTGCAGAAGATACTTGAGCTTGTACTGAAGATGGCTCTTGGCGTCGGCGGCGCCGTAAGCCTTTCCATTGCGGATGAAGGCGCAATGGCTGCCTCCCACATAGGCCAGCAGCGCGGCAACCTCTTGCTGCCCCGTGGCGTCGAGTTCCGCGCGCGCCGTGGTCAGCGCGCCGCCAAGGTCGAGCAGAACCGCTACGGCGACGAGGCGCTGGAAAGCCTTCATGGGTACTCCGGAGCTTGCCTTTCGGCGGTTGAGCCGGCCAGGTGTTACGCCTGTATGGACCGCGGCAGGTAGACCGAGTTCGATGGCCGGCCTGTCATCGCCGTGTCGGCGTCAAGGATACCCGGTGCGGGCGCACAACTGAGGTGGCTCGCGACAGTCAGGCAGGATAGGGCGGCGTTATGCTAGATCGGTGGGCCTATGGGAGCACGTGCGGGTCGAGAGGAACCCACCTGGCTGGCCGTCACGGGGTGACACATGCGAAATGATCGATGGATCGTCGTATTTGCCTTCACCGTACTTTGTCTTTTCCTTCAGGCATGCGCCCCGCTCCCGCCGAGCGTGGACAAGGAGGAGACGCATCACCTGCCGCCGGCAGCCGACACGGCATCGGCCCGCTACACGCGCGCGGAGGTGGACCAGCACCAGCATCAGTCCGGTTTTCGCCTGCTTACCCTCAGCACCAACGCGCTGCTCAGCCGAGTGGCGCTGGCCGACCACGCCAAGCATTCCATCGATCTGCAGTACTACATCTTTGCCAACGACATGACCGGTCATCTCATGATGCAGCATCTGCTCGCCGCGGCCGATCGTGGCGTGCGCGTTCGCATCCTGATCGACGACAACAACTTTACCGACACCGATCATCTCTTCGAGGGATTGAATTCCCATCCCAACATCAAGGTCAGGCTCTTCAATCCTCTGCAGACACGCGATCCATCCATGCTTTCGCGCGCTGCCCAGTTCATGCTCGACTGGCGACGCCTCAATCGTCGCATGCACAACAAGTCGTTCATCGTGGATAACAGCGTGGCCATCATCGGGGGGCGCAATATCGGCGACCCCTATTTTGACGCGGGAAGTGACACGCACTTTCGGGATCTTGATGTGGTAGCCATTGGACCCGTGGTGCAGCAGGCCTCCGATGCCTTCGATGCGTACTGGAACTGTGATGCGGCTTACCCGCTCAAGAGTCTTACCAGTGCGAATGAGGCGGCGCAAAGCCTGGACAGGACACGGCAGATACTGAAGGACAAGGTTCGCGCCTTCGCACAGTCCGACTACGCCCAGGCTGTGATGGACGAACTGCCTGACGGCCCCACCGCCGACCGGCGAGGCGCCTGGTTCTGGGGCGTTGCTGAACTGGTGGCTGACCAGCCAGAGAAGATCGAAACGTCCCACGACGTGCCCGCATTGCGCATTGGCCCCAAGCTCAAGGCCATGGTCGACGGCGCGCAGCACGAGATACTCGCCACGACTCCGTATTTCATTCCTGGCGATGAGGGGACCAAGCACCTCACGGCCATCGTGCAAAGAGGGGTGTCGGTAAAGATCCTCACCAACTCACTGGCGTCGACGGATGAGACGGCGGCGCACGCCGGGTATGTGCACTACCGCAAGGATCTTATCGAAGGCGGCGTTCAGCTGTTTGAGCTCAGGCCATCTGCCGGGCAGAGTCAGGCTTCGACGGCGCTGGGCAAATCGTCGGGCATCAGCCTGCATGCCAAGACCATCGTTGTGGACAATCGCCTGGTATTCATCGGCTCGCTCAACATGGACCAGCGCTCGAAGTTGCTGAACACGGAGATGGGCGTCATCGTCGACTCGCCGGGCCTGGCGAAGGCCATTGCCGATTTCTTCTACACGGCGACTGCACCTACCAACGCTTACCAGGTGACGATGGATCCTGGATCGCATCATCTGGTCTGGCGAGCCAGTGACAACGGCAAGGATGTCATTCACCAAAGCGAGCCTGATGCGAGCACCAAGCGGCGGGCGGAGGTGTCGTTCTTGCGGTTGCTGCCGATTGACGGGTTGCTTTGAGCAACCATGAGCCGATGGTATTTCCCGAGGAACAGGCGGAAGCGGGAGAACCAGGATCAGCCGGGGCACTCGTCGGGCGCGGCTTGATCAACAGACTGACCTGGCATCCAATGAGAGACGGCATCGGGTGTTTACGCAAAAGGGTGAGCCAGCCGTACACGGTACGGCGCCAGGGCGCTTGCAGCCTCGAGGGTGGAAGTTCGCGCCGTCCTGGGCTCGCTCGCACTTACTCTGAGTGGCGCCGGAACGCAGGGCTCCATGGCTCAAGAAAAAACAACCGGTTAGGGCTGCCTGTTTTGTCTCGCCATCCCAATTTTGACAAGCAAACTGTGTGCTGGAAGCATGCTCGGCATCGGTCCGATGCCTGAGCAACAGCGGACATGATGGACAGTACGTTTGGACTGCAGGAGACGACCCTGATTCGGAACTCGAACCCGCCCCTCGATTGGATGTGGAAGCCTCGGAGCTTCGCGATCAAGGTGACATGCAACATGATTGATGGACCTTGCGCGCGCCATGGATGAGCGCAGGTCGGATTCCAACCGGGCTCCCGCGGTCTTTGTCGCTTTGCTCATCCTGCTTACGGCGGCCGTCCTGTACGCGCCTCGTTTCGCGCACCCCAAGGTGGCGGCGAAAGTTACCGCTTCGGCGCAGGCGGTGACGCCTGCCGTGCAGGTCTGGCTGAGTACGGCGGATCGCCGGCTCAAGCTGGAGCCTCAGGCCGGCGCCGAGATGAGTGTCGGTAAATCGTTGCCCGCCGATGTGGTCATCGACCTGAGCAAGACATACCAAAGCATGGTGGGTTTCGGCGCGGCGATGACCGACTCATCGGCCTGGCTGCTGCAGAACAAACTGACCGACGCGCAACGCCACGCCTTGTTGCACGAACTGTATGGGCCGCCGCCGAGCCTCAACTTCAGTATGATGCGGCTGACCATCGGCGCCTCGGATTTTTCGTTGAAGCCGTACACCCTGGACGATGTTCCGTTCGGCCAGACTGATCCTCAATTGCAGCATTTCAACGTCACGCCCAACCTGCATGACGTGATACCGGTTGTGCGCGAGGTCCTTTCCATCAACCCTGATCTGCGCATCATTGCGTCGCCGTGGAGCGCCCCTGCGTGGATGAAGACCAGTCAGAACCTCATTGGCGGGGAACTGCTTGGGCAATACGAGAGCACGTATGCGGACTATCTCGTCAAATACCTCGACGCTTATCGTGGTTACGGCATCCCCATCTTCGCCTTGACCTTGCAGAATGAGCCGAGCTTCACGCCGGTTACCTATCCGGGCATGGAAATGGACGCGAACACCCGGGCTCGCGTGGTCGCGCAGTACCTCGGCCCGAAGTTGGCAGCCCGCAGCCCGAGAACGCAGATTCTGGAATGGGATCACAACTGGAACCACCCCACGCAGCCGTTGAGTGTGTTGGCCGATCCGGATGCGGTGCGCTACATCGACGGTGTTGCCTGGCATTGCTACGAAGGCAGCCAATATGCGCAGGGCCGAGTGCATCGCGCTTATCCCCAAAAGGACGCCTACATCACCGAGTGTTCCGGCGGCGATTGGGCGTCGAGCGCCAACGGCGAACTGCTGTGGTTTTCGCGAGACCTGCTGATCACGGGCATCCGGCAGTGGGCTCGCGGCGTCGTGTACTGGAACCTGGCGCTTGACGAGAAGCACGGTCCCCATTTCGGCGGCTGTGCCGCCTGCAAGGGCGTGATCACGATCGACTCGCAGACGGGTGCGGTGAGTCGCAACGACGAATACTACGCACTGGCGCATTTCAGTCGATTCGTCCAGCCGGGCGCCGTGAGGGTAGGGTCCTCTGAAACCGAGAAGGGCCTCGCCAACGTCGCGTTCCAGAATGCTTCCGATGGATCGATCGTGCTGGTCATGGTGAACAGCAATACGGAAGCGCGCCCCGTGTCCGTAGCGGAGGGGCAAACCCGTTTCGAATACACGATGCCGCCGCAGAGCGTGGCGACCTTCGTATGGAGCCCGGACCAGGCCGGCGCATGGATGAAGCGCGCCTTGCGGTGGCTGAACAGGGCGACGCCTGGGGCGCGTTGATCCGTTGAGCGCGGCGTCATTTGCGGACCTGCGCGCTGGACGTATCCGGCGGCAAGGAGTGTCAAAATGGTCGTCAAAACAATCGGTTATCGCCCACCTTTTTGGATTTCCCGGCCCGGCCTTTGACAAGCAAAGTGTGTGCTGGAAGCATACGCACCCATCTCTTCGCTCCCCCGAAGCAGACCTCATTCCGTCAAGCAGTCAGGGATTCAGCATGACCGAACCTGCGCGGCACTTTCGCGAGATCATCGAAAACTTGCTACCGCTAGCGGTAGCCATGGTCGCGATTGGTCTCAAAATGTGGCTCTATTGGTGACCGCAGCAATGCCGGCAAGGCTTGCTTGCGACCCAAATCGAACCATATCGCTCAGCCCACCGTATCTCTCCTTGGTGTCAATGGCCGAGCTGGCCTAATGCTGCGCGCATGGGCGCCACTGGCACCCGAATCATTCCGCCAAGCGGCGTGTCCAATTCCGTGATGACGAAGATCGCTCCGGCGGAGGACAGCGCGCACAGGAAAAAGAAGAACAACACGGTGCCGTTGTTTGGCGCGAACAGGCCAAACGTGCCAAAGATCACGCACAGCCAGGCCGCCAGTACGACCAGCAGCGCCATGGGAATGCTGCCGTGCTTTTGGAGTAGCGCCGACCAGCGAACCGCGAAGACTTCTTCAAAGATCTCTTGCGCGCGAGGCAGCAGCTGCCGTTGGTCCTCGTTGGCCGGATGCAGAGCGTCCAACTCATGTTGAAAATCGTTGATATGGCCCAGGACCGCTGGACTGTCGATGGCGTGGCGATTCGTTGCGTCATCGGAGCCGATCAGGTCAACCCAAGTGCCATACTTGTGCTTGAGCGATGCCCTCAAGCTTGACGTCTCGGGCCCGTAGGAAGCCAAGGTGCGGTCGAGCTTCAAGACGTTGACGGCGTTGTGTTGGAAGTCCTGGCAGACCGTGTCGAAAGTTGTCTTGGCCGACGAGATGAGAAGGCCGAGCACCAGGGCGGCGAGCGTCGCAATCAGGCCGGCAGCGAGTTTGATTGCCGTGGCCGAGTCTTCGTCCACATGGTGTCCCGGCAAGCGCGTGCGCGCATACATGCCAAGCAAAGCGCAACCAAAGACGCTGATAAAAACCAGAGCGGAGAACAGGAGATGATTCATCGTCGTGCCCGGGCCGCTGCACTGGCCCGTCATTTCATTCATTGGTACGCAAGGACGCTCAGTCGTGGCCGCGCCGCAGGTGTCGGTTTACTATCGCGCGGCGCGAAGTCGTGCATGACGGACCTCGGTCTCGCGGTCGGCCATCGTTGGTAGCAGGGAAGGGCGCACCGATACGGCGAGCGCGTTTAATGTTCTTCTGAAGCCCGCACTGGGCGGGACGGTTCTGACTCTTCGAAAAAGGCGATCGACGTCGACACGAGTAACGCGAAAGCAATCGGCAGCAATGGAATTAGTACCACAGGACTCTCCTCTCGAGTGCGCTATCTGTTGAAAGCGGCGCACCTTCGCCGATGACGCGTGAAGATCATGGCAACAGCGTCTCTTGTGGAGCGAGAAGCGCAACGTTCAGCGTTTTCCGCGCCACCGAGACCGGCATATTGCCGCAGGCAGAGTGCCGCCAAGCCACCAGTCGGAAGTACTCCAACGGCAGGAGTGTCCGCTGCCAACCCCAGTCCGACGCAAATTTAACGGGTCGGCGGGCTTCGCTCAGGAACCGCCGGGGAGCCCCTGGCCGGTCATTCGTCGCTGCATGTGATCGAGATAGTCATCAAGTTCCTGCAAGCTGGCGAAGACCTCGTTGACCGGAACGGCTTTCACGATGTCGAACACCTTTCGCACCTGCGGCTGGAGATTGAGGAGCAGGGTATGGCCGCCGCGTGCACGCGTGCTCCTGCGGATCTTGGCGATGCTTCGCAGGCCGGCGCTACTGATGTAGTCCAGCCCGGACAGGTCCAGTACCACTGTGCCGCCCTCGGCAATGCGAGGTAGCACGTCGAGCATGGCGAGATCGAAGTCATTGAATGTCTGGGCGTCGAGCCGTCCATGCAGACGCAGGGTTATCCGGTTGGGCGACTCACCTTCAGTGTTCAGGTTGAACGTCATGGTCAGGCTCCGTGCTCACGGGGTGGAGGAAGCGCAGTTGCAGGTGATTGCCCTGATCGTCATGGCTGTAGCTGAGTTCGCTCGCCATGGCGCGTACCAGATGGATGCCGAGACCGCCGACATCTTCCGCATCAGCGAGGTCACCGGTGAGGGTTGGCATGGGTATCTGCAGTGGATCGAAGGGTTGCCCGTCATGGTGCAGCTCGATCAGCACGGCATCCTCCCCCAGGTGCATGTGCAGGTCGATTGTGCGGTCCGTGCTTCCGGCGTGACCGTGCTGCACCATGTTGACCATGAGTTCTTCCAGCACCAGACGGACGTCCTCCCGCACGGCGGGCGTGACGCCGTGGGCGCATAGCGCTGCGTCACAGCGCTCCAGCGCATCGAAGACTTCGTCCATCGAGGCTTTGATGCTCATGTCCAGCATGGGGGCATTCCTGTTGGCCAGGGCATGATGCCAGTTCAGTGCGAGGACGGTGATGTCGTCGGCCTGTCCGGCGCCGTCGGTGAAGCGGTCCACTTCGGCCAGCAACCCGGCCGCAAGGTCGGCGGCGGAGCGTGACGGGGATCGCTGAAGGCAGTCCAACATGCGCTCGGCGCCAAACATTCGCTCGGCCCTGTCGGTCGCTTCGGTAATGCCATCCGTGTAGAGCAGCAGGGTCTGGCCGGGTTGCAACCGCAGGGTTCGGGTCGGGTAGTGCGCCTCATCGTCCAGCCCGAGCGCGGCTCCGGTTTCGAACTCGATGAACCGGGCGGCATCCGTGTCGCAAAGCACGGGAGGTTCGTGTCCGGCGCTGGCCATGACCAGCTCACCGGTGAACGTGTCGAGCATGCCGCACAAGAGACTCACGAACATGCAGCTGTCGTTGTTGCGACACAGCTCAAGGTTGAGCATCGACAACAGGTTCTGTGGCGACTGCGCCTTCGGCGCCAACGCCTTTGCGAGCGTGATAGTGCGTGCCATGAACAATGCTGCAGGAATGCCTTTGTCTGAGACGTCGCCGACCATCACGCAAAAGCGTCGCTGGTTGAGCATGAAGTAGCTGTAGAGGTCGCCGCCAACGGCGCGTGCGGGTCGAAGCAATGCGTGCAGCTCGAAGTTTTCGCAGTGTGCATCCAGGTAGTGCTGTCCCGGCAAAAGCGCCGTCTGGATCTGGTGGGCAATGTCCAGTTCACTGGCGAGACGTTGTTGCTCCTTCGCGTTGCGGGTCAACGTCTCGATGTGCAGCGCCAGTTCCGTGCGCATGCGATCGAAGGCATGCGTGAGTCGGCCAACTTCATCGGGATAACGAACCGCTGGCAATTCGAAATTGAGCGCACCGCGCGCAACGTACTCGGCACGCGAAGCGAGGGTGCCAAGCGGGGCGAGGGTGCGCCGCGCCACCGCGAGCGTGACCGCCGCCAATGCCAGGAGGGCGAGCAATCCAAGCAACAGTACGCGTACGAACGCCTGCCGCACACCGGCGTAGATCATCGCCTCCGGCATGGCCAGGCCGAAGCTCCATCGCGTCCCTTCGATGGGGGCGAGGTAGATCCACACAGCCTTGCCGCCAGCTTGCGGGTTCTGTGCAACGGCCAGCCGCACCCGAACAGCCTCGTGACGGGCCAGTGCCTGCAAAAGGTCGGGCTGGCCGCGCTGGCCCACCATGGACGGGTTGTCGTGTGCGAGATAAGCGCCGCCGTCGTCCAGCACAAATGCATAAGCGCCCGCGGGCTTGATAAGTGCCTTCAGGACACGGCCTAGCCAGTCCAGGGATACGTCGGCATTGATCAGGCCTATCGTGTGGCCATCCCTTTGGATGGGGGCCGAGTAGTTGACCAGTTCGCGCTTGCGCGATTGCGAATAGAAGTGCCGCTGCCAGCATCCCTGCGTGCAACGCAGTCCCGTGAGAAACCAGTTTTTGTCCCAGTAGGGGTTGTCGTCCTTGCGCAAGTCGCGCCAACCCAGCGAGCCGTCGTCCTGGCGATTGATAAAGGGGGAGGTGGGCGCGTTGTCCTTGGCAGGGACGAAAGCGGCTGCCAGTCCGGATAGATCAGCATTCCTTTCCAGCGCGTCACGCAGGATGGCCTCGATCCCTTCCGGACGAGAGCCGACCACCGAGGCCAGGGTTTGAGCGGTGTCGGCTACGCGTGCCAGCCGCTGCTCGATCCGGTTGCCTGCTTCATTGGCGAGCGCCGTCGCTTCACCATGGGCCTGTTCCAGGATCTGCTCGCCGACCCGGTAAAACAGCACACTGCCGGCGATGGCCAACACCGCCACGGAGCCGACCAGAACCCATAGAGACAGCCGCGAAGCGATGCTGCGCAAAACCATGGCGAGCCCCCTGTCGACTCGGCCATTGAGCCATGCGTAGTCCAGCTTCGGCAAGTCAGCCGAACGGCTGTTTGTGGACTGTGCCGCACTTGGCGTCACGTCCATTTTTTGTCGTTACCGAGCGCGCAGGCAGGATCGGTCCAAAGAGCAAATTCGTGTTCCATGCCGTTACGCCGCCTTCACAAGAATGCAAGCTGGCAGCCAGCGCCGACGGCATGCCAGGTTGCCATGCAGGGAGGGCGGCGCTGCGATCAACCGCTCCGGCCTGCGCCGCGACCAGCCAGTGCCGTTGCGCCAAACCGCTCTGCTTGTTTGAGGAGGTCTTGTGCCGAACGTGCGCGTGTTGCCTCCGACAGTCGAGCCCGGTGACTCTCTACTGTTCGGCGCGAGAGACCGAGCGCATCGGCAATCTGTTGGCTACTCATGCGTGCACCCAATAGATCGAGAATCTGCTGTTGCCTCTGCGTGAGGCCGCGACGTCCCGCCCTCTCGATTTCAAGCGACTCGTCTGCCCATCGTGGGGAAATGTATGTCCTACCCTTGAGCACGCGATCCACTGCCGTACGAAGTCCCGCCAGCCCATCGCTCTTTGGGACGTATGCCTTGGCGCCGGCCGCCATGGCGTGGCGCATGCTCGCTCGATCAGTCATCGACGAGAAGAACACAAAAGGCACGGTGGAACCGGCTTTTTGCACCCGGCGCAAGACTTCGATGCCGTCTGCTCCCCCCAGGTTGATGTCAGTGGCTACCACGTCGGGCTTCATTCGAAGTACGAGACTGAAGAGTTCGCGGCCATTCCTCACACAACCGACGATCTGAAAATGCTTTGCCAGCGCGACTGAAATTCCTTCGGCCTCCATGAGGCGTTGATCAGCAATCAGAAGTCGAGGTGGCTGCAACATCTCCTGCTGCGACGAATCCATGGATCCCCCAGTCATAAGTTGCTGTTCAATTTGGTGTTGTAAGCAGGCGCTTCTAGCCGGGCATGCCTATAGATAGATCACCTCTTCCACGTGGCTGAGGCAGTCGACGGCATGGTTGGCCGTGTGGCGAACGATCTTGGCCAGGTAAGCGCCATCACGTGGGGTGGACGTGTACGTCAACACCAAGCCTGAGAACTGGGCAATCGCCGCCAGGTCGGAGTGGGCTTGAAACGACCTGTGCGCCAGATCCGGGGACAATGTGTCGGCGTATGTGGTGAGGAAAACCTTGAGGCGTGCCGCGGCATCGTTCGCGGCGGCTAATACTGAAGTGGCCAAAGGCCTCGGGAAGCTTCCTTCGGTCTCCGCCTCAAGGGCTAATTCTGCGCAGGCCCGCGCCACGGCCAGCGCGTTCGTAACCGGATGCGTTCGCTCGGTCTGCATTGCTCCCCCGTTTCCCGCAAAAAGATTTGCGTAACGCGACAAGCGTCACAAGCTATACAAAAGGATGGGTAGGAGTACGCGGCGCGCGCCCGCGTAACTTCGCCCTTCCGGCAGGGACGGCACATCCGGCGACATCCGCATTCCGTCCAGGCCGCTTGCCTGATTTCAGGCGGGATAGTCGAGTGGGATCGTGTGGTTTGATGGGTCCCAGAGCAACTGCGAAATTACTGAGTACAGGCTCAGCAAAATTACTGAACCGAGCGCTCGGGACGCATGTCCATTTCCGACCCATGACGGACTATGACTGCTCCGACCTCCTGAACCTTCTGCGCTCCCTCGGCAGCACTCCCTGGGGGGGCGCCAGATGCCGGGCCGTGACGGTCGGCCTCAACGCCCGCGAGGGTCATTTCCAGTGGCCAAGGACAGTCAGCTTGTTGGCTATTCGGACTCTGGTCCGGCGACCGATTGCCTCTCTGGGGCCACAGTCCGCAGATCGCCTCTGTTGCGCCAGCGACCGCAGGCAGGCTCTCGTAGGTTTTCGGGTCGACCCGCCACTGGTCGTCGACCAACGAGGCAAGTGACCCTGCTGATGTTCCCGGCGGGACGACGCAACCGGGGCGTTGCTGAAGGTCAAGGATGGCGTTCATTCCGTCGTAGACGCCGTTGATGTAGTAGGCCCGTACGGGGTCGCTCATCTCCTGAACGTCCTTGACCGTCATTCCGTGGGTGTTTTCCGCGACAGCCATGGGCGCGATGGATTCACATGCGATGGCGGCTCCAAGGCAAACAGTTCGAATACGCATCACATTCTCCCGGTTGCTTGGAACCGGGATCGTAGCCAACTCAGTTGCAGCCTTCGCCGAAGAAGTCCCCGCCGCCAGCGGTTGAGCCGGCGCAAAGCCTTCGGGACCCCATTGCTGTTCCACCAGGCGATACCTGTAATGCCTGCTTCCGACCCGACGCGGACGCAACCGATGCGGTAAGGACTTAGGGCTGTGGGCGACCTCGCCGTCGTTCGCCTTCTGCGAAACCATGCGTCGCGGCAAAGTCGGCGTTCCGGTGTTTCGGTTTGTGCTTTCACCTGGCCCTAACATTCGTACGGGCGCGGCTCCGGGCCCTGCGGGTATTGCTTTCCATCAGCTATTTCATTGCGTAGCATTTCATCGCGGATATGGAGTGTCGAACATGGCTGCCCGCCATTTTCCTCCTTTCACTTCGGATGAGGCGCTGGCGCGCCTCAAAGACGGCAACGAACGCTTCATCAGCGGCCGTGCGCGCTTTCCGACGATGCAAAAGGAAATCCTCGCGGAACTCGCCAAGGAGCAGCATCCCCACACCACTATCCTGGGGTGCAGCGACAGCCGCGTGCCACCCGAACTTGTCTTCGACGCCTCATTCGGAGAGCTCTTCGTCATTCGAGTGGCGGGCAATGTACTCGGGGCCGCCATTCTGGGGACGCTGCAATATGCGGGGCAGCATCTTCATACGCCGCTTTTCGTCGTCATGGGCCACGAGGGATGCGGCGCCGTGGACGCCGCGCTTGCCTCGAAGTTCCATAGTGCCAAGGAATCGAGCCGGATCGAGGTGCTGCTCGAAGACATCGTGCCGGCTCTGCGCAATCTCGATGGATCGAAGTCGCACGAAGCGCTTCTGCACGAGGCGGTCGAGGCCAACGTGCGTTACACAATGCGGTCCCTTCTCGACACGCCGGAAGTTCAAGCAAGGCTGGTGGAAGGCCAAATGAAGCTAGTGGGGGCGGTCTACGAGATCGAGTCGGGTCGAGTGCGCTTCCTGGAGTGATGCAGGATGCGCGGCGCCAAGCTAAACCCGCACCGGGTGCTGCTGCTTAGGGCTCAAAGCAGTAGGGATTCGAGGATTGACGTTGGTGGCGCTACTTCAAGCGAGGGCGAAGGCTGGATCGGCTAGTATGAAAAGACTTCCAGTCGGAGATGCAGGAATGAATCTGCTCGGTCGTTGCTTTCTGAGCGTTGTCTGTTTGGCCTTTGTCGGTGCAGCCTTCGCGGGCGACGAGGGTGGTGCGAGCGTCATCAAGCAAATGCATGCGAAGTATCAGAACGATTGGTTTGCCACGACGCAGTTCGCGCAAAAAACCACACACTACGACGCCGACGGCAAGGCCCACGTATCACAGTGGTACGAGCGGATTCAGGTACCGGGAAAGTTGCGCATCGACATCGGGCCGGCCGAGGACGGCAATGCCATGATCCTCGCCGATGGCCAGATGCACACGTTCAAGCAGGGAAAGCAGGTCGCCAGCGATCGGCTGGTGAGCCTGGCCATGCTGCTCGGCTTCGATGTCTATCGTCAGTCGCCTGACGTCACGCTCGCCCTGCTCAAGCAGGAGGGCATCGACACCGCCAAGGTGCACGAGGAGTCGTGGCAAGGTCGGCCGGTCTACGTTGTGGGTGCCGATCGCGGCGACCTGAACGCACATCAATTCTGGATCGACCGGGAACGGCTGCTGCTGGCGCGCATCATTCAGCCAGTCAAGGACAAGCCGGGGGAGAGCGCGGACATCCGCTTCCTGGATTACCGTGCACAGCCGCATGGCCTGATCGCCGCGCGTATTGACGTCTACCAGAAGAACCTGCTGGTGATGGCGGAAGAATATTCGGATATCGAGACCGACGTACCCTTGGATGCGGCATGGTTCGATCCCACCAAATTGAGCACGCCGGCTTCGGGAAAGTAGCGTGCGCGCTCAAGTCCGCATGCACTGTCTGGTGCTTCGGGGGGCAATGTTTCGCGGGCGGCGCAGTGCCGCTCCTGACCGGGGGCGCTGGGCCGCCCTGGCGGCTTCACTGATACACACCATGGCAAGCGGGTCATGGGGGTTCTCTATGTGAAGCCGCTGATGCAGGCGATCGTGGTTGGATGGCCTGGCGATCTTGGCCTTATTTCGGAGGATGTCACGGCGATCATTGGGGCCATTAAGAGCTGTGTTTGGCCCGCTACTGGTCTTGCGGGTCACCCAGGCCGCCAGGGCCTGCGGAGGGCCTAGCCGATAGGGCAGGGTTGTGCTCCACCCACCCACCCATCCGCCCGACGGGCTGCTTAGGTCCGCTTTCGACCTGAAGCGAACAAGGCTAGGATGCCGCAACGAGGGCTTCAGAAGAGTCGGCGTTATGAGGAATGCTCCGCCCGGGTACGAGTGTCCGTTCTGCGATATCGCTCGGACGCTTCCATCGCCAGCGCCAGAATCAGCCGTTGTCTTGGTAGATGACAATGTGTTCGCTTTGGTTCCGACTCACCACTACGCTGGAATTAAAGGTAACTGCCTGGTGATTCCTCGGAGTCACTATGAGAACGTGCTGGACATTCCGGACAACCTTGGAATCGATTTCTTTCGTGCCACGCGACACCTGGCTCACGCCATGCGGAATGCCTTTGGGTGTGAGGGAATCTCCACCCGCCAACACAACGGCCCTGCCGGTAATCAAGATGTGTGGCACTACCATCTTCATGTATTTCCTCGCTACTCAAATGACGGATTGCATGCGGGCCAGAGAGTGCCCTACGCGACTGAGGAGCGAATAGAGTTGGCGGCCAGACTCCGGGCTGCTTTGCTGTAGCGTCCGCTTTCGACTGCCGTTTCAACAGGTCAATGCAACACCCCGGCGAGCCCGCTGGAGCAGCGTTTAAAAGGCCACCGCGCTGCCCTATGCCGGTATCGATCCTGCCAAACCAATTGGTCCAATCGGCCTCTCGAAATTAGGTACTTCGCGCTTTCTGGTTCGGGTGCAATGGGTTGGGTTTCAGGCAATCTCCCAACCTGCATCTTGAGGACAGCCCACTGGGGTGTTGCGTTGACCCATTGAGACCGCAACCCGTAGCGGACGAAAATTGGCGGCAGAACTGCGGTTGTTGCGGCGCGCTAATCGCCTAACTCTTCTTCGGCATGTTTGAGGTGCTTGACTGCCTGCTCCGCGGTATAGCGTGCTGACATCGCCACGCAGGTTGCGTTACGGGGCGTCAGGTGATTGGTGACTACCAGACCAGCAATTTGAGCCACGGCCTCTAGATCCATTTGAGCATTCAATAGCAGGCGGCGCGCGTCCGTCGACAGCGACTCGCCTTTGGCACACAAAAAGCGATCCAGGCGGTCAGCAGCGCCCTTCGCTGCGGCAGATAGCGTGGCCGCAAGCTGAGTCGGCAACGCTCCGTCATTGATTGCATCCGCCGCAAGCTCCGCGCAAGCTCGCGCGACCGTTAACGCATATGGGACCGCTTCGGTTCGCTCGGTCTGCATAGCTGCCCCTTTTCCCCGGGAACACTTATTTCGCAGAATCTGGCGGCCTGCAAGTCTAACGAAAGCTATGGGCTCGGCTTATCGACCCAGAGGCCTAAGGGGCGGGCGAAGAGTGTCTGCTTCCGACCCATTACGGACCTCGGCCTTTCGCGTAACATCGCTCCCGGAGGCTGGGGCTGATGCTGATAGCGCTACTCGCAACCCTCGGGATCGCTATCCTCGTCTATGGGGCCGTCTTGCTGCGCGCCGCCTTGGCCCGTGGGGCTGCGCCGCGTGCGGAGGCTGTGGCCCTGGGCGCCGCCACCAACTTCTTGGATACCCTCGGCGTGGGTTCGTTTGCGCCGACCATGGCCTGGTTCAAACTTCGGGGTCTCGTTCCGGATCGGCTTATCCCGAGCACCATGCTGGTGGGCCACACCCTCCCGGAGATGACGCAGGCGGTGATATTCCTGGCGATCCTGGGCGTGTTCGTGGATCCCGTGCTGCTGGCCGGATGCGTAATCGCGGTGCTCTTGGGCGCACTCCTGGGCGCGCCTTTGGTCGCTCGGACGCGGGTTCCCGTCGTGCAGGCGGTCGTGGGCGTAGCGCTGCTCGTTGCGGCAGCGTTCTATGCTCTTGCGAACGTCGGCCTCATGCCGGTGGGGGGCGTTGCCACGTCCCTTCCTTTGCCGCTGATGCTCTCGGCGATTGCGGCCAATTTTGTTTTTGGCGTTCTCCTGAACTTCGGCGTGGGGAACTACGCGCCCACGCTCGCCATGCTCAGCCTGATGGGAATGGATCCTCGCCTGAGCTTTCCGATCATGGCCGCGGGCGCTGCGCTAGCCGCAGCCGGCGCAAGTGTGCGTCATATCGGGAGCGGATACGTTGACCTGCGCATCGCCGTTGGGCTGGCTGTCGGCGGAACTCCCGCCGTCCTGCTCGCGGCGTTCCTCGTCAAGAGCATGTCCGTCGAGGTGCTGAGATGGCTGGTGACGGCCGTGGTGGTCTATGCGGCAGTCGTGATGCTAAGGGCTGCGTGGGTGGGTCGAGGCGAACGCCAGCCTCACATACATGCGGCCTCAGAAGGTGGCCTGGACCCCTAGCGCAAGGCAGCTCTCCGTCCCCTGCTGCCGTGCTGCTGGAACCTCTGCCGGGAGGGCGACTCGGGCATTCTGGTAAGGTCCGCTTCCGCCCCATAGCCGACATAGTTGACACGAGCAATCTGGGCTGGTCGGCCAATCCACATCAAGAAATACGGTACTCCGTGCGAAGGGGTGACCTGAGGCTCTGCACGGCGGCGAAGGGCCACATGGAGAGCCGCACTCTCTGACGACGGGCTCTATGGCTCTGTGTATCCCTGTGTGCTGCCGATCACCCGGACATGGGCCTCCGTCAGCTGCCGCACTTCGTGGCCACTGGACAGGCGAACGACCAGGCCGGATCCGCCGCGCGGCGTGCGCACGACCCGACCCTTGGCGCCCGCTCGAACGCGAAAGGTCGGGTAATAGAGATCCGTCAGGATCTCGACCTGTAGATGGATCCAGTCCCGCACGGACTTCCCGCACGGCGGCGGCGCCACGCTGATGCGCGTGGGTGTTTTCCGCGGACCGCGTCCTGGAAGCCTTTGCATCGAGCGCTCTCGTGATGGGTGCAGTTCAACCGTAGAGCTTGAGCCGGGCGCGCAACCCCCCTCGCCGAGGATGGGGGAGGGTCAATGGAGGGGGTGGGCAATCGACCTGCTTCCGACCCCGATATAGGTATTCCGCCCCGTTCTCAGTGACCATGTCACAGCGGCCCGACCGCTGGCCGCGAGGGCGGGACTTGCACCGATCGGCTAAGGTCGATATCGGGGAGTGAACGAAATGGCGTCAGGGTTGACCCATGGCGCGCGGGAACATAAGGACGTTTGCTTCCGTCCCAAAGTGGAAAGCTTCCAGAGCCGCCCCGTGTCGATTCCGCAGGCACTCGTGCGTCGCATACTTGAAGGTGAACAAGCCAACGACCCGTCCAAGGAGACAATCATGTCTTATATCGATGGTTTCGTGATCGCCGTACCCAACGCCAACCGCGAACAGTTCATCGAGCACGCCCGCACCCTCGACGTCATTTTCCTCGAGGTTGGCGCGACCCGCGTGGTGGAGTGCTGGGGTGATGACGTGCCCGACGGCAAGCTCACCGATTTCCGCCGCGCCGTGCACGCGACCCAGGATGAATCCGTGGTGTTTTCCTGGATCGAATGGCCCGACAAGGCCACTCGCGATGCCGGCATGAAGAAAATCATGGAAGACCCGCGCATGCCAGCCCCCGGTGACATGCCCTTCGATGGCAAGCGCATGATCTTTGGCGGCTTCAAGCCGGTGGTTAGCCTGCCTGGCTAGGAAGGCCTTGACCTGTTCGCTTTCAAAGTAAGGTCCGCTCCAGATCCGGAGCGGACCTCACAGCAGCCATCAGCGAGTCGTTCTGGGGTATGCGCTGGCTGTGTAGTAGTGGTTCGCCGCGAACGACGTTTGAGGGTGCTTGTGCAGTGCCGCCGAAGCGATGGCGCGACTAAGCTCAGCCTCCGTCAGAGCGACGGTTGGCGATTGGCGGATCGCAACGGCCTTCATCGATTGCGGCTTAAGCATCAGGTGACGCTGAAGTTCCCAGCTATTCGCCAGACGTTGCGCCTGGGCGACTTCGGCTGGCGTGGATCCGACGAAACCCACAACCGCATAACCATTCAGATTGATGGTGTAGGTTCGTACGGCGGCGTTGGCCTGTCCGACGCAAGCAAAGCCGAGGGCGACAACCATGGGAAACATTAAACGCTTCATGAAATGGCCTCCTTGTGCCCGGAAAGGAGTCTGAATCACTGCGAATCATGCGCGCGTAGGTGGGAACAGAAGCTGACCCTCCCACATGGTCTTTACGGGCTCGGAACGGAAGCTTCAACCCCGACTCCGGAAAAGGCTGGCGTAGATGAGAGCAACCAATCCTTTGGTTCTTACGCCAGGAAGTAAAACGAAGTCCTGCTGTGCAGGCTCAGACAGGCGGCTATCGACTCAACGGCCCAATCCATTCGCCTGAGTCCGGTTCCGCCCCATGGTCGACTTCAGGAAAGCTGCGCGGTCGGCAATTCAGCGCAGGTGATCGACCTACGCCATGCCGACGCAGGGCTGCCCACTCACTTTGCCTGACTGATCGGCACGGCATCAGCGCCGCAGGTGACGTCAGGTGTCGATCACGGTGGCGGCTTGAAAGTGATCGCTCGTATCGTTCAGAGGCCTTCGCTCACCAGGCGGAAACAGGCTCGTCCGGCTTCCTTCGCCAGATAGACGGCTTCGTCGGCGCGCTGCGACAGTGCTTCCATGGAAGCAACGTTGCGGCATAGCGCGACACCGATGCTAAGTGTCACCTTCAGTTCGGTTGTACCGAAAAGCACCGGCTGCTGCATCGCATCGGTGATCTGCTGCGCCAGACGTTCGGCGGTGGCGACGTCCTCAATGTCGTGGCAAAGCACGACGAACTCGTCGCCACCCAGCCGGGCGACCAGGTCGGTCTTGCGGATGTTTGCCTTCAGGCGATTCGCCACCTCGGTGAGCGCGACGTCGCCGGCGGCGTGGCCATAGGTGTCGTTGATGTGCTTGAAAAAGTCGACGTCAATCATCATCAGCAGCAAGGGTTGGTGCGTGGATGCAGCATGCTGGATCGCAAGCTGGCTGCTTTCGCGGAACGAGTGCCGGTTGGCGATGCCGGTGAGCGCGTCATGGTGGGCGAGGAAAGCCAGCTTCCGTTCGGCCAGCTTGATGCGCGTGATATCCGTGGTGAGCGTATAGAAGCCGGTCGTAGTTCCGTCGGCGGCGATGGCGGGCAGGTAGGTGGCCTCGAAGTAGCGCGGAGAGCCGTTGCCAGATCCTTCATATTCGAAAGTGGTGGCGGCGCCCTGCAGGACCGCGTCGATGTGCGGCTTCAGGACGGGATAGATTGCAGGGCCGCGCACCTCCTCGACGGTCTGGCCGACGTTCGATGGCGCCTCGCTGCCGGTCACTTGGGAAATATAGGCATTGACGAAGGTGTAGCGCTCGTTGGTATCAACATGCGCGATGTACGCCGGCACGTTATCGGTGATCGTACGCAGGCGCTTCTCGCTGTCGGCCAGCGCTTGTTCGGCGAGCGCTCGCTGGGTGATGTCTCGGCCGGTGTAGACGACCTCCGTTTCACCGGGATGATCCGGGCAGGGCGCCAGTTTCTCCAGCGCCTCAATCCACAAGAACCCTCCCGCGCGGTTGCGCATTCGGTAGCGCAGCATGGTTGGCTGGCCGGTTTCGCGTAGCCGAGCCCTCTGTCGAAGCACGTGATCGTAGTCATCGGGATGGATCAGGTCGACGCCCTGGCTGGCAAATTCCTCCGGGCTCCAGCCGAGTATTTCCTTGACCGAGGGGGAGACATAGCGGCGGCTGTCATCGTAGGCAATGCGCTGGATCAGGTCGCTGGAGTATTCCGCCAGCAGTCGGTATTGCATCTCGCTCGCGGCGACGTCCTTGCTCAGGCGCAGGCGGTCGGCAAGCGCGAGCGCCACGGGCAACGCCACAAGGCACAACACGCCAAGGAAGAGCTGGGCGATCAGCGTTCTGCCCTCGGGATTGAGCGTCTGGACCAGGATGACCGGCCCCTCGCCCAAGGATGTGGCCACGTTGGTCACCAGTGTCACGATGGCCAGGCCGATCACCAGGCCCGGAAAACGGTGCTGGAACACGAGGAAGATCAGCGGCGCAAAAACCAGGAACAGCAGTGGGTAGCCGGTCTGCGAAAATACGCCGACAGTGATGACGGCCAACAGCAACACATCGCGCAGCATGCGCAGGCGACGCCCCTGCACACCTAGCATGCGCTCGCGTTCGCGCAACGCCACCAGGGTGAGCATGCCCACGATCACCATGCCGAGCAGGTGGGCGCGAAACCAATCCCAAGGGGTCGCCGCGAAGAGACCTGGCGGCGCCACCTGCATCGCGATGCCAGCCAGGAGGGTGGATACGATGCAGCCAACCAGCGCCGCACCGACGGCTATTCGTCCGAACCGCTGATAGCTGCGGACTTCCCCGGTGATGGACGGCAAGTAGCGGTGAACAATCGCCGCGACGATCAGGATCTCCGACAGGTGGATCAATACCGTCAGCGCGAGGAGCGGCCTGCCAGGCAGCGCGCCCAAGGCAAGGAAGTGACCGGCCAATAGCGCTGCCGTGGTGATTGCTAGCAGGAGTGGCCAATCGCGGCGCGGCGCCGACAGCAAGACACCGACGACTATGCCGTTGGTCGACCATATCGAGGCCATGACGCCGCCATGGTGCCCGAGGGTCAGGGTAACCGCATCGGATACGAGCACCACCACAAACAAGGCAACCGCCCCGCCAAACAAGTGCAGGCGAGGGCGGTCGGGCAAACGCTGCTCGGCCATGGTCATGCTCCGGAGTGCTGCGACAGTGGGCGGAACTGGAGTGCCATCTTTAGGACGGTTGGTGTCAATGCGTCGTCGCGGGACCGGAGCGGAGAAGCGATCTGGATAACTCGCTCCATTGAGCTGAGGCACTCAATTCGTTAGTGATCTTCATTCGCGTTCGTATCTATAGCGGCCGGGCAGGGCTACCGGCGCAGGGCCTTTGTCCAACAGATATGCGTGCGGGATTGTCCGCGTTCGGCTTGAGGCAACCAGACGCACTTACAGGTTGCACACCTCTTCCACACGGCTGAGGCATTCAACGGCATGGTTGGCCGTGTGGCGAACAATCTTGGCGAGGTAACTCCCATCGCGAGGCGTCGATGTGTAGGTCAAAACGAGCCCGGCGAACTGGGCTATCGCCGCGAGGTCCGACTGGGCTTGAAAAGACCTGTGCACCAGATCAGGGGATATCGTGTCGCCGTGAGTCGAGAGGAATGCCTTGAGTCGTCCCGCAGCATCGCTGGCAGCGACCGATAAGGAAGCGGCCAAAGGCCTGGCGAAGCTCCCCTCGGTCTCCGCCTCAAGTGCAAGTTCCGCGCAAGCTCGGGCCACCACCAGCGCGTGCGACACCGGGTGTGTTCGCTCGGTTTGCATAGGCTCCCCTCTATCCCGCAAGTTTTTTCGCACGGCGTGACCCATTTCACAAGTCATACGAAAGGATGGATGGAAGTCTTTCGCGTAAGGTCCGCGTAAGTTTATGGATCGTAGCTGCCTTGGTGCGTGATCGGACGTGGGCTTTTGCCTCGAGTCGGGGGGCTGTCGAGTCGCCCCGGCGAGGGCTGTTGCGAAACACCACAGCGGGTGTGGCGACGACGGAAGATGCAAGTTTGGACGCCTTTGCGGCCGGTTCAGGCGCCACCTGCTGCGGCGCGACAAGGGCAAGAGTGGACCGATCGAGCGGCGATCCGGTAGAAATGTCCATGTTGACGACGCCACTGCGACTGCCACGACACGTGGTCATTCCCGCCTTGGGCGTTGACGGGGGGCAGCGTGGGAAGGGGAAAGGGACGCGTGGCCTAAGGGGACCTGGATGGCCGGGCTTGTTGTTAGTGCGTCCGGGCGCGGCCTTCGCGCTCGCTTGGTCGTGCCCCCCCTCCATCTGGTTGGGGGCAGTGAGTTCGCCCGTCCATAGACTTGACTGGGGTTGTGTCGCGATAACTGAGCAGAGGTCACCCATGCCTCACACGGAACTGTGATCATGCGATCAGAGGATGGAATTGCACGACGGAAGACGGATTGATGTCCTTGGGGGACATCTGCCCGTCGCAGATCATGTGATTAGTCTCGATGCCACCTGGGAAGTCTCGCTCCACCGAAAATGTTGGTGAGAAAATCATGTGGCACCGATTGCATAGTTGGCTTAACAAAACGCCCGTTTCCGATCCGATAGATCGGCATTACGTGTCGTTCATGCAGCTGTTGTTCGCTACTTGTGTCGTAGTCGTACCAGCGCTCAAATTGGCGTATTACGTTGCGATCATCCTCGGTGCTCCCTTGCACCGCGAACAACGTGTCGACCAGATTCTCGATCTGGGCACGGACGTACTGATAACCGCATCCGCATGCTTTGGCATTTTCTTGTCAATGCGTGGACATTTTCGTCTATCGGTCCTGCAATTCTTGGGCGTCCTCCTCGTTTCATTCACGATCGGCGACATGTCGCCTGGAATGAACCATCCTGCGGGCGACCCAACCCCCTATATCGTTCTCGCATTGGCCGGGCAAATACTGGGCCGGCGAGCGTTGTGGATGACCTATCTGGCGCTACTGGTGTGCATGACCTTGGGCGCACTCGGGACAGCCTCCGCCCCCCACGCGCCAAGCCTTCTGACCGTTGCAACGGTGCAAGTCGAGCGCGCGATAATTTCTCTGGTCATCGCAGTCATCGTGGACCAGACCATGGCGCCCCTCCGGGCGGCCCTGACCGAGTCCCAATCTCGAGGGCGAGAGCTGGAAAAGCTCAACGCCAACCTGGCGCAAGAGATCGTCATGCGCGAGAAGGCCCAGGATCATCTTATTCATGTCCAGAAGCTTGAGGCCGTGGGCCGCATCGCTACTGGTGTGGCGCATGACTTTGATAACGTGCTGAACGTGATGATTGGCTATGCCGCCCACCGCGATCGCCTTGCGGATCGCGGCATGCCAGCCGTGTTGGACGCGATGGAGGACATCGAACTCCAGGCGCGGCGTGCGCTTTCCATCAGCCGCAAATTGCTGAACTTTGGCCGCAAGGATGTCATCCGGTCCGAAACCTTCGATGCAGCCATGGCGTTGCATGAATTGCAGCCGATGCTGCGCCAGTTCTTCGGTGCAAGCACCCGCCTTCGGCTGGAAGGTCCGAGCGTCGGCCTGCACATCAGGATGGATCGAGGCCAGTTCGAGTTGATGCTCCTGAACCTGGCGGCGAACGCCGCCGACGCCATGCCACAGGGTGGCGAATTCATGATCAGGCTGGGCGCGGACGTCGGTGAAAAGATGCTGACTCTCGCGGTGCAGGACACCGGCCACGGCATGAGCGAAGAGGTCCGGCAGCGAATCTTTGAGCCGTTCTACACGACCAAGCCCTGGGGCTATGGCACGGGTCTTGGTCTGTCCGCGGTATTCGACATCCTTTCCGATGCCGCTGGAAGCGTGACGGTCGACAGCAAACTGGGCGAGGGCGCCACATTCAATGTGCGGCTGCCTTTGACTGTACCTGACCACACGGAGCCAGCGCGACCGCGAAGCGGCATACGCGTTTCGCGTGACAGTGTCGCCTTGTAGGTTTCCCGGCAGCACACCCAAGCCTGGAGCTGATCCGACACGCTGAGGGTCCTCACGCACGAGACGGGCCACGCACGCATTGCGGTGGGTTCATCGCCCACCGGACGCCGCCTGCTTAGGTAAATCCTCCTATTGTCAACGCGGCGCCGGATGTCATAGGTTGGTAATAGACGTTGGCGCCAACCGTATCCGATGAAGTAACGATGTCCGGTCTGAAGCAACACGACTTGTCTGCGGCGATACCCGCCCTCCGCGTTGCGATCGTGGAGGACGAGGAGCGCTTTCGCGAAGCGGTGCTCGTCCCGGGGCTCTGTGATTTCGGCTTCGACGCCATGGGCGTCGGCTCCGCTGGTGAGCTCTACAAGAGCATGCTTTCACGCCAGTTCGACATCATCGTCCTGGACATCGGGCTGCCCGACGATAGCGGGCTCAATATCGTCCGGCACATCCGGCAGCTCAATGCGAAGATCGGCCTGATCATGCTCACGGCCAGCATCGAGCGGCAGGATCGGATTCAAGCCCTCTCGGAAGGGGCGGACATGTACTTGCCCAAGCCGATCGACGTCGACGTGCTCGCAGTGACACTGCGCAGCCTCGCCCGCCGTCTCAGCGCCGCGAGTGAGCCGGCCCCTGCGGCCCCGAGTGAGTGGCATCTGGACCCCACCGGCTGGTGTCTCGTAGCTCCGAACGGGACGATCTTTGCGCTGACCTCATCAGAACGTTGCATTGTGAACGCCCTGATTGAGGCGGATGGATCGCCGGTGACGCGCGACGCGCTCATCGAGTCGATGGGCGAAGATCCTTTCACATTCGATCATCATCGACTCGACATGATCGTCTATCGCCTTCGCCGCAAGCTCGGCGATAGCAATTGCGGGCAAAACCCGCTACTTACGTCACGTCGAACGGGATACCTGTTCGTCAAGCAACCGTAGTCGCCGGGCAAATCTGCTTCTTCTTCCTGTCCTCCGGGATGCCCCAAAAAGGGGCAGGGCGAAGTTCAGGCGCGCCAACGAGCGAGTAGTGGAATTTCCCTCGCTGTTTACCTGGTCATGTCGCGATAGCAGGCATCGGAGATGCAGGCTGCACGGCGCTGCGCGCGTCGCTTAGCCCACTCATACCAATTTCCACGGTGACGCCGGGCTGCGCTCCATGCGCGGCCGTCCGCCATCTTCCCTGTGCAAATTTTGTCCCCCTCAAGCGGAAATACGGGGCCTATTTCGCCGCAAATCCCGCCCATAAACAACGATCTGGCCCGCCATCGGGATAGATCACCAATTTCGGATAGGTAGCGCGATGTTGCGTGGGTGACAACGATCCGCCGCGAGCGGAATGTAGCCCCAAGGGAGGATCGCTGGATCACTGGCGATTCATAAGCGAAGTCGCCAACGGCGAGACGCGTTTTCTGGTCGGCACTCACGAAGAGGCGTGAGTGAGGGGCGCACCTGGGGAGGTGCGTTGTGTCGGTCATGAGCGCGTCTTGTTCGCTTCGCCAGAGGTTGCCCTTTGCGCTTTGCATACGCGCCGGGTGGCGCATGTCAAAAACGAGGCCTCCGCCAGCGAGTCGCCGCGGAGACCTCCCTTTCATTTAATTTTCGGGGGAGTCAAAGATGTTTTGCCGTCTACAAAAGCTGAAAACCTGCAACAAGGCACTGCTGCCCATGGCCCTTGCGCTGGCGCTGAGCCCGCTGTCTGGCCACGCTGCCACCACCACGTGGGCGCCCATCGCGACGCATGCCGCGCTGCTCAAGACCACGTCGTCCTCGACCACCGGCTACGTGATCAATGCGCACGGCAAGCCGTCGGTGAAGGCGCCGGTCTCGTCGCTGGACAACAGCAAGGTGCTGCATGTCGCCGTTAGCGTGAATCTGCGCAACGTCGCCCAGCTGCAGGCCTTCAACAAGAGCGTGAACACGCGCGGCAGCGCCAACTATCACCAGTTCCTCACCCCGGATCAGTTCAAGGCCGCCTACGCGCCGACTGACGCCCAGGTGCAGGCCGTCGTGGCCCACCTGCAGCAGTCGGGATTCACCAACATCGAAGTGTCGCCGAACAACACGCTGGTGTTTGCGGACGGCAATGCCGCCGCCGTGGGCAAGGCGTTCAACGCGACCATGAAGTCGTACACCGAGAACGGCAAGCTGAAGTACGCCAACGACAGCGACACCATGGTGCCCCAGGCGCTGAATGGGGTTATCGGCTCGGTGATGGGCCTGCAGAACGTCAGCGTGAAGCATCCGCTCAACAACGGCGCACAGGCTTCCAAGGTGGCCGCGACAGGTACGCAGGCTTCGCAGTCCACTCCCGAATATGTGGAGCACTCGCCGACCCAGTTCCCGGTGATCTATGACGCGGGCAACACGCCGACCGCCTACAACACCACGGTGGGCATCATCACCTGGGGCGACCTGACCCAGACGCAGGCCGACCTGAATACGATGACGACGGTGAACGGCATGGCGCCGGTCAACGTCAAGGTGGTGAAGGTGACGGTCGGTAAGACGGAGGTGGACTTCTCCGATGACCCGAACGGCGACGTGGAATGGAACCTGGATTCGCAGACGATTACCGGCACGTCCGGTGGCGTCAAGCAGCTCGTGTTCTACACGGCGGCCAACGGCACCGATGGCCCGAATGACGGGGAACTGACCGACGCCGGCATCACGGCCGCCTACAACAAGGCGGTTACCGACAATATCGCCAAGGTCATCAACGTGTCGCTGGGCGAAGACGAGACCGCTTCCCACGAAGCGGGCAACCAGCAGGCGGACGACGCGATCTTTGCGCAGGCCGTGGCGCAGGGTCAGACCTTCTCCGTGGCGGCCGGTGACCAGGGCGTGTACACCGCGACCGGCGGCGAATTCGAAACCAACGCTGGCGCGGTGCTGCCGGCGCCGTTCAATCTCGGCACCTATTCGTCGAGCGAACCGGCGACGTCCCCGAATGTCATCGCCGTCGGCGGCACGGAGCTGAGCACCAGTGGCACGGCATGGGCCGGCGAAATCACCTGGAATGACGGCATCGCGGATGCCGGCGACGGCAACAACCGCATCTGGGCCACCGGTGGCGGCTATAGCGTGTTCGAAACGGCGCCCGCATGGCAGGCCACCACGCTGAACGCGACCGTGCGCCAGCTCCCGGACATCGCATTCGATGCATCGATGTACACCGGCGCGATTATCTATATCGATGGCCAGCGGTACAGCGTCGGCGGCACCAGCCTCGCCTCGCCGATCTTCGTGGGTGTGTTTGCCCGCGCCGAGACCTATGCGAACAACTCGATCGGCTTCCCGGCCAGCTACATGTACCGGGATTTCCCGAACAACCCGCAGGTGCTGCATGACGTGACGTCGGGCAACAACGGCGTGACGGTGGCCGGCACGACCTATGGTTACAACGGCGCCCCGGGCTGGGATTTCACCACGGGTTACGGCTCGCTCGACATCAACGCCTTCAACCAGCTCGCCTATACCTGGGGCAACGGCGCACCGCCGGCTGGCGGTACGCCGCCGCCGGTGGTCACCGCGTTGACCAACAATGTCGCGGTTACCACGCAGGGCACCGCCGGCGCCTCCCAGCAGTTCACCCTTGCGGTGCCGTCGGGCAAGTCCACCCTGACCTTCCGCACCTCGGGCGGTACGGGTGACGTCACGCTGACCGTGACCCTTGGCGCCCAGACCTGGACGTCGGCACACGCGAACACCAATACCGAAGCGGTGACGATCCGCGCACCGGCGCAGGGCACCTACAACGTGACGGTCTCGGGCGGAAACCAGATCTTCAGCGGTGTCAGCGTACTGGGCAGCTACCAGTAAGCGGTCGGGCGTTTGCCCGAACTGCCAGGAGCCCGGCCAGGTCCGGGCTCCTGGCAAGTGAATCCTTCTTCTGACTTGGGTGGCTTCTTGAAGCCGCCGGGGGACGGCTTGTCCCCGAGTCAAGGAAGAGGCCGCCTCTTCATCTCTTCTTCTTGGACGTCAAGGCGTCCGATGTCCGCGGCGTGATGCGTTCAACTGCCAACCATCGACGAGCAGGAACGCGCAGCGCGGATCCAACCTTTCGGGGATTTCAATGAACAAGATTCACAGCAAGATCTGGAGCAAGTCGCTGAATGCAACCGTCGTTGCCAGCGAACTTGCCAAGGCCAACGGCAAGGGCGGCAGCGCTCGCCGCGTGCGTTGCGGCGCAGCCGCGCTGTCGCTGGCCATCGGCATGGCGCTTTCGGCGACGTCCGCGACGGCCGCCGATGCACCGGCCACCCAGCAGGTGACGACGCAGGCCTCCGGGCCGCTACCCGACGGGAACGGCGTCGTCTATTTCTCTGCCGACGGCGCCAATGATGGCAGCGACAACGCGCTCTCGCTTGGCGCCAACAGCACGGCTGGTGGAGCCCTGAGCACGGCGCTGGGCACGGAAAGCACGGCGCTGGGCTACAACAGCTACGCCAACGACGACTACAGCACCGCCGTGGGCGGCAACGCTGCGGCTTTCGGCGTCGGTTCGTCGGCCATCGGCCATAGCGCCTTCACCGGCGCCGACTACGCGACCGCGATCGGTTACGGCGCGGGCGCCACCAACATGTACGCGATCGCCGTCGGCTCCAACGCGCAGTCCACCGGCCGCAGCAGCGTGGCGCTGGGTGGGATTGCGGTGGACACCAGCGGCAACGCGGAGGTGTTCGACGCATCCGGCAATCCGCAGTCGGCGGCAGCCACGGGTGATCTTTCCACGGCGATCGGCGCCAGTGCGGTGGCCTCGGGCCAAGCCGCCGTGGCCCTGGGCATTGGCACCCAGTCGAGTGGCGCGAGTTCCATAGCCATCGGTGATTCGGCCACTGCCGCCGGTGATTACAGCATTGCGATGGGGCCTGCTGCAGTGGCGTCGGGCACCGCTGGCACGGCCATCGGGTATGCGGCGGTGGCCCAGGGCAACGGCGGCACGGCCATCGGTTATGCGGCGCAGGCATCGGGCCTCGAAAGCATCGCCAACGGCTACCAGGCTGTTGCATCGGGTTCTGGCGGCATCGCCATCGGTCCTAACTCCACGGCCAGCGGTGGCACCGCGATTGCCATGGGCTATCAATCGGTTGCCTCGGGTGACCAGTCGATTGCGATTGGTACCTATTCCTTTGCTTATGGTGGCGCCGATACGGCAGTCGGATTCAACGCGATCACCGCAGGAAATTCGGAAGTTGCCCTTGGTAACTTCGCGGACGCCGAGGGTCGATACAGCATCGCCGTGGGTGTGTACTCCCAGGTGTTGGGCAATTATTCGACCGGCGTTGGTTACAACTCGTCGGCGAATGGCCAGTATTCAACCGTCATGGGTAACTGGGCGACGCAGGTTGGATACCAGGATGCGGCAGGGAACCAGTACTACTACAACAACGGTACCGCGATTGGTTCCAATGCCAGCGTAGCGGCGTCCGGTACGGCGCTGGGTTACGGGGCATCGGCCGGCAAGAATGACGTGTCGATTGGCGCCAGCTCATCCGTCTACAATTTCTCGGCGGGCTACAACTTCCCCACAGCGCCGCAGAACTATATGCCGAGCAACTCCGTGGCGATCGGCACCAGCGCGAGTGTGATGACGCCGAGTAACTTGGCGGGCACGACCACTCAGGTGAGCTCCGCGGTGGCGCTGGGTTACTTGGCGCAAGCCTCGGCCAGTAAGTCGGTGGCGGTCGGCGCCAGCGCGATTGTGCAGACTCCGAATCCGTCTGCGGCGACCAGCCTGCTCACGAACGAGGTCGCATTGGGTTACAGCGCGAACGTCGCCGCCAGTAACTCGATGGCGCTCGGCGCCGGCGCGCGAGTGCTGACTCCGACCGGGGCGGCCAACCCGGTGACCAATGCGGTCGCCTTGGGCACCAATGCGGTGGCCGAGGTCAGCAATACCGTGTCGGTGGGCAATGACGGCACCCAGGGTGGCACGGCGTTCACCAGCCGCATCACCAATGTCACGGCCGGCACTGCCGACACCGATGCGGTCAATGTGTCGCAGATGAAGGCTTCGGGGCTGATCGACAGCAGCGGCAACCCGCAGGTGGCCGTGACCTATACCGACGCCACGCGGACGGCGGTGACGCTGGGAGACGGCGCGACGCCCGTGAAGATGTCCAACGTCGCAGCCGGCACCGCCGCTACCGACGCGGTGAACGTTTCGCAGATGCATGCTTCGGGGCTGATCGACAGCAGCGGTAACCCGCAGGTGGCCGTGACCTATACCGACGCCACGCGGACGGCGGTGACGCTGGGAGACGGCGCGACGCCCGTGAAGATGTCCAACGTCGCAGCCGGCACCGCCGCTACCGACGCGGTGAACGTTTCGCAGATGCAAGCTTCGGGGTTGATCGACAGCAGCGGCAACCCGCAGATGGCCGTGACCTATACCGACGCCACGCGGACGGCGGTGACGCTGGGAGACGGCGCGACGCCCGTGAAGATGTCCAACGTCGCAGCCGGCACCGCCGCTACCGACGCGGTCAACGTTTCGCAGATGCAGGCTTCGGGACTGATTGACACCAGTGGCAACGCACTGGCAGCCGTGACCTATACCGACGCCACGCGGACTGCGGTGACTTTGGGTGATGGCGTGACGCCCGTGAAGTTGTCCAACGTCGCCGCCGGTACCCAGGCCACCGACGCGGTGAATCTGAGCCAGCTGAACTCGGCGGTTTCTTCGAGCGCGTCGCAGGTCAGCGCAATGGCGGTGAACTACGACACGGCAGGCAAGGACAGCGTAACGTTGGGGGGAGCCAACGGCACGACGCTCCACAACGTTGCCGCCGGCGTCGCTAGCACTGATGCGGTGAACGTTTCACAGATGCAGGCTTCGGGGCTGATAGACAACAACGGCAATGCACAGGTGGCCGTGACCTATACCGACCCCACGCGGACGGCGGTGACGCTGGGTAACGGCACGACGCCCGTGAAGCTGTCCAACGTCGCCGACGGCACCCAAACCACCGACGCGGTAAATCTTGGCCAGCTGACAGCGGCGGTCTCCTCGGGCATGTCTCAGGTCAGCGCCATGGCGGTGAACTACGACTCGGCAGCCATGGACAGCGTCACCCTGGGTGGAGCCAGCGGCACGACGATCCACAACGTCGCCGCTGGCGTCGCCAGCACCGACGCGGTGAACATGGGCCAGCTCAATGCGCTGAGCGCCCTGGAGAACCAGGACATGCAGGCGATCACCACGCTCAACGGCGCGATGACCACCGTGCAGAACTCCCTCACGACGCTGCAGTCGAACGTTTCCGGCGGGATGATGCCGTCGACGATCGCGATCGATGGCACTAACGGTGCGTCGGTGCAGACCAACTCGGGCGATATCGCGATCGGCAATGGCGCGAAGACTGGCGGCGCGATGGGTACCGCCATCGGCGGCAGCGCTTATGCCGCTGGTCCGCACGACACTGCGATTGGCGGCAACGCCAAGGTGAATGCGGACGGCAGCACGGCTGTCGGCGCGAACACCACCATTTCCGCCGCAGCGACCAATGCTGTCGCGGTGGGTGAGAGCGCGTCGGTGACGGCCGCCTCGGGTACGGCGATTGGCCAGGCCGCGTCTGTCACCGCCAACAACTCGGTGGCCCTGGGCCAGGGTTCGGTGGCCGATACCGCCAACACGGTGTCGGTCGGTTCGGCGACCAACCAGCGTCAGATCACCAACGTCGCTGCCGGTGTGAACGCTACCGATGCCGCCAACGTCGGTCAGGTCTCGAGCCAGGTGGCTTCGGCGTTGCAGACCGCGAAGTCCTATACGGACGCCAGCGCCCAGCAGACCATCAACGCCGCCAACGCGTACACCAACCAGCAGTTGAGCAAGGTGAACGACCAGTTCCAGCAGGTCGACAAGCGCATCCATGAGGAAGGCGCCATGAGCGCTGCGTCGACCCAGATGGCCATCAACGCGGCGGGCGCCACCGGCATCGGTCGCCTCGCAGCGGGCGTGGGCGTGGAATCGGGCCGTTCGGCACTCTCGGTGGGTTATGCGGCGCCGCTGGGTAGCCGCATGCACGTCAGCGTGGGCGCCACGGCCAGCAGTTCGCAGACCTCGGTTGGCGCCGGCCTCGGCGTGGATCTGTAAGTAGTAGGGGAGTGTGGCCGGCATGGCTTCTGCCGTGCCGGCCCATTCCGCAAGCAACACCCTGGATCGTTGTCCTGATTGGCGTCGTGTAAACCATAGTCTCTGTGCGCCGTTTCAGGGATGGCTCGATTTTCAAGCGGCGCGGCGGCCAGGGGTCTTTGAATGAGTGCGACTGCGATGAAGTCGCTGCGGCACGATTCGTCTCGAAGAGAATGTTTCGTCGCCGCTTGTCCAATCACAGCATTGTGCCGCCAGCGACTTGAGTCGCGCGAAGGTTATTGCGGCCACTAGTTGACGTGTCACCGTGCTGGCGTGACTGCCCTGGAAGGGCGTCACGACGCATGAAATGCTGCGGGCCCCGATCGGGCTGAACATCTGGCGGCAGGTGCTTTCAACTCCTTTCTCGACAGGTCCGTTTTCTACCCTTTGGCGGACCTTCTTTTTGACGTAAATGCTTTTCCACCAGTCGATGAACATCATGCAGTTAGCTAAGAAAGACGAGGTACTCCGTCCGGCGATATATGGTGGGATCGGACTGCTCTGCGCACTCTGCGGCTTTGGACTCGTCGTCCTGGCGTCGCACTTCGGATTCCGTCCACTGGTGGACGTTGGGGCCATGATCGTGGTCGGCGGGCTTGCTGGTGGTTTGATGTCCATCCTCTGGGGATGGATCAGCCTGTTTTGGCGCCAGCGCGGTTAGTTCCAGCGCGAGCTTCGCCGGAAGTTCGATCGAGTTTCGGAAGAGTCCCGTTCCGAGCCGAAGCAGTCCTTACGGGACCAAGGTGGCAGTATGAAGTGTGACAGGTGTGGGGCGCCCATCTGGCGCGTCGCAACGAAGCTGGGGTCGTTGGAGACGTGGGAGTGCGTCCAATGTGGCGCCCGTATTCCCATCGGCGCCAACGAGTCAGGCCGGGGTGATTCGGTTCCCAGCGACTCGCTTCATCTGTCTGAGCTGCAAGGCGCCTGGTTGTTGATGCCGTCGCAGGAACGAGTGCAGCGAGCTGAAGCGCTCCTGCCAAATATGGAACGGCTTACGCTTGCCCAGCACCTCCGGCGCTATCTCGACAAGGCGGGATTCTCGCTTGGAAGAATCAGCAGTGCCGACAGGCAGGAGACTGTCCGCGAGCTTGGGGATGTGGGAATAGAGATCCTGGGCGACTGAATCGCTCTGCCTCCGACCCGAGGCCGACCGTTGTCTGCACCGCTTTTTAATTGCCTTTGGCCCTCTTGACGGGTCTTTATATTTCTATAATTCTAGAAATATGAAATCACCTGATGCGCTGGCTTGTCTCAACGCCCTGGCCCAAGAGCACCGCCTAAATCTCTATCGCCTGTTAGTCCAGGCGGGTAACGAAGGGATGGCGGTCGGGGAGCTTGCGGAAGCTACTGGCCTACCAGGGGCGACGCTAACCAACCATCTCCACATCCTGCGGCGCGCAGGCATGGTGAGCGACGAGCGCCAGGGCAGAGTCATTCAATGTCGCGCGAACTACGCGCAAATGAATGCCCTTCTCGGGTTCCTCACCGAGAACTGTTGCGCGGGAACGGTCACGGCGAATTGCTGTGAGACCTCGACCTTGTGCGCCCCAACGAAAAAGTCAACTCGCAAGGTGTCGCCGCGATGAAGCGTGTGCTTTTTGTGTGTGTCGAAAACTCGAATCGAAGCCAGATGGCTGAGGCTTTCGCGCACATTTATGGCGGTAACGACATTGAGGCATTCAGCGCCGGCTCGCGACCGTCCGGCGTCATCAATCCCAAGGCCATTCGGTTCATGGGTGAAGTCGGGTATGACCTCGCGCAACATGCATCTAAGTCACTGGATGATATTCAGGGCGAGTTCGATGCTGTTGTCACCATGGGCTGCGGTGACCAATGCCCCTGGGTGCCAGCAAAAGTTCGTGAGGACTGGGCACTGCCCGATCCCAAGCACATGGAAGACGACGCCTATCGATGCGTGCGAGACGAGATTGCTGCACGTGTTCGCAATCTGGTTGCGAGGCTCTAATGAACCTTTGGCGCAAACTCCTCGCCGAATTTGTCGGCACCGGGCTTCTTCTTACCATCATCGTCGGCTCCGGGATCATGGCTGTCTTGCTCGCCGCCGGGAACGACGCTATCGCGCTGCTAGCCAACGCATCGGCGACAGCTGCCGGACTCTACGTTCTCATCACTCTGCTTGGCCCCATTTCCGGCGCGCACTTCAATCCGGTCGTCACGCTCGCAATGCGCTGGCAGGGTGAGCTAACCAATGGCGAAGCCATGGGCTATATCGTCGTCCAATGCGTGGCGGCGATCGCAGGCGTCATGCTTACGCACGCCATGTTTGGCATGCCCTTGGTGCAGGTTGGGATTCATGCACGGACGGGAGCGGCGCTCTGGATCAGCGAGGGATTGGCCACCTTTGGACTGCTGGTAACTATTCTCCTCGGGCGCGTCCACCGACCCGGCGCCGTGCCGATCCTTGTGGCTGCCTACATTTTTTCGGCCTACTGGTTTACCGCGAGTACTTCGTTTGCAAACCCGGCGGTCACGCTGGCGCGCTCGTTGACCCAGACGTTCTCGGGTATCCGCCCAGAGGATGTTGCGGCATTTGTGGTCGCTCAGATTGCCGGCGGTGTTGTGGGGATGGCCGTCGCCTGCGGATTCGTGGCGCACGATCGACGGACCTCTCCAAAGTCAAATTCAGCGGTGACACCAGCCTCGCGCTGATTGCTCCACTTTGCGCTACCGACCCGTCGCCAACACTTCCACCCAACGAACATTGGTGGGTTCTGAGCCAGCGAGGAGGAAAGAGACCTCTCTGTTCGGCGGCCCTAGAAATATTGGGCTTGAGTCAATCGCAGCGAGATTGGTGTGAAGAGACGGCGCGAGGGTGGACGCGCGTGATCCGAGGGTCTAACGTCTCGATGTCAGTCCCCGCCACGCCCGGCGCGGTTCCGCCGGTCGGAGCCGCCGTATGTCACACCTCCATCTGCCGCGCGTTGCGTGCGAAACCATCGCTCCCTTCGCGCTTGGCCTGTGCGCCATCGCCTTGTCAGTCACTTCGGCTGCGTCCGATGAGTCCATTCCGTTCCGCTTCGAGGATCTGCGAGCCTACGTGCCGGTGACGGTTGGCACGCAGAGCGGCGAGTTTGTGCTCGACACCGGCGCCAACGAGGTGATGATCGATACGGTCACCGCCAACGACCTGGGGATGCGTGCGACCTCTGTGCACGAGGAGCGCGGCGCGGGCAGGGGCAGCTTGCCGACGGGCGATGGCGGCGGTGTGTCCCTTTCGGTTGGGAGCGTTCCGCTGAAGGTCGACTCTGCCGGCGTTGCCCCGATCAACCGGGTCCTAAGACCGTACAACGGACTCGACATCAAGGGCGTCATCGGGGCGCCGTTCTTCATGGAACACGTGGTCGAAATCGATTTCGCCACGCGCAAGCTCGTCCTGCACGACCCTGCGAGCTTCGCCTATCACGGGTCTGGCGTGCGCCTGCCGTTCCAGTTCGTGGACGGTGACCCCGTCGTCCAGGGGCAGCTTGTCCTCGGGGACGGGGCCCGCCTGCCTTTGCGACTGCTGATCGACCTTGGGGCCAAAGCCGACCTGTTGGTCGCTGCGCCCTTCGTCAAGGATCACCAACTCCTGATCCGGATGGGGCCGACGGTGATCGAGCCGCTGGGCGCGGGCGTGGGCGGGGAGACCCGGTACGCGTTCGCGAGGCTCGCCGGACTGAAGGTGGGCAACGACCTTGCCGGCGCCGACCTGATTGCCGGGCTGTCGGTGAACGGGACTTTGCGTGGCGGCGACTACGATGCGCTGCTGGGCGCAGGATTCCTGCAGCGGTATCGCGTGTTCGTCGACTATCCGCACCAGACGATGATCCTTGAGCCACGCGAGCCGATGCCGGCCACAAGCTTCGACCGGAGCGGCGCCTTCCTCGTCGCAAGTGGCGAGAAGCTCGACAACATCGTCGTCCACGAGGTGGTCGCCGGGTCTCCCGCGGATGAGGCGGGGGTTCGCAGTGGCGACGTCATCGAGGCCGTGGATGGCCGTGACGTGCGCGACCTGAGGATATGGGACACACGCAAGGCGCTCTCGGCGCCGGGAGAGAGAATTGTGACGTTGACGCTACGGAGGAACGGGCGGAGCCTGTCGGTGCCCGTCAGGCTGAAAGACCTGATCTGACAGCGCGCCTCCGCATCGGCAGGTTTGCCGCGTTGAGTGTGCCTGGTTGCATGATCGACATCGCTTGCGGAGAGTGCGTTGAGTCGCCTGGTCGGTCCGGGAATTTTCAGTCCCTGCGGCGCCAGGCAGGAGAGGGCGAACGACCGGTGCTTGAGGCCGTGGCATGAAGAACGCTCACGAGCCAATCGGCGGCGTTCGTCAGTCTTGATGAGAAGTACGCGATCGGGCGGTGCCAAAAGAAAAGCCCGGCGCATCACCGGGCTTTCGCTTTCGCGTGGCGAAGTTCTATGAGCGCCAGAGCGTCGTGCCGCAGGTCCGACAAATATGTGTGCGTCCCGAACGGCTCCCGCGCCTATCGATGAGGATATTGGAGGCGTTGCACTTGTAGCAGCTGGGCGCGCCGCTTCCATGCCTGGCGGTGGGGTGCATGGCCCGATATTGCTCGAGTGTGGGCAGCTGGCGAAGACGATAATAGGCGCCGGCGACAATGACGACGAGGACGGCGGCGACGCCGTACGCAATTAGCTCAATAGTCGACATGACGTTTCCCTCGCGCCACGGGCTATGGGTGAGCAGCCTTCTGGGCGGCTGCTCGGTATTCGAGCACCTGTCCGATGGCCAGGTTGACGTCAAAGTTCTTGATGGCTTCGTTGGCGGCGTCCGCCATGGCCTTGTTGGCGGTGTCCTGGCTCGGCGGGTTGTTATCCACGATCGTCTCGCTCTGTCCCTCGTCGCTGACGATGTTGTAGTCGGGGTCCATGATCCGGACGGATGCCCACCCGATGTTCTTGCCGCCCGAAATCACGGGCATGCCGGTCAAGGAGATGGCCAGGCGGTTCGCATTGACTGCGGCGCACTGGGCCTCCGGCATGGAAAGCCCGCCATGAGCATTGACGATCGCCCTGACTGCTCCCGATGCAACAAAGACGACGTCGCAGGCGAGCGCCGGCGCCGCTGCCGCAAGCAGCGCCAGTCCAAATAGAACCCGTTTCATGTTTTCCCCTGTGAGTGTTCAAGACCAGGACTCAGCCCGGCCCTCCACGAAGGTACGACAAGCGCCGTGGTAGCGCTAGCGTGGCGAAGCCTTGGCGTCCACGCGTCATCTCACAGAAACAATGAATCTCATGGCGGGCACGGTGCAGCCGTGCGTTGGGGACAGCCGACGTCCATACGAAGGGGGCTTCACGAGGCTCGCTTCCTGTCCGAAGGGGGAGTCAGCTGGGGAGTGGCATTCGGAATCCCCAAAACGCCGCATCAGTGTTCGTCGAAGTGTGGGCAACCGGAACGTTGGCGGAGATGTGCAGGTTCGATGCCTGTGGCGCGCATTTCTCCAGCCGTGCCCGGTCGTCAGCGCTGTCGCTCAGTGCTTGGTCTTGTCCTGCTTATGACAAACGCCCCGGAAGCCAATGACGTTGGCGGTGGATTCGGCAACCATGGCGCCGCTGTCACGATCCACGCTGACGGTTGCGCCCGGATGTTCCATGTAGAAGTGGATCGCGTTGGGCGTGATCTTCGCTGGATATTTGTCCACGCGTTGGTTTGGCGGGTCCACCAGGAAAGTGAAGGATGCGTGGGCGCCGCTGCTGTATGCCGCGTCGCATACGAGCGTAAATGCCTCCTTGGAAGGCTGGGAGGAATCGGCGCCCGAGCAGCCAGCGCAGCCAAGCGCACACAGAAACGCCATCGTTCTGATGAGTCGCATACGCCCTCCCGGTTCGCACCGGACAGAGAATAGCCTTTCCTTCGATCCCAATGCGAACTCGCCGTAGGTTATGGCCGGTACGACCGAGGTGGATCTATGGCCGAGGCCGAAGTGCAGCGAGGAAGGGCGCGGCCGAGGATTGGCGCGCCATTGGCTCCCGATCTGGAGCAGGCATGCTGCCGACTTGAAGCAGACATGTTCCTCGCTGATTATTTGCGCCCGTTTCGAATGATGAAGGTCTGATGAAAATTCGCGTGGTTCGCGTGGCATCCCTCGCGCTGCTCTGCTCGGTAGGCACGATGGCCTGCTCGAATGCAAAACCCTCGATGGCTGACAGTTGGCCTCGCGATTCGTCGGGCGCCCTCGTCGGCGGAACAGCCATGGTGCTCGCCACGGTCCACCCGGACGGACAGGTCGCCAGCGCGACGATCGAGAAGAGCTCCGGCTACCGCCAACTGGATGCAGATGCGGTCGCCACGGTGAAAAAGTGGCGCTTTCAGCCCCTCTCCAAAAAGGACGCGGATCAAAAGATCCTGATTCCCGTGCGGCTTGACCCGAACCATGTTCCGGCAGTTGGAAGCAGTAGCCAGGCGGGATGAGTGCGTGCCGCTATCACCGCCGGTCTATCGACCATGGCGGACTTGCCAGAACGAATCCAGACGCAGCTTCGACGACGAATCCATGGACCATTGGGCCGTTAGGGGCTCAAATCCTGGCTTTCAGTGGAAACATCGAGCGTCGCCCATCAGCAGGGATCGACAACCGCCCGCTAAATGACCGCGCGAAGCTTCACGCCGCCGCGAGCAATGGCGCTTCGCTTGCCGCCACGGCCAATCCAGAGACCACACCCAGCGAGGGATCACCATGCACCATGGGAATCTCCGGGAAGCATGCAGCGACCTTGGCTTTCACCTGCGGTGAGCGGGAAGTACCGCCGGTGAGGAAGACGCTGGCCGGCAGGGTGGGCAGATCGCCGCGCACAGTGGCGAGCGTGCGCTCCAGTTGCGTGAGAAAAGGCTCGATAGCCGTGTCCAGATCGTCGCGACTGGCGTCGACGGCGAGGCCGTGCTCGATGAAATCGAGTGGAGCGCGATAGGTCGCCGCGCCGCTCAGGTTGATCTTGGTGCGCTCGGCGGCCTGGTTGAGTCGCGTGGTGGCGCCAAGCTCCTGCAGCGCGCGCAGGCGGGGGCCGTAGGGGGCGGCGACCAGGCGATAGTTCTGTTTGCGGAATTCACGTTGCTTGGGCAGGTTGTGCACGCTGGCCGCTTCCACGAACTGATGCTGCGGCACGCGCACGATGTCCTTGCCCATCAGTGGCATGAAGCTGTGCAGGCTCACGCCCACGTCGAGGTCCGTACCGCCTTTGGGCAGGCCCCAGTTGCGCGCAATGAGCGGGGACGCCGCACCACCAAGTTCCGCGTGGGTGACGTCGGTGGTGCCGCCGCCGATGTCGACGATCAGCGCATGCTGCCTGTCCGCCAGACTCTTGTGGTAGTGCATCGCGGCGGCGGCGGGTTCTTCCAGAAAGCGCACTTCGTCGAAGCCCGCCGTGGCGGCGGCTTCGCGCAGTATCTCGATGGCCTGTTCCGACCCGGCCGCGCCCATCGAGCTGCGAAACTCCACGGGACGGCCGATCACCGCGCCGCGCACCGGTTCACCGAATTGCCGGCTCGCGGTAAGGCGGATGTGTTCGAGGATGTGCGTGGCGATGTGCACGATGACCTTGCGCACCTGCGGATCCAGTCGATACCCGAACATCGACTTGGGCGATTCGATCAGGTTGCCGCCACCGCTCTCCAGATACCCCTCCACTGCTTCTTCGCCAAACAAAGCATGCTGGAAGCTGGCGACGGACGTGGTGGCGGCGCGCGCCTGTTCTTCCATCCATTGACGACGCACGACGCGCAGCGCATCGCGGCGCAGTTCGTCATCCGTGCGCGTCACGGGCGCCTGGCCACGGGCAGCAGCGGCGGCCGCCTGCTGGCGCAGGTCATTACGGGCCGAACGGATATGCGTCTCCACTTGCGCTTCGAGTTCGGGCGTCAGCTCGAAATCGTTCGGATCGGGCACGAGTTCCGGGAAGTACACCGCGGTACGGAACTGCTCCGCATCGCCAAAGCGGACCAAGGTGAGTTCGCCGTCCCTGATGGCGGCAGCGGCCGAATAGCTGGTGCCGAAGTCGATGCCGATGTACATAAGGACGCCTGGCGAGAAAAGAATAATCTTCAATTATCTCAGGTTCTTGCGTTGCGTGGCAATGAATGCTGCGTCCGTCGGGCTTGAGTGGACTGGTTCGGTCAAAGCAGGCTATATCGGTCCCTGAGATTTGTCTCGCGCCTGCCAGATACAGCATCGAGGGGTTCCATGTACGACCGTCTAAAGGAAGATCTCGCTTCGTTCGACGAAATTCTTGATCAAGCACGCGCCATGGCGGGCAACTACCTGGCATCGCTGGATGAGCGCCCGGCGGCGGCGAACCTTCCGCCGAGCCTGCCGACATGTCCCGCCTTGCCGGAACAAGGGGAGGGCGCCCAGGCAGCCTTGCGACGGTTTGAGGAGAATTACTCGGCGTTGCTCTCCGGCAGCCCGGGGCCGCGCTACTTCGGCTTCGTGACGGGCGGTGGCACGCCGGCCTCGGTGGCGGCCGACTGGCTGGTGAGCGTTTATGACCAGAACGCGCAGAAGAACGGTGATACGTGCGCATCTGCGGTTGAGCTGCAGGCGCTGGACATGCTCAAGCAGCTGCTTGGCTGGCCCTCGTCATGGACGGGTGTTTGCGTCACCGGCGCGACCATGGCGAACTACGTGGGCATGGCCTTGGCGCGGCAATGGGTCGGGCATCAATTCGGCGTGGACGTGGCAACGAATGGTTTGCATGGCTTGCCGCGGACGCCAGTGTTCTCCGCCAGCGCGCACTCAAGCACGCTGAAGGCGCTGAGCATGGCGGGCATGGGGCGAAATGCGATTCAAGCGATGCCGCAGCTGCGCGGCCGTGAGGCTTGCGACGTGGCGGCGTTGGAGCAGGCACTGCGTGAACGTGGCGATCAGCCAAGCATCGTGGTCGCAAGCGCAGGCACCGTGAATACGGTGGACTTCGACGACATCGCCGCCATCGCCGAGCTCAAACAGCGCTACCCCTTTTGGCTGCACGTCGATGCGGCATTCGGCGGGGTGGCGGCAGCCTCACCAGGTCGGCGCGGTTTGATGGCGGGCATCGAAGCGGCGGACTCCGTCACCGTTGACGCCCACAAATGGCTGAACGTGCCCTATGACTGCGCGGTGGCCTTCACTTCGCACCTGCCGCTCCAGATCGAAGTCTTCAAGAACCACTCCGACTATCTGCCGGCCCCGGAACCGACACCGGACAACTTCCTGCATCTGGCGCCTGAGAATTCACGACGCTTCCGCGCACTTCCTCTGTGGATGGGGCTGCTCGCCTACGGTCGCGAGGGCTACGCCGAAGTGGTGGAGCGCAACTGCGCCGCCGCGCGTCACCTGGGCGCCCTCATTGCGGGTGATGGCCGCTTCAAACTGGTGGCGCCTGTACGCCTGAACGTGGTTTGTTTTGCGCCAGTCGGGGCGGATGCCGCGGCCGTCGCTCTGCTGCAGAAGGCACTGCATCGCGACGGCTCCGCGTACGTGACGCCGTCGGTACTGCATGGTGAGCCGATGTTGCGCGTGGCCATCTGTAACTGGCGTACGACCACCGAGGACATGGATCGGACCTTTGAAGCGTTGCAACGGCTTTTGTCCTGCTAGCTAGGCGCAGGATGTCTGGGTGCGTCCATGGCTGACACTGCCGCCCCCTCGCTGGGCGATCAGTGACAGTCCCCGAGATCCCCGGGGCCTGCTACGGCCAGGTCATCGCGCGGCTTTCACGCAGCTTGCGGCATAGACTTTCAGTCGCCGAGCGCGCTGGCTCTTCCGCCATTCGGCGCAATTCCGGGGAAACCAAAGGGAGCTCGTAGTCATGAACGAGGCTGTCGTTGGAATGCGCGTGGATGAAGATCGCCTTTCGCCCTGGTGGCTGCGATCCGTGCTGCTGGTGATGGTGTTCGGATTCGCCATGCTCATCGGCATCACCGGGCTGGCCTATCGCCATGCGCCGCCCATCCCCTCGCAGGTGCTGGGCCCGGACGGCGCTGTCCTGTACACCAGCGACGATGTCGGCGCCGGCCAGGCCGTGTTCCTGAAATACGGGCTGATGGACAACGGCAGCATCTGGGGGCACGGCGCTTACCTGGGGCCTGACTTCGCCGCCGAGGCGCTGCATCGGATGGGAGTGGCGACCGAAGAGCAACTCGCCCAACGGCAATATGGGCAAGCGTGGGCCACGCTGGATCCCATGCAGCAGGCCTCGGTCCGGAGCCAGGCGGCGGTGATCCTGAAGATCAACCGCTATGACGCGGGCAGCGACCGCCTTTCACTCACCGAGCCCGAAGTGGCGGCCTTCAAGCAGGAGGCTGCCTACTGGGCGCAGTACTTCCAGGAGCCCACGCGCAATGCGGGGCTCACGCGCGGACTCATCACCGATCCGAAGGAACTGCACGACTTCAGCGCCTTCGTCAGCTGGGCGGCGTGGGTCTCGGTGGCCAATCGGCCTGGCCATCCCTATTCCTACACCAACAACTTCCCGTTCGATCCGGCGGTGGGCAACGTCGCGCCGAGTGGCGCGCTGCTGTGGAGCGCGTTGAGCCTGGTGATGCTGCTGGGCGGCATTGCCGCGGTGCTGCTCGCCTTCGGCAAATTCGACTACCTCGGCTGGGTGAGCAGCGGGCATCGTGCCTTGCCAAGAGTGATTCCCGGGCAGGCGAGCCGGGGTCAGCGCGCGCTGGCAAAGTTCTTCGTCGTGGTCGCCGTCCTGTTCCTCGCGCAGACACTGATCGGTGGCGCAGTGGCGCACTTCCGCGCAGACCCGGGTACGTTCTACGGCTTCGAGCTGGAGCGCATTTTTCCCAGCAACTTGCTGCGCACCTGGCACCTGCAGACGGCGATCTTCTGGATCGCGACTTCCTATGTTGCGGCTGCCCTGTTCCTCGCACGATCGCTGCGCGGCAACGAACCCCAATGGCTGGCGATGGCGATAAACCTTTTGTTCGTGGCCTTCGCCATCGTCATCTTCGGCAGCCTGCTCGGTGAATGGGCAGGCATCGCACAGCGACTGGGCGACCTTTGGTTCTGGTTGGGCAATCAGGGTTGGGAGTACCTCGAGCTGGGACGCATCTGGCAGTACCTGCTGGTGGTGGGCCTGCTCGGCTGGTTTGCGCTGCTCTGGTTTCTTGCCCGGCCACGCGACGTGGTCCAGACAGAGGCCCGCCCGCTTGCGCGCGTCTTCCTGCTGGCTGCGTTGTCGATCCCGGTCTTCTACATTCCTGCGCTCTTCTTCGGCGCCAAGACCAACTGGACCGTGGTCGATACCTGGCGCTTCTGGATCATCCATTTGTGGGTCGAGGGCTTCTTCGAGTTCTTCGCCACCACGGTGGTGGCCGTCGTGTTCTACCAGCTCGGCCTGACGCGCCTGACCACGGCCATGCGGGTGATCTATCTCGACGCCATCCTTTACTTCCTTGGCGGCCTGATCGGCACTGGCCACCACTGGTACTTCAGCGGGCAAACACAGTTCAACATGGCCTTGTCCGCCATGTTCTCCACCCTCGAAGTGGTGCCGTTGACCCTGTTGACGCTCGATGCGTGGGACTTTGTACGCACCACGCAGGGGCAGCGTGACGATCGCGGCGGGGTTGTCCAGATACCGCACAAATGGACGTTCTTCTTCCTCATGGCGGTGGGCTTCTGGAACTTCGTTGGCGCGGGCGTGTTCGGCTTCCTCATCAACCTTCCGATCGTCAGCTATTACGAGGTAGGGACCCAGCTCACGCCCAACCACGGTCATGCCGCCATGTTGGGAGTATTCGGCATGCTGGCGCTGGCCCTGCTGGTGTTCGTGCTGAGGCAGACCACCGACGACAAGCATTGGCCCGCCGTGGAGAAGTACATCAAGGTCGGGTTCTGGGGCGTCAACATCGGTCTGGCGATGATGCTGGTGATGAGCCTTTTCCCCAGCGGTGTGCTGCAGGTGTGGGATGTGATGGTGAACGGCTATTGGCATGCGCGTGGCTTTGACTACGTCAACGCGTCCCGTTCCCGCCTCATCGAATGGCTGCGCATGCCGGGGGACCTGGTGATGATCATCTTCGGCGCCATTCCCATGGCCCTGGCCGCGATCAACGGCTGGTGGCTTTCGCGCCAGTCGGGGCAGGCCTGATGGAAAGCGGGTAACGGTGGCCGGCTAATTGGCGGCAATCGCGAAGCGCTGTTGCGGGCATTCATGGATGCGAGCAGCGCTGTCGCGTGACGAGATCGGATGCCATCGCCTTCATCATCAATGCAGAGCGTGTCGGTTCGAAGGCGCCGGCCTTGAAGGTTCGGCGCTTTTCTCCAAATGAAGCCCGATGCGTTATTTCCGATACAGAAACAAAACGGACATCTCCAAGTCAGGCAGATCGAACTTCCCGTGCCAACAGCGGCCAGTGGACTACACGTGCTTCACGATAGGTTAGAGAGGTGCGGCGTACGGTCGGGTGATGGACGCGCAACTCGTCATCGAGTGGGAGCGTCTCACCATGGATGGGTTGCCCACAAACAACTACCTGGCCAGGCTGGTCGAACCGCACGTCTCGGACCGGTTCGCCACTGTTCTCCAGCAGGGCGACCGATGGGTAGTGATCTGGTATCCCAACATCAGCTCTAGGCAGGGCTGCACGTTTGAGTGCGGCTCATTGGCGGCTGCACAAGGCAAGGTCGAACTGTGGGCGGCACATCATGGAATGAGCTTGCGCCCGCATGGCCACCCGGGTCGCTGCTCCTTCTCAACGTACGAATGGCGCCGACTGTGAGGTGACTCGATGAAAACGCGCAGTGAGTTGCAGCTCATCATCAACGACCTGGAGGCGTCCATTCCGCATTGGACGGAGAAGGGAGCCGATGAGGTCGACCTTGCCATGGCCTTCGCTGACGTGGCCGACGACGCTTTCGAGAACGTCGCGATCGAAGATTACGAATGGCTTCGCGTCAAGATGTTCGACATACAGGCTCACTATGGCATTGGTGGTCAGTAGGGGCGGAGGCTCCGCCTCTGTGGTGCGTGCGTCATGCTTGGGTTACGGATAAAGAGTGTTCTCTACCGTCCATGCCGAATGGCGCGCTGAATCGCGAAGTAACAAGCGTCATGTGTTCAGTGCATGAGTCTCTCCCGTCACGCAGGCGTCGCCTTTTGCACGTGATACTCGCACTACCGCCGGCAGCGAAAGCTCGGGTCCAGAGACCATGAGCAGGAATCAAAACACAACGACCACGATGACCGAAGGTTCCTGGGTGGTCGTTCTATGGAAGGGCTACCTGCCAGTCGAGGTCGGCCGTTATCCGGTGTGGCGAGCGGCCGACAACGAGGCACAGCAGATGCGCCTCAGCGACCCGGTTCGTCGTGTGACCGTCGAAGCCGGTGAAGTGTGGGATCGTCAACGTCCCACTTATACGGTGCGACGCTAGGACCAAGCCCCTCTGTTCTCGGACACGGGCAGACGTGGTTGCTCTCCGTTGACTATGCCTCGCAGGTCACTGCGGGCCGGCGTGCTTAGCGCGCTCTCACTTGCAGCGTTGTTGCGTCCGCGCGCGAGGCTTAAGCGGTCAGGGCATGCTCGGGTCATAATATGTCGGTCAGCGCGCTAGCCACTGCGCACCCTTTCGACCTGGGGCGGAGATCCGCGTCCAGCGTCGCTGGTGGTGCAGCCAGGCAGCGACGGCTCGGCGCGGCGCTTCAGCAAGATGCGCGGGGCGAGCCGGAATTCCGTTGAGTTGTCACCCATATAAAAACCAACGACGTAGTACGAAGAGCACAGGACCAACACAAGAATGACGCTTTCGAAGAGGAAATTTGGGCGGACCGGCTGGAACGTGTCGGAAGTCGGTTTCGGGGCCTGGGCCATCGGCGGCGCCTGGGGCAGCGTCGCTGAAGACGACGCCAAGGCCGCACTGAACGCCGCGCTCGACAGTGGCGTCACTTTCATTGACACGGCGGACGTCTATGGCGACGGTCGGTCGGAGCGGATCATCAGGGACGTATTGCGCCAACGTGGCGGTGAGCGGCCTGTTGTGGCGACCAAGCTCGGACGCCGGCTCGATCCGCATGTGACCAGCGGCTATGCGAGCAAGCGTGAGCTCGCCGGTTTCATCGACAGGAGCCTTTCCAACCTGGGCGTCGATGTGCTCGACCTTGTCCAGCTGCATTGCCCGCCGACGGAAGTTTATTACCGCCCCGAGGTGTTCGATGCGATGGACGAATTCGTCGCTGCCGGCAAGGTCCGCTTCTACGGCGTGTCTGTCGAAAAGGTCGAGGAAGCACTGAAGGCGATCGAGTATCCCAACGTGGTTTCGGTGCAGATTATCTACAACATGTTCCGCCAACGCCCAGCGGAGCTGTTCTTCAGGCAGGCGCGCGAGAAGAACGTGGCGGTCATTGCGCGGGTACCGCTGGCGAGCGGCATGCTGACAGGAAAGATGTCCGCTGATTCGGTATTCGCGTCAGACGACCATCGCGCGTTCAATCGCCATGGTGAGGCCTTTGACGTCGGCGAGACGTTCTCCGGCGTGCCTTATGACGTCGCCCTGAAAGCCGTCGACGAGCTGCGCGGCCTCGTGCCGGTGGACGCTTCCATGGCGCAACTCGCGCTTCGCTGGATTTTGATGGAGGACGCCGTCTCCGTCGTCATTCCGGGCAGCAAGAACGCGGTGCAGGCAGCGTCAAACGCCTGTGCGGCGAGCCTCGCGCCTCTCTCTGATGAGGTTATGCAGAGCGTGCGTGAAATCTATCGGCGGCATATTGCGCCTCACGTTCACCAGCGCTGGTAAAGGGCTTCGCACCAGCGGAAGGGCGGCCCGTCGACTTCTCATCTGCCATGGGGATGAAGGGTCCTGGACGGCCGCCGTCTGCTGGACCCCAGGGGTATGGTGAATCTCTCAAGCGCTCAGCCGACTTTGGGCTGGCTGAGCGCTGCGCGTGACCATCCAAATCGACGCCTGGGCCATGACTTCAGGCCCATGCACTAGTGTTAACTGAACACTATGCTTTACTCCAAGGTAAGTAGCAGTGCGGGTGGGTTGTGGAAGACAACACCGGCCATCTGAAGAAATTCCAGAAGGAGCTGTCGGCGGGCACCGTGTCGCTGGTGCTGCTGGCCGTGCTCGGGCAGTCGCGGCAGCCGATGTATGGCTACCAGATCGCCAAGCGGCTGGAAGAGGTGGGTGAGGGCGTGCTGGCGGGCAAGCAGAGCGCGCTGTATCCCGTGCTGCGTAACCTGGAGGGGGCGGGGTTGCTGGCGAGCGAGGTGGAGCCATCCATCAGCGGGCCGCCGCGACGCTATTACCGCATCACGAAACCGGGGCGCGAGGTGTTGCGAAACTGGGTGGATGCCTGGAACGCCACGCGCGACTCCGTCGACGCCGTTCTGCAAGGAGGGGTGTAATGAACATGCCACGCACGATCGCCGAGTATCTCGAACAGCTGCGCGCAGCCTTGCGCGGGGCGGATCCGGCGCTGATCCAGGATGCCTTGTACGACGCCGAGGAACATCTGCGCTCGGAACTGGCGGAAAACCCGCAACGCAGCGAGGCGGACATGCTCGCTCATGTGGTGGGCACCTATGGCGCGCCGGACGAAGTGGCGGACATCTACCGCGACCAGGAGATCAAGATCCAGCGCGCGCTGCGTCCGCCGCCGGCGCCCAAGCGTCGCTCCATCTTCGGCCGCTTCTTTGGCGTGGCCGCCGATTCGCGCACCTGGGGCGCCATGTTCTACATGGTGCTCGCGCTGGCCACCGGCATCTTCTATTTCGTGTGGGCGGTGACCGGTGTGTCGCTGTCGATGGGTTTGTCCGTGCTGATCATCGGCATCCCCTTCATCGTGCTGTTCCTCGGTACGGTCCGCGCTCTGTCGCTGCTGGAAGGCCGTATTGTGGAAACCATGCTGGGCGTGCGCATGCCGCGCCGGCCGCCGTATCCGGTGCGCCATGGGCAGACGCTGTGGCAGCGCATCGGCGCCATCTTCACCGACGGACGCACCTGGACCACGCTGTTCTACATGGTCCTGATGTTGCCGCTGGGCATCCTGTATTTCACGCTGACGGTGACCCTGATGGCGGTATCGCTGGCCTTCATTGCCTCGCCGGTCGCCTATCTGCTCGGTCGGTACGACGCCTTCGGCTGGTTTACCAACGACCAGATCACCATCAACTGGGGCATGGGGCCGCACGTGCCGACGCTTGGCGATGGCATCGTGCTCTGCGTGATCGGCATCATCCTGCTGTTCGCCACGCTGCACCTGGTGCGCGGTCTGGGCAAGTTGCATGGCCATATCGCCAAGGGCTTGCTGGTGCCTTCGGTTGAGCGGGCTGCGTGAACGATCGTGGGTAAGCCGTCATCACCTCTCCGCTGGCTTGTTGCGCACGGAGAGGTGATTCGGTGGGTCACACGAGTTGGAGGTCTCGCGGCTTGGAGCCCGGGAATACCGTCTGCAGCTGGCTGTTGGACAGCCCCCACATGCGCCCCATCAGACTGCCGAGCATGTCGCGGTAGTTGGTGAGCACAGGATAGTCGCGGTTCTGCAGCAGGCTTTGGGCATTCACCGCCACCTGCGAGCCGGCGATGCGGCCGCCGTTGACCTTGCCGCCCAGCACCCAATAGACCGTGCCGTGCCCATGGTCGGTGCCCTTGTTGCCGTTCTCACGGAAGGTGCGGCCGAATTCCGAAACGACCACCACCACGGTGTTGTTCCACTCGTCGCCGAGCGCGTCGGCGTAGGCCGCCAGGCCCTTGCCGAGGTTGGTCAGGTTATTGGCCAGCCCGCCGGTCGTGCTGCCCTGGTTGACGTGGGTGTCCCAGCCGCCGACATCAACGAAGCCGAGCCGGAACTGGTCGCGCATCATGGTGGCGATGCGATGCGTTTCGTCAGCGAAGTTCTTGGCGTTGGCTGCGCCGCGATTGGCTTTCATCATCTCGTCCTGCAATTCCTTCGAGACGGTCTGGCGCAGTTCCAGGCCATCGGCGGCGGCCGAGGCGAGTGAGGTGTCGCGGTACATGCCCGCAAGAATGCCGGCCTGGCGATCGTCGAACACCGGCTTGGAGTTGCCGCGCAGGGAGATGTTGGGGATGTCGTGGTTGGCGCCCTGGAAGGTCAGGGGTAGGGCGTCGGTGAAGGCGATCGACGGCACATTGGTCATCTGCCCGGACAGGCGCGCAAGGAAGCCGGAGCGGTAGTCGCTGCGCGCGCTGCTCGGTTCGCCCGATTCGATGTTGTCCTGCGTTTCGAAATGGCTGCGCGAGAGGTCGTCGGTGCCGGCAAACGGCACGAAGGCCAGCTGGCGCTTCTGCCATAGCGGGTAGAGCGACTCGCGCAACACCGGATTGAGGCCCCATTCGGCATCCAGGCCGAGTGCACTGTTCTGGTTGTAGGGATCGGGCCGGGCGATCGACAGGGTGGGGCGCGACTCGTAGTAGAAGTCGCTGCTGTACGGAATTAGCAGGTTGTTGCAGTCGTAGCCGCCACGCAGGAACACCAGCAGGAAGCGCGGGCTGTTGGCAGGGGCGGCGAACAGCCTGCCGGAAAAGGTGAGGGCGGGTGCGGCGACGGCGGCAGCGGCGGCGAGCAGGAATTCGCGGCGATTCATGGCGGTCGGCCTCAGCGATAGTTGAAGTCGGGTGAGGAGAGCAGGAAGGTGTTCCATTCCTGCTGGGAGGTGGCCTTGGCCAGCGCGTCACGCGTGGACGGGGTCAGGCGTGGGTCAAAGGTGTCGTAGTACAGCCGCGTGGTGAGCATCGGGAAGTCGCCGCCGATCTTGGGCGTGCCCTCGGGCGTCAGCAGGCGATTGTTGCCGGTGCCGATCGCGTTGGCGATCTCGAAGCGTTTGGCCATCTGCCCGGAGCTGGACCAGCCGCTGCCGTCCAGCGGCCAGCCATCGGGCGTCAGTCGGCCAAACACCGGTTCACCCAGCTGGTTGAGCCAGTTGAGCAGCGGCTTGCCATTGGCGATGGCCTTGTCTCCGTAGGCCATGCGCACCGAGGACACCACGAACTGCATCGGGTCCTTGAATTTCTTGCCGTAGCTCTCGGCCAGTTCCCTGGAGTCGAGCATGGTGCGCAGCACTTCGGCAATGTCGCCATCGGTGCGCTGGAAGGTCTTGGCCATCCTGGCCACCAACTCCGGCGGCGGCTCGTCGGCCACGAAGTACTCGGCCAGCTTCCTGGAGATGAACTGCCCACAGGCTGGCTGGCGGGTGATCAGATCGACCGCCTGGGTCACTTCGTCGAAGCCGCTGCCCTTGATCTTCTGGCCGAGCAGCACCTTGTCGCTGTAGTCGTGGCGCATGGGGTTGAATTCGAACATGCCCTTGCGCACGAACATCGCGGCGTAGCGCGGATGCCGCTGCAGGCCCGGGCGATCACGCAGCGGCGCCACGCCCGAGCCGGTAAGGATCAGCGCCAGTTGCTGCACGTCCTGCTGGGTGTAGCCCGAGCCCACGCCCAACGTGTGCAGCTCCATCAGTTCGCGCGCGTAGTTCTCGTTGACGTGGTCCTTGGCATTCTGCGCGTTGTCCAGGAACTCCATCATCGCCGGGCTTTGCAGCGTGGCCATGACCAGATCGCGGAACTTGCCCAGTGCGTGGGGGCGGATGGTGTTCTGCACATAGTCGTTGGCCACCCAGCGTACGCGGCCCTTGGCGCCGTACACGCTGAAATGGTTCAGCCAGAACCACACCATCTGTTCTTTCAGCTGGTTCTCGCCATAGATGGCCTGCAGCATTTCGATCTGCTGAGCCTGCTGCAGCAAGTCGTTGCCGTGTTGCTGCTGGGCCTTTTTGGCGTCGTTCTTGGCGTCGCCGTCCGGCATGTTCTTGATCTTCTCCTGCTCGTCCCGGAAGTTGGTGAGCAGTTGCTCGATCGGGGTGGTGGCCACCTCGTAAGTGTTGATCAGCGCGGTGACCTGGGCGGGCAAGTCATCGCCCTCGTAGCCGTCGACCTGCAGCTCGAGGAAGCGCGATCGGCCCAGGTCGCGATACCGGGAAACGGTGGTGCTGTCGAGCTCGAAGCCATCGCGGCGCAGCCAGGCCACGTCATCCGGGGAAAGCGGGCGAGGATCCCGCGCCATGGCGCCGGCGGGGCCGAGCGCCAGCAGCAGGCCAAGGGTCACCAGCAGGGGGCGGATGCCGCCGGAAGGCGGTTTCGGGGTGTCGCGCATGCGTCGGGTTTCCTGGTGGCAAGGTGGAACGACGGCGTTGGCTCGGCAGTGTCAACGCGGTAGTTGACGTCCGGCTTACTGAGTTTTCGGGGCCGGCGGCGTGTCCGTTGGGCGCAGATTCATACGGCGGTCGCGGGCGACGAATACGGCCCGGGAGCGACCGGCGGGCGCTCCATGCGGAGGCGAACGGAGTCAGAACTCGTCGACGAATTCGACGACGGCTCCAAGCAGGCCAGCCTCGACTTCGGTCACGGCGCGCACTGCGGCGGCATGCAGCTGGTCCGCCGCCCGTACCTCGATGAGGAACAGCTCGCTGCTGTTGTCTTCGGTCAGATCGCCGGAGCTGGCGTCGTCGCGCGGAAAGGGCGTTTCATCGTCCAGCTCTTCGACGTGCTCGATGCCGTCGATGCCGTGCAGGATCGTAAGTAGGGTATCCGCGTCGTCGCGGTTGCCGGTCATGCGGATGCGGATCGTGGGCATGGTGGACGGGTCCCAGTTCCTGCAGACCTATGCTGGGCCAAGGCATGTTCATGGCAGGTGATTCCCGGCGCCCTCGGCGATCATCGTGCGCAGGCCCTAAAATGGGACGTTTGCCGGAGATCCGCTGTGCCCAAGGTTTACGACGAAGCCTATTTCGACAAGTGGTATCGCCATCCCGACCACTCCGTGGGTTCGCCTGCCGAGCTTCGGCGCAAGGTGGCGATGGTGGTGGCGCAGGCCGAGTACTACCTGGGGCGGCCGGTGCGAACCGTGCTGGACGTGGGATGCGGCGAGGGGGTGTGGCGGGCGCCGCTGCGCGCGCTGCGGCCGGGCATCCATTACCAGGGGCTGGACGCCAGCGAGTACGCCGTGGCGCGCTACGGACGTCGTCGCAATATCGGGCTGGCTCGGTTCGGGCAACTGGAATATCTGCGCTTCGATCACCGCTTCGACCTGATCGTGTGCACGGACGTACTGCATTACCTCAAGCCCGCCGAAATCCGTGCTGGCCTCGCCGGCATCAGCGACATGCTGGAGGGCGTGGCCTTCCTCGAGGTGTTCACCAACAAGGATGGGGTGGATGGCGACCTCGATGGCTTCCACTCGCGCGCGCCGTCCTGGTACCTGAAGGCGTTCGGCGAGGCCGGCCTGCTGCCGTGCGGTTCGCATTGTTACCTCGGTCCGCGGCTTGAGCGGCGGATAGCGGCGCTGGAACGGGCGCAACTGCCGGCCTGAGGTTTCCTGGATGGGGCGTGCGCCGTATCGCGAAGAGTCCACGGAGCGATGCGGCTGCGGCCCCTTCGTCGCGCGCCGGAACCGAGACGTCAGAACTCCAGGTGTGCGCGCAGAGCAACAAAGCGGGCAGGACCACGGTCGCGGTTGTAGCCGGGGTTGTGGATGAGCTGCAGGTCCGGGCTGAGCGTCAGGTGCGCGATGGGGGTGAAGCTGTAGTACGCCTCGAGGATCTGCTCCCGGCCGTAGTTCAGGGCGCCATCGCCGAGCACGAAGCCATTGCCACCCAGCGCGAGGTATTCGCGGTGGTCGGGGGACAAGCCGTTGACGTTCAGCGCCACGGCGACGTGGTCGGTGGGGCGGCCCCAATGCACGCCGGAGAGCTGGAAGCCGCCGCTGAGCGTGCGGTCCACTTCGGTGAATACGAAGGACTCGGTGCGGCCATCGTTCCAGCCGGCGCGCATGAACAGGCCGGTGTCGCCATCGTCCGCCAGTGGCAGTTCGCCGTTGAGTCCGAAGCCGTACTTGTGCCGCCCGGGCTGGTCGTCGGCGCGGATGTCGGGTGGTTCGCCGGTCGCCAGTGCGATGGCGATGGCGTCGCGATAGATGCCCATGCGCGCGATGTTGCTGAAAGCGAGGAAGCGCAGCGCCCAGCCGTCGGGCCGGGGTTGCACGGTCAGCTCCACTTGCTGGCCCCGCGAGTCGCTCAGTGCGCTCACCAGGCGCTGGCCATTGGCCTCGTACGGCATGCGATAGATGCCGTAGCGCAGGCTCCAGCCGCTCTCGATCCAGGCCAGCATGGCGCCGAGGGTGTAGCCACGCGTGTCGGCGGCGAAGTCCCAGGCGGTGTTGTTGAACAGCGACCAGTTCATGAACTGCGTGCGCGTGCTGCCGGCGTAGCGGTTCTTGTCGAAGTCGTCGTTCACAGCCATCTTGCCGACCTTCACTTCGACGCGTTGGTCGGCTTCCTGGCCGGGCAACTGGTCCTGCCCGCGCTCCACCGCCGTGGTCTCATCGCCCAGCGGCAACATCCAGCGCAGATAGGCCCGGGCCAGGTAGGGATCCTTGCCCAGCGATACGGTGCCCGAGCGGATCACGTCGCCATTAGTGAGGCCGCCGAGGCCGGTGGCGCCGGACACGCCTTCGCCCTTGAACATTTCCACGTCCGTGTAGAGCTGCAGGTGGCCCGGCAGCGCCACCCCGAAATACGCGCCGAAGGTGTGCGAGCGCGCGGTATCACCCTGCGGGCGCAGGCTCATCGGGCCCTCGTAGGGCGAATGCAGCGAGTCCTGGTGCTGGTCGACGAAGGTGTACTGGGCGCCGAGCCACTGCGGCACGAACAGCGCCGCCTCGTCCGCATTGGCGGCGAACGGGGCTAGCAGCAGGGAGACAGCAAGCGGGACGGTCTTCAGTCGCATCGAGTCGAGGGCGTAGCGGAAGATCGGTGTAGCCACCTTATCGCAGGCGGAGGGCGTCTCCCAATGCAGAAGGGCCGCCTTGCGGCGGCCCTTCGTGCGTTGCTTGGGAGCGATCAGCCCGCGGCGCGCGAGGCCTTCTTGCGATCGTTTTCCGTCAGGTGCTTCTTGCGCATGCGGATCTCCTTCGGGGTGACTTCGACCAGCTCGTCGTCGTCGATGAAGTCCAGCGCCTGCTCCAGCGAGAACTTGGTCGCCGGGGTCAGCTGGATCGCATCGTCCTTGCCCGAGGCGCGCATGTTGGTCAGCGGCTTGGGCTTGATGGCGTTGACGGTGAGGTCGTTGTCCTTGGCGTGGATGCCGATCAGCTGGCCTTCGTACACCGAGTCACCTTCCGCGGCGAACAGCTTGCCGCGATCCTGCAGGGGCCCGAGCGAGTAGGCCGGGGTGGTGCCACCGGCGTTGGCGATCATCACGCCGTTGGGGCGCTTGGCGATGGCGACCGGCGTGTACGGACCGTAGTGGTCGAACACGTGGAACAGCAGGCCCGAACCCTGGGTCAGAGTCTTGAACTGGTTCTGGAAGCCGATCAGGCCACGGGCCGGGATCAGGTATTCAAGGCGCACGCGGCCCTGGCCGTCCGACACCATGTTCTTCAGGTCACCCTTGCGGATGCCCAGGCGCTCCATCACGCCGCCCTGGTGCTGCTCTTCGATGTCGACCACCAACTGCTCGATCGGCTCCATCTTCTGGCCGTCGATTTCCTTGATGATCACTTCCGGACGCGACACGGCCAGCTCGTAGCCTTCGCGGCGCATGTTTTCGATCAGCACCGACAGATGCAGTTCGCCGCGGCCCGAGACCAGGAACTTGTCGGCGTCGGAACCGTCTTCCACGCGCAGCGCCACGTTGTGGACCTTCTCGCGGTCCAGGCGCTCACGCAGCTGGCGGCTGGTGAGGAACTTGCCGCCCGACAGATCCTTGTTGCCGACGAACGGCGAGTTGTTGACCTGGAAGGTCATGCTGATCATCGGCTCGTCGACGCTCAGCGCCGGCAGCGCTTCCGGCACGTCTGGCGAGGTGACGGTGTCGGAAATGGTCAGCTCGGGGATGCCCGAGATGGCGACGATGTCACCGGCTTCGGCGGTTTCCTGCTCGATGCGCTCGAGGCCGAGGAAGCCGAGCACCTGGCCGATCTTGCCCTGGCGCTTCTTGCCATGGCGATCGATCACGGCGACCTGCATGCCCTTCTTCAGGGTGCCGCGCTGGATGCGGCCGATGCCGATGACGCCGACGAAGTTGTTGTGGTCCAGCTGGCTGATGCGCATCTGGAAGCCGCCTTCCGGATCGACGTCCGGCTTCGGCGCGTGCTGCATGATCGCTTCGTACAGCGGGGTCATGTCGCCTTCGCGGGCATTTTCGTCCAGCGAGGCGTAACCGTTCAGCGCCGAGGCGTAGACGATCGGGAATTCCATCTGCTCGTCGGTGGCGCCGAGCTTCTCGAACAGATCCCACACCTGCTCGACCACCCATTCCGGACGGGCACCCGGACGGTCGACCTTGTTGACCACGACGATGGGCTTGAAGCCCATGGCGAACGCCTTCTGGGTCACGAAGCGCGTCTGCGGCATCGGGCCGTCCATCGCGTCGACCAGGATCAGCACGGTGTCCACCATCGACAGCACGCGCTCCACCTCGCCGCCGAAGTCGGCGTGGCCTGGGGTGTCGACGATGTTGATGCGGTTCTTGGTGCCGGTCTTCTTGTCCGTCCAGGTGATGGCCGTGTTCTTGGCCAGGATCGTGATGCCACGCTCCTTTTCCTGGTCGTTGCTGTCCATCACGCGCTCGGCCAGCACGGTGCGCTCATTGAGCGTGCCGGACTGTTTCAGCAGCTGATCGACGAGCGTGGTCTTGCCATGGTCGACGTGGGCGACGATGGCGATATTGCGCAGATTTTCGATGGACATGAGGTCGACTCGGGCGGCTCGAGGGCCGTCGCGTGAGGTTTTAGAGGGGTTAACTGGAGGATTATACGTACTTATGTGACAGATTGCCTGAAGCAAGGCCACGCCGGTCTCAAACCCGGGCGAGCGAGCGTCTTTGCGCCCTTGGAGCGGGCTGCCGTCACCTGGGGGAAACCGCCCCTATGCTCTACTCCGGCGCGTTCCAGGGGGCATGCTTCGCCTGCGGAAGGTGGACGGGATGGGCTACCACCTTTGCCGATGGATGCTGCTGCTGGCGCCCGTGCTGGCGTCCTGTGCGCCTGTGCCCGCGACCAAGGAGACCGGCATGCCTACCCCAGACTTCGTGCGTGGCGGGGTGCGCGTCACCGAGCACCACGGGGGCGACGACCTGCTCAGCGCCGGACTGGGCCTGGCCGGTCTGGCCGGGCCGCCGGCCCCGTTCGCGCATCCGCTGAGTCCGACGGCGGAGGAGTTGCGGCGGCGGGCGATCCAGACGAGCTGGCAGGGCATTGCCGACCTGGGACCACTGGGTGGCTTTGGCCATGTCTATGGCGCCGTACCGAATGTGCCGGGCCGCGAGTACCAGGCGTTTGCGTGGCTGCCCGGCGCGCATGCGCCGCATCGCGTGCTGCTGCAGGTGCCGGACGCTTTTGACAAATCGCGACGTTGCCTGGTGGTGACGGCATCCTCCGGGTCGCGCGGCATTTACGGCGCCATCGCCTTGGCCGGAGCCTGGGGGCTGCCGCGCGGTTGCGCCGTCGCCTACACCGACAAGGGCGCCGGATCCGGTTACTTCGACCTGGCGGAGGACAGCGGCGTGACCCTCGACGGCACGCGCGCAAGGCGCGGCCGCGCCATGCTGGAGTTTGAACCGTCGGCGGATACGCCGCGCCAGGGCATCGCGGTCAAGCACGCGCACTCCGGCGACAACCCCGAAGCCGATTGGGGCCGCCACGTGTTGCAGGCGGCGCAGTTCGGGTTGGCCATGCTCAATCAATCCTTCCCTGACCAGGCGCCTTTCACTGCGGAGAACACGCGCATCATCGCCACCGGCCTGTCCAATGGCGGCGGCGCCGTGCTGCAGGCGGCCGGGCTGGATGAAGATCGACTGTTGTCCGGCGTGGTCGCGCTGGAACCCAACGTGCGTGTGCCCGAGCAGGGGCGCGCCTTGTTCGATTACGCCACCGAGGCCTCGATCTGGCTGCCCTGCGCGCTGATGGACACGCGCTTCGACAAGACGCCGATGGCGCGCACCGCCAAGGGCGAAGCGCCACCGGCATGGGTGGAGCGCTGCCATCGGTTGCATCAGCACGGCCTGGTCAGCGGCTCGCGGGTCAGCGCCCAGTCGGCCCAGGCCTATCAGCACCTGCGCGGCGCCGGCTGGACCGACGAGGCCCTGGAAGCGGCGGCTTCCTCCACGGCGCTGGACCTATGGCGCGCCATCACCGCGGCCTACGCCTCCGCCTATATGCGCCGCGGGCCTGCCGACATGCCCTGCGGCTTTCATTACGCAGCGATCGGCAAGGGTGGGGCGCCGGGCGCGGCCGATCCCGCGATGCGGGCAGCCTGGTGGTCCGATGCCTCCGGCATTCCGCCGGGCAACGGCGTCGGCCTGTTTGGCGGCGCCGATCATTCGGCCGATCCGACTTTGCCGGGGGCACTGTGCCTGCGCTCGCTGTGGGATGACACCGATCCCAGCACCCAGGCCCTACGCGACGGCATAGACGCCACCACGGTGAAGGCGCCGCGGGCCAGCCTGCCGTTGTGGGTGGTGCACGGGGCTTCCGACGGCCTGCTGCCCACGGCCTTCAGCTCTGAGCCTTACGTGCAGTGGCTGCGCAGCAAGGGTGGCCATCCGCTTTATTGGAAGGTGCCGTACGCACAACATTTCGACGCCTTCCTTGCCTTGCCGGGCTTTGGCGACCGGCACGTGCCGCTGTTGCCCTATGGCTATGCCGCGCTGGACCGACTGTGGGCACATCTTTATGAAGGCGCGCCATGGCCGGCCCTGGTTCCGACACCGGCGCCCACGCCGAGGGGCGAGGGCGCCCTCACTCCGGCCACGCTGGCGCTGCCGCCGACGTGGACCTCGGGCCCCGGTTGAGGTGGGTGTGACGGGAGGGACCTGCAGATCACGCCAGCTGGGGTATCCTTTCCGGCCCGCAGGACGCCCGCCCGCGGCGTCCTGCCTTTGAAAACAAGGATTTCCGATGAGCATCACCGTCACCATGACCACCAACCGCGGTCCGATCCACCTGCGCCTGCATGCGGACAAGACCCCGGTGACCGTCGCCAGCTTCGTCAACCTGGCCCGTCGCGGTTACTACGATGGCCTGGCGTTCCATCGCGTGATCGCCGACTTCATGATCCAGGGCGGTTGCCCGGAAGGCAGCGGCCGCGGTGGTCCGGGTTACCGATTCGAAGACGAGTTCGATGCCTCGCTGCGCCATGACAAGCCGGGCGTGCTGTCGATGGCCAATGCCGGTCCGCGCACCAATGGCAGCCAGTTCTTCATCACCCACGGCGCCACGCCGTGGCTGGACGGCAAGCACAGCGTGTTCGGCGAAGTGGTCGGTCCGGAAGACCAGGCCGTGGTCGACGCCATCCGCCAGGGCGACGTGATCGAGAAGCTCACCATCGAAGGCGATGTCGACGCGCTGCTGGCCGCCCAGGCCGACCGCGTGAAGGAGTGGAACGCGGTGCTCGACGAGCGCGGCTGAGCCGTTTCGTCGACATGACGTGAAGAAGCCGCCGTTCCCGCGAACGGCGGCTTTTTTATTGCCCCGGATTCACGGTGGTGTCGTGGCCGCCGGCCTAGAATCGAAGGGCTCCACACGACACACGATGTGCGTCTTCCCCATCCCAAGGAGATGTAGTCATGTCTTTCCTCAATGATCTGCTCGGCGCGGCCCAGGGCAACCAGGCCGGAGGTTCGACCCTCATTTCGGTGGCGGGCCAGCTGATTGAAAAGGCCGGCGGCGTGCAGGGCCTGGTGGCGATGTTGCAGCAGCACGGCCTCGGCGACGCCGTGCAGTCATGGGTCGGTACCGGCGCCAACCAGGCGATCTCCGGCGACCAGCTCGGACAGGCCCTCCAGAATGGTGGATTGGGCCCCGCGGTGCAGGAAGCGGCAGGCAAGCTTGGCGTGGATCCCGGCCAACTGATGGGCCAGCTCTCGCAGGTGTTGCCGCAGGCGGTGGATCACCTCACCCCGGATGGCCAATTGCCGGCACAGGGGCAGGGCGGCTTCGATCTGGGGTCGCTTGCCTCGCTGGCGGGCAAGCTGTTCGGCGGTGGCGGCAACGCCTGAGGGCGGCCCGCCGAAGCGACCCCGACGGCGCGCACGGCGCCGTCGGGGCAATCGGCGTCACGAGGTGGCGCCACGCCGGAACAACGCGTGATAAATCACCAGCAGGATCACAGCCCCGCCGATCGATCCGAGAAAGTGCACGAGTCCGGTTTCGCCCCACCAGCCGAGCTTTTCGCCGATAAAGGTGGAGATGAAGGAACCGGCGATGCCGAGAATGGCGGTGATGATGAAACCCATCGCCTCCTTACCAGGAGTTACCGCCTTGGCAATGATACCTACGACCAGACCGACAATGATCACCCATAGCCAGTGCATATTCGTGTGTCCTTGGTGAGTGTTCGTAAGGTTTCCTGAACTGTCCTGCCGGGCTGCCTCCAGCGTGCCCGTTGCCCCCGTCCCCACACCCGCCTCCAAGCGAGGTCGCCGGCGGCCTGCCCATGATGCGCCTGCCTTTGGTGGTGCGGGCGTGATGCCTTCGTCAGGGCGTTTCGAAACGCCAGCTTGCCGCGCGTCATCTCGTTGCTTGCCCTGTTGGCGCAGGCATGACGGGCCGTCGGTTCCCGGTCCCCCGGAACAGACCCGACCATCGGATAACCGGATGACGCGCCGCCGCATGCTAAAATCGCCGGGTTTGCTGTCTTCGTCCCCTATCAAGAGGAAGTCATGCCCCAGCTCGCCCAGCGTGTCGGCCGCGCCAAGCCCAGCGCGATCATGGTCATCGCCGAGAAGGCCAAGCAGCTCAAGGCTGCCGGTCGCGACATCATCAGCTTCTCGATCGGCGTACCCAATTTCCTCCCTGGCGAGCATGTCTACGCCGCCGCACGCGAAGCGCTCCAGCACGATACCGGCCAGTACGGCAGCAACCGTGGCGCCGACGCGCTGCTCGATGCCTTCCTCGCGCACATCGGGAAACTGGGCTTCACCGGTTATGGCCGCCTCAATCTTTCCATCGGCATCGGCGCCAAGCAGGTGCTGTACAACCTGGCCGAAGCGCTGATGGATGAAGGCGATGAAATCGCCTTCGCCGCGCCGTACTGGACCACCTATCGCGACATCGCCGACATCGTGGGCGCGAAGGCCAACGTGCTGCATTGCGGCCCGGAGCAGAACTACAAGCTGGCGCCCGCGCAGCTCGAAGCCGCGCTGGCGCGCAAGCCGAAGGTGTTCCTGTTCAACAACCCGTCGAACCCGACGGGCATGGTCTATACGCGCGATGAAATCGCCGCGCTGGCCGAGGTGCTGGTGAAGTATCCGGATACCTGGATCGTCACCGACGACATTTACAACTCGATGGTCTTCGACGGCATCGGCTACCACAACTTCGTGCACGTGAAGCCGGAGCTGAAGGATCGCCTGATCTTCGTCGACTCGGTGTCCAAGACCTATGGCATGCCGGGCTGGCGCGTGGGTCTCATCGCCGGTCCCGAGAACGTGGCCAAGGCCATCACCACGCTCAATTCCAACCACATCACCAGCGTGCCGGAAGTGATCACGGCTGCGGCGGTCGCTGCGTTCGGTGGCCCGCAGGACGTGCCCGAAGCGAAGTGCAAGGAGTTCGCCGGCAAACGCGACATCGTGGTGAACGCGTTGCGAGCGATCCCTGGCGTGGTGTGCCCCTATCCGCAGGGCGCGTTCTATGCGTTCCCCGATATCTCCGTGGCGTTCGGCAAGAGCCACAACGGCGTGCGCATCGACAGCGATGTCGATCTGTGCGCCGCGCTGCTGGAAGCCAAGGGCGTGGCCTGCGTGCCTGGCTCAGCCTTCGGCGAGCCGCGCGCCATGCGCATTTCCTATACCTGCCCGACAGCACAATTGCAGCCCGGGCTGGAACGCATCCAGGCGTTCTTCGCTGAACTGTCCTGATGGTCTTGGGGCCCGCGTCGTGTGACGTGGGCCTTGTCATTTGTAAGTCCTAGCCAAGTTGAAGGAGTTGCCCCGATGAAAGCCCCCGTTCGTGTTGCCGTTACCGGCGCTGCCGGCCAGATCGGTTACGCCCTGCTGTTCCGCATCGCCGCGGGCGACATGCTGGGTCCGGACCAGCCGGTGATCCTGCATCTGCTGGAAATCACCCCGGCGCTGCCCGCGCTGCAGGGCGTGGTGATGGAACTCAACGACTGCGCGTTCCCGACGCTGGCCGGCGTGGTCGCCACCGATGACCTCAACGTCGCCTTCAAGGACGTCGACTACGCGCTGCTGGTCGGCGCCCGTCCGCGCGGCCCGGGCATGGAGCGCAAGGACCTGCTCGAAGCCAACGGCGCCATCTTCGGCCCGCAGGGCAAGGCGCTGAACGATCACGCCAAGCGTGACGTGCGCGTGCTGGTGGTCGGCAACCCGGCCAACACCAATGCGCTGATCGCCCAGCAGAACGCCCCGGACCTGGATCCGAAGTGCTTCACCGCGATGGTGCGCCTGGACCACAACCGTGCGCTGTCGCAGCTCGCCGAGAAGACCGGCAAGCACAACACCGACATCAAGAGGATGACCATCTGGGGCAACCACAGCTCCACCCAGTACCCGGACCTGCACCACGCCACCGTGGGCGGCAAGCCGGCGCTGTCGCTGGTCGACCAGGCCTGGTACGAGAGCGACTTCATCCCGACCGTGCAGCAGCGCGGCGCGGCGATCATCAAGGCCCGTGGCGCTTCCTCCGCCGCGTCGGCCGCGTCGGCCGCCGTCGACCACATGCGCACCTGGGCGATGGGCACCGCGGAAGGTGACTGGGCTTCGATGGGCATCCCGTCGGACGGTTCGTACGGCATCGCCCCGGGCGTGATCTACGGCTACCCGGTGACCGTGAAGAACGGCAAGTACGAAATCGTGCAGGGCTTGGACGTGAATGATTTCTCGCGCGCCCGCATGGACGCCACCAACAAGGAACTGCGCGAAGAGCGCGCCGGCGTCGAGCACCTGTTCGCCAAGAAGTAAGCCGCGTCGATCGGCCATGGGAAGGGCGGCTTCGGCCGCCCTTCTTTTTTTAGCAGCCCCGTCGGGGAGGGCATCTCCGTACGACGGCGCTTCATGGTTAAATCAGCGAATCGTCGACTGGAACCCGGATATGAAGCAACTAATTGCGATCGCCACCTTTGCTGTGCTGCTGACGGCTTGCGGCGGTCTTCATGGCTTGCGCGATACCACGCCCAAGATGAGCAGCCGCACCAACAAGGACGTGGCGACCTATCTGCAGTGCGTGCGCGCCAAGTGGTCGGAGACGGCCCAGGTGGGTGGATCGGAGGGCAAGCAGGAGAGCACGCTGACGGCCACCAACAAGGCCGGCGCCAACATGCTGCTCATCGTGACCCAGGATGGCACCGGCGCGCAGGTGATCATGCACGAGACGCAGGATCCCAAGAAGGAATACAACTCGGCTTATCGCGACGCCGCGGTGGCCTGCCTCTAAGGCATTGCTGTCGACGTCGCCGCGACTCGACCAAGGTCGCACAGCCCGTCTTCCGCTGCTGGTCTAGGCTAGACCGGACCAGCAGTTGGACGGAGGTTGGGAGCGATGAAGTACGAGGAGTTCTATCGGCGTTCGATCGAGCAGCCCGAAGCTTTCTGGGCCGAGCAGGCGCAACGCATCCACTGGCACACGCCGCCGCAGCAGATCCTTGATGTCTCAAGGCTGCCATTCCGGCGCTGGTTCGTCGGCGGCACGACCAACCTCTGCTACAACGCAATCGATCGCCACCTGGAGGCGCGCGGCGGACAGCTGGCGCTGGTGGCGATCTCCACGGAAACCGGCATCACCCGCGAGTTGAGCTATCGCGAGCTCTACCGCGAGGTGAACACCTTTGCCGCCGTACTTGCCTCGCTCGGCGTGGGCACGGGTGACCGCGTGGTCATCTACCTGCCCAACATCGCCGAGGCGGTGTTCGCGATGCTGGCATGCGCGCGCATCGGCGCGATCCACTCAGTAGTGTTTGGCGGCTTCGCCGCGCACAACCTCGCGCTTCGCATCGAGGATGCCGAGCCGAAGCTGGTCATCGCCGCCGATGCCGGCATGCGTGGCGGCAAGGTCATTCCGTACAAGCCACTGGTGGATGCGGCGCTGGAGGAATCCACCTTCAAACCGCCGCATGTGCTGATCGTCGATCGCGGGCTCGATCCGCAGATGACCCGTGTCGCCGGACGCGATCTGGATTACGCCAGCCTGCGCGGCTCCTACGAAGGCGCTGAAGTACCGGTGACCTGGCTTGAGTCCAACGAGCCGAGCTATCTCCTGTACACCTCGGGCACCACGGGTCGCCCCAAGGGGATCCAGCGCGACGTGGGCGGCCACGCGGTCGCGATGGCGATGTCGATCACCTGCATCTTCGACATCGCGCCGGGGCAGGTGATGTTCGCCACGTCCGACGTGGGTTGGGCGGTCGGTCATTCGTACAATGTGTACGCGCCGCTGATCGGCGGCGCCACGTCGCTGTTGTATGAGGGAACGCCGATCAACCCTGATCCGGGCATCTGGTGGCAGCTGTGCGAGCGCTACGGCGTGCACAGCATGTTCTCCTCGCCCACCGCGATCCGCATGCTCAAGAAGCAGGATGCGAGCTGGCTGAAGAAGTACGACCTGTCGCGACTGAAGTGGCTGTTCGTCGCCGGCGAGCCGCTGGACGAGCCCACCGCGCAATGGATCACCGAGGGCCTCGGCGTGCCGGTGATCGACAACTACTGGCAGACCGAAACCGGCTGGCCCGCGCTCACCCTGATGCCGGGACTGGACCTCAAGCCGGTGAAGTTCGGCTCGCCCGGCCTGCCCAGTCCAGGTTATCGACTGAAGGTGATCGACGAGGTCACCGGCGAGGAACTGCCGCCGCATCAGAAGGGCGTGCTGGTGTTCGAGCCGCCGCTGCCGCCGGGCTGCCTCACCACCGTGTGGCGCGACGACGAGCGCTACGTCTCCAGCTACTTCAGCCACTTCAACGAGCTGCTATACAGCTCGCTGGATTGGGCGATCCGCGACGAGAACGGCTATACCACCATCCTCGGCCGCACCGACGACGTGATCAACGTGGCCGGGCATCGACTGGGCACGCGCGAGATCGAGGAGTCGGTCTCGACCCATCCGGCCTGCGCCGAAGCCGCGGTGGTCGGCGTGCACGACGATCTGAAAGGGCAGGTGCCGGTGGTGTTCGCCACGCTCAAGCAGGGCGTCGCCGAGCAGCCTGGCGTGGTGGCCATGGGCATGCAGCAGCGCGTGGTGCAGCAACTGGGTGGCCTGGCGAGGCCGGCCCACGTTTACGTGGTCAATGCCTTGCCCAAGACCCGCTCCGGCAAGCTGCTTCGCCGTTCTCTCCAGGCTCTCGTCCAGCACACCGATCCGGGTGACCTGTCGACACTGGACGATCCCAATGCGCTGGAGGAAGTGCGGCGCGCGCTGGAGCGGGGGCCGGATTTGTAGGGGCGCCTGGGGGCCATGGCTTTGCGTGTTCAGGTCTGGTGCGTTCGACAAAACCGCTTCGTATCTCTGCTGGATCCCGGCCTACGCCGGGATGACGAGCATGAGGGGCTGGGACGAATCTTGTCTCACGTGTGTTCTTTGCCCGTGATCCCGGCGTAGGCCGGACGAAGCGCGCAGCGCGGAGAACGTCCGCAGGACGGCCCCGAAAGGGGCGAGCGTAGCGAGTCATCCAGAGCCCTGGATTCCAGTAAATCTGGCGCACCACATCGCAAGCGGAAGTCACCCTTCCCGCCCCGGCAAAGTCCCCGCATAGTTCGCTCGCGGCCTGATCAGGCCACCCACATCCTGTTGTTCCAATGCATGCGCCAGCCATCCCGCCATGCGGCCAGCGGCAAACAGCGACAGGGCCGCATCGGCGCCGAGGTCGTAGAGCCATGCGATCGTGGCCAGCGCAAAGTCGAGGCTGGGCTCGCGCCCGCTGCAGTCCTTCACCGCATCCACCAGGTGGCGGATACGCGTCAGCCCCGCTGGGCGCGGACGGATCTCGTCGATCATCGTCAGTAGCAATGCAGCACGCGGATCGCCTTCGGGGTAGAGCGGGTGTCCGAAGGCCGGCAACTCGTCGCCCCGGCGCAGACGCTCGCGCACGTGATCGACCGGGCGACGTTCGCGCAGCGCTTCCTGGATGAAGGCGTGCGCGCGCGCCGCGGCGCCGCCGTGCTGCGGCCCCGATAGCGCGGCCAGACCCGCGCCCACGGCCGCGTGCAGGCTGGCGCCGGTGGAGGCCGCCACACGCGTGGCGAAGGCCGAGGCGTTGAGTTCGTGATCGGCGCACAGCACCAGCGTGCTGCGCACCAGTGCTGCAAAGGCCTCGTCGCCGCGCTTCCAGCTGTCCGCAATCAGCCGGTGAATCGGGCGTCGGTCCGGGCGGGTGGCGCAGAGCAGGGCGGCGGTCTGCCGGAGCAGCTGCGCGGCATATTCGCGGCGTTGCGCAGTGTCGGTGCTGTGGGTGTAGGGCGTGTACAACGACAGCAGCGGCAAGGCCGCAGCGGTGCGCTCCAGCGGCGGCAGACTACGCTGTCGCAACAGCTGTCCGACAGGCTCTGGCCAGTTCCCCGGGGGCGCCGCTGCGAATGGATCGCCCTGGCCATCCCACAGCAGCGTGGCCACGTCCTCGAGGCTGGCGCCCGAGCGCGCCAGGGTGAGCGCCGATTCGCCGCGGTAGTAGTGTCCGCCGGGCCGGATCAGCGAGATCCGCGTCTCCAGCACCGGCAAGCCCCAAGTCAGGCTTTGCGCCGCGCCATGTGCGGCGCCGCGTCCCGCGCGCCTGCGCTCGATCAATCTCTCGATGTCGCCGGCGAGATACTCGCGGCTGCGTCCGTCCGGGCCGGGCCGCGAATCAATCTTGCCGCGACTGACGTAGGCATAGAGCGTGGCTGGACTCACCCCCAGGAGGGTGGCGGCTTCTCGGGCATTGAGGTAATGGGCGCGCATGGCGATATATTGATCTTATCGATCAAGATTGATCAATACATCATCCGGTGACAGAGTGGACTCTGCGGCCGTGGCGCGTAGTGCGCCGCGACATGGCCTTGCCATGGCATCGCCTAGAATGTGAGGTTTCGGAGAACCACCATGTCCCATCCTGAATCTGCCGGCGCGCGGTTCCGCGCTGCCGTTGCCGCCGAAAGCCCCCTCCAGGTCATGGGCGCCATCACTGCCTACGCCGGCCTGATGGCCAAGCGCGTAGGCTACAAGGCGCTGTACCTCTCCGGCGGCGGCGTCGCAGCCAACTCCCTGGGCATGCCGGACCTCGGCATCTCGACCATGGAAGACGTGCTCACTGACGCCCGTCGCATCGTCGACGCCACCCAGATGCCCCTGCTGGTGGACATCGACACCGGCTGGGGTGGCGCCTTCAACATCGGTCGCACCATCCGCTCGTTCATCAACGTGGGCGTGGCGGCGGTGCATATCGAGGACCAGGTCGGCCAGAAGCGCTGCGGCCATCGTCCGGGCAAGGAAGTGGTGCCGAAGGAAGAAATGGTCGACCGCGTGAAGGCGGCCGTCGACGCCCGTACCGATGCCGGCTTCGTGATCATGGCGCGCACCGATGCCGCCGCCGTGGAAGGCATCGATGCCGCCATTGATCGTGCCTGCGCCTATGTCGAGGCCGGCGCCGACATGATCTTCCCCGAAGCCATGAAGACGCTGGACGACTACCGTCGCTTCCGCGCCGCGGTGAAGGTGCCGATCCTGGCCAACCTCACCGAGTTCGGCTCGACCCCGTTCTTCACCACCGACGATCTGCGCAGCGCCAATGTCGACATTGCGCTGTATTGCTGCGGCGCCTACCGCGCCATGAACAAGGCCGCGCTCAACTTCTACGAGACGGTGCGTCGCGAAGGCACGCAGAAGAACATCATTGACACGTTGCAGACGCGCGCGGAGCTGTACGACTTCCTCGGTTACCACGCTTACGAGGACAAGCTCGACGCCCTGTTCGCAGGCAAGAAGGCCTGAGCGGCCCGACCCATTCACCGGGCCGCGATCCGCTGGTCGCGGCCGGCCAGAGACGCATGCATTGAGGAGATGTATCCGATGAGCGAGCAAACCCTTCCCAAGCCCAAGAAATCCGTCGCGCTGTCAGGCGTGGCTGCCGGCAACACCGCGCTGTGCACGGTGGGCCGCAGCGGCAACGACCTGCACTATCGCGGCTACGACATCCATGACCTGGCGGCCAAGGGCAGCTTCGAGGAAGTGGCCCATCTGTTGGTGCACGGCGTCCTGCCCAACTGGGCCGAGCTGAACGCCTATCGCATCAAGCTCAAGCGCCTGCGTGGCCTGCCGGCGCCGGTGAAGAGTGCGCTGGAACTGCTGCCTGCCGCGACGCATCCGATGGACGTGATGCGCACCGGTTGCTCGGTGCTCGGTACGGTGCTGCCGGAGAAAGAGGATCACAACCTCACCGGCGCGCGCGACATCGCCGACCGCCTGATGGCCTGCTTCGGTTCGATCCTGCTGTACTGGTACCACTTCAGCCACAACGGCAAGCGCATCGAGACGGAGACCGACGACGACTCCATCGCGGGCCACTTCCTGCACCTGCTGCACGGCAAGAAGCCGAGCGAGCTGCACGCGCACTCGCTGGACAAGTCGCTGGTGCTGTATGCGGAGCACGAGTTCAATGCGTCGACCTTCACCGCCCGCGTGATCGCCGGCACCGGTTCGGACATGTACTCGGCCATCACCGGCGCCATCGGCGCGCTGCGTGGTCCCAAGCATGGCGGCGCCAACGAAGTGGCGATGGAGATCATCGCGCGCTATCGCAACGCGGCTGAGGCGGAAGCGGACATCCGCGCCCGTGTCGAGCGCAAGGAGATCATCATCGGTTTCGGCCACCCGGTGTACACCGTGTCCGACCCGCGCAACGAGATCATCAAGGAAGTCTCGCGCAAGCTTTGCACCGAGGGCGGCAACCCGACCCTGTTCGACGTCTCGGAGAAGATCGAGAAGTTGATGTGGGAACAGAAGAAGATGTTCCCGAACCTGGATTGGTTCTCGGCCAGCGCCTACCACATGATGGGCGTGCCGACGGCCATGTTCACCCCGCTGTTCGTGATCGCCCGCACCTCCGGCTGGAGCGCGCACGTGATCGAGCAGCGCCAGGACGGCAAGATCATCCGCCCGAGCGCCAACTACACCGGTCCCGAGGACCAGGTCTACGTGCCGATCGAAAAGCGCTGAAGACACCGCGTTGTCACAAAAAAGGAGGGAGCCGCTGGCTCCCTCCTTTTTTTCTTAACTTTCGTTCTGGTTCAGGACCCTGTACGACATTGCTATCGTTTTGTGTGCATGGGTGTATCAGGCTTGATACACGTGTTTCACGTTGAGCTTGCCGTTTTGATTAGCGCGGCAACGCATTGAATGCGGGGCTCATCTCTGTGCGGTGATGAGCTCGCGTGGCCGCGATTGCCATCGGCCCATGTAACAGCAGTGAATCACTTTTCGCCGCGCAAGCCTGACCGAAGCCAGATTCGCCCATCAAGAGTTGGCTCAAGCGGCTGATTTAAAGGCTGTCGCAAGGTCGTCTGCGCCAGTGCGATGCATGGCACGCAAGTTGCCAAAACCCGATGCTGGACCAGCAGTACCAGCGTCACAGGGGGTCATCGCATCGCTCCAGGAGTAATGACTATGCGTAAGACTCTTATTGCAACCGCGATCATGCTCGCGATGGGGTTGGCGCTTCCCGCCATGGCGGGAACCACCACTACCAATACCACTGGTGATACCAGTGCCATCGTAAACACCAGCGCCAACACCGAGACATACACCAACACTGATTCGTTCAACACCAATATTGCCGAGTCCAACAGCACGTTGAACGGCTACGTGAGCAACGTGGGTGTATCGAATATCGGCAACTATGTGACGAACAATGGCAACGCCAATGGCGGCCGCGGCGGGCACGGCGGCGACGGCAACGGCGGTAATGGCCATGGCGGCACGGCAGCCTCGGGTAGCAATGGCGGCGACGGCAACTCGAGCAGTGGCGACGGTGGTTCGGCCGATTCCTCCAGCGGCAACGGGCTTGCCGGAACCCGGTCCTCCGGCGCAAGCGCGCACTCGCATTCGGGTAGTGCGACCGAGGGCGGCTACAACGTAGGCAATGGCGCAGCGACCTCTGGCAACAGCAGCTCGACGGGCGGCGCAAGCTCGTCCGGTGCGGCCACCGCCTCCTCCGGTGCTTCGACCGGTACGGGCGGCGCGTCAGGCGCTGGCGGTGCGGCAACCGGTGGCGCCGGTGGCGCTGGCGGCAGTGGCGGCGCGGGTACTGGCGGCGCAGGCGCCGGCGGTGCGGGCGCGGCGGGCGGCGCCGGCGGCACGGCCTATGCCGATGGCGGCTCCTTCGACATGTCCAACCAGATGAACGGTTCAGCCGCTG
>NZ_QQSY01000003.1:278581-406935 GCF_003351225.1 Dyella solisilvae
AGCCGCGCTGGTGCAGCAGAGCGTGAACGTTCAGGCCAACCTGAACTTCTCACACTGAGTAACAACGAAACGGCACGGCGGGGCCTCGTTGTCCCGCCGTGTCGGGTCGTCGCTGGCGGACATGATCGGGTGGTCGCGGTGATGCGTCGTCGCGATCTGTTGGAACGCTTGCACCCAGGAGAACTTGCCGTGCGATACCTTCTTCCGATGGCGTGCGTCGTGTTCGGCGCCGCGATGACGTCCGGAGCCGCGTGGGCCGAGGATGGTGGCATTCCACCCTCCTATCTGGTCACCGGCGACGAGTCGCCCATTGCCGCCTACGTCGCAGCCGCGCGATGCGATTGCGCAAGTGATGCCAAGGACATCGGCGATTCCGTCGACACCAGCACGCTGGCCGACATGAGCGGCGGCACCGAGATCATCCAGAACACCAGCCTGACCGGCACGGTTTCCAACGATTCGGCCGATCATGTGATCTCCGGTTACAACCTCATCACCGGCGGTTCGCTCGCCGGCGAGGCGGGCATTCCGGTGGTGATACAGAACTCGGGCAGCAATGTGCTGATCCAGAACGCCACTGTGCTCACTGTGCAGTTCAAACCATGAACAAGTGGGCAGCGCTGTTGGTGGTCTTGGCGGCGCTGCCGCCCGGAAGCCACGCCTCCACGCCGGTGGACGTGGTCAGCCAGGGCAGCTACACGGTGCATCTGACGAGCCTCAAGGAGGCTCGCTACAAGGCCACCATTCACCAGAAGTACGACTTCAGCTGCGGCTCGGCCGCCGTGGCGACCCTGCTCACCTATCAATACGGCTACCCGATGAACGAACAGGTGGCCTTCGAGCAGATGTATACCCACGGTAACCAGGCCAAGATCAACAAGGAAGGCTTTTCGCTGCTCGACATCAAGCGCTTCCTTGCCGCCAACGGATTCGAGGCCGATGGTTTCAAGGTGCCTATCGACAAGCTCGAGAAGGAGCACCTGCCGGCCATCGTGCTGATCGACGAAAACGGTTATCACCACTTCGTTGTGGTCAAGGGTATTGAGGGCGATCGCATCCTGGTCGGCGATCCCGCGCGTGGCACGCGGGTCATTTCGCGCAAGAAGTTCATGGCTGTGTGGAAGAACGAACTGGTCTTCGTCATCCATAACCGGCGCAATCTTGCGGTCTTCAATAATCCGAACGATTGGCGGGTGGCGCCCGGCGCGCCTTTGAGCATCGGCATCGACCACAACCCGCTTTACAACACCGTGATGCCCAAGAAAGGGCCGGATGACCTATGAGGGAGCGGCCGATGAGAACTGCAACCTACATCATTTGTGTTGGCGCGATCTGCCTGGCCTCCGGCTACGCCGTCAGGGCGCAGGACGGAGCTCGCGACACCATGCCGGTAGCGACGCCGGCGGCAGTAGCCGCTGCGCCGGTCGCAGCAAATGCCCAAGGGCCCGTGGACGAGGTGGACCAGTGGACGCCGGTGAGCCAGGACGCGCTGGACGAGACGCGCGGTGGCTTCGACCTGGGCAATGGGCTCGTTGCGTCGTTCGGCATCGACCGGGCCGTGTACGTCAATGGCAACCTGGTGACTTCCACCAGCTTCAACGTGCCGGACATCGCGCACATCACCGCGCAACAGGCCAGCGCGATGGCCGCTGCACTCAACACCATCTCGGTGGTGCAGGTCGGTCCGAACAACACGTTTGATGCTACGGGACTACAGGCGACCTCCGCCGGCACCGTGATCCAGAACACCCTCAACCACCAGAACATCCAGAGCATTACCACCCTCAACACGACGGTCAATTCGCTCAACGCGTTCCGCCAGGGCAGCTTGCAGGACGCGTTGCAGCAGTCACAGCTGCAGTCACTTGGACATTGATCCGCATGGGAAGTGAGGCCACAGCAGTGCCAGACGACTACCCGCGCGCCACGGCGAAAGATCGCAGCGCGCGAGTAAGTCACCGAAGTCAACCCGAGGACGATGGGGGAGTGTGATGCAACGTCGAGCATGGAGATTTGTCTGGTCGGCCGGTTGTGCAGGATTGGTGACGCTCGGCGCGCCAGTCGCGGCGCAGCAGGCGGGTGCTCCTGCGGCGCCGGCCGGGGCGACTACGGTCGCCACTACAGCAACAACGACAGGAACTACGGCAGCACCCACCACGGCAACCATTCCCGCGGCGCCCGCCACCCAGGCATCCGCCCCGTCGGGGGATGATTTGCGCAAGAAGGTGATCGAACAAGGCGAGCGCATCGAGGCCATGCGCAGCCAGATAGGCGCGCAGATGGAGCAACTCGATGCGATGAAGCGCGCGCTGGCTACGCAGGAGGCCGATTATCAAGCGTTACGCCACGCTGTGGGCATGGACGAGTTGGACAAGCAACGTGCCGGCAGCATTTCCGCCGGCGGCCCGGGCGCTTCCGCATTACCAATGCCCGCAGCGCAGGCGGTGGCGGCAAATGCACCATCGCCGGACCAGGCGGGCCAGCCAGGGCAGGCTGGTCCGCAACAGCCAGTGGGCGAGGCGCCCAAGCCCGATACGCGACCGCCCGAAGTGGCGCCGATCTTCCAGCAGCCTGGTGTGCTGACGCCCAAGGGCAAGTTCATACTCGAGCCGGCCTACCAGTTCGAATACTCCTCTGTCGATCGCGTGGCGCTGGTCGGCTATACCGTGATTCCCGCCATCCTGATCGGCTTGATCGACGCGAGGCAGGTCAAGACCACGACGCAGATCGGCTGGCTGACCACTCGCTACGGCATCACCAATCGACTCGAAGTCGAATTGCGCGTGCCGTACGTCTATGAGCATCAGGACACCATCAGCCGCGAAATCTTCACCGGTGCGGCGACAGACAATGCCTTCGGCTCCAGCGGCCACGGCCTGGGCGACATCGAGGCGACAGCACGCTACCAGATCAACGTTGGCGGCCCCGACAAGGCTTTCTACGTAGGCTGGCTGCGCGTGAAATCGGCTACCGGCAAGGATCCGTTCCAGGTCACCACCGACTGCATCCAGCGCTGTGTCGAGAACGTGATCAACGAAGTGGACCTGTCAGCGACGGGTACCGGCCTTCCGCTGGAGCAGCCGACCGGCACGGGCTTCTGGTCGATCCAGCCCGGCGTGACCTGGCTGTATCCGACCGATCCCGTGGTGTTCTTTGGCAACCTCAGCTACCTGTACAACGTTCCCCGTGACAACGTTTCCCGCAAGATTCTGCTCGGCGGCACCGAGGAACTGGGCAAGATCAAGGAAGGCAACATCGCCGACGTGAGCATCGGCATGGGCCTGTCGTTGAACGAGAAGGCCTCGATCTCCATCGGCTATGACCAAAGCTTCGTCGGCGTCACCAAGCAAAACGGCCAGACCGTACCTGGCTCGGTGAAGACCGTGCTCGGCACGCTGCTGATCGGCGGCTCATGGCGACTCAACGACAAGCGCACGCTCAACTTCACCCTGGGTGTCGGCGTGACGCGCGACACCCCCGATGCCACCGTGACGGTGCGCGTGCCGATGATGTTCTGACCCATCGGCACGCATCGTGGGTGACCCTGAAGGCCTCTGTTTTAGAGGCCTTCGTGCTGCATCACCGCCTGCACGCCGGCATCCTGCAGCATGCGCTGGTGGAAGCGGCGCAGGTTGTCCAGCCCGCCCAGGTCCACGCCCTTGGCCTTGGCCCAGTTGAGCACCACGAACAGATACGGGTCGGCGAAGGAGCGCGTGCCGGTCAGCCAGTCGCGTCCGGCCAACTGCTCGTCGAGCCGTTCGAAATAGGCGCGCAGGCGGATCAGCGCCGTCTGGCGCAGCTGTTCCTGCGCGGCTTCGCCGTCGATGAAACGCTCCGGGCGGAACACCGGGCGGAACGCCGGATGCAGGTCGGAGTTGATATAGGCCAGCCAGCGGTTCACTTCCGCGCGACCGCGGGCGCCATCGCCGCCGAGGCCGGCCTGCGGATACTTGTCCGCCAGGTAGTTGAGGATCGCGGCGTTCTCGGTCAGCACCCAGCCGTCATCCTCCTGCAGCGCGGGCACCGTGCCGGCCGGACTGATGCGCAGGTAATCGGCGGAGCGCAGGTTCTCGCGAGCGACGCGCTCGGCCTGGTACGGCTGACCGATCCATTCGAGCACGATATGGTCGGCGAGCGAGCAGGCGCCCGGGAGGTAGAACAGCTTCATGCAGTGGTTTCCTGGTCGGATGGGCGCGCGCAGTGTCGCCGTTTGGGCCAACCGATCTCAAGCTGTCGTCTGCCGTCGTTCCCGCATGCGCCTGACCAGCCAGCCGCCCAGGCACACGCCGGTCACCAGAAGTACATCGAGCGCATAAGCGGCCCATGCATGCGCCTCGAACCAGGGCGACACCCACTGGTCGTGGGAGATCATGCGCGCCGAAGTCCAGGCGATGGCGCCGGCGCCCAGGTAGATGATGAGTGGGAAGCGCTCGATCAGGCGCAGCAGCAGCGTCGAGCCCCAGACGACCAGCGGCACGCTGATCGCCAGGCCGAGCACCACCAGCAGCAGCTGCCCTTTGGCGGCGCCGGCGATGGCCAGCACGTTGTCCATGCCCATGAGCGCGTCGGCAACGATGATGGTGCGCATGGCCGCCCAGAAGCTGCTGGCGGCAGCCACCTCGTGCGGCGTGTTCGGTTGCGGTTGGAGCAGCTTCCAGGCGATCGGCAACAACAGCAGGCCGCCCGCCATCATGAGGCCGGGCAATTCGAGCAGGAACACCACGACGCCGGTCAGCAGCAGACGCACTGCAACGGCGCCCGCGGTGCCCCACACGATGGCCCTGGTCTGGATGTCGCGAGGGAGATTGCGCGCGGCGAGTGCGATCACGATGGCGTTGTCGCCCGCGAGCACGAGGTCGAGCAGGATGATGGCCAGAAGACCAGAGAGAAAGTCGGCGCCTGTCAGTTCCATGGAGCGGTCTCCGCGCGTTGGACGAATGCAGCAACGACAGGTACGCGCGGTCCGTCGCTACTGCAAAAGTCTCGTTCGCGGCGGCGCCGCCGCGGTGACCGGGGCGTGGTTTGCGCCCGTGGTGACGACCACCGCGAGGACACCCAGCAAGGCGTGTCCGGAACTACTCCCTTTTGGGATCAGTGTTCGATCATTTTCACGGCGCCTCCGGTTTTTCGTCAAGCCGTGTCCATGCAAGGGGCGCTCGGCAAAACGGTAGAATGGCCGGGCTTTGTGTTGCTGCGAGAACACCCATGAGTGCGCACGACATCCGCTCCGCCAGGCGCCCCGATCCCGACCAACCGATGGTCGACGTCGCCAATTACGTCCTCGACTACCAGATCGACTCGTCCGAGGCATACGACACGGCGCGCTACATGCTGCTGGACTCCCTCGCCACCGCGATGCTGGCGATGAAGTTCCCCGAGTGCGTCAAGCACCTCGGCCCGATCGTGCCGGGCGCGAACCTGCCGGGCGGCGCCCGCGTGCCGGGCACCAGCCACGAGCTGGATCCGGCGCAGGCCGCATTCGCCATCGGCACGCAGATCCGCTGGCTGGATTTCAACGATACCTGGCTGGCCGCCGAGTGGGGTCATCCGTCGGACAATCTCGGCAGCATCCTGGCGGTCGCCGATTACCTCTCGCGCAAGGCCGAGCGCGAAGGCGGCACGGCCATGTCGGTGCGCGACGTGCTCACCTACGCCATCAAGGCCCACGAGATCCAGGGCTGCTACGCGCTGCAGAACAGCTTCAACCGCGTCGGTCAGGACCACGTGATCCTGGTGCGCCTCGCTTCCACCGCGGTGGTCACCGCCATGCTGGGCGGCAGCAGGGAGCAGATCATCACCGCTGTATCGCACAGCTGGATCGACAACGGCGCGCTGCGCACCTACCGGCACGCGCCCAACACCGGCCCGCGCAAGAGCTGGGCGGCCGGCGACGCCTGCCGGCGGGCGGTCATCCACGCCATCAATGCGGTGTACCGTGGGGTGGTGGGTTATCCGTCGGCGCTCAGCGCCCAGACCTGGGGGTATTACGACGTCGCCTTCAAGGGCAACGCGTTCCGGTTCGAGCGCCCCTTCGGCAGCTACGTGATGGAGAACGTGCTGTTCAAGATCAGCTACCCGGCCGAATTCCACGCGCAGACCGCGGTGGAGTGCGCCATGAAGCTGCACGGCGCCGTGGCCGGCAAGCTCGATCAGGTCGAGAAGGTGGTGATCGAAACCCAGGAAGCGGGCAGGCGCATCATCGACAAGACGGGTCCGCTGGCCAATTACGCCGACCGCGACCACTGCATCCAGTACATGGTGGCGGCGCCGCTGATCTTCGGCCGCCTTACCGCCGATGATTACAACGACGACGTGGCCGCCGACCCGCGCATCGACGCGCTGCGCGAGAAGACCGTGGTCAGCGAAAATCCGCAGTTCACCAGGGACTACTTCGACCCCGATAAGCGTTACATCGGCAACTCGGTCCAGGTGTTCTTCAAGGACGGCTCCAGCACGGAAAAGGTGTCCATTGACTACCCGATTGGGCATCGCAAGCGCCGTGCCGAGGGCATTCCGGTACTGCTGACGAAGTTCGAAGGGGCGCTGCGCGGCCACTTGCCGGCCCATCGGGTCAAGGCCATTCTTGAGGCCACGGGGGACCCGCAGAAGCTGGACGCCATGGCTGTTCAGGACTTCCTGGGTCTCTTCACGCTGTAAAGACGGCGTGAGCAGAAAATGAACGGGCGTTTGGGGTCGATTTGCAATTGTTTAACTTTTGCTAAACTACTCCGCGCCCGTTTCGGGTAAATCACGCTTCAAGCTTCTTAGGTTCGAAGTCATGTTCGGGGATTCGTAGGAGTTGAAATCCACGACTGATGTTTTTCCCGTCTGGGGTGAACGGACGCGTACACCAATAAACGAGGAGACACCTGATGAAACGTAAGGGCCTGTACATCCTGATTGCCCTCGCCCTGGGCGGCGCCGGCGCCGTTCACGCGCAGGACAACACTTCCAGCTCCACCTCGACCTCTACCGACACCTCCACCTCGAGCACCGGCGTGTCCCAGTACGACGGCCGCTGGTACATCGCGCCGACGGTGGGTGGCTACTACAACGACACCAAGCGCAACACCAACAGCCGCCAGTTCTACTATGGGCTGGGCGTGGGTCGTTACTTCTCGCCGAACTGGTCGCTGGACTTCTTCTTCGATCGCACCAAGCGTACGGTCGACAGCAACCTCGGTGGCGGCAGCTGGTCCAACAACACCTACGGTCTTGCTGCCCGCTACTACTTCCTCGACTGGAATGCGTGGCGTCCGTACCTGCTCGGCGCCGTCCTGGGCACCGATCACCACAACCCGTTCGACAAGAACTGGGAAGTGGGCGCTGAAGGCGGCGTCGGTGTGTCCAAGACCATCACCGACAGTTCCGACTTCCGCGTTGAAGCCGGCTACCGCTACGACTGGGACGGCAAGTCGCAGCCGAACCGCAACGGCTACGGCGACTGGTTCCTGGGCTTCAGCATCGTGTCGCGTCTCGGCGCGCCGCCGGCTGCGCCAGTGGTCGCTGCGCCGCCGCCGCCGCCGGATTGCTCCAAGCAGTTCCGCAATGGCGTGAACCTGTGCGACAACAAGTGCCCGGATCTGCCGGAAGGCACCATCGTCGGTCCGGATGGCTGCCCGCAGAAGGTCGTGATCGACCTGCGCGGCGTGAACTTCAAGTTCGACAAGCCGAAGAGGGGCGACAAGGACATCTCCAGGGCGCTGGCCGAGCCGACGAAGGATTCGCTGGCCATTCTCGACCAGGCGGTGGATACCCTGCAGCGTTATCCAGATGTACGTGTCCAGGTTGCCGGCCACACCGACAACATCGGTACCGCCAAGTACAACCAGGATCTGTCCGAGCGTCGCGCGCAGATCGTGTACGACTACCTCGTCGCGCATGGCATCTCCTCCAGTCGTCTGGATCCTCCGGTCGGTTTCGGCTTCAACAAGCCGATCGACACCAACGACACGGAAGCGGGTCGTGCCCGCAACCGTCGTGTGGAGCTGCAGGTCCTCCAGCAGGGTCAGCAGGCCGCCCCGCAGAGTCCGCAGGGTCAGTAAGCAAACACTGTCAGGGAAGATCGAAAAGCCCGGCGTATGCCGGGCTTTTCTTTTTGTGCGTGCTCACATCACAGACGTGTCATGCGCGCAACTGCTCATCGTGTGCGACAAGCCGCGACACGTTGTCGCAGTCGGTGTTTGCGCAGGAAACGCTTGCATGCGTTGCCTGAACCACGCTTCACCAACGTCGTCTCCTTACTCGTGCGATGGCCTTAACGCTTTTGCTACACTCCGCCGCGCTTTGAATCCTGAGACACCTTTTTCGCTCGGGGCGCGAAGCAAGGGACGGCTGTAGTCCCTCGAAGTAGAAGTCAGTTTTGACGCGCGTTTTCGTCTGGGGTGGGAACGGACGCGGATACCAATAATATGAGGAGACACCAGATGAATCGTAAGGGCCTGTATTTTGTTATCGCCCTGGCTCTGGGCGGCGTTGGCGCCGTTCACGCGCAAGACAACACCACCGGTGCGACCACGCCGAGCTTCGACGGCCGTTGGTACATTGCTCCGACGGTGGGTGGCTACTACAACGATACCGATCGCAACACCAACAGCCGTCAGGTCTACTACGGCCTGGGCGTTGGCAAGTTCATCAATTCGTACACCTCGCTCGACCTGTTCTTCGACCGCACCAAGCGTAGCGTCGACAACTCGGTCGGCGGCGGTCGTTGGTCGAACAACAACCTCGGCGTGGCCGCTCGCTTCTACTACGGCGACTGGAACGCATGGCGTCCGTACGCCCTCGTGGGCGTGATGGGCAGCTACCACCAGAACGCAGCCAGCAACGCGTGGGCTCCGGCCGCCGAACTGGGCGCTGGTCTGTCCAAGACCATCACCGAAAGCTCCGACTTCCGCGTGGAAGCCGGCTACCGTTATGACTGGGACGACAAGAGCATCCGCAGCCAGAACGGCTACGGCGACTGGTTCCTGGGCTTCAGCATCGTGTCACGCTTCGGCGAACCGGCTGCCGCTCCGGCCCCGGCTGCCGCTCCGGCCCCGGTTGCTCCGGACTGCTCCAAGCAGTTCCGCAACGGCGTGAACCTGTGCGACAACAAGTGCCCGGATCTGCCGGAAGGCACCATCGTCGGTCCGGACGGCTGCCCGCAGAAGGTCGTGATCGACCTGCGCGGCGTGAACTTCAAGTTCGACCGCCCGAAGAAGGGCGAGACGGACATCAAGAAGGCGCTGGCTGAGCCGACCGCCGACTCGATGGCCATCCTCGACCAGGCTGTTGACACCCTGACCCGCTACCCGGACGTCAAGGTCACCGTTGCCGGTTTCACCGACTCGGTGGGTAAGGAAGCCTACAACCAGGATCTGTCGGAGCGTCGCGCTGCGATCGTGTTCAACTACCTGACCACGCATGGCATCGCCGCCAGCCGCCTGGTCGGCCCGTTCGGCCACGGCATGAACAACCCGATCGGTGACAATGGCACCGAGGGTGGTCGCGCCCAGAACCGTCGCACCGAGCTGCAGGTCCAGCAGTAATCGGAGCTTCGTGCAGTACCGAAAAGCCCGGCGAAAGCCGGGCTTTTCTTTTGTGCGGCGGGCGCCACCCGCTTCGATCGCCTACCATGTTGCGCGCCGTCTTCTTCGAACCTTTGTTTCATGCGTCCATCCCGTCCAGCCGCACGAACATCAGCGCCAACGACTCCGCGCCACGGGCTGGCGCGCGTGCTCAGCAAGCTGGGCGTGTGCTCGCGCAGCCAGGCGGAAAAGGCGGTGCGCGAGGGCAGGGTTAGCGTGGATGGCAAGATCGTGCTCGATCCGGAGCGTCCTGCCGATGCGCAACGTCAGCGCATCCTGCTGGACGGCGAGCCCGTCATGGCGAGCGAACGCGTCTACATCGCGCTCAACAAACCGCGCGGCATCGTGGTGAGTGCTTCAGACGAGCGTGGCCGCGACACGGTATACGACCTGCTGAAGGAAGCGGGGTTGCCATGGCTGGGACCGGTGGGGCGGTTGGACAAGGCGAGCGAAGGCTTGCTGCTGCTGAGCAACGATAGTGTGTGGGCGGCGAGGCTCACCGAACCGAAGCATCACGTGGACAAGACGTATCACGTGCAGGTCGACAGCGTTCCCGATCAGGCATTGCTCGATGCGCTCATCGAAGGCGTGGTGGAAGAGGGTGAGCGTCTTGCGGCGCGACGCGCTGTGCTGCTGCGACATGGCGAGAAGAACGCGTGGCTGGAGATCGTGCTCGACGAGGGGCGCAATCGGCATATCCGTCGCCTGCTGGCGGCGCACGATGTCGCGGTGCTTCGGTTGATCCGCGTGGCGATTGGTTCGCTTGCGTTGGGCGAATTGGCCAAGGGGCAGTGGCGGCGCCTCAGTGAGGATGAGGTTCGGGCGTTGGCGCAGGCCTAGCCGTTTCTCTCTCATCATCGAGGGCATGGGCAAGTTGCCGGGACCTGAGATGTCACCGCCCGCGCTGCGGAAACGCACACTGCGCGCGGCCGCGATACCTTGAGTCGCTCCGATGCGTCAATACTGCGCGGCGCATTTTGAAAATCGATCGCTAGGGTCGGAATGGACGATAGGTGTGGTGCGCTATGGGACGGCCTCGAAGGGGGCATTCTTGCCGCGCACCTCAAGCTCGTCATCCCTGCGAAAGCAGGGATCCAGTGACTTTGCCTTTGGCTCTGTCTTCGACGCTTCCGCCAGCATGCCGCCTACGCGGCGGGCGTTTCGACCACCGTGAAGGTGGCAATGTCGCCTGCCGGCGCTCGAGTCACTTTTCTTTTGCTGGCCCAAAAGAAAAGTAACCCAAAGAAAATGGCCTCAAAGGCTCGTAGCGATATGTGGAATACGAGCCAGGGCGACTGTGGCCAGCCTGATCAGCGACGTGCTACCTCACGGACAGCGGCTACACCGCAACGCGCCTTGGCGGAGAGGGCTCAAAGCGCGGGTGTATTTGTGCGATCAGCTCGGATGACTCGGGGAGAGTCGGTGGCCGGCAACCGCACAGAGTGCGCTTGCTGCAGGAGTTCACCTTCATCCAACCCTCTCCCCGAGCAGCAACGATCTTCGCGTGGAACTAGGGGAGAGGGATGGCCGTGGCCTCAGATCACGCCCAGCTTCTTTCCTACCTTGGTGAACGCGGCGATCGCCTGATCCAGCTGCTCGCGCGTATGCGCCGCGCTCATCTGGGTGCGGATGCGGGCCTGTCCCTGCGGGACTACCGGGTAGAAGAAGCCGGTGACGTAGATGCCTTCGTCGAGCAGCTCGGTGGCCATCGCCTGGGCCTTCTTGGCGTCGTAGATCATCACCGGAACGATGGGATGCACGCCGGGCTTAATGTCGAAGCCGGCCTTGGTCATCTGTTCGCGGAAGTACGCCGTGTTGGCCTTCACCTGCTCGCGCAGGTCGCCAGCGGCGGCGAGCATCTCGAACACCTTGATGCCGGCGGCGACCACGTGCGGCGGCAGGGAGTTGGAGAACAGGTAGGGGCGTGAGCGCTGGCGCAGCATCTCAATCACTTCGCGTGGGCCGGTGGTGAAGCCACCGAGGGCGCCACCGAGCGCCTTGCCCAGCGTGCCGGTGATGATGTTGATCTTGTTGAGCACGCCTTTGACTTCAGCCGAACCGCGGCCAGTATCGCCGAGGAAGCCGGTGCAGTGGCATTCGTCGATGTGCACGAGTGCGTTGTATTTCTCGGCCAGCGCGGTGATCTGGTCGAGCGGCGCGATGAAGCCGTCCATCGAGAAGGCGCCGTCGGTGGTGATCAGCTTGGTGCGCGCGCCGGCGGCGTCGGCGGCCTGCAGCTGCTTCTCGAGGTCCGCCATGTCGCAGTTGGCATAGCGGAAGCGCTTGGCCTTGCACAGGCGGATGCCGTCGATGATCGAGGCGTGGTTCAGCGCGTCGGAAATGATCGCGTCCTCTTCGCCCAGCAGCGGCTCAAACAGGCCGCCGTTGGCGTCGAAGCAGGCGGCGTAGAGGATGGTGTCCTCGGCGCCGAAGAACTCGGCGATCTTCTTTTCCAGCTGCTTGTGCAGATCCTGCGTGCCGCAGATGAAGCGCACCGAGGCCATGCCGAAGCCGTGGGTGTCGAGCGCGTCCTTGGCGGCCTGGATCACGTCCGGATGATCGGCCAGGCCGAGGTAGTTGTTGGCGCAGAAGTTGAGCACTTCCTTGCCGCTGTCCAGGCGGATCTTCGCCGACTGCGGCGAGGTGATGATGCGCTCGGCCTTGAACAGGCCCTGCTCGCGGATGGATTCAAGTTCGCTGGCGAAGCGCGACTGGCCGGGGTAGCTCATGGGGGAATTCCAGCTGGGTCAAAGGCCTATTTTGATCCCTTGGGGGCTGGCTGTGAAGGAAGGAGAAGGAGCGGCCGCTGAGGCAGGCGCTGGGGCCTCGTGGCTATCGCGCACAGGGTGCGCTCGTACAAGGAGACTGTTCGCCGTCATTCCGGCGTAGGCCGGAATCCAGTGACGGACAGGCCAGGCCGTCGCGGCAGGCGGCGCCCTGGACTACTCGCGAAAAGCGGCGCCGGGCGCAGCTGGATTCCGGCCTGCGCCGGAATGACCGCCTTATTGCGAGGCGTGGAGTCTGGAGAACCCCGCGGCTTACCCCTGGTGCAGGCCGAACTCCACCCGTGTGGTCTTGCCCTTGTCGTCGATGCCGTCGGCGTTGAGCTTGGGATCCTTCAAGGCAACGCGCTTGTCGTCCAGCTTGCCCTTCAGCGCCGCCTGCACCGCCTGCGCGCGGCGCTGGGCCAGGTCGCGCATGGCGCTGTCGTCGACGGACACATTCGTTTCCATCAGGCTGCGCATCTCGTCCGGCTCCAGCGACTTCTTCAGGCCGATAATGTTCTTCGGCTTGCCCTTGAAATCGTCGTCCTTGTAAGCGCGCTTGAGGTACTTCTCGTACTCGTCGGGCGTGACGTTGACGGCGGCCAGGGCGGCGTCGGAGGTATCGGCGTTCTTGCCTGACTGGTCCAGCACCTTCTGCTTGCGCACCATGTAGTCGACGGTGAACTTGCGCAAGCCGTCCTGATCCTTGGACGGGTCGACGCGACCGATGACGTCGAGGTTTAACGCGGCCTTCTGGTTGAGCATGGCGACGATCTTGCCCAGCCGCTCCTGCGCCGCGCTATCCAGCACGTCCGAGCCCGGCTCGAATTCCACATAGCCGAGGTCTTCATGGTCACCTCCGTGGAAGGCCGCGCCAAGCAGGCGGAACGGGGCGGTGACGGCCTTGGCGATCAGGTTGCCGATCGCGCGCCAGATCAGGCCACCCATGCTGAATTGCGGGTCATCAAGCGAGCCCGATACGGGCACATCCACGTCGATGTTGCCCTGCGTGTCCTTGAGCAGGGCCACGGCCAGCTTTACCGGAAGATGCTGGATGCCGGGGCTTTCGTTGCGGTCACCGAAGGTCAGCTGTGTGATGAAGATGTGGTTGTCGGCATTGAGCTTGCGGTTGTCCAGCATGTAGTGGACGTCCATCGTCAGCTTGCCGGCGGTGATCGGGTAACCGGTGTACTTGGTGGAGTAGGCGGTGAGTCGGGTCAGCTCGACGTCGTTGGCCTTGCCCTTGATGTCGAGGAAGGCCACTGGCTGCAACGGGTTGATCGTGCCGTCGATACCCACCGGCGAGTTGTCGTCTAGCGCCGCCTGCACCGAGAGGCTAGCGGGCGGGTCGCCCGGCGTGGTGCCGAAGCCGCCGATGTTGCCGGTGAGCTTGGTAAGGTTCGCGGTGTAGTTGGGCTTGATGAAGTTGTCGGTGTAGTTCAGCTGGCCGTTGACCAGCGTGATGCCGCCGACATGAAGGTCGGCCGCAGGGGCAGCCGACGCCGCAGCCGTGGTGGGGGCTCCGGCTGTGGCTGCCGTGGCGGTAGCCACGGGCGCTGTCGGTTTCGGTGCTGCAGGGGCCGCCGGTGCGGCGGCGACGCTGCCTTCGGTGCGTGTCACGGACACCGGCGCCTGCTCCGGTTTTGCCACCACGTCCGACAGGTTGATCTTGCCGCTCGCGTTGACGATCACGCGGGCATAGAACGAACTGAGCACCAGCCCGCCGATATGCATGCGCGGCGTGCCGGGACCGTAGTCGGCGTCGACGTTGGTGGCGCTCAGCGTCCGCCAGCGGAGGAAGTCATCGCCGGTAAGCTTGTCCTGTACGCGCACGTTTTCCAGCGCGGCGTTTCCCTTGTAGGAAACCTTTGGGTCCTTGCCACGGCCGTCGTAGTGCAGCTTGCCGTTGCTGCTCAGGCGTGCGGTGGAAATAGTGACGTTGAGCGGCACGCTGATGTACGGCGCGAAATTGGCGATGTCCATCTGCTTGGACGTCAGCTGCACGTCGGCCATGGCCGGCGAGGGCTGCACCTTGCCGTTGACCGAGAAGCTGCCCTTGCCGATGTTGCCTTCGAGCTTCAGCTGGCGGGGTTCGTTGAGCTTGTCACTCAGGTTGTCCATGCCGCCCTTGAGCGACGTCACCTGGATCTTCACGGGCTTGTCGCCGGACGCCTGGTCGGTGAAGGCAATCGAAGCATTGTCAAAGCCGAGGTGCGCCACGCTCCAGTGCCACGGCGGGCCACTGTCAGCCGCGGCCTTGCCGGTAGGCGTCTTGGCGGCGAACAGATCCACCAGGGTGATGTGCTTGTTGGGGTCGCGCGCCACGTCCACGGCAAAACCGTCGGCCGTCACCGTGCCGAGCTGCGCCTGGCGGCTGGCCATGTCGACCAGCTTGATCTCGGTATCTGCCTTTTTCCATGCCACGGGTGCGACATGACCCTTGGCTTGAGGCTCCAGGGCAAAGTCGGTCACCGTGGTGTGCGCATCGGCGAGGTGAACGTTCATTGCCTTGCCCCAGTCGACCTGGACTTGGCCGTTCGCGTCGAGCTTGCCTTTCGAGGCGCGCGCAGCGAAGCCCTGATAGCCGATCGCCTGCAGCGGCACGATGTCGACTTGCTTCATGTCGAGCGTCGCGACCATTTTCGTCGCGGCCAGATCCACCGTGCCCTTGGCGGAGATGTCGCCGCCGAACAGTTGGCCCGCGAGGTCCATCCTGGCAGGAGGTGCGGGCAGTTTGCTCAGCGCCTGCAGGCTGCCGTGCACATGGGTGAGGTCCAGCTTGTCCTTGGTCGCGTTGGTGTAATGCAAGGTGCTGTCGTTGAGCAGCATCGAGGCGATGCGCAGGTCCATCGGCGGCGACTTTTCACTCGCGTCGGCCGGCTCGGACGGCGCAAGCAGCTCGTCGAGGTTGGTGTGACCCTCGCCATCCACGGTGTAGTACTGCTGAGCTTGATCCAGCTTGAGCGTGCCCAGGTAATAGCGTGAGACCAGAGGCTGCACATCCAGAAGGTCGGCGCTGCCATGCGCCACCGTGACGATGGGCTCGCCATGGTTGCTGTTGAGGACGAAATCATCCAGCTGAAGGTTGCCGATGAGCTCCACCAGCGGCGTGGGTTTGGTCTGGAGGAAGTGCAGCTCGAGCGGGCCGCTTGCCAGACCCTTGGCGATGGCAGCGGGCAAAGGTGTGGGGGAGTAGGCAACCATGCGTGCCAGGTCCAGGTGGTCGAGCTGGAAGCTGACGATCGAATCGCGGTTGTCAGCGAATGGCTTGGTATGGCCCTCGATCCGCAGCGGGCTGCCGTCCACTTTCATCGATAGCAGCGGCTGCACGAACACGTCGGTGTCGTTGGGCAGGTTGGCGAGGAACGGGATACCGATATCCAACTGCTCGATGTGGTGCTCGGCCTTCAACAGCTGGTCATCGAACTGGATGTCGCCGTCGTGCACGCTGATGTTGGACAGCGCAAACCGCGCCGGCGGCGCCTTGGGATCCGAAGGCCTGGAAGTGAAGCGCTCGATCAGGTCGGTGAAGTTGAAGCGCTGGTCCGGCGTCCGGACGATGTGAATGCGCGGGTGCTGCAGGCTGAACTCGTCCAGCACCGGCGCCATGCGGAACAGCGAGCTCCACGAGCTGTTGATCACCGCCTGGTCGACGTCGAAGAACGGCGACTTGCCGTCGCGATCGCCGATGTGTAATTGGTCCAGCTGCAGGCGCAGCGTATAGGGATTGAGGTGGACGGCGCCGATGGTGACCGGGCGCGAAAGCGCCGCGCTGGCGCGCTTTTCGATCTGGCTATGGATGATCGGCGGAGCGATGAAGAAACCCAGCAGGCCGAACACGACCACCGTGGCGACGGTGATCAAGGTCCAGCGACGGACCCGGCGCGAGCGATAGACGGCTAAGGCTCGGTCGCGTCCCGCGGCCAAACGAGGGTTGCTGAACAGATCAGCCATCCGACGATGCTCCCATGACATCGCGTGCCGACCGTGGGGATCGCCTGATCCCACACCTTCACAATCCCGGCGATTTTGTCGGCCGCCTGCTCCGAAGTTTAACCGGGGGATTGTGAATTCAGTGGGCCTTTTCCGCCGCCTGGGGCGGCGGAAGAGGCGGTATGTGACGGAGGTTCAGGATTGCTCAGGACCAGGAGCAGACGACCTTGCCGCACTTGCCCGCATCCATCAGGTCGAAACCTTTCTGGAAGTCGTCGATGTGGATCTGGTGGGTGAGCACCTTCTGCAGCGGGAAGCCGGTCAGCACCATCTGGGTCATCTTGTACCAGGTCTCGTACATGCGACGGCCGTAGATGCCCTGCAGGGTGAGGCCCTTGAAGATCACCTTGTCCCAGTCGATGCCGGCGCCCTTGGGCAGGATGCCGAGCAGGGCGATCTTGCCGCCGTGGTACATGCAGTCGAGCATGTCGTTGAAGGCGCGCGGGTTGCCGCTCATTTCCAGGCCCACATCGAAGCCTTCCATGTGCAGGTCCTTCATCACGTCCTTCAGCGATTGGTTGGCCACGTTCACCACGCGGGTGGCGCCCATGTCCGCCGCCAGCTTGAGGCGGTAGTCGTTGATGTCGGTGACCACCACGTTGCGTGCGCCCACGTGCTTGGCGATGCCCGCGGCGATGATGCCGATCGGGCCGGCGCCGGTGATCAGCACGTCTTCGCCGATCAGGTCGAACTCGAGCGCGCAATGCGCAGCGTTGCCATACGGGTCGAAGAACGCGGCCAGCTCGGACGGGATCTGGTCCGGGATCGGCCACAGGTTCGAGGCCGGCATGGTCATGTATTCGGCGAACGCGCCATTACGGTTCACGCCGATGCCGATGGTGTTCGGGCACAGGTGCTGGCGGCCGGCGCGGCAGTTGCGGCAATGGCCGCACACGATGTGGCCTTCGGCCGAGACGCGGTCGCCGATCTTGTAACCGGTGACGCCCGGGCCGATCTCCACGATGCGGCCGACGAATTCGTGGCCGATGGTCAGGCCAGGCTTGATGGTGCGCTGGGACCAGTCGTCCCACTTGTAGATGTGCAGGTCGGTACCGCAGATCGCGGTCTTCTCCAGCTTGATCAGCACCTCATTGGGGCCGACCTCGGGGACGGGCACTTCTTCCATCCAGATGCCCTGCTCGGGCTTGCGCTTGACCAGGGCTTTCATCATCTGAGGCATGGGATTTCCGTGGGGAAGGGCGGGAAAAACGACATTATAGAAGGCGGGGCTGGCGCCGCCTTCGTGCAGTGCAGCGTTGCCCCTGGGGCCGCCGCGGATTATCGTCGCAATTTTTTGCGATATCCCGTCGGGGGAATGGATGAAGCGAGTGACATCGAGGCTGCTCAGCGCGGCCGTGGGACTGGTCATGGCAACCGCCACGCAAGCCGACGAGGGGATGTGGATGCCCTCGCAACTCCCGTCCATCGGCAAGCCTTTGCTGGCGGCCGGCTACAAGGGCAACCCCGCCGACCTGGCCGACCTGACCAAGGCGCCGCTCAGTGCGGTGGTGAAGGTGGGCGGCGCCACGGGCGCTTTTGTCAGCAACGACGGGCTGGTGCTCACCAACCATCACGTGGCGTTCGGCATCATCCAGTACAACAGCAATGCGCAGCGCGACCTGATCCAGGACGGCTTTGTTTCGCACCAGCGCGGCAAGGAGCTGCCGGCCAATCCGGATTCCCGTCTGCGCGTGACCACTGGGTTCGACAAGGTCACTGAGCGCATTCTTGGCGCCGCCCATGGCAAGACCGGCCGGGCCTATTTCGATGCGATCGATGTCGCCAGCAAGGCGCTGGTGGCCGAGTGCGAACGCGAACCGGGCATGCGTTGCAGCGTGGTCAACATGTTTTATGGCCGCGACTTTTATCTGGTGACGCAATTGGAGTTGCGCGACGTGCGCCTGGTCTACGCGCCGCCGCGCGCCATCGGCAACTACGGCGACGAGGTCGACAATTTCGTGTGGCCGCGCCACGCGGGGGACTTCACCGTGCTGCGCGCCTACGTAGGGCCGGACGGCAAGCCTGCCGATTTCGCCAAAGAGAATGTGCCGTACCACCCGCCGGCGTATCTGAAGATCGCACGCGAGGGGGTACGCGAAGGCGATTTCGTCATGCTGGCGGGCTATCCGGGCATCACCTATCGCCATCGCACGGCGGCCGAATTCGCCGACCAAGTGGAATGGCGGCTACCCACCACGGTGCAGGTGATGCAGCAGCTGCAGCAGGTGATCGAGGAGGCCGGACGGGACGATCGGCAGGCCGCCATCCGCTACGCCTCCCAGCTGCAGTCGCTCAAGAACGGCATAAAGCGCTTCAGCGGCGAGCTCGAAGGCCTGAAGCGCAGCGATGCGGTGGCGACCCGCCGCAAGGACGAGGACGCCATGCTGGCCTGGCTGGGAGGGCAGTCTTCCGCAGCGGTGCTGCGCCCGCCGATCGATCAGGTGAGCCAGCTGATCGCCGCGGGCAACGCCACGCGCGAGCGCGATCTGCTGCTGGGTCTGCTGCAGACGCAGACGCAATTGATGCGCTCGGCGTTGATCCTGCAGCGCTTCGCGTACGAGCGTGGCAAGCCGGATCCGCAACGCGAGTCCGGCTACCAGCGGCGCGACGAGGATCTCGCCGCCGGCATGCTGCGCCAGGTGCAACGTCGCTATGACCCGGCGGTGGAGAAGCAGCTGCTGGCCACGCTGCTGACGCGTTACCAGCAGCTGCCCGACGCCCAGCGACTTCCGGAATTCGACGACGCCTTTGGACGAACGCCCGCCGAGCTGACGGCGAGGTTGGACCGCGTGTACGCGTCGACCCGCCTTGGCGAGGAAGCCCAGCGCCTTTCGTGGCTGACCGCCGAGCCAGCCGCCGTGGAGCACGCCGACGACGCGCTGCTGGCGCTGGTCGCACGGCTGCAGCCGGCGCTCCTGCGCATCGACGATGAGCGGAAGGCGCGCGAGGGCGATCTGCTGCGGTTGCGCCCGGCCTATATGGAGACGCTGATCACCTACCGCGAAAAGCAGGGACGGGCGGTCTACCCGGACGCCAATTCGACCCTGCGCGTGAGCTACGGAAAAGTGTCGCCGCTGAAGGCGCGCGATGCGGTGTCCTACGACCCGGTGACAACCACGGCGGGCATCGTCGAGAAGAATACCGGCGTGGTGCCGTTCGATGCGCCAAGGCCGCTGCTCGACGCGATCGCCAGGTCCGACTACGGCGACTATGCCGATGCGAAGTCCGGCGCAATGCCGGTGGATTTCCTGAGCAATCTCGACACCACCGGCGGCAATTCCGGCTCGCCCGTGCTCAACGCCAGGGGCGAGCTGGTCGGGCTGAACTTCGACAGCAACTGGGAGGCCGTCAGTGCGAGCTGGATGTTCGACCCGCGCTACAAGCGGGCCATCCACGTCGACCTGCGCTACATGCGCTGGCTGATGGACAAGGTCTATCCGGCGCCGGAGCTGCTGAAGGAGCTGGGCGTGCCGGCCAGTGAACATCGCTGATCGACGCTCATGCAGGTGAGTGGAGAGGGCGAGTTGATAGAATGCCGTGATGCCGATCGACCAGCGCCCGCTCGCCGTATTTTTGATGGGCCCGACCGCATCGGGCAAGACCGCGCTCGCCTGCACCCTGAGCGAGCAGTTTCCGGTGGACCTGGTGAGCGTCGACTCGGCGCTGGTCTATCGCGACATGGACATCGGCACGGCCAAGCCGGACGCGGCCACGCTGGCGCGCTACCCGCACCGCCTGATTGACCTGCGCGATCCTTCCGAACCGTACTCGGCCGCGGATTTCCGCACGGATGCGGTCGCCGCGATGGAGGACATCACGTCCCGGGGCAGGACGCCGTTGCTGGTGGGTGGGACTGGCCTGTACTTCCGGGCGCTGCAACAGGGCTTGTCGCAGTTGCCCGAAGCGGATCCGTCGATCCGCGCGCGCCTTGCCGCCGAGGCGGCGGGCGCGGGTTGGCCCGCGCTGCACGCGCGCCTGCAGCAGCTCGACCCGGTGGCGGCGGCGCGCATCGGTCCCAACGACGCGCAACGGATCCAGCGAGCGCTGGAAGTCATCGAGCTTACCGGACGGCCGTTGTCCGAGCAGCAGCGGGGCGGCCATGGCCAGCCGTTCCCGTGGCGCGTGCTCAAGCTCGCGCTGATTCCCTCCGACCGGGCGCCCTTGCACGCACGCATCGCCCAACGTTTCGACGCCATGCTTCGCGCAGATTTTCTCGATGAGGTGCGGGCCTTGCGTGCGCGCGGAGACCTGCATGCGGATCTGCCGGCCATCCGGGCCGTCGGCTACCGCCAGGCCTGGGAACATCTGGACGGCCAAACGGATGCAAAGGAGTTTCGCGACCGCGGCATCTTCGCCACGCGCCAGCTAGCCAAGCGGCAGATCACCTGGCTGCGCAGCGAGCTTGACGCTCGGGTGCTGGACCCCGATCGGCCCGATCTGCAGGCGCTCGGCGCCGATGCGCTTCGGCTGTTCCTCGGCGATCCCAAAACGCCTTGAAGCGCGCGTCGTCTAAACGTCTTTTTCACAGATGAAGAAAGCGCGCATTTACTCTTTCATCAACGATTTAAAAGTGGTTAATATTCCTTCGTCTTGGGCCGGGGCGCGATAAGCGTCTTTTCTCCGGCCCGTCCGTTCGCGAGGGGAGAAGAAGAAATGTCCAAAGGGCAATCGCTGCAAGATCCGTTTCTGAATGCACTGCGCCGGGAGCGCGTTCCGGTCGCCATCTACCTGGTCAACGGCATCAAGCTGCAGGGCACCATCGAATCCTTCGACCAGTTTGTCGTGCTGCTGCGCAACCAGGTCAGCCAGATGGTCTACAAGCACGCCATCTCCACCGTGGTGCCCAGCCGCAACGTGCGCGTCGGCAACGGCCATGAAGGCCACGCCGATGCTCCGGTCGGTACCGACGCCGACGCTTGATTCGGCGGACCTGCCGACCCATCTGAGTAGGGAAGGCGTCCGGCCGCAGTGAGGCTGCCGCCGGGGCGCGTGTCGACATACACTCCCCACTCCTGCCTTGCGCCGCGGGCTCGTTGTCCGCGGCGCGGCGTTTCCATACAGGTCCTTCCACCCTCGTGTTTGATCGTCAAAAGAGAGGCGACCGAGCCCTCCTGGTTCTCCCGCAGTCCCGCGGGGACGGTGATGTGGCACGGCGCGCCGACGAGTTCGCCGAGCTGGTCCGCTCCGCCGGCGCTGAGATCCTGGGCAGCATCACCGCCCGCATCGACGTACCCAATCCGCGCTACTACATCGGCACCGGCAAGGCCGACGAGGTGGCCGAGGCGGCGCGCGCGCTGGGCGCCGACCTGGTGCTCATCGACCACCTGCTGTCGCCGGTGCAGGAGCGCAACCTCGAGAAGCTACTCAACATCCGCGTGGTCGACCGGGCCGGGCTGATCCTGGACATCTTCGCCCAGCGCGCCCGTTCGCACGAAGGCAAGCTGGAAGTCGAGCTGGCCCAGCTCAAGCACCTGGCCACCCGTCTGGTCCGTGGCTGGACCCATCTGGACGCCCAGCGCGGCGGCGCCATCGGCAACCGCGGCCCGGGCGAAACCCAGCTGGAAACCGACCGCCGCCTGCTGGCCGAGCGGGTGAAGATGCTGTCCAAGCGCCTGGAGAAGGTGCAGACCCAGCGCGGGCAGCAGCGGCGCGCTCGCCTGCGCAACACGGTGCCGCGGGTGGCCCTGGTCGGCTACACCAACGCCGGCAAGTCCACCCTGTTCAACGTGCTCACCGAAGGCGAGGTGTTCGCCGCCAACCTGCTGTTCGCCACGCTGGACCCGACCGTGCGCAAACTGGATGGCCTGTCCTGCGGGCCGGCGGTGCTGGCGGACACGGTCGGCTTCATTCGCGAGTTGCCGCACGACCTGGTCGCCGCCTTCCGCGGCACCCTGGCCGAGGCGCGCGACGCCGACCTGTTGCTCCACGTGAGCGATGCGGCCGATGACGAGCGCGAGCGGCTGGCGCGGGTGGTCGATGGCGTGCTCGAGGAGATCGACGCCGGCGACCTGCCGCAGCTGCGGGTGATGAACAAGATCGACCTGGCGGGTCTGGAGCCGCGCATCGACCGTGACGCGGACGGCAAGCCGACCGCTGTATGGCTGTCGGCTGCCACCGGCCAGGGCCTGGAGCTGCTCCGGCAGGCGCTGGGGGAGCTACTGGGCGGCGATCGGGTACAGTCGGAGCTGCGCCTGCCCCTGTCCGCGGGCCGCCTTCACGCGCGCCTCAAGGCCGCGGGGGCCATTGCCGGGGAAGAGGTCGATGAGGATGGCTGGCGCCTCAACATCGACGCCCCGCGCAGCGTGATCGCCCCCCTGAGCGGCGGCAGCGCCGCCGAAGCCGCCCTGTTGCGCAACCTTCTTGCGGCCCCCGAGGAATCGACCCTGTAACAGTCCGTCTTGTGCGCGACAGGCCCGACGTCGACTTGGCGCATCGGCTACCGGGTCGCGCGCATGGCGGGGCGGGGAGGGAATCCCGGCCCAGCTCTGGTAGAATGACAGGTGTTTGTGCGGCCTCTCCGTGCCTCGGCGGCACACTGCCACGACACGCCTTCGCCCATGTCCAAACCCGTTCAACGCGTTTTCCGGCCAATGTTGCCGGCCTCCCAGCGGCCTCAAGGAGACTGACCATGGCCTGGAACGAACCCGGAAACGGGCAGCGCGACCCTTGGGGCAAGAACCGCCAGTCCGGCAACAAGTCGCCCCTGGACGACCTCATCAAGCAGTTTCGCGGCCTGCTCGGCAGGCTTGGCGGCGGCGGGGGCGGCGGTGTGCTCACCATCCTGCTGGCCTTCGCGCTGGTGGCTGTGGCCTTCTCCAGCTACACCATCGTCGACGCCCGCCAGGCCGGCGTGGTGCTGCGCTTCGGCAAGTACGCGCGCACGCTGCCGCCCGGCTTCCACCTCAAGCTTCCGCGTCCGATCGAGACGGTCACCAAGGTTGGCACCACCGAGATCCGATCGGTGTCCGACAAGGTGCGCATGCTGACCAGTGACGAGAACATCATCACGGTCGATTTCAACGTGCAGTACCAGGTGTCCGACGCGCGCAAGTACCTGTTCTCGCTGAGTGGTCCGCCGGAGGACACGCTGCGCCAGGCCGCCGAGGCCGCGGTGCGCACCGTGGTCGGCGCCAATGCGATGGACAACGTACTCACCAGCCAGGGCAGCGAACCCACCGCAGCGCCCGCTGCGGCCGGCACCGCCGCCGTAGCCACCGCCTCGACGGCCCCGATTCCGGCGACGCCGGCGGCGGCAGCCGCGGCGCAGACCCGCGACACGCTGCAGCAGCAGACCCGCGAGATCCTGCAGGCCACCCTCAACGAATACGATGCGGGCCTGGTGGTCACCGACGTGAGCTTCCAGAACGTGGCGCCGCCGCAGGAAGTGAAGGACGCCTTCGACGACGTCAACGCCGCGCGCGAGGACAAGCAGGGCACCGAGAACAACGCCCGCGCCTACGCCAGCCAGGTGGTGCCGGTGGCCCGCGGCGAGGCTTCACGCATTTCCGCCGAGGCCCAGGGCTACGCCGCCCAGCGCGTGGCGCTCGCCACCGGCGATGCCTCGCGCTTCAACCTGATCCTCAAGGAATACAAGGCCGCGCCGGACGTGACCCGTCGCCGCCTGTGGCTGGAAACGGTCGAGGACGTGATGTCCAACAATCCCAAGGTGCTGGACGGCTCCGGCGGTCGCAACATGATCTATCTGCCGCTCGATCGCGTCACCGGCAAGGAAGTGCCGGGTGTCGGCGCAGTGATGCAGTCCGCGGGCAGTGACAGCCTGGCCGGCAAGGAGAAGCAGCCGTGAAGTTCGCCTCCGCCATCATTGCCGTGCTGCTGGTCCTGATCGGTTTCAACAGCCTGTTCGTGATCCACGAGGGTGAGTCGGCGCTCGTGCTGCAGTTCGGCCGCATCGTGCGCACCGGCGACAAGCCGGGTCTGCACGTCAAGTTGCCGTTCGTGCAGCAGGTGATGACCTTCGACAACCGCATCCTCACGCTGGAGGCGCCGCCCGAACGCTACTTCACTTCTGAAAAGAAGAGCGTCAACGTCGACTTCTTCGTGAAGTGGCGCATTGCCGATACCGCCGCCTACTACCGCGCCACCGCCGGCGACGAGTTGCAGGCGGCGGCTCGCCTGACCCCGCTGGTCAAGGATGCGCTGCGCTTCGAGTTCAACGGCCGCACCCTGCAGGAGCTGGTGGCTGCCGGCCGCAAGGACATCACCGAGGCCGTGCGCAGGCAAACCGATGCGGCGGCCACCCGGAACCTCGGCATCACCGTGGTGGATGTGCGCATCAAGCGCATCGACCTGCCGGACGAAGTGAGCGAGTCGGTCTACAAGCGCATGCGCGCCGAGCGCGCCCAGCTGGCCAACGAGCTGCGCTTCACCGGCCAGCAGGCGGGCGAGACGATCAAGGCCGATGCCGATCGCCAAGCCCAGGTCATCAAGGCCGAGGCCGAGCGTGACGCGGCCAAGGTGCGTGGCGAAGGCGACGCCCAGGCCGCGGCGATCTACGCGCAGGCCTATGGGCAGGATCCGGAGTTCTTCGCGTTTTATCGAAGCCTGGCGGCGTACCGTAAGTCGTTCCAGGACGGCAAGGGTGTGCTGGTGCTCAAGCCGGACTCGGAGTTCCTGCGGTATTTCAACGACGGCGCGGCGTCCAGGCACTGAGTGGTGAGTGGCGATGTCGCGTGAGCTGCTGGCTGCCATGTGCCTGGTGCTGGTGATCGAAGGCCTGGTGCTGTTTGCCGCCCCGCGTCGGTGGCAGGCCACCATGCGCGAGGCGGTGAAACTCAGCCCGCGCATGCTGCGCCTGTTCGGCGCGGTGGCCATGGGTATCGGCCTGGTGGCTTTGCAATTGGTGCATTGAGTTAGTGCGGTGGATGGGCCGTTCAATCCGTCGGGATTTCCAACGAAGCCTCACCGTCGTCCCAGCGAAGGCTGGGACCCAGTGACTTGAAAGGCGCTGGATTCCAGCCTTCGCTGGAATGACGAGCAAAGGCCTTCGATCCGTTTCGCGCCCCCCGGGGCGCCTCATTCTTCAAATTGACGAGAGCAACATCATGGGCAAGTCAGTAGTCATCCTTGGCGCGCAGTGGGGCGACGAAGGCAAAGGCAAGATCGTCGACCTGCTGACCGAACAGGTCAAAGCGGTCGCTCGTTTCCAGGGTGGCCACAACGCCGGCCACACGCTGGTGATCGGTGGCAAGAAGACCGTGCTGCACCTGATTCCGTCGGGCATCCTGCGTGACGACGCGCTGTGCCTGATCGGCAACGGCGTCGTGCTGTCGCCGCAGGCGCTCAAGCAGGAAATCGAGGAGCTGGAAGCGCAGGGCGTGGAAGTGCGCTCGCGCCTGAAGATCAGCCCGGCCACCCCGCTGATCATGCCGTACCACATTGCCGTGGATAAGGCGCGCGAAGCCGCCGCCGGCAAGTCGGCGATCGGCACCACCGGCCGCGGCATCGGTCCGGCCTACGAAGACAAGGTGGCTCGCCGCAGCGTGCGCGTCGCCGACCTGATGTACCCGCACGAGCTGCCGGAGAAGATCAAGGCGGCGGTCGAGTACCACAACTTCATCCTCACCCAGTGGCTGAAGGCCGAGCCGGTCGACTTCCAGCAGGTGCTGGACGATGCGCTCGCCTATGGCGAGTTCATCCGCCCGATGGTCGACGACGTCGCCACCATCCTGCACGACGTGCGCAAGGAAGGCGGTCACATCCTGTATGAAGGCGCCCAGGGCGCGCTGCTCGACATCGACCACGGCACCTATCCGTACGTGACCTCGTCCAACACCACCGTCGGCGGCGCCCTGGCTGGTACCGGCGTGGGCGCGGGCGACATCGACTACGTGCTGGGCATCTGCAAGGCCTATGCGACGCGCGTGGGCGGCGGTCCGTTCCCGACCGAGCTCAACGACGAGATGGGCGAGCGCCTGCGCAAGGTCGGCAACGAGTTCGGCGCCAGCACCGGCCGTCCGCGCCGCTGCGGCTGGATCGACCTCGTCGCGCTCAAGCGCGCCGTGCAGATCAACGGCATCAACGGCCTGGCCATCACCAAGCTCGACGTGCTCGACGGCCTGCCGAGCATCAAGGTCTGCATCGCCTACGAATATCGCGGCAAGCGCCGCGAGCTGGCCCCGCTGGACGCGGACGGCTGGGCCGAGTGCAAGCCGGTGTACCTGGAGTTCCCGGGCTGGGACGAGTCCACCGCGGGCATCCGCGAGTGGGACAAGCTGCCGGCCGCCGCTCGCGCCTACCTGCGCGCCGTGGAAGAGCTGTCGGGCTGCAAGCTGTCGCTCGTCGCCACCGGCGCCGACCGCGACGACACCATCGTGCTGGACGATCCGTTCGCCTGATCGGTCATCGATGAGTTGCGCAGAAGAGCCCCGCATTGCGGGGCTTTTTTGTGGGCGCTTTTGTGCCGGACTACTCGCGATTCATGGGGAAAAGACGCTGGATCCCTGCTTTCGCAGGGATTACCAGCCATGCGTGGCACCTCTTCTTGTCGTCATCCCTGCGAAAGCAGGGATCTAGGGCCTTGGCCTCCCGCCCATGACTTCCGGCCATATCGACCGGTATCGTCATGTCCCAACATCGAAGTGTTTTGCGTCCAAGAGGGCCGGTCCAGGCCCACCAAATAGGGGATACAACATGCGTACTCGCCTGGTTTCCGCCATTGCGCTGGCTTTGGCTGGCGTGACCTTCACCGGAGCCGCCCTGGCCGCCGCTGCAGCGCCAGTGGCACAGACCACCACCCAGCTTCCGCGCGCGGTGCGTCCGACGCACTACGCCGTGTCGATCACGCCACACGCCTCGACGCTGACGTTCGACGGCAAGGTGACGGTGGACGTTGAAGTGCTGGCGCCCACCAACAGCATCACGCTCAACGCCATCGACATGAGCTTCGCCACGGTGGCGCTGACGGGCGGGAAGGGCGCGCCAGCGCTGACGCCCAAGGTCAGCGTGGACAACGATGCGCAGACGGCCACTTTCACCTTCGACAAGCCCATCGCCAAGGGCAAGTACCAGCTGGCGATGAGCTACAGCGGCAAGATCGGCACGCAGGCCAACGGCCTGTTCGCCATCGACTACGACACCAAGGCTGGCAAGAAGCGCGCGCTGTATACCCAGTTCGAGAATTCCGATGCACGTCGGTTCATCCCGTCGTGGGATGAGCCAAACTACAAGGCCACGTTCGATCTCGACGTGACCGTGCCCGCGGGTGACATGGCGGTGAGCAACATGCCGGTCGCGTCGAAGACCGATGCCGGCAACGGTCTCTCGCACATTACATTCCAGACTTCGCCGAAGATGTCGACCTACCTGCTGTTCTTCGGCACGGGCGAATTCGATCGCATCACCACGAACTCCGAAGGCGTGGAGATCGGCGTGGTCACCCAGAAGGGCCTGAGCGAGCAGGGAGCGTTCACGCTGGAATCGGGCAAGGCGGTGCTGAAGGAATACAACGATTACTTCGGCGTGCCGTATCCGCTACCCAAGCTGGACAACGTCGCCTCGCCGGGCAGCAGCCAGTTCTTCTCCGCCATGGAAAACTGGGGCGCGATCTACACCTTCGAATACGCGTTGTTGCTCGATCCGTCGTTCTCCACGCTGCAGGACAAGCAGAACGTGTTCGGCACCGCTGCGCACGAAATGGCGCACCAGTGGTTCGGCGACTTGGTGACCATGCGCTGGTGGGACGACCTGTGGCTCAACGAGGGCTTCGCCTCGTGGATGGCCTCGCGCACCACCGACCGTCTGCATCCCGAGTGGAATACCAAGCTCGACGCCGTGGGCATTCGCGAAGGCGCCATGTCGCGCGATGCCGTGGTCACCACGCATCCGGTGGTGCAGCGCATCGACACGGTGGAACAGGCGAGCCAGGCGTTCGACTCGATCACCTATTCCAAGGGTGAGTCGGTGATCCGCATGCTGGAAAGCTACGTCGGCGCGGACAACTGGCGCAATGGCGTGCGCAGCTACATCAAGGCCCATGCCTACGGCAACACGGTGTCCGACGATCTGTGGCGCGCCATGGACGCGGCGGCGCCGGGCAAGCAGGTGGCCACCGTCGCGCATGAGTTCACGCTGCAGCCTGGCATCCCGCTGATACGCGTGGAAGCAGGCGAGTGCACCAACAACACGGTGACGCTCAAGCTGACCCAGGACGAGTTCACCAAGGATCGCCCGGACAAGAAGCCGCTGCGCTGGCATGTGCCGGTGACCGCGCAGAGCATCGGCGGCAAGCCGGTGCACGCCTTGGTGGATGGCGAAGCGACGCTGGCCGTGCCGGGTTGCGGTCCGGTGCTGGTCAACGCTGGCCAGAGCGGTTACTACCGCACGCTGTACGCGCCGGCGCAGGTGGCGGCGATCAAGGGGAGCTTCACCAAGCTTGAGCCGATCGACCAGCTCGGCGTGATGAGCGATACCTGGGCGCTGGCGATGGCGGGCCTGCAGCCGGTGTCGGATTTCCTCGACCTGGCCCAGGCGACGCCGGCCGACGCCGATCCGCAGATCTGGGACGAGGTGGCGAGCAGCTTCGCCGCGCTCAACGACTACTACCGCGGGGACACCAAGCGGCAGGCCGCGTTCCGCGCATACGCCACCAAGCGCCTGTCGCCGGTGTTTGCACGCGTGGGCTGGGAAGCCAAGCCGAACGAGAGCGTGCCGACGACCATCCTGCGCAGCCATCTGATCAACGTGCTGTCCAGCCTGGGCGACACCACGGTCATCGCCGAAGCCCGTCGTCGCTACGCCGCGCAGGCGACTGATCCCAAGGCCGTGCCCGCCGAGCTGCGCAAGACCATCCTCGCGGTCGTGGCCAGCCATGCCGATGCGGCCACCTGGGACCAGATGCACACCGCCGCCAAGGCCGAGACCACACCGCTGGTGAAGGACCGTTTGTACGCACAGCTCGCTTCGACCGAAGACGAGGCCCTGGCCAAAAAGGCGCTGGATCTGGCGCTTACCGATGAGCCGGGCGCGACCAACAGCGCCGGCATGATCCGCATCGTGTCGCGCCTGCACCCGGAGCTGGCCTTCGACTTCGCACTGGCTCATCGCGAAAAGGTCGATCAGGTGGTCGATGGCAGCTCGCGCAGCCGCTACTACCCGACGCTCGGCGCCACGGCGTTCGATCAAGCAATGGTCGACAAGATCAATGACTACGCCACCAGGTACCTGGCGGCAAGCTCGCGTCGCGATGCCGACACGGCGGTGGCCAACATCAAGTACCGCATGATGGTCCGCAACGAGCGGCTGCCGTCGGTGGATGCTTGGTTGGCGAACAACGGCAAGTGATAGCCGCTGATTGAACCGTGCTCGTCATGCCACATGGCTGATGCAGAAGGGCCCCGCCTTGCGGGGCCCTTCTGTTTATTGCGCCCGCCCGCGTCCGGGCAGGATCGCGCTTATCGCACCGGGCCGACCTGATTCGGCTGGCGGTACGAGTACTTCAGCCCGGCGAGCTTGGGCCTGCCGTCGTCGAGGGGCTGTCACGCTTTGCCATTACTTGCCCAGATCCTTCAGGAACTCCTTGGTGTATTGCAGCGAGGTGGTCGACGGCACCGAGTTGCAGGTGGCCGAAGCGGTGGTCTGGTTACACGGCGTGTCGCGATCCAGCGACCAGAAGTGCAGGCCGGCGAGGCCGTTGCTGACGGCGTAGCTGGTAATCGTGTCGGCGTTGGCGATGCTGAAGTTCTCGGTGGACACATCGTTGACGCCGATCATCGGGGTCAGCTCGATCTTGCTGGCCGGGATGCCGTAGGTGTGCTGAAGGTTGGTCACCGCCTGGATCGCGGACTGGCCCATGTCGCACACGCCGTTGGAGACAACGCACACGCCTGCGCTCGGGCCGCCGAAGTCCATCACCATCAGGTTGATGGTGTAGTTGGTCAGCGAAGAGGCCTTCACCGCCTTGATCACCATGTCGCCGAGGCTGTTGACGCCGCCGTAGCTGCCATCGGACGCACCCAGCGTGGCGAGGGTGAAGGAGAAGCGCAGGTTCGGATACAACGTCTGGCCGTAGGCTGCGGCAGCGACGAGGTTGTTGATCTGCGCCTGGGTCTGGCCGCCCTCGATGTCGAAGTCCACGCCCACCATCTGCGGCGACATGTAGCGCGAGAGGAAGCTGGCGAAGTTGGCCGTGCTGCCGCAGGTGAAAGTGCCGGCCTGGCCGCCAGTGGAGACCACATAAGGCAGGCCCGCGCTCGACAAGGCCGAGATGTTGGCGCTCGCGAAGCTGGCGCCCGCCACACCACCCCAGTTCTCGCTGCCGCACTCGCCGGTGGCGAAGGCGAGGGTGATGGCGCTCAGGTTGGTGACGTAGTTCGACTTGAGGCTTCCGGCGCCGACGACCGGAATGGCCGAGCCGGTGGCCGCCGCCGTCTGCATCACATTGGTGTTCCAGTTGAGATTGACGGTGATGTCCTTGTACGGACTGAACAGCAGGTTGGCCCCTGTGCCCGGCGGGTTGGTGGTGGAGCCGCCGCCCGAACCGCCCGTGCCACCCGAGCCACTGCCGCTACCCGAACTGCCGCTACCCGAGCCGCTGCTGCCGGTGCAAGAGCCTTGCGAGGTCCACGGTTCACCGGAGCCGGTAGCGCCGCTGTTGGTGGCGGGGTCGTTGCCTTGCGTCCACCAGTTGGCGACATAGTTGATGCCGTTCTCGCTCACGACCGTGCCGCCGTTGTAGGCGGTGGTGGAAACCCATGCCGCTGCGCAGGAGCCGCCCGAACTGCTGCTGCCTCCGCTGCCCGAGCCACTGCTACCGCTACCGCCACTCGAGCTGCCGCCGCAGGCGCCCTGCGAGGTCCACGGCTGTCCCGATCCGGTAGCGCCGCTGCTGGTCGCCGGGTCATTGCCCTGCGTCCACCAGTTGGCGACATAGTTGATGCTGTTCTCGCTGACGACGGCGCCGCCCGAATAGGCGGTGCTCGAACTCCATGCCGCAGCGCAGGCCGGTGCGCTTTGCGCATGCACGGTCTGCACGGGAGCCATGGTCAACAGGCTCATGGCCATCACGCCGCCGGCAGTCGTGCCGAACGCGTGAAGCGCCATGCGTAGCCACATCACCGATTGCTTTACTCGCATAGGGTCATCTCCTAAGTCGTACTGCAGAGTTGGGTGAATGCTGGATTGGCGACTGGCCGGTTCCGTCGGCCATCAGGGCGGTTCGTTCCGATGTGATCCTGCATAGCCAGCGGCGCTGGCCGCGGCTGGAGCGATGTCGTCTTGGGAACCCTTTATGACAACGTTGTCTCCGATGGCACGGTGAAACTGTGATGCCCGCCATGAAAACGACAGTTGCCAAACGTGCTCATGGCAAAGTGGCTATGTCCCGCGTCGCAGCAAAATTGCGGTGAATTTCAGCGACTGAGAACGCTGCATATGGCCGTTTTTCCGATTTAGTTGATGGTGCGGTGCGATGAGTGGCGTTTGGCTGCAAATTGGCCCAGGTCAGCCCCAAATGCATCATCTGACAACGTTGTCCGCCGTGGCGATCCGCGGGACATACGGCGTGCCAGGCGAAGCTGCGCCACGCGCGGCATGGCGAAGTGCGGGCGAGGTCCTCACGGCCGTTGCATGCGCACGCATGCACGTGCGCGAACCGGTAGCATCGCTTCGAACGTCGACGCGGGGGGCGTCGATGTCGCAACCAGACAGGGGAATGTTCATGGTTCGAAAGTACAAGCAGGACCGCTGGTACTGGCCGGAGCTCGGCAATCTCGCCGACGCGGAGCAGGCGTCGAATGCGGGTAGCTGGGCCGCCGTGTTCTGTGCGGCCGTGACTGCGATTGTCGCCGCCATCAGCATGTTCAGTGGGAAGTCGATCCTTGGCATCAACGCGATGGCTTTTGGTGATGCCGCCGTGTTTGCCGTCATCGCATGGCGCATTCGCGCCAGGTCCAAATCGTTCGCCGTGATCGGCCTGGTGCTGTTCATCCTCGAGAAGATCTACCAGTTCGCCACCCAGCCGCAGGTGCTGGGCTTTGGCTTGTTCATGGCGATCATCCTTACGCTCGCCTTTGCCAGTGGCGTGCGAGGCACGTTCGCTTATCACCGCATGCGCGAGGCGTTGGCGCTGGAGCGGGCGGCAGCCCAGGAAGCTTGAGCGACCAAGCGCCCTTGACGTCAGTCGGCGGCGCTGAAAGCAGAAAGGGCTCCGCACGCGGAGCCCTTTCCTTTTGCGCGATGCTGAAACGCGCTTACGCGACGTTCGGCTCGCTGAAGGCCTCGATCTCGCCCTTGAACGCTTCCACCGGCACGCAGCTGCAGAAGACGTTCTTGTCACCGTAGACGTTGTCCACGCGGGCCACCGGCGACCAGTACTTCTGGAACTTCAGGCTGGGCAGCGGGAAGGCGGCCAGCTCACGGGGGTAGGCGTGCGTCCACTCGGATGCCGACACCATCAGCGCAGTGTGCGGCGCGTGCTTGAGCGGATTGTCCTCGCGGTCCAGCTTGCCGGTTTCGATCGCGCGGATTTCGTTGCGGATCTGGATCATCGCGTCGATGAAGCGATCCAGTTCGTACAACGATTCGCTCTCGGTCGGCTCGACCATCAGCGTGCCGGCCACCGGGAAGCTCAGCGTCGGCGCGTGGAAGCCGAAGTCGATGAGGCGCTTGGCCACGTCTTCGGCGCCGATGCCGGTGGCGTCCTTGACCGGGCGCACGTCGAGGATGCACTCATGGGCCACCAGGCCATTGCGACCGGTGTAGAGCGTCTCGTAGTGCGGCGCCAGGCGCTTGGCGACGTAGTTGGCGTTGAGCAGGGCCACCTGGGTGGCGCGGCGCAGGCCGGCGGCGCCCATCATGGTGATGTACATCCAGCTGATCGGCAGGATCGAGGCCGAGCCGAAGCTGGCGGCCGACACCATGCCGACATCGCCTTCACCACCGAAGGTGCGCGGCAGGAACGGGGCCAGGTGCGACTTCACTGCGCAGGGGCCCACGCCCGGGCCGCCGCCGCCGTGCGGGATGCAGAAGGTCTTGTGCAGGTTGAGGTGCGAGACGTCCGAACCCCACTTGCCCGGCTTGGCGACGCCGACCAGCGCGTTCATGTTGGCGCCGTCGGTGTACACCTGGCCGCCGTGCTCATGCACGATCTCGCAGATCTTGACGATGTCTTCCTCGAACACGCCGTGCGTGGACGGGTAGGTGATCATCAACGCGGCGAGGCGGTCGCTGAACTTCTCGGCGGCGCGCTTGATGTCCTCGACGTCGACGTTGCCGTTCGCATCGCACTTGGTCACCACCACCTGCATGCCGCACATCTGCGCGGAAGCCGGGTTGGTGCCGTGCGCCGATTCCGGGATCAGGCAGATGTCGCGATGGCCTTCGCCGCGCGAGCGGTGGTAGGCGCGGATCGCCAGCAGGCCGGCGTATTCGCCCTGCGCGCCGGAGTTCGGCTGCAGGCTCACCGCGTCATAGCCGGTGCACTCCACCAACATCGCTTCCAGCTCGTCGATCAGCTGCTTGTAGCCGGTGGCCTGGTCGGCTGGCGCCAGCGGATGGATGTTGGCGAACTCCGGCCACGTCACCGGGATCATCTCGGCGGTCGCGTTGAGCTTCATGGTGCAGCTGCCCAGCGGAATCATGGTGCGATCCATCGCCAGGTCCTTGTCGGCCAGCGAACGCATGTAGCGCAGCAGTTCGTGCTCGCTGTGGTGCGTGTTGAAGGCCGGGTGGGTGAGGAACGTGGTCTTGCGGACCAGGTCGCGCGGCAGTGCGTCGTGCACCTGGGCGTCGAGCGCATCAATGTCGGCGATGGTGGCGCCGAACACGGCGGCCAGCGCAACGACATCAGCACGCGTGGTGGTTTCGTCCAGGCTGATGCCGACGCTGCTGGCGTCGATCGCGCGCAGGTTGATGCCGGCCGCGCGGGCCTTGGCGTGCAGTGCAGCGGCATCCACGCCGGTGACGTGCAGGGTGTCGAAGAAGTCCGCGCCGACGGTCACGCCAGCCTGGCGCAGCGCGACGAACAGGATCGAGGCCAGTCGATGCACGCGGCGGGCGATGCGGGTGAGGCCTTCCGGACCGTGGTACACGGCGTACATGCTGGCCATCACGGCCAGCAGCACCTGCGCGGTACAGATGTTGGAGGTGGCCTTCTCGCGGCGGATGTGCTGCTCGCGGGTCTGCAGGGTGAGGCGGTAGGCCGGCTTGCCTTCGGCGTCGATGGACACGCCGATCAGGCGGCCCGGCATCGAGCGCTTGTAGCTGTCACGGCAAGCCATGAAGGCGGCGTGCGGGCCGCCGAAGCCGAACGGCACGCCGAAGCGCTGGGTGTTGCCGACCACGATGTCGGCGCCCCATTCGCCCGGCGAGGCGATCAGGGTGAGGGCGAGCAGGTCGGTAGCCACGCAGACCACGCCGTGGCGCGCGTGCACCGCGTCGGCCAGCGCCTTGTAGTCGTTGATGCGGCCGAAGGTGTTGGGGTACTGCAGCAGCACGCCATAGCTGTCGACGCTGGTCGCTTCGCTGTCGTCGCCGATGTGCAGGTCGATGCCCATCGCCTCGGCGCGGGTCTTGATCACTTCCAGCGTCTGCGGATGCACGGCGCTGGACACGAAGAACACGTTGGACTTGGACTTGGCCGAGCGCTTGGCCAGGGTCATGGCTTCGGCGGCGGCGGTGCCTTCATCGAGCAGGGACGCGTTGGCGATCTCCATGCCGGTGAGGTCGGCGCACATGGTCTGGAAGTTGATCAGCGCTTCCATGCGGCCCTGCGAGATTTCCGCCTGGTACGGCGTATAGGCCGTGTACCACGCCGGGTTCTCGAGGATGTTGCGCAGGATGACGTTCGGGGTCAGCGTGCCGTAGTAGCCCTGACCGATGAAGCTCCTGAACACCTGGTTCTTGTCGGCGATGGCGCGGATCTTGGCGATCGCTTCGACTTCGGTGATCGGCGCCGGCAATGCGAGCGGGGCAGGCGACTTGATCTTGCCCGGCACGATGGCGTCGGTCATCGCTTCCAGCGAGTCATAGCCGACCACGCCGAGCATGGTGGCGATTTCCGCGTCGTTGGGGCCGATGTGACGCTCGATGAAGGCGTCGTGGTGCTCGAGGTCGCGCAGCGAAGGATGGGCGTTCTGACTCATGGCAGGGGCTTCCGGAAATGACCGATAACGGCCGGACGTGCAAGCCGCACGTGAAGCGCCCCTCTGTCCTTTTGCCTGAGAGTTTGGAAGCTTGCGCTTCGTGCCCCTTCGGCGCCGGATTCAACCGGTCTCTCCAGAGTGTTGGTGCGTAGTGATGGTATGGGGCCTGAGCGATTACGGGCGTTGCGCCTTCGGCAGCGGCTCGCACCGCTTCTCCCACCACACGCTAAACGACAATTATAAGGTGCCGGGGAGCGGAATGCCTCCCCTGCGGGGGTATCCTTCAGGCACGATGCGGAATCCGTCTCAGGTCGCATAAGATGCGCCGCCCCTCGCCAAGGACCGTGCCGTGAGCCATCCCCCGTTCCAGCTGGCGCGAATCGACCATGTCGTGTTGCGCGTGCGCGATGTCGCCGCCATGCAGCGTTTCTACTGCGATGTACTGGGCTGCCGCGAGGAGCGTCGCCAGGACGAGATCGGCCTGATCCAGCTGCGCGCCGGCGATTCCCTGATCGACCTGGTTTCGCTGGACGGCAAGCTCGGCCGCCAGGGCGGCGCCGGGCCCGGATCGGAGGGGCACAACATGGACCATCTGTGCCTGCAGGTGGAGAACTATGACGAAGCGGCCATCGTGACGCACCTCGAGGCCCACGGGGTACGTGTGGGCGAGATCGGCTCGCGCTATGGCGCCAGGGGCGAGGGGCCATCGATCTACCTGTACGACCCACAGGGCAACATGGTCGAGCTGAAAGGCCCGCCACACGCCTGATCCGCGTCGCTTCCGCCTTACCTCTACTGGACGAGTGCGCGCTCGGCAGTTTTGTCGTAAGTTGCTGCGTCGACCGTCGGTTCTCCCCGCGGTCGATGGCGCCTCGCGTCCGCTGGATTGCCGTCTGGCGCTCCGGGACCGACGTCGCTGCAGTTACCGCCCAGGTCCCTCCGAACGCTTGAATCGACGAGGAGAGTGAGCATGGCGACATTTATTGCGTTGACCCGCCTGACCGACCAGGGCATGCGCGCGATCAAGGACACGACCCAGCGGGCCCAGTCGGTGAGGGCCCTGGCCGGAAAGTTTGGCGTCAAGGTGAAGGATCTCTACTGGACGCTCGGTCAGTACGACATCGTGGTGGTCATCGAGAGCGACGACGAACTGTCGGCCACGGCCTTTGCAGTGAGCATCAGTGCGGCGGGCAACACTCGTTCGGAAACCCTGCGTGCCTTCACCAGTGAAGAGATGGGGACGGTGCTGGCCCGGATGGGGTAGTGCAGCGAGGGCTCGTCGTGGCGGGCCCGCCCGGCGCCGGGCTGGGCTCGCTGCGTATCGGTCATCGCCGTCCGCTCAGAACTGGTAGGTGACGCCGAAGCCGCCGCCAGTCGTGGCGAGGCTGATCTGGTTGCCGTCCTCGTGGCTGCTTTCGTCTTGCGCGTAGTAGCGGTGGAAGATGTAGCCGGCCAATTTCCAATGGGGCGAAAGCCGGTAGTCCAGCCCCACCACGGCTTCCCAGTTCGTCTGTGCGGTGTAGACCTCGCCGCCTTCAGTGCGAAAGCTGTTGACCCAGGGCAGGCGTCCCCAGGTGGCGTCGGCCGTCAGGCGCCACTTGTCCGTCAGCGGATAGCGCAGATGCAGGCCGAAGATCGGCACCGGCATCTCCTGCACATAGAAATCCTCCTTGAGTTCGTTGCCCACACTGTCGGCGGCGACCGTGCCGCGCATCCTGAAATTGAGCATCACGTAGGTCGCGCCGATGCTCCCGTAGAGGCCGCCACCCTGGCCTACCTCGACCAGTCGATGCCAGTAGGAGGCGTCGAAGGCAAGGGAATCCTGGAAGTTCGTGGCGGTGTTCATATGGCCGGGTGCGATGGTGGTGCCGTTGAAATACACCGGCACGTCGGTCGTCGCGTTACCCAGCAGCTGGTGCGTGGCGAAGCCGAAATGCAGCTCGCTGACATCGGAAAACGCCTTCCACACCTGCAGGCGTATCGTCTGCATGTCGTTGACGTTGAGGTCGTCGCTGAAGTGCAGGCGGGTGCCCTGGATCGCGTTCTCGCGCACCTGCACCCATCCGTTGGGCACGCTCACTTCGCCGGCCAGTTGGATATGCCAGGACGTGTCATCGGTCTGTGCGTGCGCCATGCACGACAAAACCAGCAACGGCAGCAGGAGCAACCTGCGCCGGGCACGCAACCCTTGCCGCACGATCGATAGGGCGCTTGCGATCATGGCCGGGAGTACGGCGGCGCTGGGCGGAGTACCGTTCCCTGGCAGTGATCCCGCCGGACTCCATCCGGGAGCTTACGTCGCCGCAAGTAGCGGGCGGTGCAGATGGTGTGAAGGAGCAATCCTGTGCGGCGGATGAAATGATTTCCATCCGCACTTGTGGTTGGTCAACCTTGCGGTATCCCGGCCATGTCCGGCAGATGATGGGCGATGCCCTTGTGGCAGTCGATGCAGGTTTTCTCTCCCGTGCCCAGCCAGCGTTGGTGAATCTGGGCGGCTCTCGTTGACTGCCGGGTAAGGTCCATGGAGGCGTAGTTGTGGCAATTGCGGCACTCCAGCGAATCGTTGGCCTTCAGTCGCGCCCATTCGCGTTCGGCCAGTTCCAGGCGGTTGTCGAGGAATTTCTCGCGCGTGTTGATGGTGCCGAAAATCTTGCCCCACACCTCCTGCGAGGCCTGCATCTTGCGCGCGATCTTGTCAGTCCACCGGTGTGGCACGTGGCAGTCGGGGCAGGTGGCGCGCACACCCGAGCGGTTGGTGTAGTGGATGGTGGTCTTCAATTCCTGGAACACGTTGTCGTGCATCTCGTGGCAGCTGGTGCAGAACGCCTCGGTATTGGTCGCCTCAAGCGCGGTGTTGAAGGCGCCCCAGAAAATCACGCCAGCAATGAACCCGCCCAGGGTCAGGAAGCCCAGGCTGTAGTGCACGCTCGGGCGGCGCATTGTCCGCCAGAACATGGCGGCCCAGCTCTTGATGCGCGGCCACATGGTCAGTTCGCCTTCTGCACGGGCTGCTCGGACATCACGGTGTCGATGTCCTTGAAGTTGTTCGCGACCAGCGGCTTGGCGTCCGTCTGCGTCACGTGGCACTGGGTGCAGAAGTATCGCCGCGGCGAAATGGTGGCGAGGATCTGCTCGTCACGATCCATGTAGTGAGTGACGCTCACCGGCGGCGCCTGGAACCTGTCGGCATTGGCGCGCGCGTGGCACAGCAGGCAGCGATTGGAATTCTTGTCGATCTGGTAGTTGTCGATCGAGTGGGGGATGGTCGGCGGCTGCATCGGATATGCGCGCACGCGCTTGATGTCGGTGTTCTCCACATGAGCCATCACCGGCGGGCTGGCCTCCTCGGCGATCGGGACGCCACGCCGGATCGCATCGATCTGGTTGCTGGCCGGGCGCGCCTCGGTGGCGCTGGCTGGGGCAGTTGGCTTCTGTGCAGCAGCAACCGGCTCCGATACGGCCGAGGACGCCGGGGCGGACTTGCGGCCGACCGCGTAACCGACCGCGACGGCCACGACGATGGCCAGCAGGGCAATGGCAACAACAGGCTTGTCACGCATCTGGGCGCTCCTCCTAGACGGCCACGACCTTGACGGCGCACTTCTTGTAGTCGGTTTGCTTGGAGATCGGGTCGGTCGCATCCAGCGTGACCTTGTTGATCAGCTGGCCGGCATCGAACCAGGGCACGAACACCACGCCGGGCGGCATGCTGTTGCGCCCGCGTGTCTCCACGCGCGAACGCATTTCGCCGCGGCGCGACACCACCTTCACCTCGTCGCCGCGCTTGAAGCCGCGCGACCTCGCGTCGTCCGGATTCATGAACACCACGCCCGAGGGGAAGCTGCGGAACAACTCGGGCACGCGCATGGTCATCGAACCGGAATGCCAGTGCTCGAGCACGCGGCCTGTCACCAGCCACATGTTGTACTCGGCGTCCGGGCTCTCGGCGGGCGGCTCGTAGGGCAGCGCCCAGATCACCGCGCGCCCGTCCTTGTTGCCGTAGAACTCGAAGCCGGCGCCGGCCTTGACGAAGGGGTCGCTGCCCTCGCGATAGCGCCATAGGGTTTCCTTGCCATCCACCACGGGCCAGCGCAGGCCGCGTGCCTGGTGGTAGGCATCGAACGGGGCCAGGTCGTGGCCGTGGCCGCGGCCGAACGTGGCGTACTCCTCGAACAGACCCTTTTGCACATAGAAGCCGAAGGCAGCCGACTCGTCGTTGTCGTAGCCCGCTTCGATCTGCGAGGTGGGGAACTTGTCCACGTTGCCGTTCCTGAACAGCACGTCGAACAGCGTCTTGCCCTTGAATTGCGGGTTGGCGGTCAGGATCTCCGCCGGCCAGCATTCGTCGGTGGTGAAGCGCTTCGAAAACTCCATCAGCTGCCACAGGTCCGACTTCGCATCGCCGGGCGCCTTGACCAGTTGGTGCCAGAACTGGGTGCGGCGTTCGGCGTTGCCATAGGCGCCTTCCTTTTCCACCCACATCGCGGCAGGCAGGATCAGGTCGGCCGCCTGCGCCGTGACAGTGGGGTAGGCGTCGGAAACCACGATGAAATTGCGCGGGTCGCGATAGCCGGGATAGGTCTCCTGCATCAGGTTGGCGCCGGCCTGCATGTTGTTGTTGACCTGCACCCAGTAGGCATTGAGCACGCCATCGTGCAGCTTGCGGTTCTGCTCCACCGCATGGAAACCGGGCTTGGGCTGGATGATGCCTTGCGGGATCTTCCAGATTTCTTCCGCGCGCTTGCGGTGCTCAGGATTGGTCACCACCATGTCGGCGGGCAGGCGATGGCTGAACGTGCCCACTTCGCGCGCGGTGCCACAGGCGGAGGGCTGGCCGGTGAGCGAGAACGGGCTGTTGCCCGGGGTGGAGATCTTGCCAGTCAGCAGATGCAGGTTGTAGACCATGTTGTTGGCCCACACGCCGCGTGTGTGCTGGTTGAAGCCCATGGTCCAGAACGACATCACCTTGGTCTTCGGGTCGGCATAGAGTTCGGCCAGCTTCTCCAGCCAACCCTTGTCCACGCCGGTCATTTCCACCGTCTTTTCCAGCGTGTAAGGCGCGACGAAGGCGGCAAACTTGTCGAAGTCGATGGGTTCGCTGGCGCCCGGGTCCTTGGCGTTCTTGGCCTTCTGTTCCAGCGGATTGTCCGGTCGCAGGCCGTAGCCGATGTCGGTGACGCCCTGCTTGAAGTTGGTGTGCTGGTTGACGAAATCCTTGTTGACGCGACCGGTCGTGATGATGTGGTTGGCGATGTAGTTGAGGATCACCAGGTCGGTCTGCGGCTTGAACACGATCGGAATGTCAGCCAGGTCGAAGCAGCGATGCTGGAAGGTCGACAGCACCGCGACCTTCACGTTCGGGTTCGACAGGCGATGGTCGGTGACGCGCGTCCACAGAATGGGATGCATCTCCGCCATGTTCGAGCCCCACAGCACGAACGCATCGGTAGCCTCGATGTCGTCGTAGACGCCCATCGGCTCGTCCATGCCGAACGTGCGCATGAAGCCCATGACGGCCGATGCCATGCAATGGCGCGCGTTGGGGTCGAGGTTGTTGCTGCGGAAGCCGCCCTTGAACAACTTGTTGGCGGCGTAGCCCTCCCATACGGTCCACTGGCCGGAGCCGAACATGCCAATCGAGCCGGGGCCTTTTTCCTTCAGCACGCGCTTGAACTGCTCGGTCATCACGTCGAAGGCTTCGTCCCACGAAACCGGGGTGAATTCGCCATCCTTGGCATAGGCGCCGTTCTTCTTGCGAAGCAGGGGCTGGGTCAGGCGATCGCCCCCGTACATGATCTTGGAGAGGAAATAGCCCTTGACGCAGTTGAGGCCGCGATTGACCTCGGCGTGCACATCGCCATGGGTGGCCACCACGCGGCCATCCTTCACCGCCACGTTCACGCCGCAACCGGTGCCGCAGAAGCGGCAGGGGGCCTTGCTCCATTTCATCTGGGTGATGTCGCCTTCGAGCAGCACATTGGTCGCGCTCGCAGGCAAGGCGATGCCGGCGACCTTGGCGGCAACCGCAACCGCCGTGTTCCGAATGAATTCCCGTCGCGTCATGCTCATGCGTCAGTTCCTCACGTGTGTGCGACCGGGCCAACCGGTTCGTCCAGTTCCTCAGGCGATTCGGCGTGGTGGTAAATCAGGGACACGCTGATCACGCCCGGCAAATCCCCCATGCCATCGATGAGGTCCATCACCGCGCGCTGATCGTCGGTTTCGCAAAGCACGACGCAGCGACAGTCACCGTGCGCGGCGATCTGCAACGAAGGATGGGCGCGGGCGAACGACTGCACCGCTCGCAGTGCATCGGGTCGGTGCAGTACGACAAGGCTGGAAATATGCTGCTCGCTGCTCATGTAACCGTCCTGCCAGAGGTGGGACAACGGTCATGCGATCATGCGGTCGTTACGGAAAAGCGTGGGCGACGAACCTGCTCATCTCCCCGGCGGTCCGCTGACGAGCATCTGCCAGATCCAGACGACGAATCCATAAGAGGCGACGATTGCAATCGCCAGGATAGGAAACAGGGCAATGGTCAGCAGCAGGAAGACCGTGCGCTCCTGGCGCTTCAGGCCCATCTCCGGTGACGATTCCATGCGCGCCTCCAGAAGGAAGGTAAGCTGTATCTGGGTCGGTGTTTCTAGCGTAGCACCGATTGGCAGTTGATCTGTGCACGCGGGATGGACGTGAAAGTGCCGCGTGCATTTTTTTCGTGCGGGTGTGGTTTCTACTTAAATCTGCCTTGCGCCGTGCGTGGGATTGCGGTGAAAGTCATGTGAAGTAACCAAGGGAGCAAGACACATGCGGCATGGTCGACAAGTACGAATTTTTCATGGGCTGATTCCATTCATGTTGTTGTGTGTGGTGCTGGCGATGGACGTCCGGGCGTCCGAGCCGGAAGTGCGCGTGTCGGCGCCAGGTCATGCGCCGTTGGCGCTCGATGCAGGCGCGCTGGCGGCCATGCCTCATGTCTCCGTCACGGCGGCGGCGCATGACGAGCCGCCGAGCGAATGGCGCGGCGTGCCGCTGCGGGAAATCCTGTTGCGCGCGGGCGCCCCGCTGGACAAGCCGCTGCATGGGCGGGACCTGGCGAGCTTCGTGCGGATCACGGCGAGCGATCATTACCAGGTGGTGTTTGCCCTGGCCGAGCTGGATCCCACACTGGGCCACGCCCAGGCGATGCTGGTTGATCAGCGCAACGGTCAGCCGCTGGCGGGCGATGGCCCTTATCGACTGCTCGTGCCGGGCGAGCAACGTCCGGCGCGCTGGGTGCGCAACGTGACCGCCATTGAGGTCGTCGACGGCTCCCGTTCGCCGCCGTGAGCAACCGCTTCAGGTAGCGTCGGCGGGGGGCAGTGTCAGCGCGGCGACGGCCTCCCTCGCCAGCGGAAGCAAATCGTCGCCCCCCTCGCCGAGATAGGCCTTGAGCTGGCGGCGCATCACCGGGTCCCAGAAGCGGGTGAGGTGGTCGCGCACGCCATTGACGGCGACGGTGTGGTCGGGCTCGGCCTGGAAGTAGGTCGCAATGTCGTTGGCCATGGTGACCAGTCGTTCGATGCGCATGACTAGCCCTGTGCTGCGCCTGCCTGGAGGCGCTCGGGGTGGGTGTAGATGTTGTGGCTGTCGGGACGGGTGAAGCCGATCAGGGTGAGCCCGGCGCTGCGAGCCAGTTCGATCGCCAGGGCCGTGGGAGCGGAGATGGCGGCCAGGATGGTCATGCCGGCGCCCGCCGCCTTGGTGACCATTTCGTAGCTGGCCCGGCTGGTCACCAGCGCCAGGCCATCCTGCGGGTCATGGCCGGCGCGCGTCATGGCGCCGATCAGCTTGTCCAGCGCGTTGTGGCGGCCGACGTCCTCGCGCACCAACAGGATCTCGCCTTCGCAATCCGCCCAGGCGGCCGCATGCACGGCGCCGGTGGCCAGGTTCATGGGTTGGCGCGATTGCAACTGGTGACGCGCACGTTCGAGCGCAGCGCGGGTGATGGTGTTGCCGGCGCCCACGGGGTGATGGTGGCGGATCACGTTCTCCAGATCCCGCGTGCCACAGATGCCGCAGCCGCTGCGGCCGGGAAGCAGGCGTTCGGCCTGTTCCGCGAGCTTGGCCCCGGGGGCGTTGTCGGTCACCCGCATGGCGAGCTCGACGCCTTCCAGCAGGGCGTGGCGCTCCACCTGCAGCAGTTGCGAGGGTTCGCTGATCAGGCCTTCGCTAAGGGAAAAGCCCAGCGCGAAGTCGTCGAGGTCATGCGGGGTGGCCATCATCACCGCGAAGCTGGCGCCGTTGTAGACCATGGCGACAGGGACCTCCTCCGCGATGCAGTCCTCCGCCTGTGTGACCTGGCCATGCTGCCAGCGCTCCACCTCGCGGGAGACGTAGCCCGGTGGCGCGGCATGGTCTCTCGCGACGCTCAAGCGGGCTTCACCGACTGTTCGAGCAGCGCCTCCTGCGTTTCGGTGAACGCACGATGGCGCTTCTGCCACTCGGACGGCTGGTTGACGCGGGTGACCTGCACCGCCGTGACCTTGTACTCCGGGCAATTGGTGGCCCAGTCGGAGTTTTCGGTGGTGATCACGTTGGCGCCCGAGCCCGGGAAGTGGAACGTGGTGTAGACCACGCCCGGCTGCATGCGCTCGGAGATCATCGCGCGCAGCACCGTGTCACCGGCGCGGCTGACAATGCCGACCCAATCGCCCTCGGCGATGCCGCGCTCCTCCGCATCGTGCGGATGAATCTCGAGGCGGTCCTCGTCATGCCACATCACGTTGGCGGTGCGGCGCGTCTGCGCCCCCACGTTGTACTGGCTGAGGATGCGGCCGGTGGTGAGGATGAGCGGATACTCGGTGCTGACCTTCTCTGAGGTCGGCACGTACTCGGTGAGCATGAAGTGACCCTTGCCGCGCACGAACTCGTCCACGTGCATTACCGGCGTGCCCAACGGATGCTCCTCGTTGCACGGCCACTGGATAGATCCGAGCTCGTCGATCTTGTCGAAGCTGATGCCGTGGAAGGTCGGCGTGAGCGCGGCGATCTCGTCCATGATCTCGGAGGCATGCGTGTAATGCATCGGGTAGCCCATGGCCTGCGCAAGCAACTGGGTGATCTCCCAGTCCGCATAGCCGCCCTTGGGGTCCATGACCTTTCGCACGCGAGAGACGCGGCGTTCGGCGTTGGTGAAGGTGCCGTCTTTTTCCAGGAAGGAGCTGCCCGGCAGGAAAACGTGCGCGAACTTGGCCGTCTCGTTGAGGAACAGGTCCTGCACCACGATGCATTCCATCGCGGTGAGCGCCGCCGTCACGTGCTGCGTGTCGGGGTCTGACTGCGCGATATCTTCGCCCTCGATGTAGACGCCCTTGAAGCTGCCATCGAGCGCCGCTTCGAACATGTTGGGAATGCGCAGGCCGGGCTCGGCGAGCAGGGTGACGCCCCAGGCCTGTTCAAAGGAGTGCCGCACCGCGTCGTCGCCCACATGGCGATAGGCGGTGAATTCGTGCGGGAACGAGCCCATGTCGCACGAACCCTGCACGTTGTTCTGCCCGCGCAGCGGGTTGACGCCCACGCCCTTGCGGCCGATGTTGCCGGTGGCCATCGCGAGGTTGGCGATGCCCATCACCGCGGTTGAGCCCTGGGCATGCTCGGTAACGCCCAGGCCGTAGTAGATCGCCGCGTTGCCGCCGGTCGCGTACAGCCGCGCCGCGTCCCGCACCATCTCTGCCGGCACGCCGGTCACCGACTCCATCGCCTCGGGGCTGTACTTGTCCTGCGCCACCAGGGCGCGCCATCTGGCGAAGGGTTCCGGCTCGCAGCGGCGGGCCACGAAATCCTCGTCCAGCAGACCTTCGGTCACGATGACGTGGGCCAGGCTGTTGAGCATGGCGACGTTGGTGCCGGGGCGCAGCTTGAGGTGATAGTCAGCCTGCACATGTGGCGTGCGGACCAGGTCGATGCGGCGAGGATCGATCACGATCAGCCTGGCGCCGGCGCGCAGCCTGCGCTTCATCTGCGAGCCGAACACTGGATGTGCGTCGGTGGGATTGGCGCCGATCACCAGCACGACTTCGGTCGATTCGATCGAGTCGAAATCCTGGGTGCCGGCCGACTCGCCCATGGTGGACTTGAGGCCATAACCGGTCGGCGAATGACAGACGCGGGCGCAGGTGTCTACGTTGTTGTTGCCAAAGCCGGCGCGCACCAGCTTCTGCACCAGGTACGTCTCTTCATTGGTGCAGCGCGAGGAGGTGATGCCGCCTATGGCGTGCTTGCCGTAGCGGGCCTGGATCCGCTTGAATTCGCTGGCGACGTGGGCGATGGCTTCTTCCCAGGTCACCACCCGCCACGGATCGGAAATCCGGGCGCGGATCATCGGCGTGGTGATGCGATCAGGGTGGGTGGCGTAGCCGATGGCGAAGCGACCCTTGACGCAGGAGTGGCCGTGATTCGCCTGACCGTCCTTGTTGGGGACCATGCGCATCACTTCCTGACCCTTCATTTCGGCGCGGAAGCTGCAGCCGACACCACAATAGGCGCAGGTGGTGACCACGCTGTGTTCGGCCTGGCCCTTGTCGATCAGCGACTTCTCCGACAGCGTGGCGGTGGGGCAGGCTTGCACGCAGGCGCCGCAGGAGACGCATTCGGAGTCGAGGAAGCGATTGTCCTGGCTGGCGGCCACCTTGGAGTCGAAGCCGCGGCCCTGGATGGTCAGGGCAAACGTGCCCTGGACTTCTTCGCACGCCCGCACGCAGCGCGAGCAGACGATGCACTTGGACGGATCGAAGGCGAAATAGGGATTGGATTCGTCCTTGCCGACGAAAAGCGGGTTGGGCACGGTCTTTGGTGATCGCCCCTGATCATCGGCGCCCAAGGCCGTCCATCCGTAGCCGGACTTCTCCATATCGATTTCGGGGTGGACGTGGTTGGCGCCGTCATAGCCGTAGCGCACCTCGCGCAGGCCGACCACGCCGGCCATGTCCTGCAACTCGCAATGGCCGTTGGCGGGGCAGGTGAGGCAATCCAGCGGGTGGTCGGAGATGTACAGCTCCATCACGCCACGACGGATCTCGGCCAGCTTGGGCGTCTGCGTGTTCACCTTCATGCCTGCGCTGACCAGGGTGGTGCACGAGGCCGGGTAACCCTTGCGGCCCTCGATTTCCACCAGGCACAGGCGACAGGAGCCGAACGCATCAAGCATCTCGGTGGCGCACAGCTTGGGGATGGCGATGCCGGCCTGCGCCGCCGCGCGCAGCACGGAGGTGCCCTCGGGCACGCACACGCTGCGGCCGTCGATGTCCAGCTCCACCATGGTCCCCGAGGTGGACTTCGGTGTGCCGTAATCGATCTCGACGATGGACAACATGGGGCTCTACCTCCTCAGACGGCCGCCTTGCCGACGTGGTCCGTGAAATCCTCGTGGAAATGATCGAGCGCGCTGAGCACCGGGAACGGCGTCATGCCGCCCAGCGCGCACAGCGAACCGGCGACCATCGTCTGGCACAGATCGCGCAGCAGCACCTCGTTGCGCTCGCGCTCGACGGCGTCGCCGGTGAGCATGCGGTCGATCACCTCGACGCCGCGAACCGAACCTATCCGGCAGGGCGTGCACTTGCCGCAGGATTCGATCGCGCAGAAGGTCATGGCGTAGCGCGCCTGCGCGGCCATGTCGACGGTATCGTCGAACACCACCACACCACCGTGGCCAAGCATGCCGCCGATCGCGGCGATGGCTTCGTAGTCGACCGGCGTATCCAGTTGCGCCGCCGGAATATAGGCGCCCAGCGGGCCGCCCACCTGCACTGCGCGCACTGGCCTGCCGCTCGCGGCGCCGCCGCCGTAATGCTCGATGAGTTCACGCAGGCTCAGCCCGAAGGCGCACTCAACCAGGCCGGGGCGCTTGAGGTTGCCCGCCAGCTGGATGGGCAGCGTGCCGCGCGACTTGCCGATGCCGTAATCGCGGTAATAAGCCGCGCCGTGCTCCAGGATGAGGGGAACGGTGGCCAGCGTGACCACGTTGTTCATCACCGTGGGTTTGCCAAACAGACCCTGGACGGCGGGAACCGGGGGCTTGAAGCGTACCTGGCCGCGCTTGCCTTCCAGCGATTCAAGCAGCGAAGTCTCTTCGCCGCAAATGTAGGCGCCTCCGCCCATGCGCACTTCGAGATGGAACGCCTTGCCGCTGCCGCGCACATCGTCGCCGAGGTAACCGGCCGCCTGTGCGGCGGCGATGGCCGCCTCCATCGCACGCTGGGCGTGCGGGTACTCGACGCGCAGGTAGATGTAGCCGCGTGTGGCGCCCACCGCGAGGCCGGCGATGGTCATGCCCTCGATCAGTACGAACGGGTCACCTTCGATGATCATGCGGTCGGCGAACGTGCCTGAGTCGCCCTCGTCGGCATTGCACACCACGTACTTCTGGGTGGACGGTGTATCCAGGCAGGTCTTCCACTTGATGCCGGCAGGGAAGGCGGCGCCGCCGCGTCCGCGCAAGCCGGAGTCCAGCACGACCTGCACGATGGATGGCCCGGCCATGCCCAGCGCGGCCGCGAGTCCGCGGTAGCCGCCGTGGGCGAGGTAATCGTCCAGGCTGCGCGGGTCAACGACGCCCACGCGCGCGCAGGTGAGGCGCTGCTGGTTCTTCAGGTAGTCGATCTCGCTGGTCGGGCCGTGCGCGAGCGGGTGCTTGCCGCCGTGCAGGAAATCCGCGTCGAACAGCGCCGACACGTCGTCTGCGCTTACCGGGCCATAGGCGACGCGGCCGGCGGAGGTCTCGACTTCAACCAATGGTTCTAGCCAGTACAGGCCGCGCGAACCATTGCGTTTCAGATGTACATCGATGCCGCGTCGTGAAGCTTCCGCGGTGATCGCGGTCGCGACGGCTTCCGCGCCCACCGAGAGGGCACCGGCGTCACATGGCACGTAAATCGTGATGCTCATGTCGACTCCGCCTCGAGCCAGGCGTCGAATCGTTCGGGGGTCATGCGCCCCTTGAGTTCGCCGTCCACCATCATCGCGGGCGAACACGCGCAGTTGCCGAGGCAATAGACCGGCTCGAGCGTATAGGCGCCATCGGACGTGGTCTGGTGAAAGTCCACGGCCAGGCGACGCTTGACATGTTGTTCGAGCGCAACGGCGCCCATCGCCTGGCAGGATTCGGCACGACACAGCTGGATCACGTGCCGACCCGCCGGCTGCTGCCGGAAGTAGTGATAGAAGCTGATCACCCCATGGACATCAGCGCGCGAGAGATTCATCTCTCGCGCGATGAGTGGCGTTGCTTCTTCAGGTACGTAACCCAGCGCGTCCTGCACCCCATGCAGAATGGGGAGCAGGGCGCCTGGCGTACCTTTCAGCCGCGTGGTCACTTCGAGCACCGCCACGCGGATGTGCTCGGGAATGGCCGGCAGCATGGCGATATCTATCGCTCGTTTCATGTTTCCACCATCGTGGACCACGTCAGAACAGGGCGGCAGCCTTGGTGATAGCTATCCATACACCGATCAGGAAAGGAATGCCAACCGCTGCCCAGGCGATCACGCCCACGAGGCCGAAGCCGCCGCGCGCCGCATGCTGCGCACTGACGGAGAGGGCCGCCGCTTCGTGTTGCAGGGAAAGCTCGCGATCCAACTCTTCATCGGTCATGTGTGCACTTTCCTTCACCGGCCGAACCAGCAGATTGCAGATCATGCCGACCAGAAGGAGTACGGCGAGGATGTAGAGCGTCCGGTCGTAGACCAGGTTCTTGGCAACCCCTGCGTTGAGCTGCGCCTCGCGGACCGCGGCGATCAGGAACGGACCCACGATGCCCGCCACTGACCAGGCCGTCAGCAGGCGACCATGGATGGCGCCCACCATCTGCGTGCCGAAGATATCCGAGAGATAGGCCGGCACGGTGGAGAAGCCGCCTCCGTACATCGACAGGATCACGCACACTGCGATCACGAAGGCCCCGGCGAGCCCCATGTGGCCGAGCGTGGGCAGCGAGCAGTACAGCGCAATGCCAAGCGCAAAGAAGATGAAGTACGTGGTCTTGCGTCCGATGAAGTCGGAAGTCGACGCCCAGAAGATGCGCCCCAGGCTGTTGAACAGGCTGATCAGGCCAACGAGGCCCGCCGCCGAGGCGACAATCGCAGCCTTTTGTGCTGCGCTGAGTTCGACCGCGCTGTCCAGCCCGAGCAACTTGCCACCGAACACGTCCTGGAACATCGGGCTCGCCATCGACAACACGCCGATGCCCGCCGTCACGTTCACGCACAACACCGTCCAGATCAGCCAGAACTGCGGCGTCTTCCATGCCTGGTTCAAATGCACGTGGCGATGCGTGATGAGCTTGTTCGACGATTCGGACGGCGGCGTCCAGCCCAGGGGCCGCCAACCGGTAGGTGGTACGCGGAAGCCGAAGGCGCCTGCCGACATGGCGACGAAATAAAGCAGCCCCATGCAGACCAGGGTGGAAGACACGCCGGGCACGCCGTTGGTGGTGAACTTCTGCATCAGCGCCACGGCGATCGGGGCGCCGATCATCGCGCCGCCGCCATAGCCCATGATGGCGAAGCCGGTGGCCAGTCCTCGTCGGTCGGGGAACCATTTGATCAGGGTCGACACGGGCGATATGTAGCCCAGGCCCTGGCCTATTCCTCCCAATACGCCGGCGCCGAGATAGACCAGCCATAGCTGGTGCATCGACACGCCGATTCCGCCGATGACAAGGCCGCCACCCCAACATAGCGCAGCGATGAAGCCAGCCCTGCGGGGCCCCGCGCGCTCCAGCCAGGCGCCCCAGATCGCGGCGGAAATGCCGAGCATGGCGATGAAGGTTTCGAAGATGTGATTGACCGCAGGGACCGTCCAGTTGCAGCCGGTGGCGAACAGCTGGGCCAGGAAGCCGAGTTTCGCGCATGCGGCCGGATCGGCCTCGGTCACCAGTTTCGTCATCGGCAGCCAGAAGACGGAAAACCCGTAGGCCATGCCGATACTCAGATGGATGGCCAGCGCTGCTGGCGGCACCAGCCAGCGATTGAAATGAGGGCCTGCAATGGTGCGTTCCCTGGCGAGTAATCCCGGCGTCCCTCCATGCGCCGAATCAAGGACATCTGCTTCCGGTACGCTCACCATAAGCAACTCCCCCATTGTCGCCAGGCCAAGTGGCCCGGCATCACGCCCGATCTTCAAGGCGTCGGCGCCAGCGGCGCCACCCTACTTAAGTCGAACAACGGGCGGAGTTAAGTCGGGTGGCTCGGCAGTGTGTTGCGTCGCAACACTTGCGTAAATCCATGATCTTGCTTGGCGGGTTCGTGACTGACGCGGTTGTATGACAGTCACGGTGACGAGGATCCAGGCTGCAGCGAATCGGCAGGTTGCGGGGCGCCGGCCGGTAAAGATGCGCAGGCGCCGCCGTGGCCCCTCGCTGTCCAACCCGGCGGCAACCGATGTCTGGCCAGGCATTCACCTACGGGTAACAGGAAGCGCGAGCGTTTCCGTGGCTCAGTCGTCTTCGTGCAGGCCGCGCTCCACGGCATAGACGGCCATCTGCACACGGCTGCTGAGGCTGAGCTTCTTCAGGATGTTTTGCACGTGCGCCTTGACCGTGCTCTCGGCGACGCTCAGCGCGCGGGCGATTTCCTTGTTGCTTTCGCCACGCGCCACGCTCCGGACAATGTCGCGCTCGCGCGCGGTGAGCCTGTCGTCGGATTCCGTGGCCGCGGGTGTTTCCTGCAGCGCCTTGGCCGGCGCACGTAGCTGCGCCACGAGTTTGGCGGTCATGTCATCGGCGATGACAGAGCTTCCGGCGGCCGCCTTGCGGACGCCATCAATGAGCGTGTCGGCCTCGATGTTCTTCACCAGATACCCGCAGGCGCCGGTTCGCAACGCCATGACCAGTTCCTCGGCATCTTCCGATACGGTCAGGATCACGACACAAGCGTCGGGAACGTCCTGGATCAGTAGCTGCAGTGTTTCGAGGCCCGAGAGTCCCGGCATGTTGAGGTCCAGCAAAATCACGTCGGGGCGCTGCCGCTTGGCGCGCTTGATGCCTTCCAGCCCGTCGGCGGCCTCGTCCACCACGGTGATGTCTGACTGCCGCTCCAGCAGGAGGCGAATGCCCGAACGAAACAGGGCGTGGTCGTCGATCAGCAGAATGCGAATGGTCATGCGGGATCCGTCCATCGAATGAAATTGTTCAGGCGGGCTGGCGATGGTCCCTGGACAGCGTCAGCCGCACCGATGCACCGTTTCCGGGCCGCCCATCGAGTTCGAGGTCTGCTCTTAGCCGAGCTGCGCGCTCGCGCATGATGCCCAGCCCCACGCGCTGGTGATCGCCGGCGAAGACTTTCGCCGAGTCATAACCAAGGCCGTCGTCGGTGATCTCCAGGGTGAAGTCCGCACCGTCGGATACTTCGATGACCACCTGGCGGGCCATGGCGTGTTTGCGCACGTTCGACAAGGCTTCCTGCAGGATGAAGAGCACCTGCAATTGCTGTTCGAGAGCCATGGGCGCGCCGCCGCAGTCCGCAAAGCGGAACACGACATTGACGCCGCTCTGGCGCTGAAAGCGTTCCATGGTGTTCTCGATGGCCAAACGCAGGTCGCCGTGGCCGAGCTTGGTGCGGAAGTTGGCCAGCAGTTCGCGAACGTCCTGGTAGCTCTCCTCCACCCCTCGCCGCAGGCGGGGCACGATGGCCTCGATGTCGCTCAGGTTGCCCGCGCCGGCGGCGTCGGCCAGCATCTGTATCTGCAGGTTCAAGTAGTTGAGCGCCTGGGCGATGCTGTCGTGCAGGCCTTGCGCGACGAGGTTGCGCTCCTCCACCACGGCGAGTTGCCGTGCACTGGCCGACAGGCGCAAGTGATTGATGGCCACGCCCAGATGTTGCCCAAGCGTCTCGAGCAGGTCCGATTCAGCAGGCGAAAGCCGGCGCGGAGCATGGAAGTGAAGCGAGAAGGATCCCATCACGCCGCCCTGGGCGCCGATGCGAAAAACCCACAAGCCCGCCAGTCCCTCGCGAAGGCATGGGTGGGCCCGACTGGACTCATGCACTGCGGACCGGAGGTCGAGCGCCGATGGCGCGCCAAGGCGCACCGGATCGCCGCAAAAGCAGGCATCCACCGCCATGCAATGCTCGGTGGCGCTCCATGCCGGCGAAAAACCCTCCGACACCAGGAGGTGGAGTTTGTCCTCTTCGGGACCGAGCACGCGCAGGGCGCCGCCATCGGCGTGGAACTGCGCCATCACCCGCTGCAGAAACCCCCGACACATCGGTTCAATGTCGTTGGGAAGGTTGAGGAAGGTGGTCATGTCGTAGAGTGAGGCGAGCGCGCTGTTGCGCGATGCCAGCTCTGCTGTCTTGTCTTCGACACGCCGTTCCAGGTTCCAATACAGCTCCTGCAGTTCGCCTGCCATGCGATTGAAACCCATGGCCAGTTCGCCGAATTCGTCGCGCGTCTCCACCGGAAGCCTCACGGCGAAATCGTGACCGGCCATTCGCAGCAAACCATCCTGAAGGCTGCGCACCGGGCGGATGATCCACAGATAGAGGAGATGGACCATGGCCACGGTGCCCAGGCAGGCGAGCACGGCCAGGGCGATCTGCGACAGTCGGAGCAGGGCGGTCTTTTGCGTGTTGTCCCGTTCGATCATCTGGACCAGCTGATCCGCCTCGCCCACGAAATCAGGCAGGATGGCGAGGTAGCGGGCCGCTTCTGCGGGCGAACGTCGCATATCGGCAACAAGGGCCGGCTTGATGCGCTGCTGCCAATCCTGCGCAACGCGATCGAACTGGGCCCGAATGGAAGACTCGTTGGGAAGGAAGAGTGGGCGTGCGGCATTGCCGTAGCGCAAGCGTGTCAGCGTGTCCTCGAACAGCGCCATCTGTTCGGGCAGGCCGCTCGGCCGGCCGCCACGCGCATCCATCAACTCGATGGCCATGCGGTTGGCGCGCATGCGCAAGCTGCCGGCGTCATTGATTGCAGCCCCCGCGCCTTCAAGCCTCCACGACAATAAGAGCGTGCTGAAGATCATGCCGAGCACGAGGGCAAGCGCGGTCAGCGACACGGCGATGATGCGCGTCGAAAGCCGGTGCCACTGCACGGGAAGTTCTGACGACGCCAGGTGAATCAGGCGGGACTTGGCGGATGTGAGCATGGAGGTATCGGTCGCGTCGGCACAGCCTGGGTGTCAAACGCAACCGACACGGCGAAGTCGTTACCCTTCGTCGATGGCGCCATGGAGGCGACATGGACGCCGTTGGGTTCCAGGGCTCGCCATCATGCAGCGGGCGATACGGCTGCGGAAGAAATGCTTGACCGGCTTGCCAGCCCGGATAACCGGTAGCCGGTCGCGGCATGTCCTCAAGCCATCCCCAGACGCCCAAGTCAGTGCGTGACGTGCCGAGGTTAAGCGATGGCCCGCATGGCGAGCATGACCCGATGCGGTGCTACTGCGGCAATTGAAGCCGCCTTCGCTGTGGCGAAGTCTGATGTTCAGGTCATGCTGCCAGCAACGCCGTCCGGTGCACGTCAACGGGGGCGCACCAGTTGCCATGTGCGACCCAGGTAGGTGACAGAAGCCAGTCCGCTCCAGACATGCACCAGACGGGTGAAGGGAAAGATCAGGAACAACGTGATGCCCATGAACAGATGAGCCTTGAAGATCATCGGCACGTCGGCGATGCAGCCCGCGGCGTCGCCACGGAAGGTCACCAGATGCTGCGCCCAGCTCATCAGCTGGAGCATGACGTGACCATCCAGGTGTCCTGACGACACCGCAATCGTCGACAAGCCGAGCAGCAGTGTCACCAGCAACCAGGCGAGCAGTAGCTTGTCGCCGCCAGTAGTGACCGCCGCCACGCGCGCCTCGGAGAGGCGTCGCTGCAGAAGTATCAGCAGACCGGTCAGGCAGAGCGCCCCCATGACGCCGCCCGCCACCATGGCGATCATCTGTTTGAGGCCGTGCGAGACACCCAGTGTGTCCCACACCGCGACTGGCGTCAGCAGGCCAACGAAGTGACCCAGGAACAAGCCGAGGATGCCCACGTGGAAGAGGATGCTGCCTGCCCGGATACGGCCGTGATAAAGCAGCTGGGAGCTGTCGCTCTTCCAGGTGTACTGCTCACGCTCGAAGCGGAACAGGCTTCCCAGCAAAAATATGGTGGCGGCGATGTAGGGATAGATGCCGAACAGGAACGCGTGCAGGAAAGGCATGGCGGATGTCTCACGGCGAGGGAGTGGCCTGGGTGCGAGCCCGGTACGGGAGTGGTTGGCAGGGCGCGGGCGTGAGCAGCGGCTCCACGCCGTCCACACCAGGGCCAAAGCGTTCCATCGCTTCATCCATGTCGCGGACCGGTGGCTCCGGTTGGGGCTTCGGTTGAACCGTCGTCAGCGAACGCAGGACAGCGAAGACGGCTGCATAGGGACTTCCTTCCCGCTGAAGGCGGTCGCCGATGGCGGCGAGCACGTCGATGGCATCGCCGAGCCATCGTTCGGCCTCGTCCTGATCGCCATCGGCGCACAAGACGCCGAGGAACTCCAGGAAGGCGGGGATGTGGTCGGGCAATTCATGGGTCATCGGCGCCCAGCCGCGCCGACGGTATTCGTCGAGCAGATCGACCATGGCCTGTCCGCGATCGCGACTTTCGCCATGGACGTGTTCGAACAGGTAGAGGGCGCAGCCCGGGTGACGATCGAACGTGCTGACGTAACGTTCCTGAACATCGATCAGATCATCCCTCCGGATCCGTTCCAGCAGCGGATCCAGCGCGTCACGTATGGCCGGCCGGTCTGAGAGAAAGGAATCGATGTCCGACAAGCCGGCGATCAGCGACGGCTCCGGATAGGCCAGCAAGGCGGACATCAGGTAATAGAGCCGCGCCTCGGGTGACTGCTTTGGTGCATGGTGTGTGATGTTCATGGCGTCTCCTTTTCCCCGGGCTTGGCCATGCCGGGTGCGCGGCTGAGCCCCTGCGGCCGGCGGCCGAACAGCGTGGGCGACGACACGCCGCCGGAACAGCCATTGCCAAACGTGAAGCCGCAGGCGCCCTTTTCATTGAAGCTGTCCTCGACCATCTCCTTGTGCGAAGAGGGGACGACGAAGCGGTCCTCGTAGTTCGCGATGGCCATGGTCTGGTACATGTCCTCGACCTGCGCTGCGGTCATGCCCACCTGGGCGAGCACGGATTCATCCACGGCGTCATGGACGGTCTGGGAACGCTTGTAGGCGCGCATGGCCAGCATGCGTTCGAGCGCACGGGCCACGGGCAGCTCGTCGCCTGCGGTCAGCAGATTGGCGAGATAGCGCAATGGGATGCGCAGGCTGGCGACGTCGGGCAGGATGCCGTTCATGCCCATGTGGCCGGCTTGCGCCGCCGACTGGATGGGCGACAAAGGCGGCACGTACCAGACCATGGGCAAGGTCCGGTATTCCGGATGCAGCGGAAAGGCGACCTTCCATTCCACCGCCATCTTGTAGACCGGCGAACGACGTGCGGCCTCCAGCCAGCTTTGCGGGATGCCTTGTTGAAGCGCCGCGTCTAGCACGGCAGGGTCATGCGGATCCAGAAAGACGTTCAGTTGTGACTGGTACAAGTCACCTGCCCGGGGCGTGGCGGCTGCTTCGGCGATGCGATCGGCGTCATAAAGCATGACGCCGAGATAGCGGATGCGTCCGACGCAAGTTTCGGAGCAGACCGTGGGCTGGCCAGCTTCCAGGCGCGGAAAGCAGAAGGTGCATTTCTCCGCCTTGCCGCTTTTCCAGTTGTAGTAGATCTTCTTGTAGGGGCAGCCGCTGATGCACATGCGCCAGCCGCGACACTTGTCCTGGTCGACCAGGACGATGCCGTCGTCCTCGCGCTTGTACACGGAGCCCGAGGGGCAGGACGCCACGCAGGTGGGGTTGAGGCAGTGCTCGCACAGGCGCGGAAGGTACATCATGAACGTGTTTTCGAAGGTGGCGTACATCTCCTTTTGCACGTTTTCGAACAACGGGTCGCGGCCGCGCGAGGCAAATTCACCGCCGAGGTCGTCCTCCCAGTTCGGGCCCCACTCGATCTTGTCCATCTTTTTGCCGGTGATGGCGGAAACCGGGCGGGCGGTTGGCGGCGTCTGCGACAAGGGCGCGTTCTGCAATCGCTCGTAGTCGTAGGTGAATGGCTCGTAGTAATCGTCGATCTGCGGGAGGTTCGGGTTTGCAAACAGATTGCCAAGAATCTGCAGCTTGCCACCCTGACGCGGACGCAGCTTGCCGTCGGCGTCCCGGATCCAGCCGCCTTTCCATTTCGCCTGGTTTTCCCATTCCTTGGGGTAGCCGATGCCTGGTTTCGTCTCAACGTTGTTGAACCAGGCATATTCGACGCCGTCGCGTGACGTCCAGACGTTCTTGCAGGTGACGGAGCAGGTATGGCAGCCGATGCATTTATCGAGGTTGAGCACCATGGCGACCTGTGCACGTATCTTCATTGGCCATCCCCCTGGGTCATGGCGCCTTCAAGCCAATCCACTCTTGCCATCTTGCGGACGATCACGAACTCGTCGCGATTGCTTCCGACCGTTCCGTAGTAGTTGAAACCATAGGCCTGCTGGGCATAGCCGCCGATCATGTGCGTGGGCTTGATGACGGTGCGCGTCACCGAGTTGTGGATGCCGCCGCGCATGCCCGAGGTCTCGGCGCCGGGCACGTTCACGATCTTTTCCTGCGCGTGATACATGAGGCACATGCCGCGCGGCACGCGCTGACTTACCACGACGCGCGCGGTGAGCGCTCCGTTGATGTTGAACACCTCGACCCAGTCGTTGTCCTTGAGCCCCGCCTCCTTCGCCTCCGCCTCGGACACCCACACGTGCGGGCCGCCGCGGGATAGCGTGAGCATCCGAAGGTTGTCCGAATAAGTGGAGTGGATGCCCCATTTCTGGTGCGGCGTGATCCAGTTGAGCACGAGCTCGGGATGGCCGTTGGGCTTGTGGGCCTGCATCGGTGCGATCGTCTTGGTGTCGATCGCCGGCTTGTAGGTACAGAAACCTTCACCGAAATCGAGCATCCAGCGATGATCCTGGTAGAACTGCTGGCGCCCGGTGAGCGTGCGCCAGGGGATCAGCTCGTGCACGTTGGTATAACCCGCGTTGTAGCTCACCTCCTCCGATTCGAGGCCTGACCAGGTGGGCGCGGAGATGATCTTGCGTGGCTGCGTCTGCACGTCGCGGAAGCGGATCTTGTCGTGCTCGCGACCAATGGCGAGGTGGCTGTGCTCCCGGCCTGTGACCTTGGACAAGGCTTGCCACGCCTTGACGGCGACATGCCCGTTGGTCTCAGGGGCGAAGGTGAGGATCATCTCGGCCGCATCGATGGCGGTATCGAGTCGTGGTCGTCCCTTGGCTACGCCGTCCTCGGCCACTACGCGGGTGAGCCCGGCGAGGTCGCGCACCTCGTGGCGCGTGTCCCAGCTGATGCCCTTGCCGCCGTTGCCCAACGTATCGAGCAGGGGACCGACCGCGGTGAACTTGCGGTGGATGTCGGCATAGTTGCGCTCGACGATGGTCATGGATGGCGCCGTCTTGCCGGGGATCAGCTCGCATTCGCCAAGACGCCAATCCTTGGGCTCGAAGGCTTGGCCCAGTTCGCCAGGCGTGTCATGCAGCAGCGGCGTGCACACGAGATCCTTGCGCGTGCCGAGATAGGGACCCGCCAGTTCGCTGAACTTGTGCGCGATGGACTTGTAGATCTCCCAGTCCGTGCGACTCTCCCACAGCGGTTGCACCGCTTCGCTCAGCGGATGGATGAACGGGTGCATGTCCGAGGTGTTGAGGTCGTCCTTCTCGTACCAGGTGGCGGTCGGCAGCACGATGTCGGCGTAGAGGCAGGTGGTGCTCATGCGGAAGTCCAGCACCGTCAACAGGTCGAGTTTGCCCTCTGCCGCCTCGCGCACTTGCACCTCCGCGGGCTTGATGGCGGTGTTCTCGTCGCTGAAGACAGCGTTCTGCGTGCCGAGCAGGTATTTCAGGAAGTATTCGTGTCCCTTGCCGGAGCTGCCGAGGACGTTGGAGCGCCACACGAACATGTTGCGTGGGAAGTTTGCCGGGTTGTCCGGGTCGTCGCAGGCGAATTTGAGGGCGCCCGTTTTCAGGCTTTCCACGACATGGGCGATCGGATCCTCGCCCAGTGCTTCGGCCTGGCTCACTACGTCCAGGGGATTGGCGCCCAACTGTGGCGCTGACGGGAGCCAACCCATGCGTTCGGATTTTGCGTTGAGGTCGAGCAGCGAGAGCCCGTTGTAGCGGGCGCGATCCGCCGTAGGGGCGAGTATTTCGTCAAGCGACAGCTTCTCGTGTCGCCACTGGCTGGTGTGGTTGTAGAAGAACGACGTGCCGTTCATCTGTCGGGGCGGGCGCGACCAGTCGAGTGCGAAGGCGAGCGGCGCCCAGCCAAATTGCGGCCTGAGCTTCTCCTGGCCCACGTAGTGCGCCCAACCGCCGCCGCTCTGGCCCACGCAGCCGCACATCACCAGCAGATTGATGATGCCGCGGTAGATCATGTCGTTGTGGTACCAGTGATTGAGCGCGGCGCCCACGATCACCATGCTCTTGCCCCGCGTGCGGTCTGCGTTGTCGGCGAACTCGCGGGCGACCTGGATGACCAGATGCCGGGGAACGCCGGTGTGCTTTTCCTGCCAGGCCGGCGTGCAGGGCAGGTCATCGTCGTAGGACGTGGCCACGTTCGGCCCGCCCAATCCCTGGTCGACGCCATAGTTCGCCATTTGCAGGTCGTAGACCGTGGCCACGGGCGCCACGTAGCCGTCGGCGAGCGTCACATACCTGATGGGGACGTGGCGCACGAGCAGATCCCTATGGTCGGCGCCGAAGTAGGGGAAGCCGACCTCCGCGATGGCGTCCTGCCGTCCCACCAGCGAGAGCCGGGGATCCACGTCCTTGCCGCTGGCGCCGTCCTTGAGTTCCAGGTTCCAGCGACCCGCATGGCCGTCCTGCCCGCGTTCCCAGCGGAAGCCCACGGTACCGTTGGGCGCGACGATGGCTCCGCTGGCATCGTCGATCAGTAGCGTCTTCCAGTCGGCGTGGCCGTGGTCCGGCGCCGAGGTCAGCTGAGATGCCCGCAAAAACTGGCCTGGCGCAAGGCAGTTGCCGTGTGGCTTGAGCACGACAAGCATCGGCATGTCGGTGTAGCGCTTGATGTACTCGCGGAAATAGCTGGACTTGCCGGTGGCGTGGAACTCCTTGAGCACTACGTGGCCCATGGCCAGTGCAAGCGCCGCATCGGTCCCTTGCTTGGGCGCCAGCCAGATGTCGCCAAACTTCACCATCTCGCCGAAGTCGCTGGAGATGGCCACCGTCTTGGCGCCCTTGTAGCGCACCTCCGTGTAGAAATGCGCGTCCGGCGTGCGCGTCTGCGGCACGTTGGAACCCCAGACCATGAGGTAGGTGGAGTTGTACCAGTCGGCCGACTCGGGTACGTCGGTCTGTTCGCCCCATATCTGCGGGCTGGCTGGCGGCAAGTCGCAGTACCAGTCGTAGAACGACAGGCAGGCGCCGCCGATCAGGCTGAGGTAACGCGCGCCGGCGGCATACGACACCATGGACATGGCAGGAATCGGTGAGAAGCCGATAACCCGGTCGGGGCCATAGCGCTTGATGGTGTAAGCATTCGCGGCGGCGATCATTTCCGTGGCCGTGTCCCAATCAGCACGCACGAAGCCACCTTGTCCGCGGATGCTCTTGTAACGACGCGCCTTCTCCGGATCCTGACTGATCGACTCCCAGGCGGCGATCGGATCCAACGTCTTTCGCGCCTCTCGCCACATCTGCATCAGGCGGCTGCGCACGAGCGGATGCTTCACGCGCTGAGCCGAATACACGTACCAGCTATACGAGGCGCCGCGCGCGCATCCGCGCGGTTCGTGGTTGGGAAGGTCGGGTCGGGTGCGGGGATAGTCGGTCTGCTGGGTTTCCCATGTGATCAGGCCGTTCTTGACGTAGACCTTCCACGAGCACGATCCCGTGCAGTTCACGCCGTGCGTCGAGCGGACGACCTTGTCGTGCTGCCAGCGTTGGCGATAGGCGTTCTCCCAGCGACGATCTTCGTTGACGACGGCGCCATGCCCGTCGGCGAAGGTCGATGTCACGCGGGAAAGGAATCTCAGGCGGTCCAGGAAATGACTCATGCTTGTCTCCGATAAGCGTCGGCCGCCTTGCGCGCGGCGCCGGTATCGCTGCGATGAAACTGTAGGCAGGCGGGCAAAGCCGCTCCATTCGCCGAATGAAGGCTTGTGGCTGGGTGGATCGGCGTAGCCGGCCCTGTACGGCGCTCCGCCACCAGGACTAGTCCCGCCGGCGGACGAGAACCTGCCGCCGTGGCCCCGACCGTTCTCACCTACGAGCAGCCGGAGCCATGGACCACCATCAGCAAGGCATATCCGCCCTCTTGCGCGAGTAACACCACCAGGTGATGACCAGGCAGCTAAGGTAGAAGGCGATGAAACAGTAGAGCGCGGCGTCCGGCGCTCCCGTCAGACTGAGCGAGGTGCCGAAACTCTTGGGGATGAAGAATCCTCCGTACGCCCCGATGGCGCCGGAGAACCCAAGCACCGCAGCCGACTCCTTGCCGGCATCGAGCGCGGCCTGCTTCAATGCCGCCTCGCCTTGGCCCCTGGCGGCGCGTTGGCGATCGGTGAGGAAAATGATCGGAATCATGCGGAAGGTCGACCCGTTTCCGATGCCCGTGAGTGCGAACAACACGATGAACAGGGCGAGGAACCCATCGAAGCTACCGCCTTGCCCTTGGTGGGGCAGGAACGCCAATACGCCAAAGACGGCCAGGATCATGCCCAGGAACGTCCAGAACGTGACGCGGGCGCCGCCGACCTTGTCCGAGATCCAGCCGCCGATCGGGCGCGCCAACGCGCCAGCCAGTGGGCCAAGGAACGCATAGGCGGTCGGGTTGACGCCGGGGAACTGCGATTTGGTCAGGAGTGGCAGACCGGCAGAAAAGCCGATGAATGAACCGAACGTGCCCACGTACAGCCAGCACATCAGCCAGTTGTGCTTGCGGCGGAAGATGATCGCCTGGTCGGCAAATGACGCCTTGGCGTCGTGGATGTCGTTCATGCCGAACCACGCTGCGAGCGCGGCGGCGGCGATGAAGGGCACCCAGATGAAACCGGCGTTCTGCAGCCAGATGCTCTGTGTGTCGCCGTTGGTCAGGAACGTGTGCGGTTCCCCTGCGAGGGCGCCGAAGACGCCAGTGGAGATCGCCAACGGCGTCACGAATTGCACCACCGACACACCGAGATTGCCCAGGCCTGCGTTGAGGCCAGTGGCAACGCCCTTCTTTTCCTTGGGAAAGAAAAAGCTGATGTTCGCCATCGACGATGAGAAATTGCCGCCACCCAGGCCGCACAACACCGAGAGAAGCAGCAGCGTGGGGTAACCCGTGTTGGGGTCACGCAACGCAAAGCCCATGCCCAGGGCGGGAATCAGCAAGCTGGCGGTCGACAGGGCCGTCCATCGGCGGCCGCCGAAGATTGGAACGATGAACGAATAGAACAGGCGCAGCGTGGCGCCGGACAGGGCGGGTAGCGCCGTCAGCCAGAACAACTGGTCCTTGCTGAAGTGGAAGCCTGCCTTGTCCAGGTTGACGACAGTGACGCTCCACAGCGACCAGATGATGAAGGCCAGCATCAGCGCGGGTATCGAAATCCACAGATTGCGATGCGCCACGCGTTCGCCGGAGGACTGCCAGAAGGCCGGATTCTCCGGCTCCCAGCGGGTGAGCAGATACGATGACATACCTAACGGCTCCGGATGGGTGGGCCGGATGCACTCCGGCCCGACGTGAGGAAGGGGAGTGAGCGGGATGGCTAGGAAGCGTGTGCCTTGAGCGCGTGCGCGATGCGTTCCCCGCGGAAGCTGTAGTACATGCTGATCAGGCTGATGCACACCGTGCCGTACATGAGCATGAAGCAGGTGGAGCGCACCCCCGTGGCGTCCGACATCGCGCCGAACATGATCGGCAACAGGAATCCCGCCATGCCGCCAGCGAGTCCGACCACGCCGGACACCGCGCCGATGTTGTCGGTGTAGTCGTCGGAGATGAACTTGAATACCGATGCCTTGCCCACCGCCATGGCAATGCCCACGATGAACATCAGCACTGTGAATACGGTGGGCGAGAGACCGATGTGGAAGTTCCTGGGGCCGCCGATCGCCTGCACCACGAAGGTGGTTTGCGGATAGCTGAGGATGAAGAACACGACCCAGCACGCCCACATGACCCACCAGGTCGTGCGGTAGGCGCCGTAGCGGTCCGAGATCCAGCCGCCAATGGCGCGCAGCACGCCCCCGGGCAGTGAGAAGCAGGCAGCCAGGAACGCGGCCACCTTCATGTCGAAGCCGTATTCGCCGACGTAGTACTTGGTCATCCACAGCGCCAGCGCGACGTAGCCGCCGAACACGACGGAGTAGTACTGCGAGTAGCGCCAGACGCGCGGATCCTTCATCACCGCCAACTGTTCGCGAAGGCTGATGGTGCGACCCGTCAGGTGCGAAGGGTTGGTGGCCGAGGCCAGCCAGAAGAGCACGGCCGTGGCGAGCATGGCCACCGAATACACCTTGGGAACGATGGTCCACGTGCCGGCTGTGGCGATGAGCGCGGGGGCCACGAACTTGGTGAGTGCGGAACCCGAGTTGCCCGCCCCGAACACGCCCATGGCCAGCCCCTGGCGTGACTTGGGGAACCAGCGAGCCACATAGGGTGTACCGACGGAGAAGGACCCGCCGGCAAGGCCAACGAACAAGCCGAGCAGAAGGAACTGCCAGAGCTGCGTGGCGTAGGAGAGAAGCCAGATCGGTACGACCGTGGCCAGCATCAGCAGGAAAAACACGATGCGGCCGCCGTAGCGATCGGTCCAGATGCCTAGTGGCACGCGGATCAGCGAGCCTGTAAGCACCGGCATGGCGGCGATCAGGCCAAACTCGGTGTCGCTGAGGCCGAGCTGGCTCTTCAACGGAATGCCGAGGATGGCGAACATCATCCATACGGCAAAACAGATGGTGAAGGCGAAGGTGCTGGAGATGAGTACCGGGTAGGCACGCCGGTCCAGCGGCGTTTGACGGTCGGAAGCGAGATTCATGGATGCCTGCCTTTCACTGTGGGAGTGCGCAGCCCAATGGCATGGGACAGGCTAGGAAGCGCGCGTGGCCGCGACTATTCGTCCGTCGACGGGCGTGGCCGCCGGGGGCGCGGCGTCGGAACTAGTTCGATGGAACAATGGCAGCTGGCGCGACCGTCAACTTATGCTTGCCTGGGAGCGGATCCCTGTGCATGGATATACGTCGACCGGACCTTCACCGTTGGCCCCCTAGCGTTCATCGCATGATCAATTATTCCCAGGCACTGGAACGGCTTAGCGAGCATGTCCGCCCATTCCGGGGCGAGATGTGTGTGTTGGCCGAAGCCTGCGGGCGGGTGCTTGCGGGGGGCGTGAACAGCCCCATCGACCTGCCTTCCTTCGATCACGCCGCGATGGACGGCTATGCATTGCGCTCGAGCGATTCGCTCGCCCCCGGCTCCGAACATGTGGTCGGTGGTTCGCAGGCGGCCGGCGACGTGGCGGCCGGAGTGATGAGCGTGGCCTGCGAAATCATGACCGGCGCCCAGCTCCCCGAGGGGCTGGATACGGTGGTTCCGGTGGAATGCACGCAGCTGCTGGCTCAGGGCGGTGATGGCAAGCCGGCACGGATCCGCCTGCAGGAGACCGTGATGCCTGGCGCCAATGTGCGCCGCGCCGGCAGCGATGTTGCTGCGGGCGCCCGTGTGTTGGGCGCTGGCCTTCGCATCGAGCCGTCCCACGTGATGCTATTGGCGGCGCTCGGTGTCCCGCGCGTCGAGGTGGCTCGCCAGCCGCGTGTGGCCATCGTGTGCACGGGCAAGGAACTCCAGCCCGATCTCGGCCAACCGTTGGCGCAGGAGCGTATCTACAACTCCAACGGACCTTACCTGTGCGCGGCCGTGGCCGCGATGGGGGGGCTGGTGCTGTCGTGCGATACGGTGGACGACACGGCGGACAGCTATGCAGAGGCCGTGCAGCGCGCGCGTGAGGCGGGCGCTGACCTCATCATGAGCACGGGCGCCGTATCGATGGGGCGCTACGACTTCGTGCCGGATACGCTGCAGAGGCTCGGCGCCGAGCTGCTGTTCCACAAGGTGGCCATGCGCCCGGGCAAGCCGTTGCTCGCGGCGCGCCTGGATGACGGTGCGCTGGTGCTGGCGCTGCCGGGCACGCCGATGGCCGTCGCGGTGGGTTTCCGTTTCTTCGCGGTCCCGGTGCTGCGGGCCATGCTGGGCATGGGCCGCGAAATGACGTGGCATGCCAACCTGGAAACGCCGCAGCAGCCGAGGCCTGGCCTGCGGCACTTCCTGCGCGCCACGCTGGCGCTGGACGCCGAAGGCCGCCTGCATGCCACGGTTGCCGGCCCGCAGCAGCCCTTCCGCATTCAGCCCTTCGCCGACGCCGGCGCCTGGGTGATCCTTCCTGAAGATGCGGGCGAATGTCCGGCCGGCACGAAGGTTGAAATCGCGAGCCTGCATCCTGGCCAGAAGCTGGCCCTGGCTTCCACGGCACTCCTTGGAGCATTGGCATGAAGTTGCAGATCGAAGGACAAAGCCTGCGTGTGCGGATTGGCGAGAGCGAGCTGGCCCAGTTGCTGGCTGGTCAAGCCGTCGAGTTGCGCACCCGCTTCGCCCTGGCATTCACGATAGTCTGCACGCTGCGGCTCGCGCCGATCGGCGAAGCCGGATTCACAGGGCAGCCCGAGGCATGGTTGATTGAATTGCCGGATGCCGCCGTGCGTGAGCACGCGTCGCGACTGCCAACGCGCGAGGGGCTGACCTTTGCCTTGCCCACTACGGAAAGTGGCGAGGTGCTCGAATTGTTGTTCGACGTGGACGTGCGCGACAGCGTCCGGCAGCGACGTTCTTCCTGAGAGACATGGATCGTCTGGTAACCATTCCAACCACGGCCATGCACGATTCCCAAGGAGACATGACGGCATGAAGCGTTTCCTCATTTCCTGCTTATGGATTGGCCTCGCGCTGCTGCACCCCTGGTCGAACGCGTCCGCCGAGGAGCAGCACATCACCGTCGCCGCCGCCGCGGATCTGCACAACGCGATGGACAAGCTGGTCGCGTCCTATCGCGAGAGCCATCCCGGCAGCACGGTGGAGGTGGTGTATGGCGCCTCCGGCATGTTGTTGAACCAGATCGAGCAGGGCGCCCCCTTCGAGCTGTTCTTTTCCGCGGACAGCAGTTATCCCCAGCAACTGGTTGCGCATGGCAAGGCGGGAGGCGCGCCGGTGCCCTATGCCATGGGGCATCTGGTCATGTGGAGCGCGAGCATCGACATGAGCCAGGTGAAGGTCGCCGACCTTAGCCAGCCGCGATTCGGCCGCATCGCGATCGCAAATCCCCAGCACGCGCCCTACGGCAAGCGCGCGGAGCAGGCGTTGCGAGCGGCGGGCGTGTGGGACGCCGTGCAGTCACGGCTGGTGTATGGCGAAAACATTGCCCAGACCGCGCAATTCGCACAAAGCGGCAATGCCACCGTGGGGCTCATCGCCGAATCATTGGCGAAGGCCTCGCCGGTCAAGGGCAGTTATGTACTGGTGCCTTCGTCGATGCACGAGCCACTGCAGCAGAGTTTCGTGCTGACGCAGCGCGGCGCCGGCAATGCACTGGCGAAGGATTTTGCGCAGTACGTGCAGAGTCCTCCGGCGCGAGCGATTCTGGCTGGCTACGGCTTCAGCCTCCCAGATACCGGTCACTGAGAGGGCGACGACCTTGTTCTCCGCGCAAGACCTGCAGGCGCTTTGGCTCACTTTGCGGCTGGCCGCGACGGTGACCGTGTTGCTGCTGGTGCTCGGCATGCCGCTGGCGTGGTGGCTGGCGCACACGCATTCACGCTGGCGGCGACCGGTCGCCGCCGTGGTGGCGCTGCCTCTGGTGCTGCCGCCGACCGTGCTGGGTTTCTACCTGTTGATGCTGCTCGGTCCCGAAGGCGCCGTCGGGCGTCTCATTGCCGCCGCGGGGCTGTCGGCCTTGCCGTTTACCTTCCGCGGACTGGTGGTGGCGTCGATGCTGTATTCGTTGCCGTTCGTGGTGCAGCCACTGCAGAACGCGTTCGAGGCAATCGGCCAGCGTCCACTGGACGTGGCGGCCACGCTGGGGGCGGGGCCGCTGGACCGGTTCTGTTCCATAGCGCTGCCGCTGGCCTTGCCTGGCGTAGTGACGGCGACGGTGCTGGGCTTTGCGCACACCGTTGGCGAGTTTGGCGTGGTGCTGATGATAGGCGGCAATATCCCCGGGCAGACGCGGGTGATGTCGATGCTCATTTACGACCATGTGCAGGCAGGCGAGTACCACCAGGCGCACGTGCTGTCGCTCTGCCTGTTGCTGGTGTCGTTCCTCGCCTTGCTGGCCATGTCCCTGTTGCGCCCCGGCAGGCACCCACATGACTGATTCGCAGCGTGGTCTCGACGCGAAGCTGGCCTGGCGTCGCGGCGCGTTGGCGCTGGATGTGGACTTCGCCTTGCCCCCGCGTGGCATCACCGCGTTGTTTGGTCCGTCCGGCGCCGGCAAAACCACCTGCCTGCGCGCCATCGCGGGCCTGGAGCGTGGCGCGGCGGGGCGAGTTTCGTTCGGCGATACGGTGTGGCAGGACGATGCGCATCGCGCGTTCCTGCCGGCGCACCGACGCCGGATCGGCTATGTGTTCCAGGAAGCGAGCCTGTTCACCCACCGCTCCGTGGCCGGCAACCTGGAATTCGGCTTTCGCCGCGCCGGGCGGCCAGCCCATCTGGACCGCGATGGCCTGATCGACGAGTTCGGCGTGCGCGCCTTGCTGCATCGGCGGGTGGGCGCGCTCTCAGGTGGGGAACGACAACGCGTGGCCATGGTGCGGGCGCTGCTCGCCGATCCGTGCCTGTTGCTGTTTGACGAGCCGCTGTCGGCGCTGGATGCGCTGGCGCGCTCCGAACTGCTCGGCTGTCTGGAACGGCTGCACGCGAAGCTCTCGGTCCCGATGGTCTACGTCAGCCACAACATCGATGAGGTGGCGCGGTTGGCCGATCACCTGGTGCTGATGGATGCCGGACACGTGGTCGCGCAAGGCGCGCTGCAGACCACGCTGACCCGGCTGGACCTGCCGCCGTCGCTTGCCGGGGCGATGGGAGCAGTGATCGAGGGCTCGGTGGTGGGTTACGAAGCGCACGACCAGCTGATCGAGGTGGACTTCCCGGGTGGCCGCCTTTGGTTGCCCTATCGCCATGAAGTGGTGGGGCAGGCGCTGCGCTGCCGCATCGGCGCGCGCGACGTCGTGCTGGCGACGGCTCCCGGGGGCGGCAGCAGCGCCCTGAACGACATTCATTGCCGCGTGGTGGCCATGGCCGACGCGGACCATCCGTCGCAATGCCTGGTGCAGCTCGATGCCGGCGGTTGCCCGCTGCTGGCGCGCATTACCCGGCGATCCTGGCACGCCCTGGCGCTGGCCCCGGGCAAGGAAGTCTGGGCGCAGGTCAAGGCCGTGGCGGTGGGCGCATGAACGGACGGTGGCCTGCTGTTGTACAGCCTCGATACGCTCACCATAATCGTGGCGACGGCCACTGCCACGTTTTGTCATGCCTATGACCGAGCCCATCGGTGTCGCCGAAGCCGACACGCTGATCGCACGCCACATGCCACCTTTCGGCATCGAGCGCGTCGGGCTGGACCAGGCCGCGGGTCGCATCCTCCGCCAGACGGTGCTGGCCGAGCACGATCACCCCCCGTTCGATCGCGTGATGATGGACGGCATCGCCGTGCGCTGGCGCGAGACGCCGGCGCGTGCCTATGCGACAGCCGGTGTGCAGTTGGCGGGCATGGCCCGGCAGACGCTGGCGGGCGAGGACGCCTGCATCGAGGTCACCACCGGCGCCATGTTGCCGGCCGGCTGCGACTGCGTGATTCCGGTGGAGCAGGTCGAGCGCGAAGGCGAGGCCTATCGGCTGGTCAACGGCTACCAGCCCGCGCGTGGCCAGTTCATCCATGTGCGCGGTTCCGATTGCCCGGCCGGCGCCACGTTGCTGGCCAGCGGCATGCTGATCGGCGCGCCCGAGATGGCTTTGCTGGCGGCCAATGGCGTGGCCACGGTCGCCGTCGGCGCCATCCCGTCGATCGCCATCGTCTCTACCGGCGACGAGCTGGTGGCGGTGGACGAGCCGCTGGGCGAAGGGCAGATCCGTCGATCCAACGATGTCGCCATGGCGGCCTCGCTGCGTCGGCATGGTTTCGACCGCGTGGTGCGCGAGCATGTCGTGGATGACGAGGCGCGCATTGGCGACACGCTGGCCCGCCTGCTGGCCACGCACGAGGTGCTGATTCTTTCCGGCGGCGTGTCGATGGGGCAGCGCGACCACGTACCCGCCGCGCTCGAGGCGCAGGGTGTGCGGCGGGTGTTCCATCGCATCGCGCAGAAGCCGGGCAAGCCGATGTGGTTTGGCGTCGGTTCGCAAGGGCAGGCGGTGTTCGCCGTGCCTGGCAACCCGGTGTCGGCCCTGGTGTGCGCCATCCGCTATGTGAGGCCGGCCCTGCTGGCGGCGCTGGGCATGACGCCCGCGCCGGCCGAAATGGTATGTCTGGACGCCGCAGTGGATACCCATTCCATGCTGACCAGTTTCGTTCCCGTGCACGTGCACACCGACGCCCAGGGCATGCTGCGGGCGCATCCGGTGCCTGCACGGACCTCCGGTGACTTTGCCTCGCTGCCGCGTACCCATGGCGTGGTTCAGTTGGCGCCTGGGCTGGGGCCGGCCCTGGCAGGCACGGTCGCCAAGCTCTACCGGTGGTGACATGACCAAGCTGCCAACCCGCCAGGAAGTCTCCGCCATGCACCCGCTCGACCAGCACGGGCGGCCGCTGCACGACCTGCGCATCTCGGTCATGGACCGCTGCAATTTCCGTTGCCCGTATTGCATGCCCGAGGCGACCTACGGCGAGCATTTTGCCTTCCTGCGCAACGAGGAGCGACTGAGCTTCGATGAGATCGAGCGCCTGTGTCGGTTGGCCGCCAGCCTCGGCGTGAGCAAGCTGCGCCTCACCGGCGGCGAGCCGCTGCTGCGCCCGCAACTACCCGAGCTGGTGGCAAGGCTGCGCGGCATCGATGGCATCACCGACCTGGCGCTGACCACCAACGGCGTATTGCTGTCGCGCCATGCGGAAGAATTGCGCGATGCCGGGCTGGACCGGGTGACCATCAGCCTGGACACGCTGGATCCTGCGTTGTTCCATCGCATGAGCGGCGGACGCGGGGCGCTGGATGACGTGCTCGACGGCATCGAGGCGGCGCAGGCCGCGGGCTATCCGCATGACGTGAAGCTCAACACGGTAGTGCAGCGCGGCGTCAACGAGCACACAGTGCTCGAACTGATCGAGCGCTTCCGCGGCACGGGCATCGTGGTGCGTTTCATCGAGTACATGGACGTGGGCAACCGCAACCACTGGAACCCCACCGACGTGGTGCCTTCGCGCGAGCTGGTGGAGCGCATCCATGCACGCTGGCCGTTGCAGGCGCTGCCGCCCAAGTATCCCGGGGAAGTAGCCACGCGTTACCGCTTCCTCGACGGTGCTGGGGAGGTCGGGATGATCTCCTCGATCAGCCAGCCGTTCTGTGGCGGTTGCACGCGGGCCCGGCTGTCGTCCGAGGGCATGCTCTATACCTGCCTGTTCGCCACCCGTGGCGCTGATCTGCGCGGGCCGCTGCGCGATGGCGCCAGCGATGATGCCCTACTGGCTGTGCTGAGGGAGGTATGGCTGCGTCGCACCGACCGTTACAGCGAGGAGCGCGCCAAACACCAGCCGGGGACGCAGCGGAAGATCGAAATGAACTACATCGGTGGGTAGCGGCAACGTGCCGCCGAGCCACTAAAAAGCTGCCGGACGTAGACGGTTTCTTAATGCTGCCGCCGTGTGTCAGGCTGATAATTTACCCGTGACACTGGACCGGAGCCAATCGTGACCCATCCTCCCGCCACTCTTTCGCACGTCGACGAGTCGCAGCAGCCGCGCATGGTCGACGTGGGCGGCAAGCCGGTCACTCATCGCACGGCGCGGGCGCAGGCGCGGGTCCGTTTTCCCGCCGAGGTTGCCCAGTCGCTGCATGCGGCCGGCTACGTCACGCCCAAGGGCGCGGTGCTCACCGTGGCGCAGATCGCCGGGGTCATGGGCGCCAAGGCGACGCCGCAACTGATACCGCTGTGCCATCCCCTGAGCATCGATCGCTGCGATATCGCCATCCACATGGAAGGCCATGACGCGCTGATCGACTGCACCGTGTCCTGCCGCGGCAGCACCGGCGTGGAGATGGAGGCGCTGACCGGCGCCAGCATCGCCGCGTTGACCATCTACGACATGTGCAAGGCGATGTCGCACGACATCGTGATTGGCGAGGTGCGCCTCGTGGGAAAGACCGGCGGCAAGCATGATTTCGGCAAGCAGGAGATGGCATGAACGCGGCGCATCCCCCACTCTACGGCTTGCTGCTCAGCGGCGGCGCGAGCCAGCGCATGCGGCAGGACAAGGCGGCGCTGGCTTATCGCGGCGAGCCCCAGTTGCTGCGGGCCTGGCGCGTGCTGCAGGCCGCCACCGAGCGTGCCTTCGTGTCGGTTCGCGACAGCCAGCGCGAGGATCCGCTGCGCGCCGGCCTGCCGCAGATCGTGGACAGCTACGAGGCGATTGGTCCGGCGGCCGGCATCCTCTCCGCGCAGGAGCGTCATCCCGAGGCGGCGTGGCTGGTCCTGGCCTGCGACTTGCCGCTGCTCGACGCCGGCACGTTGCAGGCGCTGGTTGATGCACGCGACCCCGCGGCCGACGCCACCGCCTTCACCAGCCGGCACGACGGCCTGCCCGAACCGCTGTGCGCCATCTGGGAGCCTTCCAGCCATGCGCTCCTGCTGCAGCGTTACCAGGCGGGCAGCTACTGCCCGCGCAAGGCGCTGATGCAGTCGCGCACGGTGCTGTTGCCGGTACCGGGCGAGGCGCTGGACAACGTCAACACCCCGGAGGAGAGGGAAGTGATGCAGCAACGGCTGGAGTCGATGGCATGACGATGGTGAACTTGCAGTATTACGCGCAGCTTCGCGAGCAGGCCGGCATCGGCGGCGAGCAGGTGGCGACCGCGGCGACCACGCTGGGTCAGTTGTACGAAGAGCTGTGCGCGCGTCACGACTTCTCGCTGGCGGCGGACGTGCTCAAGGTGGCGGTGAATGCACAGTTCTGCGGCTGGGACCATCCGTTGCGCGACGGCGACACCATCGTGTTCATTCCACCAGTGGCGGGTGGCTGATGCATTTCCAACTGGCCAGTGAGGCGGTTGACACCGCACGATTGCGCGACGCCCTGCAGCATCCCGGCAGCGGCGGCTTCTGCGCATTCGAAGGGTGGGTGCGCAACAGCAACGAAGGGCGCGAAGTCGATGGACTGGACTACGAGGCTTATGCCGAGCTGGCCCAGTCGGAAGGCGAGCGCATCGTCGCAGAAGCGATCGCGCGCTACGGCGTCACTGACGCCTGCTGCGTGCATCGCACGGGCGCCCTCAAGGTGGGCGACCTGGCGGTGTGGGTGGGCGCGTCCGCGGCGCATCGCGACGAGGCGTTTCGCGCCTGCCGCTACATCATCGACGAGATCAAGCACCGTCTGCCGATCTGGAAGAAGGAGCACTATCTCAGTGGCGACGCCGAGTGGGTCGCCTGCACGCATGTGCACCGCGAGCATGAACACGAGCATGAGATGCACCATCACGCGCATCCGCCCGCCGCGCCGTTTACACCGGACTATTCGCGACAGCTGCGCCTGCGCGAGGTCGGCGAGGCAGGGCAGGCGAAGCTTGCTGCCTCGCGGGTGCTGGTCATCGGCGCGGGCGGCCTCGGCTGCCCGGTCATCAGCTATCTGGCCGGCGCCGGCGTGGGCACGCTGGGCATCGTCGACGGTGATCGGCTGGAAGCAAGCAACCTGCACCGGCAGACCATGTATGACGCCGCCGATGTCGGCGAGTTGAAGGTGACGCTGGCCGCCCGTCGCGTGGCGGCGCTCAATCCGAGTGTGAAAGTGCGCACCTGGGTGGCGCCGCTGCAGGCGGAGCAGGCGGTGGAGGTGTTTGGTGAATTCGATCTGGTGGTCGAATGCACCGACGACATGCGCAGCCGCTATTCAAGCAGTGATGCAGCCGTGATCAGCGGGACGCCGCTGGTGCTGGCCAGCGTGTACCAGTACGAGGGCCAGTTGCAGGTGGTGGAGGCGCGCCCCGGCATGCCTTGCCTGCGCTGCCTGTGGCCACATGAACCAGCGCCCGAGGCGGTGGGGAGTTGCGCGTTGTCCGGTGTGCTTGGACCCGCGCCGGGGACCTTGGGCGCGATGCAGGCAATGGAGGCGCTCAAGCTGCTGCTCGACCTGCCGCGCCCACGCGATGCTGCGTTGGTGCTGGTGAACCTGCTGGACCACAGCACCACGCGATTGCCCATCGACGCAACGCAGGGCTGCGCTTTGCATGGTGGCTGCGTGAGCGTGGCGCGACAGGCGTTGGCGAAGGCGCGACAGGAGGCGGAGATCGACTTGGCCTTCGGCAATCTGGAAGGTGCGCTGGCCGCCGGGTTCCAACTGGTTGATCTGCGTGATGCCGAGGAGATTGCTGCGGAGCCGCTGGGCGTGGAGGCGTGGCGGCAGATTCCTTCCACGCAGATCGTCGAGCGCGCCAACGAACTGGGCGCGGGCCCGCTGCTGCTGGTGTGCGCCAGTGGCCGGCGCAGTGCGCATGCTGCGCGGCTGTTGCGCGCCGAAGGATGGCAGCACGTGCATTCGCTGGCCGGAGGCGTGCGTGCTTTGCGCGTGATGGGGTAAGCCGGGCGTTCGACGCTCGCTCGGCAACAGTGCGAAGCGGAGGATCGCAGAAACGAAAAAGCCCGCATCGCTGCGGGCTTCTTCTATAATTGGTGCCCAGGAGAGGACTCGAACCTCCACGGTTTTACCCGCTAGTACCTGAAACTAGTGCGTCTACCAATTCCGCCACCTGGGCAGGTGTCACGCTTCGCTAAGTGGTCTGCGTGAGCCGCGTAGATTAGGCATGTGTCGTTGAGTTGTCAACTATTCTTTCACTAAATTTTTTTCGGACCGCGGCGTTCGTGGTCCCCACGCGACAAAAGGCAAGGAAGTGACCAGAAAAAAAGAACCTCGAAAAGGCAGGCAGGACGCCAAATCCGCGCCTCCGGCAAGGTCGGGAAAGGGCGCAGCGCGCGTCCGTCGTTCAGCGATCGATCCGTCGCTTGGCCGGGTCGGACAGGTGGACGATCCGCATGCGGAGCGTGAGGCCCAGCGTTACGAGCGGCCCATCCCCAGCCGCGAAGCCATTCTTGCGTTGCTCGAGCAGCGCGGCGAACTGCTGACCGAGGCGCGCATCGCCGAGGCGCTGTCGCTTAACGACGAATACGAGCTCAATGCCCTGCGCAAGCGCCTGGGCGCGATGGTGCGCGACGGCCAGCTGCTGCTGGGGCGTCGCGCCGGCTATGCGCCCGCGAACAAGCTCGACCTGATCCCCGGCCTGGTGCTGGCGAACGCCGAGGGCTACGGCTTCCTGCGTCCCGACGACGGTAGCGACGACCTCTACCTGTCGCCGCAGCAGATGCGCTCGGTGCTGCATGGCGACCGCGTGCTGGCCAGCGTGGTCGGCATCGACCGGCGCGGCCGCAAGCAGGGCGCCATTGTCGAAGTGCTGCAGCGCCGTTCTCCGCGACTGGTGGGACGCGTGGTGCTGGAGAACGGCGTGATGCTGGTGGCGCCGGACGACCGCCGCCTGCACCAGGACGTGATGATCCAGCCGGGTCAGGACATGGGAGCGCGCTCCGGCCAGATCGTGGTCGCCGAGATCACCGAGCCGCCGACCCCGCATCGTGGCCCGCTGGGCGCGATCCGCGCGGTGCTGGGTGAGCGCCTGCAGCCCTCGCTGCTGGTGGAGATGGCGATCGCCAGCCACGACCTGCCGCACGACTGGCCGGACGCGGTGACTCGCGAAGCCGCGCAGGTCGAACCGCAGGTGACCGCGACCGAGCACGAGGGCAGGGTGGACCTGCGCTCGCTGCCGCTGGTGACCATCGATGGCGCCGACGCCCGTGACTTCGACGATGCCGTCTATGCCGAACCCCGGCGAGGCGGCGGCTACCGGCTGGTGGTGGCGATCGCCGACGTGTCGCACTACGTGAAGGTGGGTTCGGCGCTGGATCGCGAAGCCTACGAGCGCAGCACCTCGACCTATTTCCCCGGTTTCGTGGTGCCGATGCTGCCGGAGACGCTGTCCAACGGTATCTGCTCGCTGAATCCGAAGGTCGAACGCCTGTGCATGGTGTGCGACATGGTGGTCGACGCCGAGGGCGCGGTGGTGCGCTCGAAGTTCTATGACGCGGTGATGCGCTCGCACGCGCGGCTCACCTACGACCGTGTGTGGCAGGCCATTGGCCTCAACGATGCGGATGCACGCCACGAGCTGGCCGACGTGATGCCGCAGATCGAGCACCTGCATGGGCTGTTTAAGCTGATGGCGGCGCAGCGCAAGCAGCGTGGCGCGATCGACTTCGAGACGCCCGAGGTGAAGTTCCGCCTGGACCAGCGTGGCGAAGTCGAAGCCATGGGCGCCACCGAGCGCAACGATGCGCACAAGTTGATCGAGGAATGCATGATCGCCGCCAACGTGCAGGCGGCGCTGTTCCTGGAAAAGAAGAAGATCCCCGCGCTGTTCCGCGCGCACGAGCCGCCGCCGGCGGAGAAGTACGAGGACCTGCAGCAGTTCCTGCGCGAGTTCAAATTACGCATGCCGCCGGTGGAGGACGTGACGCCCGCCGACTTCGCCGACATCCTGCGCCTGGTGCACGACCGACCCGAGCGCGAGCTGATCCAGTCGGTGTTGCTGCGCGCGCAGAGCATGGCCGCCTATCAGCCGGACAACCGCGGCCATTTCGGCCTGGCGCTGGCGGCCTATGCGCACTTCACCTCGCCGATTCGTCGCTACCCGGACCTGCTGGTGCATCGAGCGATCCGCTATGCGATCGGTGGCGGCAAGCCATCCGGCTACAGCTACAGCCCCACGGAGATGGGGGCGATGGCGATCCACTGCTCGCAGCGCGAGCGCCGCGCCGAAGAGGCCGAGCGCGACGTCGACGAGCGCTTCAAGTGCGCCTGGATGTCCAAGCACGTGGGCAGCGAGTTCGAGGGCACCGTCACCGGCGTCACCTCGTTCGGCCTGTTCGTGGAGCTGGAGGAGTCCAAGGTCTCGGGCCTGGTTCACATCAGCCAGTTGTCCAATGACTACTACCACTTCGATCCGGTGCGCCACCTGCTCAAGGGCGAACGTTCCGGCGCCCAGTTCCGGTTGGGCGATCACGTGCGCGTGCAGGTGCTGCGCGCTTCGCTGGAGGATCGCAAGATCGACTTCCGGCTCGTGTCGCCACGCAAGGAGAAGAGCGTGCCGCCGCCGACCACGGAGCGTCGCTACGACTACGCCTCCGCCGGTGAGCGCTATTCGCTGCCGCAGGGACGAAAAGCGACGGAGCGCCCCGCGGCGCGCGATAATGCGCGCCCCGTGCTGCCGCCCTTGCCTCCTGCAAGCGGCAAGTCGACGCCCAAGCCTGCTGGCAAGACTGCCGCTGGCAAGGGCGTGCTAGCCAAGGTGACGTCGGCGGCCAAGGGCAAATTCAAGGCGGTGAAGGACGCCGCGACCAAGGCAACCTCCAAGGCCCGCAAGGCCGGCAAAAAGAAAGGCAAACGATGAGCGAGAGTTGGATCGTCGGGATCAACCCGGTCGAGGGCGCGCTGAGCAATGACGCCGCGCGCGTGCGCGAGCTGCTGGTGGAGCAGGGGCAGCGCAATGCGCGTGTGCAGGAATTGGCCACGCGCGCCAAGGCGCTGAATATCCCGGTGCACCATCGTCCGCGCGAGCAACTCGACCGCCTTGCCGGCGAAGCGCGTCATCAGGGCGTGGTGGCGCGCTACGAGGCGCCGCCGATGGGCAGCGAGAACGACATCGAGCGGCTGCTGGAAGCGGCCGGCCAGGAGGCGCTGGTGGTGGTGCTCGACGGCGTCACCGACCCGCACAACCTCGGCGCCTGCCTGCGCAGCGCCGCGGCGGCCAACGCCACCATGGTGATCGTGCCCAAGGACCGCGCTGTCGGCCTCACCCCGGTGGTGCGCCGCGCGTCGGCGGGGGGCGCGGATCGCGTGCCGCTGATCGCCGCCACCAACCTGGCGCGCGCGCTGCGCACGCTGAAGGATGCAGGGGTATGGATCACCGGCCTGGCCGGCGACACCGAGACCAGCGTGTACAGCATCGACATGCGCGGTCCCGTGGCGCTGGTGCTGGGCAGCGAGGGCGAGGGTATGCGTCGCCTCACCCGCGAAACATGCGATTTCGTAGCGAAGATCCCGATGCCGGGCGTGATGGAGAGCCTCAACGTCTCCGTCGCCACCGGCGTGGTGTTGTTCGAGGCCTTGCGGCAAAGGAGTGAAAAGCGATGACGTTCCTATGGCACGACTGGGCAGGCTACATCGGCGTCGCTTTGGTATTGCTGGCCTTCCTGGGGTTGCAGACCCGCAAACTGCGCGGCAACGGCCTGATCTATCAGCTGATGAACGTGCTCGGTGCGGTCGGCGTGGCCGTGTCGCTGATTTTTGGCGCATCCCCGTTGAACTGGCCCGCACTCCTGATGCAGCTGGCGTGGATTGGCATCGGCGTGTACGGCATCCTGCATTCGGCGAAGATGCGTCGCGTGTACGGCTCCTGAGGAGCGTTCAGCTCACCTCTGTAGAATGATTTCACCGGCCCCGCAACGGGGCCGGTCTGCGGGGACGACCCCGCACGCACGCGTCACGCGGGGACGACCCTGCTCTTTCCAGAGGAGCGGTCTAATGCCCTGGATCTATCTTGCCCTCGCCGGCCTGTTCGAAGTGGTCTGGGCGGTGGGACTCAAATACACCGAAGGCTTCAGTCGTTTGTGGCCGAGCGTGGTCACCGTGTCGGCAATGCTGGCCAGCATCATCCTGCTGGCGATGGCGGTGAAAACGTTGCCGATTGGTACGGCCTACGCGATCTGGACCGGCATCGGCGCCGTGGGCGCGGTGCTGCTCGGCATCGTGCTGTTCGGCGATGCGGCCTCGCCGCTGCGGCTGGCCTGCGTGGCGCTGGTGGTGATTGGCATGGTGGGCTTGAAGCTCACGGGCGGGGCGCACTAGTTGCCGACAGAACGATGGTGATGGTTGCGCAAGCGCTGCACCCTCACCCCAATCATTCTCTCCCACAGGAACTACCTTCGGGCGCCCATGGAAGAGGGGCTATTGGAGCGCTCCACGAAATAGCCCTTCTCCCTCCGGGAGAAGGTGCCGGCAGGCAGAAGAGGGTGCGCTCGGAGCGACGATGAGGAGCGCTGCGCGAGGCCCGTACCCTCACTACCGTAAAGGTGACAATGCCCCAACCCCTCTCCCGAAGGGAGAGGGGCGGAAGCATCAATCCGGCTTGTTACCGAGCTTGGTCAGCTCCGGGTTGGAGGTGAAGTCGCGCTTGGCGCGCTGGGCGTTGAGCGGCTCACCGTTGACCTGGTACCAGATGCTCTCGGCGATGTTGGTGGCGTGGTCGCCGATGCGCTCGATGTTCTTGGCCATGAACAGCAGGTGCGTGCACGGCGTGATGTTGCGCGGGTCTTCCATCATGTAGGTGAGCAACTGGCGGAAGTAGCCGGTATAGGCCTCATCCAGCTCGGCGTCGTCCTTCCATACCTGGTAGGCGCGCTCGGCGTCGCGGTCGCGGTAGGCGATCAGCACATCGCGCACTTCCTGCGCGGCCAGCTCAGCCAGGTAGCCCAGGCCGCTGGTCGGGGCGATCGGGGCCACCATCGACAGCGGGATCGAGCGCTTGGCCACGTTGGCGGCGTAGTCGCCGATGCGCTCGATGTCGGCCGCGATGCGCAGCGCGGCGAACACGTTGCGCAGGTCGCCGGCGATCGGGGCGCGCAGCGCCAGCAGGCGCACCACGTCGTGGCTGATTTCCTGTTCAAGCTGGTCGATGGCGTCGTCGTTGTTGACCACGTGCTGGGCAGCGCGTTCATCGCGGCGGTCGACCACGTCGATGGCCGCCTCCAGCTGGCTCACGGCGAGCTCGCCCATGCGCACGATTTCGCCGGTCAGGCGGGTCAGCTCGTCGTCGTAGCTCTTGATGATGTGTTCTTTGCTGCTGCCGCTCATGGTCAGGTTCCGTAGACGTCCGGTAGGGAAGGGTGTCGCGGGGTGGCCCCTCACCCTAGCCCTCTCCCCACAGGGGAGAGGGGACAAAGTTAGCCGAAGCGACCGGTGATGTAGTCTTCCGTCTGCTTCTTGTTGGGCTTGGTGAAAATCTGCTCGGTGCGGTCGAACTCGATCAGCTCGCCCAGGTACATGAAGGCGGTGAGGTCCGAACAGCGGGCCGCCTGCTGCATGTTGTGGGTTACGATCACGATGGTGTATTGGCTCTTGAGCTCTTCCACCAGCTGCTCGATGCGGCCGGTGGCGATCGGGTCCAGCGCCGAGGTCGGCTCGTCGAGCAGCAGCACCTCGGGCTTGAGCGCGATGCCGCGGGCAATGCACAGGCGCTGCTGCTGGCCGCCGGAGAGGCCCAGCGCGCTCTGCTTGAGCTTGTCCTTCACTTCGTCCCACAGGGCGGCGCTGCGCAGCGCCTGTTCCACGCGGATCTCCATGTCGGCGCGCGAGAGCTTCTCGTGATGGCGGATGCCGTAGGCGACGTTCTCGAAGATGGTCATCGGGAACGGCACGGGCTTCTGGAACACCATGCCCACCTTGCTGCGCAGGCGGTTCATCGAATAGCTGGTGTCGAGGATGTTCTCGCCGTCCAGCACGATCTCGCCCTTGGCTTCCAGCTTGGGGTAGATCGCATAGATGCGGTTGAAGATGCGAAGCAGGGTGGACTTGCCGCAACCGGAGGGGCCGATGATGGCCGTCACCTTCTTCTCCGGGATGTCCATGTTGATGCCTTTCAGCGCATGGAACCCGTTGTAGTAGAAGTGCAGGTCACGCACCTTCAGCTTGGTCGGCGCGATCGGCGAGGGGGTGGCCGCGGACTGCGGGTGGATGCCGGCGGCGGCGGACTCAGTCATGGGACACCTTGTTGCGTGAAAGGACCAGACGGGAAGAGAGGCTCAGCAGCAGCACGAACATGGTGACCACGAACGCGCCGGCCCAGGCGATGGCGTGCATGCCTTCGCCCGGATCGTTGGCGTACTGGTAGATCACCTGGGGCAGGCTGGACATCTTGTCCGACGGGTTGAAGGTCAGGTAGTTGTTGCCGAAGGCGGTGAACAGCAGCGGCGCGGTTTCGCCGCTGATGCGCGCCAGCGCCAGCAGCACGCCGGTGATGATGCCCGAGCGCGCGGCGCGGACCAGGATCTGCATGGTCAGCTTCCACTGCGGAATGCCGAGCGACAGCGCGGCCTCGCGCAGGGTGGAGGGCACCAGGCGCAGCATCTCGTCCGAGGTGCGCACGATCACCGGCAGCGCGATGAGCGCCAGCGCCAGGCCACCGGCCCAGCCGGAGAACGTGGTCGAGCCGCTGGTCAGGGCCGTGGTCGGCAGCACGACGATGGTGTACACGAACAGGCCAAGCACGATCGACGGCGCCGACAACAGGATGTCGTTGAGGAAGCGGATCGACTCGCCCAGCCTGGTGCCGTTGGCGTACTCGGCCAGCCAGGTGCCCGCCAGCACGCCGATCGGCGTGGCGATCAGGATGCCGATCAGGTTGACGATCAGGCTGCCCACCATGGCGTTGAGCAAGCCGCCGTCCTCGCCGTAGGCAGTGATCTTGGTGAACAGCTGCGGGTGCAGCGCGCCGATGCCCTGGCGCAGGGTTTCCCACAGGATCCAGGCCAGGAACAGCAGGCCGAGCAGGGTGGCGAACAGACTCATCGCCAGCGCCACGATGTTCTTGATGCGGCGGTGCGTGTAGAGGTAGCTGTTGGTGGCCATCAGCGACCCTCCTTATGGGCCAGCTGGCGTAGCATCCAGCGGGCAATCAGCAGCACGAAGAAAGTCACCACGAACAGCAGGAAGGCCAGCGCCATCAGGGTCGACTTCTGCAGGCCTGCCGCCTCGCTGAACTGGTTGGCGATGGTCGAGGCGATCGATGCGCCCGGATCGAGGATCGACGGCGACAACGTCATGGCGTTGCCGAGCACGAAGGTCACCGCCATGGTCTCGCCGAGCGCGCGGCCTAGCCCTAAGAAGATGCCGCCGATCACTGCCGAGCGGGTATAGGGCAGCACGATGTCCCAAACCACTTCCCAGGTGCTCGAGCCCAACGCATAGGCCGATTCCTTCAGGCGCGTGGGCACGGTCTGGAACACCTCGCGCATCACCGAGGAGATGAACGGAATGATCATCACCGCCAGCACGATGCCCGCGGTGAGGATGCTGGCGCCAAAGGGGTAATCACTGCCAAACAGGCTGCCGACGAACGGCACGTGCTGGGCCACCCACGACAGCTTGCCGTCGTCGGGCTTGTTGCCCAGGTAGTTGGTCAGCCACGGCTTGATGTGGTCGGCGAAGAACGGGGCGAAGATGAAGAGACCCCACATGCCGTAGATGATCGACGGAATGCCGGCCAGCAGTTCGATGGCCGACGCCACCGGTGTGCGCAGCCACGGCGGGGCCACTTCGGAAAGGTAGAGGGCGATGCCGAAACTCACCGGCACTGCGATCAGCAGGGCGATCAGCGACGTGGCGATGGTGCCGTAGACCGGCACGAGCGCGCCGTAGGTATCGCTGCCCGGGTCCCAGGTGGAACTGACCAGGAAGTGCCAGCCAAACGTGCCGAAAGCATGGCGGCCGCCCCACAAGGTGGCGCCGGCGGCGCCGAGCAGGCAGGCCAGCACCAGCAGGGCGCAGCCCTTGAGCAGCCAGCTGAACAGATAATCGTGCCGCGCATCGCGATGCGCACGTGCTTCCTGGGCCACTGTGGAGGCGGGAATGGCGCCTACGTTCGCTTGCATGTGCAGAGGATTCCTCAGCAATCAGGCCCGGTTGGCGCGAGGGCCTGCCCGGTCGGTGGACGATGCGCCGAATACCGGCGCCTTTCAACAACAGGCCGCCCGAGGTTAATCGGGCGGCCGTAGTCGTGCAGTCAAGCCAAATAAGCTAAGGCTCGCCGGTTGCGGTTGCGTGACCGGCGAGACGCTTGTCTTAGTGCTTGTACTCGGAAGCCCAGTAGGCTTCGATCTTCTTGACCAGCGTGTCGGGCAGGGCGACGTAGTCGAGCGAGGCGGCGTCCTTCTGGCCGTTCTCCAGCGCCCACTTGAAGAAGTCGAACGCGACCTTGGTGTGCTCGGCGTTCTTCGGCTTCTTGTACATCACCACCCAGGTCGTCGCGGTGATCGGCCATGCCTGCGCGCCCGAGGCGTTGGTCATGATCACGTTGAAGTCCTTGGCGCTGCCCCAGTCGGCGGTAGCGGCGGCGGCGGCGAAAGCCTCGGCGCTCGGAGCAACGACATTGCCGGCGGCATTCTTCAGGTTCACCCAGCTGATCTTGTTCTTCACCGCATAGGCGTATTCGACGTAGCCGATCGAACCGGTGATCTGCTTGACGTACTGCGAAACGCCTTCATTGCCCTTGCCACCCACGCCGGTCGGCCACTCGACGGCCGTGCCGTACTTGACCTTGCTCGCCCACTCCGGGCTCACCTTGGACAGGTAGTTGGTGAAGTTGAACGAGGTGCCCGAACCGTCCGAGCGGTGCACGACGGTGATCTTCTTGGCCGGCAGGTTCACGCCGGCGTTCATCGCGGCGATGCGCGGGTCGTTCCACTGGGTGATCTTGCCGAGGAAGATGTCGGCGAGGGTCGGGCCGTCGAGTTTGATCTGGCCGGCCTGGATGCCCGGGATGTTGACCACCGGCACGATGCCGCCCACCACGACCGGGAACTGGCCCAGGCCGTACTGTGCGAGGTCTTCCGCCTTCACCGGCGCGTCAGTGGCGCCGAAGTCGATGGTGCCTTCCTTGATCTGCGCCACGCCGGCGCCCGAACCGACGGACTGGTAGTTGAGCTTGTTCCCGGTCTTCTCGGCGTAAGCCGCAGACCACTTCGAGAGCACCGGATAGACGAAGCTCGAGCCCGCACCGGTGATGTCGGTGGCGTGCGCGGACATGCCGAACAGCGAGGCCGCGGCGATCACGGCCGTCGCGCCGATGCGAGACAGGTATTTGGTAGAGGTCAACACGGTGGCTCCTTAAGCGTAAGGGTCTCGGGGGATTCCCGCCCGCCGTTATTTCATGCGTGCCGTGTTGCAATGAAATGAGTTCAATGTTTCAGCGATATGACAGTCGCGGGTGGACTGTCATATGGCGCTGATAAAAAAGGAATTAAGGCGGGCCCGAAAACTGACATCGGGCCGTCGCGCCATTTCACATTGACTCAACACCAATCTGCTCGCGCTCGAAGGTTTCGAGCTGACGCCACCGGTTGACGATGGTGCAGAAGAGCTCGGCGGTGCGCTCGGCATCGTAGATCGCCGAATGCGCCTCGCGCGTGTCGAACGACATGCCGGCCGCCTGCACGGCCTTGCTGAGCACGGTCTGGCCAAAGGCCAGGCCACTAAGCGTGGCGGTGTCGAAGCAGCTGAAGGGATGGAACGGGTTGCGCTTATGGTTGCAGCGGCGCACCGCGGCATTGAGGAAACCCAGATCGAAGGCCGCATTGTGGCCGACCAGGATGGCGCGCTGGCAGTCCATATCCCGCATGGCGTCGCGGATGGGCTTGAATACGTGGTCCAGCGCCAGGCGCTCGTCCAGGGCGCCGCGCAGCGGATTGTCCGGGTCGATGCCGGTGATCTCCAGCGCGCGCGGGTCGATGTTGGCGCCGGGGAACGGCTCCACGTGGGCGGCGACGGCCGGCATCGGCTGCAGGAAGCCTTCCGGCGTCATGCGCAGGACCACGGCGGCAATCTCCAGCAGCGCGTCGCGTTCGGCATCGAAGCCGCCGGTTTCCACGTCCACGATCACCGGCAGGAAGCCGCGAAAGCGCTCGGCCATGCGGCCGGCCATGCTGTTGCAGAGGTTCTCCATCTCATAAGCATAACAGTCGGAAGCCGGTCGAGACCCGGCCCGGACGGGGGCTGGAGGCCGATGTCGGTTCGGGGACGTACGTGGACGCATGTCTTCGTTCTGTCACATAACGGGCACATAACGGTAAACGCGCGAGCCCATTCTGCGCAGCGTGCTTGGACGGCCGGAGATCGATAGGGGGCGGTCCAGGTGATTCCTACCAAAATGCGGAGAACAACCATGCGTTCCAAGTTGCTCGCGGTAGCGATTGCTGCCGGTTTGGGCGTTACCAGCCTTCATGTCATGGCCGACCCGGCTCCTGCCCAGTCGTCCAAGAGCACCACCCAGTCGGCTCAGGCCGCAGAGATCGAGGCGCTGAAGGCCCAGTTGCAGGCCCTTCAGGCCAAGGTGAACGAACTCGAGCAGCGCTCGGACGCGCAGTCTGACATCAATGTCTCCCAGGGCCAGGCCGTGGAGCAGGTGCAGAAGCAGGTCGCCGCGACCGACGCGCAGGTCAAGAAGGGTTCCGACAAGATCGCCTACAAGGGCGTGAACATCACGCTCGGCGGCTTCCTGGCAGCTGAAACGATCTACCGTTCGGCCAACCAGGGCGCGGATATCGCCTCGAACTACCAGGCGATCCCGTACAACAATGTGCAGACCGCGCACATGAACGAATTCCGCATGAGCGCCCGTCAGAGCCGCCTGTCGGCCCTGGCCCAGGGTGACGTGAGCCCGGACACCCATCTGGCTGGCTACATCGAAATGGACTTCCTGGGCGGCGCCCAGACCGCGAACTCGAACGAGTCCAACTCGTTCAACCCGCGCATGCGTAACGTCTACCTGACCTCCGACTGGGACAACTCGGGCCTGCACCTGCTGGCCGGCCAGAACTGGTCGCTGCTCACGCTCAACGCCAAGGGCATCACCCCGCGCACCGAGCTGACCCCGCCGCAGATCGACGCACAGTACATCCCGGGCTTCACCTGGGCACGTCAGGCGCAGATCCGCCTGGTCAAGGATTGGGACAAGAAGTACTGGCTGGGTATCTCGATCGAGAACCCGCAGACCACCTTCTACACCAGCCCGAACCAGGCCAAGGCTCCGGTGCAGCAGACCGCCTACAACATCGGTGCTGGCTCGGGCTTCGACTCGGCCAACACGCTGTCGCTCAACCACATCCCCGACGTGGTCGTGAAGTTCGCGGCTGACCCGGGTTACGGTCACTACGAACTGTTCGGTCTTGGCCGCGCCTTCTACAACCGCTACGCCGTCAACGGTTCGTACCAGAACCACGACACCTACGGCGGTGGCTGGGGCTTCGGCGCCGTCCTACCGCTCATCGAGAAGACCCTCGACTGGCAGCTGTCCGGCATGGAAGGCAAGGGCATCGGCCGTTACGGCAGCGCCCAGTTCTCTGACGTGACCTTCAGCCCGAACGGCAACCTGGCTCCGATCAAGGAGAACATGTTCCTGACCGGCCTGACCTGGCACGCCAACTCCGACGTCGACGTCTACCTGTTCGGCGGCCGCGAGTCGGCTTCCAAGAAGGACTTCCAGTACGGCACCGTCGCCCTCGGCTACGGCAACCCGGCCTACAACAACAGCGGCTGCGACACCGCCGGCGCTGCTGCGGCCACCTGCGTGGGCAACCCGAAGGACATCTGGCAGGGCACCGCCGGCTTCTGGTGGAAGTTCTACCAGGGCAAGTTCGGCAAGATGCAGTTCGGCGCCCAGTACTCGCACACCGAGAAGGAAGCGTTCGCCGGCCAGGGTTATGTCAACGGCGTGCTGACCAACGGCTCGTTCTCGCCGAAGGCCAAGGAAGACATGTTCTTCACCTCCTTCCGTTACTACCCGTTCTAATCGGCGGTACGGTACGGCTATCGCAAGGGAGTTCGACCCAAGGATGGAGAGACGGCGGGCCTAGGCCCGCCGTTTCTGTTTTTGCAGGGTGCTGAGTGCGCGAGATGGATGGCCAAACGCCACCCGGCCCCGATCGAGGCCGGCACGCATGCGCCATCGCACACACGGGTGGTGCGTGCCGGATTTCCATCGTTTCCTGGCGAGGCCTCGCGTCTTCGCCGTTCACCGCGTGCGGTGTGCCTCGCTGCGTGCCGCTGGCGCGTAGATGCGCTTGGTAAGGGTTGGTGTGGCCAACAAGACAGTGGCGAGCATCGTGTTGGCCGTGGACGTGGCCAGCTCCGGCGCCGACTGGCGGGCACAATTTATATGCGCGCATGTGGTCGCAGCTTTGCGTCCCTCTCTGCATCGTCGCGCGTTGGCTGATGCGCACGTCGTTCGCGTGCTGTCGATCACGCGTCTGCAGCTGGCGACGGGTCGGCGGAGTTACGTCGATCTGATCTGTCTGGAACGGTTGCGCGGATGAAGACGCATGGTCTCATCGCGCAGTGGCGAGCTGCTATTGGAGTGGCGGCAGCGCCACCCGCGCATCGAAGACAGTCGGCGGGCGGCCAGGCGCCGACCCGTGTTTGGAAGCCTGTTCGATTCGCCTCCCTTCCCTCCGGACGGACAGGCTTCCCCAGACCCCGGGCGGGCGTGACGAAGTAGGAAGCGTCGCGTCAGCGGGCCCGGGACATGCTGCCGGTCGCCGCCATGTCGGCGGCCGGCAGCTGGGCGGCATCCCAACCACCGCCCAGCGCGCGGATCAGGTCAACGCTCGCCTGCAGGCGACGGGTACGCACCAGCTCGGCGCTGCGCTCGGCCTGCAGGGTGGCCGTCTGTGCGGTGACCACGTCGAGATAGTTCACCGCGCCTTCGCGATAGCGGTTGGTGGCGATGGTCTGCGAATCGCGGGCAGAGCTGGCGGCTTCGTCCTGCTGCTTCGCTTCCTTGCCCAGTTGTTGCAGCAGGGTGAGGTTGTCTTCCACCTGCTGGAACGCGCCGAGCACCACTTCCCGGTATTGGCCGGCGGCTGCATCCAGGTTCGCCTGCGCGGCCTGCACCTTGGCGTGGCGCAGGCCGCCGTCGAACAGCGACATCGCCAGCTCAGGCCCAAGCGCCCAGTAGCGGTTGCCGGCGCTGAGCAGGCTGCCCATGCCGGTGTCCTGCCAGCCGAACGCGGCGGACAGGCTCAGGCGCGGAAAGAACGCCGCGCGCGCCACGCCGATCTCCGCATTCGCCGCAAACATGCGCCGCTCGGCGGCGGCGATGTCGGGACGACGTTCGAGCAGCAGCGACGGCACGCCCAGCGGGATCGCCGGCACGCTGAGCGCCGCGCCACCCGGCGGCAGCGAGAAGTTGCTCGCCGGTACGCCGACCAGGCTGGCGATGGCGTGCTCGGTCAGCGCGCGTTGGCCCTCCACTTCGGAAACCTGGGCCTCGGCGTCGGCAAGCTGGGTCTTGGCGCGCGACACATCCAGGCCGGAAGCGATGCCGCCTTCGAAGCGGCGCTGGGTGAGGGCGAGGCCCTGCTGATAGGCGTCCAGCGTGTCCTTGAGGATGCGGTCCTGCACATCGAAACCGCGCAGGCGCACGTAGAGATCGGCCAGCTGCGCTTCCAGGCTGAGCTTCACCGAGGCGAGGTCGCCAGCCGCAGCCGTCGCTTCGGCCTTGCCGGCAGCGACTTCATTGCGTACGCGGCCCCACAGGTCCAGCTCATAGCTCGCGCCGAAACCCAGCGTGTTGGCGCTGTATTCGTTGGGCTGGTTGCTGCCGCGCAACGGACGATTGTCGGACTGGCGGTTGCGAGTTGCGCTGGCGCCCACGCCGAGCTGCGGATACATGTCCGAGCGCAGCTCGCCGACGATGGCGCGCGCCGCGTCATAGCGGGCCAGCGCGACGGACAGCGAGGGATTGTTGTTGTCGAGCTGCTGTTCCAGGTGATCCAGCTGGTCGTCGCCATACACCGACCACCAGGGGCCGCGCGTGGCCGTGTCGGCCGGATGCGCCGGCGACCACAGGCCTTCGGAGGTCTGTCCCGCGTAGGCCGTCGGCAAGGGACCAACATCGGGCTTCTGGTAGGCGGGGGCCAGTGAACAGGCCGGCAGCACCGCGACCGCGGCAAGCGGCAGCAGTCGGCGCAGCATCGAGAGCGGGCGCGTCATGGGGCTACTCCTTCTTCGCCTGGCCGGCAGGGGCTTCGGTGGACGTGGCCACCTGCACGCGGTCGCCGCGCGCCAGGGAATCGGGCGGGTGATTGATGATGCGATCGCCGGGCTGGATGCCCTGGTCGACCTGCAGGTGGTCGCCGAGATCGCGCGCGATGTGCACGTTGCGCAGCTCGACCCGACCGTCGGCGCCGAGCACGGCCACCTGCGGCCCCTGCGCGCGGAAGATCAGCACGGTGGAAGGCACCGTCATGGTGTGGCTGTTGGCCGCCATCGGCAGGTGCACCTCGGCATAAGCGCCCGGCAGCAGTTCGCCCTTGGGATTGTCCACTTCGAACTGCGCCAGCAGCGCGCCCGAAGCCTGGTTCACCGCGCCGGAGTTGCCGATCAGGTGACCGGCGAACTGCTCGCCCGGATGGTCGGGCACGTCCAGCTTCACGCTCATGCCGGCACGGATCGCGTCGGCATAACCCTGCGGCACTTGCACGTACAGGCGCATGCGGCTGGTGTCGGAGACGGTGAACAGCGGCTGGCCGCTTTCGCTGTTGGCGCTGATCAGGTCGCCGATGTCGGTGTTGCGTGCGGTCACCGTGCCGGCGAACGGCGCAGTGACGTGCTTGAACGCTTCCAGCGCCGCGATGCGATCCACGTTGGCCTGTGCGGAGAGCACGTTGGCCTGCGCGGCTTCGGCTTCGCCAGCCTTCTCGTCGGCTTCCTGCTTGGATACCGAATTGGAGGCGAGCAGGTTCTTCCAGCGCTTGTCGGTGAGCGTGGCGAGCTTGGCCGTGGCCCTGGCGCGCGCGAGGTCAGCCTTGGCCTGTTCGAACTGCTGGTCGAGTTCGGGTGTGTCGATTTCCGCCAGCGATTCGCCGGCGTTGACCTGGCTGCCGATGTCGCGACTCCAGCTCTTCAGGTAGCCGCTGACGCGCGCGTGGATGGGCGCGCTGATCCAGGCATCCAGATGGCCGGGCAGGGTCATGGCCTGCTGGTCCGCGCCGTTCTCCGGCGTCACCACCTGCACGCTGGGAACCATTTGCGCGTCGGTCCACTTCACCGCGCTGTGGTAGTCGTAGGCGCGTACCGAGATGCCGGCGATGACGGCGAACACAGCCACCGCGAGCCCCAGCCGCACCACCCGGCCGAGATTCGGCGGGCGCACTGGCGTAGTGGGGTGGGCGTCATGCGACATGGACGGGTTCTCCAAGCAGGGATTCGGAAGGGGCTGGCGCCTGCTCGCGGCCGTGCACAATGCTGAAGATCACCGGCACGAACAGCAGGGTGGCGAAAGTGGCGAACAGCAGGCCGCCGATCACGGCGCGGCCCAGCGGCGAGTTCTGTTCCTGGCTCAGCGCCATCGGCAGCATGCCGATGATCATCGCCAGCGCGGTCATGCAGACCGGGCGGAAGCGGGTGAAGCCGGCCTCGAGCGCCGCCTTCATCGCGTCGCCATGCTCGGCCAGGCGCTCGCGGCAGAAGCTCACCACCAGGATCGAGTTGGCGGTGGCCACGCCCATGCACATGATGGCGCCGGTGAGCGCGGGGACCGACAGCGTGGTGTGCGTGAGGAACAGCATCCACACGATGCCGGCCAGCGCTGCAGGCAGTGCGGTGATGATCACGAACGGATCCAGCCACGACTGGAAGTTCACCACGATCAGCAGGTAGATCAGCACGATCGCGCCGGCCAGGCCGAACAGCAGGCCGCCAAAGGCCTCGTTCATGGTGCCGACCTGGCCATGCAGGGCCACCAGGGTGCCGCGCGGACGCGTCTTGGCGAAATCGTTGAGCACCTTCTGCACGTCGCTGGCGACAGCGCCCAGGTCGCGATCCTGCACCGAAGCGTAGATGTCGAACGAGGGCATGATGTTGTAGTGCGAGACCACCGCGGCGCTGGGCACGCGGGTGAAGGAGGCCAGGCCACCGAGCACCTGGCTGGCGCCCTTGCCGGCAGGCGTCACCGGCAGGCTGGCGATGTCGGCCATGCTGTCCATCTTGTATTGCGGCGTCGCCGCCACGATCGGATAGGACACGCCGTTCTTCGGATTCAGCCAGAAGGTGGGCGCCACCTGCGAGCTGCCGGCCAGCGAGGCCACCATGCTGTTGGTGACGTCGCGCTCGGTCACGCCCAGCTCGTCGGCACGCGTGCGGTTCACGGTGACATTGAGCTGCGGGTAGCTGGTGCTCTGCTGCAGGCGAACGTCGGCGATGCCTGGCACTTCGCGCAGGCGCTTCATGATCTGCGTGGCGTAGTCTTCGTTCGCCTTGAGGTCACGGCCGCTGATGGTCACGTCCAGCGGCGCCGGCGAGCCGAAGTTGAGGATCTGCGAGCTCATGTCGGCGGGCAGGAAGGCGAACTGGGTGCCCGGAAATTCGCGGGGCAGCAGCGCGCGCAGCTTCTTCACGTAGTCCGCCGTGGGCGCGTGGCCTTCCTTCAGCTCCACCTGGATGTCGCCATCCTGCGGGCCGATGGTGCCGCTTGCGTTGTAGACCATGTTCACGCCCGACAGCGGCAGGCCGATGTTGTCGATGACGGTGTCCAGCTCATCCGGTGGCACAACCTTGCGGATGGCCGCCTCGATGTGGTCGAACTCCGCCGCCGTTTCCTCCACGCGCGTGCCCATCGGGGCGCGTACGTGCAGCGCGATCGCGCCAGCGTCCACGTCGGGAAAGAAGTCACGCCCGAGGAACGGCACCAGCGCGAAGGACGCCAGCACGAAAGCGAGGAAACCGATCACGAACTTGCGGCGGTGGTTGAGCGCGACGGTCAGCGTGGCGTGGTAGACGTCGCGCACCTGCGAGAACCGATGCTCGAAGCGCTGCTGGAACCTCACCATGGCGCCAAGCAACGCGCTGCGCTTGCGCGGCAACGGCTGGTCGCCCTCGTGGTGGTTGATGTACGCATCTTCCGGATGGTCGCCTTCGCCCGTCTCGGTGTGGTGGGGCTTGAGCAGGTACATCGCCATGGTCGGCACCAGGGTGCGCGACAGGACGAACGAGGACACCATGGCGAAGATCACCGCCAGCGCCATCGGGCGGAACAGGAAGCCCGCGATGCCGTTGAGCATGAACATCGGCACGAACACGATGCAGATGCACAGCAGCGACACGAAGGCCGGGGTCACGATCTGCTTGGCGCCATCCATGATGGCGGTGATGACGTCCTTGCCCTGTTCCAGGTGCCAGTTGATGTTTTCGATGGTCACCGTGGCGTCGTCCACCAGGATGCCGACCGCCAGCGCGAGGCCGCCCAGCGTCATCACGTTGAGCGTCTGGCCGGTGGCCGAAAGCAGGGCGATGGCCGACAGGATCGCCAGCGGGATCGACACCGCAATGATCACGGTGGAACGCCAGCTGCCCAGGAACACCAGGATCATCACCGAGGTGAGCAGGGCCGCGATGATGCCTTCGCGCGCCACTGAAGAGATCGCGCCCTTCACGAAGGTCGACTGGTCGCTCAGCAGCGAAACCTTGAGCGTATCGGGCACGGATTCCTTCACCAGCGGCATCAGGTTCTTGATGCCCGAGACCACGGCGAGCGTGGAGGCGTCGCCGACCTTCAGCTCCGGCATCAGCACGGCGCGATGGCCATCCACGCGCACGATGTTGGTTTGCGGCGCGGCGCCGTCGCGCACATGCGCCACGTCACCGAGGGTGATGGTGGCGCCGCGCACCGTCTTCACCGGCAGCTGGTTCAGTTCGGCAATGGCGTCGGGGCTGTTGTTGAGCTGGACGTGGTACTCGTAGGTACCGATCTTGGCGGTGCCGACCGGAATGATCTGGTTCTGTGCGGCCAGGGCGTTGCTGACGTCCTGCGCGGACAGCCCGTTGGCGGCAAGGGCGCGCGGGTCGAGATCCAGCGTCACCTGGCGCGCGGCGCCGCCGTACGGTGTCGGCACGGCGACGCCGGGCACGGAGGTCAGCATGGGCCGCATGATGTTCAGGCCCAGGTCGAGGATTTTCGACTCCGACAGCTCCTTGCTCGACAGCGCCATCTGCAGGATCGGCACGGTCGAGGCGTTGTAGTTGAGGATCAGCGGCGGCGTGATGCCTGGCGGCATCTGCTTGAGCACGGTCTGCGAGATCGAGGTGACCTGCGCGGTGGCGGTGCGGATGTCCACGCCGGGCTGGAAGAAGATCTTCACGATGCCCATGCCCGGCAGCGACTGCGACTCGATGTGCTCGATGTTGTTGACCGAGGTGCTGAGCTGGCGCTCGTAGTAGTACACGACGCGGCCGGACATCTGGTCGGGCGGCAGGCCGTTGTAGGTCCACACCACGCTGATCACCGGGATGCCGATGTTCGGGAAGATGTCGGTGGGCGTGCGCAGCGCCGCCAGCGGGCCGGCAATCAGGATGAGCACCGCCAGCACGATGAACGTGAGCGGTCGCGACAGGGCAATGCGGACGAGGCCAAGCATGGGACGGTTCCAGCGGTGCAATCGGCGCGCCATGCGCCGCGGCGTGACGGCGGCGCCGTCACAACGGTGATGCTTACGGGAAGGTGGAACTCAGCGAGGCGGTCCGGAGCGGGGCAGGGTGCGGCGGCAGATCGTCATGGCTTGGCTCGATGCGGGGCGGGGCCCGATGGCGGCATCTTCGCAAGGCAATCTTGTGGAAACCTTTTGGGTGGCTGAAAGGTGGCTGTGCGGGAGGCTGGCGGCCGCGATGCCGGCTGACCCGCCCCCCGCTGCGCCGGGTAGGGAGGGGTGGCGGACCCAGCGCCCGGGTGAGTTGGAGGGTGGCGGAGCGCCCCGGCGGACGCTGTCGCTCAGTCCGGCTCGGCCAGCATGCGGATGCGCACCAGCAGGCCACGCCCCAGTGGCGATTCCAGCAGTTCGATCGAGGCCCCATGCAGCTCGATCGCGCGCTGGACGATGCTCAGGCCCAGGCCGAAGCCCCGGGTGGCGCTCTCCACCTCGCGGTGGAAACGCTGGAACACCGCTTGGCGCCGGTCTTCGGGGATGCCGGGCCCGTTGTCGCAGATGTCGATGAGCGCGTGGTCGCCGTCCCGCCGCAGGGCCACTTCCACCTGGCCGCCGTTCTCGGTGTAGCGCAACGCGTTTTCGATCAGGTTGCGGAACATCGCGGTCAACGCGACCTCGTGGCCCAGCACGTGGATGGGGGCATCGTCGTGGTTGAGACTGAACGCGATGTCCTTTTCGGCGATCAGCGGCGCCAGTTCCTCGATAACCTCGGTCGCCAGCCGGGAGAGTTCCAGCCGCGTGCGCTGCTGGGACGCCGCGCCGGCTTCCAGGCGCGCCATCGCCAGGATCTGCTCGATGCGCCGACCTAGTCGCGCCATGCTTTGCTGCGCGTGGCGCACCGTGTATTCCACCTCGCCGGGATCGTCGGCGATCATCGCGCTTTCGAGATGGATCATGGTGGCGGCGAGCGGCGTGCGCAGTTCGTGCGCCACATCGGTGGCGAACCGGTGCTCACGGTCCAGCGCGTCTTCCAGTCGTTCCAACTGCTGGTTCAGTGCGGCGATCAACGGCTTGATCTCGGCCGGCGCCAGATTGGCCGGCATCGGCTTGCGGCTGCCGGGCGTGCGCCGGTCCAGCATCTCGGTCAGCACGGCGACCGGTCGCAGGCCCCGCTTCACCGCCAGACTCACCAGCAGGGCCAGCAGGGGCAGCCCGATCAGCAGCGGCAAGGTGTGCTCGATCACCAGCCCGCGTGCGATGTCGGCGCGATTGTCGGAGCGTTCGCCAATGCGGATAACCAGGTTGGTGCGGTTCTGCAGGGTGAAGGTGCGCCACTGCCGGCCTTCGTGCTGGATGTCGCGGAAACCGCGTTCGTCCGCCGTCGGAGGCGGCAGGTCAGCGAGGTTGGACGTGGCGGCGATCAGGTCGCCCTGCGGATCGTAGGCCTGGAAGCCCACCTCGGGCTCATAGTTGTGCGGATGCACGGAGACCACCACGCCCTTGTGGTGGCCATCGCCGCTTTGCGCGACGTTGGGCAGGTCTGGCTCGCGCATGGGCAGTTGGCCATGCGCGATCAGCGTCCCCAGCGTGCGGCCGGCCTGGGCCAGTCGGCCGTCGAGCAGCTCGTTCATCTCGCGCAGCTCGCGACGGTAGCTGATCCAGCCCAGCGGGATCAGCACGGCCACCATCACCGCGATGATCAGCCAGGTCAGGCGGGTTCGAAGGCTCGCGGGGTGGGGTGTCATTGGGGGTCACGGGGAATCATGTAGCCGATGCCGCGCACCGTGTGGATTACCTCCGAGCTCAGCTTGCGGCGCAGCCAGTGCACCTGCACCTCGATGGCATTTCGTTCGACCACGGTGTCCAGTCCGTACACGGAATTCTCCAGGGTTTCGCGCCGCACGATGCGCCCCGCGCGCTCCATCAGCACGCGCAGCAGGGCGAATTCGCGACGGGTGAGGCTGACCTTTTCGCCGCGGAACTCCACTTCGGCCGTGGCGAGGTTGAGGCGCAGGCCGCCGACCTCGACCAGGTTGTCCGCCAGGCCCTGGGTGCGCCGGGTCAGCGAGCGGATGCGCGCGGAAAGCTCGCCCAGGTGGAAGGGCTTGACCAGGTAATCGTCCGCGCCGAGGTCGAGGCCGCGGATGCGCATCTCCAGCGCGTCGCGCGCGGTCATCACCAGCACGGGCGTCTTCACGCCGGCGCGCCGCGCCTCGGCCAGCACTTCCAACCCGTCCTTGCCGGGCAGTCCGAGGTCCAGCAACACCAGGTCAACGGGGTCGCCGCGCAGCGCCTCGGTGGCTTCGCGACCATCGCGCAGCCAGGTCACCGCGTACGACTGGTGCTCGAGGGCGTGCTTGATGGCGGCGCCCAGTTCGGCATCGTCTTCTACCAGCAGAATATGCATGCCATGACACCCGTGTCGGCCTCGGGAGAGCGTGGCCCATGCCGTCGCTCACCGGCATGATCCGCGGCCATCCTTTTGTGGATCTTTTGCCCCGGCCTTCGGCACGGGCGCCGTCACGTTGGCGCGCGAGACGCGCGCCGTCAATCGGCTTGCCTGCACATAAAGAAAGACGGCGGGCTCCTGCCCGCCGTCTTCCTCCCTGTGGTGGCGCCCCATGGGGCGCCGGTCAAAAGGTTAAGCCGTGCAACCATTCACGGACTCTTGGCCAGCGCGGCCGCCTCGATGGCGTGGCGAAGCTGAGCGTCATTCATGGCGACGCCCTTGGATCCGTCGATGGCGACAGCCTTGACCGACTGCGGCTTGAGGTCGAGATGGCGTTGCAGTTCCCAACTGTTCGCCTGCTTCTGCGCGAGGGCGAAGTCCTCGGGAGTGTTTCCAACGAAACCCATGATGGCGTAACCGCCAGCCTCGTCGACCGTGTAGGTCTCGACAGCGGCGTAAGCCTGGCTAAAGCAAGTGAAGCCGAGTGCGACGATGGTGGGGATGATCAGGCGTTTCATGGTTTGGCCTCCTAAACGGGGAGCGGTCCGGGGGAGGTATGACCATAGGCCGGCAGCAGGCTATTTGCTTGAGGAAGTTGCTCGGAACGCTGAGGAAAACGTGAGGCTTCGCACGAAGCAACACGTTGTCTATGCCACTCGTCATGGTCGATCAGGCGTCGACGGTCTTTTCCTTGTAACGGCACAGGTCGCGTATGACGCAACGCGGACAATCGGGCTTGCGCGCCTTGCACACGTAACGTCCGTGAAGGATCAGCCAGTGATGCGCGTCCTGCTTGAATTCACCGGGCACGACCTTCTCCAGCTTGTCCTCGACCGCGCGCACGTCTTTGCCGGAGGCGAGACCAGTGCGGTTGGCGACGCGGAAGATGTGCGTGTCCACCGCGATGGTCGGATGGCCGAACGCCGTGTTGAGCACCACGTTCGCGGTCTTGCGGCCGACGCCCGGAAGCGCCTCGAGCGCGTCGCGCGTGCGTGGCACGTCGCCCTGATACTGCTCGACCAGGATGCGACACAGCGAGATCACATTCTTGGCCTTGCTGTTGAACAGGCCGATCGTGCTGATGAACTGCTTGAGCCTCTCCTCGCCCAGGTCGAGGATGGCCTGCGGCGTGTTAGCGACGGGGTAAAGCTTTTTTGTCGCCTTGTTCACGCCCACGTCGGTCGCCTGCGCCGACAGCACCACCGCGACGAGCAGCTCGAAAGGTGTCGTGTAGTTGAGCTCGGTGGTCGGGTGTGGATCCAGTTCGCGCAGTCGGGTGAACAACTCGACGACATCGGCCTTTTTCATCAGGATTCCCTAAGGCTTTCCTTGCTGTTTGGCCCTTGCGCGGGCGAGCGCGGCGAGCACGGGATTGGTTTCGGTGGTAACCGTGACCTCGGCCTTGCGCGCGGCCAGTTCCGATTCGCGCTGCGCCTGCTCTCGCGCCAGTCGCGTCTCGCGCCGCTGGAAATGCGCGCGGGCGGCGTCGGCGTGGGCCGGATCATCGACCTGCGAGAGCGGCATCGGCTCGAGCACGATGCAGTCGACCGGGCAGGCGGGCACGCACAGCTCACATCCGGTGCAGTCGTCGGCGATCACCGTATGCATCAGCTTGGCCGCACCCACGATGGCGTCGACCGGGCAGGCCTGGATGCATTTGGTGCAACCGATGCAATCGGCCTCGACCACGCGCGCCAGCATGCGCGGCTTCTCGACCCCATGTTCGGGATCGAGCGGCAGCTCGGGCACGTCCAGCAAGGCGGCGAGACGGGCGATGCCGGCGGCGCCGCCGGGCGGGCACTGGTTGATCTTCGCCTCGCCGCGCGCGATCGCCTCCGCATAGGGACGGCAACCGTGGTAACCGCATTGCTCGCATTGCGTCTGCGGCAGCAGCGCGTCGATGCGGTCAGCGAGCGTCATGGGATCAGCGAACAGTCGCGCCCGGCTTCGCGCCCTGGTCGGCGTCGAGCAGGAACAGGTCGCTGCCGCCGTCGCCGGCCGACAGGATCATGCCCTCCGAGAGGCCGAAGCGCATCTTGCGCGGCGCCAGGTTGGCGATGAACACCACGTTGCGGCCGACCAGCTTGTCCGGTTCGGCATAGGCGGCGCGGATGCCGGAGAAGATCTGGCGCTTGCCCAGCGGGCCGGCGTCCAGTTCGAAACGCAGCAGCTTGTCCGAGCCGTCCACGAATTCGCACACCAGCACCTTGCCGATGCGCAGGTCGAGCTTGGCGAAGTCGTCGATGCCGATGATGGCGGCGCCGTCGACGGCGGGGTTCGGGGTGGCGCTGGTCTCGCTCATGGTCTTGCTGGAATCCTTGGGCTTCTTGGGGGCAGGCTTGGTTTCGGCGGGGGCGAGGGAGTCCTTGGACATCTCCACCATCGCTTCGACATGCTTGGGATCGATACGTGCGAGCAGGGGCTCGAACACGTTGACGGTATGGTTGTGCAGTTCGGCGCGCGCGTCATCGAAGCCGCTGATCGGAGCGGCCAGGAAGCGCTCGGCGGCTTCCACCGTGACGGGCAGCACCGGCTTGAGCAGGCCCGCCAGCAGGCGGAACGCGGCCAGCGCGAACGAGCACACCTGGTGCAGTTCGGTGCGCAGGCTTTCGTCCTTGGCCATGGCCCACGGCGCCTTGGTGGCGATGTAGCCGTTGACCAGGTCGGCCATGGTCACGAAGCGGCGCGCCACTTCGGCGAAATCGCCGTGGCTGTACAGCGCCGGCACGTCGCCGTAGAGCGACAGCAACTCGCGCCACAGCTCGCGTTCCTCATGGCTGAAGCCCGGCGCAAGGCGTCCGTCGAAATACTTGTGCACGAAGCCTGCGGTGCGGCTGGCGATGTTCACCCACTTGCCGACGAGGTGCGAGTTCACGCGCTCCTCGAAGGCCTTCAGGTCCAGGTCCACGTCCACCGGCGTATCGCCCAGCATGCTGGCGAAGTAGTAGCGCAGGAACTCCGGATGCAGGCCGGCGTCGAGGTAGGTGCGCGCCTTGATGAAGGTGCCGCGCGACTTGGACATCTTCGCGCCGTTGACCGTGAGATAGCCGTTGACGTGCAGCGCGGTCGGCGTACGGAAACCTGCGCCGTGCAGCATCGCCGGCCAGAACAGGCCGTGGAAGTTGATGATGTCCTTGCCGATGAAGTGGTGCATCTCGGCGCGGCTGTCGGCCGCCAGGAAATCCTCGAACTTCAGGTCGGTGCGCTCGCACAGCGCCTTGAAGCTGGCGAGGTAGCCCACCGGCGCGTCCAGCCACACGTAGAAGTACTTGCCCGGCGCATCGGGGATGGGGAAGCCGAAGTAGGGCGCATCGCGCGAGATGTCCCAGTCCTTCAGGCCGCCGTCCAGCCACTCGCGCAGCTTGGCCACCACGCCGCTGTTGGCTACCGGCTGGCCACCGGTGAGCTTGCCGGCGAACCAGTCGCGCAGCAGCGGCTCGAACTTGCCGAGTTCGAAGAAGTAGTGCTCCGAATCGCGCAGCACCGGGGCCGCGCCGGACATCACCGAGTACGGGTTGATCAGGTCGGTGGGCGCATAGGTGGCGCCACAGTGCTCGCAGTTGTCGCCGTACTGGTCCGGCGTGCCGCAGTTGGGGCAGGCGCCCTTGATGTAGCGGTCCGGAAGAAACATTTCCTTTTCCGGATCGAACAACTGCTGGATATCGCGGCGCGCGATATAGCCGCCGTCGCGCAGGCGCGTATAAATCAGCGAGGCCAGCGCGCGGTTTTCTTCCGAATGGGTCGAGTGGTAGTGGTCGAACGCCACGTGGAAGGCGGCGAAATCGGCCTCGTGGCCGACGCGGATGCCTTCGATATAGGTTTCCGGCGAGAGGCCGGCCTTCTCGGCGGCCAGCATGATCGGCGTGCCGTGGGCGTCATCTGCGCAGACATACACCGCCTCGTTGCCCTGCATCCGCTGCGCGCGCACCCAGATGTCGGCCTGGATGTAGCCCAGCAGATGGCCAAGATGGAGCGGGCCATTGGCATAGGGCAGCGCGTTGGTGACGAGAAGGCGTCGGCTCATGGGCAGCGTTGGCGGATGGTGGGGTTGTTGATTATGGCATGGAGGGGCGTTCGGACGGCCGGGGAAGCCGGCGCTGAAGCCCGCGGTGTTCCGGCGCCATGCTTCGCGCGTCATCATCCGGGAAGCCGCGGCACTGTGCATGCTGGCGGAGGCGGGGATCGCGGGTTGTCCGCCGTAGGCCTGCATAAGCCTCGTCGCTTGATTGCACGATGTTGCACGGTTATATACATTCGTGCCTATTGATGCCTGCAGGAGTTTTCGTGGACCGCACTCCCGACATCGCCCTCATCGGCGCCCCACCTGCCTCGCTGGCGGCCGCGCGTCGATCGACACGGCTGATCTTCCTGGTCGCCGGCACCGGCATGTCGACCTGGGCGCCCATGGTGCCGTACGCCAAGGCCCGACTGGGGCTGGATGATGCCCAGCTCGGCCTCGCGCTGCTGGTGTTCGGCGGCGCCTCGATGGTGTCGATGCCGTTCGTCGGCTGGCTGGCCCATCGACTGGGCAATCGCACCCTGATCGTGGCCTCGGGCCTGCTGATGTGCCTGGCGCTACCCGCGCTGGCCTTCGTTACCAGCGTGGCGGCGCTGATCGCCACGCTGTTCTATTTCGGCGTGATGCTGGGCGCGGTCGACGTGGCGATGAACGCACATGCCGTTGATGTGGAACGGATGGATGGCGGCCGCCTGATGTCGGGTTTTCATGGTCTCTTCAGCCTGGGCGGACTGGCTGGCGCGGCCGTGATGAGTGGCTTGTTGGCCCTCGGCATGCCGCTGACGCCGGCCGCGACATTGGTTGCCGTGCTGCTGCTCGCGCTGGTGCTGTGGTTGCGCGCAGGTCTGCTCGACGATGCGCCGACGGCGTCCCACGCGCATCGGCCGAAGTTGGGGATGCCGCATGCGCTGGCGTGGCTGCTGGGATTGCTGTGTTTCGTCAGCTTCCTGGCGGAGGGCGCGATGCTCGACTGGAGCGCGGTGTTCATGCGCGACTTCCGTGGTGTGCCCGAGGCTTCGGCGGGTTTCGGCTACGCCGGTTTCTCGGTGGCGATGGCGGCTGGCCGCTTTGCGGGTGATCGGTTGGTGGGCCGCCACGGGCCGGCCTGGGCGCTGCGCATCGGCGGCTGCCTGGCGGCGGTGGGTTTCTTGATCGTGGCCGGCGTGCCCAGCGCGGCGGCGGCGTTGGGTGGCTTCGTGTTGATCGGCATTGGCGCGTCCAACATCGTGCCGGTGCTGTTCAGCGCGGCAGGGCGGTTGCCCGGCACGCCGCCGGCGATTGCCATCGCCACCGCGACCACCCTCGGTTATGTGGGCCTGCTGATCGGGCCGGCCCTGATCGGTTTCGTCGCGCATGCGAGCAGCCTGCCGATCGCGTTCGGAGGCGTGGCGGCCTTGTTGGTGTTGGTGAGCCTGTCGGCGAGGATCGTGCAGCGATGAGCAGGATGGTGAATACGGTCATCTTCGACCTGGGCAACGTGCTGATCGGCTGGGATCCGCGGCGTCTGTATCGGCAACTGATCGATGACGAGTCGCAGGTGGAGTGGTTCCTGCGCGAGGTCTGCAATAGCGCGTGGAACGAGCAGCAGGATGCGGGGCGTCCCTGGGTCGAGGCCACCGCCGTGCTGCGCCGGCAATTCCCCGAGCACGCGGCGCTGATCGACGCCTACCACCTGCGCTGGGAGGAAACCCTGGTGGGTCCCATCGAAGGGAGCGTGGCCGTGCTGGCGGCGCTGAAGCAACGCGGCGTGCGCCTGCTGGCGCTTACCAACTGGTCGCAGGAGACCTTCCCGATCGCGCGCCAGCTCTATCCCTTCCTCGGCTGGTTCGAGGGCATCGTGGTGTCGGGCGAGGAGCGGCTGGTCAAACCCGACCTGCGCATCTACCAGCGTTTGCTGGATCGCTATGCGGTCGATCCACGCACGGCGCTGTATATCGACGACTCGGCGCGCAACGTGATCGCCGCCGAAGCGCTGGGCATGCACGGTTGGTTGTTCCGCGATGCCGATGGCTTGCGCGAGCACCTGTTGGAACTCGGTTTGCTGGGAGAGCTTCCGCGCGAGGTCGCCGATGGCTAAGGCGACGACCGCGCCGTTGCAGTCCGGCGCGCTGCCGGAGGAGCGCCAGCAGCGCATCCTGGACCGCCTGCGCGGCGACGGACGCGTGGTCGCGGCGGAGCTGGCGCAGCTGTTCGAGGTGTCCGAGGACTCCATTCGCCGCGACCTGCGCGAACTGGCGGCGCAGGGCCTGTGCAAGCGCGTGTACGGCGGCGCGCTGCTGCCCGCCGCCACGCTCACCCCACTCAAGCAGCGCCGCATGGAACATTCCGCGCGCAAACAGGCGCTCGCGCGCAAGGCCGTGAGCCTGGTGCAGACCGGGCAAACCTTGCTGATCGACGCGGGCACCACCAACGCCGCGATCGCCGCGGCGCTGCCGCGGGACGCGGGCCTGACCGTCATCACCAATGCGCCGCACATCGCGCAGCTGCTGCTCGATCGCGAAGGTTTCGAGGTGTTGCTGATCGGTGGCCGGGTGGATCCCGCCATTGGCGGCACGATAGGCGCACAGGCGGTGGAGCAGGTGCGGCGTGTGCGGGCAGACCTGTGCTTTCCGGGCGCTTGCGCGATCGACGCGGCGCACGGACTGTGGGGATTCGACGGCGAGGAGGCGCTGTTCAAGCGCGCGATGATCGAGGCCAGCGATGAGACCGTGGTGGTGGCCACCGACGACAAGCTCGAAGCCGTGGCCCTGCATCAGGTGGCGGAGCTGTCGCGAGTGCAGCACCTGGTGGTGGAGCATTCGGCCGATCGCGCCACCCGCTCAGCCTTCGCCGCGCGCGGCGTGGCCGTGCACCGCGCCGAAGCGGGTCAATAATTCCTCATGGGCAGGCGCGCACTTGGTGCGAGGCCTGTCGATGCGCCGGATGTTTTCCACAGCGAATGTGGATGCACGCAGGAAAAGCCTGTGAAACATTCACTGCATCTTGCTGCGCTAACTTGCGCTACGTTGCACTAACTTCGCCTAACTTTTAGCGCAATTTTAGCGTTCTAAGCGATTGTATTTATCGAGATTTCTCGTACACAGATTTCGACGCCTCGCAATGCGCGCTGTGCTTGGGTTCAGCGCTTTGCAGCGGTAGCGCGCCGCGCTGTTGTGAGTCCGTTGTGAGTTTCCGAGTGCGAAATAAAGTTGTGAGTTAATGTTGTGAGTATGGTCGGAAAGCCGCACCAGATAAGGGTTCGTGCGGGTGGCCTGTGCGCATGCGAGGCAGAGACGTGGACCGTCATGCGGAATGTTTTCCACCGCCTATATGAATGCGCCGTGGGCAGGCCTGTGGAAAAGTCGGGTTCTGTGTTTTGCCGCCAGCGACTTGCTACGCGCTGCCGAATTTTTGCCCGGCGCGGCGGGTAGACAGTGTGTTTTCCACAGCGCTTGTGGATGGCGCGCGAACAAAGCTGTGGAAAAGTGACTTAACGTATAGTTGTCACAGGTTATGCGGACAGTCTGGTAAAGAATTGCGCATTGAGCGACCTGACCCTGCGCATCGCTGGTCAGGGCGGCACGAAGATCTGCGCAGTGTCTTGCGTTCATGGCAACCAATACCGTTTCGTAATTTCGAGAGAGCTTGCCGCTGCCATTTACGCAAAGCCGGCTCCGAGAGCCGCCTTTTGATCAACATTCGATCAGATCGCTGATGTCTGCATTGGGTCGGCAGCGTACGGTTTGATCCTTGGAACCCAGAACGATCACCGCCTTGGGACGGCCAGGCCCGACCCCGATCGATCAGCGCCTAGACGACTTCCCAGTTGCGAGGGGCTCTCGCGCAAATGGTCACCCGAGACTGGCCAGCACGTCATTCAGGGAATCCAAGGCCATATCTGCGTCACAGTCGAATAGCTCGGTGCACTCGGCTCCATAGCCCGGGGCGAGATACCCACCCACCGCCCGGTATTCCGCCAGGCTCTGATGCACCGCCGACTCAACTCTGCCGGCGTGATCTACCTCAACCTCCCAGCAGGCTACCCAATCCGTGGCGTAGCCATAGCCGATCCGATTGAGCATTGAAATGCGGGCCTGCACGTCCTTGGCGGTGCCTACCTTGCATAGCCCTGATTCTTCGGAAGTTGCAATGTAGACCCAGCCAGGCTCATCGTGCCGCCTCAAGAACGCTAATGCCGCCGGATTGCACTGGGCGCAGTGCCCGCTGCGGGTGCGCAGGGTGTGGCCGCCCTCTCGACAGGGGGAAACGCCGTACGCAACCCAAAGACCTTCGCTGGACATGAAGGCCTGGTAATCCTTTTTACGAATGCCCGTGGCGTCCATAACCTTGTCCCAAGGAACCTTGTGATGAAGCAGGAAGCTCGATTGTTCAATCGTGAGCATGGTTTCCCTCAGAAGGCGCAGGCTGTGGCGAAGTATGCGCGCGCCGCGTACCCACAATGACTGTCCGTAATGTGCGTGTTTTGGGTCGTAGGCGGACCTAAGCAGCTTGCTGGGATTTCGGCCCGACAGCAACGTCTGTGACGGCAAAGGCACCAGCCTCCCCCGAACAACCCTAACGGCATGGCCGGCCAGGCCGAGGTAGATCACTGGCAGTCCCCGCAGCGGGACTCGGAGAGCAAATCCTTTAGGAGCCGGGATGGGTGTATCTGCTTTCACGATAGCAAGTGGGCGGATCAGTAGGAGTCTCATCCCTACACAACCATGCGCGCTGCTAGTGCGACGGACGCCATTCGGTAAACCGCGACTTCACGACCAATCTCGTTGGCATTGCGGGCTTGGACTCCAAACGGTCGTGCTACTCAAAAGCGGGGAGTGTTGACGCCTAGCTGACCCTTGTCATGACCCGCAGTGCGCTCATTATGGGCACCGGGTTGGCGCTATCCTCCCCAACGAGCCACCGCACGAATCGATGCCACTTCGATGAGGTACCTGCCGAACATGGCCATTCCCGATTTCCAGACCCTCATGCTTCCTGTTCTGCGCTCCTCTGAATTGGGCGAGGTGAAGATTTCCGACGTAGTTCAATTGCTCGCTGACAAATTCCAGCTGACTGACGAGGAGAGGTCCGAACTTTTGCCATCCGGAAAACAGACCACCTTTGCTAATCGTGTTCATTGGGCAAAGAGCTATCTTGGCAAGGCAGGACTGGTCGAGCTGACCAAGCGGGCACATTTCAAGATAACCGACCGGGGGCGTGACGTACTGGCCATTCCACCCGAAAGGATCGACATTCGCTTTTTGGAAAAATTTCCAGAATTCGTTCAGTTCCGAGAAGCTAGTAACAGTATCGACAGCGTCGGTAAGGATTCGCCGGTGGCAGAAGCAGTTCAAGCAAGCCACATGACACCGGACGAAATTATTCGAAAAGCTCATGCAGAGCTGGATGATGACCTGAGTATCGATCTGCTTACTCGCGTCATTGCCGCTCCGCCCGAGTTCTTTGAACGCCTAGTTGTCCAATTGCTGCTGGCGATGGGCTACGGGGGATCTGCCGGCGAGGCAGGGCGAGCGCTTGGTAAGAGTGGTGATGGCGGTGTGGATGGCGTAATCGACCAGGATGCCTTGGGCTTGGATCGTATTTACGTACAGGCAAAGCGCTACTCGGACGGGAACAAAGTTGGGTCAGGAGCGATTCGAGACTTCTTCGGTTCGCTGGATCGCTTTAAGGCAGCAAAGGGGCTTTTCGTTACCACTTCCACCTTTTCACCCTCCGCGAGAGAAACTGCTGATTTCCTCAGCAAGCGTATCGTTCTGATCGATGGCCGGCAGCTAGCTAAGCTGATGATCAGGTACAACGTTGGCTGCCGCGTAGAAGAAACCATTCAGCTAAAGAAAGTCGACGAAGAATATTTTGAGTAGGCGTTGAATGGTTGGCTCGAGGATCAGTCGCGGCACGCTGATTCCGCCACATAACTCGAAAAGGGGCCCCATCTGGCTACACCCGGTAGCGCCTGGCTCTAGCCGATTGCTGCTCGCTGGTCAGTACCAACTGGGCGTTTTGCGCTCACTGGAGTCACGGTCCAGCGTGACCGGGATCCGCATCGGTGAGCACTGGCTCACGCGTCGTGGGGTAAAAGGGCTCCGGTGCGCGCTCCCTCTTATGCCCGACTGGCTGCTCCACCGCACTCCCGTTAGCCCAGCAACCCTTAAGGGGGTTGTTTTAGGCTGACCCACGGTGATCACGAAATTCGCGCGCGAATTTCGTGATCACGCAAAACCGCATCAGAGAGCCATTTCCGCGCCAGAGCTGGCGACGGCGGTCTGCGACAGGCAATGCGCCGAGGAAGGTCGTGACTTAGTTGTGAGTGGCCCTTCGCCACCTCGCTGGAAAACCGTTAGCCATCAAACAATTGGAGAGGCCGTCCACGGAAAGCCTGTGGATAGATGCGCTATCCGTTTGATCGCAAAGACGTCGTCACGCATTGGCGCGTGAATGCGCAGCGATAAGGGCAACTTGCTTCGTGCGAGGGGCGCCACCTTGCCGGGGGCGCGCCGGATGCGCCATCTCCCGCGCGGGGAGATGGCGGCAGCATGGACTTACTGCTGGCGCTGCCATTCCTGGCTGCGGCCGATCAGCGAAAAGCCGATATAACCGCGCACGGTGAGCTTGCTGCCGTCTTCGCTGGGCTGCAGCTTCACCTTGTAGACCTTGCCGGTCTTCGGGTCGAGGATCTTGCCGCCATCCCAGATGTCGCCGTCCTTGTGCACGCCCCACATGATGTTCATGCCCTCGATCGGCTTGTTCTTGCGCTCGCCGTCGCAGTTCTTGCAGATCGGGTGCGGGCCTTCCTCGGACTGCAGCACTTCCACCACCGTGGCCTTCAGTTCGCCGCCTTCGTCGGTGATCTTGACGATGGACTTGGGCTTGCCGGTTTCATCGTCGATGGTTTTCCAGGTGCCGACCGGGGTGTTCTCGGCGGCGAAAACGGCGCCGGCGCCCAGCATCAGGGCGGTGGCGACAGCAAGGCGGAGCAGGGACTTCATGGGTGGTCTCCCGTACGAGTCAGTATGGCCGGAGCCTGACCGAGACCGCGCAAGGCCGTCAAGCGGCAGTGCGAAAGCGTCACAGTCGGCCGGCTGGGGGCCTCGCGCTGGCATAATGGGCCATCCCCAAAACAGCCCCAGACCCGATATGACGCAGGCGAGTGAAGCCCTGGTACGCCGCATTCTTGGCGAGCTTGTAGACACCCACACCGGCGCGCCGATGGCCGACGCCGTGCGCGCCGTGGGCGTGGACGGCGATCGCGTTTCGGTGGACATCCAGCTCGGCTATCCCGCCGCTGACGCCATCGATGCCATCGCCGCCCGGGTGAAACAGGCGCTCGAAGCTGATCCGGCCATCGCCAGCGCCGCCGTGTCGATCGGCTCGCGCATTTATCCGCACAAGGTTCAGGGCACGCTGGCTCCGCTGCCGGGCGTGAAGAACATCATCGTGGTGGCCTCAGGCAAGGGCGGCGTGGGCAAGTCCACGGTGTCGGCCAACCTGGCGCTGGCGCTCGCCGCCGAAGGCGCCAAGGTCGGCGTGCTGGATGCGGACATCTACGGCCCCAGCCAGCCGCGCATGCTGGGCATCAGCGGCAAGCCGCAGTCGCCGGACGGCAAGACCATCGTGCCGATGGAGGCGCATGGCCTGCAGGCGATGTCGATCGGTTTCCTGGTCGATGAGGAAACCCCGATGATCTGGCGCGGCCCGATGGTCACCCAGGCCATGATGCAGCTGCTCAACGACAGCCGCTGGGAACAGCTGGACTACCTGGTGGTCGACCTGCCGCCGGGCACGGGCGACATCCAGCTCACGCTGTCGCAGAAGGTGCCGGTGGCCGGCGCGGTCATCGTCACCACGCCGCAGGACATCGCATTGCTGGACGCCCGCAAGGCGCTGAAGATGTTCGAGAAGGTCGAGGTGCCGGTGCTCGGCGTGGTGGAAAACATGGCCACCCACGTGTGCTCGAACTGCGGCCACGAGGAACACATCTTCGGCGAGGGCGGCGGCGAGCGCATGGCTGCGCAGTACGGCGTGGCCTACCTGGGTTCGCTGCCGCTGGACATTCGCATCCGCGAGCAGGCCGATGGAGGCACGCCGACGGTGGTGGCGATACCCGACTCCGATCTCGCCGCGCGCTACCGCGAGATCGCGCGCAATACCGCCGGGCGATTGGCCAGACAGCCGCGCAACAAGTCGCTCGGTCTGGGCAAGATCATGGTGCAGGGCACGCCGTGAGTCCGGATGCCGGACGGGGCAGGGCGCATCACGTGCTGTGCCTGTCCGGCAGTCTGCGGCGGCAATCGGGCAACACCGCCCTGTTGCGCGCAGCTGCTCAGTTGGCGCCGCCGTCGCTGCATTTTAGCCTCCATGACGGGCTGGCCAGCTTGCCGCCGTTCAATCCTGATGAGGAAATGGCCGCGTTGCCAACATCGGCAGCCGCCTTGCGCCATGCGGTGGGCCGTAGCGACGCGCTGTTGATCGCCTGTCCCGAATACGCCCATGGCGTGCCCGGCGCGTTCAAGAACCTGCTCGACTGGCTGGTCGGCAGCCTGGAATTTCCGGGCAAGCCGGTGGTGCTGTGGAACGCCTCGGCGCGCGATTCGCACCATGCGCAGGATGCCCTGCGCGAAATCCTCGTCACGATGTCGGCTTGCCTGGTCGAGCCCGCTTCCATCACCGTCCCGTTGCCCGGCTCCGGCTGCGATGTGGCGACCATCCTTGGCGACCCGGTGCAGCCGATGCGAATCCGCGCCGCGCTGGATGCCCTGGCTGGCGTGCTCGCCGCGACGCCTCGCTGAGCGGCAAGGCGCCTCGGCTCGGCCCCGGCGGGACGGGGCAGCGCTCCCCGTCCCATGTCCGGATGAAACGACTGTTGCTTACCGGCCCTGCCACTTGTTGCGGTGGATGGCCCGGCTGTTGCGGTTCTCGGCCTGCTGGACGTGGCGCTGCTCGTTGCGGTTGACGTAGCCGTTGGCGCCGGCGCGACGCTCCATGTGATCCACCCGGGCCTCGCGTCCTTCCAGTCGGGCGGTTTGCGCGTTGTTGAGCGAGCCCTTGCGCACGCCGTTATCGATGCGACGCTGCTGGTTGATGTCGCGCTGGACATCGGCCTGCATGCGGCGGGACGAAGCGGAGTTGGGGTTGCCTTCGTTGCTGTTGTGGGCGTCGCGATAGATGTCGCGACTCTGCACGTTTTCCGCGTGCTGGATCTGCGTCTGCTCCTGGCCGGTCAGCGGTCCCCGGCTCAGGTCGCGCTGTTCCATGCGGTCGACATGGGCCTGGCCCTGCTCCAGTTGCGAAGCCTCGCGCGTGGTGAGTTGACCGTCGCGCATGCCGTTGTCGATGCGCTGCTCCTGGTTCACGTTGCGCTGCAGATCCTGGTTCACGGGTACTTCCTGCGCGCCGGCGATGGCGGACAGGCCGAGGGTCGTTGCGGCAAAACCGATCAAAGCGATGCGACGGACACGATTGCGGTGCTGCATGGCGCTCTCCTCGTTGGCTGATGGTTGTTGACGTACCCGGGTGCTAGCGAAGAACGAGGCGTGCGGGGGCATGTTGACCATGGAGGAGAGGCAGGATTTAGCGGGCGCTCAGCCAAGGGCTTGCGGCAACCTGATCGATTCACTCGTGTTTTCAATGGGTTGGCCTTCAAGGCTTGCGCGCATCTTGCGAAATATTGCGATGAAACGGGCGCACGCCGGGGCGGTCGGCGGGCCTGTCCCCGGCGACGGTCAACCGCTCGGCTGGCGACCGGGCGGTCGATCCGCTATTTTTTCCCCCTTATGCCTAGCCCTGATCGGGCAACCGGCACGGAGTTAACGGGGAGTCTGAGTGAGCATCAAATCCGACAAGTGGATCCGCCGCATGGCCGAGCAGCACGGCATGATCGAGCCGTTCGAGCCGGGCCAGATCAAGACGCGTGGCGGCGACAAGCTGGTGTCCTATGGCACCTCGAGCTACGGCTACGACGTCCGCTGCGCGCGCGAGTTCAAGATCTTCACCAACATCAACTCCACCATCGTCGACCCGAAGTCGTTCGACCCGACCAGCTTCGTCGACGTGGAGGCGGACGTCTGCATCATTCCGCCCAACTCGTTTGCGCTGGCGCGCACGGTCGAGTACTTCCGCATCCCGCGCAAGGTGTTGACCATCTGCCTGGGCAAGAGCACCTATGCGCGCTGCGGCATCATCGTCAACGTGACGCCGCTGGAGCCGGAGTGGGAAGGCCACGTGACGCTGGAGTTCTCCAACACCACGCCGCTGCCCGCAAAAATCTACGCCAACGAGGGCGTGGCCCAGATGTTGTTCCTTGAGTCCGACGAGGAATGCGAGACCAGCTACAAGGATCGTGGCGGCAAGTACCAGGGCCAGCAGGGCGTGACCTTGCCCCGCACCTGACTCTGTGCGCCCCGAGACGCGAAGGCGGTCACGGGGCGCCTGAACGATTGCCGTCCGGGGCCGCTGCACGGGCCCGGGGCGGCGCTACACTTCGATATGTTCACACCAATGCATTGCAGGAGATCCCGCATGACCCGTTTTTCCACGCTGCTGACCCGTGGGGCCGCAGCCATCCTGCTGGGCAGCATGCTGGTGCTGACCGGTTGCCATCGCGGCAGCGCCAAGGACGAAGTGCGCACCGCCGACATGAGGAGCCAGTTCGACGCCGTGATCCAGGCGTACAAGAGCGGCCAGTTCATCGTCGATGGCGCCGTGCTTTCGGCGCTGGATACCGGCAGCCACTTCGCCTACCTCAAGGATCAGGGCAAGTTGCCGAAGACCGTGCTGCTCGAGCCCAGTGACGACTCCAAGGTGCGCAAGCAGCACCTGCAGTACATGGCGCGCCTGCAGATCGACTACGGCTTCACCGTCTACTACGACGACGGTGGCGTGCTGAAGAAGATCAGCGTCGTCGATACCAAGGCCCGCGACCTGGAAGACTACAAGGCGCCGGTGAAGGCCGATACGCCGCCCCCGCAGCAGCACATGTAATCGCTGCATACGGAACACCGAAGCCCGCGGAGCGATCCGCGGGCTTTTTTTGTGGGGTTTGCGGTGACGTTGGTTGCACGCGCGACGCCCTCCCGCAGCGCGGCTCTTGTGAAGGAGGGCGCCCTGCGTGCGATCTGTCGCCAGCTCGAATGTTTTCCACAGCGAATGTGGATGCGCGCGAGGAAAGCCTGTGGATAGATGCGCTATGTGACTGATGGCAATGAAGCTGCGACGCGGTGATGCGCGATTGCGCAGCGGCAGGGCGAGGTTGGATCGCGCACAGGGCGCGCTCTTTCAGAGGCAGGGCTTTTTCAGGAAACGCGCCTCGTGCGCGTCAGGCCCGTCTTATCGCGCCAATGCCTTGCGCAGCGCTTCCAGCATCCGCGCCAGCGCCTCGGCTTCGTACGCCACGGCCTTGCCGCTGCCCCACACCGGGCCTGGCCACGCCGCATCGCCTTCGCGGCGGCCGACCACATGCACGTGCAACTGGCGGACGATGTTGCCGAGCGCGCCGAGATTGAGCTTGTCGTGGGGGGCCGTTTCGCGAAGCGCCTGGGACGCCAGCTTGACCTCCCGCCACAGCACGCATTGCTCATCGTCGGCGAGGTCGCATATCTCGACGAGCCCGGCGCGACGTGGCGTCAGCACCAGCCAGGGAAAGCGTGTGTCGTTCATCAGCCGCACGTCGCACAGGGCGAGCGAGGCCACCAGCACGGTGTCAGCGGCGAGGCGCGGGTCAAGCTCGAAGGTCGTCTCGCTCATGCGCCGTGCGCCAGGTGCTGCTCGAAGAAGGAAAGGGTGCGCTGGTAGGCCAGTCTGGCGCTTGAGGGGTCGTACTGGGCGCCCACGTCGCGATTGAAGGCATGGTCGGCCGGGTAAGTGAACACTTCCATTTGTGGCAGCATCTGGCGGTGCTTCTCCACCATCTCCGGCGGGATGCTCTTGTCCTTCTCGCCGAAGTGGAACATGACTGGCGCCTTCGGCTTCTCACCGAGGAAAGGCACGTTGCGCGCGCCGTAGTAGCTCACCGAGGGCAGGCCCAGGCGCATAGCCGCGAGCATCGCCACCGTGCCGCCCCAGCAGTAGCCCACCGTGCCGATGCGCCCGGCGGAGGAGATCGCCTCGGCGGCGCTGGCCACGTCTTCCACCGCGCGTTCCAGCCCCAGTTCCGTCACCAGTTCGCGGCCGCGTGCGTATCCGGTTTCGTTGTAGCCCAGCTCCACGCCGGTCTCGAGATGGTCGAAGAAGCTCGGCGCGACAGCGGTGTAGCCGGCCTCGGCGTAGCCATCGGCGACGCGGCGGATGTGCTCATTCACCCCGAAAATCTCCTGGATCACCACGACGCCGCCCTTGGGCTTGCCCGCAGGCGTGGCCAGATAGGCGCCGATGCACTGCATGCGCGTGGTGTTGAGGTTGATGGTCTGGCCCATGGCGACGCTCCCTCGGTAGTGAGACAGTCATTGTAGTCGTTCAGGGATTGGGACCGACCTGAGCTATAATCGTCCGTTTTCCGCATAGTTACGGTTGCCCCTTCATGTCGCAGGCCTCGCCCAAAGTCGGTTTCGTCAGTCTTGGCTGTCCCAAGGCCCTGGTCGATTCCGAGCGCATCCTCACCCAGCTGAAGGTCGAGGGTTACGAGATCGTGCCCAGCTACGGCGCGGCCGACGCGGTGGTGGTCAACACCTGCGGCTTCATTGATGCGGCTGTGCAGGAATCGCTGGACGCGATCGGCGAAGCGCTGCACGAGAACGGCAAGGTGATCGTCACCGGTTGCCTGGGCAAGCGCTCGGAGCTGATCCGCGAGGCCTATCCGGACGTGCTCGCCATCACCGGCCCGCAGGACTACGCCAGCGTGATGAGCGCGGTGCACTCGGCGCTGCCGCCCCAGCGCAATCCGCTGCTGGACATCATTCCGGACACCGGCATCAAGCTCACGCCCAAGCACTACGCGTACCTGAAGATTTCCGAGGGCTGCAACCATCGCTGCAGCTTCTGCATCATCCCGTCGATGCGCGGCGACCTCGTGTCGCGTCCGGTCGATGAAGTGCTGGTGGAAGCCGAGCGCCTGGTGAAGGGCGGCGTGAAGGAACTGCTGGTGATCTCGCAGGACACCAGTGCTTACGGCGTGGACGTGAAGTACGCCGAGCGCCAGTGGCGCGACAAGAGCTACCGCACGCGTATGACCGAGCTGTGCGATGGCCTGTCCGAGCTGGGCGTGTGGACGCGACTGCACTACGTCTACCCGTACCCGCACGTGGACGAGGTGATGCCGTTGATGGCGGAGGGCAAGATCCTTCCGTACCTCGACATTCCGTTCCAGCACGCCAGCCCGCGCATCCTCAAGCTGATGAAGCGCCCGGGCAACATCGACAAGACGCTCGAGCGCATTCGCAACTGGCGCAAGGCGGTGCCGGATCTCACCATCCGCAGCACCTTCATCGTGGGTTTCCCGGGCGAAACGGACGCGGAGTTCGAGGAGCTGCTTGACTTCCTGCGCGAGGCGGAGCTCGACCGCGTCGGCGCGTTCGCCTATTCGCCGGTGGAGGGCGCCAAGGCCAACGAGTTGCCCAATCCGGTCTCGGAAGAACTCAAGGAAGATCGCCTCGAGCAGTTCATGGCGGTGCAGGCGGAAATCTCCGCCGCCAAGCTGCAGCGCAAGATTGGTCGCACGCTGAAGGTGCTTGTCGATGAAGCAGGCGCCCATGGCGCGGTCGCGCGTTCCGCGTCCGACGCGCCGGAAATCGACGGCGTGGTGCATATCGCCAACGGGCAGCTGCTGAAGCCCGGCCAGTTCGTCGACGTGGTGGTCGAAGACGCCGACGAGCACGACCTGCACGCCCGCCTGGCGGGCTGATGCGCGGCGCGGCGTGATGCGCTACATCGCGCCGCAGCGGGGCACGGTCGATCCCGCGGCCTTTTCACGGTGGCCGCTGTCGGGCTGGCGTGAGTACGCCGCGTGGCTGGAATCGGAGTCGTGGCCGCTCATCGCCCAGCTCAATGCCGCGCGCCCGGTCGACATGGCCGAGCGCTTCGAGGCCCAGACGCCGTCCCTGCTCGGGGACGGCCTGCATTACGAGCAGCGCATCGCGCAGCGTGGAGTGATCGCCACGCGCGAAGCGAACTGGCATGACCTGTTCAACGCCATGGTCTGGCTGCGTCACGGCGCCCTCAAGCGCGCGCTCAACGCACAACAGGTAGCCGAGATCGGTCACATGGGCCCGCGCGAGCGCTCGCGTCCGCAATACGCCATGACCCACTTCGACGAGGCCGGAGTGATCGTGATGCTGCGCGACCATGCCCTGCTGGAGCTATGGGATGCCCACGACTGGCATGGGCTGTTCTGGCGTCAGCGCGAGGCCTGGCTCGATGGGCGCGCCCGCTTGGAAGTATTCGGGCACGCCTTGCTGGAGCATGCGCTGACGCCAGACAAGCTGCTCGTCGGCAAGGCCCTGGTGGTCGTCGGCGATGCTCCGCTGGACCATGCTGTCGCCCACTGCGCCCGCGCCATTGGCGCAGGGCAGTTGCTGCGTGACCCGTTGGAGTTGCGGCCCTTGCCACTGTCCGGACTGCCGGGTTGGCATCCCGCCAATGGCTGCGAGGACTTCCATCGCGAAGCCGCCTGCTACCAGCCGCGCCGCGCCGGGCGCAGCTATCCACAGCCGCTGCAGATCTGGAAAACACTCGAAGAACGCCACTGAGGAGCGCCATCAGTGCTCCGTTGCGAAAGGGTGCCGTTTGCGCGACTCACTGACGTGGGTGTCAGCGTCGTGCCCGCGCATGGAGTGCGCTCCTGCATGGGCATCGAGTGTTACCCAAACGATACAGAAAACCGGGTATTCCAGCCGCCAAAGGCCCGCCAGGGCGCGAAAAATTGCGAGGGGCCCGCAATCGCGCTACAACGCTGGTGCAGCGGAGCGCGGGGAGAAGTCCGATGGACACGGCTCATCGATGGCGCAGGGGAGCACGCTGGGCTGGCCGATGGCAGGCCGGCCTGTTGGCCTGGCTGGTGGTCCTGGCAGCGCCCGTGTGGGCGGGCGATGTCGTGCCTGCGCCTACGCCGGCGATCCGCTTTGGCATCCTGCCGATCGGCAGTGCGGCCGAATCCCGTCAGCAATGGCAGCCGCTGTTGCAGGATCTCGAAAAGAAGCTGGGGCATCCGGTGACGGCGGTGTCGGTGAGCAGCTATGCCGGCCTGTCCGGCGCGATCAGCGAGCAGCGCGTGGATATCGCCTTCCTCTCCGGGCGCCTCGCCATCGAAGCGGTGCAGCACCAGCGCATGGGCGTGATCGCGCAATTCGTGCGCAGCGACGGGGCCAAGGGCAACGTGGCCTTGCTGATCGTGCGCAGCGACAGCCCGATACATTCGCTGAAGGACCTGCTGGCCAAGCCGCGGTATTGGCGCTATGCGCGTGGCGAGACGCTGTCGGTCACCGGGTACGTGGCGCCCGAGGCGGAAGTGTTCGCCCCGAGGGGGCTGAACTCGGACACCTTCTTCGCCAGCGTCCGCGTCGGCAACCACCAGAACAATGCGCTCGCGGTGGTCAACGGCGAGGTGGACGTCGCCACCAACAACAATCCCGATCTGGACCTGTTCCGTCGTACTTTTCCCGATGAGGCGGCGCAGGTCCGGGTGATCTGGCGCTCCACCCTGATCCCCACGGGTGTACTGGTCGTACGCGATAACCTGCCCGAACCCTTGCGAAGCCAGTTGGTGGCGTTCATGCGAGCCTACGGCCAGTCGCCCGGGGCGGCCGGGGATCGCGAGCGGGCGAACCTGGCGCGCATCCCTGACCTGGCCGGTTTCGCCGCCGCCGACAATCGTGTGCTGCAGCCCTTCATCGAACTGGAGTTCCAGCTGATCCGCGAGCAGGCAGCGCATGCCCGCTGGGTCAACGAGCAGGCGCGTGACGCGCGTCTGCAGCAGATCGACGTCGACTACCGCAAGGCCACCGCGCTGCTGGATCGCCACTGAAGTGGCATTCAAGCGCGTGATGCTAGGGTGGCGGCCTGCTGCACCGTCCGGCTTCCCACCATCCCACGGAGTTCCCATGCCTGCCTTCGATCGATTCCTGCGCGCCTGCTGCCTTGGCCTGCTGGCGGCCGTGATCGGCATCGCGCCGCTTGCCCATGCCCAGACCGCGCCTTCGGGCCTGCCCGAGGCCGACAAGCAACAGATCAAGAGCTACACGCTCAACGAGGACGTGTTCAATCGCCTGGCTGCGGCCACACGTGAGGCGCAAAGCACCGGCATCCGGCCGCAGGCGGCGCCCGATCCCACCAAGGTGCACAGCCTCAACGACCTGGCGAATCAGGCGATGGCCGGCGATCCGCGCATTCCGGCGCTGGTGAAGAAGTACGGCTTCACGCCGCGCGAGTTCATCCTCGCCAATATCGCGCTGACCAACGCGATCCTGGCGGTGCAGGCGCGCAACGACCCGGCCCTCGCCAGCAACCTCAACCAGGTCTGGGTCAATCCCGAAAACATCCGCTTTGTCGACGCGCATCAAGCCCAGATCGCGGCGCTGATGCAGCCAGCCCAACCGGCGCAGCCGTAAGCGCGCCTAGCGATGCCGCGTCGGTATCGCCTGGATTCGCCCATCTGACGGGCTCAGGTCGCTGCGGAGTGTTGGCGGCGGACCCTCAGCCAGGGCATCCCTGGTCGAGGTACTCGACCGCCACGATCACGAAGCGCGTGCGCCCGCCCGGCAGTTCGGCTTCGAATTCGTCGTCCAGGCGCTTTTTCAGCGCTGCCCTGGCCAACGGCGAGTCGATGCTGATCCAGCCCTGGCGGGCGTCGGTCTCGTCCGGACCGACGATGCGATACAGCACGCTTTCGCCGGAGTCGACGTTCTCCAGTTCAATGCTGGCGCCGAAAAACACCACGCTGCGGTCTGCCGGCGCGCCTTCGGCCACTTTCAGCGACGGGATGCGCTTGCTCAGGTAGCGCACACGGCGGTCGATCTCTCCGAGCTGCTTCTTGCGATAGGTGTATTCGGCGTTCTCCGAACGGTCGCCCTCGGCCGCGGCGGCCGCCAGCGCTTTCACCACCTCCGGTCGCAGCGTGTGCCAGAGATGGTCGAGTTCGGCCTTGAGCTTTTCGAAGCCGTCGCGGGTGATGATGGCGGTGGAGTGGGGAGCAGGCGGGCGCCAGCGACTCATGTTCGGAAGATCCAATGCACGACCGGTTGGCAGGCGATTTTATCGGCAGTAGGGGCGGTAGGCGCAGCGGTGCGATGCAAATCGTCGGTCCGGCATGAGGGCCCGCGGGGACGCTGGCGGACGCCCAGTTCAGGCCGGGTCGGGCCGTTGCTGTAGTTGCTGCGCCAGGGTCACCATCTCTTCGTGCAGCGGATGCTGCGGCCAGGCCGCCGCGAGCCGACCAAGCAGCACGCCTGCCTCGGTGCGCTGGCCGAGCTCCTGGGACAGCAGCCGCGCCGCCAGCAAGCCGACGCGAGGCGCCTCGGGTGAGCGCGGCCACCGGGTCAGGAAGCCGCGGCAAAGTTTGAGCGCCAGCCGGCTCATGCCTGCGCGTGCGGCCTGTTCGGCCAAGGCGGCGGCGTTGCCCGGGTCGTCCGGCACGAAGCCGGCATCCAGCTCCAGGCAATCCTGCGCCAGGCCCAGCGCGCGGCGCGATTCGCCGTTGGCCATCAGCGCGGCGATCCAGATCTGGCCATGCTCCAGCAGTCCGTCGCGCAGGCCTTCCTGGCGCAGCAGGTCGCGGTAGGCCTGGTGCAGCGATGCCGGCGCGCTGCGGTCCTGCATGCGCGCGACCAGCAGGGCGATCGCGGCGCGCCGATCGGTCGCGGCGACGGCCTGAACCTGGTCGAGCAGCTGAGTGTCGGCATCCTGGCCACTCTCGCGAACCAGCTCTTCGGCCTCCGGCTCAAGGCCGAAGCTCTCGTGCCGCTGGTGGATCATCGCGCCCATGAGGTGCAGGTTGAGGATGATGAGGTAGGTGTAGGCGAAGCCGAACAGCGGCAGTGCGAACACCCGGGGCAGGTACGCCGTGGCGACGGAAGCGGCCACGATCAGCGCGCCGGTGAGGAGGTTGAGCCCAACCGGGATGAGGTAGGCGGCGCCGAAGCGGCCGATCACGTCCCACCAGGTCACCGGGCTCATGGCCAGTTCCAGATTGCCGTCGAAGGCGAGGGACATGTCGATGGCGGGCAGCATCACCGCGAACAGGACCATCAGCGGCCACAGTGCGGGTGGATAGAAGAGCGCGCTCAGCAGGCACAGCGCCATGGCGAACAGATGGATCGCCATCAGCCCGTTGCCGGCCGCCGGATTCTCTTCCACGCCCACGTCGGGCGGATCGGCGTAGCCGTTGGCGGTATGCAGCAGGCAGGTGGCCGCGTAGCGCCAGGTGGCGGCCCACAGCGCGAAGCTGGCGAAGATGCCCATGAAGGCCGGCAGGATCGCCAGGCAGTGCAGTAGTGCAAGCACCACGCAGGAGGCGAGGCCCGCGCCGCGCACGGGATAGCCGAGACCGGCGACAAAGCGCTCGGCGAAGGGTGTGTCGGGCGAGACGGTGGCGATGCGAGGCATGGATTCCCTTGGTTGTCTTGTTCCCTGGATCGGCGCCCGGCTCAGCGCTCGTCGCTGTAGGCGTCGTCCCGCACGCCGCGCATCATCTGTTCGCCGAGTCGCGATGCGACCGCGACTGGCCGACTTTGCCATGGACGCGAGCATACCTTGGCGGCGGATGGCGCCCGCTAGCGCGTTGCTGCGGCGTCGCATCGGGAGCAAACGTGTTGAGTCGCGCGCCCCGGGCGCAGTAAGGTCGGCCCTTCGGTCCGAACGTGAAGTTTTCCATGGCTCCCCACGCCTATTTCCGCTCCCTGCGCCTGGCTCCCCTGGCCGGCGCCATCATGCTGCTCGCGGCGTGTGCGTCTTCCGGCGCAGCCAAGCCGACGGCGCAGGCCAGCGACCTCTACGCGCAGCTGGATCAGGCCAGCAAGGGTTATGAGACGGCGGTGGCGCAAGCACGCGCGGGCAACACGCAGGCTTCGCAAAAGACGCTCGCCGCCGCGCTTGACCAGCTCAAGGTCGCGTCGGCGCATTGTTCGTCAACGCCCGGATGCGATCCGCAACGCTTCTTCTCGGTGTTCGACCGCCTGTTGCGCCTGAAGGACAGCAACTTTGCGCTCGGCGACGACGTGGACGGGATGGACGACGACCCGCCGGAAGGAAGCAGCGGCAAGAGCGGCGCGGCCAGCCTGCCCGAGGCGCAACGCAGCGTCACGTTGCTGCACGGACAGCAGCTGTCCCAGCTGATCGCCATGAATGGCCCGGTGAAGGCGGCGCTGGAAATGTGGCTCACCCAGTGGCGAGGCAACCTGATGGATGCCTACGTCAACTACCAGTTCCTGCGCTACCAGATGTGGCCGGAGTACCAGCGGCAGGATCTGCCCGAGGCTTTGCTGTTCGGCATCATGGCCAAGGAATCCGGCGGCAAGGTGCATGCGGTGTCGCGCTCGGGCGCGGCCGGACCGTTGCAGTTCATGTACGCCACCGGCCTGCGTTTTGGCCTCACCACCGAAGACGGCTTCGATTCGCGCTTCGATCCCGCCGCCTCGGCGCGCGCCAACGCCGAGTACATGAACGAGCAGCTCAGGGCATTCAACGACAACCTCGAGCTGACCCTGGCTGCCTACAACGGCGGCGAGGGACGCATGCGCCGCTTGGTCGGCGACAACACCGCGGTCAGCCTGTACGACCCGGTCATCTACAACCAGCTCTCGCAGGAAACCCGCGACTACGTGCCGGCCGTGCTGGCGGCGGCGTGGCTGTTCCTGCACCCGGAGAGCTACAACCTGCGCTTCCCGCGCGTGGACGGCGCCCAGGGCAGCATTGTGCTCAGCCGACCGGCTTCGCTGACCGAACTCACGGTGTGCCTGGGATCGGCGGGCGGTATGAGCGACGGCTGGTTCCGTACCCTGCGAAACCTCAACCCGCGGTTGGACCCGCAGGCCGCGCAGCCGACAGGCACGCGCATCATCGTGCCCAAGCTGCTGGAGCGTCCCTACGGGGCGCGTTGCGTCGATGGCCCGTGGCCGATCCTCGCCAACGACCTGCACACGGCGGTGTTGCCGGTCGTGCCGGCGACCCCGGCGCCTCCGCCGGCGCCGTCGCGCTCATCCGGCTCGGGCAAGGCGCGCAGCTATACGGTGCGCCGCGGCGACACCCTCACCAGCATCGTCAACCGCCTGGGTTGCTCCTCGGTGCAGGAGGTGGCGGAGATGAACGGCCTCAGCCAGCAGCACATCAAGCCGGGCCAGACCCTGAAGTTGCCGAGCTGTCGCTGAGCCCATCGTCGCGACAGAGGGCTCAAAGAAAAAACGCCGCCCCGAGGGGCGGCGTTTTCTTTCACGGCAATCCGCTCAGGCGGCGGCAGTGGCCTGCGGCGCCCACTTCTGGCTGGGGTCGGTGCGGTGGTCTTCCTTGAGCTCGCGCAGCAACCGCATCAGTCCACGATGGTGCACCTTGAGGTTCTGGTGCGGCGTGTCCTTGGTCTCGTGATAGGCCACCGCCAGCCACAGCGCAATGCCGCGCATGGCCACCTCGGCATTGTCCGAGCGGGCGCGGGCGAAACCGATGTCGGTGCCCTGGCCCCAGGGCAGGTAGCGCTCTTCCGGCGGCGTGCCGTACAGGTGAGGAAATTCGGCGCGCGACGCCTGACCAATCTCGCGCAAAGCCATGGTGCCCAGCCGGGCGCGGCTGCGCTTGGGCAGGGCGCGGATGCTGCGTTCGATGTCGTGCAGCTGGCGGCCAAGCTGGTGGCCGCGGGTCATCACGATCAGGCGGGTGACGATGCGCATGGAGTGTCCTTCGGTCAGGCCCCTGGAATGGCGGCCGCGTAGAGCGGCGCCGGACAAGAGCTTAGCCCTGCCCGACGCAGCGGTGCGCCAAAAAGGTCACAAAACGACGGAAAGCGTCACTTACCGCGTCAATAATTTGACGCATCGTGATCAGGGCTTGAGCGTCACGCCCAGCCGCTGGCCCACCTGCACCGCCTGCTGCGGCTGCAGCGCATCGAGCTCGGTCATGCCTTCGGGGAACAGCAGGATCACCGTGGAGCCCATGTTGAAGCGCGCCGCCTCGGCGAATCGCTCCAGTGAAATGTTCTGGCCGGCGAAGGACTTGCGGCGGATCGAGGGGGCGTAAGGGGGAATCACCAGGCCATCCCATACGGTGGCCACGCTGGACACCAGGATGGCGCCCACCATCACCAGCACGAACGGACCGTGCTCACCCTCGAAATGGCAGACCAACCGCTCGTTGCGGGCGAACAGGCGCGGGATCGCCTCCACCGCGAACGGCGCCACGCTGAAGATGCGGCCGGGCACATGCACCGTCTCCCTCAGCGTGCCTTTCAGCGGCATGTGCACGCGGTGGTAGTCGCGCGGCGACAGGTAGATGGTGGCGAAGCGGCCATTGCGATACGGCGCGGCGCTGGCCTCGTCGCCCAGCAGCTCGGCGGCGGTGTACTCCTGGCCCTTGGCCTGGAAGATGCGGCCATCGACGATCTTGCCGGCCTGGCTGATCTTGCCGTCGGCAGGCGAGAGCAGGGCCCTCGGATCGGAGTCCGCCAGGCGTGCGTCCGGCCGCAGCTTGCGGGTGAAGAACGCATTGAAGTGCTGGTAGGCCAGCGGGTCGGGCTGGGCCGCCTCCGCCATGTTGACCTGGTAGTTGCGCACGATGGTGCTGATCAGGAAGTTCTTCCACGGCGCGAAGGTCCAGCGCGTGGCCCAGTAGACCACCCGCGACAGGGCGCGGTGGGGCAGGATGTATTGCAGGAGTACGTTAAAGGTCATCCGGCAAGTATGAACGATGCCGCCGCAGATTGGGTCGGCGCCATGGATGAGGCGCGAGGAAGGTCGGCGGCTCGGGGCCGCCGACCTTCGTGCATCAATGGCCCGAGCCCAGCAGCGACCAACCTGCCGGGTAGCTCGCGATGGATGCGGATTGCCAGGGGTTACTGAACGGGCTGAAGGCGCCGACGGTATTGGTGTACCAGGTCAGGCCGCCCGGCAACCTGGGCGTGCTTGCCGCGTTCACCGAATCGTTGCCCCACACCAGCACCGCTTCGTTTGCCCCGTCCAGGTTACCCGTGGCGCCCAGGTAATCGCCCGGGTTGATGGGCAGGCTGCGGATCGCGTTGAACGTGGTCTGGCCTACGTTGCCCTGCGCATCGAAGTAGCGAACCCACTCGTACTGGGTGAACTGCATGGCGGCGTCATTCTGCACGTACACGTTGATGCCGCCGAAATCGCCCGCGATGGCCGCGCCGATGATGTGGCCCTGCGGGTCGTAATTGCCCAGGAAGGTCGAGGTAAAGCCCGTGTCGGAGCCTGCCCACAGATAGACGTCGTGCGCGTCGCTGGTCCACAACAGGTCCAGGTGGTTCGTCTGCATGAAGTGGCCGATGGCGGCCACGTGATAGCCGCAGGTCGCCTTGATCGTCTTCTTCTCCAGCACGATCGCGCCCTGCATGCGCCAGTAGCCGAACTCGCATTTGCGCTCGTTCCACCACAGCAGGTCGGCATTGTTGTCACCGTCGATGTCGCCCGCGCCAAGCAACTGCCAACCCTCGGGATACTCACCGATGCGGCTGGCATCGAATCCGGCGCCGTTGGAGGCCCAGAGCCAGAGATCGCGCTTGGCGCTGGTCAGCACGAGGTCGACCTTGCGGTCGCCGTTCAGATCGCCCGCCGCGCCCACGTAGTAGTCGGAAGGGACGTTGAACGTCTGGCGCGCGCCAGACGCGTAGGTGTACGGGTAGGTGTACGTCCACGTCGACAGCCAGTAGCCGACCTTGTGCTCCCTGGCGTTGTACCAGAGCAGATCGCTCAGGCCGTCGCCGTCCACGTCATCCGGCGCGACATAGGAATAATCGGGACGGAACACCTCGTTGGCTTCCTGCAGAAACGATGGCCATGGCGACACGGTGGTGGAACCACCTTCGTTGTCCCGAGCGATGACCGGCGAAGAAAAGGCCACAGCCATGGCGGCTGCGACGAACAGCTTCCCTGGATTCATGTTTTCCCCTTGATGAAGTGAAGTGCGCCCAGCCGGCAGACCCCTCCTTGGCTGGTCGCGGGCGGATTCTTGTCAGCCCTGATCCGGCCGGACAATCGGCCAGATGGCGGGCGTGACAGTTATTGCGACGCACCTCGCGGTTTCACCCGGGGGGACCCTGGCGGCGTCCCGGCCCGTCCCCATGGCCGCGCCGGCTATACTGTGCGACCCCTCGACGTCCAAATTCCCGCCGTGACCCACGAACTCGCCTCCATCATCGACTTCATCCGTTACGGCGCCAGCCGCTTCTCGGCGGCCGGGCTTACCTTCGGGCACAGCCACGACAACCCGATCGACGAGGCCACCCATCTGGTGCTGGCCAGCCTGCACCTGCCGCCGGACATCCCGCCGGCCTATGGAGCCGGCCGCCTGACCACCGAGGAGCGCGAGCGCGTGCTGGCGCTGATCGAGCGTCGCGTCAACGAGCGGCTGCCGGTGGCCTACCTGGTAGGTGAAACCTGGTTCGCCGGGCTGAAGTTCAAGAGCGACCGTCGCGCCCTGGTGCCGCGTTCGCCGATCGCCGAGCTGATCGAGTCGGGCTTCCAGCCGTGGCTGGACCATCGCCACGTCGAGCGCGCGCTGGACCTGTGCACCGGCTCCGGCTGCATCGGCATCGCCATGGCCGAGTACAACGTCGACTGGCAGGTCGACATCGTCGACATCAGCGACGACGCACTGTCGCTGGCGCGCGAGAACATCGTGTTCCAGCACGTCGAGGGCCGCGTCGAGGCGATCAAGTCCGACTTGTTCAACGGGCTCAAGGGGCGTCGTTACGACCTGATCGTGTCGAACCCGCCCTACGTCACCGAGGACGAATACGCCGCGCTGCCGGGCGAGTACAGCCATGAGCCGAAGCTCGGACTCACCTCGGGTGAGGACGGCCTGGACATCTGCGTGCGCATGCTCGACGAGGCGGCCGACTACCTCACCGAGGACGGCCTGTTGATCGTGGAAGTGGGCGAGAGCGAGCACGCGCTGGCGGCCCTGCTGCCGGAGGTCCCGTTCGTGTGGATCGAGTTCAAAGTCGGCGCCATGGGCGTGTTCGCGCTGGAGCGACGCGACCTCATCGAGCACGCCGACGCGATCCGCGCGGCGGCCCAGGCCCGTCAGGGCCGCTGACCGCCGATGGAGCTGGAGACGCCACGCCTTCGGCTCGATGCCCTCCGCCTGGACGATGCGCCGGTCCTGTATGGCTACCGCAGCGATCCCGAGGTAGGGCGCTACCAGAACTGGCGACCGGCCTCGCAGGCCGAGGTCGAGCGCTTCATCCGGCGCCAGGCGGCGATCACCAGCCCTGCGCCGGAGCAGTGGATGCAGCGGGCGATCCGCCTGCGCGCCGACGGAACCCTGGTCGGCGACCTGGCCTTCTGCGTCTCCGCCGACGGCCAGGCCGAGTTCGGCGTCACCCTGGCCACGCAGCGGCAGGGCCAGGGCTATGCGCGCGAGGCGCTCCGGGGGCTGTTCGGCTTTCTGTTCAATCATTTGGACGTCCATCGCGTGCACGCCTCGATCGACCCGCGCAACGCGTCCAGCATGGCCATGGTGCTTGCCCTGGGCCTGCGCCAGGAGGCTCATTTCCGCGAGAGCCTGCGCTTCCACGGCGAATGGGTGGACGATGCGGTATTCGCCATGCTGGCCCGTGAATGGCGGGCGATGGACGCGACTGACACAGGCGATGCTGCAACGCGGTAAGCTGTGCCGGTTTCCTTGCAGACGACGAGCCTCGTGTCCAGCAATTCCTTCGGCCAACTGTTCACCGTTACCACCTTCGGCGAAAGCCATGGCCCGGCCATTGGCTGTGTGATCGATGGTTGCCCGCCGGGCCTGCCGATCGCCGTCGAGGAGTTCCGCGCCGACCTGGATCGCCGCGCCACCGGCAAGAGCCGGCATACCTCGCAGCGCCGTGAGGCGGACGAGATCGAGATCCTCTCCGGCGTCTACGAAGGCAAGACCACCGGCACGCCGATCGCCTTGCTGATCCGCAACACCGACCAGCGCAGCAAGGACTATGGCGACATCGCCCAGTCCTTCCGGCCCGGGCACGCCGACTACACCTACTGGCAGAAGTACGGCATCCGCGACCCGCGCGGTGGCGGCCGCTCCTCGGCGCGCGAGACCACCATGCGCGTGGCGGCCGGCGTGATCGCCAAGAAATGGCTGGCTGAGCGGCATGGCGTGCGCGTGCGCGGCTATCTCTCGCAGATCGGCGAGATCACGCCGGGCTCGTTCGACTGGGCGGCCGTGGAGCAGAACCCGTTCTTCTGGCCGGACGCGCACGACGTGCCGACGCTGGAGTCGTACATGGACGCGCTGCGCAAATCGGGTGATTCGGTGGGCGCGCGGGTCAATGTGGTGGCCGATGGCGTGCCGCCGGGCTGGGGCGAGCCGATCTACGGCAAGCTCGACGGCGACCTCGCCGCGGCGCTGATGTCGATCAACGCCGTGAAGGGCGTGGAGATCGGCGACGGCTTCGAGGTGGTCGCCCAGCACGGCAGCCAGCACCGCGACGAGATCACGATGGACGGCTTTGCGTCCAATCACGCCGGCGGCATCCTTGGCGGCATCAGCACCGGGCAGGCCGTGGTGGCCTCGATGGCGCTCAAGCCCACCTCGAGCATCCTGATCCCCGGACGCAGCGTGAACCTCGCCGGCGAGCCGGTCGACGTGGTGACCAAGGGTCGCCACGACCCCTGTGTGGGCATCCGCGCCACGCCCATTGCCGAGGCGATGATGGCGCTGGTGCTGATGGATCATGCCCTGCGTCACCGCGCCCAGTGCGGCGACGTGGGCGAAATGAGTCCACGTATTCCCTGAACATGGCCGGTTCGCTCGGCGGGCCGGTCGAGAAGCGATGTAGACGTTAGATGACTGCCAAGCCCAAAGTCTGGATTGCGCGCCCACTGTTCCCCGAGGTGCTGGCGCGCCTGGCGCAACACTTCGACATCGAGGCCGAGGCGCTCGATCGCCCGCACGACGCAACCGAGCTGAAGCAGAAGCTGGCCGGCGTGGACGGCGCCATCGTCGGTCTCAGCGACCGCGTGGACGCATCGGTGCTCGAGGGCAACACGCGCCTGAAGGTGGTGGCCAACCTCGGCGTCGGCCACAACAACCTGGACCTGGACGCGCTGACCCGGGCCGGCGTGCTCGCCAGCAACACGCCGGACGTGTTGAACGAGAGCGTGGCCGACTTCGCCTGGGCGTTGATGCTTGCCGCGGCGCGCCGCATCGGCGCCGCCGAGCGCTGGCTTCGGGCTGGCCACTGGCCGGGCAGCAACATGCGCTTCGACGACTGGATGGGGCTCGACCTGCACGGCCGCACGCTGGGCATCCTCGGCATGGGGCGGATCGGGCAGGGCGTGGCGCGCCGCGCGTCGGGTTTCGATATGCGGGTGCTCTACCACAACCGCTCACGCCTGCCTGAGCTGGTCGAGCGGGAGTGCCGCGCCACCCTGGTCGACAAGCCGGAACTGCTGCGGCAGGCCGATTTCCTGGTGCTGGTGCTGCCGTTCACGGCCGCCAACAGGCATGCCATCGGCGCGCCTGAACTGGCGCAGATGAAGCCCTCGGCGGTGCTGGTGAACATCGCCCGTGGCGGCATCGTGGACGATGCCTCCCTGGCGGCGGCTCTGCGCGAGGGTCGGCTCGCCGCAGCCGGCCTCGATGTGTTCGAGGGCGAACCGCAAGTCCATCCGGACCTGCTGGCGTTGGACAATGTCGTGCTCAGCCCGCACATTGCCAGCGCCAGCGCCCAAACACGCCGGGCCATGGCCAACCTGGCGGCTGACAATGTGATTGCCGCCCTGGGCCAGGGCGAGGTGGCCGGGAAGCCGCCCACGCCGCTCAATCCGGCCGTGCTTCATCACCGGACGGCAGGCAAAGCGTGATGACTTTCACGCCCGTGCGTGTCGCGGGTTGTTTTGCGCGCCGCCCCGGCTAGATTTCCGCTGATAGCGGAGATCGGCGCCGCCGGGGCGGTTTTCCGATTCCTCCTACCTGATAACGGGACATGAGCAAGAAGAGCAGCTACAAGGTGGCAATGGTTGGCGCGACGGGCGCCGTGGGTGAAACCCTGCTGGCCATCCTGGCCGAGCGCGATTTTCCGGTAAGCGAGCTGGTGCCGTTGGCCAGCGAGCGTTCGGCGGGTGAAAAAATCACCTTTGGCGGCAAACCGGTCACCGTCCAGAACCTGGCCGACTACGATTTCGACGGCGTCGACATCGCGTTCTTCTCGGCCGGCGGCTCGGTGAGCCGCGAGCACGCCCCGCGCGCCGCCGCGGCGGGCGCAGTGGTGATCGACAACACCTCCGAGTACCGCTACCAGGACGACATCCCGCTGGTGGTGAGTGAGGTGAACCCGCACGCGATCGCCGAGTACACCACGCGCGGCATCATCGCCAACCCGAACTGCTCGACTATGCAGATGCTGGTGGCCCTGGCGCCGATCCATCGCGCCGCGGGCATCGAGCGCATCAACGTGGCCACCTACCAGTCGGTGTCGGGCGCCGGCCGCAGCGGCATGGACGAGCTGGGCAAGCAGACCGCCGCCCTGCTCAGCTTCCAGGACGTGGAGACCAAGAAGTTCTCCAAGCAGATCGCCTTCAACGTCATCCCGCACATCGACGACTTCCAGGCCAACGGCTACACCAAGGAAGAAATGAAGATGGTGTGGGAGACGCGCAAGATCCTCGAGGACGACACCATCCAGGTGAATCCGACGGCGGTGCGCGTGCCGGTGTTCTACGGCCATTCCGAGGCGGTGCACATCGAAACCCGCGACAAGCTCACTGCCGCGCAGGCGCGCGAGCTGCTGGAGCAGGCCGAAGGCGTGGTCGTGATCGACGAGCGCAAGGCGGGCGGCTATCCCACCCCGGTGGGCGATGCGGCAGGCCAGGATCCGGTCTTCGTGGGCCGTATCCGCGATGACATCTCGCACGAGCGTGGCCTGGACATGTGGATCGTGTCGGACAACATTCGAAAGGGTGCGGCGCTCAACGCCGTGCAAATCGCTGAACTACTCATCAAGGATTACCTGTAATGAAACTGCTGCTGTCCGGGTTGGTGTGTTGTGCCTTGGTGTCCACATTGCCGGCCCGGGCGGCAGAGACGGAGAAGGCGCCTGCTGGCAAGATCGATCAGCAGGCGAAGCTGGATCAGGCGATCGCCCAGCAGCAGGCCGAGGTCCACCAGCTGCAGGGCGACGTCGCCCGCGAAGAGTCGCGAACCCATGACTCGGACGAAAAACTGAAGCAGCAGGACCAGGCTATTGCCGACCTCAAACGGCAGCTGGAAGTGCTCAAGGCCGCCCCGAAGGACGCCGGTCACCCCTGATCCGGTAGCTGGCGGGTCTTTTTCACACAAGAACAAACCGCAGCAAGATCACGTAAGCATTGGCCGGCGCTATTGTTGATTGGCCTGTACCTAACTAAAGTGGCCCCTCGTTGCAGGTGCTGCCGCCTTGCGGCAAGCCAACAAAAAACGGCACGGGGTCGTTCGGGGGAATACACGATGAATCGTTCGTTGAAGCTGTCGATGCTGTTGGCGCTCGCCTTGGGCAGCAGCCAGGCAGCGGCGCTGGAACTGGGCCAGATCCAGGTGAAATCGGCCCTAGGGCAGCCGCTGCTGGCCGAGATCCCGGTCAATCCCGATAGCCCCGCCGAGTTGCAGGACCTCACCGCGAAGCTGGCCTCCGCGGCGGATGCCGCCCAGGCGGGCGTGGCCGCCGGCCCGACCGTGCCGCTGCAGTTCGCGGTGGTCGATGGCGCCAATGGCCGGAAGGTGATCCGCATCACCAGCTCCGCGCCGGTCAACGACCCCTACCTTGACCTGCTGGTCGAGGTGAACAACGCCGCCGGCAAGAGCCTGCGCGAGTTCACCATCCTGCTCGATCCGCCCAACGTTGCTTCCCAGGCGCCGGCCACCCAGGCCCCGGTGCAGTCGGCGCCCAAGAAGTCGCGCAAGGCCCCGACGACGCAGGCTCCGGCCAGCGCCCCGTCGACAGAAACGGCCGCTGCTCCGGCGCCGGCTCCGGCTCCGGCCGAGGCGCCCAAGCCCGCCCCGTCGCCTCGCGCCGCCGCCGGCAGCAACTTCGGTCCGGTCGAGCACGGCCAGACCCTGTCGGGCATTGCGCACGAGGTCGCGCCCAAGGGCGTGGACGTCAATCAGATGCTGCTGGCCCTCAAGCAGGCCAACCCCGATGCGTTCTACCGCGACAACATCAACGCGCTGAAGTCCGGCGCGGTGCTGCGGGTGCCTTCCCGTGAAGATGCGCAGGCGATGGCGGTGGCTGACGCCGTCGCCGAAGTGCGCCGCCAGAACAGCGACTGGCGCTCCGGCGCCGCCCGCACTCCGACCACCGTGGCCGACGCCGGCGCCCGCGCCAACGCCTCGGCCGCACCTTCCGCCGCGCCCGCGGGCGATCACCTTGCGCTGGTCCCGGCCAAGGAGGGCGCCGACAGCGCCGCTGGCCGTGGTGACAAGGGCGGCAAGGCCGAAAAGAACATGGTCGCGCTGCACCAGGACCTGATGCGCAGTCAGGAATCGCTCGTCACCCTGCAGCAGCAGGGCAATGAGTTGAAGTCGCGCCTGAAGGACCTGGAAGACATCAACAGCAAGAACGAGCGCCTGCTCTCGCTCAAGGACAACGAGATCGCCGAGCTGCAGCACAAGCTTGCCGATGCCCGCAAGGCCTCGGGCCAGCCGGCAGCCAAGCCCAGCGAGACGGCCAAGCCGGAGGCAGCCAAGCCGCCGGTGGCGGATGCGATGGCGAAGGCGAATGCGCCGGCGGC
>NZ_QQSY01000003.1:407089-420948 GCF_003351225.1 Dyella solisilvae
CACGGCTCCGGCCGTCGCCAAGGCCGAGCCGGTCAAGCCGGCGGTGAAGCCGGTCGCCAAGCCGGTGACGCCCCTCGGGGAAGAAGACCCCTGGTACATGCAGACCTGGGCCTGGGCTTCCGGCGCCGGCGTTGCGGTGCTCGGCCTCCTCTTCGCCCTGCGTAGCCGCAGCCGCAAGCCGGTGGTTGCCCCGCCCTCCAGCAGCGGTTCGCTGGCCGACCACTTCGGCACCGTGCCGCCGATCGGCAACACCGGCGCGGACCCCGATCAGGACGAGCTGCTCGATCAGCTTGCCGAGCATCCGGACGACATCGGCCTGCACCTGGAGCTGGTGAGCCTCTACTACAGCCGCCGCGACGTGGATCACTTCGAGGCTGCCGCCGAGGCCATGTACGCGCATATCTCCGATCCACAGCAGTCGGAATGGCAGGATGTGTTGCACATGGGCGAGGACCTGGTGCCCGAGCATCCGCTGTTTGCCCATGGCGCCTCGCCCGTGCATTTGGGGGAGGCAGCGGCTGCGGCGGATCACTTCGATCTCGGCAGTTTTGCGGCCACGCGCGACGACGACGAGCTGCCGCCGATCCCGCCAACTCCGGTGCGTCATCCCAAGGTCAGCGAATACCATTTCGATTTCGACCTGACGCCGCACCCCGCGCCGACGCATGCCAGCGCCCCGGCCGCAGCAGCGGCTCAGGCCGCCACTGTCGAGAGCGACGTCGAGGAAGAGTTCGAGAACCACGGCAGCTCGACCTGGCAGTTTGCCGAGCCGGTTGAAGAGCCCGCCTCGCAGGACATGCATCACGAGCTGGGCCAGTTCAGCGATGATCCGGTGGACACCAAGCTCGATCTCGCCCGCGCGTACCTCGACATGGGCGATCCGGACGGCGCCCAGGCGATGCTGGACGAGGTGATGCACGAAGGCACGCAGATGCAGAAGGACGTGGCCAAGCGCCTCCTCGAAAGCATCCGCTGAGCCTGAATTTCAGGTGTTTCGATTCCACTCGGGCCGGCCTTGCCGGCCCGAGTTCGTTGGAGGCCTGCTAACCTGTCGGCTTCCGGTTTCACCCAGATCCCTCATGCGCATCGCCCTTGGCATCGAATACGACGGCACCGAGTTCTCCGGCTGGCAGCGCCTGAGCCACGGCGACACGGTCCAGGGCGCGCTGGAGCACGCGTTGTCGTTCGTCGCCGCCCACCCGGTGGAGGTGACCTGCGCGGGGCGCACCGATGCCGGCGTGCATGGGCGCTGCCAGGTCGTGCATTTCGATACCGAGGTCCAGCGCGACATGCGGGGCTGGGTGCTGGGCGCCTGTTCCAACCTGCCAGGCAGCGTGGCTGTACTGTGGGCGCAGCCGGTCCATGGAGATTTCCACGCGCGTTTTTCCGCGCGTAGCCGGCGCTATCGCTATCGCATCCTCAATCGCCCGGTGCGCGCCGCGCTCGAGGCGCGCTACGTGACGTGGGAGCGCCACCCGCTGGACGCCGCGCGCATGCACGAGGCCGCGCAGGTGCTGATCGGTGAACATGACTTCAGCGCGTTTCGCGCGGTGTCGTGCCAGGCCGCGCACGCGAGGCGCGAGGTGCTGGCGGTGAGCGTGAGGCGCGAGGACGAGCAGGTGATCGTCGAGATCGAGGCCAACGCCTTCCTGCACCACATGGTCCGCAACATCGTCGGTTCGCTGCTTCCGATCGGCCGCGGCGAACAGCCGGTGGCATGGATGGGCGAGTTGCTGGCCGGACGCAATCGCGAGGTGGCCGGGCCAACCGCGCCTTCCTCCGGTCTGACCTTCCTCGGTCCCCGCTACGAGGCGCGCTGGGGACTTCCCGCCGAGGTGAGCCAATGACCCGCATCAAGTGCTGCGGCATGACCCGTGTCGAGGACGCGCTGCTGGCCGCGAAGCTTGGCGCGGATGCGATCGGCCTGGTGTTTACCGCGCGCAGCAAGCGTCGCGTCACCCTGGCGCAGGCCCGCGCCATCGCCAGCGCTCTGCCGCCGTTCGTCGGCATCGTCGCCCTGTTCATGGATGACGACGCCGAACTGGTGCACGAAGTAATCGAGGCCGTGCAGCCGGACTTGCTGCAATTCCACGGCGAGGAGCCGGACAACTGGTGCGCCCAGTTCGGCCGGCGTTTCCTCAAGGCCATCGCCATGGGCGAGGGCAGGGCCGCGCTCCACAAGCTGCGGCGCTATCCCTCGGCGGCGGGGCTGTTGCTGGATGGACATGGGCTGGGCGAGGCGGGTGGTAGCGGCAAGGCTTTCGACTGGTCGCTGATGCCGACCGATCTCGCGCAGCCGTTGATTCTGGCAGGTGGCCTGACGCCGACGAACGTGGCCGAGGCCATCCGTGTGGCGCATCCGTGGGCGGTGGATGTGGCGAGCGGCATCGAATCGGCGCCCGGCATCAAGGACCCGCAAAAGCTGGCCGACTTCATTCACGCCGTCCGCCAGGCCGGCTGATTCCGCTGCAGGACCGCACCCTGTGCGCGGCCACGTCGATGCGAAGTCGGCGCGCCATCCCTAAGTCGCGTGCGCGTTGGGCTCCTACACCAAGACGCCAGCACTGCTAGCATGCCCTGAGGTCTGTTCCGTCACCTCAGGTTTTGCATGCCCGCCCCCATTGAAGAGTTCCGATACGACGGCCAGGCCGATGCGCTCGAGCAGATCCTTGGCGCCGAGCGTCCGTTGGTCATCCGCGGGCTGGTGCGGCACTGGCCGCTGGTGGCTGCCGCCAATGTGTCCAACCAGGCGTTCGCCGATGCAGTGACGGCGATCGACAACGGGACGGTGGTCGATGCCTTGCTGATGCCGCCGGAGGCCGAGGGCATCGTCGGATACCGTGGCGAGGCAGAGGCGTTCAATTTCAGCCATCACCGCGTGTCGGTGACGCAGGGCTTGCAGCGTCTGCTTCAATTTGCCGGTCAGGACGATGCGCCGGGCATCGCGCTGCAGAGCGCGCCAGTGGCCCATTGCATGCCTGCCTTCCTGGACAGCCACGTCTTGCCGCTGCTCGATGCCGCCATCAAGCCGCGCCTGTGGATCGGCAACCGCGTGACGACGCCGGCGCATTTCGACGAATACCACAACATCGCCTGCGTGGCCTGCGGCGCGCGTCGCTTCACCTTGTTCCCGCCGGAGCAGGTGCGCAACCTGTACATCGGCCCGCTCGATTTCGCGCCGACAGGCGCGGCGATCAGCATGGCGCGTCTCGACCGGCTGGATGATCCGCGCTTCCCGCGCCTGAAGACCGCGATGGAACATGCCCTGGTGGCGGAGCTGGCGCCTGGCGACGCGATCTACATGCCGCCCATGTGGTGGCACCACGTGGCCTCGCTGGGCCCGCTCAACGCGCTGGTGAATTACTGGTGGAAGCCTTCGCAAGGCGAGGGCCTGGTGCCCAACACCCGGCTGGGTGGGCTGTTGCACGCCGTCCTGTTGTTCAAGTCGCTGCCTCCCGCCGAGCGCGCGGCGTGGCGCGAGCTGTTCGACCACTATGTCTTCGGCGACGAAGATCCGGCCGCGCACATCCCCGAGGCGCGCCGCGGCTGGCTGGGCAAGCTGGATGCCGCGCAGTCGGCCAAGCTGCTGGAACGGATTCGTCAGTACCTATGATCGCGCCCGGTGTTTTCCACAGCACGTGTGGATGCGCGTGGGAAAAGCCTGTGGACAGATGCGCTATCTGCTTGATGGCAAAGACGTCGCGACGCGTTGGCGCGTGAATGCGCAGTGGTGAGGCAAGACAGGATCGCGTACCTGGCGCGCTCCTGCGGTGCGTCGCTTCTTGTGGAGGAGCGCGCCCTGTATGCGACCTGCCGTTGCATCGCATGTTGTCCACAGCGAGTGTGGATGCGCGCGAGGAAAGCCTGTGGATAGATGGGCTATCCGCTTGATGGCAAAGACGTCGCGACACATTGGCGCGTGAATGCGCAGAGGTGAGGCAAGACAGGGTCGCGTACTTGGTGCGCTCCTGCGGTGCATCGCTTCTCGTGCAGTAGCGCCCGAGATGTGCGACCTGATCAGGCTCACGCCTCACTGACGCCGCCAGGCGTCCATGCCTTCTCCTGCGACATGGCCAGCGTAGCCTCAACGATCCGTTGAAGCCGGCGCCGCGCTCCTCCTATGAGGCGTAGAGCGGGTAGAGCGTAGACTCCTCCCGCCGGATGCGTTCCATCAGCACACGGCCCACGCGGGCCAATTCCTCGAGAAATGACGTTGCCAGATCAGGCTGCTGCGCGAGGTTCTGGTATTTGTGAATGAAGCCGGCCAACGCCTTGCCGATACCGTCCATTTCGCGGCGGAATTCGTGGACCAAGGCATAGCTGGTTGGGTCTTGCGCGAACTCGTGCTCGAGGTAGATGTACAGGCGCACGTTCTCGGTGAGCAGGTGGCTCTGCAACTGCACCCGGAACTGTTCCAGGCGCTCGGTGGCGCCCGCGAGATTGCCCTGGATGGCTGCCGTCCGGATGGAGCCGAAGGTATGCAGCAGCGCCTGATGCTCGGTAGTCAGTTGCGGGACCAACCCCGGGTGATAGCGGATGCGTGTGCCGGGCGCCGTGTCCCTGGTCGGCTTCGCCGGCGCCGCAGCGGTGGCGGCGGTCGGTGTTGCGGATTGGCCGAAGAGCTTGCGCATGAACGACATGGTTCCCCCTCCCTGTCCCTTGCTGCCGCGCGAGCGCAGAAGCCCGTTTCGTGTCTTCGGCGATTGTGGGACCCGTCACGAGGCCATGCCCTAATCGGGATCAAGCCCCTGGGCTGTTGTGCGCATGCCTTCGCAGGTGTGCAGCGCGGATGGGCGCGCGGGTCGTAACGGGCGTCGAGTCAGATCCGCGGTCGCGTACGGCTTTCGCGGGCGGCTTGGGCCCGATCATTCCGCCTGCCGCTACTGCGCAAACTCGGCCTTCAACCAGGCAACCAGCGGTTCGAGGCGCGGATCGGACCGGCGCACCGATGTGGCCAGCACCCATTGCGCGGACACCTCGTGGAATCCCCAGGGCGCCACCAGCCGTCCCGAGGCGAGGTCGTTGGCGACGAGCGGCTCCGGTGCGATGGCGATGCCCCGGCCGGCGACGGTCGCCTCGATCAGGTGGTACAGGTGGGGAAAGCCCGGGCCAGGTTCGAGGTCATCCGGATCGATGCCTGCGCTGGATGCCCAGCGGGCCCAGGCATCAGGCCGCGACAAGGTATGCAGGAGCGTTTGCCCGCGAAGCGCCGGGCGATCGCTTGCGAGGCCATGGGACTGCGCATAACCAGGACTGACCACGGGGCCGATGCGTTCCGCGGCCAGGGGGTGGATTCGCCAACCCGGCGGCCATGGCGCTTCGCCCGCCAGCACGGCGGCATCGAGCCCTTCCAGGCCGTCGTTGAGCGGCGCCTCCTGTGGTCGCAGGTGCAGCGACAACTCGGGCAGTTCGGCCATCAGGCGCTCCAGCCGGGGAATCATCCAGCGCGCCAGCAGGCTGACCGGACAACCCAGCACGAAAGGCGCGTGACCCGCCTCCGGCCGCAGCGACTCCACCGTGTCGCGCAACTGGGCGAAAGCCGCCGTGCTGGCGTCCCGCAGACGCTGCCCGGCAGCGGTGAGCGCCAGGCCCCGCCCCTGGCGCTGGAACAGGGCCAGGTCCAGCTCTTCCTCCAGTGAGCGTATGTGTCGACTCACGGCCCCGTGGGTGACATGCAGTTCGGCCGCCGCCTTGCTGACGCTGCCCAGACGGGCTGCGGCTTCGAAAGCGTGCAGGGCATTCAGGGAGGGCAGGGGGCGGCTCATGGGATAGGTGAGTTTTCGTGACAGGTTCCGCCAATCATATTGCTTTTTGCGAGGGGTGCTTTGGGGTAGGGTGGCGATTGCCTTCCCCGCACGAGTCCCCCATGAGCACGATCACCGATTTCAGCGCCTACCCCGACGAACACGGGCGTTTCGGCGCATATGGCGGCAGCTACGTGGCCGAGACGCTGATGGCGCCCCTGGCCGAGCTGACCGAAACCTACCTGCGCCTGCGCCAGGATCCCGACTTTCTGGCGGAGCTGGACCGTGACCTGAAGTACTACGTCGGACGCCCCAGCCCGGTCTACTACGCCGAGGGGTTGTCCCGGCACGTGGGCGGCGCGCGCATCCTGCTCAAGCGCGAGGATCTCAATCACACCGGCGCGCACAAGATCAACAACACCATCGGCCAGGCGCTGGTGGCCAAACGCATGGGCAAGCCGCGCATCATCGCGGAGACCGGCGCGGGCCAGCACGGCGTGGCCAGCGCGACGGTCGCTGCCCGCTTCGGCCTGAAGTGCGTGGTGTACATGGGCGCCGTGGACATCGAGCGGCAGAAGATCAACGTCTACCGCATGAAGCTGCTCGGCGCCGAGGTGGTGCCGGTGACCTCGGGCTCGAAGACGCTCAAGGATGCGCTCAACGAAGCAATGCGCGACTGGGTCACCAACGTGGCCGATACGTTCTACATCATCGGCACCGTAGCGGGCCCGCATCCCTATCCGCTGATGGTCCGTGACTTCAACGCCATCGTCGGGCGCGAAGCGCGCGAGCAGGTGCAGGAGCAGTTCGGCCGCCTGCCCGACGCGATCACCGCATGCGTGGGTGGCGGGTCCAACGCGATTGGCCTGTTCCATGCGTTCCTGAATGATCGCGGCGTGCGCATCGTCGGCGCCGAGGCGGCTGGCCTGGGGCTCGGCACCGGCCATCATGCGGCGTCGCTGGCGGCCGGTCGCCCGGGCGTGCTGCATGGCAACCGCACCTACGTGCTATGCGACGACAACGGCCAGATCACGGAAACCCACTCGGTCTCCGCTGGGCTCGACTATCCCGGCGTAGGCCCCGAGCACGCGTTCCTGAAGGACGTGGGCCGCGCGGAATACGTCGGCGTCACCGATGACGAGGCGCTGGAGGCTTTCCATCTGCTCGCGCGTACCGAGGGCATCCTCGCCGCGCTGGAGTCGAGCCACGCCGTGGCGCAGGCGATCAAGCTGGCCCGCGAATATCCGAAGGACGGCCTGGTGCTGTGCAACCTGTCCGGCCGCGGCGACAAGGACGTGCACACGATTGCCGCCCGTGAAGGAGTGCAGGTATGAGCCGCATCGATCGCCGCTTCGCCCAGCTGAAAACCTCCGGCCGCTCTGGCCTGATTTCGTTCATCACCGCTGGTGATCCGTCGCCCGCGCACACCGTGGCCTTGATGCACGCGTTGGTCGCTGCAGGCGCCGACGTGATCGAGCTGGGCGTGCCGTTTTCCGACCCGATGGCCGATGGCCCGGTGATCCAGCACGCCAGCGAGCGCGCGATCGCCAGGGGCGTGGGCCTTGGCGACGTGCTGGGCTGGGTGGCCGAGTTCCGCCAGCGCGATGCCGACACGCCGGTGGTGTTGATGGGCTACCTCAATCCGATCGAAATCCACGGCTATGCCCGTTTTGCCGCCGAGGCGGCGCAGGCGGGCGTGGACGGCGTGCTGGTGGTCGACTGCCCGCTTGAGGAGTCGGCGGTGCTGCAGCCGCTGCGCGACGCGGGGTTGCAGCAGATCCTGCTGGCGGCGCCCACCACCGCACCCGCGCGTATGGTGGAGTTGTGCGGGTCAGCCCGGGGTTTCCTGTACTATGTCTCGTTCGCCGGCATCACTGGCGCCGCACGATTGAGCACCAGCGACATCGCCGCCCGAGTGGCTGATGTCCGCGCGCAGTCGAACGCGCCGGTGGCCGTGGGATTCGGTGTGCGTGATGCGCAAACGGCCAAGGCCATTGCGGGTTTCGCAGATGCGGTAGTGATCGGCAGTGCGCTGGTGGAGCGTCTGGCGGGTGCGGAAGATGTCGAGGACATCGTCGCGCGCGCCAAGGACTTCCTGGCGCCGATCCGCAAGGCGCTCGATGCCTGAACTTGCTCCCTCGCCCCTTGGGGAGAGGGTTGGGGTGAGGGGGCGGGGCTTGCGGCCGACGTTCAATGTGCAGGCTTTGAACTCCAAGAAAAGGGGTGTCAAGGCTGGACCGAGGCAAGATTGGCCCCTCACCCCAACCCTCTCCCCAGAGGGGAGAGGGAGACGAGTTTCGAGGTTGAGTTGATATGAACTGGCTCCAGAAAATCATGACTCCCCGCGTGCGCCCGGAAGCCACCGGCAGCGCCGGCAAGGGCAAGGTGCCGGAAGGCGTGTGGGAGAAGTGCGGTGGTTGCGGCACGGTGCTGTACCGGCCCGAGCTCGAGCGCAACCTGATGGTGTGCCCCAAGTGCGCCCATCACCACACCATCGAGGCGCGCGCACGCCTGGCCGCTTTCCTGGACCCGGGTTCGACGCAGGAGTTGTGGGCCAGCATGGAGCCGAGCGATCCGCTCAAGTTCCGTGACTCCAAGAAGTACCGCGACCGCATCGTTTCGGCGCAGAAGTCCACCGGTGAGAAGGACGCGATGGTGGCCATGAGCGGTCGCCTGAAGGGTCGTCCGCTGATGACCGTGGCGTTCGAGTTCTCCTACATGGGCGGCTCCATGGGCTCGGTGGTGGGCGAGAAGTTCACCCGCGCCGCCGAGCGCGCGCTGGCCGACCGCAGCGCGCTGGTGTGCTTCTCCGCCACCGGCGGCGCGCGCATGCAGGAATCGCTGTTCTCGCTAATGCAGATGGCCAAGACGTCGGCGGCGCTGGCCCGCATGCGCGACGCCGGTGTGCCCTACATCAGCGTGCTGACCCATCCGACCACCGGCGGCGTGTCGGCCAGCCTTGGCATGCTGGGCGACATCAACGTGGCCGAGCCGAAGGCTCTGATCGGTTTCGCCGGTCCGCGAGTGATCGAGCAGACCGTGCGCGAGACCTTGCCGGAAGGCTTCCAGCGCTCGGAATTCCTGGTCGAGCATGGCGCGATTGACCTGATCGTCGATCGCCGCGAAATGCGCGACAAGCTGGCCGACCTGCTGGGCATCCTGCAGAAGGCGCCGCGCGTGGCCTAATCGCGCAGCGGAGGCTTTGATGGAAAAACAGCGCCGCATCGGCGCTGTTTTTTTATGTCCGGCGTTTTCCACAGCAAGTGTGGATGCACGTGGGAAAAGCCTGTGGACAGATGCGCTATCCCGTTGAAGGGAAAGGCGGCGCGACACATTGATGCGTGAATGTGCAGCGGTGGAGCAGGGTTCGATCGCGCTCAGCGTGCATTCCTGCAGTGCGCCGCCTTTTCCTTTGCAGAAGCGCACCCAGTGCGCGAGGCGTCGCAACGCTGCACGTTTTCCACAGCGAATGTGGATGCGAGCAGGCAAAGCCTGTGGATAGGTGTGCTATGCCATTGATGGCAATGGCGCCGTGACGCGCTGATGCGCAAATGCGCAGCGGCGCCAGATGCAGTCGCGCGCTTGGGCTGGGACAGCCGGGCTTACGCCACGAGCGAGTGCAACGGCAGCAGCCACAGCGACAACGCGCCCAGCGCGCTGCCGATGGCCGTCGCGGCGATGACGTCGCTGGGATAGTGCAGGCCAAGGATCACGCGCGAGGCGCCGACCAGCGAGGTGAAAGTGAGCAGTAGCGGCGCCAGCATCGGATACCAGGCCACCGCCACCACGGTGAAGCTCACCGCCTGCAGCGTATGCCCCGATGGGAAGCTGAACTCGTCCAGTGGCGGCACGTGGGCGATGACGCCGGGGCAGGCGCGGAAGGGGCGCGGCCGGCGCGTCCAGCGCTTGAGCAGGCGGTAGAGCAGCAGCGCGGTGAGTCCCGTCAGCGCCATCTGGGTGGCGGCGACCAGGCCGCGACGGCCGTCGACCAGGGCCAGAACCAGCATCAGCGAGTACCAGAACACGCCGTCGCCGAGCCGGCTGATGATGCCGAAGAACACGCCCACGGCGCGGCGGGTGCCCCAGCGGTTGGCCGCCACGCACATGCGACGGTCGATGGCGAAACGCGGTCCGGCGGGAAGGTCAGGCGTGTGCAGCGGTGGCATGGTGCTCATGCGCATTCTCCTGGGCCAGTTCACGCAACAGGTTTTCGAACTCGCGGATGACGGCTTCCGGCGAAAGATTGGCGATGCTGGCGTGCGCGGCGCGCCCCATGTGGCGGATCAGGCTGGCGTTGCTGGCCAGCGTGGTGGCGGCCTCGATGAAGGCTTTCTCGTCGCCCGGTTCGATGCGGTAGCCGTTGTGGCCGCTGCGCAGGTGTTCGCGCGCTGCGCCTTCCTCGTAAGCCACTACCGGCAATCCCGCGGCAAGCGCCTCGAGGATCACGTTGCCGAAGGTCTCGCTGAGGCTGGGGAAGGGAAACAGGTCCGCGCTGGCGTAGTGGCGGGCCAGCGCGTCGCCGCGCTGCATGCCGGCGAAGATGAAATCGGGATTGGCCGCCTGCAGTGCAGCGCGAGCCGGGCCATCGCCGACCCACACGTAGCGGGCCTTGGGAACCTGCTGCTGGATGGCGCGGAAGGTGCGCACGGCAAGGTCGAGATTCTTCTCCGGCGCAATGCGCCCGACGTACAGCACCACCGGCGTATTGCCATCGACGCCCCAGGTCTCGCGCAGTTCGGCGTTGCGGTGTCGCGGATGGAACAGCTGCGTGTCGACTGCGCGGCGCAGCAGGCGTGCAGTGTCCACGCCAAGCGTCGACAGTTCGCCGGCAAGCGCGGCAGTGGGCACCAGCGTGGCGGCGGCCCGACGATGGAAGCGCCGCAGATAGCCGCGCACGATCGGAGTGAGGAAGCCCACGCCATAGTGGTTCGCGTAGGTATCGAAGCGGGTATGGAAGCCGGTGGCGGTGGGAATGCCCAAGTGCTGTGCGGCGCGCACCGCCGACCAGCCGAGCGGACCTTCGGTGGCCACGTAGATCGCGTCCGGGCGCAAGCGGGTCCAGCGTTCGCGCAGCGCGCCACCGGCGGGCAGGCCGAAGCGCAGGCCTGGATAGCGCGGCAGGGAGGCGCCGCGCACTTCCAGGCTGGCGATGCCGGGTTCGTCGGTGAAGGGCTGTCGCTGGCGGGGGCGAATCAGGTCGACCGTATGGCCCTGTGACGCCAGGCCGGCGGCGAGGCTGTGCACGGTCAGTGCCACGCCGTTGATTTCGGGTGGATAGGTTTCGCTGACGATGCCGATGCGCACTTGTAAATACCGTTGGCTGGCCCTGTGCAGGTTCCTCTGGTGGCGTTGCGGGGCCGTGGCGTATCCATGACGCCTGCATGACGGCGGAACAGGCGCCTGGCGGCCCAAGTCCGGCGAATCTCGGGGGAGTACACTGACCGGACTCACTACCGCGGAGACACGCCGATGAAACGCATGCTGCTCGCATTCGCGCTGGCCACTCTCGCTGGCAGCACTTTCGCTGCCGATTCGCCCAGCCTTCCGAGCACCAAGGCCCCCGCCGGCGCCGAGGTCTACATCATTTCGCCCCAGGATGGCGCGACGGTCGGCCAGGAGGTCACCGTGGAGTTCGGCCTCAAGGGCATGGGCGTCGCGCCGGCCGGCGTGGACAAGGCAGGTACCGGGCATCACCATCTGCTGGTCGACGTGAAGGACCTGCCAGCCGCGGGCCAGCCGATCCCGAAGGACGAACACCATCTGCACTTCGGCAACGGCCAGACCGAGACTGTCGTCAAGCTCTCGCCGGGCAAGCACACGCTGCAACTGGAACTGGGCGACGAGAACCACGTGCCGTTCGATCCGCCGGTGGTTTCCAAGGTCGTCACCGTCAACGTGAAGTGACGGGGTTCGCCTGGGCGGCACGGCCGCCCAGGTGCATGTCGACGTGCCCCGGGTCTCGCGGCTCGGCGGGGAGGTGGTATCCCTGTGCCGCCTTGCAGTGACCGGATCCCGGACCAAGGCGCGAATCGGCTAAAATCGCGCCTTTCGGCTTTCAAGACCGCACGTCCATGACCGTCCGCACCCGCTTTGCTCCCAGTCCCACCGGTTTCCTGCACATCGGCGGCGCCCGCACGGCGCTTTACTGCTGGCTGGAGGCGCGTCGCCGCGGCGGCCAGTTCGTGCTGCGCATCGAAGACACCGATCGCGAGCGCTCCACCCACGAAGCCGTGCAGGCGATCCTCGATGGCATGCACTGGCTGGGCCTTAGCCACGACGAGGGCCCGATCTACCAGACCGATCGCCTTGAGCGCTACAAGCAGGTCGCCGACGAGCTGCTGAAGGCTGGCAAGGCGTATTACGCCTACGAGTCCAAGGACGAGATCGAGGCCATGCGCAACGAGGCGATGGCCAAGGGCGAGAAGCCCCGCTACAACGGCTACTACCGCGACCGCAACGAGCCGTACCGCGACGACCCGAACCGCGTGATCCGCTTCAAGAATCCGCTGGAAGGCTCGGTGGTGTTCGACGACAAGGTGAAGGGCCGCATCGAGTGGGCCAACACCGAGCTCGACGACCTGGTGATCTTCCGTTCGGACGGCTGGCCCACCTATAACTTCGCCGTGGTTGTGGACGACATCGACATGGGCATCACCGAAGTGATCCGCGGTGACGACCACGTCAACAACACGCCGCGCCAGATCAACATCTACAAGGCGCTGGGCGCGCCGGTACCTGAGTTCGCGCACCTGCCGATGATCCTTGGTCCCGACGGGCAGAAGCTCAGCAAGCGCCACGGCGCGGTGAGCGTGATGCAGTACCGCGACGACGGCTTCCTGCCGCACGCGCTGCTCAACTACCTGGTGCGCCTGGGCTGGTCGCATGGCGACCAGGAAATCTTCTCGGAAGAGGAGATGGTCCGCCTGTTCGATGTGGCCGACGTCAACAAGGCTGCCTCGCGCTTTGACGTCACCAAGCTGTCGTGGCTCAACCAGCATTACCTCAAGAGCGAAGAGCCGAGCGTCATCGCGCCGGAGTTCGAGTGGCACCTCACGCAGGCTGGCATCGATTTCAGCAAGGGCCCGAATCCCGCCGACGTGATCGTCGCGCTGCGCGACCGCGTGCAGACGCTGAAGGAAATGGCCGAGCGCGCCAAGATCTGGTACGGCCCCATCGTCGAATGGGACGACAAGGCCGTGGCCAAGCATCTCCAGAACGACAGCGCCGTTGCGGTGCTGGAAGCTGCCAAGAGTCTGTTGGCCGAGGTGGAGTGGAAGCCCGAGCCGATCCATGGCGTGATCGAGCACGTGGCGACCAAGCTGGAGCTTGGCATGGGCAAGATCGCCCAGCCGCTGCGCGTGGCGATGACGGGCACACAGGTGTCGCCGTCGATCGATCACACGATTTATCTGGCGGGGCGTGAGGTAGCGATCAAGCGCATTGAGGATGCGGTGGCGAAGGCGAAGGGCTGAGCGTGCTGTCCCTGCGCTAGGTTGTCGTTGCACGCGGGCGTGCCGTTCACCATCGCGATGGTCCGCCCCAAATCATCATCCCTGCGAACGCTAGGTGGAGCGAGGCGCGTGTCGTGCCTGCACCCTTCCTAGCTCGTCATCCCTGCGAAAGCAGGGATCCAGCGACTTTGCTCTTCGCTTTTGAATGAGCGACTCCGAGAGCTTGCTCGCCTGCGGCGGGCTTCCGCTGCCCTGCCGGGCAGCGGGTCACTTTTCTCTGAGTGGCCAGAGAAAAGTAACCACCGAGATGGTGGCAATGCCAAAAGAGAGGCCACCCCGATGACGCGCCTTCCGGGCCGGCGGCCCGGAAGGTTCGCGGGCGGGTTACGGGGTTTGTCGACAGGGCGTCCTGCCCTGACGACAAACTGGCCGGCATCCCTGCCGGCCACCCTTCGGGCTATTCCTCCACCCACCCGCTCGCGCCATAGGGGAGGGGAGGTCAAAAGCCGCAGCGAAGAGCGAAGAGCCAAGCGCCAAGCGCCAAGCGCCAAGCGCGAAATCGTCTCCCTAGGAGCCATGGGGTTTTGCGAAGCGAGGTGCCGCGAAGCGGCACGAGCCGTCACCCATACCCCTGTGAGGCGGTGAGGGGTGGACGATCAGGCCC
>NZ_QQSY01000003.1:421157-559607 GCF_003351225.1 Dyella solisilvae
CGCAAAGAAAAGTGACCCGGGCCGCGGCAGCGGTCCGGACGCCCGCCGCAGGCGAGCAAGGTCGCGGAAACGCCACGTTCAGAGCAAAGTCACTGGATCCCAGCGTCCTCTGGGATGACGGGCTAGGAAGAGACAAGGACACATGCCTCGCTTCGTTGGATCAGCCTCAGGGACAACACCCTAGGCAAGAACCCACGCCAGGATAGTTAACTTATCCAGTCTTCCCAGTTACCACCGCTTCCTGCCACCCACCACCCAACGCCTGAATCAACGCCGCCGTGTCACTGAGCCGCGCCGCCTGCGCCTGCACGCGCGAAATGCGCGCTTGTTGATACGCCTGCTGCGCATTGATCAGCGTGAGCACATCGACGTAGCCCAGCTGCTGCTGCTTCTGCGTCAGTTCCAGCGTTCGCCCAGCAGCCTTCTCGGCATCGTCGGCCGCCGCGAGGGCGCGGGCATCGCTGTCGATCGCATACAACGTGTCGGCCACGTTCTGGAACGCGCCCAGCACCACGCTGCGGTATTGCGCCGCGGACTGCTGCAAGGCCGCCTCGGCGGCGCGCTGCTTGTGCTTGAGGGCGCCGAAGTCGAACACCGTCTGGGTGACGCTGCCGGCCAGCGCCCAGAAGATGTTGTCGTCGGTGAACATGCGCGAGAACGAAGTGGAACTACCGCCATAGGCGCCGCTCAGGGTGAACTGCGGCAGGCGGTTGGCCAGGGCCACGCCGACTTCGGCGCTGGCCGCGTGCACGTTGGCTTCGGCAGCGCGCACGTCGGGACGCTGATCCACCAACTGCGAAGGCAGGTTGAGTGGCAACGTCACCGGTAGGGTGAGGTTTTCCAGCTCAAACTCCGGCGCGCCGGCCTGATCAGGCGTGTCGCCGCACAGCACAGCCAGCAGGTCGCGATTCTGCTGCAGCTGCTTCTGCAGGCCCGGCAGCGCCTGGCGCGCCTGGGCCAGCGTCGTTTCCTGCGCGGCTACATCCATGGCCGACGCATAGCCGAGGCGGTGCTGGTCGTGCAGGATCGTCAGCGCGTGCGTCTCCGCCGCGATGACGGCCTCGGTCGCCTCGATCTGTGCGCGCAACGACGCTTCCTGGATCGCCGCGTTGACGACGTTGGAAGCGAGGGTCAGTCGCGCCGCTTCGAGTTCATAGCGCTGGTTGTCGGCCTGAGCCTGCAGCGATTCCACGGTGCGGCGGTTGAGGCCGAACACGTCCGGCGCATAGCTGATGTTCAACTGTGCCGTATGCAGCGTGTAGTACGGGGCTCCGGAGTTGAGCGCTGGCGATAGGGTGCCCACGGCGTCGCGCTGGCGCGACGGCGAATAGCTCACCTGTGCCGATGGGAAGAAGCTGGCGCGCTGCGCCGCCACGTTCTCGCTCGCCTGCCGCAGGGCCGCCTCGGCCGCATCCAGATCCGGGTTGTGCGCCAGTGCGCGCTTGACGCGATCGTTCAGCGCGTCAGATCCGAATACTTCCCACCAGGTCCGCGCGATGGCCTGGCCGCTGGCCAGCTGCTGCGGCGAGTGGGTGTCGGCGCCCAGGGTGGCCGGCATGGCATCGCGGGTGTACTGCGTGGGCGCAGGCGTGGCCGGGCGCTGATAGTCAGGACCGACGGCGCAACCGGCGCAGGCCGCCAGCGCCGCAGCGAGCAGCGCCGGTCGAAGGGAAGGCATCAGACGGGTCATGGCGATTCTCCGCTCACGCGACGTTGCTTGCGCCGCTGGGACCACTCGACCACCAGCACCTGCAGCGCAGGCGCCACGATCAGCAGCATCACCGGGCCGATCAGCATGCCGCCCACCACCACGGTGGCCAGCGGTCGTTGCACCTGGCTGCCGATGCCGGTGGACAGCGCCGCCGGCAGCAGGCCGATGCAGGCCGACAACGCGGTCATCAGCATGGGACGCATGCGTTGCTCGGCAGCCTGCGCCATGGCCTCCAGCGGCGGCAGGCCGGTGAATAGGAGATGGTTGAAATAGGTGATGACCAGGATGCCGTTCATCACCGATACGCCGAACAGCGATACGAAGCCGATCGCGGCGGAAATGCTGAAGTCCAGGCCCGACAGGTACAGCGCGATGATGCCGCCCGCGATGGAGAACGGGATGGCCGCCAGCGTGAGCAGGCTGTCGCGGAACGAATTGAACAGGGCGAACAGCAAGGCGAGGATCAGGCCCACCGCGATCGGCAACACCACCGCCAGGCGCTGCTTGGCCTGCTGCAGGTCGTTGAACTCACCCGCCCATGACAGGTGGTAGCCGGGCGGCAGGACCACGTGCTCGGCGATGCGGCGTTGGGCTTCGGCCACGGTGCCGCCCAGGTCGCGTCCGCGCACGCTGAATTTCACCGGCACGAAGCGCTCGCCGCGTTCGTGGTAGATGTACGAGGCGCCGGTGTCGAGCGTGATGCTGGCCACCTCGCGCAGCGGCACGTAGCCGGCGCCACCGTTGGGCAGGCTGTAGCCGACCTGGATGTTGCCGATGTCCGCGATGCTGCGGCGGAACTGCGGCGCGAGCCGCACCACCAGGTCGAACTGGCGATCGCCCTCGAGCACGGTGGTGGCGGATGTGCCACCGGCGGCGGCTTGCACCACGGTGTTGATGTCGCCGGTGTTGAGCCCGTAGCGCGCAGCCCTGGCGCGGTCGATGGTGATGTTGAGGTTGGGCTGGCCCAGCACGTGGAACACGCCGAGATCCTCCACGCCGCGTACCTTGCGCATCTCGCGCATCACCTGGTCGGCGAGGCGTTCCAGCTCGGGCAGCTCAGGGCCGATGATCTTCACCGAGTTGGCGCCCTTCACGCCGGACAGGCCTTCCTCGATGTTGTCCTGGATGTACTGGGAGAAGTTGAACTCCACGCCAGGCATGGCGTTGTCGAACTCGCTCTGCAGTTCGGCCACCAGCTTTTCCTTGGTGTGGCCGGAGGGCCAGTCGCCCTCGGGCTTGAGCGGGACGAACAGCTCCACGTTGTAGAAGCCCGAGGCGTCGCTGCCGTCGTCGGGACGACCATGCTGGGACACCACCGTCACCACCTCGGGGTGCTTCAACAAAATGCGGCGCAACTGGTTGACCTTGCTTTCGCCCGCCTCGAGAGAAATGGTGGGCGGCATGGAGGCGCGGATCCACAGGTTGCCTTCCTCCAGCGCAGGGAGGAACTCGGTGCCCACGCGGGTCAGCAGCAGCGCCGCCAGCAGCAGGAAGCCCACGCCGATGCCGACCGTGGTGCGGCGACGCTCCAGCGCCCAGCGCAACACCGGCGTGTACACGCGTCGGATTGCGCGCACGAACAGCGTCTCGGTCTCCTTCACGTGCTTGGGCAGCAGCAGCGAGGCCAGCACGGGGGAGATGGTGAAAGTGGCGATCAGCGCGCCGGACAGCGCATAGGCATAGGTGCGCGCCATCGGGTTGAAGATCTGGCCTTCCACGCCCTGCATGGTGAACAGCGGGATGAAGGCGGCCACGGTGATGGCCGAGGAGAACAGGATCGCGCGGTCCACCTGCATGGCGCTGACGAACAGCAGGCGCAGGCGGTCGGTCCAGCCGTGGGTGGCGCCGCCGCGCATGTAGACGCCCAATTCGCCCTGGGCGGCGTCGTGCAGGATCTCGCGTTGTTCCTCCGCGCTCTTCTGGAAGTTGCGGAAGATGTTCTCGATGAGGATCACCGCCGAGTCGACGATGATGCCGAAATCCACCGCGCCCAGTGACAACAGGTTGGCGGAGTCACCCATCAGCACCAGGATGATGATGCTGAAGAACAGCGCCACCGGGATGTTCGCGCTGACGATGATGGCGCTGCGCAGGTCGCCCAGAAAGACCCACTGGATCAGGAACACCAGCAGGCAGCCGAAGATCAGGTTGTGCAGCACGGTGTGGGTGGTGACCGCGACCAGGTTGGAGCGGTCGTAGAACGGAACCAGCTTCACGCCGGCGGGCAACGAGCCGTCGCTGTTGAGCTTGTTCACCTCGTCCTTGACGCGCGCCACCACCTCGTTGGTCTGCAGGGTGCGGTTCATCACCACGATGCCGGTGACCACGTCGTCCTGCGTGTCGCGGCCCGCGCGGCCCAGGCGCGGCACCGCGCCGACTTCGACCTTGGCGACATCCTTCACCAGCACCGGGGTGCCGCTGCTCTGCACGAGCACGGTGTTGCCGATGTCGTCGACATCCTTGATCAGGCCGACACCGCGGATATTCACCGACTGCTGGCCGATGTTGATGGTGCGTCCGCCCACGTTGCTGTTGGCATTACCCAGCGTGCTCACCAGCTGGGGCAGGGTGATGCCATAGCTCTGCAGCTTGGCGAGGTCGGCCTGGACGTCGTATTCCTTGGTCGTGCCACCCCAGGTCACCACCTGGGCCACGCCGGGCACCGACAGCAGGCGGCGCGTGACCACCCAATCCTGCAGCGTGCGCAGCTGGGTCAGGCTGGTGCTCTTCGGGCCCACCAGCTGGTAGCGGAAGATTTCGCCGACGAGGCTGGAGGCCTGGATCTGCGGCTGCACGTTGTTGGGCAGGCTGACGTTCTGCTGCAGGGCCAGCGCGGCCTGGGTGTAGTCGAAGTAGTAGTCGGTGCCGTACTTGAAAGTGACGCGCACGAACGACAGGCCGTAGAACGAGGTGGAGCGGATGCTTTCCACGCCAGGCGTGGTTGCCAGGCCCACTTCCATCGGGCGCGTGTAGCTGCGCTCCATTTCCTCGGCGGACAGACCCGGCGCCTGCGCGGTGATCTCCAGGATCACCGGCGCCGGATTCGGGTAAGCCTCGATATTGAGCCTGGCGTAAGCCGCGAGACCGGCGACGACGAAGGCGGCCAGCGCCATCAACACGATGGCGCGGCGGGTCAGCGCGAACGCGACGAGGCCTCTGAACACGATTAATCCCTGTGACTAAAGGAAGCGACGGCGACGATCACTGCGACTGCAGCGCCAGTGCGTTACTGAGGAACAACGCGCCCTCGGTGGCGATCCGCTGGTGCGGCGGCAGTCCCGCGAGCACCGGGTAGTAGCCGTCCTGCAAGGGACCAACCTGCACCGGATGCCGGGTGAAATGCAGGCCATCGGTGGTGGTGAACATCACCATTTCGCCGGCGCCTTCGCGCACCACCGCGTCCACCGGTGCGGCGTCGTGGCGGGTTGGCGCGGCCGTGGTGATGCTGAAGTTCGCCAGCATCTGCGGACGCAGGGCGGGCGGTGGGGAGTGCAGCACCGAGCGCAGCATCACGCGGTGCGTGGCCGGATCCGAACTACTGCCGACGTAATCCACATGCGCTGCGATGGGCTGCCCCGGCAGTGCGGGCAGGCTGGCCGTGAGCGCCTGGCCGACTTGTACCTGTGGCGCATCGGACTCGGCCACGTTCGCCACGAGCCAAAGTCTGTCGGCGACCGCCACCGTGAATGGCGCGGGCGTGTTGCCGGGCTGGACCAGGTCACCCGGCGCGACGGTGCGGGCAGTAGCCACGCCGGCGATCGGGCTTTCAATGCGCAACTCGCCGTCGGCGATTCGCGAGGCGGCGATATGGTCGATCTCCGCGTCACTCTTGTTGAAGATGTGCAGCGCGCGACGGGCCGCCTGGTAATTGCCTTCGGCGGTTTGCTGGTCGGAGACCGCCTGTTCGAGGTCGCGTGGCGCATTGGCTTCCACCTTCGCCATGGCGCGCGCGCGCTCGAGCGCGGCAGTGGTTTGCGTGCGCGCCGCGGCGGCGCTCACCAGGGTGGCCTCGGCCTGGGCAAGGTCGGGGCTGTCCAGCGAAAACAGCACCTGGCCGCGGGTGACGCTGTCGCCGGCGCGGACGAATACTTCGCGCACGCGGCCGGCATAAGGCGAATTGACCTGGGCAAGATGATCCTGGTCGAAATCCACATAACCGACTGCATCCACCTGTGGCGAAAAGTCGCGCTCGGTGACGTCAGCCACGCGCACCTGCTGCGCCTGCTGGGCAGTGATGGTCACCGACTGGTCGTCGACTGGCTTGGCCGGCGCCGCCGCGGGCGTTGCGTCATGGCGCGCGAACAGCGCAAGCGAAGCCGCTGCGAGCAGGCAGCAGACCGCGAAAATTCGTCCGTGATGCTTTTTCATGTTGGTGTCGCCGTTGCTGAGCGGGCGCCGGCTCAGCGCACGAAATCGATCAGGCGGGGATACCTGGTCGCTGCGACTGAAGGGCGCGGGCGGCCACGCCGGCACGTCCGGCTAGCCTGCTGAATGCCGCGCGCAACGTTAGTCCTGCCGCAAGGGCGGCGACAGTTACGGTTTGGAAAGAGTGGCCGCGGGCAAGTTGATGTCCACTTTCAGGCCCGGCGTGGTGTTGGACAGCACGAGCTGCCCACGGTGCAAGGCCACCACCGCCGCCACGAGGCTCAGGCCAAGACCATTGCCACGCTGGTGGCGGCTGCTGTCGACCCGGAAGAAGCGTTCCGTGGCGTGCGCCAGGGCGGGTTCCGGAATGCCGGGACCATCGTCCTGCACGCTGATGCGCACCCGCCCGCCATCACGCGCGGCGCGTACGGCGACATTCGCGCCCCTGCCGGCGTACTTGAAGGCATTGTCCAGCAGGTTGGCCAGCACGCCGGCCAGCAGGTGGCGATCGGCCAGCACACACGGATCGCCGTCCACTTCGCCATGCAAGGTGATCGCCAGCGATTCGGCGGCCGGCTGATAGAGCTCGACGATGTCCTCGAGCAGGCCGCGCAGCGCCAGCGGTTCGAAACTCTGGCGGCGCACGCCCGATTCCGCCTCGGCGATCTGCAACAACTTGTCCAGCACCATGATCAGGCTATCAATCTCGTCGATCGCGTACTGGGCGTTCTGTGGCAGGCGCTCATGGCGCTGGGGCGAGCGCAGCGCCTGCTCCAGCGCGGCGCGAACGCGGCCCAGCGGCGTGCGCAGGTCGTGGGCGATCGCATTGGAGACATTGCGCGCGGTGTCCATCAGCCGCTCGATCTCGTCGAGCATGTCGTTGATGTCGCGCGCGACCACCGCGAACTCGTCGCGCGAGTCGCCCACCGCGACGCGTCGATCGAGCCGGCCTGCGGCGATCTCGGTGGTGGTGCGGTGGATCGCCTTGAGCTGGCCTTGCAGTTGCGTGCGGAACAGCGCCGCGCCTCCGCCGGCCAGCAGCAGCGCGAGCACGCCGCCGAGACCCAGCGCCACCAGGATCATGTGTTCGAGCTCGCGCACGTCGCGCATGTCGCGACCGACCACCAGCACCGCGCCGTCGGCGAAACGGTAGACCAGCAGCCGACTGGAGGAATGGCGGCCCAGCCGCTGCACATCGCGCTGGCGCAGGCCGTCGCTGGCCACGGCGTCCGCCGGCCAGGCGGTGAGGTTGCCGATCAGCTTGCTGCCGTCGGCAGCCAGCAGCAGGTAAATCTCGGTGTCGCTGTCCTGGTTGTCGGTGAGCAGGCCATGGATTTCCTCCACCAGCGCATCGGTGTTGCGCTGGTCCTTTACCTGCACCAGATGGCGCGAGGTGCTGCGCAGCTGCTCGTCGATATCGCGGCGAAGGAGACCGGCCGTGGCGACGTAGAACACCGAGGCGATCACCGCTACCGACAGCAACAGCAGCAGGCCATAACCTGCCGCCATGCGGAACACCACCGAGTGACGGAAACTAGCCATCCGCATCGACGTCATCCTGTGCAGGGACGGCGATGGTGAAGCCCACGCCGCGCACGGTGCGGATCAGGGCGGGCGCGCCTTCCTTGTCGATCTTGTTGCGCAGCCGGCTCATCTGCACGTCGATCACGTTGGTCTCCGGGTCGAAGTGATAGCCCCACACCGCCGCCAGCAGCATCTTGCGGGTGACCACTTCGCCCTGGTGGCGCATCAGGTATTCCAGCAGCTGGTACTCGCGCGGTTGCAGCAGCACCGGCTTGCCTTGACGGAACACGCGCCGCGTACGCGGCTCCAGCGTGAGGTCGCCAACGCTCAGCTGCTCCGGCTCGACGCGCTGGCCGGCGCGGCGCACCAGCGCCTCGACGCGGGCCAGCAGCTCGTCGAGGGCGAACGGCTTGGTCAGGTAGTCGTCGCCGCCGGCGCGCAGGCCGCGGACGCGTTCATCCAGGCTGCTCAGCGCGCTCAGCACCAGCACTGGCGTGGTGTCGTCCCGCAGGCGCATCGCGCCGAGGATGGCCAGGCCGTCCAGGCCGCCGGGCAGCATGCGATCGAGCACCACCAGGTCCCAGCGCTCGCCGGTGGCCCGGGCCAGCCCGCTGGCGCCGTCGTGGCAAACCTCGACCTCGTGACGGGCCTGCTGCAGGCCTTCGCGAATCAGCGCGGCGGTTTGGGTGTCATCCTCGATCAGCAGGCAACGCATGGTTCCGATCCGGCAGGTGGTGGCGGTGGGTGCAAGCGTCGCGCCGACGCCGCATGATGGGGCTATCGTAGTGACTCGCCGGGGCGCCCGTGGAGCAGTGGCTGGACAAAGCGATGCAGGGCGTGGATCCCGACAGCCCCGACGCGGCGCTGCAGGTCTTCATGAACCTGATGGGCATGCTGCCGTGGACGGCGCTGATCGTGTGGAGCGTGGTCTTCGTCGTGGTGGGCGCCGTACTGGGCTGGTGGCGTGGGCGCACCGTGGAAGGCATCGTGTGGGCCGCAGCGCTGGGGCCGTTCGGCTGGATCGTCGTGCTGCTGCGTCCTCGGCCACGGCCGAAGGCGATGCCGCCGCCGCTGCCCAGGCTCTAAGGGAGAACTTGCGACCGGGTGTATCATGCAAGGCGAGGTGAACCGATTGAGCCTACCCCTTTCCAGCAAGCCGCACGTGCACGACCACCATCACGACGACGCGCAGAGCTTCGTGCGTGCGGTGGAGCACGCGAGCGAGGAGCGCGGGCTGCGCCTGACGCCGCTGCGCAAGGAAGTGCTGGAGCTGGTGGCTGCGGCGGGCAAGCCGGTCAAGGCGTACGACCTGCTCGACCAGTTGCGCGAACGGCACGGCAACGCGGCGCCGCCCACGGTGTACCGCGCGCTCGACTTCCTGCTCGAGCACGGCTTCATCCACAAGCTGGAATCGATCAACGCCTTCGTCTCCTGCCACCATCCGGCCGAGGCGCACCAGGTGCCGTTCCTCATCTGCGACAACTGCTCCAGCGCCCAGGAAGTGTGCGACGAGCGCGTGGCCGAGCTGATCGAGGCCCAGGCCAAGGCGTTCGGTTTCCGCCCGCAGGCCCAGACCCTGGAAGTCCACGGCCTCTGCAAGAACTGCCGCAAGCCCTGAGCGGGTGGGTTTCCGCAACCCCGCCGGTGGGGCTAGCGCCAGAATCCGGGGCCTCAAGACGTTGAAGGCAAAGGCACGGAATCCCGTCAGTACGGGATGACGCGCGTCAGCGCGGTCGTTCAATGCTCCCCTTACAGTCAGCCCCGGCATTTGCGTTTGCGACGTTATAATGTAACATCCTCATTTAGGGCTGCCCCGGCCCGTGACGCACACTGGTCCGAACCGATGGATTCCAGAGCACCGAACAAGAAACGCTGGTGGTCCGTTGCCGATCGGATCGGCGCCACGGCGTCGTTTCTCTGTGCGATCCATTGCGCGGCGCTGCCGTTCGTGCTCGCGCTGCTGCCCCTGCTAGGCCTGGGCTTTCTTGCCGACCACCGTTTCGAGCGCGGTTTCGTGATGTTCGCCTGCGCGCTTGCGTTGTTCACCCTGATCAGCAGCTACCGTCACCACCGCCGCACGCTGCCGCTGATGCTCGCCATGCCCGGGCTGGCGCTGCTGATCAGCGGCGTCAGTCTCGCCGAGAATTACTCGGTGGCCCTGCACAGCGTGCTGGTGACCTGCGGTGGCTTGCTGGTGGCGTCGGCGCATTTCATCAACCTGCGTACGCATCGCGCCGTCCACGTGCATGGGCCGCAGTGTGCGCACTGAGGCGGCGGCAGTTCACCATGGTGATTGTGTAACGGGGCGGGCGGTTCCTAGCATTTGCCCCATGAGCACGGCCCACGCGCACACCCACGACCATCATGGCCATGACCACGTCCACGGTCATGCGCATGGTCACGAGCACAGCCACGACCACGGCGACTTCACCGGGCGCGAGCGCAAGCTGATTTTTGCCTTCGTGCTGACCACCGCGATGATGCTGGTGGAGGCGGTGGGTGGTTTCTGGTCCGGCTCGCTGGCGCTGGTGGCCGATGCGGGCCACATGCTGATCGATGCGCTGGCGCTGCTGCTGGCGGTGATGAGCGCCTGGTTTGCGCGGCGCCCGGCCGACGCCCGCCGCAGCTACGGCTACGGCAGGCTGGAGGTGCTGGCGGGCTTCGTCAACGCGCTGACCCAGTTTGCGCTGGTGGCTTTCATCGCCTTCGAGGCGGTGGACCGCCTGTTCCATCCGGCCGAGATCCTGTCAGGCATGATGCTGGTGGTGGCGGTGGTCGGCCTGCTGGTGAACCTGCTGGTGCTGCGCACCCTGCATGGCCACGCCCACGACGACGTCAACCTCGCCGGCGCCACGCTGCACGTGCTGGGCGACCTGCTGGGTTCGGTCGCGGCGGTGGTCGCCGCCTTGCTCGTGCGCTGGAAGGGCTGGAACTGGGCCGACCCGGTGCTTTCGCTGCTGGTCTCCCTGCTGATCCTCAACAGCGCCTGGCGTTTGCTGCGGCGTTCCGCGCACATCCTGCTCGAAGGCGTGCCCGAGGGCATGGATACCCGCGATGTCGCGGCGGCGCTGCGACACGCCGATCCGTCGATCCGCGACATTCATCATGTGCACGTGTGGCAGTTGGCTTCAGGTTCGCGCATGGCGACCCTGCACGCGGAGCTGCACGAGGGGCAGGGCAGTGGCGCGGCGATCGCGGCGATCAATCGGGTGCTGGCCGAACGATTCGGCGTGCAGCACGTGACGGTGCAGATCGATCCGGGCAATTGCCCTGACCAGGGGCTTGGCTGCGCCGGGCACGACTGAACCCTTGCGCTTTGGGCGGTCGCTGATACGATGGTCGGCCGTGTTCACCCTAACGAATCAAGGAGTTCCCCCATGGGCAAGGGCGATCGCAAGACCCGTCGTGGCAAGACCTACCGTGGCAGCTACGGCAACAGCCGCGTGCACGCGCTGCAGCCGGCCGTGGCTGGCGCCAAGGCGACGGTGACCAAGCCGGCCGCCGCCAAGAAGGCCGCTCCGAAGAAGAAGTCGGCCTGAACCTGACCGGTTCCCGAAAAGCCCCCGCCCAGGCGGGGGCTTTTTTTTGCCCTTAGGCATGATCGTCGGCACGTTTTCACCACTGGACGCGTGTTCCAATCGATGCGGCTCAACGAGGGAGAGACGGCATGGGAATGCAGTGGGGGCAGCGTTTTCTGGTGGTCTATTCGGGCGTGCTGACTACGGCGGTGGTGGCGGCTTTGCTTTGCGGTTTCGTGGTGAAGCCGAAGAAGCTGCAGATCGATGAGCTCGACGTACAGCGGATCAACCTGATCGAGCCGGACGGCACGTTGCGCATGGTGATCTCGGACAAGGCCAACTTCCCCGGGGCGATCTTCAAGGGGAAGGAATACCCGCATCCGCGACCGAACGCTGGCATGTTGTTCTACAACGACGAGGGCACCGAGAACGGTGGCCTGATCTTCAGCGGTCACAAGGACAAGGACGGCAAGATCGTCGACAGCGGCGGCAGCCTCACCTTCGACAAGTACGAGCAGGACCAGCTCGTGCAACTGGTGGGCGCCCACGACAGCAGCGGGCATCTGGCGGGGCTCATCGTGAGCGACCGTTCCGATCGCCCCATCGAGCAGGACTTCATGGATGCCGACAAGCAGAGGGCGATGCCGGCGGCGGAGCGCGATGCGCTGATCGCGCAGCGCGTGAAGGAAGGCTATTACGGTGTGACCCGCATAACGGTCACGCGCGGTGACGATGGACTGGCCAAGCTGTCCCTTCGGGATGCGCAGGGACGCCCTCGCATCGTCATGGGCGTAGCGGCGGACGGCGCGTCCAGCCTCAAGTTTCTTGATGCGGACGGCAAGGTGCTCAACGAGCTGACGCCGGCGACTGGAAAGTAGATCGCTGGCGATGGCTTGAATCGCTCAGGAATCCGGCGACAGCAGTTCGCCGCCCAGGAAGATGTCCCGCAAGGCGTGGCTGCCGCCGATCCAGTAGCAGAGCTCCGCCGGTTCGCGCACGTTCCACACGGCGAGGTCCGCACGCTGGCCCTCGGCGAGCGTGCCGCGATCGGTAAAGCCAAGGGCCTTCGCGGCGTTCACCGTGACGCCGCGCAAGGCTTCCTCCGGAGTGAGCCGGAACAGCGTGCAGGCCATGCTGGCGGCCAGGCGCAGCGACAGCAGCGGGGAGGTGCCGGGGTTGCAGTCGGTGGCCACGGCGATGGGCACGTGGTGTTCGCGCAAGCCGGCGATCGGAGGCAACTTCGTCTCGCGCAGCGCGTAATACGCGCCGGGCAGCAGCACGGCCACCGTGCCGGCCGCAGCCATGGCGCGGATGCCGCTGTCGCTCAGGTACTCCAGATGGTCGGCGGACAGGCCGCCGTAGCTGGCGGTGAGCGCCGCGCCGTCGAGGTCGGACAGCTGCTCGGCATGCAGCTTGACCGGCAGGCCCAGTTGCGTGGCGCGATCGAACACGCGGCGCGTCTCGGCCGGGGTGAAGCCGATGCCTTCGCAGAACGCATCCACCGCGTCGACCAGCCCTTCTTCGGCGAGCTCCGGCAGCATGCGGTCGCATACCAGCGCGACGTAGGCGTCGCGGTCGTCGCGGAATTCCGGCGGCAGCGCGTGCAGGCCCAGGAAGGTGGTGCGCACGGTGATGCCCAGCGCCTTGCCGAGGCGACGGGCCACGCGCAGCATGCGCCGCTCGGTCGCCGTGTCCAGGCCGTAGCCGGACTTGATCTCGATGGTGGTGACGCCGTCGGCCAAGAGCGCGTGCGCACGCGGGAGCGACTGCTCGAACAGCACGTCTTCGCTGGCTTCCCGCGTGGCGCGCACGGTGGAGACGATGCCGCCACCGGCGCGGGCGATCTCCTCATAGCTGGCGCCATTGAGGCGCAGGTCGAACTCATGGGAACGATCGCCACCGAAGACCAGATGGGTGTGGCAGTCGATCAGGCCCGGGGTGACCACGGCGCCATTGAGGTAGTCGACGCGCGCCGCCAGTGCTGCGGCCTCGCCGGGCAGCTCCTCGCGTGCGCCCACCCAGGCGATACGGCCCTGGTGCAGCGCCAGCGCGCCCTGCCTGATCAGTCCATAGGGCGCATCGCCAACGAAGGTGGCGAGGGTCGCGTCCAGCAGCAGGTGATCCCAGCGGGTGGTCATGTGAGTCGTTGGTCTTCGGTGTCAGGGGAGTGGCCTTGCGCCGGCGGCAGCGGCGTGGCCGGATCCTCGACCATGGGGCGGGCGGCATCGTACGCCGCGTCGTCGTCGTACGCCGTCGCCGCAGCGCGACGGGCCAGTTCCTGCTCGTAGCCCTCGATCAGTTTGTCCGCAAGCGCGCGGTAGACCGGCTTGCGCGACAACAGCGACGAGGCGGCGCGCGCCAGCAGGCAGGTGGCCATGATCGGCAGCACCATCTGCTGATTGGCGGTGAGCTCCATCGAGATCACCGTCGCCGTGAGCGGCGCCTGCGTCACGCCCGACAGGTAGGCGGCCATGCCGAGCAGGACCACGGCCGAAGGATCCACGCCCGGCAGGATGGCCGTGAGGTTGTTGCCCAGGCCGGCGCCGACCGCCAACGCCGGCGAGAAGATGCCGCCGGGGATGCCGGCCCAGTACGAGGCGACGTTGCCGAAGAACTTCAGCGCGCCGAAGCTCTTCACCGTCTCGTTGTGGTTCTCCAGGATTTCCTTGGCCTGCGCATAGCCCGTGCCGTAGAGGCCGGTATGCGTGAGCTGGCTCAGCAGCACCAGCGCCAGGCCGCAGCCGGCCGCGAACAATACCGGCTGGCCCGCACGCAAGCGGCCGACGATGCCGCGCAGTCCGTGGTCGCTGGGCTGGATCAGGCGGGCGAACAGGCCGCCGGCCAGTCCGCACACGATGCCGGTGGCCAGCACCGACAACCACGCCTCGCCCAGCGGCAGGCCGATGTCGAAGTGGCCGAAATACGAGTAATTGCCAAGGATGCCCAGCGACACCACGCCGGAGATGATCACGGCGGTGAGCAGTGTGCCGCTCATGCGATGCTCGAACGCGCCGCTCATCTCTTCGATCGCGAACACCACGCCGGCCAGCGGCGTGTTGAACGCGGCGGCGAGGCCCGCGCCAGCGCCGGCCAGGATGAAGCGGCCGGCGGCGGCCGGTTCGGCAAAGCCGAAGCGACGACCTAGTGAATAGAGCAGTCCCGCGCCCACGTGCACGGTGGGGCCTTCGCGGCCCACCGAGGCGCCGGCAAGCAGCGCGGTCAGTGTCAGCGCCATCTTGCCGATCGCCACGCGCAGCGAGAGCAGGCTCTGGCGGAAATCCTCGTCCTCGATCTTGAGTGCGGCGATCGCCTGCGGGATGCCCGAGCCACGCGTGGGCTTGAGCGCGCCCTGCGTGAGCCAGGCGAGCAAGGCGAAGGTCGGCGGCGTAATGAAGAAGGCCCAATACGGGTGGACCGTCACCACCCCATGGAACACGCCGAACGCCCAATCGGAGGCCCGCGCGAAGCCCACCGCGGCCAGGCCCACCAGCACCGCGCCGCTCCAGAACACCACGCGGCGACGCCACTGCACTGGCGAGAACAGTTCCGAATCGGCGAGGCGCTTCATTCGCCCGGGCGCGCTTTCCAACGGCCCGCCGCCGTCCCCTTTGGGGGCGCTCACGACGACGCCTCGGATTTGCGGGTCCAGCGCGTCTCGTACAGGTCGAAGCGGCGATCCTTGAGGTTCTGCACCGCGCCGGCGTTGCGCGCGCGGGCGAGGCTCTCCAGATGGAGGTCGGCGAACAGCACGGTCTCGATGTTCGGCGTGGAGTCGGCCGCGATGCCGTCGCGCGCAAACGGGAAGTCGCTCGGCGTAAGGATGCAGCTCTGGCCGTACTGGATGTCGAAGTTGTTCACGCCGGGGAGGTTGCCGACGTTGCCCGACAGCACGACGTAGCACTGGTTCTCGATGGCGCGCGCCTGCGAGCAGTAGCGCACGCGCAGGTAGCCTTCGCGCACATCGGTGCAGAACGGCACGAACAGGATCAGCGCGCCCTGGTCGGTGAGGTGCCGCGCGACTTCGGGGAATTCCGAGTCGTAGCAGATCATCACCCCGATCGGGCCGCAGTCGGTCTGGATGGTCGCTGCGCTGTCGCCGCCGCTCACGTTCCACACCGTGCGTTCGCTGGGCGTGGGATGGATCTTCTCCTGCTCGTGGATCGAGCCATCGCGCAGGCAGACGTAGCACACGTTGTGGATGTCGCCGTTCGGCTGCTCGGTGGGATGCGAGCCGGCGATGATGTTGATGTTGTAGTGCACCGCAAGGCGACCGAACAGCTCCTTGACCTGCGGCGTGTAATGGCTCAGCTTGCGGATCGACTCGACTGGCGACAGCTCCTCGTTCTCGATCGACAGCAGCTGCAGCGTGATCAGCTCGGGGAAGGCGACAAAATCCGCGCTGTAGTCGGCCGCGATATCGGTGAAGTACTCCACGTGCGTGGCGAACTCCTCGAACGAGCGGATGCGCCGCTGCTGGTACTGCACCGAGGCCACGCGCACCAGGTCGGGCAGGCGCTGCGTGGAGGGAATGGAGGGAATGTCCGGCTGGTTGAGCAGTTGCGGGTTTCGCCACACCAGATGCGCGGCATAGCCCAGCGATTCGTAATCCGATGGTACGTAGCCGCGCAACAGGCCGATCACTTCGAAGTCGTTGCTCAGTTGGAAGCTCAGTGTGGGGTCGCGTCGGCGTCCATCCACCACCGCCTGCACGTAGGCGTCGACGCTGCCGTAGCGGTGCATGCTGCGCGCAAGCCCAGGAATGCGTCCGCCAAACACGATGCCGCGCAATTTCAGGTCAGTGCACAGACGCTTGCGCGCCTGGTAGAGGCGCTGGCCGATGCGCATGTTGCGGTAGGCCGGATGGACCACCACCTCCATGCCATACAGCCAGTTGCCGTCGCGCCGATGGCGCGAGCCCATGCCGCCGCCGGTGATCTGCATCCAGGTGTGCGGCGCCAGCGCCGTGGCTTCGTCGATGCGGAAAGTCGCGCAATAGCCGACGATCTTGCCCTCGTACTCGACCACGAACTGGCCTTCCGGAAAGTGCGTCTGCTGGGAGCGCAACATTTCCGCGGAGTGGCCCCATTCCGGCGTGTATACGCGGGCAGTGAGGTCGACCAATGCCGGCACGTCAGCGGGCATTGCCTGGCGCACCAGCAGCTTCGGGGCGTGTTCCTGGTTCTTCTTGGCCATGGGCGCATTATGCCGCAGCGGGCGGTTACACTCGTACGCATTTCTTCACGGAGCAGGCTGATGTCATCCCCCATTGCCAGCCGATACACCGCCGATCGCCTGTGGACCACCCATGGCTGGACGCGCGATGCAGGTATAGGGGTCGATGCGCAAGGCAGGATCGCAGGGCTTGCGTCGGGCGAGGGCGAACGTCTTGGGCATTGGGTGTTGCCTGGCATGCCGAACCTGCACTCGCACGCATTCCAGCGCGCCATGGCAGGCCTGGCCGAACGCAAGGGAAGGAGCGACGACAGCTTCTGGACCTGGCGCGAGACCATGTATGCATTCGCGGCGGCGATTGGCCCGGAACAACTGCAGGCGGTTGCCGCGCAGCTGTACGTGGAGATGCTCAAGGCCGGGTACACCCAGGTCTGTGAATTCCACTACCTGCATCACCAACCCGACGGCACGCCGTACGCGCAACCGGAGGCGATGTCGCTCGCGCTGATCGAAGCGGCGCGCGAGGCTGGCATCGCGCTGACGCTGTTGCCGGTGCTGTACATGAGCGGCGGCTTCGACGGGCGGGCGCTGACGCCGCGTCAACGCCGGTTCGGCCACGATGTCCCCTCGTACCTGCGACTGTTGCAGAACCTGCGTGCGCACGAGAGCGAACGGTTGCGCGTGGGTATCGCGTTGCACTCGCTGCGTGCGGTGCCGGAGGAGGCGCTGCGCGAAGTGCTGGAGAGCGAAGCCGCAAAGGACTGCCCGATCCATATCCACATCGCCGAGCAGATTGGCGAGGTGCAGGATTGCCTCGCCACCCGTGGCGCCCGGCCGGTGGAATGGCTGTTCGAGCACGCCGACGTGGACGCGCGTTGGACGCTGGTGCACGCCACCCACCTGAGCGCGCATGAGACGTCGCAGCTCGCGCGCAGCGGTGCCGTGGCCGGACTCTGTCCCACCACCGAGGCGAACCTCGGTGACGGCCTGTTTCCCTTGGCCGACTACCTCGACGCGCACGGCACACTCGGCATCGGCTCGGACTCGCATATCTCGATTTCGCCGATTGAAGAGCTGCGCTGGCTCGAATACGGGCAGCGCCTGGTCACTCGCCATCGCAACATCGCGGCGCGCCGCCAGGGTGACAGCGTGGGTGAAACGCTGTGGCCCGCCGCGCTGCGCGGCGGCGCCCTGGCTTCGGGCCTGCCGATCGGCGAACTGCGCGCTGGCGCGCGCGCCGATCTGCTGGTGCTGGATGATCGCGCGCCCTTGCTCGCGGCGCGAGACGAGGCCTCGCTGATCGACAGCTTGCTGTTCGCCGGCAACGCGCCGCTGGTGCGGAACGTGATGGTGGGAGGCGAGTGGATCGTGCGTGACTTCCGGCATCGCGATGAGGAACGCATTGCATCGCGCTATCGCGCGACGGTGGAGCGCCTCGGCAAAGGCTGAGGCGCAAGCGGGACGACAGCATGAACGGTGGCTGCGTTTTGCATGAACCGCAGCCATCGCGTCTCCCGTTTTCCGTCATCAACCGATCGTGGCCGGCGTTCTCCGTGGCAAGCCCACAACACAAGGAGTGCATCATGCGTCGACTCATGCTGATCGGTCTCGGCCTCGCCGTCATGTTCAGCGCGAGCCTTTCGCTCACCGGTTGCGTGGTGGTGGCGCCACGACCGCACTACGCGGCGACCGTGTGGACGCCGGGCTACTACGCGCCGGGTGGCGTGTGGATTTCGGGTCACTGGCGCGGGTGATTCGCTCCCCGTAGGCGCGCATCTTGTGCGCGACGTGCCTGATGCCGCCGTCGACCAATGGGCATTCGCGCACAGATGGCGCTTCTACCAAGTCGAATGCTCGGCGATATGCCGGCGCAGGTGCTCGATGAACACGCGTAGCTTGGGAGGCACCTGCAGCCGGCTGGGGTAGTAGAGGTAGAAACCGTCGAATGGCGGCAGCCAGTCGTCGAGCGCCGTCTGCAACTGGCCGGAGGCGACTGCGCTGCGCACCGCCGGCTCGACCATGTGGGTCAGACCCAGGCCTTCGATCGCGGCGCGGATCGCCAGCGCTGGTTCGTTGGTGGTCAGCGCGCCATCCACATCGACCACGAACCACTGACCCTGGGACGCGCCGTGCGGATGGGCAAATTCCCAGCGATAGATCGCGCCGCTGCTGAAGCGGAACCGCACGCAGTCGTGGGTGGCGAGTTCGGCCGGGTGCTGCGGGCGCCCACGGCGCGCGAAATACGAGGGTGAGCCGACCACCACCGCGCGCTGCCGGCCGCCCAGCGGCGCGGCGACCACGTCGCGCGCCAGCCGTTCGCCCAACCGGATGCCGGCGTCGAAACCTTCGGCGATCAGATCGGTGAGGCGGTTCTCCACGTGGATGTCGACCTTGAGCTCCGGCCATGCGCGCATGAAGTCGGGCAGAGTGGGGATGATCAGGAGGTCCAGCACCATCTGCGGCACGGCGATGCGCAGCGTGCCGACCGGGCGATCGCCATGCTGGCGCATCGCCTCAATGGCCGCGTCGATGTCGCTTAGGGCCGGTGAAATCCGCTCCAGGAAGGCGCGGCCGGCCTCGGTCAGCCCGACCTGGCGCGTGGTCCGGTGCAGCAGGCGCACGCCGAGGTGGGATTCCAGCTGGCGCAGGCTCTGGCTTAGCGCCGACGGAGTGACCTCCAGCTCCGCCGCGGCGCGGGTGAAGCTGCCATGGCGCGCGATCAGCCGAAAGGCGCGGAGGGCGGAGGCGTCGTCGATGCGCATTGATTAGCTCCACTTAATAACGCATCCACAAGATGCGGATTTTTCAGCGCAATGGCAAGGCGCAGACTGTGCCCATTCCCCAGCCATGCACGGAGTGCCCCCATGTCGCTCGACACCTACTACACCCTCGGACGCTCCGGTCTGCGCGTCAGCCGCCTGGCGCTGGGCGCCATGACCTTCGGCGACAACTGGGGCTGGGGCGCGGCCGAGGACACGGCCCGCGCCATGTTTGACCGTTACCTCGCGGCCGGCGGCAACTTCCTGGATACCGCCGACCTTTACACCGATGGCGCCAGCGAAGAGTTGCTGGGTCGCTTCATCGCCGAGGCTGGCGTGCGGGATCGCGTCGTGCTGGCGACCAAGTTCAGCTACAACGCGCAGCCGGGTAATCCGAACGCCGGCGGCAACGGCCGCAAGAACATCCTGCGCGCGGTGGAAGGCTCGCTGCGCCGCCTGGGCACCGACTACATCGACCTCTACCTGCTGCACACATGGGATCGGCTGACGCCCGCTGAGGAGGTGATGCGCACGCTCGACGACCTCGTGAGGGCGGGCAAGATCCGCTATGCCGGCCTGTCCGACGTGCCGGCCTGGTATGCGTCACGCGCCCAGACCTGGGCCGAGGCGCACGCGCTGACGCCTCTGGTCAGCCTTCAGCTGGAGTACTCGCTGATCGAGCGCCACATCGAGCAGGAGTTCGTGCCGATGGCGGGTGAGCTGGGCATGGGCATCACGGCGTGGAGCCCGCTGGGCATGGGCCTGCTGTCGGGCAAGTACAAGCCCAGCGAGGCCGGCGGCAGCGGCGAGGGGCGCCTGGCCAAGGTCGCCGGCATGCCGGGTTTCGACCGCTTCACCGAGCGCAACTGGGCGATCGTCGCCGCGCTGGAGGAAGTCGCCCGCGCGATCGGCAAGCCGATGGCGCAGGTGGCGCTGAATTGGGTGGCCACCCAGCCCGGCGTGGCCTCAGTGATCGTGGGCGCCACCAAGCTGGCGCAGCTCGACGACAACCTGGCGGCGCTGTCCTTCCAGATTCCGGCTGAACTGCGCGCGCGCCTGGATGCCGCCAGCGCGATCGAGGCGAGTTTCCCGTACTGGTTCTTTGGCGACGTGCAGCAGTCGCGCCTGCATGGTGGCGTGGCGGTGGGCAGCAAGCCCGCTGGCTATGCCCCGCCGGTATTCGTGGCTGCGCAGGCGTCGGGCGACTTCAAGACGGATTGAACGGGCAAAAAAAATCGGCGCCAGCATGCAGACTGGCGCCGAGGTTTCGAGGAGAGGGGCGCCTTCAAGGCGCCCTCGTTTGTTATGACACGTCGTTCAATTACTGGGCCGTGCTGCCCGAAACCGGATGCTGTGCCTTGAACTGCTGCCACTGCTGGCGGCGGGCCTGGTTCTCGGCCTTGATCTGGGCCAGCGTCGACTGCTGGGCCGGCGTCAGCAAGGAGTAGATCTGGGCGCGAATGGCGGCGCGCTGCTGCACGCGAGCCTGCGCGGCGGCGCCTTCCGCCTGGGCGAGGCTGGCCGCGGCGGCCTGGTAACCGGCCGAGTTCGGGGTCATCGCGGCGAACGCTTCGCGCTGCTGGCGCAGGGCTTCGCGCTGCGGCTTGTTGGCGGTGCGGGCGTTCTGGATGATCTGCTTGATGTTGGCCTTCTGGGCATCGGTCAGGTTGAGCTTGCTGGCCGCCTCGAAGAGGGCGCCATGGCCGTGGCCATGGCCGTGCCAGCCGCCGTCCTGAGCGACGGCCATCGCGACGGGAGCGAGAGCCATGGCGGACGCCAGGGCCAGGGCGAGGGTAACGTTCTTGCGCATGGGGGAGATCCTATTGTCGTTGGAATGGACAACTGCAGTGGTCACGGTCTATTTGACGACATCCCCATGTGTATGTTCTTTGCCAAAAGGTAAAGAAGGGTAAAGCCGTTGGAGTTCACCGGGCGGCGCGGCTTGAATTCCCCCGGGAGTTACTGAAAACCATGCCAAGAATCCTCATCGTCGACGACGACCGCGCTCTGGCCGCCCTGCTGGCCGAATACCTGCAACGCGAAGGCTTCGCGGTCGATGTCGCCCATGACAGCGACACCGGGCTGGCCCACCTGCACAATCCTGCGATGCGGCCAGACCTGCTGATCCTCGACGTGATGATGCCCGGGCGCGACGGCCTGGACACGCTGCGCGAGCTGCGGCTCAAGCACCGTCTGCCGGTGATCATGCTGTCGGCCAAGGGTGAACCGGTGGACCGCGTGATCGGTCTGGAGCTGGGCGCCGACGACTACCTCACCAAGCCGTGTCTGCCTCGCGAGCTGCTGGCGCGCGTGCGTGCGCAATTGCGGCGGTCCACGCCGGTAGCGGCCGGGGCGATGCAAGTGGGCAACCTGCGGCTGGAGCCGGGGGAGCGTCGCGCCTACGTGGATGAGCAGGAGCTGAGCCTGACCGGCGCCGAATTCCAGCTGCTGCTCGCACTGGCCCAGCGCACCGGCGAGCTGGTGGACAAGGCCACGCTGACGCGCATGGCGTTGGGTCGTGAGCTGGAGCGCTTCGACCGCAGCATCGACGTGCACGTAAGCCGCCTGCGCCACAAGCTGGCCGATGCATCGGGCCAGTCGCCGCGCATCGAATCGGTACGCGGCGCGGGCTACAGCCTGGTGGCGGGCAGCGCATGAGTCCGTTCAAGAGTTCGCTGTACTGGCGCCTCCTGCTCAGCTTCTGCGCGGCCAACCTGCTGGCTCTGATGCTCGGCGGCTTCCTGACGCAAAGCTTCATCGAATTCAGCACGGCGGTGGAAATCAATTGGTCCGTGCTGGCGCAGGGGGCGGACAAGGCTTACGAGGGCGGCGGATCCACTGCGCTGGCGGATTGGTCGGCCCAACAGCGGCGCGAAGGCATCGAGGCCACCCTGTTCGAGAATGGCCAGGAACTGGCGCCGATCCGCATGCCGAGCGTGATGCGCGAATCCTTGCCGACCTGGCTGGGCGAGCAGCGCGACCTGGTGCTGCAGCCCTGGCCGAACCTTTACGTCGCCGTGCAGCAGGTGCATGGCGCGGACGGCAAGACGCGCCAGTTGGTGGCGCTGAGTCGCACGCATTCGAGACTGCGTCCACGGACGCGGCAGAGCATTTTCCTGGCCATCCAGGGCGTGCTGTCGCTGCTGTTCATTGGCCTGGTGGGCTGGTGGGTGGCGCGGCGCGTGGCCAAGCCGGTGGAAGCGATCCGCCGGGCGACGCGGCGCATGGCCTCGGGCGAATTGTCCGCGCGCGTTGAAGGGCAGGGCCGGGACGCCCAGGACGAGCTGGCCCACCTCGCGCGCGATTTCGATGCGATGGCCGAGCGCATCGAGGCGCTGGTCGCGCATGACCGCAGCGTGCTGCAGGACCTGTCGCACGAACTGCGTTCGCCGTTGGCGCGCCTGCACCTGATCCTCGACCTGGCGCGACGCAGCCGCGACCGCGAAGAAGCAGCGCGCTATTTCGAGCAGGCCGAGCAGGAGATCAGTCGAATGGACGGCCTGACCGGCGAGATGCTGGCGCTGTCGCGCCTGGAGGGTGGCATCCCCGGCGAGAGCCGCGGCCCGGTCGATGTGTCCGCACTGCTGCGCGAATGCGTGCGGCGCGCCGGCGTGGAGGCGACGGCGCGCGGCATCACGCTTGCCGCCGACGCGCCGGCGCCAGCCGTCGTCTCTGGCAGCGAGCTGCTGCTGGAGCGTGCGTTGGACAACCTGATTGCGAACGCGATCAAGTTCAGCCCGGAGGGCGGTCGTGTGGAGCTCAGCGCGCGGTCCGGCGCAACCGAGGTCGATCTGGCCATTCGCGACCACGGCCCCGGCGTGCCTGCTGGCGAGCTGGACTCGCTGTTCCGTCCGCTGTTCCGCGGCAGCAATGCCGCACGCGCGGGCGGCCATGGACTGGGGCTGGCCATCGTGCAGCGGGTGGTGCAGGCCCATGGCGGTGAAGTGCGCGCCAGCAATGCCGAGGGTGGTGGCTTGGTGGTGCAGCTGGCTTTGCCGCTTGCTTCCGCAGTGTCGGCGTAAGAGCCGAATCATGCAGGTGGGTCGGGAGTGGCGCAGCGGTCCACTTCCGACGCGGTCCGCTTCAAGCTCGTCATTCCTGCGCAGGCAGGAATCCAGTGACTTTTATGCAGTGAGGAGCAAAGTCACTGGGTGACCAGCTTCGCTGTTGTAAAGCGCCTCCCGCTTTCGCGGGAATGACGACCAGGGCATCCGGTCTTCTCGTGTGTCTGGAAGATTGTGGCGGTTTCCCCGGCTACGAAAACACAGACGCATTTGCGACACTCGCCTCTTTGGGCAACGGGATGCCAATGCGTTCCAACGCGATCGCCGCGGTAGGCTTGGCGCTGTGCGCAGCGCTGTTCTTCACCATGACCTACGTGCTGAACCGCAGCCTGGTGGCCGGTGGCGGCCACTGGGCGTGGGCGGTGATCCTGCGTTACCTGATCACCCTGCCGTTGCTCGCCATCGCGCTTCCCTGGCAGGGCGGCCTCGGCGAGCTGCCCACGGAACTGCGCAACCACCCGCGCGTGTGGCTCAAGTGGAGCGCGGTGGGCTTCGTCTTGTTCGGCCTGCCGCTGACCTGGGCCGCCAACAGTGGCCCCTCCTGGCTGGTGGCGGGAAGCTTCCAGACCACCGTGCTGGCGGGTCCTTTGCTGTCTCCCTTCATCTATCGCGACGATCGTCGCCGCCTGCCATGGCGCAGCGTGGTGATCGGCATGCTGATCGTGGCCGGCGTATTCGCGCTGCAATGGGGGCATGCGCAGGGACGCCTGCGCACCAGCGACTGGCTGGCGATGGCGGCGGTGGTTTTCTCCGCCTTCGCCTATCCGCTCGGCAACCGCATGCTTCTGCTGCATCTGGAAGGGAGTGGCACGCGCATCGGCGCCACCCAGCGCGTGTTCGGCATGACCTTGTGCAGCTGGCCATTGTGGCTGCTGCTGGCCGCGATCACCTGGACCATCGTCGGTCCGCCGGGCTGGCGTGAAATCCTGCTCGCGGGCGGCGTCGCGTTGTCGTCGGGTGTGATCGCCACCGTGCTGTTCTTCCGCGCCACCGACATGGTGCGCAGCGAACCAACCGCACTTGCCGCAGTGGAGGCGATGCAGGCGGCGGAGCTGTTGTTCGCCACCGTGATCGGCGCGAGCTTCCTCGGCGAGGCCTGGCCCAGCGGCTACTCCGCCATCGGCGCCGGGATGATCGTGGTCGGCATCGCGCTGTTCGGGTGGATCAGTGGGCGGTCCGCGGCAGGGCATGTCGAGGAGTTGCGCACCTTGCGCACGGATCGGGGAGCCTGATGGCCATCACCAGGTGACCTGCGCCGCTGCCGGGTCCATCTGGAACTTCCCAGTTGCCGGAAACCGGGTTACACACCGGCGCTGTGACCCGAAAGCTGAGTCACGGATGGAAGATGGACGCTGGACAGGGATGGTGGCGAGGCGCAGTCGGTGGAAGGTTTCCAGGCGGCGATGTTCAAACCCGGTAAGGCCATTTCGGTGGAGCTGGGCAATGGGCTGGTTGATGGTGGTGGAGTGACGAGTATGAGAGAGGCTTTGGTGTTGTGCCTGCTGGCGCTGTCGACGCTTCTGAGCGCGGGCGCGTCGGCCACACCGCAGGCGGATGTCGCTGGCGAACACGCCATCGCTATCTCGCATCTGGCTCTGGACGCCAAGGCGTTCGCCCCGGAGCAGATCAAGCTGACGATCTATCTGCCGCCTGGGTATGCGGAGGAGGCGGCGCATGGCCGGCGCTATCCCGTGTTGTATGCGAATGACGGCCAGGACATGGAAGCGGTGGGGCTGACGCAGACGCTTTCCTCGCTGTACGCGAAGCAGGCGATCGAGCCGGTGATCGTGGTAGCGATCGACATGCTTGCCGATCGCGCCTCCGGCTACGGCCTGTCCGACCGCGCGCGCCGACGCAGCGTGGTGGGCGGATCGCGGATTGGTCTGATCGGCAGCCGCGCCTACGAGTATTCCGAATGGGTGGCGACGCAACTCGTGCCCTATGTCGATGCCCATTACCGCACGCAGGCTACGCCGCGCGGACGTACCGCACTGGGCTGGTCGCTGGGCGGACTCAATGCGTTCAACCTGGGCTGGCAGTATCCGGAGGTGTTTGGCCAGGTTGCCGCGTTTTCGCCGTCATTCTGGCTGGCGGCGGACCGCAGCAGCGCGGAGGCGGTGGAAGACACGCGGCTGGCGCAGGCCATGCTTGCCCACTCGACGCCGCGACAGGGATTGCGCTTCTGGTTCGCCATTGGCGCACGCGAGGAAACCAACGACCGCAATGGCAACGGCATCATCGACGCGGTGGAGGATCTCGAGGATCTGGTCCAGGGCTTCCGCGCGCCGGATGGCACGCAACGGCCCGGCCTGCGCGACCTTGGCTATCGCGTGGACATGGACTACGCCGCGCATCCCTCGTGCAGCGACGACGTCGCGTTTTACCTGTTGCCCGATGGCGAGCACAACCAGGCAACGTGGAAGCGCGTGCTTCCCGTGTTCCTGGGCTGGGCCTACGGCGCCGACGGCCGCTAGGCCGTCGCCATGCTGAGCCTGCCGATTTTCAACAGGCCCGGACTGAATTCGAGATCAGCGGGCAGCACCGTCTTCGGGTTGGGCGTGGGTTCGGGCAAGGACATGGCCATGCTGGCCTGCAGTGGCATGTGGCCGGACTCGTCCAGGCCCAGTCGTGCGCGCGCCTGCTGCAAGCGGATGCCCAGGTCGTCGTGGTCGGGGGCATCGGCGCTGGCGGCGAGGGTGACTTCATGCATGCCGTGCATGGGCGCCGCGAGCAGGGCGATCTCGGTGGCGACGCTGGGCTTGCGGCCGGCGCGGCGCAGGTCATCCAGGCACTCGTGCGCCAGCGCAAGCAGATCGATGTCCGGCAGCGGCGTGTGCTGGCGCGAGCGCGTCACGATGGGCAGGCGCAAGGCGTGCGGCGGTTCGGTCACCGCCTCGTCGAACCCGCGGTAGACCAGTTCGCTGCAGACCACCTGGTTCGGATCGTTGTCGATCACCAGGTCCAGCGCCATGCGCAGCACGCGCCTGAGGTCGCGGCTGCCGGGAATCTTGTTGCGCACGGCGCACACCAGTCCGAGCGTGAAAAGCGACGTCATCGGGTAGGGGCGGCCGACGTAGGGCATCAGCGCATTGCGCAGCAGCGCGACTCTTGCATCACGGTCATGCCCTTCCAGGCAGCTGGGCCGGAACACGTCGATGTAGTGGAAGTTCGCGACCATGCCGGGGCGATCAGCCAGCGCGGCGAGCCTTACGCCGCTGGCGGCCGCCTCGATCAGTTGTTCGCCGTCCATCACCACGGCGGTGTGGCTGTAAGCGCTGTCGCCCACCCAGGCGATCAGGCGGGACAGTTCACCGCATCCCATGTGCAGCAGGACGTCGCCTGCCTCCAGGTCCTGCCAACGTAACGCGCGAAATGTATCCACGAAGGTCCTTGTGGTCAGCTGCCGGTGGCGGCGATCGGGTCGTGCGAGACGATGCGGTTACGGCCGTCGGTCTTGGCGCGATAGAGCGCGCCGTCGGCACGCGCGATGAGATCGTCGGCGGTGTCGGCAAGGCCTTCCAGGCAGGCGACGCCCACGCTCACCGTGGTTTGCAGCGTGCTGCCGCGGGTATGCACGTGCAGGGCCTCGATGCGATGGCGGACGCGCTCGCCGATCGCCATGGCGTTGTCGTGGCTGGCGCCGGGCAGGCCGATCACGAATTCCTCGCCGCCATAGCGGCCCAGCCAGTCCCCGGGGCGCAGCTCGTCGCCAATCGCCTCGGCCACCGCGCGCAGGCAGGCATCGCCGGCCGGGTGGCCGTAGCGGTCGTTGATCGACTTGAAGTGGTCCATGTCCAGGAACAGCAGCGCCAGCGGCTCCTTTTGCAGGCGCGCCTCGGTGATCGCGGCATGCAGGCGGCGCACCAGGGCGCGACGGTTGAGTACGCCGGTGAGTGCATCGTGATCGGCCAGATGATGCGCCATGTCGCGCTCGCGTCGCGCGCGCAGCGACAGGTCCGCCAGGCCGATGGTGACCACGATGCTGGAGAACGCCATGGTGAAGGGATAGCCGTATTCCAGCCAGGCGGGCTGGTCCAGCGCCAGCAGCACCTGCGTCGTCCGAACAATTGTCAAGGCGACCTGAGGCATCCACGCCACCAGGAAGAAGCGCGCCTGCCGTCCGCCCCGTATCACGGCGAGAATCACCACGCCCAGCGACCACGTCGACGAGACGATGAACCACAGGTTGAACGAGCTGGCCAGCGCATGCGTGCGGATGGCGAACGGCAGGCACAGCAGCGGCGCGGCGACCACAAACGGCCAGCGCATCCATCCCAGTACGCGCGCGCCGAACGGCGTGATCTGGCGCAGATCGCAGAACTCGATGATGAAAGACATCGACAGCGGCGCGCTCAGCGCGGCGAACAGCCACGGCGCATGCGTATCCAGCGGCGCCAGCAGCCTGCCGCCGGGCAGCTCGTAGAGTTCGCCGCTCATCAGCATCTGGTACATCAGCTGGAACGCGGCATAGCCGATGAAGTAGGTCAGCACGCGGTCGCGCAGCACCACCCAGAGGCAGAGCGCGGCAAGGATCATGGTGAACTGCACGCTGGCGAACAGCGTGGTCAGCCGGACGTGATTCAGATCCGATGCCTGGTAGCGGGCCAGGTCGGTGATGTTGGCCTTGATCTGCCGCGTGAAGCTGTCCGACGCGACCTGCACGTAGATGGGTTGCCCGGCGCGAAGGTCGTGTGGCAGCTCCACCGCCAGATGGTGGCGGGTGAATCGTGGCGCCTGCTCGGTCTGGGCAAACCACAGCTCGTGCGGCTGGTAATCCGGAGGCGCGTAGACGGTGATGCGGATGTAGGTCGCGCCACTGAAGTTCAGCACCGGCGAGGTGGGCTGGTTCCAGTCGTGGCTGAGGGTGAGCCGGTACCAGCGCTGCTGCTCGACGGCATTGGGCGTGTAAGGCCTGCCGGAGGAGACAAAGGCGGCATCCAGCGCGCCATGGATTACCTGCGCGGACGTAGGCGCCGGCATGGAGGCGGGCAGGGCGGCGACCTGCAGGTCCGGCCTCGGGGCGCTCAGGGGCGAGGCATGCGCCACCAGCGCGAAGAGCGCGGCGAACATGCATGCGACGAAAACCACTACGGGTTCGCGATACACCTTACATCCCCCTGGTTTTGCCCGGTCCCCAGTTACCGGGCAATGAGTCCGCCAGTCCGTCGGTCGGATCTCAATGTGCCTTATGTATCACGTTTTCGCCCGCCGCCGGAATGCGCGAACTCTTGCGAACGGGCCGGCGAAACCTTGCCAAACAGGTGTTTGAGTGACGCCGGTCGATCGCCGCAGCCGCAAGTCCTATGCTTGCAGCGTGTAAAGCTCGCAGGCGGTTGTGGCATGGCAAGTCAGGATGGCGTGGACGCGGTGTCTCAAGCGGGGCATCGGCCTGGTGGACAGGAACTTGAGCCGGCTGAGTACATCCGTCATGGCACGGCGGTGTTCCGCCGGACCAATTGGGCCCTGTTCGCCGCCGGCCTGGCGACCTTCGGCCTGCTGTACTGCATCCAGCCGCTGATGCCGGAGTTCAGCCGCGACTATGGCGTGAGCGCGGCCACCGCTTCGCTGTCGTTGTCGCTCACCACCGGCGTGCTGGCGTTCGCGATGCTGTTCGCCGGTGGCGTATCCGATGCATGGGGGCGCAAGTCGGTGATGACGGCTTCGCTGGTGTCCTCAGCGGTGCTCGTGCTGCTGACCGCCATGGTGCCGGACTGGCACATGCTGCTGATCCTGCGCGCCTTGCTTGGCCTGACCCTCAGCGGCTTGCCCGCGGTGGCCATGACCTATCTCAGCGAGGAGATGCACCCCGAGTCGATCGGCCTGGGCATGGGGCTGTACATCAGCGGCAACGCCATCGGTGGCATGGGCGGGCGCCTGGTCGCCGGCGTGATGGCAGACTTCGTGAGCTGGCGCTGGGGCGTGGCCACGGTTGGCCTGATCGGGCTGGTGTCGGGGCTGGCGTTCTGGCGGATGCTGCCACCGTCGCGCCACCACGTGCACCATCCGCTGCATCTCGGAGCGCTGCTTCGGCGTTTCGCGCTGACGTTCCGTGACCCCGGCCTGCCATGGCTGTTCGCCGAGGGCTTCCTGCTGCTTGGCGCGTTCGTCACCGTCTACAACTACATCGGCTACCGCCTGCTGGCCCCGCCCTACAACCTCGGCCAGGCGGTGGTCGGCGCGATCTTCAGCGTCTACCTGATCGGCACCTTCAGTTCAGCGTGGATGGGGCACCTGGCCGGACGGCTGGGGCGGCGCAAGGTGTTGTGGACGGCGTTCGTGCTGATGCTGGCCGGCGTGGGCCTCACCATGGCGCGGCCCCTGCCGGTGATCGTGCTGGGCATCGTGGCGGTCACGTTCGGCTTCTTCGGCGGCCACTCCATCGCCAGCAGCTGGGTGGGCCGGCGCGCGGGCAACGCCAAGGCGCAGGCGTCGTCGATGTACCTGTTCTCGTATTACATGGGATCGAGCGTGGCGGGCGCCAGCGGTGGCCTGTTCTATGCCTCGCACGGCTGGAACGGTGTGGCGTTGTTCGTCGCGGCGCTGGTGCTGGCGGGCTTGCTGATCGCATGGCGCCTGTATCGCTTGCCGCCGCTGCCGGGTCCGCCGTCGCCGGGCACCGAGCCCCCGATTCCGCAATAAGGGCGCTGCCCGCCGATTACCCTTGTTGGTTGCAGGAGCGCGCAGGCGCGCTCCTGCCGTGGGCGTGAGGCCTTTACTGCGCCTCGGGCCTGAGCATGTCCTTCACTGCCTGGTAGTCGCCGTCATTGGCGGCAGCCGGAAGGCCAAGCAGGTGGGCCATCAGCGGGTAGACGTCCACGTTCGGGAACGACGGCGCCGTGACGCCCTGGCGGAACGCCGGACCGTGGGCGACAAACAGCGCCTGCATCTGCGGCGCCTCGTTGTCGTAACCATGCTCGCCAAGGCTCAGCTTGCCGTTCTTCTTGGCCACATGCGAGGTGGTGGTGATGCGCCAACCCACATCGGCCAGGCACAACAGCTGCGGCACGCGCGGGTTGCTGCCGTAGGCGAGGCGCGCCGGGACGCGCGACTTGTCCCAGCAGGTCATGTGCTTCTGCGGCTTCTCCAGTTGGGCTTCGATCTTCGCGAAATCGTGGCCGGGTGTGGGATTGAGGCCGGCGAGCACGCCAAGGCTCACCACGTCCACGCGATTGAGCAGGATCAGCTTGTCGAGCATCACGCTGTGATCCGCCGGCACCGACGCCATGCCGTGGTCGGCCAGCACGATCACGTTGATGCGATCGAGCAGCCCGCGTTGCTTCAGGCCCTGCAACAGCCGCGCCATCGCGGCGTCGGTATCGCGCAGCGCCTGGTCGACCTGCGGCGTGTCCGGGCCGTAGGTGTGGCCGGCGTGGTCGACGTCATCGAAATACAGGGTGAAGAAGGAGGCGCGCTCGCTGGCGGGGAGATCCAGCCACGCGAGCACCTGGTCCACGCGCTGCGCCGGCGTCACGCTGCCGTCGTAGGGCTTCCAGAATTCGGGGTGGCTGCCATGGATGTTCGCCTCCGAGCCGGGCCAGAACATGGTCGCGCTCCGGAGCCCATGTTGCCGGGCGGTTTCCCACAACGGCGTGCCTTGGTCCCACCAGCGCCCATCGCTGACCGCATCGCGGTTGCCGAGCGTGAAATTGCCGAGCACCGGGTCGACCATCGTGTTGTTGACGATGCCGTGGTGATCCGGACGCAAGCCGGTGACGATGGTGTAGTGATTCGGAAACGTCAGGGACGGAAACGACGGCTGCATGCCGGTCGCATGCACACCGTCCTTGGCCAGTTGCTCCAGGGTGGGGCTGAGTCCGCGGGCGAAGTAGTCGCTGCGGTAGCCATCGATCGAAATCAGCAGCAACGGGGTGGGCGCAGCATTCGAGCTGGATGTACTGAACGAGGATACCGAGGCCGGTGTTGGTGCGGGTTGGGTGGCGCATCCGGCGCCAAGCGCGATCAGCGAACCAAGCAACAGGCGAAACGGTATTTTCATGTACGGTCCAGTACTATAATTCGAATCCCCCATCATCGCCCATCGAGATGACCATTTCACGTCCTTTATGCTGCGCGAGGGCCCTCGCCCTGGTCGTGATGCTCGGCGTGAGGGGGACGGCGCTGGCGCAACAGGCGATCGCCACTGAGCAGCCCGCGGCGGTGGCGGCGAATGCTTCGTCCGGCACGGTCGCATCTCCGCTAGATGCACAGCGCACCTCGGGCGAGCAAACGCGGCCGCCGACATCGCGGACTGCGATGGCCGAGCACCCGCACGCAGCGAACTCGACGATCGAGCCCGGGCACGCCGGTGATCGCTATAAATCCAACCCGCACGCGTTGCTGGATCCCTACCAGCAGGCGGTGACGCCGCCGGTCGAGGGTGGGCGTTAGAACGTGCCCGTCATGCGGCGCTTATCGCCGCGCCCGGACATGACTCGAGCAGCGATGACATCGCCGCGTGCGACGCGCCCACGCAGGTGCCGGTGACCGGTCATTTCGCCAATGCGTTGGCGCCAAACAGGTCGCCGTGCGCGATGCGGTCTTCCAGGGACAGCAGGTAGCGCTTGGTCGGCAGGCCACCACCGAATCCGGTCAGACTGCCGTCCGCGCCGATCACGCGGTGGCACGGCAGAACGATCGGCAACGGGTTGCGGCCGTTCGCGGCGCCCACGGCGCGCATGGCCAGGGGCTGTCCGATGCGGCGCGCAAGTTCGCCGTAGCTGATCGTGCCGCCGTAAGGAATGCGCGCCAGTTCCCACCACACGGCCAACTGGAACGGCGTGCCTTGCGGATGCAAGGCCAGATCGAACTGCTGGCGCGTGCCCGCGAAATATTCCTCCAGCTGTCGCCGTGCTGCCGCCAACGATTCGGGCGCGCGCAGCCAGTGCGGCTGCGCGGCCTTGCGGTGGCTGCCTCGCTCGAACCAGATTTCGCGCAACCCCATCTCGTCAGCGACCAGCCGCAACATGCCGACCGGGCTCGGCATCTCGTCGTACCAGAGGGCGTGTGTGCCGGACATCAGGCGGCCCGCCGGGCTTTGCCGGGTTTGGCGGCGGCCAGAGCCGCATCGCTGGCGCTGCGCCACAGGTGCATCACGGCGTAGGCCCGCCATGGCCGCCACGCCTCGGCAAGCGTGGTCAATGCCTTCGTGCTCAGCGCTGGCGCATCGCCGGCCGCCATGCGGCGCAGGATCAGGTCGGCGGCGGGAAACGCATCCGGATGGCTCAGCGCACGCATCGCCATATAGTGCGCCGTCCATTCGCCGATACCCGGCAGCTCAACCCAGTGCGCGACGAATTCATCGAGCGGCTGCTCGCTATGAAACGCGATGCGGCCATCCAGCAGCGCCCGCGCCACGCCACGCACGGTGGCCGCGCGCGCGGCGGTGAGGCCGACCTCGCGCAGATCCACGTCCACCAAAATCTCCGGGCCGGGAAACAGCCGCTCCAGCCCGGGCGGCGAGCCGGCCACCGGCGTGCCGTAGCGATGCACGATGCGCGTGGCGAGCGTGCGTGCGGCCGCGACACTGACCTGCTGGCCGAGAATCGCGCGTACCGCGATCTCGAATCCGTCCCAGCCACCCGGAAGGCGAAGGCCCGGGCGCTTGCGAAGTAGCGGGCGCAGCACGGAACTTTCGCGCAATGCGTCACCGACGGACTGCGGGCACGCATCCAGGTCGAACATGCGGCGCAGCCTCGCCACGACGCCAAGCATCTGCGCCGGCTGCGGGCAATGCAGTTGCAACTGCAGCGCGTGTTCTTCGCCGGGCCATGCGCTGAGGCGCAGCCAGCCCGGAGCGTCGGCCGGGCCGAACACGCGCGCATAGCTGTGCTCGTCGACCTGTTCCACGCCCGGCAGCGCGCGACCTCGCAGGAACGTGAGGATCGCATCGAAATCGTAGGGAGGCCGATAACCCAGCCGCAGCGTGATCGCATCGTCCGTGGCCGCTTTCGGAAGGCGCCGCAATTCGCGCGGTGGAATGCGGTTCGCCTGCAGGAACGCGGCGTTGAAGCGGCGCAGGCTGCGAAAGCCGGACGCCATCGCCACCTCGGTGACGGGCATCGACGTTTCCGTCAACAGCTGCTTCGCAAACAGCAGGCGGCGCGTCGTGTGCACGTCGATCGGTGGGGCGCCGAGCCGCTCCACAAACAGCCGGCGCAACTGCCGGGCGCCGAGTCCGACGCGCGCAGCCATCGCATCCATCGACAACTCGTCCATAGCGCCGCTTTCCATCAGCTTCAGCGCGCGGGCGATGACGTGATCACCACGCTGCCACGCGTCGTTGCCGGGAGACAGCTCCGGCCGGCAGCGCAGGCAAGGGCGGAACCCGGCCGCCTCGGCGGCGGCCGCGCTCGCGTAATAGCGCACGTTCTGAGGTTTCGGCGCTGGCGCCGGACACACCGGGCGGCAATAGATCCGCGTGCTGGTGACGGCCGTGAAAAACAATCCGTCGAAGCGGGCATCGCGGCTCAGGCGCGCCTGTTCGCAAACGCGTGCGTCGGGGAGTGGGTCATGGGTGGTGGCCATGTACGAAGGCTAGCACCACCGCACGGCGCCGACTCGCCGTTTTCGGACATCAATGATCGACCCGTCAGCAGGGTCTCATTTGATGGGAGCCATCAGGTGCTGATAGGGCGTGCCGGCCCACATCACGTACGGTGCACTGGTGTCCGGATTCGGGTCCTTCGGATAGATGTCGTAGAACGCCGCGTCGGCGCCGACCACCATCACGTGCGGGCCGGTCTTGATCCAGTGGTTGCCCGGCGTCGGTCCTGCCGCGTACGGATCAGTGTTGCTCGCATCCGTGCCGCCTTCCAGCATGTACATCAGGCCAATCTTTCCGACCGGCGGTGGCTTGTGCGACATCCACGCATTCGCCCATTCCATCGCGTTCTTGTCCAAACACATGGGATCAGGTCCCGGCGTGGCGGGATTGTCCGGCATGCAGGTGAAGCCATTCGTGCCCTGGCGGAGCGTTCGCATCTTGCCCTGCGCTTCCACCACGACGATCGTCGCGTTCTTCGCCACGCCCGGCGGCGCGGCGCGCATCGCGCTCGCGATCAACTCCTGATCAGACGGGGCGCTCTTGTCGGCGGCGAGGGCCCCTGCCGGCAGGCACATGAATGTGAGCACCAGCAACGAAAGCGGGTATTTCGCGCTCATGGAAGTTCTCCCACAAGTAACCGCGACGGTCACGCCAGGAGTCCCTGCGTCAGTCTGGGTGCGCCAAATCCGGCATTCAATCAGCCAGATGGCCACGGATGGCCGATCAGGTCGGCGCGCCGGGGACCTTTGTGCCCGGGTCTTCTCCCGGATCACATTCGCCCCGATACTCCGGCGGGGATCATCCGGCCTTGGGGGAGGCGCCACATGGGATCACGTCGACATTGGCTGCAGGGTGGGGCGATCGCCCTGTTTGTTGTCTTCGGACTGGTGTTCGCGACATGGCAGACGGGACGCTTTGTGCGACGGATGAACGAGATCACCGTCCAGTCGCGGGCACAGGCGCAGGCAAAGGAACAGCAGGAGTACCGGCTGGCCGGTATCAAGGGGCGGTTGTTCACCCGCGCCGAGGTCTATGCTTTCCTCAAGCTGGCGAAACAGGCCGAGTCGATTGCGGACCCGATGCAACGGTGTCTTGCGTACCCGGATCCGCCGGGCAGTCACTGGTCAAGGGACGCAGTGGTTGCCTATTGCCGCTACCGCACGCAGCCGCTGATGACGTTTTCCGACGTGCAGTCGTTGGTGCAGCACGGGCAGGCAGCGGAGCTCGATCGACGACTGCAAAAGCTGCTTGACGCGAAATCGACCCAGCCTGGGGCCGGGGCATTGCTGGATCGTACCTATGATCAGCTATTCAAGAACGGCAGCCTGGATGCCCGCGCGATCATCGACGCGTGGAAGCGGGATTCGCCGAAAAGTGCGTTTGCATACGCTGCGAGCGGCCAGGTCTATGAGGCCATGGCATATGACGCGCGTGGCAGCGACTACATGCGCAACACGCCGCAGAGCAACATCGCATCGATGGAGCGGTTGCTGGCCATGGCGGATGAGGATCTGCGCAAGGCCATCGAACTGGACCCGCGCGTCACACCCGCCTACGTCACCATGATCAACGTGGGTGGGCTCAGCGCCGGAGAGGCGTATGCGACGCGCGCCGCGAAACAGGGCCTCGCCGTCGATCCGGCGAATTTCCACATCTACGACGCCCTGCTGTGGAAGTTCCAGCCAAAGTGGGGCGGATCACTCGGCGCGATGACGCGCATCGCGCAGGATGCGCAGGCCCATGCGAAGGAGAATCCGCTGTTGATATTGCTGCTTGAGAAGGAACTCGGCTACGAGGCAAATCTGGACGACTGCGATTGCCATACGAAGGAGCAGCTCGGGCTGTATCCCACCGTATTCGACCAAGTGTCGACGGCGCAGCAACTGATGAGTGCCGGCTACGCGTCGGAGTCGAGCCATCACCTCGAGCTTTCTGTCGTGTATTTCTCCGAGGCGCTGCGCTTCTCGCCGGACCTGGATGACGTGCGGCTGCACCGCGCATTCAACCTTAATGAGTTCGACGAATCGCAGTGGGCTGCGCATGAGGGCGACAAGCTGCTCGCTGGCGATCCAAGGAACGAGGCTTATTACAAGGCGCGTGGTTACGCCTACGAATCCTTGAATGACTACGCAAAGGCGGAAAAAGACTATCGCGCCGCCATCGCGCTGGCGCCAAACGACGAGACGGTGTGGAAGCAGCTTGGCTATCTCTACGTCAACATGACCCACGAATGGGACAAAGCGTGGGAGCTGGACAATCACCTGATCGACATGTACCCGAACGAGCCCTATGGCTGGCTGATGCGATCAGAGATCCAGCTGAACCAGCCGCGCGCCGGCCTCAAGGAGACCGTGGACTATTACGCGTCGCACTTCGATACCGATCCAAAGGCGCACAAGACCTTGCTGCGGCTGCAGGCCGCGCTTGCATTGCAATCGAAAGCGGGGAGCAAGGCATCCGAAAAGTAACCCGGTTTGCCGCAGTGCAAGACGTGGGCGACGCCTGAGCTGGCCTATACTCGGCGTTCGATTTGTCGGAGCTCTCGTTCATGAATGCCCCCACCCGTATCGATACCACCCGTACCATCCGCGCGCCGCGCGGCGCTGAGTTGAACTGCAAAAGTTGGCTCACTGAAGCGCCATTCCGCATGCTGCAGAACAACCTGGATCCGGAAGTCGCCGAGAATCCTGCCGAACTCGTCGTCTACGGTGGCATCGGTCGCGCCGCCCGCAATTGGGAGTGTTTCGACGCGATCCTGCGCGCACTGCGCGAGCTCAATGACAACGAAACGCTGTTGATCCAGTCCGGCAAACCCGTGGGCGTGTTTCCCACCCACCCGGACGCGCCGCGCGTGCTGCTGGCGAACTCGAACCTGGTGCCGGCCTGGGCGAACTGGGAGCACTTCAACGAGCTCGATAAGAAGGGCCTGATGATGTACGGCCAGATGACGGCCGGCTCGTGGATCTACATCGGTTCGCAGGGCATCGTGCAGGGCACCTACGAGACGTTCGTGGAGATGGGTCGCCAGCATTACGCCGGCAACCTCAAGGGCAAGTGGATCCTCACCGCCGGCCTCGGCGGCATGGGCGGTGCGCAACCGTTGGCCGCGACCCTGGCCGGCGCCTGCTCGCTGAATATCGAATGCCAGCAGAGGAGCATCGATTTCCGCCTGAAGACGCGTTATGTCGACGAGCAGGCGACCGATCTCGACGATGCGCTCGCGCGCATCGCCAAGTACACCGCCGCCGGCGAGGCGAACTCGATCGCGCTGCTCGGCAATGCCGCCGACGTGCTGCCGGAACTGGTGCGCCGCGGCGTGCGTCCGGATGCGGTCACTGACCAGACCAGCGCGCATGACCCGGTCAACGGCTACCTGCCGGAAGGCTGGACGGTGGAGCAGTGGTTCGAGCGTCGCAAGAGCGACCCGGCAGGCACCGCGAAGGCCGCGAAGCAGTCGATGAAGAAGCACGTTGAAGCCATGCTGGCATTCCACGCGCAGGGCATTCCCACCTTCGACTACGGCAACAACATCCGCCAGATGGCGAAGGACGAAGGCTGCGCGAACGCGTTTGCGTTTCCCGGTTTCGTGCCGGCGTATGTGCGGCCGCTGTTCTGCCGCGGCGTCGGTCCTTTCCGCTGGGTGGCCTTGTCCGGCGATCCGGAAGACATCTACAAGACCGACCAGAAGGTGAAGGAGCTGATCCCCGATGACCCGCACCTGCATCGCTGGCTGGACATGGCCAAGGAGCGCATCAGCTTCCAGGGCCTGCCTGCGCGCATCTGCTGGGTCGGCCTTGGCCTGCGCCACAAGCTCGGCCTCGCATTCAACGAGATGGTGCGCAAGGGTGAGCTGAAGGCGCCGGTGGTGATCGGCCGCGATCACCTCGATTCCGGCTCTGTGGCCAGTCCGAATCGCGAAACCGAAGCGATGCGCGACGGTTCCGACGCGGTCAGCGACTGGCCACTGCTGAATGCAATGTTGAATGTCGCTGGCGGCGCGACCTGGGTGTCGTTGCACCATGGTGGCGGCGTGGGCATGGGTTATTCGCAGCATTCGGGCGTGGTGATCGTGTGCGACGGCAGCGAAGCGGCCGACAAGCGCATCGCGCGCGTGCTGTGGAACGATCCGGGCACGGGCGTGATGCGTCATGCCGATGCCGGCTACGACATCGCCATCGAATGCGCGAAGGAGCAGGGACTGAAGCTGCCGATGCTTTGAGCTACGCCGTACATCTCAAAGTAGGAGCGCACCCCTGCGCACGACCGGGGCATTACGAAGTCACTGACCCTTCGTTCTGTCGCGCCCTGGGTGCGCTCCTGGAGGAGAGACTCTCTCCGTAGAAATACGGTGTTTGCTGCCCGTGAATGGGCGCAAACTAAACAGGCCGGGCAAGTTTCGCAAACGCACCGGCGGGCGCGCAGCGTGGCTCTGCGGCCGGGCTGAGCGGTCGAGGTCTTATGCGGGATGTCGGCCATGGCCTTCGTCGATCCGCTGATCTTCTGTCGCTTCAACCTGGTGCCGGTTGCGTTGTTTGCTCTCGCCGCACCCAGCTATGCGGTTTGCGACAACCATGCGCCTTCTACCGGGCAAGCCGTCACCTGCGACGCCAGCACTCCCAATCCGGATCCACAGGCAGTCGTTGCTGTTTCGGGCGCCACCAACGTTACCGTTCATGTGCTTGCGGGAGCGGAACTCAATGTTTCGGGTGGCAGCACCATTGCCCTGGGCAACCAGAGCAGTGTGCTGAACGAGGGCACGATTACCCAGGCCAGCAGCACTGTCTACGACGCCGTCAATATTGGCGATACCGACAGCGTGACCAACCAGGGACTCATCGAGACCTCGGGATTCCAGTCAGAGGGCATGTTTTCCGCTGGAAGCCACAACCTGTTGGTCAACGACACCGCCGGCAGCATCGTCACCCATGGCAACAACTCCGATGCCATGTTGGTGGATGGCAGTTCACTTCTGCCGGCGACTGGCAACACCTTGCTCAACCGGGGGTTGCTACGCACGTTCGGCAGTGGCTATGGCCTGGAGGCCATCAACGGAAATACCAATATCCTGACCAACATTGGCCAGATCATCACCAGTGGCGCGGGGGCTGTCGGCATCAATGCCACTGGCGACACCAACCAGCTCGGCAACAGCGGTGCGATCAGCACGGGCAATGACAATGCGCCGGGCATGCAGGTCAGTGGCAACGGGAACACGCTCGACAATTCGGGGACGATTGCCACCGCGGGCTCGCTTTCGTTTGGTCTGCGAATCAATAGCGGCAGCAGCAATACGATGACCAATGCCGCCACCGGACGTATCACGACGACGGGTTCTGGCGCAGATGGCGTGCGTATCGAAACAGGTGGCAACCAGCTCGACAATGCCGGGTCGATCAACACGCAGGCCGGCGGCGCCGATGGCGTCCAGATCGACGACGCCGGCGTCACGGTGAATAACACGGGCGCCATCACCACACAGGGGCACGATGCGGACGATGTCTTTTCCCAGGCGGGCCACCATCAGGTGACGAATGCGGGGACGATGATGGCCTCGGGCGACCTGGGCAATGCAATTTACATTGGCAGCGGCGGAAACGTCCTGCGGAATCTGGCGGGCGCCGTGATGATGACGGCGGGCGCAGATGCGCCGGTGATTGATATCGAGAGTGGCTCGGACAACACGATATCGAACGAGGGGCGCATCACGGCGACGGGTCTGGATTCGGCCGGTATCCAGGTCGTGGGTGACCGCAACACGCTGACGAACAGTGGAACCATGATGGTGACGTCGCACGGCCTGGCAGCCACCGGCAATGCCAATGCATTGACCAACCAGGGTCGCATCGACGTAACGGGCGACAATGCGGATGGCATTTACTCCGTCGGCACTGCGCTCGGTCCGGTGGCGAATTCGGGGACGATCATGGCTCATGGCGTCGGTGGCGCGGGCGCGTATTTCGGCAGTGCGATCGCATTCACCAACGCCGCGGGGGCCGAGGTAAGCAGCCAACAGGGCGTGGCAGTCGTTGCCGATGGTGGTGGGACGATCGCCAACGATGGCGTGATCCAGGCGCAAGGTATTGGCGTATCCATCGCTCATGGCGTCGCGTCGGTCACCAACGCCGGCACGATAGCAAGCGTCGGCAGCGCGGCAATCTTCGCGAGCGGTCCCGACGACATCACCGTGAACAACACGGGCAGCCTCAAAGGTGGCGCCGGCACAGCTGTACAGACCGATGCGGGCAATGACACCTTCACCATGACGGCTGGCTCGGTGACGGGAGTGGTCGCGCTCGGCGATGGCGCCAATCATTTCACCCTTTCCGGGGGGCAGCTCAATGGCGGAGTCACCACCGGCGTCGGCGACGATTCCTTCCAGTGGAGCGGTGGCTCCATCGCTGGCCGGGTGGTACTGGGCGGTGGCAATGATGTAGCCACACTCTCGGGGCTTGGCAACGCCAATCTATCCGGCTTGACCCTGCTCGACGGTGGCACGGGCGTGGACGCACTGACGCTGGACCACACGCAGGCAGCGGCCTTGGGGCGATTGACCGGTTGGGAGGTCATCAATCTCACGAACGGCAGCCAGCTCTCGCTCGACAAACAGCCGCTCGTGCTGGGAGACAGCGGTACACGCACGGGCGAACTCGACGTTGACGCCACCAGCGCATTGCTGGCGGGTGGGTTCGGCGATCCATCCATCGTGCCGGCGGTCGCGGGCGCATTTGCCAGCGTGAAAAACGCCGGCACGATCGACCTCACCAATGGCGGGCAAAGTACGTCGGACGTGCTGGAGATCCACGGCAACTACGTTGGCCAGAACGGCCATCTTCTCCTGCAGAGCGTGTTGGGTGGGGACAATTCGCCTGCCGATCGCCTGGTGATCTTCGGTGGCGCAGCCAGTGGCAGTACGGCCATCGCGGTGACGAATCTCGGAGGGGCCGGGGGCCTCACCACGGCTGATGGCATCTTGTTGGTGCAGGCGAGCAACGGCGGAACGACTGCTCCCGGTGCATTCACTCTGGCAGGCGTGGTGGATGCGGGCCCCTATGAGTATCTGCTTTATCGAGGCGGCCTCAGTGCCGGAACAACTGACAACTGGTACCTGCGTTCCATTGCGCCTCCTGCACCGCCACCGTCTCCCCCTCCGACGCCTTCACCTGCGCCGGCGCCGTCTCCCCCTCCGGCGCCATCACCTACGCCGGTACCATTGCCTCCCTCATCCGAAGTGCCTTTGCCAGTACCGTCCGCACCATTCTATAGGCCAGAGGTAGCCGTCTATGCGTCTGTGCCTGAAGTGGTTCGCGGCCTGGTCGTCGACGCACTAGGCACTTTCCATCAGCGTCAGGGGGACCAGCGGCTGTTAACGGAGCAGCAACCGTTTTCGGTCGGCTGGGTACGTGGCCTTGGGACGAACATCGACCAGGCATGGCAGGGTGCATCCTCGCCTTCGTTCCGTGGCGCGGTCAGGGGCTTGCAGGCTGGCATCGACTTCTACGCCGGCGAATCGGGCAGTGGCATGCACGACTACGCCGGCATGTTCCTGGCCTACACGCACGCGAATGGCGATGTGCGTGGTTTTGCTGTTGGGCAGGAAGACGTGCCCGTCGGCAGCCTCTCGCTCCACGGTGATGGAGTCGGCCTGTACTGGACTCGCGTGACGCCTCGCGGGGCGTACCTGGATAGCGTGCTGATGGCCACCAGCATCCGTGCGAGTCCAAGCTCCTATCGCGGGCTCGATTTCGATACCCGCGGCAACTCATGGAGCGCTTCGATCGAAGTCGGCTACCCCTTTGCATGGAGCGATCAGGTCCTGTTCGAACCACAAGCGCAGCTCATCTGGCAGAACCTGTCGCTCGACGGCGGGCGCGACCGTATTTCCAGCATATCTTTCCATGACGACGCCGGGTTCGTAGGGCGCCTCGGGGCACGCTTGAGTACGGTCTTCCATCATGGCGCGGCGACGTGGCTGCCCTATTTGCAGGCGAGCGTGTGGCGCGGCGCGCACGCCGGGGACAATCTCGTGTTTGCGCAGGTGAATGCTGTGGGCACGCACGCCGGCGGGACCACCTCACTCGATCTTGGTGCGGGCATCGCTGGCACTTTGAGCCCTTCGCTGAGCCTGTTTGTCGTTGCTGATCGCCAGGTCGATCTCACCGGTGAGCATCAGCGCCTGTGGCAGGCGAACCTGGGTGTTCGCCTGAGCTGGTGACGACGCGGGATGTGCCCCATCTCGTCCGGGTATGGCCATGTTCTCGCCATCCGTCATGCAAGATACTCAGCAATCTATCCGCTTCGCCCAGGTTTGACTCCATGCAGTCCACCCCATTTCGTTGTCTCTCCATGGCGGTCGCCGCGGCCTTTGCGCTTGCCTGCCAGGCGTCATACCCGGCGTTTGCAAGCGATCAACCTGTCGCGGCCAGCGCCGATGCCCGCCAGCTTCAACGCGCACTGGACGCGCTGGTCCAGCGTGCTCGCCCGGGCGTACTTGGCGTGGCCGTACTCGATCTGCAGAGTGGCGCTTCGGCCGGCGTCCATGCCGACCAGGCGTTCCCGATGATGAGCGTGTTCAAGGCGCCGGTCGCCGCCGCGGTGCTGGCCCGCGTGGACGGTGGCAGCCTGTCGCTCGACCAGCCCGTCGTCATCCATCAGGCGGATGTGCTCAGTGGCTCGGCCGTGCCCTCGATCGGCGCGCACTTCCATGGCGAGCAAATGACATTCACGGTCGGGCAACTTCTGACTGCGGCCGTCAGCCAGAGCGATAACACCGCCGTGGACGCGCTGATCAAGGTAGTCGGCGGCCCGGAGGTGGTGACCGCATTCCTGCGCGCGCATGGCATTGCAGGCATGCGCGTGGACCAGGGCGAGGCGGGCGTGTCGCGCGTGGCGCAGGACCTGCGGCCGGGAGAGTCGGAGCCCGTCGACGAATCCGCGCAGGCGGCGCGGGCGCGACACCTGCGAGGCTATCAGGCGTTCCTCGCTGACCCGCGCAACCGGAGCACGCCGGAGGCGGCCGTGACGTTCCTGCACAAACTCTGGAAGGGGGAGCTGCTGTCGCCGGCTTCCACCCAGCGCCTGCTCAACCTGATGTACGCGCAAACGATCCCGAATCGCTTGCGCGCGGGCTTGCCGGCCAATGTCCGACTGGCGGACAAGAGCGGCACGTCCTGGACCGTGGATGGCCGTATCGCTGCTTACAACGACATCGGCATCCTGAGCTGGCCGGACGGCCACGTCGTGATCGTGGCGGCCTTCCTGTCCGATTCTCCCGCTACACCAGCAGCGCGTGACGCCCTGTTCGCCGGGCTCGCCCGGGATATCGCGGCTGCCGCCCGACGCTAGGGCAACACTGACTGGCCCAGTGGCCTGCCGCAGCCGCCGGGCGCATGATGGCGCCACATCCAACGGGGAGCTGCGACATGCCAGTCGAACTGAAGGTGTTGGGATGGTCGATCGCGCTGGGTCTGGCTTACATGCTGTTTGCCGTCACCCTGGCGGCGCTGCAGCGGGGCCCGATGTGGGCCGCGGGCAATCGGGACGGTAACGTCGCGCCTCTGACAGGCCCGGCGGCCCGGGCTGACCGGGCCAGCCGGAATTTCGGCGAAACCTTTGCCTTGTTCGCCGCCGCCGTGCTCGGGGTGGTGCTGCTGCAACGCACGAACGCCCACAGCGCGCTCGGCGTGCAGCTGTATTTCTGGGCGCGCCTGGTCTATCTGCCGGTGTACACCATCGGCATTCCCTTCCTGCGGACCCTGGTCTGGGCAGTTTCGCTCGTGGGCATCCTGCTCGTGCTATCCGGCCTGTTCTAGGGCCGGATCACCCTCTCCGGGTGAGCCCGCGTTGTCGATCAGCGGCGCCGGCCTGGGCGCCGCTTTGTTGACGGGTGTCGGCTTTCCGGCGTCATCGGCTTGACTCGACGGCCTCGTTCTGGGTCAGTCGATTCCTGCTGTTCATAAATATTGTCACGATTATTCAATGGCTTGCCATGAGTTTGTGAGGTAGGTGGTCAGCGTCGGTGTTCGCAAGGCGCCGGCACATGACCACTATGCGGTTCCGGCGCATCAGCGCCGGACCGCCGGCAAGGGGCCGGCGGTTTTCCTCACTGTTCCTGGAGAACTGCATGAATAATCACTTCGAACGCACCGGCCCGCTGACCGAACTCACCAGCTACCCGCAATGGGCGCAAGACCTGGTGGCGGCCTGCGAACCCGCCCGCCGACGCGTCCGCGATCACCTGATGTGGGACCTGATGGGCACGGGCCGCATCGACCACGCCACCATGCGCAACTTCATGGTGGGCACCTGGTCGCTGATCGAGCGCTTTCCGTCCTTCATGGCCCAGAACCTGCTGAAGACGCAGTACGGGCGCAGCGCCGGCGACAACCTTGCCCGGCGCTGGCTGGTGCGCAACATCCGCGTGGAACAGAACCACGCCGAGTACTGGCTGGACTGGGCCGAGGGCGCCGGCGTGGCGCGCGAGGAGGTGCTCAAGGGCCGCCCGCCGCGCGGGACCCAGGCAGCGGCCGAGTGGTGCCACGAGGTGTGCGGACGGGATACCCTCGCCGCGGGCATCGCAGCCACCAACTACGCAATCGAGGGCGTGACGGGTGATTGGTCGCAGAAGGTCTACGACAGCGTGGCCTATGCGCAGGGCCTGCCGCAGGCGGGACGCAAGGCTACCCTGCGTTGGCTACAGCTGCACGCGGCCTATGACGACACGCATCCATGGGAAGCGCTCGAGATTGTCTGTACCCTGATGGGCAACCATCCGGCGCCGGAAGAGGTTGCGCACCTGCAGGAATGCATCGAGCGCAGTTACGTCAGCCTCCATTACGGGCTGGAGCGTTGCCTCGTTCAAGAAGTCGCCGAGCAGGTCGAAGAACAGGCGGCATGATGGGGAGAGTCCCGTCGTCGACAGTGTGACGGGACGAAAGGTAGCTTTGTGAAGTGGTCAGGTAAAAGGGACGCCATGGATTCCATCCGTAGCACCTCGCTAAGACCGCTGTCCCATCGCTTGAGGCCACTGGCCTACGGGCTGGTGGCCGTCATCGGCCTCATCCTCGCGCTGACCTGGGGTGCGCTCCAGGTCCAGGTGACTCTCGCCGGGTTCCTCAACGGCGAGAGCATCTGGAGCAAGGCGCAGAAGCAGGCCGTGATCGACCTGGCCAGCTTTGCCGAAACCGGCAACGCCGAGCGGCTCGCCGGCTACGAACGCAACCACGAGCTGCTCGTTTCCGACGGTTGGGCGCGCGATGCGATCGCCTCCGGCCGCTATGATCGGGAGGCGGTGAATCGCGCGTTCGAGCGCGGACGGATCCTGCCGGCGGCCAAGCCCGGCATGATCTTCATGTTGAGCTGCTGCACCTCCGTGACGCATATGCGCGAGGCCGTGCAGGCCTGGCGCGCCGCTGACCGGCCGCTAAGGGAGCTGGACGCCATCGCCGCCGAGTTGCGGCAGGCCTACGCGCAGGGTCGGCCTTCACCCGAGTGGATCGCCGAGCGGCTGGCCGGCATCAACCAGATCAATGACGAACTCACGCCGCTGACCAACCTGTTCTCGCTGGAAGTGGCGCAGGGCGCCATCTGGCTGGGACGCGTGCTGTTCCTCGGGGTGTTCCTTGCCGCCAGCGCGGCCTCGCTGCTGTGGCTGCTCATGGCCCGGCGCATCCTGTTCCAGATCCGCGGCACGGAAGAGCGCTACAGCCTGTTGTTCGACAGCGCCGCCGACGCCATCGTGATGGTCGACGAGGCCAGCGACACCATTCTTGGCGCCAACCGCACGGCGATGCAGTGGACCGGCCTGGACATGGAGACGCTGCTGCGCACGCGTCTGTCCGAGCTGTTCGCGCCGTTGCAGCACCGTGCCGACGGCGCGGTCACCGGCGACCTGCTTGGCCCCGGCGGCGAGGCGCGTCCGGTCGAAATGCGCAGCAGCGTCACCCACTGGGGCGCCCGAAGCGTGCGCCAGTCGATCCTGCGCGACATCACCGAGCGGGTGAACCTCGAGCAGCAGCGCCGCATCGCCGCCGAAGCGCTGGCGGGTATCGCCGAGGGTGTGATCATCGCCGACGCCGAGCGCCAGGTGACCCGCGTCAACGCAGCGCATATCCGCATGACTGGTTTTACCGCGCAGGCCTTGCAGGGCGTGCGCTTCGACGACCTGCGATCACTGCCCGACGGCTCCCCGTTGCCTGACTCGGTGTGGAAGGCCATCGACACCGAGGGCAACTGGGTGGGCGAGGTGCGCAGCCGGCGCCTGGACGGCAGCAGCTATCCCGAACTGCTCAGCATCAGCGCGATCCGTGATCCGGACGGACAGGTGCAGCATTACGTGGCCGTGCTCAATAACATCAGCACGGCCAAGGCCAACGAGCAGCGCCTGCAGTACATGGCGGCGCACGACCCGCTGACCGGGCTTAGCAACCGCGCGGAGTTCGAGCGTCGTTGCGTGCAGGCCGTGGCCCAGGCCGAACGCGAGCGCGGCATGGCCGCCGTGCTGTTCATCGACCTGGACGCCTTCAAGGCGGTCAACGACAGCTATACCCACGCCATCGGCGACCACCTGCTGGTCAAGGTGGCCGAGCGCATCGCCTACGAGCTGGGTGATCGCGGCGTGGCGGGGCGCATTGGCGGCGATGAATTCACCGTGCTGCTGTCCAACCTGCAGTCTCGCGAACAGGCCAGCGCGATCGCAGGCCGCCTGCTCACCACGCTGGCCGCGCCGGCGATCGTGGGCGATTACGAGGTGGCGCTCAGCGCCAGCATCGGCATCGCCTGTTACCCGCTGGACGGCTCGGACGTGCCGACCCTGATCAGCAACGCGGACGCGGCGATGTACGCGGCCAAGACCGAAGAGCGCAACGCGTTCCGCTTTTATTCGCCACGCATGCAGGCGGATGCGCGCCGGCGCATCGCGTTGGCGTCCGAACTGCGCACGGCGCTGTCGGAGAACGAATTCCACCTGGTCTTCCAGCCCACGGTGGAGATGCGCAGCGGGCGCATCGTGGCGGTGGAGGCGTTGCTGCGCTGGCGGCATCCGCGTCGCGGCGAGATTCCACCCGGCGAGTTCATCCCGATGGCGGAGAAGCTGGGATTGATCCGCCGCATCGACCAGTGGGTGCTGCAGGCGGCGTGCACCCAGATGTACCTGTGGGACAGGGCCGGCGTGCCGCCGCTGCGCATGGCCGTCAATGTCTCGGCGCACTGGTTCGGGCAGGCCAATTTCGTCGACGACATCCGCGCGCTGCTGGAGTCGCGCCGTCTGGCGCCCGAACGGCTGATGCTGGAGATCACCGAAGGCGCGATCCTGCGCCTGGGCGAGGAGATGGAGCGGACCTTGTACACCCTCAACGCGCTGGGCGTGGGCGTGGCCATCGACGACTTCGGCACCGGCTATTCGTCGATGAGCTACCTGAAGCTGCGCGCCATCGCGTATCTCAAGATCGACCGGAGTTTCGTCACCGGCCTGCCCGAGGACAGCAGTGACGGCGCCATCGTCGAGGCCATGCTCACCTTGTGTCGCAACCTGGACATCACGCCGATCGCCGAAGGCATCGAGACGGAAGAGCAGCATCGCTTCCTGCTGCGCGCCGGCTGCACCGAGGGCCAGGGTTTCCTGTATTCCCGCCCGGTCGAGCCGGAAGCGATCGTGCAGATGCTGGGCGCCGAGCGCCGCGCGGTCAGCCCGCATCTGCGGCTGGTGCCGCCGGAAGTCTAAGCGCGCGTCGCTCCGGTGGGGGCCATGACGATCAGTGCAGGTCGACGCTCACCACTTGCTGAGCAGGCTGGTACAGCGCAGGGAACTGTTGCTTCAGATGCGCCACCTTCGGCGCATCATTGAACAGGATGTACGGCTCGTTCGGGTGTTGCTCGGCGTAGTCCTGGTGGTAGGACTCGGCCACGTAGAAGCCGTTCAGCGGCGTCACCTGGGTCACGATCGGGTCGGCGAACGCATGGGCGGCGCCAAGCTGGGCGATATAGGCGGTGGCGATGCGCTTCTGCTCGTCGTTGCCGTAGAAGATCACTGAGCGGTACTGGGTGCCCACGTCCGGTCCCTGGCGGTTGAGCTCGGTGGGGTCGGTCGCGACGGAGAAGTACACCTTCAGCAGTTGGCCGTAGCTGATCTTCGACGGGTCGTAGAGGATTTTCACGGATTCGGCGTGGCCGGTATCGCCATCGCTGACCCGCTCGTAGCTGGCGGTGCTGGCCGATCCACCGGCATAGCCGGCCCATACGTGCTTGACGCCCTTCACGTGCTCGAACACCGACTGCAAGCCCCAGAAGCAGCCGCCGGCCAGCACGGCCACCTGGTTGCCCTGCGCGGGCGCGGCGTCGACCGCCGGGTCGGGCAAGGGCCCGGTACTGCCATCGGCGGAAGCCAGGCTGCAGGCGCTCAGGCCCGCCAAGGCCAACATGCCGGCAAGCACGACGTTGAAACGGATGCTCATGGTGAGACGCTCCATCGGTGGGGAGATGCGTCGCTGGCCCTGGGCCGATGACGCCGCGGCCGGGCATTCACCCGGCTGACATCCCACTATTCGCCGCCGGGCCCGATCCGGTTACCTCTCATCGTGGCGCCTCCTCCGGCCGCCGGCGCGAAGGCGGCGCCAAGACGATGTTATGGTGCGCCTCCATCGTCCCCACGATTGACGCCATGACCCACGTGATCGACCTGAACGCGTACCTGCGTCGCATCGGCCATGACGGTCCGCTGACGCCGGGGCTGGACACCCTGCGGGCGCTGACCACGGCGCACGTGGCCGCGATTCCGTTCGAGAACCTCGACCCGCTGCTGCGGGTACCGGTGTCGCTGGAACCGGAGGCGATCGAGCGCAAGCTGGTGCGCGACGGGCGCGGCGGTTATTGCTTCGAACAGAACGGACTGCTGCTGGAAGTGCTGCGCACGCTCGGTTTCCAGGTGCACGGACTGATCGCCCGCGTGCTGTGGATGAAGCCCGAAGACGCGATGGTGGCGCAGACTCACATGCTGCTGCGGGTGGAGCTCGAGGGCGAGAGCTGGCTGGTCGACGTGGGCTTCGGCAGCATGGCGTTGAGTGGGGCGCTGCGTCTGCAGCCCGATATCGAGCAGGCCACCGGCAACGAGCCGTTCCGCCTGCTCGAGGGCGGCGGCGATTGGCGCATGCAGGCGCTGGTGCGCGGCGAGTGGAAGACGCTATACCGCTTCGACCTTCAGCCGCGCCCCTCCATCGACTATGTGGTGGCCAACCACTACACCTCGACCTATCCGGACTCGCACTTCCTGCACGGCCTGATTGCCGCGCGCACGCTGGCCGGCCGTCGGCTCGGCCTGCGCAACAGGGAGTTCGTGGTGCATCCGGCCGACGGTGAGTCGGTGCGGCGCACGCTCGACGGCGTGGAGGAGATCAAGCAGGTGCTGCGCGAGCAGTTCGACATCCGCCTGCCGGCGCATCCGGAGCTGGATCGCACGCTGGCGGCGCTGCCGTTGCCGTCGCAGGAGTAATGCGCGCCGCTCAGTCGATGGCGCGCACGTGGATGGCGATGTCCTCGATCTGCACCACCTGGCCCGCGTGGATCTTGCAGGTCTTGCGCAGCTCCTGCACGCCGTCCACCGAAACGGCGCCGCTGGCGACGATGGCCTTGCCCGCGCCGCCGCTGTCGCACAGGCCCACCAGCTTCAGCAGCTGGTTGAGTTCGACGTAGTCGCGGTCCAGTTCAAATTCGATCTCTTGCATGGGGTCTCAGGCGTCGGTGTCGTCGAAGGCGCTTTCGGGCAGCGCGAAAAACACGAAGAACGGTGATTCGGCGTCCTGCCAGTAGTCGACCGCTTCCTCGAGGATGTCCAGCAGGGTGTCGAAGTCTTCCTCGTTCGCGTCGCGCATGTCCTGCGCCTGGTCGAACAGCAGGGTATAGCCCGGTGACTTCAGCCAGGAGAGGTCGCGCACGCTGTCGGCCAGCGCATCCCAGTTGCGTCCGAATTCGGCCGGCAGGCGCAGCGCCATGGTCAGGCGGTCGAACAGGAGTTCGCGGTCCGTGTAGTCGGCCAGGCTGACGCGGCACACGCGCAGTCCTTGCATGCCTGCGGCATCGCCGAGCGGATCGAGGTCTTCGGAGGTGACGAAGAAGATCCCGCCGTGTTCGGGATCGCCGAAATCAAGGTCGAACTGTGCATTCATGGCGATACCTCAAACTGTCGGAAAGTGCGGTAGTGATCGTCGGTGTAGTAGTAGACGCGCGGCGGCGATCCGCCGGTGATGATGCGCCGCGCGCCGCGATAGTCGAGCCCGGGCGTGTCCACGGTGTACTCGTGGTAGTAGCCATCGGGCATCCGCGGCAGGCGGTCTTCGCGATTCTGGAACACCACGCCGTCCTGGCGATGCTCGAACGGCCCGCCGTGGGCGATGCGCGAGAGCGTATCAGCAGCCTCCGGCGGCAGGAATGGCGGCAAGGCGGCGCCCGTCGCGGGCACGCTGGCGTGGGACGACGGCTGGCCGATCCCCGCGGGCGATGGCTCCGGCGTGTGCCTTCCCCACAGCAGGGCAGCGATCGCCAGGACGACCAGCAACAGCAGGGGTTTGAGCGCGCGCATGGCGGAGGTCCGGACGGAGTGGGGCGAGTGTAGAGCTTCCGCCGCCGTGCGGCACGTCCGTGCTCAACCGGCGGCGTCGACCCGCTGTTGCAGTGCCATCGCCGCGGCCGGATTGCGCTCCTTGGCGCTGCTGATGAAGTAGATGAACACGTCGCGCGGGCCTTTCGGCGCCAGCGGCGGGGCCACGTGCGGCAGTTCCGCAAGGTCACTGCCCTCGGCCCAGCGCCGGGCGCGTGCGCCCCACTGGTCGAGTTCGTCGTCAGCGTAACCGGCGGTCAGTTGCGACTGGCTGCGCATCAGGCGTGCATAGGTGAAGTCGCCGGTGATGTCGGCCAGTGAGGGGTGCTGCGTTGAATCGGTGAACACCGTGGGGATGCCATGCGTGCGCGCCAACGCCACGTAGCGCTCGTCGAGGAAGCTGGTGTGGCGTACCTCCAGCACGTGCCGCATCGCCTTTCCGTTGAGTTCGCGCGGCAACAGGTCGAGAAACGCGGCCAGGTCATCGGGGTCGAACGGCCGCGTGGGCGGCAGCTGCCACAGCACAGGCCCGAGGCGGTCGCCAAATTCCGCCAGTCCACCGAACACGAAGCCGTCGATGCCGCGCGCGGTGTCGGCCAGTCGCTTGCCTTCGGTCACGTAGCGGGGAGCCTTCAGCGAAAACACGAAGCCGGCCGGCGTCTCCGCTGCCCACTTGGCGTAGATGGCGGGCTTCTGCGCGCCATAGAAGGTGCCATTGATCTCGATGGCGCGCAGGTGGTGGCTGGCGAACTCCAGTTCGCGCCGTTGCACCAGTCCGGCCGGATAAAAGTTGTTGCGCCACGGCGCGTAGTTCCAGCCGCCAATGCCGACGCGGATGCGCGCGGCGGCGTTGCCGGCAGGCCGTGAGAACAGATCGTTGGGCATGGGGCGATTCCGCTGGGGCGGAGCATGATGCCACGGCTGCAGCGTCTCCCTGTAGGAGCGCGGTTCAATCCAGCGGAAGATGGTTGGGGTAGGGACCGCGCGCGGCCATGAAGGCGCTTGGCGTCATGCCGGCGAAATCGTGGAACTCCCGAACCAGGTGCGCCTGGTCGCCATAGCCGCCGTCCGCCGCCACGGCGCTCCAGTCCACCCGGGCGCTGCGGTACACCGCATCGACCACGCTGCGAAAGCGAATCAGCCGCGCATAGCGCTTCGGCCCCATGCCGACCTGGCGGCGGAACAGGCGGCCGAAGCGGTAATCGGACAGGCCGGTCTCGCGCACCAGCGCACCGATGCGCGCCACCTGTGGTCGGCGGCCGATCTCATCGAGCGCATAGTCCACCTCGGGGGCCAGCCGCGGCATGCGCATGTGCGCCTGCAGCCATTGCTCCAGCAACGCCAGTCGTTGGGTGGCGCAGGGAGTGTCGAGCAGACGTTCACGCAGATGGTGCGCACTGGCGCCGAAAATGTCTTCCAGGTTGATATCGCGCTCGATAAGGACACCATGGTCCTCGCCCGTAAGCGCGTGCGCGCCGCCCGGATGGAACACGACGCCCATCACGCGCACCTGTTCGGCCGTGTCGATGATCTGGCTGCGCAGGCAGGGGCCGCCGATCACGGAAGCCGACGCACGTGTGCAGCGCCGCTCCGCATCGTCGCTGTAAACGCGAGTCTCGTCTTCGTGCAGATTGATGATCAGGCCGGCGCCCGGCTGGGGCAGCACGCGCTCGTAGTGATGCGTGGCGGGCGGCATGTCCCAGTCCCACAGGCGGGAAACCAGGGCATCAAGCGGCGGCGCAGGTACGGCGACGAGGTGACCCATCGGATGGCCTCCCGAACTTCACCGGGAGTTTAGGGAAACGCGGATTAACCCCGCGTAGGCGTCACCCGTCCTGGCAGCCCGTGGATGGGCCGGCGCTGTCAGGTCTTGCTGCCTGGAATAACCGTGCCCTGGGTGGTGGGTGAAGGCTCGCCGCCGTCCTTCTCCGGTCGCATGGTGCGCACCACCATGTCCTGCGGCGTGGTGAGCGGCATTCCCGACTTGCGCAGGCTGTCGATGATCTCGAACAGCAGGTCGCTCTTCACGTTGCCGGCATCGCGCGGGTTGCTGACGTAGGCGGTGCACACAAACATCAGCGAGCCGGCATCGATCGTGTCCAGTTGCACGCTGGGCGAGGGCGCGGTCAGTGTGCCGGGGTGGTCGCGCAGGATGCCGAACACGATGTGCCTGACCTTGCCCGCGTCACTGCTCAGCGGCATCGGCAGGCGGATCTGCACGCGGCCCAGGGCGTTGGCCAGGGTCACGTTGCGCACGTTCTGGGTGATCAGCTGCGAATTCGGCACGATCATGGTGGAGCGGTCGCCCAGCTGGATTTCCGTGGCGCGCACGTTGATGCGGCGGATGTCGCCCTCCACGCCACCGATGCTCACCCAATCGCCCACCTTCACCGGTCGCTCGGCCAGCAGGATCAGGCCGGAAATGAAGTTCTGCACGATGGCCTGCAGGCCAAAGCCGATACCGACAGACAGCGCGCTGGCGACCCAGGCGATGCTCTGCACGTTCACTTGCAGCGCGCCCAGCACCAGCACGAACACCAGGATGCCGCCGACGTAGCCGAGCAGGGTGACGATGGACGTCTGCATGCCCACGTCGAGCGAGGTCTTGGGCAGCAGCTGCTTGCTCAGCCATCGCTTGACCAGGCGCAACACGATCGTGCCGAACAGCAACACCATCAGGGCGTTGAAGATGCTGGTCGGGTTGATGGTGAGGCTGCCCAGCGAACGGCCGGCGAACATGCGCGTGCCGCGGTCCGCCAGCTCGGACAGGCCGGCGCCATAGGGCGCGAGGATCAGCGGCACGGCCAGGATCAGCAGGAATGCCCGGGCGACACCCGAGAGTACGGTGGCGGACTGCTCCAGCCGCGCCGGGGCAATGCCGAAATTCTCCTGCATGCGAACGCCGCTGCGCGACTCGGGGTTGAGCAGTGACTCGCACAGGTCGTTGATCAGGTGCATCAGCAGGTAGAGCAGGCCGATCAGGAAGCCCGCGCCCAGCATCTGTCGCGCCACGAAGAAGCCGAACGCGATGTAGCCGGTCACCACCGCTGCCAGCGCCAGCACGGCGCCGATGAAGGCGCAGCCCACCACCACTCCCACCCACAGCGGACGTTCCGCCGGGCGCACCCCACTGGCGATCAGCGCACGCCTCGCACGACCCATGCGCATCAGCGCTGCGAACACCAGGCCACCAATCAGGATGGAAGCGAGTGCGTTCGCCGCCATCGTGGTGGCGAGGCTGGCGCCGATGTCGGCGGTGACGCGTTCAAGCACGCCGACCAGCAGCGCGGTATAGGCGAACAGGCCAGGAAACAGGCTCAGCCGTTTGGCCAGGTCGTCGGAGATCGGCGGCAGGCGCCACGACGGGCGCTTCGCGCTGAGCAGTGCGCGACCGAGACCGGCCAAGGTCGCCACGAAGAACATCAGCTGCACGATCGGGCGCACCAGGTCGTCCAGGTCCTGGTCGTAGACGCCGCTCCAGTTGATCGCCAGATAGACCAGCCAAGTGGCCAGACCGTAGGTGAGCGTGGTGACCAACGTGATCAGCAGCGCCATCGCGCTGCGCCGCAGGTGCCCCGACGGCAGGTACTTGCTGGCCATGTCCAGCATCTGGTGTTCGAGCAGGCGGCGGCCGACCGCGAGCAGTGCAATCGCCGCGACCAGGCAGGCAATGAGCGGCGTGCGGTTGGCCGGCTGCCACGCCTGCGCCAGCGCGCCCTTTACCGTCTTGCCGAGCGCAGCGAAATTCGCGCTGTCGTCCGGCAGGTTCTGCATCATCCGCTGCCAGAACGCCACGCTCAGCGGCGAGGCCGTGCGCTGGCTGATCTGCGCCTGGAACAGGTCGCGGCGCAGCCCGGCGATCTGAGTGATCAGCTGCTGGCCTTCCAGGCTCAGCGTCTTCGCCTGCTTGATCTGGCCGTCGAGGTCGGACTTGTCCTTGGCGAGCTGCTTGCGTTGGCTTGCCACCTCGGGTGTTTCCGGCGGCGCGCCTTTTTCGGGCGCCGGTCCCAGCACATCGAGCTTGGCCTTCAGCGCATCGGCCTGGGGCAGCAGGCTTGCGGTGAGCTGGTCTGCCTTCTGCTGCAACGTCAGCGCCTTGCTGCGCGCATCGCTCAGCACGGTGTCGGTCAGTTTGGTCTTGTCGGTGAGCGATTGCTTGATCTGGTCGAGCTTCGTGCTCAGCTCGTCCGGGCTGGCGATGGTCGCTGGCGTAATCTGTGCGGCTGTCTGGCCACTTGGCGCGGTTTGCTGGCCGCTCTGGGCCAACGCTCCGGTGGCGCCGCAAGCGGCAAGCAGCAGGATCAGCAGCAGGCGGGACAGGATAGGCATGGCGGCATGATCCCGGGCATGCCCTGAACCGGTCAATGAATAATTGCCTTGACGATCTGTTCAGACCGCAGTCTTCACGCTGTCTCGATGCAACGGGGAACCACTCACTACGCCGCCCCGCCATGGGACGGCGATGTCGCCAGGGCAAGAGCCCTGCAAGTCGAGCTGGCGGCGCAGGTGCGCCTGGTCGACGAGCATCCGCCGTTGCCCTATGTGGCGGGCGTCGATGTCGGCTTCGAGGAGGACGGGGCGGTGACGCGCGCCGCCGCTGTGCTGCTCGATGCGCAGACCATGGAGCCGCAGGCGGAAGTGATCGCGCGCTTGCCCACGCGCATGCCGTACATCCCGGGGCTGCTGTCGTTTCGCGAATTGCCGGCGGTGCTTCAGGCGCTGGAGCAGTTGCCGCGCACGCCCGACCTGGTGTTCGTGGACGGCCATGGCGTGGCGCATCCGCGCGGCTTGGGCATCGCCGCGCATCTGGGCGTGGTGACTGGCCTGCCGGCCATCGGCGTGGCCAAGTCGATCCTGGTGGGCACGCACGATGCGGTTGGGACTCGGCGCGGCGATCGCGTGCCGCTGATGCACCAGGGCAGGACGATTGGCTGGGTATTGCGGAGCAAGGATCGCATCCGCCCGCTGATCGTCTCGCCGGGGCACCGCGTCAGTATGGAAACCGCACCGGCGCTGGTGCTTGCGTACTGCACACGTTACCGCCTGCCGGAGCCGACGCGACTGGCGGATCGATTGGCGTCGAGGCGCGGGCGGGATATCAAGTCGCGGGCGCCGTGACCGGGCTGATCACACGATGAGGCAGCATCTGTCATCCCAGCGAAAGCTGGGATCCAGTGCCTTGGCGTTCGAAAAGCAGAAGTCGCTGGATGACCAGCTTCGCTGTTATGAAGCTCCTCCAGCTTTCGCTGGGATGACGAGCAGTGTGCGCATTGGCTGGAAGCCTCCGCGCGCCAGGGCTCTCAACTCTCCTTGCCGCCCTTGATGATCTCGTCGACCGCCTTCTGGATGATGCCGCTGATGCGCTTCACTTCCACCGCATTCCACGGGCCGCCATGCATGAACAGGGCGCGCTTGAGGTTGTGCATCGCCTCGCGCAGCGCCATCGGCGCCGCGGCGCGGGCGAACATCTGTGCGGTCTGCTGCATGCGTGACATCACCGCTTCAACGGCCTCCTTGTTCTCGGCGAGGAACGCCTTGCCCACCTCGGTGATCGAGTAGAGCTTCTTGCCGTCGCCGGATTCCACGCTGGCGTGGCCCAGTTCCTCCAGCAGGGTGAGGGTGGGGTAGACCGCGCCCGGGCTTGGCGCGTAGGCGCCGTCGAACATCTCCTCGATGGTGCGGATCAATTCATAGCCGTGGCGCGGCTGCTCGGCGATCAGGGCGAGCAGGATCAGCTTGAGGTCGCCGTGGCCAAACACCCGGCCGCCGCGGAAGCGGCCGCCCATGCCGCCCCAGCCGCTCGAACCCTCGTCGTCGCCGAATCCGCGGCCGAAGCCCCGTCCTCGGCCGAGGCCCATGGCTTCGCGGATCCAGGCCCCGCGCCCCTGGTGGAAGTAGTCGTGCCGGTCCCCGCAATAGTGGTGTCGCATGGCTGCACTCCGATATATCGTAAGTAACGGTCTTAAGATATATCGCAACTTTGACGAATGACAAGTGACCTGGGGAATCTGCCCTCTATCGGAGCCCCCTTTCGGCGAAAGACCGGGAGACCGGCGCATCACTGGCGGGGCAGTTGCGCACAAGCAGCGCACCTGCATGGTCGCGTGTCGGGCCGAAGCAGGAGGGGCAGCGCCTGTTCGACTTGAAAGCACGGCCCCGCGCCTTCACCCATCTGCTGTTACGCACGACTGCTTCCCAAGGACGATCCCCCATGCTGTTTCGCTGGTTCGAGTCGCTGATCGACGCCTTCAAGGACCCCGTCGACGGCATGCCGCCACAGTCGGTGTGGCGCTTCTATGTGTTCTATCTCCGCCAGGTGTGGCCGGTATTCGCGGCGGCGCTGGTGGTCGGCTTCGGCGTGGCCATCGTCGAGGTGTCGCTGTTCGGCTTCATCGGCAACATCGTGGACATGGCCAAGGGCGCGCCGGCGGCCGACTTTTTCCAGCTGCACGGGCGCGAACTGCTGTGGATGGGTTTCGTGGCGCTGATCGCACGCCCGGTGCTGATCGGCCTGCACGACCTGCTGGTCAACCAGGCCATCGTGCCCAATCTGACCAACCGCATCCGCTGGCAGAATCATCGCTATGTGATCCGCCAGAGCCTGGGCTTCTTCCAGAACGACTACGCCGGGCGCATCGCCAACCGCATCATGCAGACCTCCGGCGCCTTGCGGGAGTCCGCCGTGCAGATCGTGGACGCCATCTGGTACGTGGCGATCTACACCGGCAGCGCCATCGTGATGTTCGCCAAGGCCGACTACTGGCTGGCGTTGCCGCTGGTGCTGTGGCTGGTCGCCTATGTGCTGACGCTGCGCTACTTCGTGCCGCGCACCAAGGAGCGCTCCTGGAAGCAGTCGGAGGCGCGTTCGCGGCTGATGGGGCGCATCGTCGACGGCTACAGCAACATCCTCACCCTCAAGCTGTTCGCGCATACCCATCGCGAGGAGACCTACGTCGCTGACGCGATGGGCGAGCAGATCAGCCGCATGCGTGCGATGACCCGCCTCACCACTGCGATGGACGCCACCATCACCATCCTGAATGGCTTCCTGATCGTCGGAACGTCGGCGCTCGCCGTGTGGCTGTGGAGCCAGGGCAAGGTGACCGTGGGCGCCATCGCGCTGAGCACCGGTCTGGTGATCCGCATCAACAACATGTCCGGCTGGATCATGTGGGTGATCAACGGCATCTTCGAGAACGTGGGCACCGTGCAGGATGGCATCAGCACCATCTCCCAGCCGCGTACCGTGCAGGACCACGACGGCGCCATGCCGCTGGAGGTCACCGAAGGCGCGGTGCGTTTCGAGGACATCCATTTCCACTACGGCAAGAAGGGTGGCGTGATCGCCGGCCTGCACCTGCAGGTGCGCGGTGGCGAGAAGATCGGTGTGGTCGGTCCCTCCGGCGCGGGCAAGTCCACCCTGGTGAACGTGCTGCTCCGGCTCTACGACCTCGAGGGCGGGCGCATCGTGATCGACGGGCAGGACATCGCCAACGTGACGCAGGAGAGCCTGCGCGCGCAGATCGGCGTGGTGACGCAGGACACCTCGCTGCTGCATCGCTCGATCCGCGACAACCTGCTGTACGGGCGGCCCGACGCGTCCGAGGCGCAGGTGATCGAGGCGGTGCGCAAGGCCAGGGCGGACGAGTTCATCCCGCAACTGGTGGATGGCGAGGGGCGCAGCGGCTACGACGCCCATGTGGGCGAGCGCGGCGTGAAACTCAGCGGCGGCCAGCGCCAGCGCATCGCCATCGCACGGGTGCTGCTCAAGGACGCGCCGATCCTGATCCTCGACGAGGCGACTTCCGCGCTCGATTCGGAAGCCGAAGCGGCGATCCAGGACAGCCTGGAACTGCTGATGCGCGGCAAGACGGTGATCGCCATCGCGCATCGCCTGTCCACCATCGCGCGCATGGATCGGCTGGTGGTGATGGACAAGGGCCTGATCGTGGAGACCGGCACGCATGCCGAGTTGATCGCCCGCAACGGCCTGTACGCGCGCCTGTGGCGTCGGCAGACCGGCGGCTTCGTGGCGGCCGAAGATCCCGCCGAAGACAACGCGATCGCGTAGCCCTTCAGGAGCGGTTGCCGAGCAGGTGACCTCGCCGGCTTTAGTTTTATTTGCCCCGTGCTTCACACCATCCCGGGCAGCATCAGACTCTCGTTGTTCACCGGAGCTGCCTCATGCCCACTGAGAGAGCGATGGCTCGCGCGCGCAAGCACAGGCGAGACGGCAAATCGGCCAGCACTCAGGCCGGTGTGTTCGTGCGCGGGGAGATCGAGCGCCGGGATGACGGCACGCACGCGGAGCGCCCGGCCACCGAAACCATCGCCATCGGCCTGCCCGACGCGCAACGGGCCGGCGTCGCGGCGCCGGATCGCAACGTGACCAAGCCGGCCAGTCGCAAGCGTCCGGTCACGAAGAGGAAAGCCCTGAAGGCCGCCGCTCGCCAGGCGAGCACGACGGTCGAGACACCGAAGCGGCAGCGCGCCGCATCGGCGCCGAAAGCCGCTCACGCCAAAGGCGCTGCCGCCAAGAAGGCTGCTCCCGCTCGCAGTGGAGCTAGTCGCGCCGCCGGCGCCACGCGGGCGGCCCGCATGCGGGCGATGCACTCCCGCGTTCGCGAATAACCGCCAACTGCTGGCCCCCGTGCGCGAGACTTTCCTCGCGAGGAGGGATTGCGTGGGGGAGCGGCAAGGCGCCTTTGCGCACAGCGCGCGCTCCTACAAGGGAGGCGTCCCGTACCCGGGAGAGTCAGGCGGATCGGTCTGCGATGGGCTGCCTATGTCGCCCGCCTCCGGCGCGGTATTGGTCGACGGTGCGGGTGATCTGCGACGAGGGAGCCGGTGGAAAGTCATGCTGGACAGCACACCGTCGCGCCGGATCAGGCCGTGGTACAGCGCCGCCGCCATATGCCCCAGGATGGTGAAGAACAACAGGTAGGCCAGCACGCCATGAGCGAGCCGCAGCCACGCGTACAACGCGCTGTTGGCAGGCAGGATGGGCGGCAGATGCCAGGAGCGTCCGAGCATCACCGGGAAGCCGCCTGCCGAGAGCATGGCCCATCCGATCAGCGGCATGCCGATCATCAGGGCGTATAGCAGCCAGTGCGAGGAAATCGCCAGCCACTGCATGATGGTCGGCATGTCCGACGGCAACGGCGGAGGTCGCCAGCGCAGCCGCACACCCAGCCGCAGCAGGGCGAGCAACAGGATGGTGACGCCCAGCGGCCGATGGATGGCCAACAGCCACTGGTGCCGGGTGGATACCGTGGCCACCATGCCTACGCCGACGAACAGCATGGCGAGGATCGCCAGCGCCATCAGCCAATGGAGCAAACGGGCCAGCGGATGAAAACTGTCCGGTCGGCTCATGGCTGGCGTTCCACGCGGGTCGCGCCGGGGACACCCGCGTGTTCGCTGGTACGGCGCAGATAGGAGTTGGCATACGCGGCGGAGCGGGCGGCGAGCAACGGATCGTCGGACACGACGATGCCATCCGGCAGCACGGTCGGGTCGTAGTTGATGTCGCGGCACGGACCGTTATCCTGCGGCTGCACATGCTCGATCACCAGCGTGCCGGCATCGATGATGTGTCGATCCGGTGGCCACGCGCGGGTGGCGTCGTTGGTGGGGTCGCCCGGGGCGGCCAGGGTGAGCATGAGGCGCCAGCGCAGCGGACCGTTGGCGAGCCGCTGCTGCAGATCCCCGGCGAGGACATCCGGCGCCGTGGCGGACGCCATTTCACTCGCTCCTGCGGCCGCTTCCGGTACAGCCGACCAGCGCACCGCGTGGCGCTTGCCGCCCGCATCGATCAGGTAGAACGCATCCAGCCCGTAGTAGCTCTCCGTGACGTAGCTGGAGGAGGGCGTCGTCTCCTTGGCCCAGGCACGGAAAGCGCCGGTCTCCGGATGCGCTGCGTAGAACGCGGCCAGCTTCAATGGATCGGGATGGCCGGTGGCGGGATCGGGCCGGCTGGCCACCAGCTGCTCGTAGAACGACTGCGGCGTCGCTACCGGAAACACCGGCGAGTTGTTCATGCCGGTGCGCCATTGCTGGCCGTTGGCGAGGTCAAAGCGCAGGGCCAGGCTGCGCACCGGCGTGCCGCCGTCGGGCGCGCCCGGATTGCCGCCCGGGATGGCGAAGCGGCCCACCACCGGCGTGCGTCCTGGCGCAAACACGATGGCGCGCGAATACGCCGATGCATTGCCGCTGCTGTCGAAGTAACCGGTGACGCAAATGCCCTTGGCGTGATTGCGTCGGTAGCCCGGATGCAGCCCGGCATTGCGTTGCAGGGCGTCGACGATGCGTTGCGGGGTGAGTCGATGCGGAGCCAGCCAGCCGGCGGTGTAGCCGAACAACAACAGAAGCACCGCCACCGACGCCGCAATGACGGCCCAGCGCCAGGTGCTGCGTGCGGGCGGCGTGCGTTCCGGCTCAAGCATGAGGGGCTCCCGATCTGAGGCTTGTTGGGTGACAAGCCGATTTCGCTGCGGAGGCTTACAAGGTTACGCCGATGTCGACACGGGATGAGGCTGGCGATACGACCGGCCACAGGCCCCGTGGCGACATCAGGCCATCGACCACGATGGCCGTATAAGAAAACGCTGCGCGTTGACGGCGTCGTCACATCCTGCAGTCACCAGCAACGTGACGCTTCCACCGTGGAATTCATGCTACATTTTTGAACAGTACGGGAGGGATCCCGTCGTCTTCACGGAGATGGTTCCGCGACATCCGCGCTCATGGCTTTGGGCGCAAGTCCAACCAGATATCCCGGGAGCGCAAGCGATGGCACTCACTCGCCGCGAGTTCATCAAGTTCACGGGCCTGGGCTTGGCAGCATCGAGCCTCGGCATGCTTGGTTTCGGGGCTGCAGGGGAGGCGCAAGCCGCCGCCGTGCGACCTTTCAAGCTCACCCACGCGACTGAAACGCGCAACACCTGTACGTACTGCTCGGTCGCCTGTGGCCTGCTGATCTACAGCATGGGCGACCGCGCCAAGAACGCCCACTCGAACATCATCCACATCGAAGGCGATCCGGATCATCCGGTCAATCGCGGCACGCTGTGTCCGAAGGGCGCGGCGCTGCTCGATGTGGTGCATGCGCCGACGCGACTGAAGGTTCCACGTTATCGTGCAGCGGGCGCCACCGAGTTCAAGGAAGTCTCCTGGGACTTCGCGCTCGATCGCATCGCCCGCTTGATGAAGGACGATCGCGACGAAAACTTCGTCGAGAAGAACGCCGCGGGCACGACAGTGAACCGCTGGACCAGCGTAGGCATGCTGGCCGCCTCGGCGTCTTCCAGCGAAACCTCCTACCTCACGTGGAAGGTGGTGCGCTCCCTCGGCATGGTGGTGTTCGATAACCAGGCGCGTGTCTGACACGGACCGACGGTGGCCAGTCTGGCCCCATCATTCGGTCGTGGCGCGATGACCAACACCTGGCAGGACATCAAGAACGCCAATATCGTCGTCGTGATGGGTGGCAATGCCGCCGAGGCGCATCCGTGCGGCTTCAAGTGGGTGATCGAGGCGAAGATCGAGAACGGCGCCAAGCTCGTCGTGGTTGATCCGCGCTTCACGCGCACGGCCTCGGTGGCCGACTACTACGCGCCGATCCGCCCGGGCACCGACATCGCCTTCCTCAATGGCGTGATCCGCTACCTGCTGGAGAAGGACGCCATCCAGCACGAGTACGTGCGCGCGTACACCAACGCCGGCCTGATCGTGAAGGACGGCTTCAGTTTCCAGGATGGCCTGTTCAGCGGCTTCAACGAGGAAAAGCAGAGCTACGACAAGTCGAGCTGGGATTACGAGCTGGACGACCAGGGCTTCGCCAAGTCCGATGACACCTGGCAGGATCCGCGCTGCGTGATCAACCTGCTCAAGCAGCACGTGTCGCGCTACACGCCGGAGATGGTGTCGCGGATCTGCGGCACGCCACAGGACAAATTCCTGCACGTGTGCGAGCTGATGGCGAGCACCGCCGCGCCGGACAAGGCGATGACCAGCCTGTTTGCGTTGGGCTGGACGCAGCATTCGGTGGGCTCGCAGAACATCCGCACGATGGCGATGGTGCAGCTGTTGCTGGGCAACATCGGCGTGGCCGGTGGCGGCATGAACGCCTTGCGCGGCCATTCCAATATCCAGGGGCTCACCGACGTAGGCCTGCTTTCCAACCTGATGCCGGGCTACATGACCTTGCCCCAGGACAAGGACACCAGCCTCGACGTCTACATGTCGACCAAGCTGTACAAGCCATTGCGGCCAGGGCAGACCAGTTACTGGCAGAACTACCGCAAATTCTTTGTCAGCTTCCAGAAGGCGATGTTTGGCGACGCCGCGAAGCAGGAGAACGACTGGGCCTACGACTGGCTGCCCAAGCTGGACATCCCGCTGTACGACATCATCAAGGCCTTCGACATGATGAACAACGGGCAGATGACCGGCTACATCTGCCAGGGCTTCAACCCGCTGCAGGCTTTCCCTGATCGCGGTCGGAGCCGTCGTGGTCTGAGCAAGCTGAAATTCCTCGTGACCATGGATCCGCTGGATACGGAAACCTCGCGCTTCTGGCAGGACTTCGGTCCGCAGAACCCGGCCAAGTCCGCCGAGATCCAGACCGAAGTGTTCCAGCTGCCCTGCACCTGCTTTGCCGAGGAGAACGGCTCGCTGGTCAATTCGGCACGCTGGCTGCAGTGGCATTGGAAAGCGGCTGATGGTCCGGGCGAGGCGAAGTCCGACATCTGGATCATGAGCGGCATCTTCCATCGCCTGCGCGACATGTATCGCAAGGAAGGCGGCGCGTTCCCCGATCCGCTGCTCAACGTCACGTGGAACTACACCAACCCGATCGACCCCGATCCCGAGGAGCTGGCCAAGGAAATGAACGGCCGCGCGCTCACCGATCTCACCGATGCGACCACCAGCGCGGTGACCAAGGCCGGTACCTTGCTGGATGGCTTCGCGCAGCTGCGCGACGACGGGACCACGGCCTCGGGCTGCTGGATCTTCACGGGTTGCTTCACCGAGAAGGGCAACCAGATGGCGCGTCGTGACGCCACCGATCCACGCGAGCAGGGCATTGCGCCCAACTGGGCGTGGGCGTGGCCGGCCAACCGGCGCATCCTCTACAACCGCGCCAGCGCGGATCCGGATGGCAAGCCGTGGAATCCGTCCAAGCCGGTCATTTCATGGAACGGCGCGCGCTGGGTGGGCGTCGACGTGCCCGACTACGGTCCCACGGTGAAACCCTCCGACGGTGTCGGTCCCTTCATCATGAATGCCGAAGGCCTGGGCCGTCTGTTTGCGCGCGACCAGATGGTGGACGGTCCATTCCCCGAGCACTACGAGCCGCTGGAATCGCCGGTGGAGAACGTGCTGCATCCGAAGGTGCGTTCGAATCCGGTGGCGCGCGTATTGGCCAGCGACCGTCCGACGTTCGGCGATGTGAAGAGCTTCCCGTACGTGGCCACCACCTATCGCCTCACCGAGCACTTCCACTTCTGGACCAAGCACGCGCTGATCAACGCGATCCTGCAACCGGAGGAGTTCGTGGAGATCGGCGAGGCCCTGGCGAAGGAAAAAGGCATCGAGCAGGGCGGCTGGGTGAAAGTCAAATCCAAGCGCGGCGAGGTGGTGTGCAAGGCCTATGTGACCAAGCGCATCAAGCCGCTCACGGTGGACGGTAAGCCCACCCACGTGATCGGCGTGCCACTGCACTGGGGCTTCACGGGACAGGCGAGGAAGGGCTACGGCGCCAATTCACTGACGCCGCCGGTGGGGGATGCGAACACGCAGACGCCCGAATTCAAGGCATTCCTGGTCGATGTGGAAAAGACCAGCGCACCCGTGACGGCCTGAGGGGACGGACATGTCAGATCTGCAATCGCAAGACTTCATCCGCATCTCCGCCTCGACGATGACGCCTCCCTCGGCGCGCAGTCACGAGGACCAGGTGGCCAAGCTCATCGACGTGAGCCGCTGCATCGGCTGCAAGGCATGCCAGGCAGCCTGCATGGAGTGGAACGATTTGCGCCAGGACATCGGTCACTTCGAAGGGTCGTACCAGAACCCCGACGACCTGAGCCCAAGCGTGTGGACGCTGATGAAGTTTGCCGAGTACGAGAACGAGCAAGGCAACCTCGAGTGGTTGATCCGCAAGGACGGCTGCATGCACTGCGCCGATCCGGGTTGTCTCAAGGCCTGCCCGGCGCCCGGCGCGATCGTGCAGTACGCCAACGGCATCGTCGACTTCGTCAGTGACAAGTGCATCGGTTGCGGCTACTGCGTGAAGGGTTGCCCGTTCGACATTCCGCGCATCAGCAAGGTCGACCACAAATCGTACAAATGCACGCTGTGTTCCGACCGCGTGTCGGTCGGACTGGAGCCAGCCTGCGTCAAGGCTTGTCCTACGGGCGCCATCATGTTCGGTTCCAAGGCTGATATGACGGAGTGGGCGGGCGAGCGCATCGAGGACCTGAAATCGCGGGGGTTCAGCAACGCTGGCCTCTACGATCCGCAGGCCGTGGGCGGCACCCATGTCATGTACGTGCTGCATCACGCGGACAGGCCTTCGCTGTATTCGGGGCTGCCCGACCATCCGCAGATCAGCCCGGTGGTCTCGGCATGGAAAGGCATCCTCAAGCCGCTGGCCATGATCGGCATCGCGGCCGCGGCGCTGGCCGGCATCTTCCACGGGGTTACGGAAGGCCCGAACGAGGTCACCGAAAAGGATGAGGAAGAGGGCGAGCGTGCGTTGAACGAAACGGAGAAGACGCCATGAGCCGGCCGAATACCGTCATCGTCCGCTACACCGCGGTGAATCGCGTCAATCACTGGATCACGGCGATCTGCTTCGTGCTGATGGTGTTGTCGGGACTGTCGATGTTCCACCCGATGCTGTTCTTCCTGTCCGCCTTGTTCGGCGGCGGGCAATGGACGCGCGCGGTGCACCCGTGGATCGGCATCGTGCTGCTGATCAGCTATCTCGGCCTGATCATCCAGTTCTGGCGCGAGAACCTGGTGGAGCGGGAAGACATCGAGTGGCTCAAGCAGGCGCAATTCGTCATCACCAACGAGGAAGAGAACGCGCCGGAAGTTGGCCGCAACAATGCGGGCCAGAAAATCGTGTTCTGGTCGATGACCTTCCTGATCCCGGTGTTGTTCCTGAGCGGGCTGGTGATCTGGGAAGTGTATTTTGGCGAGGCGACCTCGATACCGGTGCAGCGTGCGGCGGCGTTGATCCACAGCCTGGCCGCCGTTGCGGCGATTATCGTGTGGGTCGTCCACGTGTACGCGGCGATCTGGGTGCGCGACTCCATGCGTGCGATGACCCAGGGTTACGTGACGCCGGGCTGGGCGTGGCGCCATCATCGCAAGTGGCTCAAGGAGCTGGCGTCCGACCCGCAAAGCAAGCACCTGATCAGGAAGCGCCCGTGAGGCAATTCGAAGCTCCGCCCAGCGGCAAGTGGACCGGCCCCAACCATGCCGGCGTCAAGGCCCCGGAGCCGATCGTGCTCGCGGACCCGGCCACGCGCTTCGCCGCCACGGCGAAACGTTTGGCAAAGCTTGCCGATGGGCATCCGATGGAGGCATGGCTGCGCTTCATGGCCGCGCTGGCCGAGGCGCAGCACGCGGTGGCGACAACGCTGGCGCCGGCGTCATCACTCAATACGGCCAGCGTGGCCCAGGCCGTGAATGCGCGCCTGCCGCCGTTGGCTGCGGATGGCCATGAACGCGATCCATCCTGGCGCGAAGGACTCGCCTCGCTGCTCGATCACATCGAGCGCAGCGAACTGCCGCCGGCTGCGAGGGACGCCATCGAGCAACTGCGGCGCAGCGATGCGGCGGCGCTGGACAAGCTGGCCGACCAGTTCCTTCGCGGCGGCCTGTCCGCCGCCGATGCGGCGGCAGCGGTCTACGTGGCGGCCGCCTTGCAGGTCTACTTCACTTGTTCCGCCGCGCGATTGAAGGCCGATGACCTGCGCTTGCTGGAAGAACGCAGCCTTTGTCCCTGCTGCGGGTCGCCGTCGGTCGATGGCCTGATCACGGCCACCGGCGTCACGCCCGGCACGCGTTTTCTCTTTTGCTCGTTGTGTTCCACCGCGTGGAACCACGTACGCGCCGTATGCATCACCTGCGGCGGCACGCGAAGGTTGTCTTTGCACGGCATCGAGGGTGACATCGGCGTGATCAAGGCGGAGACCTGCGGCGACTGTCACACCTACGCCAAGTTGATCTACCAGGTGCAGGACACACAGGTCGATCCGTACGCGGATGATCTCGCCTCGCTGGGGCTGGACATCCTGGTGACCGAGGCGGGCTACGCGCGACACGCCCCGAACCCGCTGTTGTTGGTGGGCGACGACGAGGCCGTGGCCAGTTAGTCGGCTACGGCCTGGGTGATCACCGCATCCCGAGCAGCGCCGCGATCGCCCCGCCCAGCATGCCGAAGCCGACCACCGCGGCGGCAATCGCCACCAGGAGGCGCTTGGGAAAGCTGTGTCCGAGCATGGTCAGCGAGGGCAGGCTGACCGGTGGCAGCGTCATCAGCAGGGCCGCGGCGGGCCCACCGCCCAGCCCCAGCGCCAGCATCGCCTGCACGATCGGCACCTCGCCCGCCGTGGGGATCACGAACAGCATGCCGGCCAGCGCCAGGGCAGCGATCCAGAACCACTGGTTGCCGATGTCCGGCCCGATGTGCGGGAACATCCAGGCGCGCACCGCGCCGAGCAGGAGCACGATCACCACGTATTCGGGAATCAGCCGCAGCGTCATGCGGGCGAAAATCTGCGCCCAGCGCCGGCCCACCTCGGCCAACGAACGCGGCTCGGGTTCCGTTGGCAGCATCTGCGCCGGCAGCGGCCGCACGGACGCCGTCATCCGGTTGGCCAGGTGACCGAGCCCGAACACCATCGGTACGCCGAGCAACAGGCGCAGCACGGTCCAGTGCCAGCCCAGCACGAAACCGGTGAACACCAGCGTCGCGGGATTGAGCACGGTATTGCCCAGCCAGAACGCGATCGTCGCGCCGGGCGCCGCCTGGTGCTTGCGCAGGCCTATCACCACCGGCGCGGCGCAGCAGGTGCACATCATGCCCGGCACGGCCAGCAGCCCGCCGGCCAGCACGCTGCCGAAGCCGCGGCCGCCCAGCGCGCGCGCCACCCAGTCCGCCGGCAACAGCGCCTGGATGCCCGAGCCCAGCAACAATCCCAGCAGCATGGCCTGCCAGATCGCCTTGCCGTAGGCCAGCGCGTAGCCAAGCGCGGCATGCCACGATGGGGCCGGCGCCTGTGCCGCCTTGCCCATCAGGATTGAATGGCCGATCGCATGATGTGACGCCGCCATCAGGGCGCGCCCGTAGTAGGGGTACCACTTCACGTAGAACAGGCCGGCTATCGCCAGCAAGAGAAAGATCGACCACCGGAAGCTGCGTGCTGTCTGCGTTGCGACGGCCATGACTCCCTCCTCAGTGAAGCGGGGATATCAAGGCCCTACAGGGCACGCCATTCGCAGGCCAGATGCACAGCGTAAAGGCAAGGCTTGGGAAACGGCTGCCGGGCAGCCGCATGGCGCAGCATGCTACTGGGGCTGGTGAAAGCCAGTTGTGAAGATCGTGGCCTGCCTTGACCCGGTTGGGGGCGCCGCCGCAGCATAGGCGCAACCCGAGTCTTCGTCGCCGCGACCTTCGAACCATGCCCGGGTGTTCGGCGACGTCATTGGATGAGCGCGATGGCCGAACCCGAGGTTTCCTCCCTGCGCCACCTCCCTGCGGTTGCCGCCGTGCTGGCGACCGACGAAGCAGCCTTGCTGCTGGAGAGCCACGGTCGCGTCGCCACCACCGACGCGATCCGCCAGGTTATCGACGAAGCGCGCGACGCCTTGCGTGTCACGCCAGGCACAGCCCCTGATGCGAACGCGCTGGCGCAATTGGCGCGAGGGCGACTCGAGGCTCGCGCGCCCGGCCTGCGTCCGGTGTTCAACCTTACCGGCACCGTGCTGCACACCAATCTCGGCCGCGCGCTGCTGGCCGACGCGGCGATCGAGGCCGCGGTGGCGGCGATGCGTCACGCAGTAGCGCTTGAGTACGACCTCGCCAGCGGCGCCCGTGGCGAACGCGACGACCACCTGCGCCAGTTGCTGTGCGAGCTGACGGGCGCCGAAGACGCCACCGTGGTCAACAACAACGCCGCGGCCGTGCTGTTGTGCCTCAACACTTTCGCACTGGGGCGCGAGGCGGTGGTGTCGCGCGGCGAACTGATCGAGATCGGCGGCGCGTTCCGCATGCCGGACATCATGGCCCGGGCCGGCGCGCGCATGGTCGAGGTGGGCACCACCAACCGCACCCATCCGGCGGACTATCGCGATGCGCTCAACGCCGACACCGGTCTGGTGCTCAAGGTGCATACCTCGAACTACCGCATCCAGGGTTTCACTGCGGAAGTCGATGCACGCGAACTGTCGGTGATCGCCGCCGCCGCCGGCTTGCCGCTGCTCAATGACCTGGGTTCCGGCAGCCTGATCGACCTGTCCCGCTTCGGGCTCGCCCGGGAGCCGACCGTACGCGACGCCGTGGTGGAGGGTGCGCAATTGGTGACATTTTCCGGTGACAAGCTGCTGGGAGGGCCGCAAGCCGGTTTCATCGTCGGCGACCGTGCGCTCATAGCGCAGCTCAACCGCAATCCGCTCAAGCGCGCGTTGCGCGTGGACAAGCTGCGTCTGGCCGCGATCGAGGCCACGTTGCAGCTGTATCGCGACCCCGATCGACTCGCCGAGCGGTTGCCCACGCTGCGTTTCCTGGCGCGGGGCAGGGCGGATATCGAAGCGCAGGCGCATCGCCTGCAGCCTGCGGTGGCCGCACGGCTCGGTGGCGCCTTCGAAGTCGTCGTCGGTGACTGCTTCAGCCAGATGGGTTCCGGGGCGCTGCCACTGGACACGCTGGCCAGCGCCGCCTTGCTGATCCGCCCGAACGGCAGCCAGCGCGTGCTGGAACACCTCGCTGCATCGTTGCGCGCGCTTACGCGGCCGATCATCGGTCGTGTCGCCGATGGAGCCTTGCAGCTTGATCTGCGTTGCCTCGACGAAGCCGAGGAGGCGGCGTTGCTGGAGGTGCTGTCCGAACTCGACGCTGACAGCATCGCCGCGCAGGTTCCATGATCGTCGGTACGGCCGGCCATATCGACCACGGCAAGACGGCGCTGGTGAAAGCGTTGACCGGCGTCGATGCAGACCGCCTGAAGGAAGAGAAGGCGCGCGGCATCACCATCGACCTTGGCTTCGCCTATCTGCCTTTGGATGATGAGGTCGTGCTTGGCTTTGTCGATGTGCCCGGGCATGAGCGGTTCGTGCACACCATGGTCGCCGGCGCCAGCGGCATCGACCTGGCGCTGCTGGTGGTGGCCGCTGACGATGGCGTGATGCCGCAAACCGTGGAGCACCTGGCGATCCTCGATCTGCTGCGCGTGGAGCGGGGGCTGGTCGCGATCACCAAGGCGGACCTGGCGAGCCCCGAGCGCTTGGTCGAAGTCCATGCGCAGATTCGCGCGGCCGCGGCTGGCACCGTGCTTGAGGGGGCCGAGATCCTGCCGGTGTCATCGACTACCGGCCTCGGCGTCGACGCCTTGCGCGAGCGCCTCGCCATCGAAGCGCGTCGGCACATGGGGCGCACCGCCGAAGGCCGTTTTCGCCTCGCGATTGATCGTGTGTTCACCCTGGCTGGCATCGGCGTCGTGGTGACCGGCACCGTGCTGTCCGGCGCGGTGCAGACCCGGGACGCGCTGCGGCTGAGTCCATCCGGCCTCAGTGCGCGCGTGCGCTCGCTGCATGCGCAAAACCGTCCGGTCGAGCGTGGCGGCGCGGGCGACCGTTGCGCACTCAATCTCGCTGGTGATGGCATTGCCAAGGATGCGATCCATCGTGGCGACATGCTGGTCGATCCGTTCCTGCACGCGCCGACCGATCGCATCGATGCGCATCTGCAACTGTTGCCCGGCGAGCCGAAGGCGATCGGCCAATGGTTTCCCGCGCGGCTGCATCACGGCGCGGTCGAGGTCGGTGCCCGCGTCGTCCTGCTGGAAGGCGAGCAACTGCAACCCGGGCACAGCGCCGACGTCCAACTGGTGCTGAGCCGGCCGATCGCGGCGGCGGCGCTCGATCGCTTCGTGCTGCGTGATGCTTCCGCCCAGCGCACCATCGGCGGCGGGCAGTTCATCGACCTGCGTGCTCCATCGCGCCAGCGCCGCACCGCCGAGCGCGCGGCGCAACGCGCGGCGCTGGCCATTAACGATCCGCAGGCTGCCTTCGCCGCGTTGCTGGATGCGCCGCCGTTCGCGTGGGATCTGAGTGCTTTCGCACGCGACCGATCGCTATCTGCGAGCGCCTGCGAAGGCCTGCTGGCCGCGCTGTCCCCCGTGGTGTTCGACGTCGGCGAAGCGCGCATCGCCATCGGCCAGACGCACTGGCAGCGCCTTGTCACCGATCTGCAGGAACACTTGCGGGCATTCCACGAGGCCAACCCGGACCTGCAGGGCATCGGTCGGGAAAAGCTGCGACTGGCGACCCAGCCTCGACTCCCCACCTCGGCCTTTGCACTGGCCCTGCAGCATGCGGATCTGGCCGGCCGCGTGGTGCGAGATGGCGCGTTCGTGCGCCTGGCGACTCACTCCCTCCAATTCAGCGCAAAGCGCGAGGCGCAGTGGCGGGCGATCGCGCCCTTGCTCGGTGGCGACGTGCGCTTCCGCCCGCCGCGGGTGCGGGATATCGCCGAAGTCCTGAAGCGTCCGGAGCATGAGGTGCGGGAGTTGATGCGTTTCGTGGCGCGGCTGGGCCTGGTGGACGAGGTGGCGCATGACCATTTCTTCCTGCGCGCGACCACGCACGAAATGGTGTTGATCGCCGCCGATGTTGCGGCCCAATCGGCGGACGGGCGCTTCACCGCGGCCCAGTTCCGCGACCGCCTCGACAACGGTCGAAAAGTGGCCATCCAGATACTAGAATTTTTCGACCGGCAGGGCGTCACGCTGAACCATGACGCCTTGCGCCGGATCCAGGCGCGGTACCTCGACCTGTTCGGGCCCGCCCCGCTGTGACCACGTTGCGTCAAAGGGAAGAGAATCGTCTCCGGTGGGGCGTCCGGACTTCAAATCCGGGTGAGGCAGCCAGACTGTCTTGGGTGGGTTCGACTCCCACTCTCTTCCGCCACGCTGCATTTGGCGTGGTCAGACCACCTCGATGCCAGGCTCGCCGGCTGTCACCGTGCCGATGATGCTGGCGCGTGGATAGCCGGCCGCCTCGATGATCGCGCGCAGTGCTTCTGCACGTTCGGCCTTGCAGGCCACCAGCAGGCCGCCGGAGGTTTGCGGATCGGTCAGCAGCGCGCGGCGCCATTCCGGCAGGCCGGCGGGCAGGGCGACGGCGTCGCCGTAACTCTCCCAGTTTCGCTTCGAAGCCCCGGTGATGTAGCCGGCCTCGGCGAGCGCCTCGGCCTGGCTGAAGAAGGGTAGGCCGGCCTGTTCGATGCGCATGCGCAGTCGGCTAGCGCGCGCCATTTCCATCGCATGCCCGAGCAGGCCGAAGCCGGTGACATCGGTGATCGCGTGCACGTCCGCATCCTTGGCCAGCACCTGGCCGACGCGGTTGAGCTGCGTGGTCGAGGCCAGCATCTCGGCATAGGCGTCCGTAGGCAGCGCCTGCTTCTTGAACGCCGCCGAATAAATGCCGACGCCGATGCCCTTGGTCAGGATCAGCGCGTCGCCGACCTGTGCGCCACCGTTGCGACGGACGTCCGATGGCGCGCACAGACCGATCGCGGCGAGGCCATAGATCGGCTCAGCCGAATCGATGGAATGGCCACCGGCGATGGGGATGCCCGCGTCCGCGCAGATCGCCTCGCCGCCGGCCAGGATCGCTCGCACGGTCTCGACATCCAGATTGGCAAGCGGCATGCCCAGGATCGCCAGCGCCATGATCGGCTTGCCGCCCATCGCATACACATCAGACAGCGCATTCGCCGCCGCGATGCGGCCAAAGTCGTAAGGGTCGTCGACCACCGGCATGAAAAAGTCGGTCGTGGCGATCACGCAGGTGCGCTCATCCACCTGCCACACCGCGGCGTCGTCGCTGGACTCGGTACCGACCAACAGCTGGGAGAACGGCATCGCCGCCGGCTTGTCGGCAAGCAGTCGCTGCAGCACGGAAGGCGCGAGCTTGCAGCCGCAGCCGCCACCATGGGCGAGATCGGTCAAGCGGACGGAGGTCATGGGGGATCCTTCGTAAGTCCGGGGAACGACTGTCGGGCGTGGCCGAGGATAACGAAAAGCGCCGGGGCAGGAGGTCGAGGCCGGCCGGGGCGGGGGCGGAAGGCCCTCGGGGTCAGGGGTTGACTCTGGACCTTGATCAATGGTCTAGACTTTGGGGTATGGACACTTCCCACACCCCCATGAGCATCGGCGTCGTCGCGAGGCGCGTCGGCGTCGCCATCGACACCATCCGCTACTACGAGCGCGAAGGGCTGCTGCCAGAGCCACAGCGGCGCGCCTCCGGCTATCGCAGCTACGACGACGGCGTGGTGCGGCAATTGCGCTTCATCCGCCGCGCCAAAGACCTGGGCTTCACCCTCGAGGAAATCCGCGACCTGCTCGCGCTCTCCGCCGACCGCAAGCGCGGCGTGAAGGCGGTCAAGCAGCGTGCGCAAGATCGGCTGGCCGCCATTGACGAGCGCATCGCCGAGCTGACTCGCGTGCGCAACGGTCTGGAGCAACTGATCGAGGCCTGTCCGGGCCACGGTTCGCCCGAGCAGTGCCCGATCCTGCGCGCGCTCGCCGAGCCGGAGGAGCGCGCATGAACATGGAAGAGCACGGCTGTTGCGGCGGCAAGCAGGCAGCGCCCGAACCGCCGGTGAAATCCTGCTGCGGCGGCGCCCGAGCGGCGATGGAGCTCGCGGGTCATCACCACCACGACCATGGGGAACACCACGCCCCTGCGCCGGAGCTTGCCACCGACCCGGTGTGCGGCATGCGCGTGGATCCGGCCACGGCGAAGCATCGCGCCGAGCACGATGGGCAGGCGTACTTCTTCTGCGCGCAGCGCTGCAAAGAGAAGTTCCTCGCCGACCCCGCCCGTTACCTGCAGCCACCCGCGACGCCGGAGCCTGTGGTGGCGGGCGCGATCTATACCTGTCCGATGCATCCGGAAGTGCAGCAGGTCGGGCCGGGCCACTGTCCCAAGTGCGGCATGGCGCTGGAGCCGATGATGCCCAGCCTGGACGAGGACGATGGCCATGAGCTGCGCGCGATGTCGCGCCGGTTCTGGACGCTGGCGGCGCTGGCCCTGCCGGTCTTCCTGCTGGCGATGGGACCCCATCTGTTCGGCTGGCATGCGCCACGCCCGTGGGATGGCGCTGCAGCGTGGGTGGAGGCCGTGTTGGCCAGCGCGGTGGTGCTGTGGGGCGGCGCGCCGTTCTTTGCGCGAGGCTGGCAGTCGCTCAAGCCATGGTCGCCGAACATGTACAGCCTGATCGCGCTGGGTACCGGCGTGGCCTGGCTTTACAGCCTGGTGGCGTTCCTGGCGCCGGGCTGGTTTCCCGCGGGCTTCCGTGACATGCATGGCCGCGTCGGCGTGTATTTCGAATCGGCGGCGGTGATCGTCACCCTGGTGACGCTGGGCGACTTCCTGGAGTTGCGCGCGCGTCGGCGCACCGGCGCTGCGCTGAAGAGTCTGTTGGGCCTTGCGCCGAAGAACGCCCGGCGCATCGATGTCGATGGTGGCGAGCATGACGTGCCGTTGGAGGAAGTGCATCCCGGCGACACCTTGCGCGTACGTCCCGGCGAGAAGCTTCCGGTCGATGGTGTGGTGCTCGAAGGGAGCAGCCATGTGGATGAGTCCATGCTCACCGGCGAACCGCTGCCGGTGACCAAGGGCGCGGGCGATCGCATTACCGGCGGTACCGTCAACCAGGATGGCGCCTTGCTGATGCGCGCCGAAAAGGTCGGCGCGGAGACCATGCTGGCGCAGATCGTCGCCCTGGTGGCGCAGGCGCAGCGCAGCAAGGCGCCGCTGCAGCGAGTCGCCGATCGCGTCGCGGCCTGGTTCGTGCCGACGGTGGTGTCGGTATCGGTGCTGGCGTTCGCGCTGTGGGCGTGGCTCGGTCCGGATCCGCGGCTTGCCTATGCGCTGATCGCCGCGGTGTCCGTGCTGATCATCGCCTGCCCGTGCGCGCTGGGGCTCGCCACGCCGATCTCCATCATGGTGGCCAGCGGCCGCGCGGCGCAGAACGGCGTGCTGTTTCGCGATGCGGCGGCGATCGAGACCCTGCGCGGGATCGATACCCTCGTGGTGGACAAGACCGGCACGCTGACCGAAGGCAGACCCGCGCTGAAGGACGTGGTGAGCGTGGGCGCCTATCCGTTCGACCAGTTGCTGGCGATGGCCGCGGCGCTGGAGAAACCCAGCGAGCATCCGTTGGCGCGCGCCATCCTCGAGGGCGCACAGACCCGCGGCATCCGCGTGCCCGCCGTCGACGAATTCCGCTCGATCACCGGCGCCGGCGTGGAAGGCGCCGTGAACGGTCATGCCGTCGCGCTAGGCAATCGCCAGCTGCTGGCCAACATCGGCGTGACGGCCGATCCAGCGGCGCTTGATCGGGCCGAAGCGATTCGCGCCGATGGCGCCACCGTGATGTTCCTGGCGGTGGATGGCCGGCTCGAGGGCCTGCTCGCCGTGGCCGATCGCATCAAGGCGAGCACGCCCAAGGCCATTGCCGACCTGCATGCCGCCGGGTTGCGCATCGTCATGCTGACGGGTGACAACGCCACCACTGCGAAGGCCGTGGCCGATACCTTGGGTATCGACGAAGTGCACGCGGAGGTGTCGCCGGCCGAGAAGGCCGCGGCCATCCGCTCCCTGCGGGCGCAGGGCCGTCGCGTGGCGATGGCGGGCGATGGCATCAACGATGCGCCGGCGCTTGCGGTGGCCGACATCGGCATCGCCATGGGCACAGGTACCGACATTGCGATGGAGAGCGCCCAGGTGACCCTGGTGCGCGGCGAGCTCGGAGCGATCGTGCGCGCCCGCCTGCTGTCGCAGGCCACCGTGCGCAACATCCGCCAGAACCTGTTCTTCGCCTTCATCTACAACGCCGTGGGCGTGCCGCTGGCGGCGGGCGCGCTGTATCCGCTGCTCGGCATGATGCTCTCGCCCATGGTGGCGGCCCTGGCGATGAGTCTGTCCTCGGTCTCGGTGGTGGGCAATGCCTTGCGCCTGCGTCGCGCCCCACTGTGATGATTGTCACCCGCGATGGCTGACGGCCCACGCTGCCGCCGGGGCAGGGCGACGCGGATCATGACTCCCGCACCAATGGGGTGCGGGAGGGCATCACATGAACATCATCCAAGACACGCGCAGCACGCTGGAAAAGCACTTGCCGCTGCTGCTGGGGTTGCTGGTCGCGCTGCTGGCCGGCCGCGTGCTGAAGAAAATGTTCTGGACCGCGTTCGGCATGTACTGGGCGCTTCGCGCCACAGGCGTTCACCTCTGGGGATGAGGACGGGCGTCGACCTGTCGTGATCGGCGGCCACGGTCGGCATGGGTGACACACTCTTGTGTGGAACCCCCGGGCAGCCGTCATGCTTTAAGCTGTGTGCCCCCGTTCCCCGCAGGATGCCCCCATGTCCGCCAGTACCGCCCTGATCGCGCGTTACTACGACGCCTTCAATCGCGCCGACTGGGAGGCCATGCTCGACTGCCTCACCGACGACGTGGCGCACGACATCAACCAGGGCCATCGCGAAACCGGGCGCGACACCTTCCGTGGCTTCCTCGAGCGGATGAACCGTAGCTACAGCGAGCAGCTGCGCGACATCGTGCTGATGGCCAGCGACGACGATAGCCGGGTCGCCGCCGAATACGTGGTGCACGGGCAATACCTGGCTGATGACGAGGGCCTGCCGCCTGCGCGCGGCCAGCGCTATGTGCTGCCGGGCGGCGCGTTCTTCTCCTTGCGCGATGGGCGCATCGCGCGGGTCAGCAACTACTACAATCTGCAGGACTGGATCGCCCAGGTCACGGGCGGCTGAGCCATGGACGTGCGCATCATGACCAGCGTCGGCGATGCGGTGAGGCCGCACCTGGACGCACTGGCGCGCCTGCGCATCAGCGTGTTCCGCGACTACCCCTATTTGTACGACGGCGACATGGCGTATGAGCGCCGCTACCTGGAGGCCTATGCGCGCTCCAAGCGCAGCGTGTTCGTGCTTGCGCTGGACGGCGACAAGGTCGTCGGTTGTTCCACCGGCATTCCGCTGGTGGACGAGGTCGCGGCCATCCAGCAGCCGTTCGTGCAGCGCCGCATGCTGCTCAGTGAAGTGTTTTATTTCGGCGAATCCGTGCTGCTGCCCGAGTACCGGGGGCAGGGGATTGGCCATCGTTTCTTCCAGAATCGCGAGGCGCACGCGCGCCGTCTGAAGGGCTTCCGCTGGACCGCCTTCTGCGCGGTGGAGCGGGCCGCCAACGATCCGCGCCAGCCCGAAGGTTACCAACCGAAGGATGTGTTCTGGCGCAAGCGCGGCTACCAGCGCCAGGACGATATGTTCTGCGCGCTGGAATGGACCGAAGTCGACGGGTTGTCACCCTGCGAGCATCGCCTGCGATTCTGGTTGCGTCCTCTGGAAGCCTGAGTTGACCGCATGACCCGAACCCTCGACGAATGGCTCGCGTACCAGGAACGCGTCAACGTGCGCAGCATCGAGCTGGGCCTGGATCGCGTGGGCCAGGTATGGCGACAGATGGGAGCTGCCGCCCCGGCCCGCCGCGTGATCACCGTCGGCGGCACCAACGGCAAGGGCTCCACGGTGGCCATGCTGGAGGCGATGCTCGCCGCCGCCGGCTTTCGCGTGGGTTGTTACACCTCGCCCCATCTGCTGCATTACCGCGAGCGCGTACGCATCGAAGGCGCCGACGCCAGCGATGAGGCGCTGGTGGCCAGCTTCGAGCGCATCGAGGCGGCGCGCGGCGAGATTCCGCTGACTTATTTCGAATTCGGCACGCTGGCCGCGCTGGACCTGTTCGCCCGCGCCGATCTCGATGTGGCGGTGCTGGAGGTGGGACTGGGTGGCCGCCTCGACGCGGTGAACATGGTCGATGCCGACGTCGCGGTGATCACCACCGTTGACCTGGACCATATGGACTGGCTGGGACCCGATCGCGACAGCATCGGCGTCGAAAAAGCCGGCATCGCGCGCGAAGGGCACCCCGCCATCGTGGGTGAAACCGATCCGCCGGCGGGCTTGCTCGACGGCCTGGGCCGGATCGGCGCCAGCGTCGAGCGCGCAGGGATCGACTTTTTCGTCGAGCACCTGGCTGAGGGTTGGCGCTGGCGCCACCGCGACGGCACGACGCTGGTGCTTCCCAATCCGGCGCTGGCCGCGCCAGTGCAGTTCGCCAACGCCGCCACGGCGATCGCGACGGTGCACGCCCTGCAAGGCGTCGATCCGGCGCTGGCTCAGGCCGACCTGCCCGTGATGGCTGCGACGGGCGTGCGTCTGGCCCGCGTGGCGGCGCGTCTGCAGTCGCTCGGGGGCGATCCGGCTTTGATCGTCGACGTGGGCCACAACCCCCAGGCAGCGCGCGCCCTCGCCGAATGGCTGGATGCGCATCGCGGCGGGCGGGTGCACGCGGTGTATGGCGCGCTGTCGGACAAGGACGTGGGCGGCGTGATCAGGGCCTTGGGCGAGCGTATCGACCACTGGCACCTGGCGGGTCTGGAGCACGACACGCCGCGCGGGCTGTCCGCGCGTGTACTGGCGGGACAGCTTGCGCTGGCCTTGCCAAACGCACGCCATGACACCCACGGCAACGTGGGCGAGGCGCTGGCCGCTGCTCGAGCGGCGGCGCAGCCGGGCGATCGCGTGCTCGCTTTCGGTTCGTTTTTTGTCGCGGCGGCGGTGCTGGCTGAATCGTCCGGTCACGATTCGGCCTGACCGGCGACTCGGGCAGGTATAATCGCGCCGTTCTCGCACCCCCGTGCCGATTGGAGCCCGTCTTGAAAACACGTCTGCTGGGTGCTGCCGTACTCATCGCGCTGGCTGTTCTGATCGTGCCGATGCTTTTCTCCAGCAGTCCTCCGACCACCAGCGGCGACGAGACGGTGAGCCTGGCGATCCCGCCCGCTCCCGACCGTGACCTGCAGACCAAGACGATGAGCCTGACGCCGGGAGCTGCTCCCGCCAGCACCGCCGCGCCTGCGCCCAAGCCGGCCGTGCCGGCGCCGACCGCTGCGGCCGCGCCTACCGATCAGCTGGCGACCGTGAACATCGGCTCCCGCCGTCCCAAGGATGTTGAGCTCGACCCCACCGCCGGCCAGGCGCCGGAGCCGACCAGGGTCACTCGTCCCGGTTCGAGCCCTTCGCAGCCGGTGATCCCGGTGCAGGGCAAGGCCGCGGCGACCGCCGCTGTCGCCACGGCGACCGCCGCAGCCGCGAGCAAGGCCGCATCCTCGACGGCTGCGGATGCCACCACTCCGGCGCAGCCGCCGGCGACTGCGGCGCACGGCCAGTACACGCTCAATCTCAGCGCCTATGCGTCAAGCGCCAGCGCCCAGAGCCTGATCCAGCGCGTGCGCGGGCTGGGCTACCCGGCTTCTGGCCGCACCATCAACCAGGCGGGCAAGGATCTCACCCTGGTCACGGCGGGCCCGTTCGAGTCGCGCGCCGCCGCCGAAGCGGCGCGGCTGAAGATCACCCAGTCCATCCCGGGCGCTCCCGCCCATCTGGAGGGCAGCGCCAGCACGCCGACGCAGGATGATGCGCCGGTCGCCAAGCCGGCCACTGCGGTCGCCAGCGCCAGCACGGCGCCGTCGATCTCGCGCGCCGGCGCCTGGGCCGTGCAGATTGCCGCCATGGGCACCCAGGCCGACGCCAATGCGCTGCGCGACAAGCTGCGCGCCAATGGCTTCGATGGCTACGTGGACACGGTCAATGCCAACGGCAAGCAGCTGTGGCGCGTGCGCGCCGGTCCGCAGACACAACGTGCCGATGCCGTGCGCATCCGCGACCAGATCAAGAGCAAGCTGGGCGTCGACGGCAACGTCGTCTCCGCTCCCTGATCACGTACCTGAACCAGTCGAGACGATGACCCGGTGAATTGGGCCGACTACATCATTCTGGCGGTGCTTGCGCTCTCGGTCTTGATCGGGCTGTGGCGTGGCCTCATTTCAGAGGTGTTGGCGCTGGCGGTATGGGCCGCGGCGTTCTGGGTGGCCTGGACCTTTGGTCCGAGCGTGTCGGGCTACTTCGAGCACAGCATCCATCTGCCATCGGTGCGGTTGCTGGTGGGTTACGGCATCTGCTTCCTGACCGTGCTGATCGCCGGGGCGCTGGTGAGGTTCCTGGTCAGCAAGCTGGTCGAAGGTACCGGGTTGTCCGGCACCGACCGCCTGCTGGGCATGGTGTTTGGATTCGCGCGAGGCGTTTTGCTGGTGACGCTCGCGGTGTTCCTGCTCGGGTTTTCCGCGGTTACGCGAGACCCGTGGTGGCAGGAATCGGTGTTATTGCCGCAGTTCAAGGAATTGGCTGCGTGGCTGGACAAACAGGTGCCGGAGAGCGTTCGGCAGCACCTGAATCCTCCGGCCGTGCTTGACCATCTTCCCGCCTTGCCGGCGGCTGTGCCGGGCGCCACGCCAGCGCCCGAACACAGGACCCATCCTGCGGCCGCGACCACGGCCGCTCCGGCGACGACTTACTAAATTACGGGTTTTCAACCATGTGCGGAATCATCGGCATCGTCGGCACCACTGAGGTCGCCGCGTCACTCTATGACGGTTTGACCGTGTTGCAGCATCGCGGCCAGGACGCTGCCGGCATCGCCACGGTGGACGGCGCCCGGCTGCGTTTGCACAAGGGCAACGGCCTGGTGCGCGACGTGTTCAACCAGACCGCGATGAGCGGGCTGCGCGGTCGTATTGGCCTCGGCCATTGCCGTTATCCCACGGCGGGCTCCGAAGGCTCGTCCGAGGCGCAACCGTTCTACGTGAACTCGCCCTACGGCATCGCCTTTGCGCACAACGGCAATCTGGTCAACACCGAGACGCTGCGTCGCGAGGTGTTCGAGGACGATCGCCGCCACGTCAACACCGATTCCGACTCCGAAGTGCTGCTGAACGTGCTGGCGCACGAGCTGCAGATCCAGGATCGCATGGCGCTGACCCCTGACCACATCTTCAAGGCCGTCGCCGGCGTGCACCAGCGTGCGCGCGGTGGCTACGCCTGCCTGGCGCTGGTGCTGGGCTATGGCCTGCTTGCGTTCCGCGATCCGCACGGCATCCGTCCGCTGGTGCTGGGCGAGCGCGTTACCGCGGAAGGCCGCGAGTACGCGGTGGCCTCCGAGTCGGTGGCGCTGGACATCCTGGGCTTCAAGCGCCTGCGAGACGTGGAGCCGGGCGAGGCGGTGTTCATCACCGATGACGGCCAGCTCTATTCGCGCCACTGCGCCGAGGGCGCGGTGCATGCGCCGTGCATCTTCGAATACGTGTACCTGGCCCGTCCGGACTCGATGATCGAGAACGTGTCGGTGTACAAGGCGCGCCTGCGCATGGGCCAGAAGCTGGCCGAGAAGATCCTGCGCGAGCGTCCGGACCACGGCATCGACGCGGTGATCCCGATTCCCGACACTGCGCGCACCGCGGCTTCCGCGCTGGCCGAAGCGCTGGGCGTGCCGTTCCGCGAGGGCTTCGTCAAGAACCGCTATATCGGCCGCACCTTCATCATGCCGGGGCAGGGCGAGCGCGTGAAATCGGTGCGCCGCAAGCTCAATCCGGTGGAGCTGGAGTTCCGCAAGAAGAACGTGCTGCTGGTGGACGACTCCATCGTGCGTGGCACCACCTCGCGCCAGATCATCCAGATGGCCCGCGACGCCGGCGCCCGCAACGTGTTCTTCGCGTCCGCCGCGCCGCCGGTGCGCTACCCGAACGTGTACGGCATCGACATGCCGGCCGCGTCGGAGCTGGTGGCCGCCGGCCACACCGAGAAGGAAGTCGAGCAGATGCTCGGCGCCGACTGGCTGATCTACCAGGACCTCAAGGACCTGGTGTGGGCGGTGCAGGACGGCAACGAGTCGCTGAAGCACTTCGACACCTCGTGCTTCTCGGGCGAGTACGTCACCGGCCTGGACAAGCACTACCTCGAACAGATCGAGATGCTGCGCTCCGACGACGCCAAGGCCGCCCGCCGCAGCGCCTGAAGCATGTCCTCCCTCTCCCCATGGGGAGAGGGCAGGGGTGAAGGCGGGTCCCCGCGACGACTCCCATGACGAACGACCTCCACGCCGCCGCCAGGCGCTGCCTCGATGCCACCGATCCGGCGGAGAAGCTGCGCCTCACCCACGCCACGTGGCAGGCCTTTCTCGCGGGCGAACTTCGCGCGGATGCCGAGTCGCCGGCGCCCGAGCCCATCAGTGCGCCCGGCCGCCCGGGCAAGCCGCAACTGGTGCCACAGCGCCAGGTGCCGCATCGTGGACTGGGCACGCCGGACGGACGCGCCGCGTTGGTGCACGCCGTGGCGCACATCGAGTTCAACGCGATCAATCTCGCCTGGGATGCGGTGTACCGCTTCCGCGGCATGCCGCCGGACTACTACCGCGACTGGGCGAGCTGCGCCCACGACGAGGCCCGCCACTTCGCCATGCTCAGCGAGCGTCTGGCGGAGCTTGGCCACGCCTACGGCGACTTCGATGCGCACAACGGCCTGTGGGAGATGGCCGAGAAAACCGCGCACCACGACACCGCGCGCATGGCGCTGGTGCCGCGCGTGCTCGAGGCGCGCGGCCTGGACGTGACGCCCGGCATGATCGAGCGGCTGCTGTCGGTGGGCGATGAGCGCACCGTCGCCGTCCTCGAAGTGATCCTGCGCGAGGAGGTGGCCCATGTGGCCGCCGGCACGCGCTGGTTCCGCCACTGCTGCGAGCGTGACGGGATCGATCCGCGTGAGACCTTCCTCGATCTGTTGCGCGACTACATGGGCCGCAACCTGCGCGGTCCGTTCAATCGACCCGCGAGACTGCAGGCGGGCTTCGACGTGGAAGAACTTGACCGGCTGACCGAGCTGGCGCTGCAAGCCTGATTCCATTGCATGGCCACCACCTGGCCATCATCTTCCCGCGCGTAGGCTGGGCCGTCTTCTAGCGAGGAGGCCTGACCATGAAGTCACTGCCGGGAAAGCTCGTGTGGGTGGAGCACGCCAGCCCAGATCCCGCCGAGGCCAGCCGGTTCTATGGAGCGTTGTTTGGTTGGGAGGTGTCGCTGATGGATATCGGCGGCGAGACCTACCAGGTCATCATGAACGCCGGGCTGGGCATGGGTGGTTATCGCCATGCGCAGCAGGGTGAGCCATGCAACTGGGGCATCTACCTGAGTGTCGCCGACGTCGACCAAAGCTTCGCGCAGGCGTTGGTGGGCGGAGCCTCGCCATGCATGGAGCCGCGAGACTTTCCGCCCGTGGGGCGCGGCGCCACGCTGCTGGATCCAGTCGGCGCGATGTTTTCGATCTGGCGCGGCAACGCCGACGACGCCCCGGACGCCAGCGTGCCGACGGGCCACTGGTGCTGGCACGAACTGCACGCCACGGATGACGACAGGGCGCTGCAGTTCTACGAAACCTTGTTCGGACTGAGCCACGACTCGATGCCGGCGGGCGAGGGCTCCTACTACATCCTCAAGGATGGTGAAGTCGGCCGCGGTGGACTGATCCGCAATCCCGGCGGCGCAGGGCCGTCGCTGTGGTTGTCGTATGTGCTGGTGACCGATGTGGATGCCAGCGCGCGCAAGGCCGAGTCGCTCGGGGCGGAGATCTCCTCTCCGCCGGAAGATATTCCGGGGATCGGCCGCTACGCGACCGTGCGCGATCCGCAGGGCGGCCTGTTTGCGCTGTTCCTTCCCGAGCGCCAGTGACCACCATCCCGCACATCGGGCAATAAAAAAGCCGGCGCTAGGCCGGCTTCTTCATCGAATTTTGGTCGGGGTGACATGATTCGAACATGCGACTTCTACGTCCCGAACGTAGCGCTCTACCAGGCTGAGCTACACCCCGTGGGAGCCGCGTATCTTAATGACCTCCGGCCACCTTGGCAACAGGTGTGTGACAATTTTTCTGCCGTGAGATGCGCGGGCGGACACATCGCCCCGTTTGCGAAGGTCCCGGCGCAGGCTTCTGCTAATCTATAGGGCTTGGTCGGGCCTACCGCCAGCTGGCGGAGACCTGACGAATTTCTTACCGCTTAAGCAGAGGATTTCATGGCGCTTACCCCGGCCCGCACCATGCCAGGCGTGCTCGAGCTGTTGCCGCTCGACCAGATCGCGTTCCAGCGCATGCTCGACGTGATCCGCCGCAACTATGAGCGCTTTGGATTCCTGCCGGTCGAGACGCCGGTCATCGAATTCTCCGACGTGCTGTTGACCAAGACCGGCGGCGAGACCGAGCGCCAGGTGTATTTCGTGCAGTCCACCGGCGCGCTGGAGCAGGGCGAGAAGCCGGACCTGGCGCTGCGCTTTGACCTCACGGTGCCGCTGGCCCGCTACGTGGCCGAACACGAGCACGACCTGTCGTTCCCGTTCCGCCGCTACCAGATGCAGCGCGTCTACCGTGGCGAGCGCGCCCAGCGCGGCCGCTTCCGCGAGTTCTACCAGTGCGACATCGACGTCATCGGCAAGGACAACCTGTCGGTGCGCTATGACGCCGAGCTGCCCGCGGTGATCTACAGCGTGTTCCGCGAGCTGGACATCGGCCCCTTCACCATCCAGCTCAACAACCGCAAGCTGATGCGCGGCTTCTTCGAGAGCCTGGGCGTGGCCGACAGCGAGCAGCAGACCCTGGTGCTGCGCGAGGTGGACAAGCTGGACAAGCGCGGCGCCGACTATGTGCGCGACACGCTCACTGGCGAGCAGTTCGGCCTGAGCATCGAGACGGCGCAGAAAATCCTCGATTTCGTGCAGGTGCGCTCCACTTCGCTGCAGGACGCGTTCGACAAGCTCGATGCGCTTGGCGCCGGCCCGGAAGCGATGGAGCAGGGCCGCGCCGAGCTGAAGGAAGTGCTGGGCCTGATCCGCGACTTCGGCGTGCCCGAGACGCATTTCGTGCTCAACCTCTCGATTGCGCGCGGTCTCGACTACTACACCGGCACGGTCTACGAGACCACGCTGAACGACCATCCGCAGATCGGCTCGATCTGCTCGGGCGGCCGCTATGAAAACCTGGCCAGCCAGTACACCAAGTCCAAGCTGCCGGGCGTGGGCATTTCGATTGGCCTGACCCGCCTGTACTGGCAGCTGCGCGACGCCGGCCTGATCGCCACCGGGCAGAGCACGGTCGACGTGCTGGTCACGCAGATGGACGAGAAGCAGTTGCCTGCCTATCTCGCGCTGGCCAGCGAGCTGCGCGGCGCCGGCATCGCCACCGAAGTGGTGCTGGAAGGCGGCAAGCTTGGCAAGCAGTTCAAGTACGCCGACCGCGCGGGCATTCGCTTCGTGATCGTGCTGGGCGAGGACGAACTCGCCAAGGGCGTGGTCACCGTCAAGGATCTGCGCCGCGAGGACCAGTTCGAAGTGCAGCGCTCCGAACTGATCAAGGCGCTGCGGGTCGAACTGGCGCAGGCTGAAGTCGGCCGCTGAGCGCCGACTTCCTCCGATGCATCGCCGCGTCCCCACCGCGGCCTTATACAACCTGATCAGAGGCCCGTCCGGGCTGGAGCCAAGCATGACTGCAAAGACGATACTCCTGGACGGCAACAGCCTCACCCGCGAGCAGCTGGTGGCCGTGGCGCGCCAGGGCCTGCGCGTGGAGCTCGACGAGACGCAACTGCATCGCGTGCAGCGTGCCGCTGATTTTCTCGCCGAGAAAGTGAGCTGCGGCGAGCCGACCTATGGCGTCACCACCGGTTTCGGCAGCAACGCCGACAAGCTGCTGGGCGCGCATCGACTGCGCGACGAGCTGCCGGGAGGCAACCCGGGCAAGCCGGAAGGCACGCTGCTGGAAGAGCTGCAGCACAACCTGATCACCACGCATGCCGTGTGCGTGGGCAAGCCGTTCGCGACCGACGTGGTGCGCGCGATGCTGGTGATCCGCATCAACACCCTGATGCGCGGACATTCGGGCATTCGCGTCGAGACTTTGAAGGCGCTGACGGCGATGCTCAACGCTGACGTCGTGCCGGTGGTGCCTGAGAAGGGTTCGGTCGGCGCCAGTGGCGACCTTGCGCCGCTGTCGCACCTGGCCATCGTGCTGCTGGGTGGCGGCGAGGCGTTCTACCAGGGCGAGCGTCTGGCGGGCGCCGAGGCGCTCAAGCGCGCCGGGCTGACGCCGATCCGTCTGTCGTTCAAGGAAGGCCTGGCGCTCAACAACGGCACTGCGCAGATGCTCGCCACCGCGACGCTGGCGCTGGACGATCTCGAGAACCTGCTCGACGTGGCCGATCTCGCCGCCGCAATGACGCTCGACGCCTTCGCCGGCCGCAGCGGCGCGCTGCGCCCTGAGGTGCACGCGCTGCGCCCGCATCCGGGGCAGGTCGCGACCGCCGAGCACGTGCGTGTGCTGCTCGATGGCAGCACGCTGGTGGACATCCCCTATCACCTCGTGCCGCGCTTCAAGCAGTGGTCGGCCGAGGCGTGGGCGGATCCGGCCGACCAGGCGCTCACCTTCGACATCGGCTGGGACTGGGTGCCGGCCAATCAGCGCCACGGCCGCGAGGCCTTCTATGCGCGCTTCCTGCCGTTCAAGGGCGGCAAGAAGCACCAGCCGCAGGATGCCTACTGCCTGCGCTGCATGCCGCAGGTGCACGGCGCGGTGCGCGATGCGTGGGCGCAAGCCTGCCGCGTGATCGACATCGAGCTCAATGCAGTCACCGACAATCCGCTGATCTTCCCGGATGCCGAGAACGCGCAGTTCATCGAGGAACAGGTGATCTCGGCGGGCCATTTCCATGGCATGCCGCTGGCGTTGGCGATGAGTTACGTGAAGGCGGCGATTCCGGTGCTCGCCTCGATCTCCGAGCGTCGCCTCAACAAGCTGGTCGACCCGGCCACCAACGACGGCCTGCCGGCCTTCCTCACCGGCAACGAGGACGGCACCGACTCGGGCTTCATGATCGTGCAGTACACCGCCGCAGCCCTGGTCAACGACCTGGCCACGCGTGCGCATCCGGCCAGCGTGTACTCGGTGCCGACCAGCGCGAACGCGGAAGACCACGTGTCGATGGGCGCGAACGAAGCGCGTCATGTGCTGGAGATGATGGAAGACCTCGGCCACGTGATCGCGCTGGAGCTCTACACCGCCGCGCAGGCGCTGGACTTCCGCCAGACCATGCTCAACGCGGCCCGTCGCCTGGCGGCGCGCGGCGATTGGCAGACGCTGGCTGGCAAGGTGGCCAACGCACCGCGCGAAGGTCATCCGCACTACGCGCAATTTGCCGAGGAAGTGCGGGAGCTCACCTCGGCGCTGGCGAACGTGGGTGATTTCCACGCGGGCGCCGTCGTGCGCAAGGCGCATGACACGTTGCGCGAGCACATCAGTTTTATGTCGCGCGATCGCGCGATGGATGGGGATGTGCGCAAGGTGTGTGAGTTGGTGCGGCAGCGGGCGTTTGAGGCCTGATTTGGGTTTGCTCTCGCAGGGCGGGGTGGTGCGGTAGGGCCTCAACGGACGGGCCTTGCTCTTCATTCCGCTCAGGCGTTGATAAGGATCACCTCCTCAGTCCTGTTTGTCATCCCGGCGAAGTCAGAGCGAAGGGTGGAGCGTGGAGAAAGCCCGCAGGGCGGGTCCGAAGAACATCCTTGCCTCGCGCTCACACGGCCGTCATCCCAGCGAAGGCTGGGATCCAGTGACTTTGGCTCTTGGTTCTGTGCATGGCGTTCCCGCCAGCGTGCCGCCTACGCGGCGGGCGTTTCGATCGTCTGCCGACGCTCGAGTCACTTTTCTTTTGCTGGCCCAAAAGAAAAGTAACCACCGAGATGGTGGCAATGCCCAAAGAAAACGGCCTTAAAGGCTCGTAGCGATATGTGGGATACGAGCGCTGCGGAGTGGGGCCAGCCGGATCGGTGACGTGCTACCTCAGGGACAGTGGCTACCCCGCAACGCGCCACGCGCAGAGGGGGCGCAGCGCTGCGTCGCATACAAGCCCGGATGACTGCGGCAGGCCGAATTCGTCGCGTGCCACCTCACGGACAGCGGCTACACCGCGGGGCGTCGTCGTACTGAGGACTTAAGGCAGTCAGAGTTGCCGGGAGTCGTCTCGCGGCTTGCTTGCCAAGGGGCGATCGAAAGCGCGCGTAGCCTGTGCTCAGTCAACTTTCTGTTGGAAGTGGGAGATCCTTCGAAGCTTCTCGTCGGAGCGCGACCTGTGCGCGACTCATGGCCGCCGCAGTTGCCGGCCAAGCTGCCGCGCCGCCCAGCCCAGCCAGAGCAGTATCAGCACGATCAGCAGCTTCTGCATGAGGCCTTGCGGCAGTCCCCTCGCCAGTGCCAGCGACCACATCTGCACGAAGGCCAGCCACGCCAGCAGCAGGCCGCCGAAACCTCCTTCGCGCATGAGCGGATCACGTTGCCAGCGCGACGACAGCAGCAACATGCCCATCGCCAGGCAGAGGAAGGTGGTTTGCGCCGCCAGGCTGTGGATCAGTGCGGCCAGTGCTTCCCGTGGCGTGCCCTGGTAGAGCACGGTGATCGCCACCAGTGGCAGCGCCATGGCGGCGATAGCGAATAGCGCGCTGGCCAGGCCGCTACGCAGCGGCGGCGATGTGGCGCCATAGCTGGCCCATGCGAGGCCCGCCAGCGCCGTGGCCATGAGGTAGTAGGCGGCGCGCAACCACCCGCCGCCGGGGCCTCTCAGGTAGGCGCTGAGTGGCATGGCGATCGGGTCGAGGTCGCTGCGTGTCCATTGCAGCGTCAGCGCGGTAACGGCGAAATAGGCGATCGCCGCCAGCAGCAGGGCAATGGGGAGTCGCGTGGGCCATCCGGGGTTGGCGTAAGGCAAGCGGGGCTCTCCGTCGGGCGGTTACTCGGCGGCGGGCGCCGGCGCGTGGTGGTGATCGCGCAGCGGATGTTCCGGCATGAGCATGATCGCCAGCAGCGCGCACGCCACGATGCACGTGCCGACCAGGAAGGTGGTGGCGATCGCGTGCCGGTACATCATCAGCACGGCGTCCTGGATATGCGGCGCCATGGCGTGGGCCGGCGATACCTGGCCTTCGCCCGCCATCGCCACGCTTGGCGCCTGGCCGCCGTTGAGGCGGCGGAGTTGCCACCCGAGGATGGCGCCCGAGCCCGCCACGCCGATCAAGCCGCCCAGCGAGCGGAAGAAAGCCAGCGTGGCGGTGCCCACGCCCCGATGGAACGGGGGCAGGGCGTTTTGTACTGCGATCGTCATGTTAGGCATCACCAGGCCGAGGCCCAGTCCGAGCGATAGCATGGACGGCTCGATCACCAGCAGGCCTTGCGACGTCGCCGCGCTCCAGGCCAGCACGGCAAACGCGAGCGTGGCGATGGTCAGGCCAGTTACCTGCGCCGGCTTGTAGCGGCCCGAGCGCACCAGCAGGCGGCCGTTGAGCAGCGAGGAAAGCGCGATGCCGGCCATCAGCGGGCCGGTGAGCAGGCCAGAGCGCGAGGGGCTCACGCCCATCACCAGCTGGAAGAACAGCGGAAAGAACAGGCTGGCGCCCAGCAGGCCCATGAAGGTCAGGGCCAGCACCGTGCACGCGATCACGAACAGTTTGTTGTGGAACAGCTCCAGCGGCAGCACCGGCTCGGGCTCATGTTTGACGTGCCGCACGAACAGCGTGCCGGTGACGATCGCACAGGCGGCGAAGCCGGCGATCGGCAGGGAATCCCACGGCCATGACGAGCCGCCAAGGGTGAGCACCAGTAGCAGCGACACCGTCGCCGCGGTCATCAGCAGCGAACCGAGATAATCGATGCGGCGCTGGTGCAGGGGCGTGTACTGGCGCAACGAGCGGCCGATCAACACCATAGCCACCGCGCCGATCGGCAGGTTGACGTAGAAGATCCAGTGCCAGGACAGCAGGTCGGTGATGAGGCCGCCGAGGATCGGTCCCACCACGCTGCAGATGGCGAAGATCGCCGCGATCACGCCCTGCCGGCGACCGCGCTGGGTGGGCGGCACCATGTCGCCGATGATGATCTGCGCCAACGGCAGCAGGCCGCCTGCGCCGATGCCCTGGATCGCGCGGAACACGATCAGTTGCGACATGTTTTGCGCCGCGCCGCTCAGCGCCGAGCCGAGCAGGAACGTGGCGATGGCGATGTAGACCATCGGCTTGCGGCCGTACTGGTCGCTCAGCTTGCCGTACAGCGGCATGGTGGCGGTGGAGGCGAGCACGTAGGCGGTCACCACCCACGAAAGGTGGGCGATGCCGCCAAGGTCGCTGACGATGCGCGGCAGGGCGGTGGCCACGATGCTCTGGTCGACCGCGCCCAGTGCAAGCACGGTCACCAGACCAATGAAGACGCGGCGGATTTCCTCGGCGGTCGGCTGGATGTGGGGAGCGCCGGCAGCGGCGGTGGCGAGGGGAGTTGTCATGCGTCGAGTTGGTTCAGGGCGTCGATGGCGGCGCGGATCGCGTCGCGCGAGGCGGGTGGGAGTTGGCCGATGGCCTGGGCGAGGCGGTCCGTGCGCTGGCGGCGCATGGATTCCACGACGTGGCGCCCGCGCGCGGTGACCATCAGTCCGACGCGGCGCCGGTCGCCGGAGGCAGGCTCGGTGCGTCGCACCAGGCCGTCGGCTTCCAGCGTCTTGATGTGGCCACTGATGGTGGGGCTGCGCAGCCGTTCCTGTTGCGCAAGCTCGCCCACGCCGATGCCGGGGTGCTCCAGGATCGTCAGCAGCAGCAGCTTGTGCAGCGGTGAGATGGCGTCATCCTCGTTGCCGCGCCGTAGCTGGCGGATCAGCCGGTGCAGCGCCGCGCGCAATTGCTCGGCAAGGACCTGGTTGTCGTCCCCGGGGGAGGTGGAGGGTGTCATGGCGTCGCGAGACCATTAGGTAGGCTACCTATCTAATATATCCGGCGATGCCCCGGGCTGGCGAGTGCCCGGCGAAGGCAGATCGAAAAACGTTCAGCGCCCGCTGTGTCTACAGGCCGAACCAGTCGAGATGCGGTTCGTGCGGCAGGCTTCCGGGGTAGGAGAAGAAGGTGGCTGCCGCCAGGTCGAGCAGGCGTTGGTCGATGTCGTGCAAGTTGAGATCTGCTGCGCGGCTGGCGACCTGTTCGAGCACGTGGCCCAGGGCGAGGGTATAGGCGTCCTGCAGGGCCGCATTGGCGCGGTAGGCTTCGTGCCGGATGCCGGCCGCCAGCGCAATGGCGGCAACCGCCAGTTTGTGCGGACGCGGACCGGGCTTTCCTTCGAACAGCGTCGGTCGCTGCGCCCAAACTTGCGACACCAGATGCTCGGCCAGCTCCCGGGGTTGGCCTTCGAGCACGCCGTATTCGACCTGTCGCGCCAGCAGCAGCTCGATCACAGCCGCGGCCTGGGCGCGGGCGAGCCCGCTGCCTATGTCTCCGAAAAATCCCATGGATTCCCCTCGTGACTGCGATTCGGCGGTGACTTTTCTTGCATCCAGCTTGCGTGGCACGGGGGATTCTCGCAAGAAATCACTGGCTCGGGGAGGCGTAATGCACCGGCCAAAAGCCATACGTCGCCTGAACCGCTGCGACACACCGGCGTCCCGCGGCCGCTTGCTGCACTGCGGGAGATGCCCTATCATGCGCTCCATTGTATTAACGCGTTAGTACATTATGAAGCGTCGATCGATCGATCCCGAGACCCCTGCAGAGTCCGCCGAGCGCAGCCTGTGCGACGCGCTGCTGTCGCTCAAGAACGCCGATGAAATGTCGGCCTTCCTGCACGACCTGTGCACGCCGGCCGAGCTGGAGGTGATGGTCGACCGCTGGCGAGTGGTGCCGTTCCTGCTAGAGGGCGTGTCCTATCGCGAAATCCACGAGCGCACCGCGGTGAGCATCACCACGATTGGACGCGTTGCGCGCTATATCAACCAGGGCAGTGGCGGCTATGTGGCCGCCGCCGCCCGCGCCGCCCGTCGCAAGGCGACCGCAAAGAAGGCAAAAGCATGAAACCGCGCGACAGACTGCGTATCGCGATGCAGAAATCCGGCCGGCTCACCGAGCCGGCGCTCGAACTACTCAACCGCTGTGGCCTGACGTTCCGCCAGAGCCGCGACAAGCTGTTCTGCTTCGGCGAGGGCGAGCCGGTCGATCTGCTGCTGGTGCGCGACGACGACATCCCGGGCCTGATCGCCCAGGGCGTGTGCGACCTGGGCATCGTGGGGCGCAACGTGCTCAACGAGTTCCAGCTCACCGGCGGCCGCGACAGCGCCGAGCTGGCCGAGTTGCGCCCGTTGGGTTTCGGTCGCTGCCGCCTGTCCATCGCCGTGCCGCAGGAGATGGAGTACCGCGAAGCCGGGCAATTGCAGGGGCAGCGCATCGCCACCTCTTATCCCGGCCTGCTTGGCCAGTGGTTGCGCGAGCGTGGCGTCGATGCCGGCGTGGTGACCCTGGCCGGTTCGGTGGAGATCGCCCCGCGCCTGGGCACCGCCGACGCCATCTGCGACCTCGTGCAGAGCGGCGGCACGCTGGTGGCCAACCAGCTGCGCGAGGCCGAGGTGCTGCTGGAGAGCGAGGCCGTGCTCGCCGGTCCGGAGGCGCTGCCCACCGACGAGCGCGGCGACATGATCGACCTGCTGCTCAAGCGCCTTGATGGCGTCATCCAGGTGCGCGAATCCCGCCTGCTGCTGCTGCAGACCTCGCGTCACGCGCTGGACGCGGTGATCCGCCTGTTGCCGGGCGGCCCGCAGCCGACCCTGTTGCCGGTGGCCGGCCAGCCGGACCAGTTGATGCTGCAGGCCCTGTGCGCGGGCGAAGTGAGCTGGCGCCAGCTGGAAGAAATCAAGAAGGCCGGTGCGCGCGAGATGTTCGTGCTGCCGGTCGAGAAGATGCTTGCGTGATGCAGGCGGTAACCGAAGGTAGAACGGCATGAATCGCCTGGACTGGAATGCACTGGATAGCCTGGGACAGCGCGCTGCGCTGGCCCGACCGGCTCAGTCGCGAGCAGAGAGCCTGCGCAGCGGCGTCGAGCAGATCGTCGCCCGCGTGCGCGCCGACGGTGACGCGGCGCTGCGCGAGTTGAGCGCGCGCTACGACCGCTGCGCGCTCGACGCCATCGAAGTGACCGCGCAGGAGCTGCACGACGCCGAGTCCCGTCTCGATCCCGAGCTCAAGGCCGCGATCGACGAGGCCGCTGCACGCATCGAAGCCTTTCATCGCGCAGCGGCGCCGCAGCCGGTGGCGGTGGACACGGCCTCGGGCGTGCGCGTCGAGCGCATGCTGCGTCCGATCCAGCGCGTGGGCCTATATGTGCCGGCGGGCAGTGCGCCGCTGCCTTCCACCGCCCTCATGCTCGGCGTGCCGGCGCGGATCGCCGGTTGCGCGGAAGTGGTGCTGTGTTCGCCGGCTCGCGCCGATGGCCGCTGCGACGATGCGGTGCTGTATACGGCGAAGGTGACCGGGGTGCACCGGGTGTTCAAGCTCGGCGGCGCCCAGGCGATCGCCGCGATGGCGTATGGCACGGAATCGGTGCCCAAATGCGACAAGCTGTTCGGTCCGGGCAATGCCTGGGTGACCGAGGCCAAATTGCAGGTGTCCGCCGACCCGGAGGGCGCCGCGATCGACATGCCGGCCGGCCCTTCCGAAGTGCTGGTGATCGCCGATGAGGACGCCAATCCCGCCTTCGTGGCCGCCGACCTGCTGTCGCAGGCCGAGCATGGTCCGGATTCGCAGGTGATCCTGCTCAGCCCCTCGGCGGCGTTGCTCGACGCGGTCGCGGGGGAAGTGGCGCGGCAATGCGCCGAACTGCCGCGCGCCGATATCGCCGAGCAGGCGCTGTCGCAGAGTCGTCTGATTGCGGTGGCGTCGCTGGCGCAGGCGGTCGAGGTGAGCAACCGCTACGCGCCGGAACACCTGATCGTGCAGGTGGCGGATCCGCGCGCGCTGCTGTCTGGGATCGAAAGCGCGGGCTCGGTGTTCCTCGGTCCGTGGACACCGGAATCGGTGGGTGACTACTGCAGCGGCAGCAACCACGTGCTGCCGACCTACGGCTACGCCCGTAGCTACAGCGGCGTGTCGGTCGCCAGCTTCCAGAAGCAGATCACCGTGCAGGAATTGAGCGCCGACGGCCTGCGCGCCATCGGCCCGTGCACGGCGACGTTGGCGGCCGCCGAGCAGTTGGAAGCGCACCGCCGCGCCGTGGTCTTGCGCCTGGCGGCGCTGGAGGACGCGGCATGAGCGTGCTCGAGCTGGCCCGCCCCGAGATCCGTGCGATGCAGCCGTATTCCTCGGCGCGCATGGAGGCGAGCGGCGGCAAGATCATGTTGAACGCGAACGAGTCGGCCTGGGCCCCGCCGGGCGACAACGCGCTGGGCTGCAATCGTTATCCCGATCCGCAGCCGCAGGCCCTGCTGCAAGCGCTGGCGGCGCTGTACGGCGTGCGCGCCGGGCAGATCCTGGTGGGTCGCGGCAGTGACGAGGCAATCGACCTGCTGGTGCGCGCGTTCTGCCGCGCCGGGCAGGACGCCATCGCGATCCAGCCGCCCACCTTCGGCATGTACGCGGTCTGCGCGCACGTGCAGAACGCCGCTGTGGTGGAAGTGCCGCTGGCCGCGGACTTCACGCTGGATGTCGACGGCGTGCTGGCCGCCGTGACGCCGGCGGTGAAGCTGGTGTTCGTGTGCACGCCGAACAATCCCACCGGCCAGCTGGTGAGCCAGCAGCAGGTGGAGCGTCTGGCGCAGGCACTGGCGGGACGTGCGCTGCTGGTGGTGGATGAGGCGTACATCGAGTTCGCCGACGCCACGAGCATGGCCGGCTTGATCGACCGTTACGACAATCTCGCCGTGCTACGCACCTTGTCCAAGGCCTGGGCATTGGCCGGTGCGCGCATCGGCAGCCTGCTGGCGAACGAAGAGGTCATCAGCCTGCTTCGACGCATCATGGCTCCGTATCCGTTGCCGCGGCCCTGCGTGGCGTTGGCGCTGGAAGCGATGTTGCCCGCCGGGCAGGCCGAGGCATTGGCCCATGTCACGCTGGTGCGAGCCGATCGCGAGCGCATGGCGCGGGCTTTGGCCGCCTTGCCTGGCGTGCGCGAAGTGCTGCCGTCGCAGGCGAACTTCCTGGCCGTCCGTTTCGAAGACGCGGGCGCTGTCTACCAGCGCCTGCTGGGCGCCGGCATCGTGGTGCGCGACGTGCGCCGTTATCCCCAGCTGGGCGATGCCTTGCGCATCACCATTGGCACAGAAGCGGAGAACGAGCGGGTGCTCGCCGTATTGAAGAGTCCGGCCATGGATGGCCGGGGTTTTGCCGATGGATCGGCACTGGGCGAACACGCATGAGCCGCAAGATTCTTTTCATCGACCGCGACGGCTGCCTGATCGAGGAGCCGGAAGATTTCCAGATCGACAGCTACGAGAAGTTCGCCCTGTTGCCCGGCGTGATCGCCGCGCTGCAGCGCTTCGTGGCCGCCGGCTACGAGCTGGTGATGGTCACCAACCAGGACGGCCTGGGTACGTCCAGCTTCCCGGAAGAGCACTTCATCGGGCCGCACGAATTGCTGATGCGCATCCTGTCCTCGCAGGGCATCGGCGTGCGCGAGGTGCTGATCGACCGCAGTTTCCTGCATGAGCGCAAGGACACCCGCAAGCCTGGCGTGGGCATGCTGCACCACTACCTGGCCGACGACAGTTGGAGCCGTGCATCCTCGGCGATGGTCGGCGACCGCGAGACCGACCTGCAGTTCGCCACCAACATGGGCGTGCGCGGCTTGCGCGTGGGACCGCGTGGCCTGAGCTGGGCGGAGATCGCGCATCAGATGCTCGATGCGCCGCGCATGGCCACGATCGAGCGCAACACGCGCGAGACGCGGATTACCGTGAGCGTGAACCTGGACAAGGTGGCCGAGCCGCAGATCCACACCGGGCTAGGCTTCTTTGATCACATGCTGGAGCAGATCGGCAAGCACGGCGGTTTCGCGCTGGCCTTGCGTTGCGACGGCGACACCCACATCGACGAGCACCACACCATCGAAGACTGCGCGCTGGCGCTTGGTCAGGCGTTGCGCCAGGCGCTGGGCGACAAGCGCGGCATCGGCCGCTACGGTTTCACCCTGCCGATGGACGAATCGCACGCCAGCGCCGCACTCGACCTGTCGGGTCGCCCGTACTTCGTGTTCGAGGGCCAGTTTCCGCGTGAGCGCGTGGGCGAGGTGCCTACCGAACTGGTGCCGCATTTCTTCCGTTCGCTGTGCGAAACGCTGGGCGCGAATCTGCACCTGACCGTGCAAGGAGACAATGCGCACCACATGGTGGAGGCCTGCTTCAAGGTGGTGGCGCGTACGTTGCGCCAGGCGATCCGCCGCGAAGGCAGCGAATTGCCGAGCACCAAGGGAGCGCTGTAATGGGCGTGGTGCTGGTCGATGCTGGCGGCACCAATATCGGCTCGGTGCGCTACGCACTACAGCGGCTTGGCGTCGACGCGGCGTTGACCGCGGACGCAGATGCGATTCGCGCCGCCGACAAGGTGATCCTGCCTGGCGTCGGCGCGGCTGCTCCCGGCATGGCGCGACTGCGCGAGCTGGGGCTGGTTGAGCTGATGCGTTCGCTGACCCAGCCGGTGCTCGGCGTCTGCCTGGGCATGCAGTTGCTGTGCGAGCACTCGGAGGAGGGCGACACCGCCTGCCTCGGGCTGATTCCGGCAAGCGTGCGGCGTTTTACCGACCAGCCAAACCTGCGCGTGCCGCACATGGGCTGGAATCGCCTGAAGCCGCGACGCCAGCACGCGCTGCTCAAGGGGCTCAAGGATGGCGACTGGGCGTATTTCGTGCACAGCTATGCCGTGGCCAATGGCGACCACGCGCTGGCCACGACTGATTACGGCGGCGAATTCGCCTGCGTGATTGCGCGCGGCAATTTCCATGGCATGCAGTTCCATCCCGAGCGTTCGGCCAGCGTCGGCGCCCGCCTATTGAAGAACTTCCTCGAACTATGAGCTTCACTGTCATTCCCGCCATCGACCTGCGTGGCGGCCGCGTGGTGCGGCTCAAGCAGGGCGACTACGACCAGCAGACCACCTATGCGTTCGATCCGCGTGCCCTGGCGCGCGACTACGCGGATGCCGGCGCCACGTGGCTGCACCTGGTGGACCTCGACGGCGCGCGTGACGGCGGGCTGGACAACCTCGCGGTGATCCAGTCCATCGCCAGTGATGGCATGCGCGTGCAGGCCGGCGGTGGCGTGCGCGCTGAGGCCGATGTGCAACGGCTGTTTGACGCCGGCGTGTCGCGCGTGGTGCTGGGCAGCCTGGCGATCCGTGAACCCGAGCGCGTGGCCGAGTGGCTTGGCCGCTATGGCGCCGATCGCTTCACGCTGGCGCTCGACACGCTGCAGCGTGGCGGCGCCTGGACCTTGCCCAGCGCCGGCTGGACCGCTACCGAGTCACGCACGCTGGATGAACTAGCGCCGTGGTATGCGGCCCATGGCGCCCAGCATCTGCTGTGCACCGACATCCAGCGCGACGGCATGCTGGCAGGCTTCAACCTGGCGCTGTACCGCTATCTGGCCGAGCTGGCGCCGAGCCTGGCGACCCAGGCCTCCGGTGGTGTGCGTTCGCTCGAGGACATCCGCGATGCGCGCGAGGCCGGCGCCCGCGGCGTGATCCTGGGTCGCGCCCTGCTGGAAGGCCGTTTCACCGTGAAGGAGGCGCTCGCATGTTGAGTCGGCGCCTCATTCCCTGCCTGGACGTACGCGACGGCAAGGTGGTCAAGGGCGTGCGCTTCCGCGACCACGTCGTGATGGGCGAGATCGTGGACCTCGCCTTGCGCTATCGGGACGAAGGCGCGGACGAGCTGGTGTTCTACGACATCACGGCGAGCCCGGAAGGCCGCAGCGTGGACCGTAACTGGGTCGAGCGCGTGGCCCGGGAGATCGACATTCCATTCTGCGTCGCCGGCGGCATCCGCAGCGTCGAAGAGGCACGCGCCGTGCTGCATGCCGGCGCCGACAAGATTTCGGTGAACTCGCCGGCGCTCGAGCGACCCGCGCTGATCGACGAACTGGCGGCGGCCTTCGGTGTGCAATGCGTGGTGGTTGGCGTGGACAGCCTGCGCGACGTCGATGGCGAATGGCGCGTGCGCCAGTACACCGGCGACCCCTCGCGCACCCAGGCCTTGCCGCGACGCACGCTGGACTGGGTGATTGAAGCCCAGCAGCGCGGCGCCGGCGAGATCGTGCTCAACTGCATGGGCAGCGACGGCGTGCGCCAGGGCTACGATCTGGAACAACTGTCGGCGGTTCGGGCCATCTGCAATGTGCCGCTGATCGCCTCGGGCGGCGCCGGCGCGCTGGAGCATTTCCGCGATGCCTTCATCGAGGCGGACGTGGATGGCGCGTTGGCGGCGAGCGTGTTCCACTCCGGCGCGATTGCGATTCCCGCGTTGAAGCGGGAGCTGGCGGGGTGGGGCGTGACGGTGCGGGTGTAAGTAAATGCGCCTGGAGCGGCGCGGCAACACTCCAGAGCGCCGGAATGACGGGCAAGACCAAGCGCGATGAAACAACGGATTCGGTAGCCAGAGATATCAACATGACGTCCACTTCCCTCGACCCCGCACTGATCGACTGGCCCAAGGGCGACGGTCTGGTTCCCGTCATCGTGCAGCACTGGCTCACCGGCGAGGTGTTGATGCTGGGCTACATGAATGCCGAGGCGCTGGCGAAAACCCAGGAGACCAGCCAGGTCACCTTCTACAGCCGCAGCAAGCAGCGTCTGTGGACCAAGGGTGAGACCTCGGGCCACGTGCTGGCGCTCAAGTCGGTGCGCGTGGACTGTGATGCCGACACCTTGCTCGTCACGGCCGAGCCGCACGGCCCGACCTGCCACAAGGGCACCAGCAGCTGCTTCGGCAACGACGTGCAACCGTCTGCGGGTTTCCTGGCCGAGTTGGACGCGCTGGTGGCGAAGCGGCATGCCGAACGACCGGAAGGCAGCTACACCACCCGCCTGTTCGAAGGCGGCATTCGACGCATGGCGCAGAAGGTCGGAGAGGAAGGCGTGGAAACCGCGCTCGCCGCCGTGGCGCAGGACGATGAAGCCCTGCTCGGTGAATCCGCCGACCTTATCTTCCATCTGCTGGTGACCCTGCGTGCGCGAGGGCTGGGCTTGTCGGATGTGGCAGGCGTGCTGGCTGCGCGCCATGCCGATCGCACTGGCCGCTGACGCCGTGCAACGTTGCGCCAAGACGACAACATAACCGAAAGGGCATGTGCGTCGGCCACGTGCCGACGAATGGCTAGCGCGGCCTTAACGGCCACTGTGTTTGATTCTGTACCGGGCACAACGACTCGCCGGGGACTGCGCCATGCCGTCGTATCCATCTGTATCGCGCCATCGGGCGCGCCGAGGCTGCTGCGCCCTGATCGGTAGGGCTGGCTGGCGATTGCCCGACGTGAAGACCGGTTTCACCTGGATGGCGGCGCAAGAGAGTGGCGCCGGGCGGTCTGCCACGAGCAGTCCGCACGAACTCGACTCCCCGATCCGAGGAACGCGCCATGGCTGACATCGTCGTGATTGGTGGTGGCGCGGCAGGCGCAGCTGCCTTCGGTGAGCTGCTGGCCCGCTACGAGGCCGGCACCGTGCATTGGATCGTTGGCCGGCAGGCGCCGGGTCGAGGCATCGCCTACGGCACGCGCGATGATCGCCATCTGCTCAACGTGCGCGCCGCCAGCATGGGCGTGTTTGCCGAGCATGGCGAAGACTTCATCCAGCACGCCTCGCGGCAGCTCGGGCAGGTGAAGGGCACGGATTTTCTGCCCCGGCGCATCTTCGGCGACTTCATCCAGGCCCAGGTCGGGGCGCGCATCGACGCCGCGCGGCGGCTGGGTCGCAGCTTCCGCATCTATCCCGACAACGCCTGCGAGATCCTGCCGCGGGGTGAGGGCGGCTACGCCGTGCGCGTGGGCGAGCAACGCTGGCTCGACGCCGGGCAGGTGGTGTTGGCGGTCGGCGCGCTGGCGCAGCGCGCCCTGCGAACGGTATCGCCGGCGGCGCTGGACAGCGATGCCTATGAACTTGATCCATGGCGACTGGAGCGGCATGTCACGCCGCCGCGTCGCGTGATGGTGATCGGCACCGGCCTCACCGCGGTGGACACACTGCTGTCCGCGGCGGAGCGTTGGCCGCATGCGGAACTGGTGGCGGTGTCGCGTCATGGCCTGTGGCCATTCACCCATTCGCCGCTGCCATTGGCCGCCTATCCCGGACAGGAGGAACTCAATCGCCGGCTGCTCACCTGTGACGGTTCCGCATCGATGGTGCGCCTGGTGCGCGCGGCGTTCGACGAGGCGCCGGAGTCCGACTGGCGCAGCGTCATCGATGGCATGCGTCCGGTCAACGCGCTGCTGTGGCAGCGGCTGAGCCATGCGCGTCGCCGGCAGTTCCTGCGTCATGCGCGCTGGGTGTGGGAGGCGTCGCGCCATCGCATGGCGCCGGCCTCCGGTCAGGCGATCCACCAGTTGGAGGAAGAGGGCCGATTGCACGCCATCGCCGCCCGCGTGCTCGCCGTCGATGGCGACGGACCGCTGCAGGTGACCGTGCGCGAACGCGCCACCCAACTGGTGAGCACGATGCAGGCGGATCTGGTCGTGCAGGCGACCGGGCTCGACACCGCGGTGGCTTACGGCGCCCACGCGCTGCTCGCGCAGTTGCTGCGCGATGGATTGGCCGTGGCCGATCCGCTGCAGCTGGGTGTGCTGGCGAACGTCGACGACCAGTTGCTGACCGCGACGGGTGCGGCGCAACCCGGCCTGTACGCGATCGGCTCGCTGTTGCGCGGCAACCTGTGGGAGTGCACGGCCATGCCCGAGATCCGCGCGGCGGCCCATCGACTGGCGGTGCAGTTGTCGCGGGGGCAGCCATTGGCGGCAACGTGCGATGGCGTGGGTGAGCTGCCACGCAGCTGATCTGCACGAACCCTGCGTTGATTTCGCGCAGGGCCTGACCATGTGGTTATGCCATATTGCGATTTCCAAGCCACGGGCCGGGCCCCTAGTCTGATCGTCCGTTCATCCGCAGGAGGCGCCATGAGGAAGTTCGTTCCAGCCTTGCTTGCTGTCGTGGGCCTGATGCTCTCCTGCATGGCGGCGGCGAAGGACATCACGCTGCTCAACGCGTCCTACGATCCCACCCGCGAGTTGTATCGCGAGATCAACAGCGCCTTCGCGCAGCAATGGAAGAGCGCACACGGCGACAACGTTACCGTGCAGATGTCGCATGGCGGCTCTGGCAAACAGGCTCGTTCGGTGGTGGATGGCCTGCCTGCCGATGTGGTGACGCTCGCATTGGGCTACGACATCGACGCCATCGCCGACCACAATCTTTTGGCGAAGAACTGGCAGCAGCGACTGCCGGACAACGCCACGCCGTATACCTCGACCATCGTTTTTCTGGTGCGCAAGGGCAACCCCAAGGGCATCAAGGATTGGGGTGATCTGATCCGCCCCGGCGTGCAGGTGGTGACGCCCAATCCGAAATCCTCTGGTGGCGCGCGCTGGAACTTCCTCGCCGCGTGGGGTTATGCGCTCAAGCAGCCCGGCGGCAGCGAGGACAAGGCAAAGGCCTTCGTGCGCGAGCTATACAAGCACGTGCCGGTGCTCGACACCGGCGCCCGAGGCGCCACCAACACCTTTGTCCAGCGCGGCATGGGCGACGTGCTGATCGCGTGGGAGAACGAAGCCCTGCTGGCACAGCGAGTACTGGGCAAGGACCGCTTCGAGATCGTGACGCCATCGATCACCATCCTGGCCGAACCACCGGTGGCCGTGGTCGACGCCAATGCCGACAAGCACGGCACGCGCGCCGTGGCGGAGGCATACCTGCAGTTCCTCTATTCGCCGCAGGGCCAGGAGATCGCCGCGAAGAACTACTACCGTCCGCGCTCTGCGGAGGTCGCCAGTCGCTACGCCAGCCAGTTCCCGGCCACGCACACGTTCACCGTGCACGACCTGTTTGGTGAGTGGCGCCAGGCGCAGGCGAAGTTCTTCAGTGACGGCGCCATCTTCGACCAGTTGGGCCCAGGAAGCTGAGCGACATGCGCCGGCGCGTGCTCCCCGGTTTCGGCCTCAGCCTCGGCTACGCGCTGGCTTATCTGGGATTGATCGTCCTGTTGCCGTTGGCGGCGCTGGCATGGAAAGCCTCCGGCATCGGCCCCCACGGCCTGGTGCGCCTGTTGAGCGCACCGCGCACGCTTGCCGCGCTGCGCCTGAGCATCGGTGGCGCCGTGGTCGCCGCGCTGTTCAACGTGGCCATTGGCCTGCTGGTCGGCTGGGTGCTGGTGCGCTATCGCTTCCCGGGGCGGCGCCTTTTGGATGCCCTGGTGGACCTGCCGTTCGCCCTGCCGACGGCGGTGGCAGGCATCGCCCTGAGCACGCTGTACTCGCCGAACGGTTGGGTCGGCGCCTTCCTGGAGCCGTTCGGCATCAAGGTGGCCTACACCCGGCTGGGTGTGTTCGTGGCGATGGTGTTCGTGGGCTTCCCGTTCGTGGTGCGCACGCTGCAACCGGTTCTGGCCTCGCTCGAACGCGAGGTGGAGGAGGCCGCCGAGAGCCTCGGCGCCCGGCGCTGGCAGACCTTTTTCCGCGTGATCCTGCCGATGCTCGCGCCCACCCTGTTGACCGGGTTTGCCCTGGCCATGGCGCGCGCGGTGGGTGAGTACGGCTCGGTGATCTTCATCGCCGGCAATATCCCCATGCATTCGGAGATCGCGCCGCTGCTGATCGTGCAGAAGCTCGAGGAGTTCGACTATGCGGGAGCCGCTGCGCTGGGCGCCGCGATGCTGCTGCTGTCGTTCGTGCTGCTGATCCTGGTGGCGTTGCTGCAACGCTGGAGCAACCGCTGGGCGGAGGTGTCGCAATGAGCGCGCGTCCGCGTCAGCGCAAACCGGGCCTGCCGCGCCGTCTGGTGCACGTGGTGCTGATCCTGTTCGCGCTGGTGTTCCTGTTGCTGTTCCTCGTGCTGCCGCTGGCGACAGTGTTCGTGGAGGCGTTCCGCCAGGGCGTGCTGCCCTATCTGTCGGCGATTCGTGAGCCGGAGGCGCTGGCCGCGATCCGCCTGACCCTGCTGGTTGCCGTGATCGCCGTGCCGCTGAACGTGGTGTTCGGCCTCGCCGCCGCCTGGGCCATGACGCGCTTCGAGTTCCGCGGCAAAGCATTGCTCGGCGCGCTGATCGACCTGCCGTTTTCGGTGTCACCCGTGATCTCGGGCCTGGTCTACGTGCTGCTGTTCGGCGCGCAGGGCTGGTTCGGGCCCTGGCTGGACGCGCATGGCGTGAAGATCATCTTCGCCGTGCCAGGCCTGGTGCTGGCCACGGTGTTCATCACGCTGCCGTTCGTGGCGCGCGAACTGATCCCGCTGATGCAGGCGCAGGGCAGCGAGGAGGAGGAGGCCGCGCGCGTGCTTGGCGCCGGCGGTTGGCAGATGTTCTTCCGCGTCACCCTGCCCAACATCCGTTGGGCGCTGTTGTATGGCGTGCTGCTGTGCAACGCGCGCGCCATGGGGGAGTTCGGCGCGGTCTCGGTGGTGTCGGGTCATATCCGTGGCCTTACCACCACCATGCCGCTGGAAGTGGAGATGCGCTATAACGAATACGACTATGTGGGCGCCTTCGCCGTGGCCTCGTTGCTGGCCTTGCTGGCGCTGGTCACGCTGGGCGTCAAGACGCTGCTGGAGTGGCGCTACCGTGGCGAACTGGCGGCCCATGCACCGGGCGGGCATTGAGGGTTTCGCATGACGCTCGAGCTGTTTCGCCTCAATCGCCGCTTCGCCGGGTTCCACGCACTCAACGACGTGAGCCTGGCCATCGCGCCCGGCGAATTCGTCGCGCTGCTCGGGCCATCGGGTTCGGGCAAGACCACCTTGCTGCGCATCCTGGCCGGCCTGGACTATCCCGACAGCGGAGCCGCCCTGAAGGACGGCGAGGACTTCCTGGCCACGCCTGCGCGCGAACGCCGCGTCGGCATGGTGTTCCAGCACTACGCGCTGTTCCGGCACCTCACGGTGGTGGAGAACATCGCCTTCGGCCTGCGCGTGCGCCCGTGGCGCCAGCGGCCTTCCCGCGCCAAGATCCACGAGCGGGTGGACCGCCTGTTGGCGCGCGTGCAACTGGAAGGACTGGGCGGGCGCTATCCCTCGCAGCTATCCGGTGGGCAGCGGCAGCGCGTGGCGCTCGCTCGCGCGCTCGCGGTCGAACCCGATCTGCTGTTGCTGGACGAGCCGTTCGGCGCGCTCGATGCCCAGGTGCGCGTCGCGCTGCGGCGTTGGCTGCGCGAACTGCATGAAGAGCTCAGGCTCACCACGGTGTTCGTTACCCACGACCAGGAGGAGGCGCTGGAACTGGCCGACCGGGTGGTGGTGATGAATCGCGGGCGCATCGAGCAGGTTGGCTCGCCCGAGGTGATCTATCAGCAGCCGGCCACGCCGTTCGTGTGCGAATTCATCGGCAAGGTGAATCGCTTTGCCGTACGGCGCACCAGCGTGGGCTGGGCCGCGGGCGGCTGGATGCCCGAGGGTGATCCGTGGGAGGGCCGCTTCGCGGGGGCGGTGGCCTATGTGAGGCCCGAGCAACTGCGGCTGGCGGTGCCGGCGACGGAGCCTGCGTGGGAGGCGCGGCTGCGTCACATCTACCTGGCGGGGAGCATCGCGCACCTGGAGCTGCACGTGCCTTCGCTGGACCAGGTGCTGGAAGTGGATGTCGCCAGCGAGGATCTGTCGCGGCTGGGCCTGCAGCCGGGCATGGACCTGCGCCTCGCGCCGCGGAGCGCTGTGCTGTTCGCGCAGGACCCCGCCGGAGCCACGCTCGAGCACGAACGCTGGATCTGGCACGAGCGCGACCGCGTGCACGCCTGATCACCCTGGCGGCTGCCAGGTGCGTCAACTCAACGCGGCGTCAGTGCGTGCGTGGACTTGTTGGTGGCGACGGCGGGCTTGAAGGCCACCGCCGGACCCGGCGTGACGTGCTGGCGCCATTGCGCCAGCTGCGCGGCGATGCCGGCGCCGACGTCGATCTGCGGCTCGGACGCGGTGAGCTTGTCCTTTTGTTCCCACTGCGCGATTTCGCCCGAAGCCTGCCGGTAGGCTTCGATGAAGTCCGGTGTGCGGTTGAGTCCGTCGACCAGCCAGGCGCGCCCGAAGTAGGTGATGTCCGAGTCGCTGCCGCAGCCGAACGAGCTGCGGTCGGTGCGCGCCGCGGTGATCACCAGCGTGCCTTCGCCGCGCAGTTCGGGCACGAAGCCGCCCGAATAGCAGGCGTTGACCACCACCACCTTCCACTTGAACGGCCGCTTGTTGAGGATGTCGGCCAGGTCCGTCGCGCCGATCTGGTCGAGCGGCAGCGGATCCATGTCCACCAGCAGGTTGTGGTCTTCGTCGCCGTGCGTGGTCAGGTAGAGCAGCAGGATGTCCTGGTCCGGCTTCATCACGTCGGCGAGGCCATCGAGCGCTTCTTCCAGGTTGCTCCAGGTGGCCAGCGGGTGCTGCTCCAGGGTCGCCGGATTGTTCTCAAGCACCATCACGTGACTGCTGGCGCCGAAGCGGGCGGGAAACAACTTGGCGGTGTACTCGGCCTCGTTGCGGAATACGTCCTCGCCGCCGTCGGCACCGAAGGCCAGCACATAGAGATTCGGTTGTCCGGCGACGCGGGGACCGAGCCCGGCCAGCGCCTTGCGCACCATGCCGCGCTGCGCGTAGATCACCTGCTCGGGCGATGGCGCCTGATCGGGCCAGTTGTCCGATGCCGTTGTGTCCTCGTCCGTGCCTGTCGACGGCGCCGTCGCGGAAGTCGCAGGCGCGGGCCTCGCCTGTCCACTGTTGGCCAGCGGCGCGGCTGCCTGGGGCGCATGGTGCGCGATCCCAAGCATGAGCAGGACGCCGGCTGCAAAGGCGAGCAGGGCGGTGAGGGCGATACGCATGGCGAAGGCTCGCGCGGGTCAGAGGGCGATGGCGTCGAAGTCGCGATACGCCGGATGCCGGGGCGCCTCGGGCAGCTCCAGCGGCGCACGCAGCAGCCAGCCCGTGTGCAGGCCGGCGGCACGAGCCGCATCGAGCTCCTCGACGATGTCGGAGAGGAACAGGATGTGGCCGGGCTGCTCGCCGATCGCCTCGGCGATCTTCTCGTACGAGCTGCGCTCGCGCTTGGGGCCGGTCTCCGTATCGAAGTAGCCCGAGAACATCGGGGTCAGGTCGCCCGCCTCGCTGTAGCGGAAGAACAACTTTTGCGCCGGCACCGAGCCGGACGAGTAGACGTACAGGTGCAACCCGTCGCCGCGCCAGCCATGCAGGCGCGCCGACACTTCCGGATACACGTGGGCCTGGAAGTCGCCGCTCTCGTAGCCTTCCTTCCAGATCATGCCCTGCAGCGCCTTCAACGCAGTGGACTTGCGGTCCTCGTCGATCCAGCGCAGCAGCATCTCGATCACCTGCTGTCGCGGCGTCTCGACCAGACCGGCTTCCTTCGCCGCTTCGTGCAGCCAATGCTGCACCTGGGGCGTATCTCCGTGGGTTTCCACGAAGGCGGGCAGGCGTTCGCGCGCGTACGGAAACAGCACGTCCTTCACGAAGCTGATCGAGCTGGTGGTGCCCTCGATATCGGTGACGATGGCGCGAATGACAGTCATGCGGAAAGCCGGTCTACGGGGACGCCAAGCTTAACCGGGACAGAGGTTTAGGGGCGAGCGTCCGCCTCTGATGACATGACGGCGTCCACATCCCGGGACGCCGTGCAGGATCCGGCAGGTTGGGGGTGGATCAGGCCGCTGTCGCGGACCCGTGCGGCGTCATGCGCGGGAAGCGCTCGGCGATGTCTTCGCCGGTGTACTGGGCCACCCAGCCTTCCTTGTTGGTGAACAGGCGGATCGCCACGAAGTAGGGCGCCTCGCTCATGTCGAACCAGTGGCGCGTGCCGTCCGGGACGCCGATCAGGTCACCCTGTTCGCACAGGATGTCGTAGATCTTGTCGCCCAGATGCAGGGTGAACTGGCCGGCGCCCGCAACGAAGAAGCGCACCTCGTCTTCGACGTGCGTGTGCTCGCTGAGGAATTTCTGGCGCAGCGCGGCGCGATCCGGATGGTCGGGCTTGAGGCTGATCACGTCGACGGCCTGGTAGCCTTCTTCCGCCATCAGTCGATCGATGTCGGCGCGGTAGGCGGCGATCACTTCTTCCTGGCTGGCGCCCGGCGCGATCGGCTGGCTGGCTTCCCAGCGCTCGAAACGCACACCCGCCTTGGTCAGTTCGCTGGCGACGTCGGCGTGCTCGGTGTGGACGGACAGTGGCTGCTGCGGTTGGGCTTCGCTGAAAATGCGCAGGCGGCTCATGCGGAGAGTCTCCTCAGGTCGAGTTCGCAGCCGAGCAGGAATTCCAGCGCCTCCAGGTGGCGGCGCGTCTCGGCCATGTCGCGGCCCCAGGTATAGATACCGTGGCCATTGATGAGATAGGCGTGCAGGGGCTTGCCGGCGTCGAGCCACGCCTCGACCTGGGCGACCAGCTCGGGCATGTGCTGCGTGTTGGGAAACACCGGAATGGCCAGCTCGGCGTCGTGCGTGGTCTGGCCCTCAATCGCCTTCTGCAGTTCCCAGCCTTCCAGCTTCACCACACCGTCGCCGGCAAAAAGGCGCGAGGCCACGCTCTGTGTACGCGAATGCGTATGCAGCACGACGTTCATTTCAGGGAAACGGCGGTAGATCTGCGTGTGCAGTTCCGTCTCGGCGCTGGGGCGCGCGGAGGTGCCCACCGCCTTGCCCTGCATGTCGATCAGCATGATGTCGTCGCGGCCCAGCTTGCCCTTGTCACGACCGGAGACTGTGATGGCGGCGTGATCGCCGTCCAGACGCATGGAGAAGTTGCTGCTGGTGGCTGGCGTCCAGCCGGCGGCGGCGAGCTCGCGCGCGGCATCGGCGATGGCGTCGGCGCGTTCGGCGAACAGATCGGCGGATATGGAGGCGGGGAGAACCTGGCTCATGATGTATGGACGTCCAAATCAGCGCAAACTATATCACGGGGACTCGGCGTGACCGCCGAAAATGCGATCCATTCTCACGAATTACCGGCGAGGCGAGTAGCATTCGACGGAGTTTCGCCACGGGCGTGGCGGGCGAGAGCACTTTAGGGACGGAGGTTGCACGCATGTCGCACGAGAAAGATATCGAATCGCGTCGTCGTTTTCTCAAGGCCGCCGCCGGGACGGCTGCCGCCGCCGTGGTGATCGGTGGCCTGCCGCGCATGGCGCGTGCTGCCGACCTGCCGCACCTGGCTGAAACCGACGCCACCGCCAAGGCGCTGGGTTACGTCGAGGACGCCAGCAAGACCACCGACCCGAAGCGCAAGGCCGGTGACACCTGCGCAAACTGCCAGTTCTATTCCGGCGGCCCGACCGGCTTTGGTCCGTGCCAGCTGTTCCCGGGCAAGGCGGTGAGCGCGAAGGGCTGGTGCGTGTCTCACGCGCCCAAGAAAGCCTGAGCACCGCTCGCATCCGTTGTATCCGAAGGCCGGCCCAGCGCCGGCCTTCTGTTTTTGCACCATCACAACGCACTGGCTGTGCTGCGCTCCCGTAACGCCGATGCGCTGCATCGACATGACGCATCGTCTCATCGTCAAGGCACACACTCGTGCACGCCAATGCGAACGCTGATGGCGATGTTGATGCGGAGCGTGAAGTGAACTCTCAAACCGAAGAACTTCGGTGAGTAGAAGATGCTGCCCAGACGCGTCAGGCCGAGGAGCTGACCCGCCTGACGCGCCGGGCGGCAATCCGGGGCCCACTGCCAAGTGATTAACCCACGGAGCACAGATGATACTCCTGGCGGGTAGTTTTGGGGCCGGGCGGCGCCAAAATTTTATCGAAAAAGTCTCGTTAAATTCTTTTAAAACAATAACTTGCAATAAAATTCGAGACTGGCCATCACGAATGATCCGCTGCGGGCCGTCATTCAAACCGCCAGGAGGGGGAAGCCCATCCCGGCGGTTTCAGGGTCTTTTTCCACTTTTCGGGGAAATTCGGCGAAATTACGGTTTGATAGCCTGGTGCAGGCGGCTGTGGCGGATGCCATAGCCGAAGTAAATGACCAGGCCCAATACCGTCCAGATGATCATCAGCAGCCAGTTGAACCAGGACATGGCGCCCAGCAGGGCCAGGCAGCTCAGGACGCCGGCGGGGCAGATGAACCACGCCCACGGCACGCGGAAGCCGCGATGCAGATGAGGTGCGGTGTAGCGCAGGATCAGCACGCCGGCGCACACCGCCACGAAGGCGATCAGCGTGCCCATCGAGGTGAGGTCGGCCAGCAGGTCCAGCGGAAACACCGCGGCGAGGATCGCGATGCCGATGCCGGTGATCACCGTGTTGATGTGCGGCGTGCGGTGCTTGGGATGGATGCGGTTGAACACCGGCGGCAGCAGGCCGTCACGCGCCATGATCATGAAGATGCGCGGCTGCGCGATGATCATCACCAGGATCACGGATGACAGACCGATCAGCGCGCCGACCTCGACGATCCAGCGCAGCCATGCCAGCTCCGGGTGGTTCTTGACGGCGGTGACCACCGGTTCCGCGGTGCCCAGCTCGGTGTACGAGATCAGGCCGGTCAGCACCGCAGCCATGGCCAGGTACAGCACGGTACAGATCACCAGTGACACCAGCGTGCCGAAGGGAAGGTCGCGCTGCGGATTCTTGCACTCCTGCGCCGCGGTCGATGTCGCCTCGAAGCCGATGTACGCAAAGAACACCATCGCGGCGCCACGCATGATGCCGGACCAGCCGTATTTGCCGGGGCCCTGGTTTTCAGGAATGAACGGATGCCAGTTGGCCGGGTCGACATAGCGGTAACCCGCCACCACCACGATGATGATCAGGCCCACCTTGAGCGCCACCATCAACACGTTCAGGCCCGACGACTCGCGGATGCCCACGTAGCACAGCGCCGTCAGCGCCAGCACGATGGCCACGGCAGGCAGGTTCATCAGGTGCCCGGTGGTCACCAGGTGTCCATCGGTAAATGCCAGCGGCGCCTCGGTCAGCGCCTGCGGCAGGTGGATGCCGATATTGTCGAGCAGGCTGACGAAGTACCCTGTCCAACTGGCCGCCACCGCGGAGGCGGAGATGCCGTACTCCAGCACCATGTTCCAGCCGATGAACCAGGCGACCAGCTCACCGAGCGTGGCGTAGGCATAGGAATACGAGCTGCCCGAGATCGGGATCAGCGTGGCGAACTCGGCGTAGCACAGCGCGGTGAAGCCGCTGCAGATCGCCGCCAGGACGAAGGAGATCAGCACGGCCGGACCCGCGTGCTCGGCGGCCGCCTGGCCGGTGACCACGAAGATGCCGGTGCCGATCACTGCGCCGATACCCAGCGCGGTGATGCCCCAGGGGCCCAGGGTGCGGCGCAGGGTGGGGCCGTGAGCGGCGTCGTCGGCGTCGGAGAAGTCGGTCTTGCGTGCGAATAACTGTTTGAGCATGCGTCGGCCTGGTGTTGCGGGAGGCGCGGGAGTCAAAACGAGAGGGCCGGCGCTGGGCCGGCCCTTCGTGTCAGGTCAGGAGTTTTGCTTGCGCAGCTTGCTATGGGAATACCCGTAGAAGCCGTAGATGAGCATGCCGAACGTGGTCCAGCCCAGCATCAGCGGCCAATTGGCGCGGAACGACTGCCAGAACAGGTACAGACAGATCACCGAGCCCAGGATGCTGACCACCCAGATGCCAGGGACGCGGAACGTGCGCGGCAGTTCCGGGCGGGTGTAACGCAGGATCAGCACGCCGATGCACACGGTGGTGAAGGCCAGCAGGGTACCCATCGACACCAGCTCACCCAGGATGCTCACCGGGAACAGGCCGGCGAGCACCAGCGCGGACACGCCGGCGATGATGGTGGCCACGTGCGGCGTACGGTGCTTGGCGTGCACGTTCGAGATGCTCTTACCGAGCAGGCCGTCCTTCGCCATGCTGAAAAAGATGCGGGAGGTGCCCAGCAGCATCACCAGGATCACCGAACTCAGGCCGGCCAGTGCGCCGAACGAGACGATCGCCTTGAGCCAGGTGAGTTCCGGATGGATGCTCAGCGCGGTGGCCACCGGCTCGGGGGTGCCCAGCATCCGGTAGGGGGCGATGCCGGTCAGGGTCAGCGCCATGGCGATGTACAGGATGGTGCAGATGGCCAGCGAACCGAGGATGCCGATCGGCATGTCGCGCTGCGGGTTCTTGGCTTCGCCGGCAGCCGTCGACACCGCGTCAAAGCCCACGTAGGAGAAGAACACCAGCACGGCGGCGCGGAAGATGCCGCTGGTGCCGAAGCGACCCGGGCCTTCCTCCGGCGGAATGAACGGATGCCAGTTGGAGGGATCGATGTAGCGGAAGGCGAATACCAGGAACAGCAGGATCACGATCACCTTGATCGCCACGATGACCGAATTGACGAAGGTCGATTGCGTGATGCCGCGGTAGCACAGCATCGTCAGCGCGGTCACGATCAGGATGGCCGGCAGGTTGATGATGGTGTGGGTGCTGACCAGGAAGAAGTGCTGGGAGAACCTCGCGATCACATGCTGGCCTTCGGCCAGGTTCTGGATCTGGCTGCCGTCCATGAACGCGAGCGGCGCCGAGGCCAGGCTTTCCGGCAGCGTCAGCGAGAGACCGGTCCAGTGACTGATGATCGAGAGGCACTCGTTGAAGTATCCCGACCAGCCTGCCGCTACGGTGGCGACGGCGAACAGGTATTCGAGCACGAGGTTCCAGCCGATGAACCAGGCGACGATCTCACCGAGCGTGGCATAGGAATAGGCGTAGGCGCTGCCGGAAACCGGGATCATCGCGGCGAACTCGGCGTAGCAGAGGCCCGCGAACGCGCAGGCGATGCCGGCGACGATGAAGCTGATGATCAGGGCGGGGCCGGCATGTTCGGCGGCGGCCTGCCCGGTGATCACGAAGATACCTGCGCCGATCACGGCGCCGATGCCCAGCATGACCAGATGGCGGGCCGTGAGCACGCGCTTGAGGCTGGCCTCGCCTTGCAGGCTGTCGTGGGGCAGCTCGCCCGCGTCGACATGAGGCGACGCCTGGATCGGGTGCGTCGCGAACAGGTTTTTAAGCATGTGTCTCCCCTACCGCCTGTCGTGGTTCTTTCGTTTTTAAATGCGTGACACCATGACTTTCGCCATGGTCAGCGTGCCGCTACCCCAGCGACGACAGGGCACCATATCCCAGCGGGGCTTGGGGGTACAAGTTGCATTGCGGCTAGAAATCCATCGCCCGTGCCTTGTCGGCCACGCTTTGAAATAATCCGCGGATTCCCCCGCATCACTGCATGCGCCACCTACTTTCGTAACGGATTTTCCATGAGCGTATTGCTCGCGCAGTTCCAGCACTATCGCCAGCAGTGGCCCGCCGAGGGCGATGCTGGGCATTTCGTCGAAATCCTCGCCGAAGGCGAGCGCGTATTCCATCGCCACGCGCTGGAAGGGCATTTCACCGGTTCGGCCTGGCTGGTCAGCAGCGATGGCGAGCGCGTGCTGCTGACCCATCACCGCAAGCTGGGTCGTTGGCTTCAACTGGGTGGTCACGCCGATGGCGATGTCGACCTGGCCCGCGTGGCCCTGCGTGAAGCGGAGGAAGAGTCGGGTCTGGACGGTCTCAGCGTCGAGGCCGCGCCGTTCGATCTCGACCGCCACCGCATTCCCACCCGCGGCGCCGAGCCGGAGCACTGGCATTACGACGTGCGCTACGTGGTGCGTGCGGGCGCGAACGAGCAGTTCCAGGTCAGCGAGGAGTCGCACGCGCTGGCGTGGCGCACGATCCGCGAGATTGCCGAGGATCCGGCCAGCGATGCGTCATTGCGCCGGATGGCGAGCAAGTGGTTGCAAAGGTCCTAGGCCGGCGCCCGTACCCAAGAGGAGTCGATGGTCAGGCGTATTTGGCCGGCGCCGGATTGAGGTGGCCGCATTCCACGCAGGTGCGCGCGTCGATCGAGCGATAGAACCGCTCGAACACCGGCGGAAAATCGCGCTCGATGCTGTCGAGGGTGAAGTACTCCTCATACAGCTTGTGGTTGCAGCGCTGGCAGAACCACAACAGCCCATCCTTCTCGCCCGCGAGGCGACGGCGCTCGATCACCAGGCCGATTGAATCGGGCATGCGCTGGGGCGAGTGCGGCACGCAGGGCGGCAGGTAGAACACTTCGCCCGCGCGGATCGGGATGTCATGCGCCTGGCCTTCATCCTGCACCTTCAGCACCATCTCGCCTTCGAGCTGGTAGAAGAACTCCGGGCCTTCGTCGTAGTGGTAGTCCGTGCGCGCGTTGGGGCCGCCCACGATCATTACGATGAAGTCGCCGTCGACGATGCACTTGTTGCCCACGGGTGGCTTTAGCAAGTGGCGGTGCTCCTCGATCCAGCGCTTCAGGTCGATGGGCGGCAGCAGGGACATGGCGCGTTCCGGCGGATGAGTACTATCAAGATAGCGTCGCGGGAGCGCCTGGGGAATGCCCGTTCAGTCGATCCAGCGGCCATCCTGGACGATGGTGCGCAGGCGGGCCAGCTGCCCGGATACATCCAGGCCTTCGGCCGCGATCCAGGAAGCATCGTAGTAGGTGCCCCGGTAGCGCTCGCCGCTGTCGCAGATCAGCGTCACCACCGGACCGCGCTCGCCGCTGGCGCTCAGTTCCGACATCAGTTGCAGCGCCCCGACCAGGTTGGTCCCGGTGGAGCCGCCGCAGCGGCGTCCCAGAAACTCTTCCAGCAGCCGCAGCGCGGCAATCGAGGCGGCATCGGGCACGCGCAGCATGCGATCGATCACGCCCGGCACGAACGAGGGTTCCACCCTCGGTCGACCGATGCCCTCGATGCGGGATCCGCGCGCCAGTTGCAGGCTGGCGTCACGGCTGCGGTAGTAGTCGTAGAACACCGAGTGCTCCGGATCGACCACGGCAAGGCGGGCCAGACTGTGCTGGCCGCAGCGGTAGCGCATGTAGCGGCCGAGGGTGGCCGAGGTGCCACCGGTGCCGGCCGGGACCACGATCCAGCGCGGTTCCGGGTCGGGTTCGCGCTGCAGCTGGCGGAAGATCGACTCGGCAATGTTGTTGTTGCCGCGCCAGTCGGTGGCCCGTTCGGCGTAGGTGAACTGGTCCATGTAGTGGCCGCCGAGTTCACTGGCCAGGCGCTGGGCGGCGCCGTAGACATCGGTGTCGTCGATGAAATGGCAGTGGCCGCCGAAGAAGGCGATCTGGTCGATCTTGTCGGGCGAGGTGCTGCGCGGCATCACCGCGAAGAACGGCAGGCCGAGCAGGCGCGCGAAATAGGCCTCGGAGATCGCCGTGCTGCCGCTGGAGGCTTCCACCACCGGGCGCCCTTCATCGAGCCAGCCGTTGCAGATGGCGTAAATGAACAGCGAGCGGGCCAACCGGTGCTTGAGGCTGCCGGTGGGGTGGACGGATTCGTCCTTCAGATAGAGCGGGATGCCGGGGAACGCAGGGAGATCCACCCGAATCAGGTGGGTGTCCGCCGAGCGGTGCGCTTCGGCTTCCAGGGTCTGAATGGCGCGGCGGGTCCAGGCGGCGTGCATGGAAGGAGTCTAGACCCCGGGCGTGAGTGGGGCGTTGACGTCGATCAGTGCGAGCGTTCTTGCACTTCCCGTATGAGAGGACTGGCTCGCTCGCTTGACCGTCATTCCGGCGAAAGCCGGAATCCAGTGCCTTTCTTGTTCGATCGACTCACCTTACAAAGGTAAAGACGCTGGATTCCGGCTTTCGCCGGAATGACGGTGAGGGGGATGGGGCGTTAGGCAAGAGTGAGCCCTCACCACCGTAAAGGTGGCAGTGCCCCAAGCCTCTCGCCCACGGGGACTACCTTCGCGTCGCCCGCAGGGGAGAGGGAGCAAGAGCCAGGCTCACACCTCGAGCGTCGCCAGGTCGCCCTTCTCTTCCAGCCATGCCTTGCGGTCGCTGGCGCGCTTCTTGGCCAGAAGCATGTCCATCAGCTTGGTGGTGCCGTCGTCGGTGTCGACGGTGAGCTGCACCAGGCGGCGGGTGTCGGGGTGGATGGTCGATTCGCGGAGCTGCGAGGGGTTCATCTCACCCAGGCCCTTGAAGCGCGTGGTGCTGACCTGGCCCTTCATCTTCTCGCGCTGGATGCGCTCGAGCATCGCGTTCTTTTCGTTCTCGTCCAGGCAGTAGAACACCTGCTTGCCCACGTCCACGCGGAACAGCGGCGGCATCGCGACGAACACGTGGCCTTCGCGCACCAGCGACGGGAAGTGCTTGAGGAACAGCGCGCTGAGCAAGGTGGCGATGTGCAGGCCGTCGGAGTCGGCGTCGGCGAGGATGATGACTTTGCCGTAGCGCAGGCCCGAGAGATCGTCCTTGCCCGGGTCGCAACCGATGGCGACGGCGAGGTTGTGGACTTCTTCGGATGCCAGTACGGAGCCGGACTCGACTTCCCAGGTGTTGAGGATCTTGCCGCGCAGCGGAAGGATCGCCTGGAATTCCTTGTCGCGCGCCTGCTTGGCGCTGCCGCCGGCCGAATCGCCTTCCACCAGGAACAGCTCGGTGCGGCTGAGGTCGGTTGCGGTGCAGTCGGCCAGCTTGCCGGGCAGGGCAGGGCCCTGGGTGATCTTCTTGCGCACGACCTGCTTGGCCGCCTTCAGGCGCGCACTGGCGCGCTCGATGGCGAGCTGGGCGATGCGCTCGCCGAGATCGACGTGCTGGTTGAGCCACAGGCTGAAAGCGTCGTGGATGACGCCTTCCACCATGCCAGCCGCATTGCGCGAGGACAGGCGCTCCTTGGTCTGGCCGGCGAACTGCGGATCCTGCAGCTTGGCGGACAGCACGAAGGCGAGGCGCTCCCACACGTCTTCCGGCGCCAGCTTCACGCCGCGCGGCAGCAGGTTGCGGATGTCGCAGAACTCGCGGATGGCATTGGTGAGGCCCGAGCGCAGGCCATTCACGTGGGTGCCGCCCTGCGCGGTGGGAATCAGGTTGACGTAGCTTTCCTGCACCAGCTCGCCTTCGGGCACCCAGGCCAGCGCCACGTCGAGGCCGTCGGCCTCGCGCTGCACGTGATGCACGAACAGCTCGGTCGGGATCGCCTCGGCGCCGGACAGCTCGTCGCGCAGGTAGTCGCGCAGGCCGTCCTCGTAGTACCACTCATTGACGTCGCCGGTGGCTTCGTCGACCAGCTTCACGCTGAGGCCGGCGCACAGCACCGCCTTGGCGCGCAGCAGGTGGCGCAGCTTGCCGAGCGAGATCTTCGGTGAGTCGAAGTACTTGGGGTCGGCCCAGAAGCGCACGGTGGTGCCGGTCTTCTTCTTGGGCACCGTGCCGATCACTTCGAGCTCGCTGGCGCGGTCGCCGTTCTCGAAGGCCATGCGGTATTCGTTGCCGTCGCGGCGGATGGTCACTTCCACGCGGTTGGACAGCGCGTTCACCACCGACACGCCCACGCCGTGCAGGCCGCCGGAGAAGTTGTAGTTCTTGCCGGAGAACTTGCCGCCCGCATGCAGGCGCGTGAGGATCAGCTCGACGCCCGGCACGCCTTCTTCCGGGTGGATGTCCACCGGCATGCCGCGGCCGTCGTCGGATACCTCGACCGAGCCGTCGGTGTGCACGATGACATCGATCGACTTGGCGTGGCCGGCCAGGGCCTCGTCCACCGAGTTGTCGATCACTTCCTGCGCCAGATGGTTCGGGCGCGAGGTATCGGTATACATGCCGGGGCGGCGCTTGACCGGGTCAAGGCCAGAGAGGACTTCAATGTCGGCGGCGTTGTAACGACTGCTCATGCGGGAGGTTTCGGCTCAGGTCAGGCGCGGGAGGATGGGTCGCAGGGCCGGGGAGGTCAAGGGTCCACGGCCCAACAGGTTGAATACCTTATAAGGAGTGCACTCCGTGCGCTCCTGCCGGGTCGTCGTTTCTTACAAAGGCGCGCAGTGGCGCTCCAGCCAGGCCAGGTCGGCGTCTTCCAGCAACGGCGCGAGGGCGGCCCGTACGGTGGCGTGATAGTCGTCCAGCCAGGCGCGCTCTTCCGGATTCAGCAGGCCCGGCTCCAGCGCGCGTCGGTCGAACGGGCACAGGGTCAGGGTCTCGAAGGCGTAGAATTCGCCGAATTCCGATCGATCGGCTTCGATCACCGCGGCCAGGTTCTCGTGGCGGATGCCGTGCCGGCCCGGCTTGTACAGGCCGGGCTCGATCGAGGTGATCATGCCCGGTTCCAGCGCCACCAGGGCGGCGCCTGACACCGGCGGGCGGATGCCGTGCGGGCCCTCGTGCACATTAAGGAAGTAACCGACGCCGTGGCCGGTGCCATGGCCATAGTCCATGCCGCTGGCCCACAGCGGGGCGCGGGCCAGTGCATCGAGCTGCGGGCCGCTGGCGCCCTTTGGGAAACGGGCGCGGCTGAGCGCGATCATGCCCTTCATGACGAGGGTGGCGTCGCGGCGCTGCTCGGTGGTGGTCTCGCCGAGCGCGAGCACGCGGGTGATGTCGGTGGTGCCGCCCAGGTATTGGCCGCCGGAGTCGACCAGCAGCAGGCCCTGCGCCTTCAGCGCGCTGTGCGCCTCGGGCGTGGCTCGGTAGTGCGGCAGCGCGCCGTTGGCCTGGTAACCGGCAATCGTGGAGAAACTCTCGCCGACGAAGTTGGGCTGGGCCGAGCGCTCTTCGCGCAACAGGCTGTCCACGTCCAGTTCGGTCTGGCGCATGCCGGCGGTGACACGTTCTTCCAGTCGGCGGAAAGCGCGCACCAGCGCGGCGCCATCGCGGCGCATAGCTTCGCGGATATGGTCCAGCTCGGCCGCGCTCTTGCGGGCCTTGAAAAGGGTGGAAGGGTTGGTGGCCTCGATGACCCGCACGCCGGCCGGAATGGCTGCGGCCACTGACACCACGACGCGACTGGCATCCAGCAGCAGCCGGTCGGGCGAGCGCAGTTCGGACAGTGCGTCGGTCACCGTGGTGTAGTCGGCGATGCGCACGCCGTCGGCCGCCAGCGCGGCGACCAGCGCGTCGTTGAGTTTGCCGCGGCCCACGAACAGGGTGGCATGGCCTTCTGCCTGCACCAGCAGGTGCGCGAGGAAGACCGGATTGCACTCCACGTCGCTGCCGCGCAGGTTGGTCAGCCAGGCAATGTCGTCCAGGCTCGAGAGCAGATGATGCGTGGCGTCCTGCTTGCGCATGGCGGTGCGCAGACGGCCCAGCTTGTCGCTGCGCGGCTGGATGGCGTAGTGCAGGGGATGTTCGACGACCGGGGCGGTGGGCGGCGCGGGGCGGTCGGTCCAGATCTGGCCGGGCAGGTCCAGGTCCGTGCGCAGCGCCGCGCCTGGTGCTTCAAGCATGCGTTCCAGTTGCCGCGCGGTCGCCAGCGCGAGGCTGTCGCCGGCCACCGCGAGCGTCTGCCCGGTCTGCAGGTGTTCGCGCAGCCACTGGATGTGTTCCGGCGCGTGCGCCACGCGCTGCTTCATCAGCTCGATGCCGCTGCCGGCAAGTTGCTGGGCGGCCTGTGCGAAGTAGCGCGAATCGGTCCAAAGGCCGGCGTGGTCCTGGGTGACCACCAGCGTGCCGGCCGACCCGGTGAAGCCGGAAATCCAGGCGCGAGCCTCCCAATGCCCCGGCAAGTACTCGGATAGATGTGGGTCGGCGCTGGGAATCAGGCAGGCGGTGACGCCATGTTGCCGCATGGCCTGGCGCAGAGAGGAGATTTTTGAGGGCGTGGAGTGATCCATCGGCGCATGGTAGCAGGGCGCGCGGATGTGGCTTTTTCTCCGCTCGATTCGACCAAAGTCGGTCGAAAACGCAGGTGCTGGCTATTGCCTTTCTGTGTCAAGGCGCCGCAGTCGTTTGCGCAAGAATTTGCCAGTGCGACATTCTGTCTCAATTGAGTTCAATCTCGCGGACGACGCCGCTACCATGCCGCGTCCCCACGCAGGTCCCAGAGTTGTCTGTGAAAATGCATGCCCTTTTTTCGCGCCTGCGCTATGCAGGCGTTGGCGCCGCCGTGTTGCTCAGCGGTTGCAACATGGAAGTGCTCACCCCCAAGGGTGACATCGGCGTCCATGAGAAGTCCCTCATCCTGATCGCACTGGGCCTGATGGCCATCGTGGCGATTCCCGTCATCGCCATGACGCTGTGGTTCCCGTGGCGTTATCGCTCCGGCAACAAGAAGGCCACCTACGCGCCGAACTGGTCGCACTCGACCAGGATCGAGCTGGTGGTGTGGTCCATCCCGGCCATCATCATCGTTATCCTGGCGACCATCACCTGGACCAGCTCGCATGCGCTGGATCCCTACAAGCCGCTGGAGTCCGAGGCCAAGCCCGTCACGGTGCAGGTCGTCTCGCTCGACTGGAAGTGGCTGTTCGTCTACCCGGAATACGGCGTGGCCTCGGTCAACGAGCTGGCGCTCCCGGTCGATCGTCCGGTGAATTTCCAGATCACCTCCGATTCGGTGATGAATGCGTTCTTCATCCCGCAGCTGGGCAGCCAGATCTACGCGATGGCCGGCATGGAAACCAAGCTGCACCTGATCGCGCGCGAGCCGGGAAGCTACGAGGGCCTGTCGTCCAACTTCAGCGGCGAAGGCTTCTCGGACATGCACTTCAAGGCCATCGCCACGTCCGAGGATGGCTTCAAGGACTGGATCGCCAAGGCCAAGGCCACGCAGGTCACGCTGGACGGCGAGAGCTACAAGGCGCTGGCCCAGCCCAGCCAGAAAGTCCCGGTGTCGTACTACGGCCAGGTGACGCCGGGCCTGTTCGCCAGCGTGGTCAACAAGCACATGGGCGACATGTCGCACGACGCGGCCTCGCACGGCGAGATGCCGATGGACATGCACCACCACGAGGACGGGGACGCGGTGTCCTCGAACATCACCCCGGCCAAGGCAGAGAAGTAAGTCATGTTTGGAAAGCTCACCCTCGAGGCCATCCCATACCACGAGCCGATCGTCATGATCACGCTCGCCGCCGTGATTCTCGGTGGCCTGGCGACGTTCGCCCTCGTCACCCGATTCAAGCTGTGGGGCTACCTGTGGAACGAGTGGTTCACCTCGGTGGACCACAAGAAGATCGGCATCATGTACGTCATCGTGGCGCTGGTGATGCTGCTGCGCGGCTTTGCCGACGCGATCATGATGCGCCTGCAGCAGGCCATGGCCGCCTCCGATGCGGCCGGCTACCTGCCGCCTCACCACTTCGATCAGGTGTTCACCGCCCACGGCGTGATCATGATCTTCTTCGTGGCGATGCCGTTCATCACCGGTCTGATGAACCTGGTGGTGCCGCTGCAGATCGGCGCGCGCGACGTCGCCTATCCGTTCCTGAACTCGCTCAGCTTCTGGCTGTTCATGTCGGGCGTGGTGCTGGTGATGATGTCGCTGTTTGTCGGTGACTTCGCCGCCACCGGCTGGCTGGCGTATCCGCCCCTGTCCGGCCTGCAGTACAGCCCCACGGTAGGTGTCGATTACTACATCTGGGCGCTGCAGCTGTCAGGTCTGGGCACCACGCTGAGCGGCATCAACTTCATCGTGACCATCATGAAGATGCGCTCGCCCGGCATGAAGCTGATGCAGATGCCGGTGTTCACCTGGACGGCGCTGGTCACCAACATCCTGATCGTGGCCGCGTTCCCGGTGCTGACGGTGACCCTCGCGCTGCTCACGGCCGACCGCTATCTCGACATGCACTTCTTCACGAACGAGCTTGGCGGCAACGCCATGATGTACGTGAACCTGATCTGGATCTGGGGTCACCCCGAGGTCTACATCCTGGTGCTGCCGTGCTTCGGTGCGTACTCGGAGATCGTCGCGACGTTCTCGAAGAAGCCGCTGTTCGGCTACAAGTCGATGGTCTACGCCACCTCGTGCATCGGCGTGCTGTCGTTCGTCGTGTGGCTGCACCACTTCTTCACCATGGGCTCGGGCGCCAACGTCAATGCCTTCTTCGGCATCACGACGATGATCATCTCGGTGCCTACCGGCGCGAAACTGTTCAACTGGCTGTTCACCATGTTCCGCGGCCGCGTCGAGTACAACGTGCCGATGCTGTGGACGGTGGGCTTCATGGTCACTTTCGTGATCGGCGGCGTCACCGGCGTGCTGCTGGCCGTGCCGGGGGCGGACTTCGTCCTGCACAACAGCGTGTTCCTGATCGCGCACTTCCATAACGTGATCATCGGCGGCGTGGTGTTCGGCGTGTTCGCCGCGATCAACTACTGGTTCCCGAAGGCCTTCGGCTTCCGCCTCAACGAGTTCTGGGGCAAGGCGTCGTTCTGGTGCTGGCTGGTGGGCTTCTACATGGCGTTCATGCCGCTGTACGTGCTGGGCCTGAAGGGCATGACGCGTCGCATGAACCACTACGCCAACCCGGATTGGCAGCCGTACCTGATCGTCGCCGCGCTCGGCGCCGCCGTCATCGCGGTGGGCATCTTCTGCACCTTGGTGCAGTTCTATGTGTCGATCCGCGACCGCAAAAAGCTCACCGATCCCAGTGGCGACCCGTGGGGTGGCCGCACGCTCGAATGGTCCATCAGTTCCCCGGCGCCGTTCTACAACTTCGCCACGCTGCCCCAGGTGCGCGAGCTGGATCAGTTCTGGGAAGACAAACAAAACGGAGTCGCCTACGTGCAGCCTGCCAAGTACGAAGACATTCACATGCCCCGCAACACCGGCGTCGGTGTGGTGATGGGTGCGTTCGGTACGGTCCTGGGCTTCGCCCTTGTGTGGCACATCTGGTGGATGGCCGCCGCAGGCCTCGTGGGCATGGTGGCTGCGTTCATCGTCCGCGCCTACGACCGTGACATCGATTACTGGGTGCCGGCGGCCGAGGTCGAGAAGATCGAGCGCTCGCGCCACGCCCAGCTCAAGCAGTTCCAGACCACGCAGGTGGCTCCGGTGGCTGCCCCCTCGCGTCAGAAGGTGGCGTAACCCATGAGCAGTGCCGCAATCAGCGCCACGCACGGCGCGCTCGACGACGTCCTCCACGGCGGGGGCGTCGACCATCACCACCACGACGACGGTTCCAAGACCCTGCTGGGTTTCTGGATCTACCTGATGAGCGACTGCCTGATTTTCTCGGGCCTGTTCGCCACGTTCGCCGTGCTGGCCCACGCCACCGCGGGCGGCCCGACGGCGAAGGAGCTGTTCGAGCTGCCGTACGTGCTCGGCGAGACCATGCTGCTGTTGATCTCGTCGGTCACCTTCGGCATGGCCATGCTCAACATGCATGCCGGCAAGAGGGACAAGGTCGTGGCCTGGCTGGCCGTGACCTTCCTGTTCGGCGCCGGCTTCATTGCCATGGAAGTGTTCGAGTTCGCCAAGCTGATCCATGAGGGCGCGGGCCCGAGCCGCAGCGCCTTCCTGTCCAGCTACTTCACCCTGGTGGGCACGCACGGCCTGCACGTGACCAGCGGCCTGATCTGGCTGGTGGTGATGATGGATCAGATGCGCCGCTTCGGCCTGACGGATGCGACCCGTCGCCGGCTGTCGTGCCTGAGCCTGTTCTGGCACTTCCTGGATATCGTCTGGATCTGCGTGTTCACCTTTGTCTACCTGCGGGGGGCCATCTGATGTCCGGCGCTCACCATTCCCACGACGCGGCTCATCACGGTGCCGCCCACGCCGACCACGGCAGCACCAAGTCCTACCTGATCGGCTTCACGCTGTCGGTGCTGTTGACCCTGGCCTCGTTCGGCGTGGTCATGAGCGGACTCGTGCCGCATGAGCTGATGATGCCGGGCATCATCGTGTTCGGCGTGGCCCAGCTGGTGGTCCAGCTGGTCTGCTTCCTGCACATGGGCACGTCGCCGTCGCAGCGCGGCAACCTCGCGATCATGCTGTTCACGATCCTGATCCTGGGCATCGTGGTGGTCGGTTCGCTGTGGGTGCTGCACAACATGAACGTGAACATGATGCACCCGACCTCCCAGATGATGCCGGTGGAATAAGGCCGGCAGTCCACGAGTTCGGAACAGGGGCGCCTTCGGGCGCCTTTGTCGTTTACGGCCGAGGTTCGGCCTTCAGGGCAGCTGCCCCCCGCTCGTCATTCCGGCGCAGGCCGGAATCCAGTAGCCCGATCGTCTGGTCGTCGCCTGAAAGGTCGGGCCCGCTCTTGCGACAACCGGGTGTGGTCGCCACTGGATTCCGGCCTGCGCCGGAATGACGAGGGAGGGTGAGGCAGGGCCGGGCGGCTCCAACTTGAACGTCCCAGTCATTTACCCGCCCGCAAACCCTCGCGGCGAGGGCGTTCTTCCTCTAAAATGCCGATTTCCAGCACGGCTGCATCCCATGACCCCCCTGATTTTCGTCACCGGCGGTGTGGTGTCCTCACTTGGCAAGGGCATCGCCGCGGCGTCGCTGGCTTCCATCCTGGAAGCGCGTGGCCTCTCGGTCACCATGATGAAGCTCGATCCGTATATCAATGTGGATCCGGGCACCATGAGTCCCTTCCAGCACGGCGAGGTCTATGTGACCGACGACGGCGCCGAGACCGACCTGGACCTGGGTCACTACGAGCGCTTCGTCAACACCCGCCTGACGGGCAAGAATTCCATCACCACGGGCAAGATCTACGAGTCGGTGATCCGCAAGGAGCGCCGCGGCGACTATCTGGGCGCCACCGTGCAGGTCATCCCGCACATCACCGACGAGATCAAGCACTGCATCCACGAGGCCACCCGCGGCTTCGACGTGGCCCTGGTCGAGATCGGCGGCACGGTGGGCGACATCGAGTCGCTGCCGTTCCTCGAGGCCATCCGCCAGCTGCGCATCGAGCATGGCCCGGAGAAGGTGATGTTCATGCACCTGACCCTGGTGCCGTACATCAAGGCCGCCGGCGAGATCAAAACCAAGCCGACCCAGCACTCGGTGAAGGAACTGCGCTCCATCGGTATCCAGCCGGACGTGCTGCTGTGCCGCTGCGAGCAGCCGCTGCCGGATGGCGAGCGCCGCAAGATCGCGCTGTTCACCAATGTGCCCGAGAACGCCGTGATCAGCGCGGCGGACGTGGACATCATCTACAAGCAGCCGCTTTACCTGCACAAGCAGGGCCTCGACGAAATCGTGGTCAAGCGCCTGGGCCTGCAGGCCGGCCCGGCCGACCTGTCCTCGTGGCAGCGCACAGTCGACGCGGTCGAGCACCCGAAGGGCGAAGTCACCGTCGCCATCGTCGGCAAATACGTCGAGCACAAGGACGCGTACAAGTCCCTGGGCGAGGCGCTGCGCCACGGCGGCATCAAGCAGCAGACCCGGGTGAATCTCAACTGGGTTGATTCGGAGCAGGTCGAGGCCGAGGGCGCCGCCAAGGTGCTTGGCAGCGCCGACGCGATCCTTGTGCCGGGTGGCTTCGGCAAGCGCGGCTTCGAAGGCAAGGTGCTGGCGGCCCGCTACGCCCGCGAGAAGGGCGTACCGTATTTTGGCATCTGCTACGGCATGCACGCCGCGGTGGTGGACTTTGCCCGCAGCGTGGCCGGTCTCGCCGACGCCGATTCCAGCGAAAACGACCGCAACACGCCCGATCCTGTGATCGCCCTGATCACGGAATGGACCACCGCCACCGGTGAGGTGGAACAGCGCAACGAGCGCTCCGACCTGGGCGGCACCATGCGCCTGGGTTCGCAGGAGTGCCGCCTGAAGAATGGCACGCTGGCCCGCCAGCTCTACGGCCAGGACGTGGTCCGCGAGCGCCATCGCCATCGCTACGAGTTCAACAACCGCTACCGCCAGCCGTTCGAAGACCTGGGCCTGGTGATCTCCGGCAAGTCGATGGACGACCTGCTGGTGGAGATCGTCGAGCTGCCGCAGCAGAAGCACCCGTGGTTCCTCGGCTGCCAGGCCCATCCGGAATTCACCTCGACCCCGCGCGACGGCCACCCGCTGTTCATCGGCTTCGTGCAGGCCGCCCGCGAGTTCAAGGCGGTGCGCGAAGGCGAGCGCCTGGCCAAGGAGTCCGTTGCATGAAGCTGTGCGGTTTCGAAGTCGGCCTCGTCCAGCCGCTGTTCCTGATCGCCGGCCCCTGCGTGGTCGAGTCCGAGCAGCTGCAGATCGATACGGCAGGCAAGCTCAAGGAAATCACCGGCAAGCTCGGCATCAACTTCATCTTCAAGTCCAGCTTCGACAAGGCCAACCGCTCCTCGGGCACGAGCTTTCGCGGCCCCGGCATGGAAGCGGGCCTGAAGATCCTCGGTGAAGTGAAGCGCCAGCTCGGCGTACCGGTGCTCACCGATGTGCACGAATACACCCCGATGAACGAGGTGGCCGCAGTGGTCGACGTCCTGCAGACGCCGGCCTTCCTGTGCCGCCAGACCGACTTCATCCAGAATGTGGCCCGCGCCGGCAAGCCGGTGAACATCAAGAAGGGCCAGTTCCTCGCGCCGTGGGACATGAAGAATGTGGTCGACAAGGCCAAGGCCGTCGGCAACGACGACATTCTGGTCTGCGAGCGCGGCGCGAGCTTCGGCTACAACAACCTCGTCTCGGACATGCGCTCGCTCAGCGTGATGCGCGACACCGGCTGCCCGGTGGTGTTCGACGCTACCCACTCGGTACAGCTGCCGGGCGGCCAGGGCACGAGCTCGGGCGGCCAGCGCGAGTTCGTGCCGGTGCTGGCCCGCGCCGCGGTTGCCGTGGGCGTGGCCGGACTGTTTGCCGAGACCCATCCTGACCCCTCCAAGGCACTGAGCGACGGCCCCAACGCCTGGCCGCTCGACAAGATGGAGGCGCTGCTGGAGACCCTGCTCGAACTCGACCAGGTCACCAAGCGGCACAGTTTCCTGGAACACACGCTCTGATCCGTCGCGGGGGCGAGGCGATTGAAGCGGATCCCCCTCAGATCAGGCAGGATTAACCTCATCGCTTCATTCACCTCAGCCAAGTTACGGACCCCATGAGCACCGATATCACCCGCATCCACGCACGTGAAATTCTCGATTCCCGCGGTAACCCCACGCTTGAAGCCGAAGTGACCCTGGCTGGTGGCGGCTTCGGCCGTGCGGCCGTGCCGAGCGGCGCGTCGACGGGTTCCCGCGAGGCGGTCGAGCTGCGTGATGGCGACAAGTCGCGCTACCTGGGCAAGGGCGTCAAGAACGCCGTGGGCAACGTCAACAACTCCATCGCCAGCGAGCTGAAGGGCTTCGACGCCGCCAACCAGGGCGGCCTGGACGCCAAGCTGATCAATCTCGACGGCACCCCGAACAAGGGCAAGCTGGGCGCCAACGCCATTCTCGCCGTGTCGATGGCCGCCGCTCACGCCGTGGCTGCGCAGAAGCACCTGCCGCTGTGGCAGTACCTCGCCACCATCAACGGCACCACCGGCAAGCCGGGTTCGCTGCCGGTTCCGATGATGAACATCATCAACGGTGGCGCCCATGCCGACAACAACGTCGACGTGCAGGAGTTCATGGTGCTGCCGGTCGGTCTGCCGACCTTCGCCGAAGCACTGCGCGCCGGCACCGAGATCTTCCACGCGCTCAAGAGCGTGTTGAAGGGCAAGGGCCTCAACACCGCCGTGGGCGACGAAGGCGGCTTCGCGCCGAACCTGCGTTCCAACGTCGAGGCGCTGGACACCATCCTCGAGGCGGTGAACAAGACCGGCTTCAAGGTTGGCAGCGAGATCCTGCTCGGCCTCGACGTGGCCAGCTCGGAGTTCTTCAAGGACGGCAAGTACGACCTGGAAGGCGAGGGCAAGGTGTTCACGCCCGAGCAGTGGGTGGACGTGCTGGCCAGCTGGGCCAAGCAGTACCCGATCGTCACCATCGAAGACGGCATGGCCGAAGGCGACTGGACCGGCTGGAAGCACCTCACCGACAGCATCGGCAAGAGCGTGCAGCTGGTCGGCGACGATCTGTTCGTCACCAACCCGAGCATCTTCAAGGAAGGCATCGACAAGCAGATCGCCAACGCCATCCTGATCAAGGTGAACCAGGTGGGCACGCTGTCCGAGACGCTGGAAGCCATCGCCATGGCCGACGCCGCCAAGTACGCCGCGATCGTGTCGCACCGCTCGGGCGAGACGGAAGACACCACCATTGCCGACATCGCCGTGGCGACCACCGCGACCCAGATCAAGACCGGTTCGCTGTGCCGCACCGACCGCGTGGCCAAGTACAACCAGCTGCTGCGCATCGAGGAAGCGCTCGGCTCGGCGGCTCGCTACGCCGGCCGCGACGCGTTCCCGAACCTGGCCCACCTTCCGGGCTGATAGGAGCACGCATCGTCCATGCTGCGTTGGGTCGCCCTGGTCCTGGTCCTTGTGCTGATCGCTCTGCAGGTAAAGCTGTGGAGCGGCAACGGCGGCGTGCACGAGGTGGAATCGTTGCGCGCCGCGGTGAAGAAGCAGGGTGAGGACAACGACAAGCTGACCCAGCGCAACCAGGCGCTGGGCGCGGATGTCGACGACCTCAAGCATGGCGAGCAGGCTGTCGAGGCGCGTGCGCGCGCCGAACTCGGCCTGATCAAGCCGGGCGAGACGTTCTACCAGGTGGTCGAAAAGCCGGGCGCCCAGGCGCCCGCGCCGGCCGCATCCACGGGCGGCCGCTAAGCATGGCGCCCCTGTGGTGCGTGGTGCCGGCGGCGGGTCGCGGCACGCGGGTCGGTGGCGACCTTCCCAAGCAATATCTTCCGTTGGCCGGCCGGCCGCTGATCCTGCATACGCTGGAGCGGTTGGCGGCGCACCCGCAGATTGCCGGCCTGATGGTAGTGCTGGGCAGCCAGGATCCGCACTGGCCTGGCCTGGACCAGCTTGCCGGCAAGCCTGTGCTCACCTCGATCGGTGGCGCGGAGCGTTGCGATTCCGTGCTGGCCGGGCTTCGCGCCCTGCCGGCCGAGGTCGGCGACGATGCCTTCGTGCTGGTGCACGATGCGGCGCGCCCGTGCGTACGCGAGGCGGATATCGCGCGACTGATCGAGCGGGGCATTCCTGCGGGAGGCGGCCTGCTCGGCGCGCCTTTGCGCGACACCCTCAAACGCGCTGGTGATGACGGACGCAGTCATCAGACCGAGCCGCGCGACCATCGTTGGCGCGCGTTCACCCCGCAGATGTTCCGTCGCGGCGAACTGTCGGCGGCGTTGCTGGCCGCATCGCTCGCCGGCGTCACGGTGAGCGACGAGGCGATGGCGATGGAGCGGGCGGGCTTTGCGCCTTTGCTGGTCGAAGGCGTCGAAGACAATATCAAGGTCACCACGGCGGCCGATTTCGCGCTGGCGGAATTCCTGCTGCCGCGAACCAAGTAAAGGAGTTTGCAGATGATGCGGATTGGTCAGGGCTTCGATGTCCACATCTTCGGCGAGGGCGACCACGTGGTGCTCGGTGGCGTGCGCGTGCCGCACAGCCGTGGCGTGGTGGCGCACTCCGATGGCGACGTGGTGATCCATGCGCTGTGCGACGCGATCTTCGGCGCCCTGGCGCTGGGTGATATCGGACGGCATTTCCCGCCGAGCCAGGAGCAGTGGCGCAATGCCGATAGCCGGATCTTCCTGCGCCATGCCGCCAGGCTGATGCGCGAGCAGGGCTATGCGCTGGGCAACGCCGACGTCACGGTGATCTGCGAGTCGCCCAAGGTGGGCCCGCATGCGCAGGCCATGCGCGAGGTGGTGGCCGAGGAACTGGGTTGTGACGTTGACCGCATCAGCATCAAGGCCACCACCACCGAGAAGCTTGGCTTCACCGGACGTGGCGAGGGCATCGCCGCCCAGGCCTGCGTGCTGCTGGTCATGGCCTGACGCCCGCCAGGTGGTGGTCCTCTTTCTCAGGGCCGCCACGCTTCGCCTGATCCAATAGGCCGCGCGACACGCGCTTGGCCGCTTCCTTCCGTTCCAACGCAACCGGCGCCGCCGGTGGAGTCCCATGTCCGATCTCGAACTGCCCCATGCCTATGGCAACCCGCCGCTCACCGCTGTGTTGCGGTCGACGCCGGAAGACTTCCAGGTGGAAGAGATCCTCGGCTATGACGCTGACGGCGAAGGCGAGCACGCCTTGTTGTGGGTGGAAAAGCGAGGCGCCAACACCGACTGGGTGGCGAAGGAACTGGCGCGCTTTGCCGAAGTGCCGCCGCTCAATGTGGGTTATGCCGGCCTCAAGGACCGCCATGCGGTGACTCGCCAGACCTTCTCAGTGCAATTGGCGGGCAAGCCCGACCCGGACTGGTCGGCCTTTCAGCATGCCGAAGTGAAAGTGCTGGCAGCCACCCGCCACAAGCGCAAACTCAAGCGCGGCGCCCTGAGGGGCAACCGTTTCGTGCTGGTGCTGCGCCAGGCCGAAGGTGATCGCGCGCTGGCGGAACAGGTGCTGCAACAGATTGCCCAGCGGGGCGTGCCCAACTATTTCGGCGAGCAACGCTTCGGCCGCGAGGGCGGCAACGTGGCGCTGGCGCGCGCGATGTTCGCGGGCAAGCGCTTCGACCGCGACAAGCGGCACTTCCTGTTGTCCGCCGCCCGTTCGCACATCTTCAACGCCGTGCTGGCGACGCGGGTGGAGCAGGGCAGCTGGGATTCGCCGATGGAAGGTGAAATCTGGGCCTTGGCCGGCTCGCGCTCCTGGTTCGGCCCCGAGCCCTTCGACGCCACGCTCTCCGAGCGCCTGGCGCGTGGTGACATCCATCCTTCGGGACCGTTGTGGGGTCGTGGCGAGACGCCTGCCAAGGCCGATGCGGCTGCACTGGAGAACGCTGTCGCTGCCGACAACAGCGATCTGGCCGAGGGGTTGGTGGCAGCCAAGCTGGACCAGGAACGTCGCGCGCTGCGCATGATTCCGCAGAACCTTGCCTGGCGTTGGCTGGATGGCGATGCGCTGGAGTTGAGCTTCGAGCTTCCGGCCGGCGCGTATGCGACGACGGTGGTGAGGGAGTTGGCGCGGACCTAGCTTTTAGCTTCCTCTCCCCTCCGGGGAGAGGATTGAGGTGAGGGGTGGGTGCTCGCGGAAGCGCCACAAGCAAAGCCTGTTTTGATCTGGCCCTGGCGCAAGATTGCCCCCTCACCACCGTAAAGGTGGCAATGCCCCAACCCTCCCCCCAAGGGGGAGAGGGAGTAAGGGCGCAGCCTCACCCCTTCAGCAACACCACCACCGCCCCCGTCCCACCCTGCATCGGCCGTGCCGACGCAAATGCCACCACATCATCACGTCGCCGCAGCAGGCGGTCGGTGAGCGCTTTCAGCACCGGGCCCGCCGCACGCGAGCGCAACCCCTTGCCGTGCACGATGCGCACGCAGTGGAAGCCGCGTTGCTTGGCCTCGACCAGAAAATCCGCAATGCAGGCTTGCGCCGCCGCGGCATTCATCTGATGCAGGTCGATATCGTCCTGGATGCTGAACTGGCCGCGCTTGAGTTGTCGCAGCAGCTTGGGCGGATAGCCGTCCCGCAGGTAGCTCAGTTCCTCGCCGACCTCCAGCAGGGTAGGGTCGAAAGCCATGTCCAGCAGCTCGCCTGGCACAGCTTCCTCGTCGGCCTCGAACATGTGCGCACGGGGTTCCGGCTTGGGGGAGGCGGGCGGCGGCGCCACGGGATCGAGGGGCGTCACGTCGCCAATGGCTTCGCGGAACAGGCGGGCGTCGTCGTCGGTAACCTGGGCGGGCGGGCGGTGTTTCATGCGCAGATCGTAATGCAGTCCGGGTCGGCTGGCGTCGCGGCAGGGGTGAGCCGGTTGGGCCGCCCGACGGAGCTGCCACGCGTCGCGAAAACCTGTGTCGCGCAATGTGAAACCCTCGCGCCGCTCCGGTAGACTTCGGGCTTGACCCGGCGTCTTCCCATCATGCGAAGGCGCTGCGACAGGCTTCGAACGGATCAACATGCGAGTTCTCGTTTCTAACGACGATGGCGTGGATGCACCGGGCATTCGCGTGCTCGCCGAGCGCCTTGGCGCGGTCGGTCAGGTAACGGTGGTGGCGCCCGACCGCGACCGCTCCGGCGCCAGCAACTCCCTCACGCTCGATGCGCCGATCCGCGCCATGAAGATGGACAACGGCTATTACCGTGTCGCCGGCACGCCCACTGACTGCGTGCACCTGGCGCTGGCGGGCATGCTGGACCATGAGCCCGACATCGTCGTCTCCGGCATCAACAATTCGGCCAACCTCGGCGATGACGTGATCTATTCCGGCACCGTGTCGGCGGCGATGGAAGGGCGCTTCCTAGGCCTGCCTGCCATCGCGGTGTCGCTCGTGAGCAAGGATCACACCGGACTCCATTACGAATCGGCCGCCAATGCGGTGCTGCTGCTGATGCAGCGCCTGCTGGTCGATCCGCTGCCGGCCGACACCATCCTCAACGTCAACGTGCCCGACCGTCCGTGGGAAGAGATCCACGGCTTCGAGGTCACCCGCCTGGGCAAGCGCCATCGCTCGGCGCCGTGCATCAAGCAGTCCGATCCGCGCGGCAAAACCATCTGGTGGATCGGCCCGGCCGGCGATGTGGACGATGCCGGTCCCGGCACGGACTTCAACGCGGTGCGCCGCGGTTATGTCTCGGTCACTCCCATCCATGTCGACCTGACCCGCTTCCAGGCGCTGGAAAAGGTCAGCAGCTGGGTGGGGGTGCTGAACGAAGGCGTGGCGGGCAGCAAGTCGGCCGATGAGGCCGCCTGAGGTGAACGTGCATCCGTTGCCGCCATCAGCATTCAAGGGCGAGGGCATGACCTCGCAGCGCGCGCGCGACCGCCTCGCCGTCAAGCTCAAGGAAGAGGGCATCCGCGACCAGCGCGTGATCGACGTGATTCGCAACACGCCGCGCCACCACTTCATCGACCAGGCGCTGCACTCGCGCGCTTACGAGAACACGGCGCTGCCGATCGGCCATGGCCAGACCATCTCCCAGCCGTGGGTGGTGGCCCGCATGACCGAGGCCCTGCTCGAATTCGGAACGCCTCAGAAGGTGCTGGAGATCGGCACCGGCTCTGGCTACCAGGCCGTGGTACTGGCGCAGGTGGCGCCACAGGTGTTCACCGTCGAGCGCATCGAGGAATTGCTGCGACAGGCGCGTCGCCGCTTCCGCCAGCTCGGCCTCACCAACATCCGCTCGCGCCATGACGACGGCAAGCTCGGCTGGGCGGACGAGGCGCCGTTCGACGCCATCATCCTCACCGCCGCGGGCGATGCGATCCCGCACGCCATCCTCGACCAGCTCAGCCCGACCGGCGTGTTGGTGGCGCCGGTCGGTTCGCCCAGCAGCCAGACGCTGATCCGCATGCGCGGCGACGGGCAGGGCGATTTCATCCAGGAGGAGCTGGCCGCGGTCAGTTTCGTGCCATTGCTCGGCGGCATCGGTTGATGCGCCCGCCCCCAGAAGGAACCCTTTAGGCATGCGTCTGTTTGGACCGCTGTATGCGCGCGCACTGACGTGGGCGCGCAACCCCCGGGCTGTGTACTACTTGTGCGGGCTGAGCTTCATCGAGGCCTTCATCTTCCCGATCATGCCGGAAGTGATGCTGGCGCCGATGATGCTCGGCAAGCGTCACAATGCCTTCCGCTACGCGAACATCAGCCTGCTGTTCTCGCTGTTGGGCTCGCTCGTCGGCTACTCGCTGGGCCACTGGGCCTTCCATGCGCTGTCGCCGCTGCTCGACAGCATGCATCTGCTCGCGCCCATCGAGAAGGGCGTGGACAATCTGCGCCTGCAGATGAACCAGCACTGGCTCGGCCTGATGGTGGTGCTGGCACTGGCCGCATTGCAGCCGGTGGTGCCGATGAAGTTCGTCACCTGGGCGTCCGGCATCGTCGGCGTGCCGGTGATTCCGTTCCTGGTCTGCATGGCGGTGGGCCGCGGCAAGCGCGTGTGGTTGCTGGCGCTGCTGATCCGCCTGTTCGGCGAGCGCGCCGAACGCATCCTGCACAAGCACATCGAACGCATTGGCTGGGCGGCGCTGGTCATCCTCGCGGGGTTGGTGGCGTGGTGGATCTGGTCGCACTGAACGCCGCCCGACATGGGGCCGGGCACGGTGGGGCGGCGCGCATGAAAATGCCGCTACGCCTCGTTATGCTGGCCCCCATGAATGGATATCTGCGGTCAACAGCCCTGGCCATCGCGGCCCTGACCCTGGCCGCCTGCGGCAGCCAGCGCTCGGTCGTGGTGCAGCCAGCTGGTGGGCAAACCACCCAGACGGTGGCGCCGACTCCGGCCGCCCGCCCGGCGCCCGGTGGCACCTACAAGGTGGCCAAGGGCGACACGCTGTATTCCATTGCGTTTCGCAACAGCGTGGACTTCCGTGACCTGGCCAGCTGGAACGGCATCGCCGCTCCTTACACGATCTGGCCGGGCCAGGAATTGAAGCTGGCGCCATCCAACGGCAAGGCTCCTGCGGCCCCGGCGCATGTGGCGACCACCGCGGTTGTCGCTGCGCCCAAGCCCACGCCAACGGCGCCAGTGCACGTGGCGTCGGCCAACCCGCCGCCTCCGCCGGCGCCCGTTGCGTCGACGGCTGGCGCAAGCGAGCCGGCATCAGCCCCCGCGATCAGCACCACTCCCGTGGTGCCAGTGGCAGGCGCGCCGGCGGCCACCGCGAACAACACGCCGCCTCCGGCGCCGCCCGCAGCGGTCGCTTCTGGCGCCACCCGCAGCAATGGCGGCGTGAACTGGCGCTGGCCAGCCGATGGCTCGCTGATCAAGCGCTTCCAGTCAGGAGACGCCATTCCCGGCATCGAGATTGGCGGCAAGTCGGGCGACGCAGTGCGCGCCGCCGCCGATGGCGTGGTGGTGTACAGCGGCAACGGCCTGGTGGGCTACGGCGAGCTGATCATCGTCAAGCACAACGACAGCTACCTGTCCGCGTACGGCCACAACAGCAAGCGCCTTGTAAAGGAAGGGCAGCGCGTCAGCGCCGGCCAGCAGATCGCCGAAATGGGCTCCACGGGCGCCTCGCGCGATGAACTGCAGTTCCAGATCCGCAAGGACGGCAACCCGGTGGATCCCCTGGGCTACCTGCCGTCGCGCTAAGAGCGAGGAAAAAGGGAAGAGGAGTGAGAAGTGAGAGTGGCCCTGTGCTCTCTCTCACTTCTCACTCCTCTTCACTCACTTCTGCCCTTCGGCCGGCAGGATGAACGCCACCACCACCCGCCGGCTCTCGCCGGCGAGCAGGTCATAGGTGCGCGCCGCGGCCGCGTTGTCCATCACTTCGATACCGACGCCCCGGCGCAGCAGGCCGGCCATGAACGCGGCAGGAGGGAATACCTGGCGTTCACCGGTGCCCAGCAGCACCACCTCGGGTTTCAGTTCGAGGATCGCGGCGACATGGCCATCGTTCAGCTCGGTCGATGCCGCCACCGGCCAGTTTTCCACGGCGCGCTCGGGCGACAGCAGAAAACTGGCGGTGAGTTCGCGATCGACCACGGTGATGCTGCGCGCGTCCACGCGGCGCACGAACAGGTAGCTGCCGGGGCGGTCCAGCGTCAGGTCCATCGGGGCGGCTCTTAGCGCGGCAGGGCGAGCTTGGGCTCGTCCTCGTTGCGGCGGAACAGCACCACGATGTGGCCAATCTGCTGCACGCTCTCGGACTGGGTGCCTTCGGCGAGGAAGTCGATCTGCTCCTGGCGCTCTTCCTTGTCACCGCCGGAAAGCTTCACCTTGACCAGCTCATGGTGCGACAGGGCCAGGTCCAACTCCTTGAGGACAGCCTCTGTCGCGCCCTTGGCGCCCAGCAGGATGACAGGATGGAGGTCATGGGCCAGGCTGCGCAGGTAACGCCGCTGCGAGGGGGAAAGGGCCATGCGTTCAGTCTCGGATTCACTGCGATAGGACCGCTAAGGGTATCATGCAGCCATCTCCCCGTATCTGTGGCCGTTGCCGACCCATGTCTCGCAGCAAAAGCAGTTCCCGCTGGCTGCGGGAGCACTTCGATGATGTCTATGTAAAAAAGGCCCAGGCCGAGGGCCTGCGTTCACGCGCCGTCTACAAACTGGAGGAGCTGATCGACAAGGATCGGCTGCTCAAGCCCGGCATGCGGGTCGTGGACCTGGGCGCCGCGCCAGGCGGATGGTCGCAGCTGGTGCGCCAGCGCCTGGGCGACACCGGTACGGTGGTCGCCATGGATATCCTCCCCATGCAGGGCATCGCCGGGGTGGACTTCCTGCAGGGCGACTTCCGCGAGGAGTCGGTCCTGCGCGAGCTGGAAAGCCGCCTGCAGGGGCAGCAGGTCGATCTTGTGCTGTCTGATATGGCCCCCAATATGAGTGGCGTGGCCCTGGCCGATCAGATCCGGGCGATGGACCTGGCGGAGCTGGCGCTGGATTTCAGCCGCCAATGGCTCAAGCCGGGAGGGTCGTTTCTGATCAAGCTGTTCCAGGGGACTGGCTTCGACGAATACCTACGCAGCTTGCGCGCGGACTTCACCCGCGTGACCATGCGTAAACCTAAGGCCTCCCGTGCCCGTTCGCGGGAGGTATATGCATTGGCCACGGGTCGCAAGATCCATGGCGGGCAACCGGGCGAGAACCGTGCATGAATGAAATGGCTAAAAACCTGCTGCTCTGGCTGATCATCGCCGTCGTACTGCTGACGGTGTTCCAGAGCTTCAATCCGCATGGCGCGTCCGCTTCGGATCTGCCCTACAGCAGCTTCGTGCAGAGCGTGGACAACGGCAACGTGGCCTCGGCCACCATCAGCGCCGACCAGCCGGCCACCATCAGCGGCAAGCTGAAGGACGGCAGCTCGTTCCGCACCGTCGCGCCGGTCCTGGGCTGGTCCACCAACTCGGTGGTCAAGCAGATGCAGGACAAGGGCGTGGAGGTGCGCCAGGAGCCGTCCAACAACGGCTTCTCGCTGCTGGGCCTGTTGCTCAACTGGCTGCCGATCATCCTGATCGTGGGCGTGTTCATCTGGTTCATGCGCCAGATGCAGGCGGGCGCCGGTGGGCGCGGCGCCATGAGCTTCGGCCGCTCGCGCGCCAAGCTTCAGGGCGAGGACCAGATCAAGGTCAACTTCAGCGACGTCGCCGGCTGCGATGAAGCCAAGGAAGAAGTGGGCGAGTTGGTCGAGTTCCTGCGCGACCCGGGCAAGTTCCAGAAGCTGGGCGGCAAGATCCCGCGCGGCGTGCTGATGGTGGGCCCGCCGGGCACCGGCAAGACCCTGCTGGCCAAGGCCATCGCGGGCGAGGCCAAGGTGCCGTTCTTCTCGATCTCCGGTTCCGACTTCGTCGAGATGTTCGTGGGCGTCGGCGCCAGCCGCGTGCGCGACATGTTCGAGCAGGCCAAGAAGCACGCGCCTTGCATCATCTTCATCGACGAAATCGACGCCGTCGGCCGCCATCGCGGCGCCGGCCTGGGTGGCGGTCACGACGAGCGCGAGCAGACGCTGAATCAGCTGCTGGTCGAGATGGATGGCTTCGAAGGCACCGAGGGCGTCATCGTCATCGCGGCGACCAACCGTCCTGACGTGCTGGACCCGGCGCTGCTGCGTCCGGGCCGCTTCGACCGCCAGGTCGTGGTGGGCCTGCCGGACGTGAAGGGCCGCGAGCAGATCCTCAAGGTGCATATGCGCCGCGTGCCGGTCGCCTCGGACGTCGATGCAATGACCATCGCGCGCGGTACGCCCGGCTTCTCCGGCGCCGACTTGGCCAACCTGGTCAACGAGGCCGCGCTGTTCGCCGCGCGCGAGAATGCGCGTGACGTTCGCATGAGTCACCTGGACAAGGCGCGTGACAAGATCCTGATGGGTACCGAGCGTCGCTCGATGGCCATGAGCGAAGACGAGAAGAAGCTCACCGCCTACCACGAGGCCGGCCATGCCATCGTCGGCCGCCTGGTGCCGGAGCATGACCCGGTCTACAAGGTGACGATCATCCCGCGTGGTCGCGCGCTGGGCGTCACCATGTACCTGCCGGAAGGTGACAAGTACAGCATCAACCGCGTGGCGATCCAGTCGCAACTGTGCTCGCTGTACGGTGGCCGCGTCGCCGAGGCGCTGATCTTCGGTGAGGACAAGGTCACCACTGGCGCCTCCAACGACATCGAGCGCGCCACCAAGATGGCCCGCAACATGGCGACCAAGTGGGGCCTGTCCGATAAGCTCGGTCCGGTGACCTACGGCGAGGAAGAGGACGAGGTGTTCCTGGGCCGCGCAGTGACGCAGCACAAGAACGTCTCCAACGAGACCGCGCGCAAGATCGATGAGGAAGTGCGTGAGATCCTGGATCGCGCTTATGCGCGCACCAAGCAGCTGCTCACCGACAACATCGACAAGCTGCATGTGATGGCTGACGCGCTGCTGCAGTACGAGACCATCGACGCACACCAGATCGACGACATCATGGCTGGCCGCATTCCGGGTCCGCCGGCGGACTGGTCCAAGAACTCCACCGGCAGCTCCACGCCGCCGCCACCGCCGCCGCGCGGCGATGCTGGCGCCAAGGTGGGCGACCCGGCCATCCAGAGTCGCATCGCCGATCGCTGATCGACGCAGGACGCAACACCAGGAAAGGCGGCCATTGGCCGCCTTTCTCTTTTATCCAGACACTGATCGATGTAGCCGTTGGAGAAGCGCACGCTTCGCGCGACTGCTGCGAGGCGAACGTTCTGAGGGAGGGACCACATGCAGCATCGACGATGCAACGCATGCAGTCGCGCACAGGCTGCACCGCTCTGCACGATGGGCGGAAATATTTGCCGCAAGGGTATAGCCGAATGCCGGAGAGGCCGTTAAACTACGCGGCTCGGGTGAAGCGCTCTCATCGTCGAACGTGAAGATTTGTCGACGACGATGAAAAAAATATGAAAAAAAGTATTGACGCGCCGACCTCGAATCTGAATAATTCCGCTTCTCGCTTCGGCGCTTTCCAGTAAGATGGCTAAGCGGCAAGGCAAAAGTTAAAACGCGCCCGTAGCTCAGTTGGATAGAGTACCAGGCTACGAACTTGGTGGTCGGGAGTTCGAATCTCTCCGGGCGCGCCATACAAAGCAAGGTGTGATGTGTTGCATCACGGCTTGTACCGCAAGGCAGTGAATCGCCAGGCGGACCGAACAATAGAAATTGGAGTTCGGTGTGCTTTGATACGGATTGACTAGGCTAAGCGTCACCCGTAGCATTTCAAAGCTTCAGCCCGAAAAGGTTGAGGGTTCGAAATCGGGGTATAGCTCAGCCTGGTAGAGCGCCAGCTTTGGGAGCTGGATGTCGTGGGTTCGAATCCCTCTGCCCCGACCAGCAGATGCTATGCACAATGTGCACAGGCGCCTGTAGCTCAACCGGATAGAGCATCGGCCTTCTAAGCCGACGGTTGCAGGTTCGATTCCTGTCGGGCGCGCCAATTCAAGTTTTATGGTGGGCGTAGCTCAGTTGGTTAGAGTACCGGATTGTGATTCCGGTTGTCGTGGGTTCGAATCCCATCGCTCACCCCAGTTTCAAGTTTTTACAATTCAAGTTTTACGGGCCGTTAGCTCAGCTGGTAGAGCAGTTGACTCTTAATCAATTGGTCCTAGGTTCGAATCCTAGACGGCCCACCAATTAGAAAGGCACTTGGCGAAAGCCAAGTGCCTTTTTCTTTGCCTGCGATTTGACCATGTACTTGCGGTGTACTTGTGATTCGAGGCAGTCCGGGCGAAAGGTCGATATCCTCTCTTCAACCACAAGGAGAGCGCGGATGAAGTTCTTCGTCCCTCATGCGAGTGATGCAGAGGAAGCAGAGCGTGTTTACTCGGTAACCGCCGAGTTCGTCGGAGCGCCCGTTGATGGGCCGAGAATCTGGAAGCTCTCATGGACGCACAACGGCACCGCAATGCATGCGGAAGTTGGCCAGGTTCATGCCGCTTATCGCGATACGCCGGCGGAAGTGGTGATAGCCATATTCGACACCGGCTCGGTGTACATGGTCTGCACTCCGAATCGAGGTGTGGTACGGGGCGGACCGATTCTCGCCGGAAAAGGGCATGGATCGAGTGCGGTCTTGTTTGAGGACTAGCGCCCTAACCATTTCGCCAACGGCTCCACGGTAACTTCCCTCTGGCTGTCGAGCCCGTACACGGCTAACGCCACAGCCAGGATCAAGTCATCGTGCGCGCCCTCGCGGGCGCCGAACGTGGCGTTGCCCACGGCGCTGTAGCTAACGCGGAAGTTGATCAGCTCTCCTTGCGGATCAGCACGTGTTCGCCGCGTAGCTTCAATGTGGCATACGCTTGCCACTCGTCGGTG
>NZ_QQSY01000004.1:0-64782 GCF_003351225.1 Dyella solisilvae
TGTGCAGTCGACACGGACGCCAGAGCTAGGGGATGCTTGGCAAAGGGGAGGAGTCCATATACGGACCTAAACGGGAACAGATTCGTGTCGATCGATCACGAGGAAGCGGCACACTTGGCACCGCCTTTCTTGTTGGTTGGATGCACGAACCCATGCCGACAGCCGTTCGCTACGTCGGGATTCGCCCCGTCATCCAGGCTATGGGTGAGCCTCACTTCACTTTTTCAATATCGCCGGGCTTCCAAGAGCCATCAATGGCAGCTTGCTGCGGCAGGTACAGGCGAAGAATGACGAAATAGCCTTGGCCGGGTACGGTCGCCAGCCAATTGCCTTTGGCATCGGCCGGGGCTTTGGGCCCGAGATACAGGACGGTGCTGCCATCACCCTGTTGCGCCGGCTTATTGAGCTTGCCCAGCGAAGGGAACGGCTGTCCGTTCTGCACACCCGACGCGTTGGCGGCTTGGTAGAGCGTCACTGACCAGAAGAGATCGGCGGGAATATTCGGCGGCAGCTTCAATGTGTAGCTGTTCTCACCATTCAACGGACTGCCGGTGGAGTCCGAAAACGCGATCATGTAGTACGCGCCCTTGCCGGGTGTCATGGACACCATGCCCGGGCTGATCGAGTAATAGTCGGTAAAGAACCAGGCTCGGGCATCCAGGTCCCGGTAGCCGCTGCGCGTCATGAAGTCCAGCCCGATCGGGGTATTGGGCCAGCGAGCGGTGACGTTGTTGATCGGATTCACCCATTGGCGATCCTTGTAAACATGAAGGTCAGTCTTGCCCTGGGCGGTCTGTGTGCCAATGACACGGCTCGTGTTGTAAGCGGTCTTGGCTGCCGCACTCAGTATGGTTTGCGTGCGCGCGTCCGGCTCAAAGGGCTGGCCTTTGACAATGCCCAAGCCAGCGAGCATGCCAAGCCAGTCGGGGTCAGCAAGGTTGTCGCCCTCGCTATCAACCAGCCACTTCAATTCCTTGAACGCCGCGACATCCGTGCGGGGGAGCATTTCGTGAGGTTTACCCGAGGCGTCGTGAAACACCATCTTCTTCGCGCTGTCTTTCTTGCCTAGCGGGTAAAGCACGGACTTCTTCAGCACATCAGTGGCGGGTCCGATGTTGGAGAGGTCCTGATAAAACGAGCGGAGGAAAATGAAAACGTTGTTGGTGCCGGAGCGATAGACGTAATAGCCATCGGGCACATTGCCCTTGTACCCGGGCGGCAGGATCAGAAACTTGCCACCCGCTCCGGCGTCAGGCCCTGGAAGGCCAATGTCACCGAAGAATTTTCCGCTGCTCTCGGGGATGGGCCGCTGCCAGAAGTCCAGCAAGATACCCTGCAGTTTCGGCGGGGCTTCGAAGACAAGCGGGCCCGTGTCAGCCAAGTTGACAAAGACCATGCCATAGATCAAATCGGAATTGGGCGTGGTGATCCGGGTCTTTGCGTCAAGGCGCTTTTCCCAGATGGCCATCACGTTGTAACCCGTGCCGAACGCATCGGCGAATCCATCGCGCATGCCCACGGTGTTGAGTAGCGGTAGCGCCCAGAGATAAGTCTGGGAAGCGCGCTGAAACAGCAGTTCCTCCTTCAGCGCTTTTGCGGTATCCGGGGTCGCGCGGTTGTGATCTTCCGGCAGGTTCGCCAACGCTTCGTAGCGATCCTGTTGGGCGTGGGCCGCGCCGGGGAGCGCGCTGGTGGAAGCGACCATGGCGGCCAACAGGGCGGGCGCAACGCTTAGATGCAGGTGCTTCATGAAGCCTCCAGAGCGAATATGGATTAGTGGCCACCTGGAGATTGAGGCAGCCACGCGTCGCGCGCATCGGAAAAATGTTGGAGTTTTCTTGCGTAAAGCTACGTTATAGGTCTTAACCAGGAAGGCACTGTTGGCAATGATCGCCTCCGACCAATAGCGGACACTGCGAGTAGACAGGCCCGACACCGCGCATGGTCGGGAGACATAGTTGTCTGCCGACCATGCGACTGGCTCAGTTCACTTTCTCGAAATCCGGCAATGCCCAAGATTTGTCAAAGAAAGCTTGGGTTGGTCCATAGAAACGGAAGTAGGTAAACCAGCCTTTGCCCGGTAAGGTTTGTACCCAGTTCGCTTCCTTGCCTGCAGGAGCTTTCGGGCCAAAGTAGACATCGATGGAGCCATCGCTGTTCTTCACAAGATCTTCCTTTCGGGATGAAAGATCAGGGCGACCTTGTGGCGTCGCGATCATCCGACGGGTGTCTTCGTCGTAGTAAGTCACCGACCAGAACTGTGTCACCGGCGGGTTGGCCGGGACATGCAACTTGTAAGTGTTGCTGCCGTTGAGCCAGTGGCCATCCTTGTCTTGATAGCTGGCAATGTAACGCTGGCCAAAGCCTGGCGTTGTTGTCAGCATGCCGCGTGAAATGACGACAGCCTCGTAGAACCAGGCCGCGCGCTCGTCGAGTTGGTCGTAATTAGGCGCCCTCTGGTCGGTCGATACAACCAGCGCGTGCTTCCAGTGCGTCCCATTCCAGAACGGCGGCTCGACACGTTTGTCGGATGTGTTGGCCTTGGCCATGGCTTCACCCACGATCACGCCATCTTCGAGAATCTTCTTCTGTCGCGCATCGGGGTTGAAGGGCTTGCCCTTCTCGATGCCAAGGAACCGAAGTTGCGCAACAATCAGCCGATCACGCTCGTCGATGGGCTCACGCTGGATCACTTCGTTCAGGCTGTCCCAATAGGCCATTCCGCGCGGCGCCGCCTGGCTCCACGGCTTGTCGCCGGCAGGGCGAACCGGCATCGGCGTACCGGCGCCTTGGGGAGACCACGTATACGTCTTGATGAGGGGAACGAGGGTGGCGATTTCCTTCTGCTTGTCCGGGCCAAGTAGGCGAACGCCTGCGAGGACGTCGCGGCTGGTGGACTGCACGACGAAATAGCCTTTGGCGTCGACCTTGCCCTTGTAGCCAGGCGGCAAGATAAGATATTTGCCTCCCTTGCCCTTGTCGGGGCCGACGACGCCGAGATCTGAAAGGACACGCTGCCAGTCGTCGAGAATCATGCCCGCCATGAGACCCGGTGGCAGATCCACCACGATCGGACCGCTCTCCTGCAGATCAATGAACGTGGCGATGTATGGCGTCGTGAAGTTCGGCGTCAGGATCCCAAGCTTTTCCTTGAAATCCAGATAGGAAAGCATCTCGCCGTTCTTTCCGCCGAAGACGTTGTAGTGCGCCCTTCGCCATTCGTTGAGACCGACCGCGGGTATGCCCCAGATGTATGTCTGGCAGGCACGCTGAAAGTCCATCGTGTCGTAGAGCTTTTGGACGGTTTCGTGCGTTGGATAGCCACCGTTTTCGAAGGTGAGCTTGCCGATCGGCGTATCAATCGTCTCGTCTTTGTCGGCGGCCACAGCAACGGCAGGTGTGATGGCAGCAATCATGAGCGCAGCGGACAAGAGTTTCATGGAACCTCCGACTCAGATGAGAAGACGCGCCAACAGATATCAGCACACCCGTAGGTACGCGGCTTCGGTGGAACTTCGGGATTCACTTAGGTAAAACTACCTAGCAGCAGTGTCCGCTTCCGACCCGGAGCGGACCCTCGACAAGGGGGCGCTGGCCGTATCCAATGCGGGCGCTGGCTCAATCAAAAGGAAGGGGAATCAGATGCAGTGCTATGTTCACGGCGATGCAGCGGCCGTCGGCGTCTGCAAGTGTTGCGCTAAGGGTGTTTGCAAGAATTGTGGAATGCCGGTCACAAACGGCTTGGCGTGCTCTGAAGTCTGCAAGCCGACGGCGGAGGCGTTGTCCCAGCTTCAATTGACGTCGCTGAAAAACGCGAACATCTACAAAGCGCAGCGAAGCGTTCAACCCATCATGGCGGTTGGCCTTGCCGCAATGGGCGTGTCAATTCTCTACTCCGATGCACGGTCATTGATGGGATGGGTCGCGCTCGTTCTGGGCGGACTTTTGGCTCTGTCTTTGGTCGTCGCGTCGAGGCGAAAACAATAGGCCTGAGCGTCCGCTTCCGACCCGATATAGGTATTCCGCCCCGTTCTCAGTGACCATGTCACGGCGGCCAGGTAGCTGGTCGCGAGGGCGGGACTTGCACCGGCAACTGGAACGGCAGCCTTGCGTCGAAAGCGGTGCTTAGCGCATCTGCAGAAAGTCCGCCCTCTGGGATAGTCCCTCCCGGGAAGTCGTCGATGACCATCTCCCCTTTCTTTCCCGCATCCATCACGAGCTCGTAGGCCCGGAGAATGGAGCTCTTTCCTGTGTTGTTAGCACCGACCAGGACCACTATGTCGTCCAGTTCAATCTCCACCGGCTGCTTACCAATTGCACGAAAGTTTCGAATAGTGAGTTTGTGCATCCGTGCACGAGGCGCGACCGCATCGTCGGCTGCTGCCGGCTTCTTAGGTGCCATGACTTTCCCCTGTTCCTCTCGGAAACCGATGTCGATGTTCGTTGGGCATTCGCCCAATGTCTGTCAGAGAATGCCTACAACTGCCTATCTTTTAATGGGCTGAGTCCGCTTCGAGCCGAAAGCGAACGCGGTACTTAACTGCGCGCATCACCAGGAAGCGGCACTGCGGCTATGTGTTCATTAGAACGCAAAGCAGAGATGTAATTACGCACCACGCAACCGCTAGGAGCGGTGGCCACTTGGCCGCAACCAGCCCGACAAAAGCAACCAACGCGATGGCGAAATCCTTGCTCCCATGAATGGCGCTGACCCATACCGGATCATAAAGAGCAAAGGCTAAAAGGCCGACCACTGCCGCGTTGACGCCGGCTAACATCCGACCCGCCCGGGTGCGAGCAGCCAGTGCCCGCCAGAACGGCAATGCGCCGGACACCATAAGCAGCCCCGGCAGAAAGATGGCGAGCAGGCTCACCGTGGCACCCAGCGCCCCACCTTGTCCGCCGTGCAGCTCTCCGCCGAGGTAAGCCGCCAGCGTGAACATGGGGCCCGGAACGGCCTGGGCAGCTCCGTAGCCCGCTAGGAAGCGGTCGGCGCTGATCCAGCCTGGATCCACTACGGCCTGCTTCAACAAGGGAAGCACTACGTGGCCACCGCCAAAAACCAGGGCGCCGGTGCGATAGAAGGCGCTGGCGACCTGACCCAGCGGTGGCATGAAGGGGGTGGCGAGGAGCGAGATCGCCAGGAGTGCAATGTAGGCGACGAGAAAACCCGCGCCAGTGCGGGGCCCATAATGCAGGCCGAACGTCTCCCCGACCTTTGCCTCGACCTGGCGACAAGCCCAGGGGCCGAGCGCCGCGCCGCCGGCTACCAACAGCAATTGCATCCAAGCGCTTTGGCTGAGAGCAATGACGCCCACGTGGCTGCAGCCATGAGGGCGCGTGGTCGGTCCGGACAGAGCGTACGGGCCATACCCAGCACGCCCTGGGCGACCACCGCCACGGCGACCAGTTTGAGGCCATGGATTACTGCCTGACCCCACGGGCCAGCCAAGCGAGCGCTCGCCTCCGCAAAGGCGAACATCAACAGCGCCGAGGGCAGCGTGAAGCAAATAAAGGCCGCGAGAGCCCCCAACCAACCGGCCCGCAGCAGACCGATTGAGAAACCCAGCTGGCTGCTCGCCGGCCCGGGCAGGAACTGGCACAGGGCAAACAGCTGCCCGAAGTGTTGCTCATCCACCCAGCGTCGCCGCTCCACAAACTCCCGATGGAAATAGCCGATGTGCGCGATCGGGCCACCGAAGGAGGTCAATCCCAAGCGTAGAAATACGCGCGCCACTTCAAGGGCGTGGCCAGACGGATTGCGTGTGGTTGGAGCGTCCATCGTCGAAAGGTTCATGTGCAATCGAACAGCGCCATGAAACCGAAGTCCATGTGCAGTTGCATGTGGCAATGAAACAGTGACAGACCTCGCTGATCGGCGACGAAGTCCACCTCCATGGTTTGGTAGCCACCCAGCATCGCGACATCCTTGATGACGCCGCTGGCTGGCTGACCCGCGATGCGGGTGATCTCGAAGCTGTGGCGATGCAGGTGCATCGGGTGGATATCGTCGCTGGCGTTGTGCATGCGGAGCCGATAGCGCCGACCGTGGTGCAGTTGGAACATAGGTTTCATTGCCTTCATGTCGAAGGCAGCATCGTTGATCGTCCACCTGTTGAAGCCGCCGAGGGCAGCATTCTGCTTGGCGAACGTCATTTCTATGATCTCGTCGGGCTCCGGCGGACGGGCATCGGGTTTGGCGAATCGCCGGTAGTCCCAGCCAAAGGGTTTCGGCTTCTCCCAACGGGGCTTGCCATGCTGGCCGGCATACTCGACGACGACGCCCATGCCATTCTCGCGATCATCGTCGGCCAGGTCACCCATCACCCAGACACCCGGGTGCTTCATCTCAACGATGGCGCTGATGCGCTCTGCGGTACCCAGCCACAGCACCGGGACTTCGGTGGGATGTGGCACAGGATTGCCATCCAACGCGATCACCTTGAAGGTGTGACCGGGCAAGGCAAGGCTGCGGATCTCGGTGGCACTGCCGTTGATGACGTGGAACATCACGCGCTCGTCGGCCTTTACGCGGATCGGCTCACCGTGGCCCAGCATGCGGCCGTTGATGGCAAATGACTGATAGCCCACTTCATAGCCGTGAGCGGCGCCTTCGGCCAGCGAATGCCTCATGGCGGACTCGCCGCGCTCTTCTAGGGCAGGATCCCGGGCGCCCGGCTGCAGAAAGTCCATGGCCATGTCGCCACCCTTGCTGAAAAAAGGGTCGAACTCCTTGAGTACCAGGAACACTTCGCGATCAAAGGCACCGGGCTCCTGTCGCGGCTCGATGTAGATGGCGCCCACCTGACCGTTGTATTGGCCCAGAGAAAGGTCGCTGCCGGCCACCACATGGGTGTGATAGAAGCGCAACCCTGCCGGTCCCGGGGTGAACGATAAGCGCCTCATGCCGAACGGTGGAATGAAGGGGGTGCCTTCTTCCGCTGCGCCATCGACGTCGACAGGCACGGTGAGTCCATGCAGATGAAGTTGTTCAGGCACGTCTGTGTCGTTGTAGACGTCCACCACGACGGCTTTACCTTCTTTGAGGCGAAGGAGCGGCCCGGGGAACTGGCCGTTATAAGTTGTCGTGGAGACGATGCGGTTGGGCGCTAGCTCGACCAAACTCCTACCAATTCTGATGGTGTGGTCAGGCTGGGCCGGTAGCGGCGGAGTCGACGCGGGATCCAGCATGGCAAACGCTCGCGTCGAGGGAAAGACAGTTCCGCCCAGCACTCCCAATCCGCTTAATTGCAGGAAATCTCGCCGCTTCATGGTTGGACACCGGCTTGATGGACAAGAAAGGGGTACTTTGAACGACCACTACGCAGGGAGGTTTGCCCAGCGTGCCTGGCAAACTACTCGAAGTCTGTTAGGTAATGTTCGCATTGACCCGGGAGCGAATCTGGGGAAATGCGCCAAGGCAGCGACAGTCGGCTAGGTTACGCGAAGCTTTCGTCGCAGATTCCTGTCTCACCCTATCCTTCGTATAGCTTGTGATGCTTATCACGTCACAAGCAAACTCTCTCGCGAAGAGAGGGCGTATGCAGACCGACCGAACTCATGCGGTTACACAGGAGCTGATGGTGGCCCGTACCTGCGCGGAACTTGCCCAAGAGGCGGAGGCCAAAGGCAGCTTTCCAAGACATTTGGCCGCTTCTTTAGCGGGTGCCGCCAGCGATGCCGCGGCAAGCCTAAAGGTATTTCTCTCGAGTACTCGCGCAGATACGATGCCCCCTGATTTGGTGCACCGGTCCTTTCAAGCCCACTCGGATCTGGCAGCGATCGCCCAGTTCGCCGGGCTCGTGCTGACCTACACATCGACGCCGCGCGATGCCGCTTACCTTTCCAAGATAGTGCGTCACACGGCCAACCATGCCGTTGAGTGCCTCAACCACGTGGAAGAGGCGATCTATCGTTAAGTGGGACTGCTCATATATCCATTAAACGCGCGTGGGATCGAAAGCAGACACCATAGAGCTGTCCTCGCTGCTCAAAATGCCAGTGGCTGAGACGTTTCACCGCAGGCGAAATTGACGCCCCACATCATCCCCTCGCTCGGTCACCGTCATATAGTGAACCTGTAGCGGCAAGTCTTGCACTTCCGTTGGGGGTACGGGCGCCGCAGCTCTTCACAGGAGATGGTCATGCGACGCTCGGTCGGAAACCTGTGGATGTTTGCCGTCTGGATTGGCATGGCCTGGATGGCCTTGGTGTCGCCATCTCTGGCGGTGCCCGCCTACGCGAGGCAGACGGGACAAGCTTGCGTGGCCTGCCACGTGAGTTTTCCCGAACTGACGCCCTACGGGCGAAGGTTCAAGCTCAGTGGCTACACCATAGGCAAACGCCAAGATCTGCCGTTGGCGGTGATGGCACAGATGGGCTACACCGATGTGCGCAACAACAAGGACGACCAGGGCCAGCCCATTGTCCCCAAGACCGACCAGATCATCGGGTCGGCGGCCAGCCTGTTCGTCGCCGGCAAGATCAATGACCACATCGGTGGCTGGATCCAGTGGACCTACAACAACCTGTTCGTGAACAGCAACGGCCAGACGAAGGGCCATAGCGGCATCGACAACACCGATCTGCGCGTCACCGGAAGCTCGGCCGACGCCGACAGCACCGAACTTCGGTGGCTGTATGGCCTGACCGTCAATAACAACCCCACCTTGCAAGACGTGTGGAATAGCACGCCAGCGATGGGTTTTCCATTCACGCTTCCGCCCAACGGCATCTCCCAGATTGCGACGACGCTCATCGACGGCAAGCTGGCGCAGCAGGTGGCGGGCGTGGGCGGTTATGTGTTCTGGAACCAGCAGGTCTACGTGGAACTGTCCGGTTACCAGGCAGCCGACGGCTTCTTCTCGGTGCTGCGCAGGGGGCAACTGACCGATGAGCCCGGCGGTGTCAAGCGGCTGGACGGGTTCAATCCCTACTGGCGCGTCGCCTACAACCGCGAATGGGGCGCCAACTCGCTGATGGTGGGCACCTTCGGCGCGATCTTCCATGTGTACCCCGACAACACCATGCCGTTCACACCAACGGATCGTTTCCGCGACATCGCGTTTGACGCGCAGTGGCAGAACATCGGAGACCCCAATACATACACCATGCAATTCACGCACATCATTGAATCGCAGGACTATCGGGCGAGCTATCCCGCCACGCTGGAGGGGACGCCGATCGGTGTGGGCCCGACACCTGCCAATCATGGCGACACGCTGGTGACCGACAAGCTCAAGTTCACGTATTACTACGAGCGCAAGTACGGCGGCACGCTTCAGGTGAATCGTACGCATGGTTCCACCGACACCGGCCTGTACGCGCCCGGCTCGGTCACTGGAAGCCTCAACGGAAAGCCAGACACCACGTTCTTTGTGGCCGAGCTGGACTATCTTCCCATCCAGAACGTGCGCCTGATGTTGCAGTACTACGATTTCGTCAAATTCAACGGCGCCGGGAGCAACTACGATGGCTCAGGTCGAAACGCACACGACAACAACACGCTGTTCGCCAATGTCTGGGTGGCGTTCTGACATGCGCGCCGGGCACGTTCTCCATGCCAGCCTCGCCATGGCCGCTCTTGTGCTCGGCCCGTCAGTTGCACGGGCGGACAGCGCTGCCGATGAAGCGGCCACCAAGCTGGCCGTCCACGTCTGTGCAAGTTGTCACGGTCCGGGCGGAAACAGCACATCTCCAACGTTTCCTAAGCTTGCCGCGCAGCAGGAACCCTACCTCGTCGCCCAGATCAACGCGTTTAAGAGTGGCAAGCGTGGTGAAAAGGAAGCCCACGACTACATGCTCGGCATGACGACGCTCATCGACGATGCCACCGCGGCGGCGCTGGGCCGCTACTTCGCGCGTCAGCCGCCTGCGGCCGGCGAACCTGGGGACCCGCAGCAGGTGGCGCGTGGCAAGCAGCTGTTCGAGCAAGGCGCTGAGGGCAAGGTGGTGGCCTGCGCCACGTGTCATGGCGCCCACGCGGAAGGCAATGGCATCTTTCCGCGACTTGCGGGGCAACACGCGCCCTACGTGGTGAAGCAGCTCAAGGTGATCCAGAGCAACCTGCGCCAATCGCCAGTGATGCACGGCATCATCACAAAGCTCACTTCCGACGACATGGCGGACGTGGCCGCCTACGTGCAGTCCCTGTAGCCCAGGACTGCTTCAGCCTTCTTGTACGTGGCTTTAGGTCGTCCCAACTCATCGCTGTCACTCGCAAGTCGATACTCGCCTTGGCTAGCTCCACCGGGTGACCGCGTTGCCTCCCGGACCATCGTCCCCTGTCATCAGCGAAGTAAAACCCGAGCGGACACCCTGAGCGAGAACCATTTGCGGGAATGTCTGCAGACGCGAGTAAAGTTGAGACTTTGGCGCAGGTTGTTTCGTAGCCTGCCCCCCGTTCCAAGGACCTTTCGATGCCGTCGACCATTCCCAGCAGGTACGCACCAGCCTTGCGCTGGCTGCACTGGATTATCTTCCTGTTGGTGCTAGTTGCTTATGTTGCCGTCAATCTTCACGAAGTATTCCCCCGTGGCAGCAGTGTGCGAACCAACGTTTTGGCTACCCACTTTCTGGCCGGTATCGTGGTGTTAATGCTCGTGGTTCCTCGCTTGGCGATGCGTATCGCGCATACCGCTCCTCCGATATCGCCACCGCTGGGCAGAGCTAGCGAAGCGCTCAGCAAGGTCACACATCTTGCGCTCTACGTGTTCCTCATCGCACAGCCGCTTATGGGCATCATTACCCTGCAGATTGCGGGAAAAGCGGTCACATTGTTCGGTGTAACAATCGTGCCGGCCCTGCTTGGCGTGGGCAATCGCGAGCTTGCGCACCAATGGGAGGACATCCATGGGACTGTTGGCAACATCTTCTACTTCGTGATTGGGCTGCACATCCTGGCCGCACTTTGGCATCACTTCGGCCGCAAGGACGACACCCTACGACGCATGCTCTGAGTCATAGGGACGGAAAAGGAGTCGACAGATGCCGCACCGCCATCGCGAACGTCACGTCACCGAACGCATGGGTTGGCTCCGTGCAGCAGTGCTTGGAGCCAATGACGGCATCGTGTCGACTGCCAGCCTGATAATGGGCGTGGCGGCCGCTCGTGGAACCGAGTCGTCCATCCTGGTAGCTGGTATGGCGGGTCTGGTTGCCGGCGCCATGTCCATGGCAGCCGGTGAATATGTGTCGGTTCACTCCCAGGCGGACAGCGAACAAGCCGACTTGGCTCGCGAAGGCAAGGAGCTGGCGACCGACGTCGAAGGTGAACACAAAGAATTGGCGGCGATCTACGTCAAGCGTGGACTTGACCCTCAGCTCGCCCGCCAGGTTGCAGAGCAGTTGATGGCCCACGATGCGCTTGATGCCCACATGCGCGATGAGCTTGGCATCACCGAAGCACTCAAGGCGCGCCCCCTCCAGGCTGCGGCTGCTTCTGCGGTGAGCTTCGCTGCCGGAGCAGTTCTCCCTCTCCTGGTGGTCTTGCTTGCGCCCGAAAAAAGGCTGCTGGTGTGGGTCTTCGTCACCGCGCTGATTTTCCTAGCGGTCCTCGGAGGGATTGCCGCGCGCACGGGCGGCGCGAGCGTCCGCACCGGCGCACTACGGATAACCTTTTGGGGCGCGCTGGCAATGGCCATCACCACCGGTGTTGGCATGCTTTTCGGGGGCGCTTCCTGAGCAAGGCACGCCGTCTTGGGCCGCAGGCCACCTGCGCCCGCCTTCTCGCCTCAGAAGGCCCATTGAAATGGGCCCTATGGCCAGGTACTGGCAACCTGAGTAGTGCAGCCACACAGCGTCGAAGTGAAACGCTGCGGAACATTACTAATGAGATCGCGGCCGATCTGACCCGTTTAAGCGCATTAGCGCTCCATGTGCACGCTTCAACGCGTGGACCGCGCTTTTGCAAAAATTGACCCTTTTCGCCGATACGCGGCACCTACTTTCGTGACCCGCTACTAACAGCCGGGTCGCTACCATTTAGTCTCGCCTGTGAGTGGCGCTGATTGGTGGAGCCGATCATGTCTTATTACTTCGCGAAAAAACTGAACATGAAATTCGAGCAGGCGATCGAGCATGTTACGGAGGCACTGAAGAGCGAGGGCTTCGGCATCATCTCGACGATTGATGTGCAGGAAACGCTGAAGAAGAAGATCGACGTAGATTTTCGTCCATACCGCATTTTGGGAGCCTGCAACCCGAAGCTTGCTTATGAAGCTCTGTCGATCGAGGACAAGATCGGAACGATGCTGCCGTGCAATGTTGTGGTGCAGGCGCAAGAGGGCGGAATGGTCGAGGTCGCAGCTGTGGACCCGGTAGCATCCATGCAAGCCATCGCAAACTCGAAGCTCGAAGCGACAGCCGGTGGTGTCCGCGCCAAGCTGAAGAGAGTCGTGGATTCGCTCTAGTTCTGACACTCACTCAGCTGCAGCGACTCTGGAAGTAGTGGCGCCTGGCATAGGTAGGTATCGTCAAGGGGACGGCCTCAGCCAACATCTTCTTGAGATTCTCGTTCTCTGCCTCCAGCGTCTTCAGTCGCCTGGCGTCGGGTAGTTCCATGCCCGCAAGCTTCTCTCGCCACAACTGAAACGAGGCGGCGATGAAACCACGCTTGCGGACAGCCCCTTGACCGTTGCGCTGGCCGCTACTTGCTTGATTGGGGCGATGATCTGTTCGTCCCTAATACGCCCGTCTTTTAGGTCCGTCCTCGTCGTTGTGACGAACTCTACTTACATCGCTTTGGCCCGAAAACCGGGGGCAGTGCGTCCATTAGCTCCCCCCGCCGTTAGTGGACTCCGACAGCGACGTCTTCACTCGCCACTTGATGGCAATCCGCATCAAATAATGTCTGCAAATGGCTAGTCAAATGACTCAGGTAAGCTGCCGAAAATAGAGCAAAGCGAGCAGTATCGTCAGTATCGCCGGTAGCAGGTTTGCCAGCAGTGGTGGAGCGCCATACACCACACCAAAATTGACAATCACTTGTTGGCCGAAATGCCAGATGAGTGCTAGCAGCATGCCCATAAAAACGCGCCTGCCGGCACCGCCAGACCGCAATGCCCCAAAGGCGAACGGAATCGCGCTTAACATAAGCACGAGTGTATTCAATGGATAGAGAATGCGCCCCCAAAATGGCGTCGTATAGGCCACAGGATTCTCGTGATTGCGTTCGAGATACCGGATGTTGCGCAATTGGTCGCGCGTCGACAGGTACTGCGGCTGGATCATGGATTTCTCGAGAACGTTAGGATCCAGTTGCGACTGCCATCGATCGTTGGCGCGAAGGGTACTGTGCACGCCATCTTTATCAATAAAACTGCTTCGAACTTGGCCGAGTATCCATAGGTTGCCGACGTGCTCGGCGGTGTCGGCGTGATCGAACCGGCTCAGTTCCCCGTCAGTTGTCATGGTGAAGACTTTGACGTCCAACAACTGCACCCGAGCATGGCCATCGATGCCGCGAAGGACGGTTCGCGCGGCGTTGATGATGCGATCACCATCGCGTGCCCAAAGGCCACTTTGGCCGAGCCCAATCGCTCCCGTTCGCAAGCGCAACTGCATCGCTCGATCCTGCTGGTCACCCCATGGACCGATGGTTTCACCGATGATCACAACGCCAACCATCAATACCGTCACCACCCACGTCGCCGATATGGCGATGCGCAATGGTGATAGGCCGGCGGCGCGGAGTGCGGTCAGCTCACCCGTAGAGGCCAATCCACCCAACCCTAGCAGGCTGCCGATTAAGGCGGCAGACCCGTACATCTCGTACATGCGACGCGGGATGGTTACGGAAACATAGTACGCCGCATTGCTTACCGTGAAACCGTTCTGTCCGACGAAGCGAAGCTGGCGAAGGAACTGCAGCACGCTATCCAGGCCCACTAGGATGAACCAGGCTATCAGCACCCAGCCGAGCACTGTCAGCCCCACCAACAGGTCGACACGTTTGATCCATAGTCGCGTCGTGGGGTTCATGCTCATGGTGCAATCGCCACTCTCCGCAACAGCGCCACACGCGCCGTCGACAGTGAACCGAGTTCCACATGCTGTCGTCCCGGGCACTGCGCCAGCACTGCTGGCATGGTGGCGGCGCCTATGGAACCATCTACGACTAACAGCAACGATGAATGCCTATCGGATAGCCGGCAAATTTTCTGGGCCGCGTCCGGGTGCTTCCAAGCGATGGCATAGATGGGCTTGCCCAGGTAAAGGCGAATACCCCACGGCGTATGTTCTACCCTTTGCTCCGTGGATTCTACGGCCTCGACGAACGCAATGGCGGAGTAATCCGTCTGGCCAACCATCGACGCCAGCTGCCGGGCGATAGCTCGGTCATCTGAGAGAGGATGACCGTATAGCGCCGCACCACCCTTTATTCCGAGGAGTAGCACGACCCAAATGCCGAGCATGATGCGTTGACGCCATGAGGTAAGGTCGATCCGATCGCGCAAGGCAAGCGCGATCATCAACGCCATGGGCATAAATAGTGGCAGCACATACACCGGCAGCCTGGAGCGCGCGATGCAGAAGACGAGCAGCGAAAGGGCCAGCCACAACTCCAGAAAGAGCGCCGGCGATCGCTCGTGCCACCGGCGGCGCCAGTTTCGCGGCGAAAGGGCGGCCTTTAGTTCGGGCACCAACATGGGCCACCAAGGCAATGTCCCCAACACAAAGACTGGGACATAAGCTACCAGCCAGCCATACCACTGCGGGTTGCGATTGTGTGCCGAGGTGAATATCCGGCCGTAGAGCTCATATTTCAGGTAGTAGTCGAGCAACTGCGGATAGCGCAGAACGACGACGGCGTACCAGGTAAACCCGACGAGCGCGAACAACACCAGCCCCATCCACGGAAAGTAACGGCGAATCCCGCGCATGCCATCGCGTCGGGCAATAAAGACCACGATCGCCAGAAGCGGCATCAGACCTGGCGTCCCCTTGGTGAGAAATGCCAGTCCGAAACCAAACCACATCACCAGCACGGGAAGACGCTGCTGCGCATCGGCGGGGCCAAAGGCCGCCTGGAAGAATCCGCACATCGCAATCGCTTCACACAGGGTGAGCAGATCATCGGTGCTCACCACATTGCCTGCGATAAATGGTCCTGCTGTACAGGCGTAAACCAATCCTGGCAGCCAGGCCTTGTCGGGAAGCAGGTGCCTGCCCATGACGCACAACAGCAGGGAGGTCAACACGAAAGCCATGGCTGAGGGGATACGTACAGCCCAGGTGTTGGAGCCCATCACGTGGACGGTGGCGGCAATGGCCCAAAGCGTCAGCGGCGGCTTGGCGAAGTTCTTATGGTCGGCGTTGTAGGCTGGGGTCAGGAAGTTTCCTGAGTCCAGCATCTGCAGGGCATTGTCGACATAACGGCCTTCGTCGGTATTCCACAATGGACGTGTGCCCTGGAACGACATTCCCAGCGCAAGCAGCAACAAACTTAGCCAGACGTAGACAGCTGACCTCGGAATGTGGCCCATGAAACTCATCCATCCCTCCTTCAACAACGGGCCTATACGTCAACGAGGATGTCTGAGGGGCATTTCACGCTTTCCGCGCTAACAATCCCCCGAGCGTCCCTCAGCCATTCGAGCCATTCGGCCAGGACGATGAGATTCCACAACCCACGGGCATGGTCCCTTGACTTGCGTACGTGCTCGCTCAATAGCGCCAAGGCAGCTCCATTGTCGACGCCGGCGTCTGCCAAGGCGTGACTGCTGAGCTTCTCTTCAGCCCACTTCAGCAAGGGGCCTCGGAGCCATTGACCCAGAGGTACTGACAACCCTCGTTTGCGTCGGTGGATCGTTGAAGCCGAAAGGTAGCGGCGTGCGTAATTCTTCAGAAAGACTTTGGTGGTCAGCCTCCTTACCCGCTCGTTCAGTGGAAGCGTTGCAGCAAAGTCGATCACGGCCCTGTCCAGAAATGGCGCACGGATCTCAACCGCATGGCACATGCCGCCGCGATCCGCTTTGGCCAGAAGAGCGTCGGGAAGCGAGTGAGAAAAGTCGTAACTCTGGATCACGTCAATCAGTCTGGCCGCGTCATGCGTAGTGCAATCAGCCGGATAGTCGAAGCCGAGTTGTTCGATCCATTCGGCCGAGAGGTTGGCTGTCCAGCGCAGATGTCGGGCAAGGCCATCAAGCGATTGTCCCTCGACGAACCGCTTGAGAAGGAACGAGACGGTGACCTTTTGGTCGCTCACCGGAAGGCTGTTGATGAGTCGACGCAAAGCGGCACGAACCGCCTTGGGGAGGTGAGCATAGTGAGTGGCCAGTCTTGCCCCAAGGTAGGTGGGATAGCCGCCGAACAATTCGTCTGCGCCTTCCCCGGCAAGCAGCACCTTCACGTCTTGCGCGGCACGCTTGGTTACGATCGACAGCGGCAGCCACGCCGGATCGGCGAGCGGCTCACCCGTGGTGGCAATCAGCTGTTTCAACGTTACCGGAATGTCCGACGGTACGACTGTGACCGGCGTGAACTGACAGGCGAACTGCCTGGCAATAGCTTCTGCCTGGCATCCCTCATCAAAGGAGGACTCGCCGAAGCGGATACAGTAAGCGTTCAATGGCTGTTTGGGTCGAACGCTGCGGGTCACGGCCGTGATCAACGAGGAGTCGAGGCCGCCGCTCAGCAGCACCCCGAAGTCCACATCAATATCGGTCTGGCGTGCGATGGCGTTCCGGAAGCGCCTGTCAAATTCCTCCGCGTCTGGCGTGGCTTGCTCTGCTCGTCCCATCGGTGGCTGCCAATATCGAACGTGCCGCGTGCTTTGCCCTTCGAACACAATGGCTTCCCCGGGACAGACTTTGAAGTGGCGGGCAAGCAAAGTCCACTGCGACGGGCAGTAGCCAGATCGCAGATAGTTGGGGAGCGAATGGGAGTCGAGGTCGATTTGGTCAGGTGCACCAGCCACCATGGCGGCCAGCTCGGATGCAAAGGTGACTCCCTGCTCGCTCACCGAATAATACAGATGACGCTCGCCAGCCCGATCTCTTGCGAGGATCAATTGTTGCTTGCGGGCATCCCATAGGGCGATGGCATACACGCCTTCCAGATCGTCAAGGAAGGCGAGACCTTTCTCGAGGTAGAGCGGAGCGAGCACCGCAATGTCGCTGCTTTCCTCGATCACATGACCACAAGAGGCCAGCCATCGGCGCAACTCCCGATGGTTGTCGATTTCGCCGTTGCAGACAACGACAATGCCCGCTTCATGGGCAAACAGGGGCGGTTGCCTCTCATCGGTCCCCCGGATGGCAAGTCGGTTCGCCCCGAGAACGATGCCATGGCTCGCATACTCAGCCTGACCATCGGGTCCGCGATGACTCATCGCCGACAGCATGGTGTGAACCTGTCGCATGGCCTCATCCCGGGGCTGCGTTCGACTCTGCAACATGACGCCGCTAATCCCACACATTGCCGTTAACCTCGCTTGCTTCGGGCGTCAAAGGATTGGCTGCTGCGCAAGGACGAGCTCGTTGCTCCGCCAACGTTCAACGAGGTGTAAGGTCGGGCGGCAGCTACGGGTCATCGTTTCCAGTGCCGTCGCGGGCAATGCCTGGTTGACGACAATCAATGCTCTCCCTTGCGCCTGGATGGCCGCGCAAAGTTGTGCAGCGGCGTCGGGCGACCGTGCCGAGACTCCATAGACGGGCTTGTCGAGGTACAGGCGCACGCCCCATGGGGTTTGCTCCTCGACGGCATAGGAATCGAGGTTGTCTTCGAGGAAGATTACCGCAGCGTAATCGGCTCCAGCGGTCAGGCTGGCGATCTCGCCAGCCGCACGGCGGTTGTCGTCCTTGGCGCTGAGGCCGTAGGCCGCATATCCCTTGATCGACAGCAGCAGGATGACCCAGCCAAGCAATAACCCCCGGGTGCGGTTGCTGTGGATGTCGAACCCGGTTTCCAGCCGAGACGCCGAGAGCAAAGCCAACGGAACGAAAAGCGGCAGTAGATAGAGTGGGAGTCGGGACTGTGACAGACAAAAAATCAGAAGCGGAATGACGAGCCAAAGCGCGGCAAACAGCTGGATGGATCGTTCGTTGCGGAGCTTGCGAAGGCGCCCCGGACGGAAGAATTCTCCCAATGCTCCGCTCACGGCTGTCCACCAAGGAAACGTGCCAACGACAAGTACGGGCACGTAAATTTGGGCCCATCCGATCGCGCCGGCATGGCGACCGTGCATCGACGTGAAAATGCGTCCGTAGACTTCGTCGTGAAGGAAGTAGTGAATTAGCCACGGATAGCGCAGTGCGGCCATGGCGTACCAGCTGAAGCCGATGACCATGAAGAGCACAAAGCCAACAGGGTCGAATAGGCGGCGCACTGAGCGCCAATCACCGCAAAAGACGCTAAACGTGACGATTGGAAGAAGTGGAAGCAGCCCAGGTGGTCCTTTGGTAAGGAAAGCCAAGGCGAATCCGAGCCACATCAAACGCAGCCCTTGACGCCGGGGCAACTCGTGCACCGGCCACGTCGCCATGACGAAACCCAATACCGCAAGAGTCTCGAAGACCGTCAGGAGCACGTCTGTGCTGACGACGTTGGCTGTGAGAAAAGGAAATGCCGAGGTGGCGTAGACCAGTGAAGGTGCCCATGGCTTTCGCGGGCTCACGCGACGCCCGAAAAGGAACAACAACGCCAGGGTAGTTCCAAAAGAGAGCGCATACGGAATACGCGCAGCCCACGTGTTGTTTCCAAATAATTTCAGCGAAGCGGCGATCACCCAGTAGGTCATCGGCGGCTTCGAAAAGTTCAGCTCGGTAGGGCTGTAGGCTGGTGCCAGGAAATTTCCAGAGCCGAGCATCTGCAGGGCCGCGCCGACGTAACGCCCTTCATCGGGGCTCCAAAGTCCGCGAGAACCCTGAAGGATCAGCCCAGCACACAATCCAACCAACAAAATCACCCACACTGGTCGATTGGTCTTGACCCACCCGGTGTCCACAAGATGGCTTCGTTTATGGATCGCGCTCATAACGCGCCACGACCGTTGTCATCGAGGCCGGTGTCCGCAGGTGACGGGTTCTCCATAGGGGGCTTTCGGCTCAGCATTTGCAAGTTTCGGAGGAAAACGAGCAACGTCGTGGTTTCTCCGATGATGAAAACAGGGTCGCGGCGGTGGATCGCATAGGCCAGGATGATCGCGCCGGCCACTACACTGATCTGCCAGAAGATGCTGGGGAATCGGCTTTTCCCAACCTTCTCGCTGTGGATCCACTGAACGAGGAAGCGCGCGCCAAACAGCGCCTGTCCGACTAGTCCCGCGACCACCCATCCCGATGTCGTGTTGACGTCGATCATCTCGAACGACTCTCCATGGCCTGGCGGCTCTCGCGAAAGCGCAACTCGATGTTGCGCAGATACACAAATAGGCCGAATGCCTGGCCGACGAGAAACACCGGGTCGCGTCGATAGATGGCGTAGGCGAATAGAGTGGCTCCGCCAACGATGCTCGCGTACCAGAAGGACATAGGTATCGCACTTTCCCGGCGATATTCGCTGTAGATCCACTGCAGGACGAACCGGGCAGAAAATATGGCTTGACCGGTCATTCCAATAATCATCCAGATGGTGTTGGTGCTGCTCACAAAGTTGTCCTTGATCATCTTCCAATGAGATGGATGGGCTGCCTTGCCTGGGTTAATTACGTGCCACGGCCTCGACCAGTGGAAGTTGATCCTCGCCACCCGCCTCACGGGCGGGAAGGCCCAGCAATTCGCGGTTGTCGACCACGACGCGACAGGCGGCCTCGCGCGCCGACAAACCTTGGGTCTTCCAGGCCCGGTTCCCGGGCCCATACGGTTCATAGACCCCCGGATCGGTGACACAGAAGAGGCCGACGGTGGGTACGCGAGAGGCCACGGCCAAATGCATCACGCCGCAATCGGCAGTGATCAGCAGATCGAAGCCAGCCATCACAGCGGCCATTCGGCGAATTGCCGATGAGTAATACGCAGGCCACTCAGCGCCGAGCATGGAGTTCGCATGCATCGGAATCAGTTCGATGATGTTCGCTGCGGGACACAGGGTCTTGAACGTGTCAATGAATTCTCGCCACCAGTCCATCGGGTAACGCTTGGCGCCCGTGGCATTGGCGAAGATGCCGACTACGGGTTCAGATGTGTGCTGTCGTGGCGACGACAACAAGCCTGCAACAGTTTGGCGACCGTGCGCCAGCTCGATGCTGGTGAGGCGAATGTCGAGTGGGGGATAGCTGTCTTGGCCAGGCGCCGTCTGCCCAAGCGCTGAGCGCAACAAGTCAACCGGGCGCTTTGCCATGTGCTGCATAGCGACCTGCGACGGTATGGCATGGGTTAGGCCGGAGCGTTCAGCACGGTTACCGAAGCCGAGCTTGTAAGTGCCGTGGAGAAAGCGAGTTACCGCGCGACTGAAACCGGAACCGATGCATGGATCGATGATCAGGTCGTACCTTGTACGCCGAATCTTCAGCAGAAGGCGGAGGAAGGTGACCGGGTGTTTGAAGCCACGCCTCGGCAGGCAAAACACGTTCTTGATGCTGAAATGCGTGGAGAATACTTCGCGTGCAATATCCCCTTCGGAGATCACATCGATCTCCGCGCCCTTGTAACTACGCTCGAGTTCCGCAATTAGCGGTGTCAGGAGGAGTGTGTTCCCAAGGCGATGATTTGGGCGACAAACAAGGATGCGATAAATGCCCTTGGTGGGAAGGGATAGTCCGTACCTTAGAGAGCTGACGGAACTCAAGCGGCGCCACCGTGAGTCAATGGCAGCGTGAAAGCCGCGATCAGGTGTTGGCTCAGCCACACACACTTCCTCATGCCGCACTGGGATCCGTCCTGTCGGGTGCCCCCTTGCGGGATGACGCCAAGGCGTTTGAGGCGACGGACGAACTTGAAAGCTGGTAGCACGACGACACTCGCGGAGGTGGATAGCGAGCGCTCAGCGAATTTCATGCCAGCGGGATAAGTGACTGTTTTACCTGAGTGACAGTCGTTCAGTACGTCCTGTCTTGCTAGTCCATACCCTGCAGACTGCAAATATTGTCTGCAACGATTGGCAGGCCTTATCGCCGGTCAGGGGACGTGGTGCACCGTGCAATCGAAGATGTCGTCGGCAGTATGAGGTGGGAGGTTGATGAGCAGAGCGACACGCACGCTGGCATCGACATGACAGGTAGCGACATAACCGATGGCCCCCGGGGTGGTCGACACAAAGCGCACTACGGCGTCCTGTGAGCCCAGCACATAGGGTGGGCTCACGCCTTGGAAGTATTGGCGATCCCAATAGTCCTGAAGCTGAGTGCCATCCATTTCCAGGACGACGCGTGAGAAAGCCTCCCTGAGCGGCGCACTGCTGGGTAGGTTGACCGGAGTCAGCCGCTGACCTGATCCATCCACAAATATCTTTTTGAGGTATACGTTGCGCAGCGTGTTCTGATCAATCGTCAGCTGCGGCGGACTGGGCGCCGTGATGATGGCTACCTGAGGCTGCCCGGCCGACGACCCGCAGGCGAGCGTCAGCAGCCCCCAGCCGAAGGCCTGCTTGGTGAGTTGCCGCACGAGGGTGCGCATGCTCACGCTGCTCAGAACAGCACGGCAATCGAAGCCAGCCAACCGGTCGGCGCCAACAACTGGTTGTTGGTGCCGTCGCGATACTCCAACTTGAGCACAATGCCAGGGATCGGCTTGTAGTTGATGGCGGCGGTGTCGATAGTGGTGGTTTGCGCGGGCGTGGAGGAGCGATAGCGCTCGTACCGGCCAATTAGATACAGGCGCTGCCACACCGGCACTTCGACCTGGACGAATCCGCCGCGCTCGTCAGGTTCACCGCTCGTATCACTGCTTCGATAGATGCCCTCGCCCGTAAAGCTTGCGTAGCGGGTCGCCCAATTGAAGTCGATGCCAGTCAGTTGGTACTTCTGGCGCGGCGATGCCAACTCATAACTCAGAGCGGAGGCGCCGATATTCAGTGTGTCGCCAAGAAGGTGATAGAGAACTCGGCCGCCAAGGGCCTGGCGAAAGTTGTTGTGGAGCGTTTCGTTGGCGCCCACGTTGGCGTAGGCATTATCCTGCTCTTGGCCGAAACTGAGGTTTTTGCTGTCGTCGACGAACACCCAATAGTCCAGGTCGTTGCCCTGCGCAGTGACAGTTCCGAACATCATTGCGCCCGTCGCATGTCGAGCAAAGGCAGCTGACGTTGACAGCGGACGAGAGACTGTCCATGTCAGCGGATCCGCATGTACCAGGTTCCATTCGCCAACAGGTGTCAGGAATTTGCCAAAGCGAAAGCTGATGGATTGATTGGCGTGATAGTCGGCGTAGAGCCGCTCTATATCCAGCTCAGAATCGTCGTCGTCGCTCCGCCTATGGGTGTTGACGGGATTGCTCGCCTCGATTTCGGTAAACAGCTGCCATTGCGTGCCTAAGTCCTTGGTGATGAACAGACTCAGGTCGTGCACGTCGTACGTGGTGTTCGTGCCCTGCACATTGTAGAAGTTCACATCGGCGTAGCCGCCGATACGCAAGCCCTGTCCAGGAAAGTACAACCCCTGCCCCAGCGTGTAGGGTGCAGGCTGCCAGCCGCCGCTGCTGTCGGCGGCCCTGGCGCCCGTGTTCGAGGCCAGCCACAGCAGGACGGTGGCCACCCCGAGGTATAGCGAGCGGCGTGGTTGCCAGTTCATCGATAAAGTCTTGGATGGGGTAGCGGAAGGGCGCCCGTGGCATGGGATGCAGGCACGGGCGACCGGGATGGCTTCGGTACCGGGTGACCGGTGCTTTCATCGTTCGATGCCGGCGTCGATTCTGCGACACTGGGCGGGGCGCCGCAAAGCCGGGACGCCCAAGTGACCATCTGGCTTTTCCACCTAACATTGCCGCAGCCCGCCCTTGACCACACGATCGGCCTTGTTTCGCCTGCTGTTCTGGACCCTGCTCGGGACCGTCTTCGTGGTCGGCACCGTCTCGTTCTTTCAGTTCCGCAATGCGTTGCGTGCGGAAATCGCCGGCAACCTCCGTTTCGGGGCCAGCACCGTGATGCAGCGCATCGACACCCTGCTCTTCTCGCACGTGGAGAACATGCGCGTCTGGAGCCGATTGGAGGTGATGCAGGACATCCGCGTCAACGACGTCGATAAGCGCCTCTCACATTTTCTATCGGATCTCCACGCTGGCCAGGGAACAGCCTACGCCGCGTTGCTTGGCGCCAATGTCCAAGGTCGAGTGGTGGCAGCCAGCCAGCCCTTACTTATCGGTGGGCAGGCCCCTGTGGGTGATGCCTGGCGAGCAATCCCAGGCGCACGCCTCGGCGACGTCTCAATGGCCGAAACCCGGTCGACCGAGGGTTGGGGAGTCACGTTGAGGGCGCCCGTACCGAATGCATTTGGTACGGGTGAGATCGGTCACTTGTATGCCGTGCTGGATTGGCATGCCGTCGAGCAATTGCTCGACGAAGCCGTGGACCATGGTTCGCGCAACCTGCTCTTGGTGGATGAGCACGGAAATGTCATCGCTGCTTCGGCCGGCATCCGGGCCCGCGTTGGGGCGCGGAGCTTGAAGCTGGACTGGCGGCTGCCCAGACAGGGTGTTGTTTCCTACGTGCGCGACGGTGCGGCGCTTGGCTACGGCACGCTGCTGGTTGGCGCAGCAACCTCGGCCGGCTATCAGCAGTTTCAGGGACTCGGTTGGCATATCGTCATGATGGAGCCGACCGCCGTCTCGTTTGGACCGATCTGGCGCCTTCTCTGGTCCATGTTGGCCGCACTACTCCTGACCTTGTCAGCCAGCCTATGGATTTCCTCGCGATTGGCCAATCGCATCGCTCTCCCCATCGTGGCCCTCACCGACTTCACGCGCCGCTTTCGCCAGCGCGAGTCGGCTTTGCCACCGCCACCCACCACCCATATATATGAAGTGCAGGAGTTGCATCGGGCTTACGTGGAGATGATCGAGGCTTTGGCTCGCTCGCGTGAACAAGTCGTCCGAGCCGGCAAGCTCGCCGTCGTTGGCGAGATGGCGGCCATCATGGCGCACGAAGTGCGGACACCCATGGGAATCCTGCGTAGTTCAGCCCAGCTCCTGCAGCGCCAACCCCATCTGGGTGAGCGCGAACAGGAGCTTATCGGGTTCATTTTCAGCGAGACGGAGCGCCTTAATCGCCTGGTGACCCTCCTGCTGGAATGTGCCCGTCCGGCACCACCGGACTTTAGGCCGACCGATGTGCACGCCATCATCGACAGTGTGTTGGGGCTGCTGGCATCGCGTGCTGAAAAAGCTAGGGTGCCCCTGACACGCAGCTTTAGCGAAGCAGAGTTGATTCTCAATTGCGACCGCGAACAAATGATGCAAGTGCTTCTCAACCTCGTTCTGAACGCGTTGGCGTTCGTTGGAGAGCATGGTCGAGTCCAGATATCCACCAGCCAGGATACGTCCAATGTGTGGATCAACGTGGAGGATGATGGGCCGGGTATTCCCGAGCCCCTACGTCAGGCCATTTTTGATCCATTCTTCAGCCGTCGCGAAGGAGGAATTGGTCTTGGGCTGACCATCGTGCAACAGATCGTGCAGGTGCACGGTGGCGAAATTACGGTGGGCGAGAGCACCTGGGGTGGTGCATCCTTCACTCTTCACTTCAATTCAAATGGCCTCCGCAAATGAACGTCAAGCGCATACTCGTGGTGGACAACGAGGCGAAGATGCGCCGGATCCTCGAATTGTCGCTGCGGGCGCTTGGTCATTCAGTGGCAGAGGCCGTGGACGGTCTCGAAGCACTGGCCTCCATCGACGAGCAACCTGTGGACCTGGTGCTCACCGATTTGCGCATGCCTCGCATGGATGGCATCGCGCTGCTTGGCGCGTTGCGTGAGAGAGGCGACGACGTGCCGGTCATCGTGATGACGGCGTACGCCACCATCGAGACGGCAGTGGCGGCCATGAAGCTTGGCGCCGTCGACTACATCATCCGACCATTTGAGATGGAGACGATCGAAGTCGCGGTGACGCGCGCACTCGCAATGCAGGCCGTGCAGCGAGAGAATCGCTTCCTTCATGAGGAGATCTCGCGTGGCTGGGGTGAATTTATCGGCGCCAGCCCCGCCATGAGGACCCTTTATGAGCTGATCTCACAGGTAGCTCCCACCCGTAGCAACATTTTCATTGTTGGTGAAACCGGTACTGGCAAGGAATTGGTAGCTCGGGCCGTCCATGCCGCATCCGGCCGATCGGGGTTGTTTGTGCCGATCAATTGCGCGGCCATTCCCCCAGAGTTGCTGGAAAGCGAGCTCTTCGGTCACGTAAAAGGAGCGTTCACCGGGGCGCTGCGCGATCGCGTGGGCAAATGCGAGCTGGCCAGCGGCGGCACCATCTTCCTCGATGAAATCACCGAAATGCCGGTGAATCTTCAAGCCAAGCTGCTAAGGGTGCTTCAGGAAGGCTCCATCGAACGCCTCGGGGCAAACTCCAGCATTCCGGTGGATTTGCGAGTCGTCGCGGCGACCAATCGTGACCCGCTCCAGGCCGTGGAGGCCGGCCAGCTGAGGCGTGACCTGTACTTTCGCCTCAACGTGGTGCGCATCGACGTACCAAGGCTGCGTGATCGCCAAGGTGATCTACCAACGCTGGCAGACCACTTTCTCAAAAAGTACTCACTTGAGATCGGTCGGCCCCCGCCGCGCCTTCATCCATCGGTGCTTGAGCGGCTCGAGGTATACCCGTGGCCTGGCAATGTGCGCGAACTAGAGAATTTGATGGAGCGCGCCGTCGTTCTGTCCCGCGACAGTGAAGTAACGCTCTCGCATCTGCCGTCGGAACTCTCGCAACGTCCCTCTGCTCCCCCACCTGCCATCGCGGAGTCACCTGCTGCGGACGGGGCATTATGCTTGAAGGATCGCGTCGAAGCTCTCGAGCGGAGCCTAATTCAAGGCGCCCTCGCGCGCAGCGACAACAACAAGGCTGCGGCCGCTCGACTGCTCGGTGTGAGCGAACGTACGCTCTGGTACAAGCTAAAGAGCTACGGGATGTAGCTCGACTTCATGCTGGTTGGGGTTGGCCGAGAAGGCGTCGGCCAATCTAGGGCAACACCCACGCCGCGCGCATGAGGTTGTTGACCGACTTTTCAGCGGTGCAGCGTATCGCGTGCGCCAGGTAAATGGTCGTTGCCGGCTTAAGATCATGGGTCATGACAAGCGCCGCCAGGCTGGCGAGCGTTTCCAGGTCAATGATGCATTCCCGCGCACACTTGAATTGCGCGGGCAGCAAGCGTGGCCCAAACACTTCGACTGCCTCCTGAAGTGCGATTGCAGCCTCGGTTGCCGAGTGCGTCATGCTGGATGCTGTCGCTCTTGACAGGAGGCCATCCTCAGTTGCGGCACCCGACTGCTCCCACAGCGCCTTGGACGTGCAAATCGCCTGGGCAATGGCGTTGTCCGCATCGACCTTCATTGCGCCCCTCCTTCCTGACTTGGAAGAGTAATCGACAGGCCATGGCAAATCGTCACAAGACATAGATACGAGCAGCACTTGCGTATCGCTGCCGACGGTTTTGACCGATGTGAGTATGCGACTGAAATTATTTCGGTGAAATGAGAAAGGTGTGAGTTGAGCTGGTCCACCACTCAAAGTGGCGCCTGAGCCTCACGTCGACCAGCGATCAGGCCATACGATTCGTGCAGACAATTCTTGCGCACTGCAAGTTTTACGGGCTCTTCTGTCCCGCTGTTTCTAGGCTAAATCAACGGGCTTGTGGCTTGGCACGGATATCGCTTAGCTGTCGCTTTGGAGGTCCATGCCGGTCAGAGCTAGTTGGCGATGCTACTTGGACTATCGCCGAAGCAACGCGGCTCGGGAGGAGGGGAACAAAGCGCGCGGCATTTGAAAGCGTGGCGATGCCTAGTTATGGCCGTCGCCAGTGAAGGGCGCGAGTCCCAAGATGCCTACCTGGCTGGGCAGGCGAACGTCACGGGGTCGACGTCTCCCGGCTTATCGGCGCTTAAGTTGGCGGCATTGCTGGATGGGCGGCAGTTAGTCGAAGTGATGCACCCAGCCGACCTTGAAGCCGCCGGGCAGCAGGGAAATGATCCACGGCGAATCACGGCGGGTTGCCCAGATGCCGATGCCGGCGCCGATCGCAGCACCGAACACCACGTCGCTCTGCCAATGGCCATGAGTCTTTACGCGGGCTACCGCATCATAGGCGGGCAGCAGCGTCAGCAGGTACACCGATGGATGGTCGCTGCCGTAAGTGGCGATGAATGGCGTAACCGCCGCAGTGACAGCGGCGACCTCACCACTGGGAAAGCTCTGGGCATGCCAACCTTGAAACCACTTGTTCGGATTGTCGGTCTGCGAGGGGCGCTCGCGCTGGAAGGTCCACTTGAGGACCTGCGTGCCGGCGGCCGTGACGACCATCGAGTCAACCGATCGCCAGAACGTGTTGCCGAGCTGGTCGTTGTCGCCCAGCCAGAGCGCGCCGCCGGCTACCGTAACGATGGTGCCGTAGATCAGGATTTCCTGGTTGCTCCGCTTCCAGATTCCGCTGTCGTCATAGGCCACCAGGTGATCCATGCCGAGGATGCCGCTGCCGGCCCAGGTGGGCCCACTGGCAAGCGCGAGAGCCAATGCCACCGTCAGTCGAGTACGCATAGCGCCGCCCTCCCGAGTGCGAGTCGACCCGATCCAGACGATGGGACGCTACGCCGACCTGCTTTCTGTGTCCTTACAGGGATGGCGTCGGGCGCTTTGCCGTTGAACTTCTCCGCACGAGGACACGCACATGACCCTAAATCATCCTTTCGGCGCGTAGTCCCTGCGGTTGGGTTTCATGATTGCCGCAAGGGGACGCTGCGCACGGCTGAGTAGAAGAGCCGCACCCTCTACCGCTAGACACCTACCCAGGCATTTAACCCGGCGCAAATATCCAGTGCGAAGCGTTGTAGATGTTAGTTTCAGTGTGCGACTCATTTTGGACTCGCTCGATACCCGCCGCCACAACACGTAATTGCACCACGGAGTTGCCATCGTCCATGTCGAACAAGCGAATTTTTGGGCTTACGGTTGCCCTCGTGTTGTCGTCTTGTGCGTCAATGAACCCCTATACGGAGGCAAGCAAACAGATGCTTCAGCACCATGAGGCCACTTTTTGCTGGGCTCCAGAAAGTGCAAAAAAAGGGGTTGAATCTTGCGACAACGATGCGGCATCTCCGGCATTCAATGAATGCTTAGAGGAGCTTCGACCTACTGGGCACTGGTGGTATCCCGGCGTAAAAACCGCCGACGCCGATCTCGCGACTTGCATGGAGGAAGAGGGGTGGCAACGCCTGCCTATTTCACGTGCAGTTTATAGATGAAGTCGCTAGACGAAGTTAATCAACACTATGCACATAGTAGCTAAAGACGACGACCGTCCACACACCTGACATTGCAAACGAGGAAGGACGACGGATGTCGAACTCTGGACAGAACATTTCCGGAGGCCGGCGCGAATATTCGCTCTTTGCTGTTGCTGGCGATTAGCTATGCCCTGCATAGCCTCATGCACGTCTCAGTCGCCACCCACGACGGGGTTTCCCACTACGACTTTCGGCCTTGCCCGTGAGTGAGCGGGCGGGAAGACGTGCCCGATTGTTGATGACCTGGACAGTAAGCCATGCAGCTCCATCAAGCTTGGCGGGCACGACTGGAATTACAAGACCGGCAAACCCGCCTTATTTGCACCTGGGCAACACGTCATCGAATGCAGTTCGAAACTTGCAGTCAGCAAGCCTGTCGGCCACATCTACAGGATCAGATACAACCATCGATAACCATACCTCATGGTCCGCTTCCTACTCGGAGCGGCCATAAGGGTGTGGTGCCGATCGAGTTCTGAGCTGTCGCGATGCGTGACATTGGCCCGTGGTCTACTGCCCCCCATGAATTAGAGGGGTTGGCCATGAGGCTAATTCTAAGTAGCGTCTGTCAAGACATCGTACGACTCCACAGGCACCCCAGGGCGTGCGAATGCGGTAAGTGCTGGGGCTACTATCTCGAAGACGGTCTCAGGGCAGTCATTGGTGGTCCAGCGATCCCGCTTGGGTTTAGGAATGACGAGTTTGTAATGGCGCTGAGATCCCGCCCAATCGAGGGAATGGGTTCCCGTTTTGCCGCATTTGTAATCCCGCACATATGCGATACGGTCACGGTCGAAACCAAGCGCATTCGCACGAGCGCGACCGATCCACTGCGCATTGCGACGATTGATGCGCCAAATGGCGGCGCCATTGGCATCACGTTTGCGCCGGGGAAGCGGCAGCCGACCACGCCCGAGCCGCGACCGTGCGTGGCCATGGATCGCGCATCGGGATCGGTCAGCGAGAGCTGTTGATCCGGCGCTTGCCGCGTGCGCTCGCCTAATCCTTCGAGCTGCTGCATCTGCTCACGTACCGTGGCGAGCTTCTGCGTGAGGTGCGCCACGCGCGCTTCCGGTACAGAGACCGCCCGGCCAGCACGCAGCTCGCAGGGGATCTAGGTTGAAAATTATCGGGGACGTCTTGGGGACCTAATCCGGCTCGGGCTCCAAGGGTCGCTATCGACCCAGAGCGGACATGCGACATGCATCACGGGCATACGCGGTATGCAGTGAGTATGCAGTGAGTATGCAGTGAGTATGCAGCTAGTATGCAGCGAGTATGCAGCGAGTATGCAGCGCGGACATACGCGGTATGCGGCGCGCGCATGCGTCGTATGCCTGCCGTGCACTCCGAAATGTCACTTGACGCAAAGCATTTGCGGGGCATATTAAGCGCATTCGCCTTTCTGAAGGGTCTAATGCGCTCGATGCATTGGGAGCAGAGGCGGCCCAATTCTTTCGATTAGCACTTGGCAGTGCCGGCCATGGTGGCGCCGTCTTTCGAACCACCTCGTGCAGCTGATTCAAAGCATCATTGTCGCGTGCGCAACTCACGGTGCTGATCGACGCGCGATGGACCTCTCAGTGCTCTGTGTGTGATCAAAAAATGTTCGCAGAAGCGGGGACGATGATGAAGACTCGTTTTCTCTCGATGGTCGAGATTGGTGGCCGAATTTGCGAGCGATTCCCGTTGATCGTGTCTGACAATGGAGAGGCGGTTATCGATGTTATGCGCTACATGTTGTGCCTGTTCAATGAGGGCAATTCCTATCGATCTCTGGAGACGTACTCTGGACACTTGCGCGACTTCTTTGCGCAGTTGGCGGTCGATGGGCTTACACCTTCTTTGATGACGGTGGACTATTTGAATGGCTATAAGGAAGCCATCGGGAAGAGAGCCTCAACCCAATACGCAGCGCAGGTCCTGAGGACAGTGTTGAGCTTCCTGTTATGGATGGAAGAACAAAAGCTGTTCAGAGGGATAATTGGGGAAGACTGCCGGTGTGCCATAACAATAAAGCGGGCCCCGGGTGGGGCTATCCAGCATGCCCTGACCAAGGGGTCCGCATCTCCAAAGTCCAACCATTTCCCTTCCGACAAGGCCATCAGCGTCGTGAAGGCCAGAGGCCCGCGCGACTGCGATCTGGCGGACCGATACAAGCTTATGGTGGATTGGTGTCAAGTGAAGGGCTTGCGAGCTAAGGAAGTCTGTGGATTGTTACTGACAGAGGTGCCCGACCTCGTAACCATTGAGCGTGCCATCAGTGATGGGCGTGCGCTTGAAATTACTTTGACGGTAACCAAGGGCAGTAAACCACGCATTATCGAGGTCCATCCGTTGCTTCTTGCGCGCACGAGAACCTGGATCAGCACCGCAAGGCGGTTAATCGTGCGAAGAGCAGGAGAAAGGGCCCGCGTGGCTGGATGGGTCTATCGGGAGCCGTCCCAGGTGTTCCTGTCCCACACTGGCGCAGCAGCACTGTCTCCCCGGGCTTTTTCGAATTCGGTTCGCGCTGCATTTCTATCTGCAGTGGCGGATGGAGAACTCTCACTAGCAGATCGCACGTGGGCGCATGGTCTGCGCAAGGCGATGATCAATCGGGAGGTCAGAGCAAGAGGGCAGAAGGGAGCAAATCAACGAGAACATGCGTTGCGCCATGAGACCGGCCATGGGTCCCTCGCTAGCCTCGGGCGTTACGTGGTGACTGAGCAATGGCCCGACGACGAGTAGAGCGATGCCCCGTAACTCCCATTGGGGAGTCGGCGCCGACGAAGACGGTCGTCGGACATGCTCCGCTGCGTCCTTGGTTGGGGCATTCCCATATCGATCTGACCTTCCTGCAGGACTTCCCCGAGGCTTCTGCCATCGTGAAATGCTTGCTTGACCTGCACGGTGGCAAGCGCTCGGCTCACGCACTTGCAAGCAGGGTCCAGCGGTACCTCAGGTTCGTAGTCACAAAAGGCCTGGATCTGAGTGCCCAAAGCCTGACGGCATACCGCGATTCGCTGGATTCCGCCACAGATCTCGGAGGGCGGTCCAGGCAAGGCTACTACTCAATTGCTGCCAGCTTTGTCCGAGAACTTGGCGAACGAGGGATCGGTAAAGTCGAAAAGCTACCATTGGGCTTCCGTGACATCGCACATTCGCCGTACCCCACATTTACCGAGCTCGCCTCCAACTGGGATCACCTCAAGAAGAATCCTGAGTACGAAGCTCGCCTCGAATTACACAAGGCGCGGAATCTCGACAAGCTGAGCCGTGATGTCCTCGTAATCAGTGAATTGTGGATGGAAACGCTGGAGGATGCCGCCTGGGAGAGTGTGTGCATGCAGATAGATGATTGGTCATTGGCGGAATCCGTAGTGGAGCGATCGCGACACGTGACCTATGCGGATTTGTGGGATCAGCAACCCTCAATCGAGGCGGCACTCGGACTTCTTTACCAAACTTTCGGCAGATTCATTCCAACGAGTCCCCAGTGGCCACCACGAATCGTCGACTATTGCAAGGGACGAGGATGGCCGCCTACCCGACTCAAGGGCGCTTTCTTTCCGACGATAAAGTCCCTCAGTGCCTTTCTGGTTCTTGCGTTGGCTAACGGGATTTTGGCTCCCAATGTGGACTCCGTCGCGCGATACGCGTTTGTAGGTTGCGTGAGTCAATCGTCCGACAAGGACCAGGTGTTGGTCCGCTTGGGCAAATTTCGTGGCCATCCAATTGAACGACTCATCAACCCAAAGTCACGCGTGGTCGTTGCGCTGAAGGCCCTTGAGGCCACTGTCGTGAAAGCGTTGGATGACCTTGACAGGGTTCCTCCCAAGCTGAAGGAGGATGGAGGCGTTCCACTATTTCTACACTATTTTCCCGGGCGCGGTGGAAGTGAAGTACGCGTTGTCCCAAGGGACCACCCACCAGATATGGTGAGGAGATTCATCGCATCCTCGTCGACAAAGTATCCGGTACTTCAGCCCTTGGTGTCGGGGCCGACGGGCGTCAATTTCCGCTGCACTCACTTGCTTTGTCAACGCCTTCGCGGAGGTTCCATTTTTGATATTCAAAGTGGCGCTAATCACCGAAACGTCTCGACGACGGTGGGCTACCTGGAACGCGTAGAGGTCGCGGCGACGGCCAGGATGGTGCAATTTTCCTTTCAGGCCTATCTGGTATCCGAGGCAAGGGCGGCGCGACTTCGCAGGCTGGGCAATGGGTTTCACTGTGATCCCTCTCAGGCGCCACGCGAGAATTGCCTGCGCATGGACCTTTGCAGCGGATGCAAAGGGCGAAAAATCGTCTTCATCGCGTCGAGAATTGTGGCTGAGTGGTTGGCATGGAAAAGCCACATTGAGTTGCACGAAGACTATCTCAGGCAGCATCGGCCCGAGCGGTGGTCCAAGGTCTGGTCCATAAGGTTGGTGGAGTATCGAGTGCTGCTCGCAGAGGTTCCGAAGCGAGTTCTCCGAGAGGCGGAGAAATTCGTCGGCTCAGTTGGTCTCTTGCCACTGGAGTGAACGTGGGCACGTTGCGTCAAAGCCAGCAGTTGGTCACGCCAAAGGATCCAGCGCAGGGAACGTTGCTTCCATCTTGGCTTAGGGCGGAATCAACGCCGGAGTGCTGGCTCTTTCGGCCACTGGAAGGCGCCTATCCCCCGAGTCACTATACCGTCCGCTGGGTGCAATTGTCGGACACACCTGACATCGCGGGACGGATGGGCTACTGGACGGAGCTAGCGCAAAGAGCGGTGATAGCACGCGCTCAGTCGACCGATCAGCGAGCACTTCGTGTGACGTCGCTGGTCAACTTGGCCCGATCAATGCGGTCGTTCACCGACTGGCTTGGACGAGAGCGATGCGTGTATAGCCTTAGCACGCTGACGAAGAGCGACGTGCGCGCGTATGAGGACTACATCGAGGCACTTGAAGTGACAGTCAGCGCTGCGGAAAGCCGGCTTTCAGCCATTTCGCTCCTGTGGGATTTACGCACGGAGCTAGGTGAGGCGATGAACTTTCGACCCTACGGTTCGCGAGGATCACTCAGAAAATGCGCTCGGCGCATCGGGCGTGCAGATGGCCATACGCCAACGCTGAAACCCGAGTTCTTCTTCAAGCTACTTGACCACTCATTGGGTCTGGTTGCTGGTGGAGAGCGATGGGCGGAATTGGCGGATGCCTATCTGCAATGCAGATACTCCCAGACTGCGGCCAAACGCTTTTCGCGTCAGTTTGGAGTCGCTCCGAGGCAGCTCATCGCCCACTGCAGGATCCTGTACGGCGCTTGCGTGGTCGTCATGTTTTCCCTGCTTGGGCATCGCATTCATGAGCTGACACTTCTTTCGATTGCCAACGTAAGAGAGATGGAGGTCACCGACTCAAAATCGATCCGTGGACGTGTGACAAAGAGCTCGAACGGTTCGGGAGGCACAAAGACAGCCTCATCGGCACCGGCCGAGTTGAAAGCTGCGCTGAGGTTGGCTGCGCGTTTGGCAGGCGTGAGCTTCGACGAAGAGGGAAGCTTCTTCAGACCAATTCTTCTTGACCGAAACTTACAAGTGAAGCATCGGAAGTCCTTGGACGCTCACAAGGTCTACCGACTTATGGATCAAGTGGCGAGGTCCGATGGTATTCCCATTCGAACTCGTCCGCACATGTTCAGACGTGCGTACAGCATGATCTTTGTCTGGCGCTACGAGTTCGGAGACCTTGCCTATCTGCGCGAATTCCTTCACCACAACGACTTGCGCCATACCGTCACCTATACGCAGGGTGATGATGTTAGGGAGTTCCTATCAGAGGCGGAGCGAGATCTCTCAATGTCGATTATGGAGCGCGCGCTTCATGGTGGGGAGGTATTTGTGGGAGGGTTCGGTGTGGTGCTTAATCGAGTCGCGCGTCGGTTGCAATCTATGACAGTCGCGCTGCGGCCCGACCAGGTTTCGGAGTGGATTAATGCGCAGCACGAGCAGGGCAAGTTGACGATTCGTCCGGCCCCGCACGGTTATTGCGTGATTGTCGGCGATAGAGGCAAGCGTGCCGCCTGCTCCACGGATGGAAAGACCCCGAATTACGCGAATCGGGTCGATGCGCACTGTGTCCGATGCTTGAACTTCCTAACTCGCGAAAGCAGACGTTCCTACTGGGAGGAAAGCAAAGAGGCGCATTGGTCGGTATTCAAGACCGCAAAGGTGAAGGCTCTGAAGCAAGCCGCCAAGGCCGGATTTGAAATAGCGAAGCGGATGCTTAGGGCTTTATCCAGAGCGACTCATGGCAAGTAATCGACACATCTCCATCGTCAACTCCGAGCGCTTTGAGTTTGCGATCTCGCAGGCGCTAAAGGTAATGCTGGCCGCTCGAGCACCCTTCAAAGTCATAGATGTGATAAAGGCTGCACGCTACGAAGATGGATCAACAGTAGGCGAAACAACTCTGTATGCCAAAAACTCGGACGGCGCATTCGTGCATGGAAAATTGCTTTCAAAGATCAAGGCAGCGAGCCTGAGCTCGCGCTCGAAACGTATTCCACGCGGTGCGCGACGCAAAACACCGGTCTCCGGTGCGGCCCGCGAGTTATCTGGGGACGGCCCTCTCCAGCGGCAGCTCGTCGAGCAGGAGGTCGAGCTTCTCGGATTGCGTGCTGCTCTGGATCAATTAGGGTTGGTGGTGCTGCGTCGCCAGATGGACCTCTATACGATACTGACGGCGATGAATCTCCTTACTAGAGGATCCGTGCTGGACATCCAGCGATGGTTGCGAGAATTGGAGGCCGAGCTACCGTCCACAGTTGATATAGGCGAACTGAGGAGCACGGCCGCTGCGCTCGATGTGCAGTGCCGGGGGGTGATTCGCAAGGTGTGAGACAGTGATTCAGTCTCATGAGTCCCGCGACTGCCTGAGCGAGTCCGCTGGTATGATAAAAATTGCCCAAGTCATTACCCATAGTCGCTATCGATAGTGCTTTGCTGGCATAAGATGGCTAATTAGTTGAATATAAAGAGGAAATAGACCTATATGTCCAGCAGGGGCGTGAACAAAGTCATCATCGTCGGCAATCTCGGAGCGGATCCGGAAACCCGCTACACCGGCAACGGCACGGCCATCACCAGCATCCGTATCGCCACCTCCGAGAACTGGACCGACAAGCAGAGCGGCGAGAAGCAGGAGCGCACCGAGTGGCATCGCGTGAAGCTGTTCGGCCGCCTCGCTGAAATCGCCGGCGAATACCTGAAGAAGGGTCGCCAGGTCTACATCGAAGGCTCGCTGCGCACCGACAAGTACACCGACAAGGACGGCGTCGAGCGCTTCAGCACCGACATCATCGCCAATGAAATGCAGATGCTCGGCGGCGGCTCCGAAGGCGGCGCCGGTGGCGGCGGCGGTGGCAACTTCCAGCGCTCGCAGGGCGGCGGCCAGCAGCGCCAGGGTGGCGGTGGCGGCTACAGCGGCGGCCAGTCCCGCGGTGGCGGCGACAACTACGGTGGCGGCTCGCGCGGCGGCGACAACTACGGCAACCAGCAGCAGCGCCAGTCGGCGCCGCCGGTGCAGAACAACAGCTTCGACGACGACGACATTCCGTTCTGAGGTCTGTTCGCAACACGCGAAGCGTTATCCATGAAAGAGCCCCCGGCGGAAAACCGGGGGCTTATTTGATTCTGGACCGGGACGGATGGCCATCGCAGAACCAAGACGCGGGTGGTGCGTGAGCTTTCAAGTTCAACGAAGACAGGAGTCGCGCGTGCTGACGTGCGGTCTCCGCGCTGATCGCGCAAAACTTGCGAAGAATTTACGCGCAGGCCTTCGCCGCATGTAGTGCCTTTATCCGCAGTGCGCGCAGCATGACGCATCGACCACTGTCGGCCACGGTTAGGCACATGACTATCCTGATCCTGCAGGGACCACATCCTGGCCAGCGGCCGCTTGGCGAGGATATCTCCAACGGACTTCGGCAACTGGCGCGCGCCGCCGGGCGCACGCTGTCGATATCGCGTTGCGCCGGATTGCGCGAGTTGGTCGGTTCGATCCGTTCGGCTTCGCGCGCGGATACCGAGTTCATGCTGATCGATCCGGGTGAGTTGGCCGAGCAGGCGCGGGAGCATCCCGAGGAAGGCCTGCAGGATGCACTGGCCCAGCTCGACTCTCCGTACATCGATGTTCACGCCGACAGCGCCACCACGCTGGAAACGACCGAGCCGCAACACGGCGCGCCGCTCGCGACCATCGTGATCAACGGCGACCTTGCCACGAGTTACCGCATCGCCCTGGCCATCGCCTTGCGCCGGCTGGCGGCCTGAATCCGTGCGCCGGCGTTGCCTGCGGTGCGCTTTACGATATCTATACGCGCCCCGCGTCGGCGCATACCGCATCTTTATGCGGGCTGGCCGCACAATGCCGACATGAAGCCGATCACCACGCCGAAGCAAGCTGGCTGGCGCTATGCAGCCGCCTGCGCAACGGTCATCACGGGCGCGTCGTTTGCCTATGCGCTCGCCCAACTCATGGGTGGTCGCGCGGCTGAGGCCGGTCCGTGGCGATTCCTGTCCGTGGCTTCGCTGTATGCCTGCGTGCTGCTCGCGCGCCGTTGGTGGATTGCGACGGCGCGGCGCGCCCGTTCGCGGCAAGCGGCCCCCCGTTGACGTCCATGCGTGTCGCCTCTGCACCCTGGTCGCCCGGTTCCCCGGCGTCTGCCCCGTCCATCGCTCGTCGCGTGGCCGCGATGGCGTCGACGCATGGCCTGCTGCCGGCGTTGCTGGCCTGCGCGGTGGCGACGCTGGCGGCGGGCGTGCTGCTGCGCGTGTTCGACCTGTCCAACGTCGTGATCCTGTTCCTGTTCACCGTCGTGCTGGTGGCGCTGCGCTGGGGCAAGCTGGCGGGCGCGGTGGCGGCGCTGTTCGGCGTGGTCAGCTTCGACTTTTTCTTCGTGCCGCCGGTGTATTCGTTCCATCTGTCGGACACGCAATACCTGTTCACCTTCGCGTTGACGCTGGTGGTGGCGTTGGTGATCGGGCAACTCGCGGCGAGACTGCGCGAGGAGACCGCTTCGGCGATCGCCGGCGAACATCGCGCCACGGCATTGGCCAACGTGGCCGGCCTGCTCTCGGCGGCGGTCAGCACCGAGGAAATTGTCGACGAGTGCAACAACACCATTGCGCCGATGTTCGGCTCCCGCGGCTGGTTGCTGTTGCCGGATGCGCAAGGGCGGATCAACACGCAAGAGCCCATGCTCGATGGCGCAGTGGCGCAGTGGGTTTATGCGCGGGGGCGGGAAGCGGGCTGCGATCGTTCGGGCGAAGGTTCGCCGGTGAGATACACCCCGGTGGTGTCTCCGCTGGGAACGCGCGGCGTGCTGGCGCTGCAGGGCGTGGCGCCGTCGCCTTCCGCTGCGGGCGAGCAGCAGCGGTTGTTCGAGGCGTGCTGTGCGCTGATCGGACAGGCGCTGGAACGCATCCATTTCGCTGATCTTGCACGGGAGGCCGAAGTGCGCATCGAAGGCGAGCGGCTGCGCCATGCACTGCTGGCCGCGGTATCGCACGACCTGAAGACGCCGCTTACCGCCATCCGCGGCATGGCCGAGACGCTGGAGTCAGCGACCGGGTTGCCGCAGGCGGAGCGCGTGAGTGCGGTGCGCGCCATCCGCGACCAAAGCGATGCGCTGCACCGGCTGGTGGTGAACCTGCTGGACCTGGCGCGCATGCAGGAGCATGGCATCCATTTGAACCGGGAATGGCATGCGATCGGCGAAGTGGTCGAGGTGGCGCTGGCAGGGGCCGCCATGGCGCTGGGCGCCCGGCAAATCCATATCCATCTGGATGCCGACCTGCCACTGGTGGAACTCGATGCCTGCCTGTTCGAGCGCGTGCTGGCGAATCTGCTCGACAACGCCGCCAAGTACACGCAGGCGCGCGCCAATCTGTGGATCGGCGCACACGTCGGCGGCAACGGACTGCTGCTGCAGGTCGAAGACGATGGGCCGGGGCTGCCGTCCGATGTGCTGCCGGAAACGTTGTTTGCCCCTTTCGCGCGCGGCGTGCGTGAATCGGCCATCAGCGGCGTGGGTCTCGGTCTCACCTTGTGCCGCAGCATCGTGGAGGCGCACGGCGGCGCCTTGCACGCCTATCCGCGCCAACCGGTCGGCGCCCGCTTCGAGATACGTCTTCCGCTGCGCCAGCCGCCGTCGATCGAGCCGGAGCAAAACTTGTGACGCGTCAGCGCATTCTGTTGGTGGAGGATGAGGGCGATATCCGCCACTTCATCCGCGTCGCCCTCGAACGCGAGGGCATGACCGTATTCGAGGCGGCCAATGCGTGGGAGGCGCGCATCGCCGCGGCGAGCCGGCAACCGCAGCTGGTGATCATGGACCTGGGCTTGCCCGACGGCGACGGCAAGGACGTGATCCGCGACCTGCGCGGCTGGTCCAGCGCGCCGGTGCTCGTGCTTTCGGCGCGAGAACACGAGCAGGAGAAAGTGGCGGCGCTGGAGGCGGGCGCTGACGACTACCTTGCCAAGCCCTTCGGTGTGCCGGAATTGTTGGCGCGCGTTCGCGCGCACTTGCGGCGGGCGAATCTGATCGGCATGGGCGGCGCCACGCTTTCCATCGTGCGCTTTGGTGACGTGCAGGTCGACCTGGCCACCTACGAGGTTTCCCGCAACGGAGCCCCCGTGCACCTCACGCCGATCGAGTTCCGCCTGCTGGCCGCGTTGATCCGCGGGTACGGCAAGGTGATCACCTATCGGCAATTGCTGCTGGACGTGTGGGGCCCGGGTTATTCGGACCGGCCTCACTACGCGCGCGTCTACATGAACAATCTGCGGCAGAAGCTGGAAGAGGATCCGGCGCGGCCCCGTCATTTGGTCACCGAACTGCAGGTGGGGTACCGACTGGCCGGCATCTGTCGGGGCGAGGCGACCCTGTCGGCCGCCCCGCCCGTGCCGTCAGAACGTGGCCTTGAGACCCGCTATCAGGCGTGAGCCGTAGATGCTGCCCGAGGCATGCGTGTCGGTATCCCAATAGCGCAGGTCCAGCGACGTATGCGCATTGATCGCCCAGGTCACGCCGAGATTCCAGGTGTTGTAGGCAAACCGGGTGGTGCTGCCATCGGGGTGGCTCACGTCGTGCGCGATGGTCTGGCGGCCAAAGGCGGCTGAGGCTGTCCAGTCTGGATTGATCGCATAGGCCAGGTTCGCTTCGCCGTACCAGGCATGTCCGGCGTTGCCCGGAAAGCGTGGCGAATAGTAGGCCGACCCACCCAGGGTAAAGGCGCCCAGCGTTTTCGTGCCGCGCAGATAGGCTTCCTCGTACGACTCGCGCACCGCGCTTGGCTGGTTGAGGTAGCTGTAATGGATATAGCCAAGGTCCAGATTGATGGTGGCGATGGTGGGGCGCCAGCCGCCGTAAAGATCGATCTCCTGGCTGGTGCTGGTGTCGCCGGACGGTGAAAAATCCACGTTGGACGTCCACGTGCCCACATACCACTGGCTGCCATAGGCGACATCCAGGCCCGCAAAGCCGGAGGGGCGTTCATTGGTCTGGCTGATGCCGCGAAACGCGCAATCGGTCTGGGCGCCGAAGTTGAACGCTACCTGCCAGCCAGGGGATGGCGCGGCGGGCGGCAGGGGCGGCGCAACGAAGTCGTCCGACTGCGTCGGTCCTGCTGCGTCCTGTGCAAAGGCAAGGCTGGCCGGGCCGACAAGCAGGGCTGCCAGCGCGACGCAAAGCGTCTTTCTCATGGGGTTCATCCGCGTGGCGGTGCGCGAGTGGCTGACGGCGCACCTGGTGGAAACTGCCGCGAATGCTAGAAATAGCTGTCTAAAGACGGTGCTGAGTTTTCTGCGTGGATATCAAGGCCGCATCAAGGTGCACAGGCGCGGTGTCGCGTGGCGTCAGAACTTGCTGTGCTCCACATCGCGCTCGCGGTGCATCAGTGTCCATTCGGCGTGCTCGGTCAGCGCGGCTTCGCCAAGGGCGTGAAGGATCTCGCGCTGCTTGGTCGGGTCGTTGGTGCGATCGAGCGCGGATCGCGCACTGGCGAAAATGCGTTGCATGAAGCGGTACTGCCGGATCAGTTCCTTGTCGGCCTTGCGGTAGGCGTAAGCCTCGCGCACGGCGGCGACGATGGAGAGCACCGCCATCAGCAGCACCAGGCTGGCCTTGACCTCCGCCGGCAACTTGAGCGCGAAGGCGGCGAGGAAGACGCTGATGCTGATGCCGCCCCACAGGCTGATCAGGCCGATGGTTTCGGTAACGTGGTGCAAGCCCGTGCGCTCGAGGGTCTTGCGCTCGAAGTAATGCAGCTGGCCGCTCTTGCCGGACTCACCGACCCATTCATCGACCACGCTCGCCACCGCCTCGGGAGTGTGGTTGGTCGTCTCGTGGGAGGGCACGATGCCCGCCGCGCGCATCACGTGGCGGATCCAGCCAAGTTCGATGTTCTGCTTCTGGAGAAAGCCGTCCAGTGAGAACTCGTGCTCACCGCTCGCCGAAATGCCGGCGCGTCGCCAATACGACTGCACGCGCAGACCTTCGGCCAGAGCGCGGTAGTCCAGGTACTTGCGGTGCCACCCGCGATGCCTGGCCAGCAGCGCGACGATGCCGCCCAGGGCGAACAGTGACAGGAACATGTAGATCAGGAAATTCTGTTCGGACAGATGCGCATAGGCGGTAAAGGCAATGCCCATCAGCGCGGCGACAACATACGTCGTGCGCAGCGCCAACAGGACGCGCCGCTGGAAGTGCATGGCGAGCCAGTCGGAAGCCTGGAACATGCGGCCGATCACGCTGTTGGCATCAGCAGATGGGTCGGACTCCGGAGAAGACTCGGCGGCAATAGCTTCCGCATATTTGTCAACGTCGCCGTTGAATTCCGCCATATGGCCGAACATCACCCGAAATTCCGGAGGTGGCGCGCTGTCGTTGGTGGTGATGTCGCCCGAGCGCCACAACGTCTGCAGAGGCGCCAGGCCTGGGGCGACGTCGCCGTGCTCGTCCTCGCGCGAGCAGACGATGTGATACAGCAGGCGCTCGTCGCCGCTGCCGAGCACGTGGCGCGCTTCGCGGTGGCGCTCGGTGAGGCCGGGCAGGGCGCCGTTCAAGTGATAGTTGACCACCTGCGCCGTACCACCGAAGCGTCCGGTGTCCTTGCCGTTCCAGATCGCCAGCAGGATGTGGCAATGGCTGGCGATGAAGACGCCGGCCTTGGCATATTGGCGATCGCGTTCCGGCCCTGGCTCTTGGATCGCCTCCCGCGATACGCCGCGCAGGCGGGGTAGGCGCACCACCTCGGCACGCTCACAGAGCGCCTCGAAGTTGGCCCTGGCGACGGGGTTGGTGAAGTCGTCGAGGTAAAGATCCTTGGGCAGCGGCAAGGGCGCCACCAGGGTCGCGCCACAGTCCAGCGCCTCCTCAGCCACCAGTTGGTCACCGCCCTCGGCGAGGGCCGACAGCACCAGCAAGGGGAGGCCGGGGTACTCGGTGGCCATGCGTTGCAGAAAAGCCCGCACACGGACTCGAATCGGTTCGATCTCGTGTGCGGGAATGTTGCGGTGACTGGTCACGCCGATGACCAGAGGGGCGGCGATGGTCTGGAAGCGTTTCACCATGTCTGTGCGAGTCAGTTGTTCTTGATGGACGGGTTGCCCGCGCCGCCACCGATGCCTACGGCGTTTGAGCTGTAAGTCTGGCCACCCGACGTGACGGATATGATGTACAGGTAGGTAGCGGACGAGCCGTTGCTATCAGTGACGGTGATCTCGCCATCCGTCACGACTGGCGTGCCGAACGGATTGGGCGGCGTGTAATTTCCCGCCGGGATCGTCAGCCCGCTGAATGCGAAGCTCTGGTTGTCACCCGGTACCCACGTGATGGTCTCGTTGCCGTGGTTGACGTTATGAATTTCCGGGTTGACGGTCACTGGTGGAGTTTGCGTGGTATCGAGATAAACCTTGATGGTCATCGTCGTACTCCTTAGCGGAAGAAAAGAGGGTGATCGTCGATGCGCGCTTCTCCTTGCCCTGCCCGGTGCAGCCCTCCCAGGCCAATCCACATCCCGGGTGAATTCGCAGAGTGGTCGTGACTCAATTCATTCGAGTGGCCAACTCCTGGGTGAATGCGGCATTGACCGGATAGTCGATATGCGCGTGCCGCAGCACCTCGACCAGCGCCAGGTCACGGTAACCGGTGTTCCATAGTTTGCGGATGATGGGCTTTGCCTCGTCAGTACGGTCCAGGGCCAGTAGCGCCTGCACCTCCAGGGCGAGCAGGCGTGGGTCTTCTCGTCCACTGGTGACGGACTGGATGCGCTGCAATGCTTCTTCCGCGATGCGCTGCGCGTCCTGGCGATCCTCGGTCACCGAGGCAAGTACCCGCTTGGCGTTCGCTTCGGCCAACAGGGTCGCGCGATCGTGGGGTTGCTGGGCAAGCAGCGCGGCCAGCATCGCCTCGGCTTCACGAACCTGTCGCTGTGCAAGATCGGCCTGGCCCTTGCCGCGCGACTGCTCGGCCCGCTCGGTCTGTGCCTCGGCGAACTCGCGACGCCAGCCGCTGTTGTCCGGATCCTGCCTGGTCAGGGCGGTAAACATCTCCAGGGACTGGTCGAGCAAGCGGGTGGCACGCTCGCTGTCGCCCGCAAGCCGTCTGAGTCGCGCGAGTTGCGATGAATAAAGCGCGAAGTCCGCCCTGGCGTCCGCCCCCTGGCTATCGATCTTCATCAGTTGCACCGCGAGGTCGATGGCCTCCTGCAGTTGCCGGGAACCCGTCTCGACGTCACCCGTCAACGCCAGCGTGCGTCCAAGGATGGCGCGCGACGTCACGACGTTCTCCTTCTGGGAGTTGTCGCGGGGATTTTGCTCGGAAAGGCGGGTTTCGATGGCGTTGTCCGCCGCGTATTCGGTGATCGCCGTGGCGAGGTCGCCGCGCATCAGGGCGAGCTTGCCGAGGTTGTTATGCGCGCCGCCGAGTTGCACACCCCATTCGGAGTGGTTCGGATCGACCTTGACCAGTGCTTCGCATAGTTTCAGCACGTTGCGATAAGGGTCTTCGGCGAGATCGAGATGTCCCTGCGCCTCGAGCACATGACCGATATTGTTGTCGACCATCGCCAACTCGAACTGCAGCGTGTGGTCGTTCGCTGCATGTTGCCCGGCATCGGTGAGCACTAGCCTCGCCGACTCGAAGCTTGTCTTGGCGGCATCGAGGTCACCCTGGCGCCAGTGGGTCATGCCGATATAGGCGAGCAGCCGGGCGTACGCCAGTTGCCATGCCGTGTTGCCTGGGTTGCGTGCGGTGAGTTTGGCGTCGATGACGGATGCTGCCTGGAAGGCATCGAGCGCGGCCGGCAGGTGGCCCTGGTCCAGCCTTACGGCGCCGATCCTCTCCAAAGCCTTGGCGCGTTGCGCCAGGGCTTCGTCGTTCACGTCGTCCACCGGCAGCGAACGAAAGTAACGCATCGCCTGGTCATCAACGGACTCCATGATGTCCAGGCGCGACACCTCTTGCAGCTTGTCATTGAGATCGCCCAGCATGAAGTTGATCAGGTTCTCCGCCTGCTTCTGCCGCCGTTCGGCCGTCTTTGTGGCCACCACCGCGGCATTGCGGGCCACCACGGCGGCGATCGCCAGGATGCTGGTGGCGGCCATCACGATCAGGGAAAGCATGGCGACGGCGGTGAGCCGCCGCATGCGACGCTGCAGCTCGCGGCGCTTCAACGAGTCGTATCCCAGATCGAGCAGGCCGGCGATCAGCTTCAGCTTCGCGTTGGCCTTGCCGTCCTTGCCCGGGCGCGCGTCGGCGGCGATGGGTTCGGTCGGAACCGTGCCCAAGGCGCCGTCGGCATCGAGTTCAAAACGCAGCGCCGGCGCGAAGCACTCCTCGGCCTCTCGGCCGGCGAGCGTGCTCGCATTCGGCTCGCCGTCGACGATGAGGCAGAAGATTCGTTCGCCGCGCCCCAGTCGCTTGAAGGCAAGCACTTCCTCGTTGACCCAACGGGAAGCGGCCGACCGGGGCGAGCAGATCACGATGAGGTTGGCCGAAACCAGCAAGGCCTCGTTGACCTTGCGTCCAAGATCGGTCGCGCTGGCCAGCTCCTCGCGGTCGCGGAACACCGGCGCGAGGCGTCTCGGCACGGGACCCACGTCAGTTGCCTGGCCAACCAGTCGCCGTGGTACGCGGTAGGTTTCGAGCGCCTTGTGCAGCCAGTCAGCCCAGGTCTTGTCCTGATGGCTGTAGCTGATGAACGCGCGATACCGGAACTCCGGCAATACGGGACCCTGCGCCATGACAAGTCGCACTCCTGTACCAGCCAGTGCAATCCCTTGCCACGTCGTCCTTATTCATGGGCGGCAGTTCCGCTCTGCCAGCGCGCTCTGCGTCGCTGACTCCCCTTGCCGCCAAGCCTAGCACGCGATTCCGGGGAGGGGCTCTATGCCCTTTTGCCGGCTCGCGTGAGCGACGAAGGCGCCTCAGCGGCCTTCATGGCGCCTTCACGCTAGTTATTCTTGATTGAAGGGTTGCCCGTCATCATCGAAAGCAACTTGCCCCCGTCGACCGGCTCGGTACTTGCCGCTGGAACCGCGACCGTTGGATTGGTGGTGCCCTGGTATTGCGACAGGTAAAGAACGCCCTGGATGGTGGCGCTCAGGCGGTAGTACCAGACGCCGATGGTGTTGGGGTTTGCATTGTTGTTGGCCATCTTCATGACCCGCCTCGTGCCTTGGGCGTTGCCTGAAACGATGGGCCCACCAAAGATCCCCTCATTGGGTGTGCCGCCGATCCAGCTGAAGCCGGGGGCGAGGAGATCGTTCTGTGGATTGAATGACGCATCATTCAGGTCTTTGTCGAGCTCCCACATGACCGTGTGCTTTCCACGATCGAACTCGTTGGCTTTGTCGCCATCGTTGATCACCAGGTACTTCAGGCCGGCAGAGTTCGTGCCCAGGCTCACGATGATCGTTTTAGACATGACGAAACTCCTCTTCAGCGAGATGGATGGAGCGGATGCAGGTCATCTCTTGCTGTCGGGCGATGAGTCGTTCTTCGCGGCCATAACCATCGACGGCCGCGAGCGACCATGGCAGCGTGCCTGCCTGTCGTAAGGAAGATGCGAGGGCGCGGACGTACTGCGTGCTTGAGCCTTCGAGACGAGGCGCTGCATGCACACCGCGATGGCGAGTTGCGTGGTCATGAATGCCGCACTCCAGCGCAAGACCCAGCCATTCCTGGCTGCAAAGTCCTCGTAGCATCGGGCGGTGGTCACGTGTCGCCGGCAAGATCATGAGCGGCCGGCGTCCCCACGCCGCGCACCCTAGCACGCAGGGATTGGCATGACGCTAGGCCATATGGCGAGGTGGCGGCCGACATGTCCGGCACAGTGCTGCGCGCGGGCCATGTCGCCCAGGCACGCGCGCGACTCCACGCGCACGAAGCGAACACATGCGCGGTGATGGGTCGGCATGAGGGTCTTTGATGACGCGATAGGTGCTTCTCACGGCCTCTTCACAAAGGTCAACGGCGCGACACGGAAACGCGCCAAGTATGGGTTGCTACCGTAATTTTGCTTAGGCCTCCTAAGTAGAGCACCCGATTGTCACGCGCAGCGCGATGCACGACCTTTGCCTACGCTGCCTCTCTCTGGGTCGATGGCTCTGCCATGAGCCCAGGGGCGCGCGTCGCACTGTCGCCTTGATGGACGTCACGACCGCGCTGGCAAAGGAATCCAAGGAGCTGCTGCATGAGTGTCAAACGCCGGGTTGGATGCGTCCGTTTCCGTTTTGCGTCCTTGCAAGCGGCGCCTATGTGCATCCTGCTCGTGCTGCTGTGGTTGTGCAGTCAGGCCTGCCTCGCGGCGCAGGATCCATTGCCTTCATGGAACGATGGGCAGGTGAAGCAGCAGATCGTGACCTTCGTGACGAAGGCTACGACCGAAGCCGGGTCCGGCTACATCGCTCCGGATCGGCGCATCGCCGTGTTCGACAACGACGGTACGCTGTGGGCCGAGCAGCCCATCTATTTCCAGGTCTTCTTCGTGCTCGATCAGGTCAAGGCGCAGGCGCCCCAGCATCCGGAGTGGAAGACCACCGAGCCGTTCAAATCGGCGCTGGCCGGGGATCTCAAGGGACTGGCGGCATCGGGCGAACAAGGCGTGGCGCAGCTGATGGCCGCCACGCACGCGGGCATGACCACGGACGAGTTTGCCCGGCGGGTGAGTCTGTGGGCGTCCAGTGCGCGTCACCCCACGACGCATCGCATGTTCACCGAGATGGTCTATCAACCGATGCTGGAGCTGTTGCACTACCTGCGCGACAACGGCTTCAAGACCTACATCGTGACCGGCGGCGGCCAGGACTTCGTACGCGCGTGGGCGCAGGCCGTGTACGGCGTCCCACCCGAGCAAGTGATCGGCAGCGAGGGTGAGCTGAAGTTCGAGCTTCGCGATGGCCAGCCCGTGCTGATGAAGCAGGCCAAGGTCGCGCTGCTTGATGACGGGCCGGGCAAGCCCGTGGGCATCGAGCGATTCATCGGCCGCAAGCCGGTATTCGCCTTCGGCAACTCCGATGGTGACCAGCAGATGCTCGAGTGGACGGCTTCCGGAGACGGCGCGCACCTTGTTGGCCTTGTGCACCACACCGACGCCGCACGCGAATGGTCCTACGACCGCGACTCCCGAGTGGGGAAGCTGGACAAGGCATGGGATGAGGCCGCGGCCAAAGGATGGACCGTGGTCGACATGAAGCAGGACTGGAAGCAGATCTATCCGTCGGAGAAGCCATGACGTGAGGCGGGTGGCGGCGCTCCGGTCGGACACCGCCAAAAAATGACACGCGTGATCAATGCTGACTGCGTGGCGCAGTCATGCCTACCAGGAGGTCCCCCATGATACGCCCGTGGCAGCGCAATACCTTGTTGAAATCACTAGGCACGGTGGTGGCGACGGCCTTGCTCGTCGTTGGCGCCGTCACCATGCAACCGTCGACGGTGAAGGCGCAGCCGCCTGACCAGGACCAGCAGTCATCGGAACAGGACAACGGCAAGCCGAACATCCTCGTGATCTTCGGTGATGACGTGGGTCAGTCCAACATCAGCGCCTATTCGATGGGTCTGGCGGGCTATCGCACGCCCAACATCGACCGCATTGCCCGCGACGGCATGATCTTTACCGACTACTACGCCGAGAACAGCTGTACGGCGGGGCGGTCGACCTTCATCACCGGCCAGACCGTGCTGCGTACGGGCCTTTCCAAGGTCGGTGTGCCTGGCGCTCCGCAGGGCCTGCAGGATCGTGACGTGACCATTGCCCAGGTGCTCAAGGGCATGGGCTATGCCACCGGGCAGTTCGGCAAGAACCACCTGGGTGACCAGGATCGCTTCCTGCCGACCAAGCACGGCTTCGACGAGTACTTCGGCAACCTGTATCACCTCAACGCCGAAGAAGAGCCCGAGCGCCCCTACTGGCCGAAGAACAATCCGGCCTTCCTCAAGGCCTATAACCCGCGCGGCGTGCTGCATACGTTCTCGGACGGCAAGATCGAGGACACCGGTCCGCTGACCACCAAGCGCATGGAGACGATCGACGACGAGACCACCGGTTCGGCGATCTCCTACATCCAGAAGCAGGCCCAGGCCAAGCAGCCGTTCTTCGTGTGGATGAACTTCACCCGCATGCACATGTTTACCCACGTGCGCCCCGAGTACCGCGGCAAGGCGGGTCTCGGCGATGGGCATGAATATGCCGACGGTGTCTGGGAGATGGACCAGAACGTCGGAAAGCTGCTGAAGGCGCTGGATGATGCCGGTGTCACCAAGAACACCATCGTCATCTTCACCACCGACAACGGGCCCAACTTCTTCAGCTGGCCGGATGCCGCCAATTCGCCGTTCCGCAGCGAGAAGGACTCGAACTGGGAAGGCGCCTTCCGCGTTCCAGCGATGATTCGTTGGCCGGGCCACATCCGACCCAACACGGTCAGCAATGCGTTGATCTCCGGCCTCGACTGGTTCCCGACCCTGGCGGCGGCGGCCGGCGACGGCGACATCACCAACAAGCTTCTGAAGGGCGACAGCATCGGCGGAAAGAGCTTCAAGGTGCACCTGGACGGCTACAACTTCCTGCCCTACCTCACGGGCAAGACGAATGTCAGTCCGCGCGAGGAGTTCTTCTATTTCAACGATGACGCCCAGCTGGTCGCCGTTCGCTGGGATCCGATCAACCCGGGAGCCTCGCGTCCGGATGCGTTCAAGGTGGTCTTCTGCGAACAGCGCGCGCAGGGCGGCATGCAGATATGGATGGAGCCTTTCACCTGCCTGCGCACGCCGAAGCTCTACAACCTGCGCATGGATCCCTATGAGCGGGCGGATATCGGCCCGACCAACGGCTACTACAACTGGATCACCGAGAATGCCTACCTGGTCTTTGACGGTGGCCGCCGCGCGGGAGAATTCCTCCAGACATTCAAGGATTACCCGCCGAGTCAGACGCCGGGTTCGTTCAACATCGACCAATACATCGAAGCAATGAAGGCGCAACTGCAGAAGCAGGGCAAGTAAGCATCGGAAGCGTTGGGCGACAGGGACGTCGCCCCACCTTTCAGGTCACATCGCCGGCGTCCCGCATTTGCATGGGTGGCTGGCGATCACTTCATACTCGTAGGGAGTGCAGCCTCGCGTGAGTTCCATGCCTAGCGCCATGCAGCGCCGTCGCGCAGCGAAGCTTGTTCCTTCGGCCAGCCAGGTTGCGCCTGCCACGGCTCTCTGGCCGGCGCTGCTTTTATTTGGCTCGGGCGCCGCGTCGCTGGTCTATCAACTGTTGTGGATCAAGCAGCTCTCGCTGGTGGTGGGCGTGGAGGTATACGCCGTCACCATTGCGGTGAGCGCCTTTTTTGCCGGGCTCGCCATCGGCGGCGCCTGGCTGGGACGTGCGGCCGACCGGCTACAGCGTCCCTTGCGTCTGTATGCCTGGCTGGAAGGCGCGGTGGCGCTGCTGGGCGTGTCGGCGACGCTGCTGCTGGCGCATAGCGCCGCGCCGTTTGCCGTGCTCGAACGCAGCATCGGCTGGCTGGCCTGGCTGCTGCCGTTTGCGTTGGTGGGTATTCCCGCCATCGCGATGGGCGGCACGCTGCCGGTGTTGGTGCGCGCGAGCGTGCCCGATAGCGTGGCGCGCACAGGCGGGCGCTTGTATGCAGCCAACACGGCCGGGGCCATCGCGGGCGTGTTGCTCGCGCCCTTCGTGCTGCTGCCGGCTTTGGGCGTGCAGGGTTCGGCGATGGCGGCGGCCGCGATAAATCTGCTCGCGGCCAGCGTGGCGCTTGCGCTGGATCGCCGCGTCGTCGCGCCATCGCCTGTCGTGGAGCGTGACAACGTCGGAATGACACGGGAAGAGCGTCTGGCCCTGGTGCTCTATGCGGTCGCCGGCGGCGTCGCGCTGGGCTACGAGGTGGTGTGGTCGCAGACCGTGGTGCAGTTCATGAGCACCCGCGCCTTCGCCTTCGCCATGATGCTGGCGGTGTACCTGGCGGGCCTGATGATCGGCAGCGCGGTCTATGCCCGCTTCGCGGCGCGCGTGAAGGACGGCTGGGCCGCGTTTGGCGCCTTGATAGCGCTCGCCGGGCTGGTGGCGCTGCTGCAACTGAGTTGGCTCGGGAGTTGGCTGGGAGACTCGCAGGCAGCGATGGCGGCATGGGTTGGCGCCGCCACCGACAGCCGGCTGGCGGCCATGTGCGCGCGCTTTACCCTGGCCGCAGCGTCCCTGGTGCTGGCGCCGACCATCGTGCTGGGCGCAGCTTTCCCCGCGGTATTGCGCCTGTGTGCGCGACCGTCGCAAAGCGGGCGTGGCGTCGGCATGGCGCTGGCGCTCAATACGCTGGGTGGCATCGCCGGCACGGTGCTCACCGGCTTCGTGCTCGTGCCGCTGTTCGGCCTGGTGCATACACTGGCGCTGCTGGCGCTGCTGGCCGCCGCAGTTGGACTGGTCGCTGTATTTGTGGGCTCGCAGGGACGGAGCCGGTCGCGCTGGCTGGTAGTCGCGGTCGGTATGTGCTCGCTGGCGCTGGGCGTGCTGACGCCGGCGGACAAGCTCGCCGGCCTGCTGACGCAGGCGCGCGGCGGGCAGGTGACGTATTACCGGGAAAGCCGCGGCGGCGCCGTGGCGGTGCTCGCGCAAGGCGAGGGCGACAATGCATTTCACCGGCTGTATATCCAGGGCGTTTCCAATTCCGGCGACACGCTGCCGTCACAGCGTTACATGCGCCTGCAGGCGCTGCTGCCGCTGATCATCCATCGTGGCGAGCCGAAGTCAGCGCTGGTAATCGGATTCGGCACCGGCATTACGGCCGGCGCGCTGTCACAGTATCCCGGCCTGAAGACGCGGGTGTGCGCCGAGCTGCTGCCCGCGGTGGTGCAGGCGGCGGCGCAGTTCAAGGGCAACTATGGCGCAGGCACCGTCGATCATGGACTGGACATCCGCCTGCGCGACGGTCGCCGCGAACTGCTGCGCAGCGACCAGCGCTACGACATGATCACGCTGGAGCCGCCGCCGCCTTCCGCCGCGGGCGTGGTGAATCTGTATTCGCGCGATTTCTACCAGCTAGCCGCCTCCCGCTTGGCGCCGCATGGTGTGCTGGCGCAGTGGTGGCCGATCGCCACCCAGAATGACGAGGACTCGCGCGCCATGGTGCGCGCTTTCCTCGACGCGTTCCCGCACGCCACGTTGTGGACGACCGAGCTGCACGAGATGCTGCTGGTGGGATCGAACGATCCGATCGAGCTCGACGCGGCGCAAATCGAACGGCGCTTCGCGCAGCCCTCCGTCGCAGGCGCCCTCAGGGACGTGGGCATCGCCTCGCCCGGCGCGCTGCTGGCGACCTGGGTGGGTGACCGCGCTGCGCTGGAACGCTATGCCGGTGACACGCCGGCCGTGACCGACGACCGGCCCAGCATCGAGTACGCCACCTGGGTGCGGCGCGACGAGATCGTGCGCGTGTTGCCCGAGCTGATCGCCTTGCAGTCCGCGCCACCGGTTCGTGGCGCCAGTGCGGAACTGCTGGCGGACATGCAGCGGCAGCGCGATGTGCTGTTCACCTTCTACGCCTCGGGTCTGGCCGCGTACGAAGGTGATCGGGACCAGTGGGCTGACGCGCTGGGGCGTGTGATGGAAGCGGATGGCGCCAATCCTTACTACCGGTGGATTGCGCAGGGAGCGCAGTGACGGATGCGGCGCCCATCCGACGTCATGTCACCAGTCTGAGAGAACTGGTTTGACGCCGGGAACGATGATGTACCCAAGGCGCCAAAGAAAAAGGATGCCGGCCTCGCCGGGACGGTGGACAGGCATCCCGGGCAAGGGCGAAGCGAACGAAACGGCGAGGGATCATGAACGCTCGGGTAGCCATCACGGCGCTGCAATCACACATGGAAGCTTCGATCATCGGACAGCGGGAGCTGATCCGTCACATGATCATCGGCCTGCTGGCCAACGGCCATCTGTTGCTCGAGAGCCTGCCGGGCATGGCCAAGACGCGCGCGGTGAAGAGCATGGCCAGGGGGCTGGACGCGCAGATGCGCCGCATCCAGTTCACGCCTGACCTGTTGCCCTCGGATATCACCGGTACGGAGGTGTTGCATCAGCACGACGGCCAGAACGTGTTCCAGTTCCAGCCCGGACCGATCTTCGGCAACGTCATCCTCGCCGATGAGATCAATCGCGCGCCCGCCAAGGTGCAGGCCGCCTTGCTGGAGGCGATGGAGGAGCGGCAGATCACCGTGGCCGGCGCCACGCACCCCATGCCGGACCTCTTCATCGTGTTGGCTACGCAGAACCCGATCGAGCAGGAAGGCACTTATCCGCTGCCCGAAGCGCAGCTGGATCGCTTCCTGATGAAGGTATTGATCGACTATCCCGACAAGGAAAGCGAGATCGACGTGCTGAAGCTGGTGCGAGGCGAAGAGGTGTCATCTGGGCCGGGTGCGGCGGCAGCCACGGAGCAGCGCATCGACCCGGCGCAGGTGTTCGAGGCGCGCAAGCAGGTGCATGACATTCACGTGGCGCCGGCGATCGAGCAGTATGTGATGGCCTTGGTGGATGCCACGCGGCACCCCGATCGCTTCGACAAGACGCTGGCCGGCTGGATCCAGGTCGGCGCCAGCCCGCGTGGCGGCATCGCGCTGGATCGCACTTCGCGCGTCAACGCCTGGCTGGAAGGACGGGCGCATGTGACGCCCGACGATGTGCGCGCCGTGGTGCACGGCGTGCTGCGCCATCGCCTGATCCTTTCCTATGACGCAAGCGCCGAAGGCATCCGCGCCGACCAGGTGATCGACCGGATACTGGAGTTGGTGGCCCTACCGGCGTAGGAGATGGACATGGCCAAGGCGCCACCTGACGACATCGGTACCGTCTACGTGACCCCGGCGCACCTGGTGCGCATGGAGATGGACGCGAGCCGCCTCAACCTGGCGCCGCATCGGCCGCACCACAGCATCCTCAGCGGTCGCCACGCATCCAGGCTGCGCGGGCGCGGGCTCAACTTCGAGGAGATCCGCGCCTACGTGCCGGGCGACGACCTGCGCCGACTGGACTGGAAGGCCTCCCTTCGCGTGGGACGCGCCCTGGTGCGCTCGTACACCGAGGAGCGCGATCGCCCCGCGTTGTTCGTGGTCGACCAGCGCATCTCGATGTTCTACGGCACGCGCCGCGCGATGAAGTCGGTGGTGGCGGCGGAGATCGTCGCGCTGGGCGCCTGGATGGCTTTCCAGATGGGTGACCGCGCCGGCGCGGTGGTGTTCGACGACAGCCGCATCGAGAGCGTGCGTCCGCATCGCAGCCGCAGCCACGTGCAGATGTTGTTGGGCACGCTGGCGCGCCACAACCAGGCGCTGCGCGCAGACGATCCGGTGCGCAGCCAGCCACGCCAGCTCGATGCCGCGTTGCGAGCGGCCCTGCACCTGGCCACGCACGACTACCTGGTGCTGGTGGTCAGCGATTTCCTCGGCGCCGACGAGGAGACGCTGCAGCTGGTGCGCGAACTGGCCGCGCACAACGACGTGATCGCCGCGCTGGTATTCGATCCGTCGGCGCGGGCGATCCCCGATCGCGGCAAGATCGTGGTGACCGAAGGCGAACTGCAACTCGAGCTGGACTTTGAGCGCCGGACCGTCCGCGAACCGCTGGGCAGGATGTTCGATACGCGACTGCAGCAGACCGTGGCCCTGCTGCAGCGCTGCGGCGTGCCGCTGCTCGCGATGGATACCGAGCAGCCCACGGTGGCGCAGATGGCCCACCTGCTCGGTCACTTCGCACAACGCCGGGGCTAGGCCATGATCGTTGTTCCCGCCAAGGCTCCCGAAGCGGCCTCCATCGCCCAGCTCAAGGACATTGCGGATCCCTCGCCGGTGTCATGGGCGCCGCAAACCGCAGGTTGGTGGGTGTTGGCCGCGATCGTGCTGGTGCTGTTGTCATGGTGGGTGGTCCGTAGATGGCGTCGCTGGCGGCGGGACCGGTACCGCCGCGAAGCGCAGGCCGAGTTGGCCAGGATCGAGCGGGCGGTAGCCGATCCCTCGCAGCGCACGCAGGCCTTGCTGGCGTTGCCGGCACTGGTCAAGCGCACCGTGCTGGCCTGGGCGCCGCGCGCGCAGGTGGCGCCGTTGAGCGGCGCGGCGTGGCTGGCCTACCTGGACCGCACCTTTGCGGGTAACGTCTTCAGCGAAGGGCCGGGCAAGGTGCTGGGCACGCTGGCCTACGGCCTTGGCGAACCCCGCGCGGACGAAATCACGGCGCTGATGGCCTTGCTGCACCAGTGGATCGACGGCCATGTTCCAGCTTGAGCACCCGTGGCTGCTACTGATCCTGCCGTCGCCACTGCTGGTGTGGTGGCTATTGCCGCCCTACGGCGAGCGCACCCGTGCGATCCGCGTGCCGTTCTTCGACGATCTTTCGCGGATCACCGGGCAGACGCCATCACGCGGCGCGGTGATTCTGCGGGGCAACTGGCTGCGTCGCATTCTGGCGCCGATCTGCTGGGTGCTGGCGGTGCTGGCCCTTGCGGGGCCACAGTGGCTCGAGCCTCCGGTGGAACGCACGGAGTCGGCGCGCGACCTGCTGCTGGCGATCGATCTGTCCGGCTCCATGGCCACGCCGGATTTCGTCGACGAGCAAGGGCGGCGCACCGATCGCCTTACCGCCGTGAAGGGCGTGGTCGATGAGTTCATCCAGCGCCGCACCACCGATCGCATCGGGCTGATCGTGTTCGGGACCAATGCGTTTCCGCAGGCGCCGCTGACGCTGGACCACGTGGCGGTGCGCGAATTGCTGGACGAGCTGCGCGTGAACATGGCCGGGCCGCAGACGGCGATAGGCGACGCCATCGGCATGGCGGTGAAGATGACCGAACACTCTCAGCAGCGCGATCGCGTGCTGATCCTGCTGACCGACGGCAACGACACCGCCAGCCGCCTTCCACCGGAGAAGGCAGCCGCCATCGCCAGGGCGCATCACATCGTGATCCACACCATCGGTATCGGTGATCCCCATGCCACCGGCGAGGATCGGGTGGACCTGCAGGCGCTGCAGCGCATCGCCAAGGCCACGGGCGGGCAGAGCTATCGGGGCGAGAACCGCCAGCAGCTCGCGGGCATCTACGCCTTGCTGGATCGCATGACGCCGAGCAAGGTGAAGCACTCGGTGTACCGGCCCAAGGTGAAGCTCTACTACTACCCGCTGGGCGCCGCCCTGCTGCTGATGCTGGCCTACCACCTGCTGATGCTGGGCCTGTTGGCGCCGATCGCACGCCGACGCGCGGCCGAGTCGCTCACCGCCGAGCCGACGGAGGGCTGAGCGATGGAGCAGGGCTTCCATTTCATCCGTCCGCTATGGCTGCTGCTCGCGCCGATGGGGCCGCTGCTGCTGTGGTGGTGGAACCGGCGCAACGATCCGTTGCAGCGCTGGAAAGGCATGATCGCTCCGCATCTGCTCAAGCATCTGGTGGTGGGTGACCACGGAAGGTGGCGCACCCGCCCGATCCACCTGGTGTGTGCGGTGCTGGTGCTCGGGGCCATCGCCTGCGCCGGGCCGACCTGGGAGCTGGACCCGCCGCCGTTCGCAGAGGATCGGGCGCCGATGGTGGTGGCCCTCGACCTGTCGCCGGCGATGAACGCCATCGACGTGGCGCCCACGCGGCTGGAGCGCGCGAAGCAGAAGATCCGCGACCTCGTGGCGTTGCGCGCTGGCGGCCGCATCGGCCTGATCGTCTACACCAACACCGCGCACATGGTGCTGCCACCCACCGACGATCCGGCGCTGATGGAGCTGTTCCTGTCCGCCATTACCACCGACCTGTTGCCGGCGAGGGGACAGAACGCGGCCGCGGCGCTGGCCATGGCCGACCACCTGCTCGATGCCGAGAGCGATCCCGGCACCGTGGTGTTCTTCACCAGCGGTTTCGATGACACGCAAATAGCCGCGTTCGTGCAGCACCACCAGCATTCACGCCAGCAGGTGCTGATGCTCGCGGTGGGCACCACCAAGGGTGGCCCGCTGCGGGCGCCGTCGGGCGCGCTCGTGACCGGCGCGGAGGGTGGGCCGGTGCAGGCGAGGCTCGACGACGCGGCGCTGGAGCGGCTGTCCTCGCAGGCCCATGTGCCGCTGGCCAGCATCACCACCGACGATGCCGACATGCGCTGGGTACAGCGCGAGGCGCTGCATCACCTGGCCATCGTGCACGACAGCACCGCCACCATCCGCTGGAAGGAGTACGGCTACTACCTGTGCTATCCGCTGGTGTTGCTGGCCTTGCTGTGGTTCCGCCGCGGTTGGATGGTGCGTTGGGTATTCGTGCTCGGCGCGCTGGGACTGGGCGCCATGCCCGCGCCGGCCAGCGCGGCTGACCGGCACGTGGCCGACTGGTTCTTTACACCCGATCAGCAGGGGCGCTGGTACTACGAGCACCGCGATTTTGGTCGGGCAGCCGAGCATTTCCAGGATCCGTACTGGAAGGGCCTGGCCTTGTACCAGCATGGACGCTACGACGACGCGCGAAAGATCTTCGAAACGTTGCCCGGCGCCGACGCGCAATTCATGACCGGCAACTGCTATGCGCGGCGCATGGAGTACCAGGAGGCCAAGGACGCCTACAACCAGGCGCTGCGCACGCGCCATCCGTTCCCCCAGGCGCAGGACAACCTGGCGCTGATGACGCGACTGATCAAGCAGCGGGAAGAAGTGCCGCCTGAGACGCCGGACGAAGAACTGAAGCCCGACGAGGTGAAGTTCGACAAGGAAGGCAAGAAGGGCAATGCCACCGAAAAGATGATGGGCCCGCGGCCGTCCGAGTTGCCTGCCGATGTATGGATGCGCAACCTCAATGTCTCGCCGGCAGATTTCCTGCGCACAAAGTTCAATGTCGAAAGCGAGACTCCGGCGCGAACCGCTGCACCAGCCGCGGCCTCGACGGCGCCGGCGCCTCCGGCTCAGGCGCATCCATGAAGGCGTGGCTCCCCATGGCTTGCCTGCTGCTGGCTGGATGGGCGCACGCCCAGCAGCCCGCGCCTGCCGCGACGGTGGCGACTCCGCCGTCCACGCCGCCCCCGCTGCAGGTTCGTGTGCATCAGGAGCCTCCCGGCGCCCTGGTTGAGGGGGAGACGGCCACCATCAAGGTCGACATGCTGACGCCGGACTTCTTCAAGGAGGCGCCGGTGTTGCCCGAAGTGCATGTGGATGGCGCCTATCTGTCGCTTACCGACGAAACGCCGGGTCATCTGGTGGAGACCGTCAATGGAGCGACCTGGTCGGGCGTGTCGCGCACCTACCTGCTGACGCCGCTGGTGTCCGGCGCGCTCGAGATCCCTGCATTCGACGTGACGGCGAAAGTCGGCGCCCAGGGGAGTCCGGTGACGGTGCAGACCACGCCGCTCACGCTCCAGGTGCAGCCACTGGCGTTGCCTGCGGGGGTGACCCAGGCGCTGATTGCCAGTGCGGTCACGCTGACGCAGACGGTGACGCCCGAGAGCGGCGGCCTGCACGTGGGCGACGGCGTCACGCGCCGCATCGAGATCACCGCGGAGGGCGCCCCGGCGATGATGCTGCCGCCGACGGAATTCAAACCGGTGAAAGGGTTGGCGCTGTATGCGACGCCACCGGTCACGCGTGACATGGTGGGAAAGCAGGGCGGCTTTGTCGGCGGCAGCCGCGTTGACTCGGCCAGCTACGTGATCCAGCGGCGCGGCCATTACTCGCTGCCGCCAGTCACCGTGCGCTGGATGGACAGCCGCACGCGCACCTGGCGCGAGAGCAACGTGCCGGGCGTGAGCTTCCACGCCTGGTGGGGTGCGCCGTCCAGACCGCGCTTCGCCCTGCCGCAACAGGGCGTGATGCCGCGCCTGATCGAGTGGTGCTCCAGCGATGTCGGGATCGCCACGCTGGGGATGCTGGCGCTGGGCGGACTGATGTGGCGATTCAGCGATCGGTTGCGGCGGGGTCTGGCCTGGTGGCGCGCCTGGCGTGAACGGCGACGACACGCTGAGCCGGTGATGTTTGCCGCCTTGAAGCGGCAGCGCCACGCAACGTCGCCCGCCGCGCTGGCCGAGGCCGTGGATGCCTGGGTGCGCCGCGCCGCGGAGGACGGCGGCCCGCCCACCATGCAGGACTGGTGTGTCGCCTATGGCGACGACGCGCTGCGAGGCGATTGGTCGGCGTTGCAGGACACGCTGTATGGACAGGCCTCGGCAGCCTGGTCGGCCACCGCCATCGTGGAGGGCGTGTCGCGTGCACGGGGCCACTGGCGCCGGCAGCGGCGCGGCCATCGTGCGCCCGCGCTGCCGCCACTCAACCCGGCGTAATGCCCGGCGCTTTCACGAACTCATCGCATCGGCTCGATACCATGCCCGCACGGCTGACCTGGCGGCGCGCCTGAGCACGAGCGCGCCCAACTCACACGATGGTATCGGGGGCAGGGGATGGGACGATCCAAGCGGAGCCATGGCAAGCGTTCGTCCAAGGCAACGCCGTCCCGTCGCACGCCGCACGCACCCTCACCGGTTTCGTCGTCGCCGGGCAGCCATGGGCGGTGGTGGGCGCCGTTCGGCATCGGCCTGCTGGTGCTGCTTGTGCTGGGAGCCTGGTGGCTGCGGCAGCCGTCTCAGGGCGCCTCAATCAGCACTGGTGGCCCGGCGATCGCGACGTCCGCCCCGGTGGCCGCGGCTCCGGCCGCTCCGCCCGCGCATTATGTGGGCGCTGGCGCGTGCAGCACCTGTCACCGGAAGGAAGCGGATGCGTGGCGGCAGTCGCACCACGCGCAGGCGATGCAGGTGGCCAACGCCACCAACATCGAAGGTCGCTTTGATGGCGGCTCGCTCAAGCAGGACGGTTCGGTCGCCAGGTTTTCCCGGCGTGGCGATACGTACCTCGTGAAGACTGACGGCCCCGACGGCAAGCCGGGTGACTTCGAGATCAAATACGCCTTCGGTGTGTATCCGCTCCAGCAGTACCTGGTGGCGTTCCCTGATGGACGACTGCAGGCGCTGCGCGCTGCATGGGATGCACGGCCAGTCGTCGCGGGCGGGCAACGCTGGTTCAATCTCTACCCCGGTGAGCGCATCGATGTGCACGACGTGCTGCATTGGACGCGGTTGAACCAGAACTGGAACTACATGTGCGCCGACTGTCATTCCACCCATGTGCAGCGCAACTACGACGCCGTCGCCAATACGTTCAAGACCAGCTGGAGTGAGATCAACGTGGCCTGCGAGGCCTGCCATGGACCCGGCTCTCGCCATCTTGCGTGGGCCGCCGGCGACACGACGCGGAAGCAGCGCGACGCCAGCATGGGCCTGGCCATCGCACTGGATGAGCGCAAGGGCGCGCACTGGATACCCAACCCCGCAAGTGGCAATCCCGCGCGCAGCGCGCCGTTGGCCACGCATCGCGAAGTGGAGACCTGCGCGGTGTGCCACTCGCGCCGCAACATCATCGCCGCAGACACCGCGCCCACCGGCCGCTTGATGGACACGCACGATCCCGTGCTGCTCACCGACGGCCGCTATTACGCCGACGGCCAGCAACTGGACGAGGTCTATATCTACGGCTCGTTCCTGCAGAGTCGTATGTACGCCAAGGGCGTGACCTGCAGCGACTGCCACGATCCGCACACCGCCAAAACCCGCGCGGAAGGCAACGCGCTGTGCGAAAGCTGCCATACGCCGGCCGTTTACGACACCGCCGCCCACCATATGCACAAGGACGGCAGTCCCGGCTCGCAGTGCGTGGCATGCCACATGCCGTCGAAAAATTACATGGTGATCAATGCGCGACCGGATCATTCCATCCGCGTGCCGCGTCCCGACCTCACCGTGAAGTACGGCGTGCCCAATGCCTGCGCCAGTTGCCATGCCGACAAGGGCGCGCAATGGGCCGCCGACGCCATCGAGAAGGCGCATGGACCCGAGCGAAAGGGTTACCAGCATTTCGTCGATGCGCTCGATGCGTCCCGCCATGGCAAGCCGGGCGCCGCCGATCTGCTCACCGCGCTGGCGGGCGACGCCGGATCGCCAACGATTGCGCGAGCCACCGCCGTCAGCGAGCTGCAGCACTACCCCAGCCCCACTGCGGTGTCGACGCTGAAGATGGCGTTGGGTGACGTCGATCCGTTGATGCGCGCGGCGGCGCTGGATGCACTCACTGCTTTCCCTCCTGAAGTGCGAGGGCCCCTCGCCGCGCCGCTGGCGGACGATCCCGTGCTGGATGTCCGGGTGAAGGCGGGCCGGGTGCTCGCCGGTGTACCGGACAGCCAGCTGGATGCGGGCCAGCGCGCAGCGCGCGATCGCGCTTTCGCCACCTACGTGCAGGCGCAGCAGGCCATCGCCGACCGTCCCGAATCGCACTTCGACCTTGGCCTGGTCTATGTCGAGCGTGGCGACATGGCTTCGGCGGAACAGGCGTTTCGTCACGCCTTGCGCCTGCAGCCAGACTTCGTGCCGGCGTATGTGAATCTCGCCGACATGTACCGTGCGATGGGGAGAGAGCAGGAGGCGAGCCAGGTGATCGACGAGGGCCTCGCCGCGGCGCCGGGCAACGCCAACCTGCTGCACGCCAAGGGCCTGTCGCTGGTTCGCCAGAACCGCCAGCAGGATGCGTTGGAGTGGCTGGCGCGCGCGCACCAGGCCGCGCCGGGGAACGCACGCTTCGCTTATGTCTACGGCGTGGCGCTGAACTCGGCCGGCCAGGGAGGGCAGGCCCGCACGGTGCTGGCCGATGCCCTGCAGCGTTCGCCCTACGATCCTTCGCTGTTGTTCGCGCTGGCGGGTTTCGAGCGCGATGCGGGCGATACGCAGAAAGCGCGCGAGTATGCCGAGCGTCTGGTGGCGGTGGCGCCGCGTTCGGGGGAGGCCCAGCAGTTGTTGCAGAGCCTCGGTGGGGCTACGCGCCAGTAAGGCCGCCCACCGGCGTGCTGCGTAACCGGATGGTCACGCCGACCCTGGGCGGCCATTGACGCTCCCGCTTCGGGGGAAGCGTCCGATTGCAATGAGACGTCTATTTGCCATCGAGCGAGTAGCGGCCCGGACCTGTCAGGCACAACAACAGCAGGCCGCCGGCGATGCTCACGTTCTTGTAGAAGTTGATCATCGCGTTGGCGCGGTCCGGGTCGACCATGTTCCAGAACGGATGGCCGATCAGGGCGGCGGCCAGCGTATACAACCCCAGCACCAACGCCAGTGGCCGCGTATAGAAGCCGAGCACGATGGCCACGCCGACGCCGAACTCCATGATCACTGCCAGTCCGGTCGACGCGGCTGGCAGGGGCACGCCTACCGAGGTCATGTAGGCGACGGTGCCAGAGAAAGCCATCAGCTTGGTCCAGCCGAACACCACGTACAGGATCATCAGCAACACGCGTGCGAGAAGGGTCAGACCGTCCTTGCTGCCTTCCAGTAACGTATATCGCATGGTCGTTCTCCCATGAATGTACGCAACAGGTGCGGACGTGACGCCCGCATCGGCTGCAGCCGCAGCGCGGTACAGTTGTGAACACTATATCGCGCGCATCAAGCTCCGGCGCAGTCGATTGCGCACGGAAATGTCGCGCTTGCAACTGTTGTCGACCTGGCCTCGCTACCGCTTCGGCGCGGCGGCCCGGCGTCAGGCGTGCGCTGTGTCAGCGCGGCGTAGGGCGGAAGCGTGCGCGGACCGTGAATGTGGTCCGGACGTGACCAATTCGGTAGAACTACGTAGACGGTTTGCGTGGATTTACGCTCGTGGCGGCGACCGTCCTGGCAGAACATGGCGTCATGATGACCGCCGTTTCCATGGCCGCCAGCCCTGGCCGGCGCGCGCGACGATGCGCGCGCCCGGCGCCATGGTGGGCCCGGTTCGCCGTCGGTGCGCATCGATGCGTGTTGACGCTGGCCATGCTGGCCATCACCGGGCTGGCTGGAGTCGCGCCGGCATCGGCGCAGACGCCGCCCGAGCTGCCGGCCCCGGCCTCAAGCGCCGCCGAGGTGCTCGGCGCCAGCGCCGAAGGCGCGCCCGTGCGCGTATGGAATCGCACCGTCGTCACGCTTTACGCCCCATTCCACGGCATTTCGCCGGCCGACCGCGCACGCTCGGCCGGCGAGCGCATCGAAGGCGTGATCGACAAGCTCAAGCCGACCGACATCTACACGTCCTGGGTCGAATCGGGTTCCGAACAGGGCGTGCTGGTGCACGGCGGCAACCTGATGCTGTTCGGCCTTCTGCCGGGCGATGTCGAAGGTGGCGACCGCGCTGCGCTGGAACGGGCCGCCAACCAGGCGGTGCAGGTGCTGCGGGAGACGGTGCGGGAGCGCGATGCATCCCGCGAGCCGGGCCTTTTGCTGCGAGGCGTCGGCCTTAGCGTGCTGGCGAGCGTGGTGCTGTTCGCGCTGTGCTGGGCGCTGATGCGGGTGGATCGGATGCTGCAGCGTCGCCTGATCGCCATTACCCATGCGCGCCTGCAACTGAATATCGCCGGCTTCGACCTGCGTCCGCTGATCTGGACCCTGTTGCGCCGACTGGCGAGCCTGGTGCGAGTGGCCGCCATGCTGTTCCTGGGCTACCTGTGGCTGAGTTTCGTGCTGCGCCAGTTTCCCTATACGAGCCCGTGGGGCGAGGTGCTCGGGCAATACCTGGTGAACACCGCATTGGACCTGGGCATGGGCCTGGTCAACCAGCTGCCGAACCTTCTGACCCTCGTGGTGATTTTCCTCGTCACCCGTGGCGTGGTGCGACTCATCGGCGCATGGTTCCGTGCGGTGGAGGCAGGAACGGTGACGGTGGGCTGGCTGGAGGCTCCGACCGCCGTGGTCACCCGGCGCCTGGTGTCCGCGCTGATCTGGCTGTTCGCGCTGATCGTGGCTTATCCCTATATCCCGGGCTCCAACAGCGATGCGTTCAAGGGCGTCACGGTGTTTCTTGGCGTGATGCTCTCGCTCGGTTCGGCGGGCATCGTCAACCAGGTGATGAGTGGGCTGGTGGTGCTCTACTCGCGCGCAGTGCGCACCGGCGACTGGGTGCACGTCGGCGACTACGAAGGCGCCGTGCTGGAGCTGGGCGCCTTGTCGATGAAGCTGGTCACGCGTACCCGCGAGGAAGTGTCCGTCCCCAATTCCGTGCTGTCGTCGTCACCCATGCGCAACTTCACGCGACAGTCGCGCCAGGAGGGCCTGCTGCTCACCGTCACGGTCAGTGTCGGTTACGACACGCCATGGAGACAGGTGGACGCGCTGCTGGAACTGGCGGCCGCGCGCACGTCCTATCTGCTGAAGGAGCCGCGGCCATTCGTGCTGCATACGGCGCTGGCGGACTACTACATCGTGTACCAGCTCAACGCAGCCACGGCGTATCCGGCGATCCACGTGGAGACCGAGGCCGAGCTCAATCGTCACATCGTGGATGCCTTCAACGAATTCGGCGTGCAGGTGATGTCGCCCCACTTCAGACGGCAACCCGAACAAAAGGTGTGGGTGCCGCCGGAGCGCTGGTACGAAGCGCCCGCGGCCCCGCCACCGCGTCCCGAAGAACACGCCCCATCCCCTTCCGGTGGGCCGCCCGCAGGCTGACCGGCCCGAATCCGCCGGACCGTGTCCGGCCTTATGACTGCCAGAGGAGATCGACCATGACCAAGCCGCATGTTTCCCCCTTGTCGTTGCTCGCGGCGGCGCTCGCCGTCGCTCTGGCGCTGCCGATGGCGTCGCAGGCGCAGGAGGTCGCGCATTCCTCCACCGTCCACACCACGGCGGGCGAGCTGGCGCGCCAGGAGAAGACGCTTACCGCCACCGTCGTGTCGATCGACCACGACAAGCGCCTGATTACCTTGCGCGGGCCCAGCGGCCATGAAGAAACCATCGAGGCCGGGCCGGAAGTGAAGAACTTCGACCAGATCAAGCCGGGTGACCAGGTCAGCGCGCATTTCCAGGCCGCGCTGGCGCTGCAGATCCTGCCCGCCGACGGCCACCACCAGTTGGGCACTGAAGTCGAGGGCGGCACCACTACCGCGCCCAAGGGTTCGACGCCTGGCATGACCACCGGTCATTCGATCACGGTGACCACCAAGCTCACGGCGCTGGACCTGAAGAACCACACCGTGACCTTGACTGGTGAAGACGGTCACGAGCGCGTGATCGAGGTGAAGGATCCCGAGCGCCAGGCGCAGTTGAACAGGCTCAAGGTGGGCGATCTGGTGAGCATCACCTATGTGGAGGCGTTGGCGATTACGGTGACGCCGCAGGGTAAGGCTGGGAAGTGAGAGGGGAAGGGGGAGGGTCGCTTGGCGGCCCTCCCAGGGGCAGCCACACGTGGGACGCTATCCATACGCAGGCGCGACTTAGACGGAGCGTGATGCGCCAACTGGGCGCACCCTTTCCTAGATCGTCATCCCAGCGCAGGCTGGGATCCAGTGACTTTGATCTTTGCTTTCGCTTTGCCGTGTCCGCCAGCTTGCTCGCCTGCGGCGGGCTTCCGCCGGCCTGCCGGCCGCCGGGTTACTTCTCTTTGTTTGGCCAAAGAGAAGTAACCAAGAGAAAGGCCACCCCGATGGCGCGCCTTCCGGGCTAACGCCCTCCAGGTTCGCGGGCGGGTTCCGGGGTTTGTCGACAGGGCATCCTGCCCTGACGACAAACTGGCCGGCGTCCATGCCGGCCACCCTTCGGGCTATTCCTCCACCCGCCCGCCGCGGCATAGGGGAGGGGAGGTCAAAAGCCAGAACGAAAGACCAAGAGCTAAAAGCCAAGAGCCAAGAGCCAAGAGCCAAGAGCCAAGAGCCAAGAGCGGACTCTTCCTCGTAGGAGCGCACTCTGTGCGCGTCCCAGGACGGGCGACAACCTATGCCGTCGCACGCCGGCGCGTTCCTGCAAAGAGCTGTGAGGGTTTGGGGATGCGATGTGCCGCGAAGCGGCACGAGCCGTCACCCATACCCCTGTGAGGCGGTGAGGGGTGGACGATGAGGCCC
>NZ_QQSY01000004.1:65041-84046 GCF_003351225.1 Dyella solisilvae
CGCTCGCGGCACCCTCAAATCAAAGGCGAAAGTCACTGGATGACTCGCTGCGTTCGCCCCTTCGGGGCCGCCCTTCGGGCGTTCTCCGCGCTTCGCGCTCCGTCCAGCCTTCGCTGGGATGACGTGTAGGAAGGCAGATCGCCAAGACGACGAGCGAAACCCAGCTCCCTCAGGGCACACCACCCTCACGCACCAACTCCAGCACCTCGTAGCACGCGCCCATCGTGTGGTAATCCGTCTTCCCCGCCGGACTCTTCTCATCGTCCATCTTGCGATTGTCCCGCGTGAGGATGCGATACCACGCGCCATGCCGGTGGTCGACGAAATGCCGCCAGGCGTAATCCCACAGTTTGACGTACCACTCGTCGTACTCGGCCAGCCCCGTGCGCGCGTGGAGCAAGGCGGCGGCAGCCAGTGACTCCGCCTGCACCCAGAAGTACTTGTCGTCGTCGCACACACGACCGTCAGGCGCGAAGCCGTAGCAGATGCCGCCGTGCTCGCTGTCCCAGGCGCGCGTCAGCGCGGTGTCGAACAGGTGCTTGGCGGTCGGCGCAAGCCAGTTCTCCTCGCGGCCGCGCTCGAGCAGCAGCGGTTCCATGATCAGCAGCAGCTTGGCCCATTCGGTCTGGTGTCCGGGCTGGAAGCCCCATGGGCGGAACAGGTGCTTGGGATCGTCCAGGTGGTAGTTCCAGTCCACCTTCCAGTGCACGTCGTAGTGCTCCCACACCAGGCCGTCCGCCTGCGCGGCCTGGCGACGCGTCATGTGGTCGGCGAGGGTGAGCGCGCGCTCGAGATAGCGCGGCTCATCGGTGGCCTGGTAGGTGGCGAGCATCGCCTCGCACATGTGCATGTTGGCGTTCTGGCCGCGGTAATCGCTGAAGCGCCACTGCGCGTCCGCTTCGTCGCGGTACAGGCCGGCGTCGGCGTCCCAGTAGCGTTGCTCCAGCAGGTTCCAGGTTTCCTCGATCCATGGATCGACTTCGGCAATGCCTGCCTTGCGCGCGGTGGCGTAGGCCAGCAATACGAAGGCCACGCCGTAGGCGTGATTGGTGCGGTCTTCCGGCTTGCCGTCGCGGATGGTCCAGGCGTAGCCGCCGCTCGTCGCGTCGCGGTGCACTTCGCGCAGGTAGCGCAGGCCGTGGCGGGCGGAGTCGAGGTATTCGGGATTGCCGAATTCGCGCGCCGCCATGGCGTAGTTGAAGACGAAGCGCGTGCTGCTCACCAGATGGCGATGGCTTCGGTCGTAGACCGTGCCGTCGTCCTTGAAATAGTGGAAGAAGCCGCCGTCCGGATCGATCGCGCGCGGGTGGTAGAAGGCCATCGTGTGCGCGATGTGCTCACGCAGGAACGCCTCGCTGCGGAAGTCGGGCGTGGTCATGCGTGGTTCTCCATGAAATCCAGCACCTCGTTTTCGTCAGGCATGGCGATGAACGAACCCTGGCGGGTCACCGTGAGCGCGCCGCAGGCGGCGGCGAAGCGCAGCGCGTCGTGCAGGCGTGGCAATTGGCTGATCAGGTGGTCGATGCGGTCGCCGGATGGCTCCAACGCGGCCAGTCGCAGCAGCAGGCCGCCGACGAAGGCGTCGCCCGCCGCGGTCGTATCCACCGCCGGCACGGAGTAGGCCGGCAATTCACCTTCGGCATCGGGGTGGAACCAGCGCAGCGCATTGGGACCATCGGTGACCACCAGCAGGCGGGTGCGCCCCTCCCACAGTTTCTCAAGCACCACTTCCTCGCCATCCACGGCGAGCCAGGCGAATTCCTCCGCGCTGAGCTTCACCACGTCGGCCAGCTGCAGCGCCGGCCACACCAGCGGGCGGGGATCGATCTCGCGAGGCCATAACGCCGGACGGAGGTTGAGATCGAAACTCACCAGCGCGCCCGCGTCGCTTGCGCGGCGCATGCCATCGCGCGTGGTTTCGGCCAGTGCCGGATCGGTCATGCTGTTGGAGCACACATGGAACACGGTGGCCTGCTTGAAACCATCCTCATGGAAGTGCTCGGGGCGGAACAGCAGGTCCGCCGAGGGCGGGCGGTAGAAGCTGAAGCTGCGGTCGCCGTGCGCGTCGAGCGAGATGAACGCGAGCGCGGTGTTCGCCTCATCCGTGCGGGCGACGCCCGCCGCGTCCACGCCCTCGCGCTGCAGGCTGTCGAGCAGGAAATCGCCGAACACATCCTTGCCCAGCATGCCGGCGAACGCGGCGTCGCCGCCAAGCCTTGCGACCGCCACCGCGACATTGGCGGGGGCGCCGCCCGCGAAGGGGACGAAAGCGCGTGGGAAGCCGCGGGCGTCGTTGCCCTCGCCATGGAAATCGATCAGGGCTTCGCCGAAACAGAGGATGGTGCGGGACATCAAGCGTTCTCAGGAGTGGCGGCAGGTACGGCGGGCTCGCGAATCAGCGAGCCACGCAGGCCGTAGAAGACGATGTAGCCGTAGCAGAGCAGCGGCAGGATGAAGGCGTGCTGGATGCCCATGTGGTCGGCCAGCACACCCTGGGCGAGCGGCACCAGCGCGCCGCCGACGATGGCCATGATCAGCAGGCTGGAAGCCTTGCCGGTGAGCGGGCCCATCCGCTCGATGCCCAGCGCGAAGATGGTCGGGAACATGATCGAGTTGAACAGGCCGATGGCGATGACGCTGACCATCGCCACGTTGCCCTTCGTGAGCATGGTGGTGAGCACCAGCAGGCCGGCGATGGCGGCGAAGGCGGCCAGCAACTTGCGCGGGTTGATGTACACGAGCAGCGCGGAACCGGCGAGGCGTCCCACCATCGCGCCGCCCCAGTAGTACATCACGTGGCCCGCGGCAGCCTGTTCGCTCATGTGGCCGATTTCCGGCAGCGACAGGTAGTTGACCAGGAAGCTGCCGATGGACACTTCCGCGCCCACGTAGAAGAAGATGGCGAGCACGCCGAACAGCACATGGCGGTGCCGCAGTGCATCCATCAGCGTGTGATGCGAGGTGTCGGCCTGTTCGGTGGATTCGGTCAGCGGCGGCAGGCGGAAAAGCCACACGCCCACGGCGAGCGCGATCAGCGCGACGCCCAGGCCGAGGTAAGGCGCCTGCACCAGCTGCGCCTGCTTCTGGCGGTAGCTGGCCAGTTGCTGCGTGGTGTCAGCCGGAATGTTTGCGCGCACGCCGGCGAACTGCGCCGCCTGCTGCGCGTTCAGTCGCGACGATGCGAGCTTGTCGAGCGCGGTGGCGAGCGAGGCTGGGGGCAGGGCGGCCAGTTGCTGTGGCGACATGGCCGCGAGCGTGGCGAGCAACGGCGCGCCGGAGAGGCTGTCCACGACTTGCGCCAACGGCGCCGCCGGCAGTTGCACGAAGCTGGCCGCCACGTCCTGCACGGGCAGGCGATCAAGCGCGCTCGCCGATGCATCGTTGAGCGCGGCGACGAGGCGATCGGGCGGCGCCTGGCGAATCGCCTCGATGGTCTGTGTGGCCGGCGCGCTGTTGAGGGTCTGCACGAGCTGCACGGTTTCCGGCGCCGTGCGCAGCGCCAGCGGCGCCAGGGTGGCGGCGGCGGAAAGAATCAGCAGGCCGCCGAACTTCGGTCCGATGGTGGTACCGAGCGAATTCATCGCCTGCGCCAGCGTGAGCCGGCTGGAGCTGGTGCGCTCGGGGCCGAGCAGGGCGACGTACGCGTTGGCCGCCACCTGCAGCACCGTGATGCCGGTGGCCAACACGAACAGCGCCGCGAGGAAGGCCGCATACGAGTGCAGCTGCGCCGCCGGCCAGAAACCGAAGGCGCCGAGGGCGGCGATCGCCAGGCCCGCCACGATGCCTTTCTTGTAACCCAGCAGCGCGACCAGACGGCCCGCCGGCAGCGACATCAGGAAGTACGCGCCGAAGAAGGTGAACTGCACGAGCATCGCTTGCGCATAGTTCAGTTCGAACACCGACTTCAGGTGCGGAATCAGGATGTCGTTGAGTACGGTGAGGAACCCCCACATGAAGAAGATGGTGGTCAGCACCGCCATCGCGAGCGGGTAATCGGTGTAGCGCGTCTTGCCCGTAGCCGGCGACGTGGAGGCCGACTGGACGGGCGGGGCTGCAAAGGCCATCGAGGTTCCCTGGTGTCAGTGAGGAGGGCGACTGCTCTCGCGCACCACCAACTCCACCGGCGCGATGATGGTGCGTGCACTCGCCTGCGGTTCGCGCAGGCGGGCAAGCAGGAGTTCGGCCGCCTGGCGGCCAAGCGTGCGTGGCGCCGTGGACAGCGTGGTCAACGGCGGCGTGCTCATGGCGGCCTCGGCGATGTCGTCGAAGCCGGTCAGGGCGAAATCGCTGCCAGGGCGCAGTCCACGCTGGTGCAAGGCGAGCATCAGGCCGAGCGCCACCGCGTCGTTGTAGCAAACCGCGGCGGTTGGAGCGGGATCACCGTTGAACAAGGCGTGCGCGGCGCGCGCGGCGTCCATGCGCGAGGGCTTGCTCTCCACGCGCCAGTGCGGCGCGATGGCGAGGCCGGCGGCCTGCATCGCCTGCGCATAGCCGGCGTAGCGATCGCGGCCGGAGCTGGCGTCGTCCGCGCCACCAAAAAAGGCGATGCGCTTGTGTCCCTGCGCGATCAGGTGCTCGGTGGCCAGCCGGGTGCCGCGCTGGTTGTCCAGCATCAGCCGGTCCCAGTGCGCGAATTCGGGCTGGGCGCCGCCCAGTTCACGGTTGAACAGCACCATCGGCGTGTGTGGGCCGACCGCCGCCAGCACGTCGTGGGCCTCGCTGCCTTCGGCCGGGGCGAGGATGATGCCCGCCGGACCGTGCTCGATCAGCGAGCCGAGCACGGCCTGCTCGCGCGCCGCCGACTCGCCGGTATTGCCCAGCAGGGTGACGAACCCCGCTTCGCCCAGGGCCTCGTCCACGCCGGAGGCGAACTCCGCGAAGAACGGGTTGGCCAGCTCGTTGAGCACCAGGGCGACGCTGGAGGACGTGCGCCGGCGCAGGTTGGCGGCGGCGCGGTTGTACACGTAGCCCTGGCGGCGGAGTTCCTCCTCCACCCGGGCGCGGGTCTGCTTGTTCACCAGCGGGCTGCCGCGCAGCACGAGCGAAACCGTGGCGCGGGACACGCCGCAGCCGGCCGCAATGTCGTTCAGGGTGATCTTGCGCCCCACCGGGGTCTGGCTTTCCATCGCGGGTCCGTGTGATTGGAACGATCCAAAGGTAACCCGCCGCCCGCATGGAACGGAACCATTACCGATGGCGCGGCGCAGCATGCATCCGTCTCGCGGCCGGTGATAGGTTCAACCCCTTAGAACGATTCAAATTTCGCTGTCTTCAGGGGGAACTCCATGGCTTGTCCGTCACCGCGCATCTGGCTGCCTGGCCTGCTGGCCGCCGCGATCATGCTGGGGCTGGCGGCTCCCGGCCACGCCGCCACGGGGCATGTGGCCGATGTCGATCCCCGGATCGGCACCGGTGGAGACGGCCATACCTTCCCCGGCGCCACCGCGCCGTTCGGCATGATCCAGCTCTCGCCCGACACGGCGATGCCGGACTTCAAGCACGCCTACAAGTACGCGGCCGGCTACCAATACGGCGACGGCAGCCTGCTGGGCTTCTCGCACACCCATTTCTCCGGCTCGGGCCACTCGGACCTGGGCGACGTGCTGGTGATGCCGATCGCCGGCGACGTGCGGCTGGAGCCGGGTGACGTGGCCAAGCCGGGCAGCGGCTACCGCTCGCGTTTCAGCCACGACAGCGAGGTGGTGGAGGCCGGCTACTACGCGGTGACGCTGAGCGACTACGACGTGCGCGCCGAGCTGACCGCCGGACGCCGCATCGGCTGGCATCGCTACACCTTCCCGGTGGGCAAGCCCGCGCATCTGCTGCTGGACCTGCGGCCCAGCATCTACGACTACGCCGGCAAGGTGCTGTGGTCCAGCCTGCGCGTGCATGAGGACGGAACCGTCACCGGCTGCCGCACCACGCGCGGCTGGGCGCCGGGGCGCGAGCTGTGCTTCGCGCTGCGCTTCTCGCAGCCAATGGCTTCGCGCGAGCTGTACAACCGCGAAACCGACATCACCTACAAGGGCTTCCCGGGTCCGGGCAATCAGCCGCTGGACCACGATGCGCAGAACGGGCGCGCCCTCGTTGGCGTGTTCGACTTCGGCGTGCTCAAGCAGCCGCTCGGCGTGAAGGTGGCCATCTCCACGGTGAGCGAGGACAACGCCATCGCCAACCTCGACGCCGAAGGGAAGGGCTGGGATTTCGACGCCCGCCGCGCCGAGGCCCGCGCGGCATGGGACAAGGCGCTGTCGGTGATCGACGTGGACGCCAGCAAGGACCAGCGCGTCGGCTTCTACACCTCGCTCTACCACGCGTTGCTGTCGCCCACGCTGAGCATGGACGTGAACGGCCAGTTCCGCGGCCCGGACGGCGCCGTGCACCAGGCCGTCGACAAGAACGGCAAGTTCGAATTCCACTCCACCTGGTCGCTGTGGGACGTCTATCGCGCGCAGCAGCCGTTGATGGCGCTGCTGATGCCCCAGCGCAGCACCGACTTCGTGCGTTCGCTGATCGCCTCGCGTGAGGCCAGTCCGTTCGGCATCCTGCCGGTGTGGGCGTATCAGGGGCTGGAGACGTGGTGCATGATCGGCTACCACGCAGTGCCGGTGATCGCCGACGCCTATGTGAAGGGCGTGCGCGGCTTCGACGCCGACGCCGCGCTCAAGGCCATGGTGGCGAGCGCGACCTACGCGCCCTACGGCGACTTGGGCGACTACATGAAGCTCGGTTACGTGCCGATCGACAAGGAGCAGGAGGCCGCCTCCAAGACCCTCGAATACGCCTACGACGACTGGTCGCTGGCGCAGATGGCCAAGGCCATGGGGCGCAAGGACGTGGCGGCCACCTTCGAGAAGCGCGCCGGCAACTGGCGCAACGCCTACGACCCGGCAACCGGCTTCATGCGCGCCCGCAAGAGCGACGGCAGCTTCCGCGAGCCGTTCAACCCGGATACGGCCGGCTACGGCAGCGACTACACCGAGGGCAATGCCTGGCAGTACTCCTGGTACGTGCCGCAGGACGTAGCCGCGCTGATCAAGGCGATGGGCGGCGACGCGCGCTTCGTGACCAAGCTGGACAGCGTGTTCGAGGCCAAGGTCGATCCCTCGCACTTCGCCAACGTCGAGGACATCACCGGCCTGATCGGCTGGTATGCCCACGGCAACGAGCCGAGCCACCACCTGGCCTACCTCTATGACTATGCCGGTGCGCCCTGGCAGACCCAGAAGCGCCTCAAGCAGATCATGGACAGCCAGTACGCCACGCGCCCCGACGGCCTGGCCGGCAACGACGACCTGGGCCAGATGTCCGCCTGGTACATCTTCACGGCGCTGGGCTTCTATCCGGTGACGCCGGCCAGCGACGAATACGCCATCGGCCGCCCGTTCGTGGCCCGCGCGGCCCTGCATCTGCCCAATGGCCGGACCTTCACGGTCAGCGCAGACCCGCTGGATGACGCCCATCCCTATGTCGGCCAGGTCACCCTCAACGGCAAGCCGCTGGACCGGGTTTTCCTGCGCCACGGCGAGATCCTGGCGGGCGGCGAGCTGCATTTCACCATGCAGGCTGAACCGAACCGTTCCTGGGGGCAGGCGCCGGGGGCGCGGCCCTCGTCGATGAGTGACGCTGCGCACACCTCGGGCCAGGGTTCGGCGAAGGCCGACTAATGGGTTAAGAAAAAGCCTGCAGTGGAGGTGGTAATTCTCCGGGGGATTCTGCAACCATGCCTCACATGTTGCGCTCATCCTGGAAATTGGCGTCGACACTCCGGCCTGCCACGCGGGACCGTGTGTCCCTGCGCTGGCGGTTAGGCGGGCTGCTGGCCGCCGTGCTGGTGATCGTCGCGTTGCCTTACATGGTGACGCGCAGCGGCTCCACCGAGGCCCTCAGCGCCAACGAGCGGGTCACCCACTCCTCGGAAGTGAAATCGCTGACCTATCGCATCGCGTACGTAACGCGCGACAGCGAGGCGGCCATCTATCGCCTGATCCACGGCGATCGCGACCCGCAGTTGCGTCTGCGGGCCGAGCGCGCCGGGCACGACGTGCCGGGCCTGCTCAACCAGTTGCACGAGATGACCCGCGAGAGCGCCGACCAGCAGTCGCTCATTGGCTCCCTGAGCGCCACCGTCAATGGACGGCTGGCGCTGAGCGGGCAGGCCATCCTGCGCCTAGAACGCGGCGACGTAGATGGCGCCGTCGATGCGATGCGCGACGCCGGCACGCTGTTCAAGATGGACAGCCTCATTGACGGCATCGTGCGCAACGAGGACAGCGAGCTCATCAAGCGCCGCCTGGAGGCCCAGCACGAGTCGTTCAACAGCAGCCTGGCACTGCTGATCACCGCCATCGCCCAGGTGGTGCTGCTGACCATCGTGGTGATCGTGTCCGAGCGGCAGATCAGCCGACGACTGCGCGCCGAGGTGCGCGAAGGGCAGGCCGTGCAGCGCTCGCAGCTGATCGTGCAGGCGGTGCGCGAGCCGATTGCCCTGCTCGACACCAGCCTCGGCACGCTGCTGGTCAATGCGGCGTTCGGTGAGTTGTACGGTCTGCCGCCGGACTTCCGCCAGTCGATGCCGCTGACCGAGATCGGTGACGGCGCCTGGACCGACAGCGCCCTGCTGCAGCGACTCAACGACGTGCTGCTGCTGGACCGCGAGCTGTGGGACTACGAGCTGGTCCAGCGCACCGTCGACGGGGTGGATCGCCATGTGGTGATCAACGCCCGCCGCCTCGAGCAGGATTCCGGCGGCGACCCCGTGCTGCTGCTCACCCTCAGCGACGTGACCGCACGCGCCCTGGTCGAGCAGCAGGTGAAGGAGCTCAACCGCCAGCTTGAGGGCAAGATCGAGCAGGTGTCCGACGTCAACCGCGAGCTGGAGGCCTTCAGCTATTCGGTGTCGCACGACCTGCGCGCGCCGCTGCGTCACATCAGCGGTTTTGCCGGCAAGCTGCAGCAGCACCTGGGCGAGGCCGCCGACGAGCGCTCGCGGCATTACATCGAAGTGATCAACGATGCCTCGCGGCGCATGGCGCTGCTGATCGAGGACCTGCTGGTGTTCTCGCGCCTGGGCCGCGGCGCCTTGCGCCTGCAGCCGGTGGACATGCAGTCGCTGGCCGACGAGGCGCGCGCGCTGGCCGAGACCGATGCGCACGGTCGCCACATCGTGTGGTCGATCGCGCCGCTGCCGATCGTGATCGGCGATGAGAACATGCTGCGCACGGTGTGGCAGAACCTGCTGGGCAACGCGGTGAAGTACACCGGCAAGCGCGAGGTGGCGCGCATCGACGTGGACGTGCAGCGCAACCGCGACGGCAGCTACGAATTCGTGGTCAGCGACAACGGCGCCGGCTTCGACATGCAATACGCGGGCAAGCTGTTCGGCGTGTTCCAGCGACTGCACCGCGCCTCGGAATTTCCGGGCAACGGCATCGGCCTGGCCAATGTGCGTCGCATCATCACGCGTCATGGCGGTCGGGTCTGGGCGGATGCCGAACCGGGCCACGGAGCACGCTTCCACTTCACGCTGCCATCGTCCGACCTGGCAGAGAGCTTTGCCCAGAGGCGGTCATGACTCCACGCGACATCCGCACCATTCTGCTGGTCGAGGACAGCCTCGCCGACGCCGAAATGGCCATGGACGCCCTGGCTGAGGCCAACCTGGCCAATCCGGTGATCCACCTCGAGGACGGCGTGGATTGCCTGGACTATCTGTATTGCCGCGGCGAATGGAGCGGGCGCGAACCGCTCGATCCGGCGGTCGTGCTGCTGGACATCAAGATGCCCCGCATGAGCGGCCTGGAGGTGCTGACGCACCTGCGCTCGGACGAGCGCTTCCGCCGCGTGCCGGTGGTGATCCTGTCGTCGTCGCGGGAGGAGAGCGACCTGGCGCGCAGCTGGGACATCGGCGCGAACGCCTACGTGATCAAGCCGGTGGACGTGGACCAGTTCTTTGAAGCGGTGCGCACGCTGGGCCAGTTCTGGGCCGTGCTCAACCAGGGCCCCGAACAGGCGTGAAATCGATGGGGCAGGATGCCCCACCACGGAGTTGACGATGGCGGAAAGGCAGCACTGGGGTCTCCCCAGAATCCGAATCCTGCAGATCGAGGACAGCCAGCTCGACGCCGAGCTGGTGCTGTCCGAGCTCGACGCCGACGCCATCGAATACGACGTGCGCCTGGTGGATGCCGAGCGCGAGTACCTGCAGGCGCTGGACCAGTTCGATCCGCACATCGTGCTGTCGGACCTGAGCATGCCCGGCTTCTCGGGGCAGCGTGCGCTGGACCTGCTGCGCGAGCGCGACCAGGACCTGCCCTTCATCTTCATCTCGGCCACGCTCGGTGAGGAGGCGGCCATCGAGGCGCTGCGCAACGGCGCCACCGACTACATCCTCAAGCAGAACCCGGCGCGCCTCGCCTCGGCGGTGCGCCGCGCCCTGCGCGAGGCCGAGGCGCAGCGCGCGGCGCGGCGCGCCGAGACGGAACTGATCCGCGCGCAACGCTTCGAGAGCCTGGCCATGCTGGCAGGCGGACTCAGCCACGACTTGCGCAACCTGCTGCAGCCCTTGCTGCTGGCCGGCGACAGCCTGCAGGACTACCAGGACGATCCACGCCTGGCCCGGCTCGGCCGGCTGGTGCGCGATTGCGGCAAGCGCGGCCTGGACATGGTGCAGTCGATGCTGTCGTTCGCCCGCGGCGCCCGACGCGCCGAGCAGGTGCGGGTGGGCGCGCTGCTGGAGGCGCTGGCCCTGCTGCTGCAGGGCAGCGTGCCGCGTGGAGTGTCGCTGGAAATGGGCGCGGACGACCCGGAGCTCAGCTTCGACGGCAACCACACCGAACTGCAGCAATGCCTGCTCAACCTCAGCCTCAACGCCATCCAGGCCATGCCCAGCGGTGGCTGCCTGCGCATCGAGGCGGGGCTGGTCACGCTCCCGTCGTCGTTTTTTGTTCCGGGCGAGGAGCCGCGCGAAGGAACCTACCTGGGCCTGACCGTCGCCGACACCGGCACCGGCATGGACGAGGGGGCGCTGCAGCACTTGTTCGAGCCCTTCTACACCACCAAGGAAACCGGCACCGGGCTGGGCCTGGTCTCGTGCAAGCGCATCGTCACGGCGCATGGCGGCGTGATGCGGGTGACCAGCGAACTGGGGCAGGGCACCCAGTTCCACATGTACATCCCGCTGGCCCAGATACGTGCCGAAGCGCTCGAACTGCAGGACCAGTCCGACCTGCAGGGCGAAGCCGAGCGCGTGCTGGTGGTGGTGGAGGAGGCCGGCCAGCTGTCGTTGCTGGTGGATACGCTCGACTCCTGGGGTTACCAGGCGCACGCCAGCCAGAGCGGTACCGCGGCCCTGCAATGGATCGAGGCGCAGGGCGTGCCCGACCTGGTGGTGCTGGACGCGGACATGAACCTCTTCACCGGCGTCCGCACGCTGGCCGCCCTGTTCGACCATGGCTACCGCCGCGCCGTGCTGCTGCTGGCCCGACCCGACGCGCCGCCGGACATGGACGAGCTGCCGGTGATGGAGCACCTCTACCTGGTCGACAAGCCCATCTCCACCAAGAAACTGCTGCGAACCGTGCGCGAGGCGCTGGAAGCGAGCGCGGCGTCGGAGCTGCCAGACGGGCTGCCGTAGCGCGGGCCGTCCGCCTCCCAGCGGATGCCGGGATCTCCCCCAAAAGCGCCAGGGGCCGGGTCGCCAGGCGCCGGGCCCGCCAGCCCGCCCCATGTTGCGTCGCGGCAGCGATCACCCGGCTTGAGGTACAATGCGCGTTTCCGCATAGCCCCCCGTTCCCCGCATGATCGCACTCGATGGGCAGAGCGCCCTCTCGCCTTTTCGTCTCGAACGCCTGAACGCACGCCTGGACGCCATTCACCGTGGCACCCGGGTCCAGGCCTCGTGGTTCGTCTACTTCATCGACGCCGACCGCGCGCCGGAGGGCGAGCAGCATCGTCGCCTGCTGGAAGTGCTGGAGGCCAAGGACGGCGCGCCGGAGACCGCCTCGCTGTGGGTGGTGCCGCGCCTGGGCACGATCTCGCCGTGGTCCAGCAAGGCCACCGACATCCTGCATGGCGCCGGCTTCGACGTGCGCCGCGTGGAGCGCGGCACGGCGTGGCAGGTTTCCGCGCTGCCGGCGTTCGGCGCCCCGCAGTACGAGGCCGTGCTGGCCGTGCTGCACGACGCGATGACCCAGTCGGTGCTGACCAGCCTGGATGACGCCAAGGGCCTGTTCCTCGGCGGCCAGCCGGGGCCGCTGCTCCACGTGGCGCTGGGCGACGACGCCGGGGCCGCGCTGGACAAGGCCAACAAGGAGCTGGGCCTGGCGCTGGCCGAAGATGAGATCGAATACCTCGCCGCGCGCTATGCCGAGCTGGGCCGCGATCCGACCGACGCCGAACTCTTCATGTTCGCGCAGGCCAACTCCGAGCACTGCCGCCACAAGGTGTTCAACGCCAGTTGGACGCTGGATGGCGAGGCTCAGGACAAGAGCCTGTTCGGCATGATCAAGAACACCCACCAGCACTCGCCCGCGCACACGCTGTCCGCCTACAAGGACAACGCCGCGGTGGTCGAGGGGTATGAGGGCAACCGCTTCTTCGCCGACGCCGATGGCATCTGGCGCAAGCACCCGGAGCGCGTCGAGTACGCGATCAAGGTGGAGACGCACAACCATCCGACCGCGATCGCTCCCTGGCCGGGCGCCGCCACCGGCGCTGGCGGCGAGATCCGCGACGAGGGCGCCACCGGTCGTGGCGCCAAGCCGAAGGCCGGTCTCTCCGGCTTCTCGGTTTCCGACCTGCGCATCCCGGGCAAGCCGCGTCCGTGGGAAGTGGACCGCCCGCTGCCGCCGCACATGGCCACCGCGTTCGAGATCATGCGCGACGGCCCGCTGGGCGCAGCCGCGTTCAACAACGAATTTGGCCGCCCCGCGCTGGGCGGCTATTTCCGCACCTACGAGCACGAGACCGGCGAAGCCGGCGTGCGCCGCGGTTACGACAAGCCGATCATGATCGCCGGCGGTCTGGCCAACATCCGCGCCGGCCATGTGCAGAAGCGCGACGTGCAGCCGGGCAACAAGGTGATCGTGCTGGGCGGCCCGGCCATGCTGATCGGCCTGGGCGGCGGCGCCGCCTCTTCGGTCGCCTCGGGCACCTCCAGCCTGGAGCTGGATTTCGCCTCGGTGCAGCGTGACAACGCCGAAATGGAGCGTCGCTGCCAGGAAGTGATCGACCGCTGCTGGTCGCGTGGCGACCACAACCCGATCGTCAGCGTGCATGACGTGGGCGCGGGTGGCCTGTCCAACGCAATCCCCGAGCTGCTGAATGACGCCGGCGTCGGTGGCCGCATCGATCTCTCCACCGTGCCGTGCGATGACCCGTCGCTGTCGCCGATGCAGATCTGGAGCAACGAGTCGCAGGAGCGCTACGTGCTCGCGATCGGCGCGGCCGATCTGGAAGAATTCGAGGATTACTGCAAGCGCGAGCGCTGCCCGTACGCCGTGGTGGGCGAGGCGACCTCCGAGCGTCGCCTGATCGTGCACGATCCGCGCACCGACACCACGGTGATCGACCTGCCGATGGACGTGCTGTTCGGCAAGGCGCCGCGCATGCATCGCGATGCGCGTCACCTGAAGCCGCGCATCGACGTGATTCCCGATCTGGCCGGCATCAGCATGGACGAGGCGCTGATGCGCGTGCTGCGCCTTCCCACCGTGGGCAGCAAGAGCTTCCTCATCACCATCGGCGACCGCACCGTGGGCGGCCTCAATGCCCGCGACCCGATGGTCGGCCCGTGGCAGGTGCCGGTGGCCGACTGCGCCGTCACCATCACCGACTTCGACGGCTACACCGGCGAGGCGATGGCGATGGCCGAGCGCGCGCCGGTGGCGCTGCTCAACAGTGCCGACGCGGCGCGTCTGGCCGTGGGCGAAGCCATCACCAACCTGGCCGCCGCGCCGATCGCCTCGCTCGGCGAAGTGCGCCTGTCGGCCAACTGGATGGCCGCCGTCAATTACCAGGGCGAGGACGCCGCGCTGTTCGACGCGGTGAAGGCCGTGGGCATGGAGCTGTGCCCGGAGCTGGACATCTCCATTCCGGTCGGCAAGGACTCGCTGTCCATGCAGACCGTGTGGAAGGACGGCGACACCACGCAGCGCACCGTCTCGCCAGTGTCGCTGGTGATCACCGGCTTTGCCCGCGTCACCGACGTGCGCCGCACGCTCACGCCGCAGCTGCGCCTGGACCATGGCGATTCCGAGCTGTGGCTGCTCGACCTCGGCGCCTGCCGCGACCGCCTCGGCGGTTCCGCGCTGACCCAGGTGTTCAACCGTGGCGGCGGCGTGCCGCCGGATCTGGATGACGCCAAGCGCCTGAAGTCGCTGTTCAATCTCGTGCAGGAGGCCAACAACGGCGGCCTGCTGCTGTCCTATCACGACCGCTCCGATGGCGGCGTCATCGTCACCCTGCTGGAGATGGCCTTCGCCGGCCATTGCGGCCTGGAGATCCATCTCGACGGTTGGGCCGAAGCGACGCTGCGCGCGCTGTTCAACGAGGAGCTGGGCGCGGTGGTGCAGGTCGCCACGGCCAACCGTGAGGCCTTCGAGGCGCTGCTGGTCAAGCATGAGCTCACCGGCATGGCCTATCGCATTGGCCGTCCGAAGGAGAAGCTGGGCATCAAGCTGTTCCACAACGGCGAGACCATCTTCAAGTGGAACTGGCGCACGCTGTTCGAGGCCTGGAACGAAACCAGCCACGCCATGCAACGCCTGCGCGACAACCCGGTCACCGCCGACGCCGAGAACGTCTGGCGCCTGGACGACACCGATCCGGGCATCAGCCCCAAGCTCACCTTCGACCCGCAGGAAGACATCGCCGCGCCGTTCATCGCCAAGGGCGACAGGCCGCGCGTGGCGGTGCTGCGCGAGCAGGGCGTGAATGGCCAGGTCGAAATGGCTGCCGCCTTCACCCGCGCCGGCTTCGAGGCGGTGGACGTCCACATGTCCGACCTCGCCAGCGGCCGCATCAAGCTGGCCGACTTCCGTGGCCTGGCGGCGTGCGGCGGCTTCTCCTACGGTGACGTGCTGGGCGCGGGCCGTGGCTGGGCCACCTCGATCCTCTACAACGAGTACCTGCGCGCGGAGTTCGCCGCGTTCTTTGCCGACGCCTCGCGCTTCGCGCTGGGCGTCTGCAACGGTTGCCAGATGATGAGCCAGCTCAAGGACATCATCCCCGGCGCGCAGAACTGGCCGAAGTTCCTGCGCAACGCGTCCGAGCAGTACGAGGCGCGCGTGGCCACGCTGGAAGTGGTCGATTCGCCGAGCATCTTCTTCAAGGGCATGGCCGGTTCGCGCATCCCGGTGGCGGTGGCGCACGGCGAAGGTCGCGCGACCTTCGCGCAGGGCGTCAGCGCAGCCAAGTCGGGCGTGGCGCTGCGTTACGTCGACAACCGCGGCCGGCCCACCGAAGAGTTCCCGCTCAATCCGAACGGCTCGCCCGGTGGCCTCACCGGCTTCACTGCCGCCGATGGTCGCGTGACCATCATGATGCCGCACCCCGAGCGCGTGTTCCGTACCGTGCAGATGAGCTGGCATCCAGAGAAGTGGGGCGAGGATTCGCCGTGGATGCGCATGTTCCGCAACGCGCGAGTGTGGTGCGGCTGATGCCGCGCGGCCGCGCCGGGTCCGTGTTGGCCTGACGTGGCCGCTCCTCGGGGGTGGCTTTTTCGCATCGTGGCCGGCCTGGCCTGGGCCGGCCTGGTTGCGCTGCTGCCGTGGTCCGCGGGACTGCCGCTGTTGCTGCTGCTGGCGACGGGCGTGGTCGGCTTCGACCGGCGCATTCCGCACTACGCGAGGCTGTGCCGGCTGGCCCTGCGCTGGGGTTTGCCCGGCTGGCTCTACGCCTTGCAGCGCGTGCTGGGCGGCGACCTCCTTGCCTGGGGCGCGGCGCTGCTGGGCGCGCTGGTCGGTTTTTCGCTGGTGGTGCTGCTGGAATCCATGCTTGACCATCGCGTGCGTCGCAGCGCGCGGGTCATGCGCGGGCCCGAATGGGACGAGCTGGCGCTGGCGCCGATGGGGCCCGGGGCGCACATCATCGAGCTGTCGCGCGTGGCCTGGCGGCAGGCCGAACCGGCGTTCGCCGATCCCGAGGGCGCGCCGGTGCAGTTCGAATCGAACGGACGTGGCCGGGGTCGCTATGTGTTCGCGGCCGGCATCGTGATCGACAAGGCGGGTCCGCAATGCTGTTTCGGTCCGGGCGGACGCTGGTTCGCCGCCGTGCTGCCGGGCGGTAGGGGCCATGTGCTGTGGGACCGGCATGGCGCCTCCGTGCACCGTCTGGCCGGCTGGCAGCTCAGCGGCTGGGACGGCGAACAGCCCTGGCTGGCGCGCGGCGCGGATGGCGTGCCGGCGCCCCTGCACGAAGTACTGGGCCAGCCAAGGCATCGTCGTCATCCATTGGGATGAGGCGGGCGTATCGCTTCACGTTCAGAATACGCCCCCCCTCCCGCATACTTGACGCAGTGAATACCGAAGCGACTCCCTCCCTTACCCCTGTGCTGCCGGTCAGCGTGATCGTGGTGGCGGCCGACAGCGGCCCATCCCTGCGCGACTGCGTGCGGCGCGTGCTCGCCTGCGATGTGCCGCTGGAGATGATCCTGGTCGACAACGCCTCGAGCGATGGCGTCCCGCAGGCGATCGCCCGCGCGCACGAGAGTGACCATCGCCTGCAGGTGATCTACAACCACGCCAACCTTGGCTTCGGTCCGGCGGTGAATCGCGGCGCGGCCAAGTCGCATGGCAAGTCGTTGCTCGTGCTCAATCCCGATTGCCTGATCGACAACGCTGCCTTGCTGAGAATGCTGACGATACTGGCCACGCATCCGCGCGCCGGCGCGATCGGCGCGGTGGTGTGCGATGAGCAAGGCGTGCCCGATCCGGCTTCCTACCGCCGCGATCCGTTGATGCGCCGCGCCTTGAATACGCTGTTCAATCGCGCTGGCGAGGGCATCAACATCGAAGGCCCGATCCCGCACGAGCTGCTGGAGGCGGAAGCGGTGTCCGGCGCGCTGATGCTGTTGCCGCGCCGCGTGTTCGATTACCTCGCCGGCTTCGACGAAGATTATTTCCTCCATTGTGAAGACCTGGACCTCTGCCGCCGCGTGCGCGACGCGGGTTACAAGGTGATGCTCGCCGGCGACGTGCGCGTGCTGCACGGCAAGGGCAGTTCCAGCCGGCATCGCCCGGTGTTCGTCAGCCGGCACAAGCACCGCGGCATGTGGCGCTGGTTCCGAAAGTTCGATCCCGACGCCAGCAAGCCATGGGTGGCAGCGCTGGTCTGGCTGGGCATCTGGATGCACTTCCTGTTGCAGATCCCCGGACAGCTGTGGCGCCTGGCGCGCAAGCGGGCGGCCGCCGCATGAATGCCGCGCCAGCGCGGCACGTCACCATCGCCACCTTTGGACTGATCGCCGTCACGGCGATCTGGGGTTCCACCTTCTTCCTGATCAAGGATCTGGTGGCGCGCCTGCCCGTGGCCGACTTCCTGGCCGTGCGCTTCCTGATCGCGGCGTTGTCGATGGTGCTGCTGTTTCATCGACCGCTCATGCGCCTCCAGCGTCGCGAATGGATGCAGGGCATGGCGCTCGGCGCCGTCTATGGCGTGGCCCAGCTGCTGCAGACCACCGGCCTGGAACACACCTCCGCCAGCATCAGCGGCTTCGCCACGGGCATGTATGTGGTGTTCACGCCGCTGCTGGGCATGGTGCTGCTGCGTCAGAGGTTGCCGTCCGTCACCTGGATCGCCGTGCTGTTGTCGGTCGGTGGACTGGCGTTGCTGGCCTTGCATGGGCTGAGCGTGGGTTATGGCGTGTGGCTTACGCTGGCGTCGGCGGCGCTGTATGGCTTGCACATTGTTGGACTGGGCGCGTGGTCACGGCCGGGCAGCGCGTTCGCGCTGTCCACGGTGCAGATGCTGATGATCGCCGCGATCTGCCTGTCCGCCACCTTGCCGAAGGGACCGATGCTTCCGCCGGATGGCGGCGCGTGGCTGGCCGTCGTGTACATGGCGCTGGCGGCAGGCGCAGGCGCCATGCTGGTGCAGACCTGGGCGCAGGCGCATCTGTCACCGACCCGCGCCGCCATCGTGATGACGCTGGAGCCGGTGTTCGCGGCGGGTTTCGCGGTCGCGTTCGGCCACGATGCACTGACGTGGCGCATGGTGGGTGGCGGCGCCTTGATCCTGGCGGCGATGTATCTGGTGGAGTTGGCGCCGCGGAGTGGGGCGTTGCAGGCGGAGGGGTTGCATCACGAGGTGTAGGTTGGGGCGCGTTTGCGTGACGCTCGCCAAAGTGAAGTGCACGTCTCTCTACGCACCTTGCTCGCGCGGCCCTTCCTAGTCCGTCATCCCTGCGGAAGCAGGGATCCAGTGACTTTCGCTTTTGACTTGGGGTTGCCGCCAGCTTGCTCGCCTGCGGCGGGCTTCCGCAGCCCTGCCGGGCAGCGGGTCACTTTTCTCTGCGTGGCCAGAGAAAAGTAACCAAAAGAGAGGCCACCCCGATGGCACGCCTTCCGGGCTACGCCCTCCAGGTTCGCGGGCGGGTTCCGGGGTTTGTCGACAGGGCATCCTGCCCTGACGACAAACTGGCCGGCGTCCCTGCCGGCCACCCTTCGGGCTATTCCTCCACCCACCCGCCGCGCCATAGGGGAGTGGAAGTCAAAAGCCAGAGCGAAAAACCAAGAGCCAAGAGCCAAGAGCCAAGAGCCAAGAGCGAAGAGCCAAGAGCGAAGAGCCAAGAGCGAAGAGCCAAGAGCGAAGAGCCAAGAGCCAAGAGCCAAGAGTGGCGCCGCCCCTGTAGGAGCGCACTCTGCGCGCGACCGTAGTCGGGCGATCACCTCTGCTATCTCGGACAGGGTGTGCTCCTATAAAGAGCGCCAAGGGCTTCGCGACGCGATGTGTCGCGAAGCGGCACGAGCCGTCGCCCAAACCCCTGTGAGGCGGTGAGGGGTGGAC
>NZ_QQSY01000004.1:84200-136884 GCF_003351225.1 Dyella solisilvae
AACTGGTCGGGCCGAAGGCCCGGCCAGCGCCGAGTGGGGTGCTCTTTCTTTTGGTTACTTTTCTTTGGGCAAGCAAAGAGAAGTGACCCGGCCTCCGGCAGGAGGACGGAAGCCCGCCGCAGGCGAGCAAGGCCGCGGAAACGCCCCGTCCAGAGCAAAGTCACTGGATGACTCGCTGCGCTCGCCCCTTCGGGGCCGCCCTGCGGGCGTTCTCCGTGCTTCGCGCTCCGTCCAGCCTTCGCTGTGATGACGTCGAGGGAACGCACACGGAGATGGGTAGCCTCCCCCAGATGATCTGCACGTCTTGCCCTCCGCACTGTGTGCGCAAGGGTGACGAGCAAAGGCCACCCCGCCTCCGCCAAGATGCCGCCCCAGGAAGAAATTTGCAGAGCCGCCGCTAGCCCGCGGCCTTGGCCTTCTTCGGCCGCGGCTGCATCGCAATCCGCACCAGATACACCACGATCACCACATTGGCCACCAACGCCCCCAGCTTCAGCCAGGTGAAGCGAAACAGCACCTCATAGAACTCGATGGGAATCAGCGACCCGGTGGCGATCACGGTGAACCATTCGGCCCAGTGCTTGCGCAACCACAGGCCCGTGCCCTCGGTGGCGAAGATCGCCGCGTAAGCCAGCGCGACCAGGCCAATCGCCACGAACTTGCTGGGGCCCCACTCCTGCAGCAGGCCCACCAGCCTCCAGCGCAGGTCATTGCTGTCCGTCAGCGACAGGTGTTCCAGCCAGTGCACCAGCTTCTCGAAGTTCTGCTCGCGATACAGATGGAACGCGAACGCCGCCACCAGGATCAGGCCGATCGTCTTCACGCCTTTGTAGATGGCGATGATGCGCAGACCGAGGCTGTGCTGGGCCTCGATCTCGGAGGTGGGTTGGGTGAGGTGGTGTTCGCTCATGGGGGAGGGGCGACTTTACTCGCTCGCCCGGGAATGATGAAGGGAATGGCGGGGAAAGCCCAGCGGACGGCGGTGATACGAGAAAGGCCATGCCCCGACAGGGGCATGGCCTCGGGTGAACGGAGGCAGGCTTTCAGCAGCAGCGCCCGCCCGTGCCCTTGTAGCGGGCGATCTGCCGCTCGCGGAAAAATTCCTTGTAACTGGGGACCGGACGCTCGGGATGGTGCTCGCGCAGATGCTTGACGTAGACGTCGTAGTCCGGGATGCCGCAGCAGAGGCGGGCGGTTTGCACCGCCCACTTCCGGAACGCTTGCAGGTTGGACATGTTCATGAGTCAGCCCTCAGCGGACAGGCACGCTCCCCAGCGCCACGTATGGTTCCTCGTGCGCAGTGGGATGGTTGATGCGCCAGGCTTTCATGATCGCGGCAATGGCGAAGCCGGCCATGGTCACCACCAGCAGTATGAAAATGAGCGTCAGCGCCGCGTCCACGTAATTGTTGGTGATGATGCGCTCCATTTCCTCGGCGGTCTTGGCCGGGGCCAGCAGCTTGCCTGCGTCGCGGGCGTCGGAGTACTTGGCGGCCGCGGCCATGAAGCTGATCGGCCCCCAGAACTTCTGCCAACCTGCGGTGAGGGTGCACACCACCAGCCAGATCGCCGGTATGCCGGGCACCCACACATAGCGCTCGCGCTTGAGCTTGACCGTGACCACGGTCGCCAGCATCAGCGCCACGGCGGCCAGCATCTGGTTGGCGATGCCGAACAGCGGCCACAGCGTGTTGATGCCACCCAGCGGATCGACCGCGCCCTGGTACAGGAAGTAACCCCACAGGCCCACGCAGATCGCGGTGGCGAGCAGGTTGCCGGTCCATGACTCGGTGTGCTGCAGCGGCTTGTACACCAGGCCGGCGATCTCCTGGATCATGAAGCGGCCCACGCGGGTGCCGGCGTCCACTGTGGTGAGGATGAACAGCGCTTCGAACAGGATGGCGTAGTGGTACCAGAACGCCATCATGCCTTCGCCCGGGATGATGCCGTGGAGCAGCTGGGCCATGCCGACCGCCAGGGTCGGCGCGCCGCCGGCTCGGCTGAGGATGGTCTTCTCACCGATGTTGGTGGCGGTATTGAGCAGTTCGTCCGGCGTGACCACGAAGCCCCACTGGCTGATCGCGGTGGCCGCGTCCTGCGCGGTGGTGCCGATCAGCGCGCCCGGCGAGTTCATCGCGAAGTACACGCCCGGATGGAGCGAGGCGGCGGCCACCAGCGCCATGATGGCGACGAAGGCTTCCATCAGCATGCCGCCGTAGCCAACCATGCGTGCTTCGCCCTCATTGGACAGCAGCTTGGGCGTGGTGCCCGAGGAAATGATCGAGTGCCAGCCTGACACCGCGCCGCAGGCGATGGTGATGAACAGGAACGGGAACAGGTTGCCCTGGAACACCGGGCCGGTGCCGTCGATGAACTTGGTCAGGGCCGGCATCTGCAGCGTGGGGGCGGCCAGGAAGATGGCCAGCGCCAGCAGCATGATGGTGCCGATCTTGAGGAAGGTGGACAGGTAGTCGCGCGGCGCCAGCAGCAGCCACACCGGCAGCACCGAGGCGCAGAAGCCGTAGGCAATCAACAACCAGGCCAGCGCCTTGGCGTCGAAGTCGAACATCGGGCCCAGGGTCGGCGAGGTGGAGACGAAGGCGCCGAACCAGATCGACAGCAGCAGCAGGATCAGGCCGATGATCGACACCTCCAGGATTTTGCCCGGACGGATCCAGCGCAGGTACACGCCCATCAGCAGCGCGATCGGGATGGTGCAGGCGACGGTGAAGGTTCCCCAGGGGCTGTGCGTGAGCGCCTTGACCACCACCAGGGCCAGCACCGCGAGCACGATCATCATCAGCACCAGGACGCCGAACATGGCGACCACGCCGGCCACCGGGCCGAGTTCGTCGCGCAGCATGTTGCCCAGCGAGCGGCCGTCGCGTCGCACCGAGAGGCCCAGGATCATGAAGTCCTGCACCGCGCCGGCGAACACCACGCCAAACAGGATCCACAGCGTGCCGGGCAGGTAGCCCATCTGTGCGGCGAGCACCGGTCCCACCAGCGGCCCGGCGCCGGCGATCGCGGCGAAGTGATGGCCGAACACCACCCATTTGTCGGTGGGCACGTAGTCCAGGCCGTCGTTGCGCAACACTGCCGGCGTGGCCCGGCTCGGGTCCATGCACAACACTTTGTCGTTGATGAACTTGCTGTAGAAGCGATAGCCGATGACGAACACCGAGATGGCGGCAGCCACCAGCCAGATGGCGTTGATCGGTTCGCCGCGGCGCAGGGCGACGACGCCCAGGCACCAGGCGCCAATGATGGCGATGGCAGCCCACAGGATCTTGCCTGCCGGGCTGGGTTTGACGGCGACAGTAGACATACGCGTTGGCTCCTGGACAGTCCCCAGCAAGGGTCGTCCCGGTCGCGCCGGGGGTCAATGCCATTATGCGCCGGCAAATATTAGCCTTTGGTCGAATGTCCTTCGGCTTGGGTCAAAGCCCGGGGATGCGCCGCGGTCACGCGTGGCGGGTAAACTGCCGATCTTGCCGGAGCGGCCTCCGGCATCGGCATGGCGTTGAACAGGCGAGGTTTTCCATGATTCGCGAGATCCTGAAAATGGGCGACCCACGGCTGCTGCGGGTGGCGCCGCCGGTACCCGACGCCATGTTCGGCAGCGCCGGGCTGGACGCGCTGATCGCCGACATGTTCGACACCATGCACGCCGCCGGCGGCGTTGGCCTGGCCGCGCCGCAGATCGGCGTGGACCTGCAACTGGTGATCTTCGGCTTCGACCGTTCCGAGCGTTACCCGGACGCGCCGGCGGTGCCGCGCACCGTCCTGCTCAACCCGGTCATCACGCCCTTGTCGCAGGACATGGAGGAGGGCTGGGAGGGCTGCCTCTCGGTTCCCGGCCTGCGCGGCGCGGTGAACCGCTACACGCTGATCCGCTACCAGGGCGTGGACCCGGCAGGCGCGCAGATCGACCGCAACGCCGAGGGGTTCCATGCGCGCGTGGTGCAGCACGAGTGCGACCACCTGATCGGACGTCTATACCCATCGCGCATCACCGATTTCACCAAGTTCGGCTACACGGAAGTGCTGTTTCCGGGGATGGATGCGGGAGCGGACGAGTAAGTTCGGTGGTGCACACTCACGGCGCTGCCAAAGTTTCGTAACGCCCCATCCGCGCATCGTCCTGCTGTCGCAGCAATGACGGCGAGCCTGGAAGTCATCGCAAGCACAAAAAAAGCGGCCCCTCATCGGGGCCGCTTTTCTTCAACCATTGACCTCAACCCGCTCAGCCGATCGCCGGCAGCGTCTCCACGCCTGCGTCGATCGCCGCCTTGTGCAGCAGGCAGCGCGGCAGGATGCGCGCGAAGTAGAACTTGGCCGTGTCGCGCTTGGCCTGCTTGAACGCTTCCTGCTGGCTGCTGTTGGCCAGGGCCGCCACGCTGCGCGCCCACATGTAGGCGAGCGTGATGTAGCCGGAGTAGTAGAGGTAGTCGTTGGCGGCGGCGCCCAGTTCTTCCGGGCTGGCCATCACGCGCTGGGCGAGCGACAGGGTGAGGTCCGCCCATTCCTTGGTGTAGGACGCCAGCGGGCCGATCAGGCCGGCCATGGCCGGATCCTGCGCATGCTGCTGGCAGAAGGCCTGGATCTCCTTGGCGAACACCTTGAAGCCTGCGCCCTGCAGCTGGAGGATCTTGCGGCCCAGCAGGTCCGCGGCCTGGATGCCGGTGGTGCCTTCGTACAGGGTGATGATGCGGGCGTCGCGCACGAACTGCTCCACGCCGTTCTCGCCGATGTAGCCATGGCCGCCGTAGACCTGCAGCGCTTCCTTGGTGCTCTCCTGCGCCAGCTCGGTGACCACGCCCTTGGCGATCGGGATCAGGAAGGCGACCAGGTCGCTGGCCGTCTTGCGGGTGGCCTCGTCGGCGCCGCGGGCTTCCACGTCGGTCTGCAGCGAGGTGTACAGCAGCAGCGTGCGGCAGCCTTCCACGATCGCGCGCTGGGTCAGCAGCATGCGGCGCACGTCCGGCTGCACCAGCAGGTTGTCGGCCGGCTTCTCGGGGAACTTGACGCCGGACAGCGAGCGGCCCTGCAGGCGCTCGCGTGCATAGTTGAGGCTGTTCTGCAGCGCGCGCTCGGACAAGGCCAGGCCCTGCACGCCCACGCCGAGGCGTGCGGCATTCATCATGGTGAACATCGCGGCCAGGCCCTTGTGCGGCTGGCCGATCAGGTAGCCCTCGGCGGCGTCGAAGTTCATCACGCAGGTGGCCGAGCCCTTCAGGCCCATCTTGTGCTCGATGGCGCCGGCCGCGACGGCGTTGCGCGCGCCCAGCGAGCCGTCGGCGTTCACCTTGAACTTCGGCACGATGAACATCGAGATGCCGCGGCTGCCGGCCGGCGCGTCGGGCAGGCGGGCCAGCACGAGGTGGATGATGTTCTCGGCCAGGTCATGCTCGCCGGCGCTGATGAAGATCTTGGTGCCGGTGATCTTCCAACTGCCGTTCTCGCCGGCATCGGCGCGGGTCTTGAGCAGGCCCAGGTCCGAACCGGCCTGCGGTTCGGTCAGGCACATGGTGCCGGTCCAGCGGCCTTCCACGATCGGCTTGAGGTAGGTGTCCTGCTGCTCCTGGGTGCCATGCAGCTCCATCGCGTGGCAGGCGCCTTCGGACAGCAGCGGGTACAGGCTCCAGGACAGGTTGCCGGACTGGAAAATCTCGGTGGTGGCGGTGCCGACGGTGTTGGGCAGGCCCTGGCCACCGAAGTGCTCCGCCTGGGTCAGGCCGGTCCAGCCGCCCTCGGCGAAAGCCTTGAAGGCCTCCTTGAAGCCCTTGGGCGTGGTCACCGTCTGGGCGACCTTGTCGTACACGCAGCCTTCGGCGTCGCCACTGGCGTTGAACGGGGCCAGCAGGGCCTCGCTGAGGCGGCCGGCTTCTTCGATCACGGCATCGAGCAGGTCCCGCGTGTGGCCTTCGCCGCCCTCGAGCTTGGTGAGGATGGATTCGGCGCCCAGCACGTCAAAGAGGGCGAAGCGCTGGTCGTCGAGCGGGGCCTTGTAGATCGTCATGGCGAAGTTCCTTCGGTGGTAATGCTGGGCGCTGCAATTAGCGCCAGGTGTCAGGGATGCCCGGCACGGGCGAGAGCCAGTCGTTGCCGTGGAATGGGAAGTCGCGCGTGTCCTTTTCCTGCTCGGGCTTGGCTGTGGTGCTGCCCATCACGCTGTAGGGCACGCTGCCCGCGCTGCCCTTGACGGCCGCGACCTTCAGGGCGGCGGTCATTTCCGGCGTGGGCAGCAGGTTGATCTGGGTGACATCGGCGGCGAAGGCCGGGATGTCGAGGTCGAAGCGGGTGTGCAGGCGCACCGGCACCAGGTCGGCGACCTTCAGCTCGCCATCGAGGGACTGGAAATCCATCCCGCCGTAGCTGTTGTTCTGGATGCGGAGGGTGACCCGCCACTCACCGTTGGGCTGGGTGGTCATTTCCTGGATGCTCACGGTCGGCGGAAACACACTCTTCTTCGGCGGCCCGCAGGCCACCAGGCCAGCCACCAAAGCACCAAGCGCCACACCACGAAGCAGTCGTCCCATGGGTTCACCTCAAACGATTGTTTGAATCTTAGCAGGATGACCTTGGCGTCTGTCACGGGGGTCATCAAGTCGGCGGGTGATCTCATCGGGTATGCGATCACGCCCGCGTGATGACGCCGCCGGAGGCGGGGGGAGGTTCCCATGGCGCAGCGCAACAGGCATCATCGCGGGCTCTCCCTCCCAGACCCGTCTGCACATGACCCGTCGCATCGTCGCCCGTCGCTCGCCCATCCACGGCAATGGCGTTTTCGCCGTCGCTCCGATCAAGAAGGGCGAGGAAGTCATCGAGTACAAGGGCACGCTGATGACCCACGCCGAGGCCGACGTGATGTACGGCGACGGCGGCGAGACCGGGCACACCTTCCTGTTCACGCTCAACGACGAGTACCTGATCGACGCCAACCGCAAGGGCAACACGGCGCGCTGGATCAACCACAGCTGCGATCCGAACTGTCAGGCGCTGATCGAAGAGAGCGCCAATGGCGATCCGCGCAAGGACCGCGTGCTGATCGAGGCGATCCGCAACATCAAGCCGGGCGAAGAGCTCACCTACGACTACGGCATCACGCTCGACGTGCCGCACACCGCCCGCCTCAAGAAGCTCTGGAAGTGCCTGTGCGGCTCGAAGAACTGCACCGGCACGCTGCTCAAGTCCAAGCGCTGAGCCAACAGCGCCCGGGCTACGGTTCCGCCGGGTACTCGATGGCCATCACCTCCACGCTGAGGTTGCCGGCGGGGCGTTGCCACACGACCTCGTCGCCCACGCGGGCGCCGAGCAAGGCCACCGCCACGGGCGATACGTAGCTCACCATGCCGCGCTCCACGTCGGCCTCGTCTTCGCCGACGATTCGGTATCGCGCTTCGCCTTCCTCGCTGTCCACGGTCACCAGCGCGCCAAAGGCGACGCGGTCACGGGGCTGTTGCGACAGGTCCACTTCGATGGCGCTGCCCACCCGCGCGTTGAGCCAGCGCAGCTCGCGCTCCACTGCCGTCAGTTCGCGCTGCTCGGGCAGGGTGTCGCTGGCGGCGCGCAACGCGTCGCGCCGCTCGCGCACTGCGACCAGCCGCTTGCGCAACTGCGCCAGGCCCGTGGGCGTGACGTAGTTGGGATGCTCGCTAAGCGGGATCTCCGGCTGCCTGTCGCCGACGGACTCGTCCGCATCCTTCACAAAGGAGCGACTCATCGCTGACCTCCAGCGCCGGTCCAGCCGGCGCGCGTTCTGAAGATTCATATGGCGGCGCCACGGTTGCGCATCAAGCGCTCGGGACGCACTGGTCGACCGCGCGGCGTCGGCCGCGCGGACCGGAAAAGTGACGGCTCAGTCTTCTTCCACGTGGGGCTTCCATGCCTCGGTGAGCTGCTTCTGCACCGGTGGAGGCACCGGTTCGTAGTGACTGAGGTCAAGGCTGTAGCGGCCGCGACCACCGGTCATGGCCTTCAGCTCGGTGGGGTAGTCGGTGAGCTCGGCCAGGGGCGCCTGCGCCTTGATCACCAGCTCGCCGCCACGCAGCGAATCGGTGCCGAGGATGCGCGCGCGCTTGCCGGCCAGGCCGCCGGTGACATCGCCCACGCTGCCCTCGGGAATGGACACCTCGACGTCCACGATGGGCTCCAGCACGATCGGGCGCGCCTTGCCCACGGCGTCGAGGAAGGCTTTCTTGCCGGCGCTGATGAAGGCCACTTCCTTGGAATCCACCGGGTGGTATTTGCCGTCGTAGACGGTGACGCGCAGGTCCTGGATCGGATAGCCGGCGATGGCGCCGTTCTCCATCGCCTGACGCACGCCCTTCTCGATCGCCGGCAGGTACTGGCCGGGGATGACGCCGCCTTTCACGGCATCGACAAACTCGAAACCCGCGCCGCGGTCGAGCGGTTCCACCCGCAGGAACACCTCGCCGAACTGGCCGGCGCCGCCGGTCTGTTTTTTGTGGCGATGGTGTCCTTCGGCGCGACCGGCAATGGTCTCGCGGTAGGCGATGCGCGGCGGGTGCGTCTTCACTTCCACCGTGTAGCGCTCCTTCATGCGCTCGAGCATCACCTTCAGGTGCAGATCCGACAGGCCCCGCACCACGGTTTCGTTGAGTTCCTTGTGATGCTCCACGCGGAAGCAGGGATCCTCCTCCGCCAGGCGCCCCAGCGCCTGCGAAAGCTTCTGCTCCTGCCCCTTGTGGCTGGGTTCCAGCGCCAGCCCGAACATCGGTTGCGGGAAGCGCATGGGTTGCAGGTGGATGCGGTCCTCGTCGTGGGAATCGTGGAGCACCGCATCGAAATGGATTTCCTCGACCTTCGCGATCGCCGCGATGTCGCCGGGAATGGCCTGTTCGATCTCCTCATGGCCCTTGCCGCGCAGGCGGAACAGGTGGCCCACCTTGAACGGTTTCTTGTTGTCGTCGATGAACAGCTGGGTGTCGCGGCGGATCGTGCCTTGCCACACGCGGAACACGCCCAGCTTGCCGACGAACGGATCGTTGACGATCTTGAACACGTCGGCGATCACGTGCTGGCGTGGATCGGGGTTGACCGTGATGTGCTCGTCCTCGTCGTTCTGGAACGGCGGCGCGTTGCCTTCGGTGGGGTTGGGCAGCAGGCGGTCGGCGAGGTCGAGGAATTCCTTCACGCCCACGCCGCTGCGCGCGCTGACGAAACAGATCGGCACCAGGTGACCTTCGCGCAGGCATTGCTCGAAGGCATCGTGCAGCTCCTGCGGGCTCAAGTCGCCCTCGCCGGCGTCGAGGTAATGCCCCATCACCGACTCGTTGATCTCCACCACCTGGTCGAGAATGCGCTGGTGCGCGTCGGCCAGCGACGAGAAGTCGGTGGCGCCTTCGCTGTGGAAGAAACAGTCGCGCACCAGCTTGCCACCTTGCGCAGGCAGGTTCACCGGCAGGCACTGCGGTCCGAACTCGTCGCGCAGCGCCTCCACAAGCGCCCCCAGCCTGGCGCCGTCGAAGTCGATCTTGTTGATCACCAGCACGCGCGCGAGACCGCGCTCGGCGGCGCGCTCCATCATGCGGCGCGTGCCGTACTCGATGCCGTTGGTGGCGTTGACGACGATGGCGACCGTTTCCACCGCCGCAAACGCGGAGAGGGTGGGGCCGCGGAAATCGGCATAGCCCGCCGTATCGATGAGATTGAGATGGCTCTGGCCGTGCGGGATGCTGGCTATGGCGGTGTCGATGGAATGGCCGCGCGTCTTTTCCTGCTCATCGCTATCCGACTGCGTGGTGCCGCGCTCCACCGAACCCTGGCTCTGGATGACGCCGCCGGCATGCAGCATGGCTTCGAACAGGGTGGTCTTGCCGGCGCCGGCGTGTCCGGCGAGCGCGATATTGCGGATATTTTCCGTGTTGTACGACACGATGCGACCCTCCCGTGCATGGGCGCGGAATCGTGCCGGCGATGACCTGCGGCGCCGCACGAAGCCGCGCTGGCGGCTGACGATGGCGGGCCGTCATGGTCGTCCGGGCGTGCGGGACGCGGGGGCGGTCATGGCGGATACGGCCGGGGAGGCCGTCGCATTAGCCTTTCCCCATTGCCTGGCGGGGTCAAGTTGCAGTGCGGGGAAGGGGAACCCCCGGGCCGTCCGGGTTGTCTTGAGAAGTCTGAATCCCACGCGCGGGCGGCAGGACGCCCTCCCTCGCTTATCCCCGGAATAGAGCAGGGACTCGCCATCGAGCACACCGAGCAGGTCGAACACCATCGCTGGACGCCGCCTGGGCCACGCACGCGCGGGCTGGCGCCCCTGGATGGTCCCACACGCGCGCTTTTGCATCAGATGCGCTGGCGTCAGGCGCCGCCCAACCGGGTGCGCCGTAGCGTTGCGCTGGGCGTCGTTCTGCTGCTGCACGTGCTGTTCGCGCTGCTCGTGCTGCATGAGCTACGCCTGCCACCCTGGGGCGAGCCTCGCCATGCGCACCGGGATGCCTTGCAGGTGCGCCTGATCCGGGCGGCGCCGCCGGCCGTCCCTTCCGCGCCGCCCGAAGCCGTTCCGCCGCCGCCCCCGCCGCCGCCCAAGCCGTTGGTGCGCGAGCCTCCGGCCAAGCAGGCGATGACGGTCACCTTGCCTGAGCCGGCTCCGGCGCCGCCCGCCACCGTCGCCCCGCCACCGCAGCTCTACGACACCACCGGCCAGCTGCGCCTGCCCACGTCGGCGTCGACGGCGCCGGCTGCGCCCGAGGCAGGCTACGTGCAGCGCAAGCCGCAAGGTGACAGCCAGGTGATGAAGCACGACAGCCCGGTGACCTACCAGGCGACCCGGTTCGAGAACGACTGGGCGCCCGACCGCGGCAACAGCTCGATCGACGATGCGCTCAAGCGCGCCGTGGACAAGACCACGGTCACGCATACCTTCCACGTGGCGCCCGGCGTGCGGGTGACCTGCGCGGTGACCCTTGCCGCCCTGGCGGGAGGCTGCGGCGTCGGCGATCCGCCGCGGCAGCCGTCCGGACGCAGTGGCGACATGCGCCTGAACATGGCTCCGGCCAGCTCGCTGGCGCCGGGCGCGCCGCCGCCGCCGGCGCCGAGCATCGACGACTGCATCGCCATCTATCGCGCGAACAAACCGCTCCCGCAAGGCTGTCCGGTCGATACGCCGACGCGGTCGGTGGATGCGGAGATGCGGCAGCACTCGCCGCAGCCAGCGCCACCGTCGGGTCCTTGAGTACCGCCATGCCGCTGTCACGTTGCGTAGTGCGCTGCACGCCTGTCGCGCCCGTTACACTGGGCCCATGGAGAGGGAGTCCGTGCGCCGACTGACCGTGACGTTGCCATCGCCGAAGTCGGCGGCGGAGAGTGCGTTCGTCTATCGTCGTCGGCGCGCCGAGCGACCGCGCGAGCGCTGGTTGCGCATCCTCGCCCTGGTCGGCGCCCTGCTGGTGCACCTGGTGTTCCTGTTCGGCGCCATTCTCGGGCCGGCGTACGAGATGGAAGAGCTCAACGAATCGAGTGCGCCGCTGGTCGTGCGCCTGATCGAAAAGCCGAAGGAAGAGCCGCCACCGCCACCGCCGGTGCGCGGCACGCCGCCCAAACAGGTGGGGCCGGTGCACAAGGGCAGTGCGATCCATGCGCCGCACTTGGTCCGGCAGAGCAGTTCGTCCACGCGCACCAACAGCGAGCTGGCTCCGGTGCCGGTGCCCGCGATGCAGACACCGGTGATCGCCGAGGCTGCCAAGGCGAGCGTGCCCAAGCCGCAGATCACCGCGGCGCCGCTGCCGCCGGTCACCGTGCCCAAGCCCGCGCCCGCGGAGCAGTTGGAGCCGGTCCCTGTGGCGCCCCAGCCACCACAGGTGGCGATGGAAACGCCGCCCGTAGAGCACCCGGTCCCCCCGAAATTCCAGCCCGAGCCGGTGCGCAAGCCGCAGATCGAAGGCAACCAGCCGCCACCGCCGCCCGCGTCGATGGCCATTCCCGAACTGCCGTCGCAGTCGGCGCCGACGATCACGCCACCGACCATCGCGATGGAAAAGGCCGCGCCGGTCGACACGCATGCGAGCGTCGTGCAGGTTCCGCGCCCGGAGGCGCCGGCGTCGCCGCCTGAACCGGACATGCAACCAGTGCCGATGCCGGCCCAGGCCGCGCCGGCGGTCAACCTGCAGCCGCAGCCGAGCACGCAGGCCGTGGTGGTGCCGAAAGAGCAGCCGCAGGTCCAGTCGCCGGCCATCCGCGTGGCGGAGGCGGAAATGGAAGCCGTGCCGTTGCCTCCCAATCCCCAGCCCAGTCTGGAACGTCCTCAGGCGCCGAAGCTGCAGACGGCGGCGCCGACGGCGATCGCTCTGGATAACAAGCCAAGCATCGAGCGTCCGCAGATTTCGGTGGAGCCGCCATCGGAGGCGCCGTCCAATCAGCCCAGCACCGCCGCCGCGCCTGCCGCCAACGCGCCGTCACAGGGCGCCTCCAACGCATCGGAAAGCACCGCCAGCGCGGCCAACCCCACTACTAGCGGCGAGAGCGGCGTCAGCAGTGCGCCCAACGCCACGCCACAAGGCAGCGAGAGCGGCAGCCCGGGTCAGCCGCATGGCGTGGAGCGGTCTCCGTCGGTGGCCGGTGGCAACGGGCTCAACCTCAACCCGCCGGCGGGACAAGGCGCCGGGCAGGGCAGCCAGGGACAGGGCAGCGCCAATGAAGGCGTGAGTGGCACCTACGTGCAGCTCAAGCCGCATGGCAACACCGAAGTCATGTCGCACGGCACGCCCAATATCGGCTACACGCCCACGCGCTTCGAGAAGGACTGGACGCCCGAAGGCGAAAGCTCGATCGACACCGCGCTGCGTCATGCGGTGGAAAAGACCACCATGCGGCACACCTTCAAGCTTCCGCGCGGCGTGCGCGTGGAGTGCGTGGTGATGCCGTTGTTCCCGGTGGCCTTGTTCGGTTGCGGCGACGGCAATCCGCCGCCCAAGCCGGTGGACGACGTGGTTTACGACAAGATGAAGATGGCGCCGAGCAATCCGCTGATTCCTCCGCCCGTGACTGGTGGCGCGCCGACGATGGCCACCGTCAAGATGGACAACGCTGCGCAATGCTCGGCCGCGCGCGTGGCCGGCGGACCATTGCCGCCGGGCTGCGAGGTCGATCCTCCGGCGACGCCTTCCGGGCCCGCGCACAGCGGCAGCACCTGGGTGCCGGCGAGCGACCAATTTCACTGACGCACGTCGATCGCCGCGCAGGCGATTCGCGATGGCGAGCGTGCGCGGGTCAGGTTGCCGCTAGGTAAATCTACGGGACCCGCTTGCGAAGAATTGCGCTATCGACGTTGCGCAGGCCGGCGCGATACTCCGTGTTGGGAATGTGTGTCGCCGCCATGGCGCAGGACGAGTCGTGGAGCGACCCGCGCCTATCGTCGAGAGGTGACCCATGCATGCGGTTCGTTGGCTGTGCCTGATTCTCGCCATCGGCCTCGCGCCGACCCTCCCTGTCCACGCACAGACGAATGCGGCGGCTTCCAGCAAACCGCCCGGCGGCGCCGACTATCGGCCGTGGCCGCGCTCATTCGACGTCAACGGGATCCATCTCGAGTTGCACCACCCGCAGATGGACAGTTGGGTCGGCAACCAGCTCAAGGGACGGCTGGCGGTGGCGGTGCGCAAGGGCACGCAGGTCGGCAGCGACGGCAAGTCGCATGACGTGATGACCTATGGCGTGGCCTGGTTCAGCGCCCGCACCGACACCGACAAGGCACAGGGTCAGGTGACGCTGTCGTCCGTCACGATCGACAAGGTGGCTTTTCCCGCCGACGTGGCGAACGAGGGGCGCTATCGCGATGCGCTGGCGCAGATCGCCGGGCGCAGCAAGCAGGTGGCGAACCTCGACACGCTGGAGGCTTCGCTGGCGATACGTCACGCCGAGGACGAGGTCAAGAATGTCTCCGTGCGCAACGATCCGCCGCAGATCATCTTCTCGTTCGGCCCAGCCTTGCTGGTGTTGATCGACGGCACGCCGGTGTCCCGTCCCACGGGAACGACTGGCGTCGATCGCGTCGTCAATACGCGCTCGTTGCTGTTGCAGCAGGGCGGCGCGTATTACCTCACCTACGCCGGCCGCTGGGTCAAGGCCAGCAGCCTGCAGGGGCCATGGACCAGCGTGGCGACCCCGCCGTCCGGGGTGACCACCGCCGCGCGGGCGGTGATTCAGGCGAAGGAGGCTGACGCCCTGGATCAGCCGTCCGATGCGCTCAAGCAGGTGCTCGCCAGCGGCAAGCAGCCGGACATCGTGGTGAGCACGAAGCCGGCGGAGTTGCTGATGGTGGAGGGTGAGCCGCAGTTCGTCGCCATTCCCGGCACGCAGCTGGCCTACGTGGCCAACACCGGCGCCGATGTATTTGTCGACCAGGGGCACGGGATGACCTGGTACGCGCTGATTTCCGGACGCTGGTTCACCGCCGACTCAACGCAGGGGCCGTGGCGCTACGTGGCGGGGAAGGCGCTGCCCGCCGATTTCGCGCGCATTCCCTCCGACAGCCCCAAGAGCGCCGTGCTTGCCTCCATCCCGGGAACACCGGAGGCGGGCGAGGCGCTGATCTCCAACAGCATTCCGCAGACGGCGACCGTGGACAGCCGCACCGCGCAGCTGCGTGTGTCCTATGACGGGCAGCCGCAGTTCCGGCCTATCGAAGGCACCACGCTGACCTATGCGTGGAATACGCCGGTGCCCGTGATACGCGTGCCGGCTGGCGCGTATTACGCGGTGCAGAACGGCGTGTGGTTCACCGCAACTGCCGCAGAGGGGCCGTGGACCGTCGCGCTGGATGTGCCGGCGGTGATCTACATGATTCCACCGAGTTCGCCGCTGTATTACGTCACCTACGTCTACGTGTACGGGCACGACGGCAACCAGGTTTATGTCGGCTACTCCCCCGGTTACTACGGCACGGTGGTGAGCGACAACGTGGTCGTGTACGGCACTGGCTATGCGTGCAACCCGTGGATTGGCGACGACTGGTACGGCTGCCCGACGACCTACGGCTTCGGCGTCTCCTTCGGCTGGGCGCCATGGGCAGGCTGGAGCTACGGCTATGCCTGGGGATGGCCCTGGGCAGCGGCGTGGTACGGACCCTGGTGGGGGCCGTGGTGGGGTTACGGGCCTGGCTACTATCCGGGTTACTGGGGCGGCGCCATCGCCGCCGCCAACGTCTATGGGCGTTGGGGCAACAGTGTGGTTGCCGGACGCGGCGTGGCCTGGGCCAATCCGTGGACCGGCAACGCAGGGCGCGCCGTACGTGGCGGCTACGCCAACCAGGTCACCGGTGGTCGCGGCGCCGGCTATGCCGGCCGCAACACCAACGTCTACACCGGCAACACGACCGCGGCGGCGGGCGGCATCCGCTACAACCCGCAAACAGGTCGCGTGGTCGCCGGGCAGGGCGGCGCCGTCGGCAACATCTACACGGGCAACGGCGTCGCCGGTGGCACGCGCACCACCGTCAACACCAACACCGGACGCGTGACCCAGCAGGCGGGCGTGGCGGGTCGCACTGAAACCGGCGCCGGCGCGGCTGGCGCGTTCAACAGCCAGGGCGCCGCTGGTGAAGTCCGTGGCGCGGGCTACGTGCAGATCGACCGCACTACCGGCGAGGTCAGCCGTGGCGGCGTGGTCGACTACAACGACAACGTGTATGCGGGCAAGAACGGCGATGTCTATCGCTACGACGGCGAAAACGGTTGGCAGAAGGTCGACCCCAAGGGCAACTTCGATCGCGTCCAGCAACCTGACAGCGTCGACACCAACCGCGATCGTCTTGCGCGCGATCGCAGTGCAGACAGCAGTGTGCCTACGGCGCGGTCGCAGCGTTCGGGCGGGCAGCAGTTCGATCGCAGCAATTACAACCGTGGTTATGGTGGGCGTATGGGCGGCTATCGGCCGTCGATGGGTGGGGGAAGGTTTGGTGGTGGCGGGCGGATGGGTGGGGGGCGTGGGCGTTGAGTGTGTAGGTTTGCTGGGCATCGCGCCGCTGTTGCTGCGAAATTCCTTCCTAGTTCGTCATCGCAGCGCAGGCTGGACGGAGCGCGAAGCGCGGAGAACGCCCGCCAGGGCGGCCCCGAAGGGGAGAGCGCAGCGAGTCATCCAGTGACTTTGTACTTCGCTTTTGCTTTTGCTTTGGCGTGATCGCGAGCGTGCTCGCCTGCGGCGGGCTTCCGCTGCCCTGCCGGGCAGCGGGTCACTTCTCTTTGTTTGGCCAAAGAGAAGTAACCAAGAGAAAGGCCACCCCGATGTCGCGCCCCTGCGGGGTCGCGAGCGGGAGGCGGGGTGGATCGACAGGGCGTCCTGCCCTGACGATCCACTGGCCGGCGTCCTGCCGGCCACCCTTCGGGCTATTCCACCTCCCGCCCGCTCGCGTCATAGGGGAGGGGAGGTCAAATGCGAAGGGCCAAAAGCCAAAAGCAAAAGGCAAAGACCAAGGACCAAAGACCAAAGACCAAAGACCAAAGACCAAAGACCAAAGACCAAAGACCAAAGACCAAAGACCAAAGACCAAGAACCAAGAACCAAGAACCAAGAACCAAGTACTAAGGAACTGAGCGCGAAAGTGCCCCCGTAAGAGCGCACTCTGAACGCGAACGCCTCTGACGTTCACCTTCACGCTCGCACACAGAGCTACGAGGGTTTGGCGATGCGATGTGCCGCGCAGCGGCACGAGCCGTCACTGGATCCCCTGTGAGGCGGTGAGGGGTGGACGATCAGGCCCCGTAAGGGGTGCCTGGCATGGACGCCAGGCACTTTTCGTCAGGGCAGGATGCCCTGTCGAAAAGCCCGGCCGCCCCTCACGGACTGGTCGGGCCAACGGCCCGGCCAGCGCCGAGTGGGGTGCCGTTCTCTTTGGTTACTTTCTCTTGGGCAAGCAAGAGAAATGACCCGGCCTCCGGCAGGAGGGCGGAAGCCCGCCGCAGGCGAGCAAGCTGGCGGCGCCATCAAATCAAGCGCGAAAGTCACTGGATCCCAGCTTTCGCTGGGATGACGTTGAGGGAGGTCACACGGAAAGGGATAGCCTCCTCGCGGCATTGCGCGCACCTCGCATTCCGTCCTCCGTGCGCAGCGATGACACGCCGTACCGCCATCGCATTCTTCCAGCGCAAAAGCAACCACTCTCCAAACGTTGAACGAAGCGCCCGAACACCCCTCCATCCCTACTGCAAAATCCCATCCGACTTCAGCCTCGGAATCAACGTCTCCGCCAGCTGTGTAGTCACCCTCGGGATATCAGAACTGCCAACACCCTGCGTGGTGACCGTCCACACCAGCTTCTCCGTGCGTGCATCCCACACACTGGTTTCCAGCGTCACCACGTCGTACTGCGTCACCGATGGCGTGGACGCCCAGGCGCCGCCGTACCAGCCGTAGAAGCCGCCGTACATCGGGCCGCTCGGCGTGACATTGATCCGCTGCTCAACCCGCTGCACGCGCGTGACCAGCACTGCCTCGGCGCCTGTGCCCTTGACCAGGTCACGCAGGGGGACGGCGCCAGGACCGCCAGGCGGAATCTGGGTGTAACTGGGCGTGGCCTGCACGCCCGCCGCCTGCAGATGTTGCGAGAACGTGTCTTCGAAGATGCGCCGCATGGTGTCGCTGCGCGAGATGCCGACCACCACGACATGGTTGGCGGGCGGGCCGGCCCAGGACGGGTCGCGCCACTGGTTGGTGATGCTGAAGGTCTGGCAGGCCCCCAGCACGAAGCTGGCGGTGAGAAGCAGCAGTCGCAGCGATTTCATGGCATGGACTCCCGTGGATTGGCCCGCCGCGGCAGGCATGGAGCGATTGTCGGCCGGCCGGTGTGGATGCCGTGCGATGCCGGTGCTACTGGGTTGGTCGCAGCAGTGATCCGAATGTCAGGTAGACCGAGCTGTGTCCGCTCTGGCCGTAGCCGTAGCCAAGGAACAGTGGTCCCAGTGGCGTCTGGATGCCGAGGAACAGGCTGCCTGCGTAGATCAGCGAGTTGAGGTGCACCTGGCTCTTGTCCTGCCAGGTGTTGCCCGCCTCCAGGCTGGCGCCCACGTAGATCGGCGTGGAGAACAGCGCATCTGTCCGACCTGTCCGGCGATAAAGCACCGCGCGCCCGAGCACCGATTCGTTGCCGTAGAGCGAACGCTCGGCGAAGCCGGACATGTTGAGGAAGCCGCCCAGGAAACTGTATGCCTCGAAGAAGCGCGAGTTGTTGAGTGCGCTCGATGCGCGCAGGCCCAGCAACAGGTGATAGCGGGTTTGGGAAAGGCCGTAGTCTGGTACCCAGTCGGCGACCAGGCGCGCCACGTCGCCGGATGCATTGGCGCCCAGCCAGGGGCGGTAGAACTCATAGTCGAAGTTGACGTGCTTGCCCTGGGTGGGGAATTGCGCGTTATCCAGGCTGTCCCAGTCGGCGCCGACCTTGACGACGGCGTACTCGCTGGCGTCGCTGGGTGGGAATACGGTGGGGCTGCCGATGCGCAGCTGACCCTGGTCGTTACCTATTGTGAACGAGGTATACAGGCGCCACGTTGGCGTCGGCGTCCAGCCCGTCTCCACGCCTAGGTAACGGCGCTTGATGCGGTACTCGGCCAGTTGCTTGTTCGCCTCCTGATCGAACAGGGGGAAGTTTTCATTGCGCAGCATCAGGTCGGGCATGATGTAGGCGGAGGCGCCCTGACCGAACGGCTGGTAGAACTCGCTCGCCACGCCGCCGATGCGGCCGGCCCACAGCGTGCTGCGCCATTCCGCGCCGTAGCGGTTGATGTCGGTCGCGTTGACCTCGGCGGAGACGAGGTATTCGCTGCGGCCCTGGAAATCGTCGTCCAACTGGAAGCCGATTCGCCCGTAGAGGGGGCCCCATGGTTTGTCACGAGGAATGATCAGCAGGCCGCGCGAATCGTCCTGCTGCTGCAGTCGGTAATCAATCTGCTGGTAGGTGCCTGTGCCATAGAGCGTGCCGATCTGCTGTTCGAGCTTCGGCGCATCGAACGGCTTGCCGACGGTGTTGTCCAGGCGTTTCGCAACCAGCGAAGCCGACGACGTGTGCGTATCGTCGACCTTCAGGAACGCCACCAGGCCTGGATCGAACTGCCGCTGGCGATGGCTGGCGAGGAAGGCCTGCCATTGTTCGGGGCCGACGGCGAACTTGCGCAGCCTCGGCAAGGCCGCTTCCGCCGCCTGGCGGCCGATGGCGATGGCCTCGGCGCCGCGATTGAACTCGGCCGCGCTCATCGCGCCCAGCGCCGGCGTGATCAGGATGTCATCCGGCCCCAACGTGTCGAGCTGGCGCTGGGTTTTTTCCGCCATCAGTGCGCTGACCATCTGGTTGAGCACGGCGACCGGGTTGGTCAGTTCGTCGCGCGTGGCGAGCGGCGAACCCACGTCGACCACGATCAGCTTCTCGGCCCCCATGTTGCGTATGACGTCGATGGGGACGTTGTCCATCAATCCGCCATCGACCAGCAGCTGGTCATCGACGTTGGTGGGTGCGAAGGCGCCGGGCACTGACATGCTTGAGCGGATCGACAGGGCGAGGTCGCCGGAGCCGAACACCACGGGTTTGCCTGCCACGATGTCGGTGGCGACAGCACGGAATGGAATCGGCAACTTGTCGAAATCGTGCACGTCCCAGGTGGAGATCAGCAGCCTTCGCAGCAACAGCAACAGCTTCTGGCCTTGCACCACGCCAGTCGGCGTGACGATGCGGCCATTCCGGTAGCCGAATTCGAAGTTCAGCAGATAGCGGAAGTCGGCGTCCTTGCGGCGCATGGGCAACTCGGCGCGCGCTGGATCGTCTGAGAACAAGTCGCTCCAATCCAGCGTGGTGACGATGCGCTCCATTTCGGCAGGCGTGTAGCCGGCGGCGTACATGCCGCCGACGATCGAACCCATGCTGGTGCCTGATACGCGACAAATCGGAATGTGTTCGCGCTCGAGCACTTCCAGCACGCCGATGTGCGCGGCGCCGCGCGCGCCGCCACCGCCGAGTACGAGGCCGATGCACGGCGAATGCGCAGGTTGAGACGACTGCGCCCAGCTGGGCAGGCTCGCGCACAGCAAAAGCGTAGCGATCACGGCGAGACGTCGGCGCATCGAGAGTCCCTTTGGCGATGGGCGACGATTCCCCGTGTCGCCGTTCAACCGCATCCTAAGGCAGCAAATGTGCACGATGCATGCGCATGACGATCGATATCGATCGCCATGTTTCGCGTACACATTTTCGTCACGAATCGCCCGTCGGGTGACGCGCGCACGTCGCCGCTGATGCGGCGGCGAACTCTCTGCAAGGAAACAAAGGTGTGCCGCCCGACAGGTGTCGGGCGGCGGCGCATCACAGCATGCGCAGCAATTCCTTCATCAGCGGCAGCCGGCGCACGCGCACCGCACTGACGCGGAACACGGCGTTGGCGAGCGCGGGCGCGGCGGTGGGCATGGCGAGGAAGCTGGCGCCGGCGGGATCACGGTCTCCGGGGACCAGGATCACCTCGGTGGTATCGGGCAGCTGCAACATGCTGGCCAGCGGATAGTCCTTCCAGTTGCGCTGCTGGACCTGGCTGTCCTTGTAGGTCACGGACAGGTTGAGCGCGGTGGAGAGGGCGTCGAGCGTGGCGCCGGCGACCTGGCCTTCCAAGCCCATCGGGTTGATCACGCGACCCACGTCGACCGCGCAGATCGCACGCTCGATGTTGAGCCGGTTGCCCTGCAGCGAGGCCTCCACCGCGTGCGCGACGTAGGCGCCGTCGACATGCCAGCAGGCGATGCCGAAGCCGTTGACGGTGCGCAGCCAGTTCTTCCAGCCAATGCGGTCGGCCACCAGCTGGAGCACGTTGATCAGGCGGCCGGTGTCGAGCGTGCGGCCATCACCCAGGTCGATCATGCGGGCTTGGCCGATCATGCGCAGGCGCGTGACCAGAGGGTCTTCCTTGAGCGAATTGGCGATCTCGTCGACGAAACTCTCCACCGGGAACGCATTGCTCAGGTGCGGCATGCCGCGGGCGGTTCCGCGCGGCATGACCGAAGGCAGCGCGTACCAGTCGCTGCGCAGGTTGGGCACCAGGCCGGCAGGAAGCTGGTGCGGATCGATTTCGGACGTCCACAGCCGGTTGTCCGGCACGCCGCGCTGCACCAGCGCCGAGGCGCTGGCCATGCGCTGGGTCCAGGTCACGACCTGGCGCTTGCCGTCCAGCGTGGCGCTGAGTTTGTGCACGCTGGCCGAGCGGAAGTAGTCCTGCCCGAGATCCTCGTCACGCGTCCACATCAGCTTCACCGGCCGCTCGGCGAGCTTGGCCAGCATCACCGCTTCGGCGACGAAGTCATGGTCGAGGCGACGACCATAGCCACCGCCGACGCGCGGCACGCGGATCTGGATCTGGCTGGGCGAGAGCCCGGTGAGGCGCTGCACCACGCGCCACGCCTGCTGCGGCGCCTGGGTGGGCACTACGAGCGTGGCGCCGTCCTTGTCCACGCGCGCGAGGCAGTTCATCGGCTCGCTGGTGGCATGGGCCAGCCATGGCTGCACGTAGGTGGCCTCGACGCGATGCGCAGCCTTCTTGCCGGCGGCATCGACGTCGCCGTCGTTGCGCACGCGCGCCGTGGGCGCGGCGTCCTTGTCGTTGACCACGTCGGCGGCTTGCTGCTCGAACCAGGCGCTGCTCTCGCTCTGGCCGCCGGGCTTCCATTCCAGCTTGAGTTTCGCGCGGCCCTGCAACGCCGCCCAGGTGTTTTCCGCGAGCACCGCAACCGCCGGCGCACGCACGGTCTGGCCAAGCGGTACGCCTGGCTCCGGCTTGAGTTGCACCACCTTGACCACGCCCTTCACGGCCAGGGCGTCGGTTGTATCGAGCGTCTGCACGCTGCCATCGACCCACGGGCAGTGGCTGAGCACGGCGATCAGCGAGTCGCCCGCGTAGCTGTCGAGGGCGTAGACGGCCTGGCCGGTGACGATCGCGCGCGCATCCACGTCACCCGCCGGCTGGCCGATCAAGGTGTAGTGCTGGGGCGCCTTCAAGGGCACAGGCGAGCTGGGTGCGGGAATCTTGGACGCAGCCTCCGCCAGCGCGCCGTAGCCGAAGCGACGGCCATCCGGCGCGATCACATTGCCTTCCTCGCAACGGAGGCGGTCGGCGGGCACGCCGAGGCGGCGCGCGGCGGCCTGCAGCAGCAGCCAGCGCGCCACGGCGCCTGCTTCGCGCAGGTCGGCCCAGGCGGCCGGCACGGAGGTGCCAAGGCCGCCGTTCTGGTGGCCGTAGACGAAGCGCGGCGAACCGTTGTCGTCTTCCACACCCAGGCCGAGCGGCACCACGCTGACGCTCGTCCAGTCGGCGTCGAGCTCGTCGGCGATGATGCGGGGCAGGGTAGTGGTGGTGCCCGTGCCGGTGTCCGGATCACGCGCGCCAATGATGATGTTGCCGTCGGGGTCGATGCGCACAAAGGCGCCCAGACCATACAGGGTGTCGCCGAGCAGGGCGGCCGGCACGGGTGCATCCACGGCCTCCGCCAGCGGAATGCCGACAATCAGCGCGCCGGCGGCGCCGGCGAACACCTTGAGGAAACGACGACGCGACAATGGTAGGGAGGACTCGTGGCGCGCGCTCATGCGTGGCCTCCGGTGGCCGCGCGCTTGATCGCACGGCGAACGCGGGTCTGGCAGCCGCAACGGCACAGGTTGGGCATCTGGTCGATGTCGTTGTCGCTGGGCTGCGGGTGGCGGTTGAGCAGATCGAGCGAAGCCATCAGCCAGCCGGGCGTGCAATAGCCGCAGCCGATCGCATCCTCGTCGACGAACGCCTGCTGCAGCGGATGCAACTTGCCGTCGGCCGCGGCCAGGCCTTCCACCGTGGTCACCGCCTTGCCGGCCAGCTCGACCATCGGCAGCTGCGAGGAGCTGGCCAGCTTGCCGTCCACCAGCACCAGGTCATGGCCGCCTTCACCGTGCTCGCCGCTGTACTTGGTGCCGGTCAGCCGCAACACGTCGCGCAGATACCACAGCAGGGGCATCTGCGAGTCGCCGGTGTGGCGAAAGGCCCTGCCGTTGATCTCCAGATCGATCCCCTCGCGCTCCTTCTGCGGCACGATGGTGTTGCCGGCAGGCGGCGTGAGGATCTGGTCTTGCGCGTGCGCCATCAGTGAAGCTCTCCCTCGTGGTCCAGCCATTGTCGCATTGCCGGGGGCGGCTTACGACGCCACGCGGCTGAACAGGCGTCGCCAGACCAGGTAGACGGGGATGCCGGCGGCCATGATCAGCAGGCCGATGCCGGTGTTCATCGGGCTGGCGCGCAGGCTCTGCACCATCACCAGGCCGATCATGGCGATGAATACCACGGGTAGCAGCGGGTAGCCCGGCACTCGGAAACTGACCTGCGCCCCCCCATGCTTGCGATACCAAAAGAGCGTGCCCACGCCCACCGCGCAGGCAAGCCAGTCGCCAAAGGTGGCGTAGTCGAGCAACTGGCTGTAACTGCCTGACCATACCAGCACGATCGCCCAGCCCGAGAGCAGCAGCAGCGCCACGTTCGGCGTGTGGTGCTTGGGGTGCAGTTTGGCCACGCTGCGGAAGAACAGGCCATCGTCGCCCATCACCTGCAGTACGCGGGCGCCCGCCACCAGGGTGATGTTGCAGAAGCCCAGCGCGGAAATCGCCACACCCACGGCAATGAGCTTTGCACCGGCGGTACCGAATACCCGCTGCATCACGTCGGCGGCGGGCGCCCGGCTGGCGGCGAGGCCTGCATGGCCAAGCACGGCAAGATAGGCCAGGTTGACCAGAGCGTAGGCAGCGATCACCAACAGCATGCCCATCAACAGGGCACGAGGCAGGGTGCGTTGCGGGTCGTTGACCTCACCAGCCAGGTTGTTGAGATAGGTGAACCCGGAATAGGCGAACAGCACCGGCAAGGCCGCGCCCATGAAACCCACGCCGGCCGTCTCGGGGTCGGTGGCCAGGATGCCATGGGCATTCACGCCGGCCAGCAGCAGGCCGCATACCACCAGCACCGCCACCGCCAGCAGCTTGAGCAAGGTGAACAGGTTCTGGATCTGCGCGCCGAGGCGCAGGCCAAAGAGGTTGATCAGCGCCACGAAGACCAGCGCGCCAATGGCCAGACTAGTGGTGGCCGTAGCGGGCAGGCCGAACAGCGAGGTTGCGTAGCTGGCAAAGATGGTCGCTACTGCCGCCGTCGACCCCGAATAGATCACCAGCAGCATGCTCCAGCCGAACAGGAAGCCCGCCAGCGGACCGAAGGCCTCGCGCAGATATACGTAGCTGCCACCTGCATGGGGGCGGCGAGCGCCCAGTTCCGCATAGCACAGTGCGCCGATCAGGGTGAGCAGGCCCGCGCCTACCCACATCAGTAGCAGTGACAACCCCGAAGACGTCCGCATCGCCACGACGTAGGGGTTGAGAAAAATGCCGCCGCCGATGATGCCGCCAACCACGATCATGGCCGCGTCCCACGGGCGAAGGCGGCGGACGTAGCCGCCGGACGTGGAGGTGTCGCTCATGAAAAACCCGCTGCGGGAAACTGCAGCGAGAATGGCGGCTGGCGCGGCGGGCGGCAAGTCCCGCGAGATGGCGGCGGGCCATCCGTGGCGCCGGCCGGCGGCGAGGGGCCGTCGGCCGGCGAATCACTCCATGGACATACTGCGATCAGAGACCCGAATGCAGGAACAGATTGAAGTTACTGACATTGAGCGTGCCGATGCCTGCGCCCGGCTCATAACCCAGCACGCCGTAGTAGTACCAGTTGTCCCCGTAGCGGATGTCGTTGAAAGAACTGTAGGGACCGTAGCCGAAGGCGCTCTGCAGGAAATAGATTTGCGGGTTCCACAGGCCGATGCGATGGCCATTGCTCTGTCGCAACAACGCCGTGATGCCGTTGAGCTGCGGCGCGACGAAGCTGGTGCCGCCATAGCCATCAGCCACGCCGTTTCCGGGGAAATCGACCGAGTCGACGAGGGAGTAACCGGTTTCGGGATCGGCATTCAAGGAAATGTCCGGCATATTGCGCCCTTGGAAATTCGCCGGCAGCGTGAAGATCGTCTGGGGCTTGGCTCCGCCGTAGTAGATCAGGGACTGGTGCGGCTCGCTGCGCCGGATGCCCGAGGTCAGGAGTTGATAGAACGGCTCCTTCCAGTACACGCTGACGCCGCCGCCACCGCCGCCGCTGAAGATGTACTGTTTCCAGCCGCCAGGCGTCGGGTCATAGGCGTCGAGATAGTTGACGATATAGTCCCACCCCCACACTTGCTCGTGGGTGATCGATTTGATCGGTCCGCCGCCCGAGCCGAAGAAGTACGTGGTATTGAAACTGTAGGGCAGCGTGGTTCCGCCGGCAGCCGTCATGTATGCATCGTTCGAGGGCGACAGCACCGTCAGCGGCGTGCTGTAGTCGGGGGCGCCCAAACCTTCCCGCACAAGCTCGTAGGCGCCCGAATCTCCCGCGGCGGCAAACAGCGAAATGCCCTGCGCAGCGGCTTCGAGGAAGATCTGGTGGAGGGCATTCATCACGCCCGTTTCATCGACGCCCCCATTCATTTGAGGATAGTAGTCTTCCTCGGCCTCTCCCCAGCTCGTCGAGATGCTGTCGGCGATATTGTCGGAGACGGCGGCATAGAACGCGTCGATGAAGTTGCCGTTGGTGAGGTTGGGCGCCTCGTAAACGCGAATGTTCGCCTGGGGCGCCAAGCCGCCCGACTGCTCCACATCCAGCGAGGTTTCGTCGTCGCCGACGTTCTGGACGAGCCCATCACCCCCGTCGACTGAGATCACGGTAATGCGGTTCGCTTTGACCGGCAGTCCGATCATGCTCCAGTACGCATAGGCATCGCTGGGCTTGAAGCCCGCCAGCGTGACAATGCCAATGGTCGAGCCCTTGCCATTGATGCCGGCCTGATACAGCGGGTTGATGTTGTAGAAGTTGGCGACGTCGCCGACCGTATATTCCTCGGGGATGCCCGTAGCGGTGCCGTTGGCTTTGACATTGGTGGCGGCCAATGCCTTGCCCTGAACCTTCAAGGCGCCGAGCCGATCCGCGCGCGCGATGTTGGGATGCAGCTTCACATCGGTACTGAGTCCCGCAGTCGACAACAACGTGTCGGCGATGACAGACGGGATGACCGGTTGCGTACTGGGCCGGTGGAAGTTTCGCCCGTCCGCCGACTGGTAGTCGCGGACGGATGTCTGAAAGGCCGCATTGAACTGGGCGAGGGTGCCCGTGGCCTGGATGGCAAGGTGGTTGGCATATACGTTGCCCGGCGTGATGCCGTTCTGCCGCAGGAAGGACTGCACGCGGCTGATTTCATCCGCGGTGGCGCCGTAGCTGGCGCTGAATTGTTCCGTGGTGAGGAATTGGTGGTATAGCGGATCGCCCGGGGTGACCGTGCGACGGATGTAGTTCTCCAGGTCGGCCTGGTTGTGCAGCTTCAGGACCAGGGTGACGCTGACGGTCTGGCTGGTGTTGCTCTTACCCAGGTCGTTTGCAGCGGCGCTGGTCGCGGCGAGGGCCGGAACGGCCGGGCAGGCGAGCAGTAGCGCCAACGACGAGGCGAGCACTCGACGATGCATCAGGTTGCGCATAAACGTTCTCCAAGCATGGGAACGGTCGCATGGGAAGACGTCGCGCTATCCCTGCTCGGCTTATACCTCCCCGCAGGCCGTGGATGTCGTGTCGAAAAAACCACTCCCCAACAGCCCTGGCGCCCCTGAAATCGCACAGGCGGCGGGACTCTAGCGCGATTCATTGGCTACTTGAAGTAGCTGATATTTAAGAAAAAACGGTAATTTCTTTCGTGTCTCTTGCCGGCGCGCTGTAGGTGGGCGCTGGCCGTCGAAAGAAGTGGCGCGTCGTCCGTCATTCCCCACGACGTGGACGCCATGATGTCTTAGTTGATTCGTCGGTCAGGTTGGGTCTGCCCGGGGGGCGCACATTCCAGACGCGATCGATGTCGCAAGCAGGCCTGGACAAGCCAAGGGCCAGCGCCTCGCGGCGCCGGCCCTTGTTTCACGCACGGATGGCGCCCTCAGTGCGAGCCGAGGAATACCGCCAGGTTCGAAACGTTGAGCGTGCCGATGCCCGCGCCCGGGTCGTAGCCGTTCTTGCCGGCGTAGAACCAGTTGTCACCATTGCGGATGTCATTGAAGGCCGAATACTTGCCGTAGCCGAACACGTTCTGCAGGAAATAAATCTGCGGATTCCAGAGGCCGACACGATGGCCGGTGCTCTGCCTCAGCAGCGCGGTAATGCCATTGAGCTGCGGCGCCACGAAGCTGGTGCCGCCCCAGCCCCCTTGGGCGCCACCATCCACCGTCGAGACAATGATGTAGCCCGTCTCCGGATCCGCATTGAGTGCGACGTCCGGCACGTTGCGTCCCTGGAAGTTGCCGGGCAGCACGAGCAAGGTCTGCCAGCCTGCGACTGGGTCGTTATAGCTGAGAGTCTGCTTCTTTTCGCTGCGCTGGATGCCGTTGGTGAACCACTGGTACGCCGGCTGCTGCCAGTACACGCTGACGCCGCCTCCTCCGCCCACCGAGAACAGGTTGATCGCGCCCTTGCCGACGTACTTGTCGAAATAGTTCTGGATGTAGTCCCAGCCCCAGACGCTCTCCTTGTCAATCGACTTCGTCGGACCCGTGCGGAATGCATAGCTGTAGGGCACCGTGGTGCCGCCGGCCGCGGTGATGTACGGATCGGACGCCGGTGAGTCAACGGTGAGCGGCGCATTGAAGTCGCCCGCGGCGGTGCCCGCCCCCAGGTCGCGTACGGTGTCATAGGCGCCGGAGTCACCGCTGGCCGCAAAGGTCGACTGACCCTGCACGGCGGCTTCCAGCAGGATCTGGTGGAAGGTCTGCAGGTCGCCGACGTCAGTTGTATCGGTGTTGCTGGCGCCGTCCACGTTGAGCGCGGCGAAATTGAAAATTTCCGGCAGGCCCCAACTGGTCGAAATGGTGTCGGCCTTGTTGTCGATCACGGCCTGCATGAAGGCATCGGTGAATCCGTTGCCGGCATTGGGCGCGTGGTAGACCAGAATGTCGGCGAAGGGGGCGAGGCCACCCGACTGCTCGACATCGATCGAGGTTTCGCCGCTGTTGCCATCAATCACGGCGCCACCATCCACGGAGATCTTGGTGATGTGGTTCAACTTGGTGGGAAGCCCGATGCCGGTCCAGTAGTTGGTTGCGTCATCGACATAGAAATCGGACAGGGTCACGATCGCGACCGTCGATCCCTTGCCATTGATGCCCTTCGCGTACAGCGGATTGATGTTGTAGAAGTTGGCCACGTCGCCCACGGTGTACTCGCCGGGGACACCGGTCGCCGTGGTATTGCCGTTGGCGTTGGACGGCGCGCTCAGCGTGCTGTTGGCCAGGGCCTTGCTGCCCGCCGCCGCCTGGCTGTTCACCGATTTGACGATATGGGGCGCGTACCTGTGCTCGTTGTTGAGGCCGGACACGAACAGCAGGCTGCTGGTCAGCTGCGAGGGAAGGATCAGCGACTTCGTCGGCCGATGGAAGGAACGACCGCTCTCCTTCGAGACGAACGTGTGAATCGGTGTCTTGAATGCCGCGCTGAACTGCGCCAGCGTACCGCTCGTGCTGATGGCCATGCGGTTCCCCAGCACCGTGCCGCTCAGGCCGTTCTGCTTGAGGAAGTTTTGTACCTGCGCGATCTCCGCATCCGTTGCGCCGTACTTGGCGGCGAAGTCGCTGACCGAAAGGAAGTTGCGATAGTTGGGGCTGCCCGGCGTGACCGTCTGCTGGATGTAATCCTCCAGCTGCGCCTGGTTATGCAGGCGCAGGACCAGCGTGACATTGATGACTTGAGCGTTGTTGGCCGTGCCCGTATCGACGGCCGGCTTGATGTCTGCCGCGATCGAACCGGCGGAGACGGAGGCGAGCAGTACGGCGAGAGACGCCGTGAGCAACTTCCGGTGCAAGGTCGAATGCATTTTTTGGATCTCCAGGGTTGGGCCGCGGCCACACCGTTCTGACCCATGGCGACACAGACGCATGTCGCCCTGGCGTCGGCGAAGCTGCACGCCATCAGTGTCGAGAGTTCGATTCCCCAACTGCCCGGGCGGCCCCCTGAAGACATCACCGCGCTGGCCCGATCACGCTAACGCTGACGCTCCCCTGACGGAAGTGCGTGCGGCGGCGCAAGAAATGGCGAAACCTGCGTGAGGCCTCAATTCTTGCCGCAATATGTTGCGGGTACGCCGTTTGGCCTAGAAAAATGGCCAGGCGGCCGACAGGGCTCGCGCGCAGGCGTTGGGCCGGGCATTGGTCACCACCCATCCGTGGCCTGGAGCCTGGGCATCAACCGCGGCCCTGTGAACAACGACTCGGCCACTGCCGGAAGTTGCTTTCAGGCGGAGTGCGGCCGCGCAAGCCAGCGTCTTTTGGGGGCCGAGAGTCATTTGCGGCACAATAAGAAGGTTGTGCGTCGTCAACAGCCCTGTTCTCGACGCGGTCTTCCCCCGGAGTCGAAGCAGCAGCCATGACCATCATCAAGCAAGACGATCTGATCCAGTCCGTCGCCGACGCCCTGCAGTACATCAGCTACTACCACCCCGTCGACTACATCACCAACCTCGCCGCCGCCTACGAGCGCGAGGAGTCGCCGGCCGCGAAGGACGCGATGGCGCAGATCCTCATCAACTCGCGCATGGCCGCCGAAGGCCACCGCCCGCTGTGCCAGGACACGGGCATCGTGACGGTGTTCGTCAAGGTCGGCATGAACGTGCAGTGGGACGCGACGCTGTCGCTGGAAGACATGATCAACGAGGGCGTGCGCCGCGCCTACAACGACCCGGACAACAAGCTGCGCGCCAGCGTGCTGGCCGATCCGGCCGGCAAGCGCACGAACACCAAGGACAACACGCCGGCGGTGGTCAACATGTCCATCGTGCCGGGCGACACCGTCGAAGTGATCGTCGCCGCCAAGGGCGGCGGTTCGGAGGCCAAATCCAAGTTCGCCATGCTCAACCCGTCCGACTCCATCGTGGACTGGGTGCTCAAGACCGTGCCGACCATGGGCGCCGGTTGGTGCCCGCCGGGCATGCTGGGCATCGGCATCGGCGGCACCGCCGAGAAGGCGATGCTGCTGGCCAAGGAAGCCCTGATGGAGCACATCGACATCCAGGAGCTGATCGCCCGCGGCCCGCAGAACCGGGTGGAAGAGCTGCGCATCGAGCTGTACGAGAAGGTCAATGCGCTCGGTATCGGCGCGCAGGGCCTCGGTGGCCTGACCACCGTGCTCGACGTGAAGATCAAGGATTACCCGACCCACGCGGCCAACCTGCCGGTGGCGTTGATCCCCAACTGCGCCGCGACTCGCCATGCGCACTTCACGCTGGACGGTTCCGGCCCGGTCGCGCTGGATCCGCCGTCGCTGGAGCACTGGCCCAAGCTCACCTACGACTCAAGCAAGGGCCGTCGCGTGAACCTGGACACCGTGACCCCCGAGGAAGTGGCCAGTTGGAAGCCGGGCGAGGTGCTGCTGCTCAACGGCAAGCTGCTCACCGGCCGCGACGCCGCGCACAAGCGCATGGTCGACATGCTCAACAAGGGCGAGCCGCTGCCGGTCGACTTCAAGGGCCGCTTCATCTACTACGTCGGCCCGGTCGATCCGGTGCGTGACGAGGTCGTGGGTCCTGCCGGCCCGACCACGGCCACCCGCATGGACAAGTTCACCGAGCAGGTGCTGGCGCAGACCGGTCTGCTGGGCATGGTCGGCAAGGCCGAGCGCGGCCCGGCCGCCATCGAGGCGATCAAGAAGCACCAGTCGGTCTACCTGATGGCCGTGGGCGGCGCCGCCTACCTGGTGTCCAAGGCGATCAAGGCCAGCCGCGTGGTGGGCTTCGCCGACCTGGGCATGGAAGCGATCTACGAGTTCGAAGTGAAGGACATGCCGGTGACCGTCGCCGTCGACTCGGCCGGCACCTCGGTGCACCAGACCGGCCCGAAGGAATGGCAGGCCCGCATCGGCAAGATCCCCGTGGTGGTGGCGTAAGACCATCACTTCACCTTCTCCCCTCCGGGGAGAAGGCCGGGATGAGGGGCGGGTGCTCGCGAGGGCCTTTCTTAAGCGAGCCTTCGCGCCGGCAAAGTCGACGCAAGCCCCGCCCCCTCACCACCGTGAAGGTGGCAATGCCCCAACCCTCTCCCCACAGGGGAGAGGGGGTAGGTCGCGGCTCCATACCGCACCGCATTTAGCCATCCAAACGCCCGTGGCGCCGCGACGGTTGCAATCCGCCTGCTGCGGCGCAACACTGGCCAGATTGTTTTCTTCAACCGCTACCGAAGGTAACCGTGAACCCGCAAAGCCCCGCGTCGCTTCCTGCCGACGCATCCTGGATCGTGATGAAGTTTGGCGGCACCAGTGTCGCCACCCTGCCGCGCTGGCAGAACATTCTGGAGCTGGTAGCCAGCCGTCGCGCCGAAGGCGCACGCGTGCTGGTTGTCGTTTCGGCACTCTCCGGCATCACCGACGCACTCAAACAACTGTGCGCACAGGAAGACAAGGGCAAACGCATCGAGGCTGCCAAGGCGATCGCACAGCGTCACTACGACCTGCTCGATCACATGCAGCTGGCGGTTCCGGACACCCTCGGCGCCCGCCTGGCCGAGCTCGCGCAACTGGCTGAAGACGGCCCGTCGATTCTTGGCGAGCTGGCCTGGTCGGCCCTGGTGCAGGCGCACGGCGAGCTGATGTCCAGCGCGCTAGGCTCGGCCTTCCTCACGCACAGTGGCCTGGCCACGCAGTGGGTGGACGCGCGCGACTGCCTCTCCGCCATTGCGTTGCCCAACCAGAACGAGCGCACCAAGCTGCTCTCGGCGATGGTCGAGTGCAAGCCGGATCCGGCGCTGAATGCGCGGCTGGCCGCGCTGGGCGAGGTGTTCATCACCCAGGGCTTCATCGCGCGCGAGTCGCAGGGTCGCACGGTGCTGCTCGGCCGTGGTGGTTCGGATACCTCCGCTTCGTACTTCGGCGCCTTGCTGAAAGCGCTGCGCGTGGAAATCTGGACCGACGTGGCGGGCATGTTCACCGCCAACCCGCGCCAGGTGCCCAGCGCCCGCCTGCTGCAGCGGCTGGATTACGAAGAGGCCCAGGAAATCGCCTCCACCGGCGCCAAGGTGCTGCACCCGCGCTGCCTGTCACCGCTGCGCGAGCCGCGCGTGCCGCTGCTGATCAAGGACACCAACCGGCCGGAGCTGGAAGGCACCATCATCGGTCCGGAGGTGCGCGAGCACGCGCCGAGCGTGAAGGCGATCAGCGCGCGCAAGGGCATCACCCTGGTGTCGATGGAATCGGTGGGCATGTGGCAGCAGGTCGGCTTCCTCGCCGACGTGTTCGCGCACTTCAAGCAGCACGGCCTGTCGGTGGACATGATCGGTTCGGCCGAAACCAACGTGACGGTCTCGCTCGATCCCACCGAGAACCTGCTCGACTCCGACGCGCTCGCCGCGCTGGCCGGCGACCTGGCCAAGGTGTGCCGCGTGAAGGTGATCGCACCGTGCGCCGCCATCACGCTGGTGGGCCGCGGCATGCGTTCGATGCTGCATACGCTGTCGGGCGTGCTTGCCGAGTTCGGCCAGCTGCGCGTGCACATGATTTCGCAGTCGTCCAACAACCTCAATCTCACCTTCGTGGTGGATGAGAACGTGGTCGACGAGCTGCTGCCCCACCTGCACGAGCTGCTGATCACCGCCGGCGCCTTGCGCACTGACGACAGCGCGCTGTTCGGCCCCAGCTGGCAGGCGCTGTACGGCAGTGGGGACGTGTTGCCGCCGGCGGCGTCGTGGTGGCGCGAGGAGCGTCGTAGCGACCTGCTCAAGCTTGGCGCCGGCCCCACGCCGCGTTACGTCTACCACCTGCCCACCGTGCGCCAGCAGGCGTGCGACCTGAAGTCGCTGGCCGCGGTCGATCGCCTGCATTACGCGGTGAAGGCCAACACGCATCCGGCCATCCTCAAGGCGCTGGCCGAAGAGGGCTTCGGCTTCGAGTGCGTGTCGCCGGGCGAGCTGAAGGCGGTGATGGCGGTCGTGCCCGAATCGGCGCCGCTGCTGTTCACGCCGAACTTCGCCCCACGCGAAGACTACGAGTGGGCGCTCACCACCCGCGCCACGCTCTCGCTGGATTCGCTGTACCAGCTGGAGCACTGGGGCGAAGTGTTCCGCGGCCGCGAGATCGTCCTGCGCCTCGACCTCGGCCGTGGCCTGGGCCACCACGAGAAGGTGCGCACGGGCGGCAGCGGCAGCAAGTTCGGCTTGCCGGTGGAGCAGCTCGACGCCTTCCTGCGACTGGCCGACACCCATGGCGTGATCGTGCGTGGCCTGCATGCCCACCTGGGCTCGGGCATCCTCGATGACGGGCACTGGGGCGAGGTCTACAGCCAACTGGCCAGCATCGCCGAGCGCATCGGCAGCGTGACCTTCCTGGATATCGGCGGCGGCCTCGGCGTGCCCTCGCATCCGGGCGAGGCGCGGCTGGACATCGCCGCGCTGGACAAGGTGCTGCGCGAGGTGAAGGCCGCCTATCCGCACTACAAGCTGTGGATGGAGCCAGGCCGCTACCTCGTGGCCGATGCCGGCGTGCTGCTGACCAAGGTCACCCAGACCAAGGGCAAGGGCAACGGCCAGATCCGCTACCTGGGCGTGGACACCGGCATGAACAGCCTGATCCGTCCGGCGCTGTACGAGGCCTGGCACGAGATCGTCAACCTGACGCGGCTGGACGAACCGGGCACGGGGCTGTTCCAGGTGGTCGGTCCCATCTGCGAAAGCGGCGACGTGCTCGGCACCGACCGCCGCCTGCCGGAGCCGCAGGAAGGCGACGTGATGCTCGTTGCCCAGGCCGGCGCGTACGGCAAGGTGATGTCGTCGCCGTACAACCTTCGCGACGAGGCTGAGGAGATCATCCTCGAATAAAGCCGCACTTCTCCCTCTCCCCGTCGGGGAGAGGGCTGGGGTGAGGGGCGGGTGCTCGCGGAAGAGCCAAAATCAGGGACGGTCAAGGATGAAGCGTTTGAACGTAGATAGGGCGCGTGGGCTGCGCGCCGGTCAAACCGATGCCGAGCAGCTGCTCTGGCATCACTTGCGCAACCGCCGTCTCCAAGGCTGGAAGTTTCGTCGCCAGCATGAGATCGGGCCTTATATCGCGGATTTTGTGTGTCCGGATGCTGGCCTTATCGTGGAGCTCGACGGCGGGCAGCATGGCGATCAGCTGGCATATGACGAAGTGCGCACGCGAAAGCTGCAGGAAGAGGGTTATCGCGTGCTGCGTTTCTGGAACAATGACGTACTGACGAACACTGACAGCGTGCTCGAGGTGATTCTGGAGGCTCTCGCCAGCCCCGGCCCCTCACCCCGACCCTCTCCCCGGAGGGGAGAGGGAGCACGCCATGGAGACTGAGGCGTGACGACCCACATCCAACCCCGCATGACCCAGGTATTCCGCTTCGTGCGCTGCAGTTATGCAGACGGCGTGGCCGAGCTGGTATACGCCTTCGATCACGGCGAGGAACTGGTGGAGCGCGTGCGCTTTCCCAACGCGCCGGCCGTTCCCGCCAGCCACCAGGCTGCCTTCAACGAGGCGCTGAAGCTGCTGCACCTGATCGCGGGCGTCAGCTATTACAAGGCCGGCGTGCCGCCGCGCATCGACGTGGCGGGCGGCCCGTTGGACGACGCCACGGCCGACCTGCTCGATGCACTGTACCTGCATGGTCTGGCCGAGTTCGCGTACCGCAACGGGCTGGACCTGCGCGGCCGCATTGCCTTCCCGCGTGGCGGTGCAGCGCTGCCGGCGGCCAAGGCGCTTGGCCTGCCGCATCGCACCCTCGTTCCGATCGGCGGCGGCAAGGATTCGCTGGTCGCCGTGGAGGCGATCAAGTCCATCGGCGGCGAAGCCACCGCCGTGTGGGTGGGCAATTCACCGCTGATCGCCGCGTGCGCCGAGCGTACCGGGTTGCCGCTGCTCAATATCCAGCGCGAGCTTGCGCCGGGCCTGTTCGAGCTCAACCGGCTTGGCGCCTGGAACGGCCATATCCCGGTCACTGCGGTGAACTCGGCGATCCTCGCTGTGGCCGCCATCCTGTATGGCTACGACAGCATCGCCTTCGCCAACGAACGGTCGGCTTCGGCGGCCACGCTCGAATACGAAGGCCAGCTGGTGAACCACCAGTGGAGCAAGGGCCAGGCTTTCGAAGCGCTGCTCGGCGACTGGCTCCACCAGCATGTCGCCGCTGACCTCGACTACTGCTCGCTGCTGCGTCCCTACTCGGAACTGGCGGTGACGCGTACGTTCGCCAAGCTCACGCCGTATTTCGACGCGTTCTCCAGCTGCAACCGCAACTTCAAGCTGCTTGGCCCCAAGCCTGCCGACCGCTGGTGCGGACAGTGCCCGAAGTGCCATTTCGTGTTCCTGGCGCTGGCGCCGTTCCTGGCCAAGCCACGTCTGCTGTCGATCTTTGGCCGAAACCTGCTGGACGACGAGAATCTCGCCGCCGGTTTTGATGCGCTGCTTGAATATCAGGACCACAAGCCGTTCGAGTGCGTGGGCGAGGGCGCCGAGGCGCGCGCGGCGATGTACGCGTTGAGCCAGCGCTCGGAGTGGCAGGAGGACGCGCTCGTGGCGCGCTTCCGCAGCGAGATCCTGCCGCAGCTCGAGGTGAAGGATCTGGCGCTGGAACCGTGGCTGCAGCCGTCGGCCGAGCACCGCATTCCCAAGCGTTTGCAGCCGGCGTTGGCCTTCTTCGCGTGAGCGAGGCGCCGCTGCGCATCGCCGACCTGGCGGGCAAGCGCGTCGCCGTATGGGGCTTTGGCCGCGAGGGACGCGCCGCCATCACGGCGATCCGTGCGCGGTTGCCTCAGCTGTCGTTGACGCTGTTTTGCAGCGAGGGCGAAGTGTCGTCGGCGGGCGTATTCGACGCGACACTGCAGGTGCGCGGCGAGGAGCCCGATGCAATCGCTCTGTCGGCCTTCGACGTGGTGGTGAAATCGCCTGGCATTTCCGCCTACAAGCCGGCGTTGCTGGCTGCGTCTGAGGCGGGAGTGCGCATCACCTCCGGCACGTCGCTGTGGTTTGCCGAGCGACCTGATGCTCGCGTGGTCGCCGTCACCGGCACCAAGGGCAAGAGCACCACCACGGCGCTGATCGCCCATCTGGCGCGCAGCCTCGGCGTGCGCACGGCGCTGGCCGGCAACATCGGCATGCCAATGCTGGAGCTGCTCGACGCGCAGGCCGACTTGTGGGCGATCGAACTCTCCAGTTTCCAGACCGGAGAGGCCGGCCCCGTGGAGCTCGGCGTGATCACCAGCCTGTACGAGGAGCACCTCGATTGGCATGGCTCGCGTGAGCGTTATCTCGAGGACAAGCTCAAGCTTGCCCAGGTGTCGCGCACGCTGCTGGTCAACGCCACCCAGCCCTCGCTGCTGGAGAAGACCGCGGTCCATCCGCGGCGCATCCTGTTCGGCCAAACCGAAGGCTGGCACGTCGCCAGGGGCTTCATCCGTCGCGGCGCGAAAGCGGTGTTCGATGTCTCCCGCCTGCAGGCGCCCGGCGAACACAATGCGCTCAATGCCTGCGCTGCGCTGGAGTCACTCGAAGCCATGGGCTTCGATGCGCTGGCCGCAGCGCCGTCGCTGGGCAGCTTCCGCCCCTTGCCGCATCGCCTGCAGCCATTGGGCGCGCAGGGCGGTCACGAGTGGATCAACGATTCGATCAGCACCACGCCGCAGGCGACGCTCGCCGCGCTGGTCAGCCTGCCGGGACGCACGGTGACGGTGATCGTCGGCGGCCATGACCGCGGCCTCGACTGGAGCGATTTCGTGGCGGCGATGCAGCAGCACGCGCCGCACCTGATCATTGCCCAGGGCACCAATGGCCCACGCATCGCCAAGGCGCTGCGCGAGGCAGGCGTCACCGCGCTGCGCGAGACGAGCAGCCTCGATGCCGCGGTCGCGCTGGCGCGTGAACAGGCGCCGCCGGGAAGCACCGTGCTGTTGTCCCCCGGGGCGCCGAGCTTCGACCAGTTCCACGACTACGCCGAGCGCGGCCGCCACTTTGCGGAGTTGGCGGGCTTCGACAGTCATGCCATCGTCGGCATCGAAGGACTGGGCGTCGCTTGATGCGTTCAGGGCCGTCGGCGCGGTAGCTGACGCCGAGAAGTTGTTTGCGGGTGATTGGGCCAATGGAGGGATTATGTCGAGCAGGGAATGGTCGGTCGTGGTTGGCTTGCTTCTCGCGTCAGGGATGGTCATCGCCGGAGATACACCGACGGTAGGTTTCCAGGGCTTCGGCGCAGCGCGCATTGGCATGAGTCGCCAGGAGCTTGCCGCCGCGCTCGGTGACAAGCTGGTGGATGAGGTTCCTGGCGATCCCGACAACCAGCACTGTGGCTTTGTGACCTCGGCAAAGGCAGGCGAGGGCATCCGCTTCATGCTGATCGAAGAGCACCTGGCGCGCATCAACGTGTCGTCACCCGTCTTCCAGGCGGCCTCAGGCGCGCATATTGGTTCCACTGAGGAAGAGGTCCTGGCCGCCTATACCGGCCAGGTGGACGTCGCGCCCCACGCCTACAACGCGCCGGAAGGAAATTACCTCACGGTGCATTCCCCCGACGGACGCGATGGCATCCGTTTCGAGACGGACCAGGGGCGCGTAGTGAAGTTTTACGCGGGCACCGCGGAAGCCATCCAATACATCGAGGGATGCCTATGACGACGCCAAGCGGCGAGATCTTCCTGGTCGAAAGCGCTGGCGAAGTGGCCTCCTGCTTTCAGGCTTTCCATGCCTTGCGCCCGCATTTGACGGAAGCTGCGTTCCTGTCGCAGGTGGAACGCCAGCGCGCGCAGGGCTACCGGATCGTGGGATGGCGCCGCGATGGCCGGGTCTGCAGCGCCGCCGGATTCCGGCTCGCCGAATTCCTCGCCTGGGGCAAGGTGCTCTACATCGACGACCTGACCACTTTGCCGGGCGAAACCGGCAACGGTTACGCAGGCGCGCTGCTCGACTGGCTGATCACACACGCGCAGGAGCAACGGTGCGACGCCGTGCACCTGGACACCGGCTACGCCCGACACATCGCGCACCGTTTGTACCTGCGCAAGGGCTTCCAGCTGAGCAGTCACCACATGGCGCTGAATCTTGCCGACCTTCACTGACACGTCGCCGTCCTGTCACCGGAGTCAACGCCTTGGACATTCGTCTGGATGATTTGCGCGGGCCGGAGATTGCCGCGTTGCTGCAGGAACATCTCGATGACATGAAGCTGCACTCGCCGCCGGAGAGCATCCATGCGCTCGATCTGGACAAGCTGCGTCAGCCGGACATTTCCTTCTGGACCCTGTGGCAGGACGGCGAGTTGCTCGGTTGCGGCGCGATCAGGCAGCTCGACGTCACGCATGGCGAGATCAAGTCGATGCGCACGTCCATGCGTCATCGGCGCAAGGGCGTGGCGGCGCGCATGTTGCGGCATATTCTCGACGAGGCTGCCCGGCGTGGTTATCACCGGCTGAGTCTGGAGACGGGCTCGCCTGCCGCCTTCACGCCGGCGCGGGAGCTGTACGCGCGCTTTGGGTTCGTGCCTTGCGGGCCGTTCGCCGATTACGCTGAGGATCCCTACAGCGTGTTCATGACGCGGGAGCTTTGAGGACGCGCCTCTTCCTCTCTGGTGCGGAGAGGTGCGCGCAATGCGGCGCAAAGAAAGGGCCACGCCCCTTGCTAGGCGTGGCTCTAGTTGGCTAAGCCTGTTTGGCTTACCAGATCCGCACGCGATCCTCGGGCGCCAGGTACAGCGTCTCGCCCGGCTTGGGCTGGAACGCGTCATACCACGCATCGATGTTGCGCACGGTCTGGGCGCGGAACCGACCCGGTGCGTGTTCGTTGCCGAGCACCCGCGCGCGCAGCGCTGCCTCGCGCACCTTTTCGCGCCAGCTCTGGCCGAAAGCGAGGAAGAAGCGCTGGTCACCGGTGAGGCCATCAATGACCGGCGCCGGCTTTCCACCCAGCGACTTCTGGTAGGCGAGGTAGGCGATAGTCAGGCCCGAGACGTCGGCGATGTTCTCGCCCAGCGTCTGCTGGCCGTTGACGTGCAGGCCGGGCAGGGCTTCATAGGCGTTGAACTGTTCGACCAGCCGCTGGCCGGCAGCCTTGAAGTGGGCCTGATCCTCCGGTGTCCACCAGTTGGCGAGGTTGCCATTGGCGTCGAACTCGGCGCCGAGGTTGTCGAAGCTGTGGCTGATTTCGTGGCCGATGATCGCGCCGATCGAGCCGTAGTTGGCTGCCGGGTCGACCTTCGGATCGAAGAACGGCGCCTCGAGGATCGCCGCGGGGAAGTTGAGCGCGTTCTGCAGCGGCAGGTTCACCGCATTCACCGTCTGCGGCGTCATCCACCACTCGCCACGGTCCACGGGCTGGCCGAGCTTGGCCAGCTGGTGTTCGTACTCGTACTTCTCGGCGCGCTGCTGGTTGCCCAGCGCATCGTCCGGACGGATCTCCAGCTTGGCGTACTCACGCCAGGTCTCGGGATAGCCCACGCTGACCTTGATGTTGGCGATCTTGGCCTTGGCCTTCTGGCGGGTGGCCGGAGTCATCCACTCCAGGTGATCGACGCGCTCGTCGAAGGCGGCGAGGATGTTCTTCACCATCTGCTCGACCTGGGTCTTGGACGAGGCCGGGAAGTACTTCTTCACGTAGATCTGGCCCACGGCATCGCCCAACGCGACGTTGGTGCTGGCCACGGCGCGCTTCCAGCGATCGCGCTCTTTCGGGGTTCCCTGCAGGGTCTGGCCGAAGAAGCCGAAGCGCAAGTCGGCATAAGCCTTGGGCAGCAGGCTGGCGCTTTCGTTGAGGGCGTGGAAGGTCAGGTAGTCCTTCCAGGTCTGCAGCGGTTCGCTGGCGGTCAGCGCGGACAGGCCCTTGATGCCGGGCACCTGCCACACGTTGACAATCTTCTGCTGGTCCAGGCCGGCGGCCTTGAAGTAGGCGTTCCAGTCGAGGCCTGGCGCGCTCTTGTCGAACGAGGCGAGCGGCCACGGGTTGTTGGCCTTGTGGATGTCCTGCGTATCGACGATGTCGACGTGGGCCTTGGCGATCTTGGTTTCCAGCTCGAGGATGGACTTGGCCTTCGCATCGGCGTCGGCGATGCCGGCCTGCTTGAGCAGGGCCGCGACGTAGGCCAGGTATTTGCCGCGCGTATCCACCATCGCCTTGTCGCTGGACAGGTAGTAGTCGCGCGTGGGCATGCCCAGGCCGCCCTGCAGCAGGTAAGGGATGTTGCGGCCGGCTTCCTGCAGGCCATGCGAGACGAACAGGCCGAACAGGCGCTCGGTCTGGAAGTTGGTGGCGTTGACCGGATCAACGTCGGCGCGCAGGCCTTCACCCAGCACGCGGGCCAGGTCGGCCTTGCTGTTGATGGCGCCGATTTCCTTCAGCGCGGACTCGATCGGCGTGAGGCCACGCTTCTCGATGGTGGCTTCGTCCATGTAGGCCGCGTAGTAGTCGGCGATCTTGCGCTCGTTGCTGCCAGCCGGCGCGTTGCTGGCCGCCGCGGCCTTGATCAGGTCGGCCGTGCGCTGCTCGGCCTTGAGGAACACCTGCAGGAACACGCCCGTGCTGGAGCGGTCGGCCGGAATTTCAGCCGTCTTCTTCCAAGCGCCGTTGGCGAAGTTGTCGAAGTCGTTGCCCGGCCGCACGCTGTGGTCGATGCCGGCCAGGTCGATGCCGCTGGCGCTGCGCGCAGGCGTCTGCACCGCTGGAGGCGTGGCGGGCTCGGCGGCCCATGCGCACGTGCTGGTCAGCGCGGCGGCGGTGAGGATCCATCTGAATTGCCGCATGAGCGGTCTCCTGGCTGGGGAAAGTGTCAACGATAGTCCCACGCCTGTGGCGGTGGGCTATGACTTTTGGGCTAGCGTCTATCCATACGCGCCGCGTCAGCGCTCAAATCGATAGTTGAGCGTCGCGCGGTTGAATGAGGTGGCGCTCTGCGCCTCCAGGTTCCAGTTGCGACTGAAGTGGTAGCGCAGGGTGATCACCTGGCCGGGATCGAACAGCGCCACGCCGTAACTCAGGTACAGGCGCGGCGACAAGAACTTGCCTACGGTGAAGGCCGAGCCGCCGTTGAGCGCATCGCTGCTGCTCACGCCGATGTCGTCGATGCCCAGCCGCTGCCCGATGCTCTTGGCCAGCAGGTTGCCGGTGGCCGAACCCAGCGCCTGCGCTGCGGCATTGACCGTGCTGCCTTCACCGCTCCGCAACTGCGACAGCGGCCTGCCGGTGATCAGGTAGGAAAGCGCATCGGACTGCTCCATCACCGGCTGCGAGAACACCGTGAGCACCGGGCGCTGCGCGGTGCCGGTCACGTTGAGGCCCACCTGCTGGCCCGTGTCGATGGTGGCGTTGGGGTTGAGCCTGCGAATGGCGCGGATGTTGAGGCCGGGGTTGTCGATCGGCGTGCTGGCGAACAGCAGCTGGCCGCGGTCGATCTGCAGCGCCTGCCCGTAGGCCGTGTAGGTGCCACTGACTTCCACCTGGCCTTGGCCGGTGGTGGTCCGGCCAGGCCGCTCGCTGACCACCACCTGGCCGCGCAGCTTGCCGTCCAGGCCCATGCCCACGACGTGCGCCTGTTCGCCCAGCTTCACCGTGACGGTCGCGGTGATCGGCATGCGTTGGGCTGCCTCCTCGCGTTCCTCGTCATCGATCACCACCACGTCCGGTGACACGCGCGTCGCTCCGGAGCCAGGCAGCTTGTCGAGATTCACGTCGGCGTTGTCCAGGGTCACCGCGCCGGTGATCTCCAGTCCCTTGGCGTCGTGTTGGACGGTCAGGTCCGGTGACAGCGACACCTTGGCTGCGGCAATGTCGATCACCCGGACCTGGTTGCCCTTCAGCGTCAACACGCTTGGTGCGTTGGTCCCCAGCGTTGCGGCGCCAGCCAGCAGGAGGTCGCCATCGCCCGAGTGCACGCGGCCGTCGAGGCGGAAGTGACGGGCGTCGCTGGTGGTGATGGTGACGTGGCCCTCGCTCAGCTTGAGGCCCATCGCGGGAATTTCCGCGGAAAAGTCGCTCAGCGCCGCCTGCCCGGTGATGGCGGGCTGCGCAAGCGTGCCGCCGAGACCGAAGTCGCCGCTGATGGCGCCCTTGGGCTTGACCACCTGCGTGGTGAAGATCTCCAGCAGCGCGAGGTTGCTCACGTGCATGGACACGCGTCCGCCAAGCGCTCGTTGCGCGCCGCTGATCGTGGCCACGCCGTCCACGCGCCCCTTGTTGGTCAGCCCGGCATGCAGTTCGATGTGCTGCACCGACGGGCTGAGCTGGGCATTCAGGGCGAGGTTGTCGTAGGTGAGCAGCGGTTCGTCGGGACGGTCGGCATAGGCAATGACGCCACGCGCAGAGGTGATGGATGCGGTACCGCTCAAGGCGCCGGCGGTGTTGCGTCGCAGGTTGCCGCTGCCTTCCAGCATGCCGTCCACGCGCATGGGCACTTTGGCCGTGCTGACGGCGCTCATCACCAGCGCCAGTGGCAGGCTGTGCAGGCGATAGCTGGCTTCGAGGTTGCCGGCCCTGTCCTGCTTGGCGGCAGCACACAGCAGAGGCTCGCCCGCGGTGAGGCACAACTCGGACAGGCTCATCGCACCATCGTTGTAGGACAGCTGCGTGGCGTGCTGCAGGCGCCAGCGCGGGAGGCCGGCAAGATCGAGGTTAAGTGCGGACAGCGTGCCGTTCCACGCCGCGCCCCTGAGGCTGCCGGTCAACGCCAGGTTGGCGGAGAGCGGTTGGCCACGTGCATCAAGGGTGAGCGAATGCCGCTCGGCCGTGCCGTTGCCGCTGACATCGACTTCGTTGAAGGCAAGGCCGGCCGCATTGACACCGGCGGCGCGCAGATCGAGCCGGCCGCCTGGCAGGCTGATGTCGGGCACGTCCGCCAACAAGTGCAGGCGCTCGATGCGCTGCCCGGCGTAAGTCAGGTTGTTGCCTTCGAGGTTGGCATTCACCGCCAGTCTCGGACGCCTGCCGCGCACGACGATGTTGCCGCGCAGTCGGCCGGCCGCGTCAGGCAACCAGTCGCCCAGCGTCGCCACCGCGAGCTGGATGGTGACGTTGTTGGTATTGCCGGGCTGCGCCTGGATCTGCACGTCGCTGCCGCCCGAGACGAGGTGCAGCCTGCCGTCGACCACGCCTTCGGGCGGCAGGTGCAGCTTGCCTTCGCCGTGGATGGTGCGATCGCGCAGGCGGCCTTCCAGTCGACGAATCTCCAGCGTCACCTCCGGGCGATCCTTGGTCAGGGCGCCCTGCGAAGCAATGTCGAAATCCAGCGAGCCGTTCCACTTGGCGAACAACTGCCCCGGGTCAAACCGTTGCGCCGTGGCCTCGAACTGCCAGCCAAACGTGGGTTGCAAGGTCAGCACACCGGTCGCCTGCAGGCTGCCTTGTGCCTGCTTGACGTTGAGCGCATGCACGGTGAGCTGCTGCTGCGTGCCATCCAGTTCGAAGGTGACGTCGGCGAGCTTGCTCTGCGCGCCGATGGTCAGCGTGCTGGCGGCGTGGAATTGCTCGAGGTTGCCGCTGGCCTGCAGGCGGCCGTGACTCAGGATCTCCTGGCCCGCCACTTGTTCGGGCAAGACCACGTTCGCCCAGTCGACGGTCAGATCCGCGGCGAGAGGACGTGCGTCGAGCTTGAGCGTGCCTTGGGCATCGACCTCACCCGTGAATTGCGGCGAGCCGAGAGCGAGCCGCTCGATGGTGAGCGTGTTGAAGTCGTCGCTGAAGCGCGCACTCAGCGGGTGAAGCTGCAGCTGGTAGTCGTTGAGGTCCAGTTGCCCGCTCAGCGTGCCGCCACGCCGGTCGCCCTTGCCATCAAGCGCCACCGCCAGCCCGGTGAGTGCGCTGTCGCCCAGCAGCGGCTTGGGGTCGAAGCGCGGGGCGTCCAGTCGTGCGGTCCACGCGTAATCGCCGCCCTGCGCCAGGTCGAGCTGCAGGCGCGACGCCATTGGCTGGGTGAGTTCAAGCTCGGCATGGGCCTGCTTGCCGTCGCCATGGGCCTGCAGTTGGCCGGCGTATGCCGTGCCGGCCACGGTCCAGGCGAACTGCGTCGTGCTCTGGCCGCTGTAACGGCCGGCAATGAGCAGGGCGCCGTCGAGCGTGACGTGCCCGTCGGGCGAGCGCAGCGCCACGTGGCGCAGCTCGATGCCGCGATCCGTCCAGCTTCCGGCCAGGTCGAGCGCATCGGAGGCGAACAACGGCTTGCCGTCCTGACGAATCCGCGCCGCGCCCACCTGCGCGCGATCAAACACCATGTCGAACGGCGGCTTCCACGAGAAATGGCTTGCCGGCTGGTTGGGCTGGCTCCTGGGCAGGTCGATCTCCACGCCATCGGCGTTCAGGACGAACACGTGCAGGCGCTTGCGCAGCAGCGCGCGGGCGCTGAAGTCGACGTGGGCGCGGGCGATCCTGATGTCCAGCCCCGCGTCGTCGGCATAGCGAAAGCCGGTCACATCCAGCGGGCCGAGCAGCCGCCCCTGCGCGGTCTGCACGCTGATGGCGCCGTGCGTCAGCGCTTCGGCGCGCGCCAGTGCAAAGCGCAAGCCGGGTGAGGTGCCAACCAACCAGGCTGCGAACGCGAGGAGGACGAGCAGCAGGCCAAGCAGCGACCACATGCCAATGCGCAGCCAGCGGCGGCGCGGTGGCGGCGTGGGGGCGTGAGTCGTGGCGGGCGCGTCGGTGGTCATGACGGGATGCTCACAGGTCCGGACCGATCACCACGTGCAGCTCCACGCCGTGCTCATCCGGGTTGTGCACCGGCGTGCCCAGGTCCACGCGGATCATGCCCACCGGCGACAACCAGCGTACACCCAGTCCGGCGCCGACCTTGGGCCGATAGTCCGTGCCGTCAAACGCATTGCCGGCATCGACGAAGGCGGCCATGCCCCAGCGGCGGGTGAAGTAGTGTTCCACCTCGGTGCTGCCGACCAGCAGGTTCTTGCCGCCGATCACGCGGCCGTACGAATTCTCCGGGCCGATGCTCTGGAAGCCGTAGCCACGCACCGAACGATCGCCGCCGGCAAAGAAGCGCAGCTGTGGTGGAAGGTCGGTGAAGTCATTGGTCCAGGTGGCGCCCGCCGAGCCACGCAGGATCAGCCGGTTGTTGCCCCAGAATGAATTGATCCACTTGGCCTCCGCCGTGACCTGGCTGAAGCTGGCGTCGGACAACAGCGAGCCCACCGTGCTGCGCGCGGCAAACGTCAGCGACCAGCCGCTGCGAACGAACAACGGGTTGTCGCCCCATTTGCGCGAGAGCGACACCTCCGGATAGAACAGATTGCTGCGGCCATGCTCCACGCCGACCGCGGTGTCCGATTCGCCGGGCTTCTGGCCGACCGTGAAGGTGCCGTCGAGCGCATGCAGGCCGATGGTGCGCACCCAGCCGTACCACTGACGTGTCTCGTTGGCGACGAGCTCCAGCGTCTTGGAGTGGGACGTGTCGGTGTCGGAGTCGCGATAGGTCGCGCCGTAGTTGAAACTGCGCTGGTTGAGACCGGGCATGGGCACGGAGTAGAGCGTGGAGAGCGTCTTGAGGTTCTGCGCGAGCACCAGCTCGTTCTTCCACTTGTGGCCGCGGCTGTTGGTCCAGCGCCGCTCGACGGCTGCGCGCACGCCCACGCCGGTGTCGGTGCCGATGAACGGGCCGCCGGTGTACACGGTGCGCTTGGCCGGCGCCAGCTCCACCTTCACGTCAACCACGCCGTTCTTCTTGTCGTTCACGTCGGGCAGCACATTCACCACCGCAAAATAGTCGGCGCCGGTGAGCGCCTGCTGCAGTTGGAGAAGCTTCTCCTGCGCGAAGTAGTCGCCGGACTTGAACGGCACGTAGCGTTGCAGGAAGCCCGGCCTGAACTGCGAACCTTCGAAGTGCACGCTGCCGAACCGGTAGCGCGGTCCGACCTCCCAGGCCAGCCGCACCACGGCGCTGCGCTCGGCGCGGCTGACCTCCACGCGACGGGTGACCAGGCGCGCATCGAGGAAGCCGTTGGCGGTGAGCGCGGCGCTCAGCGCGTCGCGTGCGCTGTCATACGTGCCGTGGTTCAGTATCTGGCCGTTGAGGTTTTCGATGGCGCGCTTGGCGCGGCCTATCGCCGGAATCGCGGCTGCCTTGGCGTCCAGTTCGATGTTCACTGACGTGATCTTCACCGGCACGCCCGGCTGAACATGCAGCGTGACGCGCCAGTCGTCACCCACCGGCTCAAGCTGACCCTGCACCTGGGCTTCGTAGTAGCCGTACGGCTCCAGCGCCCGCCTGGCCTGGTCCAGCGATTGGCTATAGAGGCGCCGCACCTGCGCCTCGGTCACATCGCGATTGGCGTACTGCGAGATATCCACGCCCGAGGTGACGGCAAGCTTGAGCGGATCGTCCACGCCGTCCACCACCAGCTGAACCCCGGCATGCGCAAGCAGCGGGGCGAGCAACAGCGGTAGCAGCATCAGGCGTCGAAGGCGGCGCATGCGATCCTGTTTCCGTCCTGGAAGTAGCGGCTGGCGCGCGTCGGTGGAACGCGCAAGACCAGCTTAGCGGATCGTTCGTGGGATGCCGATGAACTGGCCTGACGCTGCTCGTCATTGCGATCCATGGCGCAATGACGAGTCTTGCTTGTGTTCAGCCCGCCTTGTCGCCGGCCTTGTGCGCAATCCAGGCGCCGATCACGGCCGAAACATAGGGAATCGACTGTGCGCTGAGGATGAACATCCACAGCGTGCCCTCGACATAGTGCGTGCCGAAACGCAGGCCCATGCCGATCACGCAGCACGTCAGGGCGATCGCCATCAGCAGCTCCTCGCGCACCGGGTTGAACGCGGCGAAGTTGCTGCCGCCGAGGCGGCGGCTCTTGGCGGTCACCACGAACGAGGTCTTCTCGCGGGTGAGGCCGTGCAGGATGCCGCGTGCGATCGCGTGGGACAGGCCCATGCTGGCCAGCGACGCCATCAGCGTGTCGTACCAGCTGCATGGGACGCGCGCGCGGTACAGCACGATGCCGAAGATGGCCTTGGCGAAGAAGAAGCCGATCACCGGGATCAGGAACAGCTGCATCGGCAGGCTGAAGATCGTCGGGAAGGCCACCATGCCGGCGGTCCAGAAGATCGCCATCATGGTGAAGATCAGGTGCAGCGCGTCGGCGAACCAGCTGAACCAGCCGGTGAGGAAGTGGAAGCGCTGGCCACCCGACAGCGGGCCCTTCTTGGTCATCCAGTCCCAGCGACCCTTGAGGATCTGCATGGCGCCGAACGCCCAGCGGTAACGCTGGCTCTTGTACGCCTTGAAGTCGGCCGGAGTGAGGCCCACGCCCATCAGCTCGTCGACGTAGACCAGCTCGTAGCCGGCGTGCATCAGGCGCAGGCCGAGTTCGGCATCTTCGCAGATGGTCCATTCCGACCAGCCGCCGGTGCCTTCCAGCGCCGAGCGGCGCACCATGGTCATGGTGCCGTGCTGGATGATCGCGTTGCGCTCGTTGCGGTGGTGCATGCCGATGCGGAAGAAGCCGTCGTATTCCCACGCGGTCATGCGGCGGAAGCGGTTGTGTTCGAAGTCGCGGTGCGCCTGCGGGCACTGCACCACGGCCACCTTCGGGTCGTGGAAGTAGCCGGTCAGCGTCGAGAGCCAGTCCTCGCGCACCACGTAGTCGGCGTCGATCACCGCCACCACGTCGGCGCGCGGGTCGGTTTCCTTCAGGCCGAAGTTCAGCGCGCCTGCCTTGAAGCCAGGCCACGGTTCCAGGTGGAAGAAGCGGAACTTGCTGCCCAGCTTCTCGCAATACTCCTGCACCGGCTTCCAGATCGCCGGGTCCTTGGTGTTGTTGTCGATCACCAGGACTTCGTAGTTTTCGTAGTGGAGATTGGCGAGCGAATCGAGCGTGACGATCACCATCTCCGGCGGCTCGTTGTAGCAGGCCAGGTGGATCGAGACGAACGGCTGCTTCTCCACCGGATCAGGCCGCAGCATGCCGGCATGGCGGACCCAGTTGCGACGCCACAGCACTTCGGTGAATTCGAAACCGTTGATCAGCAGGATGGCGAGGATCGCGATCTGGGCCGGGAACAGCAGCACCAGCATGGTCCAGTCGACCCAGCTCAGGTAGAAGTTGAACGGCAGCGTGGCGGACCACACGATCAGGCCGCAGGCGAGCTGGATCAGCGCGCAGAAGAACAAGCGTCCCATCAGCTTGAAGCGGCTGTAGCGGGTGGCGAACCACACCATCGGCAGCAGCGCGAGCAGGCTCGCCGCGATGGCCTTCCACGGCCAGGCGGTGTCCTCGGTCACCGGGCCCGTGAACGGGAACTTCAGCTCGCGGTCGGCGTTGAACATGCCCCAGTAGGCTTCGGTGCGGCCGGAGAGCTTCTCCTTCCACGGCTGGTCGAACGCCTCCATCACGTAATAGTCGATGTTGCGTTCCTTCGCGCGGTTGAACCACGTGCGCAGGAAGATCGCCTGGTTGGAGACCGAGGGGTCCGCGTACTTGAAGCGATCACCATTGGAGGGCCAGCCGATCTCGCCGATCACGACGGGCTTGCCGGGGAACATCTTCTTGAGCGTCTCGTAACTGCCCAGTGCGTCCGCCACGGCCGGAAAGGCCTCCAGACCGCGGCCCGGACCCGTCACCGGGATACCGTTCCAGTACGGGAACAGGTGCACGGTGATGAAGTCCACGTGCTTGGCCAGCTCGGGGTACTTGGCCCAGATGTGCCATGGCTCGGCGATCGACACCGGCTGGTGGATAGCGGCGCGCACGCGGTCGGCGTAGGCCATCAGCTGCTCAGGCGGAATATCGTTGCGGAACAGCACCTCGTTGCCGACGATCACCCGGTTGATCGAGTTGGGGAAGCGCCGCGCCTGGGCGATCAGCGTCTCGATTTCCTGTTCGTTGTTGTCCAGGCGGCGATCGATCCACGCGCCGGCCATCACCTGCAGCCCTTCCTGCTCCGCCAGGCGATACATCTGCGGATTCTGCAGGGTCGAGTAGGTGCGGATGCGCGAGGTGTACTGCTTGATCAAGCGCAGGTCGCCGGTGATCTCCTCGTCGGATGGAAAATCGTTCTTCAGCGGGCTCTGGTAACGCTGGAACGCGGACAGGGCGAAGCCGCCGATGGGGCCGTGCCAGTCCTCGGGGCCGTTCGGCAGATTGCTCCACCACCACAGGCCGATGTTCATGGCCGCGACGATCAGGGCGAGCAGGATGGCTGCAAGCAGTGGATGCCGGCTGTCGCGATTGACGTCTGTCTTCATGTTCCGGGCGCCTCGCGCCGGAAGTTGCTCGCGCGCAGGGCAGGGAAGCTCGAAGCAGCGTACGTCGGAGCACGACGGAATGACGACCCGGACCCACGGGCAAACAGACCCGACCCGCTCAAGCGCAATGCGGGGTACTTGGCATATGAAAACAGACTCTTGGTCGATGTCGCGCTCAAAACGGTCCCCGTGGCTGCCTCACACGAGGCCGAAAAGCTCAGAAAGCTTAACCACGGAGGCCATTCGGCTCAATGTGAGCCCGCCGGGGATGGTCAGCGCAAGGTCAGGGCGCATGCGCGCAGTCGCTTGTCATGGGCATGGTCCGGCCTTGCGGCGCCATGTCGACACCAGCGTGGGCTGGCTGTGCCTGGTGGTTTTCCAAAGACTTGCCTGAGATGGTTGCGCGCTGCGCCCTCGCCCAAGGCAGGCATGTGGGCGACATCGCGCGTCTGCTAGCCATCGGCAAGCGGACCGGCCAGGGCCGCCTCTCGCGGGGGACAGGCCGAACGTCGCGTTGAGCGCTTCATGCGGGAGGGGCGCAAATGTTCAGACGCCGTGACGAACATCGCCACCCCCGGCGTCGGTCCCGGCAGGGGCGACACGCTCCGCGGCGGGGCGCATCTTCGGGCGCAAGGCGGAGCAAGCTCCAGGCAGGGGCATCGCCTGCCAGGTCGCCGGTGTCTTCGACCGTCGCGGCCAGCGACGCCATGGTCTGGCGCAGACGTTGGGCAGGTTGGGCGGGGCTGCCTGAGCGCGCCGGGAAGTCCACCGTTTGGTCCCGCCGGCAAGGCCGCGATGTCGGTGGCGGCCGGTGCTCGCGTGGCCTGAATCCCCGAAAGCGTGTCGTTCCGGCAAAAGCCGGAACGACAGCGGGGTGCTCGGGCTCTTCCCGGACCAACCCCACCCTGGCCCTATCTCGGCTGGAAGAGGGTAGGGCGAGCGCTCACTTCAACAGCGAGCGCAGCATCCACGCGGTTTTTTCGTGGTCCTTCAGCCGGCCCGTGACCATATCGACGGTACCTTCGTCGCCGGCAGCATCGGCCACCTTGATCACTTCGCGGGAGGTGTGGGCGGCGATTTCGTGGCCCTCGACCAGTTGGCCCACCATGTCCTTCCAATCCGGCACGCCGGCCTCTTCCTTGATCGAAGTGAGTTTGCCGAACTGGCTATAGGAGCCCGGGGCGAACAGATCCAGGGTGCGGATGCGCTCGGCAACCTCGTCCACCGCCAACGCGAGCCCGGTGTACTGGGTTTCGAACATCGTGTGCAGGCTGTTGAAGTGAGGCCCGGTGATGTTCCAGTGGAAGCTGTGTGTCTTCAGGTACAACGAATAAGTGTCCGCGAGCAGCTTGGACAACTGCTCGCCGATCTGCTCCCGGTCCTTCTTGGCGATACCGATGGAAATGGCCATGGCTTGCTCCTTCTAGGCTGAGGGGGTGAGGCTGCAGCCAGCTTAGTGGGCTGGTCGCGAGCGGGGAAATGAATCGTGTCGATACCGGTGATAGTCGCAGGCTATCGGCGCCACCGTTCGGCGCCTGTGACGAGAGCCTCCGGCTATCATGTGCGGTCCGATGACACATGCACCTGTATCCCGCTCCTCTGCCCACGATGCCCGGCTGACGCCCCTGCGCCAGTCGCTTGAGCTTGTGTGCAGTCGCGACTATGGCCGCCTGCTGGGGCGCTGGCGCGAACTCACTCGTCGTCTGGATGAGCGCAAGCTCACCGCGCTCAGTGCAGATATCGACGCCTCGATGGTTCGGCGTGCGGCCCGCGCCGAGGCCAAGCCGACGATCAAGCTGGACGAGTCGCTGCCGATCACCGCGCGCGCGGAAGAGATCGTCGAGTTGATCCGCAAGCACCAGGTGGTGGTGATCGCGGGCGAGACCGGTTCGGGCAAGACCACTCAGCTGCCCAAGCTCTGCCTGGCCGCGGGTCGCGGCGAGGCCGGCATGATCGGCTGTACCCAGCCACGTCGCCTGGCGGCGCGTTCGATGGCGCGCCGCGTGGCCGAGGAACTTGCCACGCCGCTGGGCGACCAGGTGGGCTTCCAGGTGCGCTTCACGGACCAGGTGTCCGAACGCACCCTCGTCAAGTTCATGACCGACGGCATCCTGCTCGCCGAAACGCAGGGCGATCCCTGGCTGAGCAGCTACGACACGCTGATCATCGACGAGGCGCACGAGCGCAGCCTCAACATCGACTTCCTGCTGGGTTACCTGAAGCGGCTGGCGGTGAAGCGCCCGTCGCTCAAGATCATCGTCACCTCCGCCACCATCGACACCGAGCGCTTTGCCGAGCATTTCGACGGCGCGCCGATCGTGTCGGTGGAAGGCCGCACCTATCCGGTGGACGTGCGTTGGCGTCCGGTGGACGAGATGGCGGCGCGCGCAGGCCAGCGCGTAGCCGACCTGCAGCAGGGCAGCGCAGAGCACGTGGCCGCCGTGCTGGACGAGATCACCCACGACGACCCGCGCGGCGACGTGCTGGTGTTCCTACCCGGCGAGCGCGAGATCCGCGACGCCCACCTGCTGCTGTCACGCCGCCAGTACCGCGAGACGGAAGTGCTGCCGCTGTATGCGCGCCTCTCCGCTGGCGACCAGGATCGCGTGTTCAAGCCGGGGCCGAAACGGCGCGTGGTGCTCGCTACCAACGTGGCCGAGACTTCGCTTACGGTGCCGCGCATCCGCTACGTAATCGACTCGGGCCAGGCGCGCGTGAAGCGCTACAGCCAGCGCAGCCAGCTTGAGCGGCTGCATGTCGAGCCCATCTCGCGGGCCGCGGCCGACCAGCGCAAGGGACGCTGCGGCCGCGTGGGGCCCGGCACCTGCTATCGCCTTTATGGCGAAGCCGACTTCGACGGGCGCGCGGCCTATACCGATCCGGAACTGCTGCGCTCTTCGCTCGCCAACGTGATCCTGCGCATGCTGTCGCTGCAGCTGGGCGAGGTGGACCAGTTCCCGTTCCTGGAGGCGCCCGATCCGCGCGTGGTGGCGGACGGTTACCGCCGACTTGCTGAGATCTCCGCGATCGACGACGCGCGACGTCTGACTGCGATCGGACGTGTCGTAGCCAGGCTGCCGATCGACGTGCAGCTGGCGCGCATGCTGGTGGAAGCGGAAACGCTGCGCAGCTTGCGCGAATTGCTGGTGATCGTATCCTTCCTGAGCATCCAGGACCCGCGTGAACGTCCCGCCGACGCGCGCCAGCAAGCGGATGCGGCGCACGCGGCGTTTTCGGATCCGAAATCCGATTTCGTTGGCGTGCTGAACCTGTGGCGCGATTACGGCAAGGCGCACGAGGACCTTACCCAGTCAAAGCTGCGCGACTGGTGTTCGCGCCACTTCCTCAGTTTCATGCGCATGCGCGAATGGCGCGAGCTGCACCGGCAGTTGTTGCTCGTGGTGCAGGAGTTGGGGTGGAAGCTTGACGCTACGACATCTCCC
>NZ_QQSY01000004.1:137050-329645 GCF_003351225.1 Dyella solisilvae
GTCCGGGCGAGCACCCGCCCCTCACCCCAGCCCTCTCCCCACAGGGGAGAGGGAGCGACGAGGACGAGGCCGCGCGCCAATACGAAGCCATTCACCGCAGCCTGCTCGCCGGACTGCCCACCCAGGTGGGCCACAAGGACGAGAAGGGCGTTTACCGCAGCACGCGTGAACGTCGCTTCCAGGTCTTCCCCGGCTCATCGCTCTCCAAGGTTCCGCCGAACTGGGTCTTCGCCGCGCAGATCCTCGACGTGGGCGGCCGCGTGTGGGGCATGATGTGCGCCCGCGTCGAGCCGCTGTGGATCGAACAGCAGGCGGCGCACCTGTTGCGTTCCTCATGCCGCGATGCGCACTGGTCGCGCAAGCGTGGCCACGTGGTGGCCTACGAGCAGGTGAGCCTGTTCGGCCTGACCCTGGTCGAACGTCGCCCGGTGACTTTCCAGCAGCAGGATCCGGTGCTGGCCCACGAGATCTTCCTGCGCGAGGCGCTGGTCCGTTGCGACATCGATGCGCGCGCCGATTTCGTGCGCGCCAACCAGCGTGTGCTGGAGGATGCGCGCGGCATCGAGGCCAAGCAGCGACGCGAAGGCCTGCTGCGTCATGAGGACGAACTGGTCCGCTTCTTCGAGGGCAAACTGCCGCAGGATGTGGCCGACAGTCGCGCGCTCGATGCGTGGTATCGCAAGGCGCGCCCCGCCGAGCAGGCCGCACTGCGCTGGTCGCTCGATGATGTGATGAGCGGCGGCGCCGGGCTCGATCCCAAGGCGTTCCCGGCGTCGCTCGATGTGCCCCCGCAAAAATATCGCCTCGAATACCGCTTCGTGCCGGGTGATGACGCTGATGGCGTGACGCTGCACCTGCCGTTGGCGATGTTGAACGCCTTGCCGGCTGCGCGTTCCGAGTGGCTGGTGCCGGGACTGCTGGCCGAGAAAGTGGCCGAGCTGATCCGCGGCCTGCCCAAGGTGCTGCGCCGCAACTTCGTGCCGGCGCCGGATTTCGCGCGCGCCTTCGCCGAGGCGGAAGCACCGCGCGACGAATCTCTCACCAAGGCGTTGGCTGCGTTCCTCAAGCGCGCCACCGGGGTGGAAGTGAGCGCCGCCGAGTTCGACGTGGTGGAACTGCCGGCGCATTTTCGCATGCGCTATCGCCTGCATGACGAACAGGGCAAGACGCTGGCAACGGGCCGTGATCTCGCCGCGATCCGCGCGCAATGGGAGGGGCAGGCGCGCGAGGCGTTCTCTCGCAAGACCGACATCGAGCTGACCCGCGAGGACATCGCCAGTTGGGATTTCGAGGAGATCCCTGCGCAGGTGCGCTCGGCCGGTGGCCTGCTGGCCTATCCCGCGCTGGTGGATCTCGGCGATGCGGTGGCGTTGCGCGTGTTCGAGCGCAGCGACGAGGCGCGTGAGGCGCATGTGCAGGGCGTGGTGCGCCTGCTGCGCAATGCGCTGGCCAGCGACATGAAGCAGGCGCGGCGACGCTTGCCGGTCGGCAATCCGCTGGCCCTGAAGTACGCGCCGCTCGGTGGCGTTGATGGGTTGCGTGAAGACCTGGTGGAAGGCGGCTTCAGCGACCTGCTGCAGCGCCATGCGCTCGACGTGCGCACTGCCGGCACGTTCCAGGCCTTGCACACGCAGGCGGCACGCGAGCTGTTCGGCGCGGCGGTGGAGCGGCTGAAACTGGCCGAGCCGATCATCGAGGCGCAGGCGGATCTGAAGTCCTGGCTGCAACCGCCGCTGATGGGCTTCGCACGCGCCAGCTACGACGACCTGCGCGAACAGTTTGACGCCTTGCTGACGCCAGGCTTCCTGCGCGAGTTGCCCACGTCACGCCTGGCCCACTATCCGCGTTACCTCAAGGCCATGCGGCTGCGCGCCGAGCGGCTGCGCCAGGACCCGGTCAAGGACCAGCAGCGCATGCTGCAGGTGCTGCCGTTCTGGCGCGACTACCTCAAGCATCGTGCGGCCGGCACGGAGGGGCTCGACGAACTGCGCTGGCTGATCGAGGAGTGGCGTGTGTCGCTGTTCGCGCAGGAGCTGAAGACGGCGGAGCCGGTGTCGGCGAAGCGACTTACCCGCGCGCTGGAAAACCTGTAGCAACTTCTCATTCAGCGTCATCCCTGCTTCCGCAGGGATGACGGTGAAGCTGGCGATAAAGCTGGCGATAAAGCGCCTTGCAGTGCGCTTACTTCACCCGCACCACGCTGGTCGTGTCATTGCAGCCATCGACCGCCATCATCCAGTTGCCCAGCAGCGAGCGACGGATCTGCACTTTCGGGTTGGTGCTGGTCATGCACGAGATGCGCGTAGAGTCGGCCTGCTTCCAGACCTGGCCGTTGTCGAGGGTGAATTCGCCATGGCCGTTGAAGCCTGCGAACTCACCCTGCACGCGCGCCTGCACCGGGCCGGCCTTCTCCTTGCTGGGGTAGAACACCGGCTTGCCGGACTCGTCGACCGTCTTGGTCACCTCCTTGGTCACTACCTTGGGGTGGCCGCTCAGCCAGGCGTCGAGGTTCTTGAGTTCGTCCGGGCTGAGCTTGTCCAAACCGGCCGCCTTGAATTCCTCCGGGCTCATGCGCTGCTGCAACGGCACGTACTGGTCGGCAGCGAAGGACAGCGCGGGAACGGCGAGGGCGGCACTTATCAGCAACGGCAGCAGGCGGACCAGACGCATGGGGCAATCCTCTCGAACGGGGAAGAAACGTCGCCGGCGCAGCATACACGGCATGAACCGCCGGTTCATGCGCGGGCGGGGGCAACTGCCCTGCCTGCACTAGAATGACGTCATGGTCCAGGCCGCCCTCACCACCAGCTCGGGTCTAACCCCATGGCGCGATCGTGCCGGCAGCGTGTCGCCCGTGCTGGGCGCAGCGCTGGAGGCGTGCGCCAGCGTGCCGGTGAACCAGGCGCAATGCGCGGACATCCTCGATCTGCTGGCCATGCTTGGCTGCGACGCGCAGACCCAGGCCGCCGCCCTGTGGTTCGAAGTGTCACGAGTGGATCCGGCGCTGTGGGCGCAGCGCGAGGCGAGTCTGCCGGCTGAACTGCAGCGCTTGGTCGCCGGTCAGGTGGCCGCCGAGCGGGTGTGGGCGCTGCACGCCCAGCATGGCGCCGACCGCGGAGCCGAAGGCCTGCGGCGCCTGCTGCTGGCGATCATCCGCGACCTGCGCGTGGTGTTCATCCTGCTGGCGCGCCAGCTCGCCCGCATGCGCGCGGCCAGCACGATGCCGGAAGCCGAGCGGCAGGCGCTGGCGCGGCTCACCCGCGACATCCATTCGCCGCTGGCCAACCGCCTCGGCATCTGGCAACTGAAGTGGGAGCTGGAGGACCTCAGCTTCCGCTACCTGCAACCGGACACCTACAAGCGCATCGCGCGCCTGCTCGACGAACGGCGTGTGGACCGCGAGGACTTCATCCGCGAGTCGGTCGACGTGCTGCGCACCGCGCTCGAGGCCGCCGGCATCCATGCGGATCTGGCCGGCCGCCCGAAGCACATCTATTCGATCTGGAAGAAGATGCAGCGCAAGTCGCTGGAGTTCTCCGATCTCTACGACATTCGCGCGGTGCGCGTGCTGGTGGGCAGCGTGGCCGACTGCTACGGCGCGCTTGGGGTGGTGCACACGCTGTGGCCGCACCTGCCGGGCGAGTTCGACGACTACATCGCGCGCCCCAAGGGCAACGACTACCGCTCGCTGCACACCGCGGTGATCGGCCCGCGCGGCAAGACGCTGGAAGTGCAGATCCGCACCCACGACATGCACCGCGTCAACGAGCTGGGCGTGGCCGCGCACTGGCGCTACAAGGAAGGTGGCAGTGGCGACAGCGAGTTCGAGGCGAAGATCGCCTGGATGCGTCGCCTGCTCGAACCACGTCCGGACAGCGAGGGCGACCTGGCCGCGGAGCTGCAGACCGAGCTGCTGGAAGACCGCGTCTACGTGCTCACCCCCAAGGGCGAGGTGGTCGACCTGCCGCATGGCGCCACCGTGCTGGATTTCGCCTACCACGTGCACACCGAGGTGGGGCACCGCTGCCGCGGCGCCAAGGTCAACGGGCGCATCGTCCCGCTGACTTTCCAGCCCAGCAGTGGTGATCGCGTCGAGGTGCTCACCGCCAAGGTGGCCGAACCCAGCCGCGACTGGCTGTCGGCACATCACGGTTACCTGCATACCTCCCGCGCGAAGGAGAAGGTTCGCACGTGGTTCCGGCGCATCGCGCACGACGCCAACCTGGCGGCGGGCCGCGCGATGTTCGAAAAGGAGATCAGGCGCCTGGCCCTGCCGGCGGCGGATATCGGCAAGCTGCCTGCGCATTTCCACCTGAAGACGCATGACGAGCTGCTGGTCGCTCTCGCGCTCGGTGAGGTGGCTCCCGGCCAGATCGCGCGCGTGCTGCAGGAGGCTGCTGCCCCCGCGCCGGCGGTCACGCAGTCGGCGACGCCGACGGCGCAACGGCATTCGGTGCGCGATCAAAGCGCACTGAGCATCGAGGGCGTCGGCAACCTGCTCACCACGCTGGCGCGCTGCTGCCAGCCGCTGCCTGGCGACGCCGTGCGCGGCTTCGTCACCAAGGGGCGCGGCGTATCCGTGCACCGCGCCGACTGCGCCAGCCTGGCCCGCCTGGCCAAGCGCGATCCCGATCGCGTGATCGAGGTGGAGTGGGGCAAGGCGGCCGCGCAGGCCTATGAGGTGGACATCGAACTGCGCGGCTACGACCGCAAGGGCCTGCAAAAGGACGTCACCAGCCTGATCAGCAACGCCAGCGTCCACATCATCGCCTCCTCCAGCCGGGTGTTCACCCGTACCGGTGAAGTGGAGATGCGCTTCACGCTGCGCGTGCGCGATTTCGAACAGCTTTCCGGCCTGCTGGCCCGGCTGGCTGCCTTGCCCAACGTGGTCGACGCCCGCCGCATCAGCGCCGGCTGAATACCGCGCGCAGACCGCACAGTGGCGGCCCTTCGCAATGCTAAGCTGCCGGCGATTGATCCCAACCCAGTGAACCCATGAACGGACGCAAAGACCAGCACGACCACGGTTCGCAGGGCCGCACTGAGCCCACGCTGGGTGACCTCGACCATCTCGAGACTCAGGCTCCGTCATCCAGGCCGGCGCCGTCATCCAGGCCGGACCCTTCCGCCAAAGAAGACAATGGCCTGCCCAGGTTCACGCTCGAACCGGAGCTGCGCCGAAAGACGACGGCGCGCCCGACGGCCACGCGTCCGCGCCGCCGCGGATGGCTGATCCCGGTGGCGCTGCTGGTGGTGATCGGCGTCGGCACCTCGCTATGGCTTGGGCAGGACCGGCTGCGCGGTCTCGTGCCCAGCACCGAACTCGACGGCGTGCTCGGTCGCGCCGAATCCGCGTTGCAGGAAGGCCATCTGGACGGCAATGACGGCACCAGCGCCCGCGAGCTGTTCGAGGCGGCCCGCGCCTTGCAGCCGGACAATGACCGCGCCCGTGACGGCTTGCGCAGGGTGGGGCAGGCCGAAATCGCCCGCGCCGATGCCGCCCTCCAGGCAGGCAAGCTGGACGAGGCCGACCAGGCCCTGGCGACGGCGCGCGAGCTTCTTGGCGGCGGCAGCGACGTGGACCGCCTGGCCCAGGCGCTGGCCACCGCACGCAATGGCTCGGTGAAGACTGATCAGCTGATCGAACAGGCCCAGGCGGCGTTCGATGCAGGCAAGTTCGATGGCGACGATGGCGCCGGCGCGCTTTATCGCAAGGTGCTCAGCGCCGATCCCAACAACGCCGTCGCGCAGCATGGCCTGGACAAGGTCGGCGATGCGCTGGGCGAGCAGGCGCACAAGGCGCTGGACGCGGGCGATCGCGCCACGGCTTCAGCGCTGGTCGATCGCCTGGCCGTGCTGCTGCCCAACTACGGTGAACTGCCGGCATTGCGCGCCGCGCTGGTGCAGGCCGGCGAGCAGGACAGCGGCCAGCTCAGCGACGCCCTCAAGGCGGGCCAGGATGCGCTGCGCGCCGGACGCATCGCCGGCGATGGCGGCGACACCGCACTGGCGCATTTCAAGGCGGCGCTGACGATTGACCCGGAAAACGCCGACGCCAAGGCTGGCCTCGGCCAGGTGGCGCAGGCCCTTATCGTGCAGGCCAATGCCGCGCTCGATGGCGGTGACACCACGCACGCGCGCCAGTTGCTCGATCAGGCAGCGGAACTGGCGCCGCATGCGCCGGAACTGGCGGAGGCCCGTGCGCGCATGGGCGACGAACACAAGACTGCCGGGGGCCAAGCCACTGGCGTGGTGGCCTCCGGTGAAAGGGGCGGACTGGTGCACCCGCCGTTGACGCCGCAGCAGGCGAGCGACCTGGCGCGCACCATCCAGCGCGCTGACGCCGCCGCGCAGCAGGGCAAGTTCATGTTGCCGCCCGGCGAAAGCGCCTACGACCTGTACCGCCAGGCGCTGGAAGTGGACGCCAACAACGAAGCGGCCCGCCGTGGCCTGGAAGGCCTGCCCTCGCTTGTGCAGGCGCAGTTCAACCAGGCGCTTGCAGCCGGCCGCCTGTCGGTCGCGTCCGATCGCCTGGCCGACCTCAGCGACCTGTCGCCCGGCGATGCCCAGCAAGGCGTGTTGCGTCAGCGGCTGGCCGGCGCCTGGATGGACCAGGCCGAGCAGCAGCTGCAGAGCGGCGACCGCGCTGGCGCCGCCCAGTCGCTGGACAGTGCGCGCAAGCTCGCTCCGGGCAACCCGCGCCTGACCGCGCTGGTGGCGCGGCTGCAGGCCGGCACCTGAGGGCGCGCGCATGAGCGTGGTGGTCTTTGGAGCCAGCAGCCAGATTGGACGTTTCCTGCTGCCGCGCCTGCTGGCGCGCGGCGAAACGGTGCGCGCGCTCAGCCGCCGGGCCCACGCCAATGAGCTCGGTCTCAGCTGGGTGGAAGGGAAATTGCCTGATCGCGTGCCCGATCTGGGGCGGCCGCTGGTGCTGGTCAGCTTCGGTCCGTTGCTGCCGTTCGCCCAATGGCTGGCCGCCACCACGCTGTCGCCGGGAACGCGGGTGATCGCCACCAGCTCCATGAGCGCGGAAACCAAGCAGGCCTCGGACGTGCCGGCTGAGCGTGCGATCTCGCAGGCGCTGCGTGATGGCGAAGCGGCTCTCGCCGCCGCCTGCGAACGGCAGGGCGCCCTGTGGACGATCTTTCGTCCCACCCTCATTTACGGCGCCGGCCTGGACAAGAGCCTCACCCCGATCGCCCGTCGGGCGATGCGCCTGCATGTGTTTCCGCTGCCGGCCGGTCGCGGCCTGCGCCAGCCTGTGCATGCCGACGATATTGCCGCGGCTGTGGTTGCGGCGCTGGACCATCCCGAGGCGGCCGGCCGCGTGCTGCCCCTGGGCGGCGGCGAGCGGCTCACCGCCGGTGAGATGTTCGCCCGGGTGCAGCGCAGCCTGCCGGTGTCTACGCTGCCTGTGCCGGTGCCGGCGTGGGTGCTGCGCCTGGGCCGCCATGCCGTGCCGCGCCTGCGCGGTCCGCTGACCCGTCTGGAAGCCAATCTGGTGGCCGACAACGGCGAGCTGCAGCGATTGCTCGGCGTCACGCCCCGCCCGTTCCGCCCCGATGCCGCCTGCTGGACTCCACCGGTAGTTTAGGGAGCCGAAGAATCACCCTTCTTGGCCGCTGTCCTGGGCAATCCGGTCCGCTCAAAGACACTAGATGCCAGCCTTCGCTGGCATGACAGGGCTTGAGGGGCGTCGCCGCGCCAGCCTTGAGCCCCGCCGCCGCCCGTACACCGCCACAAATCGGGGCTGGCGTTCAGATGCCCGCCGGGCTGCAGGTCCTATGATCCCGTGGCCTTCCTGTTCAGGAATCCTCCTCTTTGTCCTTTTTCGCCCGCCTTCGAGAGTTCGCCAGCGCCGTATGGCCCTGGGTGCGCATCCCGTTCTGGATCTGCATGGGCCTGCTGTTCGGCTTCGTGCTGCCCTACACACTGGTGTTGAACAAGCGCGTGCAGGACCGCTTCAACGACCTGGTGTTCGCCGTGCCCACGCGCGTTTACGCGCGCCCGCTGCCGCTTGCCGCTGGCACGCCGATGACGCCGGCGGCGCTGGAGCTCGAGCTCACCTTCGCCGGCTACGGCAATGATGGCCACGGCCAGGTGGCCGGGACCTGGGCCAAGGACGGCGGCAGCTACACCATCGCCTCGCGCGGCTATGCCGGCCCCGATGGCGGCGAAGTGCCCAAGCGCATCCGCGTGACGCTGGGCAAGGGGCAGGTGGCCAACGTCAAGGACGTGGCCTCCGGCAAGCCGCTCGAGATCACCCACCTCGACCCCGCGCGCATCGCCACCGTGTACGGCTCGCAGCAGGAAGAACGTCGCATCGTGCGCCTCGCCGACGTGCCGCCGCTGCTGCTCGGCGGCCTGCAGGCGGTGGAAGACCGCGACTTCAAGCATCACTTCGGCATCGACCTCACCGCGATCCTGCGCGCCTCCTTCGCCAACCTGCGCGCGGGCCACACCGTGCAGGGCGGCTCCACGCTGACCCAGCAGCTGGTGCGCAACCTGTTCCTCGACCGCGAGCAGAACTTCACGCGCAAGTTCAACGAAGCGCTGATGTCGATCCTGATCGAGGCGCACTACGACAAGAGCCGCATCCTCGAGGCTTACGTCAACGAAGTGTTCCTCGGCCAGCAGGGCAGCCAGGCGGTGCACGGTTTCGCGGCGGCGTCGGAGTTCTACTTCGGCCGGCGCATGGAAGACCTCAAGCCGCAGGAGATGGCGCTGCTGATCGGCATGGTGAAGGGACCCAGCTATTACGATCCGCGCCGCTACCCCGATCGCGCGCTGTCGCGCCGCAACCTGGTGCTGGACCAGTTCCAGGAGACCGGCCTGATCACCGCCGATCAGACCGCCGCCTACAAGGCCACACCGCTGGGCATCGTCACCAACGGCCAGCTGCCGCACAACCGCTTCCCGGCCTTCATGCAGCTGGTGCGTGAGCAGATCACCGGCGACTTCGATGACGAGATGCTTTCCCAGGGCAACCTCAGCATCTTCACCACGCTCGATCCTGCCGCCCAGCTGTATGCGGAGCAGGCCATCGCCACGACCGCGGCGGGGCTGGGCAAGCGCGGCGAGGCGGCGCAGGCCGCGGCGGTGGTGACAGAAGCGCAGACCGGCGCCGTGCTGGCCATCGTCGGCAGCAAATCGCCGGGCGACCAGGGCTTCAACCGCGCGCTGGATGCGCGTCGCCCGATCGGTTCGCTGGTGAAGCCGCTGGTGTACCTGGTGGCGTTGACCAATCCTGAGCGCTGGAACCTGGGCAGCCCGGTGGAGGATTCACCGATCAGCATGCGCCAGGCCGACGGCAGCTACTGGACGCCCAAGAACGACGAAGGCGACGTGCATGGCGCCGTGCCGATGATCGATGCGCTGGTGCACTCGTGGAACCTGGCGACGATCAACCTCGGCATGAACATCGGCGTGTCGCGCATCAAGGCCTTCCTGGAGTCGTTTGGCCTGACCGACGTGACCCCGAGTCCGTCGCTGCTGATTGGCGCAGTCGACCTGTCGCCGCTGCAGGCGACTCAGCTCTACCAGTACATCGCCGCGGACGGCCACGCGTTGCCGTTGTTGGCGGTGCGCGGCGTGGTCGATGGCAATGGCCAGACGGTCAAGCGCTACGAGGTGAAGACCGGCGCCGGCGAATACCAGCCGGCCGTGCGCCTGGTGAAGTGGGCCATGCAGCAGGTGGCGCGCTCGGGCACGGCCGCTTCGATCGGTACCTCGGGCCTGGCCTATCTCAACGCGGCGGGCAAGACCGGTACCAGCAACGACATGCGCGACAGCTGGTTCGCGGGCTTCACCGGCGATCACCTCGCGCTGTTCTGGATGGGCCGCGACGACAACAAGCCGAGCGGCCTCTATGGCGCCACGGGCAGCTTGCGCGCGTGGCAGGAGTTGTTCCGCAAACTGCCCACGCGGCCGCTGTCCGCTGCGCCGGGCGAAGGCCTGGAGATGGCCTGGATCAATACCGCCGACGGCAAGCGTTCGGAGGAAGGATGCGAAGGGGCGCGTCTGTTGCCGGTCGTCGCCGGTACACTGTCACAGGACGCCGAAGGCTGCTTCTGGCAGCACGTCGGCAATCTCTTTGGCGGCGGTGAGTCCTCCCCCGCGCCAGCCCCCGCTCCACCTGTCCAGGATTGAACATGTCCCGTCGCTCCCGTCATCTCATTGCCGCCCCTGCCGCGCTCGCCGTGGCGCTGCTGGCTGCGTGCAGCCAGCCCGTGGCGCCCTCGCAGGCCACGCGCCCCTCGGTGTCCGACGAGCAGATGCTGTCGTCCATCCATGCCGCGGGTGACAAGGAGAAATCGGTGATCGACGTGAACCCCCTGCGTGATCCTGGCGTGGCGGCGCTGCAGGATGCCGCCGACGGCGACTTGCGCACGGGCCAGTACCAGGCCGCGGCGGTCAAGCTCGACCAGGCGCTGAAGATCAGCCCCAATTCGCCGGACCTGCTGCAGGACCGCGCCGAACTGGCGATCCGCCTGAGGGATTACGCCAGCGCGGAGCAGTTCGCGCATCGCTCGTGGGAGCTGGGTCCCAAGCTTGGGCCGCTGTGCGCGCGCAACTGGCAGACCATTGCCGAGCTGCGCCAGCGCGCGGGCGACGAGGCGGGCGCTTCCAACGCGATCAAGTCGGTCACGCAGTGCCACGTTGAAGGGATACAGCGTTACTGAGCCGCTCCTTCTTCGTGCAGGAGCGCACGCTGCGCGCGCTCCTGCAGAGATGGCCGGCTGCGTGACGGCTAGCGCCGCCGCTCCTCCATCAGGCCCACCAGGTTTCCATCCGGATCGCGCAGGAAGGCCAGCCACAATGTGTGGTCGGACAGCTCGGCGGTAGCCTGCGGCTCGCGTTCGCCCACCGCGCCCCGGTCGAGCAGGGAGGTGAAGGTCTTTTCGATGTCGGCGACCTTGAAGTACAGGATGGAGTTGGCTCCCACCGCGCCTGCGCCCTGTGGCGTGGACAGCATCAGGCGCACGCCGCCGCTGTCGAGGAACGCGAGGTTGGGCGCCGGACGGAACAGGAATGGCAGCCCGAGAATGTCGCGATAGAACGACAGCGCCGCATCGACGTCGCTGACCGTGATGGCGATCTGGCCAATGCCGGTAATGGCGGTGGACATGGCGCGGCTCCGCTGGGCATCGCGAGCAGTCTAGGGCATTCGCGGCCCGGCCGAAGCTCGGCCATACTTGCCGGATGATCGATCACGAGGACGTCGCCGCGCTGCTGGGCACGGAAGGCCCGTTTGCCCGCGAGTTGCCCAATTTCGCCCCGCGCGCCGCCCAACAGGCGATGGCGCGCGCGGTGCAGCACGCCATCGCCGAGCGCGAGACGCTGATCGCCGAGGCCGGCACCGGCACCGGCAAGACGTTCGCCTATCTCGTGCCGGCGCTGCTCTCCGGCGAACGCGTGATCGTCTCCACCGGCACCAAGGCGCTGCAGGACCAGCTCTTTTTCCGCGACCTGCCGCGTGTGCGCTCGGTGCTCGATGCGCGCCTGAAGACCGCGTTGCTGAAGGGGCGCTCGAATTACCTGTGCCTTTATCGCCTGGACCAGACCGTGCGAGAAGGCGCCAGCTTCGATCGCACGCAGGCATCGCAGCTGGCGGCGATCCGCGCGTGGTCGGCGCGCACGCGCCGCGGTGATCGAATGGAACTGGCCGAGGTGCCGGAGGAGTCGCCGCTGTGGCCGCGCGTCACCTCCACGCCGGAGAACTGCCTGGGCGTCGAATGCCCGTTCTACGACGATTGCCATGTGATCAAGGCGCGGCGCGAGGCGCAGGAGGCGGACCTGGTGGTGGTCAACCACCATCTGCTGTTCGCCGACATGGCGCTCAAGCAGGAAGGCTTCGGCGAGATCCTGCCGGGCGCCAGCGCCTTCATCCTTGACGAGGCCCACCAGATCCCTGAGCTGGCCGGACAGTTCTTCTCGCAGAGCATCAGCGCGCGCCAGATCAGCGAGCTGGCCCAGGACAGCCTCGCCGAATGCAACGGCGTGACCGGCGCCATCGGCCTGGTGCTCGAGCCGGCTGAGGCAGTGCAGGACGCGGTGCGCAAGTTGCGCCTGGCCATGGACGTGCTGCCGGAGCGTGGACCGTTCCACGCGCTGGAAGCGCAGCGGCCCATGGTCGAAGCCCTGCATGAGCTGCGCGAGGTGCTGGCCGACTTCACCGATGTGCTGTCCTCGCAGGCCGAGCGCTCGCGTGGCTTCGCCCATGCGCACGAGCGTGCGGCGCTGCTCAGCGAACGCCTCGACCGCATCGCCGAGCGCGAGGGCGAACGCGACGTGCGCTGGTTTGAGCTGTATCCGCGCGGCTTCGCCCTGCATGCCACGCCGCTCGACCTGGCTGCTCCGCTGCGCGCCATGCGCGAACACACCCAGGCGGCGTGGATCTATACCTCGGCCACGCTGTCGGTGGCCGCCAGTTTCGACCACTTCGCGCGCCAGCTCGGCCTGGATGATCCGCAGACGCTGCAGGCGGAAAGTCCGTTCGACTACGCCAAGCAGGCGCTTTGCTACTTGCCGCCGGCCTTGCCCGATCCGTCCGCCCGCGATTACACCGACCGGGTGATCGAAGCGGTGTTGCCGGTGCTGCACGCCTCGCACGGGCGTGCCTTCCTGTTGTTCACTTCGCATCGCGCGCTGCGCCGCGCCGCCGAATTGCTGCACCAGCGCGTGCCCTGGCCGCTGTTCGTGCAGGGCTCGGCGCCACGCCACCAATTGCTCGAAGAGTTTCGCGCCAGCGGCCACGGCGTCCTGCTCGGCGCCGCCAGTTTCTGGGAAGGCGTGGACGTGGCGGGCGAGGCGCTCAGCGTGGTGGTGATCGACAAGCTGCCATTTGCCGCCCCCGACGACCCGGTGCTGCAGGCGCGCCTGGAAGCGCTGGAGCAGGCCGGCATCAATCCCTTCATGGGCTGGCAGGTGCCCAGCGCCGTCATCGCGCTGAAGCAGGGGGCGGGGCGCCTCATCCGCGATGTGCACGATCGCGGCGTGCTGGTGCTGTGTGACCCGCGATTGACCACCAAGGGTTATGGACGGCTGTTCCTGGCCAGCCTGCCGGGCATGCCCCGTACGCGCGAGCTGGCGGAGGTGCAGGCGTTCTTCGACGGCGAGATCAAGGAGACGGCCTAACGGACAGTCGAGCTTTGCGCCTGCCGCCGCGTCCCATGGCACTGGTGTTCGGAGCTCGCCAGGTCGACCATGGGCGGGCTTTTTCCGCATGAGGAGGGCAGGCGCATGGCCAAGGTCATCGGACTGGGCGGCATCTTCTTCAAGGCACGCGATCCCGAAGCGTTGGGCAAGTGGTACGCCGAGCACCTCGGATTGTCGGTCGACGACTGGGGCGGCGTACGTTGGAGCGAAGAGCCTGCGCGCCCCGGCTACACCCTGTGGGCGCCATTCGCGGCCGATACCAGCTACTTCTCGCCGAGCACGCAGCCGTACATGGTCAATTTCCGCGTCGATGACCTGCACGCGCTGCTGGCGCGACTGCGCGCGGCGGGCGTGACGGTCGACGATCGCGTCGACGAAAGCGAGTACGGCCGGTTCGGCTGGATCATGGACCCGGAGGGCACGCGCATCGAGTTGTGGCAGCCTCCGCTGTGAGCGCCCTTTGATGGCGGCGCCGTGCCTGAGTTGAGTTCCAGCTGGCCATCGTGCGTTCGTCGATGGTTTGCCATGCATGGAGGCAATGACGCTCTCGCGTCATGCTGCGCGGCCCGGCTTTCGCCACAAGTGGATGGCGTAGTGCCCCGGGTTCGCCCGGCCGCTTGCCGCCTGCGGTGTTTCGATGGCAACTCCGTCATGAGGAGATCGGCCAATGGGACACTGGATGCGCAGCTGGACGGCCAAGGTGCTTGGCCTCGGGTTGCTCGCGCTGTTGATGTTGATTCCCTTGTACAAGGTGCAGTCGCTGGTGGAGGAACGCCAGGACATGCGCCAATCCGCCGTGCAGCAGATCGCGCAGGGCTGGGGCGGCGAACAGGTACTTGGCGGGCTGGTGCTGGCGGTACCAACCCGCGAGCAGGTATCCGACGCCCAGGGCGTCGCGCGGGTGCATGGCGATACCGTCATGGTGCTGCCGGATACCGCCAGCATCGATGCCGCGATGTTGGTGGAGAAGCGGCGATACGGCATCTATGAGGCGCCCGTGTTCAGCACCTCGGTGCAGTTGCGTGGACGCTTCCTGCCCGAGGAAATCGCGCAGCTTCGACAGCTCGACAGCGCGAGCTGGCAAACCGACAAGGCCGAGCTGCGCCTGGTGGTGGCAGACCTGCGTGGATTGCAGGAAGTGAGTGAGCTGTTGGTCAATGGCAAGCCGCAACGCTTCTCCTCATCGGCGGCATCGTTTGGTGGACGTTGGGCGACCGTGACGGTTCCACTGGATTTGACGGCGCTTGACGGCCAGCCCATCGACTTCGCCATCCGCCTCCAACTGGCCGGTACCCAGTCGCTGCAGCTGCTGCCGCTGGCGCGCACGGTCGACGCGAGGCTGCGTGCGCCGTGGCCGGATCCCAGCTTCACTGGCGCCGCGCTGCCGGTGGAGCGGCGCGTGGATGCCCAGGGCTTTTCCGCACGCTGGCACATGCTCGACCTCAATCGGAGCTTCGGACAGTCATGGCATGCAAGCGACGAGCGCGTCGAAGAGGCCGTGCGTAACTCGAGTTTCGGCGTTGCGCTGTACCAGCCAGTCGACCTGTACCAGCGCAATGTGCGCGCCGGCAAATACGGCCTGCTGTTCGTCACGCTGACCTTCGTCGCGTTCTTCCTGTTCGAGGTGCTCAAGCGGATGCGCGTGCATCCGGTGCAGTACCTGTTGGTTGGCGCGGCGCTCAGCGCGTTCTACGTATTGCTGCTGGCGCTGTCGGAGCAGATCGGCTTCGCGCCGGCGTACGTCGTGGCTTCGTTGTCGGTGGTGGTGATCATCGGCGGCTATGCGGCCGCGGTGCTTCGCGCGCGACGTGCCGGCCTGCTGCTGGGCGGAACGCTCGCCCTGGTCTACGCGATGCTTTACGTCGTGCTGGCGGCGGAAGCGTACGCGCTGCTGATCGGCGCGGTGGTGCTGGTGCTCACGCTGGCCCTGCTGATGTACCTGACCCGTCGCATTGACTGGTACGCCAGCGTGCCTGCCGCAGTGGAGTCAGCAGCCGTTATCATGGAGCGGCCATGAACCTGCTTGCCCTCGAAACCTCCACCGAAGCCTGCTCCGTCGCCCTCGTCCACGGCGACGAAGTGATCGCGCGCAGCGAGATCGCGCCCCGTCGACACGCCGAACTGGTGCTGCCCATGGCGGACACCCTGCTGGCGGAAGCCGGGCTCGGACGCCATGCGCTGGACGCCATCGCCGTGGGCCGCGGTCCCGGCGCCTTCACCGGCGTGCGGCTGGGCGTGTCGCTGGCGCAAGGCATGGCGCTGGCGCTGGGCCTGCCGGTGGTCACCATTTCCTCGCTGGCGGCGCTGGCGCTGGAAGCGCCGGAGGACGACGCGGCCATCCTCGCCGTGATCGATGCGCGCATGGGCGAGATCTACGCGGCCAGCTACCGTCGCGACGAGAACGGTGGTCTGGTCGCGCTGGATGAGGAGCGCGTCTGCACGCCGGATGCTCTGGAACTGCCGATAGCTACGCACTGGCATGTGGTCGGCACGGGTTGGGGCACGTATGCGGAGGTGTTGCGCGGGCGATTGACCGGCACCCTGCGCTCGGCCGACGGCCTGCGTTACCCGCAGGCGCGGCACGTTGCGGAGCTGGCGGCGCGCGAAGTCGCCGCTGGCCGAGTGGCCAGCCCGGAGCATGCTTTGCCGGTGTATCTGCGCGACAAGGTCGCCCTGACGCTGGTCGAGCAAGGCAAGGCCTGAAACCCGCTTGAGCTTCGCCAAGGGAGCGCGATGTCTTCACGCCCCCTTGGCGAGTTCGGGTATGCACTTCCATGCGCCCACGCCACCCGAGGCCACGCGCATGTCCGAGCACATCTACAAGACCGTGGAGCTGACCGGCTCCTCGAAGATCAGCAGCGACGAAGCCATTCGGGCCGCCATCGAGCGCGCCTCCAAGACCATCCGTGACATCCGCTGGTTCCACGTGACGGAAGTGCGGGGCCATGTGGACGGCGGCAAGGTCGCCTACTGGCAGGTCACCCTGAAGATCGGGTTCACCCTGGAGGGCTGACGGCCCCGCCACAGGACGCAGGTAAGGCTCAGCCGGCCTTGGCGGCGGGCGCCTTGCGCGTGGCCGTGGGCGGCTTGCCGGCTGACTGGGCGGTGTGCGCCTTGAGGATCGCCGGCAACAGGCCGGGGAAGCGCTGCTCGATTTCCTCGAAGCGGGAGGTGTTGAGCATCTCCACTCCGCGGCGTTCACTGCGGATCAGCCCCGCCTCGCGCAGGGCGCGGAAGTGCTGGGACAGGGTGGACTTGGGGATGGCGCGATCCTGCATCTGCAGGAAGGCCGAGCAGGTGTTGGCGCGATCGGCGCAGGTCAGCCGGGCGTAGATGGCTGCACGCACCGGGTCGGAGAGCGCATGCAGGATGCCCTCTACCGTGATGTCCTCGATGGAAGGGTGGGTCAGCGGCCTCATGGCCACATTTTAGCAGCCCTTGAAATCTTGTTCTAAAGTTCGCATGTCGCGAACTATGGGAGTTATGAACTCCCAGGGCAGCAACTTTCATCCCCTATCCAGGCAGATCCCATCATGAGCAAGCTCAAAGGCAAAGTGGCCCTCGTTACCGGCGCATCCAAGGGCATCGGCGCCGCCATCGCCAAGGCGTTGGCCGCCGAAGGCGCGTCGGTGGTCGTGAACTATGCATCCAGCAAGGCCGGCGCCGAGGCGGTGGTCGCGGAGATCGCCAAGGCCGGCGGCAAGGCCGCCGCCGTGGGCGGCGACGTCTCCAAGGCGGCTGACGCCAAGGCCATCGTCGACGCCGCGGTCGGGCAATTCGGCCGCCTCGACGTCCTGGTGAACAACTCCGGCGTGTACGAATTCGGCGCCATCGAGGACATCACCGAGGAGCACTTCCACAAGCAGTTCAACGTCAACGTGCTCGGCCTGTTGCTGACCACCCAGGCGGCGACAAAGCACCTGGGCGAGGGCGCCAGCATCATCAATATCGGTTCGCTGGTCACCCGTGTCGTGCCGACAGCGAGCGCGGTCTACTCCGGCACCAAGGGCGCGGTGGACGCGATCACCGGCGTGCTCTCGCGTGAACTTGGCCCCCGCAAGATTCGCGTCAACGCGGTGAATCCGGGCATGGTGGAGACCGAGGGCACGCATACGGCTGGCTTCATCGGTTCGGACTTCCAGGCACAGCTCGTCGAGCAGACGCCGCTGGGGCGCATCGGACAGCCGAACGATATCGCGTCGATCGTGACCTTCCTGGCTTCGGACGACTCGTACTGGCTGACCGGTGAGCATCTGTTTGCCGGTGGCGGCATGCGCTGATGGTCCGCGCGCCACGCCAGGGCAGCCGTGACCTGGCGTGGCGTGCCGCGGCCGGCAATGCATCGCGTTGACGGCGGCGGTCGGAGCATGGGGACTCGATCCTTGAATGAACCGGGTATCTCCATGCCTCACGACGTCACTGAACTTGGTAGGCCGCATTACGGCGTGATTCGCTTCCGTTCGAAACTTGATGTGGCGAAGACGCTCGAGGGCATCGAACAGGCGCTGGTGTCGCATGGTGTCACCGTGTTCGCGCGCATCGATTTCAGTGGCGACGCCGCACGCGCGGGTCTCAGCATGCGGCCCGAGCAGATGCTGATCTTCGGCAACCCCAAGGCAGGGACACCGCTGATGCAGGCCGAGCCGGCCGTGGGGCTGGACCTTCCACTCAAGGTGCTGGTGTGGGAGGACGAGCAGGGCGACGCGTGGATTGCCTGCAACTCACCCGACTACATCGTCGGCCGCCACGAGCTGCCGCCCGAGATGGCCACCCCGCTCATGCCGCCCATGGCGATCCTGCAGCAATTCGCACACAGCTAGTCGCTCCACCTGACGGCGGCGCGGCGAACGAGCGCGGCGCTGGGCGTCTCGGCTCAGGCAAACGTGACGTCGCCGATCCAGCGGCTCTTCCGGCGCGCCAGTCGCGCCTCGAGACCCTCATTGCTGAAACTGGCGGAAACGTGTTGCAGCAGCGCCGGATCGACATCGTCGAAGGCGCGTACGTTGACCACCGCATAGAGCACACCGTCGACGCGGCAGGTCACCAGCGGAACCACGCCGCAACGCATGCAGACATGGAAATCGGAGCTGCCGGTGCCGAAGGCGTAGTGGGAAACCGCCGCCGCATCGTCCACGACCACCTGCAAGCGGGCGTCAGGATCGGATGTCCAGGCCGCGCCATGCTTGGTGCAGAACGAACAATCGCAGGCGCGCGCGGGTATCGCCGTGGGATCAGACGCCCAGGCAAGCGTGAAACGGATGTTGCCGCAATGGCACTTGCCGTGGATCAGCATGGGTATGAGCGCTCGATGAGTGTCGCAGTCTGCGCGCACGAGTGGCGGAGCAGCGTAGCGCGCGATGGGCGCCATGACGAGGCTGGCCTGCGGGAGCGCGCGGCTCCCGCAGGCCGGCCGATCAGGCAGTCGCGTTCTTGTGGCGATCCGGCAGGAAGACGAGCACGAGCAGGCCGATGATCGACAGCAGCCCCAGGGCTCCGAGCCAGCGCGTATAGCCCTTGCCAAAGGCGTATTCGCAACAGCCCCAGATAAACAGCACGGCGGCGGCGAGGGTGATGATGGCTCCCAGGCCAGGCGATCCCCCGGTGAGCATGCTGCGGCCAGCGATCTGGCCGATGATGCCCAGCCCCACCAGGATATTGGTGTTCCTCTTCTGCTCTGGTAACACGGCGTTTCCCCCTGTGTAAGGCGCCCTCCCGGCGCCGCGGCCATGCTGCCATGGCCGCCAAGGGGATGTCTCCCGCAGGGTGGTCAGAGCTGGCCGATCACCAGCTGCACCAGCAGGCTGCTGACCGACACCGCCGCCCACACGCCCAGGCCCAGCAGGATCGGGCGGGCGCCGGTGGAGGCCATCTTGCGCAGGTTGGCCGACAGGCCGATCGCGGTCAGCGCCACGATGATCAGGAACTCCGCGGCCATGTGCAGCGCCGGCTGGATCGCCACCGGCACCAGGCCGGCCGTGCGCACCGCGGAGGCCACCAGGAACCACAGGATGAACCAGGGGAAGATGCGGCGCAGGCTGAAGTCGGTCGCACCCTGCTTCTTCTGCTTCCACGCGGTGGCCAGGGCCAGCACCAGGCAGATCGGGATGATCAGGGTGGCGCGGGTGAGCTTGACGATGGTCGCGTAGTCGCCTGCCTGCTTGCTGAAGCTGTAGCCGGCAGCGACGACCGAAGAGGTGTCGTTGATCGCCGTGCCCGCCCACAGGCCGAAGCCCAGGTCCGACAGGTGCAGCATGTGCCCCAGCAGCGGGAACAGCAGCACCGCCACCAGGTTGAACAGGAAAATGGTGGAGATGGCGAAGGCGGTGTCGTGCTCATCCGGCTTGATGATCGGCGTGACCGCAGCGATCGCCGAGCCGCCGCAGATCGCGGTGCCCACGCCGATCAGGATCTTCAGCTTGTCATGCACGCCCAGCGCGCGGCCCAGCGCCCAGGCGGCCAGGAAGGCGACCGTCATCGTCACCAGCGTCACCGACAGCGACTCCAGCCCGGTCTTCGCCACCTGGTTGAGGCTCAGGCCAAAGCCCAGCGCGATGATCGACCACTGCAGCACCTGTTTCCCGGCGAACTGGATGCCGGGCGTGTAGGTACCGCCCGGCGACACCGTATTGCGCACCAGGATGCCAAGGACGATGCCGAACACCGGGCCGCCGATCAGCGGAACGACCCGGCCGAGCCCCAGCGCCACCAGGGCGACGGTGACCGCCAGCAGCAGGCCGGGCAGGCGCTGCAACAGGTTGGGGGTGGCAAGGGTGGGGACGGCTGTGGCGTTCATGGGTAGCTCCTGCTTCGGGCAGGATTGTCCGCTCCCGGGTCAATCAATAAAACTTTGAATTATTGATGCATGTAATAAGATAAATTGATGATCAACATCAGTCCTCGCCAGCTTGAGGTGTTCGTGCAGGTCGCGCGCCTGGGCAGCGTGCGGGCCGCGGCCGAGCTGCTGCACCTCACCCAGCCCGCGGCAAGCATGGCCCTGGCCGAAATGGAGCGTCAGCTCGACGGGCCGGTGTTCGCGCGTGAACGCGGCCGCCTGCGCCTCAATGTGCGTGGGCGCGAGCTGCTGCCGCTGGCGCAGGAACTGCTCGAGCGCTATGCCGAGTTCGGCCGGATCGGCGGGGGCGGGGCGGATGCGTTGGGTGGCGAGCTCCGCGTGGGGGCCAGCAATACGGTGGGCAACTACCGGGTTGGCGAGCTGCTCGGCGGTTTCGTGCGCGCGCACCCGCACGTGGCGGTGCGCCTGCGGGTCTCCAACACCGCGGAGATCGCCTCGGCCATGCTCGACCACGAGCTGGAGCTGGGCTGCGTGGAAGGGCCGGTGGCGCACCCCTCGCTGGAAGTGCGGCCGTGGCGCGACGACGCCCTGGTGGTATGCACATCGCCCGACCACCCGCTGGCCCGCAAGCGTCACCTGCAGCCGGAGGATTTCGCGGGCGCCCGCTGGGTGCTGCGCGAACCGGGTTCGGCCACGCGCAGCCTGAGCGAACGGGCGCTGTCGATGCTGCCGCCGGGGGAGACCGTGCTGGAGCTGGACCAGGCCGAGGCCATCAAGCAGGCGGTGATCGCCGGCCTGGGCATCGCCTGCCTGCCGGAGGTGGCGGTGGTCGACGCGGTGTCGAGTGGCCGCCTCAAGGTGCTGCACACCCCGTTCCTCGAGCTGCAGCGCAAGCTGTCGCTGCTGCTGCACAAGCAGCGCTACCGCGGAGCCTTGATCGAAGCGTTTCTGGACAGCGCGGGAAGCCTCCGCTGACCGATTTGCTTCGCGCCTTGCTCGTCATCCCAGCGAACCCCAAAAAGGGGGCGTCGTGCTGGGATCCAGCGCCTTTGCTGGCAGGTCTGAAAAGACGCAGGGCTGCCGCATCCACGGGAATGGCCAATCAACCCAGGTTTCCCCCCAAGGGATCAACCCGTGATCTGCGCCAGCAACGCCTCGGCTTCCTCGTGCGTGCGTGCACGCAGGATGCGTGGCGCCTGGCCGCGCAGGGCGCCGTGGTCGAGCGCGGCGATGCGGTCGCGCACATGCAGCAGCTGGCTGGGGTGCATGCTGAATTCGTTGAGGCCCAGGGCCAGCAGCAAGGCGGTGAAGTTGGTGTCGCCGCCGATCTCTCCGCACAGGCTCACCGGCTTCTTCGCGCGGCGGCCTTCGGCGATCACGTAGGACAGCAGGCGCAGCAGGGCGGGTTGCAACGGGTTGTAGATGTTGTCCAGCGCGTCGTTGCCGCGGTCGGCGGCCAGCACGTATTGCGCCAGGTCATTGGTGCCGATGGCGAGGAAGTCGGCGTGCTCGAGCAGCGCGCGTACGTTGATGGCGGCGGCGGGCACCTCGACCATCGCCCCCAGCGCGAGCTTCTCGGGAAGGTCGACGTTTTCGCGCTTGAGTTCCTGGCGCGCCAGCTTGAACAGCGTGCGCACCGCGATCAGCTCGTCCGGCTGGGTCACCATCGGCACCAGCACGCGCACCGGGCCATAGCAGGCGGCGCGCAGGATGGCGCGGATCTGCGTGGTGAACACGGCGGGGTAGCGCAGCGACAGGCGCACGCCGCGCACGCCCAGCGCCGGATTGTCCTCGCCGCGCAGCACCAGGCCGGCGGCGTCGGCCTTGTCGGCGCCAAGGTCCAGCGTGCGGATGGTCACCGGCAGGCCGCCCATGCCGAGCACCAGATCGCGGTAGGCGATGAACTGCTCGTCCTCGGTGGGCAGGCCCTTCTGGCGCAGGAACAGGAATTCGGTGCGGTACAGGCCTACGCCATCGGCGCCGCGCGAGCGGGCCATGGCGATGTCCGGCGGCATCTCGGCATTGGCCAGCAGGCGCACGTCCACGCCGTCGATGGTGCGCGTGGGCGCGTTGGCCAGCGTGGCCAGGCGGCGTCCCTCCAGGGCGGCCTCGCGCTGCCACGAGCGGTAGCGCGCCAGGTCCTGCGCGGTGGGATGGACGACCGCTTCGCCGCGCTCGGCGTCGAGCAGGATCAGGTCGTCGTCATGGATGGTGGACAGCGCATCGCGCGCGCCCACCAACATCGGCAGGTCCAGGCTGCGGGCGAGGATGGCGCTGTGCGAATAAGGGCTTCCGGAGCTCGCCACCACGCCCAGCAGGCCGGCGCCGGCCAGGTGGGCCATGTCGGCCGGAGCGATGGTGTCGGCGATCAGGATTTCGCCCACGCGTGCGGCCAGCTTGCGTTCCTCGCGGCTGGTCTGGCGCTGCAGGGCGGAGATGACGCGGCTGATCACCTGGTCGACGTCCTCCTTGCGCGAACGCAGGTAGGGGTCGTCCATCGCCTCGAACACGGCGGCCAGGCGGTCTCGCTGTTTCTTCAGGGCGGCGCCGGGGCGGTAGTGGCCGATGCGCACCAGGTCGTCGAGGCCGCGCAGCAGCTCCGGGTCGTCCAGCAACAGGCTGTGCGCATCGATGAATTCGTTGACCTCGCGCGCCAGCGCGCCGTGCAGTTTGCCGCGCAACTCGCGCAGCTCCTGCCGGGCGGTCTCCAGCGCGCGATGCAGGCGCTCCAGCTCGACGTCGACTTCGCCCTCGTTGAGCGGGCGGGTGTCGACCAGATAGCGGCTGGGCTGCACCAGGCGGGCGCGGCCCAGGGCCATGCCTTTGGCTGCCGTGGTGCCTGCCAGTATCTGCCTCATGCATACCCTCCGTGGTGGGATGGCCGTTCAGGCCACGGTTGACGCCGGCATCCGTCCAGCGCGTCGAATCCCGATAGCGAAAGATCGCACGACGCAGCCCACCGGGCCGTGAATACGGCCGCAGGGTGGAACATGCGGGCAATCGTTCCGGCCACTCAGGCTCCTTCGTCGAACTTGCGGTTGAACAGGTCCACCACCGCATCCAGCGCGGTGGCCTCGTCCGGGCCGTCCGCACGGACGGTCAGCGACGTGCCGATGCCCGCCGCAAGCATCATGACGCCCATGATGCTCTGCGCGTTGACTTCGCGGCCCCGGCTGACCAGCCATACGGTGGATTTGAACCCCTGCACCAGTTGCACCAGCTTGGCCGATGCGCGGGCGTGCAGGCCCAGCTTGTTGGAAACGACAATCTCTTTTTCAAGCATGATCGATGAAGATTCCCCCGCGACCACCGCTGGCCGCTATTTCCGCCAGATCATCCAGCGGTTTTTCAGCATAGTTGAGCACGCGCAGCAGCATCGGCAGGTTCAGTCCCGACACGCAGCGCAGGCGCACGCCCAGCGCGCCCAGCGACAAGCCGATGTTGCACGGCGTGGCGCCGTACAGGTCGGCGAGCACCAGCACCCCGTCGCCCTGATCGAGTTCGCGCGCATGCCTGGCGGTCAGCGCGCGCATCACGTCGGGATCGGCCTGCGGTGGCACTTCCACGGCTTCCACCTGCAGGGGAAGCTTGGGCAGCACATGGTGGGCGGCCGAGATCAGCGCCTTGCCGACCGCCTCGTGGGTCATCAACAGCACGCCGACGCTCATGATGGCGTACCGCTGCGGCGGCATCGTGTCGAGATCATGGCGGTCACTCGAGTTCGCGATGGAAGGTGAGCACGCCGCTTCGCAGCGCGCGGTAATGGGCGGCCAGTTTCTCGACCAGGTAGACCGAGCGGTGGCGACCGCCGGTGCAGCCGACGGCGATGGTCACGTAACTGCGGTCTTCGACTTCGAAGCGCGGCAGCCAGGTGTCCAGCCAGCGCGAAGTGTCGGCGAAGTATTCGGCCACGATGGGTTCGGCATCCAGGTATTCACGCACCGGTCCATCCTTGCCGGACAGCGGCCGCAGCCGGGGATTCCAGTGCGGATTGGGCAGGCAGCGCGCATCGAACACGAAATCGGAATCCAGCGGCAGGCCGCGGCGAAACGCGAACGACTGGAACATCAGGGTCAGCCCCTCGGTCGCCTCGGCGTAGCCGGTGGCGATCAGGCGACGCAGCTGGTGCACGTTCATGTCGCTGGAGTCGATCACCTTGTCGGCGATCGACGAAAGCGGGCGCAGTACGCGGCGCTCCTCGGCGATCGCATCGGCCAGCGACAGTCCGCGCCAGGACAACGGATGGCGGCGACGCGTTTCCGAATAGCGCTTGATCAGCACGTCGTCGCGGCAGTCGAGGAAGATCAGGTGCGCGTGCACTCCAGCCGCGGCCAGCTCGGACAGCATGGCTGGCATGCGCTGCAGTTCTTCACCCGGATTGCGCACGTCCACACCCACCGCCACATTGCGGCGCCGGCCGGTCGCGTCGCGGCTGACAGCGTCCACCAGTTCGGGCAGCAGGACCGTGGGCAGGTTGTCCACGCAATAGAAGTCGAGGTCTTCCAGCGCGCGCAGGGCCACGGTCTTGCCACCGCCCGACATGCCGGTGAGCACGACCAGGTGGATCGCGTCAGTGGAGCCGAAGGTAGCGCCGAGAGTGGGCTCGCTCATGGATCACCAGGGAGGCAGCCGGCGCATCTGGTGCGCCTGGCGGTCGATGAAGGTCTGCGCCGGGTCGATGCCCTTGCTCTTGAGCACATGGTTGCGCACGGCCGCCTCGACCAGCACGGCCAGGTTGCGGCCAGGCGCCACCGGGATGGTGATCATCGGCACGGGCACCTCGAAGATCTCGCGGCGACCGATGTCGCCGGTGAGACGGGTCAGGCCGTCAGTGTCCTCGCCCTCGCGCAGTGGCTTCAAGTGCACCACCAGGCGAAGGTACTTGGATGGTTTCACCGCCGTGTGGCCGAACATCTCGCGCACGTTGAGCACGCCCAGGCCGCGCACCTCCAGCAGGTCCTGCAGCAGCTCCGGGCAAGTGCCGTCGATCACGTCGGGGGCGATCAGGGTGAACTCGGTGGCGTCGTCAGCCACCAGGCGATGGCCGCGGCTGATCAGTTCCAGCGCCAGCTCGCTCTTGCCCGAGCCCGACTCGCCGGTGATCAGCACGCCGATCGAAAACACTTCCAGGAACACGCCGTGCAGGGTGATCTTCGGCGCCAGGATGCGCGCGAGGTGGTACTGCATCCAGGTCAGCAGCTCGTGGCCGCGCTTGGAGCTGATCCACAGCGGCGTATTGGTCTCCTCGGCCACCTCGCGCAGGTCGGTGGGGATCGCCTGGTCCTTGGTCACGATCATCGCCACCGGCTGGTAGGCGGCGATCTTGTTGATCGCTTCCCAGCGCTGGCGCGATTCCAGGCTGTCCAGGTAGTTCAGCTCCTCGGAGCCGATGATCTGGATCTTGTTGGGATAGATGACGTTGAGGTAGCCGATCAACGACGGGCGGCGCGTCGTGGTGGCGGCCTGTTCGAGCACTCGCGATTCGCCGCGCATGCCGGAAACCCAGCGCAGCGCCATGCGCTCGTGGACACCATCGTAGAGTTGTCGGGCGGTCAGCCGGTCCAAGTAAAACGTCCTTTGCGCCGAGGTATCAGGCCGGCTTGGCCCGTCGTGGCGGTGCGGACATTGTGCCAGTTCGTATCGGCGGGTGCCTCGGCGAGGTGAAATCGGGGGGAGGAGAGGCCCGCCCGGGAGCGGGCGGGCCGGTGGGATCAGCCGTACATGCGCTCTTCGCGCGCGGCGCGCTGATGCTTGTCGCAGATCTTCTCGCGATGCTTGCGCAACTGGGTGACCAGCTTGTCGAACAGGACATCGATGGAGACGTACATGTCGTTTTCCGTGGCCTCTGCGTGGAGGTTGGTGCCGGAAATCCCGAGCGTGCCTTCGGCGCGCTGCTGCAGCTTGTTGACGGAAAGGACGATATTGAGAGTGAGGATCCTGTCGTCGAGGCGGGTTAGGCGGTCGAGCCGGCTATTGACGTGGTCGCGAAGAGCCGGAGTGACTTCAATCTGCTGACCGCTGATCTGAACTTGCATGTTGCGCCTCCTCTGGTACTTGCCGCAGACGCGGCTGGGGTCGGTGCCTTGGCCGCTTATGGCGCGGTCACACACCTTAAAAAGCCCGGGATTTTTTTCCGATGGGATGTCCGGCCTCCTCACCAAGTCGGGTTAGTCACTATGCGCTTCCAGCGTTTGCTTCGCGTTATGAAGACCTTCACGCGTTGGACATGACAGGTTTCCCGTCGGATCGACTTACCTTGATTATGGGGACGGCTTTTGCGCCGCCAAGTTCCCCGAGACCGTTTGCCGCAGCGTGATCAACCGGCGCGCTGCCGCTCGCTGGAGCTGGGAATACGCATCGCCTCGCGATACTTGGCGACGGTGCGGCGGGCAACCTGAATGCCCTTGCGGTGCAGTTCCTCCGCGATGGCCTGGTCGGACAGCGGCTTGCGCGGGTCTTCGGCATCGACCAGCTTGCGCAGCATGGCCTGGATGGCGGTGGCCGAGGCGCTGCCACCGTCTTCGGTGGACACGCCGCTGGAGAAGAAGTGCTTGAGTTCGAACGTGCCCCGCGGCGTGTGGATGTACTTGCGGGTGGTTACGCGTGAAATGGTTGACTCGTGCATGCCCACTTCCTCGGCAACCTCGCGCAGCACCAGCGGGTGCATCGCCTCCGGGCCGTAGTCGAGGAAGGCGCTCTGCCGGCGCACGATGGCTTCGGCCACCTTGAGCAGGGTCTCGGCGCGCGATTCAAGGCTCTTGATCAGCCAGCGCGCCTCCTGCAACTGGCCGCGCATCCAACTGGCGTCGGTGCCGCGCGCCTGCGCGATCAGGCCGCAGTAGTGCTGGTTGAGGCCCAGCCGCGGCTGGCAGTCCGGGTTGAGGCTGACGCGCCAGCGCCCGCTGTCCTTGCGCGCGTAGACGTCAGGCGCGACGTATTCCACCGGCGTGACGTCCAGCGCCGCGCCCGGGCGCGGGTCGAGGCTGCGGATGAGCACCGCAGCGGCCGCGGCATCGTCCTCGTTCGCGCGTAGCTTGCGTGCGAGGCGCGCGATGTCATTGCGCGCCAGCAGTTCCAGTTCGCTGTCGACGATGCGCAGCGCCAGCTCGCGCTGAGGCGTGTCGACATCGAATTGCTCCAGCTGGACGCGCAGGCAATCGCGCAGATCGAGGCTGGCTACGCCTGTCGGGTCGAAGCGCTGCAGCATGCGCCGCACATGCTCCATCTCGGCGGCGCTGGCCTTCACGTCATGCGGCAGCGCGGCGATCAGTGATTCGATGTTTTCGGTGAGATAACCGTCGGGGTTGAGCGCGTCGATCAGCACCGTGGCGATGGTGCGCTCGCGCACGCTCAGGTGCGTGAGGTTGAGCTGCCACAGCAGATGTTCCTGCAGTGTCTCCGGCGCGGCGCTCTGGGGTTCGAAGCCTTCGTCGTCGGCGCCATTGCCATTGCGCGACGAGGCACCGCCGCTGGAGAAATCGATCGGGTCCTCGCCGGCGCCGTCGCCATCGCTCCACTCCGGCGCTTCGCTGTCGTCGACGCTGTCGCTGCTGGTGGTGCTGGCGCTGCTGGTGGGAAGCTCGATCACCTCATGCTCATCACCGTCCGGCGACTCCGGGTTGTCCTCGGAGAACTCCAGCAGCGGATTGCTCTCGGCGATCTGCCTCAGCTCCGCCTCCAGTTCCAGCTGCGACAGCTGCAGGAGGCGGATTGCCTGCTGCAGCTGCGGAGTCAGCGTGAGCTGCTGATTGAGTCGAAACTGCAGTCCGGGTTTCATGCCAGCTGGGTCGTATGAACGCGTAAGGCATCGTAACCCCTTGTCAGGGGAGCGGCCATAGCGCCGTTCGCAGATTGGGGTATCCCGTAAGGCTTACGGCGCGGCGCCATGACGCGAGGTTGTAAGGCCGCTGACACAGCGGCGCCGGCCGCCCCAGGGAAGGCCAGACGCCATGCTTGCGTGGAACTGGCGAGCTTACAGGCGGAACTCGCGCCCCAGGTACACCTCGCGCACCTTCTCATCGGCAAGGATGTGCGCGGGCGTGCCGCGCGAGAGCACTTCGCCGTCGTTGAGGATGTAGGCGCGGTCGCAGATGCCCAGGGTTTCGCGCACGTTGTGATCGGTGATCAGCACGCCGATGCCGCGCTCCTTGAGATGGCGCACGATACGCTGAATTTCGCCCACGGAAATCGGGTCCACGCCGGCGAACGGTTCGTCCAGCAGCATGTAGCGCGGGTGGGCCGCCAATGCGCGCGCGATCTCCACGCGGCGTCGCTCACCACCGGAGAGGCTGATGCCCTTCTGGTCGGCGATGTGCGAAATCTTCAGCTCGTCCAGCAGGCTTTCCAGCTCGTTGGCGCGGCGCTTCTCGTCCCAGCCTTCGCGCAGCTCCAGCACGGCCATGATGTTGTCGGCCACGCTGAGGCGGCGGAACACCGAGGCTTCCTGAGGCAGGTAGCCGATGCCGAGCTTGGCGCGATGGTGCATGGGCAGGCCGGTGATGTCCTGCTTGTCCAGCTTGATCACGCCGGCATCGGCCTCGATCAGGCCCACCACCATGTAGAAGCAGGTGGTCTTGCCGGCGCCGTTGGGGCCGAGCAGCCCCACCACTTCCCCCTCGCGGATGGAGAAGGCGAAGTCGCGCACGACCTGGCGCGCCTTGAAACTCTTTTGCAAACCTTCAGCGGAAAGCATCGATCACTTGCCCTCGGGCTTGCCGGCCGGCGGGGTCGCCGGAGGCGTGGCGGGCGTGGCGGGCGTGGCGGGCTTGGCGGCGGCTGCCGGCGCGCCCGGTTTGGGCTTGGGCAGGATCACGCCGTGCACCAGTCCTTCGCCGCCGGCTTCGCCGGTGATCAGGCTGGTGTCGGTGTTGTAGGTGAGCTTGTCGCCGTGGAATTCACCGCGACCCTGCTGGCGCACCACGGCATTGGTGATCAGCACCGCGATGCCGTTGATGTTGTCGTAGTCCAGCGTCAGGGCGTCGCCCTGCATCAGGTTGTTGTTCTCGTCGAGCTGCTGGATATGGGCCGGGTTGCCGGTGACCACCACGCGGGCAATCTGCTGGTCGGCATCGAGGTAGATCTTGGCGAGGTCGCCGGTCAGCACCATGGTGCCCTGCACGACCTTCACATTGCCCTTGAGCGTGCTGATGGTGTTGGGTGCATTGAACGCCTCGGTGTACTTGGCGTCGTAAGTCATGGGCTGGTCGCGGTCCGACTTCTTCGCCAGCGCCAGGGACGGCAGCAGGGCGATCAGGCCCAGTGCGAGGAGGCCGACAGAAAGCTTAGGACTTGTTTTTGCGCGGCGGGTAGGTGCCGTGGCTTTCATCGAGCAGCTCCAGGTGATTGGTGTTGAGGTTGGCACGCATGCCCACCCCGCTAAGTTTACTGTCGCCCTGCACCATGTGGGCCGCGGCGGCCGTTTCCATCCGGTTCTCCTTCGGCCAGGCGGTCACGTCGGAGGTGTGCATCTCCGTCTCCGGGGTATCGCCGAAGGCGGCGCGATGCATGAACACCGGCCCTTGCAGCTTGAGCAGGGTGCCGCTCTTGTCGACCCAGGCATACAGCGAGTTGCCCAGCCAGGGCGGCACGCCCTCCCGGTTGGAGGGCAGCTCGAAGTTGGGCGTGTTGATGTACAGCGACTCGTCGTTCTCGCGTCGCTCCAGGTGGGGGGCGACCATCTGGAAGCTGGGCTGGCCGTCTTCGTTGAAGGACCACAGCTTGAAGTTGGTCAGGGTATAGCCGGAGCGAGGCGGGCCAACGAATTCGCTGACCTTGGGGGCGGGCGCCAGCCACCAGTACAGCATCTGGGCTGCGCCGGTCGCCAGGCCAACCAGGACAATCGCCACCGGCAGGCCCCGGTCGCGGAAGTAGGTGCGCAAACTCACTGCCAGCGCCCCCGTTCGGCTTCGGTCTTGCCCTGGGCGTGCAGGATCATGTCGGCGATCTCGCGGGCGGCGCCCAGGCCACCGGACAGCCGGGTACGCCAATGGGCCTTCTCGGCCACCCAGGGATGGGCGTTGGCCACCGCGACAGACAGGCCGGCCACCCGCATCGGCGGGAGGTCCGGCAGGTCGTCGCCGACGAACGCCACCTGCTCGGGTGTCAGCGACAGCGCTTCCAGCAGTTGTTCGAGGCAGGCGCGCTTGTCGCCTTGGCCCTGGTAGACGTGGGCGATATCCAGCTCCTCGGCGCGCAGCGCCACCGGGTGGCTGATGCGGGCGGACATGATCGCCACCTGCACGCTGTTGGCCATCAGCAGCTTCAGGCCCAGGCCATCGTGCACGTGGAACACCTTGGTCTCATGGCCGTCCTCGGCGTACCACAGGCGGCCATCGGTCAGCGTGCCGTCCACGTCGAACACGACGAGGCGGATCTTGGCGGCACGGGCGAGTACGTCAGCGGGGATGTCTGCCAGATACATGGGGACGGTCGGTAAGGGGGCGGGGGCAGTACGTCAAACGCCGGGCGGACCCGACGGTGGACGCACTCATGGTTAACAGCAGAACCTTTCGATCAGACCACGCGCGCGCGGAGCAGGTCGTGAATGTTCAGGGCGCCCACCACGCGGTGCTCGTCGTCGACGACCAGCAAGGCGTGGATCTGGTGCTTCTCCATCAGCTGGGCGGCCTCGATGGCCAGCTTGTCGGCGCCGATGGTCTTGGGGCCACGGGTCATCAGTTCGGCCACGGTGGCGCCGCGCAGGTCCACGCCGTCGTCGTCCAGCGCGCGGCGCAGGTCACCGTCGGTGAAGACGCCGAGCAGGCGCCGGTTGGTGTCGATCACCGCGGTCATGCCCAGGTGCTTGCGGGTCATCTCCATCAGCGCCTGGGTCAGCGTGGCGTTCGGCGGCACCGCCGGGATGCCTTCGCCGGTATGCATGATGTCGCTGATGTGCAGCAACAGGCGGCGCCCCAGGCTGCCGGCAGGGTGCGAACGGGCGAAGTCTTCCGAGGTGAAGCCACGGGCCTCGAGCAGGGCGATCGCCAGCGCATCACCGACGACCAGCGCCGCCGTGGTGCTGGCGGTGGGGGCTAGGCCCAGCGGACAGGCTTCGGCCGCAATGCTGGCGTCCAGGTGCACGTTGGCCTGGTCGGCCAGCGAGGAATACGCATTGCCGGTGATGGCGATCAGCGGAATGCCCTGGCGCTTGATCACCGGCAGGATGAACAGCACTTCGTCGGTCTCGCCGGAGTTGGACAGGGCCAGCACCACGTCCTGCGGCAAGATCATGCCCAGGTCGCCGTGGCTGGCCTCGCCCGGATGCACGAAGAAGGCCGGGGTGCCGGTGGAGGCCAGGGTCGCGGCGATCTTGCGCGCCACATGGCCGGACTTGCCCATGCCGGTCACCACCACGCGCCCGGCGCAGCCCATGATCAGGCGGCAAGCCTCGACGAACTCCGGGCCAACGCGAGGCTCCAGCGCACGGATGGCGGCCGCCTCGGTGGCGATCACGGTGCGCGCGCTTTGCACGATGGCGTCGGCGTCAAGCGTGTGCTGACTGGCTGGGGCGACGTGGGCGTTCATGCGTCCTCGAAAGTTGGCGCCGGAATTCCGTCATAACCCTGAAGGGTCATTGGGGTGATGGAAATGTCCGTTAAATCATTAAGTTGTGCAGAAAACCGACCGGGGAGCCAGGGTCTCCGCGAACCCGTGTCGTTTCTGCGACAGAGGTTTTCCATTAACATGGCATATTCGCATTTTAACGTCATAGTCGGTGCCATTGGGTCCGGTTGCATTCCGGATCGCTGCACTGACCACTCCCTGTTACTGGAATAACCATGGACTCTGCCACCATCCAGGCAATGATCGAACAGGGCCTGCCCGGTGCGCAGGCCTCCGTGAACGGTGAAGACGGCGTGCACTTCGAGGCTGAAGTGGTGGCCGAACAGTTCGCGGGCAAGCTGCCGCTGGCGCGGCATCGCCTGGTTTACGCCACGCTCGGGGATCTCATGGGTGGTGCGATCCACGCGCTCGCCCTGAAAACCCTCACCCCGCAGGAGGCCGCGGCGCGCCGTTGAGGGCTGCGCGGCGACTCCCAAGCACGACTTTCGCAAGGACTTTTGATGGCCAAGATCCTCATCAGTGGCGGCGAGCCGCTCCACGGTGAAGTAGGCATTTCCGGCGCCAAGAACGCCGTGTTGCCGATCCTCGCTTCCTGCCTGCTGGCCGACGAGCCGGTGGCGATCAGCAACGTGCCCCACCTGCACGACGTCACCACCTTCATCGAGCTGTTGGGCCAGATGGGCACCCAGCTGGTGCTGGACGACCGCATGAAGATGCACGTCGACCCGCGCTCCACCGACAAGTACTTCGCCCCCTATGACCTGGTGCGCACGATGCGCGCCTCGATCCTGGTGCTGGGCCCTCTGGTGGCCCGCTTCGGCGAGGCCGAGGTGTCTCTGCCTGGCGGCTGCGCGATCGGTTCGCGTCCGGTCGACCAGCACATCCGTGGCCTGCAGGCGCTGGGCGCCGACGTGGTCGTGGAGAACGGCTACATCAAGGCACGCGCCAAGCGCCTGAAGGGCGCACACATCGCGATGGACATGGTTACCGTCACCGGTACCGAGAACATCATGATGGCCGCCGCGCTGGCGCAGGGCACCACCATCATCGAGAACGCCGCGCAGGAGCCGGAAGTGGTCGATCTGGCGCACTGCCTGATCGCCATGGGCGCGCAGATCGAGGGCGCCGGCACCTCCACGCTCACCATCCACGGTGTGGAGCGCCTGCACGGCGCCGAATACGAAGTGCTGCCGGATCGCATCGAGACCGGCACGTTCCTGGTCGGCGCCGCAATGACCGGCGGCAAGGTGCGCGCCCGCAACGCGCGCGCCGACACGCTGGACGCCGTGCTGTGCAAGCTGGAAGAGGCCGGCGCCCAGATCTCCACCGGCGCCGACTGGATCGAGCTGGACATGCGCGGTCGCCGCCCGAAGGCGGTGAACATCACCACCGCGCCGTACCCGGCGTTTCCCACCGACATGCAGGCGCAGTTCACCGCGCTCAACTGCGTGGCCGAAGGCGTTGGCGTGATCACCGAGACGGTGTTCGAGAACCGCTTCATGCACGCGCTGGAGCTGCAGCGCCTGGGCGCGGACATCCGCCTGGAAGGCAACACTGCCATCATCAAGGGCGTGGAGAAGATGAGCGGCGCCCCGATCATGGCCACCGACCTGCGCGCCTCCGCCTGCCTGGTGCTGGCCGGCCTGGTGGCCCAGGGCGACACCGTGGTCGATCGCGTGTACCACATCGATCGCGGCTACGAGAACATCGAGGAAAAGCTCGGTACGCTCGGCGCGAAGATTCGTCGCCTGCCGTCGTGAGGCAGGAGTGAGTCAAGAGGAGCGAGAAGTGAGAGTGGTTTGCCACCGCTTCTCGCTTCTGGCTACCCACGGTTCACTTGAAGCAGGGGCGAGAGTGGCTCTCTCTCACTCCTCACTTCCATTCACTCACTTCTCGCTCTTGTAACTCACCAGCTGCAATTCCAGGTTGCCGCCGTCGCTCTGCGCCAGCTTCACCGGCACCGGGTATTTCTGCGGCGCGTACCAGGCGTTGAACGCGCTCTCGTTGTCACTACGCACCACGCGCTCGGTCTGGAAGCTGCCGGCCGGCACCTTCACCGCGTCCTTCCCGGTGACCTTGAATTCCTGGGTTTCCACGTTGCGCTTCACCGCGACCGGCAGGGCCACGGCCTGCTTGCCCGAGCGCAGCGCCAAGCCGATGGCGTAGGGGGCCGTGTTGCGGTCCACCAGGCCGGGGGTGCTGGCATAGGTCATCGGGCCCTTGCCCTCGTCCACGGTGACCTGGCCGGTGCCCCAGTTCACCTCGGTGTGGCGCTGCTTGGTCTTGAAGCCGGCGTCCATGCTGTAGTGGTAGCTGACGGTTTCCGGCGCGTCATTGTTCCAGCGGAACTTGGTGGTCTCCGCCGAATTGGCGCCCAGCGCGGCGGCGATGCCCGCGGTGCCCTTGGTCTGGTTGCTGTACACCCACTGGCCGTTGCCCGCGGACTTGAGCGTGATCACCGCTTCACCGATCACCTGTCCGCCCTGCGATACCTGGTAGGTCGCGGTAAACGGCGTCGGCGCGGGGGCGGCGGCGAAAGCGGCCGTCGTGGAAAGGACCAGCACAAGGCCGGCGGCGAGCGTACGGAGGGAGTTTGAAGCGGTCATGGGGACCGCAGTCTACGTGTTCATCCTGAACGAGCCGTAGAGGCGCGTGCGGCGCTCAGTCAACCAAATGACCGTCGCGCAGTTGCAGCGGCTGCTGGCGCGGCAGGCCGTCGAGCGCGACCCCGTCCGGCGGCGACAGCGCCAGCCGCCCATCGGCGATCAGTTGCAGCACGGCCGGCAGCAACTGGTGCTCGTGGCCGAGCAGACGTTCGGCGAGCGAGTGCTCGTCGTCTCCTGGCTGAATGGCAAGACGGGCCTGCGCGATCACCGGGCCACCATCCAGTTCGGCGGTCACGTAGTGCACGCTGGCGCCATGCTCGGCGTCGCCCGCTTCCAGCGCGCGGCGGTGGGTGTGCAGGCCGCGATACTTGGGCAGCAGGGAAGGGTGGATGTTGATGATGCGACCCACCCAAGGCCTGAGCGCTTCACCATCGATGATGCGCATGAAGCCCGCCAGCACCAGCAACTGGGCGCCGCTGGCATCGAGACGGTGGAGCAGTTCGAAGTCGAACTCGCGGCGGCTGGCGTAGGCCTTGGGGTCCAGCGTGAAGGTCGGGATGCCGGCGTCGCGAGCGAGCTGCAGCGCGCCGGCGCTGGCCTTGTCGCTGCCAACCAGCACGAAGTCGACCGGCAGCCGGCCAGCATCGCGTGCGGCGATCAGGGCCTGCAGGTTGCTGCCGCGCCCGGAGGCAAGCACGGCGACGCGAAGACGGCTGGACATGTCGGTGGAAATCTCGTCATCCCGGCGCAGGCCGAGATCCAGTGGCGAACCGTTGGAAGCGCCCGACGGCGCCACCGTCACCCCTTCCATCAGGGCCGGAGCGACGGCGGCAAGCGGGGTTTCAGCCGATGTGGACGCGCTCGTCGCCCTGCGCCGGCACGATCTCGCCGATCACCGAGCTGGCCAGGCCGTGCTTGGCCAAGAGAGTCGAGGCGGCGCTGACGGCGTCACGCGGCAGGATCACGGTGAAGCCCACGCCGCAGTTGAAGGTGCGCCACATTTCCTCGCGCGCCACGTTGCCTTCGCGCATCAGCCACTCGAACACGGGCGGCAGCACGATGGCGGAGGCTTGCAACTGGATGCCCAGGCCATCGGGCACCACGCGGATGATGTTTTCCTTGAGGCCGCCGCCGGTGATGTGGGCCATGCCGTGCACCGGCTGGCTCTTCATGAGCTCCAGCATCGGCTTCACGTAGATGGTGGTCGGCGCCATCAGCGCGTCGGCCAGCTTCACGCCGCCGACGTCGAGGTCCAGCGGGTTGCCGGCGCGCTCGAGGATCTTGCGGATCAGCGAGTAGCCATTGGAGTGCGGGCCGGAGGAGGCCACGCCCAGGATCACGTCGCCAGCCACGATGGCGTCGCCGCTGAGCAGCTGCGACTTTTCCACCGCGCCCACGGTGAAGCCACCCAGGTCGTATTCGCCCGGCGGATACATGTCCGGCATTTCAGCCGTCTCGCCGCCGATCAGCGCGCAACCGGCCAGCTCGCAGCCCTTGGCGATGCCGCCGACCACGGCCACGGTGGTGTCCACGTCCAGCTTGCCGGTGGCGAAGTAGTCGAGGAAGAACAGCGGCTCGGCGCCCTGCACCAGCACGTCGTTGACGCACATGCCGACGAGGTCGATGCCGATGGTGTCGTGGCGGCCCAGCTGCTGGGCCAGCTTGAGCTTGGTGCCCACGCCGTCGGTGCCCGAGACCAGCACCGGCTCCTTGTACTTGCCAGACAGGTCGAACAGGCCGCCGAAGCCGCCCAGGCCACCCATCACTTCGGGACGGGAAGTGCGCTTGACCAGCGGCTTGATGCGTTCGACCACGGCATTGCCTGCGTCGATATCGACGCCAGCGGCGCGGTAGGTGAGGGCGTCGGACATGGGGGCAACCCGGCGTGGAGAAACGCCGGATTGTAGCAGCCCCGGCGCGCGCCTGCCTGAGCGCGCGCCGGGGCAGTCAGGCGCCGAAAGGCGGAGCGGTTCGATGGACGCTGGGGGCCGGATTGGGCAGACTTCCAGCGTTTCCCTCCGGATATCGCTCTCCATGCGTCTGTCCCGCCTGCTGCTCGTCTGTTTCATGCTGGGGCTTGCCCCGCTGTTGTCCGTGCACGCGCAGGGACAGGTTTCGCCGTACACGGTGGTGGTGTCGGTGGCCGACACCAGCGACGCCGCCCGCGATAGCGCCTTCGCCGACGCCCTGGCTCAGGTGCTGGCGCGCACGGCAGGCGGCCAGGACCTGAGCAGCAAGCCGGGCTACGGCGACGCCCTCAAAGACGCCGCGGGCATCGTGCAGCAGTTCCAGTACCAGCGCGCCGCGACCGGGCTCAGCCTGCAGGTGACCTTCGACCAGGCCGCGGTGCAGCGCACCGTGGCCCAGCTGGGCGTGTCGGCGTCCGGCCCGCGCCCGCCGGTGCTGCTGCTGGTGCGCGACGAGGACGGCAGCGTGCTCACCCGCGACGCTTTGGCCACGCTGACCCAGGCAGTAACGGCGCGTGGCTTCAGCACCGTGCTGGCCGATCCGGGCAAGACCGGGGATACCCCGAACCTGACCAGCGCCGAGCCGGACCAGCTGGCCGCGTTGTCCCGCCAGTACAAGACCGGCCTGATCCTGCTTGGCCAGATGCACGGCAACGCCGCCGACTGGGTGCTCGTGTCCGGTGGCCCGCAGCAGCGCTGGAGTTCCACGGGCGCCAATGCGGCGGCGGTGCTGACCGACGCCGGCAACGGTCTGGCCGACCGCCTTGGCAAACAGCTGAATGTGATCGGCTCGGCCACCGTGGACGGCAAGCTGTGGGTGTCGCAACTCAATTCGGCGACCGATTTCGCCAACCTGCTGGGCTTGCTGCGCGCCGACCCCAACGTGCGCCAGGTCACCGCCCTCAGTGCGCAGGGCGACGGCATGCTGTTCGCCGTCAAGGCAAGCCTGCCGATGGACGCGCTGGCCAACAGCCTCGCCGCCGGCGGCCGCCTGCTGCGGGGCGAGGCGCACACCGAGGCGGACGCCAGCCTGCGCTGGGTTCACTGAGCCACGCACAAGCGAGTTCGTGACGGGGCTGCCGTGCTGGCAGAGGGCCCGTCGCATCGGTCACACTGACCCATCCGCCCGATGAGCCACCTCGATGACTCATGACACCTCCCGCCGCTGGCAGATGTTCGCGATCACCGCGGGCATCCTTTATGTGTTCTGGCTGATGGCGCCGGTGCTGATGCCGTTCGCGTTCGCGGCGATGCTGGCCTACCTGGGCAACCCCATGACCGACCGCCTGCAGCGCGTGGGCATGGGCCGCACGCTCGCGGTGAGCATCGTGTTCATCGTGCTCCTGCTGATGGCGGTCGGCGCGCTGCTGCTGCTGATCCCGCTGATTTCGCGCCAGATCGACAACCTGGTGCAGAACCTTCCGGACTATGTGGACTGGACGCGCAACACCGCCTTGCCATGGCTGCAGGCCAAGCTGCACCTGGACCCCAGGGCCTTCGACACCGATCAGCTGATGGAGCAGATCAAGTCCCACCTGGGCTCGATCAGTGGCGCCGCCTCCACCCTGCTGGGCAAGCTGTCCCGTTCCAGCCTCGGCGTGATCGCCTGGCTGACCAACCTCGTGCTGATCCCGGTGGTGGCGTTCTACCTGCTGCGCGACTGGTATCGGCTGGTGGCCTGGATCGACGGGATTCTCCCGCGCTCGATCGAGCCCACCATTGCCCATCTGGCCCGCGAAGCCGACAGCGTGCTGGGCGCCTTCGTACGCGGCCAGCTGGCGGTGATGCTGGCGCTGGGTCTGTTCTATGGAGGCTCCCTGACCCTGATGGGATTGTCGGTGGGCCCGCTGATCGGTATGGTCGCCGGCCTGCTCAGCTTCGTGCCCTATCTCGGCTTCATCGTCGGCTTTGGCGCGGCGCTGGTCGCTGCGCTGGTGCAATTCGGGGACTGGAACCACCTGCTGATCGTCGTGGGCATTTTCACGGCCGGTCAGCTGCTGGAAGGTTACGTGCTGGTGCCGCGGCTGGTGGGTGAGAAGATCGGGCTCCATCCGGTGGCGGTGATCTTCGCGGTGCTGGCGGGCGGCTACCTGTTCGGGTTCCTGGGCGTCCTGCTGGCGTTGCCGGCGGCCTCGGTGATCCTGGTGCTGTTGCGCTACCTCACCGAGCGCTACCGTCAGAGCGATTTGTACACGCAGCAGGGCGCCGGCGACCCGGTGCTCGCCGAGGTGGATGTGGTGGTCGACGTGGTGCATGGCGCAGTGGACGCCAACCCCATCGTCGGGCGCCAGGACGACAAGAAGGACGCAGTACCCCCTACATGATTCCGCAGTTGCCGCTCGCCTTGCGCTGGCCGCGTCGCCAGCGCTTCGAACATTTCCACCCCGGCGCCAACGCCGCTGCGCTCGCCGCCGTCGAGCAGCTGGCGCATGCGCCGGGCATGCCCTGGCTGTACCTGGCGGGCGCCGCCGGCAGCGGCAAGAGCCATCTGCTGATGGCGGCCTGCCAGGCGGCGATCGCCGGTGGCCGCACGGTGCAGTACCTGCCCCTGGCGAGCCTGCGCGACAAGGCCGCGGCGATTCGTGGTGTGGCCGGCAGCGAATTCCTGGCGCTGGACGATCTAGGCGCGATTGCCGGCGATCGCGACGCCGAGCATGCCCTGTTCGATGTGTACAACCGCGCCAAGGCCGAGGGCGCGGCCCTGCTGTTCGCCGCCGAGGCGCTGCCTTCGCAGCTGGGCCTGGGCCTGCCCGACCTGCGCTCGCGCCTGGGCGCCTGCCAGCAGGCTCTGCTCAAGCCATTGGACGACGCCGAACGCCGCGCGGTGCTGCGCCAGCAGGCCGCATCGCGTGGCATCGAGCTGGATGACACGGTGCTGGACTGGCTGTTCAACCGCTACGCGCGCGACCTCGGCGCCCTGTTGGACCTGCTGGATCGCCTGGACCAGGCCTCGCTGGCGGCGCAACGGCGCATTACCGTGCCGTTTCTGCGCGGGCTGCTGCGTGAAAAGCAGGAGTGAGTTGAAAGGAGTGAGAAGTGAGAGAAGGGCTCGGGCGCGCGAGCGCTTGCTCTCTCTCACTTCTCACTCCTGTTCACTCATTTCTCGCTCTACGCCATCAGCAGGCGCGGCGTGGCGTTGGCGCTGATCGCGTCCGTCATGGCCTGGGCCACGTGCAGGTTGCCGGCGATGATGTTGCCGCTTTCCGGGATGCCGTCGCGGCCGGCGAAGTCGCAATAGCGGCCGCCCGCTTCACGCACCAGCAGGGCGCCGGCGGCCATGTCCCAGGGCTTCAGGCCGATCTCGAAGAAGCCGTCGTAGCGACCGGCGGCAGTGTAGGCGAGGTCCAGCGCGGCCGAGCCGGAGCGGCGGATGTCCTCGGCCTGGCCGAGCAGGGCGCGGGTCATGGCCAGCTGGGCATCCAGGTGCGAGCGCTGGCGGTACGGGAAGCCGGTGCCGATCATCGCGCCGCCCAGGTTCTCGCGCTTGCTGACGCGGATGCGGCGGTCGTTGAGGTAGGCGCCATCGCCCTTGCTGGCGGTGAACAGCTCGTCGCGCAGCGGATCGAACACCACGGCATAGACCGGCTCGCCCTTGTCGAGCAGGGCGATGGACACGCAGAAATGCGGGATGCCGCGCAGGTAGTTGTGGGTGCCATCGAGCGGGTCGATCACCCACACCAGCGGACCCTTGCCCGTGGCGCCGCTTTCCTCGGCGAGGAAGGCGTGCGTGGGGTAGGCGCGCTTGAGTTCCTTGACGATCTCGGCTTCGGCCAGGCGGTCGACTTCCGAGGCGAAGTCCATGCGTTGCTTCTCGACGACATTGAGTCCGTCGATCCGGTTCATGTAGCGCAGGATGATGTTTCCTGCGGAGCGCGCGGCGCGCACCGCGACGTTGACGGCGGGTCTGGGCATGGCTTCGGCTTTCAAAAGAGCGGGGTTTCGGCGGGAAAGTCTAGCAGACATGGCGCCCGTCTTCAGGTTCGCCGGGCCGGCCCGTTTGACAGGACGGCCGCCAATTTCCAAGCTTTGCCCCCGTTTGCCCGAGTTTTTCACCCCCAATGACCGCTGAATCGGACCTCGCCGCCCGCATCCGCTACGTGCTGGTGCGCACCTCGCACCCCGGCAATATCGGCAGCGCTGCCCGGGCGATCCGCACCATGGGCTTCGACAAGATGGCCCTGGTCGCCCCGCACAAGTTCCCGGACCGTGAGGCTTCGGCCCTGGCCGCCGGCGCGGACGACGTGCTGGAAAACGCCACTGTCAGCGAGGGTCTGGTCGACGCCCTGGCCGGGACCAGCCTGGCGCTGGGCCTGTCGGCACGCCGCCGCGGGGTAGATCTGGAGGAGATCACCCCCCGCGAGGCGGCCAGCCGCGCACTGGCCGCGGCCGGCCGCGGCGAGCAGGTGGCCCTGGTGTTCGGCAACGAGCGCACCGGCCTGGAGAACGAGGAGCTGGCGCGCTGCCATGCGATGGTGCGCATCCCCAGTGTGGACGACTTCAGTTCGCTCAACCTGTCGCAGGCGGTGCAGGTGATGGCCTACGAACTGCGCGTGGCCTCACTGGGTAAGGTCGCCGCGCCCGTGCGGACCGACGCCGAGCCACCGGCCGACGCGGCGCGAATGGAGCGCTTCTTCGAGCACCTTTCGCAAATGCTCGATGACATCGATTTCCACAAGGGGCGCGCGCCGACTACGATCATGCTGCGCCTGCGCAAGCTGTTCCAGCGCGCCCAGCCCGACGAGCGCGAGTTGCGCGTGATGCATGGCATCTTCGCCGACGCGCAGCGCATGGCGGCCATCGCCAACGACAAGCTCAAGAGCGGGAAGTGAGTTAACAGGAGCGAGAAGTGAGAGTGAACGCCCGCGCTCTTGGGCACTTCTCTCACTTCTCCCCACTCACTCCCGCTGCAAAGGCCTAAAAGCCGTCTTCCTCTACGTCGATGTGCGACTGGCGGGCGATCAGCAGCTTGTCGATGCGCGCGCCGTCCAGGTCCACGACCTCCACCCGGAAGCCCTTCCATTCGAAGGTCTCGCCGGTTTGCGGGATATGTCCCAGCGCCGCCATCACCATGCCCGCGGCGGTGCGGTATTCGTGTTCTTCCTCGCCGGGCAGGGCGTCGACCTGCAGCAGTTCGCGCAGGTCGTCAGTGGAGAGCGAGCCATCGACCAGCCAGCTGCCGTCCTCGCGTTGCACCACCAGCTGGGTTTCCTCCGGACCACTGCCGCCCAGCTGAGTGGCGCCGACGATCGCGGCCAGCAGGTCGTTCAGGGTGACCAGGCCCACGATGTCGCCGTATTCGTCCACCACCAGCGCGAGCTGGGTGTCGGCGTCGCGGAACTCTTCCAGCAGGTCGAGCGCGCGGGCGGTGGCGGGCACGTAAAGCGGCTTGGCCAGCTGGCCGAACACGTTCGGCTTGCCTTCGGCGAAACCGCGCAGCAAGCGCTTGACCTCGACCACGCCGAGGATGTCGCTCTCGTCGCCGCGGAACACCGGATAGCGCGAATAGGGCGTGCTGCGCAGGATCTCGGTGTTTTCCTCGGTGCTGGCGGCCGCATCCAGCCACACGATGCGCGTGCGCGGCGACATCACGCTGTCCACGGTGCGGTCGCCCAGGCGCAGCACGCGGTTGACCATGTTGTGTTCGTCGCGATCGAGCACGCCGTGTTCGGCGCTTTCGGCCACCAGTAGGCGGATTTCCTCTTCCGTCGCCACGTCGCTGCCGCGCTGGCGCACGTTGAGCACGCGCAGCAGCATGCTGCTGGAGAAGTTGAGCAACCACACGAAAGGCGCGGCGATGCGCGAAAGCACCATCATCGGCATGGCCACGTAGCCGGCGATGACCTCCGGCGCCGCCAGGGCCAGCCGCTTGGGCACCAGTTCGCCGACCACGATTTGGATGAAGGAGATCAGGGCAAATCCCAGCACCAGCCCGATGACGCGCGCGTACGGCTCCATCCAGGCCGCCCGACCACCGTGGATGGCGTTGGCGATGTGGATGCCCACTGCATCGCCGGCCAGGGCGCCGGTCACCAGGATCACCAGGGTCATGCCGACCTGAACGGTGGACAGGAAGCGCTCCGGCGCTTCGGCGTTGCGCAGGGCGGTGCGGGCGCGCCGGCTGGTGCGGGCCATGTTCTTCAGGCGGGTCTTGCGCGAGGCGACCAGGGCCATCTCGGACAAAGCAAAGAAGCCGTTGAACAGCGAAAGGACGATGACGATCGCAAAGTCGGTCAGCATGGCGGCCGCTTGCGGGGGAGGTCGCGTGGGTACATGAGACGCAGTGTAAGGCCTATGGCGGGTAGGGGGACCAAGGAGCTGCGGCAGGCTGTCCACGCCCCGTGATGCGGCGCCACACGGGCGTCCTGTAACATATCCGTCATTTCAGCCCCCGCACCCCAGGCAATAACCGCATGTTTTCATTGCAAACGATTTTCGGCAAAGGCGACAAGTTCTACGGCCTGCTCGAGCAGAGCGCCGAGGCGGCGCGCGAGAGCGCCAAGGCACTTCATGAACTGGTGACGGGCAAGGACCACGCCCCGGTGATGGCTGCCTTTGCTTCCGCGCGTGCGCGCGAGAAGGCGCTTGCCGGGCAGATCAGCGAGGAGCTGGTGAACACCTTCGTCACCGCGCTCGACCGCGAGGACATCGAGGCGCTCAATTCGGCGCTGTACAAAATCCCCAAGACCATCGAGAAGTTTGCCGAGCGCTACGAGATTGTCGTTGATCGCATTGCCGACGTGGATTTTGCCGCGCGCGCCCTGGTGCTCGAGCGCGCCACGGCGGTGGTGTCGGAGATGATTGGCGAGCTGCGCCGCGGCCTGCGCATCGATCCGGTGAAGAAGCTGCAGGACCGCATGCAGACCCTGGAGTCGGAGGGCGACCGCATGCTGCTCTCGCCGTACCGCACGCTCTACGTGGAAGGCAACGACGCCATGCGCGCGATGCTCGCCAAGGACTTGTTCGAGCTGCTGGAGAAGGCGATCGACAAGTGCCGCGACGTGGGCAACATCGTCTACTCCATCGTGCTGAAGAATTCCTGAGACCGGCACGATGACCTCCCATTCTATGAGCGGCCCGGCCGCGTTCCGGGCCGCCGTCCTTGTGCGCGAGGTGCGCGCATGAGCATCGGCCTTGCCATTGCCGTCGTGCTCATCGCGCTGGCCTTCACGTACATCAACGGCTTTCACGACACCGCCAACTCCATCGCCACGGTGGTGGCCACCAAGGTGCTCACCCCCGGCCAGGCCGTGCTGATGGCCGCGGTGACCAACCTGATCGGCGCGCTATGGGGCACGGCGGTGGCCAAGACCATCGCCGCCGGACTAATCGACACCCAGGTGATCGCCGCCGGGCCGCAGCTGCTGATCTGCGCGCTGCTGGCGGCGACGGCATGGAATCTCATCACCTGGTGGTTGGGCCTGCCGTCCAGTTCCAGCCACGCGCTCGTCGGCGCCCTGGTGGGCGCGGCGATCGCCGCATCGGCCAACAATTTCGCCGCGGTGATCTGGTGGCATCCCGGCGGGCACTGGTGGCAGGGCAGCGGTGTGGTGCCGAAGGTGATCCTGCCGATGGTGGTGTCACCGTTGGCGGGCTTCATCATCGGCTTCGTGCTGATGGGCTCGCTCTATGCGCTGCTCAGCTGGTTCTCCAGCCGTACCGGGTTCCTGCGTCGGCTGGGCCGCACGCCCTTCGTCAACAGTTTCTTCGGCAAGGCGCAGATCGCCTCGGCCAGCGCCATGGGCCTGGCCCATGGCATGAATGACGCGCAGAAGAGCATGGGCATCATTGCACTGGCCCTGGCTGGCGCCACGGCGACGGGCCAGTTCGAGCATCTGCCGCACTGGCTGGGATTCCTGCGCATCCACGGTTCGGCCGACGGCGGCTTCGATGTGCCCTCGTGGGTCGCGGTGCTGTGCGCGTTGACCATGGCGGCCGGCACCGCTGGCGGTGGCTGGCGCATCATCAAGACGCTGGGCCACAAGATGGTCAAGCTGCACCCGATCAACGGCTTCGCCGCCGAAGGCAGTTCGGCGGCGGTGATCCTCACCGCGTCCGCGTTCGGCATCCCGGTGTCCACCACGCACAACGTGTCGGCCTCGATCATGGGCGTCGGCGCCGCCAAGCGCTGGAACGCGATCCGCTGGTCGGTGGTGGAGCGCATGGTGTGGGCGTGGATTCTCACCCTGCCGGTCACGGCCGTGCTGGCTTACGGCATGGTGCGCTTGTCCGCGATGTTCTGAAACAGGCTTCGCTAGGAGGGCGCCTCGCGCGAATGCTTGCGTCGCGGTGACAACGGCGCCGCGGCGCTCGCGCTCAGTGGATGCGCCTGCGCGCTGCTGGCGGGGCGTTTCTAGAGGGCGTCGCCGCCCGCTGCGACGATGCGCTCCAACTGGTCGCCCAGGGAGCCCAGTTCATCGATCAGCCGCTTCAACTCAGCGGCGTCGAGCAATTCATAGGGGCGGTTCTCGCACAGGTGCAGGTAGGGCGAGCCGTCCAGGTCCGCCACCGCGAGGAAACCCTTGCGCTGCTCCCAGTTGAAGCGCAGGCAGCGGCGCGGGTCCGCGCCGGCGAGTGGACCCACCGGCGTGGAGATTCTCAGGTAGCGATTACCTGCTTCGTCCTCCAGTTCGGCCAGGTAGATGCCCTGGTGGCGATCGTGCGGCAGGGTGAGGTCGAAGCTGATCAAGTAGGGGTCGTTGTGGCGCAGTTCGTGCAGGCTGCCGATGTGGGAGCGCACGGCTTCGAAATGGCGCATGGGTGCGGTCTCCTTGGCAGGCGATTCCAGCCCCGTTACTGTGCCACGACCCGGTGTAAAGAGCCTGTTCAAGATCATGGACCGCGACGAAGCGCGCACCCGAATTTTTGCCGCCATTGCCGCGATTCCGCGTGGTCGCGTGGCCAGCTATGGCGCCATCGCCTCGCGCGCCGGACTGCCGGGGCGCGCCCGTCTGGTGGGGCGGGCATTGGGCGAAGTACCTGAGGGTATGGAACTGCCCTGGTTCCGCGTGCTGCGGTCCAGCGGGCAGATCGCCTTTCCGCCGGGCAGCCGCGGTTTTCGCGAGCAAAGCCGGCGACTGAAGGCCGAAGGCGTGGAGGTGCGCAACGGTCGCGTGCCGCTCGCCACGTTCGGGTTGGACGCCGATCTTGATCGCGCGTTGTGGGGCCTGCCGGGTTAGCCACAACAGGTGAGCGTGGCGTACTTGCGGGCGGCGGTTGCTTGACCCATTTGCTAGCATCTCCCGATGCTTCCTTCGCCCCACGACATTCTTCATAGCGTTTTCGGCTACACCCAGTTCCGCGGCCAGCAACAGGCGATCGTCGAGCAGTTGATCGACGGTGGCGATGCGCTGGTGCTGATGCCTACCGGCGGCGGCAAGTCGCTGTGCTACCAGATTCCGGCCCTGGTGCGTCAAGGCACCGGTATCGTGGTGTCGCCGCTGATCGCGCTGATGCAGGACCAGGTGGATGCCCTGCGCGAGGCGGGCGTGGCTGCGGCCTACCTCAACTCCAGCCTGGGTGCGGAAGAACAGCGCGAGGTGGAGCGGCGGTTGCTGGCCGGTGAGCTCAACCTGCTGTACGTGGCGCCGGAGCGCCTGCTGACACCGCGTTTCCTCAGCCTGCTCGAGCGCACCGAGGTGGCCCTGTTCGCCATCGACGAGGCGCATTGCGTGTCGCAGTGGGGACACGATTTCCGCCCGGAATACCGCGAGCTGATGGTGCTGCACCAGCGCTTTGCTCAGGTGCCGCGCATCGCACTTACAGCCACCGCGGATGAGCGCACCCGCGACGAAATCGTCGAGCGGCTGGCGTTGCAGCAGGCGCGCCAGTTTGTCTCCAGCTTCGATCGCCCCAACATCCGCTATCAGGTGGGCCTGCGCCACAACGCGCGCCGCCAGCTGCTGGATTTCCTGGAGCGGCGCCGTGGCGAAACCGGCATCGTCTACGCGCTGAGTCGCCGCAAGGTGGATGAGACGGCGGCCTGGCTGACCGAAGCGGGCATCGAGGCGCTGCCGTACCACGCCGGACTGGACTCGGCCACGCGCAACGCCCACCAGCGGCGCTTCCTGCGCGAGGACGGCCTGGTGATGGTCGCCACGGTGGCGTTCGGCATGGGCATCGACAAGCCCGACGTGCGCTTCGTCGCTCATCTGGATCTGCCACGCAGCATGGAGGGCTACTACCAGGAAACCGGGCGCGCGGGTCGCGATAGCCTGCCGGCCGATGCCTGGATGATCTATGGCCTGTCCGACGTGGTGACGATGAGCCAGATGATCGCGCAGTCCGAATCGGCCGATGAGCGCAAGCGCATCGAACGCTTGAAGCTGGAGTCACTGCTGGCCTATGCCGAGGCAACGCAATGTCGCCGCGAGCTGTTGCTGGCCGCGTTTGGCGAGACCTTCCACGGCCCGTGCGGGCGCTGCGACAACTGCATCGAGCCGCCAAAGACGTGGGACGCCACGGTGCCGGCGCAGAAGGCGCTGTCGGCGGTGTATCGCAGCGGGCAGCGCTTTGGTTCGGGCCACGTCATCGACATCCTGCGTGGTGATGACAGCACGCGCATGACTGATCTTGGCCATGACCGCCTGTCGACCTTCGGCATCGGCGCGGACATGGACGAGAAGCAATGGCGCTCGGTATTCCGGCAGTTGCTGGCGATGGGCCTGCTGGAGGCGGATGCGGAGGGCTATGGCACGCTGCGTCTCACCAAGACGAGCCGCGACGTGCTGGTGGGCAACCGCGAGGTTCGACTGCGCGAGGATGCTCGCCCCGTACGCGCCTCACGCAAACGACGCGACAGTCAGCTGGTGACCGGTGGCAGCCTTGGCGTGGAAGCCTACGAGCAGCCGCTGTGGGATGAACTGCGCAAGCTGCGCACCCAGCTGGCGAAACAGCATGGGGTGCCGCCATACGTGATCTTCCATGACGCCACGCTTCTGGCGATGTTGCGCGCCTTGCCCTCGAATGAGGATGAGCTGGCGGCAATCAGTGGCGTGGGCGAGGCGAAGCTCAAGCGCTACGGTCGTGACTTCCTCGCAGTGATCAACGCGCACGAGTGAGCGCGCTCTTTTTCCCTCTCCCCATTGGGGAGAGGGGAGGGTGAGGGGCCAATCTTGCGGCAGGCTTAGATCAGTGCGAACTCTGTAGCCACCTCGCCGCGAGCACACACCCCTCACCACCGTAAAGGTGGCAATGCCCCAACCCTCTCCCAAAGGGGAGAGGGAGAAATGCGGTCAACCCGTGAGCTGCCAGCGAGTCCCTTCGCCCGATACACGCGAATGCGCCAGCGCCAGTTCGGGGACATAGCGCCAACGGTCCAGTTCACCAGGCAGTCGTGCCTGGGGGCAGGCGATGCGCGCGGCGATCAGCGCCACTTCCGGCGTGTCGTGGCGGCCGATTTCCTGTTCCTCGCACAACACGCGCCACTGGCGACCGTGGCGGATGATGCGGAACAGGCCGGATTTCGAGGAATAAACGTATTGCGCCAGCATGGAATAGGACAGCGTTCTGCGGGGATGCTGCATAGACTGCCCATCACAGATGACTCCCCGATGATTTCGTCGCGACGGTTGCATGGCTGCCGGCTGGCCCGGGGATGACTGCGATGCTGCAGATTTGTTGCATGCGTCATCAACATAAGCACCGCGTGAAAGCGGGGTTGGCGCGTTGTAAAACAAACGGCCCGCATTGCTGCGGGCCGTTCGGGCGACGAAAACTTCGTCGTATTTACTTGTTGGCGCTGCGCTGCGCGGCGGTGGCGTCGCGGGCTGCGCGGAACTCCGAGTCCTTGCTCCAGTTCGGCCAGGTGTCGGAGTTGGCGAGGTCGTAACCCAGCGTGTAGAGGATCTGCAGGTCACGCGCCATGCCGGTGAACGGCCAGTTGGCCTGCCATTCATCCGACGGCTGGTGGTAGTGCTTGGCCACGTATTCGTCCGCGGCGGCCTTGCCGGCGGCTATGCCGCCGTCCACCCAGTCGTCGCCGGACTCGAACGAGATCGCCGGCACGCCGCGCTTGGCGAAGGAGAAGTGATCGGAGCGGAAGAAGTGGCCCGCTTCCGGCTTCGGATCCGGCGAGTAGGTCAGGCTCCACTTCTTGGCGGTGTCGGTCAGCTCATCGAGCAGGTCGAGCTTGGCGTTGCCGGAGATGCTGAAGTTGCGCGTGGGACCGTGCGGATCCAGCGCATCCATGTTGATGTCGGCCACCGTGGTCGCCAGCGGGTAGAGCGGCTTGGCGGCGTAGTACTCCGAACCCAGCAGGCCCTTTTCTTCCGCGGTGACATTGAGGAACACCACCGAGCGCTCCGGCTTCGGCCCGCTGGTGAAGGCGCGCGCGATCTCGATCAGCGCAGCGGTGCCGGTGGCGTTGTCCACCGCGCCGTTGTAGATCTTGTCGCCCTTCGCGTCAGGCGCGCCCACGCCGAGGTGGTCCCAGTGCGCGCTGTAGATCACCGTCTCGTTCGGGCGCTTGGTACCCTCGATGCGGCCCACGATGTTGTGGGAGACGATCACCTTGGAGTTGATCTTGTAGTCGGCCGTGAAGGTCTCACCCTTCAGCTCCACCGGCTTGAACTCGCGCGTCTGCGCCTGCTTCTTCAGCGCCTCGAAATCCAGGCCGGCGGCCTTGAACAGGTCGACCGCGACGTCGCGCTGGATCCAGGCCTCCACCGGCGTGTGCACGCTGGAAGGATGGTCGCGCACGATGTCGAACTGGGTGTTGGTGTTGGAGTTGGCCACGGTGGCCCAGCCGTAGGAGGCCGGCGCGGTCTCGTGGACGATCAGCATGCCGGCGGCGCCCTGGCGGGCGGCTTCCTCGAACTTGTAGGTCCAGCGGCCGTAGTAGGTCATCGCCTTGCCGCCGAAGTCGCCGACGCCGGTCTCGAAGTCCGGATCGTTGATCAGCACCACGGCGATCTTGCCGTGCAGGTCCACGCCCTTGAAGTCGTCCCAGTTGCGCTCCGGCGCCTTCACGCCATAGCCGATGAAGACCAGCGGCGCATCCTTGATGGCCACCGCCTTGGAACCGTCCAGCGCCGAGCGCACGGCGATTTCCTTGCCCTGGGTGAGGTTCTCGACCTTGCCGTTGACGTTGAACGACAGCTGCGGCGAACCGGCGATATCCGATTGCAGCAGCGGCACTGCCTGGGTCCACTCGCGCTTGCCGCCCTTGAGGTCGCCACCCGGCTGCAGGCCCGCGGCCTTGAACTGGGCGATCATGTATTCGACGGTCTTGGTTTCGCCTTCCGTGGCGGGCCCGCGACCCTCGAAGGCGTCGGAGGACAAGGTCTTGACCTCATCCGACAGCCGGTGGGGATCGATGGTCGGGGCGGTCGGTTCGGCGGCGAAGAGCGCGGCCGATACCGACAGGGACAACAGGGTGAAGGCCAAACGCTTCATGGAAGGCACCTAACGGGGAAACGAGGCTCGATAGTAGAGAGCGTTGCCGGCGCCGGTCCATAGCGTCAATGTGCCGGGGTGGGGGAGAGGTGGTCAAAAAAGCCTCAAAAACAGCCTTCCCGAGGCCGCTTCCGTGACTTTTTTCACCCCAATGCGGCCCAGGATGCAAAAAAACCGCATTTTTTCCGTATTGCAGCTTGGCGAGGCGGGCTGGCATGCCATACATTCCGCATGCCGAGAGGCATCCAAACACCATCATCTTGATGACCACGGGGAAATGTATGGCGAAGGCGCAGAAAGCCGCAGCAAAGAAGAAGGCCGCTCCGAAGGCCGCTCCGAAGACCGCCGCCAAGGCAGTCGTTCAGAAGCCGATCAAGGAAGCACTGAGCAAGTCGGGCCTGGTTGCCCACATCGCTGAAGCCAGCGGCGTGGTTGCCAAGGACGTGCGCGCGGTGCTGGCCTCGCTCGAGGCTGCCGTGACGAACTCGGTGCACAAGAAGGGCGCTGGCCACTTCACCCTGCCGGGCCTGCTGAAGATCACCGCCGTTAGCGTGGCGGCCAAGCCGAAGCGCAAGGGCATCAACCCCTTCACCAAGGAAGAGCAGTGGTTCGCCGCCAAGCCGGCCACGGTGAAGATCAAGGTTCGCCCGCTGAAGAAGCTCAAGGACGCTGCGCTCTAAGCGCAGGGTTCTTCCAGAGCCTCACACGTCAGGTGCGGCGTTCGCGCCGCACCTGACGGATCGGTCGGTGCGGATTTCCCGACTGCCAGGTCCAGGCCTGGGCCATCTACCCATCGCAACGCTCAATGCCTGTCGGTACCGATGATCCTGCCGGTGTCCGGGTCGAGCTGCAGGGCCACGCCTCTCCCCGCCGGATTGTCCGCCCTCGCGGTCCATACGCCGTCCTTGAAGTCCACGTCGTGCACGTGGGTATAGCCTTCGGTCGATAGCTCCGCACGTACGTCCGTTTCGCTCAGTCGCGAAACCTGCTTGTTGGGGAAGACCCGGCCGGTACGCGGATCGACCCGCACGTTCACTTTTTCGCCGTCGGCACTGCGCGCCTTGGCCGTCCATATGCCGTCGTGGAAGGCAATGTCGCGGACCTTGCTGTAGCCCTGCTGCTCGAGTGACGCCTGAATTTGCGGCTGAGTCAGCGCTTCCTGCGCCGCGACCGCGGTGGAGATGCCCAGTGCCGCCGTGAGCGCCAGTGAAGTGATCGCCTTCATGGACATGCCTCCGCGTTGGTGGGGGTCTCCGAGTCTGTTGGTACGTTCCCAACTTGCGGTGAATGACCGCGCCGGTGTGATGGCTTCGCTTCAGCTTGGGAAGCGCATGGGCTGGGCGGCGACGTGTCGTCGGCTGATATCGGAGCGACGCGCAGCCTCCCAAAATTCAGCCGATCGTGCTGGGTGAGGTGAGCGGGTCCGTGTTGCGTGACCGCGGTTCAAGCCCACTAACGGCAGGCCCGCCATTCCCCGCACGCTTCAATCCATCCGCGGAGAAAAGGTGGATCGGACGGCTGAAGCAGCTCATCGACAACGCCACCATGCTCTCGTTCATCCTGATCGGTCGTCCCTGATTCGCGACCGCGATGACGGCGCCATCAGGCCTTTGCGCGTCATGCCGGTGACACCTGCCCAGATCATGCTCGCTCCCGTTTGGTCGATGGGCTTGGTGGCGCCGGTGGCCGCCGGGGTGTGGTTGAGCTTCGTGGCGCCCGGCCTGCTGCAGGCGCCGGTCAAGGGGGGCGATGTTCCTGGTCGGGGCGGCGCTGTGCCTGTTAGCGACCACCACCCAGGTGGCTCAGGGCGGCGGTGGCTCGCAGCATGCCGCGGTTCGCGATGTTGCTGATCCTCACCCCCAATTCCGCTGCAGGTGCTGGTCGGGGGCGCTGCGCCCCGGGAGAGCATGCCGGCGTCGGCGCGGAACCTGATGCCGGCTGCGCCCACGACACATTTTGTTGAACTGGGGCAGTCCATCCTGTACCGCGCCGCCGGATTGTTGGTGGTGCGGAAACAATTCCTGGCGCTGCCGGTCATTGGCAGTGTGTTGTTCAGCTTGTTGTTGAGGCGTTTTCACTCGGCCATTGGCCAGACGGCTTGAAACTTCCATTGCACAGAGGCGCCACCCACTGAGGGCATGAACATGAGCAATCCTGGTGACTTGCCGTTGGCCCTGTACAAGGCCAACACCGAATTCCAGCTGCGGGTGAACAAGCTGGTGATGGAGAACTGGAGGAAGTGGCTGGAGATGTCCACGCGCGCGGTTGATGACGGCATCGCCGAGTCGCAGGCGCGGGTGGAGCAATTGCTCAAGGCCCAGGATTGGGTGGGCTTGGCGACCATTCCGGCCGATACCTTCTGGCGTCAGCTGCAGCAGCGCATGGGTGACGCCAACGTCACCAACCAGATCGCCGCCAACGTGCAGCAGCACTTCGCGCAGGGCCTGCAGGATGCGTTCGAAACCTGGCAGAAGGACACCGCCCGCGCCTTGAGTGGCCTCGGCGAAGGCGCGCTCTCCACAACGCAGTGGAGCGACATGATGGGGCAGTGGGGACACCTGTGGCCGTGGGCCAACAGCAAGGGGCCGACGCAGGGTAAATGAGCCGACGCACGGGCGTCGGCGCCCGACGGACTGATCTGCACACCGCATCGCGTTATGCGCCCTCGGTCCATGTTCAACTGGGGAGCGTTGCCGCGCATGGCGAGGCCAGGGGGTAGCCATGAGTGCGACACGTTCCCGCGAAGGCGAAGTTTCCCCGTCTTGTCACAAAGGTCTAGTTATCTAGGCGGATTGGGAAAGCGGCGCGCCCGGCTGCCATGGCTTGGGTAGGGCGCTTTCGGAAGGTCGAGGCTCAGACGGGTGGGGTGGGGCAGGGGGTATGAGTAATCAGAAGGGACGGGGCAGGCGCGGTGGTGGCGACTGCCTGCAGGGTGAGCCCTTCGTGGCCGCCTCCGACGCCGAGTCGCCACGGGCGGTGCACGGGTAATGCGGTATGCGATCTACTTCTGCCCGGCGCCGGCAAGCGCCTTGGCCTCGTTGGGGCGCGATTGGCTCAATCCGGCCTCCGCGCCGAACGGCATCCCCGGGATTCCACTGCCCCGATGGAATGCACTGCTGGCTGACGTGCGCCGTTACGGTTGGCATGCCACCCTCCGCTCACCATTCACGCTGTCACCGGACCATGACCTGGCCGATCTGCGTCGCGCCATGACCGACGTGGCTCATGCGCATGCACCCATACAGCTTTCCATGCGATCCGGCCGCCTGGCCGGATTTCCGGCGTTGCGGCCGGTCGGCGATTGCCGGCTGGTGAACGCGCTGGCCACTGCTTGCGTGGAGGCGGTCGAGCCGTTGCGCCTGCCGCTCGCCGAGCATGACTTCCAGCGTCGCGCCTCTGACCTCGACGCCATCGAAACCCATTACCTCGGACGTTACGGGTATCCCTACGTGTTTGAACGCTATCGTTTCCACATGACGTTGTCGGCGCCGGCCAGCGTCGATGAAGAGCGGGCCCTGCAGCGCTGGCTCTCGGTGCGCGCGGCGATGTTGCCGGCGGCACGTGTCGACGCACTGACCCTGTGCGTGGAGAAATCGCCTGGCGCGGCTTTCGAGCCACTGGAGCGCGTGGCGCTGCGCAAGGCCTCGGCGGCATGAGGCAGGGCCGGCTCTATTACGTGATGGGCCCCTGGGGCGCTGGCAAGGACAGCGTGATCGAATGGGCGCGCGTGAATGGTCCTTCCTACGACGTGGCCTATGCGCATCGCTATGTCACGCCATCACTTGAGTCCCTGGGCGGCAACCACGTCGCCCTGACCCCGGTCGAGTTTGACCTGCGCGAACGCCGCGGCCTGTTCGCCCTCACCTGGCAGGCCCATGGCCTGCGCTGTGGACTCGGCAAGGAGATCGAGCATTGGCTGCGCCAGGGCGTGGACGTACTGGTCAACGGCTCGCGCGGGGCGTTCCCGAGCGCGCAGGCACGCTTCAACGACATGGTGCCCGTGCTGATCACGGCAAGCCGAGAGTCGATCGTGAGCAGGATGCTGTCGAGCGGCCCGGAAGCCGCCGAGCAGATCGACCAGCGGCTGGCCCGGCATGACAGTTACGTCGTGCCCGAGAAGACCGTGACCATCGTCAATGAAGGCAATTTGCCCGAAGCGGGCATGAGCTTGCTCAAGGCGATTCGCAATCACTCTGCCTGAATCCGGCGCGGACTCACGCCGGATTGACGTACAAACGTGGAATCTCGATGCACACGTCCGTGTGACGGAGCCTCCCGCGCACTGCTAGCGCCAAGCGACGCGCCGTCCCGCATTCCTGGTGAGACCTCCTGGGAGCGCATGATGAAAAAGACCGTGTGGATCGTGGTTGCCAACCGTGCTGTGGCGCGGCTGTTCCGGGCGAGCCAACCGTTGGGGCCTTTGGAAGAGATGGATTCGTTTATTCATCCCGAGGGACGCCTCCCCGAGCACGAGCTGGTCTCCGACCGCGCCGGGCGTGGTCTTGAGCGCATGGGTGTCGGCGGCTATGCCGAGGACCAGGACACCACCGTCGCCGCGCACGAAACCGCGAGCTTCGCCCTCGAACTGAGTCGCTTCCTGCAGAAGGCGCGGACGGCCGGGCAGTTCGACGCCCTGGTGCTGATCGCGGCGCCGGCCTTCCTTGGAGCCATGCGAGAACGACTCGACGGAAGCACGCGCGGTCGCGTGACGTTGGAGGTGGACAAGAACCTGGTCCACCTGGACGCCGCCGCGATCCGGGGATACCTGCCCGAACGCCTGTATTCGGGCGTGGCGGCCTAGGTCGCTGGCGCCATCTCTCGATCCGCTGGGATACCGGCGTTGCTCAGGACGCCGCCGCCCAAGGAAGGACGGCCGTGTAAACGTCCGGTCGCATCGGGGTGCCGTCCCGGCCGAAGGGACGGCCCGGCCAACGGAGGGTCGGGTGGCCACACAACGGGTGGGTGAGGCGGCGCCACAACCATGAACGGGCGCACATTTGCGGGGGTCGACTGAGTTACGATGCTACGATCGCCAGGGCGCCCTGGACCGCTTCACCGGGGTTTCACGTGCAGCTCGATGTCATCCGGGTTTCGCAGCAGGTACGCGGTCCATCAATCGGGGAATCTTGAACAGGGGTAGGGGAGCAATGCTGGAAGCATCGTGGTCGAACCCTTGGTTGCGCCGCGTGGGCGTCGCCGTCTCGTATGGATGCGGGATTGCGCTGTTCCGCCAGTTCGCTATTCCTCATTTTCTCCTTCTGACGGGCGTCCACCTTGCGGTGCTGTTGCTGGCCCCCTATCGCGACTGGCCGGCCCTGGTGGTCGGCGAGGTGGCTTCACTGATACCCATGAGCCTCGCCTATGCCGGCACCTGGGGCGCCGCGTGGGCCGTGTTCAACCTGGCGCCGGGCATCGTGGTCATGGCGCCCTTCGTCTATTGGGCCAGACAACGTTGGCCGATCATCACCTCGCGCCACACGGTGAACATGGCTGCGCTGCTTTCGTGCGCGCTGGTGGTGTCCTTTGTGATGGCGGGCTACAACCTGCTCGGCATGCTCATCACCCGGTTGCCTCCCGGATACGACTTCGATCCCACCGGACTCGCGCTGCAATGGATCCTCGGCAACTATGTCGGCATCCTCGCGATCGTGCCCACAGTGCTTTTCCTGCATCAGCTGCTTGCTGGTGCGCGCCGGCATGAACTGGTGACGCGGCTCGCCGACGACCGGACCGTGCTGGAAGGCGTGTTCCTGGTCGTGCCGGCGCTGCTGCTGCTGGTCTGGCTGGGCCTGGTCTCGGTCAATGCCCGCCAGATGGCCCAGGTGGCCATGTTCCTGCCGATCGTCTGGCTGGCCATGCGCTACGGCTGGCACGGGGCCGCCATCGGCGGGACGGCGGCCAGCCTGGCGGTGGTGGCGCTGATGCCGGCGAGATACGACCAGCAGACCATCCAGGCCGAGGCCATCATCGCCTTCGCCATTTCTTCCATGCTGCTGCTGGGCGCCCGCATTGCGGTGCTGCACCACCGCGCCGAGCGGGATCGTCTGGACGTCCGCATGGCGCTGGCGCTCGCGCAACGCAACGTGCATATCGGCGAGATGCAGCTGCGCACTACCTCGCTGGCGCTGGAGCAGATCCGTGAAACGGTCCAGGCCAGCTTCTCCATGATGATGGGGCGCCTGCGGCACCTGCAGCCGACCATGGAAGACCGCAGCTACCATCGCCAGGCGCTCGTCGCCCAGGACCAGCTGTTCCGCCTGGCAGACAGCCTTTACCCGGTGACCTGGCGCGAGCGCGGTCTGCCCGCTGCGCTTCGGGAAGGCGCCATGCCGCGTGCGCTGGCGGAGACCGGAGTGAATTACTGGTGCGACCTGCGCGGTCCGCTCAGTCGCCTGTCGCAGACGCTGCACATCGCCATCTACCGCATGGTGCTTGAAACGGTCGCCGACGCCTGCGCTAGGCGCAATGTCAGCGACGTGGTGGTGCGCCTGCGCTGTGGCGAGAAGTTTGGGCGCCGCTGGGTGCTGGTGAGCATCACGCTGCGCAGCGAGCCGGAAAAATGCACTGAAGTGCGCTGGGATGAATTGCTGCCGCGTGTGATGCGCTCCACCAGCGGTATGGGCTGGCCCGCGATCCGTGACCGCGCCCTGACCTTCGAAGGCGGCGCCCGCGAGCGGACCATGGCCGATGGTCGCCGGGTCAGCCTGCTGCTGCTGGACCCGGTGACGATCAGCGACGACTTCTGACGCCGCTGATCGTCGACACCGCGATTACTGGATGTGCGAGTTGCAGATGGCCGGGTCGGTGTCGCAGCCATTGGCGGAGAGGGCCATGATCTGCACCGTGCCGTCAGTCAGCGGCGTAGCGGTCACCGTCGTGGCGCTGTCCTGATAGACCGTCGCTGCGGTGGCCGCAGGCGCAGCCGTCGTCGTCACCGCGGGAGCCTGTTGCGGTGTGCTGACCAGCTGCGAGAAACGACCGATCGGCAGGGTGATGAACTGGCCGTTGGCCGTGCCCACCGCGCCCAGCACGTTGCCATTGAGATCATTGATCTGCACGTACTGGATACCGCCAAGCATGAACACGTAGGCGTGGAAGTGTGGGTTGGCGCTGACGTCCCTGGTATTGGGCCAGGCCTGGCCAAGGCCGGAGGCGGGCGGCTGGGCGGCATACGCGGAACCCGAGATGGCCAGTGCGAACAACCCGGCCCTGACGGCACGACTCGACAGTGTTTTCAGCATGAAAGACCCCTTTGTCTGGATGGCTGCCCAAGCGTTGAACATCGGCCCGACTCTAGCATCAACCGTTCGCTGTGCCGCGTGCCTGACGTAGCAGTTCCCGGGTCCGCTCTGCGCGATGTCCGATAGTGGGGCGTCCCACCGCGCAGCTTGGCGCTGCCGGGCATCTCCGGGCCACTTTCCGTTTGCGTTGCACGAGGCCGGGCCGCAGCCGCCTTGCATTTATCGACTTGGCGCTAGCGTCCGTCGGTTTGACCAGGGCTCGTGGTGAACGCCGCCTACATCGGGCGCGTGAGGTGCAGCAACGATACATGACGAGGCGCCTTCCCTTGTTCAAAGTTGCGCGTGAAGCACGGACGTCCAGCCGTCCGAGTGAGCTCCGGAAATCGTTTGGAGCGAGTGAAACCGGTTGCAACTTGTCGGCGGCTGCGCATCTTTCGACATAGTCATCACACGGCTTGTCGCTCCAGTCGGGCCAGGCGACATTGCGCCACCCGAACGGGCAGGCGTAACCTGAAACGGCCAAACCTCTTGCAGAGAGGGCCACGAAAGTCATGGGTGCAGCATCCGGTGAGGAGGGAGCCGCTCGGGCGATCGCATGGCTCATGGATGGGTTTGTCGCCTTAGACGCGCGGTTCCGTCTCATCCACATGAACGACGAAGCCCGCGCCATGTTCGGACGGAACGCGGCGGATTTGCTTGGGCGTCCCGTGTGGGATGCCTTGCCGCCCCCTCTGGATCAGTCGCTGCGTCTGGCCTGTGAAATGGCGATGGGCGAACAGAAATCGGTATCCATCCAACTGGTGGACGCGACGAACGATCGTCACATCGATTGCCGTATCCATCCTTCCGGCGAAGGCCTGGTGCTCGGCTTCCGTGACCCTCGTCCTGCGCAGCGGGCGGAGCAGGAAGGGCTGCGCGACGCAAACCGGTTGGCCTGGGCGCAAAAGCTCGCACAGGTGGGAAGCCTGGAGTGGGACATCGCCAGTTCACAGGTCGTGATGTCGGCCGAACTATGTCATCTCTATGGGCTGCCCGCGGAGAAGCAGGAGTCGACGTTCGACGCCTACCTCGCGTTGGTGTATCCCGACGATCGCGCCAGCATGGCCCAGCACCTGCAGCAGGCGCGCAGCGACCACCAGCCGTTTGAATTCGAAGGACGGTTTCTCCATCCGGATGGTTCAATGCGGACGCTGCTCAACCGCGGTCAGGTGAGCGTGGACGGGCATGGGCGGGCAGTGAACGTGCTGTTGGTCTGCCAGGACATCACTGCCGGCAAGCGTGCGCAACAGGTGGTGATGGGGCAGCACGACATCCTGGTAGGCATTGCCGCGCAACGTCCACTCGCCGAAAGCCTGGCGCGCATCGCCCGCCTGCACGAAGCGCTCAATCCCGGCGCGCTGTGTTCCATCCTGCTGATCGACGATGCCGGCACACGCGTACTGTGCGGCGCGGCGCCGTCGCTTCCCGCCGCCTATAGCGCCAAGCTCGACGGCCTGGAGATCGGAAACCAGCACGGTTCCTGCGGCACTGCGGCCTGGCGGCGCGAACGCGTGGTCGTCGAGAACATCGAAACCCATCCGTACTGGGCCAACTACAAGTCTCTCGCGTTGGCGCATGGTCTCAGGGCGTGCTGGTCCACACCCATCCTCGGCAGCGACGGACGCGTGCTCGGGACGTTTGCGGTGTATTTCCGCGAGCCACGGCATCCGCGCCAGGACGAACTGGACAGCATCGACCAGATGGTGCCGATCGCCGGCGTCGCCATCGAAAGCGCCAGGCTCATCGAGCGCCTTCGTGTGAGGGATAGTTTCTTCGAGATGTCCCTTGAGCTGTTCTGCATCATCGATCCGGCGACGGGGAGGCTGGTGCAATTCAATCCGTCGCTGGAGCGGATCACGGGCTACGACGCCAACGAGCTGGCCGGCCTCGGCTATCGCGAGCTGTTTCCGGTGGAACACGGCGCCGATGGCGGGCATCTCGCCGCTCCGCTGGGAGGGGTGGCGTTTTCGATCCGCGAATTCGTCACGCGTTGCGCCTGCAAGGACGGCAGCGAACGCGTCCTGGAGTGGGTGTCGTTCGCCGCGCCGGATGGACTGGTCTACGCGGTTGCCCGCGACATCACCGCGCGGCGCGAGATGGAGGCGAAGCTTGCCTACGCGTCCACCCACGACGCGCTTACCGGACTTCGACATTACCTGTTGTTCGAGCGGGATCTGGTCAACCGCATGCATGAATCACCCGCGCGCACGTCGGTGCTGGTGATCGGGCTGGATCGGTTCCAGATGGTCAATGCCTCCATTGGCCATCCCGCGGCCGATGAGGTGCTCAAGCGTGTGGCCACGCGCCTTCAACTTGCCTTGCCGGAGCAGGCGCAGATGGCGCGCATCGCTGGCGACCAGTTCGTAGTCGCGGTGGCAGGTATCGAACCTTCGGGCGCGCGCGAACTGGGTGATCGATTGCGCGTCGCCGTGGCGAAGCCGCTGGAGGGACGCAACTACCGCCTGGTGCTGAGCGCGAGCGTGGGCGTCAGCCATTATCCCCAGCACGGGCGCACCGCCGATGACCTGCTGCGACGCGCCGACGAGGCCATGAACCAGGCCAAACGGAACGGGCGCGACCAGCTGGCCGAGCTTTCTGTCGAACAGATGGTCGAACTCGACGACCGAGTCACGTTGGGTTCCCGACTGCGCGATGCGATCGGCCATGGCGAGTTCGAGCTTTATTACCAGCCGCAGCACCGCGCCAATGGCTACGGGCTCGTTGGCTTCGAAGCGTTGTTGCGCTGGAACTGCACTCCTTTTGGCGCACTGCCTCCTGCGCGCTTCATTCCGCTCGCCGAGGCCATGGGGTTGATGCCGGAGGTGGGCGTCTGGGTGTTGGACCACGCTTGCCATCAGGCGCGCGCCTGGTTCGACCTGGGCCATCGCGATTTCATCATGGCGGTAAACGTGTCGGCCCAACAGCTTGTTCGCCCCGGGTTGGCCGAGAGCGTCGAGGAGATCCTGCATCGACATGGCCTGCCCGCTGCGATGCTGGAAATCGAGATGACCGAAAGCTCGCTGATGAAGAATGTCTCCCGCACGCAGGATACGTTGGCGAGATTGCGGGCTCTTGGCGTCCGCTTGTCGCTGGATGACCTGGGCACTGGTTACTCGAGCCTTTCCTACCTGCGCCAGTTTCCGGTCAACAAGCTCAAGGTCGACCAGAGTTTCGTAAGCGGCCTGCCGATGGATACCAAGAACGCGGCCATCATCGGCACCATCGTCGCACTCGGTCACCAGCTGGAGATGCAGGTTGCCGTCGAAGGCGTGGAGACGCAGGCCCAGGCCGCGCTACTCGCGCGGCTGGGCTGTGATGTCCTGCAAGGACACTACCTGGCGCCGGCCTTGTCTGCCCGCGACGCCCAGGCCTATTTCGACCACATCCACTACGGCGCTGCGTGAGTATCCGGTGGTGCGCTTGCGCGGCTTGCTACGGCGTGGGTTTGCCGACCAGTTCCGATGCCATGGCATGGACACGACGCGCAAAGGTGATCCCCGAGGCGAACCGCGCCTTCGCCGCCGCCTCAAGCTGCGCGTCACCCTTGGCCATCTGGATCTCCGTCAGCAGGGTGCTGTAGATGTCCCTGATGGATTCCTGATAAGCCTCGTCAATGGCGGTCTGATCATCCATAACGTCTTCCCCTCCCGAATCCTGCGCGCGGATGCTCGGCATGTTCGTTTCCGAGTCTAGCGCTGGCGCTGCAGGCTTGGCGATCGCGCCTGATTCGCAACGCTGCGATTCTGTGCGTTCAAAAGGGACAGCGGGGAATCGGCGAGGCCGATAGCCGAAATCGAAAACGGCCTGCATCGCTGCAAGCCGTTGAAATCGATGGTGGCCGGGGACGGAATCGAACCGCCGACACGGGGATTTTCAATCCCCTTGGGTGCCTCCTGTGGCCCCGTGAGCTCGCAGGGGATTGTTCGTAACTAGTTGATGTGGCGCATTATAGTGTCTAGAGGCGTCCAGCGCTGTATCATCGAAGCCAGCAACAAACGGCAAATGAACGGCAAATGGGTGTGCCTCACTTGCCGTTTCTCGGACCCGTTACGGCAAATGGCAAACGAGGTACAGCAATGGCGCTCACGGTGCGTGAATTGACGGGCATCAAGCCAGGTCAATGGCTCTCTCATGATGGCGTGCGAGGCGCGGGCCGCTTGATGGCCTACGGCACCAAGGACGGTGGCGCAACGTTCTACTTCCGCTACGTGGTTTCGGGTGGGCGGCGAGATTCACTACCGCTGGGGCCATTTGATCCGAGGGGACAGCGCGGCCTGACCTTGGCCGAAGCGATCGACAAGGCCGGTGATTATTCCAAGCGCTACGTAGCAGGCGAACGCGATCTGCGGCTGGCGCTGGATGCGGAACAGCGCGAACGCGAGCGCCAGCAAGCCGCCCAAGTCCGCGTGGAGGAACAGGCCAGGGCTGAGGCAGCCGGCACGCTGGGCATCGTGCTGATGGCTTACGTCAAGCAACTGGAAGGCAGGGGCAAAGAAAGTGCGGAGAAAGTGCGACGCAGTTTTGAGCTGCACGTCAAGGGAAAATGGCCGGCGCTGTGGGACACGGCCGCGAAGGATGTGACGATGGATGATTTGCTGGCGGTGGTGCGCCCGCTGACGGAAGCGGGCACGCTACGCCAAGCCGACAAGCTGCGCAGCTATTTGCGATCCGCCTATACGGCCGCCATCAAGGCCCGCCAAGACCCGCGCGCGTCGGCAGGCGTGGCCGCACTTGGAATCATCCACAACCCTGCCGCCGAGATTCTATCTATCGAGGGCGCCAACAACGCCCGCACGCGCTATCTGAGCCGTGCCGAGCTGCGAGCCTACTATCGCCGCATCCTGACGCGTCCGGAGCCGGAACGATCGGTGCTCCTGTTCCACTTGTTCACGGGCGGGCTGCGCGCGGAGCAAATGGGGCGGCTCACGCTCGCCGACTACAACTCAGAGCGGGGTACCTTTCGGATGGAGTGCGGCAAGGGCCGCCGCGCGAAGCCGCGCTTTTGGGACGTGCCGCTGATCCCGGCCGCGCGTCATGCCCTAGAAGGCATGGGCTTGGGTCGCAAGCTGTTTTCCTTCGATGGCGGCAAGCACGGGGCGACTGGCAACGCGTTGCAGGCCCGCATCCGTCCCATCGCGGAGGCAATGCTGGAAGCCAACGAACTGGACGCGGGCAAGGGCGCGTTCACCATGGGCGATATTCGCCGCACGGCAGAAACGCTCCTTGCAGAGGAGGGGGTCCCGGCCAATGTGATGGCCTATCTGCAATCTCACGATATGGGCGGCGTGCAGAAACGCCACTACCAACATGCCGAATACCACAAGCAAATGCTGGCGGCCTTGAATAAGTTCCACAAGCTCGCCACGATCGAGCCGGCAACAAAGCCGACCAAGAGCAAACCCGCGAAGCGCAAGCAGTCCAACGTGGTGCCTTTGGCTCCACGGCAGGCAAAGCGCTGATCCGGATAGCATTCCACGGAGATCATGCGGATCGCGGGATAGGGCCTGACGATAGCTGACGGATGGGGAAGTGAGTGGCGGCACCGGATGACTGCAACATCCCGTGCCGCCTTCCACGGCGCGTTAATCAAGGTAACGACCATGGCCGAACGAAGTGTAGCGCCGCGCGCGCGGAGCAAGCCTGTCACTAACCGTGAGCGCGCCGTTGCGGCTCAATTGGAGCAGTGCGAGGTTGAGTTTCGAGCCGGCCGCAAGAAGGCCTGCTTGAAGGCCATCAGCATTTGTTTTCAGTTCGGGAATCCGGTGCCGGCTTGGGCCCAAAGGGCATTTGTCACAGGAGTGACGCGATACGAAACCGCCGAGGCTCGGACACTCGACGAAGCGCTGGGGGTCAAGCGACCGAAGGGCTGGCGACAATCGAGAGCGCGGGCGCGACTCGGTAAAGGCACGGCGGCGTACGTCATGGTAAATGCTCTGACGCACCCGTCGGAAAATAGCGGGCGGCAGAAAATGAGTGTGGAAGAGGCCGTTGCAGACGTGGCGGAGAGGTTGCGTATGAAGGAGGCGGCGGTGTGGCGGTGGCACTCCGACAAAGAGCTCAAAGCTGAGCTGAGTGAAGGCAAGGGCAAGAAGAAGGGCTAGTCAATTCGGCGCCAGCCCACGGCCAATCAATCCATTTCATCATCAAGCCCGCCTTCCCGGCGGGCTTTTTCATGTCATCCGGTTACGAGCAGAAAACAAAAAATAGTGCTCGTGATCTCCGCATTGCGCGCGCGTAGGGTTTGTCCATCCAACTTCGCTCGCAACCAGAGGAGTTCAAATGGACGCCGCTACGAGTCTACCGGGTCGCTTCATGCGGATTCACGAGGTAGTACGAGCCATCGGGCTGTCGAGGGCGACGGTCTACGCAATGGTCGCCCACGACCAATTCCCCGCGCCGATTCCCATTGGTGCCAATGCGGTCGCTTGGCTGGATTCAGCCGTCGCCGAATGGATGAAAAACAAGATTGAAACCGCACAAGCGACGGTTACTGAACCTAGCGCTGCGGCTGACCATCCCGGTCGCTGCTCTAAATAAGCTAAGAAAGAGGCCCGCGCACCGCAGGCGCGGCGGCGGGCAAAACCTCCGAGGTCAAGCGCATGGCCCATACGAATCTTACGCAACTGCGTCGCGCTTGTTGTCAAAAACTCGCGGCGCCCACGCGCGCTGAACTGCTCGCGCAGAAAGCTCGCGCCCTTGAAATAGTCGAGCGCATCTCGGCGCTTAGTCGTGAGCGCGATCTACGGGACGATGAACACGCAGAGGTTCTCGCAGCCCTTCGTTTGATACGTGAAGTCACAAAGTCTATTGCCCAGCGCCGGGGTGTGTTGAGCCCGAAGGACGGGCGGCCATGAAGTACTTCCCATTCTGGATCTCGGACTACCTGGGCGCCACAGGCACGCTATCGCCGGCGGAACATGGCATCTACCTGCTGTTACTCACGCACTATTTCCGACACGAGAACGGCATCGAACGCGAGTTCGCCGGCATCATTTCAAGAGCACGGACACGGACCGAAAAAGCGGCACTCAAACGCGTGCTGGCGATGTTTTTTACGCTGGAAAATGGCGTTTGCCGCAATGCCCGAGCCGAGGATGAATTGGCGAAATACCGCCAAAAATCTGCGAAGAACACCGCGAACGCCCAAAAGCGCTGGCAGAAAGATAAAGATGCGATCGCTTCTGCGAACGCACATGCGATCGCAGGCGCGCTCGTAGATACCGGACACCATGCCACGCCCATGCAATCTCAGAGCTCAGATAGGAGCTCTGGATACTGCGCTGGCGCGCCCGCCGCTGGCGCGGCGCAGTTACGCGACAAGGGGGCGATTTTTACGGCGTGGAAGGCCTTGCCCGATGGCGGCGGGGGCGGATTCGTCAATAACTTGCTGCGAGAGCACAAGCCGGAAGCGCGCGTGCTTGAAGCGTTGGCGAAGACGCTTGCGGAGCCGCGCAACGATCCGAAAGCCTACGTCCTGGCCGTGTTGCGACAGTCCTGGCGGCGGCCGGATGACCCACTGGCCGAGTACTTGGTGGGAGTGATCTGATGCGCGCGACTGAATTGGCCCGGCGTCTCGCCGAGCGCGCCGAGGACGTGGTGCGCGTACTCCTGCCAGCCGGCCGCCGGGAGGGGCACGAGTGGCGTGTCGGGAGCACGGCGGGCGAGCCGGGGCAGAGCCTTGGCGTGCGTCTCTCCGGGGAAAAAAACGGAACCTGGGCCGATTTCTCTACCGGCGAGAGCGGGGACCTCATCGGGCTAGTCCAAGCGGTCAACCGTTGCGGACTACATGACGCGTGTACATGGGCAAACGACTTCTTAGGCATCCGCGACGACCGGCCCCGTGTGCTGGGCCCGCCGAAAGGGTACGCCGTGCCGTCGCGGGACGGCATCAACGGCTTGTCGGCTCCGCACCGCGATTGGCTTGTCAGCGTGCGCGGAATCAACCCCGGTACGATCGAGGTTTACGGCGTCACGTCAAAGGGCGCAGCTATCGTGTTCCCGTACATGGCGCCGGATGGTGAGTGGGTCGGCGCCAAGTTTCGTAAACCAGATAAAACCATGTGGCAAGCCAAAGACTGCCGTCCGTGGCCTTTCGGCATGCCGGCCGTGCCGCCCGGAACCCGCCGCGTAGCAATTACCGAAGGCGAATTGGACGCGATGGCGCTGCATTCGTTTGGCATCCCAGCCATTTCGGTGCCGATGGGCGGTGGCGACAAGCGCAAACAGGTGTGGGTAGATCAGGCCTTCGAGTGGTTCGAGCCATTCGACCGCATTGACCTCGTGCTGGACGCGGACAACGAAGGTGAGAAGGCTGCGCGCGAGCTCGCCAAGCGCCTTGGGCTGGCGCGCTGCTTTGTGGTGGTGCTTCCGCACAAGGACGCCAATGCCTGCTTGCTAGCGGGCATGACCGCCGAACAAGTGCTGGCTTGCATCGATGCCGGCGGCACGCTGGACCCGGAGGGCTTGCACGCCGTCGGTGAGTTCAGCCGGGAGGTCATCGCGGAGGCTGACCGGATTGATGATGGCATCCGCCTCCCTTGGCTGAAAACCCACAATCTGCTGCTCCTGCGTCCCGGTGAAACGTCCATATGGGCGGGTATCAATGGGCACGGCAAAACTGTGGTCGTGAATCACATCATCGCTCACGCCGCCATCGTCCAGGGTGTTCGGTGCTGCGTCGCGTCGCTGGAATATCGCATCGCGTTATGGGCGTTCCGGATGATGGGGCCGCTGGCCGGCACGATAACGCCGACAAAACAGTTTATGGCCCACATCATGGAGAGGCTGGAAGGCCTTCTGTGGGTCATCGAACCGGGCATTACGGCCAAGGCCGAACGCATCCTCGAACTGTTTGCCTATGCCCGCGCGCGCTACGGGGTCGAATTGTTCGTCATCGACAATCTGACCAAGTGCGGATTCGCTGACGACGACTATCCCGGCCAAAAAGCGTTCGTGGAAAAGTTGAGCGACTTCGCGCGCGCGACCGGCGTACACGTCGCCGTGGTCGCCCACATGCGAAAGGGGGATAACGAAGATCACCCGGCGGGCAAATTCGCCGTGAAGGGGTCGGGCGGGATAACCGACATGGCGGACACGGTGGTTGAGGTATGGCGTAACAAGCCACGCGAGCGTGTGCTGGCGCAATGCGAATCCGACAGCTCGCCCGTACCACCGGAAGTCGCCGTCCAATTTACGACGTTGTTGAGTGTCCTTAAACAGCGTGCGAACGGCATCGAACGCCAATTCGCCCTTTGGTTCGATCGGACTTCCGGGCAGTTCATGGAGTCCCGTGGACAGCACGCGCGGCCGCTGGTCGATTTCTCAACCACGGACCGAGAGGAGGTGTCGTCCTGATGGCCGCCCGGGACCGTGAATCCAACCGAGACGCCATGCCGGGCACGGCGTCGCTAGTGGATGGCCTACGTGCCGGCGGCTTCGATCCAAAAGTGCTGTGGTGCCGCGAGGGCGACCGCGAGCTGGGCAGGCGCGAGCCCTTTGATGGGCTGGACGTGAAGCGTGAGCTGGCGGCGGTGGACCGCAAAACCCGATTGGTGCGCGCGAAGCGCGTGCCATGGTATCGCCCGGGCGCGCAGCCACCAGAGGACGAAATACGATGACGGTGCGCGCCAACGGCACGACCGCCGCCGCGAGCAGTCTCCGTCCCAGTGGCCGGGGTCCTTCGACCATTTTATTTGCACCGCGGGGCATTGCAGCCTCGTTTTGTTCCTAGCGCGAAGCACTTTTGAGTTGATGCACCTAGTCCACCACTCTTGCCGTTCGACCTTCACAACCGAGGAGGAACGCAATGTGCTGCCCAGCGGAAGTGTCCTCTTCGGGTCGGAAGCGGGCGAAGCCGATGCCGAACGTTTGCGCGCAGCAGCAACTCCGGCTACTCCGTGCGATCCGCCGGACTCGATCACTCTTTGAGCATGTTCAGGGCATGCTCGTAAGTGGGGGACGGAGTCGCAGTCCGTGTTTGCGATGGTTGGCATATTGGAGGGCGAGACAATTGTGTGCCCGCAGCAAAGTGATGTAGAGTGCTGCAAAAAATACAGGGTGCTGCCCATGCCTGCGAAACGGGGACGAAAACCAGCCGGCAAACCGCGCGCAATACGCGTCACGGCAAGTCTTCCTCCCGATAACTGCGCAGCGTTGGAGGCCATAGCCAAACAGAAAAAGGTGTCGGTCGCCTGGGTCATCCGGGATGCGGTGGAGAAGTATGTCGCCGATCAATGGCCGTCGCTCGGTAGAGAACAGCCATGAACTTCATTGAGAACGAATCGGCACAGAAGCTCCGCGGCGGATACTACACGCCGGACGACCTCGCGACGTTTTTGTGCGCGTGGGTCTTGGAGATCAATCCAACACGAATCTTGGAGCCGAGTTGCGGCGATGGGGTGTTCCTGGGGGCGCTGCGCAAAGCAGGTGCGCCGGAGAACACTGCGGTCACAGCCGTCGAGCTGGATGCCGTTGAGGCCGCAAAGGCCAAGAGGCGCGCCAACGAAGTTGGTCTGCGTGCCAGCAAAATCCACTCGACGGATTTTTTGTCGTGGGCGCTGGATGCGACTGGGAAGTCAGAGGCATCTTTTGATGCGGTGATTGGCAATCCGCCGTTTGTGCGCTATCAGTATTTGCCGGAGCCGTTCCAGAAGAAGGCTGAGCAGGTGTTTCGTGAACTGGACTTGCCGTTCACGAAGCACACTAACGCCTGGGTGCCTTTCATTTTGGCTGGTATGCGCATGTTGCGACCAGGCGGGCGCTTGGCGATGGTTGTGCCTGCGGAAATCATCCATGTGATGCATGCCCAGTCGCTGCGTGCCTATCTCGGCAAAGAGTGCCGCCGTCTGGTCGTCATCGACCCCCAAGAGCTGTGGTTCGATGGGACGCTCCAAGGCGCGGTGCTTCTGCTGGCCGAGAAGCGCAAAAGTAAGGATGACAAGGCCGAGGGTTTGGGCATCTATGAAGTTAGGAACCGCGAGTTCCTTAGCTTGAAGCCGGAGGATGTTTTTGCGGCTCCTCAGTCGATCAATGGCAAGACGGTCGCGGGTAAGTGGACGCGTGCATTGTTGGGCAAAGAGACGCGCGACCTTTTCGACGAGCTGGTCGAGCACCAGGAGGTTCATCGCTTCATTGATGTGGCCGACGTGGATGTTGGTATTGTCACAGGAGCAAACAAGTTCTTTCTTGTTACTGATGACGTCGTTGCCGAGAATGGATTGGAGCGGTGGGCGCACCCGATGTTTGGTCGTAGCGAACATTGCCCCGGCATCATTTACGATAAGAAACAGCACGCGGCCAACGCTAAGGCGGGCAACCCGACGAACTTTCTATGGTTCTCCGATCGCGACGTGCTTCGCTATAAGAAGTCGAGAAATTACATCGAGGCGGGTGAGGCGGATTCACTTCACACGCGCTACAAATGTCGTATCCGATCGCCGTGGTTTGCCGTTCCCTCTGTCTATTCGACTGAGATTGGGATGCTGAAGCGTTCCCACGATCTGCCACGCCTGATCTTAAACAAGGTGGGTGCCTATACCACCGATACGGCCTACCGCATCCGCACGTTAGGTGACGTCTCGGCAGATAAGCTCGTATCGTGCTTCATCAACAGCCTGACGGCCCTTAGCGCCGAGCTGGAAGGTCGGCACTACGGCGGTGGCGTGCTTGAACTGGTGCCGTCAGAAATCGAGAAGTTGGTATTGCCCTTGCCGAGCAATGTCAATATCAGTTTGAAGGATCTCGATCAAAAGATTCGCACCGGGTCAGCCATGGGTGTGCTTGAATCCAACTCACGTGTCGTGCTGGGTGGCTTGGGGCTTTCCGGTGCCAAGCAGGATGACGTCTTCAATGGCTGGAAGCGGTTGCGCAACCGTCGACACAGGATTTCCAGCCAAGAGATGGTCGAAACCGTTTAGTCGATTTCGAGTACGAACTTCTTTGGGTTGGCGTCATCTCGGTAGAGCGACAGCCGACGGCCGATGAGGTCGGTGCGGGCGACGTATTCGCGAACAGGCCCCCAGCTAAGGCGTGTCATGGCATTGCGCTGCCTATAGCTCTTAGTGTTGGTGCTAGTGGTATGCGCGATGCGCAAATCGAATTCACCATAACTGACCCCCTTCACGACCAGTTGGAACTTGGCATGCGCCTCATCCACCGTGGCGCTCTTGCGAGTCCAGGTTAAAGCCGGAAAGACTTCATCGCGGAAGTAGTGGCGGTGATCCACGTCGGCCGTCAGCAGCCCCTTGTCGAGGTTGATGGAACCGGTCGGGTTAGTATTGCGGCCCTCTTGAGGGATAACTAGGTCACGTCTGGTTAGTTCTTTGCTTTCCCACACGAGCGTTAGCTCAACACCGTTGGCAGGCTGTGGTTCTGGCACTGGTGCCGCTGCCGCGTTCCCTTTTTTGGCGATGGCTTTCTTTGCGGGGGCCTTAGCTACCGCTTTCTTTGCGGCGGCCCTTTTGGCTGCGACGATCGAACCGACGATCGGTGCAACCTTGAGTTTGATGCGGGGTGTTGAATCGTCAGACGTGGACGTGCCCGAGGTGGAGGGCTTGGGGGGCGCGGCGGCCATTTCATCGACCAACAAACCAATCTTGTGCTGCAACTTCAACTGCGCTGACGTGGTGATCTTGCTGATGTTGTCGGGATGGGTGGGCGGGAGGTCGTCGAAGCTCTTCTCGATGTTTTCTACCAACTCTTTGTCGGCGGCGTTTTCCAAGTCGCACTCGACAATGATGCCCGCTTCGATGTTGTTGTTCAGGCCACCAGGAGTGAGGTTAGCGCTGCCAATGATTAGCTTCGCGTGCTTTGCACCACGAACCAGATAAATCTTTGGATGATAGATAACCCTACGGGTGCCGGTGTCTACTGTATACAACGCAACGCCAAGGTTGAGCAGGCGCTCGGCCCCTTGGAGGGATGTGATGTCGTTGCGAATGCCAATGTGGGCTGTTGCTTTTTCCTTGTGAGTCTTTAGCGCACTCTCCAAGAGTTCAACGCCGCCCAGATTTACGAAGGCAACGCTGACTATGACGCGCTCGATATTTGGCACGTCAAAGAGGTTGAGGATGGCGTCTTTGTGCGTCTTGGGGGTGAAGCCTTGAAGGATGAAGCTCTTATGTGCCATGCCTGATGGTCCCCAGTTTGCCGTCCCGGCAAAGCCAGGCGGCTGGCTTTGCTGAATCGGCGGAAGGCTATCACAGGGGATTCCGGCGGTGAATCGTCGGACGTGGGGCCATCTTGGAAGTATCCATTTGGCTCGTGAGGCTCAAGCCGCACCTACCCAGCACCACCGCACCACCGTCAAAGCGGGCACTCAGCTCATGCTGTCTGGCTTGCAGTTCGTCCGGAAATACGAGATTGCTTCGGCATCCATCGTCACCCAGGCGCGAATTTCAGGGCGAATTTCGTCGTGGATGTTCGAGGATGCGCGCGAGATGGCTGACGACAGAGTCCGGCAACTAGTTGCCGCTTAGGGGTTCGCAGGTCGTGAGATACTGGCGGCGTAAGTTGGCGACATGCGCCCCTAGCCATCCCCCCGTCATTACTTGGGAGCCACTAAGTGTTTCTGGGATCACCAGTGACGGGCTTTTTGCCCGCATTGTGGAGCCCGTTCTCAGTGAGGTGTTCGCGGTAGTCAACGAGGACATTGACGGGCGGTGGTATGTCAACTTGTCGCCCCGCGGCCGTTCGCAAGCCGCCTCGTGCTCTTCCAGGGTGAGGAACCGTGACCACGGTAAAAAGCTGGTGGAGCGGTGGACCGCCCATCACTGGCGCAATATCCCGCCACAGCGACTTCCGGGCGGTATCAACGGGAAGGTGCGTTAGTTTGCAGGCCGGGGGCTCGGACGAATGACCAAACAGGGCTCGTGGAGCATGTCGAGTGACTTACTCCACCCGGTGCGCAGGAGCGCCGCACCAATTAGCGAATAGCACTCGCCATCGCCTCCAACGGCGTTGGTGCTCTGAGGATCGGGCAGGGCTTGTTGGAACGCTTCAACAGCAACCTGCGCATCACCCAAATGCGCAACACCTTTATCCTGCCTTGTTACGAATGCTTCCCAGAGGAAAAGTCCGTGGCCGTGTTCGCAGAAGGCGTGCCAGTCGAGAAAGGCGGGTATGTCGCTCCGAACACTGCGCCGGACGCGGCGGAGGACCCAGGGCACTTGAACCAATCCCACGGTCAGTGTGCCGGCACCGCCGCTCGCGCTCCACGGTGCATTTCCTCTCCCTGGCGCACATTCACCGGTGCGCGCGTTGGTCAAGTTGTGTTCGTCCTCACGGAGAGGCACAGAAAGTGGGCACTCAAAGCCCAAGGCGACCGGGAGGCCCGCGTCCAATAGTGACGCCACATGATCAGCCAGCGTCGACGGAAGCACACCGGTCGCACCGTCAGACGAGTACCAAGCGAATCGACTAGCAGGAATAGTTCTTGCGGCACCTACATCGGCGGCGACGATGGCAACGTGATCGGGCTGCATGGTAGTTCCCGTGTGTCACGGGTGACTCTACTTGATCGCCAGCGGCGTAGGTCTTGTGGAAGTCGCCCCGAGTCGGTGAGACGTGCATCTACTGAAAACGACTTGCCAAGCTCGCAACAAGTGGCAAATGTACGGCAAATGGAGTCGGCCAACAAAAAAGCCACCTAATGGCAAATAGCCAAGGTGGCTGATTTATAGCGCTTTATATGGTGGCCGGGGACGGAATCGAACCGCCGACACGGGGATTTTCAATCCCCTGCTCTACCAACTGAGCTACCCGGCCAGAATGTGTCGCACGCGTCTAAGACGTCGCGTGGAGCCGTGCATTAAATCGGATGTACGGCCCGGCGTCAAGACTTTGTGTCGGGGGCGACGTAGCCCTCGGGCTGTTTTACGTCGCCGCCGAACAGGAATTTCTCCATTTCGCCGGCCAGGAACTGGCGCGACTTGGGATCGAGCGGGTTGAGGCGGTATTCGTTGAGCAGCATGGTCTGGTGGGCGAGCCACTGTTGCCATGCTTCCTTGGAGATTTCGGCGTAGATGCGCTGGCCCAGCGGGCCGGGCCAGGGGGCGAAGTCCAGGCCTTCGGCGTCCCGGTCAAGCTTGGCGCAGTGAATGATGCGACTCATACGGTACGGCTCATTGATGGGGTGGCTCAGAGATCTTGCAGCAGGCTGCGCACGGGGGCAGGCAGGCCGAGGGCGGCGCGTTCGCCTGCATCGCACCAGCGATGCCCCGCATTATCGGCGATGCGCCGGTGTGCTGTCGCCTCGTCGAACAGCACGGGCTCGACCTTGAGGCGGTAATGGCTGAATACGTGCACGAAGGAGGGCAGTGACTGCGCATCGTCGATTTGCGCCAACGACTGCGCGGTGCGCCAAGCCTCGTCGTGGTTGCTCGCCTCCGGCAGGCTCCACAAGCCCGACCACACGCCCTGCGGTCCGCGCCGTTCGAGCAGCACGCGGCCCTGCGCGTCGCGCAGGATCAACATCACCGTGTCGCGGGTGGGCACGCGCTTGCTCGGCTTGGCGCTGGGCAGTTGCGAGGTGAGGCCGTCGCGCTTGGCTACACAGGTGGCGGCGAGCGGGCAGGCGTCGCACTGCGGGCGCGTGCGCACGCAGAGGGTGGCGCCCAGATCCATGATGGCTTGCGTGTAATCGGCCACGCGATCAGCGGGCGTCAGCGCGTCGGCGTGTTGCCACAGCAGCTTCTCCACCGCGCTTTGCCCGGGGTGCCCATGGATGCCCAGATGGCGCGTGAGCACGCGCTTGACGTTGCCGTCGAGGATGGCGAAGCGCAGGCCGTGCGCCTGCGCCAGGATCGCTCCGGCGGTAGAGCGACCGATGCCCGGCAACGCAGACAGTGCGTCGAAATCACGCGGCAGCTCGCCGTCATGCTGTGCGACACAGATCTGCGCGGCGCGTTGGAGGAAGCGAGCGCGACGGTAGTAGCCAAGTCCCGACCACAACGCCAGCACCGTGTCCTCGTCGGCGGCGGCAAGGTCGCGCAGCGTTGGCAGCGCAGCTACGAAGCGCTGGAAGTACGGGATGACCGTGACCACCTGCGTCTGCTGCAGCATCACCTCGGACAGCCACACGCGATAGGCATCGCGTGGATGCTGCCAGGGCAGGTCCTTGCGGCCGTGTTCGTCGAACCAGGCCAGTAGTGCGGTGGCGAAGGGATTCATGGGGACGTGCGCGGCGTCACCGGTTTGACGGGGGACGGCTTGGCCGGAGGCGTAGCGGTGCTGGCCGGAGCTGGCGCGTCGGCGCCGGCGCGGATGGTCAGGCCTTCGATACTGATCTCACCCGCGTCGATCTGTGCGATTTGCGCCTGGCCGTTGACCGGCGGCACGGCGAGCCTTGGGCCGTCGTCGTGGTCGAGCTCCGACCACCAGTTTATGAGCGCCAGCGGTGGCAGGTGCAAGTCGGCGTGGTTGTTGGGACCGTCAAGCTTGAGGGCGAGCATCAGCGGACTGCTTTCGTCGGCCGGCGTCAGTGTGATGTCGGTGTCGTACACGCCGGCGTCGGCGTGATCGAGCTTGCCCGACAACCGCGCCGAGGCGTCGGCCGCGCCCCGCCAGCGGGCGTTGCCCTTGAGCGCCAGCGTGAGGGCCGTGCTGTGGGTGAGGTGCAACTCGATGTTGTCCAACTGCAGCGCGCCGCCCTTGATGTTTGGCGTGAGCGATAGGCGCAGTTCGGTCGGCGTGCCTTTCGGATCCTTGCCCGACATGGTGAGCCAGAACCCGTGCTCGGGCGCGAGTCGGCCGGATTTCAGCTCCACGTCGCCGAGCAGCAACTGGTTGCCGCGCACCAACGTGCCGCGCGTGACGTGCACGCCGGCATCGATGCGAGGGATGGTCTTGGGCACCGCGGCAGGACCGGAAGGCAGCCCGGCGAACCACGACTGCAGCGCATCGAGGTCCACGCGTGGCGAATCGATCTGCATCTGCGAGATCACCGTCTCGCCGTGCACCAACGTGCGCCACGGCAGCGCCAGCGAGCCGCGCGCTGCGAGCAGGATGGGCATGTTGGCGTTCTGCGCGCTCAGCGTGATGCCTTCCAGCTCGAGCGCGGGGCGCGGGAACAGGGCCGGCGTGGCGGGGCTGGCCAGGCTCAGTTCCAGCCCGGCGCTGCGGGCTTGCGCCTGCAACATGGCGGTGATGCGCTCGGGCTGCAGCAGCAGGTGGACGGCGATCAGCGCGACGGCGACCAGCACCAGGGTGGTGCTGCTGACGATGAGCAAGGTGATGCGGAGCCAGCGCGGCACCGGTCGCCGCTCCTCAGCCCTGGCCCAGGGACGCGGGCAGCAGCCCGTCCACGTAGGCATCTGCGTCGAACACGCGCAGGTCGGTGGCGGTCTCGCCCAGACCCACGTAGCGGATCGGCAGGCCGAACTCGCGGGCCAGCGCAAACACCACGCCGCCCTTGGCGGTGCCATCCAGCTTGGTCACCACCAGGCCAGTGACGCCGACGATCTGGCGGAACTGGCGCACCTGGTTCACGGCGTTCTGCCCGGTGGTGCCGTCGATCACCATCAGCACCTCGTGCGGCGATTCGGTATCGATCTTCTTCAGCACGCGGGCGATCTTGCCCAGTTCGTCCATCAGACCGCCCTGTGTGTGCAGGCGGCCGGCGGTGTCGGCGATCAGCACGTCGGCACCACGCGAGCGGGCAGCCTGCAGTGCATCGAAGATCACGCTGGCGGAGTCGGCATCCTGGCCTTGCGAGATCACCGGCACGTTGTTGCGCGCGCCCCAGGTCTTGAGCTGTTCCACCGCGGCGGCGCGGAAGGTGTCGCCGGCGGCGAGCATCACCTGGCGTCCTTCGTCGCGGAAGCGGCGGGCCAGCTTGCCGATGGTGGTCGTCTTGCCGACGCCATTGATGCCCACCGTGAGGATGACGTACGGCTTGCGGCCATCGACGGACAGCGGCGTCGCGACCGGGCGCAGCAGGGTGACCAGCGACTGGCGCAGTGCGGCCAGCAGTGCCGAGGCATCGGCAAACTCGCGCTTGTGCATGCGCCTGCGCAGGTCCTCGACCAGCGTCGTGCTGGCCTCAACGCCGACATCGGCGGTGATGAGGGTGGTTTCCAGCTCGTCCAGCAGATCGTCGTCGAGCTTGGGATGGCGGTTGAACAGCGAATTGAGGCCGCGCGCAAAGGAGCTGCCGGCGAGGCGCTCACGCCAGCCGCGCTTGGCCGCCGGCGCAGCCTCGGCGATGGCGGCGCGTTCGAACGCCTCATCCTCGGCCGGGGCTTCCGGCGGGGGCGGGGTTTCGGCCAGCGCTTCGTCGAGGGCGGGCGTGGCGTGGTCGAGCGAGATGGCGTCCGTGTCGTGCGCGAAACCGGTCGCCGGGGGCTGCTCGGCCGCGGGCGCCGTGGGCTGGCCCGGGGGTGTCTCGGCGGGTTTCTTCTTCCAGAACTTGAGCATTGCGGCGGGGATTCAAAGACAATGGCGGGCATGCTACCACCCCGACCCTCACTCACCGCTGAGTCATGACCGCCACCAAGGGCGCCCCGGGGCGTATCCGCATCATTGGCGGGCAGCTGCGCAATTCGCGTCTGGATGTTCCCGAGCTGCCGGGCCTGCGGCCCACGGCTGAGCGGGTTCGCGAGACCCTGTTCAACTGGCTCGCCCCTGTTATCAGTGGCGCCCGCTGCCTGGATCTTTGCGCGGGCACCGGCGCGCTCGGCATCGAGGCGCTGTCGCGCGGGGCGGCCAGCGTGCAGTTCGTCGAGCGGGATCCCCGGGTGGCCCAGGCCTTGCGCGACAACCTGTCCAGGCTGAAAGCGGCCGGCGGGCAGGTGAGCACGGCCGACGCATTGGCCTTCCTGCAGGGTCCACCCCAGCCCTTTGGCCTGGTGTTTCTCGATCCGCCGTTCGCCCAGGATTTGTGGTCAAGCCTGGCCCAGCGACTGGAGCAGGGTGGATGGTTGGCGCCGGGGGCATGGATCTACGTCGAATCCCCCAGGGCGGCGGCGCCGACGTTGCCATCGACGTGGCTCGGTCATCGTGAGGGCGCGGCGGGCGAAGTGCGCTACGCGCTGTACCGCCGGGCGCCGGTCGTTTCCTGACCCTGGCGTACGGTTTTCGGGGCCCTAGGCGGAGCCGGCGAACGGGCCTAAGCTAGCCGCCCCCGTCTGCCGTGATCTGCCCCGTGAACAAGCCACCGGTCAACAACCGTCTCGCCGTCTATCCGGGCACCTTTGATCCGATCACCAATGGTCACGCGGACCTGGTGACGCGTGCCGCGCCGTTGTTCGATCGCATCATCGTGGCGGTGGCGGAGAGCCCCAACAAGGGACCCGGCTTCAGCCTCAACGAGCGCATTGCGCTGGCGCGTTTGGCGCTGGCCGATCTGAAGAACGTGGAAGTGCGTGGCTTCGATGGCCTGCTGGCCCACTTCGTGGAAGAGGTGGGCGCGCGCGTGATCATCCGTGGCCTGCGCGCGGTGTCCGACTTCGAATACGAGTTCCAGTTGGCCAGCATGAACCGGCACCTGATCCCGCAAGCGGAGACGTTGTTCCTCACGCCGGCCGAGCAGTACAGCTTCATCTCCTCCACCCTGGTGCGCGAGATCGGCCGTCTGGGTGGCGATATCTCCGGCTTCGTGCATCCGGCCGTGCAGCAGGCGATGCGCCAGCGCTGGCGCTGAGCGGTTCCCGAAACGCTCGCCCGCAGGAGCGGATGCCGTGGCGCGGGCTGCAGGATGGAATCGCAGCGCAGCATGCCGGCAGGTGTCGGCCGGGGCTGGCGTCGTGTATCCTCGCGGGCATCCTGCGGACAGGACAGTTACCCGTCGCGGACCAGAGGTTGAAGAGCCTGGCCACCCCAGCGTAGGCCGACCCGTTTCCGCTGGTTCACCGGCGCCGTCGCGTGACGGTTGCATGGCCCAGTCTTCCAATGGATTCTCAAGACCAAGCTTCCACCATCCAAGGTGACCCTCATGTACAAGTACGCCCTCCTCGCCGCCATCGCGCTCACCGGCACGCTGTCGATCACTGCCTGCAGCCAGCAGGACCAGGCCCAGCAGCCGACCGAGCAGGTCCAGGCCGTTTCCAAGCCGACCGATCCGAATGACTCCAAGGCGTGGAACGCCTATCTGGGCCAGATCGTCCAGAAGAACATGCAGGGCATGACGGCCGACCGTCCGTTCCCGTACCTGGTTCCGGCCGGTGACACCGACGACGCCAACGCGCTGCGCCAGCGCCAGCTCGAGCAGGTGCAGGACACCGTCGCCCGCGGCGTGCTGCCGGGCAACATGCTGGTGTTCGCCGGCCCGGATTCGGGCAAGACCGCCGAGTTCGTGACCGATGCGTTCAAGGACGCCAAGCCGGGTTCGTTCAAGGACGTGATCGTGCTGGTCATCGGCGACGCCGCCGACAAGGACAAGGTGACCACGGCGCTGCAGCCGACCGGCGCCACCGTGCGCTACGTGAACATGTAAGTTCGCGCTGTCCACGCGATATCCGGGCCCGCGGCGTGAGAGCGCCGCGGGCCTTCTTTTTTGGCGGTCACCGTGCCTGCAGGGAAGCGGGTGTCGAGGGATCTTGCGACGCAACACGCGCGCCTACCGTGTAAACTCGTCGAATGTCCCTGAAAATCCTCGACACCTGCGTCAACTGCGACGTATGCGAACCGGTTTGTCCGAACAAGGCCATCTCGCTAGGCGAGGAGTACTACGTGATCGACCCGGCGTTGTGCACCGAGTGCATCGGTCACTACGACCAGCCGCAGTGCGTGGAGGTGTGCCCGGTCGAATGCATCATCGTTGACACCGAGCACCCCGAAACGCATGAGCAGCTCACGTTGAAGTACCAACACCTGATGGCTGTGAAGGACGAGGCATGACCTATCCGTTGAACTGGCGCATCGCGCTGCTGGGCTTGCTGCTTTCCACCAGCGTCGCGTACGCCGCCGATGGCCGCCAGCCTGAATCCTCTCCAGCCAGCCCCGCCGGGCATGCCATTGCGCATCGCCCTGGTCGCGCCGGCATCGCCAGCGCCAACTTCCACGCCACCGAGGCCGGTTTCGAAGTGCTGGCCAAGGGCGGCAATGCGTTCGATGCCGCCATCGCGGTGGCGTCGACGCTGTCGGTGGTGGAACCGGAAAGTTCGGGCATCGGTGGCGGCTTCATGGCGGTGATCCATCGCGCCGACGGGCGCGAGGTGTTCATCGACGCGCGCGAAACCGCGCCGGCCGCGGTGAACCCGAAGGATTACCTGGACAAGGATGGCGAGCCCAATCGCGACACCGCGCTCAACGGTCCGCTCTCGGCCGGCATTCCCGGCGAGCCGGCCGGACTGGCGTGGCTGGCTGCGCATTACGGCAAGCTGCCGCTGAAGGAATCGCTTGCGCCGGCCATCCGCGTCGCGCGCGATGGTTTCGAGCCCGACGGCCGCCTGATCAACGCGATTGCCGAGCGCGAGCAAGAGATCCGCCGCTGGCCCGCGTCGGTGGCCAAGTACCTGCCGGGCGACAAGCCGCCGGTGAAGGGCCAGGTCTGGCGCGATCCGGACCAGGCGCGGACGCTCGAACTTCTGGGCGAGCACGGCCACGACGGCTTCTATCGCGGCGAGACGGCCAAGAAACTGGTGGACGCCGTGCGCGCCTCGGGCGGCAACTGGACCGCCAAGGATCTCGAAAGCTACCAGGTGAAGGAGCGCGCGCCGATCGTGGTGGACTACCGCGGTTATCGCGTGCTCACGGCGCCGCCGGCCTCGTCGGGCGGCGTGGCGGTGGCCGAGATCCTCAACATTCTCTCCGGCTACGACCTGGCCAGGATGGACGAGGCGCATCGCACGCACCTGGTCATCGAGGCGATGCGCCGTGCGTTCCGTGATCACAACGACTATCTCGGTGATCCGGACTTCGTGAAGATGCCGCTGGACATGCTGCTGTCGCCTTATTACGCGGCGGGCCTGCGCCAGACCATCCTGCTGGACAAGGCCACGCCCTCGTCGATGCTGCCCGCCAGCATCGCGGTGGATCCGGGCATGCACACCACGCATTTCTCGGTGATCGACAAGGACGGCAACATCGCCTCGATCACCCTCACGGTGAACTACACGATGGGCTCAACCTTCGTGGCGGGCGACACCGGCGTGCTGCTCAACGACGAGATGGACGACTTCGCGCTGGTGCCGAACAAGCCCAACGTGTACGGCCTGCTCGGCAGCGCGGCGAATGCGCCGGCGCCGGGCAAGCGCATGTTGTCGTCGATGACGCCGAGCATCGTGTTCGGCGCCGATCGCGTCGGCGTGATCGGCTCGCCGGGCGGTTCGACCATCATCACCCAGGTGCTGGAAGGCATCCTCGCCTTCATCGACGGCAAGGACGCCGAGGGCATCGTCAGCCAGAAGCGCTTCCATCACCAATACATGCCTGATCGCGTGGACATGGAGCCGGGCGCGTTCGACCCGGCCACCGCCGAGGCGCTGACGCGCATGGGCCACACGCTCAAGGAGCGCAATCCCTGGGGCTACATGAACGTGGTGACCTGGGACCTGAAGAGCAACAAGCTCGATGCGGCCAGTGATCCGCGCCGCGAGGCGGGCCTGGGCAAGGTGCAATGAACATGCAGATGTGGTCGCTTACCGGTAACTCGCAGCAGTTGGATGGCGGCGCCATGTTCGGCAATGCGCCGAAGGCTCTGTGGTCGCGCTGGATCCAGCCCGATGCGGAGAACCGCATCCCGCTGGCTTGCCGTTGCCTGCTGGTGAAGGACCTGGATGGCCGCAACGTGCTGTTCGAGACCGGCATTGGCGCGTTTTTCGAGCCGGCTCTGCGCGAACGCTACGGCGTGGTGGAGGACCGCCACGTGCTGCTGGATTCGCTGGCCGAGGTGGGGCTGACCCACGAGGACATCGATGCGGTCGTGCTCTCGCACTTGCACTTCGACCATGCCGGCGGCCTGCTCGCGGCATGGGAAGAGGGGCAGCCGCCGCGGCTGTTGTTTCCGAACGCCACCTTCCTGGTAGGTGGCGAGCACTGGCGGCGCGCGCTCAAGCCGCATCCGCGCGACCGCGCATCGTTCATCCCCGAGTTGCAGCCGCTGCTGGAAGCCAGCGGGCGGCTTGAGCTGGTCGAGGGCGAGCATTCACACGCGCTTGGCAGTTCGGTGCGTTTCAGCTATTCGGACGGCCATACGCCCGGGCTGATGCTGGCCGAGGTCGGGGGCGTCGTGTTCTGCGCCGACCTCATCCCGGGACGGTTCTGGGTGCACCTGCCCATCACCATGGGCTATGACCGTTTCCCGGAAAAACTGATCGAGGAGAAGCGCGCCTTCCTCGAGGATAAGTTGGCACGCGGCGTGCAGCTCTTTTTCACGCACGACCACGGCTGCGCGGTGGCGCGTGTGGTGCGTGACGAGCGCGGTCGTTTTGGCTCCACGGATGAGCTCACCGAATTGAGGGGTTAGGCCTGCCATGGATGGTCGACAGGGGAGGAGTACCGACATGCAGCAGTGGTTGCGACGGATTCTGGGGGCCCTCCTGCTGTTGGGGGCCGTTGGTCTGGTGGCGATGACCGAACAGGGCATCCTCGACCATCGTCATGCCGCCGACCGTCATGGTGGGCAGATCCTGGACCTGGGCGCCGGCGGCGGCCCGGAACCGGGCCAGCACGGCTACCTGGTGCGCGTGTCGGGAACTCCGCGCGTGGTCGAGTCCCCTTACGATCCCGAATTTGGCCAGCGCGCGCCGTCGCCGGTGCTGATCCGCCACGTGGAAATGTTCCAGTGGCACGAGGTGCGCCTCGGCAACGATGTGCACTATGAACTGGACTGGGTCGATCGCCCGGTGGACGCCAGCCGCTTCGAGCATCCGTTCGGCCATACCAACCCCGAGCGCTTCCCGGTCCAGGGCAAGCAGTTCGACGCGGGCCAGGTGCGGCTGGGCGGCTATGCCTTGTCGCCGACCTTGCTGCATGCCTTGCCGGGGAGCGACACGCTCACGCCCGACCTGAAGTCCCTGCCGACCAACCTGGCGGCCAGCTTTGCGGCCTACGGCAATTACCTCACCACCAGCGCCAGGCCGGAACAGCCGCGCCTGGGTGACCTGCGTGTGAGCTGGGAGATCGTGCCGGTGCAGGAAGTCACTGTATTCGCCCAGATCGACGGCGACCGGCTGGTCCCGGCGGTGCATGCGGCCGACGGCAAGGGCTATGACGTGCAGAGCGGCGATCGATCGCTGGTCGACGTGGCGCCGGATGTGCCGACCTCGCCGTCGTTCATCTGGTTGCGCCGCATCGCGGCGCTGTTGCTCGGCACCTTCGGCGCTCTCTTGCTGCTGCCGGAACGCAGCCATGGCGGGCACGCCCTGATTCTGGCGGCGGGCGCCGGCGCGTTGCTGATCGGCGCGGTGGCCTGTGTGCTGTGGCTCGGCACCGACCTCGCCGCCGGCGCCGCGTGGTTCGCGCTGGCGCTGGCCGGCCTGGCGGTGACGGTGTGGCGGATCCGGATGGCAGTGGAGTAGTTGTTGCCGCGGCGCCCGCGCATTTCCCTCTCCCCTTTGGGGAGAGGGGAGGGTGAGGGGCCAACCTCGCGACGTCACTTCGTCAGGGCGTGCTTCCTCGATGCCTCATCGCGAGCACCCACGGCACACCACCGCAAAGGTGGCAATGCCGCCGTAAAGGTGGCGATACCCCAATCCTCTCTCCAGAGGGAAGTAGAGCTTGGGGCTCCCCGATGCAAAAAAAGCCGGCACGTGGCGCCGGCTTTTCTTTTTCCGCTCCCCAAAGGGGAGAGGGGAAGTCACAAGACTCCGTCAGTTCGGTCGCTGATCAGCAAACGCGTAGACGTGGTCGGCCCACTGGGTGGCTTCCAGGTAAACCGCAGCCATGCGGCGGATCACCTGCGGCTGCACTTCGCCGCCACGCAGGTTGCCGGCCTCCCACGCGCGAATCTGCTCAAGCAGCGGCGCGAACGGGCCCTTGTTTTCCAGCAGTGCGCCGCTGATCTCGCGCGCCAGCGGCAGGTGCCACAGCACGAAATCCATCGGCGCTTCCATCAGCGTGTCCAGCAGCGAGAACAGGCCGGCGGTGAACGCCATCTCGCGCTGTTCCGGAGGCATGTGCTGGGCGAGCTTTTCGCACATGTGCGCGCGGATCAGCGCGGCGCGCAGCAGTTCAGGCGGACGGTCGCCCGCGCCACCGAGCGCCATGGTGTAGATCCAGTTACGCATGCGCGAAGCGCCGAAGAAGATCGCCGCCTGCTGCACCGACTTCAGCTGGCGTGGCAGCGCGAAGTAGGCGGAGTTCACGCAGCCCAGCAACTTGTAGCTGAGGATGGCGTCGTCGCGCACGATCTGGCCCAGCTCGACCGGGCCGGGGTTGCCTTCCTGCAGGGCCTTCATCAGGCGCAGCAGGCTCAGGCGGCTGGCGGTGAGCACCGGTACCTCGACCGGTTCCGGCTTGAGCAGGAACTGGCCCTGAATCGCCTGCACCGGCAACTGTTCGCAGTGACGGTAGGTGACATGGTCGTCGACGTGCCCGGCCACCACGTGGATGCCGCGCGCATGCAGGTATTCGCTGCGGGAGCGGAGCGTGGCCGGATCCAGCCTGCTCGCGTCCAGGCGCACGTATTGCACCACCTTGAGCAGCGGCTCGACCGCGGCATTGAATTCCAGTGCGGTGTCGCTGGCGTCCAGCATCAGCGCACAGCCGCGCTGCGCCATGCGGGCCAGGCGCTCGACCAGGGCGGGATCGCTGGCCGCCTCCGGCTGCAGCAGCACGCCGAAGCGAGGCTGGTGTTGGAGCACGTCGGTCTCTTCCATCAGCAGGTCACGGGTGAGATGCAGGAAGGTCCGGTTGCCGCGCACCAGGCGCGCGAGCGCGCCGTCCGTGATGGTGGCGAGCGCGCGACGCATCAGCGTGGCCTCATCCTCCATCTCGTTCTGAAACACGATCTCGTACGCGAAAAGTTCGCGTTTGGTATCGAGCATCGGCAGGCGGATGACCGGCAGCGGCTGCTCGTGGGCAGCTGCGCCTGATGCCTCGGATGCGGAGGGGATGGCCGCGGCTTCGCTCATGGTCGGTCGATGTGATGAGGTGGTTGGGAGTCGGCGTGGGCTGCCGTGTGCAGAGGGGCGTGCAGCGCGTGAACGTTGGCGCCCATCATGTTTTCAGGCTTCGGCCAGGGGTTGTGAGCGCAGGCTCGAGCGCAGTTCACCCGCGCGACCGTAGACGCTGGCCTCCAGGTCGTTGCCGGTCAGCACCGCCAGGGCCTTGCGCACCTGCTGCAGACGTACGCCCACCAGGGCGCCGTTGCGCTGGTTTAGCTGCTGGCAGGCGCGCAGCGACTGCAGGATCTCCTGCCAGTCCGGGGCCAGCTCGCGGCTGGCTTCGGGCGCGCCCTGGCTCAACTGCATGCGCTCGCCATCGAGTTGTTCGAGCCGAAGCATCAAGGCGTGCTTGGCGGCGCCGGCGCGGTTGAGCCCATCCACGTCGGCGGTTTCCAGCGCGCTGCGCTCGGTCTGCAGCGCATCGGCCAGTTGTTCCACTGCCAGCCGCATCTCTCCGACCGCGGCCGTCAGGGCATGGTCCAGTTCGGCTTGCAGTGCGTGGTTCATGACTTCGTCGTGAGCTGGCTTTCCAGCGACATCATGCGGTCCGCGATGCGGCTGGGATCGATCTTGTAGGAGCCGTTGGCCAAGGCCTGCCGCACCTGTTCCACCTTCTTGGTATCGACGGTGGCGCCGGCGCCGGTGCGAGCCGCTTCCTGCAGCGCGCGCGCCGAGTCGGTCAGTTGCACGCGGTCGTCGGACGCGTTGCTGCCGGCGGTCGCCTCGCTGCCGGCTGTGCCGGAAGCATTCTGCGTCGCGCTGCCCTGGCCACTGGGGGCCTGGGGAAGCTTGGGCAAGCCGTTGTTGGAAATGGTGGTGTTCATGGGGTCCGTTCTCTATGCGGTTTTGGCCCTGTTACCGTCAGGATCGGCCGAGTGGCCGCAAACTTTAGTTCGTCCATATGACTGCGGCTATGGCAGGGCCAGCACCTGGCCCGGGGCGGTCACCATCGCGTCCACCACCTTGCCGGAGCTGCCGTTGCGGACCCGCAGGCGCGAACCGCTGTCGCCGCTGCCCAGCGCCACGCCGTTGGCGCGCACCTCGATGCCGTCCAGGCGCGAGACCAATTGCACCTGGTCGCCGGCCTTCACCGCGGTGCGGCCGCCCAGGGCGTTGGGGGTGAGCACCATGCCGGCGCCCATCGCCCGCGACAGCGTGCGGCCCTCGGTGTCGCCCAGTTCGCTGAGGTAACCATAGCCCAGCCGGGTGATATCACGTTCCTCGCTGCGCACATCGTCCGCGCGGACGCCGTCGCCGCGCTGCAGTGGTCTGGCGATCACCAGCACCTGGCGGAACACCTGCAGCTGCACTGGCACGCGCAGGGTCCAGCCGTCCGATTCGGTGCAGTGCACGGTAACGTTCATGCGCGGCATCAGGCGGGTGCCCTCCTGCAGGCTGGCGCGCAGGGCCGAGGCGCAAGGGGCCAGCTGCAGGCGCGGGTCCAGCGTGGCGGCCTGCGCCACCACGCGACTGCCGGGCGTGGCGTACTGATCACGCAGCCACTGCTCCGCGGTCGCGCGCGCCGCCTGCGCCGAATCGACGGCATGGGCGGGGAGCACGAGGGCGCTCAGCAGCAGGGCGACCAGCGAGCGCATCGTCATAGGTCGGTAAGCAGCACGTTGAGCTGAAGCAGCAACGCCTCACGCTCGCTCTCGAGCTGGGCTACCAACTGGCTGGCGTGGTCAAGCTGTCCGTCGCACACCAGGGTGGCGAACATGCCGCCATGCTCGCGCAAGCGCGTCCCGGCGGCAGCCAGTGCGCTCGCTGCGGGGTTGGTCTCGCGACCAGCGGTAAGGCGATCGAGTGTGCGATTCAATGCGCGCGTATCGAACCAGCGGCGGTCGAGCGCCGCCGGCTCCTGCAGGGCCAGCTCCATCGCCTGGCGCAGGCCTTGCGCGGCCTCGCGCACGGTGAGGCTGAGGCTGGCCGGGTCGGCGCCGCTCTCGCTCTCCAGCCAATCCAGCGCGAGGCGGTGCGACAGCAGGGCGGCACGGCTGAGCGCTTCGGCCTGCCGGCTTGCCTCCGCCGCTCGGCGATGCCACGCGCCAAGCGCAGCCTGTGCGGCGACGGCGCGGGCGTGCTGGGCGTCCTGGTTCTTGTGCATCGTGACGATGCGCTCGGCGACCTGGCGCAGCGCCTCGCCGTTGTCCTGCAGCGAAGCGCCGGTCTGGCTGACGCCGGTCTGGGCGCGCTCGAGGCGCTGCAGGCCCTGCTGCACGTCGCCGTCCAGTTGCAGCGAGAACTCGCCGATGGAACCGGTGACCTGCTCGATCTCGGCGGTGGCCTGGCTGGTCTTCTCCGCCAGTTGCTTCACCTCATCGGCGACCACAGCGAAGCCGCGGCCGGCTTCACCGGCACGAGCGGCCTCGATGGCGGCGTTGAGCGCCACCAGGTTGGTCTGGTGGGCGATCTCCTGCACCGCGTCGGTGAGCTTGCGGATCTGCGCGACCTGCTCGGCCAGCTTGGACTGGTTGCGATTCATCGCCGATAGTGCGGTGCGCAGCAGTCGCAGCTGGCCGTCCAGCTCGCTGACGCTGCGCTCGCTGGCCTCGCCAGTTTGCCGCGCATAGTCCAGGCCGGCGCCGATCTGCTGCAGCGACGTCGAGATTCCGGCGCTGCCGTCCGTCAACCGGCCGACATCATCCCGGCTTTCCTCGGCCGACTGGCGCATGGCGGCCTGTTCGCGCGCCAGCTGCTGCGAGGCGGTCAGCACCAGGCCCTGTTGTTCCAGTGTCTGCAAGGCCACCGCCGCCGGGGGAGGCGTGGTGAACACCGCCGAGAGCAACGGCGCCAAGGCCTGGGCCGCCCGGGGGTGGCGGGCGGACAGCTGCTTCACGCGCGCCTGGTCGCCCGCGGCAGCGGCGCGCGCAAGCTCGGCGAGGTGCTGGCTCCAGATCAGACTCATGGGTGGATCATTCCTTCCTGCAAGGGTCGTCCCCGCATCGGCGGGAAACGTCGGAACTTGAGAAGCAAGCGACGTGCCACGGGTCCCGGGCGCCCTCAAGCGACTGGGCTTGCGGCCGATACGCCGGCGGTAACCCGCGGCAATGCCGCCTGGCGAGGAGTGCGCATGAGCGGCGCGTGGATGGACAGAGTGGAACAGCAGACCCGCCTGGCGGGACACAACCGCGTGGCGATGCTGCTGTTCCGGATGGGCGATGCGCAGTTGTTCGGCATCAATGTGTTCAAGGTGCGCGAGGTGATGCGCCGCCCGCCGATGGAGCGCATGCCCGATGCCTCTTCGCTGGTGGCCGGTAGCTGCAACTACCGAGGGATGACCATTCCGGTGATCGACCTGGCCGTGGCGCTGGGCTATCCCTCGCTGCGCGAGGAGCCATCCGCGCACTTGATGGTCACCGAGTTCAGTCGTTCGGTGCAGGGCTTCCTGGTGGCCGAGCCGCAGCGGCTGGTCCATTGCGATGGCGAGTCACTGGCGGCGCCGGCGCCCGCGCTCGGTTTCGGCACCCGCGTCAACGCGGTGACGCGCGTGGATGGCGCGCTGGTGGCGGTGGTCGACGTGGAGCACGTGCTGGCCAGCCTCAATGTCACGCCCACCGAGCTGTCCGCTCCCATGCAGCGCATCGCGCGCGTGCACGACCTGCAGCCGCGCCGCGTGATGGTGGTCGACGACTCACTGGTGGCGCGCAACCAACTGGTCAACCTGTTCCGCCAGATGGACGTGGAATGCGTGGTGGCGCAGGACGGTCGCGAGGCGTTGGAGCGCCTGCGGGAATTGGCGCAGGCGGACGAGGGCGAGGGCGTGACTCTGGTGGTGTCGGATATCGAGATGCCGCGCATGGACGGTTACGCGCTGACCCGCGCGATCCGCGAGGAGTCCGAGCTGCGTCCGCTGAAGGTGGTGCTGCACAGCTCGATCAGCGGCATCTTCAATGAAGCGATGGTGCGCGAGGTGAATGCCGATCGCTTCGTGGCGAAGTTCCAGCCGGATCTGCTGGCGCAGACGGTGCTGGAGTTGATGCCGGAGAATTTCGAGAAGTTTTGAGGGGTGGCGCCCGGTCGTCCTACCTGCCCACCTTGTGAAGGCAGCGATTCGGATAGCCCCACTCTTCCCCGATGGTCATCCCTGCGAAAGCAGGGATGACGAGGGTCGGGCGTGAGGGATGGCGCCAGGGTTGCGCTTCTCGCCTCGCGACGAGAAGCCGCTGTCCGCCGCGTCGGAAATCCGACGGCGCACTCCCGGCGCACTAGCCTGGCGCCCCACAAACCCAGCAGCGGCAAGGCTTGCCGCGCCTATCAAAGAGCGTGGCACGCAACTTGCTCAAAGCCTCCCGCGGCCAACGCCGCAGGAGCGACTGATGAGTGCGATCAACGACAACCTGTTCGGTCTGCATACGCAGGCGCTGGATCTTTGGCAGCGTCGCAGCGAAGTGCTGGCCAGCAATCTGGCGAACGCAGACACGCCGGGCTATCTGGCGCGTGATGTCGACTTCAAGCAGGCGCTGGCGAGCGCCGGCGGACAGGGCCAGAACCTGCCGCTGACCATCACGCAACAGGGCCAGATCGATCCGCAGGCGCAGGCCGCGCAACAGCTCGCCTACCGCGTGCCCGGCCAGCCGACGATGGATGGCAACACCGTCGATACGCAGGTCGAGCAGGCCAATTTCGCGGCCAACGGCGTGCACTACCAGGCCAGCCTGTCCTTCATCACCGCGCAGATCCACATGCTGCGCACCGCCATCACCGGAGGCCAGAGCTGATGTCGATGTTCAAGATTTTCGACGTGGCGGGCTCGGGCATGGCGGCCCAGTCGCTGCGCCTCAATACGGTGGCCAGCAACCTGGCCAACGCCGACAGCGTGTCCAGCACGCCCGAAGGCGCCTATCGCGCCAAGGAACCGCTGTTCGCCGCCGTGCAGCGCGCGCTGGGTAGCGCGTCGAACGCCGAGGGCGACAGCGCAGTTGGCGTGCAGGTGAAAGGCGTGAGTGAAAGCCAGGCGGACGTGCAGAGCCGCTACGAGCCCGGCAACCCGATGGCCGATGCGGACGGCTACGTCTACGGCAGCAACGTCAATCCCATCGACGAGCTGGTCAACATGATTTCCGCCTCGCGTTCCTACCAGAACAACGTCGAGGCGATGAACACCACCAAGCAGCTGATGATCAAGACCCTCGACCTCGGCAAATAAGCCGGGAGGAACCCCACGTGTCCACTATTCCCAGCACCAGCGCAACCACGACCAGCACCACCAGCACGTCCAGCGTCAACTCGGCGTTGTCGAGCACGATGACGCAGGCCGACTTCCTCAAGCTGATGACGGCCCAGCTGCAGGCGCAGGACCCCACCAACCCGGTGGACAACTCGCAGTTCGTCTCGCAGATGGCGCAGTTCAGCCAGCTGTCGGCGACCCAGCAGCTGGATACCGACCTGCAGTCGTTGAGCAGCAGCGTCACCTCGGCGATGCAGACCTCGCAGGTGCTGAACTCCTCCAACCTGGTCGACCGCCAGGTGATGGTGCCCTCCAGCACCATGAGCTTCGACGGCAGCACCAGCATGCTCGGTGCGGTAAACGTCACCACGGCCACCACCGTCAACGTGCAGGTGCTCGACAGCAACGGCAACGTGGTACGCACCATTCCGATGGGCGCGCAGAGCGCCGGCCTGGCCCAGTTCAGCTGGGACGGCAAGGACGACAGCGGCAACACCGTCGCCGCCGGCAACTACACGCTGAGCGCCACCTCCGGCAACACCTCGCTCGACACCTATGTGGCGGGCACGGTCACCGGCGTGGGCTACGGCGGCAGCTCGCTGGGCACTTACCTGCAGGTATCGGGCGTGGGCGGCGTGTCGCTCAGCCAGGTCGCACAGATTCTCTGACGCCCCGGCGTCCATTCATCACGAGGAACCGAACATGGCTCTGAATACGGCGCTCAGCGGCATCAACGCGGCACAGTCCGACCTCAACGTCATCGCGAACAACATCGCGAATGCGAACACCACCGGCTTCAAGGGTTCGCGCGCGGAATTCGCCGACATCTACGCGGTGACCGGTCTCAACCTCAATTCCACCGCGGTGGGCAGCGGCGTGCGCCTGCAGGACGTGGCCCAGCAGTTCAGCCAGGGCGACATCCAGACCACCAACAACAGCCTGGACCTGGCCATCAGCGGCAACGGCTTCTTCGCGGTGAACAACGGCAGCGGCGTGACCTATACGCGCGCCGGCGACTTCCAGAAGGACTCCAACGGCTACGTAACCACGCCGGATGGCTCGCGCCTGCAGATCTATCCGACCAACGGCATCGGCGGCTTCGACACCAGCACGCTGAAGGACCTCAACCTGATCACTGCGCAGAGCAACGCCACTGCCACCTCGCTGGTCACGATGACGTCCAACCTGCCGGCCAGCGACGCGGTGCCGAGCACCACCTTCAGCACGACCGACTCGACCAGCTACAACGCGGCCGCGCCGGTCACCGTGTACGACTCGCAGGGCGGCTCGCACCAGGCCACGATCTACTACGTGAAGACGGGCACCAACACCTGGGACGCCAACCTCTACGTTGATGGCCAGAACGCCGGTACCCAGTCGATGACGTTTGACACCAGCGGCAACCTCGCAACGCCGAGCAACGGCCAGTTGGCCTTCAATAGCGTCAGCCTGGGCAATGGCTCCTCGCCGATGACGCTGTCGCTCAATGTCACCAACACCACCCAGTTCGGTACGGCCTATTCGGCCGGCACCATCACCCAGAACGGCTTCGAGGCTGGCACGCTGTCCAATATCGACATCGACAGCAAGGGCGTGGTCACCGCGTACTACTCCAACAACCAGAGCACCCAGATCGGCCAGGTGGCGATTGCCAACTTCGCCAACGTGCAGGGCCTGCGCCAGATGGGCAACACCACCTGGGCGGCAAGCACCGACTCGGGTCCGGCGGTGATGGGGACGGCCTCGAGTGGCGAGTTCGGTTCGCTGCAGTCCGGCGCGCTGGAAAGCTCCAATACCGCCGACACGACCTCGCAGCTGGTGAACATGATCCAGGCGCAGCGTGACTACCAGGCCAACGCGCAGGTGCTGTCGACCGACAACACACTGGCTTCGGCGCTGTTCAACGCCGTCTCGCGTTAATTAGACCACCATGGACCGTTCCGTCTACGTGGCGATGACCGGGGCGACGCAGATCATGCGCGCCCAGGAGGCGGTGAGCCACAACCTGGCCAACGCCTCCACGGTCGGCTTCAAGAGCGAGCTCACCGCATTCCAGAGTGTGCCGGTGCTGGGGCAGGGTGCGAACTCGCGCATCAATGCCGTGGCGCAGGGCATCGGCCAGGGCAGCGGGCAGGGCTCGCCAATCCAGACCGGCCGCTCGCTCGATATCTCGGTGCGTGGCTCGGGCTGGATTGCCGTGCAGGCGCCGGACGGTTCGGAGGCCTATACGCGCGCGGGCGACCTGCAGCTGACTTCCGATGGCGGGCTAGTCGATGCACGAGGCAACCCGGTGATGGGTGGCTCCGGTCCCATCACGATTCCGCCGGCGTCCGAAATCAGTGTGGGCTCGGACGGCACGCTTTCCAGCGTACCGCTCGGGCAAGGCCCGAACTCGGTGACCGCGCTGGATCGCATCAAGCTGGTCAATCCCGATCCCACCCAGATGGTGCAGGGGTCGGACGGCCTGATGCACCTTGCCGACGGCGGCGCCGCGGATACCGATGACACCGTCACCGTGGCGTCGGGCGTGCTCGAAGGCAGCAACGTCAATCCGTCCGCCGAGCTGGTGAAGATGATCGCGCTCTCGCGCCAGTACGACATGCAGGTGAAGTCCATCAAGAGCTCCGAGGACAACGCCGATTCCGCCCTCAAGCTGATGCAGGCGAGCTGAGCCGCCAGCCTAATCATGGAGTGACCGATGTTTTCTTCCCTGTGGATCGCCAAGACCGGCCTTGACGCGCAGCAGACGCGCATGGACGTGATCTCCAACAACCTGGCCAACGCCAACACCACCGCGTTCAAGAGTTCGCGCGCCGCGTTCCAGGACCTGATGTACCAGAACAAGGGCCAGCCCGGCGGCCAGACCACCGAGCAGACGCTGTCGCCTTCGGGCCTGATGCTGGGCACCGGCGTGCGCGTGGTGGCCAACGAGAAGCTGTTCACCGAGGGCAGCATCACCCAGACCGGCAACTCGCTGGACGTGGCGATCCAGGGCCGCGGCTTCCTGCAGGTGAGCATGCCCGATGGCACGGTGTCCTACACCCGCGACGGTTCCCTGCACACGGACGCGAACGGCCAGCTGGTGACCTCCGACGGCTATCCACTGGAGCCGGCCATCACCATTCCGGCCAACGTGCAGAGCATCACCATCGGCACTGACGGCACCGTGTCGGCGACGACCACCGCCTCGGCCACGCCGACCACGCTGGGCACCATCCAGCTCGCCGACTTCATCAACCCGGCCGGCCTGCAGCCGACCGGGCAGAACCTGTACGTGGAAACCGCCTCCAGCGGCGCGCCGCAGACTGGCCAGCCGGCGCTCAACGGCATGGGCTCGCTGGCGCAGGGTTCGCTGGAATCGTCGAACGTCAACGTGGTGGCCGAGATGGTCAACATGATCGAGACGCAGCGCACCTACGAGATGAACTCCAAGGCGATCAGCAGCACCGACCAGATGTTGCAGGACCTGACCGACAAGATGTGAGCACTGCCATGACGTCCTTCCATTCCCTGTCCCGCGGCGTGCTCGTGCTGGCCCTGGCCGCGCTTGGCGGTTGTGTCATGCAGCCGCCGCACGACGACCACCAGTGGGCCGCCACCATGCCGGTGGAAAGCGCCGCGCCGCCGCCGACCGATGGTTCGATCTACCACGCCGACCAGGGCATGGAACTGTTCAACGACGCGCGCGCGCACCGCGTCGGCGACATCCTCACCATCACGTTGGTGGAAAGTACCCAGGCCTCGAAGAAGGCCACCACCAATACCAGCAAGAAGGACAACACCGACATCACCACGCCGACCATCCTGGGTCATGCGCTGAAGGTGGGCGGCAAGAACGCGGATATCTCCACCGCCGGCACGCGCAGTTTCGACGGCAGCGGCGACAGCAGCCAGAGCAACCAGCTCAACGGCTCGATCACGGTGACCGTGGCGCAGCGCCTGTCCAACGGCAACCTGCTGATACGCGGCGAGAAGATGCTCACGATCAACCAGGGCCAGGAGCAGATCCGCATCTCCGGCATCGTGCGGCCGCAGGACATCCTGCAGGACAACAGCGTGCCGTCGACCCGCGTGGCCGACGCGCAGATCGGCTACACCGGCAAGGGCTCGCTCGCCGATGCGAACACGCAGGGCTGGCTGTCGCGCTTCTTCAATTCCAAGTGGATGCCGTACTGATGAACGCATCGCTATCCAGCGTCCTGCGCGGGCTCGGTCGTGGCGCGGTTGCGGTCTCCCGTGGCGTAGCGATCGTCTTGTTCGCCTGCCTTTCGGCGAACCAGCCGGCGCACGCTGACAAGATCCGCGACCTGGCCCAGGTGGGCGGGGTGCGCAGCAACCAGTTGATCGGTTACGGCCTGGTGGTGGGCCTGGATGGCAGCGGCGACCAGACCACGCAGGCGCCGTTCACCACGCAAAGCCTGGAAAACATGCTGGTGCAGTTTGGCATCACGGTGCCGGCCAACGTGCGTCCTCAGCTGAAGAACGCAGCGGCGGTGACGGTTACCGCCCAGCTCCCACCCTTCGCCAAGCCCGGCCAGGTGATCGACATCACCGTGGCCTCGATCGGCAACGCCAAGAGCATCCGTGGCGGCGAGCTGCTGATGACGCCGCTGCGTGGCGCCGACGGCAACGTCTACGCGATGGCGCAGGGCAGCGTGGTGGTTGGCGGCGTCAGCGCGCAGGGCAAGAGCGGCTCCAGCGTGCAGGTGAACATCTCGGCCAGTGGCCGTGTGCCCAACGGCGCCACGGTGGAGCGCGCGGTCGCCTCGACCTTCAGCAACGGCGGCGACCTGATGCTCAACCTCAATACCGCCGACTTCACCACCGCCACGCGCATCGCCGAGTCGATCAACCACACCTACGGCGCAGGTACCGCCAGCGCGGTCGATGGTGGCTCCGTGAGCGTGCGTGGCCCGGTCGATCCCAGCCAGCGCGTGGCGTGGATGGGCGCAATCCAGGGGCTTGAAGTGACTCCCGGCGATGCCCCGGCGCGGGTGGTGGTCAATTCGCGCACCGGCACCGTGGTGATCGGTTCGGAAGTGCGGGTGACGCCCGCGGCGGTGGCGCACGGTTCGATCCAGGTCACCATTTCCGAGCAGCCGCAGGTCAGCCAGCCGGAGGCGTTCAGCCGCGGCCAGACCGCGGTGGTGCCCAGCAGCAACGTGCAGGTCAGCGAGGACGGCGGCCACATGTTCAAGTTCGGCCCCGGCACCAACCTGGACACCATCGTGCGCGCCGTGAACCAGGTGGGCGCCTCGCCCAGCGACCTGATCTCGATCCTGCAGGCGCTCAAGCAGGCCGGCGCGTTGCATGCGGAACTGGTGGTGATCTGATGCCGTTGACCGGCGACGCCACCAACAGCCTCAATACCTGGACCGACCTGTCCGGGTTTCAGGCGTTGCGGCAGTCCGCGCAGAGTGACGCCAGCGCCGCATTGCCGGCGGTGGCGCGACAGTTCGAGTCGATCTTCACCCAGATGATGCTCAAGTCCATGCGCGATGCCAGCGCTGGAGACGGGCTGTTCGACAGCGAAGCCGGCAACGCCTGGCGCGACATGTTCGACCAGCAGCTTTCGGTGCAGCTGTCCCAACACGGCCCGGGCCTGGGCATTGCCCAGATGCTGATGCGCCAGTTGGGCGGCGCCGCCACCAACGGCGCCGACAAGGCCAGCGCGGCCGCGGTCGACGATGGTTGGCAACAGCGCCTGCGCTCGGTCGCGGGGTCCGCCAAGGGCGCCGGCGAGCGCGTGCTCAAGTGGCTGCCCGACGATGCGCAGGCGTTCGTGCGCGAGCTCGTGCCCTACGCGCAGAAGGCGGCCGACAAGCTCGGCGTATCGGTCCGCGCGGTGCTGGCGCAGGCCGCGCTGGAAACCCAGTGGGGCCAGCACATGCCCGCCCACACCAACGGCGACACCAGCAACAACCTGTTCGGCATGAAGGCCGGCGGCAGCTGGGATGGCGAGAAGGTCAGCGTGCCCACGCTGGAGTTCGAGGATGGTGTGCCGGTGCGCCGCCACGCCCAGTTCCGCGCCTACGCCAACCCCGGCCAGTCGTTCGACGACTACGCGCAGTTGCTTGCAGACAACCCGCGTTACGCCAGGGCGCTCAACCACTGCGAAGACGTGGTGGGCTTTGCCCGTGGCCTGGTCAACGGCGGCTACGCCACTGACCCGGAGTACGCGCAAAAGATCGTGGCCATCGCCAACAGCCCGCAGATGCGTGACGCACTCGACGCTATCCGTCGCGAGACACTCAAGAAAGCCGGCGTCGCGCCGAATCCCTCCGAGTGATCCGTTCAGGAATGACCCATGTCTAACCTCCTCAGCATCGGCGCCTCGGGCCTCAGCGCCGCCCAGGTGGCGCTCAGCACCGTCAGCAACAACATCAGCAACGTCAACACGACGGGCTATAGCCAGCAGAGCGTGGTGCAGGTCGAGGCCATCACCAGCCAGGGCGGGCGCTACACCATCGGCAGCGGCGTCGACGTGCAGAGCGTGCAGCGCGCCTACAGCGACTTCCTGACGTCCGCCGTGTGGAGCAGCAACTCGAGCCTGCAGGCGGCCACGTCCTACAACAATCTGGCCACCACGCTGAACGGCGCGCTCAGCGCCAGCGGCAGCCTGCAGACCGCGCTGGACAACTTCTACGGCGGCTTCACCACGGTGGCCAACACGCCGGGCCTGGCGTCCAGCCGTCAGTCGCTGCTGGGCAATGCAAATTCGCTGGTGACCACGTTCAATACGCTGGGCCAGCAATTGCAGGCGCAGCAGGGTCAGATCAACAGCCAGATCAGCAGCACGGTGAACAGCATCAACACCGTCGCCGCCAACATCGCCAGCCTCAACACGCAGATCGTGCAGGCCGGCAAGAATCCGCCCAACGATCTGCTGGATCAGCGCGACAATCTGGTGCAGACGCTGTCCGGCTACCTCGGCGTCTCGGCCACGACCCAGTCCGACGGCTCCATCAGCGTCTACTCGACCAATGGCCAGGCGCTGGTCAGCGGCGGCAACTCGTATGCCATCTCCGCCGCCAACAACGCCTACGACGCGGCGCGCACCGATGTGTTCGACAGCACGGGCAACGACATCTCCTCGCGCATCAGCGGGGGAACCCTGGGCGCGCTGCTCAGTTACCGCAGCAACGTGCTCGACAGCGCGCAGAGCCAGCTCGGCCTGCAGGCCGTGGGCCTGGCCAGCAGCATCAACGACCAGCAGGCCAAGGGCCTCACGCTCTCCGGCCAGCAGGGCGGGGCGATGTTCAGCGTGCCGACGCCCGCCGTGCAGGCGAGCAGCGCGAACCAGGGCAGCGCGAGCCTCTCCGCCTCGATCAGCGACGTCGGGCAACTGACCGGTTCGAACTACATCATGCGCTACGACGGCAGCGCGTGGAGCCTGCAGACCACCGGTGGGCAGAACGTGCCGCTGACTACCAACGCGGACGGTTCGCTCTCGGCCGATGGCCTGACCTTCAATGTGTCGGGCTCAGCGCAGGCCGGCGACAGTTTCCAGATTCAGCCCACGACCCAGGCCTCGACCGGCATCGCGGTGTCGATGACCGATCCCAACGACATTGCGGCGGCCGCGCTGATGTCGGGGAGCGCGGGCGCCAGCAACACTGGATCGGCCAGCCTTGGCGCGGTGACCGTGCAGGACACCGGCAACGCGGCGCTGACCAACAGCGTGACGTTGAGCTTCCCTTCGGCGGCTAGCTACCAGGTCACCGACAGCTCGGGCAACGTGATCGCCAGCGGCTCGTACGCGGCTGGCCAGACCATCAGCGCGAACGGCTGGAGTGTCACGCCGTCGGGCACGCCCTCCGCCAACGACAGCTTCAGCATTGGCCTCAACAGCAATGGCCTGAAGGACACCAGCAATGCGCTGGCGATGGCCTCGCTGTCCAACACCGGCGTCCTCGCCAGCGGTACGCAGTCCATCGTGGCCGCGTACGGCCAGCTCACCACCACCATCGGCACGGCGGGAAGCCAGGCGCAGACCAACCTCACCACGCAGACCAGCCTGTACAACCAGGCGGTGTCCGCGCAGCAAAGCGTTTCCGGCGTGAACCTCGACGAGGAGGCCGCCAACCTGGTTCGCTACCAGCAGGCCTACCAGGCCTCCGCGCAGATCATCTCGACCGCGCAGACCATCTTTTCCAGCCTGCTCTCTGCCGTCCAGACCGCCTAGGAATAAGCCCCATGCGTCTCTCCACCAGCTGGATGTTCCAGCAGTCGGTCAATCAGATGATCTCGCAGCAGAGCGCGCTGGCGAACACCCAGAACGAGGTGTCGTCCGGCCAGCGCATCAACGTGGCCTCCGACGACCCGGCCGGCGCGGGTCAGATCGTCAGCCTCAACCACGTCATCGCGCAGAACACGCAGTTCACCGCCAACATCGACAGCGCGACCACCAGCCTCAACACCGAGGCCAGCACGCTCAGCTCGATCAACAGCGCGCTCGACAGTGCGCGCACGCTGGCCCTGCAGGCGGTCAACGGCACGCTGTCGGACGCCGACCGCACCAGCATCGCCACGCAGCTTGGGCAGATCCGCAGCCAGCTGATCCAGATGGCCAACAGCACGGACAACAACGGCAATCCGCTGTTTGCCGGCACCAGCTCAACGACGACGCCGTTCCAGGTGGCGGGCAACGGCGCCGTCACCTATACGGGTAACGACAGCCAGCAGCAGACCTCCATCGGCTCGGGCTTGCAGATCGCCACCAGCGACCCGGGCGCCGGCCTGTTCATGAACATCCCTGCCGGCAACGGCTCGTTCGAGGCCTCCGCGGGCGCGTCCAATTCCGGCACGCTCGTGGTCGGCGCCAACAGCGTGACCGACCTCTCCACCTGGAACAGCAGCCTGGCCAGCAGTGGCGGCGGGTACACCATCACCTTCGGCGCCAATGGCGCCTGGTCCGCAAAGGATGCCAACGGACAACCGGTGCTCGACAGCAGTGGTAACGCGGTCACCGGCACGTATACGGATGGCGGCTCCATCAGCTTCAACGGCATGAACATCGCCTTGAGCGGGACGCCCTCGACGGGCGATACGGTGTCGGTACAGACCGGCGGCAAGCAGGATGTGTTCACCACCCTCGACAACATGATCGCGGCGCTGCAGCCCGGCTCTTCGGATACGCAGCTGACCAACGTGATGAGCCGGCAGCTGGAATCGATCGACCAGGCGCAGTCTTCGATCAGCGCGACCCAGGTGGCGGTGGGTGGCCGGCTCGACACGCTGCAGGCGCAGCAGAGCACGTACTCGGACTTGAACGTGACCTACCAGTCCGCGCTGTCCGATGTGCAGAACGTCGATGCGTACACGGCGATCAGCAACCTGTCGCTGCAGCAGACGGCGCTGCAGGCGTCGCTGCAGCTGTTTGCACAGGTCAAGTCGATGAGCCTGTTCAATTATCTCAAGTAAAGGCAAATCAGGGTCGGTGGGCATGGAAATGCTCGCCGTGACGGAACAAGGGACGAATTGGGATTGGCTTGGATGGTGAGCGCCATCACGGAATCAGCCGGAGTGGCTCAAGTAATCGCAAGACACGCCGAAAAGCTCAGCGAGGCGGATGGCAATCCACACACGGACCTTGCCGCCGGTACGCACCAAGCCAACTGACCGGTCACCGGTTCCGTAGGAGAAAATCATGTCTCTTGTTATCAATACCAATATCTCGTCGCTGAACGCACAGAACAACCTGACCAAGTCGCAGAGCGCCTTGGCCACGGCCACCCAGCGTCTGTCGTCGGGTCTGAAGATCAACAGCGCGGCTGACAACGCCGCCGGCTTCGCCATCTCGCAGCGCTACACCACCCAGATCGGTGGTCTGCAGCAGGCCAGCTCCAACGCCAGCGACGCCATCAACCTCGCCCAGACCGCCGGCTCGGCGCTGGACCAGGTGACCGCCAACCTGCAGGCCATCCGTGACCTGGCCGTGCAGTCGGCCAACGGCACCTACACCGACGCCGACCGTTCCTCGATCGACCAGGAAGTGCAGCAGCGCCTGGCGGAAATCACGCGCATCGCCAACCAGACCACGTTCAACGGTTCGAACGTGCTCGACGGTTCGATGCAGACCAAGAGCTTCCAGATCGGCGCCAACGTCGGCCAGACCATCAGCGTGAACCTCGGCACCAGCGTGAAGTCCAGCGCCATGGGCCAGATCGCCACCAGCTCGACGGGTGACATCAGCGCGCTGTTTGGCACCACGGCGGCCACGCCTGGCACCCCGTATGCGGGTACTGCGGGTACTGCGACCACGGACTGGTCGTCGGCCAGCGCCGTCTCGGGGCTCGGTGTTGTGAACTATAACGGCACCAGCGTCGACTGGAGCACCGCAAGCACCGTCACCGACGCCGCATCGGCTGCCAGCTGGCTGCAGGGTAAGCTGGGTGCCGGCTACACGGTGACTGACGGTGGTGGCACCACCGGCGCGTTGACCATTGCTGGCCCGACGTCTGCCGGTACCCCGGCCTCGTCTGGCCTGACCTTGGCCGCTGGCGACCTGAACATCGACGGCAAGGACATCACCGGCTCGTTCGCCACCGTGCAGGACCTGTCGGATGCGATCAATGCGGCGGGCATCACTGGCGTGAGCTCGGCTGTCAGTGGTGACGGCAAGTCGCTGAACCTGTATGCCAACAGCGCGCTGACCATCTACGGAACGGCAGCCGACTCGGCTTCCACGGCCACCAACGCCCTGAAGTTCTCGGGTGCGGCCGCCACGTCTGGCGCGGCAACGGCCATTACCGCCTCGGGCAGCCTGCAGGGCAGCGACGTGAAGTCGGTGGACGATGCGAACGCCCTGATCTCGCGCGTTGACGTGGCGCTGAAGTCGGTCAGCGACTTCGCTGCCCAGCTGGGCGCGGTGCAGAACCGCTTCCAGTCCACCATCTCCACGGTGGCGGCGCAGACGACCAACCTGCAGGCTTCGCAGTCGACCATCCAGGACGCGGACTTCGCGGCCGAGACGGCCAACCTCAGCAAGGCGAACGTGCTGCAGCAGGCGGGCATTTCGGTGCTGGCGCAGGCCAACTCCAACCCGCAGCAGGTGCTGAAGCTGTTGCAGTAACGGACGTACGGTCAGGTCGCGGCTCTCCCGGGCCGCGGCCTCCGACGACCGGCCTCATCGCCTTGCGGGTTCGCATGCAGCGGCCCGCCAGGCAACACGGGAGCCACCGGCAAAGCCCTCGCGCTGAGGGTTTTGCCGGGGGCTCGAGTCCCTTCGCCTCGCGGCGGAGTTCATTCGGGATCAGGGACCAGCCAGCGCCATGACTACCAGCAGTGCCTCCTCTACCAGCAGCCTGAGCTCGCTGCTCAGTCAGCTCACCTCGAGCACGTCGGGAACCAGTTCCTCGTCGAGCAGCTCATCGAGCAGTTCGACGACGTCGACCGGTACCAGCAGTTCATCCAGTGGCACCATCAGCTCGCTTGGCATCGGTTCGGGCCTGGACGTCAATTCGATCGTCACGGCGCTGGTGAACGCGCGCAAGGCGGCGCCGCAGCAGCAGATTACCGATCGCACCACGCAGACCAACAACCTGCTGACCGGCCTGTCCTCGCTGAACTCGGCGCTGGGTGGCATCCAGAGCGCACTGGCCACGCTGACCTCGATCAACACGTTCAGCAGCTATAACGCCACGTTGACGCCGACCGGCTCGAGCAGCGGCATCGGTAGCGTCACCACGATGTCGAGCGCCCAGGCGGGTACCTACACCCTCGACGTGAGCCAGCTGGCCACGGCGCAGAAGCGCGCCAGCAGCGCGTACGCCTCCGGCGCGGTGGTGGGACAGGGCACGCTCAATATCACGGTTGGCTCCAGCACCATGAATATCGCGGTGTCGGCCACCAATACGCTGTCGGACATCGCCAGCGCCATCAACAGCTCCTCGTCGAACCCCGGCGTCACGGCGACCATCGTCAATGGTGTCAACGGCCAGCAGTTGATGCTGAGTTCCAGCAAGACCGGCGTGGCCAATGCCTTCACGATCAGCGCCAGCAGCGACAGCAGCAGCGGGCTGAGCTCGTTGGCGACCGCGCTCAACACGGCCGGCAGCAACGAGGCGCAGGACGCCAAGCTCACCATCGACGGCATCGCGGTGAGCAGCGCGACCAACACCGTCACCGGCATGATGGATGGCGTCACGCTCAACCTCACATCCACCGGCACGAACACGCTGACGGTGGCTCAGGACAACACGGCAGCCACCAATGCCATCCAGGGCCTGGTGACCGCTTACAACAGCTATGTGAGCACGGTCAGCTCACTGTCGAGTTACGACTCCAGCTCCGGAACGGCGGGCGTGTTGCTGGGCGACACCACGCTGACTTCGGTGCAACGTCAGATCAATTCGGTGCTGAGCAATGCGGTCGCGGGTAACAGCATTGGCACCCTGGCCAACCTGGGCATCACTCGCAATGCGGATGGCACGCTCAGTCTCGACACAACCAAGCTGTCGTCAGCGTTCCAGTCCAACCCGAGCGCGGTGAAGGATCTCTTCACCGGTACCAACGGCTACGCCACCACGCTGAACACGGCGATCAATTCGTATACGTCGACCAGCGGCATCATCCCCACGCGGATGAACAGCCTGAACAACACGCTGACCCAGCTCAGCCAGCAGCAGACGGCACTGGACTCGCGCATGTCGACTTACCAGACCCAGTTGCAGCAGCAGTACACGGCGCTGGACACGCTGATGTCGACGCTCAATAGCACCAGCAGCTACCTGACCACCCAGCTGGCGGCGCTGAACAACTCAAACAGTTCGAAGAACTGAGCCCAGGGAAACGGACATGACCTACGGCTATTCGCGCAACGCCAGTGCGATGTACCAGGACACCAGCGCGCGCGGAAGCGTGGAAGGCGCCGATCGTCATCAGCTGACCGGCATGCTTTACGACGGTGTTATCGAACGCATCAACCAGGCCCGTGGCGCCATGCGCCGGGGCGATGTGCCGGCCAAGGGCACGCACTTCAGCCGGGCGATCGCCATTATTGGTGAACTTCGCGCAACCCTTGATCACGAGGCGGGCGGCCCGCTCGCAGGGCGGCTCGACGCGCTTTACGACTACGCGACCCGTCGTCTGCTGCACGCCCAGCTCAACAACGATGAGCGCGCTTTGGACGAAGTGATCGAGCTGATCACCCCCATTCGCGATGCCTGGCGCCAGATCCGCGAGAGCTTTCTGGCGACGCAGGGGCGCCCGGCCAGCGCGGCGTGAAGGACGCGCGCATGGTGGCGGAGGAACTCCTGCGAGTCAGCACGGAGATGGTAAGCCTGGCGCAGGCCGGGGCGTGGGGCGATGTGACGGCGCAAGAGGCTGAGCGTGCTCGCCTGCTCGCCCAGTTGCCCGTGGCCGACCCCGCCCAGCGCCAGACGCTGCAGAACTTGCTGGCCCACAATGAGCAGATCCTGCAACTGGCCGGCGCGGCGCGGGATGCGCTGGGTGAGGCGTTGGGCCAGCACCAGCAGCGACATCGCGCGCTCAGCGCCTATCTGCACGCCGGCATCGACTGACTGGCGCGTCGGCAAGTGGCTTGGAGCAAAGCGCGCATAATGCTGCGCAGCTTCTCTGGACTGTCGGAAATCTCTTCGAGCGTCATCCCCTCAAGCGCGGGTATTCCTTGGCTTCCATGCCGCGGAAAGCGGGAGCCAGGTTCCGTGGGGATCGGACTGGCGAGCGGACTCGAGATTCATACCAACCACTTGGCTGTCAGTAGACCGCAATGACCGAGCAAACCTCGCACGTCGATACCTGGCAGGCCTTTTCCAGCCGCATCACCTTCGAAGATGGCTTGCATGCCAGCAGTGTGCCGGTTGACCTGCCGCTAAGTGGCCTGCGCGAAGGGGCCATGCGCGAGCGCAACCTCAACGTGCTGGGGACGCTGGCCGCCTTCGGCGAGCGACGCAACGAGTCGGCGGACGAGGACACGCCGATGGCGCTGGACCTGATGCGCCTGGACAACAAGCTCAACGTCCTGATGGGCATGCTGGATCAGCTGCTCCAGCGCGACCTGCCACTTCCGCCGCGGCAGCCCGTGGAATTCAACGCCATCGGCGCCGTATTGCCCGTGGTGGTCTGGCCCCGGGTACAAGCCGCCGGCCTGCTTCGCCTGCACTTCGACGGTTGCCTGGCATTGCCGCTGGAGCTGCCGGCACGACTCGTGCAGGAGCGTGATATGGATCACGTTTTCGTGGCGTTTGAATTCATGGACGACGTGATGGGTGACGCACTTGAGCGGCTCGTATTCCGTCATCACCGACGCAAAGTGGCAGGTCGTCGACTGACATCACCGTGAGGCGGCGGCCTACACCCTGCTCGTAATGTGACCGCTATCACGTTACGAAAAATCGACACGAAAGTTCTTTGACGCCGTTCTCGTACGAGTGTCGCTGAAGGTCACTTTTCCTGCGCACTGCCAGGTGTCGGTTTGACTAATGAATTCAGCGAGATGCGGCGTACCCTCGAGCATACCCACGGGTCCTGCGACGCCAGGTGACGCGCACCGGCACCTGACGGCGGGCCGAGCTGCCGGAAATCCGTACGACGCTGGCCTTCTTCTTGCTCACTTCCGGACGTGACGGCGTCGAATAGTCGACACGGAAGTAGTGCAGTCCAAGGTTCAGGGGTCCAAAGATGAAGCAGCACGCACGTGAGGGTGGCATGGGGAAGTTCGACGTTCTGGTGATCGAATCGGATCAGCAACGGGCGGAATCCATAGTCTCGGCACTTCAGTTTCTCGGTTATCACCCACAGCGCGGTGACGACGGCATGGAAGTGGACGAGGCGACCCATGCGTGGCGTGCGGTCTTTGTCGGCAACGTCGGCGATGATGCCGCGGCCGAGCAGCAATTCGCCCGGCTTGGCGCCGCCGCGGCGCACGTGATGGTGCTGCTTTCCAACGATTCTCCATGGGTGTCGCGGCTGGGTGCGGATGCTTCGCCGTTTGCGGCGCGGGTGGGCATCGTGGAATTCCCGCTTCGTTATGAGCAGTTGACCGAGGCCATGCGTGGCCCCCAGGTTCCGGCAGCGGCGCGCCGCACGGATCTGCGCCTGGTGGGAAGCTCGGCGCCGATGTCGCGCGTCAACGCCCTCGTGCGCCAGGTGGCACCGTTCGACTCCAGCGTGCTGGTGCTGGGTGAGTCCGGCACTGGCAAGGAGATGGTGGCGCGCGCCATCCATGAATGTTCCTCGCGACGTGACAAGCCGTTCGTGGCGATCAATTGCGGCGCCATTCCGGCCGAGTTGCTGGAGAGCGAACTGTTCGGCCACGAGAAGGGCGCGTTCACCGGCGCCATCAGCACCCGCAAGGGTCGCTTCGAGCTGGCCGAGGGCGGCACGCTGTTCCTCGACGAAATTGGCGACATGAGCCTGCCGATGCAGGTGAAGCTGTTGCGCGTGTTGCAGGAGCGGGTGTTCGAGCGCGTCGGCAGCAATCGTACCCAGCGTTGCGACGTGCGCATCATCGCCGCCACCCATCGCAACCTCGATGCGGCCATCGCCCATGGCCAGTTCCGCGAAGATCTCTACTATCGCCTCAGCGTGTTCCCGCTGGAGATGCCAGCGCTGCGCGAGCATATGGATGACCTGCCGGAACTGGTCGCGGAATTCAACCAGCGCCTGTCCCGTCGTGGCCTGGCCAACGTGCGCTTCAGTGCGGGCGCGATGCATGCGCTGCATGGCTACGCCTGGCCGGGCAACGTGCGCGAATTGAACAACCTGGTGGAGCGCCTGGCCATCCTGTACCCGCACAGCGAGGTGCGGGTGAGCGACCTGCCGGAGAAGTACCGCGGGCAACAGATCGTCGAAGAGGTGCGCGGCGCTGCGCTGCTGTCGCTGATGAACGGGCAGTCCAGCGTGGCGTCGGAATCGACGATGCTGGCGCCTGCCGATTCGCTGGTGATGTTGCCGGAGGGTGGGCTGGACCTGAGGGATCACCTGGCTGACATCGAGGTGGGTCTCATCCGTCAAGCGCTTGACGTCACCGGTGGTGTGGTGGCGCACGCGGCCAAGCTGCTGCGCATGCAGCGCACGACGCTGGTGGAGAAGCTGCGCAAATACGGCCTGCAGCCGAGCCTGCAGGCTTGAGGGCAAAAGTGTGTAGTGAGAAGTGAGCGATGAGAGAGAGCTTATCTCTCGCTACTCACTCCTCTTCACTCACTTCTCGCCCATGGCATGCATCGTGCTTCTACACCCCCGAACATCGTCACGCGTTGGAATTCCGACATGAGCCAGATCGACGTCAACAACCTGTTGTCGCAGATGCGCCAGCTTTCCTCGCAGGTGAAGCCGGCCGAGCAGTCCTTCACTGCGGCAGCGCCCGCGCAGACGGATTTTTCCAACCTGCTCAAGCAGTCCATCGCTTCGGTGGCGGATGCGCAGACGCAGGCCGGGCAGCTGGCGGCAGGCTTCGAGCGCGGCGACGCCGGCGCTGACCTCGGCCACACCATGGTCGCCATCAACAAGGCCGACCTTTCGTTGAACACGCTCACCCAGGTGCGCAACAAACTGGTCGATGCGTACAACAACATCATGAACATGCCGGTCTGACCGGTCTGTCCACGACGCCTACGCATCCACTGAGCACGAGCAGTATTCATGGCCGATAACGCCCTCGCGACCACCGACGACAAGGCCGGTTCTCGCCTGGACCTCAAGCAACTCGCCCGCACTCCGGCAACGCGCCAGCTGCTGTTGCTGGTCGGTGTCGCCGCGGCCGTGGCGCTGGGCGTGGCGGTGGTGCTGTGGTCGCGTGGCCCGAACTACGGCCTGCTGTACGCCGGCCTCGAACAGAAGGATGCCGCCGCCGTTACCCAGGCGCTGCAGGCATCCAACACGCCGTATACGTTGGGCGCAGACGGCAGCTCCATCATGGCGCCGGTCTCGGACCTTGCCGCCATCCGCCTGAAGCTTGCCGCGCAGGGTCTGCCGCAGGGCAGTGCAGCGACTGCGGCCACGCCCGCCGGCGATTCGCCGTTCGGCATGAGCGACCTCGCCGAGCGCACGCGCTACCAGCAGATGCTGGAGACGGATCTGGGCAACACGATTGCCGGCCTGCAGTCGGTGCGCGCGGCGCGCGTGCACCTGGCGCTGCCCAAACCATCGGCCTTCATTCGCGACAACCACGAAGCCAGCGCGTCGGTGTTGGTCACGCTGTACCCCGGCCGGCAGCTTGATGCGAGCCAGGTGGCGGCGATCGTGCACCTGGTGGCGTCGAGCGTGCCGAACCTCGATCCCAAGCAGGTATCCGTGGTCGACCAGCAGGGCCAGCTGCTTACCAGCAGCGATCCCGCCAATGCCAGCGCGGTCGGAGATGCTCGGCTGCGTCTGGCGACGCGCATCGAAAACACCTATGCGCAGCGTATCGAAGAACTGCTGACTCCGCTGGTGGGGCCGGGCAAGGTGCGCGCGCAGGTCTATGCCGACCTGGATTTCAGCGAGACCGAGAAGGCCACGGAGACTTACGGCCACGAACACCCGGCGCTGCGCAGCGAACAGACCAGCAGCCAGCAGCGCACTGGTGAGGCCGGCAATGATGCAGGCGTGCCTGGCGCTCTCAGCAACCAGCCGCCGAACACCGTGGCCCAGCCCACGGCGGCTCGACCGGCCGCGGGCAAGGCGCCGGCCAAGGGCACCGCCGCCACCACCGCGCAGGCCAGCGCGCCGGGCGAGACTTCGAGCAGCGCCACGCGCAACTACGAACTCGACCGCACCATCAGCCACGTGAGCGATCCCGCTGGTCGTCTTGCGCGCCTCACCGTTGCCGTCGTGGTGGACAACAAGTCCGTGCCCGGCGACAAGGGTGGCAGCAAGAGCGTGCCGTTCACCGCGCAGGAACTCGAACACCTGACCACGCTGACCCGCAATGCAGTGGGCTATAGCGAGCCCCGCGGCGACAGCGTCAGCGTGATCAACCAGCCGTTCCACCAGGATGCGACAGGCGACAACGCACCGACCTCGACGCCGTTCTGGGAGCGCCCCGGCATGCTCGACCTGATCAAGCAGGCCGCCGGCATCCTGGTGGCGCTGCTCGTGGCGTTCGGCCTGCTGCGACCGCTGCTTCGCGGTCTGACCCGGGCGCCGTCGCCGGGCAAGGGGCTGGCCGTGGCGGAGGAACCGACGCCGCAGACCATCTCGGTGCGCGTGGACGACGATGAGGGCGACGAGCTGATGCGCCTCAACAGCGTGCCGCCACAGCTGGCCTACGAGCAGCGCATCGGCCTGGCGCGCCGCATGGTCAGCGAGAATCCCAAGCATGTCGCGCAGGTGGTCAAGAGCTGGGTGGGCGAGGATGGCGGCTAAGCGTTCACTCGTCGCCGGCCATGGCGTGGCGCTTCGGAAAGCGCCCCGGCAGCCGATATGCCATGGACCTGTCGCGCGCGTCGCCGCGGCAGGACGACCGGACACGGGAACGCACGCGACCGCGCGGGACAGATCATGAAGGCAGATACACAAATCGGCGGCGCGCAGCGCGCGGCCATCCTGCTGCTCACCCTCGGTGAGCAGGACGCGGCCGAGGTGCTCAAGCACCTCAGTGCGCGTGACGTGCAAGCGGTGGGCACCGCCATGGCGAGCCTCACCAACGTGTCGCGCGATCAGGTCGAGCTGGTGCTCAGCCGCCTCAACGAGGACATGGGTCGCCACACCTCGCTGGGCGTGGGCACCGAGGAGTACATCCGCAAGATCCTGGTCAACGCGCTGGGCGAGAGCAAGGCGGGCGGCCTGATCGACCGCATTCTGCTGGGCCGCACCAGCAAGGGCCTGGAGTCGCTCAAGTGGATGGAGAGCCGCGCCATCGCCGAGATGATCAGCCAGGAGCACCCGCAGATCATCGCCCTGGTGCTGGCGCACCTGGAGCCGGATCAGGCGGCCGAAGTGATCGGCTACCTGCCGCCGCGAACCCGCAGCGACGCGGTGATGCGCATCGCCACGCTCGACGGCGTGCAGCCGCATGCGCTGAACGAGCTGGACGAGATCATGGAGCGCCAGTTCTCCGGCAACACCAAGAAACTCAAGTCGGCCAGCGTGGGTGGCCTCAAGGCCGCCGCCAACATCCTCAATGCGATGGAGACCAGCCGCGAAAACGAGCTGATGGCCGCCATCCGCGGCCACGATGCCGGCCTCGGCGGCCGCATCGAAGAGCTCATGTTCGTGTTCGAGGACCTGGCCGAACTGGACGACCGCAGCATGCAGACGCTATTGCGCGAAGTGCCGACCGCCCGCCTGGTCACCGCGCTCAAGGGCGCAGAGCCTGGCGTGCGCGAGAAGATCTTCGCCAACATGTCCAAGCGCGCCGCCGACATGCTGCGCGACGACCTGGAAGTTTCCGGCCCGGTGCGCCTCAGCGAGGTGGATTCGGCCCAGAAGGAAGTGCTGGCGATAGCCCGCAAGTTGGCTGATTCCGGCGCCATCAACCTCTCCGGCACGGGTGACGAGCTGGTCGCATGAGCGCCGTGATGAGCCGCGACAACCTGGCCATGCTCAAGCGCTGGATGCCGCCGGAAGTCGGCGAGCCCGCAGCGCCGGAGCCGCCACCGCCGCCGCAGGAACCGGTGGCGCAGCCCACCGTGCGCGAGCTCGAGGCGCTGGAACAGCAGGCGCGTGAGGAAGGTTACGCCGCAGGCCACGCCGAGGGCATGGCGGCTGCGCGCGATCTGGTCAATGCCCGTCTCGCGAAACTCGACGCGCTGCTTGGGTCGGCGCATCGCCCGCTGCGGGCGATGGATGAAATGGTGGAGCTGGAGCTTGCACGCCTGGCCATGACCGTGGCGCGTCAGGTGCTGTCGCACGAGTTGCGCACCACGCCCGACCTCGTGGTCGAGGCGGTGCGCCAGGCCACGCTGGCGTTGCCGGCCGCCACCGGCAAGCTGCGCGTGCGCCTTCATGCCGACGATCTGAACCTGTTGCGCTCGCTCGATGTGGCCGAATCGAACTGGCAGCTGGTGGCCGATCCCACCCTCCAGCGCGGCGATTGCGTGCTGGAGAGCGAGCGCTCGCGCCTCGATGCGCGCGTTGAAACGCGGCTGGCCGCGGTGGTTGACGCCGTCCTCGGCGCGGATGCCGACGATGAGGACGCGGACACCGACGAGGTGCTCGGATGAATGCGCCGCCTGGCCACTCGCCCGCGGCGCTGTGGCAGGAGCGTCTGGCGCGCCGTCGCCAGCGCGCGGTGGGCACGCGCACGCTGACGGTCGAAGGCCGCTTGCGTCGCGTGGTCGGCCTCACCCTTGAGGCGGAAGGATGCGAAGCGCCGCTGGGCGCGCGCTGCATGGTCGGCACCGCAGACGGCAGCGAGCTGGACACTGAAGTGGTGGGCTTCGCCGACGAGCGATTGCTGTTGATGCCGGTGACCGAGATGCACGGCGTGCTGCCGAACGCACCTGTGCGCCCCTGTTCGCATGTCAGTGGCCTGCCCGTTGGCACGGCATTGCTGGGTCGCGTGATCGGGGCCGACGGGGCGCCGTTGGACGGCCTTGGGCCGCTGGACGTGGACGAGCATGCCGCGCTCAAGCGCGAGCCGATCAACCCGATGGCGCGCAAGCCGATCGACACGCCACTGGATACCGGCGTGCGCGCGATCAATGCGCTGCTCAGCGTGGGGCGCGGCCAGCGCCTGGGTCTGTTCGCAGGCTCCGGCGTGGGCAAGTCGACCCTGCTGGGCATGATGACTCGCTATACCGACGCCGACGTGGTGGTGGTCGGACTGATCGGCGAGCGTGGCCGCGAAGTGAAGGAATTTGTCGAGCACACGCTCGGGCCGGAAGGGCGCGCGCGTGCGGTGATCGTCGCCGCGCCTGCTGACGCGCCCCCGCTCAAGCGCCTGAGGGGCGCCCAGTACGCCACCGCCATCGCCGAATGGTTCCGTGACCGCGGCCAGCGCGTGCTGCTGCTGATGGACTCGATCACGCGCTACGCCCAGGCCCAGCGCGAGATCGCCCTCGCCATCGGCGAGCCGCCCGCGACCAAGGGCTATCCGCCGTCGGTGTTTGCCATGCTGCCGGCGCTGGTCGAGCGCGCCGGCAACGATGCCGAAGGGCGCGGGTCGATCACCGCGTTCTATACCGTGCTCACCGAGGGCGACGACTATCGCCATGACCCCATCGCCGACGCTTCGCGCGCGATCCTGGATGGCCACATCGTGCTGTCGCGCGACCTGGCCGAAGCCGGCCATTACCCGGCCATCGACATCGAAGCGTCGATCAGCCGCGTGATGCCGGCCGTGGTGCAACGCGAGCACCTGCGAGCGGCGCAGCGCTTCCGACAGGTGTATTCGGCCTATCGCCAGCAGCGTGACCTGATCGCCGTGGGCGCCTATCAGAAGGGGTCCGATCCCCAGGTCGACCATGCCATCGCCATGTGGCCGCGCCTGCGAGACTTCCTGCAGCAGGAAGTGGACGCGCCGACCACCCTGGCCGACGCCATCGCTGCCCTCGAGAATCTGACCGCCGGGAGCAAGCCGTGAGTTCCCGTGCGAACCGCCTCCAGCCTGCCGCGGATCTGGCGCGCGAGCGCCAGGAGCAGGCCATGCAGAAGCTGGCCGAGCAGCAGCAGCGCATGGCCAAGGCCGAGCAGCAACTGGTCGAGCTGGAGCGCTATCGCGAGGAATACTCGCAGACGGCCGGCGGCGTCAGCGTGGCGGTGCTGCTCAACCGTCGCCAGTTCGTCGAGCGCATCGACCAGGTGATCGGCCAGCAGCGCATCGAGGTGGCGCGCCAGCAGCGTCACCTCGACCACATGCGCGGGCAGTGGCGCGAAGCCCATGCACGCGAACAGGCGCTGGGCAGCGTGATTGATCGCTACCGCGAGCAGGAGCGCAAGAGCGAAGAGCGCCGCGAACAGAACGAGATCGACGAGCGCATGCAGCACCGTCGCCCCGCGCGGGATTGGTCGCGATGATCGCGCGACGCCGCCACCCCATGGAGATCTCCCCGTGACTTCTTCTGTCGCCTTGGCCGTTCCCGCCACGCCTGCCACGAACACCGCGGCGCCTGTGTCGCAACCAAGTGCTGCGACCGCAGCCGGTTCCGGCAGCTTCGCCCAGCCACTGGCCCAGGCTCGCCAGCAACAGGCGGCGACGCCGGCGACATCGGCGACTCTCGCAAAACCAGCACAGCAGTCGCCGTCACAGCCATCCGCATCAGCGCCGACGCCTGCGGCGCCTTTGACGCCAACGCAGTCCGCGACGACCGGCGTCAACACCCATGCGTCGCATGGCGCCGCCGCGCACGAGAAGGACGAGGACCAGACATCGTCCTCGATGCCTTCAGGCGCCGCGGCAGCGATGCTGGCCTTGCTGGGGCAGAGCATTCCCGCCAACGCCACGCCGACACCGTCCGCTTCGTCAACCGCCAACGCCAACAACACCGCGTTGGCTGCGACTTCATTGCAGGCAGCGATGCCGGCTAGCACATTGCCGGGCGTGCTTCAGGCCACCGGGCAGAGTCAGTCGGATGCCGACGACCTGGTGGATACCGCAAAGTCCCTCGACGCACTTGCCGACAAGGCTCTGGCGGATTCAGGCGCCGATGAGGACGACACCGCGACGCCAGTGGCGTCGGGGGATTCGGCGGGCGCCACCAAGGTGCTCGCCGCATTGACGGCATCCGCCTCGTCGAGCAAAGGGTCCAGCGATCACAGCGATCCGCTGGAAGCGCTGCGTGCGATGACGGCCGCGCCGCTGCAGCAGGCGCCCGCTCAAACACTGGTCACGCCAGCCGCGCACTCGCTCACCATGCAGGCCAGCGCCGGCACGCCCGCCTTCGCCCAGGAACTCGGCCAGCAGGTGGCGTGGCTGGGCGGGCAGGACGTGAAACAGGCACGCATCCGGCTACACCCGGAAGACCTGGGCGAGCTGGACGTGAAAGTCAGCGTGCAGCACGGCAGCGTGGACGTGAGCTTTGTTGCCCAGCATCCGCAGGCGGTGCACGCGGTGCAACAGACGCTGGGCCAGCTCGACAGCATGCTTGCCCACCACGGTCTTACGCTCGGTCAGGCGCAGGTCGGGCAGGGCGGGCGCGGCGGCGAGCAGGGTCAGGGCACGAATGCGAGCGGCGCCGCCGGGGCTGACACTGGCAATGGTGAAGGCAGTGAGCTGGCTGCGATCGCAGCTCCCGTCGTGAAAGCGGTGGGGTTGCTCGACATGTTTGCCTGAGGTCGTCTCAGTCCGCGCACTGCGCTCGCGGCGCGTCGAAAGACCGTCCGCTTTGCCCGTCATTCCCGCGCAGGCGGGAATCCAGTGACTTTCACGGCGCGCTTTAAAGCAAAGATGCGGGATTACTCGCTGCGCTCTCTCCTTCGAAGGGCGCCCCAAGGGACTTCTTCGCGCCTCGCGCCTCGCGCCTGTGCCGCATTCGTGGGGATGAGAAGTCGCGGGTCGCGCCTTCCTTCGTGGCGAGCACGTTTGCCGACGACCTTTCGACTGCCGCCATCGCAGCGTCGCGACTGATCCCTGTCGCGCGTCAAGAAAGCGGCGCCGCATCCTGCGATTTCCCGCAAATCAAGCTGCCATAACGGTTTTCAGCGCTGGCATGGCACTTGCTATCGATGGCCATGGGCGATCCGTGTCGGATCGCCGCGGCATACGTGAGAGATAGGGATCGGCATGGCTCAGAACGAGCAGACGGCGGAAGGCGCCGGCGCTGGCGGCAACAAGGGTTCTTCCAAGGCAGTGATGATGATGGCGGTGGCCATGCTGGCCATGGCTGGCGTCAGCACCTATGTGCTGCTTGGCGCGCGCAACGCTCATCAGGACGGCGCCCAGGAAGAGGCCAAGGTGGCGCTGTCCAAGCAGGAGCAGTACCTGGCCATGGATCCGCCGTTCGTGGTGAATTTCAAGGATGACCAGTCCATGCGATTCCTGCAGGTCGGCGTCAGCCTGATGTCGCACGACGGCGCCGCGTTGGCCGCCGCCAAGGATGCCGAACCGGTCATCCGCAATGCGTTGGTGATGCTGTTCAGCAGCCAGGACTACGGCATCCTCAGCGACGCCGCCGGCAAGCAGAAGCTGCAGGCGCAGGCGCTGGAGGCGGTTCGCAAGATCGTCGAGAAGCGTCTGGGCCGGCCCGGCGTTGAAGCTCTGTACTTCACCAGCTTTGTGATGCAGTGACGGAGCCGGGTCGATGAGCGATCTGCTTTCCCAGGAAGAGATCGACGCCCTCCTCGACGGCGTGGAGGGTGGTGCGGTCGAGACCGGCAACGACGAGCCGCTGCCGCGTGACGCGGTCATCGCCTACGACTTCACCCAGCAGGACCGCATCGTGCGCGGCCGCCTGCCCACGCTGGAGATGGTGAACGACCGCTTCGCCCGCTTCTTCCGCAGCGCCGTGTTCGGTGTGCTGCGCAAGGCCTGCGAGGTGTCGGTGCTCGGCGTGAAGATGATCAAGTTCGCCGAGTACGTGCATGCGCTGGCCGTGCCGAGCAACCTCAACCTGGTGCGCATCAAGCCGCTGCGCGGCACCGCGCTGGTGGTGATGGAGCCGCGCCTGGTGTTCACCGTGATCGACAATTTCTTTGGCGGCGACGGGCGCTTCCATGCGCGCATCGAGGGTCGTGATTTCACGCCCACCGAGAATCGCGTCATCCAGATCATGCTCACCGAACTGTTCGCCTCGATGACCGAGGCATGGGCGCCGGTGATGCCGCTGAACTTCGAGTACCTCAACTCGGAGATCAACCCGCAGTTCGCCAACATCGTCAGCCCTACTGAAACGGTGGTGGTCTCGAAATTCCACGTTGAACTCGATGGCGGCGGCGGCGAAGTGCACCTCACCCTGCCGTACGCGATGATCGAGCCGATCCGCACCTTGCTCGACGCGGGCGTGCAGAGCGATCGCGTCGATCGCGACGATCGCTGGGCCGAGACGCTGCAAGACGAGGTGCTCGACGCCGAGGTGGAGCTCAGCGCGCTCCTGCTGGAGATGCGCGTGAGCATCGGCGAGTTCCTGCGCCTGCGCCCGGGTGATGTTCTTCCCATCCAGTTGCCAGAGCTGTGCACCGTCTTCGCCGAGGACGTGCCGGTATTTCGTGGTCGCTATGGCCAGTCCAGCGGCCGCACCGCCATTCGCTTCAACACGCCGACGGGTCGCCGCGAAATGCGCCTGTCGACGGAACCAGTCACGGAGAAGAGCCTCGCATGACCCCGACCAACGACGCAGCCGGCGCCCATCGCGTCGAATTCGACCCGCTCACTTCGCCGCCGGCCGAGGGCGCCGACGTCAATCTGGACATGATCCTGGATGTGCCGGTGACGCTGGCCATGGAAGTGGGCCGTACCCGCATCAGCATCCGCAATTTGCTGCAGCTCAATCAGGGCTCGGTGGTGGAGCTTGACCGTTCGGCCGGTGAGCCGCTGGACGTGTTCGTCAACGGCACCCTGGTGGCGCACGGCGAAGTGGTGGTGATCAACGAGCGCTTCGGTATCCGTCTGACCGACGTGATCAGCCCCGCTGAACGCGTGCGCAAGCTGCGGTGAACTGCATGATGCTTGCCCTGGCCCTGCCGGTTGCGGCCGCTCCCGACATCAACGTGGGTGGCGAACTGGTGCGCGTATTGTTGAGCCTGTTCGGGATCGTTGCGCTGATCTTCGCCGCTGGTTGGTTGAGTCGCCGGTTGCAGGCGCGCACCATGCCCGGCGGACGCCGCCTGCGCTGCGTCGAGACCATGGCCGTGGGCGCGCGCGATCGCCTGCTGCTGATCGACGCCGACGGCAAGCGCCTGTTGGTGGGCGTGGGGCAGGGTGGCATGCGTACGCTGCACGTGTACGACGGCGCAGCGCCCGAGCCGGGCCCGATGCCACCCGTGCAAGGGTTCGGTGACGTGCTGGCTCGCTGGAAGCGCACGCCATGAAGAAATACCGTCGCTGGATCCTTCTGCTGACCCTGCTGATGGTTCCGCTGTTCGCTTGGGCGGCGCCCGCGATGCCGACGATGCCGACGATGCCGGCGTCGCCCGCAGGGATCCCCGTATTGACCGTGCAGAATGCGCCGGGCGGCGCGCAGAACTGGACGCTGTCGCTGCAGGTGTTGGCGCTGATGACGGTGCTCACGCTGCTGCCGGCCGTGCTGCTGATGATGACCTCGTTCACGCGCATCATCATCGTGCTGGGCTTCTTGCGTCAGGCGCTGGGCACGCAGTCCACCCCGTCCAACCAGATCCTTCTTGGCCTGTCGCTGTTCCTCACCCTGTTCGTGATGTCGCCGGTGCTCAACCGCGCCTACACCGACGGCGTGAAGCCATACATGGACGGCCAGATCGGCGCCGAGCAGGCCGTGCCCGCGGCCGCGGCGCCGTTCAAGCGCTTCATGCTCGACCAGACGCGCGAGGCCGACCTGCAGCTGTTCACCCGCCTGGCCAATGAGCAGCCCTATGCCAGCAAGGACGACGTACCGTTCCGCGTGGCGATGCCGGCCTTCGTCACCAGCGAGCTCAAGACGGCGTTCCAGATGGGCTTCCTGCTGTTCATCCCGTTCCTGATCATCGATCTGGTGGTGGCCAGCGTGCTGATGTCGATGGGCATGATGATGGTGTCGCCGACGATCATCTCGTTGCCCTTCAAGATCATGCTGTTCGTGCTGGTCGATGGATGGACGCTGCTGCTGGGGACGCTGGCGGGGAGTTTTTACACGTGATCCGTGCGCCGCGTATTTCTCCCTCTCCCCTCCGGGGAGAGGGTTGGGGTGAGGGGTGGGTGCTTGCGGAAGCGCACAGTCTCCTCACCGTCATTCCGGCGCAGGCCGGAATCCAGGGGCGATCACGCGGCACCGAGCCTCACGGCTGCTGGATCCCGGCCTACGCCGGGATGACGAGAATGAAGGGTTTTCGCGAGCACCCACCCCTCACCCCAACCCTCTCCCCAGAGGGGAGAGGGAGCAAGGCGGTGCGCCATGACGCCTGAGTCCGTCATCGAGTTCGGCCAGCACGCCCTCTACGTGGCGATGATGGTCGCCGCGCCGCTGCTGCTCACCGCGCTGCTGGTGGGCCTGGTGATCGGCGTGGTGCAGGCGGCCACGCAGATCAACGAAATGACCCTTAGTTTCATCCCCAAGGTGATCGCCATGGCCACGGTCGGGCTGATCGCCGGGCCGTGGATGTTGCGAACGCTGGTCCAGTTCACCCGCCAACTGATCGAGAGTCTGCCGGGGGCGGTGAAATGACCAGCGTCGACCTGGCCGACATCCAGCGCCTGCTTGGTTCGCTGCTGTGGGCCATGGGGCGGGTCGGTGGGTTATGTCTGATCGCGCCGGTGTTCGGTGACTCGGTGTTGCCCCAGCGCATCCGCCTGGGGCTGATGCTGGTGCTCGCCTTCGTGCTGGCGCCGCTGGCGCCGACCAGCATCGACCTGATGTCAGCCGATGGCGTCGCCACCATGGTGAGCCAGGTGCTGATCGGCGCTGCGGTCGGCTTCGTGCTGAAGCTGGCGTTCGAGGCGGTCTCGCTCGGCGGGCAGCTGGTGGGGCAGAGCATGAGCCTGGGTTTTGCCGAAACGGTGGACCCGCGTGGTGGCGGCAGTTCGCCGGTGCTCAGCCAGTTCTACCTGCTGATGGTGACGCTGTTGTTCCTCGCGATGGACGGCCATCTGCGCCTGATCGCGTTGCTGGCGGACAGTTTCCGCAGCCTGCCGCCCGGCCAGTCGGCCATCGATGGCAACGGCTTGCATGCGGTGGTGGCGTTCGCCGCGCACCTGTTCGGTGGCGCGGTGCGCGTGGCCTTGCCGGCGATGACCTCGCTGCTCATGGTCAATATCGGCTTTGCCGCGATCAGCCGTGCGGCGCCGTCGATGAACCTTTTCGCGGTGGGTTTTCCGATCACCGTGACCCTGGGTTTCGTGGCGCTGTGGCTGTCGATGCGCAGTGTGCCCGGCGCATTCGAGTCGCTGCAGACGAACGCCTGGGCGCTGATGCACGAACTGGTGGGCGGTTGAGGAGGCCACGCCATGTCGGAGCATGACGATCAGGAACGCACCGAACAACCTTCAGAAAAGCGGCTGCGCGAAGCGCGGGAGAAGGGCGATGTCCCCCGCTCGCGCGACCTTTCCGGCGCCGTGGTGGTGCTGGCGGGCGTGGCCGCGCTGATCAGTGGTGGCGAGCGCTCGATGGATCACGTGCGGCGCATCTACGGCCTCGGCCTGAGCTACGGCCGCGACGCCCTGTTCAGCGACGCGCTGCCCGGCCGCGTGTTCGTCCAGGCCATGCACGAGGCGATGGCGCTGTTCGCGCCGGTGGCGCTGGCCACGGTGCTGGCCGCGCTGGCCGCGCCGGTGTTGCTGGGCGGTCTCAATTTCAGCGCCGAGGCGCTGCAGCCGAAGTTCGAGCGGCTCAACCCGGTCGAGGGGCTGGGGCGGATTTTTGCGCTGCGTGGGCTGGTGGAACTGGCCAAGTCGCTGCTCAAGCTGCTGCTGATCGGCGCCGTGTTGCTGATGGTGTTGCGCAACTGGCAGGCCGACCTGATGGCGACCGGGCAGGGCGAGGTAGGCGCCGGCACGCTCCGGGCGATGGGCTTGTTGGGTCACGGCGCGCTGCTGTTCGGTTCGGTGCTGGCCCTGATTGGCGGCGCCGATGCGCTGTACCAGAAGTTCGACCACACCAAGCGCCTGCGCATGACGCGCCAGGAGCTGAAGGACGAGGCGAAGGAAAGCGACGGTAACCCCGAGCTTAAGGGTCGCATCCGCCAGATGCAGTTCCAGATGGCGCGCAAGCGCATGATGCAGGAGCTGCCCAAGGCCGACGTGGTGATCACCAACCCCACGCATTTCGCAGTGGCGCTGCGCTACGACGAAGGGCGCATGGGCGCGCCTCGTGTGATCGCCAAGGGCCTCGATGAACTGGCCCTGCAGATCCGCATGGTGGCTGGCAGCCACCGCATTCCCACGGTGGAAGCGCCACCGCTGGCGCGCGCGCTGTATGCCACCACCCAGCTCGATCGCGAGATTCCCGCGTCGCTCTACGTGGCTGTCGCCCAGGTGCTCGCCTATGTGTTCCAGCTCAAGCAGGCGGTGGCGCGCGGCGACGATCCGCCGAAGGCGCCCAAGCCCGATGTCGACCCGGACCTGATGGGTCCTTACCAGTTCTGACGGAAATAGCGCATGGCCTCTGCTACCGCCATCGATAGCCTCAAGTCACTTGGTCGCCGCGGCGTCGGCGCGCCGGTGATCATGCTCGCCATGCTGGCGATGATGATGTTGCCGCTGCCGCCGTTTGTGCTGGACATGCTGTTCAGTTTCAACATCGCGCTGTCGCTGGTGATCCTGCTGGCGGTGATCTACGTAATGCGGCCGCTGGAGTTCGCCGCGTTCCCCACGGTGGTGCTGATGGCGACCCTGCTGCGCCTGGCGCTCAACATTGCCTCCACCCGCGTGGTGCTGCTGCACGGCCATAACGGTCCTGGAGCGGCCGGAAAAGTGATCGAGGCTTTCGGCGAATTCGTCATCGGCGGCAACTTCGCGGTGGGCCTGGTGGTGTTCGCCATCCTCACCATCATCAACTTCGTGGTGGTGACCAAGGGCGCCACGCGCGTGTCCGAAGTGACCGCGCGCTTCACCCTGGATGCGATGCCCGGCAAGCAGATGGCGATCGACGCTGACCTCAACGCCGGCCTGCTCAACCAGGAACAGGCGCGCGAGCGTCGCCAGGAAGTTCGCGAGGAAGCCGACTTCTACGGTTCGATGGACGGCGCCTCGAAGTTCGTACGCGGCGACGCCACCGCCGGCATCCTGATCCTGGTCATCAACATCGTCGGCGGCTTCTTCGTCGGCGTGATGCAGCACGGCCTGTCCGCGGCCGAGGCCGCCAAGACCTACACCTTGCTCACTATCGGCGATGGCCTGGTGGCGCAGGTGCCCGCGCTGATGCTGTCCATCGCCACCGCAGTGATCGTCACGCGCGTGTCGAAGGCGCAGGACATGGGCAAGCAGGTGATCGGCCAGTTGTTCGGCCAGCCTCGTGCGCTGGCGGTGGCCGGCACGGTGCTGGGCGTGATGGGACTCATCCCGGGCATGCCCAACATCGCGTTCCTGCTGTTGGGTGGTACCTGCGGCGGCGCAGCGTGGCTGATGGTCAAGCGCGAACGCGAGGCCAAGGAGCGCGTGGCCAGACTGGCTGCAGAAACGCCGCCCCCCGCCGCAGCGCCGGAGCGCATCGAACTGGGTTGGGAAGACGTGGCCAGCGTGGATCCGCTTGGCCTGGAAGTGGGTTATCGCCTGATTCCGCTGGTGGACACACACCAGGGCGGCGAGCTGATGGGGCGCATCAAGTCGGTGCGACGCAAGCTGTCGCAGGAGCAGGGCTTCCTGGTGCCGCCGGTGCATATCCGCGACAACCTCGACCTCGGCCCCAACACCTATCGCATCACCCTGATGGGCGTGCCGATGGGCGAGGCCGAGGTGCACAACGACCGCCTGCTGGCGATCAACCCCGGCCGTGTGCAGGAAGGCCTGCACGGCATTCCTACGCGCGACCCGGCATTCGGCCTGGAGGCGATGTGGATCGAGCCTGGCCACCGCGAGCTGGCTCAGAGCCTTGGCTATACCGTGGTCGATCCGGCGACGGTGATCGCCACGCATCTCTCGCACATCCTGCAGGGCCACGCGCACGAACTGCTCGGCCACCAGGACGTGCAGCAGCTGCTCGACCGCCTCGCGCAGACCGCGCCGAAGCTGGTGGAGGACCTGGTGCCCAAGCGCCTGTCGCTGGGCGTGGTGGTGAAGGTGATGCAAAACCTGCTGGCCGAACGGGTGCCGATCCGCAACATGCGCTCGATCGTCGAATCCTTGGCGGAGCACGCAGGCCAGAGTCAGGATCCCGGCGCGCTCACCGCCGCGGTGCGTGTCGCGCTCGGTCGGCAGATCGTGCAGGAGATCACCGGGCTCGGCACCGAGATCCCGGTCATCACGCTGGCGCCGGAGCTGGAGCAGATCCTGCTCGGATCGCTTGCAAACGGCGGCGTGGCGGGCGCTGCGGTGGAACCGGGCCTCGCCGATCGCTTGCAACAGGGTGTCGCCGAGGCTGCGCGCAAGCAGGAAATGAGCGGCGAGCCGGCCGTGCTGCTGGTCGCGCCGCAGCTGCGTCCGTGGCTCGCACGCTTCACTCGCCACGTGGCACAGAACCTGCACGTACTGGCCTACAACGAAGTGCCGGACAACCGCAGGGTGCGGTTGGTGCAGGCACTGGGACGCTAAGACGCGGGAGAGGGGAATGGAACGTCGGGCAGGGCAGATCGCAACGCCACGTAGAGCCGCATGGCGGCCATGCCGACATGCCACGTCTCCGCGGCGCGCGTTCCGTCAGTGGAGCAAGGCATGAAGATCAAGCGTTTCGTGGCCGCCGACATGCGGCAGGCCATGCGTGAGGTGCGTGAGGATCAGGGTCCTGATGCAGTGATCCTTTCCACGCGTCGCCTGGAGGAAGGCATCGAGATCATCGCCGCCGTGGATTTCGATGAGGCTCTGGTACGCGAGGCGGCCCGTCACGGGGCGCCGTTGCCGGTCGAATCGCGCACGGCGCCGCCGACTGCAGAGGATGCTCCCACGCCGATTCGTCGCGCCGACGCGCTGCCGCCACCGTTGCCGCCTGGCCATCGTCACGAGGACGACGGAGTTACCGTCACCCTGTCGCGCCGGGCGCCGTTGCCGCCGCGCATCGAGGTCACGCCCGCTGCGGCGGCGCGTGCAGAGTCTCCGCAGCCGCCGACGGCCAATCGGTTCGAGGCGACGCAGCCCGTTGCGGCCGCCGCGACAGGGCCCACGCCTGCGGCTCCTGCGGCGGACGTCGAAGCGCCGATCCATCCGCTACTCGAGCGCGCCTTGCAGGACACCGCGCGCGTGCGCGCCGAACTTGGCAGCTTGCGCGACCTGCTGGAGACCCAGCTCTCCAGCCTGATCTGGAACGACATGGAGCGCCGCCACCCAATGCGTGCACGCGTGCTGCGCGAGATGACCCGGCTGGGCATCGAGCCTGATGTGGCGCGACGCCTGGCGGACGAATTGCCACCCAACATCAACGCCGAGCAGGCACGTTACCTGCCGCTGGGCATGCTCAGCCGCAGTCTTTCCATCGGCCGACGCGAAGAGTCCGATCGCCAGGGCGTGGTCGCGCTGGTCGGTCCCACCGGCGTAGGCAAGACCACCACGCTCGCCAAGCTCGCCGCGCGCGCGGTGATGCGCCATGGCGCCTCCCAGGTTGCGCTGGTCAGCACGGATCACTACCGCATCGGCGCCGCCGCGCAGCTGGAACACTACGGCCGCCTGCTTGGCGTGCGCGTGTATCCAGCCTACGACGCCGACAGCCTGCGCCAGGTGCTCACGCTGCTGCGCGGTTGCCACACCGTGCTGGTGGATACCGCCGGCCTCGCCGGCAACGATCCGCGCCTCGCCGAGCAACTGAAGGTGCTCGGCGACGGTGGCGACCTGCGCGCCTGCCTGGTGCTGGCGGCCAACGCCCATGCCTCGTCGCTGGACGAAGCCGTGCGCGCCTACCTGCCGGTGCGGCCGCACGCCTGCATCCTCACCAAGCTCGACGAGGCGCCCAACCTCGGCGGTGCGCTATCCGTGCTGATCCGCCACCGCCTTGCGCTCGACTACATCACCGACGGCCAGCGCGTGCCCGAGGACATCGCCACTGCGGACGCGCGCGTGCTGGTGTGCCGTGCCGCACAGGTGCTCAAGGGCAACCATCCCGCGGATGACGATGCGATGGCGGAACGGTTCGGACTGGCGGTGGCGAACGCATGAGCGGGGTTTTCGCGATGAATCAGGCCATGGGTCTGGAAAGCATGTTGCGCGCGTTGGCCGATCGGCATGGCGCCACGACGAAACCGGCGCATGACCAGGCCTTCGGGCTGGCCAGCCCGGCGCCGCAGAAGCGTTGCCGCGCCATTGCGGTGGCGGGTGGCAAGGGCGGGGTGGGCAAGACCACGGTATCGGTGAACCTCGGCATGTCACTCGCCATGGCGGGGCACGAGGTGATCCTGCTCGATGCCGACATGGGCCTGGCCAACATCGATGTGCTGCTGGGCCTGACGCCCACGCGGCACATCGGCCATCTGCTCGACGGCAGCTGCGGCATCGAGGATCTGCTGCTCACCGGTCCCCACGGACTGAAGGTGGTGCCGGCTGGCTCGGGCACGCGCCGCCTGGCCCAATTGGGCAACGGCGAGCACGCCGCGGTGATCCGCGCCTTCGACGACCTGATGATGCCGCCGGACTACCTGCTGGTGGATACCGCCGCGGGCGTGTCCGACAACGTGGCGATGTTCGCGGCTGCGGCCGATGACGTGGTGCTCGTGGTGTGCGACGAGCCGGCCTCGCTCACCGACGCCTACGCCTTGCTCAAGGTGCTAAGCCGCGACTTCGGCGTCCGTCGCTTTCGCATGGTGGCCAACATGGTGCGCAACATCGGCGAGGCCCGCGTGCTGCACCAGAAGCTGGCGCGGGTATGCGACCGCTTTCTCGACGTGGCGCTGGAATTCATGGGCCACGTGCCCCAGGACGAGCGCCTGCGCCAGGCCATTCGCCGGCAGAGCGCGGTGGTCGATCTGTGGCCATCGAGCCGCTCGGGACAGGCATTCAAGCAATTGGCGGGTGCGGTCGATACATGGGGTGAACCCGAGCGACTGGGGCTGGACCGCATTGCGTTCTTCAGCAGGCACGCCGCAGCGGCGACGGGGTGGTGAGATGAGCGTGGCTTCCGAATACCTGCAACTGCAACGGCAGAGCGCCGATGAACTGGTTCGCCAGCACGCGCCGCTGGTGCGACGGATCGCCTATCACCTGATGGGCCGACTGCCGCCGAGCGTGGACGTGAGCGACCTGATCCAGGCGGGCATGATCGGGTTGCTGGAAGCGGCGCGCAATTTCACCACCGGCCGCAACGCGAGCTTCGAGACGTTTGCAGGCATCCGCATCCGCGGCGCCATGCTCGACGAATTGAGGCGCACCGACTGGACCCCCCGATCGGTGCACCGCAAGGTCCGCGAGATGGCTGAAGTGGTGCGCCAGATCGAGATCGAGACCGGCGCCGATGCCGAGGACGCCGAAGTGATGCGGCGACTCGGCATGGGGGCGGAGGAGTACCACGCGGCGCTGGCCGATGCGGCGAGCGCGCGCTTGCTCAGCCTGTCGGCGCCTGACGACGCCGAGGGTGGCGCAGCGTTCGACGTGGCCGACGGCGAGAGCCTGGGGCCGCAGGACAGCGTGGAGCACGAAGGCATGCGCCGGGCGCTCGTCGACGCCATTGGCAGCCTGCCCGAGCGCGAGCAGTTGGTGATGTCGCTGTATTACGAAGAGGAGTTGAACCTCAAGGAGATCGGCGCGGTGCTTGGCGTCACCGAATCGCGGGTCTGCCAGATCCACGGCCAGGCGATCGTGCGCTTGCGGGCGCGCATGACGGGCTGGACCGAGCAGGTGGAAGCAGGAAATCGGGCGAGGGCAACAGGGAAGAGCAGGGCGCGCGGATCGTAGGACGGTTACCGATTCCACCCTCCCGAATCGCAGGGAAGCCTGGAACACACCGCCATCCCGGCGGCGCCCCTTTGGGGTTCACCGGGACGGCGAGCAAAGAACAAGAGCATCCCCGAAAAGAACGCGGAGAGTCGTTTGGACAAGAACATGAAAATCCTCGTGGTGGACGACTTCTCCACCATGCGGCGCATCGTACGCAACCTGCTGGTGGAGCTGGGTTTCAGCAACCCGCTGATCCAGGAGGCCGACGACGGCGAGAGCGCGTTGGCGATGCTGCGAACCAACGCCTTCGACATGGTCGTCACCGACTGGAACATGCCCAACATGACGGGCATCGACCTGCTGCGTGCGATTCGAGCCGAGCCGGCCCTCAAGGGCCTGCCGGTGCTGATGGTCACCGCCGAGAACAACCGCGACCAGATCATCGCCGCCGCCCAGGCCGGCGTGAACGGCTACATCGTCAAGCCGTTCACCGCAGCCACCCTGCAGGAAAAACTCACCAAGATCTTCGAGCGCCTCGCCGCCAGTGGAGCCACTGCATGAACGCCCAGGTATCCCTGATGGCCGGCGAGTCGATGCCGCAGGAACTGCATGACCTGCTCAACAGCGCTGATGGCGTCGCCTTCGAGCAGGCGCTCGACGTGTTGGTGCGCCAGCGTGAGCAGCGCATGTTCCGTGCCTTGGGCCTGCTGGCCCGCGACCTGCACGACGCCGTGCGTCGCCTTGGCGGCGACCTCGCGCAGGAAGGCGTGCCGGGCAGCGTGGCCGACGCGCGCCAGCACCTGCAGGACGTGCTGGAGATGAGCTCGCAGGCGGCCCACCGCACGCTGGATTTCGCCGAGCGCATGCGCCCGCAGGCCGAGGCGCTGTCCGAGAACGCCGTCGCCGTGATCGACGGCACGCCCGAGGGCGACGTGGCCCATGTGCTGGCCAGGCAGGCGCAGTCGTTCGCCAACGAGTGCCGCGACGGGCTCGCCGACTTCGTGGTCGCGCAGTCCTGGCAGGACCTCTCCGGCCAGCGCATCAAGAAGGTGGTCAATTTCATCGGCAGCGTGGAGAACTCGCTGCTGGAGCTGGTCAGCCTCACCGGCGCGCTGGCCAACGGCGAGGCCGCGGCCGCGCAGGTCAAGGTCACCAGCCAGGACGAGGCCGATCGCCTGCTGAGCGAATTCGGTTTCTGAGGACGGACTCCTGATGGACCCCATGTTCGACAGCGAGCTGCGCGATGCCTTCCTGGCGGAAGCCGGGGACCTCGTGCAGCGCCTGGGCGACCAGCTCATCGGGCTGGAAGCGTCGCCGCGCGACAGCGAACTGCTGAACGCGGTGTTCCGCGCGTTCCACACGGTGAAGGGCGGCGCCGGATTCCTCGCGGTCGAACCGATGGTGCAGCTGTGCCACCACGCCGAGGATCTGCTGAATGTGGCGCGCATCGGCCAGCTGCTGATCGACGCCGAGCGCATGGATGCATTGCTGGAAGCTTTGGACCTGCTGAACGACATGCTGGCGGCGCTGGCCGGTGGCCAGTCGATGGCGATGCCTCCGCAAGGCCTGCTTGACCGGCTGTCGCCTGCCGGGCGCGGCGGGCAGGCGCCGAAGCCGATCGCCATGCCCGTGATGCCGCCGCCCGGTGACGGCCCGATCGACGACGCCGAATTCGAGGCCTTGCTGGACAGCCTGTACGGCGGCGGAGCGCCGGGCGCCCCGGCAGCCTCGCCGGCGCCAGGTGGCAGCATCAGCGACGATGAATTCGAGTCGTTGCTGGACAACCTCCACGGCAAGGGCAGCGCGCCGGGCGCCTCCGAACCGCCGAAGTCGCCTTCCTCGCCGCACGCGATCAGCGATGACGAATTCGAGGCGCTGCTGGACAACCTGCATGGCAAGGGCGCGGCGCCGGGCGCGGTGCATGCCGCGCCCTCACCAACATCATCTCCAGCGCCGGCGGCGCCTGCATCGCGCCAGGCTGCCCCGCCGGAGAACACCGTACGCGTGGATACCGCGCGTCTCGATGCACTGGTGCATCGCGCCGGCGAACTGGTGCTGGTGCGCAATCGCCTGATCAGCCTGGCGGCGCGACATGGCGACGAGACGCTGGCGCTGGCCGCCGCCGAACTCGACCGCGTCGCAGATGCGCTGCAGACCGCCGTACTCGGCATGCGCATGCAACCTGTCGGGCGTCTGTTCCAACGCTTCCCGCGCATCGTGCGCGACCTCTCGCGCCAGCTCGGCAAGGAAGTGGAACTGGTGCAGGAAGGCGAGGGCACCGACCTCGACCGCAGCCTGGTCGAGGCGCTGGCCGACCCGATGGTGCACCTGATCCGCAACGCGCTCGACCACGGCCTGGAAATGCCGGAGGAACGCGAGCGCGCGGGCAAGTCGCGCAAGGGCAAGGTAACGCTCTCGGCTAGCCAGCGCGGCGAACGCATCGTGATCACCGTGGCCGACGACGGTCGCGGCATGAACCCCGAGGTCCTGCGCCGCAAGGCGGTGGAGAAGGGCGTGATCGACGACGCGCAGGCCGCGCGCCTCAACGAAAACGAATGTTATGAACTGATCTTCCGTCCCGGCTTCAGCACGGCCGCCACCGTCTCGGACATCTCCGGCCGCGGTGTCGGCATGGACGTGGTGAAGACGCGCGTGGCCGAACTCGGCGGCACGTTGCAGGTGCGCTCGCAGCTGGGGCGGGGCAGCACGCTGGAGCTGGCGGTGCCGCTCACCATGGCGATCCAGCGCGTGCTGATGGTGCGCGTGGGCGCCCGCTTGCTGGCGCTGCCGCTCAGCAACGTCGAGGAAGTGTTCGAACTGGCGCCTGGCCAGCGCCAATGGCTGGATGGCCGCGTGGTGGCGGCGCATCGCGGCCGTGCGCTCGCCCTGGCCGATCTTGGTGGCTGGGTTGGCGTCGATGGCGCGCCCGGCAGCCACGTGGTCGTGCTGCATATCGGCCACCTGCGACTGGGCTGCCTGGTGCACGCCGTGCTCGGTCGCGAGGACGTGATGGTCAAGCCTTTGGGCCCGCTGTTCGAGGGCGTCCCTGCCGTGGCCGGCGCCACGGTCACCGGCGATGGCCGCCTGGCATTGGTGATGGACCTGGCGGGACTCTCGGCCAGCGATGGCCAACTCCTTCCCTCTTTGCGGATTAGCGCCTGACATGGATCTGGTAAGTCTCATCGGTACGATCCTGGCCTTCGTGGTCGTGATCGTCGGCACCATCCTCAAGGGATCCAGCGTGGAAGCGCTGTGGAATCCCGCCGCCTTCGTGATCGTGTTCCTCGGCACGATTGCCGCGCTGCTGGTGCAGAACCCCGGCAAGGTGCTGAAGAACGCATTGGCGATGTTCCCGCTGGTGTACAAGCCGCCGAGGCACCAGCCTTCGGACCTCATCAGCCGCATCGTGGGCTGGAGCGAGATCTCGCGCCGCCAGGGCCTGCTCGGGCTGGAGCCGCAGATCGAATCGGAGAGCGACACCTTTGTGCGCAAGGGCCTGCAACTGCTGGTCGATGGCAGCGAGCCCGAGGCCATCCGCGGCGTGCTGGAAGTGGAGGTGGGCGCGCGCGAGCACACCGACCTCGCCGCCGCCAAGGTGTTCGAGAACGCCGGCATTTTCTCGCCCACCATGGGCATCATCGGCGCGGTGATGGGCCTGATGGCGGTGATGCAGAATCTGGCCGATCCGAGCAAGCTCGGCCACGGCATCGCGGCGGCGTTCGTGGCCACCATCTACGGCGTGGCGCTGGCCAACCTGCTGATGCTGCCCATGTCCGCTCGCCTGAAGGGGATCGTCCACAAGCAGACCCAGATGCGCGAGATCCTGGTCGAGGGCCTGGTGGCGATCGCCGAAGGTTCCAATCCGCGACAGATCGAATCCAAGCTGCAGGGCTACCTGCCGTGAGGAGGAAGAAACACCACGAGGACCACGTCAATCACGAGGCATGGGCGATTCCCTATGCCGACCTGATGACGCTGCTGCTCGCGTTCTTCGTGGTGATGTACGCGGTCTCGGTGGTCAACGAGGGCAAATACCGAGTGATGTCCGAGTCGATCATCGAGGCATTCAACGGCTCCAGCCACGTGATTGCGCCGATGCCGCAGACGCGCGTGCAGCCGCACAACGTCGATCCTGCCGTGGCCACCCCGGCCGGCCAGCCGGGTGGCGCCACCACGCCGGTGAGCGTGCCGATCCCGCAGCGTCCGCAGCCGGTGCGCGCGGCGGACATGCGCCTGCTTGAGCAGCGCGCCGAGCAGCGCAATCTTGAATTGATCCGCGACCAGGTGCAGCGCGCGCTGCAGCCGCTGATCGACAAGAAGATGGTGGTGGTGCGCAAGACCACCAGCTGGCTGGAGGTCGAGTTGCGCACCGACATCCTGTTCGCCAGCGGCGTCGCCAAGCTCTCGCCGCAGGCTGGCGGTGTGCTCGATGACATGGCGGCGATCCTCAAGCCATTCCCCAATCCGGTGCGCGTCGAAGGCTATACCGACGACCGCCCGATCAATACCTCGCTGTATCCCTCCAACTGGGAGCTGTCCGCCGCTCGCGCCGCCAGCGTGGCTCGCCTGTTCTCCGAGCAGGGCATTGCCCCGGAGCGCCTGGGCATCGTGGGCTGGAGCGAGTATCGGCCCGCCGCCGACAACGGCACCGAGGACGGCCGCAACCACAATCGTCGCGTGCTGATCGTGGTGCTGAGCAATGAGGACGCGCCCAAGCGCCTGTTCAACGACGCCAACAAGGGCATCGAGGTGGCCGACAACGCCGATGCGCCGGCGACGTCTTCGTCTGTCGCCGCCACGCTGCCCGTTGTGCCGCGTTTGGTGTCGATGCCGTCGGCCGGCCGGGGCGCGCCAGCGCCGCAGCCGGGGGCGCCGACCATGCCGAACGCGGACGCGAGCAACCTGACTGTCACGGCGCCGCGCATCGCGCCACCGGAGCATGGCCCATGACGCAGCACACCATGTTGGCCGGCGCAGCCGAACACCGCCCGGGAAGCCCCCTTCGTGATTGACACCCAGACCGCAGGCAGCGACCAGCGCTGGCTTTCGTTCCGCGTCGGCGCACAGCTGTACGCTGCGCCGCTCGGCGAGATCAGTGAAGTGATCCGCGACGGCGAAATCACTCCCGTTCCCGGGGCCGCTGGCGACCTGCTGGGTATCCGCCACCTGCGGGGGCGCATCGTGCCCGTTCTCGATGGCCGCCGTCGTCTTGGCCTTGACGAGGGTCAGGACCTGGATGTCGGTCAGATACGCCTGATCATGCTCTCGCACGGAGCCCACTTGGTGGGTCTGCGCGTGGACGCGATCGGCGACCTGGTGTCGCCGGGCCACAGCGGGATCGCGCCGCCGCCGCCCGGCGCGGCGGCGCGCGTGGATGATCCGGTCTACGGGGTCATTCCATGGCAGGGCAGCTTCGTAGCCCTGCTCGACGTGGGACGCCTGTGCCGCCTGCCTGCCGAAAGCGAAGTGGCCTGATCTGCTTCGATCAATGCAGTATCGCACTCTGTGCACGACAGAGACGCGGCAGCTTCACCCTGACATCGCGTTGCTGCAGAAGAAACGCATTGCGAGAAACGACAGACCGGATCGGTCCGCTGGAGAGCATGGCTGTCGCCGATCTGTAGAGCCCCACGCAACCGACTCGCGGGCTTCCACTGCCAACGCAATCACACCGCCACGACAGACCGGGCGCCTGGCGACCCGTTATGCTTCCGATCGCGGGAGCGTCACCGACGCCCTGCGATACCCCGAGGTCGAGGAGATTGCCGATGTCATCGCCCGCCAGTGACGTGCCGGCCACCTCAGCGGGTCAACGCGCCGTCGTCATCGTGGCCGCCGGCACCGTGCTGGCGTTGCTCTATGTCGGGCGCGAAGTGCTGGTGCCGGTGGTGCTGGCCTTCTTCCTGAGCCTGTTGCTGGCGCCCTGGGTGCGCCTGTACCGACGCCTCGGACTCGGTCATGGCCTCTCCGTGCTGGTCGCGGTGATCGCCTTCGTGGTGATCGGTACCGGTCTGGCCAGCATGATGGGCTCGCAGGTGGTCCACATGGCGCGCGGCCTTCCGCAGTACGAGGCGACCATTCGCGGCAAGGTGACGACGCTGCGCGAGATGACGCTCGGCCGTTTCGAGATCATGCAGGGCGAGGTCGGCAAGGTGATCAACCAGGCCGAGGGAACGTTGCCAGCGGCGCCATCGGCGCCTGAGCATCCGTCGGCATCGCCGGAGTCACCGGCCTCGGAGGCAGGTTCGGTCCATCGACCCACCACGCCGATGGAGGTGATGACGCGCGTGCTCTCCACTGCCTGGATTCCTTTGCAGACCGCCGGCATCGTGCTGGTGGTGCTGGTGTTCGTGTTGCTGGAGCAGGAGTCGCTGCGCGACCGTTTCATCCGCCTCGCCGGCGGTTCGGACTTGCGCGCCACGACGGCGGCGATCAACGACGCGGGCGCCCGCCTGTCGCGCTTCTTCCTGTCGACGTTTTCAGTGAATTTCGGGGTGGGCGTGGCGATCTGGCTCGGCCTGACCGTCATCGGCGTGCCCAACGCGCCGCTGTGGGGCTGCCTCACGGCCGTATTGCGCTTCGTCCCCTACGTCGGTGTGTGGATGGTGGCTGCGCTGGTGGCGTTGTTCGCGGCGGCGGTGACGCCGGGATGGTCGCTGCTGGTGATGACGCTGGTGCTGTACTTCGTGGTCGAACTGGTGGTGTCGCAGCTGGTCGAGCCGTTCCTCTACGGACATACCACCGGCCTGTCGCCCCTGGCGGTGGTGGTCTCGGCGATCTTCTGGAGCTGGCTGTGGGGACCCGTGGGACTGGTGATGTCCACGCCGTTGACGCTGTGCCTGGTGGTGGCGGGGCGTCACGTGGAGGGGCTGAACCTGCTCAACGTGCTGCTGGGTGACGCGCCAGCGCTGACCATGCCGCAACGCTTCTACCAGCGCGCGCTGTCCGGTGATGCCCACGAAATTCTTGCCGAGGCGCGCAGCTTCCTCAAACGCAAGACCTTCGCAGCCTACGGCGACTCGGTCCTGCTGCCGGCGATGCAACTGGGTCGTATCGACCTGATGCGCGGCGCCATCAGCCGCGAGCAACAGAACGTGCTGCGCGACGCCGTGGTGAAAGTGGTCGAAACGCTGGGCCACGACCGCAGTCGATGGTCGTTGCGTCGCATGCGTCCCACCGTGCTCGACGACGCCAGCATCGGGCGTCGCCTGCGCCAGATGCGCGTCGACGTAGCGGGGCGCTGGCAAGGCTCGCTCGCCGTGGCGCCGGGTACTTTGGTGCTCTGCGTGGGGCTGGGCTCGGTGGTCGACGACCTCGCCACCGAAATGCTGACCCGCGTGCTGCGTGACCTTCACATCGACGCCCGCCATCTTGCGCCCGATGATTTCGCCGCCTTCGATGCCGAGCCGCATCCAGAAGCCACGCCTGACGCGGTCTCGCTGGCCTACGTCGTGAGCGCCGATGCCACCGCGGAACGTGCCGATTGCGAGGCCATGAGCGCCACGTTGCGGCAGCGCATGCCGGGCGTCCGCATCGTCGCGTTGCTGCTGCCGGAGCCGCTGGTGACGACGGACGCCGTCGTACCCCTGGGAGCCGACTTCGACGCGGTCACACGATCGTTGGAAGAAGCAGCGCAGCAGGCCATCGCCCTGTTCCCGGCGGATGGGGCGGGCCTGACGCCCCACTGACGGCGACGTGTCGCGATCAGCCCTGCGGCTCGAAGTCGCCGGGGACCCAGCTCTTGTCGAAAAACGTCTTGGTGGGGCCGTACAACCTCAGCAGCACGAAGTAACCCTTGCCCGGCACGGTGCGTATCCAGTTGGTCGCGCCCTTGGGCCGGGTGGGACCGAACCAGATCTCCGTCGTGCCGTCAGCATCGGCGGCGGGTTTGTCCATCTGGTTGAGCGAAGGGAACGGTTGGCCGTTGTCCAGGCCGGACGCCGTGACCGAGTCGTACGCCGTCACCGACCAGAACAGCGCGGCGGGTATGCCCTTGGGCAGGCGCAGCCGATAGGTCTTGCTGCCGCTGAGCGGCTGGTTGTTCACGTCCCAGGCGGTGAAGGGGTACTTGGCGCCCACGTTCTCCATGTTGATCGCCATGCCGGGGCTGGTGGAGTAGGCAAGGGCGAAGAACTTGGTTCGCGCGTCGACTTCGTTATAGGTCGGGGTGGTGAAGTCGGCATTGTCCGGGAACGGATTCATCCAGTGACGATCGGGATAGTAGCGTTGCGCAGGGGCGTCATCGGGGCGCTGGAAGCCCAGCGCTCGCGTCATCTGATAGGCGGTGCGCGCCCCGCGGTCGAGTATCTGTTTGGTATGGGCGTCCGGCTTGAACGGCTGGCCCTTGACGATGCCCAGCGTGGCGAGCACGCCGCGCATCTCCATGTCCTGCGGATCGACGTACTCGTGGTCGACGTAGCGCGCGAGCATGTCGAAGGCGGAACCATCGGTGGGATAAAGCATGTTGGCCGGCTTGCTGGATGCATCGGGGAACACCATCGGCTTGGCGGTCGATTCCTTGCCCAGCGGGTAGATGCGGGTCTGCTCCATCACCTTCACCGGCGGCTCGAGATCCTTGGGGTCCTTGAAGAAGCCGCGCCAGAACACGAACAGGCCGTAGGTGCGCGAGCGGTAGGTGTAATAGCCCTGGTCGGGCACGCTGCCGGTGTAGTCGGGCGGAAGCACCAAGTACTTGCCGCCCTTGCCCTTGTCCGGTCCCGGAAGGCCGACATCGCCGCAGGCGCGCTTGCCGTCGAGCGGCTTCTCCATGCATACCGGGCGCTGGTAGAAATCGTCGAGGATGCCCTGCAGGCCCGGCGGCACTTCGATCACGAGTGGGCCCGTTTCGGCCAGGTCCACGTAGCCCATCGCGTAGATCACATCGGAGTTGGGCGTGGTGACCAGGGTCTTGGCGTTGAGTCGCTCCTTGAAGATCGGCAGCACGTTGTAGCCCTTGCCGAAGACGCGCTCGGAGCCCTCTTTCATCGCCACCATGTTGAGCGCCGGCAGCGCCCACAGGTAAGCCTGCACGGCGCGCTGGTACAACAGCTCATCCTGCAGCTGGGCGGCCTTCTGCGGCGTGGCGTAGCCCTGGATGAAACCATTGTCCTTCGCCTGTGCGTGGACGAGCGAGGCCATGGCGAGGCCAGTGCAGGCGAGCATGGCCAGGGTCAACGAACGATGCATAGATCCTCCCGGGGACGTGGGTATCCGTGGCGGCGCAGCCGTTGGATTGTTGCGCCGGCCGCGTTACTACAGCGGGAACTGCAGGTTGAGGCCAAAGAACAGCTGGAACTGCGGGACGCCGTCGCCTTCGCGGGCCGCGGTGAACTGCGGCTCGGCAAACAGGTTGTAGGTGACGCCGCTGCGGTCCTTCCAGATCTTTCCCATGCCCACGCCCACCGGAAGGTAATGCGTGCCCGCGTGCAGGTCCCAGGTCCAGGTCGCCGTGCTGCGGAAATACCAGGCGCGCGGCAGGTTGTAGATGAAGAAGGGCTGCACCTGCAGGTTGTTCTGGGTCGAGCGGTTGCCCGAACCGGCGAACGAATGCTGCCAGGTCACCAGCCCGCCGATGAGTCCCCAGGCTTTGGGCGCGATGGCCAACGCGGCCAGGCCCGCCTGCCACTTGCCGGTCCCCGTCCGCGAATCGCCCGCGGTGGGCGCGGTCAGTTGCGGTCCAATGCCCATTTCGAACGGCCCGGCCTTGAACAGCGCCACGTCGAATACGTTGAAGTCGCCCATGCGGGTAGTTCTTCCATCCGGCGCCAGGTTGGGCGTGGTCACCAACGGCAACGTCGTGCGCATCAGTTGCGGCAGGCCAAACAGCTTGTGAGGGATGGCGCCACGCAGCAGGAATGCGTTGGCGTCGGCATCGTCGAGGTTGTAATAACTGCCCGTGTAAGCGTCCTGAAGATTCAATCCAAGGCTGGGTTGCAACGGATTGTTCGCAGCGTTCATTTCCGCGTTGGATTGCGCGTGCAACAGCCCCGTTGAGGCCATCCAGACGCCGACCAGCATCCATGCCTTGCGCCACGCCTTCCTCATGATCAACTGCTCCCTGTCATCGACAGGGGGATGATCGGGGTGGCGCGTGGATCGTGCATCGGTAGTTCTACTGTCCGACGGCAGGCAACCACCCGCGTGCGACCGACATCGGTACGGCCAGCGTGATGGCGCCTGCGCTGCCCTGGTGGCGAGCTCACCACCACCGTATTTCTACCTAACTTCGCTAGGTGGATTTTCGCTTGTTGGCCACGAGCCAGATCGCCACGCTGCAACCACAAGCCCATGCCACGGGCGCGAGCCTCCCCCTCGCAGCGTGCCCTTGGCCAATCAACACGTGGTCCAGGGACGATATGAAACGACTTGCGCTGCTTCCCCTCGTCATCGCCTCCGCCATCGCCATCGCCATTCCGGCGCACGCCACCGAAGGTGGCCTGGGGCGCCCGATCACCGGCTTGCAGGCAACCTCGTATTCGGGGCTGATTCCGCCCACGCCCGGCTGGACCTTCGCTGTGTCCTACGCCTATTACGACGGAACCATCAGCGGCACGCGCGAAGTGCCCCTCACCGGCGGCGGCACGTCGCTGGGTCTGGAAGGGCGCTTCGACCTGTTGTCACTCACCGGTGTGTATATCTGGAACACCAAGTCGCCTTCGTGGAACTTCGCCTCGATGGTGACCGTGCCGTTCGCCTATGTCGATGTCACCGCCAATCTGCGCCTTGGCCCGCTGAGCGGAAGCAAGAGCGACAGCGACACTGGCCTTTACGACATGACGTTTGCGCCGGTGATAGCCAGCCATCATTTCAGCCAGACCCAACATCTTTCGCTGTCGCTGTACATCTATGCGCCCACCGGCGATTACAAGACTGGCCAATTGGCGAACCCTAGCCTCAACAACTGGACGTTCTCGCCGACGGTGGGCTACACCCAGCTGTTCCAGGAAGGTTCGCTCGAATGGAGCACCACCACGGCGGTGGATTTCTACACGAAGAACAACGCCACCGATTACCAGAACGGCGCCGTGTTCCGCATCGACTCGCTGCTGATGAAGCGCTTCCCCACTGGCTGGGGCGTGGGCGCGGTCGGCGGCTGGATCTATCAGCTCGAAAAGGACAGCGGGCCGACCGCCGATCTGCTCAATGGATTCAAGGGCCGCTCGCTGGCGCTGGGCCCGATGGTGAACTACATGAAGAAGTGGCAGGGCGGGCAGGTCGAGTTCTCGCTGCGCTGGCTGCACGAGTTCGACGTAAAGAATCGCCTTAAGGGCAACCCGGCGCTGTTGTCCGCCACCATCGCGTTGTGACGCATCAGCACGACGCGCAGGGCGCTCAGTCGAGGCCGCCGGCAATGACCAGCTTGTCCACCGGGTAGCCGCGCAGTCCCGAGCGCAGGCGCAAGCGGTCGAACAGTTCCGGACTCATCGAGGGCGTGCGCGAGAGCACCCACATCGACTTCTTGCTGGGACTGCCGACCACCGCCCACTGATATTCGCTGTCGAGCTCGATGATCCAGTAGTCGGCCCAGACGAACGGCAGCCACGCCAGCCATGCCGGCGCATAGCGCACGCGCAGGGCCCCTGGCTTGTCAGCCAGCCGACGCGCCACGCCGCGGGCATGACCCTTGCCCCCGTCGCAGGTGTGACAGGCATTGCTCATGGCCAGCGTGCCGTCGGTTCGCTCGGTGTAGGTCGCGGTGATGCGGTCGGCGCAGTGGTGCTGGAAGTGCTGAGGCAGGTGGGCGATCTCATGCCACTCGCCGCTGTAGCGGGCGAGATCCACCTGATCGACGGGTTCATTGGGCAGCGACAGCGCGCTGCATGCCAGCGTCGGCAGCGGCACGAATGGCAGGGGGAAGAGTGGACGTTGACCCATGGCGCAATGTCCTCAGCCCGGCCCGGTGGAAGCACGGGGCGCCGTGACCGGGCCGCCGGCCTGCACAAGGCCAGGTTCGTCGGGGACTCGCTGCCGGCGCCTGGGCGCGGCGGGCGTGGATGGGGCAGGCATGGTGGATCCTGGGTGGGGTAGGTCCACTGTTGCCGACGGCAGATGAAAATCGCGTCATGCCGCGCGGGTAGTCGTGGTCGCCAGGCCCGCGGAGATTCAGCCGTGCTCTTCGGCTGCGTCGTAGACGCAGGACAGCACCGCGGCGGCGGCGGCATACAGCGTGCCCGGCACGTCCTGGCGCAGGCGCAACGAGGCGAGCAGGGCGGCCATCTGCGGATCGTGGTGTAGCGGAATGCCGAGTGCGCGGGCGCGCGCCAGCAGAGTCTCCAGCGCTTCGGGCCGCAGCTTGGCGGCGGGCGCCGCGCCGGATGCGCTGCTGGAAAGCTTCAGCGTCACGCGACGCTGGGGATTGGGTAGCGAAGTGCTCATGCCATCGTCTTCAGCAGGATCGCGCTGTGAGGGCTGCTCGCGTGCGGAAGGCCGCGCTGGCAGCTCAGCTGGTCGAGGATCAGGCCATGTGAGGCCAGTTGCTGGCGCAATGCGCCGAACTGCTGTTCGAGCCGATGCACGGTGTCACCTCGCTCCGCCCACAGGCGTACCGAGAGACGCAGATCGCGCAGTTGCAGCTCGCCCTGGACTGGGCCGAGCGACGGCAGGTCCAGCGCAAAGCCCAGCGTCCAGGCGGCGACGGCCTCGGCATCGAGACCGTGCTGCAACTGGAGCTGCAGGATGTCGCGTCCACCCTCACCCTGCAGCGGGATTTCGATCATCCACGCCGATGCGGTGGTGGCCTCAAGCTGCGCCACTTCGACGCGCGCGAGGGCGGCGTGCACCTCGCCGTGGAGGCGACCGAGCAGGGCTCCGATATCGTCGCCGAGCTCTTCCAGCGGCAGCGTCACGCGGGGCTGCGCCTGCACGCCGCGCTGCTGAAGTGGCGGTGGCGTCTCGTTACCACCCGAGGGAGGACGGGGCGCGGGCAGTTCGTCGTCGAGCAAGCTGGCCAGTCGCAGCAAGGCGCCTTTCCAGTCCTCCTGGCTCAGTCCCGCCATGTCGACATGGGGCTGCGCCAGTTCCGCCTCGAGGAACAGGCCGCTGCGCTTGATCGCTTCGGCCAGTCCCTCACCGCGAGTGATCTCGGCGGGCGTGCGCACGCCGTGTTCGAGCAAGGCCAGCGCCGGGCGCAGATAGGCCGGCAACTGGCGCAGGGCCGGGCGTTGCGACAGCGCGTCGAGCGTGGCCAACAGCGGCGCATAGCCGTTCTGCTGCGGCAGGCGCTCGCGCAGGGCAAGCTGGCTGGCCGGCTCGGGCGTATTCGGCGCGATTACTTCCAATTGAGGCTGTGCCCCGAGGCTGAGCACGCGCACCTGGAATTGCGATGGCAGCTGGCCGCGCGGCGCTTCGGTTTCGACGGCCAGCGCGCCGATCTGCAGCACCAGCATGCCCTGTGGGTTGACCCCCAGCGGCCGCGCAGCCAGCACCGTGCCGATGCGCCAACTTTCGGCAGCGCTGCCGGAGGCGGCGCCGGCCCAGGCGAGGGCGGCGAAGCTGGTGGGTTGAATGACCAAGCTGGGCTCCTTGCGGCGGAGCGTCGTGCGCGCGCCCATCCGTGCCCTGTAAGTCGGCGCCTGTCGTGAAAACTTGAGTGGCTTTTTGTCGTGTCCGTCACGGCTCGCGCCCCTGTCGCGGCTAAAGCCATGCGCGCCCCGGCCGATAAGCCTCAGCGAAGACGCCCGCGGGGCGCGGCACGGAGACGATGGCATGGGCGGCAGGACGAAGGGCAAGGGCGAGGCGCGCGTGATCGCGCTGCCGGCTGATTTCCGGCTGGCCAGCACGGCCGACGTCAAGGCAAGCCTGGCCGATGCCTTGGGCGCATCCGCTGCGGAGTTGGATGGCGCCGCCGTGGAGCGCGTGGATTCGGCCGCGCTGCAGCTGCTGCTGGTGTTCCGCCGCGAGGCGGCCGCGCGAGGCCTGGCGCTCGCGTGGTCCGGTGTGAGCGTGGCGATGCGTGAGGCGGCCGACGTGCTCGGCCTGTCCCAGGTCCTGGAATTGCCGGCGTCGATGCCGGCCTGAAACTGAGGTGGAACATGGCAAAGATTCTTGCGGTTGATGATTCGGCTTCGATGCGCGGCATGGTGGCCTTCACCCTGCGCGGCGCCGGCCACGATGTGAGCGAGGCCGAGAACGGCCAGCTGGCGCTGGACGCCGCGCGCGGCGGCAGCTTCGACCTGGTGTTGGCCGACGTGAACATGCCGGTGATGGACGGCATCAGCATGGTGCGCGAGCTGCGCACGATGCCTGCCTACAAGGGCGTGCCGATCCTGATGCTGACCACCGAATCGCACACCGACAAGAAGATGGAAGGCAAGGCGGCCGGCGCCACCGGCTGGCTGGTCAAGCCGTTCGATCCGGAGCAGTTGCTGGCCACCGTCAAGCGCGTGCTGGGCTGATGGCCTTGGCCCCTCTCCTGGCGGGAGAGGGGTTGGGGGAGAGGGTACGGGTCTCGCGCGATCTTCAACGTCGCCCTTCGCCCGCACCACCGTGAAGGTGGCAATGCCCTCATCCGCCTGCCGGCGCCTTCTCCCAGAGGGAGAAGGGACTCGATTTGCATGTCACCGTTCCAACCAGAGACGCACCCCATGAGCAAGACCGGCCTGGCGCAGTTCCAACAGGTGTTCATCGAAGAGAGCCTGGAAGGGCTCGACACGATGGAATCGTCGCTACTCGCGCTGGACAACGGCGGCGACGCGGAACTGGTGCACACCATCTTCCGCGCGGCGCACTCGATCAAGGGCGGCGCGGCCACCTTCGGATTTCCGGAGATGTCGTCGTTCACCCACGAGGCCGAATCGCTGCTCGACGAGGTGCGTGGCGGCAAACGCGCGATTGACGGCGCCATCATCGAACTCTTGCTGCGTACGGTGGACTGCCTGCGCGCCATGTTCGCCCGTGCACAGGCCGGTGAGCCACTCAATGATGCGGTGGCGGAGGCGTTGCGCAACGAGCTGGCTGCGGCCATGGGGCGCGGGGCGCCGGTCGCCGGCGTGCAGGCGCGTCGCGAGGTGGATCAGGCCGATGCCTGGACGGTCCGCTTCCGTCCCCACGCGGGCATGCTGGCGGGCGGCAACGAACCGCTGCGACTGATCCGCGAGCTGGCCGGGCTCGGCGAACTCACGGTGAAGACGGAGCTGGATCGCCTGCCCGCCACCCTGGCGGCGCTCGAGCCCACCGAATGCCACCTGGGCTGGACCATCGAACTGAAGGGACCGGCCCGGCGCGCCGATATCGCGGCCGTGTTCGACTGGGTGGAAGACGAATGCGACCTCGCGATCGAGGCGAAGCACATCGTGGCCGAGGTGGCGTCGCCGGTCGCGACCCCTGCCACGCCGGCAGCGCCCGCGGCCAACGTCGCCGATGCCGGCGCGGTGCGCGCGCAGCGCGAAGCCAGCGCCGAATCCAGTTCGGTGCGCGTATCGATCGACAAGATCGACGGACTGATCAACCTGGTGGGCGAGCTGGTGATTACCCAGTCGATGCTCGATACCTTCCGCGGCGGCGAGGTCGACGCCTCGCGGCTGGCCATGCTCGAGCACGGCCTGGCGCAACTGGCGCGCCACACGCGCGAGCTGCAGGAAAGCGTGATGGGCATCCGCATGTTGCCCATCGCCTCCGTTTTCAACCGTTTTCCGCGCATGGTGCGCGACATCAGCCAGAAGCTCGGCAAGCAGGTGAAGCTGGACCTGGTCGGTGAACAGACCGAGCTGGACAAAACGGTGCTGGAGAAGATCGGTGATCCCATGGTGCACCTGGTGCGCAATGCCATCGACCACGGCCTGGAGACGCCCGAAAAGCGTCGAGCCGCGGGCAAGCAAGACACCGGCACGCTCACCCTGGCCGCATCACATCGCGGCGGCAGCATCGTGGTGGAAGTGTCCGACGACGGCGCCGGTCTCAATCGTGACGCCATCGTCAGCAAGGCGGTGCAGCGTGGCCTGATCGCCAGCGCTGAAGGCATGAGTGACGAGGCCGTGGCGGAACTGATCTTCCAGCCGGGCTTCTCGACGGCCGCCGTCACCACCGATCTGTCCGGTCGCGGCGTGGGCATGGACGTGGTCCGCCGCAACGTGTCGGACCTCGGCGGCACGGTCACCATCCGCAGCACGCAGGGCAAGGGCAGCGTGTTCACCATCACCCTGCCGCTCACCCTGGCCATCATCGACGGCCTGACCGCCGCGGTGGGCGAGGAACGCTACATCGTGCCGCTCGTCTCCATCGTCGAGTCCGTGCAGCTCAAGGCCGACGCGGTGCGCAGCGTGGCGGGCGGCGGCGAACTGTTCCGCTTCCGCGGCGAATACCTGCCGGTGATTCGCCTGCACGATGCGTTCGGCTGCGACACCGCCGTGCAGGCGATCGACGAGGGCCTGATGGTGGTGGTGGAAGGCGACGGCGCACGCATGGGCCTGTTCGTTGACGGCCTGATCGGGCAGCAGCAGGCGGTGGTGAAGTCGCTGGAGGCCAACTATCGCCGCGTGCAGGGCATCTCGGGCGCGACCATCCTTGCCGATGGTTCGGTGGCGCTCATCGTGGACATCGCAGGGCTGGTTCGGCTGCAGGGTCGGCGTAAGGCCGCCTGACAGGGCGCGCGAAGAGAAAAGGACTTTTCTCTCGTCGCTCCCGCGATCGCGGGAATCCGGCGCCTGACGGAAGCAAGTGAAACATTGCCGAATTCCGGACATTCCCTCGCTGGGGCAGCCGGAAGCCGGCAGGACGTACCAAAAAACATCGTATCCCCCAGTCGCGACAGGAAGCCGCGGCCGCTGGCCTGCGGGCTGGTGTCGAGCAGTGCAGGGAATGAATCCGGGCCATCGCATTCCGCCCATTTCATTCTGAAGGTCTCTCCCCATGAAATCCCCATTGAAGTACCTCGATCGCCTCGGCCTTGCGGCCAAGGTCTGGCTGGTCATTGCCTTCGTCGTGGCCGGCCTGGTGACGCTCACCGTCATCACCGCCATGGATAGCCGGCGGTTGCAGATGCAGGCCAGGGTGCATGCCCTGGCCGATGAGGTCGCGACCGCCACCTCGTTGCTGGAAAGCTTCCATGCCCGCGCGCAGGCCGGTGAATTCTCTGATGAGGAGGCGCGTCGGCGCGCGCTGCTCGCGCTGTCGGCGCTTCGCTGGAACGACGGCAAGGGCTACGTGTTCGTATTCGATTCCCACTACGTCATGCGCATGCATCCGATCCTGAGCAAGCGCGTGGGCTCCAGCATCGAGAACGACGCCGACATCACCGGCAAGCACTTCTACCAGGACATGCTGGCGGCGGACCGTCGCGACGGCCATGGCGCCACCGAGTACATCTGGCCCATGCCTGGCAGCCAGGAGCTTCAGCACAAAATCACATATACGGCCTGGTACCAGCCGTGGGATCTGCACGTAGGCGCCGGGGCGTACTTCGTCGACATCGATGCGGAGTTTCGCCAGACGCTGGAAGGCAGCCTGCTGCGCGCGCTGCTGCTCGGAGCCCTGGTGATCGGCGTGGTCTGGCGATCGATGAGCAGCATCCGTCAGAGCATCGGCGGCGAACCCGCGTTCGCCCTGGCGATGGCCAACCGCATCGCCGATGGCGACCTGGCTGGCGGCGAGGACGTTGGCGCCTTCCCTGCCGGGAGCATGCTCGACGCCTTGCAACGCATGCGCAGCAAGCTGGTGGAGATCGTGCGCGAAGTGCAGCAGGGTTCGCAGGCGGTGTCGACCGCGGCCGAACAGATCTCGCGCGGCAATGACGACTTGTCCCACCGCACCCAGGAGCAGGCCTCCAGCCTCGAGGAAACCGCCGCCTCGATGGAGGAGATGACCTCCGTGGTGCGCCAGAGCGCGGACAACGCCGGTCACGCCGACCAGCTCGCGCGCAGCGCACGCGTGCAGGCGGAGCGGGGCGGCGAAGTGGCTGAACGGACCCGCGGCGCCATGGCCGAGATCGAGACGGCCAGCCGGCAGATCACGGACATCGTCCAGCTGATCGACGAGATAGCCTTCCAGACCAACCTGCTCGCGCTCAATGCAGCAGTGGAGGCCGCGCGCGCCGGCGAACAGGGCCGCGGATTCGCGGTGGTGGCTGGCGAAGTTCGCAACCTCGCCCAGCGCAGTGCAGGCGCCGCCAAACAGATCAAGGCGCTGATCGGAGACACCGTCGACAAGGTGCGGGCAGGCTCGGTGCTGGTCGATGAATCCGGCCAGGTGCTCGCCACCATCATCGACGGCGTCAAGCGCGTCACTGACATCGTGGCCGAGATCGCGGCGGCCAGCCAGGAGCAGTCCAGCGGCATTGATCAGGTCAACCGTGCTGTCACGCAGATGGACGAGGTGACCCAGCAAAACGCCGCGCTGGTGGAGGAGGCCGCTGCGGCCGCCCGCGCCATGCAGGAACAAGCCGAGGAGCTGCAACGCCAGGTCCGCTATTTCCGACTGAAGGACGCCCCGACGGCGGCGCCAGCGCCAACGCGCAGACAGGTCGTCCCGACATCCGCGGCGCGGCGCGGCGCGTCGGTCGCCGCCGGCGCCTGGACCGAATTCTGAGGCCACGCTCCTGCGGGAAAGCTCCGCAAGGGAGCGTCGTCCCCTCAAGTTTCGACCACCACCGCCGATCCAGATCCCGAATGGGGCCTCGCACGTGGCCCCGACGACGAGGCAACCATGTCCGATAACCACCGGAGCGAGGCGCTCCAGTCGCAATACCTCACCGTCAACCTCGCCCACGAGGAATACGGCATCGACATCCTGGCGGTCCGCGAGATTCGTGGCTGGACCCCGGTGACGCGCATTCCGCAGGCCCCGCACTACGTGCTCGGCGTGCTCAACCTGCGCGGCGCCATCGTGCCGGTGATCGACATGCGCCTGCGTTTCGGACTGGAGCGAGAGTCGTACAGCGCCACCACCGTCACCGTGATCATCACCGTGGCCGGCCGCAACTTCGGCGTGGTGGTGGACGCGGTGTCGGACGTGCTCGACGTTGCCGACGATGCGATCCGCCCGGTGCCGGACATGGGCGTCACCGTCGATACCGAATACCTGAAGGGCCTGACCTCAGCCGGCGAGCGCATGGTGCTGCTGCTGGATGTGGACAAGCTGTTGCAGCCCCAGGATGCCCAGATGCTGGAGGCGGCGCTGCCCGCCGCCTCCGATGTGAAAGCCGTGGCCTGAACGATCAAGCAGGAAGTCGAACCATCATGAAGAAGTTCACCTTGAAAGCCCCGGAGCTGACCGTCCGCAACCGCATGCGCCTGGTATTCGGCCTGCTTGGCCTGATGCTGATCGGCGGCGCGATCATCGGCCTGGGTTCGCTGCAACTGCAGAATGACGGCATGGGCAAGATCTACGACGAGGAGATCGTGCCCACGCAGATCGTCTCGCAGCTCACCGCACACCAGTTGATGTCCTTCATCCTCTTGGGTGAATCGGGTTCGCTGGTGGGCAAGCCTGACCAGGTCAAGGCCAAGCTGGCCGAATACAACAAGCTTCAGGCCGACATGGAGCCGCTCAAGAAGCAGCTGGCGGCGATCCCGATGAGCGCCGGGGTCAAGAAGTACTACGACGAGTGGCGTGCGACCGATGCCGACTACACCGATGCCAAGAGCTCGATGGTCGACGCACTCAACCAGGGCGATACGGGCGCCATGGAACTCCTGGAAATGCAAGTGCGACCGCTGCTGATACAGCGCCAGGAATCCCTGGGCAAGATGGTCGACGCCCAGCGTGCCGACGCCAAGGACATCTACGATGGCCAGGTGGCGCGCTACCACTTCGTGCGCGCGATCAGCATGGTGTCGCTGCTCGCAGGCCTGCTCATTGCCGGCGCGATGGCGATCCTGTTGATGCGTTCGATCCTGCGCACGCTCGGCGTGGCGGTGAAGGTCGCCAACGCGATCGCGACGGGCCACCTCGGCCATCACATCGATGCCCGCCGCAAGGACGAGCTCGGCGAACTGCTGGATGCGCTGCGCACCATGGACGCGCGCCTGGGCGCCATCGTGGGCGAAGTCCGCCACGGCGCAGGTTCGGTCAGCTCGGCCGCGCAGCAGATCGCCCGCGGCAACGATGACCTCAGTCAGCGCACTCAGGAACAGGCCTCCAGCCTGGAGGAAACCGCCTCGTCGATGGAGGAGATGACCTCCACCGTCAAGCAGAATGCGGAGAACGCCAGCCACGCCAATCAGCTCGCCAGCGCGACGCGTCGCCAGGCCGAGCACGGTGGCGAAGTGGCCGCGCAGGCCAGCGCGGCCATGCGCGAGATCAACGATTCCAGCCGCAAGATTTCCGACATCGTCAGCCTGATCGACGAGATCGCCTTCCAGACCAACCTGCTGGCGCTCAATGCGGCTGTGGAAGCGGCGCGCGCTGGCGAGCAGGGCCGCGGCTTTGCAGTGGTGGCCACCGAGGTGCGCAACCTGGCGCAGCGCAGCGCCGGCGCCGCCAAGGAGATCAAGGGCCTGATCAACGACAGCGCCGAGAAGGTTCGCGTGGGTTCGTCGCTGGTGGACCAGTCGGGCAAGGCGCTGGCCGAGATCGTGGACAGCGTGAAGAAGGTCACCGACATCGTGGCCGAGATCGCCGCCGCCAGCCAGGAGCAGTCGGCCGGCATCGACCAGGTCAACCACGCCGTGCTGCAGATGGACGAGATGACCCAGCAGAACGCCGCGCTGGTGGAAGAGGCCGCGGCCGCCGCCCGCGCCATGCACGAGCAGGCCGGTGAACTGGCTCGCCAGGTGAGCTTCTTCCAGATGGGCGAGGGCGCCGCCGAGGCGGCCAGCGAGAAGGCACGCAGCCAGTCGGTGATGGCCGAGGCGGAGGCAGTGTTCGCCGCAGTGCGCAACACCGCCGCCGCGCCGGCTCGTCCGTCGCGGGCGGAAGCCGCCGACGCGGGCGCCTGGAAGGAGTTCTGAGCGTGAACATGGCCGCCACGATGGACAACAACACCGCCGTGGCGGGCATGGGCGGCCCGTTGCTGGGCAACGCCGAGTTCGAATTCCTGCGCACCTTCGTGTACGAGCATTGCGGCATCTCGCTCGGCGAGCACAAGCGCCAGCTGGTGCAGGGTCGGCTGCTGCGGCGCCTGCGCGCGCTGCAGCTGCGAGACTTCGCTGCCTACTGCGATGTGCTGCGCCGTGACCCGCACGGCGAACTGGGCGAGCTGGCCAGTGCGATCAGCACCAACGTCACCGCGTTCTTCCGCGAGTCACACCATTTCGACCTGCTGACCAACGAACTGTTGCCGCGCTGGATCTCCGAGAAGAAGAGCGGCGGCCGACTGCGCCTGTGGTCAGCAGGCTGCGCCACGGGCGAGGAGCCCTACACGCTGGCCATGGTGCTCGCCGAGGCGCTGGAAAAGCACGGCGGCAACGTCGACGCGAAGATCCTCGCCACCGACTTGTCGCCGCAGGCGCTGGAGACCGCGCGCAAGGGCATCTATCCGATCGAGCGGCTGGAAGGCGTCAGCGCCGAACGTCGCCGTCGCTGGTTCCTTCGCGGCGAGGGTGAGTACGAGCAGTTCGCCTGCGTGCACCCGCGCCTGCGCGAGCTGGTCAGCATTCTGCCGCTGAACCTGCTGCACGAATGGCCGATGCAGGGACCGTTCGACGCGATCTTCTGCCGCAACGTCGTCATCTATTTCGACAAACCCACCAAGCAGCGGCTGTTCCAGCGCTATGCGGGACTGCTGCCGGAAGGTGGTTACCTGTTCCTTGGTCATTCCGAGTCCATGTACGGGCTCAACGACAGCTTCGACCTGATAGGACGCACGGTCTACCGGAAAGGCAGTGCATGAGCGTCCCTGCAGTCAATGTCCCTTCGGGCGCTGGCTATGACCCGGCCCGCGTGTTGCCAGGCTTCGAGCACTTGCGCCGTTTCTGGGACCCGGCCCAGGCCTGCGTCACGGTGAAGGTGCTTCCCGGCGAGTACTACGTGAGCCAGCAGGACGAGATGATCTCCACGGTGCTGGGTTCGTGCGTGTCGGCCTGCATCTACGACCGTGTGCGCGGCATCGGTGGCATGAACCACTTCATGCTGCCCGAGCCCCTGGGCGGGGAGCGCTGCGGCTGGGCCGACACCGTGGGGCGCGCGGCGCGATACGGCAACGACGCCATGGAGCAGCTGATCAACGCCATCCTCAAGGCGGGCGGGCAGCGCGCGAACCTGGAGGTCAAGGTGTTTGGCGGCGGCCGCGTGCTGGCCACCATGACCGACATCGGCCAGCGCAACATCGAATTCGTGCGGCGGTATCTGACGGCAGAGCGGCTGGACGTGCGCGCCGAGGATCTTGGCGACGTCCACCCCCGGCACGTGCAGTTCTTCCCGTGCACCGGCAAGGCGCGCGTGCGCCTGCTGCGGGGCCGCACCGACGCGGTGGTGGCGGACGGCGAGCGCCAGTACCTCAAGCGTTTGGCAAACGATCCGATAAAGGGAGAGGTGGAACTGTTCTGACGCGCCACGCGCGGCGGACAACCCACCCTGGCAAGCATCCGGCGCCGGCAAGGGCCAGCAAGTGCGGGCGGCGCGGCCGCCATGCACGACGAAGGCGAGACGATTAGGCGATGGAAAGAGTACGTGTCCTGGTGGTCGATGATTCCGCGCTGGTGCGGAAACTGTTGTCGACCATGCTCTCGTGCGATCCGGGCATCGAAGTGGTGGGCACGGCGGCCGACCCGCTGATCGCCCGCGACAAGATCAAGCAGCTCAACCCCGACGTGCTCACGCTGGACGTGGAGATGCCCCGGATGGACGGCATCACCTTCCTCGAGAACCTGATGCGGCTGCGGCCGATGCCGGTGGTGATGGTGTCCTCGCTGACCCAGGAGGGCGCCGAGGTCACGTTGCGCGCGCTGGAGCTGGGCGCGGTGGACTTCTTCACCAAGCCCGGCAACGACCTGGCCAGCACCTTTGCCGAGGGGGCGCAGGAGATCTGCGCCAAGGTCAAGCTGGCCGCGCTGGCCAGGCCTCGCCCGCGCACCGCGGTGCGCAAGCTCGATGTGCCGCCGCGCCTGTCCGCCGACGCGGTGTTGCCGCGCGCGCAGACCGCTGGCACCCGCGGCGGCAGCCCCATCATCGCCATTGGCGCGTCCACTGGCGGCACCGAGGCGATCCGCGTCGTGCTGGAAGCGATGCCGCCTGACGCGCCGCCGATCGTGATCACCCAGCACATCCCCGCCGCCTTCAGCGGCCCGTTCGCGGCGCGTATGGACGGCTGCTCGGCGATGCGCGTATGCGAGGCGCGCGATGGCCAGCCGATCCAGCCGGGGCACGCCTATATCGCGCCCGGCAGCCAGCACCTGCTGGTGATGTGGGACGGCGCCAGGTACGTGTGTCGCCTGCACAACGGGCCGCCGGTGAACCGCCACAAGCCCAGCGTGGACGTGCTGTTCCGCTCGATGGCCGCCAGCGTCGGTCGCGCCGGCATCGCCGCGCTGCTGACCGGGATGGGCGACGACGGCGCGCGCGGTTTGCTGGAGCTGCAGCAGACGGGCGCCCGCACGCTGGTGCAGGACGAGGAGTCCTCGGTGGTTTGGGGCATGCCGGGCGCCGCGTGGAAGCTGGGCGCGGCCAACGAGAAGCTTCCGCTCGACCAGATTGCTGCACGCCTGCTGTCGCTGGCCCATCAACCCCTTCCCCGTGCCGCTGCGGCGGCCCACTGATCGTCGGATATCTCCATGGATGCGATTTTCTCCCTCCTGCGCGTGCGCCCGGTCGTCGGCCTGGCCGCCAGCGCCGCGGCGCTGCTGCTGGCGCTGGTGTGGCATTCGGCCTGGCTGGCGCCGGTGCTGATCGTGTTGCTCACCGCGGCGTGGATTGTCGAGCTGCGGCGTGCTCCGCCGGTCGAGGAGCCCGTGCTGGAGGCCTCGCTGGCGCACCATGCGCCGGTGCGCGAGGCGCTGGAGGAAGTGCGCAGCTCGCTGGTCGATGAGTTGGGCCACGCCACGCGCGAACTGCACCAGGCACTGGACCTGCTGCGCGACGCCGTGTCCGAACTGGGCGGTGGGTTCGATGGGTTGTCGCGCAAGACCGGCATGCAGCAGTCGCTGCTGCGCCAGATCATCGACGCCCAGAACGAGGGCGTATCCGTGCAGGCTTTCGCCGCGCGCACCGGCGACCTGCTGGAACATTTCGTCGACATGGTGGTGCAGATGTCGCGCGAGAGCCTGCGCATCGTCTACCGCATCGACGGCATGGCCAAGGAAATGGACGCGGTGTTTGGCCTGCTGAAGAACGTCAACACCATCGCCGAGGAGACCAACCTGCTGGCCCTCAACGCGGCGATCGAGGCGGCGCGTGCGGGCGAGTCCGGCCGCGGCTTCGCGGTGGTGGCCGGCGAGATTCGCAACCTGGCCAGCCACTCCAACCAGTTCAACGAGCAGATCGGTTCCCACGTCGAGCGCGCCCGCACCGCGATGGAGCAGCTGCGCGGCCTGGTCGGCACGATGGCCTCGCAGGATCTCAACGTCGCGCTTTCGGCCAAGGGCGGCATCGACGCCATGATGGCCCATGTCACCGAGAGCGACGCGCGCACCAGCAAGGTCGCCGACCAGGCGGTGGAGATCAACCGCGGCCTCGGTACCGACGTCGCCACCACCGTGCGCTCGCTGCAGTTCGAGGACATCCTCAGCCAGCTGATCAACCAGACCCGCCAACGCCTGGTGGAGCTGCAGGAGATCACCACCGAATGCACGCGCGACATCGAGGAGCTGGCCTGCAACCCGATCGATGCGGAACTGCTGGCGCAGCGCGCCGAGCGCGTGCGCAACCGCCTGGCCATCCAGCGCGAGAAGGCGCGGCTGCGCTCGCGCGGACCTGCGCTGCAGAACTCGATGGATGCCGGCGAGATCGAACTGTTCTGATCTTGAAGGCCGGGAAAGTGCTCCTGCACGTTCCCGGCTCGCTCAAGTCCGGTGCATGCCCGGACTTGGCTCCGCCTAATCAGACACAGAGTGTTTGATTAGCGAGCGATCCATCCATGGATCGCCGTTCTTACACAGGAAACGCCTCCATGAGCCTGACCGTCCACCACGATTCCGAGCAAGACTGCCTGACCCTGCAGTTGGGTGAGCGCTTCGACTTCAGCGTACATCGCGACTTCCACGACGCCTGCCTTGGTGGCCGCGCGGCGCGCAGCTATGTGATCGACCTGGGCGCCGTCTCCAGCATGGACAGCTCCGCGCTGGGCATGCTGATGCTGCTGCGCGAACACGCCGGCGCCGGTCGCGCCGAGATCCGCATCGTCAACGCCGACAGCGGCCTGCGCGGCACCTTGCGCGTGGCTGGCTTCGACAAACTGTTCGTCCTGCACTAGACGCCGCGTCCTCCAACGGGGCGCATCCAGCACGCGACCCCATGCCGGGCATTCGCCCAGCGTGGCCGGAGGAATTCCCGATAGCCTTCCAAACGCGGGTCGCTCTGCCTTCAGCCCGATTGACGCCACCCATGGCCGGGGGTAGGTTCCGCCCGGCCCGGTCCGAGATCGGGCGTGTCGCGTGTCTGCTGCAAACGCACGTGTCGTCGCCATCCGCCCCCGACCTGCGTTGGCGCATGTCTCATGCGCCAGGGCCGCTGTCTGCCGTTAGCCGGCATGCAGCGGCGTTCCTGATCCATGCGGGGGCATGGCGCGGACTCTCATGGGCCCGCCGGGCATGGGACGCCCTTCCAGCCGGCTCCCGTGCGACCACTTTGCGCAGGGGAGCCATTGACGACCTTCATCCCGTTGCAGGAGGACGTGTCATGGCGAACTCGGTCAAAGGCGGTCTGGTGTTTGCGCTGGTTGCAGTGGCCCTGGCGTGCGCGGCTGGCGTGCGGGCGCAGGACATGGCCAAGGTGGCTCCCAAGAACACCAAGGTGCTCGTCGACAACGAGCAGGTCCGCGTGCTCGAGGTATGGCTCAAGCCCGGTGAATCGCTGCCCATGCATTCGCACCCTGGGAACGTGGTGTATTTCGTCACCGCGGGCAAGACCAAGACCACCACAGGTGACGGCAAGGTCACCGAAACCGAACACAAGGCGGGGGATGCCATCTGGAGTGATGCCATCACGCACAGCAACGAGAACATCGGCACGGCGCCGACCAAGGCCCTCGTCGTCGAGGTCAAGAACGCCAAATAAGCGTTGCCCTCGGGTGGTAATCCGGGCAATGGCAGGCAGGCATGGATTGCCTGCCTGCTTTTGGCTGCGCGTGCGACGTCAGCAACGCGAGTCGCCGGCAGTCGCATGGCGCAGGCTGAGTTCCTCGGCCAGGCTCACGCCGTTGCGACCATCGAACTTGGTCCGGTACATCGCCTCGTCGGCCCGGCGCACCAGCTGTTCGAAGCGCAGGCCGGGCTGGGCGGTGGACACGCCGATGCTGGCGGTGACGGGAATGCTCTGCTGGTCGATTCGCGCATGCGAATGCGCCAGCGTGTGCCGCAGCCGTTCGGCGATCTCCAGTCCCTGCGCCAGGTCGGCGCCGGGCAGGCCAAGCACGAATTCTTCGCCGCCGTAGCGTCCGGCGAAATGGTCCGGCCAGCGTGTGACTTCGCGGAGGATGGCCGTCACGTGCTGCAGCACGGCGTCACCGGCGTCGTGGCCCCAGCGGTCGTTGATGCGCTTGAAGTGGTCCAGGTCGAACACCAGCAGGGCGAACGGCAGCCCGCGTTGCTGGCAGCGCGCGAGGCTGGCGCGTCCCTCGGCGACGATGGCGCTGCGGTTGAGCAGGCCGGTGAGGCCGTCGGTGCGCGCGGCGTGGCGCAGGTCGACCATCAGGCGCTCGGTGATCAGCTGCAGCAGGGCGAAGTAGGACGCCAGCCCGGCCAGGATGCCGATGACGTAGGTCGCCGCCACCGGCGTGCCGGCCAGCATGATGTTCTGGCCGCTGCCGGGGTCGACCGGGATGAACGCGCGCGCGAGGTAGAACAGGCCATTGCAGAGCATCACGATGCCGGCAATGCGGCAGCTGGTGCGGATGTCCGGCCCGCCGTGGCGCAGCAGCAGGTAGGCGTAGGTGAGATAGAACGCCATCGCCTGCAGGCTGCCCATCAGCAGCCGTATCGCCAGGTTCGGCGTGACATAGACGTACCAGGCAAAGGCCGCCGCGTAGGCCAGCACAAATGTGCTCGGCCAGCGCCAGCGCAGGGGCAGCTCGAGATGCGCGGCGACACCCTTGAGCGTCAGCATGTTGGCGACCACCAGCAGGCTGTTGCCGAGGACGATCGAGAGCCCGTCGGGAATGCGATTGCGCAGCCCGATCAGGATGATGGCCACGGTGCTGATCCAGATGCTGGTCACCCATATGCGCAGCACCCGTTGGGTGTGCAGGACCGTCATCAGCGAGGTGAATCCGATCGATGCGCTGATCCCCATCAGCAGGCTGACCAGGGTCAGGGTCGGAATATCCAGATGCATGGCGCTCCCTTGGGCCGGGCGGTCCCCTGGCCGTCGGGGACGTTCCTGGCCTTGGCCGTGGCTGGTGGCTCGACGTCTCGTCCGTCGATCCCCAAGCATATCGGATGAACTTCCGAAAACTTGAACCAGGTCACATTTGGGCGGATCGCAAGCCGGGCAATCCGAACAAAAAGAAGGCCCCTTGGAGGGGCCTCAAGCAAAACAAGGGTATGAAAAGGGGATTTACCAGGTGCGCACGTCGGCCACGCCGACGGTGTAGGACTGCATGTCCGGGTCGAAGCGGAACAGGCGGCCCAGGTCGAAATCGACCGACTGCCCCGGCGCGATGTTGGTGGTGCCGGCCGGCCAGCCCTTCTTGGATTGCAGGACCTTGCCGGAAACGTCCTTGGCGTCGATGCTGATCTGGGCGGCGGCGGCCTGTGCGCAGTGGTTCACCAACTGGCCGCTGAGGCTCAGGTGGGCGCCCATGCCGCTGCCCACGACCTTCATCTTGAAGTCCTGCACGACGAAGTCGGTGGACGCGCAGGCGTGGGCGGCGAGCGGGGCGAACAGGAGCAGGGCGGAAGCAAGCAGGGTCTTCATGAGCGATGTCCGTCGAGGTAGGTCAAGTCGAAAAGAGGAACGACAAGACAAACATCGGCGGAACCGCCCGATTCTTTAGCGTGGGTCTGGGCTTGCGTTCAGCGCTGCGCCTTCAGGCCGGTGTGCTCGATGAACCACAGGCCTGCGAACAGCTTCGGGTCGATGGAGTAGCCCTCGGCGGCGCGGGCGAACAGCCACGGGCCGGCCTCACTCCGCGGCACTTCGTGCACCACGATGTTTTCGCTTTCATCGCCGCCGCCCGGGCCGACTCTCTCAAGGTCCCACGCGCGCACGAACGCGATCATCTCGGTGCTCATGCCCGAGGAGGATGGCCCCTCGTGCACGAACTCGAGCCGCTGGCAGCGGTAGCCGGTTTCTTCCTCCAGCTCGCGGCCGGCGGCGAGCAGCACGTCCTCGTCGCCATGCTCATGGAGGTCGCCGACCAGCCCGGCCGGCATCTCGATGGTGTTCTTGAGGATAGCCACGCGGTACTGCTCGACGAACAGCACCTTGTCCTCCGGCGTCACCGCCAGAATGATCACGGCGCCGCCGGGGTTGTTGCGCTCGGCATACTCCCAGCGCCCACGCTTGCGCAGGCTCAGCCACTTGCCGACATAGAGGGTCTCCTCCGGTGCATGGGCATCGGGCGGAACATTGCGGTCAGGGTGATTCATCGGCGTCGTCGGCGGAAAGTCGGGAGACCCGCATGGTGCCGCGCCACTATGGCAGCTACAACCTTGAGGGGTGATCAATGCGCCCTCAGTCGCCCGCCGTCAGCTCGACCGGTCGCGGCCGGATGCGCACGGCCCAGACCACGCCAGCCACCAGCAAAGCGATGCCCAGCAGGGTGAGCTGGCCCGGTGCATGGCCGCGCAAGGCATAGGCATAGCCGAGCGCCGCCAGCGTTTCGAACACGATCAGTTGCCCGACGAGTGCGGTTGGCAGGCGTTGGCTCGCCGCGTTCCAGCACGACGTGCCCAGCCATGACGCAAACAGGCCGATCGCCGCCATCAGGCCGACGAAGCGCAGCGGCTGCGGGCCCAGTGGCATGGGAAAGGATTGCCCGCTGGCCCACAGATAGCCCCACAGCAGCAGATAGCCGATCAGCGCCAACGGCAGTGTCGCCACGCCCTGCGCCGTGGCCCAGGTGCGTGCACTGCGGTCGGGATGTTGGCGCAGCCAGTCGGCATTGCGTAGCGGGTACCAGGTCCAGCAGGCCACTGCGCCGACGGCGAGCAGGGCGCCGCGCGCGTGGCGCCACAGCTCCTCAGGCGCGTGCGAGCCCAGGGCGCCCAGTTCATCGCGATTGACGCAGGCGATGCCCAGGCCGATCAGCACCAGCGAGGGCGCCAGCCAGCGCCAGGGCAGGCGCCCGTCGCGCTTGGCGTCGCGCAGGTTGGCGCTGATGGCGATCACCACCGGCAAGGTACCGATGATCACCGTAGGCAGCGGCGCGCCGGCCAACTGAATGGCGCTGGCCAGGCACAGGTAGTACAGCAGGTTGCCCACCGCAGCCAGCTTCAGCGCCTCCAGCCAGTCGCCCCGGGAAAGCTGGCGCAAGGCGCGGCGATCCATCCAGGCCAAAGGCATGGCGATCAGGCCGAAGGCGAGGTAACGCCCGACCGATTGCAGCGCGGCGGGATAGTCCGGCAGCAGCAGGGGACTGATGAACACCAGCCCCCACATCAGGCCGGCAGCGAGTGCAAAGAGGATGCCTGTCCACATGACGAGGAGGAGCCTGGATCTCGGGGCGGTGTCTTATACCAGAGGACCGTATGGAACATCGTTGGACGGCTGGGTAACCGAGGGCGCCGGGACGCGTCGCTCATGCCTGGCCGTGCAGGCTTGCTCGCTGCCGATTGTCGATTTCGCATGAAAACGACGTTCTGGTGAGCACTATCGTCAGCTGGCCAAGGAAACAGGATGAATCCCATGACTACGCATCGCCCATGGTTCACTGCCGCGCTGGTTGTCGCGGCCGGTCTCTCCGTCGCGCCCATGTCTTCCACGCGTGCCGACGAAGCGCTTGGCGGGAACGCCCTGCCGGGCCTGTGCATGCTTTCGCGCGAGGCGGTCTTCGTGCAGTCCAAGGTCGGCCAGGCGGCGAGCCAGCACCTGAATCAGCTCGCTGCACAGGCCCGCACGCAGCTGGAAAGCCAGGGCAAGCCGCTGCAGGCGGAGGTGCAGAGTTTCCAGCAGAAGGCGCCGAGCCTGACCGACGCGCAGCGCAAGGAGCAGGGGGAAGCGTTGCAGGCGAAGGTGCAAGCTTTTCAACAGCAGCAAGCCCAGCTCGGCGACCGTGTCCAGCTAACTGCGGCCAAGGCCCGCCAGACCATCGCCCAGAGCGCGGAGCCGATCGTCGCCGACGTTTACAAGAGCCACAAATGCGGGCTGCTGTTGAATCGCGACGCGGTGCTTGGCGGCAACATGACCCATGACCTGACCGCCGAAGTGGTCGAGGGGCTGGATCGCAAGATCACCACGATCAACTTCTCGCTGGAGCCGCTGCCGCAGTCGCAGCCGCACAGCTCAGGCAAATGAAGATGGCCTGGGGTGACACTTGAAAAGTGTCGCCCCGGCGCGCGCATTGGCGCCTGGCTTCAGCTCCCCGGCGCCAGGGCCTTCAGCCGCGTACGCGTCAGTGGCCCGAAGCGCAACCGCTCGCATAGCGCGTCGATCGCCGCGGCCTCGCCGTGCTGGCGACGGAGCTCATCCGCCTGCGCCGCCACCGGCGCATCGAGGGCGATACGCGTGAGGCGGCGATACAGTCGCGCCGCCTCAGCGTGCTCGCGCAGCCTGGTGGCGCAACTGGCCGCGCCTCGCAGGCGCAGGAACGGAACCTCATCGACGCGTTCGAGCAGCGCATCCAGGTTGCCGAAATGGGCCAGCAGGGCAGCCGCGGTCTTGGCGCCGATACCGGGCACGCCCGGGATGTTGTCCACCGCATCACCGCACAGCGCCAGATAGTCGGCCACCTGGTAAGGATGCACGCCCAGTCGTTCAAGCACGCCGGCCGGTCCCCAGCGCAGGTTGCGCGCGTAGTCCCACTGTTCGTCGTCCTCGCCCAGCAACTGGCCGAAGTCTTTGTCCGCCGACACGATCACGCTGCGGAAACCGTGTCCGCGCAGGCTCCAGAGCGCACTGCCGATCAGGTCGTCGGCCTCGTAGGTGTGGTCGATCAGCACCGGCACACCCAGCGCCTGCGTCACTTCGCGGCACAACACGAACTGGCGCTCCAGGTCGGGCGGCGGCAATTCGCGATTGGCCTTGTACGCCGGGTAGATCGCGTTGCGGAACGAGGTGGTCAGCGATGCGTCGAACGCCACCGCGAGGTGCTCAGGCTTTACGCGTTCGAGCAGTTCGCACAGAAAGCGGGTGAAGCCGTGCACGGCGTTGACCGGATGGCCATCGGCATCGTGGAACTCGTCCGGCATCGAGTGCCAGGCGCGGAACACATACAGGCTTCCATCGACCAGATGGACGGCTGGACGGCTCATGGCGTCCACGTGCGCAGCACGTCGGCGAGGGCGGGGCGGTCGCGGTCCGGCACGTCGAGCTGGGGTGTGCCGATGTGCACGAAGCCAATCACCTGCTCATTGTCGGCCAGGCCAAGGACGCCGGCAGCGTCGCGGTCGTACGCGGCCCAGCCGGTCAGCCACTGCGCGCCATAGCCCAGCGCCTGGGCGCCGAGCAGCAGGTTGTAGGCCACGCAGCCGGCGCTGAGCTTCTGCTCGATCACCGGCACCTTGCTGTCCGGATCGAGATGGGCCACCACCGCCACCACCAGCGGGGCGAACTCGTATCGCGTGCGGTCCTTTTCGCGCTTGGATTCGGGCAGGTCCGGATTCACCCGCAGCGACAGCGCCGCCAGCCGCTCGCCGAAGATCCGCTTCGATTCACCCTGCAGCAGGATCAGGCGGTAAGGCACGAGCTTGCCGTGGTCGGGCACGCGGATCGCGGCGCCCAGCAGCGCGAGCAGCTCGTCGCCGGCGGGGCCGGGCTCACCCAACTGGCGCGAGGGTGCGGAATGGCGCTGCTCAAGCAGGGAAAGGGGATGGCGCATGGGAAAATCCGGGGAATGCAAAGCAGCCATGCTACCCCTTGCGCCAGAATCGCGTGAAGAGAAGCCGGCGACCGCCCCGCGTCAGCCCGCCAGCCGGAACGACCCCGGCAGCAGCGCCTGCACGGTGGCCTGCTGCACCGCGCCGGCCAGGTTGGCCATCCACACCGGCATGTCCTCCCCACACAGCTCGCTCATCACCTGGCGACAGGCGCCGCAGGGACTGATGGGCTCAGGGGTGTCTCCGATCACCGCCAGCGCCGCGAAGTCCCCGGGGCGGCAGCCGGCGGCGACCGCTGAAAACAGCGCCGTACGCTCGGCGCAGTTGCACAGGCCATACGAGGCGTTTTCCACGTTGCAGCCGGTGAACTGCCGGCCATCGCGGGTGATCACCGCTGCGCCGACCAGGAATCGGGAATAGGGCGCATACGCCATCTCGCGCGCCTGGCGCGCCAGGTCCAGCAGGACATCGGGAACAACGACAGTAGTCATCGGGATCTCCACGGCAGGATCCCCATCGACACGATCGCCTGAGGCGGCAGCGTGGCCGGCGGCGGGCCAGTTAATCGCGTCGCGGCGGCGCCTGCAAGGGATCCCGGGTTCGTCCCGGCAGGTGCGCACGATGCAGTCACCACGGAAACCGTTTGGGTGGACAGGGAGGCGGCCGGTGGGGCGTCACCCGGCGCCTGGCCGGCTTTTCCGCGCGATGTCGCCAGCACGGAACGCACCGAAGCATCCCGGGCCGGTGGTTCGGGGCTCGGAGGTTCGGCTAGGATGCATGGACCTTTCCGCAGGGGATGCACGATGTCGATCACCGTGGCTGCATTGCGCGAAACCGCCGCCGGCGAACGCCGGGTGGCGATCACGCCCGAAGTGGCGAAGAAACTTCGCGGCAAGGGCCTGCGCGTGTTGTTGGAGCGCAACGCCGGCGCCGAGGCGGGGTTTCCGGATGCCAGCTATGCGGACGTCGAATTCGCCGATGCCGCTGCGGTGTTGGCCCAGGCCGATGTGTTGGCCTGCGTGCTGCCGCCCCATGACGAGGTCTGGGCGCAATTGCGCGAAGGCGCCACCGTGGTGGGCCAGCTGCGTCCCTACGGCGCCGCGGCGCGCATCGTGGCGATGGGCAAGCAAAAGCTCACCGCCTTCGCGCTGGAGCTGCTGCCGCGCACGACGCGTGCGCAGGCGATGGACGTGCTCAGCTCGCAGGCCGCCGTCGCCGGTTATCGCGCCATGCTGATCGCGGCCGAGGCGGCGCCGAAATTTTTCCCGATGCTCACCACCGCTGCCGGCACCATCCGCCCGTCACGCGTGCTGGTGATCGGCGCCGGCGTGGCCGGCCTGCAGGCCATCGCTACCGCGCGGCGGTTGGGAGCGCAGACCGAGGGCTACGACGTGCGTCCGGAGACGCGCGAGCAGGTGGAATCGCTGGGCGCCAAGTTCCTCGAGCTTGGCGTCAGCGCCGCGGGTAGCGGCGGTTACGCGCGCGAATTGTCGGCCGAGGAGCGGGCGGCCCAGCAACAGGCGTTGGCCGATCACCTGAAGGCGGTCGATGTGATCGTCACCACGGCCGCAGTGCCAGGCCGTCCGTCGCCGAAAATCCTGACCACCGCGATGGTGGAGGGCATGAAGCCGGCCGCGCTGATCGTCGACCTGGCCGCCGAAGGCGGCGGCAACTGCGAGCTGACCCAGCCAGGCGAGCGCGTGGACCACGGTGGCGTGACCATCCTCGGTCCGCTCAACCTGCCCGCCGGCGCGCCGCTGCATGCATCGGAGATGTTCGCGCGCAATGTGTACAACTTCGTCGAACTGCTGGTGCAGGGCGACGCGCTGGCGCCGGATTTCAACGACGAACTGGTCGCCAAGAGCTGCGTGACGCACAACGGCGAACCGCACTTCCACAACTGAGCATTCGCGCCCGATCCATATGAAAAACCCCGCTTGCGCGGGGTTTTTCTTAAGCGGGCTCCGAAAGTCATCTCCCTGCGTGTCACCCCAGGCTCGATGTGGGAGCGCACCCTGTGCGCGACCACCGCATCACCTCTGAGGCAGGCTTTTCGCACTCAAGGTGCGCTCCTGCAGGGATCTTCCCGCGGCTCCAACTTCGCTTCAGTGCCGCGGCGGCCCGCCGGGCGGCCCGTGAGGGCGCGGCGGCGCATCCTGCATTTCCTCGTGCCACTGGCGCATCAATTCCTTGCGCTGGTCGGGCGGCAGCTGCTGGAAATGCTGGAACGCCGCGTGCAGCCGTTCGCGTTCGGCCGGGGGAAGTTGCTGGAATCGACGGCTGTTCTCGCGGGCCTGCTCGCGCTGCTCCGGCGTCATCTTCTGCCACTGGTCGATGCGTTGGCGGATCTCCGCGCGCTGGTCAGGCGGCAACGTCTGCCACTGCTGTGCGCGCTCGAGCATGCGCGCCTGCCGCTCAGGTGGGAACGAATCCCATTTATTGGCCAGCGGCGACAGGATGTCCCGCTCGGCCGGGCTCAGGCTCTGCCACGGGCGCGGCGCCGGCGGCGGGCCGGGTGGGCCGGGCGGTGGACCGAATGGTGCGCCCGGGGGCGGCGGAGGCGGCGGAACGTTCTGTGCGAAAGCAGTCGAGGCAACGCATCCCAGCAGGGTGAGCAGCAACAGCAGTGCAACAAGTCGACTTCGATGCATCATCACCGGCTCGCCTGGCTGTCGCCGTTCTTGGCCAGCCAGCCATAGAAATCCATGTTCTGGTACAGCGTGGGGTCGGCCGCGGCGGCATCGGGCGGCAGCTCGCCGTCCGCATCCGTCGCCGTGGCGGACACACCGCCACGGGCCGCGCCACCGGCGGGGCCTTCCACCGGGGACGACAGCATCAGCGCCGCGAACGCGATCGCCGCAAACGCGCCGGCCGGCAGCAGCAGCTGCAGCAGGCGGTGGGCGAACGTCGATCCGCCGGCCCCTTCCAGCGCCGCGCGTCGCGCCGCACGCAGGCGGGCGGCCGTGGCCGGGTCGAGCTGGCGCGCTGCCTCGCGATACAGTTCGCGGGCGCGGCGTTCCAGATGGTTGTCAGGCGCATTCATCGCCAGTCCTCCAGTTGGTCGCGCAGGCGTTGCAGCGCGCGCGACAGGTGTGTTTTCACGCTCCCTTCCGAACAACCCATGGCCTGTGCGGTTTCCGCCACGTCCAGGCCTTCCAGTATGCGCAGCATGAACGCTTCACGCTGGCGCTGGGGCAGCAGCTTCACCGCGGCCGCCATGTCCGCAAACGACTGGGCATCGTGCAACCGCTCCAGCGGCCCCGGCGCCGTGTCCGCCGGCTCCCACATGGGGAGGTCGTCGCCGTCATCATCCTTGCCGCCCAGCCAGCCCACCATGATCGAGCGCACTTTCCGGCGGCGCTGCAGGTCCACGATGCGGCGGCGCAGGATGCCCCAGAACAGCGGGGTCCATTCCTGGGCCGGCTTGTCGCTGTAGTGCTTGACCAGCCGCAGCATGGCGTCCTGCACGGCATCGAGCGCATCCTCCCGATGGCCCAGGTTCAGCTCGGCCATGCGGAACGCGCGACGCTCCACCTGCGCCAGAAAGGCATCCATCGAGGCGGGAACCGCCCGGATCTCTTCGGCCAGCAGGTCGGCATCGAGGGCGGAAATGACGCTGCTCATGGCGTCGTCGTCCACTTCGCCGGATCGCGCATCCTGGGACTCCATCGGTATGTCCTTGTGCATCAACGCCCGAGGCTCGCGCGGGTTGACCCGCGCCCGTATGATGCGGGAACACCGATGTCCTGGCAGGGAGGGGTCATGATCGACGGGTTCCTGGCGCTTTACATCTTTATGCTGGCTGCTTTTACGGGGTACGAAATCATCGCGCGCGTGCCGGTGATTCTCCACACGCCGTTGATGTCCGGTTCGAACTTCATTCACGGCATTGTGCTGGTAGGCGCCATGATCGCGCTAGGGCACGCACAGACCACCTTCGAGATGGTCATTGGATTCATAGGTGTGCTGCTGGGCGCCGGAAATGCCGCCGGTGGCTACGTGGTCACCGAGCGCATGCTGGAGATGTTCAAGTCCAGCAAGCCCGCCGTAAGCAAGGAGGCCAAGTGATGGGCTGGCTGCTGGTCGTGATCAAGGCTTGTTACTTCCTCGCCGCCCTCCTGTTCATCCTCGGTCTCAAGCGCATGAGCTCGCCCCGTACGGCGCGTGGCGGCATCGTGTGGGCTGGCGTGGGCATGCTGGTGGCGGTGCTCGCCACCTTCGCCCTGCCGGACATGCAGCACCGGGGGGTGATCCTGGCCGCCGTGCTGATCGGCGTGGCCGCGGCATGGTGGTCCGGGCGGCGCGTGGCGATGACCGCCATGCCGCAGATGGTGGCCCTGTACAACGGCATGGGCGGCGGCGCGGCGGCGGCGATTGGCGCTACCGAACTGTTCAGCTATGCCGGCAAGGCCGTCACCCTGCTGGACGGCGACCAGTTCACCGCCAGCGGCGCAAGCACGCCTGGCCTGTCTCAGGTGACGCTGGCGGTGCTTGGCGCCCTGATCGGTTCGATCAGCTTCTCCGGTTCGCTGATCGCCTTCGCCAAGCTGCAGGGCTGGCTGGACAAGCGCTTCGTGTTCCCCGGCCAGCGGGTGGTGAACATGCTGGTGCTGGCAGGCGCGGCGGTGCTGGGGGCGATGATCGTCGGCGGCCAGCTCAGCGTGCCGCTGATCGTGGTGTTCTTCGCGCTGGCCCTGGCGTTCGGCCTGATGATGACCTTGCCGATCGGCGGCGCCGACATGCCGGTGGTGATCTCGCTGTACAACGCGTTCACCGGCCTGGCGGTGGCGTTCGAGGGCTTCGTGCTGCAGAACGAGGCGATGATCATCGCCGGCACCGTGGTCGGCGCGGCCGGTACCCTGCTGACCCAGCTGATGGCCAAGGCGATGAATCGCTCGATCGGCAACGTGCTGTTTGGCAGCTTTGGCGCTGCGGCCGGCGCCGAGGCCCAGGCCATCGGCGGTAGCCAGAAGCCGATCGAGGCCAGCGATGCGGCGGTGATGATGGCTTACGCCGAGCGCGTGGTGATCGTGCCGGGCTATGGCATGGCCGTGGCACAGGCCCAGCACAAGGTGTGGGAATTCGCCAAGCTGCTGATCGATCGCGGGGTGAAGGTGAAGTTCGCGATCCACCCTGTTGCCGGCCGCATGCCCGGCCACATGAACGTGCTGCTGGCCGAGGCGGGCGTGCCTTACGACCTCATCGCGGACATGGACGACATCAATCCGGAGTTCCCCAACACCGACGTGGCCCTGGTGATCGGCGCCAACGACGTGGTGAACCCTCTGGCCAAGACCGATCCGGCCTCGCCGATTTACGGCATGCCCATCCTCGACGTGGCGGCGGCCAAGCAGGTGATCGTGGTCAAGCGAGGCAAGGGCACCGGCTTCGCCGGCATCGAAAACGCGCTGTTCTACGCCGACAACGCGCGCATGCTGTATGGCGACGGCCAGGCGGCCGCGGGCCAGCTGGTGACCGAGCTGAAGTCGCTGGAGACCTGAGGGGCGCTCAGGCGCCCGTCTGGCGCGGCCGCGCGATGCGGCCGGCGGCCAGTGCGGCCAGACCCATGCCGACGGCGTACCAGACGTCGTCGGTCGGGGCGCGGCCGAGTCCGGCCAGCTGCAGCAGCAGGCCCAGGCCGGCCGTGCGCATCGCATCGATCAGCCCCAGGCCCATCAGTCCGGCAATGCGGGCGGCGGCGGTCAGCACGTTCACATAGACCGCTGCGGTGAGCATGGCCAACGCGCCGAGCACGGCCGCGTAGCGGCCCGGCTGCCGCACCCAGTGGCGCACGCCCTTGCCGAGCAGCCAGCCCAGCAGCACCGCCAGCCAGGGCAGGGGACGCTGCAGATAAAGCGTGGGCACCATCCAGACGGCGCCGGCGGCCAGGCCCAGCATCACGGCGCTGAGCAGCGCGAAAATCCAGGAGAAGACGACCCGTGCGTTCATGAATGCGCGGACAAGGACAGGACGGCGGGCACAGGATCTTCTCAGGCGTAAAACCACCATCATAGCGCGGCGTGCAAGCCCGGCGCCCGCGCCCGAGCCGCCCGATCCCTTGAGTTCGAGCCGGATCGACCTGATTTCAGGCAAAGGGCCTGGCCCTGTGGTGGCTATAATAGAGAGCTTGGCGCGGTGTCTTTGCGCGTCCTTTGATGAGATGAGGCATGAGCGGTTTCAGTCTTAGCAGCGAGCCCTTCACCCTGGAGCGCGACTGCCAGGCGGTCATGGTGCCGCAGGGCGAAGTGGTGAGCCTGCCGGCCGGCCAGATCGGCTATATCACCCAGGCCCTCGGCGGCAGCTTCACGGTCTACGTGGAAGGCAACCTGTTCCGTATCGCCGGCAACGACGCCGACGCGCTGGGCAAGGAACCGCCGCCGCCGATCGAGCTGGCCTCGGACGCCACCGACGCCGACGTGGAGGTGCTGGTGTGGCAGCAGCTGCGGACGGTGTTCGACCCGGAAATCCCCATCAACGTGGTGGAGCTGGGCCTGGTCTACGACGTCAGCATCGAACAATCGGAGCCGGAGCAGCGCAAGGTCTACGTGAAGATGACCCTGACCGCGCCGGGCTGCGGCATGGGCGACATCCTGGTCGATGACGTGCGCACCAAACTCGAACTCATCCCGACCGTGGGCGAAGCGGACGTGGATCTGGTGTTCGATCCGCCGTGGAATCACTCGATGATGTCCGACGCCGCCAAGCTCGAAACGGGGATGCTGTAAGCGCTGCGCCAGCAGGAACACACCCGCTGAGTGAATGGTCAGCGCAGCGATGAGGCCGCAACGGCACGCTTGCGAATCGTTTGCGCTCTTACGGTGAAGGCAGCCGCAGCCGCCTGACACATATCAGCAACTCTCACTCCATCTGACGACAGACTGCGTTACGCAGTCTGACCCACGTCATGGAGTTTGTATGTTTCCTGAGTTTCGCGATCTCATCTCCGAGCTGAAACGCCGAGACCCACATTTCTCTCGGTTGTTCCATCGCCACAATGAGTTGGACCAGGAAATCAGGAACATGGAAGCCGGCATATCGCCTGCCGATTCCATGGCCATCGAGCAGCTCAAGAAAGAAAAGTTGCTGCTGAAGGACCAGCTCTACGTGGTCCTGCGCCGCGCCGCGGCTTCATGAGCGTCGACCCATAACGCGCCGTGCGCCGCACGTCCGATGCGGCGTCTTCCTCCAACCGTTCTCCTATCCTGGGGTGACTGCATGTCATCGACCATTCTTCCGCATGTGTCCGAAACGGAAACGGGCAGCGATGCCAATGTGTCCGTTGAAGCGCGCGAACCGGCCTCCGACGGCATGGCCGTGTTGCCATCGCGTGATGCATGGGCCATGGAGCAACGCAGCGTCGGCGACGCTATCGCTTCGGCACAGTCCAAGATGGCTGATAGCACACAGGAAGTGCTCGTGCAGTCCGCCGCGCAGGGTACGGACACCTTGTTCGACAGCGTGAAGACCATCCTCGGCGGCTTGTCGCCCGACGATGCCGCCCGTTTCCGCAGCCTGGTGCTGGAAGGCGACCCGAGCTTGCGGAATGGCGGCAGTCAACGCCATCCAGACGAGGAGCTTGCGCCGGGCTGGCGCAAGGGCGAGTACCCCTATCGGCAGAAGATGTCACGCCGCAATTACGAGAGGCAGAAGTATCGCCTGCAGGTCGAGTTGCTGAAGCTGCAAGCGTGGGTGCGCGAGACCGGCCAACGCGTGGTCATCCTGTTCGAGGGGCGAGATGCGGCGGGCAAGGGCGGCGCCATCAAGCGCTTCATGGAACACCTCAATCCCCGCGGCGCCCGCGTGGTGGCGCTGGAGAAACCTACCGAGGCCGAGCGCGGGCAGTGGTATTTCCAGCGCTACATTCAGCATCTGCCCACGTCGGGCGAGATCGTGCTGTTCGATCGCAGCTGGTACAACCGCGCCGGCGTCGAGCACGTGATGGGCTTCTGCACCCAGAAGGAGTATGAGGATTTCATGCGCCAGGTGCCGGAGTTCGAGCGACACCTGGCGAACAGCGGCATTCACTTGTTCAAGTTCTGGTTCTCAGTGAGCCAGGCAGAGCAGCGGCGACGCTTCAGCGAACGAAAGCTCCATCCGCTCAAGCAATGGAAGCTGAGCCCGGTGGATCTTGCCTCGCTCGACAAGTGGGATGCCTATACACGCGCCAAGGAGGCCATGTTCGCGCATACCGATACGGCAGATTCGCCATGGATCGTGATCCGCTCCGACTGCAAAAAGCGGGCTCGCCTCAACGCCATGCGTTACGTTTTGAACCGCTTGTCGTACGCCAACCGTGACGCCCAGTCGGTAGGTCTCGCCGATCCATTGATCGTGGGGCGCGCGCTCTTCGGCTGATCGGGTCATTCACCCAGGAAGAACGACAGGGTTCGGCGGAACCACACGCCAAAAAGAAAGCCCGGCGATCGCTGGCCGGGCTCTTCGCGTCAAGCGGAGCTGTCGGCTCAGCCGGCCGATTCCTCGAAGCGATTCGCCTCGCGATTCTTGCGCACCTTGCTCGGATCCCACACGCGGCCGTTCATCGTGATGTAGACGCCGTCGGGCAGGGTCTGCACCGCTGCCACCGCGCAGCCGATGTTGAACACCGCGTCCGAGCCCTGGAAGCGCGCCGGATTCAGCGCACCGGTCAGCACGATCACCTTGCCCTTGATGTGGGCCAGTTCACGCGCGGTTTCGACCATGGTGTCGGTGCCGTGGGTGACCAGCACGTGGCGGTGCGGCTGCGCCTCGATGGCGGAGCGCACCAGCGCGCGATCTTCATCGGTGATGTGCAGGCTGTCCTTGCGCAGGATCGGGATCACGTCGAACTGGAAGGCCACGCCGAGCTGGCCGAGGATCTCGCCGATCTGCGGCGCGCCGATCTTGTAGTCCGACTTGTCGTCGAAGTAGATCTTGTCGATGGTGCCGCCGGTGGTGACGATGGTCAGATGCTGCATGGTCGGTGATCGCAAGGTGGGGAGACGCGCATTTTAGCCGCTCGCGCCGCGGGCTGCTCAGTGCGGGCCGAGCAGCAGGGCGGTGTCGTTGGCGTCGGTGACCGAAAGGCGGGACAGCCCGTGGCTCACAAAGCGCCGCAGGGCCGCGCCCGAACGGGCGCCGCCGCGAGGGGCCAGCCAGCTGTCGTGGCGCGCCAGCAGGGCGGCTGCCGCGCAGCGGGCCAGCGTGATGGCGAGCCCCCTGGCGCCGGCCTCCAGCACTTCGCGCTGGGCGCCGTTCGCCTGCAGGAAGGCGCCGGCGGCATCCATGGCCGCATGGATCTGCTGGCGCGCATGTGCGTCGATGCTGTCGGCCAGCCAGCCGTCGATGGCGCGCCGCAACGTGCCGAGTTGCTCGCCCGCCAGTGCGCGCAGGCTGTCCAGCGAGAGCACGTTGGTGGTGCCTTCCCAGATCGCGTAGACCTGCGCATCGCGCAGCAACTGGGGCAGGCCGGTGTCCTCGATATAACCGGCGCCACCGAAGCATTCCAGCGCCTCCGAGCACATCCGAACCGCCATCTTGCCGGTCCACAACTTGGCCAGCGGGGTGAGCAGGCGCAGCAGGCTGGCCTCATGCGGTTGGGGCGCGCCGTGCTCCACGCGGCCGAGCAGGTGCGCCACCTCGAAGGTGAGCGCGAAGGCGCCTTCGAACTCCGCCTGCATGTCGGCCAGCGTCTGCGCGTGCAGCGGCTGGTCGAGCAGCGGCTTGCCGAAGGCGTGGCGGCGCGTGGCGTAGTCGCGGGCCAGTGCGATCGCGCGGGCCATGCTGGCGGTGGCGCACACGGCATTCCAGGTGCGCGTGATGTTGAGCATCGGCGCTACCTGCCGCACGCCGTTGGCAAGCTCGCCCAGGGGCCATGCGGGGAGGCCTTCCAGATGGATCTCGGCGGTGGGCAGCTCGTGCGTGCCCAGCTTGTCCTTCAGGCGGTCGATCACCAGTTCCGGCCGGCGGCGCGCGCCCTCCATGGTTTCCACGTAGAACAGCGCCAGTGCGCCGGCGCCAGCGCCTGCACCCTCGGGGCGGGCGAGCGCGAGCGCGACCTCGCCGACCACCGCCGAGCTGAACCACTTGCGCCCGTACAGCCGCCACTGGCCGCTGGCGTCCTGGCGCGCGATGGTTTCGGTGTTGCCCACGTCCGAGCCGCCGGCGTTCTCGGTCATCCATTGCCCGCTCAGCCAGAAGCTGGTGGCGTCGCGGCTCAACAGATGGGGCAGGGCGCGATCCAGCAGCGCCTGGTTGCCGGAGGCCTTCAGCGCCGTAGCGGCGCCGTCGGTCATCGCCAGCGGACAGGTGTAGAACTCGCTGGCCAGGTGATAGAGGTAGACGCGTGCGAACTCCTCCAGCCGCGCATGTTCATTCGCCTCATGGCCGGCGGCGAGCACTGCGTGGCGGGTGGTGATGTGCGGACCTTCCTGCCAGGCCTCGGTCAGTTCGATGCGGTCGACGCGGTTGCCCCAGGCATCCCAGGCGGTCAGCACGGGCTTGCGACGGCTGCTCTGGCCGGCACGCCGCCAGGCCATCAGTGCGTAGTCGCCTAGCGCCTGCAGGTCGGTGTCGAGCGCCGCGCGGCGCGTGGGAGGCAGCGCTCGATCGAGCATGGCGCGCAGCAGGCGGTCTTCGCGATACGGATGGGCGAGCTGGGGCGGGTCTTGCAGGAATCCCATGGTCGGCTCCCGGCAGGTCGATAGCGGCGAGTATAGGTGCGGTGCGCCGCGATCATTCCGTCAGGATGGCGTCCAACTCGAAAAGACGTTTCTGCGAGCCGTTGCAGATCAGGCGCAGCCCGCGACGCGGCTCATCACAGACATTGCCTCGATGCCGGCGGCCTGGTCACGTGCTGTCTCCGCATGGCAGGAGCGCGTTTACGCATCCTGCCGCGCTGGCGTCGCGAGGCTCAGGGCTTGCGGAAGCGAAGGATGAAGCGGTCGGTGTGGCCGCGCACGGAGGGGTCGTAGATGCCCGCCGTGTGCGGGTCGGACGGATTGCGCAGCGCATCGCTCTCGCCATCCGGCTGGAAGCCCGCGGCAGTCAGCTCGCGCTGCACCGCGGCGGGATCGATGCGATGCAGGTCATCGGTGCGACTCACGCCGCTGCCAGGAGCAGCCGCATGGTCGAGCACCAGCAGATGGCCGCCAGGTTTGAGTGCATCAAACATCCAGCGATCCAGCCGGGCGATGTCCGGCGAGCCCATGAAGGGGTCGTGCAGGTCGTGATAGTTCTGCGAGGTCCAGATCAGGTCGGCCGGCTCGGGCAGCGACATGGCCGACACCGGCTGCAAAAGCACGATGACATTGGCGTAGGGCGGCTTGCCGGCGAAACCGCGCAGGCTCTGCAGGCCCTTGGGCGCCGCCTTGTCCATCTCCTGCGGCTGCAGCGCGTAGACCTTGCCGCCGGGTCCGACAATCCGGCTCAGCAAGCGCGTGTAGTAGCCCGAGCCGGGCATCAGGTCGACCACGACATCGCCCGGTTTGATTCCCGCGAAGGCCAGCACCTGATCTGGTTTGCGCTGGGTGTCCAGGTCGCGGTCCGCGGCCGGACGATCCGGCGTGGCGATGGCGGCTGCGACATAAGCCGGCACGGCGCCGCCCGCGAGCAATGACACGGGAGCAGCCAGCACGGCGAACAGAGCGAACAGACGGGTCAGCTTCATGGCGAGGCTCCGTGGGCGATTCGGGTGGCGCCGATCTCGCTCAATGCACCACGTTGAGCGCGATGGCCGGGGTGATCGACGACGGCGTGCGGTGGGTGGCCGGGATTATCCGCACGCCCAGCAATAGACCGATATCCGGTGACCAGCTGTACTCGATGGCGGGCGCGATGCCGAACGCGCTGCTGGACCCTGAACCGAGGTGCATGTCCGGCGGAAAGGGGTCGCCATAAGGGGCGACCTCCTGTCCACTGACCTGGGTGCTGCGGTTATGGCTGTAGATGAGGTCCGTGGCCAGCACCCAGCGGCGGGTGAGGCTGTATTCCAGCGAGGCATTCACGAACTGGTTGTCGCCGGGGCGCGCGTGGCCGCGAAAGTTGGCATCGGTGCCGTAGACGCTGACGCCTTCCACCTCGGCGCGGCTGGAGAAGGAGGCGGAGACATTGAAGCGCACGCGCAGGATGCGGCCGTTCGGCATCCACAGGTACGTCTGCGTGTTGATGCCGATGGTTGTCGTGTAGGCGCCGCTGCCCAGGCCATTGGCCGGTCGGTTGCCGAGGCGGTCGTACTTGCCGGTGGGAAAGGTTTCCTGCAACTGGAGCGCCACGGTCGGAAGCCAGCTGCCTTCGTGGAACTGGGTCAGGCGGTACTGCGCCTGCAGCGTCCAGTCGCCCAGCTGCACGCCGTCGGAGTTGGGGCCGCCGCTGACGCGGTTGTAGCCGAACACGGGGATCACGCCCACGGTGAAGCGGTTGGCCAGTCCGTAGTTGAAGTAGGTGCGCGAGCCGTAGCTGTTCGCGCCGCTGGTGCGGATGTCGTAGAGATACGGTTCGAACAGCAGGTGGCCGGGCGGCAAGGTCTCGGCCGAGTTGGCCAGCATCGGGCCGGTCCACCACGCGTCGTCGCGACTTTGCATCACCACTTGAGGCTGCTCCTGGGAGCAGGCCGGAATCGGCGCCAGCAGGGTGAACAGCAGGCCGAACACGCCGATGCCGGCGAGTCTGCGGGTAAGCGGCAGGGGCGGGGTGGGGACTTGTGCCGGACGCTTCATGGGGCGCAAGCTAGGCCCAAAAGTGGTTGCCTGAAATAGCCACTTTTGTGATTTTTGATATCACCACTTGGGAGCCTGCCGCGATGACCCGCATGCGCGCCAGCTTCGTGCCGCCGGTGGCCGTGGACCCGGCCAGCGCCTCACCGATCTACCTGCAGCTGTCGGACTGGTTTCGCCAGGCCATTCTCAGTGGCCAGTTGCACCCCGGTCAGCGTGTGCCCTCGACGCGGCGGCTCGCCAACGAGCTGAAGATCTCGCGCATCCCCGTGTTGGGCGCCTACGAGCAATTGCAGGCGGAGGGCTATCTGGAAACCTTCCAGGGCGCCGGCACCTGCGTGGCGCGGGCGATTCCCTCCGATCTGGCCGGGCCGATGCGAGCCAAGCCTCCGTTGCCGTCCGAGGGTAGCGAGCCGGCGGCGCGTCGCATCTCGCGTCGCGCCGCGTTGATGCGCACGCCGCCGCAGACCTGGCTGAGCAATCTCGGCGCCTTCCGCGTCGGCATGCCGGCGCTTGATCACTTCCCCGCGGGGCAGTGGTCGAAGCTGGTGAGCCGGCACGCGCGTAGCCTCTCCGTCGACGGGATGATCTACGGCGACCCGATGGGTTACCTGCCATTGCGCGAAGCCATCGCTGACTACCTCGGCGCCATGCGTGGCGTGCGCTGCGAGGCCGCGCAGGTGCTGATCACCACCGGTTCGCAGCAGGGTCTGCAGATCTGCGCGCACGTATTGTTCGATCACGGCGATCGCGTGTGGATGGAGGAGCCTGGCTACCCCGGCGCGCATCAGGCGCTGCGCACGGCTGGCGCTCAGCTCGTTCCGGTGCCGGTGGATGAGGATGGCATCGACGTGGCCCAGGGCGCGCGGCTCGGCCCCGATGCACGCGCGGTCTACATCACGCCTTCGCACCAATTTCCGCTGGGAACCACCATGAGCGCGGCGCGGCGCATGCAACTGCTCGACTGGGCGGCGCGGCAGCAGGCGTGGATCATCGAGGACGACTACGACAGCGAATACCGTTTCGGCGGCCGTCCGCTGGCGTCGCTGCAAGGCGCCGACCGTCATGGGCGGGTGGTCTACCTGGGCACCTTCAGCAAGGTGATGTTTCCCGCGTTGCGCTTGGGCTACCTGGTGGCGCCCAGGGATCTCGTCGAGGATTTCTGCGCGGGCCGCGACGCTATCGACACCTTCACCTCCACGCTGTACCAGCGCGCGATGACCGACTTCATCCGCGAAGGACATTTCGCACGGCACATCCGCAGCATGCGCATGCTTTACCAGGAGCGTCGCCAGGCCGTGCTGGCGGGTCTGCGCGAACATCTGGGTGATCGCCTCAAGGTGATCGGCGCCGATGCCGGCATGCAACTGGCCGGCTACCTGTCGCCAGAAGTCGATGACGTGGCGCTGTCACGCACGGCGGCAGGGCAGGGCGTATCGGTGCGGCCGCTGTCGCTGTGCTATCTCGAGCCGCCCGGGCGCAGTGGCCTGATCCTGGGCTATGGCGGCGCCTCGCTGGAAGAGATCGGCGAGGGGACGCGCAAGTTGGGCCAGTGTTTCTGAGCTGGCCTGATGTTGGGTGACGAGAGAGGGCGGTAGCACCGCCCTCTCTCAGCGAACCGATTACGGCGCAGCCTTGGCGGACTTGGCCGGCTTGGCTTGTTCCGGTGCGTTCTTCACGTAACGGTCGAACCAGGTCAGCATCTCGTACACCTCCTGCTCGTTCGACTCCATCGCGGTGTACCAGTGCGGCTCGTGCGGCAGCATCACCAGGCGCGTGACGCCGCCCAGACCACGGATGGCCTGGAACAGCTTCTGCGACTGGATCGGCTCGGTACCCGGATTGGCGTCGTCCATGCCGTGCATGATCAGCAGCGGCGCCTTGATCTGGTCGGCGTGGAAGAAGGTCGACACCTGCGCGTAAACCGTCGGCGCCTGCCACAGCGAGCGGCGTTCGTTCTGGAAGCCGAACGGCGTGAGCGTCTTGTTGTACGCGCCGCTGGTGGCCACGCCGGCACGGAACAGGTTGGTGTGCGCGAGCAGGTTGGCGGTCATCAGTGCGCCATGGCTATGGCCGGTGACGCCGATGCGGTCGCGGTCGACCACGCCCAGCTCCACGGCCTTGTCCACCGCAGCCTGCGCATCCATCACCAGCTGGTCGGTGTAGGTGTCATAGGCAGTGCGCGGATCGCCCACGATCGGGAACGAGGCATTGTCGATGATCGCGTAACCCGCCAGCAGCAACAGCCGGTAGCTGCGCAACACGTCGAACTTCTGCTGCGAACCGCTGATCTGGCCGGCCTGGCTGGGATCGGCGAAGTCCTGCGGGTAGGCGTACAGGATCGCCGGCACGCGCGTGCCTTCCTTGTAGCCCGGCGGCGTGTACAGGGTGAAGGAAAGCTCCACGCCGTCCGTGCGCTTGTAAGTCACCAGCCGCTTGCCGATGCCACGCACCTGCGGCGTGGGATCCGGAATGTTCGTGATCGGCGCAGCACTGGAAGCGAACGCCGCTTCGCCGGCGGGCGCGCCGTCGACCGGCTGGCCCAGCGTGTAAAGGAACAGGTTGGGTGGCTCGACCGGCGACTGGTGCACGGTGATGAAGCGCTCGCCGCCGGTCAGCACCGCCAGCGGACGCTCATAGCTATCAGCGCTGCTGCGGAACAGACGTTCGGTGCGGCCGCTGCCGAGGCTGTAGCGATCGAGGAACGGGCGGTCGCCCTTCGGCGTGCCGCCCGGGCCGACCAGATAGACGCTGTCGCCTTCCTGGCGCACGACGGTGGCGCCGTTGGGCAGGGTCTGGGTGAGCAGCGAGCCGGGATGCTTGTAGACCTCGTTGGACGAGTAGTCCCAGATCGTGCGCGCCGGCTTCGACGGATGAGCGACGTCAATGCGGCTGACGTGGATCCACTGACGGTTGGCGTCGAACTCGTACACGAACGGCTCATCGCCTTCGGCCAGCCAGCGCATGCCGCTGAAGCGCTGCGCGGTGCGGGCGATCTCCTTGGGCTTGCCACTGAACGGCGCGTTCCACAGCATCACCTTGTCGCGCTGCGGTACGTTGACCTTCCAGTCGCCCTGGTCGAGCGCCTCGGGCCAGATCAGCGTGGCCGGCGCATTGGCGCGCCATTCGAATTCGCGCGGCCCGATCGGCACGCCGCGCACAGGCACGCGGTCGGCTACCGGCAACGAGGTGATCGGCGTGGATTGCCCGGTGCGCGCGTCCAGCACGCTCACGTCGCGCGCAAAGCGCTCATAGGTGGTGACGTAGGAGTAGGGCTTCTTCAGCGTTTCAACCAGCACATGCTCGCCATCCGGTGCGGCGGCGACACCGTCGATGACGCCGGGCTTGCCGATCACGCGGGTCTGCCCGCTGGCCGCATCAACCACGGCGAGCTGTGCGGCGCCGTAGTAGTCGAACAGGGCTTCGTCCTCGGGGCTGGCGAGGGTGTCGCGCGCCTCGTAGGAGCTGCTCTCGCCCTTGCCCTGGATCGACTCCTTGATCTCCGGTCCGCCCGTGGCCAAGCCCTTGGGCGCCGGGCCGAGATTGGCAGGCACCAGCTTGACCACGAGGGAGTCGCTGTCGTGCAGCCACTGCACGCTGTCGCCCATCATCGGATTGAGCGCGATCCCTTCGACGCGACGGACCGCGCCGGTGAGGGCGTCGCCCAGCCACAATTCGGTGCGCTCGTCGGTGGTGTTGGTGAACGCGAAGCGACGGCCATCCGGCGACCACAGCGGCGCACTGGGGCAGGCGTCCGCCGGCAGCATGACAGGCGTGAGCCGGTGGCTGGCGACGTCCTCGAGCGTGAAGCTCTTCAGGCAGGCGCGGATGCCGTAGCCGCTGGAGGCGTCGTGGCGACTATGGTTGCGCGGCTCGATGCGTAGGCCGGCCAGTTTCACATAGGGCTCGGCGACGCGTTCGATCGACGGATACTGGGATTGCTCGACCAGCAACATGCGCTGGCGCGTCGGATCGAGCATCGGTATTGCAGGCAGCGGCGCGTGCATCACGCCCAGCAGCGGTTCGGGTGGCTGGTTGTAGCCGGCCTGGAGGGCAGCCGGCAGCAGGCTCAGCAGGCCGACGAACAACAGCGCTCGCCGACGATCGGGGGCAAGGGACATCGTGGATTCTCCCTGTTGGAATCACCCCGACCTTACACAGCCTGACCGCTGCCGCTCCCTGCCGAAAGTCACGTGTCGCCCACGCGAGCGACAAACCCCGACGCGTTGTTTCTCAGGCCGGCGACCGGTGGCGTGCGCCCCAGCCGAGGGTTCCGATCAGCACCAGGGTCAGCGCGATCTCGACCAGCGCCAGCGCCCGTTGGCCCGGCGCACTCCACGCCTCGCTGATGCCATGGCAGAAATAGAACAGGCTGAGGATGCCGACCCACAACAGCGCGCGCCGCACATTGCGGATCGCCAGGAGCGGCAGCACCAGCGGCACGACAGTGATGGCGAGCACCAGCGCAGGCGGCAGGCTTTCGGCAGGAAACAACCAGCCGTGCCAGACCACTTGCAGGATGGCGAGCGCGGCCCACGCAAACAGGCCGACGCGATACGGCAACGCCAGCGGGGCCGTCATGCCGACGCGCCCAGGCGACGCGCCACGTCGGCCAGGCGCCGACCCAGCGCGCGCGCCAGTTCGCGCTCATGCTCGGTGATGGCGTTGTCGCCCTTGGCGCCGGCCACGTGGCTGGCGCCGTACGGCGTGCCGCCACTCTGAGTCGCGGTGAGCGCCGGTTCGGTATAGGGCAGGCCGACGATCAGCATGCCGTGATGAAGCAGCGGCAGGGCCATGGTGAGCAGGGTCGATTCCTGGCCGCCGTGCATGGTGCTGGTGGACGTGAACAACGCGGCCGGCTTGCCGGCCAGGGCGCCGCTGGCCCATTCGGCGCCGGTGGAGTCGAGAAAGTATTTGAGCGGCGCCGCCATGTTGCCGAAGCGGGTCGGGCTGCCCATGGCCAGGCCCACGCATTCGAGCAAGTCTTCGCGGGTGACATACGGCGCGCCGTCCTCCGGCTCGGGCGGCCGCGCCACTTCGGTGACCGGCGCCACCGGTGGGACCTGGCGCAGACGGGCGCGCATGCCGTTCACTTCCTCCACGCCGCGCGCCACCAGGCGGGCGAGCTGGGCAGTGTGGCCGGAACGGCTGTAGTAGAGGACCAGGATGTCTTGGCTCATGGAGTGGGCGCTGGCGGATCGATGGGGTAGTGTACTGGTCGATCAAGCCCGTGCAGCCGGCCTGTTCACGTCGCGCCCATGTGGTGTGGTGCATGCAGGGTGGGCGTCAGGGTCCGGCGTCAACGAAGGAATCCCCATGGCCTTGCGTTTTGACCGCGATCGCCTCGACAGCTTCAGTCGTTTCGTCTGGCAACGCTTTATCGATGACAAGTGCTTCGAGACGGCTGGCGCGCTGTCGTACACCACCCTCGTGTCCCTGGTGCCGCTGATCGTCGCCTCGCTGGCGATCTTCGCCGCGTTCCCCGCGTTCGCCGACGCTCGCGCCACCCTGATCGAGTTCGTGTTCAGCAATTTCGTGCCTGCAGCCGGCGAGCGTGTGCAGGAGTACCTCAACGGCTTTGCCGACAACGCGAGCAAGCTCACCGGCATCAGCGTGCTGGTGATGTTCTTCAGCGCGCTGTCGATGATGGTGAGCATCGAGGATCGCCTCAACCGCATTTGGCGCGTGCAGCGCCAGCGTGGCTGGGTGTCGCGTCTGCTGCTGTATTGGGCGGCGCTCACGCTGGGGCCGGTGCTGGTGGTGGGTGGCCTGGCGCTCGCCTCGTATGCCACCGCGTTGCCTATCCTCAACGAAGCGGCCGGCACGCTTGGCCTGCGCCAGCGCGTGGTGGCGACGCTGCCGTTCATCGTCACCTTGCTCAGCCTGATGCTGATCTACATGGCGGTGCCCAACCGGCGCGTGCGCTGGCAGGACGCCGCCATCGGCGCCTTCATGGGCGCGTTGCTGTTCGAGGCCGCCCGCTGGGGTTTCGCCCGCTTCATCCATCATGCGCACACCTACCAGCAGGTCTATGGCGCGGCGCTGGCCGCGATCCCGATCTTCCTGCTGTGGATCTACCTGTCGTGGGTGATCGTGATCCTGTGCGCTTCGGTGGCCGCGTCGCTGTCCGCCTTCGATTACCAGCGGCCTTCCGAGTGCCTGTCTGACGATGCGGCGTTCCTTGGCCTGCTGCTGGTGTTGCGACATGTCATCGATGCCCATCGCGAAGGCCGGTCGGTGGACATGGAAACGCTGCGTGCTAGCGAGCCCAGCCTGCACCGTTCGGCGATCGCGCGTTATCTCGAAGACCTGCAGCGCGCCCAGCTGATCCGTCTGGGCGAGGGCGGATGGCTGCTCAGCCGCAGCCTCGACAGCGCCGACCTGCGGCGCGTGTATGCTCACAGCCATTACCGCCTGCCGCTGCGTCCTTCGGAAGAAGTGGGCGCCAGCGGCATCGATTTGCCGCAGGCACTGATCGAATTGCTCGAGACCGCCGCGCAGTCACTCGATGCCACGTTGGCCACGCGGCTCGATCACGCCTATCCGCCGGTATCCCCGGCGACCCATGCATCCGAGGAAACCCATTCATGAGTCTGTTGAAGTCGCTTGCCGCCCTGGCGCTGGCCGTATCGCTGGCCGGCACGGCGCAGGCCGCCATGCCCGAGCATCCCTCGCTGAAGGTCACCACGCTCGATGGCAAGGCTTTTGACCTGGCGGCGCAGCGCGGCAAGTGGGTGATCGTCAATTACTGGGCCACCTGGTGCGTGCCCTGCGTGAAGGAGATGCCGGACATATCGCGCTTCGTCACCACGCATGCCGGCAAGGTCACCGCCATCGGACTGGCTTACGAGGACAGCGACAAGGCCGACATCCTGGCGTTCCTGGCCAAGCATCCGGTGAGCTATCCGATCGCCCAGGTCACGCTGGACCAGCCGCTGAAGGATTTCGACGAACCGCGCGGCCTGCCCACCACCTGGCTGATTGGCCCGGATGGCAAGGTGGCCGAGCGCTTCATCGGGCCGGTGGACGACGCGAAACTCGGCCGCGCGATCGGGTTGGGCAAATCGCCATGAGCGCGGCGCGGTTCCTGGTCAGTGGTCGGGTGCAGGGCGTGTTCTATCGCGCCAGCACGCGCGAGCAGGCGGTGATGCTCCATCTGTCCGGCTACGCGAGGAACCTGCCGGATGGTCGCGTGGAAGTGGTCGCCGGCGGTGACGCTTCGGCGCTGGATGCACTCGAGCGCTGGCTCTGGCAAGGACCGCCGGCCGCGCAGGTGGATGCGGTGACACGCGAGCCGTGCGCGGCGCCCGAGGGGAACGGCTTCCATACCGCCTGAGCCGCCGCTGGCGGCGAGAACGTGGTGGCTCGCGCGTGAGCCGGCCACCAGCGGGATTCACGGCGTCTCCACGCCGTCATGGGCAAGAGCACGTCTCGTGTCGAACGCAGGGGGCGACGTTCGTCGCAACGATGGGGCGCCACGCCGGCGCGCCGCCACGAGAGAGGTTGCCATGACGTCCCGCTTTCAGCGCATCACCCCGTTCCTCTGGTTCGACCATCAGGCCGAGGAGGCTGCGACCTTCTACGTCTCGGTGTTCGACAACTCGCGCATTCGCGCCACCACGCGCTACACCGCGGAAAGCGCCGCGGCGTCTGGTTGCCCCGAAGGCTCGGTGATGACGGTCGACTTCGAACTGGATGGCCAGTCCGTCACCGCGCTCAACGGCGGTCCGGTGTTCCGCTTTAACGAAGCCGTGTCTCTGGTTGTCCACTGCCATTCGCAGCAGGAGGTGGACTACTACTGGGACCGGCTGCTTGAAGGCGCCGCCGAGAAGACCGGGCAATGCGGCTGGTTGAAGGATCGATTCGGCCTGTCCTGGCAAGTGGTGCCCGACGAAATGATCCGCCTGCTGACCGACCCCGACCCGGGCAAGGTGGCGCGCGTCACGGCCGCCATCATGCAGATGAAGAAGCTGGACCTGTCGGAGTTGCTTCGCGCCGCTGCCGGCTAGGGTCGCGCCTGCGCCCCACCCAACGCGCATGGCCGACCCGCGAAAGTCACTTGCCGCAGGTGTCGGGGACCCACAGCGCCTTGCCGGTGACCTGCTCGGTCTTCGGCTTGCCCTTGAGCCTGGGCAGCTTGGGCTCCGGGATGGTCTCGTCGTGGCGCGGCACCTGTTCGAGCAGATGTCGGATCAGGTTGATGCGACCGCGCTTCTGGTCGTTGAAGTCCACCACGAACCAGGGGGCGCGGGGGCGGTGGGTGCGCTCGATCATGAGGTCGCGCAGGTGGCCAATCTCGACGTATTTCTCGCGCGAGGCGAGGTCGTTCGGCGACAGTTTCCAGCGCTTGAGCGGATCCTTGGCGCGCTCGGCGAAGCGCTCTTCCTGCGCCTCCTGATCCACGGCCAGCCAGTACTTGAGGAGGATGACCCCGTCGTCGGTGAGCAGCTTTTCGAAGGCGGGGACAGCGGCCAGAAAGGCCCGGTACTGCAACTTGGTGCAGAAGCCCATGGCCGGTTCCACCACGGCGCGGTTGTACCAGCTGCGGTCGAACAGCACGATCTCGCCGGCACTGGGCAGGTGCTGCACGTAACGCTGGAAGTACCACTGGGTGGCTTCGATCTCGTCGGGTTTGGGCAGCGAAGCGATGCGGTAGCCACGCGTGTCCATCGACTCGGTGATCGCCTTGATGGTGCCGCCCTTGCCGGCGGCGTCGCGGCCCTCGAACACCACCACCAGCCGCTGCCCGCTGCGGCGGAGCCAGCGATGCAGCTCGGCCAGCTCGATCTGCAGTTCGGCCATCTGGCGACGGTAGCTCTTTTGCTTCTTGGCCATGACCGAGCCTCTCTGTCGGGACGATTACTGCATTGTGCGCAGCAAACGGTCACGCGTGAAGCCGGGGGCCGCCACGGCGGGCCCCCGGCTTCCCAGGCCTCGGGTCAGTGCGCGAGGTCCACGTCGACCGGCTTGCGTCCGATGCGGTAGCGCGCGCTCATGCCCTGGATGGCCCGGCGGAAATCGGCCGCGTAGCCGCGCATGTCGAACAACGGGCTCTTCGTGCGCTGCTGCGCGAGGTGCTGGCGCAGGGTGGTGAGGGCGTCGCGATCGTTGCCCAGCTGGGTGGCCATGGCGATGAAGGTTTCCTCTTCCTCGCAGACCAGCTCCGGCAGGCCCAGATGCTGCAGCAGGCTGGTGGCCACGCGGCCAGCGAAGGTGTCACCGGTCAGCGTCAGCACCGGGCAGCCCGCCCACAAGGCGTCGGAGGCGGTGGTGTGGGCGTTGTACGGTAGCGTATCGAGGAACAGGTCGGCGTGGACGTAGCGCGCCAGGTAGTCGGCGTGCGGCAGACGGCTCTGGAACACCAGACGGCTGGGTTCGATGCCCGCGGCGGTGGCCGCGGCGCGCAGGCGTTCATCGGCCCCGTCAGGGCCACTCAGCAGCCACAGCACGCTGTCGGGTGTCTGCTGCAGGATGAGCATGAAGCGCGCGAACGACGCGGGGTTGAGCTTGTAGCTGTTGTTGAAGCAGGCGAACACCGTGCCTTCCGCAGGCAGGCCGCATTCGGCGCGCGACGGCGGCTCGAACACCACGCGGGTGTTGTCGTTGGGCTGGTAACAGCGCGGCAGGCGGATCAGCTTCTCGCTTACGAAGGTGCGCTGGCTGTCCGGTAATACCGTGGCGTCGGCCAGCAGGTAGTCCATCCAGGGCGCGCCAGAGGTGCCGGGATAGGCGAGCCAGTTCACCTGTACCGGCGCCGGGCGCAGCGCGAACAACACACCGTTGTCCTTGCCGGAGTAGCCGTTGAGGTCCAGCAGCACTTCGATGCCCGTGTCGTGGATGAGCTGCGCCAGTTGCGCCGCGCCGAGCGCAGCTGCGTCGTGCAGCGTGCTGGCCGCGGCGAGGCGACGCCGGATCGAGCCGCCATCGTCGGCGGTGGTGGCGAACAGGTGCAGCTCCAGGCCGGAGCCGGTCAGCGCTTCCAGCATGGCCACCACCAGCAGCCCGGTGGCGTGATCGTTGAAGCCGTCGGCGACGAGACCCACGCGGATCGGAGCGTCCGCCGCCAGCTTGGCGTGCGTGAAGGCGAGCTGCCTGCGCAGCGGCTCCACCTGCTTCTCGATCGACGCGGCAAAGGCAGTGGCGCAGCGTCGCTGCATCCCGGCGTCGACGTCTTCGGCGAGCATCACGAACGGGCTGACCGGGCGCTGTCCATCGGCGGCGGCGCGGTGCAGGCGTTCACTCAGCTGGTCGAGGTCGCGCCAGTCGCACAATTTGCGCCGCACGAACATCAGCTGGGCCAGGGTGGGGCCGTCATCCGGCGCCAGTTGCAGCGCGCGGGCGTAGGCGTCGGCCGCGGCGGACAGCTGGCCGGCTTCTTCCAGCGCCTGGCCGGTGGCAAACGGGTATTGCGGGTTGCCAGGCGACAGGCGCTCGGCTTGCTGCCACGCGTCGGCTGCTTCGAGCGGGCGCTGCTGGGCCAGTCGCAACCGGCCGCGCAGCGCATGGGCGGCATCGAAGCGCGGTTGGAGGTCCAGGGCTTCGCCGATGTGCAGGTCGGTCTGCTCGAGGTGGCCCAGCTCCAGCTCCGCCGCGGCGAGGTTGAGTCGCAAGCTCGGGTGAGTGGGGGCGCCGTGCGTGGCCATCGCGTAGGACTCGCGGGCGTGCTGGTAACGGGCGGCCGCCATCAACGCATTGCCGAGGGTGAGCAGGATGGCCGGGTGTCCCGGCGCCATGCGCAGGGCGGCGCGCAGGCGCTCGATGGCGCCATCGGCATCCCCGCGGCTCAGCTGCGCACTGCCGAGATTGCACTGCACCTCGACGCTGTTGGGCGCCAGTTGGGCGGCATGCTCCAGCACCTGGCAGGCCTCGTCGGCACGCTGCAATTGCAGCAGCGAGATGCCGTGCAGGCGGGCCAGTTCGGCGTCGTCGGGATAATGCTGTCGCGCCTGCATCGCGGCCTGCTCGGCGTCGCCGTACGCGCCTTGCTGCAATCGCTCGACGATCTGCTGCGTCAGAGCCTGGGAACTAGGGGAAAAGAGGTCGGTCATCGAACCAAACTAGCGCAGGGAGCCGTGGCTGCCAATCATGGCGGGGCGCCGGCATGAAATTACGCCCGTGCCTGGAGCCGGTTGCCCGCATCGACCGGGCCTGAGTGGGGTGAATGCGGAGGGGTAGCGGAGACGGCGCTCAGCCGGCGGTCAGCGCCTTCAGTTCGTCGGCCTGATTTTCCCGCGTGAGCGTATCCACCAATTCATCCAGATCGCCCTGCAACACCTCGGGCAGGCGGTACAGGGTGAGATTGACGCGATGGTCGGTAATGCGTCCCTGCGGGAAGTTGTAGGTGCGGATGCGCTGGCTGCGATCGCCGGAGCCGACCTGAAGGCGGCGCGATTCGGCCTGGGCGGCCGCTTGCTTGCTGCGCTCGTCGTCGAGGAGGCGGGCCTTGAGCAGGCTGAGCGCGCGGGCGCGGTTCTTGTGTTGGCTGCGCTCGTCCTGGCATTCGACCACGATGCCGGTGGGCAGGTGGGTGATGCGAATGGCCGAGTCGGTCTTGTTGACGTGCTGACCGCCGGCGCCCGACGCGCGGAACGTGTCGGTTTTCAGGTCGGCTGGATTGATCTCGATGTCGCCGATCTCGTCCATCTCGGGAAGGATCGCCACCGTGGCCGCCGACGTATGGATGCGGCCCTGCGACTCGGTTTCCGGCACGCGCTGCACGCGGTGCGTGCCCGACTCGAACTTCAGCCGCGAATAGGCGCCCTTGCCCTCGACGCGCGCCACGACCTCCTTGTAGCCGCCATGTTCGCCCGGGTTTTCGCTGAGCACTTCCACGTGCCAGCGGCGACGCTCGGCGTAGCGGGCGTACATGCGGAACAGGTCGCCGGCGAAGATGGCGGCCTCGTCGCCGCCGGTGCCGGCGCGCACTTCGAGGAACAGGTTGGCCTCGTCGCGCGGGTCCTTGGGCAGCAGCAGGATTTGCAGCTCTTCGTCCAGGTCGGTCAGGCGCTGCTCGAGCCTCGCGACATCGTCCTGCGCCATGTCGCGCAGCTCAGGGTCATCCAGCATCGCGCGGGTTTCGCCCAGCTCCTGCTCGGCGTGGTCGCGCTCGCGCAGCGAAACCGCCAGCGGCTCCAGTTGTGCGTACTCGCGCGAGAGCTCGCGAAAGCGTGTGTTGTCGGCCAGTACGTCGGGCTGGGCGAGCAGCAGCCCGATCTCCTCATGGCGTTCGGCGAGGGATTCGAGCTTGCGGCGGATCGATGGAGTCATGGCGGAGAAGTGAGTGAAGAGGAGTGAGAAGTGAGAAAGAACACGCGGCCTTGCGAGGCCCTCTCTGCTTTCCTCACTACTCTTCACTCACTTCTGGTTTTTCCGCGATGCCATAGAGGCGGCCGGCTGCATGCAGCAGGTCCATGTCGCCGCTCAGCGCGGCTTCGCGCAGGCGTGCGCTGGGGTGATGCAGCAGCTTGTTGGTAAGGGTGTTGGCGAGGAAGGCCAACGCCTCGTCGGGCGACTTGCCACGGGCAATCATGGCGCGCGCCTTCTCCAGCACTTCGTTGCGATAGGCCTCGGCGTGCAGGCGCAGGTCCACGGCGGGATTGCGCAAGGTGAGCGCGCGGCGCCACGCCATGTAGCGTTCCACCTGGAGGTCGATGATCGCTGTCGCCTCGCTGGCGGCGGCCTCACGCGAACGGCGGTTGTCGTCGATCACCTGGCGCAGGTCGTCGATGCCGTAGAGGAACACGTCGTCCAGTTCGCCCACCGAGGATTCGATGTCGCGCGGCACGGCGATGTCGACCATGAACATCGGTTTGCGGCGGCGCGCCGCGATGGCCTTCTCGACCATATCGTGGGTCACCACCGGCAGTCGCGAAGCGGTGGAGCTGATCACCACGTCGGCATCGGCAAGATGCTGCGGCAGGTCGTTGAGCGAAATCGCATAGCCGCCATGGCGGCTGGCCAGCTCCTGGGCGTTCTCGAGCGTGCGGTTGGCCACGATGAGGCGACGGACCTGCTTGTCCACCAGATGGCGGGCGGCCAGTTCGATGGTGTCGCCGGCTCCGATCAGCAGCACGCTGGCGTCGCGCAGGTCGGCGAAGACCTGCTCGGCAAGCCGCACGGCGGTAAACGCCACCGACACGGTGTGGGCGCCGATGCGGGTGTCCGTGCGCACGCGCTTGGCCACGGCAAAGGTGTGCTGCATCAGCCTTTCCATCGGCGCGCGGAGGGCCTGCGCATCGCGCGCCAGCTGATACGCGTCCTTCACCTGGCCAAGAATTTGCGGCTCACCCAGCACCATGGAGTCGAGCCCGGTGGCGACGCGGAACATGTGACGCACGGCGGCATCTTCGTCATGCCGATACAGGAACTCCTCGAGCCTGCCCGGAGTCAGGTGATGGTGGCGGCTGAGCCACGCCTGCGGAACGCCCTCGGCCCCTGTCGCAACGCTCACATACAGTTCGGTACGGTTGCAGGTGGACAGGATCATCGCCTCTTCCACGCCCGGCTCTCCACGCAGCGAGAGCAGGGCCGCGCTGGACGACTCCGTATCGAAGGCCACCTGCTCGCGCAGGCTGACCGGCGCGGTGAGGTGGTTGAGCCCTAGGGCGATGAGCGTCATGGTGCGTGGCGACTCGAGGCGGGGAGCATGCGGCGGCGTAAACTAGGCTTTAGCACCGGCCGTTCTACAGTGACAGCGGCCAACACAGACGGATGAGCGGAGAATAGTGTGCTGAGCAGGTGGTCCAAGTTCAAGCAACTGCGGCATTTTGGGGTTGGGGGCGTGGTGGTTTTGGCATTGGCCGCTTGCGCCTCGGTCCCGGGGAAGCAAACGGGTCAGGCCACTCTCGCCAAGCAGCCGTTGGGAAGCCTGGTGGTGGCCACGCCCGACCAGAACCATGACCTGCTGGCGCAGCTCATGGCTGGTGAGATGGCGCTGACCCACACGGATCTCAAGGCGGCTTCGGCGTCCTACAGCCAGGCCATGATGCTCTCCAACGACCCCAAGGTGGCCGAGCAGGCGGCTGCCCTGGCTATCGCCGTGCGCGACACCGACGGGGCCCAGGCCGCCATTGCGCGCTGGCAGGCGCTGGGCGCCAAGCCGGCGGAACTGGCCCAGGCCCGCGCGCAGCTCGCGCTCAGCCAGGGCAACACCGACGAAGCGCAGCGCCAGCTTGAGCTACTGGTGGCCACCAACGATCCCGACGCCTGGCGTCAATTCGGCCGGGTGCTGATCGGCAGCCGCGATGCCGCGCAGGCCTCGCAACTGCTGGAGGCCGTGGCCACGCCGCAACGGTTGCCCAGCGATCCGCAGGCCTGGCTGGCGATGAGCGAGTTGGGCGACAAGCTGGGCCGGCATGCCTACGCGATGCAGGTTGCCGAAGCCGCCGTGAAGCGCTTCAACTCCGCCGAAACCTACGCCTGGCTGGGGCAGATGAAGTACCGCGACGGCGACAAGGCCGGCGCCAAGCTGTTGTTTGACAAGGCCTTGGCCAAGGACCCGAAGGACGCCCACCTGCGTCTGGCCTACGCCACCCTGCTGAGCCAGGGCGGTGACTACGCCGGCGCCTCCCGCCTGCTGGACAACGGCCCGCAGGATGCCGACACCTATTCGATGCGCGCCGCGCTGGCCGCCAAGGCCAATGACACCAAGACCATCACTCGCCTGTACAGCCAGGTGCAGCACTCGCCGGACGATGTGCGGCAGGGCAGCGCCTACCTGCTTGGGCAGATGGCCGAGATGCTGGACAAGAAGGAAGAGGCGCTGAAGTGGTACGACCAGGTGCCCGATGACGACGACCACGCCTTCGATGCCGACCTGCGCAGCGCCGTGTTGCTGCAGGACCTGGGGCGAAGCCCGGAAGCGCACGAGCAACTGGCGCAGATGCAGACCGACTACCTCGACCAGCCGGCCCTGCTGCGCCGCGCCTACGAGGTGGATGCGGAGCTGTACATGGACGACCAGCAATACGCCCAGGCCGAACATGCCTTCAGCCGGGCCCTGCAGGTGACCCCGGACGATCCCGCACTGCTGTACGGGCGCGGCCTGGCCTTTGCGGAGGAGGGCGACACGGACAAGGCAGTGAGCGATTTCCGGCACCTGCTGGAACTCAAGCCGGACGATACCGACGCCACCAATGCGCTCGGCTATACGCTGGCCGACGCCAACCGGGACCTGCCTGAGGCCGAACGCCTGATCGAGGCGGCCCGCGCCGCGCGCCCGAATGATCCGGCCATCCAGGATTCCTGGGGCTGGTTGCAGTACCGCCTGGGGCATCTGGACGTGGCGGAGAAAACCCTGCGTGGGGCCTGGACGGCGCACAAGGATGCCGACGTCGGCGTGCATCTGGGCGAAGTGCTGTGGAAACAGGGCCGGCAGGAAGACGCGAGGCGCGTGTTTGACGAAGTGCGTAAGATCGACCCGCAAAGCACCAATCTCCACAACACCCTCAAGCGCCTCAATCCATGAAGCTTCCGATTCGACTCCTCGCGGCAGCCTTGCCGCTGCTGCTAGCCGCCTGCGCCCATAAGGAAGCGGTGCGGCCCGTGCCCAAGGCCGATTACGCGACCCTGCTCAACCAGCAGCGCGCCCGCGAGCACCAGATGGCCAAGACCGATCACTGGGTGCTGCAGGGCAAGATCGGCGTCTCCGGCCAGGTCAACGGCAAGAGCGATGGCGGCAGCGGCACGCTGACCTGGACCCAGAATGGCGACAGCTACGAGTTCGTGGTGCGCGGCCCGGTAGGCAGCAAGAGCTTCCGGCTCAGCGTGAACCCCGACGGCGCGGTGCTTGAAGGCCTGGAGGGTGGTCCGCTGCGCAGTCCGGATGCGGAGTCGCTGGTGCAGAAGGCGCTGGGCTGGAACGTCCCACTGCATGATCTGCGCGCCTGGGTGCTGGGCCTGCGCGCCGACAGTGGTCCGGCTGAACTGACCTTCGGTGATGATGGCCTGCCGACCCTGCTGACCCAGGACGGCTGGAAGGTGAGCTACCCGACCTGGGACACCACTCGCGACCCCGCGGTGCCGAACAAGGTGTTCGCCGAGAATCCGCCGTACAAGGTGAAACTGTCGGTGGAGTCCTGGAGCTTCCAGTAACCCACGCGCCTTTCCCCTCTCACCTATGGGGAGAGGGCAGGGCATTGCCACCTTTACGGTGGTGAGGGGCGAATCTTGCGACTGCGCTGATTAGTGAGCACGCCTCGTTGGCGCGCTGCCGCGAGCACCCGCCCCTCACCACCGTAAAGGTGGCAATGCCTCGATCCTCTCCCCAAGGGGAGAGGAAGAAGAACAAGAGCGGAGTCCCATGACCTTCCACATCGAACGCGCCCGCCCCGATCAGGTCGACGCCCTCTGCGCCATCGAGCGCGTGGCGGTGGAGCTGTTCCGCGGACATCGCGCCTGGCGCTCCTATCGGGACGTGTCGGTGCCGCCCGAAGTGCTGCGCGAGGCGATCGCCCGCGGCCTGGTCTGGGTGGCGGTCATCGGTTCCGGTGAGCCTGTCGGCTTCATCTGGCTGGACGCGGAAGAGGGTGGCGAGGCGATCGGCGTGGCCGAAATGGACGTGTTGCCCTCGCATGGCCGGCGCGGCATCGGCGCGGCCCTGCTGGAGCACGCCTGCGGCTGGGCCCGCATGGCTGGCTATCACCGGGTGGACCTGGGCACCCTTGCCGACGTGCCGTGGAACGCGCCGTTCTACGCCAAGCATGGCTTTGCGGTGATGGACAAGAACCGCCCCGAGTTCGCCTTCTATCGGGAGCGCGACCGGGAGAACGGCTTCCCCGACGACCTGCGGGTCTTCATGAGCCGCCCCCTGGCGCCGCCCGATCCCGGCGACTGGACCGCCTGGCCGGCGCCGGCCAAGCTCAACCTGTTCCTGCGTATCACGGGCCGCCGCGCTGATGGCTACCACGATCTGCAGACGGTGTTCCGCCTGCTCGACTGGGGCGACGAGATCCGCCTGCGCCCGCGCCAAGACGGCCAGGTCCACCGTCTCACCGACGTGCCCGGCGTCCCCGCCGACAGTGACCTGGTGGTGCGCGCAGCCCGCCTGCTTCAGCCCCACGCCCCGGCGGGCGCGGGGGCCGATATCGAGGTGGAGAAGCGCATCCCCATGGGGGGCGGACTGGGCGGCGGCAGTTCCGACGCCGCCACCGTGCTGGTAGCCCTCAACCGGCTTTGGGGCGCCGGCTTGGATGAGGACGCCCTGGCCGAGCTGGGGCGCCAGCTTGGCGCCGATGTGCCGGTTTTCGTCCGCGGCCGTTCAGCCTGGGCCGAGGGAGTGGGTGAAAAGCTGAACCCGATGGGCCTCCCACAACGCTGGTACGTGGTGCTGGACCCCCGTGAGCACGTGCCCACCGCGGCGCTTTTTCAAGCGCCTGAATTGACACGAAATGCTCCGCCCGCCACAATTTCATCCTTTGCTTCGGGCGAAACGGTCGAGAACGCGTTCGCGCCCGTGGTCCGCGCGCGACATCCGCGCGTGGCTGCGGCGATGGACTGGCTCGACGGCTTCGGCCGTGCAAGGCTTTCCGGCAGCGGTGCGTGTGTGTTCCTGGAGACGGATTCTCCGGAACGTGCCGAGGCCATTGCGGAGCGCTGTCCCGCCCGGTTCACGGCCCACGTGGCCAGGGGTGAGGATGTCTCTCCGCTGCTTGTCGCCCTGGCGCGCCATCGCGGCGTCGACGGAGCGGCACGGTAGGAAAATCCAGTTGATACTGGGGCGTCGCCAAGCTGGTTAAGGCACGGGATTTTGATTCCCGCATGCGCAGGTTCGAATCCTGCCGCCCCAGCCATTCCACACATGGCTGATCAGGTTCTTAAAACATGACACTCGACACGTCCGGACCGATGCTCTTCACCGGCAATGCGCACCGCGCGCTGGCCGAGGATGTCGCCCAGCGTCTGGGCGTGCCCCTGGGCAAGGCGCTCGTGGGTCGCTTCAGCGACGGCGAGGCCCAGATCGAGATCGAGGAGAACGTCCGCCGGCAGGAAGTGTTCGTGCTGCAGCCGACCGGCGCGCCGAGCGCGGAGAACCTGTTCGAGATGCTGGTGCTGGTTGACGCGCTCAAGCGCGCCTCGGCCGCCAGCGTCACCGCGGTGATTCCGTACTTCGGCTATGCCCGCCAGGATCGTCGCCCGCGCTCGGCGCGCGTGCCGATCACGGCAAAGATGGTCGCCAAGATGATCAGCACCGCGGGTGTGGATCGCGTGCTCACGGTGGACCTGCACGCGGACCAGATCCAGGGCTTCTTCGACATCCCGGTGGACAACGTCTATGCCTCGCCGGTGCTGCTGGCGGACATCTGGCGCAACCACAGCATGGACGACCTGATCGTGGTCAGCCCGGATGTCGGCGGCGTGGTGCGCGCCCGCGCGATGGCCAAGCGCCTCGATGACGCGGACCTCGCGATCATCGACAAGCGCCGCCCGAAGGCGAACGTCGCCACGGTGATGAACATCATCGGTGAAGTCGACGGCAAGACCTGCGTGCTGGTCGACGACATCGTCGACACCGCCGGCACCCTGTGTGCGGCAGCTGCGGCGCTCAAGGAGCGTGGCGCCCGCAAGGTGGTGGCGTACTGCGTGCACCCGGTGCTGTCGGGCGCGGCGCTGAAGAACATCGAAGGCTCCCAGCTCGACCAGCTGGTGGTCACCAACACCTTGCCGCTGCGGCCGGATATCGCCGCGTGCAGCAAGATCCGTCAGCTCTCGGTCGCCGAGCTGCTGGCGGAGACGATCCGCCGCATCGCCTTTGGCGAGTCGGTGAGCTCGTTGTACATCGACTGAGTTTCCGCGGCGGGCCCCGGCCTGCCGCTGCTTCACGGCTCCTCTGGTCGCGGGGGAGTCGCATGACCGCCGCGAGGCGGTTCACTACTGATAGGCAATACCAACATGGCTACGACTCATGAAATCAAGGCTACGGCCCGTAATGACGAGGGGAAAGGTGCGAGCCGCCGCCTGCGTCATGCCGGCTTCGTGCCTGCCGTTGTCTACGGCGCCGGCCAGGCCCCGCAGAGCATCCAGATCGAGCACAACACCATCCTTCTGTCCGCCAAGCACGAGTGGTTCTTCTCCTCGGTTCTGGACCTGAACGTCGACGGCGCGGTGCAGAAGGTGCTGGTGCGTGACTGGCAGAAGCACCCGTACAAGCTGCAGATGCTGCACATGGACTTTCAGCGCATCGACGAGAACAAGGCGATCCACATCAACGTGCCGGTGCACTTCCTGAACCAGGAAAAGTCCGCCGCCGCCAAGACCTCGGGCGTGGTGATCTCGCACAACCTGACGGAAGTGGAAGTCTCCTGCCTGCCGAAGGATCTGCCGGAGTTCATCGAACTCGACCTGACCGACCTGAAGCCGGGCGACATCGTCCACCTCTCGCAGCTGAAGCTGCCGAAGGGCGTGGAAATCGTCGCGCTGCACCTGGGCGCTGACCACGACATCGCCGTCGTCACCGCCAACGCGGTGAAGGAAGAGGTCGAGGAAGCCCCGGCTGCCGAGGGCGAAGCCGCTCCGGCTGCTGAAGCCCCCAAGAAGTAAGTCGCAGCGACCCGCACGCTTCGCGCGTGCGGGTCGCTCGATCCCATGACGGGTCTGCGACTCATCGTCGGGCTGGGTAACCCCGGCGCCGAATATCTCCGAACCCGGCACAACGCCGGGTTCTGGTTTGTTGACGCACTGGCGTCAGGGCAGGGCGAGCGCTTCGGATTCGACGGCAAGCTGCATGGCGAGACCTGCAAGGTCCGCATCGGCGGCCAGTCGGTGTGGCTGCTCAAGCCCGCCACCTTCATGAACAAGAGCGGCATAGCCGTCGCTTCGGCGCTGCGCTATTACAAGATCGAGCCGGACGAGTGCCTCGTCGCGCACGATGAGCTGGATCTGGATCCGGGCACGGTGCGGATGAAATTCGACGGCGGCCACGGCGGCCAGAACGGTCTGCGCGACATCATTGCGCACCTCGGCCATGCCAAGTTCCACCGCATGCGCGTGGGCATTGGTCATCCCGGCCACAAGGACAAGGTCACGCCGTGGGTGCTCGGTCGCCCCTCGGCCAAGGATGAGGACGCCATCGTCGACGGCATTGCGCGCGCGCTCGACGTGCTGCCGCTGGCGGTCGATGGCCAGTTCGACAAGGCCATGCAACAACTACACACACCGGCAGCGGGTACGAAGGCCTAAAGCACACGCTTGCGCCATCGTCCGTTGCCTGACACAGCTTCGCGGAGTTTCCATGGGCATCAAATGCGGCATCGTCGGCCTGCCTAACGTCGGCAAGTCCACCCTGTTCAACGCACTGACCAAGGCCGGCATCGCCGCCGCCAACTTCCCGTTCTGCACCATCGAGCCGAACGTGGGCGTAGTGCCGGTGCCCGATCCGCGCCTGAACGCGTTGTCGGATATCGTCAAGCCGCAGAAGGTGATCCCGACCGCCGTCGAGTTCGTCGACATCGCGGGCCTGGTGGCCGGCGCGTCGAAGGGCGAAGGCCTCGGCAACAAGTTCCTCGCCCACATCCGCGAAGTGGACGCCATCACGCACGTAGTGCGCTGCTTCGAGCACACCGACATCATCCACGTGGCCGGTAAGGTCGACCCGATCGCCGATATCGAAACCATCGATACCGAGCTGGCGCTGGCTGATCTGGATTCCGTCGAGAAGGCGCTGAACCGCGCCGAGCGTGCAGCCAAGGCCAACGACAAGGAAGCGCTGGCCAAGAAGCCGGTGCTGCAGAAGCTGGCTGCCGGCCTCAACGAGGGCAAGTCTGCTCGCAGTCTGGGCCTGGACGACGAGGAAAAGGCGCTGGTGCGCGACCTGTTCCTGCTGACGCTCAAGCCGCTGATGTACATCGCCAACGTGCGCGAGGACGGCTTCGAGAACAACCCGCACCTGGACGCCGTGCGCGCACGCGCAGTGACCGAGGGCGCCGAGGTGGTGCCGGTGTGCGCCGCCATCGAGGAAGAACTCTCGCAGCTCGACGACGCCGACCGCGACGAGTTCCTCAAGGACCTTGGCCTGGAAGAGCCGGGCCTCAACCGCGTGATCCGCGCCGGCTACAAGCTGCTCAACCTGCAGACCTACTTCACCGCCGGCGTGAAGGAAGTGCGCGCCTGGACCATCAAGCGCGGCTTCACCGCGCCGCAGGCGGCCGGAGTGATCCACACCGATTTCGAGCGTGGCTTCATCCGCGCCGAGACGATGAGCTACGACGACTTCATCCAGTACAAGGGCGAGGCCGGCGCCGCCGCGGCGGGCCGCCTGCGCAAGGAAGGCAAGGATTACGTCGTGAAGGACGGCGACGTGCTGCACTTCCTGTTCAACGTCTGAGTCGGCGTTGATCCCACGAAAAAAGCCGCACAAAGTGCGGCTTTTTTTGTGTCTGTGCGTTCCTGTGGGGTGGCTGTTATGCGCATGATCGCGTCGCCGTGGCCCATGTCTTGCCGGGTGCTCTCATGTGGCGCGCCTTCAGCGATGCGCTCAGGGCTGTCACTCGCCTTCGGCAAGCCGCCGCGCACGCTCCTCCAGTGTCTGCAGCACGCGCACCGCGGTCTCCAGGTCCTCTGGCGGCACGTCACCCAGCAACTCCGTACGCAGCGCGCGCAGGGATCGCTCCATCTCAGCGGCCACCCGCTGACCCTCCGGTAGCAGGTAGATCGCCCGCTGCCGCCGGTTGCCTGGCGCCACCCGACGTTCCAGCAACTGGGCCTGCTCGGCCTGGTCGAGCGTGCGCACCAGGGCGGCGGGATGCACGCCGATCTTTTCCGCCAGCGCCTGCTGGGAAATGCCATCTCCCATGCGGGAGACGAGCAAGACGGGCGTGGCCAGCGTCACCGACAGGCCGGTGCCGGCCAGCGCGGCGCCGGCGGCCTGCTGCCAGGCCTGGCGGGTGGGTTGGAGGGCGACGGTGAGGGCGTAGGGGAGGTCTTGGGTCATGGACCGGGCTCAGGGTGGCGGCCTGCCGTTGGCATTTCAATCGTTTAAATACATATAGTTTATTTGACAATAATTGTCATGGAATAAATAATTCCCGACCATGGGCCCGCCCGTGGGTCTGTCGGCATCGCGCTTCCATGGCCACCCCGTTTCGCCCACCGAACATGGTCCTCGCGACCATCGGTCTTTCGCTCGCCACCTTCATGCAGGTGCTGGACACGACGATCGCCAACGTGTCCCTGCCAACGATCGCCGGCAACCTGGGTGTCAGCAGCGACCAGAGCACCTGGGTCATCACCTCGTTCGCGGTCAGTCAGGCGATTTCGCTGCCGCTGACCGGCTTCCTGAGCCGGCGCTTCGGCGAGGTGAGGTTGTTCGTGTCGTGCACGCTGCTGTTCGTGATCGCCTCGTTCCTGTGTGGCGTGTCGCAGAGCATGGGCATGCTGATCGCCTTCCGCGCCCTGCAAGGCGCGGTGGCGGGGCCGATGTACCCGATCACGCAGAGCCTGATGATCGGCATCTACCCGGCCAACAAGCGCGGCATGGCGCTGTCGCTGCTGTCGATGGTGGCCGTGGTGGCGCCGATCACCGGCCCGATCCTTGGTGGCTGGATTACCGACAACTATTCCTGGCCGTGGATTTTCTTCATCAACGTGCCGGTGGGCATCTTCGCCAGCATGGTGGTGGCCAACCAGATGAAGGGGCGGCCGGAGACCATCGAGCGGCCACGCTTCGACTACGTGGGCCTGATCACGCTGGTCATCGGCGTCGGCGCGCTGCAGATCATGCTGGACAAGGGCAATGACGAGGACTGGTTCCACTCCAGCTTCATCGTCATCACCACCATCATCTCGGTGATCAGCCTGGCGGTGTTCCTGATCTGGGAGCTCACCGACAAGCATCCAATCGTTGACCTGCGCCTGCTGCGTCACCGCAACTTCAAGTTCGGCACGCTGGCGTTGGTGTTGTCGTACTCGGCCTATTTCGCGATCAATCTGCTGCTGCCGCAGTGGTTGCAACGCAACCTCGGCTACACCGCCACGTGGGCCGGCTTCGCGGCGGCCCCCATCGGCATTTTTCCAGTGCTGCTGAGCTTCGTGGTGGGGCGCTACGCGATGCGCTTCGACCTGCGCGTGCTGGCCTCGTTTGCCTTCGTGGTCATGGCCACCACGTGCTTCCTGCGCTCCAACTTCTACCTGGATATCGACTTCAAGCATGTGGCGTCGATGCAGGCGCTGATGGGCCTGGGCGTGGCGCTGTTCTTCATGCCGGTGACGGTGATGCTGCTATCGGACCTGGACCGCCACGAGATCGCCGCCGGCTCCGGCCTAGCGACCTTCCTGCGCACGTTGGGCGGCAGCTTCTCCGCTTCGCTAACCACGTTTCTGTGGGATCGCCGTGCGGTCATGCACCACGCGCAGCTGGCTGAGCACATCACGGTCTACAACCAGGATGCGATGACGACGGTAAGCCAGTTTGGTGGCGGCAACGCGCAACTGGGGGCCGGTGTCGTCAACAACATGATCACCCAGCAGGCCTACCAGATCGCCTTCAACGAGCTGTTTCATGCGCTCGGCTGGATTTTCCTCGGCTTGATCGTCTTCGTCTGGCTGACCCGTCCACCGTTCGCCGCCAAATCCTCCGACGCGGGCGCCGGAGCGCACTGAGCGAGAGCCGGCGCCTTGCTGCCGCCGGAACCCCGTGTTGTCATGCCCGCATGAGCGATCTGCGCATGCGCCTGGCCCGCATCGAGGACGCGCCGGCGATCACTCGGCTGGCCCGGCGCGTGGTGCGTCGATGGATCCTACCGCACCAGCCGCGCGCCGCCGTGCTGGCGCTGGAGCAGAGCCTCTCGACCCAGACGATCCGCGGGAAGATCCGGTCCGGCCAACGCTTCCACCTGGCCTTCGTCGATGGTGTGCTGGCCGGCATCGCCGCGGTGCGCGACGACCGCCACGTGTTTCAGCTGTTCGTGGGGACCCGCCATCAGGGCCGCGGCATCGCGCGCAAGCTGTGGGAGCGCCTGCGCCGGGACTGCATGCGCCGCTCCGGCACCCGCGAATTCACCCTCAATGCGTCCCTCGGGGCCATTCCGGTGTACCTGCGACTGGGCTTCGTGCGCGACGCCCGGCCGGTAGAGCGGCCGGGCAGGGTGCTCAGCATGCCGATGGTCTACCGGGTGGACGACCATCCCTGAGCGGCCGGTGTATGTGCGTCGATCTGTCGCGGCGCATAATGCGCCCCTCACCGATCCCTGGAGTCCCCGTTCCATGCCCGGCAAGCAGCATGAAGTGAACTTCCGTTTCCTGGCGCAGCCCACGGACGTCAATTTTGGCGGCAAGGTGCATGGCGGCATGGTGATGAAGTGGATCGACCAGGCCGGCTATGCCGCGGCGGTGGCCTGGAGTGGGGCGTATTGCGTGACGGCGTCGGTCAGCGGCATCCAGTTCGTCGCGCCGATCCTGATCGGTGATCTGGTCACCGTGCGCGCCCGCCTGATCCATACCGGACGCTCCAGCATGCACATGGCGGTGGATGTGTTGGCGCGCGACCTGAGGAAGGACGAGCATCATCTGGCGACCAGTTGCGTGATGGTGTTCGTGGCGCTGGACGCTCCCGACGGACGGCCAACGCCGGTGCCTGCCTGGCAGCCGCGCGATGAGCAGGAGCGCCTGCTGCAGCAGCAGGCCATGAAGTTGATGGAGCTGTCCAAGGAGATGGAGCGGCTGGTCGACACGCACGGTGCCGAAGGCGTCTGAGGCGAGTTCGCTGTGCGGTGAAAAAAATCGCGGAAAAACGTCATTTTTCCCGTGACAGGTGTTGACAGCCACCGGGCTGATCCACACAATAGCCGTTCTTTGTTGGAGGGATACCCAAGCGGCCAACGGGGGCAGACTGTAAATCTGCTGGCTTACGCCTTCGGTGGTTCGAATCCACCTCCCTCCACCAGACGATTTCCGCAAAGGCTGATTCAACCAGGCGGGAGTAGTTCAATGGTAGAACCTCAGCCTTCCAAGCTGATGGTGCGGGTTCGATTCCCGTCTCCCGCTCCATTGAAGTCGTCTTAAGTGTTTTTGTGCTCATGTAGCTCAGTCGGTAGAGCACTTCCTTGGTAAGGAAGAGGTCGCTGGTTCGATTCCAGTCATGAGCACCATCTCACCGCGGTCCGCGGGTATCATTTCCACTTTTCATCATTCGACTCCATCGGGGTTTTAGGCGTATGGCAAAGGGTAAATTCGAACGCACCAAGCCGCACGTCAACGTCGGCACGATTGGTCACGTGGACCACGGCAAGACGACGCTGACGGCCGCACTGACCAAGGTCGGCGCAGAGCGCTTCGGTGGCGAATTCAAGGCGTATGACGCGATCGACGCGGCGCCGGAAGAAAAGGCTCGTGGCATCACGATCTCGACCGCCCACGTCGAATACGAATCGCCGAACCGCCATTACGCCCACGTGGACTGCCCGGGCCACGCCGACTACGTGAAGAACATGATCACGGGCGCCGCGCAGATGGACGGCGCGATCCTGGTGTGCTCGGCCGCTGACGGCCCGATGCCGCAGACCCGCGAACA
>NZ_QQSY01000005.1 GCF_003351225.1 Dyella solisilvae
GCAACTCCAGTCTGGCACTCTTAGATGCCGAGGGCGGGGAGGAGTCCATCCCATTGCTTCCGACCCATTGCGGACCTTTCCCAGGTCTTGTCGTCGCAAAAAGTAGCGGTGTTCTACGGCCTGTTACCGAGCCGCCGGGCACTGCCCGGATTCGGCGGGGCTTGATACGTTGTGATCTCCACAAACTGTTGAGGAGTTTCGATGAATTCGACGAGCCAGGCAGTTTATGAAAACCGCATCGAACACTTAGAACGTTCATTGCGACGCACGCAATGGATGCTCTTTGGCCTGTTGTTAGTTGTGATTGCCCTTGGCCTTGCCTGGTACGGGATCGGCGGCATAACGCAGCGACGGGTGACGGCCAATCGTGTGGTAGTGGTCGACGATTCCGGAGCCGTGCGCATCAGGCTTGGGCAGGACAAGCAGGACACCAAGCGCGTTAGTCGCGCCGCCGGCGTCGTTCTTTACGACAAGACGGGTCACGAACGCGGCGGCATGGCGACAATGGACAATGGTCGCGTGGCTTTGGGGCTAGATGCGCCGAACGTGGCTGATGGCAAGGAGTCGGATCGTGTTGGCATGATGGTGGACGCTAAGGGCCACGTCATGTTTGCCGTAGCGGACAACCAAGGCATTCCCGTTGTCATGATGAAGTCTGCCGATGCCGGCGGAACATTGCAGGTGATGGCCGCCACACCGGACCAGAAGCAAGTCGATGTACGGACGATTGGGGTAAAAGGCGACACCCAGTCGACGATGGGCGGCGGCTAATAGAGCGTAAGGTCCGCTCCCGACCCGGAGCGGACATGATCGAACTCCACAACACCGTCGTCGCCTTCACGGGCATGCGGCCAGAAATTCGTCACATAGACGTGAGCATCGCCTAGAACGGAGGTCTCCGCGTCCGGCACCCCGGATGGGGCTTCAGAATGTGTGCGTCGACTGCCATGACTATGCGCACTTCGTTTCCTGGGCGCGCCGGTGCTATTTGTTGAGCGAAATCGATCGCGAGTATCGGCGGCATGCGCCTTTGCATTCAAGGAGATAGATATGCAGCGACGAATAATCGGACACTTGGTTGGGTTGACGTTGGCGATACCCGTGTTGGCGCAGGCGCAAGTGAGGCTGGATGCGCTGGACGCGTCCATGATCGGACCGCGCAGTCAGGTGATGGTGCTGGGCAGCGTACATTTGGGGCAGGAAGCGAAGGGGGTCGAAATCGGTCCGAAGGAGTTGGCACCACTGCTGGATCGGCTCGCCAACTTCGCCCCCACCGTCATCGCCACGGAGAACCTGCCGGGGGAAACCTGCGACCTTATGCGTCGCCATCCAACGATCTACCCTGCGGACGAAGTGGCGCACTACTGCCCGGATACATCCAAGGCCCAGGCCGCGACCGGCATGGATGTGCCAGCGGCCATTGCCGAATCCAGGCGCCTGCTCAAGAGCTGGCCCAGAGAACCCACGTCCGCGCAGCGACGACGCCTCGCCGCGACGTTCCTCGCCTCCGGGGAACCTGGTTCCGCTCTTGTGCAATGGCTGCAGCTGCCAGAGACGGAGCGACGCGCAGGCGATGGCCTTAATGAAGAGCTGGTAGCCACATTGAACCGGGCGCAGGTGCGGCAGGACGAGACCAACCTGATTGGCGCTGCGCTCGCGGCGAGGCTTGGCCTGCAGCGAATCTATTCAATGGATGACCACACCGCGGATAACCTCGACGTCGAGGACGAGGTTGCCTTCAGCAAGGCTGTGCAAGGAGCATGGGACCGGGCTGCCGCGCGCGCCAAACCCGTCAACGACCGCGAAGCCGCCCTGGCAAAGCAGGGCGACATGCTCGCGCTCTATCGCTTCGTCAACTTGCCGGCGAACCAACAGCTACGTTCGGAAGTCGATTTCGGCGCCGCGTTGCAGGACTCGTCTCCCGAGCATTACGGGCAGCGTTACGTTGCTGGGTGGGAAGGGCGCAACATGCGGATGGCCACCAACATCCGCACGACGTTTTCGGATCATCCGGGCGCCCGTGTATTGGTGATTGTTGGAGCCACGCACAAGCCGTGGCTGGACCGTTGGCTTGGCGAACTTCAGGGCGTGGACATCGTCGACGTCCAAAAGGTGCTTCGTTCTAGCGCAAAGTAATACAAGAATGACAAACGAAGAACTATGGCGAAGGCTGGGGATTGGTCAGCACGCTACGGCTGAAGTCGCAACCCAAAGCGGACACTCCCCATCGAAAGATGCTCTGGGGGCTTCGGTGAAGATCGTTGGTTGTGCTGCAAGGATCCGGCATCTTCGCTTGTGCGCAATCGCTCAAGCGAACTCTGGTTTCGAAGGTGAAATCAGGCACCACCGACCGGTGTCACAAGCTGCAGTCGCGAGTCACCCGTTTGCAGGCCGTCCCCTGATACCGCGTCCGGCGACTGGTTGGCCAGCGCCTTGCCACTCCAGGGCGGCGTTTGGCGAGGTCCCGGAATGTAGGTCTGCCACTCACCATATCCCTTGGGCTTAGGAAGCCCCGGCGCCTGCAGGGTGAACGTGCATGGAATGCGGGCGACAAAATAAGGATCGTCCACATCCGGCCCCCTCGTCGGTATGTTGAAGGTCCAATGGCGTGCAGCTAACAGCGAGGCATCAGCAAGCACCTTGCGGAATCGATCCATGTCCGCTTCGGTCCCGTACTGGTCAAGGTTCACCTGCTCGGCAATCGCTTCCTGCACCGTGCCATCTCGACCGATGCGGACCATGAGGTAGACCTTGCCACTCACGAACGCGGAGATCGCCTCATTGGGATACTTCGGCTGCCATTTGTGTTCCTTATAGGAGACTTGATAGCCGGTGGTCCCGGAATCCCCGAATGAGGCCCCTTCGACCGCTACTTTGTACTTCCCGTCCCCCATAGGCGTGGCCACCATTCGCAGGCTCATCTGCGTCTTCACCACTTCGGTGGTAGGTGCGGACATGTTGAACCGCCACGACGACAGCGCCTTCCCGATCACGGCTACGACGACCGGCTTCAACTTCTCAGGATGGTCCAGCGTGTAGTTGCGGAGCGTGCCATCGGGATTCACTTCGATGGTGCCCGTGACCAACATCGCTCCTTGAGCTGTTTTGCGGACGTCCTCTTCCGTCTTCTCGCCCGTAGCAGCCAAGGCGTGAGTCGCACCCACCAACAACCATCCGAACATCAAGACAACGACTACGCGCTTCATGATCTCTCCTTGGGTTGAGGCTGCTGCATTTATTGGCAGCAACCTAACCACTGTGGTTGCTGCAGACTCCTACGCTATGGACCGGTGGCGTTGCGGCTCTGCCGAGTGCGTCAGTGCGTCGCTGTCCTCAGCTCCGAAGCTCAGCTTACCAGCATCTGCTCGATTCGCTGGTCAGTTAAGAGCAGTGGCACACGTGCGCGCTAACCACTCGTTCAAGGCGGCCGGTTTCGCCGCCGCTTCACTCCAGTGTTGAATGCGCGCTGCTAACCTCTTGCAGACCTTGCGGCCAAGGCGACTCGCCGGCAATCTGGCAAGGTCCGCTTCCGACCCTGAGCAGACCCGCTATCCGTAGGCCATATTGGGGGCATTTATTGCCCAGTCCCGAGCGACAGAACAGGAGGAAAGGCCGTGTTTAGCACAGGAGGGACGTCGCCAAAGTCAGCGACGGCAAAGTTCATTTGGTGGTTGTTGTTCTCGCTCATTGCGCTCTCCTTCTTATACGTTTTAACGAAGAACCCCGCTTAAGATAAGGCGGTGAGCAGACAGAATCGGAGTGTCCGCTTCCGACTGCCGTTTCAACCGGTCAACGCAACACTTTGATGAAATCGTTTTGCGCGGAATATCAATCTTCTACGCTTTCCTGGTGGCCCATCTAACGATGCTGCTGTCCCATTAGGTCGGTTTGCCCTGGAATTAAGGTACTTCCGGCCTGCTGGCCTTCGAGCAACGAATTTGAGCTCGGTAGCCACCGCAACGCATGTTCTGCAGACACAGTCTTGGGGTGTTGCGTTGACCGGTTGAGCTCGCAACCCAAAGCGGACGGTCGAAGTGGAAAAGACCGCCCAACTGCACGCGGACACCAGCGCTACTGCGCAGCGACGCCAAGCAAACTGCACGCCAGCGCCAAAATTCCTGCACGCGAGCGCCAGTCGGACCAGCGCCATCAGGCTGCATACACTGCGGGCCAGTCGTTGCCCTTGCAGCTAGCTAAGAGCACAGGCCAAGCCGTCGCCATCGTGCGCGCAGTGCGCCCTGGTGCCATCGAGACGCCCGAGCAAGAGACCCTCCTAAAGGCATGGTACCTGCTGCCAGATCCGCACAGCGCGGCGAGCATTGCTTCAATGGGGAGGTCGTAAAACAGTCCAAGCTGGCGCTCTTGCATGAGACCCGGAGGGACAGCGCCAAGCTAGGTGCGAGGACCGGGAATGGCTGTCATAGTGCTGGCAGGGGCTGTTGGGCCTGCTTGCAACCCAAGCGGACCCAGCACATGCAGGGGGAAGGGAAGTTACAGGGGGGACTATCGTCATGGCGGCATCGAGCAGCACGTTTGGGCGCGAGTTGGAGCCTGCGCGCGTTCCGCGTTACTGGCAGGCGTTGATCCTGGTGCTCGGCCTGTTGGTGCTCGCGCATATGTCGTTATGGATTTGGGAAGCGTTGAACGGCTACCCAGGGGAGGGGCGCGTGGGTGTCCTACAGCAGGAGGCGGGCCCTGACGGGTTCTGGCGTATCGTCAAGGTGGAGCCGGGCTCTCCCCTGGCAACGGCGGGCGCACGGCCCGGCGATGCAATCCGGTACGATCGAGCCGCTGATGCTGTCCGCCAGTTTCGGGCCGGCGAGTCAGTCGGGCTGACCCTCCGACATGAGGCTGCGCTCTCCCATTACACGCTGACGGCCGCCCCGCGCTCCATCCCCGCCAACGAACTGGCGCAGGACCAGGCCGAGCGCCGGCTGGCGATCGTTATTTGCAGCGCCTGGATGGTACCGGCACTCATCGGCCTGCTAGTGACGTTGCGCAGTCGCGGTCGAACTTCGGTCGTTCTATTGGGCGCGGCTCTTGTCGGCCTCGGCCTCACCTATACCAATCCGAATCTGCTTGAAGGCGCCTCCTGGATCGGCACAGCGATCTACTGCGGTGGCGACCTTATGCAGTTCGCCCCTCCGGTGCTGTTTCTGGCCTTCGCGCTCGCTGCACGCCGCGAGACCCGCAGCAAACTCCCGCGGCGCTGGCTGATCGCCCTAGGCGCTTACACCCTGGTGGTGGCCATGTTGGCGGGGCGCGTGGTCTGGGTGGACTTGACGGGACGTTCGCTGGTGCTGACTCATTCCATGGGTGTGACGGTGTGGACGACGACAGCGGGCATAGGGCTCCTGCTGACAGTGTTGGCACTCGGCGCCGCGTGGCGCGAATCCGTGGGCATGGACCGGACGCGCTACGCCTTCATGCTGGCCGCCATCGGCCTGCTGTCGAGCCTGCAGTTCGTTGGTGCCCTCATCTATGCCACCGGCAATCAGTGGACTACGGCCAATCCGCTAGTGCTGATGTTGTTGGGGGCCCCAATTCTAGGCGCCAGCGTGTTCGCCTACGCGGTTTTGCGTCATCGCGTCGTCGACATCGGTTTCGCAGTGAACCGCACGCTGGTCTATGGCGCGGTCAGCGCCGCGCTGCTCGCCACCTTTGGTCTGGTCGAATGGGCGGTGGACCACTTCGTGTCCATTGGTGGCCGCGAGAAGAACGTGCTCGTGGATGCGGCCGTCGCCGTCGGCATTTTCCTCGCCTTCCACCGGGTACGTGACTGGGTCGAGCACTTGATCGAGAGCCTCTTCTTCAGCAACTGGAAGAAAGCCGAGGAGCGCCTACGTCGGTTTGTAAAGGAAGCGCCCTTCTTCATTGAGGCGTCGACGCTGACCGCAGCGTTTGTCCGGACCTTGAGCCAGTACGCCGGCGGCGCCGAGACGGCGGTCTATGTGAAGGATGGGCATGGTTACACGCGAGCGGCAGGCGGCATCGCCGACTCACCGGCCGTTCTCGATGGGGACCTCCCGACGCTCGTCAGCGTGCGTGCCACGCTCGAGCCGATAGAAGCGCCCGACGGCGTGCTAGCTGGCTGTCTGGTCACGCCAATGGTTAACCGCAACGAGGTGATCGGCCTAACCGTCGTTGGCCCAAAGCCGTCAGCCCACGTGTTCCGACCCGATGAAATCGAACTGATCGGCTGGGCGACACGCCAGATAGGTTTGGACATGCATGCACTCGAGATCGAGCAACTGCAGGCACAAAACGCACAGATCGCGCCGTTACAGAGGGAGAATGCCATGCTGCACGCGCTCGTTGCGCAGCGGGCATGAGTGCGCGAATTGCACCACCCAATACTCTAACCAATGCACTTGCGGGCATGGATGTAACGACACCGATGAAATCGGTACGTCAACTGCTCGCGCAGGTTTCAGTGTGTTGTATCGACCGGCTGAAACCGCAACCCATTGCGGACCTTAGGTTGCCAGGGGAAGGGAATGAAAAAGCGGTGGATCATTGTTGCTGGACTGGCCGCCGCGTTGGCTGGCAGGGCCGGGTTGTCTGTCGCCGCCGACCAGAAAATCAATGCCGAGATATCAATCACTAACGGCATTAATCGATTTGTCCTCGACGGCAAGGAGTTCCTGGCTTTTAGGGCGTGGCGAGAGAATTTCAACGCGCATGGCTTTGACGTCGTCACTCTCTACGTCCGCGACGGAGATCAATGGAACCTCGTTCCACGCTTCGGCTCTGTTGAAGACAAAGAAGACGAGGAACACGACCTTCTTACGGTAAGCGGGGGTGCTGATTGCGTGCTACATGATTTCCGCCTGCTCAAGGGGGCCGGAACGCAACCAGCACGCATCGTCTTGGCGGATCGAGAAATCAAGGAGAGCTATGCGGACGCCGACACGGTGCATTTCACATACTACGAACTGGCCAAAAACGAGGACGGGGTTCCGGGCTGGCCGGCACTCTATTTCAAAAAGCTCAAGACTTCAGTTGCGAAGGGCAAGTATTGCGACGTCAACGATGCCCTAAACAAAGAGCTGCACCTTGGGGTAACCGGGCACTTCGGGGGATGATTCCCAACGAGGCGTGCGAAGTGGAAGTAAGTGTCTGCTTCCGACCCATAGCAGACGTATTGAGGGTGCCCATGTCCCGCACGGCGCATAACGTACTATTGGGCAAACTCCTCGTTATGAAGGTAAGAATGGCTTCCTATCTCCAAGGTCACTCTTTGAAGCGCATCGTTGCTCTATTCCTTCGTCTCTCTCTGTTCTTATCTGCCACGTTCCTCTCGCCCGCGCTTCTTGCGCAAAATGGAAATCTTCCGCGGCTTGAACGACACGGCGACCACTACCAGCTGCAGGTGGACGGCAAGCCCTACTTCATCCTGGGGGCCCAAGTACATAACTCCAACGGCTTTCTCGCGGCGATGGATGCAGCGTGGCCCGTTTTGCACGCCATGCACTGCAACACGGTATCCCTGCCAGTCTATTGGGATGCCATTGAGCCGAAAGAGGGGACGTTCGACTTCACCGCCATCGACGCCATCATCAAGGGAGCGCGCATACAGGGCCTTCACCTAGCGCTTCTATGGTTTGGTACATGGAAAAACGGCGCGATGACCTACGTCCCGTCATGGGTGAAGGAAAACCCCGCCAGATTTCCACTTGTGCTCGATGCCACGAACCATCCGGTCCAGGCGTTGAGCCCCATGTCCGATGCTAGCCGGGATGCAGATCGCACGGCGTTTGCTAGGCTGATGGCGCATCTGAAGGAGTTTGACGGCACCGCGCACACGGTCATACTCATTCAGGTGGAAAATGAAGCCGGCGTGCTCGGTGCTGACCGCGACTACTCGGCGGAGGCGACGGCCAGTTTTAAGGGACCGGTACCGGCGGAGGCCCTTGCTTCGTTGAGAAAGACGGTGCCCGCCGGCAGCACATGGATACAGGTTTTCGCCGAGCGCGCGCCGGAAGCGTTCATGTCCTACTGGACTGCACGGTATATAGGCTCCGTCGCGGAAGCGGGCAAAGCGGTGTACCCGCTCCCGATGTACGTCAACGTTTGGCCACGGGAGCAGCCGGGCCTGCTGCGGCCCGGCTTCTCCTCACCCAGTGGCGGCGCCGTCGCCTACCTGCTTGCTATGTGGAAGCAGGTCGCACCGGCCATCGATATCATCGGGCCCGACATTTACGACGAGAATTTCGATGCCTACAGGGATCTTCTGACCCTCTACAGCCACCCTGACAACGCGCTCTTTGTTCCCGAAACGGGTGGTTCCGTCCACCATGCCGAAAACATGTTTATGGTCTTTGCCGCGAAGAACGCGATTGGGATATCCACCTTCGGCGTCGACGCCGGTCTCTCGGCCGAGGACCTGAACTCCTACAAAGGCTGGGGCAGTGAGAATGCCTTGAACTACGCGCTCCTCGGACCTGCGGCCAATGTGTGGCGCTCGCTTAGCGATGCCGGCCATGTGCAGGCGGCGATTGAGCAAGAAGGGGTTGCCAATCTCGGGCTGGGCTTTGACGCCTTCGATGCTTCCGTGCGTTTTGGTGCTGTCACGGATGGCTACGGTGGCCCACGCGGCCGCGGCAATCCTCAACGCAATGGCCGCGTGCTGATCGGCCAGCTCGGTCCCAGTGAATTTCTCATCGCTGGCATGAATGCCAACATCATCTTCGCGACGAAACTGGGGGCACCCATGACCAACACCATGCTGCTCTCGGTGGAAGAAGGTCACTTCGAGGAAGGTGACTGGAAAGTGGATCGTCTACTCAACGGCGACGAAACAGCCTTCGGCCTCAGGCTTCCCGCCCATGGTCAAACGTTGAAAGTGAGAGTACGGGCCTATTAGCCAACGGCTTCGTAAGGTGCAAGAAGGTCCGCTTCCGACCCATGGCGGACATGGGGCAGGGCGATTAGCCCGTGTTATCGCGGGTGCAAGGCCCGCCGCACACACCCTGCAGAATATCTGTCGTGATCAGTTCTGAGCTCCTTCCGCTGCTGGAAGCACTTGAAAATTCTTGGGGCCGGGCAATTTGCGGAGTCGAAGGCCGTTACGTTCCGCTTCTACGCTGGGACGATTAGGCGGGACAGTAGGTACTCTTGGATCTTGGCGTCAGGATTCACTTGCACGTAGTCCAAATGTTTGTTTGGCGGGCGATCTGCGGCGTATTGCCATGCCAAAATGGGGATATCAGTAGCCATCGATGGACTTACATGCGCAGTTGTCCAGTCGACCGGTTCTTCTGGGTTGTCGGTGGTTCTGTATGAAGCCACCATCAGGCCAGCGCAATAACCGCCTTCATTTCGTATTTTGTTTAGCACAGCGACCGATTCTTTGTTATTGCATCGGTTCAGATAAACGCCCGGAACAAAGCCGATTCGACCCTTTGTCACTCTGCTAGCTTCGCTGGATAATGTTTCGGACCAGCCAAGGTAAAAGTCTTCAGACAAATCAGTGCCGGGCTCGACGTCGAGGAAGAATAGGAGCTCTTTAGCGATCGAGGCGCTAACGGCATGTTCCACATCGACCTCTTGAAAAAAAGCATCCACGTTGCCCTTGGCTAAGCTAGAGCCGAGCGTCCTGCTTCCGCCAACCGCGTTAGTTTGTCGAGCTAACGGCATCAGAAGGATATTCTCTTTCTGGAACAGGCGTCCTTCGGCATCGCCGGAGTACTGAGGCCCTCCCACAGAGTTTGGGCCCTTAAAATACCGTCCCCAAAATCTCACTATTCTTGGTAGAGCCGAGCGCTTCGCTGTAGTCAAAATGTCTGGATAGTGGATGCCTGCGTCGGAATCAACGCCTATCACGCCGATAGCCATTGGTGCCCTCGCTTTTTTTCACCTGGTTCACTCATAAAATTCAACGAATACCTCTCCTGGGAAGGGAGCGGTACCGACAGAATACGATCAATGTGCAGTCGACCGTCCCACGCAGCCCGAGAACACCTGCTCCGCTGCAGAGCTACTCTCCTTGGGAGCGGGCGCCCCTGTAATTGTGGCCTGCAGAGCCGTGTATCGATACGTTCGCCTCTCTTGCTGCTAGGTCCGTACAGCGTGCACCCGCCGATTGCCAGCGAGAACCACGGGGCGCTAGTTGAGTTTAAGCCGCCTGTCCGCCAGCGTGCATGGGGAAAAAACCAGCCGGACGGCCAGTAGACGTCTGGTCGCGGCTGGATTAGAGCAGGGGCTGTGTGAGCCCGCCAGTGGTGCGCAAGCTGAGACAGAGGAATTGCCATCCTTTGCTCCTGAGCGATTCGTCCGTGTTATCAAGCGCCGGCCGAATCTCCGCTTCTGACTAATGCTGACAGTCGAGACGCCCCGCAGAGACTGACTACTGTGGGCTGGGGTTTTGGCATGTGATCCGCGCAGAACAAAAGGGTGGGCCAGACCGACAATCCGAAAACGTTGAATCAAGTGACTTGATTTGCGTGCCGCGATCGCCGATCAAGTGATGCAAGATATAGCTAAAGGATGCTCTCCATTCGATAGATAGTTGGCAAAGGCGAGAGCACATTCTTCCCGGAGCCACGCTCTACGTAGTTTTGCGCACGTTTGCGACAAGCCCATTTCGCAACTTGATTCCTCTTTCGTCCAATTACGCGCATCGTCGACGAAAGGAGTCGCTACCCGGGCGGCGGCCACGCGTTGTTTGGTAACGATGCCAACGAATCACTCCCGGCTTTCGAGCGGGAGTCGCAGCTCCTGTGTCAACCAAATGGCCGATAGATTGAGCAAGGCAGCGCGGGAAACTTGAGAGCCAAGCCGCAGCGAACACGCAAAAGGTGGCGACTCGTGTTAGGGCAATGCTCACCAAGAGCATGCGGCGACAACACAACTCTCGAGGAGGACAAGCGCATGGCAACCATCAAGCTGTCTGAGAACCTGCAGGTTCGCACATTCCCTAAGCCACCGAAGGGTTTTGACCCACTTAAGAGCGACGAAAAGGAACTTGCTCGCCTTGGGCTTCCCAAACGCCCGTCAGATCCGCGACTAGCTGCGCGCTGGGAGAATGTGATGACCCGAGGCACTCGCTTCATCACCCCCCAGTTTCGCGCCATGCCCTATAAGCAACGGCGCCTGCCGCAACTGGAGCGCGGCAAGCATGATGTCGAGTCGACAGACATCTGGTCAGGCGCTGTGGTTCACGCGCCGGCTGGCGATAGCTTTCAATGGGTCGAAGGCACCTGGACCGTCCCTAACGCATACCCCCCGGCGAACGCACAGGATGGTGTTTGGTATTCGGCATCCACGTGGGTTGGGATTGACGGGATAGACGGTTCGGGAGACGTGTTACAGGCAGGGTGCGACTCGGACGTCATGACGTCGGGTGGCAATATCTCGCGTCAGCTCAACCCATGGTGGGAATGGTATCCGGCGGGATCATACTGGATAAGCAATCTACCCATCTCTCCGGGTGATACTGTCAACTGCCTCATATGTGTGTCGGCTGGGTCGACGACCGAGGCTACGATTTTCCTATACAACGTCACAAGCAACGTCGCGGCGCACTTCCTGGCTACCGCACCAGCAGGAACCGAGCTCGTTGGAAATTCCGCAGAGTGGGTTGTCGAGCGCCTCGAAATCGACACGAACACGCCCGAGCTCGCGCAGTACGGCGAAGTATTTTTTTCAGAAGCAAACGCGGAAACAAAGAAGAAGCAGCTGTTCACTGGCGGATCAGGCAGCACCATCAACATGACTGACAACGGCTCGGTAATCTCTGAGGGGATCATCGTTAGCTCAACGGTAGTGGAGGTAAAATATACCGGCCCTCTATCCTGAAGTAGCCGTTGTCGTCTTCCCGTAATTCCACTCCATGCATAACTGGATGTCTCCGGGCAAACCAGCCCCGTAGAGACCCACCATGCGCAACAGCAAGTTCGCCGAGAGCCAGATCGTCGCGACGCTTAAGCAGGTCGAAGGCGGTCGGCAGGTCAAGGATGTGTGCCGAGAACCTGGCATTTCCGAGTCCACGTACTACGCGTGGAAGTCCAAGTACGGAGGCATGGAAGCCTTGGATGTGCAGCGTCTGCGGGACATCGAGGTTGAGCGTGCCAGGCTGAAGCGGATGTATGCCGAGTTGGCGATGGAAAGCCACGCTCTGAAAAATCCTTTCGCGTGAAGCTGTAGAGCCGGCACATATGAGGTTGTCAGAAAATTGGATCAAACCGCGCTTCCGGTGAAGCAGCAGACAGCGCGACGCGGCGCGCCTCCAATATCCCTACAACTTTAGGTAAGTAGATGCGCCTAAAAAGTGCCGCCTAGGCTTAGGCAATGCCATCCACTCGATTGTTGCAATCCAACGGAGATGTCAATCAAAGATCCAACAATCGAGCCCTCCAGTCGACCCCGGCCGGTCGCGTAGAAGCTACGCAACGACTGGCTGGCTTGACCAAAGCTCGTCAACAAGCAACGGCGGTCAAGGCAAATGCGTTGCGCTGGACCAACCTCCACCACCACAGCAAGCCAAGCGATCTCACTTAAAGAGAACGGCGCCAGGAGGCAAGTCGCAACGAAACCTAGACGATGACGAAAGGATATTCAGTCGATTCCTGAACTATCAACAATTGGTCTACGGGGGGGGGGCTATGTGGATTCGTACTTCAGCTATGACTGCTTGCACGCTTGGTCTAGCCTTGCTCACTGCAAGTTGCACTGCGATCGACTCCAGCGTTGTCATGCCGCCGCCCATCCAGCTGGTAGATGCCTGCGTTGGAGGCAGTGGCGGCGGGTCGATGCCACTGATCAATCCAATGCGTTCCACTGGAACTAACGAATACGTGCCGCTCGCGAGTGCTGAAGATCTAAAGAAGCGAATCGCGTATGTGCAACAATCCCTACCGCCGAGCCTGAAAGATGACAAGGTCGTTCCTGCAATAGGAGCCATTATTGCGCGGGCGATCCTCCAGGGTAATGCCGCCGGCCTGAGGGCGGCGAACTTCAAGGTTGACGGTGAGGGCGAAATTGCCAAGCTTGACGTGCCATCCAAGCTTACGCATGGTCAATTGAAAGCTTTTGTCCAGACGCTTCTATCAGATAAATCGGCTGCCACTATTCGAGTCAACTCTAAGAATCGCCGTGACCCAAGGATCCTTCAGGGAGGCTCTCAAGCGGAAGTAACACTTTGGGACTATCTAAGTGTTTACTACGAAGGCAAATACCGGGACATCTATGGGACCGATCTTGCGATACCGTCGATCTCCACGACGATCTCGGACGAGGAAATTGCAGCAGTCCTGTCTGTGGTGCTCGACTACATCATCGACTCTATGAATGTAATGCCGATTTTGACTTCCGATGACACGCCCTCCGACGGGAAGACCACATTCTACATAGGCAACAACACGAAAGAGCCGACGCGACTACTGCTTGACCCTAAGAGCAAAGTCGTCATTCCTGCCCATTCAGACAAGTGTGAGTGGAGCGGTGACAATGCCGATCTTCTTCGCATCTTTTCCAACGCATCCGGTGATAAAGCCGCGACGGTGAGTTCTCTGGTCTCTCAATCAATGGGAGGGTTCTCGATTGGGCTTGGCTTTCTCGGAAAGATATCAATAGGAGACAACAAGGCGCTATCTACCGTTGTGAAAACTGCAGCGTCTCAGGTTGCGAATCGAGCTGCATTGACGTCTCTGTACTGGGCGGTTGAAAGCCGACATCGAGCAGTGGAACTTCAGGCTCGGCACCCTCAGTGATTTTCTACGGAGCATGCCGTTTTTTAGTGGCTTACGAGGATTTTTGTGAAGTCCACGGGCAATCCATTCAGGGGTCGACCCAAAGGGGCGAATTCAGGGCTCAAGCCGAGTGGGCGATATTTCGATCGTCACGTTAGCCATGCAATGCATGGACACCACCATTCGGTAGATCTGTACACGGGATTTCAATGCGCTTCACATCAACCAGGGATGCCCGGGTTCTTCGTCGAGCGTCCAGGCACAACTCAAGCCGGCTACTTCGTCAAGCCGGCGATGTGCAACGTCACCATGCACCCATGCAGTTAGCTGGTGTTATCGTGACCCGGTACTGACCATGTTTGTCGCCTGGCCTGCAACAATCTCTAGGCACGTCGAATGGACATGGCGCTGCGTCGCCCTGTAAGACTCAACAATCCCTAGCCGCTTTCCATGGATGATGCCGACCCAATGCTTCCGTTCGCGACCGCCAGCCTTTGTTGCGCAAGGCTCGGCGGGCTTCGCGCTTCGAATCTACAGCTTGTTCCTTCGCACAGTTGTATCGCGCGCGCACCGAGCATCCATTGGGCTGCTCACGACTGGGCGAGCCGGCCCGGGGACGAGCCAGGTGAAGCTGATTTACGCCGTACGGCCGATAGTCACGTCGCACAACTGGCGCTAGCTTGCAAAATCCTTGGCTGGCACCCGAAGGTTGAGAGCAGGTTGCTTCATACCTCATGCAGCGCTCTCTTCAGGCTCAATCAGGCCCAGGAGTTTTGGCGCATTCAATGACCTGGCGACGGAGACGTGTATGGCACCCGAAGTATTAGCAGCCTACATTGGCTCCGTTGGTACGCTCGGCGGTGCCATACTCGGCGGCCTGGCGGGGCGATCGGATTTTTTGGCGCGCCTAACAGCGACATCAGGCATTCCGTCGCTTGAGGGGTCCACCTGGGAGTCGCAGTGGAGACCCGATGGTGGAACTCAAGAGAAAGCCCGAATCGATTTCACTCGTCAACGCAGGGGGCGAGTCTATGGCAAGCTGACCATGGATGGGGTGAAACAAATTGTGTGGGATGTAGAAGGAATATTTGATGGGCAATTCCTTCGTCTTTTTTGGCACCCGAACATAAAGTCAGCTAATAAGATGGCTACCGACATTGGCGTCTACTTCTACCAAAGGCAAGGCGACGGCACGTTTGTCGGTTGGAGTGTTGGCTACGAATTTGAGGACGGAAAAGTACACTGTGATCAGGATACTCTCCGGCAAGTGTAGTCCCATTCAGAAAATGGCTGCGTCCCTACGTCCGCGTGGCATTGCCCGTGTCAAGTGCGTGACCTATGCGAAGCCGGCGAGTTTATGGCGCAGGGCGGGCCGCCAACCATCAATGAGCCAAGCTGGAGCGACGGCGGCGTCCGCATGCCGTACATCCGCAAGCTCACTGGGCGCAGCCGGTGCGTGATCCACGAGAGTGGCAGGAAGCACGGCCTCCGCAATGGCGGAAGCCCGGAGCTCTTCAATTGGGCGCATTCGAAGAGCGGCTTTCACTACCGTATGAGCGCCAGCGTTTCTAGTGAATACCAGGCGGCGTAGTGATTGTTGTGCATCTCGCAAACGGTGCAGACCCGGCCCCACAGTCGGGATGACTTGTGCTTGCGGGTGGATCAGAACTCAAATTTTTAGGGGTCACCTTGAAAGTAGCCCCCGGGGATGGCCCCCGATCATTGTAGGCCACGACTCGATAGCTGCCACTTGTTGCGGTTGGTTGAGAGTTACTCACCAGGGGATCTTCAAACAGCGGCAACGCCGCTCGCGGAGGCGGGAGGTCCCAGCTGTTGCTTAGACCGTTGTCTACCACCTGCCATGACCCTCCACTGAGCCTCTCTAGCCTCATGCGACTTGTTGCATCGTACGTGACAGCACCGCTAGGTGCGATCGAATAGCAAACCACCTCAACGCCGCCTGATCTCGTGGCGCTACCTGAGCAATTGACGGGCGCGGGCGGGGCCACGCTATTCCGGATAAGGCTATAGACGAGGTTGCCGCCCGGCACTAGAGCGGCATTAAGCATAAACATCGCGTCCGCGTTAGGATCGGCTGCAATATCCGGTGCGATTCCCTTGGTGCGAATCATCTGTTGGGCTTGGATGGCCGTCGCATTGAGCGCCGAATTCTGTGCCGCCACGACAGACGCGACGATTGCCGATCCGTCGTACTCCTGTTTCTGAATGGAGTCGAGCACAGGGCCACTTGCAGAACTGGCGAAGTCTGCCTGCAGGTTAAGCGCGGCCGCTTTCAAGTTAGAAAGGGTGGCTGTTGCGCTCTGAACTGTGGCCGGTGGCACTTTGGTCGAACTCGCGCCTGTGAAGATGTCTGCGTAAGCAATGACGGAGTCGCACTCGAAATCGCCCGTAATGTTGAAGGTGGCAGTGCCAATGTTCTGCACAGCGTAATCCAACGTGATTGCCACCCCATGAGCAATAACCTTCAGTCCGAACTGGTTGGGCCCGAGCGACCTAATGCGCGTCTCGAGGCTGGCTGGGAGTTTGCAGTTGTCCCACTTCACCTTGGATAGCTTTAGCTTGGCAGTGATTACATTCTGGATCTCGCTGCATAAGCCATCCTGAACATCGCTTGCGGAGACACTCAATGGCGGAAATCCCCCTGGGGTAGACAGCGGTAAGGGGTTGCCATTTACCCGCGCCACCGCAATGCCGGGCCAATTAGTCACGAAGCCCTGGCTGTCAGTGGTTTGGCCGTCGGCGACTTCAGCCGAAAGCCCGCAGACTGCTAATACATAAGCCGCAATGCAAAGTCGAACGCGAGGCGCGCGCAGGCAACTCGATACCAAATGGCTGGAGGAAATAGCCTGACAAAGACTTGGTTGCATCGCAGACCCCTCAGAGGCCTCTGACTATCGGGGCCCCGCAAAGCAATCAGGTACCAAGAGGCGTTCAGGTGCCGTCGGAATGGTGGCCCCTGTCAAAGAGACATAGTGCGCACCACCAAAGTGAGCATTTCAATGCATCCTCTTCGCGACACGAGCGATGACGCGACCAGGATCCGTCCCAATGAAGCGAACCTCGTCTCCATTACCGATCACCACCCCCTCCTGCTGAAGATGTTCGCCGAGACTATCTTGGATGGCTAGGCGCATAGTGCAATCGGGGTTAACAACGTAATCGCCGACAAATGTTGTTCGGAGAATTTTTCCGTTGAAACTGAAAACAAGGGATCCAGTCAGTTTCCCTCGCCCATCGAGGGTCGTGGTTCCGACATCAACTTCGAGACCTGGTTGGGGCGGGCTGCCGACAAACACGGTCCCTTGTCCGTAAATGGCGTATGGTCCTTTGACTGTCGCCATTGAGCAGCCGGCGTTTTGGGCGTTCGCGGTATCGGATAGCGCTGGCCCGGCGCTTGTGAGCAGCATTCCGATTCCGATAACACCAATGACAGTGGGAAAAGCAGTCATGGTTTCCTCCTCGGCAATTCCGTAACGAAGAGCGGGAGTCGCGACTTCGGGAACCTACGCTCATCGCCACCCCGAGCAATCCAACTCGTTTCGTATGGCTATAGGTCTACGTAAGTTCACGTATGTTCTCCACAAACCCCAGTCGAGGTCGAGAAGACTTGGCCTACGGCATCAACGGTCGCACCATGGTGGACCGATTCCGCGAGGCCCTGCTCAGCGCGGCGTGGGAGAACGGTCCGATTCCGCCAGGGAGCCAAGAGCCCCACGAGCATCGACGGCACCAGGCAGGGTGTTGATCAGCCCGTGTTATCACGGGTAGAGCCCGAGCAGCATTTTGCATGTATGCCCGCAATCCGAAGTCCTTCAAGTTATTCCCGGGTTCGATCACCCCCTTCGGAACTTGCGTCTGGCTGCCGTATGATGAAGCGGATGAAGCGTTGGTTTAGGGCGCATGGATGACGGAGGACTAGTGGCAGGCAACACATCCTTTATTGAGTCCCAGCCAGTTCAAGCGTGGCTTGCTCAGTTTAACGTCGCCGATCAGCCGATCGTGGTCGATCTACTGCGATCGATGCTGCTTGTCTCTCGAGATGAATTCACCGAAAGGTTGAGAGCCTTGCTTATTGAACGTCTCGACAACGGAGATGGCCCTGTCGGTCTGTACGTCGAGCGAGAGCTGCCCAAAGACGAAAATGACGCCGTGCTTCCGCTGTTCAGTGAGCGTGAAACTCCTCGCCGCAGGGCTGTTGGGAATGGCCCGGAGCCATTGCAATCGCTCGACCCGTCGACGCACGACGTTGGAAGTGAAGGCCTAGTGGCCCAACTCATCTCTGAGGTATGTCGCCAGCGGCCAGGTCAGGCATTCAATCACCCTGGCCCGGATCAAATTAGAGCGCATCGAATCCGGCGCTTCATGCTGGTAACGGACCTCGTCGGGAGCGGCCAGCGTATAGCGGACTATTTTGAAGCCGCCTGGCAAATGGCTTCCGTTAAAAGTTGGTGGTCGCGGCGGCACACGCACGGCATGCACTTTGAAGTCGTTGCGTATGCAGCAACCACCGTCGGACGGCGACGCGTCTTGCAGCACGCATCTTCGCCGGCCATTTTCACGGTTGCTTTGTGCCCAACTGTTTCTGACCTTTTTTCACGTGAGAAGGCAAAGATGGTCGTGGATGTTTGCATGCGGTACGACCCACGTAAGGCAGATCCGGTGAAGTCAATGGGCTTTGGAGGTAAGGGTGTACTGATGGCCTTTGCTCACGGTATTCCTAACAACGCTCCGCGGATACTTCACGTAAGCAGCAGGAGGTGGCTCCCCCTGTTCCCCAAGAGAGTCACCTCCCACACACGTCACGTATTTTCTTCTTCAGTCACGCACGGTGAAGATATTCGCGATCGACTCGCGAGCATGAGGCAGCAGCGGTTGGCTCAGGTCGCTGTCGACTTGGATTTAGAGGTTGGCGCTGCTCCGTTGTTACTGGTGCTTGCCGCATCAACGAATTGGCCCGGGCGAGTTGATGCGATTGCCGCCAAAACCGGCCTAACCTACGAAGAAGTACGAAGGGCGATCGACCGGTGCTCTGCAAACGACTGGATATCATCGAACGGCCGCCTCACTGATGCGGGAAAGGCGGAGCTGGCGTCCATCCGGAGGTTCCGCGAACATCGTCAACATAATGGGGCAGAGGTTTCCGCCGAACCAGCAGGGGAGTACTATCCCACTGCGCTGAGGGCGCCAGTGGGGAATTCTAGTTAGCCGGGCCTAGCCCGGTGCCGGCTTACAGTTAACCGTAAGTAAGCGGGGTGCAGAGTCTGCTTCCCTTCGTATTAGCTCTCGCTTGATGCTAAGGCAGGTCACACGATTGCCGCTGCGCGGCACGTGCGGATGTCTTACTGCATCGTGCGACCTGTCTCACCCTACGGGTGTCAAAGTAGATGACCCACTGGAGCCCTCAGCGTTACAGATCATTAGGGCAGAGGCGAGGCATAGACCCCTCGGTTCTGGAAAACGCCGTGCGCACTGGCAACATCACTTGCGCGGCCAATCCCCATGTCCCGACGCTTTTTTCTCTAAAACATCTCGCGTACAGGTCGGGAGTTGACTATTCGCTCTTGCGAGCAATTGTAGAGCGCCGAGATCCAGAGCCATATCGAACATTCAAGGTACGCAAGCGCTCGTCCTCGCCACAGCATGCACGGTATCGCGTCATTGCCGTGCCAAGTCCTGCACTGATGCGCGTCCAGAAATGGATAGCTCAGAGAATTCTTGCGGTCGCGCCGGCGCATAGCGCTAGCACTGCTTACGGAAAGAACTGCAACATTTCCGATGCTGTCTTGCCTCACTGCTCATCAAGGTGGCTCATCAAGCTTGATGTGAGGAGTTTTTTTGAGTCGATAAGTGAGTCCGCGGCTTACGGCGTCTTCCGAAAACTCGGCTATCAACCATTGATCTCGTTCGAGCTTGCTCGTATCTGTACGCGCGTGTATTCGAAGACTCGTCTTCGGTCGTATAAGTATTGGGATGTGGAGCCGGCGCGTTGGTCTGCGATCCCGAGCTACCAGTATTTTCGAAAAGGATCGTTGCCCCAGGGGGCGCCAACAAGCCCCATGTTGGCGAATCTGGCCGTTCGACAATTTGACGCCAATATCACCGCCATCGCCGAAAAGTACGGACTCATATACACCCGTTACGCCGATGATCTCGCGCTCTCGACTTCTGGTGAATTTAGTCGCCAGAAGTGTCACTCCGTCATTCAAAAAGTGTACGGCGAAATGCGCGCGTTTGGGCTTTCACCCAATGCCACGAAAACAGCAATCTCGCCCCCTGGTGCGCGCAAGTTGCTTCTTGGACTTCTCGTTGATACCGACAGACCTAAGCTAACTCGTGAGTTTAGGGCAAAGCTTCGGCAGCATGTTTTCTTCTTGCAAAGCCCGAAAGCCGGCCCCGTTAAGCATGCAAGGCATTTGGGATTTCAATCATTGATCGGCTTTCGACACCACATACATGGCCTGGTGAACTACGCTTACGAGATCGAGCCCGCTTTTGGGGAGCGTTACAAAGAGGCGCTAAAGGCAGTGGAGTGGCCCCTTTAAGTACTGGTGCGTCAAAAACTTGGCTGCCGGCCCGCAAAATGATTACTCTGCAATCTTTCTACTTGCGCGCAAACCAATCCGATCGGCAGGAGAGATATGGCAACCTGGCCTACGTACGATCTGGAGCACTAGCGGGTTCGGGTGCGGCGCAGCTTTAGCGGGAGCAACTATGAGCTCTTTGGCGCATTGATCGTTAGATGACGCTCTGGACCCGCCAACCGGCATCGATGAGCTTGCCGAGATCGCTCTCATCGAGCCGCTCGCTATTGATGGCAAGGCAAAGAAAGCGAGTGGGGCGCGAAAAGCCCACGTAGTTGTAGCGAAGCTGTGCCGGGAGGGTCCCCGGTTGCTTACCTTTGGACGTTTTACGTCCAGTCAGGCATGCAAGCGCCTCAACAACGTCGAACCGCTTGGAGTAACGACCAAACGACTCGAGGTAGAGCGTCGCAAGATGCGTCTCCCCTTTTGTATTGCTGACCGTGTCGACCGTAATGTTCACGGTCCGGTCGCCCACTGAAACCGTACAAGTGCGTAGCAATGCATTTTCGGCGGGAGCATCGTCGCCGCCCGCAGGATGGGCAAAGACGTCGAAGCCTGCGAATTGCTTGATTGTTGTGCCAGGAAGGAGAGGCTTCAGAGCCGCATGCAAGGCGTTAATGATTGTTGTGCGGGTTTTGTCGGTCGACCCGGCGCCCGGGTCCATGACAATGTCCCGGATTGCGCGGCGCAAGGAATGGAGGTCGACGTCCGCGTCGCGAAGCGCGCGGAAGAGCTGCCATGGTTCGCGGACATCAGTAGCAATCGATGCCTTCGCTTCGCGCAAGACTAGGAGGATGATGCGCCGCACGCGCTCGACCCGGTCGCCAAGCTCGATCGGGGCGCGCCCCATCCCAATATCGTCAGCGAGCAAGAGCCACGCGTTCGCGCGCCTCGGCGCCGCGGTTTTCGAGTCGACGGCCAGCGGCCGCCAGAAGTCACCGACGTGGCGACCGGGAACTTGTTTTGCGTCCCCACTCTTTCTGGCGCAAATTGCCCGGACATGACCACCGGCCGCAATGGTCGCGTCATCGAATGCATCGAGGACGAGCGCCCCGAACTGGGGTATGACGCGCCCGATGGAGTCTGGTTTGTAAACCAAAATGGTCGGGGGCGCAGCAACATCGGGGCCTTTACCGACGACGGCGTCACCGACCTGCCGTACTTGTGACACGATGCCAGCAATGACCGGTCCGAAGCGCCGACTAGTACTCATGGGTAGCACTGGCTCTTCCGGGAAGGTGGTGCCGTCTTCGCTCTCGTCGCCATCATCGTCAATGAAGATACGTTGGTTGATGTCGCCGAATCGCTGGACGATAGCTCCCTTGCCAAAGGCTTTGGTGAGGAGTGCTGTTTGACTCGGCGACGTGTCCTGCATCTCGTCAATCATCACGAGCGGAAAGCGCTTTGCGAGAAGGACGGGGAGGTCGGGCGCATTCGCCATCGCGCGCTCGGCGTACGCGAACATGTCGATGTGTCGGAAGATGCCCTTCTTTGCGAGGTCGCCTTTAACCTTGCGCAGGTACTTTCCCGACTCGCTCTTCTCCGACGGAAAGCCCTTGCCGGAAACTATGTCGAGTTCGGCGCCCGCATATCGCATCTTTTCGATGAGTTCGTCGCCGTTAAACTGCTGCTTCGCCCAAGTCTTAACTGTCCAGTTTGACCGCGCGGCAGAGAGAGCCCGGCGGCCGAAAAGTTCGTCGTCAATGATGTCAACTTTACCGCCCTCGCTTCGCAGCCAGGGTAAAGCGAGGTACTGGTTGATGAAGGCGTGAATGGTGCCAATGAAGTGGGGGTAAGCGAGGAGCCGCGTACCTTCAGGCGTGCCCGCCAAGCGGTGGCGGATTTCATTGGCGGCGGTGTTGGTGTGGCTGATGACACAGATCCCTTGGCGGTCAGATGCCCACTTGCGACTGAGCAAGTAGAGTTTCGCCGCGAGAATCGTGGTCTTGCCACTGCCCGGCGCAGCCTGGACGTCGATTCTCCCGCCTGCAAGCAGGACCGCCCGACATTCGGGCGAGGTGAAGTCGAGGACTGGGAAGGCAGTGGTGAGGGCGGTGAGGTCTTCCTCCGCAATGTGCGGAATGGTCATGCGTCAGCCTTCTTGTCACCGGGCATCAGGTGGTGGATGGCGCGCTGGAGATAAGGCGGGATGAGCTTGAACAGTTGCTCGCCTTGACCGTAGTCACCACTTTCGAGAAGGGCTGCTGCGTACTGGGCGGTTACAGCCTTTGAGGCCAGTTTTTTGTACAGGGGTTTGTATACTTCGCACGCAAGCGCTTCCTGTGTGAGCTCTTGTGTGAGGAGCTTCTTCCATGCCGTGACTCGGGCATTCTTTACCTTCGCAAAATCGTCCTCAGGCAGGAATCCTCCGTGCTTCTTTGCCGCCACGGCAAGCCCGATGGCCATGTGCATCAATTCACAGCAGCCCGAGTAGGCGAGGTCATACTCCAACGTCCAGTGTTCGGAAACGCAGACAATGGTGCTACCACCCTCGGCGCGCTTCTGCTTCGTCTCGCGCCGTAGGCCGAGCTCTTCGTTGGTGTAGTTAGAGAAAAAACGCTTCTTGGGCTTCGTTTTCTTAGCGCTAGCTGATTCCTCGCCAGCGCCATCTTCGCCCTCAACTTCGGCGGCACCATCCTGGGCGTATTCTTCCCACTCCCGCGGATCATCCTCATCGTCGCCAGCCCCTGCTTTCGCGGCGCCGCTCTTGGCGACGTAATTAGCGCCGTCCGGCACGACATCGAAGTCAGTAATGCAGGCAACCGGGACAGGCAGCGCGATATCATCCTTTCGCTGGAGGATACGGGCGTAGTGGTATAGGCCCACGTCGCCAACGTTAACCACCGACACGCCGTGTTTGGCAAGATCGAACCCGCAAGCCTTGGCGAGAGCCGGGAGTAGCAGCGCTTCGCCTGGACCCTCGACGATGGCGACGCCACGTGCGAAGAAGAGGTTGGCGCGGGTCGATTCTAGAAAGCGGCGGAGATAGGCGTAGTCAGACAATTCGAGCTTCGTGGTCTCCCCATCGAGTCGGAAGGCGCGGCCACCGACGACAAGGGTCATGGCCTCGACGCGAGCTCCGGCTACCAGCGACGGGCTGTGGGTGGTCATGACCACCTGCAGCGGGCTCTTGATGTCTGCGGAGGTCTCGGCGAGGAGTGACATCACGCGATCCTGGAGCTGAGGGTGGAGGTGCGCCTCGGGCTCCTCTATGAGCAGCAGGGCGAGCTCATCGCCTTCTTTTAGCAGCACGAGCTCGGTGGCCATGAAGAGCACGTTGTTGTAGCCGAGGCCGCGTGGGCTGCGGACGTCGGCATGGACGTTGCCGGCGGGCTGGAGGGTGAGCTCGAATCGTTCGAGAATAGGATTGAGTGCCAGCTCCGTGGCGAGCCGGATGCGGGCTGCGAGCGTATCTCCGGCGAATGCGAACTTAGCGAGGTAATCGGCGTTGATGACTTTCTCGACGGCCTTAATGACCGCGTGATTACCCATGTGGTGCTGCGCATGGGCCATCAGGCCCACCAGAGTTGTTGGTAGCTCACCAACTTTTTCCCTGTCGAAATCATTGTCCTTCTGGCCTTGGGTGTCTGGGTGGGCGGCGAGGATTTGCGACAAGCGAGAGGCTCGCCCCGAGCGAAGCTCGTTTTCGGCGTCGCGAAGAGGCCGGAGGTAGGTGGTCCGGACCATCTCGCGGGCGGCCGCGCCCAGTTCCGGCCCGGTGCCGTCGACGCCACAGCGGATTTCGGTCTCGACGCGGGCGCGGCGCTTTGGTGTGCCTGAAATCCATCGTGCGTGGAGGGTCAGGTGCAGCGTGCTTTGACCATCAGCCTCGTAGGTCAGCCACTCGAGGAGCGCCGCCTGCTGATCCTCGTCGAGGCCCTTGAGGGTCGCCTCGATAGTCAGCTCGGTTGTGCGCTTGTCACCGAAAACGTGGAAGTCTTGCTCCTGCAGGCGCGTGGACTCGAAGCTAGTAGTCCAAAGTACGTGGCGGATGGCATCCACAATCGCCGACTTTCCCGCATCGTTTTCGCCAACCAAGATGTTGAGCGTCGGATTGAGTGTCCAGTCGAGCTTTGGGCCCGTGATACCGTCGCCAAAGATGCGGAAATTGGTTGCCTTAATCTTATGTAGGTGCACGGCTCGTCCCTGTGGAGTGCGATGTGCAGAAGCATAGCGAGGCACTTAGTTCCGGATAAAGGGACCGTTCGGATGCCGCCTTCTCCCTTACGCCCCCACTTACCACTTGGGGTAATTGCACGGGGCATTGCAGGCCGAAGTGTCCAAACCAATGGGGCGCTCGCTGACGAGTTGCAGCGCCCCCCTAGTTGTCGTCCAAAAGGCGAGCGGCGGGATTGTCCGCCGCGCTGCCTGATTGGAAGTACCCCATCACGCTGGACACCGCGCGATGCTCGGTCATCGCCATGATGGCCGGCAGCGGCACGCCCTGACGACTCGCTTCAGTCACAAAGCCCGAACGCAGACTGTGCCCGCCAAAATCGCCCTCCAGGCCCGCGAGCCTGGCGCGCCGCTGCACGATCTCACCCACCGCGGCCGGCGAGAGGGCAGGGCCGACCCGGTGCTTCCACAGCCGCCGGAAAATCGCACCCTCGGTGATCCCGGCGGCGGCCAGCCAGGCCTCCAGCGACTGGGCTGCCCGATCCAGCACCGGCTTATCCGGTGTCGAGGTGGCGGTCACGCCGGCTTGCTGGGTCTTGCTGTGCTCCAGCCGGTAAATAAAACCCTGCGGCCCGATCCGGCGCAGGTCGCGCAGATCGGCCGCGGCGACCTCGCTGCGCCGACGGCCGCCGCTGGCGAAGCCGAAGCAGAGCAAGGCGCGATCGCGCAGCCCTTCGAGGCTGTCGTCGCAGGTGGCCAACATCGCCTCGAGCTCGGCCAAGGTAATCGCAGTCTTCTTGCGCGGGCGTTCGCCGCGCTTGACCGCCGCGCGGGCGGCGCGACTCAGCACCGTACGGATCGCCGGCTGCTCGCACGGATTGGCCACGTGTTTGAGCCGGTGCGCCGTGGACAGCACGGCCACGCGATGGCGGACCGTCGCCAGTGTCCACGGACCGCGCTTGGCCTTGAGGCCGGCCGCGACCAGGGCCTGGTCGACGACCGCCGGCAGCTCCCAGGCCAGTTCGCCGTCGGTGGATCGGCGCACCACGTGATCGACCACGAATTGCAGCACGGTGGCCTCGGGCACCGGCAACGTCAGCTCGATGCCGTAGCGCGCCGCATGCCAGCCGGCCCAGTAGCGCAGGGCGCTGGCGTAGCTGCGCGTGGTGTTGGCGGCGGCCGCTTCCGCGAGCAGTTCGCGCACCGCGTCGGCGGCCTGCTGGGCCAGCTGGATCGGCAGCGTCAGGCTGGAGGCCGGCTGGGCGAGGGTCGGGATCGGTGAAATATCTTTCATAATATGTAATGTATACTACGAAATAGGGCGTCTACCCACGATAATCATCACTTATCGCGAGTACGAAACCAAGCGGGCAGGGCGCGGATCGAGGAGACCTTTTCATGGCGCGAGGCATCACTCAGGACCAGGTCAATCGGGCCGCGGACGCCATCCTGGGCGCCGGCGACAACCCGACCGTGGAGAAGGTGCGCGCGGAACTCGGCACCGGCTCGCCCAACACGATCACCCGCATGCTCGATGCCTGGCGCAGGCAACTGGGGGAGCGCTTGCGACAACTGAGCGCCCTGCCGGAAGTGCCCGAGGCGGTGGGGCAGGCGATGCTCGAGCTGTGGCGCCTCGCCGCCGACCACGCCGAGCGTGTGTTGGAAAGCCGTGTCGCCAACGAACGCGCCGCCCTGGCGACCGCTCAGGCCCAATTGGCCCGCGAGCGCGAAACCTGGGAAACCCGCCTGCAGGCGGCGGAAACCGCCATCGCCCAAGCCCAGACAGCCCGGGAGCTGGCCGAGCACGCCTGCACGACGCTGGATGGCCAATTGCAGGACAGCCATGCGTTGCGAGCCGACCTGGTGCTGCAGCGGGATCGCCTGCAAGACCATTGTGACCAACAAGCGGGTCTGATCCAGCTGCTCCGAGCCCAGCTGGACGACCATCAGGTCGCCCTGCAAAGCGAACGCGAACGCCAAGAAGTGCATATTCGCGCCGTGGAGGACCGTTCTCACCAAGAAGTCGACCGCGCACGGCAAGATGCAAAGCAATGGCAGCACCGGTACGAAGCGGCCGAACGGGGGCACCGGGATGTCGTTACAACGATCCAAAATCGGTGTGACTCCGCCATTGAGCAGACACGCCACCTTGAACAGGAAGCGTCCCGCCACGCGGGTCAGGTTGCGGCGTTGGAAAAGGCACTATCGAGGGCCTACTCGGCAGCCACAGAACGGAAAGATCGCCCCACAGTATCCAAGGCACTGGCAAAGCGCGGCCAAGCCAAAAAGATGCCGACGCGCCGACAAATCAGCAAGCAGCGAGGCGACGCCTAAATTCGGGCCAGGGAGCCACAGCGGTCCCTTGAGTCGAAGCGCATATATTGGTCATCGCTCATAAGCCCAAATCTCAGACTGAGGATTGAATGGCACCAACCAAATGAGGCTGGCACCTGGTCACTTTGGGTCGCCTTGCCGTGGGTGAGCTGTCGTCCAGGTCCGCAACTTGGCCAGGCGAGCGCGCAGATCGGCTGGGCTGATGGCCTTCGACGGATCTGCCTTGATCGTGTCATAAGTCACGGCCACCTCGGACTGCAGCCAGTTCTCCACCGCTCGGTCGTGCGCCATCAGCATGCGCAGGCCATGCCGAATGACCTCGCTTTCCGAGGCGTACTCTCCCGTCCTGACCTTGCTGGCGATCAGATCGACCATCTCAATCGGCAGGGTAATGCTGAGCTGCTTGGTGGGGCGGGTCATGGGAATCCTCATTCGTGCCGTCGGCATTGATTAGGGCAAGGCTCACCAGATTTCGCGCTTCATCGGTCGCCCGCTCTGTATCCAAAAACAGCCGGTCCCGCATAGCTAGGCCTCAATAATATGCTGATTGAGGCCTAACGCAGCCGCTGTGCGAAATTCGCGGTATCGTTAAGATGCCGCATCAAAATGAGTTCCCGAGTACTGATTTCGCGCGCAAAGCGAGAAGCCCCATGGCTGATCTGGATAGAGTGATCCTTGCAGCGAGCGAAGTAGCACTTGATCGTCGCAAGGTGATGGAATGGTTGGAAGAGCCGCTAGCCGCCTTTCGTGGCAAGACGCCGTTACAGCTTGTCGCCGAAGGGCAAGCGGATGACTTGCTCGCCTATATAGCGTCAGTTGAATCAGGCTTTGTCGGTTGACAGTCCTGGGCGTGGTCTTGGGCACCGCCGGATGCCAAGGGCTTGCAGTAACGATGGCGCAGTCCTTCCGGTTGTTTGCGCCACTGGCCCAGATTCAAGTGCACACATGGCACAAACTAGGTGGCGCTGCCGCCCAAATTTAGGTGCCGAGGTCAGTCGACTGACCGATGAAGCCCGCAAATTCCATTAGTGCCTAGGTCAAGTAGCGCTTCCAAATATGGACACCAACATCTGCGGAGCTCTCAAAGGTGTACACCGCGGGTGGCACAGCGCGAAATGTGCGCACCCAAAAGTGCACGCAGTGGACATCAGAACTGCGTAGGCGGGGCAACCTTGAGTGCGCTCAAAAGGAAGTAGAGGTTTCGCTGCGGAGAACATTTGCTACGGGAAGGTCCAATATGCGAGGGCCATGCCACCGGCCAGAAGCATCACCAATTTCGCATAATGTATATTATGTAAAATACTGGATGGCGCCATTTTTAGATGCGGGCTTGGCCGCACCGTGTTCCCCATCGCCTCCGTGGCCCCACGACTAGCCTCAATAGCCTCACCCGATCGGAGCGTTCGCGAAAGCCATTTGGGAGCGCTGCTTTAAAGACACGGCCTCAGCGTCACCCATGCACCATGCGTTGACCTCGGCACAGGCACATTGACTGGTGACCACGGAGGCCGCATGCAGCCGTCACCTTTGCTTCGAACTGGACTCGCCATGTCTGGGTGTGGCCCCTGTGGCGCAACTACCGGGGATGCCTGCCCATGAAGCACGAGCCGGTGCTCGTGGATCTGGCGTTGCAAGGTGGCGGCTCGCATGGCGCGTTCACCTGGGGTGCGCTGGATCGTCTGCTGGAGGAATCCTGGCTGACCATCGACGGGATATCCGGCACGTCGGCGGGTGCCATGAATGCCGCGGTTCTGGCGCACGGTTACGCCAAGGGCGGCGCGAACGGCGCGCGCCAGGCGCTGGAGCAGTTCTGGCGCAAAGTGTCCGACGCCGCCATGTTCAGCCCGCTCCGGCGCACGCCGCTCGATGTGTTGCTGGGCCGCTGGACGCTCGATCACTCTCCGGTGTTCCAATGGATGGACATGGCGGCGCGCGCCTTCTCGCCTTATGACCTCAATCCACACGGGGTCAATCCACTCCGGGACATCCTTTCCTCGAGCATCGCTTTCGACCATCTGCATGAGGGGTCGATCAAGCTGTTTGTGACCGCGACCAACGTTCGCACGGGCCAGGGTCGCGTGTTCCGCAATCGCGAGTTGAGCGCGGATGTGCTTCTTGCCTCGGCCTGTTTGCCGAACCTGTTCCACGCGGTGGAGATTGATGGCGAGGCTTACTGGGACGGCGGCTACTCGGGCAACCCGACGATCACGCCGCTGGTGCGCGAGTGTGATTCGCAGGACACGCTCCTTATCCAGGTAAATCCGGTCGCACGCCCCGAACTGCCGCGCGCTGCCCGTGACATCCTCAACCGGCTCAACGAGGTTTCATTCAACGCGGTGCTCCTGAAAGAACTCCGCATGCTCGCTCTGCTACGGCAGGTCGCGGACCCCGGCAAAGGCGAAGCGGCGCACTGGGCCGGCATGCGCATGCACCGCATCACCGGGGATGTGATGCTGGAACTGGGCTATTCCTCCAAGCTCAATGCAGAGTGGCCCTTTCTGTTGATGTTGCGGGACGCGGGCCGAGATGCGGCCGCGCAATTTCTCGACGCCCATGGCTCGCAACTGGGTCGGGCCGCCACCCTTGATATCGACGCGTTTTCCTATGACCTCTGACGCCATTGGCCTCATCGGCATGATCCTGTCACTGGCGCTGCTGATCGGGCTTGCCTTTCGCGGCTGGAGCGTTCTCGTGTTGGCTCCACTGACGGCGATGGTGGCGGCGCTGTTTTCAGGCTACCCGTTGCTGGCGAGCTGGACGCAATTGTTCATGGTCGGCACGGCCGATTTCCTGGGGCGTTTCTTCCCCTTGTTCCTGCTTGGCGCCATCTTCGGCAGGCTAATGAATGACAGCGGCTCGGTCCGCGTCATCGCCGACACCATGATTCGCTGGCTGGGTACGGAACGCGCGATCCTCGCCGTGGTGCTGGCCGGCGCGCTGGTCACTTACGGCGGTGTCAGTCTGTTCGTCGCCTTCTTCGTGCTGGTGCCGATGGCGAGGGAAGTGTTCATCGCGGCCGACATACCCCGGCGACTCATGCCTGCCGCCATCGTGCTCGGCACCAGCACGTTCACCATGTCGGCGCTACCCGGCTCGCCCGCCATCCAGAATGCGATACCGATGCCCTTCTTCGGCACGACCCCGTTCGCGGCGCCGGGGCTGGGACTTATCGCAGCCGCCACGATGTTCGGGCTTGGCATGCTCTGGCTCTCTCATGCCTGCAGAAGCGCACAAGGCAAAGGCGAAGGCTTCAGCGTCGATGACGATGCACCACACAGCGTGCTGTCCGGAACGGAATCCGACCGATCCCGCGGGGCGCTGGCCGACGAATTTGATCTTGCCGAAGCGGGCGAGCCAAGTTCAACCGAGGCGCCGCCATCGCCCTTCGCCGCGTTTGCGCCACTCGTGGTGGTAACCGTGGTGAACCTGGTGATGTCGCTCCTGGTGCTGCCACGCATGGATCTGGCGTATCTGGCCGAACCCGAATGGGGATCGACTTTCATGGCTGCCGTGGCTGGTGTGTGGTCGGTAATCGTGGCGCTGGCCGCCGCCATTGTCGTGTTGATCCTGCTGCATCGAGCTCGCCTGCCCCGCCTGCGCGACAGCGTAGATGCAGGCGCGCACGCCTCGGTGATACCAGCGCTCAGCGTGGCCTGCCTGGCCGGCTTCGGCAGCGTTATAGCCGCCCTTCCCCCGTTTCACTACATACGCGAACAGGTTCTGGCGGTGCCGGGTGGCCCTGTGGTCTCGCTTGCCGTCGCCACCAACGTACTTGCCGGCCTCACCGGCTCGGCTTCAGGTGGGCTCACGATCGCCCTCGACGCCATGGGCAGCCTCTACAAGGCTGCGGCCGAGGCCGCCGGCATCAATCCATCGCTACTGCATCGCGTGGCCGCCATCGGCTCTGGCACGCTCGACATGCTGCCGCACAACGGCGCCATCGTCACACTGCTCGGTCTGTGCGGCGCCACGCACCGGGAAAGTTATCGCGACATCGTCGCGGTGGGCATCCTTCCGCCCATCGTGGCGCTGCTCATCATCATTCCACTAGGGGCACTGTTCGGGTCGTTCTGAACCCAAGCCGGCGTGCCTCCACGCAACACCACGCGGCAGATGGCATGAAGGCGTTGCCTTATTGTGTTCGACCGCATACCAGCCACGAGACCTCGGTGACAACACCGCGGCGTTGGTTGTGCAGCCCAGCATTCGCAAGTTCGTTGCACCGTATGCCTTCGTGACGATCGCAAGGAATCCTTGCGCTTTTTGCTTAAGCATTATCCCGGGCATTGCACAGCGTCGTCGCGCGTATGCAAGCCCTCCACGACACCCTGCCCTCCTCCACTGGGCGCACTGTCGGCCGTGGCGTTGCAGCCGCGTGGATCCGCGATTGGCGCAGAGCAGCATCGTGTTTCACAAAAAGTCCACACGACCATCCATCGCGCACGCCGACGCGACATTTACGGTGGCTGGACTATGGTCGCGTCGGTTGGCCCGTCTGACTAACCGGCTTATTCCAGACCAAACTAGCGCAGGACGCGTTGCCTCAATTCATCGAAGTCATCCTGTCGATATGGCTTCACAACACGGGCGAATCCGAATCGTTAATGCGGTTGGCTCTTTACCAGGCGCACGGCGCGATGCCGTGACGCCAGAGCAAGTCGAGAAGGGGGTCGTTGCGGCTGATGTGATCGGTGCACCCGGTGCGCCCGCGGGGCCCCTTAGGCCTCATCTCTTGATGGCAGGAGAAACGCGATGAATTCGGAGAAGGTCAAACCCGGCGTTTATTCCGAAGTCGGCAAGCTCCGGAAGGTGATGGTCTGCTCGCCAGGCCTGGCGCACCAGCGCCTGACGCCAAGCAACTGCGACGAACTGCTGTTCGACGACGTCGTGTGGGTGAGCCAGGCCAAGCGCGACCACTTCGACTTTGTGACGAAGATGCGCGAACGCGGCGTCGACGTGGTCGAAATGCATAACATGCTCGCCGAAACGATCCAGAATCCCGAGGCGCTGAAATGGATACTTGACCGGAAAATCCGCCCGAACACCGTGGGCGTCACGCTGGTCGATGAGGTTCGCGCCTGGATCGAAAGCCTGGAGCCGCGCAAGATCGTCGAATTCCTGATTGGCGGCGTGGTGGCCGAGGACATTCCCGAGACCAGTCACAGCAAGCCGCTCAAGATGTTTCGCCAGTACCTGGGGCAGTCCAGCTTCGTGCTGCCGCCACTGCCGAACATGCTGTTCACCCGTGACACCTCCTGCTGGATCTACGGCGGCGTTTCGCTCAATCCCATGCACTGGCCGGCCCGTCGCCAGGAAACCCTGCTGACGGCTTCGGTCTACAAGTTCCACCCCGATTTCGTCGACCATGACTTCGAGTTCTGGTACGGCGACCCGGACCAGGACCACGGCTCATCGACGCTGGAAGGTGGTGACGTGATGCCCATCGGCAAGGGCGTCGTGCTGATCGGCATGGGTGAGCGGACCACGCGCCAGGCCATCGGCGAGCTGGCGCAATCCCTGTTCTCCAGAGGGGGCGCCGAGCGGATCATCATCGCCGGCCTGCCCCAGTCACGTGCGGCGATGCACCTCGACACAGTGTTCACCTTCTGCGATCGCGACCTGGTGACGATCTTTCCCGAGGTGGTCAAGGAAATCGTGGCTTTCACTGTGCACCCGGACGACTCCAGTCCCGGCGACGTCGACCTGCGCCGCGAGGAAAAGCCGTTCATCGAGGTCGTCGCCGACGCGCTCGGCCTGCCGAAGCTGCGCGTGGTCGAAACGGGCGGCAACAGCTTCGCCGCCGAGCGCGAGCAATGGGATGACGGCAACAACGTGGTCTGCATCGAGCCCGGCGTGGTGGTCGGCTATGACCGCAACACCTATACCAACACCTTGTTGCGCAAGGCCGGCGTCGAGGTCATCACCATTACTGCGGGCGAATTGGGGCGCGGACGTGGAGGCGGTCATTGCATGACCTGCCCCATCAGCCGCGACCCTGTGGACTACTAGACAGGATACGGCGGGGCTCCGCCGGCCCGGCGAAGCGCCATCCAAGACCATCCGTGGAGAAACGACATGGCTTTCAATCTGCGCAATCGAAGCCTTCTTAGCCTGCTGCACCACACGCCCCGCGAATTGCGTTACCTGCTCGACCTGTCGCGTGACCTCAAGCGCGCGAAATACAGCGGCACCGAACAGCAACATCTGAAGGGCGTGAACATCGCCCTGATCTTCGAAAAGACGTCCACCCGCACCCGTTGCGCCTTTGAGGTGGCTGCCTACGATCAGGGCGCGAACGTGACCTACATCGACCCACATTCATCGCAGATCGGTCACAAGGAGAGCATGAAGGACACGGCGCGCGTGCTGGGACGCATGTACGACGCCATTGAATACCGGGGTTTCGAACAGGGAATCGTCGAGGAGCTGGCGAAGTTTGCCGGCGTACCGGTATTCAACGGACTGACCGATGAATACCACCCGACGCAAATGCTCGCTGACGTTCTCACCATGCGCGAGCATTGCGACAAGCCATTGACCTCGATCAGCTACGCGTATCTCGGCGATGCTCGCAACAACATGGGCAATTCCCTGTTGCTGATCGGCGCCAAGCTTGGCATGGACGTGCGCATCGCGGCGCCTAAATCCCTCTGGCCGCATGACGACCACGTCGCCTTGTGCAGGGAATTTGCCGCCGAGAGTGGCGCGCGCATGCTGTTGACCGAAGATGCCAAGGCCGCCGTCAAGGGCGTCGACTTCGTCCACACCGATGTGTGGGTGTCGATGGGTGAGCCCGTCGAGGCCTGGGGCGAGCGCATCAAGGCGCTGTTGCCCTACCAGGTCAACATGGCGCTCATGAAGGCCACGGAAAACCCGCAGGCGAAGTTCATGCACTGCCTGCCGGCCTTCCACAACAGCGAGACCGAGGTCGGCGCGGAGATCGCCGCCAAGTACCCGAATCTCGCCAACGGCGTCGAAGTGACGGAGGAAGTCTTCGAGTCTCCGCTCAATATCGCTTTCGAGCAGGCGGAGAATCGCATGCACACCATCAAGGCCATCCTGGTGTCGACGCTCGCCGATCTCTGATGCGACCACCCTGCCCGATGGATGGAGGCCGATTATGCGTATCGTCATAGCACTGGGCGGCAATGCGCTGTTGCGTCGCGGCGAACCCATGACTGCTGAAAACCAGCGCGACAATGTGCGCACCGCCGCGCAGCAGATCGCCGAAGTTGCGCCGGGAAACGAACTGGTGATCGCGCACGGCAACGGCCCACAGGTGGGCCTGCTTGCGCTGCAGGGCGCTGCCTATAAGGACGTGGCGCCTTATCCGCTCGACGTTCTGGGCGCCCAGACCGAGGGCATGATCGGCTACATGATCGAGCAGGAGCTCGGCAACCTGCTGCCTTATGAGGTTCCCTTCGCCACCATCCTGACCCAGGTGAAGGTCGACGCGAATGATCCAGCGTTCGGCAACCCCACCAAGCCGATTGGGCCGGTCTACACAAAGGAAGACGCCGAGAGGTTCGCCAAGGAGAAAGGCTGGAGCATCGCTCCCGACGGCGACAAATACCGCCGGGTCGTGGCCAGTCCGCGCCCCCGCCACATCTTTGAGATCCGCCCGATCAAGTGGCTGATCGAACACGGCACGATCGTGATCTGCGCCGGCGGCGGCGGCATTCCCACCATGTATGACAAGGACCGGAAACTGGTTGGCGTGGAAGCAGTGATTGACAAGGACCTCTGCTCCTCGCTGCTTGCACAGGAACTCCATGCGGACCTGCTGATCATCGCCACCGATGTTGATGCCGCCTATGTGGACTGGGGAAAGCCGACGCGCCGATCGATCGCCAGAGCCCATCCGGACGAACTCGAACGGCTGGGTTTTGCCGCGGGCTCGATGGGCCCCAAGGTTCAGGCGGCCATCGAGTTTGCACGTGAGACAGGCAAGGACGCCGTCATCGGCGCGCTGCCGGACATCGTCGCCATCATCGATGGCCGCGCGGGTACGCGCGTGAGCGTCGGTGAGCCCGGCATTCACTACCACACCTAGTGCGGAAAGTCGCATGACCTTCCATCCATCCGCACGAACCGCACGCCGGCCGCGGCGCGACCCACTCCCTGTGAGCGCCATGGCGAAGGATTGGACCAATCAACCCGCAATGCGGCCAACGCCGCGACGAGGACTTTCAGCATGCGCCGAGTTGCACTGGTAACAGGTGGCACCCGCGGACTGGGACGCGGCATCGCCATTGCACTTCATCAAGACGGCTTGCAGGTGGCGGCGATATACCGGGGCAATGAGGCGGCGGCCCGCACCTTGCAGACGGAGACCGGAATACCCGTCTACGCCTGGGACGTTTCTAACTACCAGGCCTGCGTGGAAGGGATCTCGCAGGTTGAGCGCGACATCGGGCCGATCGACGTTCTGGTCAACAACGCGGGCATTACCCGTGACTCCATGTTCCATCGCATGACGGAGCAGCAGTGGCTGGAGGTGATGCGCACCAATCTCGGATCGATGTTCAACATGTGCCGTGGCGTCATCAACGGCATGCGCGAACGGCTCTACGGTCGAATCATCAACATCAGTTCGATCAACGGACGCAAAGGCCAGGTGGGTCAGGCCAATTACGCCGCAAGCAAGGCAGGCGTGATCGGATTCACACGATCCCTTGCCCTGGAGAGCGCCGGCAAGGGCATCACCGTCAACGCGGTCGCCCCAGGCTATTGCGAAACCGACATGGTCGGCGCCGTGCCCGCCGACCTGCTGAAGACCATCGTGGCGGGCATCCCGATGGGCAGGCTCGGCCAACCCCAGGACGTCTCGCGTCTGGTGTCGCTGCTGGTCAGCGAACAGGCTGGATTCATCACCGGCGCCACGTTTGACGTCAACGGCGGCCAGTGGATGCCTTGAGCCGAATCGGGAGCAAAGAAAGTGTGGAGGCACACGCTCATCGAGACGCGCGACGGCGTTCCCCTGCCCTCGCCAGAGCGGGTTACGCAACCCTCAACTTCGGCCGTCCAAACGATGTAGAGACGCGCGCACCGCTCTCATGGAGGGTGAGTCCACGAATTGCGCATGACACGTACGTGACGTAGGGAAAGATTCGGCGCATCATCGCGGGACATCCATTGAACCCAGGGCCGCCCGGGGTCGTGGCATGACAGGGATGCTTGTCCGGCCCGCAACGCGGCGGCCTTGAATCCCGAGGACCGCGACATGTCAGACCTCAACACCATTCCTGCAAACAACCCAGCCATTCCAGCCATGGCGCCGCAAGGCGTTTGGATGGGACGGCTTCGCAATGGCAAGGTGGTTCTCATCCGCCCTGTTCACTCCGATGACGCCACACTCGAGCAGGATTTCGTGTCGCGCCTGACGCCAGAAGTGATGGAGTACTGCTTTCTTGGCATCATCAAGCCCACGTCCGAGCACATCGGCGCCGAGCTGACAGATCTGGACGAAGCTCATGAGTTCGGCATCCTCGCCCTGGTGCGCGAAGACGGTGATGAACAGGTGATCGGCACGGCCAGGTATCGCGTCAACGACGACGGGATGTGTTGCGACTGTGCCGCGGCAGTCGATCCATCGTGGCGCCAGTGCGGGGTGGGCAGCATTCTCATGAACCACCTGATCGGCGTCGCCCGGATGCGTGGCATCCATCGCATGTATGCCGTGGACGCCGTGCGATGCGCAGGCGCTCACGCCCTGGCCAGCTACCTGGGATTCCACAGCCGACCCGACCCTGAGGATCCTGCGTCGGTGACATTTGAGCTGGTTCTGGACCGCTAAGGCGCCGAGCGATCTGCCTTGCCTGCATTTCCCCGCGCGAACCGGGCGCCGTGATGGGCGCTTGCCTGAAGCTAGGCGCTTTCCGGATGCGCCTCCCGTCGCCGGACGGGACCGGTGAGTCGGGTGACCAGCCGGCCCAGCCCATCGATCTCGACCACCACTTCGTCGCCCGCCTTCAGCCACTGCGGGCGCGCGACGCCGGCCTGGACGCCTTCGGGTGTGCCGGTGGCAATGACGTCGCCCGGCTTGAGGGTAGCCAGTCGCGACAGGAAGGCGATGAGGCTGGCCACCCCGAAGATCATGTCGCCGGTCGAGGAACCCTGGCGCTTCTCGCCATTGACGAAGCAATGAATGCCGAGCGTCTGCGGGTCAGGAATCTCGTCATGCGTAGCCAGATACGGGCCGACCGGCAGAAAGCCATCGAGCATCTTGCCCGCCGTCCACTGGCTGGTCGCCAGCTGCAGCGAACGGGCGCTGAGGTCGTTGACGCAGCAGTAGCCGGCCACCACGTCCAATGCGCGCGATTCGGGCACGTCGCGTGCCTCCTTGCCGATGATCACGCCCAGCTCCGCCTCGTAGTCGTACTTGTGATCGACCACCGGCAGCGCGACTTCGGCGCCGTGCGCACTCAGGCTGTTGGCGAACTTGCCGTAGATCGACGGCGCCTTGGGCAGGCTCATCTGGGCGCTTGCGGCATGCCGGCGATAGTTGAGACCGATGCAGATCACCTTTTCCGGGGCCAGCACCACAGGAGCCAGCCGCAGGGATTCCAGCGGCAGCAGTTCGGCCGGAGCCTCGCCAAGCCGGGCAGCCAGCTGCTCGATGCCATCGCGCGACGTCGGCAGAGGGCCCTGCCAATGTCCCGAGCGCGCCAGGTCCTCCACGCCTGCTGGGCGCAGCAGGCCGGCACGAATGCCATCGGACGCATGGAAGTTGAGCAGTTTCATGTTCGTCGAATCCATCCCGGGAAAGCGCGTCGCAAGCCTTGCGACCAAACCAGGTGCACGCTAACCGGAGCCGACGAAATGGGCAATCGGGTTCGTCCCTGCCCCCGCCTCAGGCGCCCGGGGACCCGGCGCCATAAACGCGCCCCTTCCATTGCGAACGCACGCCACGCCAGTAGCCCAGCGCGGAACTCCAGGTCATGCCCAGGTACAGGGCGGCGCTCACGGGCAGGAGCAAGGCCCAGCCCGGGGACATCCGGTAGTAGCGCAACATCGGCAGATAGCTGAGCATCATCGACAGCCATGCCACCCACGCCCACGGCCAGGCATGGGGCCACCCCAGCAACGCCAGCGGCGCGCCATAGGCCAGCAGGAACACTGCCGTGACCAACAAGAGGAGCGTCGTTGAATAACCCAGCTGCGTGAAGGCCGAACGAGCCACCATGCGACGGATCGAGGCGAAGCTCCCATACGAGCGCCGGCTCACCACGCCCCGGCTCAGCCCGATCCAGGTACGCCCCCCTGCCCGCTTCACCTGCCGCGCCAGCGCGCAATCATCGATTAGCGCATCACGCAGGCTGCCGAAGGCGCCCGTGCGTTGCAGCAGCTCCGTATCCATGAGGATGCAACCACCCGCCCCGGCCGCCACCAGTGTCGAGGGCGAGTTGGAGATGGCAAACGGGTAAAGCAGCTTGAAGTAATACACGAATGCCGGCAGCAACAGGCGATCCCAGACGCTGGTGCGGCACAGATCCGCCATCAGCGAGACGAACTGCCTCTGCTGTCGTCGCTTGAACGCAAGCAAGGTGGCAAGCATGCCGGGCCTGAGTTCGATGTCTGCATCAAGCAGCAGCACCAGTGGCGTATCCGCGTGCCGCCTGCCCTGCTCCAGCGCCCAGAGCTTGCCGGCCCAGCCAGGCGGCAACGGCTGCCCCTGGATCACCCTGACGCCAGCGAATGACGAGGCCACCGCAGCAGTATCGTCGGTGGACTGGTCGTCGATCACGATGATGGTGAGGCCCGGCCCTTGCGCCTGAAGGGCCGTGAGCGTTGCAGCCAACCCTGCGGCCTCATCGCGCGCGGGCACGAGCACCGTCACTTCACTGAGGTCCAGCCGGCATTCCGAATCTGCTTCGAGCCGTTCGCGCGTGCTCCATGCTCGCCATGGCGTCAGCAGCAGGCCGACCCACAGGAGAGCCGCCAGCACAGCGCAGGCGAGAGCGAACATGGCTCAGCGACCGGCATCCACCCCCGACGCCGCGTCACGGCGCCGGATCGCACTGACCGGAATACGGATGGCGGTGGCATCCGCAAGATCGCCATAGCGCACCGGCAAGTCGGGCGCCATCGCGCCATCTGTGCGCGGGCCGAAGGTCGCCACGTGCGCCGCCTTCAGGGGGTGGGCAAAGGTGTCGTCCACCGCCGTGCCCTCGAAGCCGCAGTGCGCCATGCAGTTGTCGCACTTGGGGTTGACGCCCACGCCGTACTTGTCCCACGCGGTGTCTTCCATCAGCTCCTTGTAGGAGCTGGCGTAGCCCTCGTCGACCAGCAGATAGCACGGCCTCTGCCAGCCGAATATGTTGTAGGTAGGGTTGGACCAGGGCGTGCATTGATAGCTCTGGTTGCCGGCGATGAAGTCCAGGAACATCGACGACTGGTTGAACACCCATTTGCTCCGACGCGTCTTGCCGAGCCGGAACACATCGCGGAACAACTGCTTGCTTTCCGAGCGCGCCAGGAACACATCCTGCCGTGGCGCATGCTGGTAGCTATAACCGGGCGACACGGTAATGCCCTCGATGCCCAGAGCCATGGCGAAATCGAAGAACTCGGCAATTTCCTCGGGCTTCTCGTTGTTGAACAGGGTGCAGTTGATCGTGACGCGGAAGCCGCGCGACAAGGCAAGTTCGATGGCCGCCACCGCCTTGTCGAATACACCGTCAAGGCAAACGGAGGCGTCGTGCCGTTCCTTCAGGCCGTCCAGGTGGATCGACCAGGTGAAATACGGCGAAGGCGTGTATTCGTCGATGTGCTTGGGCAGCAGGATGGCATTGGTGCACAGGTAGACGAACTTCTCGCGCGCAATGATGCCCTGCACGATCTGCGGAAGTTCCTTGTGGATCAGCGGCTCGCCGCCGGGAATCGAGACTACCGGGGCATCGCATTCGTCCACCGCGCGCAAGGCGTCTTCCACGCTCATGCGCTTCTGCAGTATCTCCTTGGGATGGTCGATCTTTCCGCAGCCGGCGCAGGCGAGATTACATTGGAACAACGGCTCCAACATCATCGCCAGCGGATAGCGCTTCTGCCCGCTTAGCTTCTTGCCAAGGATGTAGCGGGCGATCTTGATCTGCTGAATAAGAGGAATGCCCAACGGAATCTCCTCGTCACCTATCGATGGACCATGGCTCCAGGCGCCGTCGAGGGTAACTGCGCCATCAAGTGCTCAAGCCCTGACACGCCACCCTGCCACGCTCGTAAACACAAGCTCAGGACGGCAGTGACGCATGGGACTGGAACAGGTAAGCATGCTCCGCGCGCAGGCGTCCCCACTCGATCTTGAACCAGGGCGTGAAGTGCTCAGGATGCGTGGCGATTTCCTCATCGAGCGCATCCGGCGACACGTAACGCAAGGCGGCGATCTCGTTGACATTGACCACCGGCGCCTCGTCGCAACGCCCGGCGTATACCCAGCACAGTTCGTGTTCAGCGCCCTCGTCATCGAACTGCGCCTGATACTGAAACTTGAACTGGAAGTGCAGCTCACACGCCTGGCCCAGCTCCTCGCGAAGGCGGCGATGAACCGCCTTCTCCATGCTTTCCCCGCGCCTTGGATGGCTGCAGCAGGTGTTGGACCAGTAACCCGGCCACAACCGTTTGCCCTGAGCGCGCTGCTGCAACAGCAGCTCGCCGGCAGAATTGAATACAAACAGGGAGAAAGCGCGATGCAGGATGCCCTGCCCGAGATGCGCGGAGGTCTTGTCCAGGAAACCCATTTCCCGGTCGTGTTCATCCACCAGCACCAAGGGTTCGTCGTGGAAGGAAACCACACTTCCCGACCAGGCGCCTTCCAGATAGTCCAGCTCGCGGTTGGTCAAGGGTAAACCTCTCTCGTCCGGCAGACAGCGTGCGGCCCGTTCGTCACGCTTTCCTCACATATGAGGCCGCCGGAGCGAGTTCGCGACACGGATGCCGGAGGCTAGCAAGGATGATCGCCGCCGAGTAGTGCCTTGATCGGAAACCATCACCAACGAATCACGCCAGTTCACCGTGGTGGCTGCGCTGGCCGAGGCGGGAAACGGCTCGTGCGTGCGCGTCCAGGTGGTGTTGCCACCCAGCAGACTCACGCCGATATAACCGCGCAGAATCAGGCGATCATGTTCCGGCAGGCGCACAAGGCAGTGGTAAGTCTTGCCGCTGTCGGGGTTGTAGACCCGCCCATCGACCCAGGCCTTGCGCTCCACGTCGTAACGTAGCCCCCACAGCATGCGCAGCCCCGTGAGTGGCTGGGAGCGCTGGGCCGGGTCTGGATTATTCATGTCCGTGACGATCTTGCCGCTGCGCTCGGACCCATCTTCCGGACCATACCGATCGTGCAACTGCCACACGATGCGACCTTCGAACTGGTCGCCATGGCGCTCGATGCGGATGATCGCGTCACGGGTCTGCACCAGCCAGTCGCCTTCGATGTCCGTCGCCGGCGGGGATGTCTGGTCGACGGCTACCTGCATGGCCGTCGCAACACCCCATGCGAGGCCGGCCATGACCAGCAGCAATCTTGCGACGCCTGTCACGATCCTGCTCGCATGAACGGGATGGTTGCGGCACAAGATATTCACTGGGCGCATCGGTTACCGTTGGAGTCTGAAGGAGGGTCGCGTCCGAGCCATGCACACGCCGCACTATGCCGCCCTGACACATGTCCTGCCGTGGCTCGGCATACCACTCGGCCTGTGCGCCATCGCATACGCCTACCTCAGCCTTTGGGCTTGCGTGGTTCACGCGCGCACGATCAAGCATCCACAGGTGGACGTGAATGATTGGGCAAGCCAGCCGGTCAGCGTGCTCAAGCCATTGCATGGGATGGAGCCTGACCTGTATGAGAACCTGCGCAGCTTCTGCGAGCAGGCCTACGCCATCTACGAACTGCTGTGCGGTGTGCGTGAGTCCGACGACCCGGCTGTGGCCGTGGTGAAACGCCTCCAGCAGGAGTTTCCGCAACGGACGATTACCCTGGTGGTCGACTCGCAGGTGCATGGTGCCAATCCCAAAGTCAGCAACCTGATCAACCTCCTGGCCCACGCCAACCACGACTGGCTGGTGCTGGCCGACAGCGATATCCGCGTGCCATCAGACTATCTCGGCCGCGTCTGCGTGCCGCTGCAGGACGAGGGCATAGGTATCGTCACCTGCCTCTATCACGGCCTGGCCACGGAGCAACCGATTGCCCGCATGGGGCGCCTGTTCATCGATGACTGGTTCGCCCCGTCGGTCCGACTTGCCCATGCATTCGGATCGACCCACTTCGCGTTCGGCTCGACCATTGCGATGCGCCGCGAAACCTTGCGCCGCATGGGGGGATTCGAGGCCTTGCGGGACACGCTCGCGGACGACTTCTGGCTTGGCGAGCTCAGCCGCCGCCTGGGACTGCGCACCGTGCTGTCGGATGTGGAGGTCGGCACCACCATCAGCGAAAGAGACCTCGGCAGTCTGTGGCGTCGGGAATTACGTTGGCTCCGCACCATCCGCGCGATCTCGCCGATGGGTTTCTTCTTCAGCTTCATCTGCTTCACGTGGCCACTTCTGTTGCTGGTGTGCGTTCTGGAGCCGACCGAGATCGGTCTGCTTGCCGTCCTGTGCGGCGGCGTCGCCCGCGTGTTGCGTTATGTCGTGTCGTGGCGAGACACGGCCCGCTCTTCACCTTGGCGTGACATTTGGCTTACCCCTTTTCGTGACGTCCTGTTGCTGGTGGAATGGGCCGGCGCCCTGGTCCATTGGCGCGTGCACTGGCGTGACCATGTCCTCCATGCACGTGACCACACGCCGTCGCGCTATTCTTGAAGACGAAGCTGTGAAGTGTGGTGAACAACTCATTGCAAGCGCAGGCATCACTGCGGCAGGAGCTTGGCTATCCCATGAAGACGCTTTTTCTGCAGGCGCCGTCGTTTGACGGATTCGACGGCGGCGCCGGTTCCCGTTACCAGGCCAAGCGCGAGATCAAGAGCTTCTGGTATCCCACATGGCTGGCGCAGCCAGCTGCCCTGGTGCCCGGATCGCGACTGCTCGATGCACCGGTGGAAGAGCTCTCCGTGGACGACACGTTGAGCATCGCCGCCGTGTATGACCTGGTGATCATCCACACCAGCACGCCATCGTTCCCCACCGATGCGAAGTTTGCCGAGATGCTCAAGGAGCGCCGTCCCGGCATTCTCATTGGCATGGTGGGCGCGAAGGTGGCGGTGGAGCCGCACGAATCGTTGCAGGCATCCCCGGCCATCGACTTCGTGGCGCGCGAGGAATTCGACTATACGTGCAAGGAAGTGGCCGAAGGCCGCCCGTTCGAGCACATCGCAGGCCTCAGCTTCCACCGACCCGACGGCAGCGTGCAGCACAATCCGCCGCGCGCCACCATCGAGCACATGGACGACCTGCCGTTCGTGGCGCCGATCTACAAGCGTGACCTGAAGATCGAACGCTATTTCATCGGCTACCTCAAGCACCCGTACGTTTCGATCTACACCGGTCGCGGCTGCCGTTCCAAATGCACCTTCTGCCTGTGGCCGCAGACCGTGGGCGGGCACCGCTATCGCGTGCGTTCGGCCGCCAACGTGCTGGCCGAGGCGAAGTGGATCAAGGAGCACATGCCCGAGGTCCGCGAACTGATGTTTGACGACGACACCTTCACCGACAGCTCCAACATGGAGCGCGTGCATGAGATCGCGCGGGGCCTGCACGCCATGGGCTGGACCTGGAGCTGCAACGCCAAGGCCAACGTGCCTTACGAATCGCTCAAGATCATGAAGGACAACGGACTTCGCCTCCTGCTGGTGGGCTACGAATCGGGCGACGACCAGATCCTGCACAACATCCGCAAGGGCCTTCGCACCGATATCGCCCGCACGTTTACCGAGAACTGCCGGAAGCTGGGCATCGTCGTGCACGGCACCTTTATCCTCGGCCTGCCAGGCGAGACCAAGGAGACCATCGCACGCACCATCGAGTACGCCAAGGAAATCAATCCTCACACGATCCAGGTTTCGCTGGCGGCGCCCTATCCCGGCACCTCGCTGTACAAGCAAGCCATCGAGAACGGTTGGCTCGAACCCAACACCGCGACGAACCTCGTGAACGACAAGGGCGTCCAACTTGCGATGCTCAGCTATCCGCACTTGTCGAAAGAGGAAATCTTCCACGGCGTCGAGACCTTCTACCGCCGTTTCTATTTCCGGCCTTCGAAGATCTGGGAGATCGTGCGCGAGATGCTGGGAAGCTGGGAAATGACCAGGCGACGCCTGCGCGAGGGCGTGGAATTCTTCCGCTTCCTTCGCGCCCACGAGGCGTGACAGGCCAGCGTGGCCGCGCCATGAGTCCGCCCTCGCCCCCGATCCGACCAAGACTGATCGTGACCGCCGATGATTTCGGGCTGCACGAGGCAGTCAACCAGGCGGTGGAATCCGGCTATCGCGACGGCGTGTTGCGCGCCGCGAGCCTGATGGTCACCGCCCCCGCAGCCGCTGATGCAGTGGAGCGTGCCCGACGCCTGCCCGGACTGGCCGTGGGGCTGCATCTGGTGCTGGCTGATGGACGGGCGGCGCTGCCATCGGCGCAGATCCCCGACCTGGTGGACCCGCACGGGCGATTCGGAAACCGCATGGTCGGCGACGGCATGCGGTTTTTCTTTCTCCCTCGCGTGCGACGACAGCTTGCCGCGGAGATTCGCGCACAGTTCGAGGCGTTCGCCGCTACCGGACTGGCGCTCGACCACGTCAATGCACACAAGCATTTCCATCTGCACCCGACGGTGCTGGGGCTGTTGTTGTCGATCGGCCGCGACTACGGGCTGCGCGCGGTGAGGCTGCCTGCCGAACCGGGCATGGGGCCATGGCTGCGCCCGTGGCTGGCGCTGATGCGGCGCCGCCTGCGCCGTTCCGGCGTGCGCTACAACGACCACGTGTTTGGCCTCCGCCACACCGGCGGCATGGACGAGAGCGTCCTGCTCACGCTGCTGCAGCAGATGCCCGCCGGGCTGAGCGAGATGTACCTGCATCCGGCGACGCACGGACAGCTGTCGCCCAGCATGGCTGACTATCGGCACGCGGACGAACTGGCCGCCCTGCTCTCGCCGCGCGTTCACCAGGCGATCGCAGAGCGGTGCCACCTCTGCCGTGGCTTCAGCGATCCGGCGGCCGCATGAAATACCTCGTCTACGTCGCTGGACTGCTGGGCCTGACCCTCGCCATCGTGCTGGTTGTGCATCAGGACTGGACGGCCATCCGGGCCGCGTTCAACCACGCGGGCTGGGCCCTGCTCTGGCTGGTACCGTTCCACGCGTTCCCGTTATGGCTGGACGTACTCGGCTGGCGCAACCTGCTGGCGCCACGAGACCCGCAGCGACGCGCGACCGTGACGTTCCTGTTATGGGTGGCCACCATCCGCGAAGCCTGCAACCGCCTGCTGCCGGTGGCCAACGTCGGAGGCGAGATCGCCGGCATCCGCATCGTCAAATGGCGAGGCCTCGACGGCGCCGTGGTGGCGGCCAGCGTGGTGATGGAGGTCCTGCTCACGCTGGTCAGCCAGTACATCTTCGCGGCCCTCGGCATTCTGTTGCTGGTGGGACTGACCGAACACATCGGCACGATGAACTCGGTGATCGGCGCACTGGTGGCTGGCCTGCCGCTGCCCATCGTGCTGATCCTTCTGCTGCGACACGGCAAGCCTTTCTCCCGCCTGGATGCGGTCGCCGAGAAATTGCTCGGCGGCCCTTCCCGGCTCACGGCATTGCTGGACGGTGCGCGACTGGACGAGGAGATCCGCGTCCTCTACGCGCGGCCGCTGCGGTTGGCCGTGACCTGCATGTGGCAGTTGCTCGGCTTCATCGCCGGGAGCTTCGAAAGCTGGCTGGCCCTGCAACTGCTGGGCTATCCCATCACCGTATGGGATGCGCTCGCGATCGAGGCGGCCACCCACACGCTGCGCTACATGATCTTCTTCGTGCCTGCGGGTCTCGGCGTGCAGGAGGGCGGCCTGGTGCTGTTTGGCCACCTGATCGGCCTGCCGCCGGACGCCGCCATTGCACTGTCCCTGGTGAAGCGCGCGCGCGAGGTCGGGTTTGGAGTTCCCGCCTTGCTGTCATGGCAATGGGCCGAGGCGCAGCGCCTGCGCCATCGCATCCAGGCCGATCGCGCCAGCCTGTCGCCCGAGGCCACCGAAAACAGGCTGGGCTGAACCAGGGAGGTAACCCATGTCGCACGATGTGCTTGCCGCTGCCGACCACGCCATGCGCCACTGGCTGGGCGCCGAGCCGGGCCGCATCCGCCTCGGTTCGGACGCGCACAAACGGCTGTTCTGCCGCATGCTGCTGGACACGCACAATCCCTATAAACCGGCGGTGATTGAATGGCCGGCGCTCAGCGAAGACGCCCTGCATCGCATCACTTCGCTGCCTATCTGGGACATCGCGGTACAGACCGAGGGCAAGGCCAAGCTGCGTGTGGCGACCTACACGGCGATGGTCAACGACCCGCTCCTGCATGAAGCGCTCACCATGGACGGCGACGAGGAAGCCCGCCACAAGGTGGTGCTGAGCAAGATGGTGGAGGCCTACGGCATAGCGCTGGCGCCAGAACCAACATATGAAATACCGTCCGACCCCGAATGGGGTTGGCTGGTGACCGGCTACAGCGAGTGCATCGACAGCTTCTTCGCCTTCGGCCTGTTCGAGTCGGCCAAGCGCACCGGCTACTTTCCCGCCGATTTGGTGGACACTTTCGAGCCGGTGATGCAGGAGGAAGCACGCCACATCCTGTTCTTCGCCAACTGGGTGGCCTGGCATCGCAGGCAGTTGTCGCTGTGGCGACGGATCACGTTCGAATGCAAAGTGATGCGTGCGTGGCTGTTCCTGATCTGGGAGCGAATCGGCATCGCCAAGGGCCTGGACAACAACGGTGAGATGCAGGACGCCAACTTCACCCTGACCGGCCACGAGCAGATCGGCATCGAACTGAAACCCGGCGAACTGCTCGACCTCTGCCTTGCGCAGGACAGTTACCGCATGGATGGCTATGACCCTCGCCTGTTGCGCCCGACTTTCGTGCCACGGATGGCGCGCCTGATCCGGCGCTTCCTGCGCTGAGGCTCAGGCGTGATGCAGACTGAACCACGCCACCGCATCTTCCACGGCGAGCCGCGCCGGGCCAGCCGCATAACCGAGCGCGCTCTCCGCCTTGGCGCTGGTGAAGAACATGCGCTTGCGCGACATGCGTATCTCCTCCAGCGTCGCGATGGGCTGGCGTCCGCTGATGCGCGCCCATGCCTCGGCCAGATAGGCCACCGGCATCAACGCAGCATGCGGCAATTTCCATCGTGGCGGCCTGCGACCCACGATGTCGGCGATCTCGAACAACAGGTCACGCAGGCTCAGGTTGGCTCCACCGAGGATATAGCGCTCACCTACGGCGCCATGGCGCAGCGCAAGCCAGTGACCGTCGGCCACGTCATCCACGTGCACGATGTTGAGCCCCGTATCGACATACGCCGGCATGTGCCCGGCAACGGCGTCGCGCACGATCCGTCCGGTTGGCGTCGGCTTGATGTCGCGTGGCCCAAGCGGCGTGGACGGATTGACGATGACCACGGGAACACCCTGGGCGGCGTACTCGCACACCAGCCGCTCGGCAAGGAATTTCGAACGCTTGTAGTGGCCGATCATGTCATCCAGCGTGACCGGCGTATTCTCGTCGCCCGGCTGGCCGTCGGCGGGAATACCGAGCGTCGCCACGCTGCTCGTATAGACCATCCTGGGCACGCCACTGCGACGGACAGCTTCGAGCAAGGCCCGCGTACCTTCGACATTGGTGCTGTAAAGCTGCTGGGGCTGAGGCGTCCACAGGCGGTAGTCGGCGGCCACGTGGAACACGGCATCGCAGTTGTCGCAAATCCTGACCAGCGACGAGGCGTTGATGAGGTCGCCCTCCACCACCTCCACGTCGATCCCTTGCAGGTTGCGGCGATCCGAGCCGGGGCGCACCAGTACACGCACGCGGTGGTCCTCGCGCAGCAGGCGGCGCACAACAGCCGATCCGACGAAACCGGTCGCGCCCGTGACCAGCGATCTCATGATGGGATCGCCGCAGTGGCAGGCCCGACCGACATCAGCAGGAACCCAGAACGCATAGGGCAGGCAATCCCTGAACCCGAGGATGAGTGTCAGTTCATTATGAACGAAGCCGATCCGTCGTGCCGCGCCGCCATGGACCATCCGCGATCGGCTTCACATACTCCGGGCATCCCTAGACGGTTCGACGACATTTGCTCTGATCAGATGGCTGCAGCCTCCAGGAACGGGGTGCTACCATCGCGAAATCTCGCGTTTCTCTGTATGTGAATACATAAGGAAAGCCGAGGCATGCCGATGCTTAATGCGCAAGACGTCGCTGCGGCCAGCCCGGGCAACGCCTGGGACTTTCAGGCGACGATGCTTCCGAAGGTGTCCCGCACATTCGCGTTGACGATACCTCAGCTGCCGCCCGCGCTGCGCCACGTCGTGGCCAACGCCTATCTGCTTTGCCGCATCGCCGACACCATCGAGGACGAGCCCGCGCTCTCGGTCGACGAAAAAGGCCGCTACGAAGCCGGCTTTGTCGAGGCCGTCACCGGACGCATTGATGCGCGCAGCTTTGCGGCTGAACTGGCGCCACGGCTTTCCGACGCCACCTCGGAGGCCGAGCGCGACCTGCTTCGTCAATTGCCGCTGGTGCTGGAAATTACCCGCACCTTCACTCCCATCCAGCAAGCCGCCATCACCGATTGCCTGAAGGTGATGTGCAAGGGCATGCACCATTTCCAGGGCGTCGTGAGCCTGCGCGGGCTTGATTCGTTGCGCGACATGGATAGCTATTGTTACTGCGTGGCTGGCGTGGTCGGCGAAATGCTCACGCGACTGTTGATCGACTATGAACCGGAACTGGTTACACAATCGCACACGTTGATGCGCCTGGCCGTCTCCTTTGGCCAGGGTCTGCAGATGACCAACATCCTCAAGGACCAGTGGGAGGATCGCCATCACGGCGTGTGCTGGTTGCCGCAGGAAGTGTTCTCGCGGCGAGGCGTTCAATTGAACGACCTGCAGCCGGGCCAGCAGGACGCGCGTTATGCCGACGCCATGATCGAACTGATTGGCGTCGCCCATGCCCATCTATGCCGCGCGGTCGAGTACACCCTGATCGTGCCGGCGCGGCACACCGGCTTCCGGCGTTTCTGCCTGTGGAGCATTGGCCTGGCCGTGCTCACGCTGCGCAACTTGCAGGAGCACCTCGACTTCTCCGCCGGTGCGCAGGTCAAGGTGTCGCGCGCGGCGGTAGCGCAGACGATCAGCCTCACCAAGTTGTCTGATCGCTACGATCCGGCCGTGCGTTGGCTGTTTGCCGCTGCTGCGCGCAAGCTGCCCCTGACCACGCTCGGACCGAACTGGGACGCGACGCAGTCTGTGCCACGCGCCTGGCCCTGGCGTCGCGCCAGCTACCTCGATAGCGCGGTTTCGCGGCGCAACCCTGAAGACGCTCGCTTCTTATGACGGACACCTCCGCCACCGTCATCGATGCCGCACGCCGCGATGCACCCCACCCGCAGCCCGCCGCCGACCGACTCGACCGGGCCATCGAACGAGCGCGCCTCGCGCTGATGGCGAGGCAACGCGAGGACGGGCATTGGTGCTTCGAGTTCGAGACCGACTGCACCATCTCGGCCGAATACATCCTGATGATGCACTTCCTCGACGAGATCGACGAGGTGCTGCAGGAAAAGCTCGCGCGCTATATTCGCCTCAAGCAGTGCCTGGACACGCATGGCGCATGGCCGCTGTACCACGGCGGCGCGATGGATGTGTCCTGCTCGGTGAAGGCCTATTACGCGCTGAAGGCCGCCGGCGACGCCGCGGATGCACCGCACATGCAGCGTGCCCGCGACGCGATTCTCGCGATGGGCGGGGCCGCCCGCAGCAACGTGTTCACGCGCATCCTGCTGGCCATGTTCCAGCAGGTTCCCTGGCGCGCCGCCCCCTACGTGCCAGTGGAGATCATGCTGTTTCCGCGCTGGGCCCCGTTTCATCTCGACAAGGTGTCGTACTGGGCCCGCACCACCATGGTTCCGCTGTTCGTCCTGTGCTCGCTGAAGGCGACCGCGAAGAATCCGCGGCGCGTGGACGTGCGCGAGTTGTTCGTCACGCCGCCGGAGCAGGAGCGTCACTATTTTTCCAGCCACGGCCTGATCAGCCGGCTGTTCCTGGTGCTGGACAAGATCGGGCGCGCCTGCGACCCGTGGATTCCCGCCGCCGTGCGTCGCAAGGCGGTGCAGCGGGCCGAGCAGTGGTTCCTGCCGCGGCTCAACGGCGAAGATGGCCTGGGCGCGATCTTTCCGCCCATGGTCAACGCGCTCGAGGCGATGGAACTGCTCGGCTATGCCAAGGACCATCCCGCGCGCGCCACTTGCCTTAAGTCCCTGCAGAAGCTGATCGTGCATCGCGATGACGGCACTGCCTACTGCCAGCCCTGCGTCTCCCCACTGTGGGACACCGGATGGGCCGCGATGGCGCTACTTCGGGCCAGTCCCGACGACGCCACCCAGGCCGCCGTGCAGCGCGCCATGGACTGGCTGACGCCACTGCAGGAGCTCGAGCACAAGGGGGACTGGGCCGTGCAGGCGCCACGCCTGGCGCCCGGCGGCTGGGCCTTCCAGTACGCCAATGCGTATTACCCGGACCTGGATGACACCGCAGTCATCGCCGCCCTGCTGCATGTGACCTCGCGCGGCACGCCCAGGGCCGAGGCCCTGCGTGAACGCATCGCGCGCGCCGCCGACTGGCTGGTGGGCATGCAGTCGTCCAACGGCGGCTTCGCCGCCTTCGACCGCGACAACACGCATGACCTGATCAACCAGATCCCGTTCGCCGACCACGGCGCCATGCTCGATCCACCGACCGAAGACGTGTCCGGGCGCGTGCTGGCCTGCCTCGGCGTGCTTGCGCGGCCGCAGGACCAGGAAGCGATCCACCGTTGCGTGGCGTATCTGCGCAAGGCGCAACAGCCCGACGGCGCCTTTTGGGGGCGCTGGGGCACCAATTACATCTACGGAACCTGGTCGGTGCTGGGCGGACTGGCGCTGGTGGGCGAAGACATGCAACAGCCGTGGATCCGCAAGTCGGTGCAATGGCTGCTGTCCTGCCAGCACGCCGACGGCGGCTGGGGCGAGACCAACGACAGCTACTACGATCCGTCGCTACGCGGCGCCAACGGCGGCGTCAGCACGGCGCACAGCACGGCCTGGGCGCTGCTGGGGCTCATCGCCGCTGGTGAGCACGATGCCGAGGCGGTCTGGCGCGGCGTGCAGTGGCTGCTCGATGACCAGCAGGCCGACGGCGAGCGTGAAGCTGCCCTCTGGTATCACCCGAGCTTCAATGCGCCGGGGTTTCCCCGCGTGTTCTTTCTCAAGTACCACGGCTACACCGCCTATTTTCCGCTATGGGCACTGACCCGTTACCGACAGCTGCGGGACGTCCCGCGATCGCGGGCGACGCAGTGAGGCCCTGCCGGGTCGGCATCGTCCTCGCCCTCGCCGCCGAAGCGCGGGCGCTCACCGGCCACACATTGCCGCCGATGGAGGTGGTTGCACACGGCGATCGCGCGATGGTGTGGCTTGCAGGCATGGGACAGGACGCCGCGCGCGAGGCTGCGCAGGCGCTGGTCGAGGCCGGTGCCACGGCCCTGGCGGTGTTCGGCGTGGCGGGCGCGCTCGCGCCCGGCATGCACAGCGGCACACTGTTCTGCCCTGAGCGCATCGTCGACCAGCATGGCGTCGACTATGTGGCGACTCCGGATTGGAGGGCCTCGCTGCACGACCAGCTCGAAGCTGCCGGGTTGGCCTCTCGCATGGAGGGCATCCTGCTGAGCCTGCCCACCCCGCTGTACGAACCGGAGGCCAAGACGTCCATGCGGGATCGCCACCAGGCCATGGCAGTGGACATGGAGAGCGCGGGTGTCGCCAGCGTCGCGGACCAGCATGGCCTGCCCTTCGTGGTGTTGCGGGCGATCGTTGATGAGCGCGACGACACGGTGCCCGCGGCGCTCGAAGCGGGCATCGATGCATGGGGGAGGCTGCGCCCACTACCCATGCTGGCCACGCTGGCGCGCCATCCGGGCCTGCTTGGCTCGCTGCCGGGACTGGCCACACGCATGCGCCGGGCCACCCGCTCGCTGCGTGCCGCCGCCATCGCCACCGGCAACGGGCTGGGTCACGAACCGCCTTGATCCTGCTAACGTTTCACCATCGTTTTCGGAATGCCAGGCCTGGCCTCGCGAACAACGGCCAGCCACCTGGGAGCCAGGAGAGCCGGCGCCGTGTTCAGAGCGATCCACAAAGGGCTGGTCTGGCTGGTCGATCGCAGCGATCGCCATTATCTCGTCGTGTTGCTGCTGGGCGCCCTGCTCCTGCTGATCAGTCTGTACGCCGCATCGCATCGACTGAGCATCGACACCGATTCAGACCACCTGTTTTCGGAAAAGCTGCCATGGCGGCAGCAGAGCGAGGCCTTTGCCCGCCAGTTCCCGCAGTTCAGCGATACGCTTACTGTCGTGGTGCGCGCGCCGACGCCAGAAGAGGCGCGCATCGCGGCGCAGGCGCTCAACGAGAAGCTCAGGGCCGATCCCACGCACTTCCGCTCCTCCACCACGCCGGGCATCAGTCCGTTCTTCAACCGCCAGGGGCTGTTGCTGTTACCCCCAAAGGAACTGGAGAGCACCATCGGCAGCATGCTGCAGGCGCAGCCGCTGCTGGGGCCACTGGCGACCGATCCGACCGCGCGCGGCCTGTTCCATGGCCTGGACCTGATGGTCGAAGGCGTGCGGCGCGGCATGACCGAGGATCTGTCGTCCTATGACGCCGCGCTCGGCAACGTCGCCCACAGCATGGAGGACGCCATCAGCGGCCACGCGTCGCCACTGTCCTGGCAGGCCCTGCTGACGCCGCAACTGGTGGGCGCCAATGGCGGCCAGGAGTTCATCCTCATCCACCCCGTTCGCGACTTCACCGCGCTGCAGCCAGGTCGCGCCGCGACCGATGAGATGCTGCGCCTGGCCAACGCGCTGCCGGAAGTGAAGTCCGGGCGTGTGCGCATCAACTACACGGGTTCCGTGCCTCTGGCCGATGAGGAATTCGCCTCGCTCACTGATCGCGCCGTCCCCATCGCCGTCGGCAGCAGCGTGCTGCTCATCTTCTGGCTGATGCTCGCGCTTGGCTCGTGGCGCCTGATCGTGCCGGTGATCATCACGCTGGTGGCGGGGCTGATCTACACCTTTGGCTTCGCCGCGCTCGCGGTGGGTCGCCTCAATCTGGTGTCGGTGGCCTTTGCGGTGCTGTTCGTCGGGCTCGCGGTGGATTTCGGCATCCAGTTCGCCGTGCGCCTGCGCGCTCGCATGTTCAGCGAACGCAACTTCGATGACTCAATGCACGAGACCGCCCATCGCGTGGTCAGCCAGATTGGCCTTGCGGCGCTCGCAACCTCCTGCGGCTTTCTGGCGTTCGCGCCGACCGATTTCACCGGCGTGGCCGAGCTGGGCATCATCGCCGGAGCCGGCATGCTGCTGGCCCTGCTGTGCACCCTCACCCTGCTCCCCGCGCTGCTGCGCCTGCTGTCCAAGAAGGAGCCGCACGCCGAGGTCGCCCTACCCGGCGGCGCCAAGGCGGACGCATGGTTGCAGCGCAATCGCAAGGGCGTACTGGCTGCGTTCGCGCTGATCGGCCTGGCCGGCTTGTGGTCCGCCATCACCATTCCATTTGACGCCAATCCACTGCATACCAAGCGCTCCGACACCGAGGCGATGCGCACGCTCACCTCGCTGATGGACGACCCGAACACCAATCCCTTCACCATGGACATCCTGGTGAAAGACCTCGCTGCGACCCGCACCATCGGCGATCGGCTCGGCAAGCTGCCCGAAGTGGCCCAGGTGGTTTCCGGCGCCGACTTCGTACCCGCTCACCAGGACGACAAGCTTGAGCAGATCCAGCAGGCGTCGGACCTGATGTACGCGGTGCTCAACCCCGGCGAACGCCAGCCGACACCCAGCTACGCGGACATGCGCGCGGCAGCCAGGGACACCGCCGAAGGTATCGCCAGCGTGGCGGACAAACTGGACGCCAAGTCCCCGCTGCGCCGCATCGGCAAGGCGCTTGAGCAACTGGCGAAGGGGTCCGATGCACAGATGGCCACGGCCAACCAGGCGCTGACCCAGTTCCTGCCCTACACCCTGCATCAGCTGGCCGACTCGCTGTCCGCCGAGCGCATCACCATGGAAAACCTGCCCGACGAACTCAAGCGTGACTGGTTCACGCCCGATGGCCGCGTGCGTGTGCAGGTCACGCCGACGGCGAGCGCGCAAAAGACACAAGGGCTGCGGCGCTTCGTGCAGGCGGTGCAGCAAGTAGCGCCGGATGCCGCGGGATCGGCGGTGGACACCATCAAGGCCGCCGACACCATCCTGTCGGCGTTTCGCGAGGCGGCCGTGTACGCCACGCTCGCCATCGGTGTCGTGCTGATGCTGGTGCTGCGGCGCTTGCGCGACGCCGGCCTGGTGCTGGCCACGCTGCTGATGTCCGCGCTGCTCACCGCGTTGCTCGCGCGCATCGGCGGGCTCTCCATCAACTTCGCCAACATCATCGCGCTGCCCCTGCTGCTCGGCGTCGGCGTGTCCTTCAACGTCTACTTCGTGATGAACTGGCGTCAGGGCATGCAGTTGTTCCTGGGCTCGCCCACCGCCCGCGCTGTCCTGTTCTCCGCGCTGACCACGGGCACCGCATTCGGCAGCCTGGCGATTGCGCGCCACCCCGGCACGGCCAGCATGGGCATCGTGCTGCTGCTCAGCCTGCTGGCGGTGCTGCTATCCACGTTCGCCTTTCTGCCGGCCATGCTGTACTCGATCGGCCTGTGCCAGGCGCCCGACAAGCCTCACTGATTCCCCTCATACCCTGCTGGAGCCAACCATGCGTCGTTGCCGCCGATTCGTGATCCTCTCCCTGGCCGTTGCCGCCGCCGTCGCCAGCGTCGGAGCCAGCGCCCATGCCGTCCTGCTCGACAGTACGCCGAAGGCCCATGGCGCCCTGCCTGCCGGCCACACACAGGTGGTGCTCAAGTACAACAGCAAGATCGACCAGGCCCGTTCACGCCTGGTGCTGGTGGCGCCCGACCACAGTGAAACGACGCTGGCGATCACCGCCGACGGCGACAAGCCCAACGAACTGGACAGCACGGCCGACCTCAAGCCCGGCAACTACACCCTTCACTGGCAGGCGCTTGCGCTGGACGGCCACCTCACCCGCGGCGACCTGCCCTTCACCGTCACGGCCGCCCCGTAACACCCAATCGCGAACTCGATCGCCGCCTGACCACCGGGGGATGCCGTGGCCCTGCTTGTCGACCTCTTCGCGTACCTGAGCGTCATCCTGCACGGACTGGTGATCGTGGCCCAGTCGATGATGCTGGGTGGTTTGCTGTTCCTGTGCTTCCTGTTGCACCCGCTGTCGTCGTTGCTGCCCGACGGGGGCGCGCTCGAGCAACGCGTGCTCCGTCTTACCCGCTGGAGCGCTGCCGGGCTGTTTCTCGCCGAGCTGGCCGCCACGGCGCTGCAGGTGACGGCATTGATGAGCACCGTCGGCCTGCCATTCTCCAACGTGATGCAGGCGTCGTTTGCGCTTTCCGGCAGCGCGAAGATCGCCTGCGCGCTGGTTATCGCCCTGTGCCTCAACCGGCGCACGCTCGCTCGCCCCGTCGCACGCACAGCGCTGCTGCTTGTCGGCTTTCTGACGCTGGTCGCCGCCACCATGACCACGCACGCCTTCGCGCGCATGGACCACAACGCCTTGCTTTTGGTGGTGGCGGGCCTGCACCAGTTTGGCGCGGCCATCTGGATCGGCGGTATACCCAGCTTCGTGCTGGTGCTTCGCCACCTGCATGATGGCCAGGGCCTGGCGCAGGTCGGCTCACGCTTTTCGCGCATGTCGATGCTCGGCGTGGCGTGCATCCTGGCATCCGGCGTGATCATGTGCGTGTTCTATATCGGCGACGCCCAGGGCTTCTATGGCACGGCTTACGGCGTCATGGTCAGCGCCAAGATCGCCATGTTCCTGGCTTTGCTGGTGCTGGGCCTTGGCAACTTCACCGTGACCGAACGCCTGCGCCAGGGACGCGATGCGCCGGTGCTCCGGATGAGGCGCTTCGCCGAAGTGGAAATCGGCATTGGCTTCACGATTTTCTTTGCCGCCGCCTCGCTCACCTCGGTGCCGCCGGCAATCGACCTCACCAGCGATCGCGTGACCCTGCACGAGATCGCAGTCCGCAATGCGCCCGCCTGGCCACGCTTCCATTCGCCCGACCACGATGCGCTGGCGATCTCGCAACTGCAGGTGCAACTGGATCGGGAGGCTGCGCACATGCAGATGGCGGCGCCGGCCGCCACCGTGCCGGGCTCGGGCGAGCCGCCACCGCGCAACGCTCAGGACATCGCCTGGTCCGAGTACAACCATCACTGGGCCGGTGTCTTCGTGGTGCTGATCGGACTGCTGGCCCTGCTCAACCGCGCCGGCGTCGGGTGGGCACGGCATTGGCCACTGCTGTTCCTGCTGCTGGCCGGTTTCCTGCTGGTGCGATCCGACCCGGAAGTGTGGCCGCTGGGTCAGGAAAACTGGTGGGCGGCATGGCGTGACGTGGAAGTGACACAGCACCGCCTCTTCGTTCTGCTGATCATCCTGTTTGGCGTCTTCGAGTGGTCGGTGCGGACGGGCCGGCTGCGCAGCGAACGCGCCGCGCTGGTGTTTCCGCTGCTCGTCGCGGTGGGCGGCGCCATGCTGCTGACCCACAACCACCAGATCGCCAACGTAAAGGATCAACTGCTGGTCGAGCTGACCCACACGCCATTGGCCCTGGCCGGCGTGGCGGCCGGTTGGTCACGCTGGCTCGAGCTGCGCCTGCCCGGCCGTGGCGGCAGGATCGCGGGCTACGTGTGGCCTGCGTGCTTCCTGCTGATCGGCCTCATCCTGCTGTGGTATCGGGAGGCGTGATTTCGACGCCGCGGCAGGCTCAATAGACTCGGTGCACAACCATGTCCGCCAACCCATGCAGATGCGCAGCCCGCGCGCCCAGTGGCGCAAGGGCGTCGCGCGCGCGCTCACCGAGCTGTCCGGCGAGCGCGCGCGCCGCGTCCAGACCTAACAGCGAGACATAGGTCGGCTTGTGGTCCTGTGCATCCTTGCCAGGTGTCTTGCCCAGCGTGGCCGCATCGGTGGTCACGTCCAGCACGTCGTCCACCACCTGGAACGCAAGGCCCAGTGCGCGCTGGTAGTCGTCGAGAGCGTGGTGTAGCCCCGGTTCGATCGGCGAAACACCGCAGTGCGCCCCCATCAACACCGCCGCGCGCAACAAGGCGCCGGTCTTCATGCGGTGCATGCGCTCGAGCTCCTCGCGCGGCAAGCTCAGGCCGACGCTGGCCAGGTCGATGGCCTGGCCGCCAACCATGCCCAGCGAACTGCTGGCGTGCGCCAGCTCGTGCAACAGGGCGAGCTTCTGCTCGGCGCTGCCGGACAGCTCGCCGATCACCACGAACGCCTGCGCCTGCAGTCCATCGCCCACCAGGATGGCCGTGGCTTCGCCGTAGCGCACGTGCACGGTGGGCTGGCCGCGCCGCAGCAGGTCGTTGTCCATCGCCGGCAGGTCGTCATGCACCAGCGAATAGGCATGGATCATCTCGATCGCGCTGGCGGCGCCATCCAACAAGCGTGGATCGGCATCCACCAGTTCGCCCGCCGCATGGCACAGCAACGCCCGCAGCCGCTTGCCGCCGCCCAGCGTGGCGTAGCGCATGGCCTCGTGAAGCGCGCAAGGGAAGACCTCCACCGAGGGCAGCAATGCGCCCAACGCGCACTCCACGCGCTGCAGGATCCGCGGCATCCATGCCTGCAGTGGTTCGGCGCCTGTGGTGGGCGGATCAGGCCAAAACTGGACTGCTTCGCTCATGACGACCTCCGATCAAGGGATGGCGACTCGCACGATGCGAGCCATGGATACGCAATCGGCATAACCGACGTTGAAGCCGAGGCAGGTGCGCTTGCTCATCGCTCGACGAAGGCCCGCTCAATGACGTAATCGCCCGGCTCACGCGTGCGCGGCGACGCGCGAAACCCGCGCCCGTCAAGCAAGGCGCAGGCGTCGTCGAGCATGGCCGGGCTTCCACACAGCATCACGCGGTCCGTGCCGGGATGCATTGGCGGCAGTCCTGCGTGCTCGCACAGGCGTCCGTCGACGATGGCGTCCGTGAGGCGCCCGCGATGCCGGAACGGCTCGCGCGTCACGCTCGGGTAGTACACCAGCTTCTCGCGCACCAGTTCGCCCACGTACTCATGCTGCGGCAGCGTCTGTTCGATGTACTGGGCATAGACCAGGTCGCTGGTGCGGCGCACGCCATGGGCAAGCACCACCCGATCGAAGCGCTGGTAGGTCTCCGGGTCGCGCACGATGCTCAGGAACGGCGCGAGGCCGGTGCCGGTGCCGAGCAGGTACAGGTGCTTGCCCGGCCTAAGGTCGTTGAGCACGAGGGTGCCGGTGGGCTTGCGGCTGACGATGATCGGGTCGCCGGGCTTGAGGTGTTGCAGGCGCGAGGTCAGTGGACCTCCCGCCACCTTGATGCTGACGAATTCCAGGTGTTCTTCGTAGCTGGCGCTGGCGATGGAATAGGCGCGCAGCAGCGGCTTGCCGTCCACCTCCAGCCCGAGCATGACGAAGTGTCCGCTGTCGAAGCGAAAGCCCGGGTCACGGGTAGTGCGGAAACTGAAAAGCGTGTCGTTCCAGTGATGCACATCGATCACGTACTCCGTCGCCAAAGCCACCATCACAGCCACCGTTGGAAAGTGAGGAGATGTGTTGCGAGCGGCTGGCCCCAAGCTGCAAACGTGGCCAGACTGTGGCCTCGACGCGTGACCACACCGCCTTCGTACAAGCTGCCCGCAGCGTCGTCAATCCTTCGCGAAACGATCCGGAGACTGGTTCACGCGATCACGTCGGACTCACATGGCGCTTGCTAGCGCAACAACATGACTGCGGCATCGCGTCGCGACTCGCATGAACGATGCCTTGAAGATCCGGCGAGTCGGGTTGAAGCGGATCGCCGCCATCCCCATGCCTATGGATGCCGAACGAATCGACGGACTGCCAAGCATGCAAGGTCCCGCCTGAGGCGAAGACCCGGCGGGGCGATTCACGCGATGCGTGATCCAGCCGGGTTGCCGCCAGTGAGTTCCGTCGACATGCTTTCGGGGCAGTGCTCGTCCGGCGTCCCTCCCACGTACAGGGTCTTGGCCCATCGGGCGGATGCCGGGCTTTCATAGTCACAACCAATGACTCCAATCTCAACAATCAATTGGATCAATGGTGTCAAACCCCGTAACGTTCCTACATCACCAACCACAACCAACGGAAAAACACCGATGTCGTTGATCAATACCGAAATCAAGCCGTTCAAGGCCCAGGCTTACAAGGGTGGCCAGTTTGTTGAAGTGACCGATGCCACGCTGAAGGGCAAGTGGTCCGTGGTGGTGTTCTACCCCGCCGACTTCACCTTCGTCTGCCCGACGGAGCTGGAGGACCTGGCCGACCATTACGAGCAGTTCCAGAAGCTGGGCGTGGAGATCTACGCCGTGTCGACCGACACGCACTTCGCCCACAAGGCTTGGCACGACACCTCGGATGCGATCAAGAAGGTGCAGTACACCATGGTCGGCGATCCGACCGGCGCGATCACCCGCAATTTCGACGTGATGATCGAGGAAGAGGGCCTGGCCCTGCGCGGCACCTTCCTGATCAACCCGGAAGGCCAGATCAAGCTGTGCGAAATCCATGACAACGGCATCGGCCGCGACGCGTCCGAGCTGCTGCGCAAGGTGAAGGCCGCTCAGTACGTCGCCTCCCACCCGGGCGAAGTGTGCCCGGCCAAGTGGAAGGAAGGCGAGAAGACCCTCAAGCCGTCGCTCAGCCTGGTTGGCAAGATCTAAGTCCCCCGCTGTTGTATCCCGCGGCCCGCTGCATCGGGCCGCCCCGGACCCGGCGTCCTGCCGGGTCCGTCTTCCGAATTCCAGGGCGTGCACGACATCCGGCAAAGACCGGGTGCAGGCGACGCTCACCCCGAATAAACCGATGGAGATGGAGTCATCATGTTGGATGCCGATCTGAAACCCCAGTTGCAGGCCTACCTTGAAAAGGTCGTCCACCCGATCGAACTGGTGGCCTCCCTCGATGGCGGTGATAGCTCGCAGGAACTCAAGGGCCTGCTCGAAGACATCGCTCCGCTGTCGGACAAGATCACCCTGCGCCTCGATGGCGCCGACGCGCGCAAGCCCTCCTTCGCCATCAACCGCACCGGCACGGATGTCAGCGTCCGTTTCGCGGGCATCCCGCTGGGCCACGAGTTCACCTCGCTGGTGCTGGCCCTGCTGCAGGTCGGCGGCCATCCGCCCAAGGTCTCGCAGGAAGTCGTCGAGCAGGTGCGCAGCCTCGACGGCGACTTCCGCTTCGAGACCTTCATGTCGCTCTCCTGCCACAGCTGCCCGGACACCGTGCAGGCGCTGAACCTGATGAGCGTGCTCAATCCCAACATCAAGCATGTGGCGGTTGACGGCGCGCTGTTCCAGGACGAGGTCAACGAGCGCCAGGTGATGGCGGTGCCGACCGTGTACCTCAACGGCGAGTTCTTCGACACCGGCCGCATGTCGGTCGAGCAGATCGCCGCCCGCCTGGACACCGGCGCCGGCGAGCGCGCCGCCGACAAGCTCAAGAACAAGGCCCCGTTCGACGTGCTCGTGGTGGGCGGCGGCCCGGCCGGCGCGGCGGCGGCGATCTACGCCGCACGCAAGGGCATCCGCACGGGTGTGGCGGCCGAGCGCTTCGGCGGCCAGGTGCTGGACACCATGGCGATCGAGAACTACATCTCCGTGCCGTACACCGAAGGCCCGAAGCTGGCCGCGGCGCTGGAGCAGCACGTACACGAGTACGACGTGGACGTGATGAACCTGCAGCGCGCCGAAAAGTTGATACCGACCGACCGCGAAGGCGGCCTGCATGAAATCGTGCTGGCCAACGGCGCTTCGCTGAAGGCGAAGACGGTGATCCTCTCCACCGGCGCCCGCTGGCGCAACATGAACGTGCCCGGCGAGCAGGAATACCGCAACAAGGGCGTCACCTATTGCCCGCACTGCGATGGCCCGCTCTTCAAGGGCAAGCGCGTGGCGGTGATCGGCGGCGGCAACTCGGGCGTCGAGGCGGCGATCGATCTGGCCGGCATCGTGGGCCACGTCACCCTGCTCGAGTTCGACAGCAAGCTGCGTGCGGACGAGGTCTTGCAGCGCAAGCTGCGCAGCCTGCCGAACGTGGACGTGATCGTCAGCGCGCAGACCACCGAGGTGCAGGGCGACGGCCACAAGGTCACCGGCCTGGCCTACACCGACCGCAGCAGCGGCGAGAGCCGCCACGTCGCGCTGGAAGGCGTGTTCGTGCAGATCGGCCTGCTGCCCAACACCGAATGGCTCAAGGCCACGCTGCAGTTGTCGCCGCGTGGCGAGATCGAGGTCGACGCGCGCGGCGAAACCTCGGTACCGGGCGTGTTCGCCGCCGGCGACGTCACCACCGTCCCGTACAAGCAGATCGTGATCGCCGTGGGCGAAGGCGCCAAGGCTTCGCTGAGCGCCTTCGACTACCTGATCCGCCTGCCGGTGGAACAGGCGGAAGAGGAAATCGTCGCAGCCTGATCCACGCCCCACACAGTCCCGCGGCCTCGCCACGTGCGAAGTCGCGGGATTTTTTTTGCGCCACGCACGCGCGTCAGCTCAAGCGGCGCAAGGCTTATAACCCAGCGTTTTAGTTACATGAGAAACGCTCATCTGCCGAACTCTTTCATTCGTTCACATCTCGGGTTTTCATAGAGCCACGGTTCGATACCCGCGCGTACGCACGCCAGGACGTCGAGCCATCAGGCGTCCCCACGCCTGACCCAGGGGATTCATTCCTTACGAACGCTGCCACTGGCGCGGGAGTCGTGCACTCCTGCCTGCGCATGGATGCGCCCGGCGTCAGCGACCCATCGTGCACCCTTCGAGAGGCGAGATTTGAACAGCCACACTGCGTTACGTCCGCGCACCCTTGCCGTCGCGCTGGCGACCCTGATCGGCATGGGCAGCCTGCCCGCTTTTGCCCAGTCCACCACCGGCAGCATCTTTGGCCAGGTCACCGCCGGCAGCGGCGAAACCGTGGAAATCAAAAGCACCACCGGCATCAGCCGTACGGTGACGGTCGACGGACACGGTCGCTACAACGCCACGGAATTGCCGCTGGGCAGCTACTCGGTGTCCCTGTTGCACGATGGCAAGGTGGTCGACGCCCGCAACGACATCAGTCTGCGCGTGGGTAGCGGCACGGAAGTCTCGTTCGAGAACGCGGCGGCCAAGAATCTCGGAGCGGTGAGCGTCACCGCCAATACGACGCCGCCGATCGACGTCACCAGCGTCGACTCGCGCACCGTGATCACTGCGCAGGAGCTGACCCGGCTGCCGTTGGCGCGATCGGCCGAAGCCATTGCGCAGCTTGCGCCGGGTGTGACCAACAACAGCGGCGGCTACACCGGACCGACCGGCCAGTCGCTGGTGAGCTTCGGCGGTTCGGCGGCCAGCGAGAACGCCTATTACATCAACGGCTTCAACACCACCGAGCCGCAACGCGGCCTGGGCGGCCTCACCCTGCCCTACGGCGCCATCGAACAGCAGGAAATCTACACCGGTGGATACAGCGCCCAGTACGGGCGATCCGACGGCGGCGTGATCAACATGGTCGGCAAGCGTGGCACCAACGACTGGCATTTCGGCGGCCAGGTGAACTGGGAGCCGGAATTCGCCCAGGCTTCCGCCACCAACACGTACTACACCAACGGCCTGCCCGCCTCGCCGGTGGCCGGCAACCTGTACGCCCCCAACAGCAAGAACCGCCAGTGGACCACCACCTATGACGCCTACCTCGGCGGCCCGCTGATCAAGGACAAGCTGTTCCTGTTCCTCGCTGCGGAGGCGGCCCGACAGGACGGCAACACCGTCAACGAAGTGTCCAACGCCAAGCCCTACGTGAACTACCACTACAGTTTGCCCAAGTGGTACGCCAAGCTGGACTGGAACATCACCGACAGCAACATCCTGGAACTGACCGGCGCGTCGAACAAGCGCGAGACTTCCGGCACGATCTACAACTACAACTACGGCACGCTCACGCGCGGCAACTTCATCAACGACGACGATCGCACCAAGACCGGCGGCGACCTCTACACGGCGAAGTTCACCAGTTATGTGACCGACAGCCTTACCTTCACGGCCCTGTACGGCAAGATGAAGACGCTGAACTATGACGTGCCGGGCAATTACGACGGCAGCCTCACCTACCTCAGCGACATCCAGAACCAGAACCCGGCGCTCAATGGTGGCAACCCGGTCGGCAACAGCCAGGTGATCTCCTCGCTGTACAACCCCAACCGCCACAACACCACCGACAACCTGCGCATCGACCTGAGCTACCAGCTGGGATCGCATACGCTCACTGCCGGCATCGACAACCAGAATTCACGGGCCATTGACCAGGGTAGCCAGACTTCCGGGCCGGGTTACTACTGGGACTACGCATACACCACCACGCCGACGGTGGCGCTCATTCCCAACCTTGGCGTGGGCGCGCCTGCCAATTATCCGGGCGGCGCCACCGGCTATTACGCCGTCCAGTACGTCAACAGCTCGATCGCCAGCGTGCGTTCCGCGCAGCGCGCGCAGTACATCGAAGACAAGTGGCAGGTCACCGATCGCTGGTTGCTCTCGCTGGGCCTGCGCAACGACCAGTTCACCGACTACAACGCCAACGGCGACGCCTATATCCGCCAGCGCAATGCGCAGTGGGCGCCCCGACTTGGCTTCAGCTGGGACGTGAACGGCGATTCCAGCTTCAAGGTCTACGGCAACGCCGGGCGTTATTACCTGGGCCTGCCGCTCAACCCTGCGCTCAATGCCGCCGGCGCCTACGTGGCCACCCAGCAGTACTTCACCTACACCGGCATCGCCGCCGACGGTACGCCGACCGGGCTGACGCCGTTCTCCAACCCGGTGTCGCCGAACAACACCTATGGCGTGCTGCCCGACCCGAAGACGGTGACGGCGCAGAACATCAAGCCCGAATACCAGGATGAGTTCATCCTCGGCTTCACCAAGGCCATCGACGACCAGTGGGTGTACGGCGCCAAGTTGACCCAGCGCATCCTGCGCAGCGCAATTGACGATTACTGCGATGTGCCCACCATCGAGAACAAGGCGGCTGCGCTGGGCTACAACGTCAGCGCCACCAACAGCTGCTACCTGATCAACCCCGGCAAGGCGAACACCTTCACCGTGGCCGACACCAGCGGCGTCTATCGCAGCGTCACGCTGAGCAACGACGAAATGGGCTTCCCGGCGCTCAAGCGCAAGTACTACGCGCTGGAGACCTTCCTGGAGCACCCGTTCGATGGCCACTGGTACGGCAAGATCGACTACGTGTTCTCGCGTAGCTACGGCGATACCGAGGGCCAGCTGCGTTCGGACATCCGCCAGACGGCCGCGTCCACCAGCATCGACTGGGACTTCCCGGCCCTGATGTCCTCCAGCAATGGCGCGCAGAGCAACGACCACACGCACCAGATCAAGCTGTTCGGCTACTACCAGTTCACTCCGGAATGGCTGGTGTCGGGCAATGTCTCGGTGGTCTCGGGCAATCCGCGCAACTGCCTTGGCTATTACGGCCCCAACCAGACCGACCCCGACGGCTATGGCAGCTATTACCACTGGTGCGGCGGCCAGCCCTCACCTCCGGGCACGCACCGCCTGCCGTGGAACAAGCAGGTCGACGTCGGCGCCACGTACCGGCCTGAATTCGCCGAACACAAGCTTGGCCTGTCGCTCAGCGTCTTCAACCTGTTCAACTCGCAGGCGATCCTCAACGCGTACCCGTACTACCAGATCTCCCCGGGTACGCCCGACCCGCTCTACGGCTCAGCGGTGGTCCGGCAGCAGCCACGTTATGTGCGCCTGAGCGCCACCTACGACTACTGAACCCGTCCGGGTGGCGGCGCGCCGTCGCTACCCACCGGATGACTGGCTTTCACTGCCGGTCATCCCACTTCTTCCCGATACCCGCACCGTCATCCAGCAAAGGCAAGCAACCATGCAAACCCTGGCCCGACACCGGATTGCCTCCCTGACCTTCTCCCTGCTCTGTTCCCTGCTGCCTGCGGCGATGCTCCACGCCGCCGAAGAGAAGGAACCCACCACGATCGCTCAAGCGCTCCAGGCCTCGGCGCAGCAGCACCGTCCGGTGCTCGTCGATTTTCAGGCCGTGTGGTGCTACTCCTGCTACTACATGGCGAGCCATGTGCTTGGCGGCGCCGATTGGGATGAGGTGAAACGGAAGGCCATCGTGGTCGAGGCGGACGCCGATTCGCCGGACGGCCAGCTGTGGATGAAGAAGCTGAAGGTCTCGTTCCTGCCGAGCTACATCGTGCTCGACGCCAACGGCAACGAACTGGGGCGCGTCACCGCCGAACAGCCGCGCGAAAAATTCTATCCGCAGATCAACGCGGTTCTCGCGACTGGTAACACGCTGGACAGCCTCAAAATCAATGCGGCGAAGGGTTCCGTCGACGCAGTGGCCGGCGTGCTCGAGGCTTTCCAGGCGCGCGATGAAGGCGACGCCGGGCAGGCCTGGTTCGCGAGTCTGCCTCCCGCCTTGCAGCAACGGGCACACCAGCAGGGTCGCGTCACCCTGGCTCTAGACCAGCTTGCGCTGGCCAAGTCCGTCGAGGCTGCCGACAACCGCGGCATCATCGAGCACGCGCAGAAGGTGTTGTCGCAGGACGTGGGTTGCTTGAGGCCCTATGTACTCGACCATCTGCTGGAGGCCAGCAGCAAGCTGCCCGAGGCACAGCGCAAAGCCGTACTGGCTCCGCAACGCCAGACCTTCGATCACTATCTCGACAGCCAGGTGCTGGTGACGAAACCGGCATGTGCCGACCAGCGCAGCGCCGTGGTCGCCAGCGCCGATCTCGACAAGGCTCTCGGCGACGCGACTGGCGAAGCCTCCGTGCTGGATCGGGCGATCCAGCTCACTCGCCAGCGACTGGGCAACCAGTTGGCCAGCGATCGCAATCTCGCCGACAACCTGCGCGCTTACCTCGTTCGCGCCGGGCGCGCAGGCGAGCTGGATGACTACCAGCGCAAGCTGATCGCTGCCTATCCGAACGACTACGTCTACGCCTATCGATACGGACGCAGCCTGGTGGATGCAGGCAAGCCTGCCGACGCACTGCCGTATCTGGCTCAGGCTGCCGACAAGGCCTACGGCGCCAATCGGCTGGCCGTGGCGCTGCAGCAGGTGAAGGCCCTGAAAGCCCTGCATCGCGTCGACGATGCGAAAAAGATCGCCGGCGATGTCCTGGAAACCAATGGCCCCTGGTTCCCCAAGCAGGCTGCGGCCCTCAAAGCGGCCGTCAACGCCTGATGTCGCCACAACGCCGATCGCGCCGATCATGTGGCGCGATCGGCGTCATCGATATCGGTCACTAAACGAACTCAGCGCTCCGCTGTCCTTGCGCGCGAGCAACGACAGCCAGTCGTGGCGACACTCGCTTGCCCGGGAGTCGCGCCACACCTCCCGTCCAGCCGCCGGCTGACGTACAGCCCGGGACATTCGCCGGGTCAAGTCATGGCGAGCGGTAGCAGAGAGGTGCTCAGCCGCCCTGCTTCATTCGGCGATCAGCGAGTGAACTGAGCCAGCAACTGCTCCAGCTCCTGGCGCATCGCATCCATGCGCGCCAAGGCCTCGTCGCGCTCACGCACCACTTCCGCGTACATCGCGGCAGGCACCGCATGCATTGAAACCACCTTCTTCCTGGCTCGGTAACGACGGGCCCGCTCGGCTGCGCTCAATGCATCCACCTTGCGCGGCCGACCGCGACTGCGCTTGAACGCCAGCGGCAAAGAAAGGGTTCCGGGATCAAGGGGGTCAACCATGGCGCATCCTCCTGAAGGTCGTGCTTATTTTACGTGACGTCACACTAAATATGCAAGCGGAATTTCCATGAAATTCAATGTTTATGAGCCTCTAGCTGAGGGACTTGAGGAACCTGAATGTTGTCCGCCAGGCGGCCCGTGCGTTCACGCGCCAAGGAACCAGCCGCCGCTACCGTGATTTCCAGGGCGACGCCGGAATGCCCGCCCGACACGGCGTCGAGCGCCCACGCACCATGGGGAAGCGGAAGATGGAATCGCTCTACGAGCTGTCATCGCGGACGATGCGCCGCGTGTACGACGCCAGGATCAAGACCCCATCGGTGCTGGACGCCGAGACCTACTTCCCCGATGCACCGACGTTCCAGGCGGCCTGGCCACAGATCCGCCGGGAGGCGCTCGCCGTGCTGGCCAACGCGCCATCGATTCCGCGCTTCCACGAGATCATGCCGACCCAGGCCGATCTCTCAGCCAATGACGGCAAGGATTGGCGCATGTACCTGCTGAAGGTCTATGGGCAGCCCGTGCGCTCGCACCTGGCCGCCTGCCCGGTGCTGGCGAGCCTTCTCGAAGCCGCGCCGGACGTGCTGTCGGCCACCCTGTCATACCTGGCGCCGCACAAACACATCCCACGGCACTCTGGCCCATTCCGGGGAATCCTGCGCTATCAACTGAACCTGGAGGCGCCGCCCGGTGTCGACGGCCAGCCGGGCGCCACGCTGTGGCTGGCCGGTGAGGAATATCGACTCGCCGAGGGCGAGTCACTGCTGTGGGACGACACCTATCCACACGAGGTCTGGAACCGCAGCGACCGTATACGCATCGCCCTGCTGCTGGATGTGCGCCGCCCCGCCATGCCGCTGGAGCTGCGCATGCTTTCCCGCGCCGTTACCACGGGCGTCGGCATGGTCGCCCGCTGGCGCGGACTGGACTAGGACGACAGGCCGACCGCACGGCCCGAGCCAATTCGACTCGACGAAGGCGCAGTTGGCGATCCCCTGCGCCTTCGCCCTGGCGTCGATCAGGCGTGCCGACTGGTCTCGAACAGGAACCACACGCGGCGCTCCGCCTCGTCGATCCAGTTCTCCAGCAGGCTGGCCGTGGCCACGTCGCCATGCTCATCGCACAATCCGTGGGTGGCGCGCATGAAGCCGGCCAACTGGATATTGTCCTCCCGAAGCTCGGCCAGCATGTCGTCGGGCGTGACGAAGTCCGCGTCGTTGTCGAGCAGGCGACGAAGGCGCGCGGCATGACCCAGCGAACGCAAGGTCGTACCGCCCAGCTTGCGCACACGCTCGGCGATGGGGTCGACGGTGGCGTAGATCTCGTCCGACTGTTCGTCCAGCAACAGGTGATAGTCGCGGAAATACGGGCCGGACATGTGCCAGTGGAAGTTCTTGGTCTTCAGGTACAGCGCGAGCACGTCGGCCAGCAAGGCGTTGAGCTCGGCGGAAATGTCCCGGGTGGCGTCAGCGCCCAGCGGCGTGGGCGTATTGAGGGCGGCCTTGCGGCGTTCCTTGGTCTTGCTTGCATCACTCATCAGGGGTCTCCTTTAGCCTGCGTGTGGGATGGGATCGAAGAGGATTACTTCGCAGGAGCATCCACGGCGGCATCGTCGTGGCGCAGATAGGCCATCAGGGCCAGCACGGGCGGCACGGCGAAACACCACATGCTGGTGAACGCGTACAGCAGCGCCCCGAGCGCGCAACCGATCGCAAACGCCAGCACCGCCAGGCTCATGCGCAGCAACCGCACATTCACCGTGCTCGACTGTTCGAGGCTGACGCCATGCAGGCGGTCGGCGAGATCCAGCATGATCTGCGTGGTCGTGCCGGTCATCAGCGTGGAGGGTGGCGCGCTGCCCAGATGGACACGGTGCACCGCATTCTGGATCGCCATGGCGCTGACCAGCGTCATGCCGGTCAACGTGGACATCCAGCTATCCCCCTGGCCGAACGGTCCGTGGTAGAGCGCCATGCACGCCGCCGCGACAAGAAGGACGAGCTTCAGCAGCAACAGGCTCTGCACCACCGGCCGACCTTGCGCGATCAGGCGATAACGCAGCAGTCGCGCGCCCATCACCACCAGGCAGAACACCGGCAGCGCCAGCAGTTTGGCGATGATGCCTGAGGCGCCCGTCACCAGCGCGGCGCCGATGGTGACGAAGTTGCCGGTGACATGCGCGGTGAACAGCCCATGGAGGGCGAGGAAGCCGGCGGTGTCGACGTACCCCGCGTTCACGCTGAGGATGGTCGGCAGTAGGGGCTTGTCGGACATGCGATTGCCGGTCCTCTCCGATGCCTGGGTATCACCACATGAACTTCAGCTCGACGCCAAGATAGTCGCCATCGCGCCCGCCCACCGCGCGGATAGCCTTGCCGACATCAAAATGCACAGCTTCCACCGCGCCGGTGAAGTTGGCGTTGAAGGCATAGTCGGCGCGCACCTGGCCGTACACGCCGGTCCAACGCCCACCCTCCCCGGCCGTGCCGGCCAGGGGGATATTGGGTTGCACGTAGATGGCGTCGCCCGTGGTCTGCCGCCACTGGAAGCCCACGGCGCCCATCAGGGTCAGGCCCGGCGCCGGCCCGACGGTAAGACTGGGCTTCACGTGCAGCAGATTGGTATAGCCGGTGAACCCCGCCAGCGTGAAGTAATAGCCGTTGGGAAACAGCGGATTGAAGGTGCCGAGCACGCCATCGTTGCGGTGGCGGTCGCCCGAGGCCGCATCCAGCTGCAAGCCCAGGCGCGGATGCCAGCCGACGGATTCCAGGGTCACGCCAGCGCGGGCGCCCGCGCCCCAGGCCTGGATGTCCTCGTTGCCGACGTGGCCACGCTGCAGCATGCCTTCGACGTCCCAGTCGAGCGGCGCAGCCGTACCGGCGAAGCGCATGTCATAGACGTCCCGCCGCTCGTCGCCGACGGCGTCCAGGTAGTGCGCATTGTCGCGGCTGTACAGCGAATAGTAGGCGGACAGTTCGTCATGCCCCCACAGCAACCGCTCCACGCGCAGCGTGCTGAAACGGAAATGGCTGTTGGAGGTATCGTCGAACGGGTGCTCGTCCTTGTATTGCACGGGCTGGCTGATGAAGCCGATGAAGCGCCAGACACCGGTCTCCCAGTCCGCCCACAACGCGTCGAATGACTGCCGCACGTTCGGGCCGTCGCGCAGGGATACGAAGCGCTGCAGGTCGAAGGCGAAATCCTGACGCCCTACCCGCGCCTTGAACGTGCCCGAGTCGAACTGCCGGACGTAAGCCACGAAGGCCATCCGAAGATCCCAGGGGTTGCGATCCGCGCCACCGATGACCTGCTTGTTCACGGTGCGCGCATCTTCCACCTGCACGAAGGCTTGCCAGTATTGCGCGAAGCGCAGGTCCATATGCAGCTGGAAACGTTGCAGCAGGTAGGTGTTGTTGGGCACGCCGCCGACGCCAAAGCTCGCCGCATCGGACATTTCCGCCCGCTCGCGCAGGTTCACGCCGAACGACAGATACGTGTGTGGATCATCCGCACTCAGTGCGATGTACTTCAGCGCGTCGCCCCATTGCGTGCGGAGGGCCGGATCGGCCAGCACCGACCAGTCTTCCTGCCAACGATTGCTGCGCAGGATCGGGCGGGTGGCCTGGTCCTGCGCCGGCGTGGCGTTGGTGGATTCAGTGGCCGCATCCTGTGATCTGAGCGGCCGTGACGCCAGGCAGCCCCCCAACACCAGCGCCACGCTGGCCGCCCAGCCGAACAACGTGGCGATGGCGTGCGTCGCGCCGCTCGGCGACGCCGCGGGATGCATTATCAGGGGCCGGTAAGGGCATGGATCTCCGCCACGTAGCCACCCGGAAAGAGCACGAAGGCTGAGTTGCGCCCGGAGCTGTAGAACGGTTCAACCAATACCTTGGCGCCGCTTGCCCTGGCCTTTTCCAGGGTGCTGGACAGGTCCGCCACCTCATAACCGGTCACTTCGCGGCCATGGGGATAAGGCAGGTGACCATCGGTCACAAACACCGACACGTTGCCGAAGTTCGAAGCGATGCGCGCGTGGCGATACGTATCGTTCGGGCGACCGATCTCCGCGCCGTGCGCCTTGGTGTCATCGGCCACGAGGTTGCCGTGCGAGAACTTCAGGAAGGCGTTGATGAAGTCATCCGCTCGGTCGGCCGAGACATACACCCGATTCTCGGGAACCGCCTGGAACGGCTCGTAGCTCGGCGACGTGGTGTGTGAATACAGCTGCATGTTCACGCCGCCCGGAAACTGGACGACCGCATCGCGGCCGATCGGATCGGGGAACGTCGACACCAGCACATCGGCGCCCGCGGCGCGCGCCGCGGCAACCGCCTCGTCGACATCGGTCACCATGTAGCCGGTGCGTTCGGCGCCAAAGGGATACGGGACCGGCGTCTTGAAGGCGAACAGCGACACGGTGCCTACCGGGGTCTGCAGCAGCTGCGAGGTCGTGCTGCTTGGCGTGGGTGTTACCGTCGCCACCACCTGCTTGGTGCTCTGGCCGCCGAAGGTACCGAGGAAAGCCTTCACGAAGTGATCGACGTCAGCCGGCTCCACGTAGACATGGGTGGTGCTGTACTGCGGCGCGGTGGCGACGGTGGACGAGGACGCCGGCGCCGTGTCCTGCGCCCGGACGCCGCCAGAGATGGCAAGCAACACGAAACCGGGCAGCAACAGGTGGCGCGCCAAAGTCCTGAGATTCGAGATGATGCGCATGGGTCACTCCTCCTCTCTGGGTCGTGATGCCTTAACCACCCCGGATGATGCCCGGCCAAACCGTTACGTCACGTGATTTTTCTTTGCCTGGCGTCCGCGCGGGAGCGCAGGTCATGCCAGGCCACCAGTACGAAGCCCCCGACCAGTCCCAGATGCTCGAAGAAGGCATTGGTCATCATGAAGCGATCGGCCGCCGGCGCGGCCCAGAAGCGGTTGGCGATGAAGCTGGCCAGCAAGGTGAACCCGGCCAGCAGCAGGGCCCCGAACCAGCGCCACAGGCCCAGCAGGATCATCAGCGAGGCGCCGAGTTCCAGCACGATGGTCAGCGCCGCCACGGCCGCCGCGGGCGACAGGCCGAAATGCGAGGCCTCGGCCACCGCGGCATGAAAGTCCAGCAGCTTCTGGATGCCGCCCTGCAGGTAGGCAGCACACAAACCCAGCAGCGCGAGCCACCGCACCGGCGGCGTCGCGAGTTTCGCCAGCAGGCCTTCGAGGGATGCGTTCATCGCGACCGGCCTGCCCTCACACCGCCCAGCACGAGCAGCCGAGCGCGCCCCAGAACGACTTCAGGTCCGCGATCGGAAGCTCACTCGACCAGGCCGTGGCGTGCTGGTGTCCGTGCACCCCGCAACCGTGGCCGCAACCGCACGCCGCCAGCGACGCCTGATGCGCGGGGACGCGCTGCTGCCCCCATGCCGCAAAGCCGCCGTAACGGCGCACCGGCGACCAGTCCGGCATGGCCGCCGGCACGTCCACTTCGTTGAGTGGGCCGAAGTCACCCGCGCCATAGACCACCCGCCCGCCGACCATCGTCAGCAGTGAGGTAGTGTCGGCGATGTCGTCCTCTGCGCAGGCGAAGAAGTCGCGATCGGGCACGATCAGGTCGGCGAGCTGGCCGACGGCGATGCGCCCTTTCTTCCCTTCCTCGCTGGAGAACCAGGTGACGTACTCGGTCCACATGCGCAACGCCGTCTCCCGATCCAGGCAGTTGCGCCGCGGGTAGATGCCAAGACCACCCACGGTCTTGCCGGTGACCAGCCAGGCCAGTGACACCCACGGGTTGTACGAGGCCACGCGGGTGGCGTCGGTGCCCGCCGAGGTCTTCACCCCCTTCTCGAGGATGCGCGCCACCGGCGGCGTGGCCTGGGCCGCAGCGGCCCCGTAACGCTCGACGAAATACTCGCCCTGGTAGGCCATGCGATGCTGCACCGCGACCCCGCCACCCAGCGCGGCGATGCGGTCGATCGAGCGCTCGGAAATGGTCTCGGCGTGGTCGAAGAACCAGTGCAGCCCCTCCAGTGGAACGTCGCGATTGACCTTCTCGAACACGTCCAGCGCGCGACTGATGGTTTCGTCGTAGGTCGCATGCATGCGCCACGGCCAGCGGTTCTCGGCCAGGATGCGCACCACCTCTTCCAGGTCGCCTTCCATCGACCCGGGCATGTCAGGGCGCGGCTGGCGGAAGTCCTCGAAGTCCGCGGCGGAGAACACCAGCATTTCGCCGGCGCCGTTGTGGCGGAAATAGTCGTCGCCCTGCTTGTATTTCGACGTGCGCGTCCAGTTCAGGAAATCGTCCTTCTCTTGCTTGGGCTTCTGCGTGAACAGGTTGTAGGCGAGGCGGATGGTGAGCTGGTTGTCGCCAGCCAGCTTCTCGATGACCGCATAGTCCTCGGGGTAATTCTGGAAGCCGCCGCCGGCGTCGATCGCGCCGGTAACACCCAGCCGGTTCAGCTCGCGCATGAAATGCCGCGTGGAATTGAGCTGGTATTCGAACGGCAGCTTTGGCCCCTTGGCCAGCGTGGCGTACAGGATGCCCGCGTTCGGTTTGGCCAGCAGCAGACCCACCGGATTGCCCTGGCCATCGCGCACGATTTCGCCACCCGGCGGGTCGGGCGTGTCCTTGGTGTAACCAACCGCGCGCAACGCAGCGCCATTGAGGATGGCTCGGTCATACAGATGCAGCAGAAACACCGGCGTGTCGGGCGCGACGGTGTTGAGTTCCTCGATCGTCGGCAGGCGCTTTTCGGCGAACTGGTGTTCGGTGAAGCCGCCCACCACGCGCACCCATTGCGGCGCCGGCGTGATCGACACCTGTTGCTTGAGCATGGCCATGGCGTCGGCCAAAGAACGCACGCCATCCCAGCGCAGCTCCAGGTTGTAGTTGAGCCCGCCACGGATGATGTGCAGATGGTTGTCGATCAGGCCGGGCAGCACGCCCCGCCCCTGCAGGTCCACCACTCGCGTCTGCGGGCCGGCCAGCGCCATCACGCTCGCCGCATCGCCCACGGCGATGTACTTGCCATCGGCGATGGCGACCGCCTGCGCTTCGGGCAACGCGCGATCCAGGGTGGTGAAGCGACCGTTGCGCAGGATCAGCTCGGCCGTGCTCATGACTTCGCCTCCTCGTCCTGCGGCGGCGACTTGATGTCGGGGCCACACGGCAGTTCGCCGAAGATGTGCGGCTTGACCTGGTCGTCCACCCAGCCGACCGCACTGCCCTCGTGATGCCACAGCTGCCGGACCAGCGGCGGCAGCTGTTCGCCCAGCAGGATGCCGAGCAGCCCGACCAGCGCCACCATCGGCGGCGCCGGCGATCGCACCTTCATCAGCCCATAGATGATACCGACCAGCAAGCCGGCGGCCAGCGAGACCAGATAGGTTTTCATGGGTGCTTCTCCGCGCCGGCGGGGCCGGCGCCTTGCCGCTCAGCCCTCGTGGGCGCCAAACATGGTCTTGGCGTAGATGACGCCGAGGCCGTAGGACCCACCGAAGCGCTTGGCGATGCCGGTGGTGCTGTCGTAACTCTCAGCGCGTGCCCAGTCGCGCTGCAGTTCCAGCAGGTATTGCAGCGAGGTCATCGGCCGTACGCCGGCCTGCACCATGCGATCCATCGCGCGATTGTGCGCCTCGGCCGAAACATCGCCGCAGGCATCGGCGATCACGTACACCTCGTAGCCCTGGTCCAGCGCCGAGAGCGTGGGCCCGACGATGCATACGGACGTCCATAGCCCGGCGAATACCAGGCGGTCCTTGCCGATCTCGTTGACCCGCTTGATCACCGCCGCATCCTCCCAGGTGTTCATGGAAGTGCGATCGAGCAGCGCCTGCCCGGGGAACGGTTCAGTGATCTCGCTGAACATTGGCCCGGAAAAACTCTTCTCCGCGACCGTGGTGAGGATGGTTGGCACCTTGAAGCTGGCGGCGGCGTGGGACACCAGCGCCGCGTTGTTGCGCAGGTTGATCGCGTCGATCGAATGCGTGGCGAAGGCCATCTGCGACTGGAAGTCGATCAGGATGAGCGCGTGGTCCTTCGGCGTGAGCAGTTTTTTCCCGGGGGTGGGGGTTGCAGTGATGGCCATGGGAGTCTCCCGTACAGCGCGTCATGAGCGGGCCGGCCGCGTGGCAGACGGCCGGCCCGCAGGGTGAATCAGGAACGGATGAATTCCAGCAGGTCCTTGTTGACCTCCTCCTGATGGGTGGCGGTGAGCCCGTGCGGAGCGCCCGGATAGACCTTCAGTGTCGCGTGCTTGACGATCTTGGCCGAGAGCCGGCCGGCGTCGTCGATCGGCACGATCTGGTCGTCGTCGCCATGGATCACCAGCGTGGGGACCTCGATCTTCTTCAGGTCAGGCGTGTAGTCGACCTCGGAAAACTGCTTGATGCACTCGTACAAACCCTTCAGCCCACCCACCATGCCCTGCCGCCAGAACGAGTCGCGCATGCCCTCGGTGGCCTTGCTGTTCGGGCGATTGGCGCCGAAGAACGGAGCGGAAAGGTCTTTGAAGAACTGCGAGCGGTCGGCCAGGGTCTTGGCGCGGATGTCGTCGAACACCTCGATGGGCGTGCCACCGGGGTTGCTGGCGCTCTTCACCATGATGGGCGGCACCGCGCCGATCAGCACGACCTTGGCCACACGGGCGTTGCCGTGGCGGCCGATGTAGTGGGCCGCCTCGCCACCACCGGTTGAGTGCCCCACCAGCACGATGTTCTTCAGGTCCAGTTTGTCGATCAGCGTCGCCAGGTCATCGGCATAGGTATCCATGTCGTTGCCGTCCCAGGGCTGGGAGGAGCGACCATGCCCGCGCCGGTCGTGCGCGATGGTCCGGTAGCCCTGCGAACTGAGGAACAACATTTGCGCGTCCCAGGCGTCGGCGCTCAGTGGCCAGCCGTGCGAGAACACGACGGGTTGGCCCTTGCCCCAGTCCTTGTAATAGATCTCGGTACCATCTTTGGTGGTGATCGTCGGCATGCAGGGAGCTCCATGTAGGTAATCACCTGGCGCGGATGCACCAGGCGTCTTCAAAAGCAATGCGTGACCGATGATGGGCGGCGCGAGGGCCACAGCGCCCGCCACCCTGCCGGCTGGAAAGGTGCGGCGGCCCAGGTCGTGTCATGGGTGGGGTGTTTCCTCGACACGCTGTCCCTCCTCGCGAGCGCGACCGCTCATCGCGGATCGGGAGCGCAACCCTCCCCGGCATAAGCCGCCGACCATACCTGTGCAGGGGTCGTTGCTGCGTGAACCGGCCAAAGGGGAAACCGCGCCGCGTGCGCTCCATGCGTGTGACAGAGGCAGGATCTCTTGGACCTACCGCGACGGATACGACCCACCCTTCAGGCGGACATCCGAGTGGCCCAATGCCGGTCCGATCCAGGTATGTCAGGAACGTGACAGCGAGCGAAGCCAACTCGCTTGCCACTCCCGAAACCATCAATCCCTTGCCGGTATTTATTCGCAGCGTTGAAGCTGCGTGCACCCTGTCGTGCCACCTGCCGGCGCGCGCGGCGGGACTCGGCATGAGTCCGCGCCGCCACGAGGTTCCTACTTCGCTTCCTTCTCCATCAACTTGTCCACCAGGTTCGCCGGCACTTCCTCGTAGTGGTCGAATTCCATCGTGAAGGTGCCGCGCCCACGCGTGGCCGAACGCAGGAAGTTGATATAGCCAAACATTTCCGCCAGCGGCACATGGCCCTGCACGAACGCCTGGGCGCCGCGCTGGCCCTGGTCGCTCACCGTGCCACGGCGGCGGTTGATGTCGCCGATCACGTCACCCAGGTAATCCGGCTCAGTCACCACTTCCAATCGCATCACCGGCTCCAGCAGCTTTGGCCGACTGAGGCGTTGTGCTTCGCGGAAGCACTGGCGCGTGGCGATTTCGAAGGCCAGCGCAGACGAGTCCACGTCGTGGAACTTGCCGTCGATCAGCCGCGCCTTGAAATCCACCACTTCGTAACCGGCAATCTGGCCCTCGCGCGCTTCCACCGTCACGGCGTGCTCCACCGCGGGAATGTACTCACGCGGCACGCGCCCACCGACGACTTCGTCGGAAAACACCACGCCCGAGCCAGCGGCCTGCGGTTCGAACACGATGGTCACCTCGGCGAACTGGCCTGAGCCGCCGGACTGCTTCTTGTGTGTATAGGTGTGTTCCACCGGCTGCCCGAAGGCCTCGCGGAAGCTCACACGCGGCTTGCCCATGATGGCCTCGACGCCAAGCTCGGTGCGCATGCGGTCGACGGTGACTTCCAGGTGCAGCTCGCCCATGCCCTTGAGCACGGTCTCGCCGGTTTCCTTGTCCACTTCCAGCCGCAACGACGGATCGGCCTTGACCATCTTGTAGAGCGCGGTGGACAGCTTGTCGACGTCGTTGCGGTGCTTGGGTTCCACCGACACGCTGATGACCGGATCGGGAAAACGCATGCGCTCGAGCAACGCGGGATGCGCCGGGTCCGTCAGCGAATCGCCGGTCTCGGTCGCCTTCATGGAGACGAACGCGCAGATGTCACCGGCACGCACTTCGTCGATTTCGCGGGTGTCGTCGGCCTGCACTTCCACGATGCGTCCAACGCGCTCCTTCTTGCCACGAGTGACGTTGAGCAGGCTGTCACCCTTGCGGATCACGCCCGAGTAGATGCGGCAGAAGGTGAGCGTACCGAACGGGTCGTTGATCACCTTGAAGGCCAGCGCGCGCGCCGGCGCCTCGTCGACCACGCCCTGGTCGCCGATCACGTGGCCGTCCTCGTCGACCAGCGCGATGCCACCGTTTTCGCCCGGATAAGGCAGGTAGTCGATCACAGCGTCGAGCAGTTGCTGCACGCCCTTGTTGCGGTAAGAGGAGCCGCAGAACACCGGCGTCAGCTTGCCGGACACGCAACCCTCGCGTATGCAGCGCTTGAGCGTGTCCATCTCGAATTCGCCCGACTCGACCAGCTTCTCGAACGCCGCGTCGTCCATCGCCAGCGCATGCTCCAGGGTTTCCTGGCGCAGCGCGGGCAACCTGGCCAGCCAGTCCTGGTCGGCTGCGCTGGTGACCGTCACGCGACTGGCGATCTCATCCAGCGGCACGGTCTCCCAGGGGCTGTCCTTGTCGTGGCCCTTCCACAGGTAGCCCACGCCGGCGACCAGATCGGCCATCCCGACGAACTCGTCATGGCTGCCAAGGGGTATTTGGCACAGCAGCGCATTGGCGCCAAGGCGCTCGCGGATGCCCAGCACGCAATGGGCGAAATTGGCGCCGATGCGGTCCATCTTGTTGACGTAGCAAAGCCGCGGCACGTTGTACTGGTCGGCCAGGCGCCAGTTGGTCTCGGTTTGGGGCTCCACACCGGCGACGCCATCGAACACCACCACGGCGCCATCAAGCACGCGCAGGCTGCGGTTCACCTCGATGGTGAAATCCACGTGGCCTGGGGTGTCGATCAGGTTGATCTGATGACCCTTCCATTCCGTGGACACCGCCGCGGACTGGATGGTGATGCCGCGCTTGCGCTCCTGCTCGAGGTAGTCGGTGGTGGTCGACCCCTTGCCTTCCTTGGTGTCGTGCACGTCCACGATCTGATGCTTCCGACCGGTGTAATAGAGGATGCGCTCGGTCGTAGTGGTCTTGCCCGCATCGATGTGAGCAATGATGCCGATGTTGCGGTACAGCTTTAGCGCCTTCTGCCTTGCCATGTGGCCCTGCCCTGAAGTGTCTGTCCCGACCGGAAGGGTGTGGCGGCCATAAGCCGCCATCATCGTTGCCCGGCAATCCTCTACAGATTGGGTCATCCTAGCCTGCATCAATGCCCCGTCAACGCGCCCGGGCGTGCCGAACGCTGTCGACTCACGTCAAACGGATGCACAGACCGCCCTGATCAAGGCTCGATCATGCCGACACGAGCCTGGCCGGAACCGCCTTTTCATCCAGTTCGTTTGGACGTCCATGTCGATGTTTGCGTGGCAGTCTCAGTAAGTGCGCAGAGGGCGCCTTCAACACCTGTCGCGGCAGGGTGAACCAGACCGTCGACAGCAACGACGCCCAGCCTCATTCGAAGCTATCGTTGCCTGGCTTTGACGGAGTCCACGTCCACCGGCAGCCGCCTTGTCGCCGGCCGGCGGAACTCATATCCCCTACCCCGGCGCCGATGCAGGAAAGCCGTCCCCGGCACGACTCCGAATGGCGCCCTTCACCGGCCGGCAACGGCGGCTGTGCCATTGGTAGAGGCTGGTCGCGGGTGTCGTCAATGACGGGGAAACGCCATGTCCGAGCAGCACGCCGAACTGAGCCGGGAGTTCATCGAGCAGCAGCGCCAACGCCTGGAGGGGTTGCGTCGTCATTTCCTCGGCGACGACGAAGAACGCCGCGCGTTCGAGGAACAGCACGGCGACGAAGCGGCGGAGTTTGAGGACACCGCGCAGGACAGCGCCCAGGAAGAGGTGCTGCAAGCCCAGCACGACGTGGACGACCGCCGTGTGCACGACATCGAACGCGCGCTCCAGAAGATCGCCGATGGCACCTATGGCTACTCCGACCTCAGCGGCCAGCCCATCCCCAAGGCCCGGCTGGAGGTGACGCCGGAGGCCATCCTTACGCTGGACGAAGAGCGCGCCCGCGAACGCGGCCGTTGACTCCCCCTTGAATCCCGACCGATCGCCTCGACCATGGCGGCGTCACCCGTGACGTGCATCGGGCATGTCGAGATGGATAGCCGAGGAGGACCCTTCGTGAGCACCCCAGCCGCCTTCGATCTTTCCCCGCCCTCGCCGCTGCAGTTCGACGCCCTGGCCGCCTCGCTCAGCGCACAGGAGCGGGAGGTGCTGCTCGACCACGGCACCGAGTCGCCCTTCTGCGGCGTGCTGCTGACCGAAAAGCGCGCCGGCGTGTACTGCTGCCGCCTGTGCGGACTGCCGTTGTTCCTGGCAGGCTCCAAGTTCGACAGCCGCACCGGCTGGCCCAGTTTCACCACGCCCTTCGACGAAACCCACCTGAACTATGTGCGCGACGCCAGCTACGGCATGGTGCGCACGGAGATCCGCTGTGCCCGCTGCGGCAGCCATCAGGGCCACGTGTTCGATGACGGCCCGCCGCCCACGCACATGCGCTACTGCATCAACTCGGTCTCCCTCGACTTCACCGCCGCCACAGACCCCCTCCCCGACAGGCTGGGTCGCGGCGCGCCAGAAGGCCATGTGTGGCAGTACGCCACCGCCTGAACCGTCCACCAGGAAACCCGACATGACCCTGCACTCGCGTTACCGCCATCCGGTATGGCTCGCCGCCGGCGTGCGCACGCCGTTCGCCAAGGTGGACACGGCGCTGGCCAGCTATGACGCCATCGCGCTGTCTGTACCGGTGGTGCGGCACATGCTCGGCAGCCTACCCGACGGGAGGCGGCCGGATGTCGCCGTGTGGGGGACCGTGGTGCCCAACCTCACCTTCAGCAACATCGCGCGCGAAGTGCTGATGGATGCCGGCGCGCCCGCCACCATCCCGGCCTTCTCCACCGTGATGGCGTGCTCGACCAGCATGATCGGCATGATCGAGGCGGCCGGCATGCTCGACGACGACAGCATGCAACTGGCCCTGGTTGGCGGCGTGGACAGCCTCAGCCGCATCCAGCTCGGCCTCAACCAGCGACTGTCCGACTGGATCCGGCGCTTCCAGAAGGCGCGCTCGGTCGGCGAGAAGGTCTCGCACGCGCTGTCGCTCAAGCTGGGTGACGTCAGCCTGTACATTCCGGGCATCGTCAACCGCACCACCGGCCTGAGCATGGGCGAACACACCGAGATCACCGCCAAGGAATGGCGCCTCGGTCGCCAGGAACAGAACCAGATCGCCTACGACAGCCATCGACACGCCGTCGCGGCCTGGGATCAGGGCTTCTTCGACGACCTGGTGATTTCCATGGGCGATTTCCGCCGCGACAGCATCCCGCGCGCGGATACCTCGCTGGAGAAACTGGCCAAGCTGCCACCCAGCTTCGATCGCACCAGCGGCATGGGCACGCTGACTGCCGGCAACTCCTCTCCGCTCACCGACGGCGCGGCCAGCCTGTGGGTCGCGACCCAGAAGGGCCTGGAACGGCTGCCCAGCCACGTGCCGAGGGTCAAGCTGGTGGATTGGGAGATCGCTGCCGTGGACTTCCGCATCGAGGGCCTGCTGATGGCGCCGGCGTTCGCCATTCCGCGGCTGTTGGCGCGTCACGGGCTTGCCTATGACGACATCGGCCTGTGGGAGATTCATGAAGCCTTCGCCGCCCAGGTGCTGGCCCACATCGCGGCGCTGCAGGATCGCGGCTTCCTCGCTCACAAGGCAGGCGTCGACCGCGAACTGGGCGCTTTCCCACGCGACCGGCTCAATCCCCATGGTGGCAGCGTCGCCCTGGGCCACCCCTTCGGCGCCACCGGCGCGCGCATCCTCAGCCAGACGGTGAAGGAACTGGCCGCGCATCCTCCCGGCACGCGCGCCATCGTCAGTATCTGCGCCGACGGCGGCCAGGGCTCGGTTGCGCTGCTGGAAGCCGGCTGACGACGCCATAGCAGGCGCTGCTAGGATGCTCCCCACTTGAACGAAGGGGACATCCATGGCGCTGCGGCATACGTTTCTGGCACTCATCCTGGCTGGCCTGCTGCCCGCGGGCGCGGCCACGGCGGCGGACACCAAGCCGGCCGGCGACAAGGATTTCGTGGCTTATGCCCAGCCGGTGATCGCCTTCACCCATGCCACCGTGGTGGACGGCACGGGCCGCAAGCCGGCCCGCGACCAGACCCTGCTGGTGGACCACGGGCGCATCACGGCGCTGGGCAAATCCAGCCGCATCAAGGTGCCGGATGGCGCCACCGTGATCGACGCGCACGGCAAGACCCTGTTGCCGGGTTTCGTGATGGTGCACGAGCACATGTTCTATCCGGCCGGCGGCGTCGAGTACAACGAGATGAGTTACAGCTTCCCGCGGCTGTACCTGGCCGGCGGCACCACTACGCTGCGCACGGCAGGCTCGATGATGCCGTATGCCGACCTCAACGTGCGCGATACGATTACCGCGGGCAAGGTCATCGGCCCGGACATGGACGTGACGGGGCCCTACCTCAACGGCCCCGGCCTGCCGATCCCCGCTGTGCATGTGCTCAGCGGCCCCGATGACGCCGAGCGCACGGTCAACTACTGGGCCGACGAAGGCGTCACCTCCTACAAGGCCTACATGCAGATCACCCGCGCCGAACTGCAGCGCGCGATCGAGACAGCGCACCGCCGCGGCTTCAAGCTGACGGCGCACCTGTGCTCGGTCACCTATCGCGAAGCGGTCGAGGCAGGCATCGACAATCTCGAACACGGCTTCTTCGTCAGCACCGACTTCGTCAAGGACAAGCAGCCTGACCAGTGCCCCGCGCGCGCCGATGTCACGCAGTCGCTGGGCGCGCTGGACCCGGCCTCGCCCGAGATGAAGTCACTGATCCGACTGATGATCGACCACCATGTGGCGCTCACCTCCACGCTGACCGTGTTCGAAACCTTCCTTCCCGGCCGGCCCAAGGCGCCGCAGGGCGCGCTCGACCTGATGCTGCCCGAAGTGCGCGCGCAGTACGAAGCCGGCTGGGCCAAGGCGCAGAGCGGCAAGCTCGGCGCGTCGGTGGACACCTACCTCAAACTCGCCAGGCTCGAGAAGCAATTCTCCGACGCGGGCGGCCTGCTGCTGGCCGGCACCGACCCCACGGGCTACGGCGGCGTGGTGCCGGGATTCGCCTCCAAGCGCGAAATCGAGCTGCTGGTCGAGGCAGGCTTTCCCTTCGAGCAGGCAGTGAAGGTGGCGACCGCCAATGGCGCCCGTTATCTCGGGCGAGATCAGGAAGTGGGCACGCTGGCCATAGGCAAGCGTGCCGATATCGCGTTGATCGACGGTGACCCCACCAAGGACACCAGCGCCATCGAGCATATGCCACTGGTGTTCAAGAACGGCGTCGGCTACGACACGCAGAAGATCTTCGACGCCACGCACGACACCGTCGGCCTGCACTGAGCACGCCGACGGAATCCATCAGCGCTCCAGCAGCGGTGTCACCACGCGTTCCAGGCGTTTGGCCGTCCATTCGGGCGGCCGCTCCTTCCAGCCGTCCTCGACCAGGCGTCCGCTGCGGTCGATGGTGAAGCTGACCGGCAGCCGCCAGATCCGCCCGTAGCCCGGTACGTGCGGATCGCCGAGCAGTCCGACCGGAAATTCAAGCTTGCCGGCCACGGCCCGCACCTTGTCGAGGTCCTCGGGCGCGTCGAGGCTGAAACCGAGCACCACCAGCCCCTGGTCCGCGTGCTCCCGTGCATAGCGCGACAGCAGGGGCAGTTCTTCGCGGCATGGCTCGCACCATGTCGCCCAGAACGTGACGATCACCACTTTGCCGCGCAACGCCTGCAAGTCGATGGTCTTGCCGTCGAGTGTGTGCAGGGCGATCGGCGGCGCCGGCGCTCCTACCACGAGGTCATTCGCGTAAGCCGCGTTCAGGGGCGCGACCAGACAAGCCAGCAGGCACAGTCGCCACAGGCACGCCACGATGCGCCGGGCTGGCGAAGTGATGGCCGCATGCATCCGCGCGGCACTGCCCGGAGATGGCTTCGATTCCGCCCTGATGAGCACGGAAGTCGTCATAGCTTCATGCTCAGGCCGACCGTGCCGGTCCACTTGGGAAACAGCTGATAGCCCTGCAGGTGGCTGTACACCGGCAACTGCACGAAGGCATACATCTGCAGGCGCGGCGTCAGGCTCGCGCTGATGCCGGGACTGAGGTAGACCACCTCACCCGCGGTGTCCGCGCGATCGGCCAGCGCGCCCTGGTCCGCACTCTTGTGCAGCCAGTTGAGCTGCAACTGCGGCACCCAGCTCGCGTGCGCCTCGTAGCGCAAGCCGACGCTCAGCGAGGCCTGGTTGCCAGGTCGATAGTCCGTGCCCGGCTGGTCAAGCTTCTGGCTCACCGCGGCCTGGAACTGTCCGTTGACGAACGCGTCGAAATCCTGGCTCACCGGCTGGTAGTAATACGCGCCGACAATCAGGTCGGTGCTGCCGGTACCGGCCTGCAGGCTGGTATCCAGCGACTGGCCCTGCGACGGCCCGTTCTTGAAGGTGGTGGGTTGCCCGACGAAGGCGCCGTCGTCCGCCTGCCCACCGTAGTGCCCCGTAGGCAGCTTGATGCCGAACACGACGCCCAGGTTGTGCATCGGCAGGAAGCCCTGGTAACTGCCCAGAATCCGGGCATCGCCGATGCCGGCGACGTGGGCCTCGCTGATCTGGTCCGGCGCGATGGCCGCCGGGGTGAAGGGCTGCAGTTGCGTGCCGTAGGTCGAGTGATCGCGCAGCACGTACGGCAGGGCGAAAGTCACGCCCCAGTCGGCGTTGAAACGGTAGGTGGCCGTCGCGTTGACGTAGCGGTTGATGGTGTCCTTCTCGATCTCGCCACCACCGATGGAAGGATCCGAAGGCTGGTTCACCACCTGCTCGGGCGAAGCCTTGCTGCTGCCGTGGCGCAGCTGGCTCTGGTCGATATAGGTGTAATCGAGGTTCACCCTCCAACCGGACTCCGCAGAGTAACCGGTGGCGGCGTCAGTGCTGAGCGTGCAACCACAGGTGGCGCAGGCCTGCGCCAGCTCGGGCGCAGCGCCAAGGACCACAAAGGTCGCGAGCGCCAACAACGAAGGGCCACCGGCCCATGACATCGGTGGGCGCGCGCCGCGTGCGCGCGCCGGTCCGGCCATTGCTGTCCGTGCAAATGTCGGGATACGCATGAAATGAAAACTCTGGATATGGCAACTGCCACGGCTCGACGCCGGGCGCATCGATGGGTGACCACCCCGGCGCGCATCCGCGCGCGACGACTACCGCGGCCGCGCGTGGAAACTCCGAAGGAGGATGGCTGGAAAGTCAGGGCAGCCGACAGAACGCCGGACGGCCTGCGCGGGTCAGCCGATCAGGGGTGGGCCGCGAGGTTGCGCGCCCAGCAGCGACGGGACGTCGTGTTCGACCGTCGGTATCCAGGGCTCCGGGCTGCCGACCGGCGCGGCCGGCACGAGAAACAGCACATGACCCGACGCCAGCACCGATTGCAGCTCGAAAAGCACGCAATAGCCGCAGTGGTCGATGCCGTGCCCGGAGTGATCGGGCAATGCCGGGGCATGGCCCTCGGCCATGCCATGGTGAGCGTGGTGATGCGCACTATGGGGAAGCGCATCGGCCACCGGCATGACGCGCGAGATCGCCGGCATCGCCACGATGAGCGCCATGGCCAGCAACGCCAGCCATGCCACCCAGGGACGAAACTGCCTTCGCCGAAATGCCACGGACCCCACCACGCCTGCGCGTACTCAGGTCGCAAATTTATCACGGAACGACCTGCCTATCCGTTGCGCGACAATGTGCTACGCCGCAATACCTTGCGGCGCAGGACGAGCCGCCTCGCGGGCGGCTCCGACTTAGAAATAGACCTGCGCGCGCAGCTCGAAAATGTGCGGGTTCACTTGCAGCTTGCCGCGATCGCTGAAGGCCCAGACGTAGTTGGCCTGGAATTTCAGGTGTTCACCCAGGTACCAGTTGGCGCCCGCGGTCCAGTCGTGCTCCTTGCCTCCGGTGATGGAGCCGTCGTTGAGATCCAGCTCGCTGTAGCGCACGGCCAGTTCCACCGCGCCCCAGGGGCTGGTCGAACGGATCACCTGCAGGTTGCGCGCGTTGTAGCGGCGGTCCGCCACATTGCCATCGCTGTAGTAGCGCGACTCGCCGGTGAGCGTCCAGGTGGTGAACAGGTAGTAGCCGTTCACCTTGTAATCGCGCTTGCCAAGGCTGCGATCCACCTGCGCCTGCAGGTATTCGCCCTGCAGCGACCACGGCCCTTCGATCCACAACGCCTCAAAGCCCTGGCGATCGACACTCTTGCTGTACGGCAGGTTGCCCGAATCGACCAGCCTCACCGGCGACAGGCCATCCTCGGGACGTGCACGCAGGCGTGCGGTCGGCGGCACGCTGCCCTCATTGGCCCAATCGAGCTCTTCGCGCGACGCGGACAGGCCCAGATGCAGCACCTTGCCCTGCTCGTTCAGCGGCACCCAGGCGGCGCGCCCGGCCCAGGTGTGCCCCGGGTTGTTGCCATCGAAATCCTTGCGCCAGAAGTAGTCGCCGATGTTCAGCACGAAGTGCGGCCTGATCCACGCCCAGTCCAGGCCCGCGCGGCGACCCTCCCACACGGCCTGAGTCGGCAGCGCAGTCTCGATGAAGGTGGTCGCGGAACTACTGGTCACGCCTTCGAAGCCGACCGGCGTCTTCGAGTAGCCCAGGCGGAAGTTGCCGAGGTCCTGGCCAAGCACGCCGCTGCTGCGCACGCGCACAAAAGCGTCTGCCCACAGCCTGGCCTGGAAGTCGTATTGCACGATGGCGTCATAGACGCCGGGCTTGCGCAGGAACAGGCCGAGATACTTGCGCCGGGCGGTGCTGGCGTCTTCGAAGCGTCCCTCGTCGTGCGAGAAATTGTTGACGTCGTACTGGTAGAGCACCGCCAGGCCAAAGTCGGTGCCGTCCGAGGCCACCACATGCGTCGGCCAGTTGCTGTAGAAATCGTAGTCGTCTGCAAAACAACAGGCGGGCGCGGCCAGTGACAGGGCCAGGCCGATGACCAGCGACTGGCGTCGCAGGATTGCCATTGCAGACCGTCTACGTATTCGAGCCATGTTTTCAACTCCTGTCGTGTAACCACATGCTGTCCAAGCACCGGATGGCCCTGAAATGATCATTGTGCATATGCACATGACCCGAATTTCCGTCGGCCATGCGTTTGGCCGTCCATCTCATCTCATTCGCTCGCAAGCTAGACGACGGGCATCCTGAACAACCTGTTGCATGCGCTTGACACTTTTCGAATACCCACCTTCGCAGTCACGCAAAGTCCACGTAACACCGCTTACACCTAGTTCCGGACCTGCCGGCGGGGAGCCGGCATGACGGCAGGCGACGACCATGAACAGGCATCCGACGCTCATCGTCCACAACGCCAGGATCCACACCGGCGTAGCGCAGCGCCCGGAAGTCCAGGCGCTGGCCGTCCATGGCGACCATATCGCCGCCGTGGGAACGAACGGGCAGATCCGCTCACTGGCCGGACCGGCGACATTGATGATCGATGCCGGCAGGCGGCGCGTGATTCCGGGATTGATCGATGCGCACATCCACCTCATGCGCTACGGGCCGAGCTACAACCTGGACCTGCGCTGGGATGGCGTGCCGACGCTCGCCGAGGCCATGCGCCTGCTGGCCGAACAGGTGGCGCGCACACCGGCGACGCAATGGGTGCGCGTGGTCGGCGGCTTCTGCGAACACCAGTTCGCCGAGCGTCGCCTGCCCACGCTGGACGAGTTGAATCAGGTTGCCCCTTCGACACCGGTGCTGATCATCCATCTCGGTGATCGCGCCCTGCTCAACGGCGCCGCCTTGCTCGCTTGCGGCTACACGCGGGACACCCCTGATCCGCCCGGCGCGCACATGGAGTGGGATGCATCCGGTTCGCCCACGGGCCTGTTGCTTGCTGCGCCGAACCTGTCGCTACTGGACGACGCCCTGTCGCACGCGCCCTCCGCGCCGTACGAATACCAGCTCAACGCCATGCGCCACTTCATGCGTGAACTCAACCGGCTTGGCGTCACCAGCGTGATTGACGCGGGCGCCGCGCGCCAGCGCTATCCGGACGATCATCGCGTCATCGAGGAGTTGCAACTGCATCACCTCTTGAGCGTGCGCGTGGCGTATCACCTTGGCGCCAGCACTCCCCATGCGGAGCTGGGCGATTACACCCACCTGACCTCGACCCTGCATCCCGGCCAGGGCGATGCGTTCTACAGGCTCAATGGCGCAGGAGAGCTGCTGGTGCATGCGGCGGTGGACTTCAGCAATTTCCGTCAACCGCGCCCGGCGACGCCGCCCAGCATGGAAGTGGAGCTGGAGCCGGTTATCCGCCATCTCGCGGCCAACCGTTGGCCGTGGCGCATGCACGCCACCTATGACGAGACCATCAGCCATGCGCTCGATGTGTTCGAGCGCGTCGATCGCGAGATTCCGTTGCACGAGCTGCACTGGTTCTTCGACCATGCCGAAACAGTATCCGAGCACAACCTCGAACGGATCGCGCGCCTGGGCGGCGGCATAACAGTGCAGCCGCGCATGGCTTACCAGGGCGAGTACTTCGCCGAGCGCTATGGCGCCGAGGCAACGGCGCACGCGCCGCCCTTCCGTCGCATGCTGGAACTGGGCGTTCACGCCGGCGTCGGCAGCGATGCCGCGCGACTGGGGAGCTACGACCCGTGGATCGGGCTCCATTGGCTGACCACCGGCACGACGCTTGGCGGCTTGTCGCTCTATCCAAGGGAGCGCTGTCTCGACCGCGCGTCCGCATTGGCCATGTATACCCACGCCAACAGCTGGTTCACCGGCGAGGAAGGCATCAAGGGTCAGCTCGATGTTGGCCAACTGGCCGATTTCGCGGTGCTGTCAGACGACTACTTCGACGTTGCGGACGAAGATATCCGGCAGATCGTCTCTGACCTTACCGTGGTGGATGGCCGCATCGTCTACGCCGACGGGCCGTTCCAGATGCACGATCCCGCCCCGTTGCCCGCGATGCCCGAATGGTCACCCGTGAACCACGGGATTACCTGCTGGCGCGCGCCCCGGAATACCGCGGGCGCACAGATGCCTCGCGGCGGCCACGTTCGCCAACCCTCTACTCCCCGGCGCGGTTAGCGCGCCGTTGATGAGGCCTGTCGTCGACAGCAGCGAGCCTTGGCTCGGGTCAAAGGCAGGCGTCTTCAGGACTGCCCCGGTCGGCCACTTCACAACATGTTCGACGAATTCGAACATGTTCGTCGGCCCGATGGTACGGCCCACGCCCGCCGCCGGCGCACCATCTCTCCATCGTCAACCACCCCCGACATGGGAGAACGCCATGAATCGTTTCGCCAACAAAACCATCCTTGTCACCGGCGGAGCCAGCGGCATCGGTCTCGCCACCGCACAGGCCTACGCGGCCGAGGGCGCACGCCTCGTCATCACCGGCCGTGACGAGGCTCAGCTCGCGCAAGCCAGGGCCACCCTGGGCCACGATGCCATTGCCTTGCGCAATGACGCCGCCTCGGCCACGGCAGCCAAAGAACTCGCCGGAGAACTGACGCGCCAGGGCGTCACGCTGGACGGCATATTCATCAACGCCGGCATCGCCAAATTCGCGCCACTGGCGGATGTGGACGAAGCCCTGTGGGACCTCACGTTCAATACCAACGTGAAAGGCCCCTATTTCCAGATCCAGGCGCTGGCGCCGCTGCTCAACGCGGGCGCCTCGGTGGTGATCAACGGGTCGATCAACGCGCACCTGGGCATGCCGTCCTCGTCCGTGTATGCGGCCAGCAAGGCGGCGGTGATCTCGCTCGCCAAGACCCTGTCGGCCGAATTGCTGCCGCGCGGCGTACGCGTGAACGTGGTGAGCCCCGGCCCGGTCGAAACGCCGCTCTACGGCAAGCTTGGCCTGGACAAGGCTGCGCTGGACGCCACCGCGGCGCAGATCCAGGCGCAGGTGCCACTGGGCCGTTTCGGCAAGCCCGCCGAGATCGCCTCCACGGTGTTGCACCTGTCCGCGCCGGAGTCGGCCTTCATCGTCGGCACGGAAATCATCGCTGACGGCGGCATGAGCCAGCTGTGAACCCGCCGGCCCGGTCGCTTCGACGACCGGGCCCTCACGTGGCAAACCACTGACGCGACCTTCGACGGCGTGCCGATGCGCTCGCGTCCAGCGAACCCGAACGAGCAATTTTGGATGGTGCTGTTGCACGGCCATATCGAATGCGGCAACGGCCCGTACTACCGAATGAGCATGGCCTGGTGGCCACGTTCCGGCCCGCCAGGCCGCATGGCGGCGGACTCTCTGGCAGAATCTGACTCAGATCAGCGCAAGACCGCCAACCCCATTGCCAGACTTCGGCCCGCTCCCGCCGCAGCCCCTTCCCCCATGTCGACTGTCAACACCTCGTCCCGTGCGATCCCGCCGCTCTCCACGCTGCTGGCGGCCCCCCATCGCGGCATGTTCCTGATCGGCGCCCTTGCGCTGCTGGCCAACATGATCTGGTGGACCTGGGCCCTGGTGGCCGCCTGGCAGGGGCTGCCGTTTCCCCGCCAGGCCATGCCCTCGATGTGGGCCCATGGCTTCCTGATGCAGTACGCCACGCTGGCGCCGTTTGTGTTCGGCTTTCTGCTGACGGTGTTCCCGCGCTGGATGAGTCTTCCCGACGTGCCGCGACGCGTTTACGCCACCGTATTCGCGCTGGTGCTGGGCGGCGGCATTCTGGTGCTGGCTGCACAAAGCGGCGTGCCGATGTTGCTGCCGGCCGGACTGCTGGCCATGCTGTCTGGTTGGCTGGTCGCGATGACCTCGCTCGGCGCCCGACTGCGCGCGAACGGTGGCCGCGATCGCTGGGCGGTGTCCGCGTTTGCCGCGCTGGCGTTCGGGGCGCTGGGCCTGGCGCTGGCGCTGGGCTATGCCTGCGGTGGTTCACCCAACCTGATGCAGGCCGCCATCAGCATCGGCACCTTTGGCCTGCTCGTGCCGGTGTACTTCACTGTCGCTCACCGCATGGTGCCGTTCTTCAGCAACAACGTGGTGCCGGGTTACCGCGTCGTCCGCCCGCTGGGTTCGCTGGCCGGCGTATGGGTGCTCGTGCTTGCCCACCTGGCGTTCGATCTTGCTGGCGCCGCGCGCTGGCGCTGGCTGGCTGACCTGCCCTTGGCGGCCCTGCTCGGCTGGCAATGGATCGCTTGGCAACCCTGGAAGGCGCGCAAGCCCGGCCTGCTCGCCGTGCTGTACATCGCGCTGGCCTGGCTGCCGTTGTCCTTTGCGCTGTTTGCCGCCGACAGCCTGACGCTGTTTGTGCACGGCGCCAGTGGCTGGGCGCGCGCGCCGTTGCACGCGCTCACCATCGGTTTCCTGGCCTCGATGCTGGTGGCCATGGTGACGCGCGTCACCCACGGTCATTCGGGGCGCCCGCTCACCATGGGGCCAATTCCCTGGCTCGCTTTTGTCGGCATGCAGCTGGCTGCTATGGTGCGCGTCCTCGCCGACGCGGCTGAGCGGCCGTGGCCGCTGTACGTGCTGGCCGCCGCTCTGTGGCTGCTGGCCCTGGCGCCCTGGGTGGTTCGCGCGGCCTGGATTTACCTGACCCCGCGCCGCGATGGCAAACCCGGCTGAGCCCGCTCATTCATCTTCGGAGTTATCGCCCATGGCGCTCTTCCACCAGGCCACCGAAGTGGGCATCGCCACGCTGGTCGATCGCTTCTACGACAAGGTGCGTGCTGACGACGAACTCGGCCCGGTATTCAACCAGGCGATCCACGATTGGCCGGCGCACAAGGTGATCCTGCGCGACTTCTGGTCCTCGGTGGTGCTGCGCTCGGGACGCTACCAGGGCAACCCGATGGGAACCCATCGCGCCCTGCCGCCGTTTCCGCAGGCGCTGTTTCATCGCTGGCTGGCCCTGTGGCGCGAAACGGCGCGTGAAGTGTTCGAGCCGGGCCCGGCCGACCTGTTCATCGCCACCGCTGAACGCGTGGCCCAGGGCCTGAGCATGGGCCTCGATATGGGCCGCTTGTCGCTGGAGCATCCCTCGCGGGCGCTCGGACCGCTGCACATCGTGCGCTGATCCGGCCGCGACAAAACGTCGACGCCGATCTCTCGTCAACGCGCAAGCACAGGCGTAAACTGCACAAATGCGAATGACTCTTATTGGCGTGTGGTATGCCTGCCTGCTCGCCCTCGGGTTGGCCGTGGTTCCCGCGCGAGCCCAGTCGCCAGCGACTGGCGATACGGCCGCCACCGTCGCGCAGACGTGGCAGATGCTCGACTACCTGGCCACGGACTATGCCGGCGCCGTGCACGACGGCGCCATTACCAGCGCATCGGAATACAACGAAATGCGCGAGTTCGCGGGCCAGGCGCGCGAGCACATTCGCAGCTTGCCGCCTTCGTCGACCACTCCGACATTGCTGCGCGATGCTGATGCACTGGTCGCCTCCATCGACGCCAAGTCCTCGTCGGAACGGGTGGCCCAGCAGGCGCACGCCCTGGCCGACGGCTTGTTGCAGGCCTATCCGGTTCCCACGGCGCCGTCCCGCGCGCCTGATCTGGCGCGCGGCGCCGAGCTTTACCAGTCCCAATGCGCCGCGTGCCACGGCGCCGGCGGCCATGGCGACGGCCCGATCGGCCGCACGCTATCGCCACGCCCCATCGACTTCACCGACCCGACACGCGCCGACCAGCGCAGTGCGCTTTCTCTCTACGAAGTGATCACACAGGGCGTGGCCGGTACGCCGATGGCGGGCTTCGCGTCCTCACTCTCCAGCGACGATCGCTGGGCGTTGGCCTATTACGTGGGCACGCTGGCGTATCCGCAGGCTGCCGAGCAAGGTGAACGGGCCTGGCAAGGCAGCGACGCTGCGCGCAGCGACATCACCTCGCTCAATGAATTGTCCCGCGCACGCGTGAACCAGTTCGCGACCACGCTGGGCGCCGATCAGGCGAGGCTCATCATCGGCTACCTGCGCGCCCACCCCACTGCCGTGCACCAAGCCCTGTCAGGCATCGCGCTGGCGCGGGCGCGCCTGGCGGCAAGCGTGGCGAGCTATCGCCACGGTGATGCGGAGGATGCACGCCAATACGCCCTTTCGGCCTACCTTGATGGCGTCGAGCCGATGGAAGCCCGGCTCAATGCACGCAATGTCGCGTTGCGTGCGCAGATCGAAACCGGCATGGGCGCCTACCGCACCCTGCTTTCCGATCGGGCGACCGCCGAAGAGGTGGCCGCGCACGCCGCTGCAATCGATGGCCTGCTCGTGCAAGCCGACCATCTCCTGACCGAGACGGCCAACAGCCCGCTCACGGTGTTTCTCGGCGCTCTCACCATCCTTGTGCGCGAGGGCCTCGAGGCGTTGCTTGTGGTGGTGGCGCTGCTCGCGTTCCTGCGCAAGGCCGAGCGCCACGATGCCGTCCGCTACGTGCACGCCGGCTGGCTACTGGCCCTGCTTGCCGGCGCCATCACCTGGGCGCTCGCCAGCTACGCCATCACCATCAGCGGCGCCAGCCGCGAGCTCACCGAGGGGCTGTCATCGCTGTTCGCCGCCGCCGTATTGCTCGGCGTCGGGCTGTGGATGCACCAGAAGAGCATCGGTGGCCGGTGGCAGGCCTATCTCAAGGCGAAGATGGCCACCGCGCTGGACCGTCGCTCGGCGTGGTTCGTGTTCGCATTGACCTTCATCTCGGTCTACCGCGAGGTATTCGAGACCATCCTGTTCTACGCGGCGCTATGGAGTGAGGGCCAGGGCGCATGGCTGCTGGCTGGCATCGCCACCGGCGCGCTGGTGCTGGGCCTGATCGCCTGGGTGCTGCTGCGAACCAGTCGGCGCCTTCCGCTGGGTGTGTTCTTCTCCGCCAGTTCGGCGCTGATCGCGGTGCTTGCCGTCGTGCTCACCGGCAAGGGCGTGGCGGCGCTGCAGGAGGCGGGATGGACGGCTGTAAGCATCGCGCCGGTGCCGTCGGTGGAATGGCTTGGCATCTATCCGACCTGGCAGTCACTGCTGGCGCAGTTGGCGGTCGCCGCGATGCTCGCCATCGGCTTCACCGTCAATCGCTGGCGGGCCCGGAGCGCTTGAGCAGTCCTCAAGGCAATACTGAACAGGTATTGCCTTAACGCACCAGCAGGTTCCGCTTGCCCGGCTGGCCGTCCCACTTTTCGGCATCGGGCAAGGCCGGGATCTTCGTGGCGATCACCGGCCACTGGCGCGCCAGCTCGGCATTGATCGCAACAAAAAGCGATTGTTCCGCCGGAACGTCATCCTCGGCGTAAATCGCGTCCACCGGACACTCCTCGACGCACAGCGTGCAGTCGATGCATTCGTCCGGATCGATCACCAGAAAATTGGGCCCCTCGTGGAAGCAGTCCACCGGGCACACTTCCACGCAGTCAGTGTGCTTGCAGTTGATGCAATTTTCCGTGACGACGTGGGTCATACCGCCTCCGCTTGGGTCGACCGCGGAGGTTGCCCACGGGATCAGCCACGGTCACTGACTCAAATCAGTCGCCCGCGACAGTGGAAGCTGGCCGGGGAAGCGCGCATCATTATCCGGAGGGATTTTCGGACTGCGGCAATGAGCCACGCGACTTGCGAGCGCGGCTGCCTGGAAAAATTGATCTGCGTCATCGAAGTGCGACGTTCGCGCAAGGCAACATCCTTCAATTGAACAGGGTGGTTCGTTATGCCTAACACTGAGTACTACGACGACAAAGTCGTTCGCCTCTTTCTTCTGGCCGCCGCAGTGTGGGGCATCATCGGAATGTCGGTTGGCGTCTATATCGCCGCCGAGCTGATGTGGCCAGTCTTCAACTTCAACATTCCCTGGCTCACCTTCAGCCGCCTGCGCCCCGACCATACCTTCGGGGTGATCTTCGCCTTCGGCGGCTCGGCGCTGATGGGCACCTGCTACTACGTGGTGCAACGCACCGGCCACACCCGACTGGCGCTGTCGAAGCTGGCGGAGATGACCTTCTGGGGCTGGCAGCTGGTGTGCGTGCTGGCGATGACGACCATGCCGCTGGGCATCACCCAGAGCAAGGAATACGCCGAGCCGGAATGGTTCGTCGACATCCTGATCGCCGTGGTGTGGGTGTCGTTCGGCGTGGTGTTCTTCGCCACCCTGGCCCGACGCCGCATCCGGCACATCTACGTGGCGAACTGGTACTACGGCGCGTTCATCATCGCCGTCGGCCTGCTGCACATCGTCAACAACATCGCGCTGCCAATCAGCCTGACCAAGTCGTACCCGGTCTATTCGGGCGTGGTCGATGCGATGGTGCAATGGTGGTACGGCCACAACGCGGTGGCGTTCTTCCTCACCGCCGGCTTCCTCGGCATGATGTATTACTTCGTGCCGCGCCAGGCCCAGCAGCCGTTGTGGAGCTACCGCTTCTCCATCGTCAATTTCTGGGCGCTGATCTCGGTGTACATGTGGGCGGGCTCGCACCACCTGATGTACACCGCGCTGCCTGACTGGGTGCAGTCGGTGGGCATGGCGTTCTCGCTGATCCTGCTGATGCCCAGCTGGGGCTCGGCCGCCAACGGCCTGCTGACCTTCAATGGCTCCTGGCACAAGCTCAGGACCGACCCGGCCGCCAAGTTCATGGTGCTCGCGCTGGTGTTCTATGCCGCCGCCACCTTCGAAGGCTCGATGATGGCGATCAAGACGGTCAATTCGCTGTCGCACTACACCGACTGGACCATTGCCCACGTGCACTCCGGCGCGATCGGCTGGGTGGCGATGATCACCATCGGTTCGCTGTACGCCATGGCGCCACGCGCACTGGGCAAGCCGGCCATGCATTCGAACAAGGCCATGGAACTGCATTTCTGGCTGCACATCACCGGCCTGCTGATGTACCTGGGCTCGATGTGGACCGCCGGCGTCACCGAAGGCCTGATGTGGCGCGCCACCAATGCGGACGGCTCGCTGACCTACTCCTTCCTGGACAGCCTGATCGCGATCAAGCCGATGTACCTGATCCGCTGGCTTGGTGGCATGTTCGTGCTCAGCGGCATGGTGGTGATGGCGTGGAACCTGTGGCACACCGCGGCCGACGCGCGCGCCCGGATCATCAAGCCGATCCCGGTGCCGATCCCCGAACCGGAGCCGCACCAGGTGCCCGCTCCGATCCCGGCGGCCGGTTGAGGAGCGCGCCATGTCCTATAAGCAATTCGAAGCGATCGAGAAGCATGCCGCCCTGCTGGGCATCCTCACCGCAGTAATGGTGTCGCTCGGCGGCCTCGCCGAGATCACCCCGCTGTTCATGGAAGCCCATGCGGTCAAGGCGCCGGCCAACGTGAAGCCGTACGACGCACTGCGCCTGGCCGGTCGCGACATCTACGTGCGCGAGGGCTGCTACCTCTGCCACTCGCAGATGATCCGCGCGCTTGCTGCCGAAACGCAGCGTTACGGGCACTACTCGGTGGCCGAGGAATCGGTCTACGACCGCCCGTTTCAGTGGGGCTCCAAGCGCACCGGTCCGGACCTGGCCCGCGTCGGCGGCAAGTATTCCGATCGCTGGCATGAGATGCACCTGATCGATCCGCGCCAGGTGGTGCCGCAGTCCAACATGCCGGGCTATCCGTGGCTGACCCAGGCCAAGATCGATGGCGCCGACATCCAGGCGCGCATGCGCGGCCTGCGCAAGCTCGGCGACCCATACACCGACGCCGACATCGCAAGCGCTCCGGATGCCGTGAAGGACAAGACCGAGATGCAGGCGCTGATCGCGTACCTGCAGGGACTGGGCATCAAGAACGAACCCGCCGGCGGCCTCGGCGGTTCCACCGGCCCAGCCAATGACGGAGGCGAGCCATGAGCGACGTCTGGGCGGATTTCTGGGGTCACCTGACCGGCGTGATCATCGTGGTGATGATGGTCACCTTCATCAGCATCTGGGCCTGGGCCTGGAGCGGCCGCCACAAGCAGCCGTTCACGCGCATGGCGCAGTTGCCGATGGAAGATGACCTGGACAACCAAGCCGCGGCGCAACCGACGCCCGCAAAGGATCAGCAGCCATGAGCCTGTTCTGGTCGCTCTGGATCATGTTCCTGATCGTGCTCAACCTGGGCATCACGCTGTTCCTGTTCGTGTGGGCCCCCCGCGCCAAGATTCCGGTGCAGGAAGACGGCACCACCGGCCACGTGTGGGCCCACGGCGTGCTGCGCGAGGGTCTGCAGAACCTTCCGCGCTGGTGGATATTCATGTCGGCGACGATGTTCGTCATCGGCTTCATCTACCTGGCCCTGTTTCCCGGCTTCGGTCGCGTCAAGGGCCTGCTCGGCTGGACTTCGCATGGCGAGCTGAGCGCGAACGTCGCCGCCAACAACGCCAAGCTCAACGAGATGATGAAGCGCTTCTCGCTCTATCCGATCGAGCAGCTTGCCCACGACCCTGCCGCCCAGCAGCTCGGCCGGCGGCTGTTCCTGGACAATTGCGCCGCTTGCCATGGGCGCGAAGCGAAGGGCAACCAGCGCCTGGGCGCCCCGGACCTGACCGACAACGACTGGCTTTATGGCGGCGACGGCAAGGCGATCTTCACGTCGATCCATGATGGCCGCGCCGGCGTCATGCCGCCCTGGGCCAGCCTGGGCGAGGAGAACGTGAAGAACCTCGCGCAGTTCGTGCTGAGCCTCTCCGGCTCGCCGCACAACGAGCAGCAGGCGGCCGCGGCCAAGCCCTTGTTTGCTACCTGCGCCGCCTGTCATGGCCCGGAGGGCAAGGGCAATCAGGCGCTGGGCGCACCCAACCTCACCGACAAGATCTGGCTGCACGGCGGCACCGTGGAGGATATCGAGACCACCATCCGTGGCGGCCGCCAGGGCCAGATGCCGGCCTGGAGCCCGCGCCTGACTGACGATCAGATCCGCGTGCTGGCCTCGTACGTGTACAGCCTGTCCCACCCGGACCATGTCGATTAACCATCCCGCTGCGCCGGTACCAGGCTCGCCCTGGTATCGGCAACCGATCCTCTGGCTTGGCGTGGCGATCTTTGCAGCCTCTCTTGCCGGTTGCGTGTGGATGATCGTGCTCGGAGCCCGTTACGCGGACAAGCCACTGGCAACGCAGCATCCGGTGTTCGGCGTGCCGTCGAGCAGCCATAGCAGCGCGCCACGATGAACACCTACGAAGCATGGTCACATCCGCAACTGGCGGCCCAGGTGGTGCGCAGGCGGCAGGACGGGCACTGCGAGGTCGCGCTGCGCGTTGACGCCTTGCAGGGCGCGCGGCAGGTGCTGCGACTCGAGCAGATGATCCACTCGCTGCCCGGTGTGCGGCGCGTCGCCGTCGACGCGCCCGCCAAGCGGGTGCGCGTGGTGTGGGACGGCGAGCGCACCTCGTTGCCGGCCCTGTTGCAGACCTTCGCCGCCATGCGCTGCATGGCGCAGCCGCTGCGCAGCGACAGCATCGACGACGCGCGTTCACGCGAAGCCCACGACATGCTCAAGCGGCTGCTGGTCGCCGGCATGTGCGCCATGCAGGTCATGACGTACGCCTTCGTCATCTATATCGGCGTGGTCGACTTTGTCGATTTCACCACGCGCGGACTGTTCCGCTGGCTCGGCCTGATTTCCACCGCGCCGGTCGTGTTCTATTCGGCCCATCCGTTCGTGCGCGGCGCGCTGCAGGAGCTGCGCGAGCGCCGCCTGGGCATCAACCTTCCGGTGGCGATCGCGGTATGGCTGGTGTTCGTCGCCAGCGCCATCAACACCGTGCGCGGCAGCGGCGAGATCTACTTCGACTCGGTGAGCATGTTCGTGTTCCTGCTGCTGGCGGGACGTTACATCGAACTCAAGGCGCGCCACCGCAGCGGCGCGCTGGGCGACGCCGTGATCGACGGCACGCCACTCTTTGCGGAGCGGCGCCTCGCCGACGGCAGCCTCGAAACCGTCCCGGCCATCGAACTGCTGCCCGCCGACCGGGTGCTCGTCCGCGAAGGCGGCATCGTGCCTGCCGACGGCAGGTTGGCGAGCGAGCAGGTGCAGGTCGACGAATCCCTGCTCTCGGGCGAGTCGCGGCCGGTGGTGCGTTACCGCGGCGATCATCTGGTCGCCGGCAGCGTGCTGGTCGGCGGCCCGATCGAGCTGCAGGTGGAGCACAGCGGCAATGACACCGCCGCCGCGCGCGTGGGCGCCCTCAGCACCCAGGCCCGCATTGCCCGTGACGCCGCCGCCTCGGCGGACGACGTGGCGCTGCGCCGCTTTGTGGCGCGCGTGTTGCTGCTCACTCTGCTGACCGCCGCCGGCTGGCTGCTGGTCGATCCGCAGCGCGCGTTTGAATCGGCAGTGGCCGTGCTGGTGATCGCCTGCCCCTGCGCATTCGCACTTACCTCACCCAGCGCCCTGACCCGGGCTCTCGGCGTGCTCGCCCAGCGCGGCGTGCTGGTTGCGGACAGCGCCGCCTTGGCGCGCATGGCCGAGGTGGACATCGCCGTGTTCGACAAGACCGGCACGCTGACTGAGCCGCACATTGACGTCGCCCAGGCGCGTTGCTGCCGCGGCCGCGATGCGGCCGACTGGTTGCCATTGGCCGCGTCACTCGCCCGCGAGAGTTCCCACCCGCTCGCGCGCGCCGTCGCCGCCGCTGCGGGCCACGCGAGCGTGCCGGACGCCCAGCGTGTCGAGGTCGCCAGCGGAGGCGGAATCAGCGGTGTCGCACAAGGCCTAGCCCTGCGTCTCGGGCACTCCCGTTTCGCCGGCGTGGTTGCCGACGCGGCGGAGGGTGACCTGTGGCTGGCCGATGACTCCGGCCCGCTGATCGCCTTCAGCGTCGGCGAGGCGCCACGTGAAGACGCCGCCCAGACCCTGCAGGCCCTGCGCGGACTGGGCATCGGCGCCGTCATCGCCAGCGGCGATACCGCGGCGCGCGCGGCCGCCATGGCCGACCGTCTTGGCGTCACCGAGTGGCATGCGCCCTGCACGCCCCAGGACAAGCTCGCCCTGCTGGAGTGCAAGCGCCACGAGGGCCACATCACCCTGGCGGTGGGTGATGGCAACAACGATGCACCCGTGCTGGCGGGCGCCGACGTGTCGGCCGCACTGGCCAGCGGTACGGACCTGGCCCAGGCGCATGCCGATTTCCTGCTGTTGCACGGGCGCCTGCACGGACTGGTCGAGGCGCGCGCCATCGCCCGCCAGGTGCGGGACGTGATCGCCCAGGGGCGTCGCTGGTCGCTTGGCTACAACCTCTGCGCCGTGCCGTTCGCGGCGCTGGGCCTGGTGCCACCCTGGTTGGCGGCCATTGGCATGTCGGTGAGTTCGCTGGCCGTGGTGCTCAATGCCTGGCGCATCGGGCGTCCCGTCGCCCGCGAAGCGGACGTGCTGGCATGAATATCCTTCTGGTGCTCATCCCGGTGACGTTGCTGATCGTGATCGTGGCGGTCGTGATCTTCTTCTGGGCAGTCAACCACCAGCAGTTCGACGACCTGGACAGCCCGGGCATGTTGCCGCTGATGGAAGAGCCCGAGCCGGAAGACAAGCCACAGGACGCGGCATCCTCCTCCGAAGCACTCTCCACCGAAAAGGTCGACGCGCCGCACTGAGCGGCGCATCGGCTCAGCCGGCCGCGGCCGCCTGCAGCAAGGGGGCGCCGACCTCGCGCAGCGCGACGGGATCGCGCAGGCGGGCATGCCGGCCGGTGATGTCCACCCAGCCGCGGTCACGGAAGCGGCTCAGCACACGGCTCACCGTCTCCGGCGCCAGGCGCAGGTAGTTGGCCATATCGCTGCGCGACATCGGGAAATGGAACACGGTGGTGGAATGTTCGCGGCGACCCTGGCGCTCGCCCAGGTCGAGCAGGAACGCGGCGACGCGCTCGTCCGCAGTGTGATCGCCCGCCAGCATGCTGGCCATGCCCAGCTCGCGGCTCAGCAGCCGGAACAGGTGGTTCTGCACCACCGGAACCTCAGCGGCGAGACGGCTCATCGCCGGGAACGAGAAGCGACAGAACGTGGTGGACTCGAGCGCGATCGCATCGCACGGATAGCAATCGGGATAGATGGCGTTGAGGCCAACCACCTCGCCGGGCAGGTAGAAGCCGAGCACCTGCTCGCGGCCGTCGCGACTGTATATCGAGGTCTTCACGCAACCGCTGCGCACGGCATAGATCGCGCGGAATGGCTCGCCACGACGAAACAGATGCTTGCCCTCGTCATGCTCCTGCATGTGCTCGACCAGGCCGTGCAGCGCCTCCAGCTCGTTCCTTCGATAGCCGGTGGAAAGGCATTCATGCGAAAACGCGCAGCGATCCGAGGTTCCGGAGCACTCGCTGTGCAGTGTCGGCTGGGGAAGCGGCGCCTTGGGTACGAGCGACAGTGTGGTAGGCATGGTGAATATGGGGCTGATGCCTGAGGGGCGATGAGCCATTCTAGGACGTCCGCTGCCGCGTGCCCGGCCTGCGTCCTCCTGCCACAGTCGCTTGTCCTGAACGGTGTCTGCTAAGACCCTCGGCGGTCGCGCGGGTTTTCTGGGAAAATTCCTACGCCAGCGCGACAGGCGCGCTGATGGCAACACGCAGCAGGTGAATCACGTGATTGAACTGGTGGGTTTCGACGGCGACGACACGCTGTGGCACAGCGAGGGTTACTACCAGGCCGCGCACGGTGAGTTCGAGCGCATCATCGGCGAGTACGTGGATCTGGCGGACGTCCACGTCCACGACCGCCTGCTGGCCACCGAGCGGCGCAACATCAGGCTGTTCGGCTACGGCGCCAAGGGCATGACGCTGTCGATGCTGGAATCGGCCATCGAGATCACGCGGTCGCGCATCAGCGCCGACGACCTGCACCGCATCATTGAACTCGGCAAGCAGGTGCTGGCGCATCCGGTCGAATTGCTGCCCGGGATCCGCGCCGCCGTGGAAGCAGTCGCAGCGAACCACCGCGTAGTGCTGATCACCAAGGGCGACCTGTTCCACCAGGAGCAGAAAGTGGCGAACAGCGGCCTTACCGACCTGTTCCACCGCATCGAGATCGTCTCGGAGAAGGACGAGCGCGCGTATCTCGGCGTGCTCGAGGAGTTCTCACTGACGCCGGAACGCTTCGCCATGGTTGGCAACTCTCTGCGCTCTGACATCGCGCCGGTGGTGCAGCTGGGTGGATGGGGCGTCTACATGCCTTACCACGTCACCTGGGCGCACGAGACCGATACCGACTTCGTCGACGGCGGCTCGCATGTGGTTCAGGTGGACGATCCGGCGGACATCGCCGGCGCCGTCGAGGAGCTACGGGCTCGTGCAGTCGCCTGAAACCATGTCCCCGGAAAGCGCTTCAACCGCATCGCCGTCGTTGGAGCAAGACCGCGAGCGCCTGCGCGATTTCATCGCCGCGCATCCGCGCCTGTTCGTACTGACCGGCGCCGGTTGCAGCACGGATTCGGGCATTCCCGATTACCGCGACAGCGACGGCGGCTGGAAGCGCCCGCAGCCGGTCACCTACCAGGCCTTCATGGGCGAGCGGGCGACCCGGCAGCGCTACTGGGCGCGTAGCCTGGTTGGCTGGCGACGCTTCGGGCGAGCCCGCCCCAACGCCACCCATCACGCACTCGCGCGCCTTGAGCAGCACGGCCATGTCGCCATGCTGCTCACCCAGAATGTGGACGGCCTGCACCAGGCGGCCGGACACCGTCAGGTGATCGACCTGCACGGCCGTCTGGACGAGGTGCGCTGCATGTCCTGCGATCGTCGCCTTCCCCGCGACGAGTTTCAGCGGACTCTGGTCGAGCTCAATCCGACGTGGGCGCAGCTCGACGCCGGAGACGCGCCAGACGGCGACGCGGATCTGGAGGGACGGGATTTTTCCACCTTCGATGTTCCACCCTGCCCGGACTGCGGTGGAATCCTCAAGCCCGACGTGGTGTTTTTCGGCGAAGGCGTGCCGCGCGGGCGCGTTGACGCCGCCATCACATCGCTGAACGCAGCCGACGGCGTACTCGTGGTCGGCTCGTCGCTGATGGTGTTCTCGGGATACCGCTTCGTGGCGGCCGCCGCGCGCGACGGCAAGCCGATTGCGGCGATCAACCTGGGGCGCACCCGCGCCGATCCGCTGCTCAGCCTGAAAATCGAACAATCCTGCGCCGGGGCCCTGGCTTTCATAGTGTGAAGCCCGCGACGGTAAGTCTCTCGCGAATTGTGACAATTTGATGCAAAGTAGAAATCCCCGGTCGTCTGGAAGGTTTCCATGAATGCCAGGTTGCAGCATCGCGGTACCGCATCCCGTGTTTCCTCGGGTCGAGCGAGGGGGCGCACGGAGAGGCAGTCGGCGTTCGACTGCATCCGGCAATCGCTGGACAGCCACATGACCAAGGCGCATGACGCACGCAAGCGCCTGCTCGAAGAGCCCTACGACGCGAAATTGCTGCACGCCTGGCGCGTGTCCTTGCGCCGCGTTACCGCTACCTTGAAAGACGTCGCCAGGTTTTCCGACGATGATCTGGACGACGTGCTGCGCTATCTGCGCCAGTGCCGCGAAGCCACCGGGTCTTGCCGGGACATCGACATCCTCAGCGACGCGACCTTGCCTGCGTTCATCGGCAAGGAAGGCGCCAGGCTCGGCGATCCCGAGCAAATGCGGCAGACAGTGTCCGACCGGCAACAGGAAGCCCATCGCCAGGCGGTGATCGCGCTCAAGAAACACGATCTCGCGGTTCCCTTGCAGGCATGGCGACATTGGGTGTTGTCACTGGATCCGCCCAGCGACAGCGCGGTGCGTCAGGTGGCGGCGGCGGCGATCGAAGAGCGTTTCGGGACGCTGAAGAAGCGCGCCGCCAAGCTGGATGGCGGCCAGAAACGCCTGCATCGCCTGCGCACCGCCACGAAGAAGCTGCGTTACACGATCGAGCTGTATCAGCACGTGTTTCCCAGGCAGTCGTCAGCCGCGTGGCTCAAGCAACTGGCGGACCTGCAAGGCCACCTCGGACAGGCGCACGATTACATGATGGGAAGCGCACTGTTGCCGTCGTTGGCAGGGAGCGGCGAGGAAGGCCCCCAGCTCAAGCCGTTTCGCCGCTGGGCCAAGCGCATGGCTTTCGATGCTTCGAAGAAGTCCGTGCATTCACTGACGCGACTGGAAGAACTGCGTCCTTACTGGCGCCCCCACGCGCACTGAGACGTCAGCGGCGGGCGCGGAAGAATTCGCGCAGCATGGTCGAGGATTCGTCCGCCAGCAGACCGCCCTCCACCGCGACGCGATGATTGTGCCGGTCCGAGATCAGCGTATCGAACACGCTGCCTGCGGCGCCGGTCTTGGGATCAGTCGCCGCATAGACAACGCGCCCAATGCGCGCATGCACCAGCGCCATGGAACACATCGCGCACGGCTCCAGCGTCACGTACAGCGTCGCGCCGGGCATGCGGTAGTTCGACAGCTTCTCGCCCGCCGCTCGCAGCGCCATGATCTCCGCATGCGCGCTGGGATCGTTGAGCGTGATGTTGCGGTTCCAGCCGAGGCCGATGATCTCTTCGCCCTGTACCAGTACGGCGCCCACCGGCACTTCGTTCTCGGCATCGCGCGCGTGCGCCGCCAGCTGCAGCGCACGGCGCATGTAACGTTCGTCTTGCTCGGAAAAGGCCGGCTCCGGGAGCGGAATCTGGTCGGTCATAAATGGCTGCGGAAACGTGCGCGAGCCGGCATTCTACCGCGTGCACCCACGTTTCCATGGCGTCAGTGACGGGAATGCCTTCCATCCGGCGGACTCGCCAGGGCGCCGCCTCCCACTTGATGCTCAAGGCGAGTGGCCAGCCGGCACTACACCGCTGCAGCAAGGCCGACGACGAAATCGAGGAAGGCACGCACCTTGGCGGACGGATGGTGGCGCGAGGGATAGAGCGCATAGAGCGGAAAACGCTCGTCCGGCCAATCAGGAAACAACTCGATCAATTGGCCGCCTGCGACCAGCGGCCCGGCGGCCACGTCCATGACCTGGGCAATGCCATAGCCCGCCGCGCAAGCCGCATGCATGGTGCCGCCATCGTTGACGATCAGGCGACCCGAGGTTTTCACGGCGACGCGTTTGCGCTTGCGGTGGAACTCCCAGGGAAACGTACGGCCCGTCGCCGGATCGCGAAACTCGATGCAGACGTGCGCGCCGCCTTCCAGGTCCTGCGGCTGTGATGGCCGTCCATGGCGACGCAGATACGACGGCGCAGCGACGGTAAGGATGCGCGTCTCCAGCAGCTTGCGGGCCACCAGACTGGAGTCTGGCGGCTCGCCGAAACGGACGGCCAGATCGAACCCGTCCGCCACGATGTCGCCCAGTTGATCGCGCGTGGCCAGCTCCACCTCCAGTTGCGGGTACGCCGCCATGAATTCACCCACGCGCGGGGCAAGCACCAGGCGCGAGAACAAGGGATCCATGTGCACGCGCAACCGTCCGCGCACGATGGTCGCACCTTGCGCCGCATTGGCCGCGGCCTCTTCCAGCCCCGCCAGCAAGGGCAGCACCTGGGCGTGGAAGCGTCGGCCTTCGTCCGTCAGGCGAACCGAGCGCGTGGTGCGATCGAGCAGGCGGATGCCCAGCCGCGCCTCCAGCCGCGCGATCGCCCGACTGACGCCGGGCGGCGACATGTCCAGCACCTCACTGGCAGCGGCAAAACTGCCGCTGTCGACCACCGCAGCGAATACGCTGATGCCATTGAGCATGCGTTCGTCGAAGGCCATGAATTAGTGCTCTTTTGTCATCTATCAATTGCCATTGATGTTATCGCGAAACTAGTGGCCGACGCCCAAAATCACCCCCGAACGCGGCTCGTCGCCGCCACATCGAGGATGTCGAACATGTATGCCGTGATGGGTGTCACCGGCCAGGTTGGCGGCCAAGTAGCCAATGAACTGCTGGAAACGGACCACGCCGTCCGCGCGATCCTGCGCGATGAAGCCAAGGCGGCCCGCTGGATCGATCGGGGCTGCGAGATCGCACTGGCCACCGCCGACGATGCCGACGCCCTGACCGCCGCCTTTGCCGGCGTGGACGGCGTGTTCCTGATGATTCCGCCCGACTACGATCCCGCGCCCGGCTTTCCCGGCATCCGCAAGATCATCGCGACGGTAAGCCAGGCCGTGACCGTGGCGCGCCCAGACAAGCTGGTGTTCCTGTCCACGGTCGGCGCACACGTCGCAACCTTCTCGTTGCTCAACAACTCCCGCATGGTCGAGGCCGCACTGCGCGAGCTGCCGATCCCCACCGCCTTCGTGCGCGCCGGCTGGTTCATGGAGAATGCCGCATGGGACGTCGCCGCTGCCCGCAGCGGCTTGATTCCCAGCTTCCTGCAGCCTCTGGATCACCCGATACCCATGGTCGCGACGGCCGACCTTGCGCGCACGGTCGCGGGCACGCTGGTGGAAAGCTGGCAGGGTCATCGTGTCATCGAACTGGAGGGCCCGCGCCGCTACTCTGCCCTCGATATCGCCAGCGGCTTCGCTGCTGTGCTCGGCCGCCCTGTGCGCACAGAACCCGTGCCCCGGGACACCTGGGAACACCTGTTTCACACACAAGGCATGCAGAACCCTGAGCCTCGCATGCGTATGCTCGACGGCTTCAACGAGGGCTGGATCGATTTCGAGCACGGTCAGGCCGGCTCACGCAAGGCCGTGACCACACTGGAAACCGTGCTGCAAGGCTTGCTCGATCGATCCGCCTGATACCCATCGACGAGGCGTGACATGACATCGAACGAACAACAGAAGCAACAGACCGCGCTCATCATTGGCGCCTCGCGCGGCCTGGGCCATGCGCTCGTCGCCGAATACCTCAAGCGTGGGTGGAACGTCATCGGCACCGTGCGCGGATCGGGCCACTCGCCGTTGCATGAACTGCAGGCCGGCGCCGATGGCCGGCTGTTGATCGAGCATCTCGACATCGATGTCCCCGAACAGATCACCGCCCTGCGCCAGCGACTGGAAGGCGCGCCGCTCGACGTGCTGTTCGTCAACGCCGGCATCTCGCTCGAGGCAGACAAGCCCATCGGCCAGACCAGCACCGACGCCTTCCTCCGCATGATGACCACCAACGCGCTCAGCCCGATGCGCGTCATTGAAACGTTGGATGCGCTCGTGTCGCCCGGCGGCGTGATCGCCGCCATGTCCTCAGGACTCGGCAGCGTCGCCAACAACCATGACGGCGGCTGGGAGGGTTATCGCGCCAGCAAGGCCGCGCTCAACACCCTGATGCGCAGCTACGCTGCCCGCCAATCCGTATCCACCCGCACCCTGCTGCTGATCGCGCCGGGCTGGGTGCGCACCGACATGGGCGGATCCGGCGCCACCTTCGAGATCAGCGAGAGCATCCCGCGCGTCGTCGACGTGGTGACCGCGCAGACCGGTCGCAGCGGCCTGCAGTACCTCACGCGCCTGGGCGAGACCGTGCCCTGGTGATGCCGAAGGCGGCGCCCGCGCCCGCTGGCGGGGTCAGGCCTGGATATAGACCCAGGCCTTTCTGCCGGACCTGAGACGCACGGTGACCCGCTTGTAGTCCGAGACTTCATATCGATCAGCCGCGGCCAACTCCGCCGCGGTGATCCGGAACACCTTGCCGGCGACTTCGTCTGCCGGGTTGTCGCTGGGCGCGACGATGGGGTGGAAGCGTTCGCCGCTCTTGCGGAGAACGTCTGGATCGGTGATCTCCACCATGGTCCGGCGATAGCCCGGCATGGCGTCGTCCTCGCCATCCAGCAACCGGCCAAAAGACTCGAGCTGGACACGCTCGAGCTGCAGCGTCCCGTAGGAGAACAGCAGCTCGCAACGATCAGAAGCCGGCGACATCATAAAGTCTTTACCATCAAGCAGTTATCAAGACTTCTTGAGACTCGCCGAGCCATCAAGGGTAGCCCGACTCACTCCCACTCGATGGTTGCGGGCGGCTTGCCACTGATGTCATAAACGACACGAGAAACACCGCGCAACTCATTGATAATACGATTAGAAACCTTGCCAAGGAAGTCATACGGCAGGTGCGCCCAATGCGCCGTCATGAAGTCGATGGTCTCCACGGCACGCAGCGCGATCACCCATTCGTAGGCACGGGCATCGCCCACCACGCCCACCGACTTCACCGGCAGGAACACGGCGAAGGCCTGACTGGTCTTGTCGTACAGATCCCAGGCGCGCAATTCCTCGATGAAGATGGCGTCGGCGCGAGCCAGCAGCTCGGCGTATTCCGGCTTCACCTCGCCCAGGATGCGCACGCCCAGGCCGGGGCCCGGGAACGGATGGCGGTAGACCATCTCGCGCGGCAGGCCGAGTTCCACGCCGATGCGGCGCACCTCGTCCTTGAACAGCTCGCGCAGCGGCTCGACCAGCTTGAGCTTCATGTGCTCCGGCAGGCCGCCCACGTTGTGGTGGCTCTTGATCACGTGCGCCTTGCCGGTCTTGCTGCCGGCCGACTCGATCACGTCGGGGTAGATGGTGCCCTGCGCCAGCCACTTCACCTGGCCGTGGCCGGCGTTGGTGACCTTGGCCGATTCCTCGTCGAAGATCTCGACGAACAGGCGGCCGATGATCTTGCGCTTGGCTTCCGGGTCGGCAACGCCTTCCAGCGCGGTGAAGTAGCGCTCGGCGGCGTTGACGCGGATGACCTTCACGCCCATGTGCTCGGCCATGGTGGCCATCACCTGGTCGCCTTCCTGCCAGCGCAGGAGGCCCGTATCGACGAACACGCAGGTGAGCTGGTCACCGATCGCACGGTGCAGAAGAGCCGCCACCACGGAGGAATCCACGCCGCCGGAGAGGCCCAGCAGCACATGGTCGTCGCCAACCTGCTCGCGCACGCGGGCAATCTGGTCCTCGATGATGTGCGCGGCGGTCCACAGCGTCTGGCAGCCGCAGATTTCCGTGACGAAACGCTTGAGCAGCGCGGTGCCCTGCTTGGTGTGCGTCACCTCCGGATGGAACTGCACGCCGTACCAGCGCTTGTCCTCGTTCTCCATCACGGCGACCGGGATGCGGTCGGTGGAACCGGTGATGACGAATCCCGGCGGCGCCTTGGACACGTGATCGCCGTGGCTCATCCACACATCCAGGCGATGCACGCTGTCGTGGTCGCTCAGTTCGGCGAACAGTCGGCTCTTGGCCACGATGTCTACTTCCGCGTGGCCGAACTCGCGCGCATCGGCCGCCTCGGTGGCGCCGCCCAGCTGCGCGGCCAGCGTTTGCATGCCGTAGCAGATGCCAAGGATCGGCAGGCTCGAGTCGAACACTTCCTGCGGCGCCCTGGGGGCGCCCGGCAGCGTGGTCGACTCCGGACCACCGGACAGGATGATGCCCTTGGCGCCAAACGCGGCGATCTCGGCCGGATCGTGGTCCCAGGCCCAGATCTCGCAATACACGCCGATCTCGCGCACGCGCCGGGCGATCAGCTGGGTGTACTGCGCGCCGAAGTCGAGGATGAGGATTTTGTCGCTATGGATATCGGTCATGGCGGCGGGAATCAGAGTTTGAAAAAGAGAAAGGTCGGAACGCCGCAACGCCCCGACCTGCGAATGACTTCACTACCGTCATCCCGGCGAAAGCCGGACAAGCGCGAAGCGCGCAGAACGCCCAAAGGGCGGCCCCCAAGGGGCGAGCTTCGCGAGTCATCCAGTGCCTTTATGCACGAAACCAAAGACGCTGGATTCCAGCTTGCGCTGGAATGACGGCTCTGCAAGGTCATCCCAGTGTGTAACGCGAGACGGCGCCTGCGATGGAGTCGCGGCGCCATCCCTTGCCTCACGAATTCAGCCGATAGTTCGGCGCTTCCTTCGTGATCTGGATGTCGTGCGGGTGGGCTTCGGTCACGCCGGCGCTGGTCACCTTCACGAACTGCGCCTTCTGGCGCACGTCCTCGACGGTGGCGGCGCCCAGGTAACCCATCGAGGCGCGCAGGCCGCCGATGAGCTGATGGATGATGTTGCGCAGCGGACCGCGGTACGGCACGCGACCTTCGATGCCTTCCGGCACCAGCTTGTCGGCGTCCGCCTCGTCCTGGAAGTAGCGATCCTTCGAGCCCAGCGCCATGGCGCCCAGCGAGCCCATGCCGCGGTAGCTCTTGTAGGAGCGGCCCTGGAACAGTTCGACTTCACCCGGCGATTCCTCGGTGCCAGCGAACATCGAACCCAGCATCACGGTGGATGCGCCGGCGGCCAGCGCCTTGGGGATGTCGCCGGAGTAGCGGATGCCGCCGTCGGCGATCAGCGGGATCTCGTCCTTCAGCGCGGTGGCGACGAGGTCGATGGCGGTGATCTGCGGCACGCCCACGCCAGCGACGACACGCGTGGTGCAGATCGAGCCCGGGCCCACGCCCACCTTCACCGCATCGACGCCAGCGTCGAGCAGCGCACGCGCGGCCTCGCCGGTGACGATGTTGCCGGCGATCACCTGCACCTGCGGGAAGCGCTTCTTCACCCACGCGGCGCGATCGATCACGCCCTGCGAATGGCCATGCGCGGTGTCGACCACGATCACGTCGACGCCGGCATCAACCAGCGCTTCCACGCGCTGCTCGGTGTCGCCGCCCACGCCGACCGCAGCGCCGACCACCAGGCGCTCAAGGCGATCCTTGGCGGCGTTCGGATTGTCGCGAGCCTTCTGGATGTCCTTGACGGTGATGAGACCACGCAGCTGGTAGTCGTCATTCACCACCAGCACCTTCTCGATGCGGTGCTTGTGCAGCAGCTGCAGCACGTCGTCCTGGCTGGCGCCTTCACGCACCGTCACCAGCTTGTCCTGGCGGGTCATGATGTTGCGCACGGGATCTTCATGCTTGCGCTCGAAGCGCAGGTCGCGGCTGGTGACGATGCCAACCAGCTTTTCGCCTTCCACCACCGGCACGCCGGAAATGTTGTGCGCGCGGGTCAGGCGCAGCACTTCGCCAATGGAAGTGTGCGGACCGACGGTGATCGGGCTGCGAATAACGCCCGCCTCGAACTTCTTCACCAGGCGCACTTCGGCGGCCTGCTGCTCGGCGGTCATGTTCTTGTGGATGATGCCGATGCCGCCCTGCTGGGCCATGGTGATGGCGAGGCGGGCTTCGGTGACCGTGTCCATGGCGGCGGACACGATGGGGATGTTCAGGCGCAGGTTTCGGGTCAGCCGCGTGGAAGTGTCTACGTCACGCGGCAGGACGGCCGAATGGGCCGGAACGAGGTAGACGTCGTCGTAGGTGAGAGCCTCGGCGAGGATGCGCATGCGAAAAGTCCCGCTGCAAAGAGAGGATTATACGCGGAACGCGGCATGCTCGCCACACGCCGCATGAACAATCCGTTGTCGCAGACGCGACAATGACCCTCTCGCGTGACCTCAGCCGTGCTGCAGCAGCGCGCGCTCCTCGGCCGCTTCCAGCGTGTTTTCCAGTAGCGTGGCCACCGTCATCGGGCCCACGCCGCCCGGCACCGGAGTGATCCAGCTGGCGCGCTCGGCGGCGGCGGCGAAGTCGACGTCACCCACCAGTCGGCCGTCTTCCAGGCGGTTGATGCCCACGTCCACCACGACGGCGCCAGGCTTGATCCATTCGCCCTTGACCAGGCCTGGCTTGCCCACCGCGACGATCACGATGTCGGCCTGGCGCACGAAACTCTCCAGGTCACGCGTGAATTTGTGGCAGCAGGTGGTGGTGCAACCGGCGATCAGCAATTCCAACGCGAGCGGACGGCCCACGTGGTTGGACACGCCGACCACCACCGCGTGCTGGCCACGTACCGGACGATCGGTGTGGCCCAGCAAGGTCATCACGCCGCGCGGCGTACATGGACGCAGGCCGAAGCGGCGCAGCGCGAGACGCCCTACGTTGACTGCCTGGAAGCCATCCACGTCCTTGACCGGATCAATGCGATCGACCAGCGCGTCCTCGTCGATATGGTCCGGCAACGGCGACTGCACCAGGATGCCGTGCACGGCCGGATCGGCATTGAGCCGGTCGATCAACGCGAACAGTTCTTCCTGCGTGGTGCTGGACGGCATGTCGAAGTCAAAGGAACGGAAGCCGACCTGATGACAGGCCTTGCGCTTGTTGCGCACGTACACCGACGAGGCTGCGTCATCGCCAACCAGCACCACCGCCAGGCCCGGCGCGTCCAGGCCCTTGGCCTTGCGCTCGACGACGCGGCGGCCGATCCGATCCATCAGTTCCTGTGCAATACGCTTGCCGTCAAGGATGCGTGCGGTCATGGTCGGGGGGCTGCCTGCAAAGAGACGTATTATCCCGGCTCGACCCTACTCGCACAAACGGGATCGCATGAACGCCCTCGCCCGTCCGACCGAAGCACTCGAACTCGCCACGTCCACCCTGCGCCTGCGGCCCTGGCAGGGCGACGACATCAATGCGTTGTGCGAGGCGGTCGGCGAATCCATGGAGACTGCCGGCCACTGGCTGCCGCGCCTGCAAGCCGGCTATCGCCACGAGGACGCCGCCGCCCGGATTGCGCAATGCCAGCAGGGCTGGGCGCACGGCGCCATGTACGCCTTCGGCATCTTCGATGTGTCGGGGCGGCTGCTGGGCGACATCTGTCTCAACCGGCTGGATGCGGATCGCCGCAGCGCCAACCTGGGTTACTGGGTGCGCCAGTCCGAGCAGCGCAAGGGCATTGCCCTGGCGGCCGTCGGGGCCATTGCCACCTTTGCATTCGAAACGCTGGGCCTTGCGCGCATCGAGGTCGTCGTCGCGGTGGACAACATGGCCAGCCGGCGCACCGCCGAGCGGGCCGGCGGTTACTTTGACGGCATCTCGCCCGATCGCATCGTCGACCACGGCCAGGCCATGCCCGCCGCGGTCTATTCACTGCTGCCACCGGACCGCGGCGAGACGGTACCCGCTCCGGAACTGGACGATGGCGCCTGGCGACTGCGCGCCTATCGCCCCGATGATGCCGAGTCGCTGCACGCCGCCCTGCACGAGTCGATGGACACGGTGGGTCGCTGGCAAGGCTGGTGCTCGCCGTCGTACTCCCTCAACGACGCCCGACACTGGATCGCCCGCACCCGGCTTGCCTGGCGCGGCGTCGGCGACGAATGCGCGCTGGCCATCGTCGATCGCCAGGACCAACTGGTCGGCAGCATCGGCCTCAATCATTGGCAGTCCGATTTCCGCATGGCCAACCTGGGCTACTGGGTGCGGCAGTCGCGCCAGGGCCAGGGCGCGGCCGTAGCGGCCGTGCGCATGCTGGCCCGCCATGCCTTGCAGGTGCCCGAACTACAGAGGCTGGAAATCGTGGCCGCGGCCGACAATCTGGCCAGCCGCCGGGTGGCGGAAAAAGCCGGCGCCCGACTCGAGTGCATTGCCCGCCAACGGCTAACGCTGCATGGACAGCCGCAAGACGCCGCCGTCTACGCACTGGTGACAGGCGATCTCGACTGAGCCGGCTTAGCCCGGCGCAGCGCAAAGCTGCTGGATATCCTCGTAACCGCGAAACGCCGCCTCGGCGCCGCACCCCGGGCACGCCGGATCGCGCGGAAGGCGTGTTTCCCGGAAACGCATGGCCAGCGCATCGAAACCGAGCAGCCGCCCGACCAGTGGCTCGCCAATGCCGAGCAGCAACTTGAGCGCCTCGGTGGCCTGCAACAATCCGACGATGCCGGGCAGCACGCCGAGCACACCCGCCTCACTGCAGTTGGGCGCCTCGGCCGCCGAGGGCGGCTCCGGGAACAGGCAGCGATAGCACGGCGAATCCGCACGCCGTGGATCAAACACGCTGACCTGTCCGGCAAAGCGCTCGACCGCGCCGTAGACCATCGGCAGTCGCAAACGCTGCGACGCGGCGGACACCAGATAGCGCGCCGGAAAGTTGTCCGCGCCATCGATCACCAGGTCATGACCGGCCAGCAGGCGCTCGACGTTGTCGGCCTGCAGGCGCTCATGGCGCACGTCCACCCGCACACGCGGATTCAGCGCGGCCAACGTGATGCGCGCCGATTCGGCCTTGGACATGCCGACACGCGCGTCCGCATGGATCACCTGGCGATGCAGGTTGGAGCGCTCGACCACATCGTCGTCGATCAGGGTGAGCTGCCCGACACCCGCAGCGGCCAAATACAGCGCAGCCGGGGCGCCAAGACCGCCCGCGCCGAGCAAGGCGATGCGAGACTGCCCCAGCCGCGCCTGCCCCTCTTCACCGACCTGCGGCAGTCGCAGCTGGCGGGAGTAGCGTTCGGCGGCATCGGCATCCAGGGCGCCGAGCGCGACTGGCAGACCCTCGGCTTTCCAGCGATTGAAGCCGCCAGCCACCGATGAAACGTGACGATAACCGAGGCGCTCCAGCGCCTCGGCCGCCAGCAACGAACGCTGGCCACCACCGCACAAGGTGAGGATGTCTCGCTCGCGATCGGCTTCGAGCTGTTCGATGCGAAGCTCGAGGAAACCACGCGACAGGCCCAGCGCGCCGGGCGGACTTCCGCTGGCGCGCTCTCCGTCCTCGCGCACGTCGATCAGCAACGCGCCTCGCGACTGCCGGGCAAGCGCCTCGGCGGGTGACAACTCGGGGATGCGCTGGCGCAGGGCGGCCAGCCAGGATTCGCGATCGGGGGGCGTGCTCATGGGCGATAGCATAGAACCTAAGGGGCCGGGTCGCGTCTCCGTGGTTTCCGTTGAGCCTGCGCCGGGCGCTTTACAGCTACGCGAGTCACTTTCGATCTGACGGGTTGAGTCAACCAATCAGCGGAATGAAGCATCGAACGCACCCACGGCCCGCAAATTCCCATCAGTTCTCAGCGTCGTCCCTGCGAAAGCAGGGACCCAGTGACTTTGCTCTTCCCTCACGAAGTAACGGGGCCGCTCTCGGGATAGCCTGCGACCGAAGGGAGTCCCTGCGGGACGGAGGCCGGGTCACTTTTCTTTGCTTGCTCAAGGAAAAGGAACCACCTCGATGGTGGCAATGCCAAAAGAGAGAGCACCCCACTCGGCGCTGCCCGGACGAAAAGGGATCGGCATCCCTGTCGCCCCCGCGGGCCCGATGGTCCACCCCTCACCGCCGCACTGGGGGCACAGTAAAGGCTCGTGCCGCTACGCGGCACATCGCGCTGATCAAAAGCGCATCACGGTGTCATGTTGCCTTTTGGCATCAAGCATCTAGGACACCTATCCACAGGCTTCTCCATAGAGCATCCACATGCGCTGTGGAAAACATTCCGCGCAACAGCGAATCGCACCCAAGGTGTTCGCCCACAAAAGAGAAGCGACCCTCTTCAGCAGCGGACTAGCGCGCGATCCTGCCTGATCTCAATGCTGCGCATTTGCGCGCCAACACGTCGCGACGTCTTTGTCATCAAGCGGATAGCGCAACTGTCCACAGGCTTCTCCAAGGAACATCCACATGTCCTGTGGAAAACACGGGATGAGTCGCGCGCGGCACGGACGGCCGCTTACGCTGTCGCGGCGAAGCGCCAATGCGACATTCGCTTTCCGTTTGGCTACTGACCCACGCCGCTCGAGCTCTGGCTTTCGCGCTGCGTATTAACCCGCTCGTCGGCAGACGGCTGGAAGCCCGCCACAGGCGAGCCAGATTGCGGAAATCCCAAGCTGGGTTCGACGAGCAAAGGCACTGGATGACTCGCTTCGCTCGCCCCTTCGGGGCCGCCCTGAGGGCGTTCTCCGCGCTTCGCGCTCCGTCCAGCCTTCGCTGGGATGACGGGCACGCGGCGACGGGTAGCCTGCGCTCAGCGCCTTCTGCGCTTGGCGTCAATTCAGTCCTCGCTGGGGTAACTCCCCGGCATGGAAACGGCCGAGCTTGTGCTCTGGCCGTGGCAATGAATCAGCGCTTGCGCTTCTTCATCTCGCGGATCATGCGCTGCCGCTTGCGCATCTGACCCTCGGTCAGCACGTTCTTCTTGCCCGCAAACGGATTCTCGCCGTCGCGGAATTCGATGCGCACCGGCGTGCCTTCCAGCCGATAGCGCTTGCGGAAGAAGTTTTCCAGGTAGCGCCGATAGGCCGGCGCAATGTGCTTGGTGCGGCTGCCGTGGATGACGATGGTCGGCGGGTTGGTGCCGCCCGGATGCGCGAAACGCAGCTTCGGCGCATGGCCGCGCACCAAAGGCGGCTGGTAGCCCTCGTAGGCCCGCTCCAGCGTCTTGGTGAGTTCGGAGGAGCCCAGCTCCTTGGTCGCCGCGTGATGGGCGCGCACGACCGCCTTCATCAGCTCGCGCAGGCCGGAGCCATGCAACGCCGAGATGAATACAGTTTTCGCCCAGTCGACGAACTGCAGGCGACGCGCCAGCGCGTTCTGGCACTGCTCGCGCTGGTAGCTGTCCATGCCGTCCCACTTGTTGACGGCGATCACCAGCGCCCTGCCCTCATCGACCGCGTGGCCGATCAGGGTGAGGTCCTGGTCCGCGAGGTTCTCGCGGGCGTCGACCATGACCACCACCACCTGGGCGGCGGCCATCGACTGCAGCGTCTTGATGACGCTGAATTTCTCCACTGCCTCTTCCACGCGCGCCTTGCGACGCACGCCGGCCGTGTCGATCAGGGTGTACTTGCGACCGTCGCGCTCCAGCGACACCTTGATGGGGTCGCGGGTGGTGCCGGCCACGCTGGAGACGATCAGGCGGTCTTCGCCGAGCAGGCGATTGATCAGGGTGGACTTGCCGGCGTTCGGGCGGCCGACGATGGCCACGCGGATGCTGTCCGGGTCGCCCGGCTCGACTTCCTCGTGCTCGTCTTCCGGCAACATCGTGAGCGCCGAAGCAACGAGGTCTTCGGTGCCGCGATTGTGCGCGGCGGCCAACGGCAAGGTATTGGCGATGCCGAACGCGGCGAACTCCGCCATCGCGTTCTGCAAGTCGAGGCCGTCGGTCTTGTTGACCCCGGCAATGATCGGCTTGCCGCTGCGGCGCAGCTCGTCGAGGATCGTGCGGTCCTGCGGCAGCAGGCCGTCGCGCGCATCGACCACGAACACCAGCACGTGGGCTTCTTCGATGGCGAAGCGCACCTGCTGCGCGGTCAGCGCGTCGAGGCCCTCCTCGACACCGGTCAGGCCGCCGGTATCGACCACCACGAACGGGCGTGCACCGGTGCGGCACACGCCGTAGTGACGATCTCGCGTGACGCCCGGCATGTCGGCCACCAGGGCGTCGCGGCTGCGCGTCAGTGCGTTGAAGAGGGTCGATTTACCGACATTGGGACGACCGACCAGGGCAACGACGGGCAGCATGAGTCAGACAACCTTGTGCGGCGATCAGTGCGCGCCGAGACGGTAAGCGCCGATGCGGCCCTTCACGTCCACGACGTACACGATGTCACCCACCACCAGCGGCTGGGCGCGGATGGGCTTCTTTGACAGGCGCTCGCGTCCAGCCAGTGCGCCGTCACCAGTCTGCAGGAAGTGCACGTAGCCCTCCAGGTCGCCAACCACCACGTAGTCGCCCAGCACGGCGGGCGCGCTCAGCCAGCGATACCGCAGCTGGTCGTTCTTCCACATGTCCGCGCCGCCGTTCTTGTCGAACGCCCACACCTGGGACTCGTCATTCACGCCGAACAGCGCGTTGTTGTTGAGATCCAGCGAGGTGAAGGTGGAGAACGGGCGCGCCCACAGCGGACGGCCGCTGGGACCGTCCACGGCCACCATGTTGCCGTGGTAGGCCGCGCTGAACAGCGTGGAGCCCTGCAGTAGGATTGCGCCGTCGGCATCGCTCAGGCGCTCGATCTCGGTGCGGCCCTCGCCACTGGCCAGGGTCTGCTCCCACAACTTCTCGCCGTTGTCCAGACGCAGCGCGACCAGCTTGCCGGCGTCGTTGCCGAAGAACAGCACGCCGTTGGCGGCCAGCATCGAACCATTGCCGCGCAGGCTCAGCAGCGGCACGCTGTCCTGATCGTAGACCCAGCGACGCTCGCCGGTGGCGCTATCGAAACCATACAGACGGCCATCCTGCGTACGCGCGATCACGAGGTTGCCGCTGATCACCGGCGCGGAGATCACTTCGGAATTGACCACCGACTCCCAGCGCGGGCTGCCGTCCTTCGCGTTGATCGCGTAGATGTGGCCGTCGAGGGTGCCCACCACCACCAGGTCGCCGTACACGGCCGGACCACCGGCGTACAGCGCGTCAGCGCGCTTCTTGTCACCCCAGCCGAACCAGCCCTGGGTGCGCGAGCTCTTGGACCAGATGGTCTTGCCACTGGCCGCATCCAGCGCCGCAACCTTGCCGTCGGTGCTGACGGCGTACAGCACGCCATCGGCAAACGCCGGGCGCAGGCGCACGCCGCTGTCGCCGGCGCCTTCACCCACGCTGCTGCTCCACACCTTGGTGACCTGGACGGTGGGCTTGAAATCCTTGGCCAGCGGCGTCGGCGGCTGGACGTTTTCCTTCTTGAACGAATGGCAGCCGGCGAGGGCCACCAGCGAGGTCAGCGCCACCAGCCAAACGCGCTTCATTGCACCGCGCTTCATCACTTCAGCTTTCATGCACCCTGCTTCCCGGCCACGGCCAGATCATCGATTTTCATCTGCACGCTCGGAAGCGCGTTCTCGCCCAGCGCTGCCTTGGCAGCGAGGTATGCCTTGCGGGCATCGTCAGGACGCCCAAGCTTGACCAGCGCGTCGCCGCGTAGTTCCTGGGCTGCGCCTTCGAAGCTGTTAGGCGGCAGACGATCCAGCGCGGCCAGGGTGTCGGCCGCCTTGCCCTGGGCCAGCAGCACGCGCGCAATGCGCAACTGGGTCAACGCCTTGAGATTGGCGTCGGCGGCATGCGCCTCAGCCCAGTTCAGGGAGTCGATCGCCTTGTCCAGTTGCTTCGCCTGGACCTGGCGCTGCGCACGGTCGCTGACGGCGAACACGGCGTAGGAGCTGTCCGCGTAATCCTTGATCAGCTGCTCGGTGTACGTGTCGGCGCTTTCGTTCTTGTTGGCCGCTGCCGCCGTCTGCACCTGCTCGTAAAGATTGGCCGCCTCGGACTGGTGGCCAGCCTTGTGCTTGTTCCACTGCTGCCAGCCGAAGATGCCAACCAGGCCGATCGCAATACCGACGACGATGGACAAGCCGTTCTGGCGCAGCCACTGCTGTACGAGTTCGCTCTGTTCGTGTTCGTCGTACGCTTCAAATGCCATGCAATCACCCTTGGGGAACCGCGCGTCGCCGGCAACCGCCTGCGGGGCCTGACATGCGGGAAAAGTCACCAACCCGAAAAGTCCGCTCGCGGGCGAGCGGACAATGGGCAAGCATAACCGATTGCGCCGGACCGCACAGGTCCGGCGGACGGATCAGACGCCGGTCGGCGCAGCCTTGCCGTCGCGAACTTCGATGCGGAAATGGGCGACATTGGAGTGGCGGAAGCTGTCCAGCGCCATCGGCTGACCATCGAGCGTGACCTGGGCGCCGGTGGCATTGCCAATGCGCACTTCGAGCGGCTGGTCACTGTGGTAGGTCTTGGTGCTGCCGGCCGGAAGCAGGCCATATTCAAGACGGGAGCCATCCTTGGTGGTCACTTCCACCCAGCTGGCGCCCTGCAGGCTCAACACCAGACTGTGGGCGCCGCTGCCCACCGAAGTGGTCGCGGACGCAGGCTGCGCCGGGTGCGCCGCATCGCTGCCCAGATTGGGAAACGGCGCCATCGACGCCATCAACGGCTGCTGATCCGGCGCCGGGGTGGCGGCAGGCGCAGCAGTTGCCGGCTGCGGGGACGCGGCCGGCGCGCTGGCCACGGCCGCATCACTGTTGGAGCCAGCCTCATTGGCTGCAGGGGTACCCGCAGGCGCGACAACCGATGCCACCGTCGATGCAGCCGCCGGGGCGTCCACCTGGGCGACCGGCGCGGCATCGAGCGGCGCCAGGTGACTGGGATCGCGATCGAGCGTGCCGCGCACGCCGAGCCAGATGGTGGGCACCACGATCGCGGCGGTCAGCACCACATAGGTGGCCGCGCGAGCGTAATTCTCAAGCAGGTAACGCGAATGCGAGATGCCGCCCGTCGCCACCAGGGTCGGCTCGCTGGGCTTGATGCGCTCCAGCTCGCCCTTGACCTCGGCCTCGTCCATGCCCAGGTAGCGCGCGTACTTGGTCAGGTAGCCACCCAGGTACACGTGGTAGTCGATGCCGCTGTAGTCGTTGCTTTCGAGCTGGCGAACCACCCGCACCGGCAAGCGCAAGGCGTGAGCGCACGACTCAACGTCCAGGCCGCGCGCTTCGCGCACGGCTCGCAAGCGTCCGCCCAGGCTACCGGTGATCGTTTCCAACGAGGAGTGTTCCGTTTCCATGATGGCGTCGGGTGTTTCGGTAAGTGGGAGGGCGTGGTCGCCGCTATGGGTTAATGGGGACTGCTCGGATGTCATTGGCGTGCAGTTGCGTCGAGGGCGCGCGCCTGTTCCGAATCCGGGAACTGGCTTTGCAGCCGCCTGCTGTAGTTGAGAGCAGCATCCCTGTTGCCCAACCGAGACTCAATGTCATGACCTAGCTTCAATGCCGACGCGCTGGGCTGGCCCAGCGCGTCGAAACGCTGGATGAAGGCCCTTGCGCGGAATGCATCGTTCTGAAGATAAAGCACGTTGGCGAGCTGATACAACGCCCCGCCGTTCTGGGGGTCGATCTCGAGCGCCTTGCGGAAGTTCACTTCGGCTCCCGCGAGGTCGTGGCTACGCACCAGGCAGGCGCCCGCGTTGGTCAAGGCCAGGGCTGGCGTCTGGTAGAACGGATCGGCGACGGCCTTCTGGAAAAACGGCATCGCCTCGGCAGGCTTGCCGGCGGCGTTGCACAGGAACCAGCCAAGGTTGTTGTTGGTGTCACCCTTCTGCGGCGCCAGCGCCTGCGCCTTGCGGTAATGCAGCTCCGCGTTCGGCAGGTCGTTGATGCGCTCGTAGATCACCGCCGCGATCGTATGCGCGGGGACGTAGTTCGGATCGAAAGTGAAAGCCTTGTTGACCTTGACCAGCGCGTCCTGCAGATCACCCTCGGTCAGGTACTGCTGGGCCAGATCGGTATGGATGCGGGCCCCTTCCTGCTTCTGCTCGGCCTTGCTGGTCCGCGGAATCTTGGTGGAGACACCACCCGCGTCTGTTGTTGTGGTGGTGACGCAGCCGGCCAACAACATGGCCAGGCCGGCACTCAACAAGATTCGATCAAGCCGCATGACTCGCCCCTTCGTCCAGACGCTTTCGAAATTCGGCCTGGCGACGGGTGCGATCCAATACCTGCCCTTTGAGCTGACCACATGCCGCATCAATGTCGTCACCGCGGGTGCGGCGCAGCATGGTCAGCACGTTGGCATTGAGCAACTGGGTCTGGAAGGCGCGGATCGTTTCGGCGTCCGAGCGCTCGAAACGCGTGCCAGGAAAAGGATTGAACGGAATCAGGTTGACCTTGCACGTCGGCATGCGGCGCATCAGCTTGATCAGCTGGCGCGCGTGCTCGGGCTGGTCGTTGACACCCTTCATCAGGGTGTACTCGAAGGTGATCGAGGTGCGCGGCTTGCGATCGAGCCAGCGCTGGCACGAGGCCATCAGCTCGGCGATCGGGTAGCGCTTGTTGAGCGGCACCAGCTCGGTGCGCAGCTCGTCGTTGGCGGCATGCAGCGACACAGCCAGCGACACGTCGATGGTTTCCGACAGCTTGTCGATCATCGGCACCAGGCCGGCGGTCGACAGGGTGACGCGCTTGGACGCCAGGCCGAAGCCCAGGTCGTCGCGCATCAGGCTCATCGCCTTCACCACGTTGTCGAAGTTCAGCAGCGGCTCGCCCATGCCCATCATCACCACGTTGGTGATGCGGCGGTTCTGGTGCGTGACGTTGCCGAGGTATTTGGCCGCCACCCACATCTGGCCGATGACTTCGGCGGTGGAGAGGTTGCGGTTGAAGCCCTGCGTCGCGGTGGAGCAGAACTGGCAGTTGAGGCCGCAGCCGACCTGCGAGGACACGCACAGCGTGCCGCGTGTCGGCTCCGGGATGTACACCGCCTCGATGGCGTTGCCGCCATCCATGCCGAGCAGCCACTTGTGCGTGCCGTCGGCGGCGCCCTTGTCGAACAGGGTCTTCGGCGGACCGACATAGCACGACGCTTCGAGCTTGGCTCGAAGCGCCTTGCCGACGTCAGTCATGTTTTCGAAGTTGTCTTCCAGGCGATGGTAGATCCACTTCATCACCTGCTCGGCGCGATACGGCTTCTCGCCCAGCTGCGCGAAGAAATCACGCAGGCCCTGGCGATCGAAGTCCAGCAGGTTGACCTTGTCGGTGGTGATGGTGGTTACAGCCTGGTCAGACATTTTTCTTACCGCGCGTGCACTTCAGTGGTCGCAAAGAAGTACGCGATCTCGACAGCAGCCGTTTCGGCTGCGTCGGAACCATGCACCGCATTGGCGTCGATGGAGTCGGCGAAGTCGGCGCGGATGGTGCCCGGCGCAGCGTCCTTCGGGTTGGTCGCGCCCATCAGGTCACGGTTCTTCAGGATGGCGTTCTCGCCTTCCAGCGCCTGGATCATCACCGGACCCGAGATCATGAACTCGACCAGTGCGTTGAAGAACGGGCGCTCCTTGTGCACGGCGTAGAAGCCTTCGGCTTCCTTGCGCGACAGGTGCTTCATCTTGGCGGCCACGACCTTGAGGCCAGCCTTTTCGAAGCGTGCATAGATTTCGCCGATCACGTTCTTGGCAACTGCGTCGGGCTTGATGATGGAAAGGGTGCGCTCCAGCGCCATAAGGTCTGCTCCGGAAAAAACGGGTATCTGAGTGGGCGGGCCGGCCCTTGCCGGCGAAAGTTAAGCTAAATCCTGTCGAGATAAGCGGATTTAGCTCACGAAAGTTTGACAGATTCTACCTCATTAGCAACCTGGCCGCCGGCCAGTCCCAACGATCGTTTGACGGCCGCAAATCCATCCGCGTATGCTCAAACGATCGTTTGAACTCGCCGAGGCCGACGGACCATGCCAGCACCCAGCGCAGCAGCCCAGTCCACCAAGGAGCGCATTCTCGGCGCCGCCGAGGAGTTGTTCGCCCGGCACGGCTTCGAAGGGGCTTCCCTGCGCCAGCTGACATCCGCGGCCGGGGTGAACCTGGCGGCGGTCAATTACCACTTCGGCTCCAAGGACCGCCTGGTCGAGGAAGTGTTCCGCCGCCGCCTGGACCAGCTGAACGGCCACCGCAGCACCGCCCTGGCCAAGGTCGCAGGCCTGCCCGAGACCACCATTGAAGACGTGCTGGCAGCCTTCATCGTGCCTGCACTGGAGCTTTCCCACGATGCCGGCGGCCAGCTGTTCATGCGCGTGCTGGTGCGCGCCTTCGCCGAGGACGACGACACCCTGCGCAAGTTCTTGTCGGACAACTACCGCCACGTGATGCGCATGTTCACCTCCGAGTTCGCCCGACTGCTGCCGCACCTGACCAAGGAAGAGGTGTACTGGCGCGTCGACCTGGTGACCGGCGCCCTGATCCACGCCATGTCGGGCATCGGCATGATCCAGCGCAGGAGCGACGTCACCGAACACGAGCACCGCGAGCTCACCGCCGAACACCTGATCAGCTTTTCGGCCGCCGGCCTCATGGCGCGCTGACCCCGAATCCTTCCGGCCAAACCGGCCACCCGTTTCACCTTCCTGTGTCTTGCACTACGGAGAAACCAATGACCGCTCCATCCACACCCAAGGCAGCGCTGCGCATCCGCAAGGCTGCGGTGCTCGGCGCCGGCGTCATGGGCGCGCAGATCGCCGCGCACCTGACCAACGCCGGCGTCGATACCGTGCTGTTCGACCTGGCCGCCAAGGAAGGTCCCAAGAGTGGCATCGCCCTGAAGGCCATCGCCAACCTGCAGAAGCTCTCGCCTGCCCCGCTGGCCGACAAGACCATCGCCGGCGCGATCATCCCCGCCAACTACGACGAGGATCTTGAGCACCTGAAGGACGTGGACCTGGTGATCGAAGCGATCGCCGAACGGATGGACTGGAAGCTGGATCTGTACAAGAAGATCGCTTCGCACCTGTCGCCGACCGCGGTGATCGCGTCCAACACCTCGGGCCTGTCGATCAACGGCCTGGCCGAGGCGCTGCCGGAAGAGATGCGCCACCGCTTCTGCGGCGTGCACTTCTTCAACCCGCCGCGCTACATGCACCTGGTCGAACTGATCCCGACCAGGCTGACCGACGCGAACGTGCTGGCAGGCCTCGAGGCCTTCCTCACCACCGCGCTCGGCAAGGGCGTGGTGATCGCCAAGGACACCCCGAACTTCATCGGCAACCGCATCGGCGTGTTCTCGATGCTGGCCACCATGCACCACACCCAGCAGTTCGGCCTGGGCTTCGACGTGGTCGACGCGCTGACCGGCCCGGCCGTGGGCCGTCCCAAGAGCGCCACCTACCGCACCGCGGACGTGGTGGGCCTGGACACCATGGCGCACGTGATCAAGACCATGGCCGATACCCTAGCCGACGATCCGTGGCACGAATACTTCAAGGCCCCGGTATGGCTGTCCGCCCTGATCGAGAAGGGCGCGCTCGGCCAGAAGACCGGCGCCGGCTTCTACCGCAAGGCCGGCAAGGACATCGTCGTGATCGACGTGGCCAAGCAGGACTACCGTGCGTCCGAGCAGAAGGCCTCGGATGAGGTGTCCGCCATCCTCGCCATCAAGGACCCGGCCGAGAAGTTCGGCAAGCTGCGCGCATCCAGCGATCCGCAGGCGCAGTTCCTGTGGGCGACCTTCCGCGACCTGTTCCACTACACCGCCTATCACCTGGCCGACATCGCCGATACCGCGCGTGACGTCGACTTCGCCATCCGCTGGGGCTACGGCTGGAAACTCGGTCCGTTCGAGACCTGGCAGGCCGCTGGCTGGCAGCAGGTCGCCGGCTGGATCGCCGAGGACATCGCCGCCGGCAAGGCCATGAGCAAGGCGCCGCTGCCGGCGTGGGTCACCGACGGCCGCAACGGCGTGCACGGTAAGGGCGGCTCGTACTCGGCAAGCGCCAACACCGACAAGCCGCGTTCGCAGCACCCGGTCTACCAGCGCCAGCTGTTCCCCGATCCGATCCTGGGCGAGAAGTTCGACCAGGGCACGACGGTGTGGGAGAACGACGGCGTGCGCCTGTGGACGCTGGGCGACGACGGCGTGGGCATCATCTCGTTCAAGACCAAGATGAACACGGTCAACGACGCCGTGCTCGACGGCGTGCAGCAGGCGATCGACGTCGCCGAGCAGCAGCTCAAGGCCGTGGTGATCTGGCAGACCGGCGAGCCGTTCTCGGCCGGCGCGGATCTCAAGGGCGCCCTGGGCCTGCTGCAGGCCGGCAAGTTCGATGACTTCGAGAAGATGGTCGCCAACTTCCAGGCCACCAGTATGCGCATCAAGCACTCGCTGGTGCCGGTGGTGTCGGCGGTGCGTGGCCTCGCCCTGGGTGGCGGCTGCGAATTCCAGATGCACTCGGCCCGCACCGTGGCCGCGCTGGAGAGCTATATCGGCCTGGTCGAGGCTGGCGTCGGCCTGCTGCCGGCCGGTGGCGGCCTGCATGAGCTGGCCGTGCGCGCCGCCAAGGCGAACCCGGAAGATCCGTTCGAATCGCTGAAGAAGGTGTTCGAGACGGTCGCCATGGCCAAGGTCTCCGGCAGCGCGCTGGAAGCCAAGCAGCTGGGCCTGCTGCGCGACAGCGATGTGGTCGTGTTCAACGCCTACGAATTGCTATACGTCGCCAAGAAGGTCGCGCTGTCGCTGGCCGAAAGCGGCTGGCGTCCGCCGATGATGGGCCGCAACATCCCGGTCGCCGGCGACGTGGGTACCGCCACGTTCCAGGCTTCGCTCGCCAACCTCGCCGAGGGCTACTTCGCCTCGCCGCATGACGTGGCGATCGCCACGCGCATCGCGGACACGCTGTGCGGCGGCAAGATCGAGCGCGGTTCGCAGGTTGACGAGGAATGGCTGCTCGCGCTGGAGCGCAAGCACTTCGTGGAGCTGGCCAAGACGGAGAAGACCCAGGCCCGCATCGCGCACACCATGACCACGGGTAAGCCGCTGCGTAACTGACGAGCCCCAGGCTCGTCATCCCCGCGAACGCGGGGATCCAGCGACTTAAAGGCTTAAAAGGCACTGGATTCCAGCCTTCGCTGGAATGACGAGCAAAGGGCAAGAACCGTTATGGCTCGTCACCACGCATTCCGGTGACGATCAAAAACACCAATAGCGTCGCTGCGAACCACGCGCGACGCCACGGAGCAAAACCATGACCAAGCAAGTGCAAGACGCCTACATCGTCGCCGCCACCCGCACGCCGGTCGGCAAAGCGCCGCGCGGCGTGTTCCGCAACACCCGTCCGGACGACATGCTCGCCCACGTGATCCGCGCCGTGATGGCGCAGGCTCCGGGCATCGACCCGCATCGCATCGAGGACGTCATCGTCGGTTGCGCCATGCCGGAAGCCGAGCAAGGCATGAACGTCGCCCGCATCGGCGCGCTGCTCGCCGGCCTGCCGTATACGGTGCCGGGTGTGACCATCAACCGCTTCTGCTCCTCCGGCGTGCAGGCCATCGCCATGGCCGCCGACCGCATCCAGCTCGGCGTCGCCGACCTCATGATCGCCGCGGGCACCGAGAGCATGAGCATGGTGCCCATGATGGGCCACAAGATCGCGATGAACCCCGCGATCTTCACCAACAAGGAAGACGTGGCCATCGCCTACGGCATGGGCATCACCGCCGAGAAGGTGGCCGAGCAGTGGAAGGTCACCCGCGAGCAGCAGGATGCCTTCGCCGTGGAAAGCCATCGCCGCGCGCTGGCCGCCATCGCCGCCGGCGAGTTCAAGGACGAGATCACCCCGTTCCAGCTCGATGACCACTACCCCGACCTCGCCACGCGCGGCATCAAGACCGACAGCCGCGTGATCGACACCGACGAAGGTCCGCGCGCCGGCACCACGCTGGATGTGCTCGGCAAGCTGCGCACGGTGTTCCGCAACGACAAGTTCGGCGGCTCGGTGACGGCCGGCAACTCCTCGCAGATGTCCGACGGTGCCGGCGCGCTGCTGCTGGCCAGCGAGAAGGCGATCAAGGAGTTCAACCTCACCCCGATCGGTCGCTTCGTCGGCTACTCGGTGGCGGGCGTGAAGCCGGAAGTGATGGGCATCGGCCCGAAGGAAGCGATTCCGAAGGCGCTCAAGCAGGTGGGCCTGACCAAGGACCAGTTGGACTGGATCGAGCTCAACGAAGCCTTCGCCGCGCAGGCCCTGGCGGTGATCGGCGACCTCGGCCTCGACCCCGCCAAGGTAAACCCGCTGGGCGGCGCCATCGCCCTGGGCCACCCGCTGGGCGCCACCGGCGCCATCCGCGCCGCCACCCTGCTGCACGGCATGCGTCGCCGCAAGCAGAAGTACGGCATGGTGACCATGTGCATCGGCACCGGCATGGGCGCTGCGGGCGTGTTCGAAGCGCTCTGATCCACCCTGTTTCACCATGACGAACGGCGCCGTAGTGATACGGCGCCGTTTTTGTTTGGCCGCGAGTCTCACGCGGCCTTCTTTCAGGTGAGGGGGAGAAATCCAGCGCCTCGCTCAATACGGGGTAAAGGCGCTGGATCCCGGCCTTCGCCGGGATGACGGTCGTGAGTGGCCGAGCACTGCCACTCATCTCGACGCGACCTTCCGATCTCGTCATTCCTGCGAAAGCAGGACGGAGCGCGAAGCGAGGAGAACGCCCCCTTGGGCGGCCCCGAAGGGGCGAGCGTAGCGAGTCATCCAGCGCCTTTCGTGCCGTGCTTGGCGAAACGTATCGAAGCTCCCTGCATGCGCACCGTTTTCGAGGAAGTCCCAGTACGGCGAGCAACAGTGTCCGCGCCTCCTAGCTCAGCGCCGCAATCTGCCTCGCCACATACATGGTCAGAAAGATCGCCATCAGCACCAGCAACAGGGCCATGCCGCGCGCGGCCCAGCTGTCGCCATACATCGAAGACCCCTCAGCCTCAATCGCGCGCCGGTTCCGGTAAAACCGCCCTGTGGCGCCGACAATCATCAGGGCGCCAACCAGCAACAACGACAGGCCTAGCCACTGCGAGGCTTTGGTGTGCAGGCCCGCAGGAACCTGGGTGGTCGCCTTGGCCGCATAGAGCAGGAAGATGTCGAAGCGCTCCAGCAGGAAGCCAAAAGCCATCACGGAAATGGCGGTGCGCACCCAGGCCAGGTAGGTACGTTCATTGGCCGCATGGTCGGTGAAATGAGGTATCACGGCAGCCCCTTTCATGCGGGCATCAATGGTCCCGCGCGGCGTGCATCTTGCTCCCAAGCCTTGTCGCCTCGCCGTGTAGCCTGCGGCGGCCACCGGTTTCCGTGGGGCGGCGGCGCCCCAGGGCGCGTTAGAATGTCCAGTCACGCCCGTCCAGATGCCGCTTCCACATGCGCAATCCCCTGCAGGAACAACTACTCAAGGCCGGCCTCGCCAAGAAGGGCAAGGTCGACCAGATCGCCCGCGAGCAGGCCAAGCAGCGCCAGGGCAAGGCCCCTGCCTCCGCTCCCGCCGAGAAGGTCGACACCCAGCGCCTGCAGGCCGAGCGGGCTGAACGCGATCGCGCCCTGGCCGCCGAGCGCAACGCCCAGGCGCAGGCGCGCGAGCTGGCAGCACAGATCCGTCAGATCGTCGAGGCGAACAAGGTCAAGCGCGAAGGCGAGATCAGCTACCGCTTCACCGACGGCGACAAGATCCACAGCGTGCTGGTCAACGAGGCGCTGAAGGCGCAGCTCGCCAAGGGTTCGCTGGTGGTGGTGCGCAGCGGCGACGGCTACGAGTTGCTGCCGCGCGCCGCCGCCGAAAAGGTGCGTGAGCGCGATGCCTCGGCGATCGTGCTTGACCACGGCCAGCCCGGCGAGCACCAGCTGCAGAGCGAAGACGACGAGTTCTACGCCCAGTTCAAGGTGCCCGACGACCTCATCTGGTAAAGCCAAGCCGCGCCGGCTTTTGGCGCGATCGGATTACCGGGCGCCGCCGCTCGCCTCCTAAGGTCTGCCTACCCACACGACCTAGGAGGTTCCCCATGTCCCAAGTCTGGCTTATCACCGGCAGTTCCCGCGGTTTCGGCAAGGCGCTGGCTGAAGCCGTTCTCGAGGCTGGCCACCGGCTGGTCGCCACTGCGCGCCAGCCTGCCCAGCTTGCTTCGCTCGCCAATCGCTACGGCGACCGCGTCAAGACCGTGGCCCTCGACGTCACTGACGCCGCCGCCGCCCAGGCGGCCGTCCAATCCGCCATCGACGCCTTCGGGCGCCTGGACGTGGTGGTCAACAACGCCGGCTACGGCAACCTGGCCACCATCGAGGAAGGCAGTGACGCCGATTTTCGCGCCCAGATGGAAACCAACTTCTTCGGCACCGTGAATGTCACCCGCGCCGCCCTGCCCGTGCTGCGCCGCCAGCGCAGCGGCCACATCATCCAGTTCTCCTCTATCGGCGGTCGCATCGGCGTACCCGGACTCGCCTCCTATCAGTCGGCCAAGTGGGCGGTGGAAGGCTTCTCTGAAGTGCTCGCCAAGGAAGTCGGGGCGTTCGGCATTCGCGTGACGTTGGTCGAGCCGGGCGGCTTCCGCACAGATTGGGGCGGCCCGTCCATGATGGTGCATGAGCCGGACGCGAATTCCGAATACGGCGCCGTGCTCGCCCCCATGCTTAATGCGCGCAAAAGCTATGTCGGCAACGAGACGGGTGACCCGGCCAAGGCGGCGCAGGCGATCCTGGCCATCGCTCGCGCGCCGCAGCCGCCACTGCGTCTGCTGCTGGGCTCGGATGCGGTTTATCTGGCCGAGCAGCAGGCGGCGAAAATGGCCGAGGAGGATGCGAAGTGGCGTACGCTCAGCCTTTCGACCGACTTCGACCTCTCGCCGCAAGCCGCCGAAGACCGCGAGCGAATGGTGCGTTCGGTCCTTTGAGTGCCGAGGTGACGCGACGATGAGAGCCGATCAGATCCCGCTCAGCCGTGGCGCCTTCGCGCGCATGGCGGCGGTCGGCCTCGATGTGCCCGCCGTGCTGGCGCAGGCGGGCCTGTCGCTGGAGTTGATGTCGGCTGCGCGACCGGTGGTAACCACGGCGCAGTTCTTCGGGTTCTGGCACGCGGTCGAGGCCATCGGCCAGGACCCCTCGCTTGGCCTGAGGCTGGGCGACGGCACGCGCACCGAGGTCTACGACATGGTGACCGCGGCAGCCCTGCACGCTGGCAACCTCGGCGAAGCCCTCGACAAGCTGGCCCGCTACAAGCGCCTCACCTGCCCCGAGGACGTAGTGGTGGAGCTGAACCGCGATGAGGCGGCGGTGTCGATGCGCTGGATGCTCGCCGAAGGACACACGCCACGCCTGCTGGTGGACGCCATGTTCGCCTCCAATTTCGCGCTGGCCGAACGCGGTACGGGGCGCCACCTGCATCTGCGTCGGCTCGAGTTGACCCGACGCCCGGCCGAAGGCGCGCTTCTCGCAGCGCACTTCCGCTGCGAGCTGCGCTTCAACGCGCCGCAGGACCGCATCATCTACCAGCGCTCGGACCTGGAGCTGCCCTTCGTCACCCGCGACGACAGCCACCTCACCCGGGTGCTGCCGCTGCTCGAGGACTCGTTGCGCGAACAGAGCGCCGCTACGCCGCTGCGCGACAAGGTATGGAACGTGCTGGCGCGCGGCATGCGCGGCGGTCACTTACGCATGGCGCAGGTAGCCGATGCGCTCTACCTGAGTCCCCGCACACTGCAGCGTCGACTTGGCGAGGCCGGCACCAGCTACCAGCAGGTGCTCGACCAGGTGCGCCATCATCTGGCGAGGCGTCTGCTCGACGCCACCGATCTTGACGTGGGTGAGATCGCCTTCCTGCTCGGCTTCGAGGAACTCAATTCGTTCCACCGCGCCTTCCGCCAATGGGAAGGCGCCACGCCGGCCCGTTGGCGGCAGGTCGCGGCGAGCTGAAGAACACCCAACGTCTCACCTTCCCGCGCAAGAAACGGAGTGCCCTCGTCCTGCTTGCCCGTAAGCTGGCAAGCGTTACAAAGCCGGGTGAATGCCATGTTGGCCGAGAAAATGTCCTTGCTTGAGACGCGACTGCGACAGATCGATTGGGACGACATGGCGGCGCAACTGGCCGCCGGCGGCGCCGCCATGCTGCCGGCCTTGCTCGGCGCCGACGCTTGCAGCGGCCTCGCCTCGCTGTACCCACGGGACGAAGCTTTCCGCAGCCGCGTGGTGATGGCGCGCCACGGTTTTGGCAGCGGCGAGTACAAGTACTTCGCCTATCCCTTGCCCGAGCTGGTCGGGCGCCTGCGGTCGCGCCTGTACCCAGGTCTGGCGTCCATCGCCAATGCCTGGCAGGCGCAGCTTGGCATCGACGCCCGTTTTCCCGCGACCCTGGACGACTTCCTTGCGCGCTGCCATGCCGCCGGGCAGCTTCGCCCGACGCCTTTGCTGTTGCGCTACGGACCGGGCGACTACAACTGCCTGCACCAGGATCTCTACGGCGAGCACGTCTTTCCGCTGCAGGTGGCCGTCCTGCTGTCTGAGCCAGGACGCGATTTCAGCGGCGGAGAATTCGTGCTGACGGAGCAGCGGCCGCGCATGCAGTCGCGCGTGGAGGTGGCGCCGCTGCGCCAGGGCGACGCCGTGGTCTTCGCCGTGAACCAGCGTCCGGTGCAGGGCGCACGGGGCAGCTACCGGGTCACCATGCGCCACGGCGTGAGTCGGGTGCGCGAGGGTCAACGCCACACGCTGGGCATCATTTTCCACGACGCGCAGTGAGTTGCCCGGGCCGGCATCTTCGAGGGCGAATCCTATAGGATGGCTGCTTTCGCCCCTGCCGCCGAAAGGACCGTGCCGCCGATGAAGAACCGCGAAACACCCCTCGGGCCCGCCGCGCCGGATCACCACCTGCAGCGCAGTCTGCGCAATCGCCACCTGCAGCTGATCGCCATCGGCGGCGCCATCGGCACCGGCCTGTTCATGGGTTCGGGCAAGACCATCAGCCTGGCCGGTCCCTCGGTGATCTTCGCCTACGCGATCATCGGCAGCGTGTTGTTCTTCATGATGCGGGCGATGGGCGAGCTGCTGCTCTCCAACCTGAACTACAAATCGTTCGTCGACTTCAACTACGACCTGCTGGGCCCCTGCGCCGGCTTCTTCACCGGCTGGACCTACTGGTTCTGCTGGGTGATTACCGGCATCGCCGACGTGGTGGCCATCACCGGCTACATCAAATTCTGGGCGCCCGGCGTGCCGCTGTGGCTGCCCGGAACGCTGTGCATCTCGCTGTTGCTGGGCCTGAACCTGCTCACCGTGAAGCTGTTCGGCGAACTGGAGTTCTGGTTCGCGCTGGTGAAGATCGTGGCCATCGTGTCGCTGATCGCCATCGGCGCCGTGCTCATCGGCATCGGCTTCACCTCGCCTTCCGGCGCGCGGGCCGCAGTATCCAACCTGTGGACGCACGGCGGCTGGTTCCCGCATGGAGGCGCCGGTTTCCTGGCCGCATTCCAGATCGCGGTGTTCGCCTTCGTCGGCATTGAGTTGGTGGGCACGGCCTCCGCCGAGGCGCAGGATCCGCTGCGGACGCTGCCCAAGGCGATCAACTCCATCCCGATCCGCGTGATCGTGTTCTACATCCTGGCCCTGCTGGTGATCATGACGGTCACACCGTGGGACCAGGTCGCGCCCGATCGCAGCCCGTTCGTCAACCTGTTCATGCTGATCGGCATTCCGATCGCAGCGAGCCTGATCAACTTCGTGGTGCTGACCTCGGCCACGTCATCGGCCAACAGCGGCATCTACTCCACCGGGCGCATGCTGTTCGGCCTGTCCGCCGGCAAGCTGGGACCTCGTCCGTTCGCCAAGCTCAGCAACAACAATGTGCCGGCCAACGGCCTGGCGTATTCCTGCATCTTGCTCTTCATCGGCGTGCTCCTGCTCTACCAGGAAGGCGACATCATGAAGGCATTCACGATCGTCACCACGATCTCCAGCATCTGCTTCATCTTCGTGTGGTCGCTCATCCTGATTGCCTACATGCGCTACCGGAAACTGCACCCGGAGCGGCACGCCGCTTCCATCTTCAAGATGCCGGGCGGCGTGGCGATGTGCTGGCTGGTGCTGGCCTTCTTCGCCTTCGTGCTGTGGGTGTTCGCGCAGAAGCAGGACACGCTGGCCGGCCTGGTCTACACGCCGCTGTGGTTCCTGGCGCTGGCGGTCTGCTACCCGTTCTATCGCAAGCAGGCGATCGAGCATCGGAAGGAAACCCATTAAGTGCAGTACAACCGGCGCATCGATCAGATTCGATGCGCCGGAGCATCCTCGGACAGGCCCATCGCGCCCACGCTCTCGATGCGCTTGCGCTGTCGCCGGATGTACCACGCACATAGCGCGACCGTAGCCAGGATCAGCGGGCCATTGACGGCGACCTGAAGCGTCAGCATCAGCCTCAGCCTGTGGTCGGCCTGCCAGCGCGAAGGTTCGAGCTCAGGTGCGCTGATCAGCAACGTGAATACCGTCCACGCCAGTGTGCTCCAGAGATTGATTCGCGCCAGGCGGATGCCTGCCTTCGCGCGCACGATCGTCAGCTGCTGCAAGCTGCGCACGTCTTGGCCTGAAGCCCGCCAGGTACCCCTGCGCACGTGCAGGTACAAAATCTGCAGCAGGATCACCAGCAGCAGCGATGCCCCGCTCCAGAGTTGCCAGCGACCGGATGTTGTCATCATGCGCCACAGGCAACTCCCAAAGGCCACCAGCGACATGGCGATTTCCAGCGCCACGAAGACGCGCATGCGCCAGCGCTTGCGCGCAGCGTCCCGGCGCAAACGCGCCACGTCGATAGCTGGCTGGTCGCGCCAGAGCGCTCCCCACTGAGACCAGTCATTACCCTGTGCCGTCATTGACCATCTCCCAAAACGGCTTTGAGCGCCGCTTTTGCCCGGCTAAGGCGAACACCCACGCTATTGGCGGTGATGCCCAGCGTGTCGGCGATTTCGGCATGACTGAAGCCTTCCAATGCAAGGGTGACAGCCTGTCGCAACGACAGCGGCAGGCGTCGCACGGCGTCCTGCAAATGCACGCGGCGTTGCTCCAGTTCGGCGTGTCCGTCCGGTCCGTGACGCGACTCCGCCCAATCCTCGCTCAGCTCGCCGCCAACAGGGCGGCGCATCTGTCCGATCACATGGGTTGCGCCCCTGTTATGTGCGACGCGCGCAACGAAAGCCCGTAGCGGCGCGTCACCACGCCAGCTGGGCAACGCCCGCCACAAAGCGAGCGCCATGTCCTGCAGCAGGTCGTCGCGCAAGGCGCGGTCCGCTTCGTAGCTCGCCGCAATGCGCGACAGCAGCCCTGCGTGCTCACGCAGCAGCTGATCGAACTCCCCCTTGCCCCCGACATGAGTCATCGAGTCATGTTCCGCCCGGCAATATCTCGATGTCTTTCCAGATCACGTACCAACACGCTGTCATCCATGGTGCCCAAAGCAGCACGGCAAGCATGCCGAATGGCGCCGCCAGCATGCCACCCATGACCACCATCTGGAGCAGCGTATAGAGCGCGAACGGCGCCAGATGGCGGCAACACATACGCACGCTTGCGGACACCGCAGCCCAGGGTAGCGCCCCGCGGAACATGAGGAGCATCGGCGCCATCCCGAACAGAACCGTCAGCGGAATGCCGGTAAGCACCAGCACCGAGACGAAACCTCGCGTGAGCAATGCGGGATGCGCCCTTACGTGTCCCAGCAACACGGCGTCCACGGCGGGCCATCCGTAGATTGCAGCTACGACCGATTGCTGGGTCCCGACGATGATCAGTCCCATGAGCGCGCCAAGCCCCATTGCGCGCCATCGATAGCCGTGCTTCCACACGCTGAAAGGACTGGACCAAAGCAACGAGCCGTTGCGCTCTGCATCCACCAATCCTTGCAGCAGGCCGAATCCCAGCAGCGGCACGACCATCTTGGAAAGCGCCACTCCCACAAGGGGAATCGCCTGAAGCACGCTCTCGAGCACGAGGGGGGCGAGGCTGAGTACAAAGAGGCGAAGAGGATAGCGCCGCCAAAGCCGCAGCCCTTCCGCACACCAATGCAAGGCCCGACGGGCCGGGAGGACCACAGTGGCAGTGCCTGCCAAAGCTTCCATGAATGACTCTCCTTGGGTGGATGCATGTCATCCGGAGAGTCACCCGCGCTGCCGAAAACCTTACATGGCGCGAGCGTTTTTTGAATGGCAACAAAAAAGCGGCCACCAGGGCCGCTTTTTGTATGGATTGCGATGCTTCAATCCATGGAATTTGGAGCGGGAAACGAGACTCGAACTCGCGACCCCGACCTTGGCAAGGTCGTGCTCTACCAACTGAGCTATTCCCGCATCGGAGTCGCGCATTGTAATGGGTAATCGCGGCTCGTCAAGCACCCGTCACAAATCAGTTCAGCCTTCGTCGCGCGGCAGTACGCGACCGGCGCCATCGCCTTGCAGGCTGGGCCAGGCCGCGCGCAGGTAATACAGGCCCGACCAGATGGTGAGGATGCCGGCGATCACCAGCAATGCTTCGCCGATGTGATAAAGCCGCAGCGCTTCGGCGCTCTTCTCGTGCTGCACGATCAGCACCACCAGCGCCACCATCTGCATGACGGTCTTGAGCTTGCCGATGAAGGCGACCTTGACCGTGGCGCGCATGCCGATCTCGGCCATCCATTCGCGCAGCGCCGAGACGCTGATCTCACGACCCACGATGATCGCCGCGGTGATGGCCATCAGGATGCCAGGCCAGCCGCCTCGATGGGACTCCACCAGCAGGAACAGCGTGACCGCCACCATCAGCTTGTCGGCCACCGGATCCAGGAATGCGCCGAACGCCGACGTCATGTTCAGGCGCCGCGCCAGGTAGCCATCCAGCCAGTCGGTGATGGCGGCCAGCAGAAACACGATCGCCGCCGTGATGTTGTGCCCGGGAAACTGCCAGTAGAAGACCACCACCATGACCGGCAACAGCAGCACGCGGAACAGGGTGAGCCAGGTTGGCAGGTTGATGCGCATAGATCCTTTCCGGGTTGATGCATTCAGCGGAGCAGGCAGCGCGTCTTGTCGCGACACGCCACGTTGCTCGTCATCCCGGAGAAAGCCCGACAAGGGCAGACCCCGGGATCGTGTGACTGTAACGGCGATTCCAGCATTTGCTGGAATGTCGGTCGGCAAGGCGCAGCAGCGATTGGCCTAACCGTGGAGCACAGCATAAATGCGTTCGGCCAGTCCGCGGTCAATGCCTTTCACCTGCGTCAGCTCCTCCACGCCGGCAGCTTCGACCCCGCTGAGTCCGCCGAAGGCTTTCAGCAGGGCCGAGCGGCGGCGGGCGCCGATGCCCGGCACGTCCTCCAGCACGCTGCGCTCGCGCGCCTTCTCGCGGCGCTTGCGATGGCCGCTGATGGCGAAACGATGCGCCTCGTCGCGCACGGCGGCCACCAGGTGCAGCGCCGGGGACGCCGGCCCGGGATGCAGGTTGCGCCCCGAATCGGCCATCACCAGGGTTTCCTCACCGGCGCGTCGCCCGGGCCCCTTGGCCACGCCGACCACGTGGATGCCGCTGACACCGAGTTCCCTGAGCACATCCAGCGCCTGCGCCACCTGGCCGCTGCCACCGTCGATCAGCAGCACATCCGGACGCGCGCCCTCGCCCTCGGCCACCTTGCGGAAACGACGCACCAGCGCCTGGTGCATGGCCGCGTAGTCGTCGCCGGGCGTGATCCCGCTGATGTTGAACCGCCGGTAATGCGACTTCTCCGGTCCCTCCGGGCCGAACACCACGCACGAGGCCACGGTCAGTTCGCCCTGCGTGTGGCTGATGTCGAAGCACTCGATGCGGCGCGGCGGCTCGTCCAGCTCCAGCAGCTTTTGCAGGTCGTCGAAGCGGGCTCCCAGCGTCTGCCGGCTGGCCAGTCGGGCCGTCAGCGAGGCCTGCGCATTGCGCTCGGCCATCTGCAGGAAGCGCGCACGCTCGCCACGTACGCTGGATTTGAGCTCCACCGCATGCCCGGACTGCTGGGTAAGCATTTCGCCAAGGATCTGCTGGTCGGGCAGGCTTTCGCCAAGGATCAGCTCGCGCGGCACCGGGCGATCGAGGTAGTACTGCGCGATGAACTGCTCGAGCACGTCGGACGGCTCCGCATCCAGCGGCAGGCGCGGGAAGAAGTCGCGCGTGCCCAGGCTGATGCCGTTGCGGAAGAACAGCACGCTCACGCAGGCCATGCCGGCCTCGATGCGGCAGGCCAGGACGTCCATGTCGGCACTGGCGCCCTGCACATGGTGCTCGGCCTGCAGCTTGCGCAGCGCCGCCACCTGGTCGCGCAGCGCCGCGGCCCGCTCGAATTCCAGCGCCTTGCTGGCCTGCTCCATCTGGCCCGCCAGCTCATCGATCACCGCGCTGCTGCGCCCTTCAAGGAACATCTCGGCGTGGCGCACGTCATTGCGGTAGTCGTCCACCGTGATCAGCTGCACGCAAGGCGCCGTGCAACGGCCGATCTGGTGCTGCAGGCAAGGACGCGAACGGTTCTTGAAGTAGCTGTCCTCGCACTGGCGGACCTTGAACAGCTTCTGCATCAGGTTGAGGCTCTCTCGCACCGCGAACGCGCTGGGATACGGCCCGAAATAGCGGCCAGGCTGGTTGCGCGCGCCGCGGTGAAAGGCCAGGCGCGGATAATCCTCGCCGCCCGACAGGTAGATATAGGGATAGCTCTTGTCGTCGCGCAGCAGGATGTTGTAGCGCGGCTTGAGCGACTTGATCAGCTGCGATTCCAGCAGCAGCGCCTCGCCCGCGGTGCGGGTAACGGTGATCTCGACGCGCGCGATCTGCGACACCATCGAGGCGATGCGCGGTTCCATCCGCGGCTTGAGGAAATAATTGCCGACCCGCTTCTTCAGGTTGGCGGCCTTGCCCACGTACAGCAGGTCGCCGTCCTCGTCGAAATACCGATAGACGCCGGGTGAGCTGGTAAGTGTCTTGACGAAGGCCTTGCCGTCGAAGGCTTGCGGCGAAGTGGACTGCATCGCTGGATTCTAGCCGGTTTCAACCGGCCCGAAGGCGGGCGATCAGGCCGTCCACGGCGCGCTCCGCCAAGGCCACTGCCTCGCGGAAACCCTCCTCGTCGCCGAAGTAGGGATCGGGAAATTCCCGTGGGTGCGGAACACCCGCCCAGGGCAGGAACAGCTCGGTCGGCGCGCCCTCTCCGCGGCGCAGCGACAGCAACGCGTCGAGGTTGTCCTCGTCCATGGCCAGCACCCAGTCGAACGCTTCGAAATCCGCAGCGCGCATCTGGCGCGCCCGGTGCGTCGACAGATCGTAACCGGCGTGCGCCGCGGCCCTCAGCATGCGCGGATCGGCGCCCTTGCCCACATGCCAGTTGCCGGTGCCGCAGGAAGCCAGGGCAACGTTGAGACCTGCATCCGCGCAGCGCTGGCGTGCGACCGCCTCCACCAGCGGGGAGCGACAAATGTTGCCGAGGCACACGAACAGGACGGAGACGGGGCTGTCGTTGGAAGGCATCCGGAATTCCAGTGTGATCGGGATGGGCCCGCTTTCAGGCCCCGTGCTTCAGTGTGGGCGATGCCTTCGCGCTGCAAGTCTCGAGAGCACATTGCGCAGTCATCGGCGCCACTGCAACGATAGCGGCAAAGGAGCGCCGATGGGCTGCCTGCCGCTACCAATCCTGTTCGTCATGGGCTTTCTGATCGGCCGCGCCGTGGGAGGCACGACCGGCGCGCTATGGGGCGCTGGCATCGGCTTGGCCGTGGGATTGCTGCTGGCCGGCGTGTTCGTGCTGCTGGTGCGGCGGCGGCGCTGAGCCGCCTCAGCCCTGCGCCAGCCAGCGTTCGGCGCGCTGCAGGTCGGCCTCGGTATCGATGCCCGGCGGAAACGGCTCGGGAGTCAGACGCACCGCAATCGGGTGGCCGTGTTCCATCACACGCAGTTGCTCCAGCGATTCGGCCTGCTCGAGCGGTGTGCGCGACAGCGTGCTGTAACGCTTGAGGAAGCCTGCCCGGTAGGCGTAGATGCCGATGTGGCGCAGGAACGGCACGCCATCGGGCAGCGCATCGCGCTGCAACGCGAAAGCGTCGCGCGCCCACGGCAGCGGCGCACGGCTGAAATACAGAGCGCGCCCTTCGGCGGTCCGGACCAGCTTCACCACGTTCGGATCGAACAACTCATGCGCGTCGGTGATCGGGGTCGCCAACGTCGCCACCGGAGCCTCGTCGTAATGCAGCGCGCAGGCCACCTCACGGATACCCGCGGCAGGCGCGAACGGCTCGTCGCCTTGCAGGTTCACCACGATGGCGTCGTCCGCCCAGCCGTAGTGCACCGCGCACTCGGCCAATCGGTCGCTGCCCGAGGCATGGTCGCTGCGCGTCATGCACACATCCACGTGCTGCCCTGCCAGTGCATCGGCGATCCGCTCGTCGTCCACCGCCACCACCACCTGCGCGGCGCCCGCCAGCAGCGCGCGCTGCGCCACGCGCACCACCATCGGCACGCCTGCGATCTCCCGCAGCGGCTTGGCCGGCAGGCGGGTGGAGCCGTAACGGGCGGGAATGGCGACGATGAAGGGCGGTGTATCGACGGACATGGCGACCTCGGTTGAGGCGTCAAGGGTACTAGCACGCGCCACGGCAGACGAGGGTCGGCGCAGCATGGCAGGAGTCCACGCCGCGGCGCGACCGCCGGGCGTTGCGGTCTCCCGCAACGCCGCGGTCGCGCACGGGGCGCCCTGCTATACGGGGCCTAGATGAAAGCCGCAGCCGTTGGCCAGGTCGAGGAAGCCGGGGAACGAGGTGGCCACGTTGTCGCAGTCGTTGATGCGCACCGCGCCGTTTGCCACCAGGCCGGCCACCGCGAAGCTCATCGCGATGCGATGGTCGCCGTGGCTGTCGATGGCGCCACCGCCGATCGCGCCGCCCTCGATGGTTGCGCCATCCGGCGCCTCCTCGATGGCCACGCCCAGCGCACGCAAGCCGGAGGCCATGGTGGCGATGCGGTCGGACTCCTTCACACGAAGCTCTGCGGCGCCGCGAACCACGGTCTTGCCCTTCGCCGCAGCCGCGGCCACGAACAACACCGGAAACTCGTCGATCATGTCCGGCACCAGCGCTTCGGGCAGCTCAATGCCGTGCAACGGCGCATGGCGCACCACCAGATCGCCCACCGGTTCGCCGCCGCTCTCGCGCTCGTGTTCGATGCGGATATCCGCGCCCATCAGTCGCAACGCCTGCAGCAGGCCGGTGCGCCGCGGGTTGAGGCCGACGGACGGAAGACGCAGTTCCGAGCCCGGCACAATGCTCGCCGCCACAAGGAAGAACCCTGCCGAGGAAAAATCGGCCGGCACGTCCACGTCCGTCGCGCGCAACGCATGGCCGCCGCTCAGTCGCGCCCGCCCCGGAGAAAAGTCGATCGGCCAGCCGAATGCAGCCAGCATGCGCTCCGTGTAGTCGCGCGTCGGGTGCGGCTCGATCACTTCGGTCTCGCCCTGCGCGTACAGTCCGGCCAGCAGCAATGCCGACTTCACCTGCGCACTGGCCATCGGCAGCGTGTAGGAGATGCCATGCAACTGCTGGCCGCCGCGCACCTGCAGCGGCGGCAGGCCGTCTTGCGTGTCGATCTTCGCGCCCATGCGCGCCAGCGGCTCGGTAACCCGGCGCATCGGGCGCTTGGACAGCGACTCATCGCCGACCAGGGTACTGTCGAATGCCTGCCCGGCCAGCAGACCGGCGAGAAGGCGCATGCCGGTTCCGGCGTTGCCGCAATCCAGCGCCTGCGTCGTGCCGCGCAAGCCATGCAGGCCCACGCCATGCACCACGCGCTCGCCATCGGCGGGAGCCTCCATGCGAACGCCGAGCTGCTGCAGCACCCTCGCCGTGGCGCGAGTGTCCTCGCCTTCGAGGAAGCCGCGGATCCGCGACGTGCCGTCCGCCAGCGCCCCGAGCATCAGCGCGCGGTGCGAAACGGACTTGTCGCCGGGTACGCGCACGCTGCCGTGCAGCGCGCGGCCGGTATGACTGGTCCAGTCGAGTCGACTCAAGGGAATTCTCCAGAGGCTGCCTCCGAGGGCAGCCGCTTATGTCAGGGCAGCGCCACCGGGTAGGAGCCGAGCACGCGCACATTGGCGGCCGCCTCACCGATCTCCGCCATGGCGGCCTGCAATGGGCCGTCGTTGATGTGGCCGGACACGTCGATGAAGAACGCGTACTGCCACTTGCCCGAGTGCGCGGGGCGCGACTCGATGCGATTGAGGCTGATGCCGTGTTCGGCGAACGGCTTGAGCACGTGGTACAGCGCGCCCGGCTTGTCGTTCACCGTGATCAGCAGCGATGTACGGTCGTTGCCCGACGGCGGGAACAGCGAGCGGCCGATCACCAGGAAGCGGGTAGTGTTGTCCGCGCGGTCCTCGATGGCCTGCGCGACGGTCTTCAGGCCATACACACGTCCCGCCGTCTCGCCTGCAATGGCGCCAGCGTCGTCGGCGTGGCGCGCCACGCGCGCGGCCTCCGCATTGCTACTGACCGCAATGCATTCCACATTCGGCAGGTTGACGCGAAGCCAGGTCTTGCACTGCTGCAGCGACTGCGCATGGCCGTAGACACGCTTGATGTCCTCCAGTCGCCCGAGCAGCGAATGCAGGCACTGGTGAACGCGCAATTCCACTTCACCGCAGATGGTGGCCTGCGAGGTGAGGAACATGTCCAGCGTCATCTGGATCATGCCCTGGCCGGAATTCTCCACCGGCACCACGCCAAAGTCGGCGTGGCCGGCGGCGACCTCCTGGAACACTTCCTCGATGCTGCCCAGCGGCAAGCCATAGGCCGCGTGGCCGAAGTGCTTGCGCACCGCCTGTTCGCTGAAGGTGCCTTCAGGGCCAAGAAAACCCACCTTGAGGGGATCTTCCTGCGCCAGGCAGGACGACATGATCTCGCGGAACAGCCGCACCATCTCCCCATCCGACAGCGGGCCATGGTTGCGGTCGACCACCATGCGCAGCACGTGGGCCTCGCGTTCGGGTCGGTAATAGTCGATCGCCGAAAGTCCCTCGCCCTTGACGCGGGCCACTTCCTGCGCCCATCCGGCGCGCTCGGAGATCAGCGACTGGATCTGCTGATCGATGCTGTCGATGCGCTGGCGCACGTCGGTGAGCGAGGATTTCTTGTCGGTCATATCGTGATCTGGAGGTAAAGCAGTCCAAATGGGGAATCGGGGATGGTCACTGATCTAGCCTGACCCCTGCAATGGTTTCATCCGTGACGTTTGGCGAAATCTCCCATGAAATCCACCAGCGCCTGCGCCGCTTCCAGCGGCACGGCGTTGTAGATCGAGGCGCGCATGCCGCCCACCGCCTTGTGTCCCTTGAGCGCCAGCAGCCCGGCGGCTTCTGACGCCTTGAGGAAGTCCGCGTCCAGCGCGCTGTCGTGCAGGGTGAAGGGCACATTCATGCGCGAGCGCGCCGCGTGCTCGACCGGGCAGCGGTAGAAGCCACCCGAACCGTCGATGGCGTCGTACAGCAGCGTGGCTTTGGCCAGGTTGCGCTCACGCATGGCGGCGACGCCACCCTGCTCCTTCAGCCACTGGAAGGTCAGCCCCGCCAGATACCAGCCCCAGGTGTTGGGCGTGTTGAGCATCGAGTCGTTCGCCGCGTGGTCGGCGTAGCGGAAGATGCGCGCCATCGGGCGCGTGGTGCGCTCCAGCAGGTCGCGGCGGACGATCAGCACCACCAGGCCGGACGGCCCGATGTTTTTCTGCGCGCCGGCGTAGATCAGGCCGAACTTCGACACGTCGACGGGGCCGGACAGGATGTCCGAGGACATGTCGGCCACCAGCGGCACATCACCTACCTCCGGCACATCGTGGAACTGCACGCCGTGGATGGTCTCGTTGGTGGTGTAGTGCACATAGGCCGCGCGGGGATTCAGCTGCCAGCTCGCGCGCGGCGGCAGCCGCAGGTAGTTTTCGTCCTTGCTGCTGGCGGCGACATTCACCGTGACGTAGGGCCTGGCCTCACTGACGGCCTTCTCACCCCAATGCCCGGTGACCACGTAGTCGGCGCTTTCGCCCTCCCCCGCCAGATTCATCGGAATCTGCGCAAAGTGCTGGGTGGCGCCGCCCTGCAGGAACAGCACGGCGTAGTTGTCGGGAATGGCCAGCAGCTCGCGCAGGTCGGCTTCGGCCTGTTGCGCCAGCCCCATGAACAGCTTGCCGCGATGGGACAGCTCCATCACGGAGGCGCCGCAACCCTGCCAGTCCAGCAGTTCACGCTGGGCGCGTTCGAGGACGGCTTGCGGCATCGCGGCGGGACCCGCGCTGAAATTCCAGACTCTGCTCACTGACGGCGCCTATACGAGGTGGATCACCGCATTATGCCGCGTCGCAGCAATGCGCCGTCAACTAGGGGTGAGACGCCACGAAAATGCCTGGCTCGCGCCTCAGAAACGCACCAGCAGGACCACCGCGATGCCCAGCGCCAGCACGGCGGCGGTGGCGATCAACCACCACACTTCGCCGCTCGGGCCGGCATCTTCCTCCGGCAAGTGCTCGGGGGCCGGCTCCGGCCGCACGATTTCCGGCTCCGGCTCCAGTCCCGGGGCGTCCACCACGAAACGGTGCATGCCCAGGCCGACCTGGTCACCCGGCCTCAGCGCGGCCTGGCTCACCGGCGCGCCGTTGACGCGCAAGGGGTAACGGGCCGATTGCTGGCCCGCCTCGAGCATCAGCTGACCCTCGTGCCAGAAGACCGCCAGCGAAGCGGTTTCGCCTTGCGGAAGCTCCAGCGGAACACGGCCCAGTGGCCCCAGTTCCAGTTTGTCCCGCAAGGACAGCACTCGCCCCGACAAGGGACCGGCCACCGCGCGCAACGCCACCGTACAGCGCCCTTCCGCCGGCACTGTCACCGGCAACTGGTGGGCAGGCTCCTCGTCCGCGCGCAACAGCATGCGGCAGTCACCCACGCTGAGGATGTCGCCGGGACGCAACAGCGCCTTCTCGCGTACAGGCCGTGCATTGACGTAGATGCGGCCGCCCTGAGGCAACACCTGCAGCACCCAACCGCGACGATCGAGCTGGATGCGCATGTGATAGGCGCCCGCCTGATGAGCAGCCAGGATCAGATCGTTGTCCGGCGCACTACCGATCCGCAGTGCGGGAGCGTCCCAGTGGAAGTCCTCTCGGGCTGAATTGGGAAACTCGATGCGCATCGCCAAACCGCTGGATAGTCGCGGGCGACTCTAGCAGATGCGCGCAAATTCTTAGAGCGTGAAGGCGGATATCTGGCTTTTGCTGGATGGTTGCGTGACGTACCGGAGGGAGCTTCGTAGACCGAGGCAAGGTTGGCCCCTCACCACCGTAAAGGTGGCAATGCCCCAACCCTCTCCCCGCAGGGGAGAGGGAGCTAAAAGCAGAGCGACACAAAAAGGGATGCAGCCCTAAGTCCTCATTACGACGACGCCCCGCGGGGTAGCCGCTATCCGTGAGGTAGCACGCGACGAATTCGGCTTGCCGGAGTCGTCAGGGCTTGTATGCCAGGCAGTGCTGCGCCCCCTCCCCGCTTCGGCGCGTTGCGGTGTAGACGCTGCCCCTGAGGTAGCACGTCAGCGATCCGGCTGGCCGCAGTCGTCCGGGCTTGTATCCTGCATATCGCTTCGAGCCCTTAAGGCCATTTTCTTTGGGTTACTTTTCTTTTGGGCCAGCAAAAGAAAAGTGACTCGAGCGTCGGCAGAGGATCGAAACGCCCGCCGCGTAGGCGGCACGCTGGCGGGAACGCCACACACAGAACCAAGAGCCAAAGTCCCTGGATCCCAGCCTTCGCTGGGATGACGGACATTGAAGGCGCCACGCAAGAATGCCACTCCGAGGCGTGGCGTAAGCGCCTACCCGGCAGGGTCGCTCCAAGAGCACGCCGCGTGCTCCACCTGTCGTGCCCGACCCTCTTTCGGCCATAGCCACCCACAGCAGCCCAGCTCGCAAGCGTGACGAAAGAGTACGTGGCGCCGGAAAACCCTGGCGTCTCGCGCCCCAACCCCCAAATCTGCCTTACCATGTCCGCCCCACCCACCCCGGAACCCCCTCCATGCCCAAAATCGACATCCGCCGCCCCCACCAGCTCCCCGTCGCTGAAGCCCGCGCCGTGGTCGACCAGGTGGCCGCGCGCATGCGCGAGAAGTTCGGCATGGAGGGGCATTGGGAGGGCGACACCCTGCGTTTTTCCCGCCCGGGCGTGAACGGCAGCATCGCGGTGGGCAGCGACGCCATCCAGGTCACGGCCGAGCTCGGCATGATGCTGTCGCCCCTCAAGGGCATGGTCGAGCAGGAGATCCGCCGCAAGCTCGATGAGCACTTCGGCTGATGATTCTTTAACCATCCCGAATTACGTGGCATAATCGACCGCTTACGCGGCCATGACGGCTGCAATCGCCCCCACCGGAACGCATGGCCAAAGACGACGTCATCGAAATGGAAGGCACGGTCCAGGAGACCCTGCCCAACACCATGTTCCGCGTGCAGCTGGAAAACGGCCACGTGATCACGGCCCACATCTCCGGCCGCATGCGCAAGCATTACATCCGCATCCTGACCGGCGACAAGGTCAAGGTGGAGATGACCCCATACGACCTGACCAAGGGTCGTATCACCTACCGCATGAAATAACCCCTGCCTCCTCTGTAGCAGCGCACCCTGTGCGCGAAACGCTTACGGAGAGGTGACGCCGGCAGGTCGCGCACAGCGTGCGCTCCTGCAAACCGGCGACAAGAAAAAGGCCGCGCAGTTGCGCGGCCTTTTTCGTTACACCTTGGTGACTACTGGCTCAGGACACCGGAACCGGCAGCGTCTCCGCAGCCTCGGTGCTCACCACCAGCTCGCCCTCGCGCACGCTCAGCGAGACCTTGCCACCCTCGGCCAGCTTGCCGAACAGCAGCTCGTCGGCCAGCGGACGCTTCACCTTTTCCAGGATCACGCGGGCCATCGGGCGCGCGCCCATCTGCGGGTCGAAGCCATGCTCGGCCAGCCAGCGGCGGGCGTCGGCATCGACGTCCAGCGACACGTGCTTCTCCGTCAGCTGGGCCTCCAGTTCGATCAGGAACTTGTCGACCACGCGCAGGATGTGCTCGAAGTCCAGCGCGTTGAACTGGATGATCGCGTCGAGGCGGTTGCGGAACTCCGGCGTGAAGGTGCGGCGGATCACTTCCATCGCGTCCATCGAATGGTTCTGCTTGACGAAGCCGATGCCGCGGCGCGAGGCCTGCTGGGCGCCCGCATTGGTGGTCATCACCACCACCACGTTCTTGAAGTTCGCCTCGCGACCATTGGTGTCGGTCAGCACACCACGATCCATGATCTGCAGCAGGATGTTGTACACGTCCGGATGCGCCTTCTCGATTTCGTCGAGCAGCAGCACCGCATGCGGATGCTTGGTCACCGCTTCCGTGAGCAGGCCGCCCTGGTCGAAACCGACGTAGCCCGGAGGGGCGCCGACCAGGCGCGAGACCGAATGCGCTTCCATGTACTCGGACATGTCGAAGCGGATCATCTCGATGCCCAGCTGCATCGCCAGCTGCTTGGTCACTTCGGTCTTGCCCACGCCTGTGGGACCGGCGAGCAGGAAGCAACCGATGGGCTTGGACGGGTCGGCCAGGCCCGAGCGGGCCATCTTGATCGACGCGGCCAGCGCTTCGATCGCCGCATCCTGCCCAAACACCACCATCTTGAGGTTGCGCTCGAGGTTCTTCAGCACGTCGCGGTCAGAGGCCGACACCTGCTTGGGCGGGATGCGCGCCATCTTGGCCACGATGTATTCGACTTCCGGCACGTCGACCTTGCCGGTGCGCTGGTCGACCGGCAACAGGCGCTGACGGGCGCCCGCCTCGTCGATCACGTCGATGGCCTTGTCCGGCAGCAGGCGGTCGGGAATGTGCTTGACCGACAAGTCCACCGCCGCCTTGAGCGCCTCGTTGGTGTAGGCGACGTTGTGGTGCTCTTCGAAGCGCGAGCGCAGGCCCTTGAGGATTTCCAGGCTGTCGGCCACGGTCGGCTCGACCACGTCGATCTTCTGGAAGCGACGGGCCAGCGCACGGTCCTTCTCGAAGATGCCGCGGAATTCCTGGAACGTGGTCGAACCAATGCAGCGCAACTCGCCGGAGGCCAGCATGGGCTTGATCAGGTTGCTCGCGTCCATGGTGCCGCCCGAGGCGGAACCGGCGCCGATGATGGTGTGGATCTCGTCGATGAAGAGGATCGCGCCCGGCTGCTTCTTCAGCTGGCTGATCACCGCCTTCAGGCGCTTCTCGAAATCGCCGCGGTACTTGGTGCCCGCGACCAGCGCGCCAAGGTCCAGCGACCAGATGGTGGAGTTCTCCAGCACTTCCGGCACGTCGCCATCGACGATGCGCTTGGCCAGGCCTTCGGCCAGGGCGGTCTTGCCCACGCCGGCCTCGCCCACGTACAGCGGGTTGTTCTTGCGGCGGCGGCACAGCACCTGGATGGTGCGCTCGATCTCGTCCTGGCGGCCGATCAGCGGGTCGATCTTGCCTTCCAGGGCCAGCTCGTTGAGGTTGCTGGCGTACTCGCTCAGCGGGTTGCCCTTGGGCTCGCCGTCTTCGCTCTCGCGCTCGCCGCCCGGCATGCTGCTCGACGGCTCGTCGCCGATCTTGGCGATGCCGTGCGAGATGTAGTTGACCACGTCGAGACGGGTGATCTCCTGCTGGTGCAGGAAATACACGGCGTGCGAATCCTTCTCGCCGAAGATGGCGACCAGCACGTTGGCGCCGGTGACTTCCTTACGGCCGGAGGACTGCACGTGGTAAACCGCGCGCTGCAGCACGCGCTGGAAGCCCAGCGTGGGCTGGGTATCGCGCTCGTCACCGTGCGGCAAGACCGGAACGGTCTCGGCAATGATCTTTTCCAGCTCGCGCGTGAGGCGCGGCAGGTCGACGCCGCAGGCACGCAGGGCGCCCAGGGCCGACTGGTTTTCCGTGAGGGCGAGCAGCAGGTGTTCCACCGTCATGAACTCATGACGCTGCTCTCGGGCCTGCTTGTAGCACTGGCCAATGGTGACTTCGAGATCCTTGCTGAACATCCGGACCTACTCCGCTTTAAGTGGTAGGCGGCAATGCCGCGATGGCTACCAAAATGGGGGCGCTCAGAGCTTTTCCATAGTGCACAACAAAGGGTGCTGATGAGCACGTGAATATTCGTTTACTTGGGTAACCTTTGTTTCAGCCACTTCCCGGGTAAAGACCCCGCAAACGCCCTTCCCTCGCGTATGGACGTGGAGCATGACCTGCACGGCGCGCTCCTGGTCCAGATTGAAAAAGCTGCGCAAGACCTCGACCACGAAATCCATCGGGGTGAAATCGTCGTTCAGCAGCACCACCTGGAACAGTGGGGGGCGAGCCACCTCGGGCCGAGAGGTTTCGAGCGCCAGGCCGTGACCGCTGCCTTGTTCGTGTTCGGGATCGTGAGCCATGGGTTCTTTGTGAGATTTCCTGAGGAAAAGTATACCGCCGGGGCCCTTGCCGGGCCTGTGCCTGGCGATCTGGCCCTTCCGAAGGCGGCCCGGCTTCAGGTAATGGCACAATGGCTCCTTTTCCAGTGCCCCTGCCGACGCCATCTACCCCTCATGGCTGATTTCTCCGTCATCACCTCCAACGCTGTCTGGCGCCCGCACGTCACCGTGGCGTGCGTCGTCGCCGTTGGCGACCGTTTCCTCATGGTGGAGGAGGATGTGAACGGCCGTCTTGCCTATAACCAGCCAGCGGGCCATTTGGATGACAAGGAAAGCCTTGTCACCGCGGCCGTCCGCGAGACGCTGGAGGAAACCGGCTGGACGGTGGCGCCGGAGTACCTGATCGGGGTGCATCAGTGGCGCAGCACCGAGCACGGTGAGGGCGTGGTGCGCATCAGTTTTGCCGCACGCGCGGTCAGCCACGATCCCGGTCGGACCCTGGACGAAGGCATCCGTCGCGCACTGTGGCTGACCCGTGATGAGATCGTCGCGCTGGGCGATCGCCTGCGCAGCCCCCTCGTATTGATGACGATCGACGCCTTGCTGGCCGGTCAGCGTTACCCGCTGGCCCTGCTCCACAGCCTGCTGGACGAGGACCGCTATCCGTGAAAGTGATGCTCGGCATCTCCGGTGGCGTGGACTCCTCGGTGGCGGCCCTGCTGCTGCAGCAGGCGGGCCACGAGGTCGAAGGCCTATTCATGCAGAACTGGGAGGAAGACGACCGCGACGGCCCCTGCACCACCGACGCCGACCGCAAGGACGCCGTGGCCGTGTGCGGACGCCTGGGCATCCCCTTCCATGCCCGCAATTTCGCCGCCGAGTACTGGGACGGCGTGTTCGAGCATTTCCTGGCCGAATACCGCGCTGGCCGCACGCCAAACCCCGACGTGCTGTGCAACCGCGAGATCAAGTTCAAGACCTTCCTGGATGAGGCCCGCGCCCTGGGCGCCGGGAAGATCGCCACCGGCCACTACGCCCGGGTCGATTTTCACCAGGGCAAGTACCGTCTGCTGCGCGCCGTGGATACCTCCAAGGACCAGACCTACTTCCTGCACGCGCTGGGCCAGCAGCAACTGGCGGCCACCCTGTTCCCGGTGGGTGAGATCGAGAAGCCGCTGGTGCGCGAGATGGCCCGCGAGGCCGCCCTGCCTACCCACGCCAAGAAAGACTCCACCGGCATCTGTTTCATCGGCGAGCGCGACTTCCGCAGCTTCCTGGCCCAGTACATCCCGGCCCAGCCCGGCCCCATGCGCACGCCGGAGGGCGAGACCGTGGGCGAGCACCAGGGCGTCATGTATTACACCCTCGGCCAGCGCAACGGCCTGGGCATCGGCGGCCGCCACGGCGCCAGCGGCGAGGCCTGGTACGTGGTCGGCAAGGACGTGCCGGGCAACGTCCTTTATGTAGCCCAGGGCGGCGAGAACCATTGGCTGTATTCGCGCCGACTGCGCACCGAATCTCCCAACTGGGTGGCCGGCGAGCCCCCCGCGTCGCGCTTCCGCTGCACCGCCAAGACGCGCTACCGGCAGCACGACCAGGCCTGTGAGGTGATCGTGCGCGAGGGCGGCCTGGAGGTCCTCTTCGACGAACCGCAGCGCGCGGTGACGCCCGGCCAGTCAGTGGTGTTCTACGACGACGAGGCCTGTCTGGGCGGCGCCGTGATCGAGCGCACCGACGCCCCCTTCGGCGGCTGGAATGATGTCCAGCCCTCCTCCGTTTCCAGCGAGTCCCTTACCGGTGTTTGAAGCCTTTGCCATGAATGAAGAGCGCGTGCTGGCCCTCGCTGGCCTGTTCCAGGCCGCCACGCTCGCCCAGCAACTGGCCAACGAAGGCCGCTGCGACGAAACCGCGATGGCCGCGAGCATGGCCAGCGTCTTCCGCATCGACGCGCCATCGGTGGTCGGCGTGTATGGCGATGTGTCCGCCGTGCGCATGGGGCTGCGTCAGCTGATTACCTTGCTGGACGAGAACCAGCGTGACGTGGCGATCACCCGCATGGCGTTCACCGTGATGCGCCTGGAACGCAGCCTGTCGCGTCGGGGCGACCTGCTCGATCGCCTGCAGCAGGGCATCGTCGCCGCCAAGCGCCAGGTTGAACATTTCGGCGCCGAATCCCCGCAGGTAAGCAGTCGCCTGGCCGAGCTCTATGCCGGCACGCTGTCCACCCTGAAACCGCGCGTGATGGTCACCGGCAATCCCCAACAACTGCAGCAGCCTGCCATCGTGGAGAAGGTGCGCACCAGCCTGCTGGCCGCGGTGCGTTCGGCGGTGCTGTGGCGCCAGTTGGGCGGGCGCCAGTGGCAGCTGCTGCTGTATCGCAAGCAGTGCAGCATGCTGGCGCGGGGACTGTTGACGGGATCGACGATCAACAACACCTGATCGGATTTGTTTCGCCGTCTGGGTGAATCTCTGGGGACACCAGATGAAGGCACGCGCGGCCCTGCATTTTCGTCATCCCGGCGCAGGCCGGGATCCAGAGACTCACTCGTCGGTTTTCGCGAAAGCCCCGCGCCTTCGCCACTGGATCCCGGCCTGCGCCGGGATGACGGAGAACACGAGACGGCGAGTGCTCGTCGTCAGGCCATGTCCGCCGACTTCCCCTTCCCCGACGCCATCAACCACAAGGCAGCCGCCACGCTGACCACGGCGGTCACGGCCACGTAGTGCGCCGGCGCCATCCGCCCGGCGCGCTCGGCCAAATAACCGATCAAGGTGGCCGTGCTGGCGCCGAATATCGCGTAGGCAATGTTGTAGGCGAAGGACAGTCCCGAATAGCGGATCGGCGCCGGGAAGGCCGCCACCATCACCGTCGGCACGACGCCTACTGCCCCCACCAGGAAACCGGTCAGCGCATAGAGCGGGAGGAAATGCGCGCCGCCCGCGGCGAGGTCGGCGAACAGGACGTACGTCACCGCCGGCAAGGCCAGCGAGCCCAGCAACAGGGCGCGTGCAGCGCCGATGCGGTCTGTCAGCCAGCCAAACGCGATGCAACCGATGCCCAGGCAGAACGCCGCGAGGCTGTTGCCGAAGAAGGCCTCGTCAGCCGCGATGCCGAACGACTTCTGCACCAGATTCGGCAGCATCAGGATGAGCACCAGGATCGCCGCCGTAAGCATCCAGGTCACCGCCATCGATAGCACCACGCTGCCGCCATGACCGGCCAGCACCTGGCGCAACGGCAGCTCGCGGCTGAGCGCCTTGCGTGCGCGCAGCTCGGCGAATACCGGCGTCTCACTCAGCCAGCGGCGCAGCCACACGGCGATGAAGCCAAACACGCCACCAAGCAGGAACGGCAGGCGCCACCCCCAGCCCAGCACCTGTTCGGGCGTGAGGTGGTGATTGATCCACGCCGCGGTCAGCGAGCCGATCAGGATGCCCGCGGTGAGGCCCGAGGTAAGGCAGGCGCAGGCGAAACCCACGCGTCCGCGCGGCGCGTGCTCAGCCACGAATACCCAGGCCCCCGGCACTTCGCCGCCGATCGCGACGCCCTGCACCACGCGCATCAGCAACAGCAGCAACGGCGCGAGGGCGCCCGCCGAGGCGTACACCGGCAGCAGGCCGATCGCCAGCGTCGGCAACGCCATCAGGAACACGCTGAGCGTGAACATCCGCTTGCGGCCCTGACGGTCACCGAAGTGGGCCATCACGATGCCGCCCAGCGGACGGGCGAGGTAGCCCGCGGCGAAGATGCCGTAAACCTGCATCTGCGCCAGCCATGGCGCGGTATCGGGCGGGAAGAAAAGATGGCTCAGCGGCAGGGCGAAGAACACGAACACCACGAAGTCGTAGAACTCCAGCGCGCCGCCCAGTGACGCCAGCAGCAGGGTCTGGATGTCGCGCCCGGCCAGCATTCGGCTGGGACTGGTCATCGACGAGGTGGTGGCAAAGACTTGCGACATCGGCGGACCCGCAATCTGAATGTAGGCGACGGGGCAGCATACACAAAGGAAAGGTCAATTCACGCCGTCGGACTTCATCCAATCGCGATGTTCGGTTTTGCTAGCCTATGCCCGCCCGTGCCCTGGCCCGCAGTGGGCGCCGGATCGGGAGCGTTGTGAAATTCACTCAAGGATGCGCGCGAACTTTTCCCTGAAACCTGCAAGGAGAGTCCCCATGAACATGGGCAAGCGTTTGGGAGCGGAATTCTTCGGTACGTTTTGGCTGGTCTTTGGCGGCTGCGGCAGCGCCATCTTCGCCGCGGCCTTCCCCGAGCTGGGTATCGGTTTTGCAGGCGTGGCGCTCGCCTTCGGTCTCACGGTGGTGACCATGGCCTATGCCGTCGGCCACATTTCCGGTGGCCACTTCAATCCTGCCGTCACCCTCGGCTTGTGCGCAGGTGGTCGTTTCGCAGCCAAGGACGTGGTGCCCTATATTATCTCGCAGGTGATCGGCGGCCTGGCGGCCGGCGCCGTGCTGTACCTGATCGCCACTGGCAAGGAGGGGTTCGACGCCAGCGCGCGATTCGCAGCCAACGGTTACGGCGAACATTCGCCGGGCGGCTACTCACTGATGGCCTGCATCGTGGCCGAGTTCGTGCTGACGGCGTTCTTCCTGATTGTGATTCACGGCGCCACCGACAAGCGGGCGCCCGCCGGCTTTGGCCCTCTCGCCATTGGCCTTGCCCTGACCCTGATCCACCTGATCAGCATTCCGATTACGGCGACCTCGGTGAATCCAGCGCGCAGCACCGGCGTGGCGGTGTTCCAGGGCAGCTGGGCGATCCAGCAGCTATGGATGTTCTGGCTGGTACCGCTGATTGGCGGCGCGGTGGGAGGGTTGATCTACAAGCATTTGCTGGAGACGCGCGACTAGCGCGTCGAGTCCGCACCGTCATTCTGGTGAATGCCGAGGAAGGGCCGGCGCCGACAATCGGCGCCTTACGCAGTCAACACAAGGCGCTGGATTCCGGCTTTCGCCGGAATGACGGGATTGAAGACCGAGGAGACCGGCCATGCTGGACGCGTCACGTATCCTCACCGTCATCCCGGCGAAGGCCGGGATCCAGTGCCTTAGACCTCTGCCGTAGGCGCTTCATCCAGATAAACCCAGCAACCGCCGCAAAGACGCAAAGATCACCAGCGCCACTCAGCCCTGCGATTCGTACAACTCGATCGGCAAGTCATCCGGATCGGCGAAGAAAGTAAAGCGACGCCCGGTGTATTCATCCACGCGCACCGGCTCGCACGTGACGCCCCGTTGCGCGAGCGTGGCGATCGCGACGTCAATATCAGGCACGGCAAACGCCAGGTGGCGCAGACCCTGCGCCTCGGGTCGTGACGGACGCGGCGGTGGCGATGGAAACGAAAACAACTCCAGGCTCACCCCGGGGCTCACTTCCAGGTCGAGCTTCCACGAGTCGCGCTCGGCCCGGTACACCTCGCGAATGATGCGCAGGCCCAGCGTCTGGCTGTAGAACGCCTTCGATCGCGCGTAATCCGAACAGATCAGGGCGACATGGTGGATCGCCGCCAACAACGGCCGAGCCATGCGCTCAGGCCTCGGAGAACGGAAAGGTCAGCACGTCGGCGATCGCGTCGGTGCCCACCAGGCACATCAGCAGGCGCTCGATGCCCAGCGCCACGCCGGCGCAGTCGGGCATACCGGCCAACACCTCGAGCAGCCGCTCGTCGATCGGTACCTCACGCTGCCCACGTGCAGCACGCACGGTGTTGTCGCGCTCAAAGCGTCGGCGCTGTTCGGCCGCATCGTTGAGTTCGTGGTAGCCATTGGCCAACTCGTAACGCCCGAGGTAAAGCTCGAAACGTTCGGCGATCGGCGGATCACCATCGCGGACCTTGGCCAGCGCGCACTGCGACGCCGGATAGTCGTGGATGACGGTGATGCGGTGGCTGGGAAACGTCGGCTGCAGGCGATGCGTGATCAGCAGGTCCAGCCAATCATCGCGAGTCAAGCCCGCCGGATCGATGCCGAACTCCTCCAGCGGCGCGCGCAGTTCGTCGATCGGCGCATGCGCAGGATCAATGCCCAGCTCATCAATGAATAGCTGCCGGTACCCTTCCACCCACACTTCGGCCCGCCGGCCCACCATGGCCAACGCCGCCTCCACCAGGGCGATGGTTTCTTCCATCAGCTGGTGATGGTCCCAGCCGACGCGGTACCACTCCAGCATGCTGAACTCAGGATTGTGCCGCCCGCCTGCCTCGCCGTTGCGGAACACCCGGCCAAGTTCGTAACAGTCGCCCACGCCCTGTGCCAACAGGCGCTTCAATGGGTATTCCGGCGACGTGCGCATCCAGCGCTCGCGCGAACCGGCATCGACGTGCCCGCTGAAGGTGGTGCTGAAACTCTCGATATTGGGTTCGGTATTGCCGGCGGCGGACAGGATCGGCGTTTCCACTTCCAGCACGGCGCGCTCGGCGAAGAAGGTTCGGATCAACGCATAAAGGCGCGCGCGCAGGTGCAGGCGTCCGGCGAGGTGCAGGTTCATGCCCCGCCCTCATGCCGGGCCAGCAAGGCGAGCAACTGGGCTTCGTCCCACACCGGCACGCCGAGTTCCTGCGCCTTGTCGAGCTTGGAGCCGGCCGCTTCGCCGGCCACCACGAAGCTGGTCTTCTTCGATACCGAGCCGGCCACCTTGGCGCCCAGCGCTTCGAGCCGCTCTTTCGCTTCATCGCGGCTGAGCGAGGCCAGCGTGCCCGTGAGCACCACCGTCTGTCCGTCCAGCGCCGCCTCCGCGGCCGTCGACGCCTGGGGAATGGCAGCCAGCAGCTCGCGCATGGCCTCATCGGCCTCGCGCAGCGGCTTGAGGTTCTTCTCGTGTGCGAGAAAACCCTCCAGGTTGGTCGAGGCAGCTGATGGCAAACCTGCCGTCACCCAATGCGCCGGCCCGGCGGCGAGCAGCTTGTCGAGCGTGGTGAAACGCTCGGCCAGCAGCTTGGTGCTCTTGGGACCAAGCTTATTGACGCCGGCCATGTCCAGCAGCACCGCCAGGTCGAGCTGCTGGCGCAGCTTGGGCGAAGGATGTGTTTCGTCGGAGAACGTTATGCCCGAGGCCAACAGCGCATCGACGACCTTCTGGTTGCCCTTCTGTGCGAAGAAGCCCGCGATGGAAGCAGCCACTTCGCTGCCCACGTCCGGCAGCACGCGCAGCACCGCGGCCGGCATGCGGCGAATCACCGCCAGGCTGCCCAGCCACGCGGCCAGTGTCTTGGCCGTGCTTTCGCCGATATGCATGATGCCGAGCGCGAACAGGAAGCGGGGCAAGGTGGTCTGCTTGCTGGCCTCGATCGCCTCGATCAGGTTCTCCGCCCACTTGGTGGCGACCTTGCCCTGCTTGACCGTCTCCGGCGTGGTGCCGTCGCGCTCGTCTGCGCGGCGCTTCATCTCCAGGAAGTCGTCGAGCGTGAGCTTGTACAGGTCGGCCGGCGTGTGCACGTAACCAAAGTCCACCAGCGCATCGACAAAGCGCTCGCCGATGCCCTCGATGTCCATCGCGCGGCGCGCGGCGAAGTGGATCAACGCCTCCTTGCGCTGCGCTGCGCAGATCAAACCTCCCGAGCAGCGCCATGCAGCCTCGCCTTCCTCGCGCAACAACGCCGAGCCGCACACGGGACAGTGCGATGGCATGTGCCAGGGATGGGTATGGGCCGGGCGCTGTTCCGGAATCACGCGAACCACTTCGGGAATCACGTCGCCAGCTCGGCGCACGATCACCGTGTCACCGACTCGCACGTCCAGCCGCGCCACCTGGTCGGCGTTGTGCAGCGTCGCATTCGTGACGGTGACGCCGGCCACCTGCACCGGCGCCAGTCGCGCCACCGGCGTGGCCGCGCCGGTGCGGCCGATCTGGATCTCGATCGCCTCCACCGTGGTGGTCTGTTCCTGCGCCGGGAACTTGTGCGCGATGGCCCAGCGCGGCGCCCGCGAGACGAAGCCCATCACGCGCTGGCCCTCATAGTCGTCCAGCTTGTAAACGACGCCATCGATGTCGTAAGGCAGGCGGTCGCGCTTTTCGCCGATGCGGTGGTAATAGGCGATCAGCCCGTCCAGGCCGCGCGCGGTGTCCACCTCGGGCGACACCGGGAAGCCCCACTCGCGCAGTTGCGCCAGGGTCTTCGAATGCGTCAACGGCAGTTCACCGCCCCGCACCTCGCCCACCGCGTAGGCGAAGAAGCTCAGCTTGCGCTTCGCGGTGATCGAGGGATCGAGCTGGCGTAGCGAGCCGGCGGCGCCGTTGCGCGGATTGGCCAGGGTCTTCTCGCCATGGATGCGGGCGCGCTCGTTGAACGCCTCGAAATCCTTGCGCAGCATGATCACCTCACCGCGAACCTCCAGCACGCGCGGCCAACCCTCGCCGCGCAGGTGCAGCGGAATGGCACGCACCGTGCGCAGATTGGCGGTGACATCCTCACCGGTTTCGCCGTCGCCTCGCGTCGCGCCCTGCACGAAAACGCCATCCTCGTAGCGCAGGCTGATCGCCAGGCCGTCGAGCTTCGGTTCCACGGAAAATACCGGGGTGCGGCGGTCCAGCGTCTGCTCGATACGCCGCTCGAACTCGGCCACCTCGCGGAATCGCTCGCGGTCGGTATCGCCCTCCTGCTCGAAGGCGTTGTTGAGCGACAGCATGGGAATGGCGTGCCGCACTTCGGCGAAACCGCCCTTGGCCTTGGCGCCCACGCGTCGGGTGGGCGAATCGGGGGTAGCCAGCTCGGGATGCGCCTGCTCCAGCGCCTCCAGCTCACGGAGCATCAGGTCGTAGTCGAGATCGGTGATCTCCGGCTCGTCGAGCACGTAGTAGCAATGATTGGCGCGTTCGATCTTCTCGCGCAGTTCGGCGGCGCGGGTGCGCGCGTCGGGAGCGTGACTCTGGCTCATGCGGGGGTCCTCATGAGCGGGAGTTTAACGGTTCAGCCACGGTTTTCGATCCTGTAAGGGTCCAGCAAGCACGGCGGCGTACGGTCCAACAAGTCGATTCCCGTCGATTCGCACGCGAGAGGACGGGCCCATGCGTACTCGACTATCCGTGGTGTTGACGCTTTCCCTTGCCTGCAGCCCCGCCTGGGCCGGCAGCGGCATCCTCGGCATGGATCACCTGGTGCCCTATGACGACAGCGGCATCTGGAAGCGCAGCAACCAGGAAATCCTGATCTACGGCACCATCGTCACCGTGGCCGGAGGCGCCCTCTGGCTGGGCGACAACGACCGGCTGGGCGATACGTTCTGGCGCTCGGTGGATTCGATGGTGGTCACTGCCGTTGGCACGCAGGCGCTCAAGTGGACCTTCCAGCGCGAGCGCCCCTCCGAAACCGACAACCCCAACAAGTGGTTTCAGGGCTTGCACGCGCAGAGTTTTCCCAGCGGTGAGGTGGCCGCCGTCACTGCGGCGGTCACGCCGTTCATGGCCACCTACGGCAGTGAGCATCCGGCGGTGTACCTTTTGGCCCTGTTGCCCGCCTACGATGCGGTAGCCCGCGTGAAGGTCCATGCCCACTGGCAGAGCGACGTGGTGTTCGGCGCCGCCATCGGCGCCGGCGTCGGCATCTGGGCTACCCACCGCGATTCGCCGTGGATCATTTCCCTGTTGCCGGGCGGCTTCAAGGTGGGCTGGGTCCATCATTTCGACTGATCCCCGCCATCAGGGCCTGCTCGAACTGTCGACGTGGCGTGAAGCATCGGCGCCGCGACAAGCGCCTTGGCCATCCAGGCGGCCGTCCGTGAGGTGACACTTCCGTTACAATTTCCTGCGATCCGTCGCGTGTTGCAGACGGACACAGGGGGAAACAAGCGGGTGCGACTTCGAAAATGGGTAGGTTGGGCCCTGTTCGCGGCAAGCGGCACGGCATGGGCAGGCGGGGGTCCTTTCGGCATCGACCACAAGGTGCCTTACGACAACAGCGGCATCTGGAAGCGCAGCACGCAGAACTTCGTCTTCTACGGCACAGGGCTCGCCATTGGTGGCGGCGCGCTGTGGCTGGGTGACGAGAATCGGCTGGGGGACACGTTCTGGCGCGCGGCCGACGCCATGGTGATGTCGGGCATCACCACGCAGACCATGAAGTGGGTGTTTCAGCGCGAGCGTCCGTCGCAGACCGACGATCCGAACAAGTTCTTCCAGGGCTGGGGAGCGCACAGTTTCCCAAGCAACGAGGTGGGCGCCATCTCCGCGGCGGTCACGCCGTTCATCGCCACCTACGGCAAGGAGCAGCCTTCGGTGTATCTGCTGGCCTTGCTGCCGGCCTACGACGCCGTGGCGCGCGTGAAGACGCATGGACACTGGCAGAGTGATGTGCTGGTCGGCGCCGCCGTCGGTACCGGCATGGGCCTGTGGGCCGTCCATCGCTCCTCGCCGTGGACGATCAGCCTGCTGCCCGACGGCTTCCGGCTGGGTTACTCGCACTACTTCGACTGAGCATGACCTGCGTTACGGCAGGTGTGCGCACCCGCCGTAACGCCATCAGCATCAACGATGCAGATCGCCCGAAGCTTCGGGCTGGTACTCGATCTCCAGCACGCGCAGCATGCGCTGCCGGCCATCCGGAGTGGGCCACGCGATCTTCTGCCCGACCCTGAGGCCCAACAAGGCGCTGCCTACCGGCGCCAGGATAGAAACCGTGCCCGGCACGCCGGCGCCCGAGGGATAGACCAGGCTCAGGGTCAATTCGTCGCTGCTGTCCTCGTCCTGGAACGTGACCACCGAGTTCATGGTGACCACGTCAGCGGGCACCTGGGCAGGCTCAACCACCTCGGCGCGGTCCAGCTCCGCGCGCAGCGCGTCGTACTCAACCGCCTGCGCGGGCGGCATGCGCTCCAGCAGCGCTTCGATGCGCTCCAGGTCGAGTCGCGAAATGACGATGGATGGTTGACTGCTCATGCTGACTCCTGTCTGCCGGATGCGTGTCGCATCCGTCTTCTGATGACCATGAAACAAAAAGACGACGCGCCGGAACGAAACCGTTCCGGCGCGCCTGGCTACTGCCCGATCGTTGTCGATGCAGGCCTGTCGCGTCCGCGCGTCAGCCAGCCATGTGGCGGTTGACGCCCTGCGCACACACAAACCCGAAAGATGAAACCGTACTGACTTTGGACGCGCCCCTGTCCAAAAGCAAGCTGTCGTAGCAGGTATCATAAGCGGCCATGCCCGAGAATCCCGCTGCCACGGAGGCCAACCTCCCCGTCCCGCCTGCTGACGGATCGGCGCCTGCACCCACGCCCGTGTCATCACGCGAGCGCTACCGCGGACTGATCTGGCTGGTGGCCGCGGCGTTCTTCATGCAGGCGCTCGATTCCACCATCGTCAACACGGCGGTGCCCGCGATGGCCGAGGCGCTGCACGTCACACCGCTCGGCATGCGCACCGCACTGACCAGCTACGTGCTGACGCTCGCCATCTTCATTCCCGCCAGCCCCTGGCTGTGCGACCGCTTCGGCACGCTGCGCATCTTTGGCGCGGCGATCGCCACCTTCACCATCGGCTCGCTGTTGTGCGGCATTGCACAGACGCTGCCGCAGCTGGTGGCCGCACGCGTGTTGCAGGGCCTTGGTGGCGCGGCGCTGATGCCGGTGGGCCGCTATGTGCTGGTTCGCAGCATCGACAAGCGGGACTTTGTGAGGGCGATGAGCACGGTAGCCACCGTGGGCCTGCTCGGCTCGGTGCTTGGCCCGCTGCTGGGCGGCGCCCTCGCCCAGTACACCTCGTGGCGACTGATCTTCCTCATCAACGTGCCGGTGGGCGTGGTCGGCATGTGGATGAACCGCCAGAGCATGCCGGATTACCGACTGGACAAGGCGCATCCGTTCGACATCATCGGCTTCCTGCTGTTCGCCGCGTCGTCGGCGATGTTGTTGACCGCGTCGGAAGTGGCCAGCGGCGGCGGTGGGAAGTGGGTGTGGATCGCCATCTACGGCGCGCTGGCCGTGGTGTTCGGCGCTGTCTATGTGTGGCACAGCCGGCACACCGACCACCCCGTGGCCGACCTCAGCCTGCTGCGCATACGCAGCGTGTGGGTGTCGCTGGCCGGCAACCTGTTCACCCGCCTCGGCGTATCCGGCATGTTCCTGCTGCTGGTGTTGTTCCTGCAGGTCGGCTGCGGCTGGTCGCCGCTGATGGCGGGCATGATGATGGTGCCGCAGGCGCTGGGATCGATCACCGCCAAGTGGGGCATCAACCGCCTCTTGAACCTTTTCGGTTACCGCCGGTTGCTGTTCACCAACACCTTGATCGTGGCCGTCCTGCTGGCTTCGTTCGCCCTGCTCGGCAAGGGCTCGCCGATGTGGCTGATCGCGCTGATGGTCTACGTCTATGGCTGGTTCATGGGCATGCAGTACACCGCCATGAACACGCTGATCTACAACGACCTGGACGTGTCGTACGCCTCGCAGGCGTCCTCGATGGCGTCCACCGCGCAATACCTGTCGATGAGTTTCGGTATTGCGCTGGCCTCGCTGCTGATGGAGGCACTGCTGCAAGGCCACGCCCACGAGGATTACATCCCTGCATTCCGCTGGACCGTACTGCTGCTCGGCGTGGTGACTGCCACGGCGAGCTGGGTGTTCAGTCGACTGGACGCCGACGCGTCGCCGCGCAGCAAGACTGCATCGGGCTGAGCAACGCGGGCCATCGCGAGCATGTAGCATGCGTGGCATCGCTCCACCACCATGCGCTCCCATGCACCACGCCAGTGACATTCTGCTTACGCTGTTCATCGTCTTCGTCGCCGCGCAGATCGGCAGCGAGATCGCGCAGCGCCTAAAGCTGCCGGGCGTGGTCGGCGAGATCGCCGCGGGCTGCGTGGTCGGCCCGTCCGCGCTCGGCTGGATCACCCCTGAGCAGATCGCCTCCGGCACCCCGCTGGACGTGTTGTCCGAGGTCGGCGTGGTGTTGCTGCTTTTCTCGGTCGGTCTCGAAACGCGTCTGGAAGACCTCAAGAAGGTCGGTCGCATCGCTTTCGTGGTGGGCGTGCTTGGCGTACTGGTGCCGTTCGCCATGGGTAGCGTGTGGGCTCACGGCAACGGCTTCGACTGGAGCCGGTCGCTGTTCATCGCGGCCGCCTTTGTGGCGACGTCCGCCGGCATCACGGCGCGCGTGCTGCAGGAGCTGGGCGCTCTGCAGCGCATCGAAAGCAAGGTCATCCTCGGCGCCGCGGTCATCGACGATATCCTCGCCATGCTGCTGCTCGGCGTGGTGGTGTCGGTGCAAGGCGGCGAAGGCATTGACGTGGTGCACCTGCTCGCGGTGCTCGCCGGCGCGGTTGGCTTTATCGCGGTGATCGGCGTGGGTGGCGCCCGGGTCATGCGCTGGAACTCCAGCTGGCTCGACAAGCCCCGAAACCCGCATTCGGCGCTGGCCATCGTGCTGGCGCTGTGCCTCGGGCTGGCTTATGTTTCCACCCTGTTTGGCCTGGCCGCAATCATCGGCGCCTTCCTCGCCGGCATGATCGCGTCCGAGACACGTCAGCAGCACACGCTGGAAAGGCAGATGCAGCCGCTGCTGTCGCTGCTCACGCCCTTCTTCTTCGTCATCACCGGCAGCAAGATCGACCTGCACCAGCTCGCCAACCTGCAGGCCGAACTCATGCTGCTCGTTGTCACCCTGATCGCCATCGCATCCAAGCTGATCGGCGGCTTCTTCGGCGCGCTGTCGTTGCGCGCACGCAGCGCCACCATCGTCGGCTTCGGCATGGTGCCCCGCGGCGAAGTCGGCGTGGTGATCGCCAGTCTCGGCCTGAGCGCTGGCGTGTTCACCGACCAGATCTACGCCATCATCGTGGCTATGTCCCTGCTCACCGCAATGGTGACGCCGCCGGTGCTGGCGTGGCTGCTACGTCGCAGCAGCGCGTCGGATGGAGTCGCCCAACCACCTGAAGTGCGCTGAGCAAGACACTGCCCGGCAGCAGTGCGCCTTTTGCGAGGAAGACCTTCAAACGCCTTATGGGGTTAGTCTTCGTCCCTGCGCTCATCGCGGCGCATCTCGCGAAACGCCACAAGCGCCGCATCGCGACTTCCAGCCAGATCCACCATGGGCGCCGGGTAACCACTGCTCCGGAGCAACGCCGGGTCGTTCCACGGTTCATGCAGCAATGGCAGCGGCGCTTGGGCCAGCTCGGGTAGCCAGCGACGCAAGTAATGTCCTTCCGGATCAAACTTTCGCGCCTGGGTCACCGGATTGAATACGCGAAAATACGGCGCCGCATCGGCGCCACAGCCTGCCACCCACTGCCAGCCCAGTGAATTGTTGGCGAGATCGGCATCGACCAGCGTGTCCCAGAACCACCGCGCGCCATGAAGCCAGTGCTGCCGGAGGTTCTTGCACAGGAAGCTGGCCACGATCATGCGCACGCGATTGTGCATCCATCCCGTATGCCAGAGCTCGCGCATGCCTGCATCCACCAGGGGCACGCCCGTACGTCCGCGCTGCCACCGCTCCTGTAGCGCCTCACTGTCGGCGCTCCAAGCAAAGCCGTCGAACCGCGAGTTGTAGTTGACCGTCGGCGTCTGTGGAAAGTGGTAGAGCAAGTGATGGGCAAATTCGCGCCAGCCCAGCTCCCGAAGGAACGGTTCGAGGTCTGGGCGACGTCGTGCATCGGTGGCCGCTGCTCGATCCGCCAGCCGACGATGGATCTGGCGCGGGGATATCTCGCCAAAATGCAGATGCGGTGAAAGTCGGGAGGTGCCATGACGCGCAGGCAGGTCGCGCGCGTTGGCGTAGTCGCCCACGGCATCATCGGCAAAGATGTCCAGCCATTCCCCTGCCCCCTGCTCTCCGGGCTTCCAACTGCTGGCGAGGCCGGCATCCCAGCGCAAGTCGGGCAAGAGGCCGAGCGCTTCAAGCGGCAGTCCGCCCGCCACCGGAACACCACGCATCACCGTCGGCGCAGGCAGGAACTTGGGCTTGCCAAGCTGCTCGCGCAATGCACGCCAGTAAGGCGTGAACACGCGGTAGGGCCCGCACTCTCGCGTCTCGATCTGCCAGGGTTCGCGCCATAGCGCCGCATTGAAGCTGTGCACTTCCACGCCTTCGTTGCGCAACGCCGACTTCACTCCCGCATCGCGAGCGATGGCTGCCGGCTCGTACAAACGGTTCCAGTAAGCCGAGGTCGCGCCGCACTCGCGGATGAGCTCCTGCAGCACGGCAAGGCTGTCGCCCAACCGCAGGTGCAGGGCGACGCCCATGCGTTGAAGCTCCGCCTGCAGGGACGCGAGCGAATGGTGCAGCCACCAGCGACTGGCTGCGCCTGGCGCCCAGCCGCCCTCTTCATGCGGCGCGTGGATGTATAGCGCCAGGATGCGATCGTGGGTGGCGCACGCGGCGGCCAGCGCCGGGTTGTCGGCCAGGCGAAGATCGCGGCGGAACCAGACGATGGCGGTACGCATCGTCGGAGCATAAGCAAAACGGGGCTCCAAAGGAGCCCCGCTGTTCAACGATGGTGGAGCCGCTTGCGGCGCTCCCGGGTCACGCGTGGATCAAAGTTCGACCACGTCGAAGCGACGATCGGAGCCGACGTCCGCTTCGTAGTTGACGTCTTCGCGGGCGAAGCCGAACAGGCGCAGGAAGTCGCGCTTGTAGCCGGCGTAGTCCGTGAGCTCGAAGAGGGTCTCGGTGGTCACGACAGGCCACAACGCCTTGCACTCGCTCTGCACGTCTTCGCGCAGCTCCCAGTCGTCCAGGCGCACGCGGCCTTCGTCGTCGAGTTCCACCGGCTGGTGGTCCTTCCGGTACAGGCGGTCGCGGAACAGGCGGTTGATCTGCTCGATGGTGCCCTCGTGAATGCCCTTTTCCTTCATGACGCGGAAGGAAATGGAGATATAGAGCGGCAGCACGGGGATGGCCGCGCTCGCCTGCGTCACTACCGACTTCATCACGCCCACGTAGGCGTCGAGGTGCTCGGCCTTGTGCTCGGCGATCAGCTGCTTGGCGGTATTGTCCAGATGGTGCTTGGCCTGGCCCAGCGTGCCGTGCCAGTACATCGGCCAGGTGATTTCCGTGCCGATATAGCTATAGGCGACGGTCTTGGCATGGTCGGCCAGCACGCCGGCCTTGCTCAGCGCGTCGATCCAGAGCTTCCAGTCCTCGCCGCCCATCACGGTGACGGTGTCCTTGATCTCCTGCTCGTTCGCCGGTTCCACCGACGCCTGCACGACCGTGTCGCGGTTGGTGTCGACCGAGTTTGCAGTGAAGGTCTGGCCGATGGTCTTGAGCGAGGAGCGCACCACTTCGCCGGTGTCCGGCAGCTTGCGCACAGGCGAGGCCAGCGAGTAGACGACAAGGTCGATCTGGCCGCCCATCTCGTTCTTGATCATCTCGATCGCACGCTCACGCGTCTCGTTGGAGAACGCGTCGCCGTTGATCGAGCGGCTGTACAAACCAGCTTCCTTGGCGAACTTGTCGAACGCGGCCGAGTTGTACCAGCCGGCCGTGCCGGTCTTGGTCTCGCTGCTGGGCTTCTCGAAGAACACGCCCAGCGTCGCCGCGCCGTAACCGAACGCCGCCGTGATGCGCGAAGCCAGGCCGTAACCGGTGGAGGCGCCGATCACCAGCACGCGCTTGGGGCCCGGACCCAGGTCGCCCTGCGCCTTGGTGATGTTGATCTGCTCCAGCACGTTGAGTTCGCAGCCGACCGGGTGGGCCGACACGCAGATGAAACCACGCACCTTGGGATTGATGATCACGCGATGACTCCTGGGGATGACGCAAACCCGTATGGTAACCCGGGGTCGGGGCCATGCGCTACCGTAGGGACCGGGCGCCGCGCCGCACCCGTTTAGATAGGGTTGACGCCGACCTTGCCAAGATACGCCAGGGGCGCGGCATACCCGCACCCGAATGGAGGCAACCCCATGAAAGTCCGCCTGCTTTGGCTCCCCCTCGCCCTGGCTGCCTGCTCGCCTTCGCCGGCGCCGCCTGCGGCCCCCTCGCCCTCCGCCACGGCCACCCCAGCCCCGGGCGCTGCGGCGATCGACGCCAGCGTACTGCCCCAATACCACTGGCGACTCAGCGACGCCACGGACAGTGCGGGCAAACGCATCGATGCGCTGTTCATCCGCGCCGACAAACCCCTGTCGTTGGACTTCTCCGCCAACCGGCTCAATGTCGTCAACAGCTGCAACAGCATCACCGGCAGCTACAGCATCAGCGACGGACAGATCGAGATCGGCCAGATGGCGCACACCCTGATGGCCTGCCCTGATCCTGCCCTCGCCTCACTCGACGACGCCATCAGCCAGCGCCTGCAAGGCAAGTTGAAGGTGACCCTGCAGACCGGCGAAGCCTCGCCACGCCTGCAACTGGTCGCGGCCAACGGCGACACGCTGACCTTCGTCGGCGAACCGACCGCCGAGACGCGCTATGGCGGGCCGGGCGAAACCATCTTCCTCGAAGTGTCCGCGCAGACCGTGCCCTGCAGTCACCCGCTGATTCCCGACAAGCAGTGCCTCAACGTGCGCGAACGGCACTTCGACGAACACGGCCTGCAGACGGGCACGCCCGGCGAGTGGCAGCCGCTGAATCAGCCCATCGAGGGCTATACGCACGAGCCCGGCATCCGCAACGTGCTTCGGATCAAGCGCTTCGCGATCAAGAACCCGCCGGCGGACGCGCCCAACACCGCCTACGTGCTGGATATGGTGGTGGAGTCGGAAAAGGTCGCGCAGTAAGGCGCCACGTGTCGACTCGGAAGACTCCTGCCGGCCAAGCCGTCGGCTGTCCGCGGCCGGCCACGGCAGTCTGTTGTCACGTCCTGTCAGCAACGTCGGCCTGAAGAAGCGCCATGTTGCGCGGCTTACGGGCATGATGGGTGTCTGCCACTCCCCTCGGACCGGACATGTCCCCGCGCTCTTCCACTGCCCCGCTACTCCTGGCGATTGCCTGCCTCCTTGTAGCCATGGCTTCTTACCAATGCGGCGCTGCGTTGGCGAAACGGCTATTTCCGCTGGTGGGCGCGCAGGGAGCCACCGCATTCCGGCTTGGCCTGGCCGGCCTGATCATGGTGCTGGCGCGACGGCCGTGGCGCTCCACCCGCCCCAACGCCGACTGGCGTGTGCTGTGGGGCTACGGACTATCCCTAGGCGTGATGAACCTGGTGTTCTACATGGCGCTGCGCACCATCCCGCTCGGCATCGCGGTTGCGCTGGAGTTCACCGGCCCGCTGGCCATCGCCATCTTCCACTCACGGCGTGCGGTGGACTTCGTGTGGATTGCCCTTGCGGTGACCGGCCTGTTGCTGCTGCTTCCGCTGCGCGAGCAGGCCCATGCGCTCGATCCCGTTGGCGTGATGTTCGCGCTGGCCGCAGGCGTGGGCTGGGCGCTGTACATCCTGTTCGGACAGAAGGCCGGCGTCGCCTACGGCAGAGACGCCGTGACGCTGGGCATCCTCATCGGCGCGCTGGTGGCCGTTCCCACCGGCATCGCCCATGCCGGCTCCGCGCTCTTCTCCATTGCACTTCTTCCACTCGGCCTTGGCGTCGCCATCCTGAGTTCCGCACTTCCCTATTCATTGGAAATGATCGCGTTGACGCGACTTCCCGCCCGCACCTTCAGCGTGCTGCTGAGCCTTGAGCCTGCCGTTGCCGCATTGGCAGGCGCAGCCTTTCTCGGAGAACGCTTGAACCTGCAGCAATGGGTGGCGGTGGCCGCAATCATCGCCGCGTCCGGCGGCGTGGCGCTGAGCGTTCGCAAACCGGTGACGGGGCCGTTGGCGAACTGATTTCCGAGCGAAGAACCGGCGCTTCCTCCGTTGCGCTCGTGCGCTGCTCTGTGAGAACAGCGACCGGGAAAGTTACGCTTCCGGAATCGCCGCCTTGGCGCGCCAGAGGGCCGATGCAGTGGCACGTCAGTACGGTGTAGCGCGCGCCGGCCACGCAACTCCGCTCCGAATTTCGAACGCACATGGATCTCCGCCATGAACCTGCGCGTTTCATTCACTGGAAACTCCGGCAACGGAACGGTGTTCGACACTTCACACTTCGTGCACGGGCGAACAAGCCAGATGCCGAAATGAGTCGCACCCCTTGGCAGCACGGGGTGGAAATCACGCTAATTCGTAAACCACGCAAGCCTTTCGCCCACGACCGCCTTCGCGTCGGGCCTGTCACTGGAGTTGGCGAGAAAATACATCTGTCGGCACCGTAATCCATGGCGCTCCGGAACCTTACGATGGAAGCAGCCACCCCATCAGTTCAGCAAGGCGGCGCGCGAGCGTGGGGCGTCTGGTGCATAGCCGTAGCCTTCGTGAGCTACTACTTCAGCTTTCAGACTGGCTACTCCATCGTCAACGCCAACGTGCAAAAGGACGTGGGCCTTTCGGTTGCTCAGGTAGGCCATATTGCAGCGCTTTACACCTGGGTACTCGCTGCCTGCCAGTTCCTGAGCGGGCCACTGTTCGACCGCCTCGGCGCCAGAAGCGTGCTGCTGCCGGCCATGGTGCTTGTCACGCTTGGCGTCTTCACGTTCGCCAACGCCAACAGCTTCGGCATGCTACTTGTGGCGCAAGCCTGCGTCGCACTCGGCTCATGCACCGGGTTCGTCGGCGCCGGCTACATTGGCGGCACCTGGTTTGGCTGGCACAAGTTCAGCTTCATGTTCGGCCTCGTGCAGTTCGCCGCTTCTATGCTGGCCGTCTTCACCCAAAACCTCCTGACATTGGCTTTGTCCGTACTGCCATGGCGAACCTTGTTCAATGGCGCGGGCATGGGAGGAGTCGTCCTCCTTGGCATTGCGATGGTCTGGCTGCGCGATGCGAACACAGTGACCGTGCCTGCCGGACAGACCTTCGGCGCGCTACTTCTGAGCATTCCTCGCTCGCTCGCCAAGGTGGCCAAAGTACCTCACGTTTGGGCAGCCGCCGCCTTTGGCGCCTTGTGCTTTGGTGTCTTGCTGAGCCTTGGCGTGGTCTGGGGCCCGAAGCTCATGACGATCCGTGGGTTTGGCAGAGAGTCGGCCAACCTCGCCTCCTCCCTGCTATGGCTTGGACTGGCGGTGGGCAGCTTCACCATCCCCTGGATTTCGGACCGCGTGCAGCGACGCAAGCTCCCCGTCCTGATCGGCCTCGCCGTGCAAATGTTCGCGCTGGTTCTTCTGCTCTATGTCCCAACCAAAAGCAGCACATTCGACATGCTGCTCTGCTTCACCTTTGGCCTGGGCAATGCGGTCCACATGCTTGCCTTCAGCACCGCCGCCGATGTCGTTGCGCAGCAATACATCGGAACGTCCGCCGCCATGATCAACGGCATGTTCTCCATCATTGGCGGCGTGATGATCAGCAGGCCGGGCATGCGCGCCGGCCTGGGGCTTGAACAGGGGCTTACGCCCGCCACGCTGGAACTCGCCCAATTTGCGGGACGACCGCTCATGGCCGGCCTGTGCCTCGCGCTGATCATCGCTTTGATCATGCGCGAAACTTATCCCGCGAGGCGGCACTGAACTTCTTCATGGCCTGGAAGGCGATCTCGGATCAGGGGTGATTGGCTCACCAGACCCTCGGCATCAAAGCCTGCAATCTCACCGCGACGCGAACACAGCGACTTCCATGCCACATGAGACTCCGTAGCTGCAGACGTTCAAACTAACGAGCCCCCAGCTAGCTTTCGAGCGCCTTTACATTCGACTCTCGCCCAGCCCTTAGCGCGACAGTGGATCGACGCGACGTCTGGCAACTGCGTCGACCACCTCTTGCCCCTGCTGGGGCCTGGCTGGTTCGGCACGAACGACAGCCGGAATATTGGTCGGGTATTTCACGAGCAGCGCCTTGAAGCGTGGATCGTCACGCAGCGGATCCCATACGGGGTCGAGGCGGAGCATCTCGCTCGACAGGACCTCGCCAGCCGGCAGAGAAAGCACCTGCTCGATCAGGGCGATGGCCTGGTCGTTTTGGCCGACGCGCACATAGAGGTTGGCCTGGTGCTCGAGCATATCCACCCCGGTGAGGTCGTCCTGCGCCACCGGCATCAGGGCGATGGCACGCTCGCCTTCCGCCACGGCCTCGGATTTTCGCCCGAGTCCGGCATAGGCATATCCCAAGGCGAGATGCAGGTCCGCATCATCGGGGCGCTCGACGAGGGCGGTGCGAGCACGTGCCGCCACTTCGGCGTACGCATCAGTGGCCTTGGTGGTGTCGCCCGCCGCCTGCATGGCCCACGCCACGAACAGGCGTCGCGGCAAAACGATGTTGTCCGGATCGGACCAGTCCTGCGCCTTGTCGGCCTCGGCCACCTTGACGGCCCCGGCGTAATCGCGCGCCAACGAGCGCTCGAAATAGACGGCCGCAATGTTGGCAGAGTAGGCATCACTGCCCGGAGTGAGATCCGCAAGCAAGGTGCGCAGCGGGGCCGGATTGCCCTTCCACATGAGCATATTGAAAGCCTTGGCCATCCGCTCGCCGGAAGGATTCTCGCTCAACGCCATGGCGGCGGTATAAGCCTGGTCTGCATCTGCATAGCGACGCAAGCTCTGATAGGTCACTCCCAGCTGGTTGTACGCAAATTCGCTATGTGGATCGAGTACGGTGGCAGCGCGAAACTGCGCTACCGCCTCATCCCAGTGCCCCTGTCGCCGGGCAATCGCGGCGAGGAGGAGCTCCACTGTGGCGCTGTTGGGCAATGCCTGTCGCGCCAACTCCAACTGGGCCATGGCGCCAGCGTAGTCCCGATGTCCCCAGTAGTCGTACAACCCCAGCGCGTAGTGTCCCTGGCCAAGATTGGGCTGCAGCGCCAGGGACCGATCAGCGGCGGCCTTCGCTTCGGCCAGACGAGCGTTCGTGCGGTCGGGACCAAAGAAATAGATCTGCATATGGGCGCGCGCCATGGCGGCCGAGGCCAGCGCGAAGTTCGGATCCTTCGCCAGCGCCTGTTGATAGAGCGAAATCGCCAGCGGCAATTCGTTCGACGTCAAGGAGGAATCGTCATAGGCCCGGTTGGCATGCGCGCCCGCTTGCAGGTAAAGGTCGTACGCCTCGGCGTTCGACGTCGGCATTCTGTCCATGCGCGCAGTCTCGGCGGACGTCAGCCGCACCTTCAACGCCTCCGCCACGTTCTGCGCAACCTCACCTTCCACATTGAATACATTGTCCAGCGTGCGCGTATAGGCTTTCGCCCAGAGATGATCGCCGCTGCTCGCATCGATCAGCTGCACGTTGACCAGCACCTGATTGTCGACCCTCTGTACCGTGCCCTCCAGCAGGGTCGCCACACCCAATTGCCGCGCGATGGTTTTCACGTCTTCCGGATGGCTTGGGTACTTCTCTGTCGAGGTGCGGGAGATCACCTTGAGCCCACCGATACCCACCAACTGGGTCAGGATCATGTCCTGCATCCCGCTGGCGAAATAGGCGTTGTTCTTGTCGGTACTCAGGTTCTCGAACGGCAACACCGCGATGGATTTGAGATCGACCACCGCCGCCGTGTCGGCGGGGTGACGTGACACCTGACGCCAGCCGAGCAGGACTGCCCCCACCAGCAGCAAACCCATGACCACGGCAGCGACTCGCCGGTCGACCCGTCGGGCCTTTGCAGGTGGCAAGGCCGTTACCGGAGTCGCCGCCTTTGCAGCGGGAGACGCGCCGACATCGCTGATGAGCGTCGACACGGATGCTAGTTCCGTTTCCTCCAGTGCGCCATCGGCCACCAACTCCTCGCGCGACGCGGCGGCTCTCACTTCGGCATCGAGGCGAAAGCCGACGCCGTGCACGGTATGCAGATAGTGTGCCTCTTCGCCGCTCTCGCCGAGGGCGTGACGCAACAACGTGATGATGCGACTGAGCGAACCAGGCGTGACATGGCGATGCCCCCACACCACGTCAAGAATCTCATCACGACTGATGACGCGACCGGCGTCGCGCGCAAGCAGCACGAGCACCGCAAATGCCTTGCGCTCGAGCCCGACCTCCTCGCCTTCGACAAACAAGCGATGGCCCAGGGTGTCGATCTCCACGGCGCCGAATGCCATCCACGGAGCAGAGGCGGTCTCTGCAGGCATTTGCTCAACCTCCGTTACGGTTCCCGTTCCCGGTCGCCGTCACCCTACACCAAGTCTGTAGTGGGCCCCGGCATGCAACGCGTGTGGAATTTGTTATCGCCTGAACGGCCTTCCATCGCCACCTCAACGTAGTGCTGGCGCTTCCGACCTTAACGCTGGCTTGCGAGCATGGATAGTTTGCGCCATGAGTCGAACGCAAAACACCGGCCATTGGTCATGCAGCCAAAGCGAGCTGCACGCCGTCTCAAACACACTTCTGCACAGCCGTGGCTCAAGCTACCCTGAAACCTCTGGCGTGGAGACTTCCCCATGGCAAAGTTTGTCTTCGGGTTGAACATGTCCCTGGATGGCTACGTCGACCACCAGGCATTCGGGCCGCCTGATCCTTCGCTGTTTCGTCACTTCACGGAGCAAGTTCGCAACCAGTCGGGCATGCTCTACGGTCGCGGGATGTACGAGGTCATGCGTTACTGGGACGATGATTCTCCTGACTTGGACGCGGATGAGCGCGACTACGCGGCAGTGTGGCGGAGCCAACCGAAGTGGGTCGTATCACGCTCGCTGAAGTCGGTCGGACCGAACGCCACCCTTGTCACCGCTGACATCGAGACAGAAATACAGCGGCTGAAGGAAGAACTCACCGGGGAGATCGAAGTCGCCGGACCCGGCCTTGCGCAAGGCCTGACCGATCTTGGTCTCATTGATGAGTATCAGCTCTACGTCCACCCCGTCGTGCTTGGCCACGGAAAGCCGTTCTTCGCGGGCCCACATCCGCGGCTCCGCCTCGTCGCCAACGATGTGATTGCCGCTGGCGTAATCAGATTGACGTACGTACCTGCCTGATGGCGCGACGTGCGCGACGGACGACACCGGAGCACAAAGCCGGATGGGGTCGGAAACGGACACTACCAACGTGCCGCTACCGCCGTGTGTCAACCATGCCGCGCACGCATGGGACGCGACGACGACGCGTCGCCGACTTAACATCTGAGCGCCCCATTCCACCAACGCCGTTCCTTGCACCTAGAGGGCAAGTTCGACGCCACTCACGACGCTTCACTAGGGCGTTTTGTCGCAACAAGATTGTCGCAGTCATTGCTCGCACACAGTTTCTTGTATGGCCGGCGCGCTGACTCCCAACAGGTCTTCTGCGCGAAGCCGGCCGTTGTGCAATGAGGTGCAATAAATGACTGAGACAATTTCCTCGACCGTCACGATTTCACGCGAGCTGTTCGACGATGTGATATCGGCCCTGACGAATCTGCGATTTATCGGTGAATCGCTGGGCCACTTGCAGGGCAAGGAGGCCGAAGTTCTGCCGCACACGCAACATGCATCGGCCGTCATTATCGCCCTGTTCAAGGCAGCGGCTTGAACAGGTTCAACACCGATGGAATCGCGGGCGTTGTGCAACATCAAGGCCCCTTCAAGCCAAATGTGAGCACCCCGTGCAGTCGGGTGTGCCCAGTGTCGGTCGGATTCGCGTAGCTCACGACTGAGTTGCCATGGCGCTCATGTGGATGACGCTCCATCCGTGCCCGTCCAGATCAAAAAGCCGTGTGCATACATGAAGCTGAATTCTTCCGGCTTGTCGTAGATCGAGCCACCCGCGGCGATCGCCTTGGCAACGAGACCACCCACCTCCTCCGCACGTTGGCATTAGTTCAGACGTCGCCAGAGAAGTCATGACCGATTCACGCTGTCAATTCGGAAACTGTGGCTCCACCGTGAATTTGTGACTGCTCGCAAAACCACAGCCCCAAATTCATATCGGATTGCACTACATATGCGCATGCTAGTTGCACGACTTCCTGCGAAATGCAGAAGGAGTTCACCATGAAGAAGCGCATACTTCCCCTGTTGGTTGGACTTTCAGTTTGCGGCATCGCCTTCGCGCAGAATATGCCAAGCGCCGCGCCATCGGTGGCCAGCGCCACGCAAACCCTCCCCACGATTACGACGTGGACGTCTACTCCGCCATCTGGTGCATTGAGTGAGGACGCCATCAAGACGTCGATAGCGAACGCCGGTTACAAGGAAGTGAAGAACCTGGAGTTCAAGGAAGGCGTGTGGCGCACGGAGGCCCGCGGCGGCAACAAGCGTTGGGTCAAACTTGCGGTTGGCCCTGTCAGCGGCAAGGTCTATCCAGCCGATGCACCGTCCAAACTCAATCAGGACGAGGTCAATGCCAAACTGGCCACGGTCGGCTACGTCAACATCAAGCATGTGAAGTTCGATAACGGCCTGTGGGGCGCGGACGCAAGGAATACGCGTGGCGACCACGTCGCCCTGTTGGTCGACCCGACCGATGGCAGCGTGGTAGCCAGGTCGCACGATTGACGCTCTCGGAGATGGCCAATCAATGGACCAACCTTGGCCATGAGAAGTGACCTTCATCGGCGTCGAACCTGACCATCTCCGCCCTGCACAATCACTGCCTACGAAAGAGCCGGCATACCAGGGCGGAACAGTCTCTCGATCCAGGCTGCCTGATAGGGGGACGAAGCCCTTGCCGCGTTGGGCATGGGCTTTCGTCCCGGCAGGTGCGATGCGATCAAGAACATCACGAGACGCAAAAGCCCCCTCTAAAAACTGATAACCTCATGGCTCGCTCGGCAGCTGTGTGCCGCTGCGTCCTAGAAGCAGGCATGCGCCGAAGATGTCCTCGACACACACGCTGCGCAGGCGCCCGCCATACCTATCCGGAGAGTGGTGGCGAGAAGCGCGGCCGCACGCTTTTCTAGCGTGTTGTTGAGGCCGGCGAGCCCTGATTCCGATCACCCCGCATGCCCGGCGGCCATAAGCGCCATTCGGGCCCCGCCTTCGCATCCTCTCGCCCTACCTCATAAAGCTTGAGCATTTCCTCTGGATTGAACTCGAGAGACTCGGGAAGCGGCGTTCCCTCGGCAATGGTGACCCAGTGAAAGCCCGCGTTGTCCCGGCGGGCGAAAGCGAATTCCCGAAAAAGATCACCGACGATGCCAGACCAACCGGCGACCTCGATCGAACGAAGCGCAATGCCACGCAGTGATCGCTCAGTTGCACTCGGCTCAACGGTCAGCTTGCCGTTGTGGACAATAAAGATGTCTTCGCGCCCACGCCCATCACCATGGCGACTGTAGATTTCAGACGGGCTGAAGATGCTGCCAAGCACGAAGACGTTGGCGATCACGAACCCGTCCACATGCATTTCATCGTACGTCTGGCCATTGGCTTCGACCTGAAAGAGCACAGGCGGAAACGCAATCGGAACGGATGCCGAGGCGAGCATGACACGCCGAAAAAGTTCCAGGGCAGCCTGATTCTGGTACGTGGCGATCAGGCCCATGTTCCAGACGACAAACCTTCGGTTGTCCAGGTTCACGGTTCCCATGTACAACCGCCTGCCATGGCGATGCGCTTCGGCGATCTTTGCAAGCAAAGGCGCATCGATGGTGTTTCTGATCAGCTCCTCGAGAGGTGTCGTTTGCGCCAGCGACTCCCTGCGCAAAAGCGCCGTCAAGACTGAGATGGGCTTGAAGATCTCCCTTGACGTGGTCTGCGTATAGAAGCGACGCAGCCGCTCATCATATTGGGGCCCCAGAAATGCAAACGGAGCCATCAGGGCGCCGGTAGAAACGCCGGTCACAATCTTGAACGTCGGTCGGCGCCCCGTCTCTGTCCAACCTTCCAGAAATCCGGCGCCAAAGGCGCCAACGGCTCCGCCACCTGAAAGCGCAAGATGCGGGTAACGAATGGCTCCATCCGCGTCCTTGGGAAAATCGGCGTCGGACTGCTGTGTCATGGACAGTTCGAAATCCCTCTCCATGGCGGCGTTGGGCGCGCCTGCCAGCGCGCGAACGTCCGGCATGCCACGAATGCTTGCCTCCGACATCAGTTCGGGCGGCAGGGGGTGCCGCGGCAATACTGCGCACGCGCTGACGCTGCAAGCGATGGTTATCACGGCAAGCCAATGCACAAGGGTCTTGGTCAAGGGCATGACCATCGCACCGACCCGGCGACTGGCGCCTTCGCCTCGGTTGCCGGGGGGCATGACATCGTTGGGCAGGAAGCGCCCATGGCGTACCCCACCGTGGCTGGCGGCTAACCGGGAGACTGTCGCGCCTCACGCGTCTTTCACACGTGAACGCGAATCGCTTTCCATCTGTTGCAGACCATGGTTTGCCATGCTCTGACGGAAAGTGCGTCCACTTCGAGCAGGAAGCGAGAACGTCACTCGCTTTACCTGCCAAGAACTTCAGTCATCCAGCGAACGAATGACCCGCGCAGGATTTCCTCCCACGAAGCTGTCCGGAGGAACATCCCGGGTGACGACGGCGCCCGCAGCGACGACCGAGTTTTCACCCACCGTCACCCCGCCGATGAGCGTGGCGCCCGCTGCAATCCAGACGTTTCGCTCGATGACGATGCGCTTGCCGATGGTGACGGATCGGCGCTGTGAAGGATCCAGAGGATGGCCGGTCGTGATGATATTCACGTTCGGCCCGATTATCACATCGTCTGCGATGTGGAGGCCGCCGAGATCGTAGAAGGTGCAGTTCTGATTGATGAAGACATTCCGCCCCACGCGAATCTCTTCACCACCGGCGGTATAGAACGGCGGGATCAACATGAAACTGGCGTCGACCGGCTGGCCGATGAGCTGACTGAACAAGGCACGGACTTCGTCAGCATCGTCAAACGTCAGCCGGTTGAGCGCCGCGGTGATCCGCCCTGCCCGCCTGACATTGGCTACCATCCTCGCCGATTCCGGCGTTTTTCCGTGGATGATCCTGGCGCCATCGTCAGCTGTCATGTGGTTTGTCCGTCTTCATGCCTGCCAAAGGCCTGGAATGTTTCCACCACCTCGCGTTCGGCCCGGAACCCGACATGGTTTCAGTTCGACTTGGGTACGCGAGCGACGATGGATGGTGTACAGGCGAGATGCAAGCCATGGGGCGAAGCCGGAGAAGACTTCGCCCATTCACCGCAGCGACTCAGTTGTCGTCGCCGCTCAGCAGCGAGCCAACGATGCCACCGATCAGGCCACCGCCAACCGCAGCTCGCCCGCCACCACCCTCGTTGCTTGGCAGGTATTCCGCAACCTGGTGCGCCAGCCGCGAGATGGGTAGGGTCTGCAGCCAGACCGTCCCGGGGCCGGTCAACGCTGCCAGAAAAATGCCATCGCCGCCGAAGATGGCGTTCTTGATGCCGGGCACCGTAGTGATCTGGAAGCTGACCGACGCCTGGAAGGCGCCGACGTGCCCCGGATGGACACGCAAGGTTTCACCGGGAGCCAGGTCCTTCCGGATCAGTTCTCCGGACAGTTCCAGCCATGCCGTGCCCGTACCGCCCACCTTTTGCAGCACAAAGCCATCACCGCCGAAGATGCCGGCGCCCAGCGACTGCTGAAATCCCACGCCGATCGTTACTTGCGACGTGGCGCAAAGGAAGCCGTGCCGATGCACAAGGTATTCATTACCCGGGCTCACCTGCACCGGCACGATGTGACCCGGCACCTTGGTGGCGAAAGCCACTTCGCCAGGCGTCTGCCAGGCGCGGTACTCGGTCATGAACAAGCTGCCGCCGGCGACCACCCGCTTGAACATCCCCATCAAGCCCCCGCCGCCACCCATCTGGGTATGCGTGGTCATCTGGATCGACGAAGTCATCCACGAAAGCTCGCCGCTCTCGGCGAAGACGCTTTCATTGGGTTCGAGCCGTACTTCCAGCACGGGCATCACCGTGCCCTGTATGCGCGTCTGCATGTGGTGTTCTCTGGATGGTGGATGGTTGCTGGCGAGTCATTGAAAGAACGATTCCGCCTCGTGTCGAAGGCGGTCATTACAAGTTTGCCTGAGCTCGGAGCCGATGTCCGCGTTGGCCCGGAAGCGGACATCGCCTTTCATCAAAATTCGCTCGCGGCTAACGCGTTGTGCCCGCCATCGGCACATCAGATTCATCAACCCGATGAAACCGCCCGCTTCCGCCCCAGGCGAAGTGGTGATCCGGGTTGTCGGCGGGAAGATCGAGGTTGTTGACTGCCCGAACCCAGTACACGACCAGGGTATTTGGTGAATCGTGGACAAGAGTGTAGGTCGACGATTCCACCCATAAGCCATCCTTATCGTGCCCCGTGGTCGTGGCCGTGACCACAGCCTGCGCCCCGTTTTGCACCAAATCGAATTGGCCGGGCTTCACCTCCCTCCAATCAAAATCCGGGTTGTGAAGTGTTCCGACCTCTCCGGTGAACACATGGGCGCCGTTCGCGTCGATGACGAACCTGACGTTGATGGTGTGGCCTGCACCGTTGGCAAAACGTGGCGCGTCAAATAATTCGATTCGGCCTTCCCATACTCCTGGGAATTGGAACATGGGATCAGAAGCCAAATGATCCCTTGATGCTTTTGGATCGGCCTGGCCAGTCGCGTCCGGATGCGCTTTGCTCTTTCCGAAAAACGACGATATGTCGAAGTAGACGTCGCGGCGCGCTCCATTGGGTTGACGCACCTCGATCACGTCGAACAGGCCGGCATCCGCCTTCAAGGTCTGCGACAAGACTTTTGCGCCGGGCATATTCGCAGCAAGCCACGCGTATTCCTGCGCAACGCCATCCCTCTCATCGCCGGCCTTGATGACAATGGCGGATTGCACAGATCCGCCCATGTCGCTGGATAAGGACGTACTGGACAAACCCGACACTCGCGATGACGTGGACTGACATCCCGTTAGCGCAAGCATCAACGCAGCCATGGCAATGACGCGATGAATCATGCCTCCAGCCCCCCGTGCCGATGACAGTATTGTTTGCCATGAGCTCGATCAAGACGATGGCCGCTTCGTGTCGGAAGCGGACCCTCCCAAAATATCGCCCAGGCCCCACAGCTCGCCCACAAGCCCCATGAAGGTATTCCGGGTGTGCCGGCATTGGGCTTCCACCTGGCCGGAACCCGCATCATTTTGTCCCGCGGCTTGTTATGACATGGGTTGGCCTATCGGGCCACCAGACTTCGTGCCGAGATCGAAACAGTGTCTGCCAGCAGGGTGGCTCCAGCGAAGCACATTGCCTCCCAACGACCGCCCATCGGACTCAGATGCAGCATCGAATTTGGCGCATAGCCGATAAGTTTCGCTCCCGGTCGCCGCGTACTCAAACGACGTTCCGGTCACCGGATCGCTGGTCATTGGGTGTGCAAGGTTAATCGCGTCGAGGTCGGCTGGCAGGGACTTATGCTGCGACCAGTACGCGTTAACCTGCATGGAAATAAGACTCAAATCAGTCACCCTGCGCGAATCCAGTTGCAGCGCCCGTTGGTGCATGGGCGAACCGAGCACGCCCATTCCCGCGACAACGGCCGCGGCCATGCCCGTGGATGCTGCAATTGCAAGCAGTCGCACTCCGTGGCGGGGCTTCATGCGACACGCTCGTCGGCGCGCAGGTCCCACAGGTAGTAGCCAAAGACCGTGCATGCGATCACGGCGGCAACGAAAACCTTGAGCGTGAAGCGAACAGTAATCTCCCCGCCGAGTACTCCATCCACCAACGTGATCAGGTCGCAGATGAGAACCACGGCGGCTGCGAAGAGGGTCAGATAGGTCAGCCACCGGCGGACTGCCGATTGCCGCTTCACTGGTTGTCGGCTCACTTCTCCGCGAATCCGTGCGGTGAGCCAAAGAAAAACCGGGAACGCGATGAGGATGGAGGCAACGGACCAGCGGATGCTTCGCGCCACACCATTGTTGTAGGGAGAGGCCGCGTCCGGAAAGCTGCGGTTGATCAACTCGAACAGCAAGCTTCCAAAGTGATAAACGCTCAGGTAGAGCGTTGTAAACAGCACAAGATATATAAACGCATCTCTTGCCGACACGTAGGGCCGCGGCCGGGGTACCGGGACGGCAAAATCCACATCTGCGAAGTTCGATAACGCGCCACGCACCTGCTCTGGCGTCCAGCCAGCGTCCATCAGTGCCTTATCGATGCTCTGCCGTGAGCATCCACGCATAAGCGAATTCCGTACGAACTGCTCCAAATCCTGTGTGCTGCTGGCCATACCTTCCCCTGTTGGTGATCAAGCACGACGAAGTTGAAGATGCCTAATGATCCTGGCTATGCGCAGTTTAATGTGTGGCGGATGTCTGCCTTGCGCGGTGTCTGGTTTGGGGCAGAGGCTGACCTTTCGTTACGCCCCGCTTGCGGCAAGATAGCCTGAGAATGCCGGACCAACTTCAGCATTCTTCCAACCTCGTTTCTACCCCAAAATTTATTGTGGTAACGAAACTGGCAACCATTGGCCATAGGCACAAAAAAGCCCCTTATTTCAGGGGCTTATTTGCATCTATGGCGGAGAGAGTGGGATTCGAACCCACGGTAGGCTTACACCTACGGCAGTTTTCAAGGCAAATGTGCCTAAAAATCGACAGCCTTTTTGAAACAATAAGTTACCGCTGAGTAACCCATTAACCTTCTGATTGACGGAGAAAAAGTTGTTTCACCATGTATCGTCACCGCTGACTGACATTCAATTCACCTGATTGACCGGTGATTGACGGAAACTTATAGATCGGCACCCTCAAAAGAACTGATGGATTAAACTCTTTTTTGAGAAGCCGATCCTCGGCGCTAGTAGGTGCCCTTGAAGTCTGTCTCGCGGAGCTCAGTGAACCATGCGAGCAGTTCGCTCTTTATATATCGCACCGAACGCCCTCGCTTCCGATACGGGGGCCGATCCCCATGAATCTCTGTTTCTCAAACCAGGACTCACTCATCTTTGTAAGCGCCGAGGCCTGGCGAGTCGTAAGGACCTCTTCCTCAACTTGCACAGCTGTGACTACCATCGACCCATGCCCGACGGGCTCTGCTGGCGATGCCTTGCGGGTCGGCATCCGACGGGGACGACGCCCAATACCTGTCATGGCAAGTACGTGCCTATAGGCCGTGGACTATAGGCTACAATGCCACGAAATTCGCGGCGTGACCACCAAGCCGCTACCCGACATAGGATCCGTTTTTGGCGAAGTTCTAACTCGCCATCGGACCAATGCTGGGATCAGCCAAGAGGAACTCGCTCTGCGGGCTGACGTGGACAGGACCTTCGTATCCAGGCTTGAGCGCGGCATTAGGCAGCCCACGATCACCACTTTGTTCGCGATAGCTCAAGCGCTTGATGTGCAAGCAGCAGACCTAGTTCGCGAAACCGAGCACTTGCTTCGCCGCAAATCACCAGCGAAAAAAAACAGTCCGTGATCTGAGCAACCACCGGATATCGGCGACTTATGATGCAAGCCAACAGTCCGCAGGCTGAGCTCTAGGTGGTCGTGCCAGCTATAAGTTCAGCGGCGCTATAGAGGACACGAGGGAGCTCCGATGGCAGATGACCCCAAGGTTTCGAGGAAGGAATATTTTGCCGACCATGAGATCTCCGCGGCCTCTTCATGTGCATTCGCGCGAGAAGTGAAGGAGCGGATGGATGCCGTAACAGGCGAAATCGTTTCTCGCGACAACGTTCAGCACTTTCGACATGGAGGGGCGTGGCAGCACCCCGCCAATCCTGATGCTGTCGACGGCGGCATGAAGACACACTCTGCCCTTACTCAAACCTCCTTCGACGAGATCATCAACCATGACCTTGGCAGCATCGAGAGAGCCTTAAATCAGGTCACCGAATCCATGACACAGGGCTTCTTCGAGTCCCTGTATTCACTGGTATCAGATTCTTGTACGTCTGTGGGAAATGTGGTTTCGGCGAGAGATGGAGTGCCCGTCTGGGAGCTTTTGTATGAAGTGTTCGAAAAGATTGAGCTGAGCGTCGATCGTGACGGCGAAGTCCACATGCCTCAGCTCCATGTGGGGTCGGAGGACTTCAGCAACTTCAACGAGAAGCTCAAAGCCGCCCCTCCTGAGTTCCACCAGCGATTCCGCGAACTACAAACGAGAAAAGTAGAGGAAGCTCGAATTAGGGAGGCCAACCGCCGGTCAAAGTTCACTCGTTATGGGAACGCAGGGTGAGATCACTAATTGCCGTTGGGTGCAATACGTACGACAACCTCAATGACCTTTCAGGCGCGGAGCTTGATGCAAAGCGGGTCTACGAAGCGCTTATGACGCAAGGCGTCGGCGACTACGATGCAGTCACCTCAACACTACTACTCTCCCCGACCCTGAACGAACTCAGGGGCGTGCTCAGGAAGATTCTCCCTGCTGGGAAGCTGGACGCACTGACGTTCTATTTCGCCGGGCACGGGGACGTCCATGCCGGCAGCTTTTATATCTGCCTTAAAGACACATCACTAGACGCAATATCCCTGACTGCTTTCTCGCTCGGCGAACTCTTTCGCAATCTAAATGACTTTGTGCCCTCCCAAAGCAACATTGTCATTGACGCTTGCCGAAGTGGCGGACTCGTTTCTGACCTTGGCGTGCTGCTCAAGCCTGATCTTCTAGGAAATGCAGGCTCCCCTGGGGTGACGCTAGTGGCTACATCAGCGCAGGATCAATATGCCAGCGAAACCTCGGCAGGAGGAGTTGGCACCAATGCAATTCTCGACTGCATTGAGGGGCGCGTAGTTGTTAACGATCAGCGCCCCTTCCTCGACCTTGCCGAAATCGGCCATCGTATCCAATCCATACTGCATGACCCGGCGTCGCAGCAGCCTGTTGTATGGGGCTTGAATCTCTTTAGCAGCTCGGGCTTTTGTCGCAATCCGCGCCATGGATCAGACCCGACAGCACACCTGAAGACAGCTCTTCATGCGTGGCCGGCGACGCATGACCACGTAGTTCGCGAGCACTACAATGACCTGTGGGAGGCGTATTCGTCCGTTGACTCGAAGTGGAAGCCACGGCAATTCGCAGACACCATATCGACCGTCCTAAAGGTTCTTTCGGGACAGCCGCAAGAGTTGATTAGCTTCTTTGACAAGCTATCCAATGCGGCGATAGAGCGTGCCGAGAAGTCCACTGACGCTTTTCGGGCAACCGAAGTATCCGCGACCCTCGCCATTTGCCTACTACCATTTATTCAAGAGCCCTTGGCTCGCAACCAGATGCAGGCCCTTCTCGACCGATCAGGCTCCGCAACTCTCGCCGCCTGTCTCCAACTCCTTGACGATGTCCGGGACGACCGATATGCACTCCTTTCTAAACAGGGCGGCGGTCTTTCAGACCTTTACGTGTTGCCAGTCCGTCTTACCAAGGTGCTCGCATGGGCTGCTGCTGGGAGTTCATTCCTCTCGGATTCCGACGGCAAACTAGCGATTGATAGAGCGTTTGGCGATCTCCTGCGAGTTTTTATTGAGCTCTATACGAATTCGCTGACCCTGGTAACCGATGCGCAAGCGCCCTATATCGCGGTTCTAGCTGCTCATGCCAAAGCACTGCAACTCGATATCGAGAGCGAGCAGGTTTTCGGGCTCTTCTATAGCTCCTTGATCGAACGCCAAGGCAACCTTGCTGCGAGCGACATCCCACCCGAATCAGTTCTGAAGTATCTCGAGGCATGCCGCTCGTCGAACTTCACATCAGTAATGGATCACATTGAGCGTCCTAGCCAAACTCTCGCCGTGCTTTTCAAGTTTGCGGAACTATTCGGGCTGCAAGATGTGGTTGACGATGAGTTGTGGGAGCTGGATCGCGCTTCGTTCCTGGCATACATAACCACCGACTACAACCAATATGGTCTTCGGTCGATGGACGGAGGAAACAATTATGTTTGGACGATTGGCCAAGACTTGTGTCGCGTAGAAGAACTGGCTAATTCCTGGCCGACGGTCTCGCCGCCATCAGATGAACTTGCTGCACAGGGCGCAGTTGCTGCGTCGCTTCTCTACCCTGACAGGGTTCCCTGGTTTCTTTTCTCCGCTGCATGACCACGAATATGCTCGGATGTGCAATGGCATAAAAAAAGCCGCCCAAGAGGCGGCTTCTAGTAAATGGCGGAAGGGGTGGGATTCGAACCCACGGAGGGATTTCTCCCTCGCCGGTTTTCAAGACCGGAGCGATCGACCACTCTGCCACCCTTCCAAGGTCTTTTAGCTATCAATCAGCGCTCAATTTTCGAACCTCGTCGGAGGCTCTTGATTGACCGGTGATTGACGGAGCGCGACACTCTCTTTTAAGAAATTTAGCGCCCCGCAACCATCTGTTTTTCTTAACAATTTCCAAGTCAGCACTGAGTGATTTTTAAGCCATCTTAGTTTCAAGACTGCTGCCTTAAACCGCTCGGCCATCTCTCCGATTTGTCTCCGCGGCAGGCGCGCGTTGCGCGCCGCTACGGCAGTTTGATTCCGGGCATCCTGCCCTCCACCCCTTCGGGGCCATCGACTTCGTCGATGTTCGCTCCGGCTTCCCGCCTTCGCGTCAAGACTGCTGCCTTAAACCGCTCGGCCATCTCTCCGATTTGTTGGCGATCCAGTGCTTGAAAGGCGCTGGATTCCAGCCCCAGGCCCCCTTTTGGGGGTTCGCTGGAATGACGGGCAATGCTGAGGCATTGCGGTCTCTTGCCCGTCTCGCAGGGTCGTCATCCTATCAGGAATGGGCGTTGCCCTGCCCCTTTTTCGACAGCGCAATCATCGCCCACAGCATGATGGCGACGGGAATGGCTGCGCCGACTAGCGGGAGCAGCAGGACCGGTTGGCGGATCACCATAGGGATCAACTGGGTGGCGGCGGCGAAGCCGATCACGATGAAGCGCAGCTTGCGGCTGCGGCGGGCGAACCAAAATGCGCCGATCACCAGCACCGTCGCGATGCTGGTGAGCACCAGGTCGACGGTTGGCATCTCGAACATGCTGAGCAGCCCCAGGCGGGTCAGCAGTTCGGTGGCCAGTATGGTCAGCAGCGTGTAGCTGGCGATCAGTTCCACCTTGTCCCAACGCTGGCTGCTCATGGCGATGGGCTCAGGCGATCCGTTCGAGGCCGCGCATATAGGGGCGCAGCGCCTCCGGCACGGTGATCGAGCCGTCGTCGGTCTGGTAGTTCTCCATCACGGCGACCAACGTGCGGCCCACGGCGAGGCCGGAGCCGTTGAGGGTGTGCACCAGCTCCGGCTTGCCGGTGGCGGGGTTGCGCCAGCGGGCCTGCATGCGACGCGCCTGGAAGTCGCCGCAGTTGGAGCACGAGGAAATCTCGCGATAGGTGTTCTGGCTGGGCAGCCACACTTCCAGGTCGTAGGTCTTGATCGCGGCGAAACCCATGTCGCCGGTGCACAGCAGCACCTTGCGATACGGCAGGCCGAGCAGCTGCAGCACCTTTTCCGCGTGGCCGACCATTTCCTCGAGCTGTGCATGCGACTGCTCGGGCGTGGCGATCTGCACCATTTCGACCTTCTCGAACTGGTGCTGACGGATCATGCCGCGGGTGTCGCGGCCGTAGCTGCCGGCCTCGGCGCGGAAGCACATCGAATGCGCGGTGAGGCGCATCGGCAGCGCGTCGGCTTCGACGATGCTGTCAGCTACCAGGTTGGTCAACGCCACTTCGGCAGTGGGAATCAGGTAGCGCTTGCTGTCGCCCACGTGCGTGGAGAACAGGTCTTCCTCGAACTTCGGCAGCTGGCCGGTGCCCTGCATGGTCTCGGCGTTGACGATCAGCGGCACGTTGCATTCGAGGTAGCCGTGCTCGCCGGCCTGCAGGTTCAGCATGAACTGCGCGAGTGCACGGTGCAGCTGAGCCAATTGGCCGCGCAGCACAGTGAAGCGCGCGCCGGACAGCTTCGCGCCGGCGTCGGCGTCGAGCCAGCCGTGGCGGGCGCCAAGGTCGACATGGTCCTTCACCTCGAAATCGAACGTGCGCGGCGTACCCCAGCGCAGCTGTTCGGCGTTCTCGGTCTCGTCCTTGCCCAGCGGCACGGACTCGTGCGGGATGTTGGGGATGCCCAGCGCGACGTCAGCGAGCTTCGCCTGCACGTCGGCGAGCGCGGCCTCGTTGGCCTTGAGCTTGTCGCCGATGCCAGCGACCTCGGCCATCAGCGGGGCGACGTCCTCGCCCTTGGCCTTGGCCTGGCCGATGGCCTTGGACCTCGTATTGCGCAGGTTCTGCAGCTCCTGCGTCTCGGTGGCGAGCTGCTTGCGCTGGCTTTCCAGCGACTCGATGGAGGACACGTCGAGCGCGAAACCACGGGTTTCCTTGAGGCGGGCGGCGGTTTCGGCCAGGCGCGAGCGCAGCAGTGCGGGGTCCAGCATGATGGGTCCAGATCAGGGCATTGGAACGGGCGATTATCGCTGCGGGGCGGCGGGGGTCGCAATGTTGGGGGTTGGGAGCGCCCTGCGCGGGGCGGAGTGCAATGCCGGTTGCCGGTCTACGGGGGGCGATTAGGTGCTGCTGAGGCGCGAAAGGCGCTGAATGTCTCGCTACGCTCGCCCCTTCGGCGCCGCCCGTGCGGGCGTTCTGCGCACTTCGCACTCCGTCCTGCTTCCGAGTTTGGAAGGTCACTGGGGCCCTGGAGCCCACCTACGCGTCATCCCGGCGGAGGCCGGGATCCAGTGACCCATACGCGCGGGTCGTCGCGACAAACGGTCAGCGCGGCGCTGGATCCCGGCCTGCGCCGGGATGACGATGAGGGGTCGCAGTAGGGCTCGCTAGGTTGCGCGGCGGCGCTCACGCCCCAGCCACCAGGCCATCACGATGCCCGCCAGCAACCAGCCGATCAACTGCTCGATCAGCGCGGCCAGGATGAAGCTGGTGGGGAAGTGGTACCAGTTCCAGTACGGCACCAGGATGCTCAGCCAGGCGAACACGGCGGCGGCGAGCGCGATGCTAAGCCGGGTCATGAAGCTGAAGGGCGCCAGCGCCATCACGAAGGCCAGCGCCAGCGCGGACAAGGTGTCCGACGCCCATTGGCGCGGCAACTGCCCACTCATGTCGGTCAGGTCGCCGCCCTCCGGCAGGTAAACCATCAGGACAAACGGCGAGACCTTGGACTTGGCGGCGTAGGCTTCCCTGGCGGCCTTGTCGCTCATGCGCGCCGGGTCGATCGATGGCAACAGGAACACCCCTGGGCGCTCGCCCAGGCCCGGATGGAGGACGCTGAGCACCGTATCCTCGTTGGCCGGCTGGCGCATGCCTACGTCGCCGAGCCCCAGCGCCATATGGGAGACGGCGCCCCACAGGAACATCACGATACCGCCGAGCAGAGCTGCAACGAGTACCCGCATGACGCGCCCCTCGTGGCTGTTGGCCCAGCGAATCTATGCCCGCGCCCGGAGTCGTCGCAAGTCGGCCAAACGGTGGGCGGCTCAGGGCTTGCGCGCGGCGCCGATCGGCAAGGTCGCCACGCGATGCATCTCCGCCTCGTCCCACAGCGATGGATCGCGCAGGCAGGCCATGGCGAAGTCATGGGCGTCGTCGCCCCAGAACAGCCGCCCATCCAGCGACAGGGTCGGTACGCCGAACACGCCCTCGGCGATGGACGCGTCGAAGTTGTCGCGCAGCCGGGCCTTCACCGCGGGATCCGCCGTCGCGGCGACCGGATCGGCAATACCCAGTTGCTCCGCCACCGGCGCGAGCGCGGCGATGCTGTCGCCCGCACTCCCCTGCCCCCAGATCCATTCGAAGATGGCGTCGGTCGCCGCCACCGTGCTGCCGCCGGCGATGCACAGGCGCAGGGCGGCCAGCGGGTTGAACGGATGCGTCGGCGGAAATCGCAGCGGTGCCTGCGCCTGGCGCGCACGCCACAGCACATGGCGGTAGGTGAACTCACGCTTGCCGGGAATTTCCGCCGGCCCTTTCTGCCCATGCTGCTCGAGCACGCCAGCGAACAGGATCGGACGCAACTCCACGGGCTGCGTGGCGGCCAGCGCCTTGATCTTCGGCCACTGCAACCACGCGAACGGCGAGATGAAATCGAAGTACCAGCGGATCTGCATGGATGGTCCTCTTCAGCGCGTCATTTGCCGCGCGCCTGCCGGCGGGCCTCGCGCAAGCTCAGCAGCTTTTCACGCAGTTTTAGTTCCAGCCCACGCTCGACCGGTTCATAGAACACCGTGCCGTCCAGCGCATCGGGCAGGCACTGCTGGTCGAGCGCGATGCCACCGTCGGCATCGTGGTCGTACTGGTAGCCCTTGCCGTAGCCGAGGCCCTTCATCAGCTTGGTCGGCGCGTTGCGCAGGTGCATCGGCACTTCCAGCGTGCCGGTCTCGCGCACCACCGCACGGGCCTGGTTGTACGCCGTGTAGGCGGCATTGCTCTTGGGCGCGATGGCCAGCCAGATCGCCAGCTGCGCCAGACCCAGCTCGCCCTCGGGACTGCCGAGGCGCTCGTAGGTGTCCCAGGCGTCCAGCGCCATGCGCCAGGCGCGCGGCTCGGCCAGGCCGACGTCTTCCACCGCCATGCGAGTCATGCGGCGGGCCAGGTACAACGGATCGACGCCGCCATCGAGCATGCGACACAGCCAGTACACCGCGGCATCGGGATCGGACGAGCGCACCGATTTGTGCAGCGCCGAGATCTGGTCGTAGAACTGCTCGCCGCCCTTGTCGAAGCGGCGTGTGCGGTCGGCCAGCACCTGGGTCAGGGTGGCTTCGTCGATGCGGTGATCCTCGGCCAGCTCCGAGGCGATCTCCAGCAGGGTCAGGCCACGGCGCACGTCGCCGTCGGCGGCCTGGGCGATCAGGCGCAGCGACTCGTCGGACACCTCCAGCGCCATCGCGCCCAGCCCGCGCTCGTGATCCCGCAGTGCGCGCTGGAGCGCCACCACGATGTCATCCGGCGTGACCGCTTCCAGCACGTGCACGCGGCAGCGCGAGAGCAAGGCGGAGTTGAGTTCGAACGAGGGGTTCTCGGTGGTGGCGCCGACGAAGATGATCACGCCCCGTTCGATATGCGGCAGGAAGGCGTCCTGCTGCGCCTTGTTGAAACGGTGCACCTCGTCCACGAACAGCACGGTGCGCCGGCCCTGCGCAAAGTTCGCCTCGGCTTCGGCCAGCGCCTTGCGCACCTCGGGCAGGCCCGACAGCACGGCGGAGATCGCGCGGAAATCGGCATCGGCGTAGCGCGCCACCAACAGGGCCAGGGTGGTCTTGCCGCAACCGGGCGGGCCCCACAGCACCATCGAGTGGACGCGCCCTGCCTCCAGCGCGCGGCGCAGCGCCTTGCCGGGGGCCAGCACGCGTTGCTGGCCGACGATCTCGTCGAGGGTGCGCGGCCGCATGCGTTCGGCCAGGGGTTTAAGGTCGTCGGGCTCGGCGAACAGGCCCGGCGCGTCGTACATATCGCTGCGTGACATACCGCGCATGATAGGGCATTGGCCCGGCATGGGCCGCCTGCCGCGCCAATCGCCGGCCTCTGCCAGGAGCCCGGAGCGCGGCGCCACCCGCAACACAGCGGGCTCAGCGCTGCATCGCTCACCATCGGGGCGCCAACCACCGGCACGCCCCACGGCAAGCGTTGTCGCGTCGCCCGCGGGCCGTATCGAATGGGGGTCTTTTTCGGGCGTGCATCGGCCATCAACCCGCGGGCGCCCGGCCCGGCGTGCCGGGAAGCGCCCCGCTGCCTTTATCATGGCTCCCCACGTACAGCGCGCAGGCTGGGTGGGACGAGTGCCATGGCGACAATGCAAGCGTTCCGCCCGATGGCCCGCGCCTTGATCTCGTGGGTGGCGCACCTACGCCACAACTGGCCCCTTCTGTTCTCCCGTCACGGGCAAGACAGGCGCCGCCGCGTGGCGCTGCTTCTCGTATTGCTGCTGCCGTTTGGCGCTGCCTGCGCCGATGACCCGTGGGCCCCGTTCGACACGCCGTGGTTCGACCGCGTGGACGTCGCCGACGGCCTGCCCCACTCCATCACCACGGCGCTGGCCCAGGACGAGCGCAACCTGGTCTGGATCGGCACGCTGGGGGGCCTGGTGCGCTATGACGGCTACCGCATGCAGGTGTATACCGCTGCGGCGGGCGGCGGCCTCGGATTGCCCGATGCCTATGTGCGCTGCCTGCTCGCCCTGTCCGACGGCAGCGTCCTGGTGGGCACCAATGCGGGGGGACTGACCCGCTTCGATCCGGCCACCAACCGCTTCCGTCCCTATCCGGTCGGCAAGGGTGGCACCGTCGACCACAAGATCTACGCGTTGGCGCCTGACGGCAGCACCGGCGTGTGGATCGCCAGCGAGCGCGGGCTGGATCACCTGGATTTGCGCACCAACCAAATCACCTCGGTGGCGACCGGCGAGGGCGTCGCGCGGCGCAACTTCAGCGTGCTGCAGGACCGTGCCGGCAACCTCTGGCTGGGCAACAGCAACGGCCTGTTCGTCCGCCCTGCCGGCAGCACGACCTTCGTGCGTCCGCCTCACCCCAACGGCGAGGTGGACACCGTGCTGAGCGATGGCATCTGGGCGTTGCGCGAAGACCCTATTGGCCGTTTGTGGGTTGGCAGCACGCAATCTGGCGCCGTCTATCGCGACACCGATGGACATTGGCAACCGGTCCGCGGATTCAGCGGCTACGGCGCCGACCACGAACGGCGCGCCACTGTGCGCGATTTCCTCGAGATCAACCAGGACACCGTGTGGCTGGGCACCGACGGCAACGGCATCCTGGCCTATACGCCAGGCGACGGTGAGGCGCGCCCGATCAGGCACGACACGGCGACGCCTTCATCGCTGCCCGGCGACTCGGTGCGCGCGCTGCTGCACGATCGCGCGGGCAATGTATGGATCGCCACCGACCTTGGCGTGGCGCGCAGCACGCCCCATGCCCGCACCGCTTTCGCGCTGCTGCCCTCTTCCCATCAGGACCGCAGCATCGCCAACACCAACGTTCGCGGCATTTATGTCGACACGCGCGGGCGCATCTGGCTGGGCATGAGCGGCGGGCGCATCGATGTCATCGAGCTGGATCGTGCGCAGATCCGCCATCTGCAGCTCGACGGCGCCCAGGCCAGGCGCGACGTGCAGGCCTTTGCCGAAACGCCCGACGGCGCCATCTGGATCGGCACGCAAGGCCTCGCTCGCATCGCGCCCGGCACGTTCGACGTGCAGGAATCGATGGTCCCGGCCCTGCAGGACAAGCCCGTGCTCCATCTGCTCGCCGATGGCCCGCAATTGCTGGTGGCCACCTACGACGGCGCCTTCCGCTACGACACGCGCACCAAAGCGCTGGCCCATATCGGACACGACGCCAACGACCCCGACAGCCTGGCGAGTGACACCGTGCGCAGCATCAGGCGCATCGGCGACACCATCTGGTACCTCACCATCCGGGGCATCAGCATCGCCACCGACGCCACGCAAACACGCGGCTTCCTCAACCTGCTCAATGTGCCGGGCGATCCCCACAGCCTGCCGAGCAACATGGTGAGTGCGGTCGCTGACGACGAGCAGGGCGGCCTGTGGGTTGGTACTTACGGCGGTCTCGCCACGTTGCAGTCGCACGGCCCCGGCGAGCCTTTCCACTTCAACAACATCGGCGCGGCGCAGGGACTCAGCAGCGAGAACATCAACGCCGTGCTGACCGATGACCGGGGCAATGCCTGGGTGAGTCTGCCCAACGGCCTGTCGATGATCGACGGCACGACCCACGCGGTGCATAACCTGGGCAGCCGGGATGGGCTGCACGTCTCCAGCTATATCTACGCCGCGGCCGCCGTCGCACCGGGCGGCGAGCTGCTGTTTGGCGGCCTAGGCGGGCTCACCGTGGTGCGCCCCGACTGGCATCCGCCGGAGACGCCGGATGTGCCCCTCGCCATCACCTACGCCGCGGTCAACGGACTGTCCTTGCCGTTCGGCCGCCTGCCGCGCGCCAACGAAACGCTCAAGATCAGCCCGCGCAATCGCAGCCTGCGTGTGGACTTCGCCTTGCTCGACTTCCAGCCGGCCACCGAAACCAGCTACAGCTACCGCCTGGAGGGCCTCGACGACGATTGGATCGACGTGCCCCGCGGCGGCCCGCCCACCGCCATCTACACCAACCTTCCGCACGGCGAATACACGCTGCACCTGCGCGCACGCACGCAGGGTTTGCAGGCACGCGTGATCGAGACAGCCGTGAATGTGGCGGCCGAACCGCGCTGGTTCGAAACCGTCGCCGCGATGATCGCCGGCGGCGTGCTGCTGCTGGTCGCGTTGTTCGGCGTGATCCAGCTGCGCACGCTGTATCTGCGCCGACAGGCGCGCCAGTTGCAACAGCAGGTGGACGCGCGCACGCGCGAACTGGTCAATGCCAACCGTCGGCTGGATGAACTCGCCAGCACGGACGACCTGACCGGCGTATCCACCCGCCGCCGCTTCCTCGAGCAGGCAGAGCTGGTACGCCAGCACGCCCGCGAAGCCAACGCCTGCATCGCCCTGCTCGACCTGGATCACTTCAAGCAGATCAACGACACCCATGGCCACATGGCCGGCGACATCGTGCTGCGTGCCGCCAGCACCGTCGTGCTTGGCCAGTGCGGCGACGACGACCTGGTCGGCCGTTATGGCGGCGAAGAGTTCGTGCTGTGCCTGCCGGACTGCACGCTCGATCAGGGCATGGCCATGGCCGAGCTCATTCGCCAGGCCCTCGCCGACTCGCCCGTGCCGTACGAGCAAACCGTCATCCCCATGACCGCCAGCATCGGCGTGGCCGCCTGGCATGAAGGCGAAACGCTGGCGCAATGGCTCTGCCGCGCCGACAGCGCGCTGTACCAGGCGAAACGCTCGGGGCGCAACCGCTGCGTGGCGGCCGATTGAACGTGCGTCCGCTCAGCCGAAGTGGCGGTGGCGGTAGATGGTGTAGCCCAGTCCAACCACGCCAGTCAGGGCGGCAGGGACCAGCAGCACGCGTTCCTGCAGCACCATGAAGCCCGCCGCCCCGGCCGCGGCTCCCGCGATGAAGCTGCTGATCACCAGCAGACAGACCTGGATGCGCAGGCGGTCCACCTCGAGGCCATGCAGGCGCTGACCGAGATAGATGCCCAGGTCGGTGAACATGCCGGACACATGGGTGGTGCGAAACGTGGCGCCGCTATAAGTGCTGACCATGGCGTTCTGCAAACCGCACGCCGCCGAAGCCAGATAGAGTCCTATATCGCTGCCGCGATGGATCAGTGGCGTGGCGGCGAACAGCAGCAGCGACCCCAGCATCAGCACCACGCCATAGCTGCGTCCGAGCTGCAGCGTGCGCTGCTGCACGATGTAGCCGCTGACTACGGCGCCGGCAAGAAACGACGCGATGGCGCCCGCCCAGTGGATGATCTCGCCCAGGTCAAGCTGCGCCAGCGCAATACCCAGTTCCGTGCTGGTGCCCGTCAGGTGAGTGATCGGCTGGTGACGGAAACACAGGTATCCGACCGTGTTGATGGTGCCGGCGATGAACGCCAGCAGGCCACCACCGATCCATGCCCAGCGCGGAAGCTGACGCAGCACGGGTTTCGGTCAGTTCTTGATCGGCTGGGTCTGGATCACCGGCAGGTCGCCGATGACATCGGCGCCCGGCGGCGGCACGAAGTTGAAGGTGGCCGCCGGGATGTCGACATTGCGCTGCCAGCCAGAGAAGCGGATGTCGGTGACGGCGCCGAGCTGGTCACGAAACTCCATGCGGGCCAGGCCATTGGCGTCGAAGCCGAGGTCCGCGTAATCGAACTGCGGATCCTTGGCCTTGGAGGTCAGGCGCATCCACACCAGGCCGTCGTGCTCGCCCTGCTCGGCGACGTTGAAGTCCTTGTCCATCTGCTTGACGTCGGTGAGCACGGTCAGCGGGCTGTGCGACTCCTCGCTGCTCTGCACGCGCACGGTGACCTGCTCCAGGTCCGGGTCGTACAGCCACACGCGACTGCCGTCCGCGACGATGGTCTGCTTCGACGGCGCCAGCGTCTCCCAGCGGAACTGGCGCGGCGCTTCCAACGCCAACGTGCCGGTGCTGGGCTTGCCCGGGTTGCCGTTGGCGTCCTTGATGGTCTGGGAGAACTTGCCGGTCAGCGAGTGCAGGCCGGTGGTGAAGGCGTCGAGCCGGGCGCGCGCCGGACCGCTGGCCGCCTGGGCGAGGCTGCCCACGGAGAGCGCGACGGCGGTGGTGGCGAGGAGGAGAAAGCGTTTCATGGGTGCCTTGGGTGGTTAGGCGATTGATGAAGTTTAGGCGATGGCGGAATTGTGGTGCGGTGAGGCTTAACCGCGCGGCTTCATCGGCTCGTCATCCCGGCGAAAGCCGGGATCCAGTGACTTTAAGTCCGGCTTCCCAAGGCGCCAAAGTCACTGGATCCCAGCTTTCGCTGGGATGACGGTGAGGAGAAGTCCGGCGGTGCGCATACCCGACCTCAATTCTTCGGCGGTGGCGGCGCCAGCACCTCGCGGTTGCCGTTGTGCTGGGGCGCGCTGACCACGCCGTCCTGCTCCATCTGTTCGATCAGGCGCGCGGCGCGGTTGTAGCCGATGCGCAGGTGGCGCTGCACGCCGGAGATCGAGGCGCGACGCGTCTCGGTGACGATGCGCACGGCCTTGTCGTACAGCTGCGCGTCGGCGTCGCCGCCCTCCTCGCCTTCCTGCGGCAGGCCGGAGTCGTTGATGAACTTGCCGTCGCTGGTGGCCTGCACCTCTTCCAGCACGCCCTCGATGTACTGCGGGGCACCCTGCGACCTGAGCCAGTTCACGACGCCGTGCACCTCGTGATCGTCCACGAAGGCGCCGTGCACGCGCTCAGGGGTGGCGGTGCCGGGCGGCAGGTAGAGCATGTCGCCGTGGCCGAGCAGCGCCTCGGCGCCGGACTGGTCCAGAATGGTGCGCGAGTCGATCTTGCTCGACACCTGGAAGGCGATACGGGTGGGGATGTTGGCCTTGATCAGGCCGGTGATCACGTCCACCGAAGGGCGTTGCGTGGCGAGCACCAGGTGCACGCCGGCGGCGCGCGCCTTCTGCGCCAGGCGGGCGATCAGTTCCTCGACCTTCTTGCCGACGATCATCATCATGTCGGCGAACTCGTCGATGATGATCACGATGTACGGCAGCGGCTCCAGCGGCTCGGCCGCCAGGTTCGGCATCTCCGGGTTCGGGCGGAACAGCGGATCCAGCAGCGGCTGGCCGGCGTTCTCGGCGTCCTTCACCTTCTTGTTGAAGCCGGCCAGGTTGCGCACACCCACCGCGGCCATCAGCTTGTAGCGACGTTCCATCTCGGCCACACACCAGCGCAGCGCGTTGGCGGCTTCCTTCATGTCGGTGACGACCGGCGCCAACAGATGCGGGATGCCCTCGTAGACCGAAAGCTCCAGCATCTTCGGGTCGATCATGATCATGCGCACGTCCTTGGCGCTAGCCTTGTACAGCAGGCTCAGCACCATGGCGTTCACCGCGACCGACTTGCCCGAGCCGGTGGTGCCGGCCACCAGCAGGTGGGGCATCTTGGCCAGATCGGCGACCACCGGGCGACCCGCGATGTCCTTGCCCAACGCGAGAGCCAGCGGCGACTTCATCGCGTCGTAGCGGTCCGAGCGCAGGATCTCCGAGAGATAGACGATCTGCTTCTTCGCGTTGGGGATCTCCAGGCCGATCACGTTCTTGCCCGGGATCACGTCGACCACGCGCACGCTGACCACCGACAGGCCGCGCGCGATGTCCTTGTCCAGGCTCGACACCTGCGAGCCGCGCACGCCGGCGGCGGGCTCCAGCTCGAAGCGGGTGATGACCGGGCCCGGATAGACGCCGACCACCTTGGCCTCGATGCGGAAATCCTTGAGCTTGAGCTCGACCTGGCGCGACAGCACTTCCAGCGTTTCTTCCGAATAGCCGGGGCCCTGCTCCGGCGCCTCGTCCAGCAGCGACAGCGGTGGCAGCTCGCCCGGCGCAGAGGCGCCGGTGAACAACGGGATCTGCGTTTCGAGCTTGGCGCGCTCGCTCTTGACCACTGGGGTCGGCGCCACCTCGATGCGCACCGGTTCGCGCTTGGCCTGCTTGACCGCTTCGGTCTTCTTGACCACTTCGCGCTCGGCGCGGGCCTGGCGGGCGGCGATCACTTCCGGCGCCTCACGCAGTTTGCCGCCGAACCAGCCGGCCAGGCGCAACACGCCCTGCCCGGTCACGTCCATCACGCGGAACCAGGACAGACCGGTGGCCAGCGTCACGGCCACGAGGAACAGCGCCAGCAGCAACAGCGGCGCGCCCTTGTCGCCCAGTCCGTGCAACAGGCCACGGCCCACCCACATGCCGATGATGCCGCCCACGCCCTGGGGCAGCACCGGCTCATCATGGAAATTGAGATAGAGCAGCGCCGGCGCCGTGATGAAGAAGAACACCGAGCCGATCAGGCGCAGCGACGGTTCCCACGGCTGCACAGTGCGCTCGCCACGATGGCGAAGCACTTGCATGCCGAGGATCAACAGCAGCACCGGGAAGAAGTAGGAGACCAGGCCGAAGATGTAGCGCAGCACGTTGGCGATGTTCGCCCCCACCGCGCCGCCGAAATTGCGAGCGTGGTCGGCATTGCCGGCGTGGCCCCAGCTCGGGTCCTGGTCGTTGTAGCTGAACAGGCAGACCAGCAGATACAGGGCCAACGGCAGCAGCAACAGGGCGCCGGCTTCGCGCAAGCGGCGCTTCAGCTCTTCGCTGAGGCCCTCGCGCGGCTTTTCCTTTTTGACGTTCGCGCTACGCGCCACCGTGGTCCTTTTCCCTTGTCTCGTGCTTGGCGCCAGCCACCCTCAGGGTGACCGCCCCGTGTTACACCCGTCGTGCCGGCAGGCAGACCATAGAGCATGCCCTTGAGCGCTGGATGAACCAGCCCGCCGTGTCGACGCCGATGTCCCCACGCAACCGGCCCGCCCCGGCGGTCATCGCCGCCGGGCAACCGATGTTGCGCTCGATGGGAAGGATAGCGGCAGACACCGCCACCGACGAGATGCGCGAGATGGCAGCCGGCATTTTCGTGACGCTGACGCGTATGGCGGCGCCACGAGTCGCACCGGGTCACTCGCTTGCCGCCATCTCACGCGGGAATCGACGCTGCTCCGCGCCGGTGGGCGCCAGCCCTGGCCCGCGGCCAAAGCCATGGCCCGCGGCATGGCAAGGGCTGTTCAACCGAACCGTGAACCCGCAGGATGACGCCCATGGCGTCCAGCCCGTTTTCTTCCCGACACCTGACGCGGCAAGCCACCGAGGTCAGGAAAGTCAAAGGGATACAAGCGGCGACCGTGAAAAACCGCTCGGCCGCCCCCATGAGAACGCTGGCCCACTTACCATTCGACGGAGCGCGCCTCCCCTGCCCGGGGCGGCCGACCCGCAAATTCAACCCGATCGACGCAACCCACCGCCTGCAACGCGGATAGAAGGAACGCATGAACACAGCCACCAAGCACAGCCGACTGCTGATCCTCGGCAGCGGCCCCGCCGGTTACACCGCCGCCGTCTACGCTGCTCGCGCCAACCTCAAGCCGACCATGATCACCGGCCTGCAGCAGGGCGGCCAGCTGATGACCACCACCGACGTGGACAACTGGCCGGGTGATGTCGAGGGGCTGCAGGGACCGGCGCTGATGCAGCGCATGGCTGAGCATGCCGAGCGCTTCAAGACCGAGATGGTTTTCGACCACATTCACACAGTGGACCTCAAGCAGCGGCCGTTCCGCCTCAAGGGTGATTCCGGCGAGTACACCTGTGACGCGCTGATCGTGGCCACCGGCGCCACCGCCAAGTACCTGGGCATCGCTAGCGAGGAGCACTTCAAGGGCCGCGGCGTGTCTGCCTGCGCCACCTGCGACGGCTTCTTCTTCCGCGAGCAGGAAGTGGTGGTGATCGGCGGCGGCAATACCGCGGTCGAAGAGGCGCTGTACCTGTCCAACATCGCCAGCAAGGTCACCCTCGTGCATCGCCGCGACAAGCTGCGCGCCGAGAAGATCATGCAGGACAAGCTGTTCGACAAGGCGGCCGCCGGCAAGATCGACCTGGTGTGGAACCACACCGTGGACGAGGTGCTGGGCGACAACTCCGGCGTCACCGGCGTGCGCGTGAAGGACATCAATACGGGCGCCACGCGCGACATCCCGGCCACCGGCTTCTTCGTCGCCATCGGCCACACGCCGAACACGGGCATTTTCGATGGCCAGCTGGACATGCACGACGGCTACATCAAGATCCGCACCGGCCTGAACGGCATGGCCACCATGACCTCGGTAGCGGGCGTGTTCGCGGCCGGCGACGTGGCCGACCATGTCTATCGCCAGGCGGTGACCTCGGCCGGCTTCGGCTGCATGGCCGCGCTGGACGCCGAACGCTGGCTCGACCAGCAGGGTCCGGCGAGCTGATCCTTACTCGTCATTCCGGCGCAGGCCGGAATCCAGTGGAGAGACGGCAGGATTCTCGCGCACGGGATGAGCTTTCAGCCCTTTCGCGACAACCGTGTCTCACGGCAACTGGATTCCGGCCTGCGCCGGAATGACGGCAGAAGTGCACTGATGCGTTAGTCTTGAGAGACGTGATCGAAGCCCGCTTCCACGACAGCATCGACAGCATCCCGGCCCAGGCCTGGGATGCGTTGCGGCCCGACGACAATCCGTTTGTCTCGCACGCCTTTCTCGCCGCGCTGGAACACACCGGTTGCATCCGCGCCGACTGGGGCTGGCAAGCCCATCACCTCGGCCTCTATGAAGACGGCGCCCTGGTGGCCGCTGCGCCGCTGTACCTGAAAGGCAACTCGCACGGCGAGTTCGTGTTCGACTGGAGCTGGGCCAGCGCCTGGGAGCGCGCCGGCGGCGACTACTATCCCAAGCTGCTCAACGCCGTGCCGTATTCGCCGGTGCCGGGTCCGCGCCTGCTCGCCGGCAACGGGCCGCAGGCGGCCGCGCGACGGCACGCGCTTGCCACGGCCATGCGCGCATTGGCCGAGCGCATGAATCTTTCCTCGGTGCATGCCAATTTTCTCGGCGAGGACGAGCTAGCGGCCTTCGACGCGCCCTGGCTGGCTCGTTCCGACGTGCAGTTCCACTGGCGAAACCACGGTTACACGAATTTCGACCAGTTCCTCGCCGCGCTCAACCACAAGAAGCGGAAAAACATCCGCCAGGAGCGCGCCCACGTGGCCGACAGCGGCCTGACCATCGAGATGCGCGCCGGGCATGAACTCGACGCGCAGGTTTGGCGGCGCATCCACGCGCTGTACCGATCCACGTTCGACGCCAAGGGCAACCACGCCGCGTTGACCCGCGCCATGTTCCTCGCCTTTGGCGAGACGCTCGGCCAGCAGGTCAGCGTCGCACTTGCCCGCGACGGCGCAGAGATCATCGCCATGGCGCTGTTCCTGCAGAGCAGCGACACCTTGTACGGGCGTTACTGGGGCGCTTCACGTGACGTGCCTGGCCTGCATTTCGAGCTTTGCTACTACCAGGGCATCGAGCACGCCATACGGCACGGACTGCAACGCTTCGAACCGGGCGCGCAGGGTGAGCACAAGATGGCCCGCGGATTCCTGCCGGTGCGCACGCACTCGCGCCACTACCTGGTGGACACGAACTTCAGGGACGCGGTACGCCACGCCCTCGCGCGCGAGGCCGAAGCCATGGACGACTACGCCGCGGACCTGGCGGCGCACAGCCCCTACGCCCGCCACGACACTGCCTGAGCACGCGGCGGCGCCTGCTCAATTCATCGAGATGCTCGCCACTTTGCCGTCCGCATCCACGCCGAAGCCGAACTTCAGGGTGCTGCCCGGGCCGAAGACGATCAGGTAGTCGCGCCAGGTCATCCCGTTCTCGTGACGGGTTCCCTTGTAGATGAAGTCGGTCGGTGCGCCGAATGGTCCCAACTGGCCAGCCAGGCGCTTCCCAAGCCCCGCCTGCAGCTTCGCCGTCAGACGCGCGCCGAAGCGCGCGCCGTCCACCTTTCCGTTCTGGATCTGCGCAAAGGCGGCTTTGTCAGACGCAGTCGCGGCAGGATCGGCGCCGGCGGCCGGCCTCTTCGCCGCAGCGGCCAGAGCGGGATAGAGCTGATCGAAAATCACGCGGGTCAGCATCTCACCCGGCTCCGGATTGTCGCCGTTGTTGGTGAAGGCAATGATCCGCAGGTCCTGCCGGGGAAAGTACTCGTTGGCGGTGGTGAAGCCGAACGAGCCGCCGGTGTGGCCGATGCGCGGCTGGCCATCGACCTTGTCCACGAACAGGCCCAGGCCGTAATCGGCGCTGCCGTGCTCGGTGGTGGTCACCGAGGTCCCCATCAGGGCGACATGCGCAGGACGGACGATTTTCCCGCCGGCCAGCGCGTCGTTCCATCGCTGCAGATCACCAATGGTGGACACCAGGTTGCCTGCGGACCAGCCCACCGAATCGTGGATGGCGGGGGCGCGCTGAAGCTGGCCGCCCTCGTGGCGGTATCCCACTGCCATCGGCGACAGGCGCCCTTCGTCGGCCATCGTGTAGGTGTGTCGCATGCCGGCGGGTTCGAGCAGGTGCTCACGGATGTACTGATCGTAGGTCTGGCCGGACACCACCTCGATCACCCGACCCAGCAGGAAGTAGCCGGTGTTGGAGTACGACCAGCGGCTGCCCGGCTTGAAGTCCAGCGGCTTGCCGGCCACGCGCGCCAGCACCGCCGCCGGCGTTTGCGGCTTGATCGCGAAAGCTTCGGCGTCTGGCCCGTCCAGGTACTCCGGAAGCCCGCTGGTGTGCGACAGGAGTTGGCGCAGGGTGACCTCGCCAGCGTGCGGCGCGTCCGGCAGATAGGTGGCCAGCGGCGCATCGATGCTGAGCTTGCCGGCTTCCTGGAGCTGCAGGATGGCGGCGGCAGTGAACTGCTTGGTGATGGAGCCGATCTCGAACCAGGTATCCGGCGTCGCAGGCAGGCGAGCTTCGCGGTCCCGCACCCCATAGGCGTGGCGGTAGAGCAGCTCGCCCTTGCGGTACACCGCGACCACCGCGCCCGGCGTCCCGGTGCGGGCCAGCACCGTGTTCACGTCGGCATCGATGCGCCCGGCCGTTGCCGTATCGAGATTCGTGGCGCCGGCCTGCGCCAATGGAAGCATCGTCAAAGACAGCAGCAAGGCGAAGCGGCGCATACACGGCCCGGAACGAATGACGAGGTCCATGATCCTAAATTGACCGCGTGCCGGTAGCATGTGTCGGGAGCCACAGATGCCCAGCCGTACCGCCGATGATCCGATTGCCCCTGCTCGATTCAGCCAAGCCGGAGCACTTTCCCGATCCGCGCAAGGCGCTGATTGAACCGAACGGCCTGCTGGCGTTCGGCGGGGACCTGTCGACCCGGCGGCTGCTGGCGGCCTACGCGCAGGGCATCTTTCCCTGGTTCAACGAGGATGAGCCGCTGCTGTGGTGGTCGCCGGACCCGCGCTGCGTGTTCCACACCGCGAGGCTGCTGCCGAACCGCAGCCTGCGCCGGCGGCTCACCCAGGTGTCGTGGCGCATCACCGTGGACCACGCCTTCCGCCAGGTGGTGGAGGCCTGCGCCGCGCCGCGGCCAGGCCAGGCCGGCACCTGGATTGTCCCGGCCATGATCGAGGCCTACGTCCGCCTGCACGAGCTCGGCTACGCGCACAGCGTGGAGGTTTGGGACGGTGAGCGCCTGGTCGGCGGCGTTTACGGCATCGCCGTGGGGCGACTGTTCTGCGGCGAATCCATGTTCAGCCTGGAGAGCGGCGGCTCGCGGGCGGCGCTGATGGGGCTGGCCCAGTTGCTGCGCCGCTGGGACTTCCCGCTCATCGATGCCCAGGTCACCAATCCCCACCTCTTGCAGCTGGGCGCGGCGGAGTACCCCCGCACCCAGTTCCTGCGCATGGTCGCCCAGCTGACCCACCTGCCCGGCCAGCCCGGCAGCTGGGCGGAATTCACCGGGCTGATCCAGTTGCAGCCCTCAGGCGGCGGCTGACCGGCGAAGCTTCGCCGCGCGATACGAATCAAGGATGTTCTCGCGTACCGGCGTCTCTCCACTGGCGAGCGCGTGCAGCCATTCGCTGGTGCTCAGCACCGCGGCGAAGCGCGACTGCTCCACCACGCTGAACACGCGGTGGATTTCCTCCGCGCTGGCATGGCCCGCGCGATTGGCATAGGAAACCGAGCCGGAGGCATCGTGTACGAATTCCACCTGCAGGCCACGATCGAAGGCGTGCTTGATAGTGGTGTCGTTGCAGTTGTGGGTCATGTAGCCGACCACGGTGACGGTGTCGACGTCGTGCGCGACCAGCCAGTCGGCAAGGCCAGTGCCACTGAAGGCGCTGGGCAGCGGCTTCTGGAACAACGCATCGCGATGGCGACGGGCCACTTCCTGGTGCAGGAGCCAGCCGTCACTGCCTTCGGCAAAGGCCGGGGCATCAGCCGGCGAATGCTGCTGGATCACGATCACCGGCACGCCGGCGGCGGTCGCCGCATCCATGACGCACGCGATGTTGGCCAGCGACTGCGAGGACGGCGGGTACTCGATCTGCAGGTTGCCGGTGAAGTACTCGTTCTGCACGTCGACCACGATGACGGCACGGCGGGGCTGCTGGGACATGGCGCGACTCCTGTCGGATGAAAAGGTGTGTGCATGTTGAGCCCGGTGGCACTTGCGCACGAGTGGCCCGAAGGACAACGATCGCTGCTATCGGGCCAAGCAGGAAACGAAGCCGTGCGCAGCATCCGTGTCGCCGTGGTCGCCTTCGAAGGCATCCTCCCCTTCCATCTGTCGGTGCCCTGCGCGGTGTTCCAGGCGCCATCGCCGGATGGCCCCACACCGTTCCGCCTGCGCGTGTGCTCGGCCGAAGGCAGACAGCTCGGCACCGCCGCTGGCTTTGCCATCGCCACGCCGTACGGGCTGGAGGAACTGGCCCGCGCCGACCTGATCGTCGTGCCCTCGTGGCGCGATCCCGCGGAGCGGCCGCCGGAAGCGCTGCTGGGCGCGCTGCAACGCGCCGCGCGCCGCGGCACGCGAATCGTCGGCCTGTGCCTGGGCGCCTTCGTGCTGGCCTACGCGGGCCTGCTGGACGGCCGCCGGGCCGCCACCCATTGGGGCTGGACGCAGGCACTGGAAGAGCGCTTCCCGGCCACCGAAGTCGATCCGGACGTGCTGTACATCGACGACGGCGCCATCGTCACCTCGGCCGGCGCCGCCGCCGGCATCGACTGCTGCCTGCACCTGGTACGCCAGCTGCTGGGCAGCGAGGTCGCCAACCGCATCGCGCGGCGCATGGTGGTGCCGCCGTTCCGTCGCGGCGGGCAAGCCCAGTTCATCGAACAGCCGCTGCCCGAGGCGCCCGCCGACCGGCGTCTCGCGCGCCTGCTCGAACAGGTGCAACGGCGACTGCACGAGGATCACCCGCTGGATGCGCTGGCCGAGCAACTGGCCATGAGCCGGCGCAGCTTCACGCGGCACTTCCGCCAGCTCACCGGCAGCAGCTTCGGCGACTGGCTGATGACGCAGCGCCTTGCCGAAGCGCAGCGCCTGCTGGAAACCACGCGCCTGCCGCTGGAGCGCATCGCCAGCCGTATCGGACTCGGCTCACCGGTGACCTTGCGCCAGCACTTCCAGCGCGCCTATCGCACCTCACCTGCCAACTACCGGCGCGCGTTCAACGCAACCAGGGAATCCGCCTAGGCTTCCACCGGCTCTCGCGCCAGTTGCCGGCATAACGCCGCCGTGGCCTGGTCGTCGGGGAACCAGCATTCGATGCGCAATTCTTCCACCGTCACGTCGCGCAGCGAGGCGTCCGCTGCAATCCCGGCGCGAAGCTGTTCTTTCCCGAGGAATACCCCGACCTCATCGCCGAGGAGGCGCACAAGCTGTGGCAGTCATGAGCGCGCCGTGAAACCGCGGGGCGGCGATCATCAATCCGCCACGGCGGCATCCATGCCGACAGCCTTGAGCTCGTCGTAGTGTTCCAGGAACAGCGCCACGATCTGCGGATCGAGCTGGCCGCCGGCGGCATTGCGTAGATAGTCGAGCACGTCGTGTTCCGGCCACGCGTGCTTGTACACGCGCGGAAAGCTCAGCGCGTCCCACACGTCGACCACGCTGAAGATGCGCGCCGCCAGCGGAATCGAATCGCCGCTCAGGCCGCGCGGGTATCCTGTGCCGTCCCAACGTTCGTGGTGTGCATAGGGAATGTCGATCGCCGGCCGCAGGAAGGTGGTGCGCATCAGCAGGTCCTTGCCCAGCGACGGATGGGTGCGCATCTGCGTCGTTTCGTCTTCCGTCAGCGGGCCGGGCTTGATCAGGATGGCGTCTGGCAGGGCCAGCTTGCCGATGTCGTGCAGCAGCGCGCCAAATCGAACGTGGCGCAAGGCATCGCCGTCGAGCCCGACGCGCTGCGCCAGCGCCACGGTCATGCGCATCACGCGCTCGGAGTGATCGCGCGTCTCCTTGTGGCGTGCGTCCATCGCCGACACCAGCGCCGTCAACGACTGCTCGTTGCCTTCCAGCAGCGCGTGGTTGAGGCGGTCCATCCGCCGGAACACGCGGCCGATCATCCAGTACAGCAACAGGCCGGAACACAGTACGAAGAAACCGCCCTTCAGGCTGTGCAGCATGCTCAGCGTGTGCTTGTCGTAGCCCAACGAGAACAGCAGGCGATCCGAACAGAACACCCACAGCCACGAGGCCGTCAGATAAATAGCGACAATGCGGATTTGTGGCTTGAGCGTCACCGGATTTCCCATCGCCTGCCAAATCTGTCTGCAGGACGTGCGGAGCATACCCGCGAATGGGCGAGCCGCGATCGTTGTCCACGCATGGCCGTCATCAGGCGTCGACGGGCTCGATCATCACGTCGACCGACTGCCCGGCGTTGAGTCCGACGGTAGCGGCCAGCGATTCTTCCAGCAGCAGCCAGAACGCTCCGGCGCGCTCGACCACCGAACCCTGGAAATCCTGGCCATTGAGGCTGCCGCGCACGCGATGGCCGCGTCCGCATTTCCACAGTGGCCGCGCAGGCGTGGACCATTGAGTGACCGGATCGAATGGCAAGGCCACCGCCCATTGGCTGTGGCCGTTCTGCACAGTGGCGCGAAACGCTACCGCACGATGCCTGGTCATGCCCCGATCCCCTCCTAGCTTTCCCCCGCCAAGAAGATAACGGACGCAGGCCGTCCCGTGTGAGGGTGAATGGGTTCGAGCATGCCTTTGAGGTGCAGACCGGCCTTGGCGAAAGCCGCCAACCAGCCGCCCATGGTGCGGAAATACCACGGGGCCGGTTCGGCAAAACCCTCGCCGCAGCCTGCCCACGAGCCTTCGCGCCAGCCGTCGCGGTAAGGCTTGTCGCCTGTCGCCACCAGCGGATGGAGGGTCTGCACGATCAGGACGCCGCCAGCTTCGAGCAAGCTGGGCACAGCCGCGAGCACGCCGGCCACCGAGTCCTCGCCGAGCAAGGAGAAGTTGCAGACCACCACATCGGCCCGCTCACGCAGTGCGCCCGCCGTCAGCTCAGCGTAGGACAGGACGCGAAAATCACCGCCACCATCCGCTCGCGCCGCCTCGATCAATGACGGCACGGCATCCACGCCGATGACGGCAATGCCGGCGTCGGCCAGCGCACGGGTCAGCCAGCCTTCGCCGCAACCGAGGTCGATCACGCGGCGCGGCGATTGCGCCAGAACAGCGTCGACAATGGCTCGGTCGGTGACGAGCTGCCTGCTTTCGATACAGCCGTTGCGCACCGCGCCTGTCCAGGCGTCCGCGTTGGCCTGCCAGGCATCGAGGATCCGTGACTCCGTCGATGCGCCGGGCATGCGCTGGTCAGCCGGCGCGGCTGGCGTATTTGGTGGCGACGTAGTTGTCGAGGATGCCGATGAACTCGTTGGCGATGTTGTCGCCACGCAGGGTCATCGCCTTCTCGCCGTCGATGAACACCGGCGCCGATGGCGCCTCGCCATTGCCCGGCAGGGAAATGCCGATGTTGGCGTGTTTGGATTCGCCGGGTCCGTTCACCACGCAACCCATCACCGCCAGCGTGAGGTTCTCCACGCCGTCGTACTTCACGCGCCACAGCGGCATCTGCTCACGTACGTGCGATTGCACCGTGCGCGCCAGCTCCTGGAAGAACTCGCTGGTGGTGCGACCGCAACCCGGACAGGCAGTCACCAGCGGCGTGAACGCCCGCAGGCCCATGGTCTGCAGCAGCTCCTGCGCCACGATCACCTCGCCGGTGCGCGAGGCGCCCGGCTCCGGCGTCAGCGAAATGCGGATGGTGTCGCCGATGCCTTCCTGCAGCAGCACGGCAAGTGCGGCGGACGAAGCGGTAATGCCCTTGGAGCCCATGCCGGCCTCGGTCAGGCCCAGATGCAATGCGTAGTCGCAGCGGCCGGCGATATCGCGATAGACCGCGATCAGTTCCTGAACGCCCGAGACCTTGCACGAAAGGATGATGCGCTCGCGCGGCAGACCGATCTCCTCCGCGCGCCTGGCCGAATCCAGCGCCGAACGGATCAGGGCCTCGCGCGCCACGTGCGACGCGTCCCACGGCTCGGCGCGCTGGTGGTTCTCGTCCATCAGGGTGGCGACCATGGACTGGTCGAGCGAGCCCCAATTGGCGCCGATGCGCACCGGCTTGTCGTAGCGCAGCGCCATCTCGATGATCGAGGCGAACTGGCTGTCCTTCTTCTTGCCGAAGCCCACGTTGCCGGGATTGATGCGGTACTTGGCCAGCGCCTCGGCGCAGGCCGGCTCGGCCTCCAGCAGCTGATGACCGTTGTAGTGGAAGTCGCCGATGATCGGCACGTCCACGCCCATCATTTCGAGCTTCTCGCGGATGCGCGGCACCGCCGCTGCTGCGGCCGGTGTATTGACCGTGATGCGCACCAGCTCCGAGCCCGCACGCGCCAGTTCGGCGATCTGCCTGGCCGTGCTGGACGGGTCCTCGGTGTCGGTGTTGGTCATCGACTGCACCACGACGGGTGCGCCGCCACCGACGGTGATCTTGCCGATCTTCACGGCCACGCTGGGTCGACGCGAGGCGGGCTGTGCAGGACGCGGGGAGGAAGAGAGATCGCTCATGGAGTACACGATTTGGGCGGGGGGCCGTATGAGGCTGGCGGCAATCAGGTGAAGGATACCCGAACACCCCGCGGTTTATGCGACAAAACCGCGCAGCCTGCACGCTTCGGCCCCGGGAGCGAGGATCATGAGAACCCTGGAATCGAGCAAGGAACCCGGAGGCCTGACGCACCATGCTCCAGACACTTCACCGCCAGGATGGCGCCCCGCGCATGACCCCATCACCGTCCTGCGCCGGCTGCGGCCACGCATCGGTATGCCAGGCGAGCGGCTACGATCGCGCCGAACTTTCCGGCCTGCGCCACATTGCCGAACGCATCGGTCCCTTGCGCACCGGGGAATATCTGTACCGGCCGCTCTCGCCATTCCGCGCCGTCTATGCGGTGCAGTCCGGCATGGCCAAGACCGTGGCCGTGGACGTCGCCGGCCGCGAACAGGTGCTGGCCTTCCACCTTCCAGGCGAACTGATCGGGCTGGACGCCATCGACCGTGAGCTGCACGACAACGCCGTGGTGGCGCTGGGCAAGACGCAGTTCTGCCGTTTTCCCTACCACGCGATTCGCCAGGTGGCGACCTCGCAGCCCGACGTTCCCTGGCACCTGATGCACGCAGCCAGCCAGCGCATCACGCGCCTGCAGCTGAGCGGCGGCAATTACCTGGCCGAGGAGCGCTTCGCCGCTTTCCTGGTCGATATGCGCGACCGCCGCGCCGTGTTGGGCCTGTCGGCCGATTACCTGCCGCTGCCCATGTCGCGCGCCGATATCGGCAACCACCTGCGCTTGACCACGGAAACCGTCAGCCGCCTGCTGGGCCGCTTCCGCCAGCGCGGCATGATCTCGCTGGATCGACAGGGCCTGCACGTGACCGACCTGAAGACGCTGCGCGAGCTTGGCCAGTCGCTGCTGATGCATTAAGCACGTCCCTTGCAGGAGCGCACAAGCTGCGCTCCTGCCACCAAGGATCTATCCCTAGAGCAGGTGCAGTCCGTCGAACGATTTTCGATGGAGCGCGGCCAGGTCCAGCCCTTCGAGGCAACGCACGTTCAAGGCCACGGTGGCCTCGCCGGTCTTCGGGTCCGTGCCGTAGGCGAATGGCTCGCAGCCGCAATTCGGGCAGAACCGGTGATCGATGCGATGCGTGTTGAATAGATAACTCGACATCGACTCTTCCGGCGTTCGCAGGTGCATCTGCGTGCGAGGCATGAACCACCACAGGATGCCCTTGCGACTGCAATGGGTGCAGTTGCACTCATACACCTGAGCGGGCTCGCCTTCGACTTCGAAGGCGATGCGACCGCAATGGCAACTGCCCTGGTACATGTCGATGACTCCTTGTGGAAAGGACCCCAGACGCCGCCAATCAGGCGGACGCGAGTCAGGTTCGACGCAACGCGCCGGCCAGCATCCGACGCAGCATTCGCTCGCGCAGACCGGACGGCTGGGCGAGGCCCATGCGGGCGATCGCTTCACCTTCGCCTTCCACCGGCGCGCCCGGGCGCGCGATGGCGTGCAGGATGCCGAGTTTGCCGCGCCAGTTGGCGCTGCGTTGCTTGAGCCAGTCGAGGGCCGGCAAAAGGCGCTGTTCCTCGTCGGTGAAATCGCTGCCGAACGGAAACGCTGGCAACAGGCCCTTGGCCTGCCATGGCGCCAGCGCATCACGCAGGAATTCCGGGCGATTGTTGCGCCAGCGCTCAGGCACCTGGAAATCGGCCGCCAGCTTGCCGTTGGACTTGGCCTCGGCGCACAAGGCATCGATGAAGCGGGCATCTGTGATCGACAGCATGGCCTCGATGCATTCGCTGTCGGTCTTGCCGCGCAGGTCCGCCACGCCGTACTCGGTCACTATCATGTCGCGCAAATGGCGGGGGATCGTGGTGTGCCCGTAGTTCCAGCGAATGTTGGTCTCGGCGCCATCCCGGCCGCGCCGGGTCGAGCGCAGCATCAGCACCGAACGTCCTTCGGGCAACTCCTGCGCCATCGCCACGAAGTTGTACTGGCCGCCGACGCCACTCACGACGGCGCCGTCTTCCAGTCCGTCGGACACGGCCGAACCCAGCAAGGTCGCCATCATGCAGGTGTTGAAGAAGCGCGCGCCGCGGCGCTGCATCACGGCCAGCGCCTGGTGGTCGCCATAGAGTTGGTTGACGTTGGACACGCGACACATGTCCAGCGCGTCCGGGTCGTCCCGTTCCAGCTCGCCTATCCAGTCGTACAGCGCCTGCGAACCGAGGAAGAAGGCGCCACGCAGATAGTGGCCACCTGGCGTTTTCGGCGACAGCCGGCCGCTGGCCGCCGCGCGTTCGAGCGCGATGTTGTCCCAGGCGCGCCGCTTGAGGATGCCGGCGCGCTGCAGGTGCATGAATCCGTCCATGACCATCTCGCTCGCGCCATACAGGCCCGTCTTGAACGGCGCCAGCCCGCCCATCCGTGCGGCCAGGGCATGGGTGCTCCCACGCGGATCCAGCGCCACCAGCGCGCGCCGCCACTGCATGTTGTCCTCGTGGCGCCAGCGCAATCCGTAGACGAGCGCATCGGACAATGCCCCGATGCCGATCTGCAGGCAGCCGCCATCGCGCACCAGCGCACTCGCATGCAGGCCGAGCGAGTATTCGACGAGGTCGATCGGCTGCCGCGGCAAGGCGAACAGCTTCGGCAAGGACTCCGGCCGCAACTCCACGTCGAAATAGTCCTGTCTTACCTCAGCGTGACCGCTCACGTACGGCATCTCCGGATGCACCACCGCCACGCACAACGGGCGCGGCTTGCCCGATTGCACCACCTGGTCGATGAAGTCCAGGGTCAGATCGGGATTGCATGACAGGCTGTAACGCACGCCCTCAGGCGTCTGGCGCTTCGCCACCAGTTGCACCAGCAGGTTGATGTCCTGCACGGCCAGGTCGCGCGCCACGTGCGTGTAGTTCTGGCTGATGTAGTTGCGTTGCGCGCTGGGCGAGCGCAGCAGCGCGCCCGACTGCATGTAGAACTCGTGGACGGCCACGTTCGAAGGCAGCGTCTGGCGCGCCTGGTCGATCGCGTATTGCGGATCCACCGCGTCGGCGCCGAAATGCCGCTCGACGAAAGGCGCCACGAAGCGCTGCTCGAAGCCCGGCGCCGGATGCGGTCGCGTCAACGACAGCGCCGTATACAGCGACAACGTGCGCGAGGTGTCGGCGACCGTCAGTTTGTACAGCGCATTGAGAAGTCCATGCGGCTTCCCCAGCCCCAGCGGGGCCGCCACGCGCAGGTCGGGACCGAGCCGCTCGGCAATGTGCTGCGCACAGGCTTCGGTGTCAGTGTGACATTGCTCAGGCGACATGGATCAAGCATGACAGAAGGTTCATTGCGGCGGCATCCCATGCGTCAGTGGGGTATTCGTGGCATGGCGGGAGTGAATACGGCTTGAAGGCGCCGCACAGGCATGGCCTACACTCCGTCTTCATGAGTCCGATGCCGCCTGCTTCCACTTCCGCCCGGCTGCTGGCCGAACAAGCCCTCAGTCGCGCCGCCGGGGCGCCCCTGCTCGGCGGCAACGCCGCGGAATTGCTGATCGATGCCGAGGCGCACTTCACGGCATGGCTCGCCGCGATCCGCGGCGCGCAACGCCGCGTGCTGCTGGAGAACTACATCATCCGCGACGACGCCGTGGGGCGCTCCTTCCTCGAAGCATTGGTGGAGTGCGCACGGCGCGGTGTGTTCGTGGCCGTCATCTACGATTGGCTGGGCTGCAGGGGCCAATTGAGGAACAGCTTCTGGGAACCGCTGCGCAAAGCCGGCGGCCAGGTGCGCGCCTACAACCCGCCGCGATTCGGACAGCCGTTCGGCTGGATCAGCCGGGACCATCGCAAGCAATTGGTGGTCGACGGCAGGCTGGGCTTCCTGTCCGGCGTCTGCCTCAGCGAGAAGTGGTTGGGCGACCCCAGGCGCGGCGTGGCGCCCTGGCGCGATACCGGCGTCGCCTTGCGCGGCCCGGCCGTGGCCGAGCTCGAGTCTGCGTTTGCGGAAAGCTGGTCAAGCATCGGCACGCCGTTGCCAACGCCCCCCCCACCGCCCGGTGGCGCCGCTGCGGAGGGCGGCGTGGCGCTGCGCGTGATCGCTACACAACCTGCTACTGCCGGCATGTATCGGCTGGACCAGCTAATCGCCTCGATGGCGCGCCGAAGCTTGTGGCTGACCGACGCCTATTTCGTCGGCGTGGCCACCTACACGCAGGCGCTGGCCGCCGCCGCCCACGATGGCGTGGACGTGCGCCTGCTGGTGCCGGGCAGCAGCGACATCCCGGCGGTGGCGAGCATGTCCCGCGCCGGCTACCGCCCCTTGCTCAAGGCAGGCATCCGCGTATTCGAGTGGAACGGGTCGATGTTGCACGCCAAGTCGGCGGTTGCCGACGGACGGTGGGCGCGTGTTGGTTCCTCCAACCTCAACCTCGCCAGCTGGCTGAGCAATCGCGAGATCGACGTGGCAGTGGAAGACGCCGGCTTCGCCGCCCTGCTGGCCGCCCAATACGAACGCGACCTGGAGAACGCCACCGAGATCGTGCTTGCGCCGAGGCGCTGGGCCCGCCAGTCCGAACAGGTGTGCAGCAGCATGGCGCGCCCCCCCAGGCAGCGCCGGCCCGGCGGCAGCTCGGGACGCACCGCCGCGGGCGCGCTGCGCATCGCCAACACGGTAGGCGCGGCGCTGACCGACCGCCGGGTGCTCGGCGACACCTCGGTCAGCCCGTTGCTCACCACCGCGCTGGTCCTCGCGCTGCTCGCCATCGTCGCCCTGCTGTGGCCTCTGGTATTGGGCCTGCCCTTGGCCGTGGTCGCTGTCTGGCTGTCGCTGAACTTTGTCGCCCGGGCCTGGCAGTTGCGGCGACGCCGCCGACGCCACGAGTACCCTGCCGCCGAAGACTGAAGCCCTCGCCGCGACCGGCCGGTCAGCGTCCCGCAAGCGAGAAAATGCTTGCACTGAATCGGCCAAGCGATTGTTCTTCAAGCGAACCGTGATAGGCTGCACAGTCCATGCAGATGTCCGACGACCAGCCGCCTTCAAGGCAGATCCTCACGCCCAGCTCGCTCAACCGGCTGGTGCGAGACCTGCTGGAAGACGCGCTGCCGCTGATCTGGATCGAGGGCGAGCTGTCCAACGTGGCGCGCCCGGCGTCGGGGCATTTGTACTTCACCCTCAAGGACAGCAGCGCGCAGGTGCGCTGCGCCATGTTCCGCCCCAAGAGCGGCTGGCTGAAGTTCCGACCCGCCGATGGCATGCACGTGCTGGTGCGCGCACGGGTGGGCCTGTACGAGCCCCGCGGCGAGTTCCAGTTGGTCGCCGAGCACATGGAGCCGGCCGGCGAAGGCGCCCTGCAACGCGAGTTCGAGCAACTGAAGGCCCGGCTCGATGCCGAAGGCCTGTTCGACCCGGCGCGCAAGCGCGCCCTGCCCCACTATGCGCGCCGCATCGGCGTGATCACCTCGGCTACCGGCGCGGCGATCCGCGACGTGCTCAGCGTGATGTCGCGGCGTTGGCCGCTGGCTGAGGTCGAGGTATTGCCGGTGCCGGTGCAAGGTCGCGAGGCGCCACCCGCCATCGTCAACATGCTGCGCAAGGCCTCGGCCAGCGGACGCTACGACGTGCTGCTGCTCACCCGGGGCGGCGGTTCGCTCGAAGACCTGTGGGCCTTCAACGACGAACAGGTGGCGCGCGCCATCCACGCCAGCGCTGTTCCGGTGGTGTCGGCGGTGGGCCACGAGATCGACTTCAGCATTGCCGACTTCGTCGCCGACCTGCGCGCGCCCACGCCGTCGGCCGCGGCGGAATTGCTGGCGCCAGACGCGCAGGCGCTCCGGCGTCATCTGCACCAGTTGCAGCAACGGCTGGTGACGCTGGAACAGCGGCGACTGCAGTCGCGGATCCAGCGCGTCGACCACCTGTTTGCCCGCCTGCAGGCGCAACGGCCGCAGGCGCGGCTGGAACGCGACCGCGAGCGGCTGATGAACCTGCACCGTCGCCTGCTGGGCGTTCAACGCGAGCAGGCCCAATGGCGGCGGGTGAAACTCGAACGGCTGCATGCCCGGCTGCTGGCCCAGCATCCGCGCCAGCACCTGGCCTTACTGCAGCGACAGCTCACCGAACTGTCCCAGCGCCTGCGCCAGACCATCGAGCGGCGCCTGGAACGCGAGCGCCTCACCCTGGGGCAAGCGGGCCGCGCGCTGCACGCCATCAGCCCGCTGGCCACGCTCGATCGCGGCTACGCGATACTGTTCGATGCGCAGGGCAAGGTGCTGCGCTCGTCGCACAACGTGGCCGAAGGCACGCCTCTCCGCGCACGCCTCGCCGATGGCGAACTGCCGCTAGCCGTGACCGGCCCCCGCCCCGTGGGCGACAAGCCAGCCAAGCCGTAACGACGAAGCTCCGCGGCCTCACACCGCGTGCGGTCCCGCAAGGGCCAGCACCTCACGTGGTCTGAACGCGCCCTCCCGCATCCTGACCGCTTCATCGCGGGGAGCGTCGCATGAAGGCTGCTGCGTTGTTCGTCAAGGCGCTGGAGGCCGAAGGGGTGCGTAGCATCTTCGGCGTGCCGGGCGAGGAGAACCTGGATCTGGTGGAAGCGCTGCGCGGATCCTCGATCCAGCTGATCGTCACCCGACATGAGCAGGCCGCCGGCTTCATGGCCGCCACCTGGGGACGTCTCACCGGCGAAGCGGGCGTCGCCCTTTCCACCCTTGGCCCCGGCGCCACCAACCTGGTCACCGCCGCGGCCTATGCCCAGCTCGGCGCCATGCCGATGCTGATGATCACCGGGCAGAAGCCCATCCGCGAGCACAAGCAGGGCCTGTTCCAGTTGGTCGACGTGGTCGACATGATGCAACCGCTGACCAAGTACACGCGCCAACTGGTGTCCGCCTCCACCATCCCCGCGCGCATCCGCGAAGCGTTCCGCCGCGCCGAGGAGGAACGTCCCGGCGCCGTGCACCTGGAACTGCCCGAGGACATCGCGCGCGACACGGTGGAAGACGCCATCCTCTTGCCCACCGAATACGCGCGCCGCCCCGCGCCCGACGATGCCGCGCTGGTGCAGGCCGCCGAGGCGATCAGCAAGGCCAGGCATCCCATCCTCATGATCGGCGCCGCCGCCAATCGGCAACGCACGACGGTGGCGCTGCGCGCCTTCATCGACAAGCTCGGCATCCCGTTTTTCACCACGCAGATGGGCAAGGGCGTGATCGACGAGGATCACCCGCTGTGGCTGGGCAACGCGGCCCTGTCCGATGGCGACTTCGTGCACCGCGCGATCGATGCGGCCGACGTGATCATCAACGTGGGCCACGACGTGGTGGAGAAACCGCCATTCCTGATGCGCAAGGGGCGGCGCACGGTGATCCACGTGAATTTCTCCAGCGCCGAAGTCGACGCGGTGTACTTCCCGCAGATCGAGGTGGTGGGCGACATCGCGCACACCGTCGAACGGCTCACCGACGCGCTGCAGGCGCAGGAACACTGGAATTTCCACTTCTTCGACCGGGTGCGCGAAGCCTTCCACCGGCAGCTCGATGATCATGCCCGCGACGGGCGCTTCCCGATGCATCCGGTGCGCGTGGTCGACGACACCCGCCGATTCATGCCCGACGACGGCGTGCTTTGCCTGGACAACGGCATGTACAAGATCTGGTACGCCCGTTACTACCGCGCCCGTGAGCCCAACACCATCCTGCTCGACAACGCGCTCGCCACCATGGGCGCCGGCCTGCCCTCGGCGATGGCGGCGAAGATGGTTTATCCGGAGCGCAAGGTGCTGGCCATCTGCGGCGACGGCGGCTTCATGATGAATGCGCAGGAGCTGGAAACCGCGGTGCGCCTCAAGCTGGACCTGGTGATCCTGCTGCTGCGCGACGACGCCTACGGCATGATCCGCTGGAAACAGGCCGAGATGGGCTATGCCGACTACGGCATGGTGTTCGGCAACCCCGATTTCGTGCAGTTCGCCGAAGCGCATGGCGCGCGTGGCCACCGCCCCGCAAGCGCGGACGAATTCCTGCCCACGCTGCGGCACGCGTTCGACACCGGCGGCGTGCACCTGATCGACCTGGCCATCGACTATTCGGACAATCACCGCATCCTCAACGAAGAGATCCGTCGGCTGAGCGCAGCCGTCTGATCGTCTGGAGTTTCCATGCTCGCCAAAAGTTATCCGTACTACCTCGCCAACCAGCCGCAGACCTCGAAGGAAATGATGGATGTGCTGGACAAGTACAGCGGCAAGGTCGCCACGCGCGTGGCCGTGCCCGACGCCAAGGCCACCGAGAAAGCCATCGCCGCCGCGGTGAAGGCAACGGGGCCGATGCGCGAGTTCAAGCCGTGGGCGCGCCAGCAGGTGCTGCAACACTGCGCGCAACGCTTTGCCGAGCGCCGCGAGGAACTGGCGTATGCGCTGTGCGTGGAGGCCGGCAAGCCGATCAAGGACTCCGATGGCGAAGTCACCCGCCTGATCGAAACCTTCCGCATTGCCGCCGAGGAAGCGGTGCGCGTCAACGGCGAAACCATCAACCTCGAACTCGCCAAGCGCCTGGACGGCTACCACGGTTACACCAAGCGCGTGCCGCTGGGCCCGGTCTCTTTCATCACGCCGTTCAACTTCCCGCTCAACCTGGTGGCGCACAAGGTCGCGCCGGCGATCGCGGCGGGGTGCCCGTTCGTGCTCAAGCCGGCCGAGCGCACGCCGATCGGCGCGCTGATCATCGGCGAAGTGCTGGCCGAGACCGACTTGCCCAAGGGCGCATTCTCGGTGCTGACGCTGGACGGCAAGCACGCCAACCCGCTGGTGGAAGATCCGCGCTTCAAGCTGCTGTCCTTCACCGGCAGCCAGATCGGCTGGGATCTCAAGACCCGCGCCGGGCACAAGAAGGTGACGCTGGAGCTGGGCGGCAACGCCGCGTGCATTGTCGATGCCGACCAGGAGCCGCACCTGGACCGCGTGATCGACCGCCTGGTGTTCGGCGCCTTCTACCAGTCCGGCCAGAGTTGCATCAGCGTGCAGCGCATCTACGTGCATGAGTCGCTGTACGACGAACTGAAGAAGCGCCTGGTCGCCGCGGTGAAGAAGCTCAAGGCGGGCGACCCGAAGAAAAAGGACACCTTCCTCGGCCCGATGATCGACGAGGCCGCCGCCGAACGCCTGGAGGGCTGGATCGAGGAGGCGCGCAAGGGCGGCGGCAAGATCCTGTGCGGCGGCAAGCGCAAGGGCGCCATGCTCGAGGCCACGTTGATGGAAAACGTGCCGACCAGCGCCAAGGCGCATCGCCAGGAAGCATTCGGCCCGTTCGCCCTGCTGGCTCCGTTCAAGAGCTTCGACAAGGTGGTGGCTATGGTCAACGACTCCGACTACGGGCTGCAGGCCGGCATCTTCACCGACAGCCTTGCCCATGCCATGCGCGCCTGGAACGAGCTGGAGCAAGGCGGCGTGGTGGTCAACGACGTCCCCAGCTTCCGCGTGGACAACATGCCCTATGGCGGCCTGAAGCTGTCCGGCATCGGTCGCGAAGGCGTGCGCTGCGCGATCGAGGACATGACCGAGATTCGCCTGATGGTGATGCGCGAGCTGTAAGCCGGCGTGGGTATCACCGCCACGCGCAGGGCGCCGTGGCGGCTCTCCGCGCAGGCTGTCATGTAGCTGTCTTGCACCGGTGTTTTGCTTCACGTGGGCAGACCTTGAGGGCACGTCATGCAGACCGAAGCCGCTGTCGCCACTGCCACTACCACCGGCCAGTCCCAGGCCAGCGGGCGCCTCTTCGCCCTGCTGTTTGGGATCATCCTGCTGATCGGCGGCGTCTACGCCGGCCTGCACCTGGTGCAGGACCTGTCCGGCGTACGCGCCCATTCGATCACGCCGTTCGTCCTGCTCGGCGTCGCGCTGCTGATCGCGCTGGGCTTCGAGTTCGTCAACGGCTTCCACGACACCGCCAACGCCGTGGCCACCGTGATCTACACCAACGCCATGCCGCCCAACCTGGCGGTGATCTGGTCGGGCACGTTCAACTTCCTCGGCGTGCTCACGTCATCGGGCGCGGTGGCTTTCACCGTGGTGTCGCTGTTGCCGGTGGAACTGATCCTTCAGGTGGGCAGCCAGGCCGGTTTCGCCATGGTCTTCGCCCTGCTGTTGGCGGCGATCGTGTGGAACCTCGGCACCTGGTACTTCGGCCTGCCCAATTCCTCCTCGCATACGCTGATCGGCTCGATCATTGGCGTGGGCCTGGCGAACCAGTTGATCTCCACCAGCGGCGGCACCAGCGGCGTGAACTGGGACGCAGCGATCGGCGTGTTCAGGGGCCTGATCTTTTCGCCGATCGCCGGCTTCCTGCTGGCCGGCCTGCTGATGTTGATACTGAAGGCGGTGGTGAGGATTCCGGCGCTGTATCGCGCCCCCGAAGGCAAGCTGCCGCCGCCGTGGCCCATCCGCGCGCTGCTGGTGCTCACCTGCACCGGCGTGAGCTTCAAGCACGGTTCCAACGACGGCCAGAAGGGCATGGGCCTGATCATGCTGATCCTGATCGGCACCGTGCCGACCGCCTATGCGCTCAACGGCGCGGTAGCGGGCAGCCAGGTGAAGACCTTCCACCAGGTGTCGGTGGAGGCGCGGCAGGTGCTCACCGATCTCGGCGCCACCACCTCGCCCGTCGGCGGCGATCCGCGCGACCAGATCACCGAAGCGCTGCGCCAACGCCAGCTGCTGCCGAGCACGGTCCCCGCACTCGCCGCGCTGATCGGCGAGATCGACCATCAGGTCGGCAATCGCCCCTCGTTGCGCTCGGTGCCGCCGGATCAGATGGGCAACGTGCGCAATGACATTTACCTGGTCACCACGGCGATCCCGCTGGTGCTGGCCAAGCCCGACCTGACCAAGCAGCAGACCGCCACGCTGACCAGCTGGCGCGGCCTGGGCACCCTGGCGACCCAGTTCATCCCGCCGTGGGTGAAGGTGGCGGTGGCGCTCGCGCTGGGCCTGGGCACGATGGTGGGCTGGAAGCGCATCGTGGTCACCGTGGGCGAGAAGATCGGCAAGGAACACCTTACCTACGCCCAGGGCGCGTCAGCCGAGTTCGTGGCGATGGGCCTGATCCAGGCCGCGGACATGTACCACCTGCCCGTCAGCACCACCCACGTGCTCACCTCGGGCGTGGCCGGCACCATGGCGGCGAACGGTTCAGGCTTGCAATGGGCCACCGTGCGCAACCTGCTGATGGCCTGGGTGCTCACCCTGCCCGCCTCGATCCTGCTAGCCGGCGGCCTCTACATGGTCCTCCGCCACCTCTTTTGAGCGTTATCACCAGGGGCGGGCGGCGCCTGTCCCCGAGGCGGAAGCAAGGGCCTCCGCGGCCAGCCTTCACTCGCCATATATGGCGTGACGGCCATGGGTGTTGTTCAATCATGCGGGCCCGCCGCGTCGGGCCGAAGCCGTCGCGTCCCCCTCATGGAGCTTCCCGGATGCACGCAAAGACCGCAGTTTTCCTTGGGACGCTGCTGATCGCCGCCCACGCCTCGGCGCAATCCAGCAGCCCGCCCACCACCGCCCAACAGGTTCCGGCCAGCGCCGCGACTGCCGTGCAGTTGCAGACGGTGACCGTGCACGGGGAGTTGCCCGGGCCGGCATTGTGGGAGGTGCGGCGGGGCGATCACATCATGTGGGTGATCGGCACGCTGTCGCCGCTGCCCAAGGACGCCGACTGGCAGTGGAACACACTGGAGCAGGCGCTCGCCCGCTCCACCGAACTGCTGGAAGCGCCGTCGGCGCACCTGAAGATGCCGACCAGCCTGTATTCGCGCCTCGCCTTGCAGCCGGCTGCGAAACTCAATCCAGGCGGCGCCACCTTGCGCGATCTGTTGCCGCCGGAGATGTACGCGCGCTGGGAAGCCGTCAGGCATCAGTATCTGGGCGATGACGACGCGCTTGAATACATGCGCCCGATCGTGGTGGCCGAACAGCTCTACTTCAAGGCGCTCAAGGCCAATGGCCTGACCGCCGAAACCGACGTAGAAGGCATGGTGGAAAAGCTGGCCCACCGGCACGGTACCCGCGTGATCGGCGTGCGCTACGAGCAGGTCATAAGCCACGCTCCCGGCCTGACCCAGGGCGCCGATCAGGCACAGAAGCAGGGCATCGCCTGTCTCGACGAAACCATGCACATGGTCGAGCACGACATGCCCACGCTCACCCAGCGCGCCAATGCCTGGGCCACTGGTGACATGAAGACGCTGCAGGAGCTGATGCAGGGCACGAATTACGAGCCCTGCGTGGTGGCCGCCATCAACGGCGACTTCGAGCACCAGCTCAACATCCCCGACCTGCCGAAGCGCATCGAGGCCACCTGGTTCCAGGCCGCGCAGCAAGCGATGACCCGCAACAAGCGCACCGTGGCGATCCTCACCATGGACCAGCTGATGTCACCGGATGGCTATCTGGCCCGGCTCAAGTCGCTGGGTTACATCGTGAGGGCGCCGGAGGGTGTGGTGGTGCCTTGACGTACGTGCTTGGGTGGCGCTCGCTGTGATCGGCGCTGGCGGGACCGCGAGCCCAAAGCCCCAATAGGTCAACCTCGACACTCCATTTCGCCGGCCGTCAGCCCGCAAGCGCGGGGATCCAGCGACTTCCAGGCGTTCAAGAGCAAAGGCACTGGATCCCTGCTTTCGCAGGGATGACGAATGTGTAGAGGCGATTCAGCTTCACGCCATGCAACTTAGCCAGATCTGCCTTAGACGGGGCGACGCCGCCCGTGTTCACGCCATACACCTTCGCCGAACCTGGGCTGGATGAGGCGACGCTGCCGGTGTGGCTGTACTGCAAGCGTCTTCGAATACCACAACGTCATTCCCGCGAAAGCGGGAATCCAGCGACTTTGGGTCCATTGGGAGCAAAGGCGCCGCAATCTGCGCCCCCTCAGGGGGGCGCAAGAATGACGAATGTGCGGCGACGGATTTACTTCACGCCATACAGCGTCGCCGCATCCGCCTTGAACGACGAGGCGCTGCCGGGACGGCTGTAGAACATGTGGCCCCCCGGGTACACCGACAGCTTCACGCGCTGCGACTGGCCAAATGTCGGCATCTGGTCGATGATCAGGCGCGAGGTGAAGTACGGGCACGACAGGTCGTTGTAGCCGTGCACGATCAGCACCTTCATGTTCGGGTCGTTGCCGATGGCCTTGCGCAGGTCGGCGACCGGCTTGTCGTCCGCGTTGCCGCGATCCCAGGCCTTGTTGACCGCGTACGACAGCGCCTCGTAGTGCGCATCGGTCTGCCAGCCCACCTCGCGTGTGACGAAGTCCACCATCGCGCTGGTGGTCGGCGCCAGCAGCGCATCGAGGATCGGATCGCCCGACTGGCGCTCGGCCGAGCCCGGGAACGGATCGAACGCGGTGACGTTGGAGTCGTACACGCTGCCGATCTTCTTGTCGGCGCGATGCACTTCGCGCAGGTAGGAGCCGATGTCCACGCGGCCATCCAGCTTCGACACCACCGACGGCTCGAGGCCGGTGTAGCTCGACACCTTCTGCACGATGCGGCTGATCGCGCCGGGATCGGAGCGGCCAGCGAGGAAGTCGGTGACGAACTGCGTGCGCACGTAGTTCTCCACGTCGGCCATCGCCGCCGGGCTCAGCCGGCCCTGGCCTTCCAGGTGCGCCGCCGTCATCGACGGCAGGTTGATCATCCACGGCAGCGGCGACAGCGCATCGCCGTCGCCGATGGCGGCCGGATCGAGATACGGCGACACCATCACCAGGCCGTTCACGCCGACGCCCATCTTGGTCTGCAGCGCATAAGCGATGCGCGGCGCGCGATAGCCGCCGTAGCTCTCGCCCATCACGTACTTGGGCGCGCGCAGGCGGCCATGCTTGACCAGCCAGTCGTAGACCACGCGCGAGAGGTACTTGATGTCCGCCTCGGTCGAGTAGAAGTCCTTCTTGGTCTGCTCCTCATCCTCCAGCGAGCGCGAGAAGCCGGTGCCCACCGGATCGATGAACACCAGGTCGCTCATGTCGAGCCAGGTGTTGGGGTTGTCCTTGGTGACCGCGGCATCGGATGGCGCGTCGCCATCCACGCCGAACTGGATGCGCTTGGGACCGATGGCGCCCATGTTGAGGTACACCGACGACGCGCCGGGACCGCCATTGAAGGCGAACGTCACCGGGCGGTGCGGATCGTTGCCGGACACCGTATAGGCCGTGTAGACCACGTCGGCGATCTTCTTGCCCTTGGCGTCGCGCACCGGGATGGTGCCAACCGTCGCCTCATAGGACAGCGTGCGGCCACCCACGCGTACGCTCTGCTTGATGGTCTTGTCCGCCGGCAGGGGCGGCAGCTCCGCATCGGGCTTCTTGTCGGCGGCGGCATCGGCCGCCGGCTTGGCGTCCTTGGCCGCGGCAGCCGCGGCGGTCGACCACGGGGCCAGCGCCAATCCGGCCACCAGCATGGCCGCACACCAGGCGGCGCATCGGCCGGCGCGGGCTACACGAGCACGAGCAGGTACATCACGATTCATCAGGCATCTCACACAAAGGCAGTTCAACGGAAAGCGATGGACGCCCCGGCGCGCGCCACTCCCCTGCTCTACGTGGGAACAGGCCAAGGGACGCCCGGGCGAACGCCAATAGATGCGGCACGGCCGACCCCACCACCAGTGCCGTTCGGCAGGGGTGACCGCCTCAGTCCTGCGAAATTGCTTGCGGCAGCTGGCGGCGCCCGGGTCCGAAAAGGCTCAGCGCCGCGTCGCCAGCACGCCATCCAGCGCCAGCTGCGCCTTGAAACCCGCCTTCTCCAGACGCGTCGCCACCTCGCGCGGAACGTCGCGGTCGCTGGTCAGCTTGTTGGGGCTGCCGGTGTAGTGGAACAGCCGTCCGCCACGCCGGAGCACGCGCGCCAGCTGGTTGTAGAACACCTGGGAGTAGAGCTCCCCCGCGATGCCGAAGCGCGGTGGGTCGTGCAGCAGTGCGTCCACCGAGGCGTCAGCGACCTGAGTGATGGCCTGCGACACGTCTGCGTGCGTCAGCTGCAGGCGACCGGCGTGGGCCGGATCGTCCGGGTCCGGCGACCACGGGTTGATCGTGCGCAACCACAGCACATCGGGATTCTTCTCGAACGACAGGACGCGCGCGACGCCGCCCTCGAGGCAGCAGGCAGCGAAGTAGCCAAGGCCGCCACAGGTGTCCAGCAGCACCTTGCCGCGCGGCTCGACCAGCGCCACCTTGCGTCGCGCGTCCTCGAACGGCGACTCCTTCGACGTGGGCAGCATCTTGATGCCGTCGATCTCGAAGGTGGGCGCGCCCCATTCGGTGGGCACGAGCTTGATCAGCGATCCGGAAAAGCGCGACACCGGCGAGAATTCCTCACCATCCCAGTAGTAGATCGTGCGGTCCTTCAGCTTGTGCGGATAGGGATAGCGCAACCCTTTCCACTCCCATGCATCCGGCGCCAGCACGGCGTCGCCGCTGGAACGACCGAGGTCCAGGGAGCCGCGCCATGCGCCCTCGCCTGCATCGCGTGCAGCCAGCAGCGTGTCGAGAACGGGGCGCGTGAGCAACGGACCGGAATAGTGCGACAAGACGAAACCTCACCTGAAGCGGGGCCCATCAGGCGCCCAGCAAAGGTGTGAAGTTTAGCGTGCACGGGCGCCGCCACGGCACAAAGGCCCAAACGCGACACTCTCGCATTACCGCCGCGCACGTTAAGTAAATCTACCGATGCACCGGTAGGCCCCCCGACCTAAAATTTCGTGCGTCAAACACGCCACCCCGGCGGACTATCGAGGTGCTGGGTTCCCGGCGCCGGCCGGCATAGGCCACTCGACTACTTTGGCTTACTGCTCGGATATCTCTACTGCAACCAGCAAGGAGATCATCGATGCTGTCTGCGCCGATTACTGAAAAGAAACTCTCCCGCGGCATGCTTGACGTGCTGATTCGCGCGGGTCTCATCGTGATCCTCGCGGTCTCCTGCTTCCGGATCTTTTACCCGTTCGCCAACTTGATGGTGTGGTCGCTGATCCTGGCGGTGGCCCTGTACCCGCTGCACCTGCGCCTGCGAAAACACCTGGGCAACAAGGACGGACTGACGGCGACGCTGCTTGTCGTCATCTCGCTCCTCGTCATCACCATTCCCACCTATCTGCTTGGCGTAGCCCTGGTCGACTCGATCGAGCACGGCATTGAAATCGTCAAGGGCGGCAGCTTGCGCATTCCTGCGCCTTCCGAGTCCGTGGCAAGTTGGCCGCTGATCGGCGGCAAGGTGTATGCGTTCTGGCAACAGGCCTCGACGGACCTGACCGGCCTGCTGCAGACTTTCATGCCGCATCTGAAGGGTGTCGCGACGGGGCTGCTGGATGCCGCCACCGGCGTTGGCGCGGGCCTGCTTATCTTTTTCTTCGCCCTGATCATCTCGGGCATCTTCATGGCCTACGGCGAAGAGTCCAGGCACAGCGCCGAACAGATCGCCTCGCGCATCTTCGGCGCAGAAAGCGGCCCGAAGATCACCGATCTGTGTTCCGCGACCATCCGCGCGGTAGCCCAGGGCGTGGTCGGCATCGCCTTCATCCAGATGTTGCTGGTCGGCATCGGATTCGTGGCCAAGGGCATCCCCGGTGCAGGCCTGCTGGCGCTGGCCGTGCTGCTGCTGGGCATCATGCAGTTGCCGGCCACGCTGATCACCATCCCGGTGATCATCTTCGTGTTCGCCACCGAAGGATTCACCGTCGGCGGGGTCGTGTTCGCCGTCTATGTCTTCGTGGCGGGCCTGGCGGACAACGTGCTCAAGCCGCTGCTGCTCGGTCGCGGCGTCGATGTGCCGATGCCAGTGGTGCTTATCGGCGCGCTCGGCGGCATGGTGACCGGCGGGGTAATCGGCCTGTTCATCGGCCCGGTAGTGCTGGCCGTCGGCTATCAACTGTTCTGGCGCTGGGTCGAGGACCAGCCGCACGCCGAGGCGCCGCCGGTCGAGCCGAAACAGCCCTGACGTCGTGGGACACGTGCCGTGTCGCGCCTCTCTGGCCCAAACCGGTTGTTGCTGACCGGCATGGTTTGCCTCGGCGGTTGCGTCACCGTGGGCCCGGATTTCCACCCGCCGCACGCCGACCTGAGCGAGCACTGGAGCAGCCCACAGGTCGAACAGGCCACGTCCCAGCGTGCGCAGCCGGACGCCAGCCAGTGGTGGCAGGTGTTCGGCGACCAGAACCTCGAGCGCCTGATGGCCGAGGCAGACGCCAACAATGCCGACCTGAAGGTGGCAGGACTGCGCGTGCTGGAGGCGCGCGCCCAACTGGGTATTGCCGAGAGCGGGCGCTACCCCCAGGTGCAACAGATCGGTGGCCAGGCCCTGTACACCAAGAGCAAGCACTCCGGCAGCGACACGAGCTCAAGCGGCTCCTGGCAGTACGGCGCGGGTTTCGACATCGGCTGGGAGCTGGACTTCTGGGGTCGCTTCCGGCGCGCCATCGAGTCGGCGGATGCGGCCTATTTCGCCTCGCAGGCCAATCGCGATGGCGTGCTGGTGCTGCTGCACGCCCAGGTCGCCGACACTTACTACACCATGCGCACGGCCGAGGCACGCCTGCGCATCGCGCGTGAAAACGCCGTGCTGCAGAAGCGCAGCTTCGAGATCACCGAGCGCCTGTTCAAGGGTGGCGAAACCGACGAACTGGACTTCCAGCAGGCCAAGACCCAATACCTGGGCACGCTGAGCAGCATCCCGCAACTGGAAAGCCAGATCATGCTGGCGCAGCACGCGCTGTGCGTACTGATCGGCCGCCCGCCCGGCCCGCTGCCTGAGCTGGAGGTGCAGGCGGGAAAGGAAGGCGTGATCCCGCTGGTCGATCATGCGGTACTTCAGGATGTGCCGGCCAACCTGCTGCTGCGTCGTCCCGATGTGCGTTCCGCCGAGCTTTACATGGCGTCGCAATCGGCACTCATCGGCGTGGCCAAGGCGGACCTGTATCCGTCGGTGACCTTGCTGGGCACGCTGGCATGGAGCGGCAGCTCATCTTCCGGCACGCCCGACTCGCTGCTCAGCGCCAGCTCCATCGCAGGCTCACCGAGCAAGCTGGCCCTCGCGGTCGGTCCCAGCATCACCTGGAACGTGTTCGACCACGGCAGGATCATGAATAACGTGCGCGTGCAGGACGCCCGCCTTCAGCAACTGGAGGTCGCCTACCAGAACACCGTGCGCCAGGCCGCACGCGAGGCTGACGACGCCGCCACCGGACTGCTATCGGCATTGCAAAGCGACACCATCCTGCACGACGCGGAGCAGGCCGCGCACCGCTCGCTGGCGTTGGCCAACACGCTTTACCGCGAGGGCTACTCGGACTTCCAGCGCGTGCTCGATGCGCAACGCGCACTCTTCGCCCAGCAGGATGCGTACATCGTCAACCGCAGCAACGCGGTGGGCAGCCTGATCGCCCTCTACAAGGCCATGGGTGGCGGTTGGCATACCGACCAGCCGCTGATTGATCCCGCCACCCGCCAGCAGATGCAAGAGCGCACCGACTGGGGCGACCTGTTCGATGAGCCGCACGCCCCGTCCGCCAGCATCTCCCAGCCCAAGGGCCAACCCTGATGAGCGACGCACCCTCGCCCGCCCCGAGCGCGGCGCCCACGCCTCCCGCTGCCGAGCCTTCGGGCAAGGGCGTGAAGTGGACGCTGATCCTGATCGGCGTGAGCCTGCTGTGGTACCTGCTCGCCGACCGCTACACGCCCTACACGCAACAAGCGCGCGTGCAGGCCTTCGTCATCCCAGTGGCGGCGGAAGTCTCGGGCCGCGTCACCCGCGTACTCGCTCGCAACAACCAGGAGGTCAAGGCAGGCGAGGTGCTGTTCGAAGTGGATGCGGAACCGTACCGGATCGCCTTGGCCAGCGCGCGCGCCAACCTGGAAACGACGCGCCGCCAGATCGGCGCGAACACGGCGGGCATCGATTCCGCGGAAGCCAAGCTGCGCGCCGCCAACGCCAACGAGGTCAAGGCCCGCCAGGACAGTGATCGTCTCGAACGACTCTATAGCGAGGACCAGGGCACGATCTCGCTGCGACGCCTGGAAGTTGCGCGGGCCGCCCACGACGAAGCCACCAGTCAGGTCAGCGCCGCCCAGGCCGAAGTGGAACGCGCCCGCGAGCAGCAGGGCGGCAGCGATGCGCAGAACGGGCAGTTGCGCAGCGCCACGGCGGCTGTCGAGAAGGCGGAGCTCGATCTGTCCAATACCCGAATACGCGCGCGCTCGTCGGGACTGGTCACCGATCTGCGCACGGATATTGGACAGTTCGCGGCTGCGGGCGCCCCGGTGATGACGCTGATCGCCATCCACGACGTCTGGGTGAGCGCGGACATGACCGAGAACAATCTCGGTCATCTGCGCCCCGGCACGCCAGTCGAGATGGTGCTGGATTCGCGGCCGGGCGAGCTGTTCCGGGGCCGCATACGCAGCATCAGCTACGGCGTCAGCGCAGGCCAGCCCACGCCGCCGGGCTCCCTGCCCACGGTGCAGAACAGCCGCGACTGGCTGCGGCCGGCGCAACGCTTCCCGGTGATCGTGGAGTTTGCGCCCGACGAAACGGTGCCCACGGGCGATATCCGTGTCGGCGGGCAAGTCGAAGTGATGGCGTTTCCCACGAGTGGCAACCCGCTCAATCCGCTCGGCCGGGTGTTCCTGCGGGTGATGAGCTGGCTCTCCTACGTCTACTGATGACAACCCCATCCAGCCAACGAGAGATCCTTGGGCGCCGTGCGCTGCGCATGGGCCTCGGCACGGCGCTGACTTTGGCGATCAGTTTTGGCATGGACCTGCCGCTGCCGATGGTGGCGCCCGTGTTCGCCGTATTCCTGTTCGCGACACTGCCGCGACCGCTCCCACTCAAGGCAGCGCTGGGGCTACCGCTGGTGGTCGGGCTCGCCACGGGCAGTGGCCTGCTGCTGGTTCCCCTGCTTCGCTACTACGTCCAGGCCGGTGTGCTGCTGGTGGGGCTGTGCCTGTTCCTGGCCTTTCGCTACGGCCTGCGCGGCGGCAACAACCTGGTCGCGACCTTCCTGGCCGCCGGCCTGACCATGATCTCCGCTGCAGGCGCCGCCGAGATGCAACTGGCCATCACCGTGGTAGGGGCCTTGATCAAGGGACTGTTGCTCGCCGTCCTTGTGCTCGCGTTTTGCCACTGGCTTCTACCCGATCCCGCCGGCGCTCCCAGGGCGGCGGCGAGCCGCAGCTTGTCCAATCGCGAAGCCAGTCGCCTGGCGCTGCGCGCGACGCTAGTCGTGTTGCCTGCGTTCCTGTTCGCGCTGGCCGATCCAGCCGCCTACATGCCCATCATCATGAAATCGGTGAGCCTCGGACGGCAAAGTTGCACGACCTCAGCACGCGGCGCGGCGCGCGAGCTGCTGGGCTCCACGCTGCTTGGCGGACTGCTGGCGATCCTGTTCTGGTTCGCACTGAAGTGGTTCGTGAATCTATGGATGTTCTTCCTGTGGATGCTGTTGTTCGGCCTGGCGGTGGCGCGCAAGCTGTACGGTCTGCGCCCGGGCCGGTACAAGCCCGGCTTCTGGCTCAACACCCTGGTCACCCTGATCATCCTGCTGGGCCAATCGGTGCAGGACAGCGTCGCGGGAAAAGACGTCTATACGGCGTTTGCGGTGCGCATGGGGCTGTTCATCGCCGTCACCCTGTATGCGTGCTTCATGCTCCAGCTACTCGAGGTGAGGCAACGTCTTCCCCAACCAAGCTCCTAGCCACCGGCATGCGCACCTGAGCGCCGCCGCATGCATCCGCCCACCACACCGGCGGGGCCGGCCATATCCGATCGAGAGGTTTCCACCATGGCAAAGACCGCGAAGGAAGGAAAAGTCCGACTGAGAGCTGGCGACGTGCTGTCGGAGTTTTTGGAAACGCTCTGGTATCTGGGCGCGATCCTGGCCGGCCTGCTGCTCCTGTTCGCCATCTTGACCGTCGCGATGTACTACTTCGGTGGCCCGGTGGAGACATTGAACCGGACACCCACGCACTTTGGTGAAACCATCTACTTCTGCGGTATCACCGCGCTCACCATCGGCTATGGCGACGTCGTGCCGACCACGGCTTTCGGCCGGCTTGATGCGCTGCTGCTGGGCCTGGATGGTTTGCTGATCACCGGGCTGATCATCGCCGCGGCGGTGCGCGGGGTTCAAGCGGCCTCCCGCGAGATTGATCTTCCAGACTAGTGGAAGGCGAACGGCGCACGTCGGCAATCAAAACTGCGCTGCAACCCCATCGCACGGAGGAAGGGTCCCGCGCTCGTTGCTAGAGCGAAGTCGTCAGGCGCGTCAGCCAGTCTGGACTGACGCCCAGCAGCAGCGCCTCGATCCGGCGGTCGAATCCGCTCAGCACCAGCAAGCCGATCAGCACGAAGCAGCCACCCAGCACGCGCTTGGCCACCATTCCCAACGTCACCAGCGCGCCGCGTGCACGGGTCATGGCGGCGCCGGAGACCGTGCTCAAGACCAGCAGCGGTAGTCCCGCCCCCAGGCCAAACACCACCATCAGCAGCGCGATCTGGGGTAGATGCCGCCCCTGCGCCGCCAGCGTGGTGGCGGCGCCCAGCGTCGGCCCCACGCAAGGGCTCCATACCAGGCCCAGCAGCAGGCCGACCGACAACTGGCTGAAGACGCCCCCGCCGCGCACGCCGCCGAGGGCCTGCTGCCCGGTGTTGCCCACTCGGGCGGTCATCCTCTCGAACACGCGCTGCAAGGGCGGCAGCAGCATGACCAGGCCGAACAGCAGCATGAGCCACGCAGCGATCCGTCGGAATGTCCGCGGATCGAGCCCTGCCGACGCGCCCACGCTCGCCAGCACCGTACCTGCCAGTGCGAAGGAGAGACTCAGGCCCAGCGCCAGCATCGCCGCGCCCCAGCGATGCCGCGACATCGCCGATGCCAGCAGGATCGGCAGCAGCGGCAGCACGCAGGGAGAAAGCAGGGTCGCTGCGCCCGCCAGGAATGCCAGCGCAAACGTGCCCAGGCCGAAATCCATCAGAGAGCCTGCTCGAGGGTCGCGCGAATCTCCGGCTCAGCCGTTTGCCCGGTCGAGCGGGTCACCTCGTGTCCCTGCCGGAACACCACGAAGGTGGATTGCTGGGTGACTTTCAACGATCGCTCGAGCGCGGTTTCCGTGTCGAAGTCGGCGACGAAAATGGTCACCGCCTTGAATTTCGGCTCGCGTGACAGGCGGTCGACGATCGGCTTCTGCGCCCGGCAGATAGGGCACCAGTCAGCATGAAGATAGACCACGACCGGCTTGCCGGCGGCCATGGCCTGTTGGTACTGCGTGGCGTTGTATGGCGCCTCATCGGCGTGCGCTCGAACGGCCAGCGCCAGCAGCAATGCTCCGATGGCGACGCCGAAGATGTTCGTGTTCATGGCGACCTTTGCTCCCGATGGCGGGCTGTCAGTGGGTGATGGCGCGGACCGTGGCGCGTGTGGCCGTCGTCGTGTCGACGGATCGGGGCCGGATGCCGAGGGCGCGGGCCACCAGCGTGTCGAGGCTCGCCTTGCCGGGGCCGCACACCAGTAGCCAGAAGAAAATCAGGCTGTAGACGATTTCATCCGCCTCGACGTAGTCATCCAGGCCCATCAGGTTGGTCGAGACGACCAGGGTTACGGCCACCGCCATGTTGATCAGCATGGGTATGCACACCAGCCGCGTGAACAGGCCGAGCATCAGCAACAGGCCGCCGATCAGTTCGGTCCAGGAAGACAAGGTCGCGCTGAACGCGGGATACGGAATACCCCAGCCGACGAAGCGCTGGGTGAACCCGCCAAGGTTGTGCACCTTGGCGATGCCCGTCTCCAGCCAGAAGTAGCCGAACACCACGCGTACGACGAGCGGCCCCAGCCAGTCGACGCGGTTGAGGATCTCGAGCAGGCGCGAGGCCGTGGTGGCGATGAGCTGACGCATGGCAGGGCATTCCGTGGTGGGGACGGAACCGCATCATGCGAATCACCTGCGTCGGCCGCCATGTTCACCCGTCCGCGCTTTCTTGCCGTCCGTCCGGTCCTTCGGCAGGACCGCACGACCGGACGATCGGGCACAAATGCGGGACGCCGGGGGACAGCCCGCGCCGGCCGCGATGCCGAGAATGTCCCTGTCGGCGCCTGCCGCACCCCGCCAGGCAGGTTTCGACTTTCCCTTTTCCGCGCCGCGATTGCGCGGCGTCCTGACATGACAGGAGTGATCCATGAAGACCAGCAAACTCAACGGCGCCGCGATGGCGATGATGGTTGCGGGCCTGTTCGCCGCGACGTCGATGACCGCGACGGCCGGCGACAAGACTGCAAGCGACAGCGCGACCGCCAGCGTGAAATGCGTGAACTCATCCAGCTGCAAGGGACAGGGCTCCTGCAAGCAGGCCACCAATGCCTGCAAGGGGCAGAACTCGTGCAAGGGCCAGGGCTTCACCATGCAGAAGACCCAGCAGGATTGCGAGAAGGCCCAGGCCGCGGCGAAAACCTCCTGAAACCAGCCCAGCGGGGCTTCCGCAACACTGCGGAAGCCCCGTCACCCATGACCATGAACAACCCATCCCGCAACCACCCGCTACCGTATCTCGGCTACGGCCTCGGCCTGCGCGTCGATCACTATGAATCGCTGATCGATGAACCTGGCGACGTCGAATGGCTGGAAATCGTTTCCGAGAACTATCTGGCGCCCGGTGGCCGTCCGCTGCGCTGGCTCGAACGATTCCGCGAGCGGTTTCCACTGGTGATGCACGGCGTGTCGATGTCGATCGGCGGCGCCGATCCACTGGACGAGCGCTACCTCGACCAGCTCGACGCCCTCGCCCGCCGCATCGAACCGGCGTGGATCTCCGACCACCTTTGCTGGACCGGTGTGGGCGGCGTCAACCTGCACGACCTGATGCCGCTGCCGTATACCGAAGAGGCGCTCGACCACGTGGTGGCGCGCGTGCAACACGTGCAGGACCGCCTCGGCCGACGCATCCTGCTCGAGAACGTATCGAGCTACATCCGCTTCGCCGCCTCGCAGCTGACCGAATGGGAGTTCCTTGCCGCCGTGGCCGAGCGGGCCGACTGCCTGATCCTGCTGGACATCAACAACGTCCATGTCAGTGCGCATAACCACGGCTTTTCCGCGCTCGACTACCTCGATGGCATCCCGGCCTCGCGCGTGCAGCAGTTCCACCTCGCCGGCCACGAACGGAGCGGTTCGCTGCTGATCGACACGCACGATGCTCCGGTGGTCGACCCGGTGTGGGATCTCTACGTGGAAGCGTTGCGCCGGTTCGGCCGCGTCTCCACCATGATCGAACGTGACGACCACATCCCTCCGCTGCAGGAGTTGCGGGCCGAACTGGACCATGCCCGCCGGCTCGCTGACACATGGCTGCGGGAGGCGGCATGAGCGACCTGCGTCAGATGCAACTTCAACTGACCAACGCGATGCTGGCCACCGCGTCGCCGCCACTCGATGAGCTGTGCAGCGATCCGATCGCCGATGGCGCCAGCCGCTTTGCCATCTATCACCGCGGCTACCGTCTGCGCCTGCGTGATGCGCTTGCCACCGAGTTCCCCGGCCTGGCGCTGCTTGCCGGCCGGCGCTTCCCCGAATTGCTCGACAGCTACACCCAGGCCCACCCGTCCACCCACTACAACATCCGCTGGCACGGCCAGGACCTCGCGCAGCACCTCGCCGAAGTTCCGCCATGGCGCGAGCGCCCGGTGCTGGCCGAGATGGCCCGGCTGGACTGGGCCATATCCACCGCCTTCGACGCCACCGACGAAGCACTGGTGGACCCCACCGAACTCGCGCGGCTGCCCGCCGATGCCTGGGCCGGATTGCGGCTGCGTCCCCTCGGACACGCGCAGCTCGTCGTCTGCCTGAGCAATATCGATGCGTTCCGGCGAGCCGCTGATCGCGGCGCGTCCCGCCCCGCGCTGCGACGCCTGCGTCGACCGCGTCACCTGCTGGTATGGCGGCCCGGTCTGGACGTCCGCTATCGGCCGGTCGGCGCCGCCGAACGTCTGGCCCTGGAAGGCGTGTGGCGCGGGGAAACCTTCGCCCAGCTGTGCGAACGCCTGGCCCATCGCTACGGCGCGCCCAGAGCCCTGCCGCGCATGGCCAGCCTGCTGCACCGGTGGCTGGCCGATGGCCTGATCAGCCATCTTTCCATCCCGACGACAACGCCTGTGTAACCGTGGGCCCACCCGTGGCGAACTGGCCTATAGAGCCCATTCGCCGGAAGGAAGCCCATGTACATCGAACCCCATCCTTCGTTGTCCGCCGGCCCGCGGCCCCCTTTGGTCGAACCCGCACTGGAATCGCTGCTCAACCGCTCCATGCTGCAGGTGCAGGTGATCGCGGAACTCCACCGCTGCGGCTCCTGGTTTCTCGATGAGCCACACTACGAATGCGGCCTGTTCCATCTGGTCGGCGTCGGCCACTGCAAAGTGGAAAGCCCGGTGCTTCAGGACGCCATCGAACTGGGCGTGGGCGACCTGGTGGTGTTTCCGCACGGCGCCCCGCACCGCCTGAGCGCCGACGACCACGGGCGCGTCACGGAAACCAGCCTGATCTGTGGCGAATTCCGTTTCATCGGCGCCGCGCAACATCCGCTGGGGTTCGCCTTGCCTGGCTGCATGGTGATCCGTGCCGGTGGCGCCAGCGCGCCGTTCCGGCAGCTCGCCGCGATGATGGTGGAGGTGGTGCACGCCGGCTGCGCCGGCCGCCAGGTGTTGCTCAACAAGCTGGCCGACGCGCTGTTCACCTTGGCCATCTGTGATTACGCCGGCGACGCGGGCGAGCGCCAGGGACTGTTCGCCTCGCTGGCCGATCCGCGCATCGCCAGGGTGCTGCAAGCGGTCTATGACCACCCGGGCAAGGCCTGGACCATGCAGTCGATGGCGGCAGTGGCCTGCATGTCCCGCTCGGCGTTCGCCGAACGCTTCACGCAACTGATGAAGGTGCCACCGATCCAGTACGTCACGCAGTGGCGCGTGAGCCTGGCCGAGCAATGGCTGCGCGACCGCCAGCAGTCGGTCGCCGGCATCGCGCAACAACTGGGCTACAGCAGCGAGGCGGCGTTCCGTCGGCTGTTCAAGCGGGTCAGCGGGGTTTGCCCTGGCCGTGTACGTGGCGAGGGCATTCGGATGGCGACGCTCAATTGAGTTGCCTGCGTGCCGCGACGGCAGGTGGCGTGGCGTCCCGGAACGACCCTCAACCGGAGCCGGCAGGCATCAGCCGCTAAGGTTCCGGCATCCTGAAACGCGGATCGAGGCCGTTGCGCACGGCGGCCATCAACTCGTGGCCAAGCGCCGATACATCGATCGAAAGGTCGCCGCGATCCGGCACGTGGGCGCCATGCATGGGCTCGACACGGTGCACCAGCCGAAAGGACAACAGCCGGTCCGCAATCAGCACCGGCATTTGACGCACCCGACCATAATCCAGCCAGAACAGAAAACTCACGTCTTCCTGCATCAACTTGTTCGACCAGCACATGCAAGACTCCTGGCGCCTTCACTTTGCAACGCCTAGAGGTATCCCCTTCTCTGCCCGACGAAGGTCAACTTGTCCTTGACGCCGACGACGCCGGGGACATTTTCAACCAGCACACGCAATGCATCGCGCATGGCGTCATTGGTCACGACGCCATCCAAATCAACCCTTCCCTCATTGACGGATACCCGGATGGCCGAGCGGGTGATCCACGGATTCCTGAGCATCTCCTCGTCGATGCGCTGCCGGATATCCGTGTCGGAAACAGCGAGAGCGGCACCCTCCGGCGGCAGCGCACTCAGGAAGACCCGAAGCAGGTCCGCGCGGCTGAGCATGCCGATCAGATGGCCATCCCGCGTCACGGGAACGCGCTTGAAGTTACGCTTTTCCATCAGGCAGACCGCGTCGGCCAGCGGCTGCGACTCGTCAACGGTGACCACGTCCGTGGTCATCAGGTCGCCCACCCGCCGGCTATGGGTGTCGACATACTCCTGCGCCAGTCGGCGCGGTCCCAGCACGATCTCCAGCCACCGCGGCCGTTTGCGCTGCGTGTCGATTTCCGCCCGCCGCAGCAGGTCGCTCTCGGTCAGTATGCCGACCAGGTGGCCCTTGCCATCGACCACCGGCAGGCCGCTTACCTTGGCCCCCAACATGATGCGCATGGCCAGCGACACCGGGTCGCTGACCAGAGCGGTTCGCACTTGGTAGGTCATGGCGTCGCCGACATTCATGACACAAGCCTCCTTGACCCGTACAGGCGTGGACAGCACGAGGAGGCATTCTAGTTGTTCTTGATGGAAGGATTGGTGTTCATCGACGGCCCGGCGCCGGCTGTCACGGGTACGCTGTACACCTTGTTGCCGAAACGGGCGAACAACCGGTAGTGCCACTCGCCCTCGCTGCTCTTGTCGTAGTGATGGTTGTGGACGGTCAGCTGCTTAGTCCCCCGCGGCTCCAGCTTGTGAAAGATCTTTTCGCTGGGGACTCCATCCAGCCACTTGAGACCCGGATGCTCGGGGTCATTCAACGCGCAGAACTCTCCGCCGCTGGCGTTGCCGGTGAGTGTCCAGGTAATCGTGTGCGGGTGATTGGTGCCCGTGATCTTTTCGAATTGATGGTGAAGATGACCCTGCTCGATGACTAGGTAGTTGTCTTCCCCTTCGCGAAATGGGTTGGCGAGCTCGACGTTGATGTTGATGTTCTGCGCGTTGTTCTGGCTCATGGTGAACTCCCGTCGGTGAAAGGCTGTGTCTCCGTACCCGTCGGTGCTCCTGCGCTGGTTATTGCCGTGATTGGTCCGCCCAGCGGTCGCCGCCCGTCCAAGCCGGCAGCCTCGTCTGGAACGTCGTGTTGATCGGATGGGCGATGTGCCCGCAACGTGGCCGGGCGAGCACTTTGCGATGAGGTTGACTGATCGGCTCGGCGCAGCGCGGAACGATCCCCGCCGTCGTGCGCAAGCTGGCGGACCGAGACGTCAGGCGGCAGCCCTCCGGCGACCGATGCCGCGAGTCCGCCCAACAGGCAGCCTCGGGGATATGGCTGGCGAATGCGGGGTACCGGAACGCCGGTTCCGCCCGGGGCTGGGCCATGACGCATTGCTCTCCCGCAGAAGGCGACAGCCCTCCCTGGCCCAAAGTCCCCTGGTCATCCGACCGTCGGGCATGCGAATCCATCTTTCGAGGGTCCGTAGCCGGTACTGATCGATGCATGCGACGACATCATAAATGTGATCTACGTCACATTTTAATAGTAAGTTTTTTCGATGACGATCAGGTGAAGACCGGCCCCATGGATCAGCCCAGCCGGGGCTCACCCACACGGACAACGGCGGCGATCGAGGGCGCCATGGCCTGCGCTTGCGGGGGTCGACGGCGAACCTCCGGCTGCTCGCTCTTCTGCACGCGCCATCACACGCATCCCGCTCCTCAAGAACGTATGGAAGAGATACATTGCTCGAACGAATCCATCAGTCAGTATCACGTACGCCCACGCACGGATCGCGAGGGCCCTGGGAAGGGCGGATCATGTGCGGTAGTTCAGTCTTGCAAGACAGCTTTTCCGTCCGCACCCACGACGGGTTGCCCCATGTCTTTGGACGTCCAAGGCCGGGACGCATCCTTCATGGTTCCCGGACGCGTCCACACCGCGAACATCACCGCGCGACTGGCGCCACCACGCCGCGCCTGCCCTGCAAGACGCGGCGCTCCCGGGTAGTCGCGAATGGCCATTAGCTACGACGGGTGGCTGATTCTGGGGATCTGCGGACAGGTCGCCTTCTCGGCGCGCTTCCTGCTCCAGTGGCTCTACAGCGAATACAAGCGATACAGCGCCGTGCCGATCGGGTTCTGGTACATGAGCATCATTGGCGGTGGCGCCCTGCTCGCCTACGCCATCCACCTGAAGGACCCGGTGTTCATCGTCGGACAGACCGGTGGCGTCCTGATCTATGTGCGCAACCTGCAGCTGCGCCTGCGTGAACGCCGGCGGGAAAGCGTGGGAGCCACGACATGATGCACATCGACAGCCACTCGCTGTGGGTCGCCGCGGGGCTGGCCGGACAAGCCCTGTTCGGGGTCCGCTTCCTGTGGCAATGGCTCTACAGCGAAGCGCACGGGCGCAGCCTCATCCCGCGCGCTTTCTGGTACCTGAGCGTGGCCGCGGGCGTGATCATCCTCAGCTACGCGATTCATCGCCAAGAACCCGTGTTCATCTTTGGCGAAAGCTTCACCTTGCTGGTGTTCCTGCGAAACCTGCAAATGCTGCGAAAGCAGACCGCAAAGTAACGAGCGCACTTTCATCGCAGGACACTGCACCGGGAGAACCCATGCAAGAGAGCTTTAACGCCGGGGACGTATCGTTGGAGTCACCGGCCACCGGCAAGAACCTCTCATTGAGGTGGCTGCTCTTGTTCGGCCTGGTGATCGCCTTCGCGTTCCAGGGCTCTCGCGGCTTGTGGAGCCCCGATGAAGGGAGGTACGTCGGGGTCGCCCTGCAGATGATCAGCTCGGGCAACTATCTGGCGCCCGGCTTCAGCCCCACCCAGCTCAATTTCTCCAAGCCTCCGCTCACCTACTGGACCATCGCCGCGTCGCTCCAAGTGTTCGGCCATAACACCTGGGCGGCGCGCGGGCCCTATGCGCTGGCCTTCGTGTTGACGCTGTGGGTGCTCTACGCGATGGGGAAACGGCTCCAGCCGGCCAAGCCGTGGTTGCCTGCGCTGGTCTACGGCTGCTCGGTCTTTCCCTTCCTCACCTCCAACGTCATCAGCACGGACGTACTACTGACCCTGATCGAAGGCTTCGGGGTGCTCGGCTTCGTGCAGGCGCGCCATTCGACCGGAGAGGCGGAACGGCGCCGGGGTCTAACGCTGATGTGGCTCGGCTTCGGCCTGGCCTTTCTCACCAAGGGCCCGCCCGGCCTGCTGCCTCTGCTCGCCATCCTGATCTACGCGGCGCTGTTCCCGGGTTGGCCCCGCGTGCGCGAGCTGTTCACGCTGAGCGGCCTCGCGCTGTTCGCCGTGATCGGCCTGACCTGGTATGTCCTGGTGGTGCTGCGCTACCCGTGGCTGCTGCATTACTTCCTGCATCAGGAAGTCTACGACCGCATCTTCACGGCCGTGCACCGCCGGCATCCGGGCGCATTCGGGTGGGCCATCGTGTTTCTTCCCGTGCTGATCGTCGGGACGTTTCCCTGGTGGCTCGGCATGCTGCGCGTGGCGCGCTCGGTGGCCTCGCGGGCCAACTGGCGGGCCTGGCGCGGGCAGAACGCGCCCGAGCCGTTCCTGGCCATGTGGTTCATCGTGCCCTTCATCGTGTTCTGCCTCGCGCAGTCGCGCCTGCCGATGTACATCCTTCCCCTGTTCCTGCCGCTATCCCTGTTGATCGCCCGGCAGATGGAACGCAGCGTCGACCTGGGTTCGACGCGCTGCCGCGTCCTGCTGATTGCCTGGGTGCTGGTGCTGGTGTCGGCCAAGGCGGTCGCTGCGTATGCGTTTCACTCTCAGGCAGACAATCGCCTGGCCGCCCGTGAACTGGCTGCTCAGGCCGCTGTCGACAGCTATGAGGCCGTGGTCTTTCTGGAGAACACGTCGGACGTCTACTCGCTCGAAGAGCGAACGCCTTGGGGTTTGCGCTTGTACTTGAACCGAACCGTCTACGCCATCGCCTGGTCCACACCGGAGGCCAGCAACGACCTGTGTGCGGCCCTGAAGGCCAGGCGGCCGACCTTGCTGGTGGTCGATGCCGAAATCAGCGCGCCGGCCGTTGCCAATGTCCTGACACATTGCGGAGTAGCGTCGGCAACGCCTGCAGGAAGCTGGCGCGGACGATCCCTGCTGAAGACAGCGGGCTGATCCGGCCCCTTCATCATTCTTTTCCGGGCGGCGAGCCATGTGTGGAATCAGCGGCATTCTCTATCGACACCCCACCGGCGCCCGCGTTGACAGCGCCAGGGTGAGCGCCATGCTGTCCGCCATGGCCCATCGCGGCCCCGACGGTGACGGCGTCTACGCATGCGACAGGCTGGCCATGGCGGTGAACCGCCTGGCCATCCGCGGCGTCGAGGCGCCGCAACCGCCATTGATGGTGCATCCGTCGGGCATCGTGGTCGCCTGCAATGGCGAGATCGACAATCATCGGGAACTGAGGGAGATCCTGGCGCAGCGTGGCCACGTGATTGACCAGACCACCGATGTCGCCGTCATCGCCCCGCTCTACCTCGAGTACGGCCCCCAATTCCTGGAGCACCTGCAGGGTGTGTTCGCCATCGCGTTGTGGGATGCGCCGCGCAAGCAGCTCCTGCTCGCCAGGGACCGTGCCGGCGAGCGCCACCTGCTTTACGCGTTGTCCGACGATGCCGTGTGCTTTGCCTCGGAACTCTCCGGGCTCGTCGCGGCCATGCCGACACCTCCGCAGCTCGATCGCGAGTCTCTCCCGCATTACCTGCAATCCGGCTTCTGCCCGTCGCATCACAGCCTGCTGGCCCACCACCACAAATTGCAGCCGGGCGAAGTGATCGTCATCGATGCCGCAGGAGCGCGTCACGAGCATTATTGGAAGGCGCCCATCGGTGTGACGCCAAAGTCGGCGCCGGACATGGCGGCCTTCGACGACATCCTCCGTGGCGCCGTGCTGCGGCAGACCGATATCGATGTGGACTATGGCGTGCTGCTGAGCGGCGGCGTCGACTCCGCCCTGGTCACCGCCATTGCCCGCGCGGTACGGCCCGAACGCAAGCTCACCGCCTACTGCGTGCGCTTCGCCGAGACGTCCTTCGACGAAGGTCAGCATGCCGCCGACGTCGCACAACAATTGGGCTGCGACTTCGTGCCGGTGACACTGCAGCCCGACGACGTACCCGGACGCCTGCACAAGCTGATTGCCGCCACCGGCGAACCCCTGGCCGATCCCGCATGGATGGCGCAGTCGCTGGTGACTGAACGCGCCTCGCAGGACGTGCACCTCCTGCTGGCCGGCGAAGGCGCGGACGAGTTGTTCGGGGGCTACCCCACCTACCTTGGCGCGCGACTGCACGGCCGCTTTGAACGTTTGCCCGCCTCCATGCGTGCGGGCATTCGACGTCTGGTGAGCGCGCTGCCGGTCAGCGACAAGAAAATGACCGTCTCCTTCCTGCTCAAGCAATTCGTCCATGGGCCGGAGCTGGACGGCTTTTCCCGCCACCTGCTGTGGAACGCGCGCATCTCACCGGAGTGGCTGCGTCGCCTGGGCTTCGATCCGCCGGGCGACCAGGGCCGGCACACCGCCTGCGACCTGATGGACGCCATTCAGCACTACGATTTCACCCACTCGCTGCCCGACGCCCTGCTCGCCAAGGCTGACCGAGGCAGCATGTGCCATGCGGTGGAGATCAGGGGACCTTACCTGGACCGGCAGGTGATCGAGTTCGCCGCCACGCTGCCGGTGGAGTGGCGAGTGCGGGGGCTCACCACCAAGGTGTTCCTCAAGGCCTTTGCGCAGCGTTACCTGCCGACGTCAGTGGTCCACCAACGCAAGCGCGGGCTGTCCATACCGTTGTGCCAATGGCTGCACGGACCGCTGCATGGCTGGGCGACCCAGCGACTGTCGGCCTCAGTGCTTGCCGATGCAGGCATCGACACTACCACCGCTTTGGCGCTGCTCGATGAACACACCCTGCGCCGCGCCGACCACTCGCGCGCCATCTGGGTGCTCGTCGTCCTGAGCGAATGGCTGGAGTGGCTCGCGCAGCAACAACGCGCCTCCGTCGATCTGTCGCGACGGGCTGACGCACGCCCGCCGCGAGTCGAAGCCGCGCCCCCTGCCCGGTCACTGGAAGCAAGCGTCGCCCTGCACGCGAACTTCTCGGGCTAGCGAAGAGGCAGACTCGGCGCAGCCTCAACCCGGCATCAGCCGCGATGGCCCAACGCGTAATCGATGGCTGCGCGCACCGCCGCCACCTGGGCGTCGTTGCATTGCTGGGGAGTCGTCCGCGGGCTATCGGGATAGACCTCGGTGGTCGTCGCATAGCGCGCGTTGGTGATGCCGGCGCACAACGCCCACTGCTTCACCGGATACTTGATCACGCCCGGCAGCAACAGCGGCGCGCCTATGATTTCGCCGCGTGCGTCGGCTTCCGCGATGTGCGTGACCTTGGCGACGGCCTCGATCACAGCCCGCTGGAATTCGGGCTGCGGGTTGTCGACATCGTCGACCAGATAGAAGCCATCAGGAACCTCGCCCGGCTCATATTCCTTGCCATCGCGCGCGGCCAATGCGGGACGGAACTCGGATTCATCCGAATCGGTGGTTTCGTGCAGGTCGATGTGCATCAGCACGCGATCAACCAGCGGCTCCAGCAAGTTCACCAGCGCCGCCGATTCGCCCGACGGACTGTCCTTGCGGAAATTGCGGTTAGGGTCGAGGGCGTTGGGGTTCCAGCGATGAATGCGCTCGTACGCCCACGGACTGACGCAAGGCACGACCAACAGATTCGCGCGCCCCTCGTAGTCGCGGCCATGCTGCTGCACGAACTGCAAGGCGCCATGCACGCCGCTGGTTTCGTAACCGTGCACGCCGCCCGTCACCAGCAACACCGGCAGATCATCGCGCCACTCGCGACTGCGAATGGCCAGCAACGGGAAATGCTCCACGCCATAGTCCAACGCCCTGTACTCAACCACGTCGAAGCGATCGGCCAACGACTGCACCACGCTCACCACGTCATCGACATAGCTGCGCTGCTTCACCTGCCGCGCCAGCCAGGCTGAGCGTTCGGCAGCGCCCCAGGGTTGCCCGGCAACGCCGATCGGATAGAAAGCGTGGTTGCTCATCTTGGACCTTGCGATAGGAAATGCGGCGTACTTTATCACCCACGGCGCCCGGGGCCGGTAGGCATCTTCACGTTCCCCGATGTGGAAGGTCAAACAGGTTTCGTGGTGTCCTGAAACCACATCAGACACCAGCGTTCCATCGAACTCGAGAAAGCCCGCGCCCAATCGGCAGCAGCCGTTGCCATCGATCCAATTCTTGGCCCGAGCCAGATGGCGGATTCAGTCGCCGCCACAGGAACGATAAATCCATCTTCGCGATCGCTACCAAGTCGCATTTCGGGACAGCATATTTACCGGTAGTCGCTAGGTATTTCTACTTAATGACTAACCATCAGGCCATAAACAGAAATGCCCCACCCCCGCGATATACGTATTTATACCTGTATTTCGTGGTTTTCCGCTGGACTGAACCGATCAAATCCAAAGCATTTCCACGCCATGAAAGGCCAATTTCTTTTTACTTTGTTCACGGCGCCTTGGCGAAAATCCTCGGCACGGAAGGCCATTTTTATCGGGAACCAAGATCGCTTCCGCACAACCAGTCAGCGAGAGGGGAACCACTATGAAGAAGTCTTTGATTCTGTGCGTAGTAGGTACGGTCGTGTTGATGGCGGGCTGCGTGTCGCAACAGAAATACAACGAGTCGGAACAAAAGAACGCCGAGCTCGAGGCGCAGTACCAGCAGCTCAATCAGCAGATGGGCAGCGAGGTCGCGTCCCGTGACATGCACATCGAGCGCATGCAGAACGCGATCAAGGTTTCGGTCAACAGCCAGTTGCTGTTCCCCTCGGGCGGCTGGGAAATGTCGGCTGGCGCCAAACAGAGCATTGCCAAGATCGCCGCGATCCTGGCGCCTCATCAGAAGAACCATATTGCCGTGAACGGCTACACGGACAGCACGCCGATCGGCCCGCAACTCGCAGCCCAGGGCGTGACGACCAATCAGATCCTGTCGCAGAAGCGTGCCGAGAACGTCATGCAGTTCATGATCTCGCAAGGCGTCAGGCCCGATATGGTCTCCGCTCATGGCTTTGGTGAGCAAAACCCGGTCGCCTCGAACGACACGGCGGAAGGCAAGGCGCAGAATCGCCGCGTGGAACTCACCATTGCGACTCCTCCGCAGTAATGTCGAAAAGCAGGAGCAGAGTACCTTTCAGGAAGATCGGTACTCTGCCCCCTGACGCAGGGAAGCTTGATGCTCTGGTAGCCCAACGCCGCGGGAACCTTGGCGGCTCGCGCAAGCGCACAAGCGCCCCTCCCGGTCGTCGGACGATCCTCCGCACAACTAAATCAGACATCTTCTTGCGCTGCCTTTCCTGGCGTCGAGCGCAGCGACCAAGCTCGCTGAGCGCAGTCGGGCGCGCCGAAGATCAAGGTGGCCTCCGCAAGTGAACGGTGTCGACGCCGTATGTCACCCCGGCTTGCTGGCGCAAGTAAACCGCCCTCAAACTAGCAAACGCCCGCCCCACGCGCGCAAGCGCAACTCTCCGCACACCCTTCGTTCCATCGTTGGCAAGGGCCACGCCAAACCCCCTGCCGCCCCGTGCCGGCAACGCAACAGAACGGCCGCCAGGCGTCATTCCGTTCTTTAGGGAATGTGCCAAAAACGTTGCCCTTGACCTCAATGCACGCCCAGGCTCCTTGCCGGTAAACGCGCGGGTCCACGAGCCCACCGCCGGGCGTGTAGCGGCTGGCGCTGTCCAACAGGTTCCCTGGCACGGCGTGTAAGGCGGGGCGATCGGCTGGCAACGCCGCGCCTCCCAGGTTGGGGATGCAAAGATCGATCTGTTCGCTCCAGGCGAAGTCAGACGCCTCTTCCATCACCGGGTGCACGAATTCCCGCAGAGCCACGCTCTCCCAAGTCACCGACGTCTTCATTCGATTGCAGCCGCGATATCGCCTATGGATCGAACGCAGGCACGCGAAGCGACCAACAATCGACGCCTGACGCGCCCCCGGCGTGTTGGGGGTCGGCGGATGCAACAAAGCCAAAACTAAGACGGGCCCCTTATAAAGCTGCGCCTAGTCCAAATGGCAGTACTTACAGGGATATCCATGAAAATCGTGACGGCGTGTATCACCGCCACCCTACTGCTCACCTGTCTACAAGCGCGTGCTGACGACGACAAAGATATTCCCGTACGAATCGAATTTGGTGGCGCCGGCGAATGGAGCCTGGAAGACCACCAGATACAACGCGGTCCGAGCGTGGCCATAGAGTTCGAAGGCTTCAAAGACTACGAGATCGAGGTCGGCACCGCCCCTCTGCGCCATGGCCACACCACCGAGTGGAATACCGACGTCATCATCAAAAAGGAATACGCGCTCAGCCCTCACTTCGAATTCGAAGCGGGCCTAGGTCCAGAGTGGAACCACACCGTCGGTAGTCACATCAGCAACTCCGCGGGCGCCGAGGTCGAAGCCGAATTGATCTACTGGACCAGCGAAAGGCACCACTTTGGCTGGTACCTTGAGCCTGCGTACGGCTACGACTTTGGCAAAGAGCACGAGCAATCCCTGGGTATCGGCATAGGCCTGACCGTACCCCTATTCTGAGATGAAGTCCGCTTCTGGCCGGAAGCGGACCTCACCATGTCCGTCGGCTGCCGTGCGCGCATCCCGGGTGACAACCAGGTGGGGGCGGCCGGCTTGACAGGGGCGGCACTCTGCCTTTATTCGTAGCTTACGCGAGACTTGCATCTAGTTTGGCGTGCCCTGCTCGCGGGAATAGGGGATCCAGAAAACTCGAGTGAAACCACAGATACCACTTCTGGTGGCCGCGGGCGTTGTTGCGCTCACCTTGAGCATCCTCTCAGGTAGCTCGTCTCGGAAACCAACACAAATGGAAGGAAGCACCATGGCAAAGCGGATAGGACTCGCGTTCGTGCTCATGTTTCTAGCTTCGTTTGTCGCTCAATAGGTAGCGAGGAAATATGCGCACTTCACTCGTTTTTATATTGGGGTTTGTAGTCGGCTGCATCGTCGGTTTGGCGACGATTGGAGTGATGTATTACCAGCACTATTTCGTGACGCTTGATGGGCCCGCAGGCGTTGTTGCTCGGAGCTTTCAGGATTTGGTGAGCGAAGTTCAAAAGCCAATCGATGGCACAGCCAGAACAGCAGAAGAAATTGCGGACGAGCGATTGAGGCTCTTGGTAGGGGAAAGTGTGCTTGCCGCCGATGCTTTTTGCACCATGAACCAGGGCAACAGGAGTGCGACTCAGCGCGCGGCTGCGAAACTACAGTCAAATCCCCTGTTCCTGAATCTCGTCTCGAATCTACATCGCGAAGATGCGAGGGCAGCCGTAGAGTTCATAAAAAGCTCGCCCGTAACGGGGCAACAGTGCACGGTCTTTCAATCGCCTGTGATTGGGCATTGATCGTTGTTGTGTCCAGGCACCGGAGGACACCCCAGTGCGTATTTCGGTTATAGCGAACCACCGTTGCGCTCCGGTCTAAGCAGCGCGCTGGTATTGGACGCCATGCTGCTGTTTCTCAATTTGCGCTATCCAGAAAGATCCCTATATGGACTCCTCCCCTTTGCCAAGCATCCCCTAGCTCTGACGTCCGTGTCGCCTGCAGACCCGAATCCGCAGGTCGGCAAGTCCGCCTTGCTCCTGAGGCATCCCCAACTGACCGATAGCCTGCCCGAGCCGCTGGCCTCGGTGCCGGACCCGACGTTCGCTGAAATAGCTATCCATCGAAGTAAGCAAGGGAATAGCGCCAACTCCGTAGCTCGGGCCATGGCACCGATTGCGTCAGCTACCCGACGTCTTGCGAACCTCCGCCACTAGTGCCGCCACGTCCTTTTCACTCAGCAAGTTCAGTTCCTGGAAGGCAGCATCAGTGACTCGCTTGTCACCCTGGCCTTCCCCGTGAAGCGCGTATCCATCGTCATCCGCGATGAACGTGAAATGGAAGCGAACCGCCTTGTTCTTCGGAGCCGACACGATCCGGATGGACTTGCCATCTTCGCACCCGTACACAAGCCAATCGGTCTTTCCGTACTGCTTGGTCACTGGCCCGATGCTGCACTTCATCGCCGGCGCCGAGTCAGAGGCCAGCACCTGCTCCGGCAGCACGGGCAACGCCAGGACCAGCGCCAGCGCAGCGCTCAATAGACAACCTCTCATGGAAACCTCTTTCGTTGCGTCGTTGAGTGGATTGCGCCATCAACCCAACAGGAACCCCTAACCGGCGGTCTCCGTGTGTCGTATTGTTCGGCGGCTGGTAGTGGGCGTCCAACCGGCGCTTTAGCCGTAGCGAAATTCCCGGATTACTAGCCGCCGTCCAAGGGCGAAGTCAGCTCCACCGATGACGAGGCCGCTTGCACGTGCCCATCGGCGATCGCATCCGAACCTTGCGCCAACGCCTCCGGCACCAGCAGTTCAGGAGGAAGAGGGTTTGAAGTCCGCTTGAGCCGCGGGCCAGGAATGTAGACCTCCCACTCGCCGAGGCCAGGCTCTTTGACCGGTGGCGCTCCGCGGACCTGGAGGTTGAATCGGACCGGTACGCGCACGTACCAACCTGGCGCATTGGCGTACTTACCTGTCGTCGGCACATTCCAGGTCCAGTCTTGAAGTGCGGCACTGGCAGCTCGCGCGAGGTCGTTGCGCATACGCTCCTGATCGTGTTCAGGGACGGCCGACCGGAGGTTTACCTGCTCCGTCTCTGTCTTCCGGGTCTTGCCGTCGCGGCCAACCAGGACCAGCGTGTAGACCGTGCCCTGGACACGCGCATCTAGGGCCATGAGTGGGTACTTGGGCTGCACACGCTTGAGGGAGGTTGGCCTGGCGTCTTCGGTATGAAAGTCGTCATCGAACGATGCCGCGATGATGCTGACTCTATCGTGCTTGTCATCAACCGGGGCCGCGAGAAGACGAATGGTCATGCGCTCGGTGATATCGATCGGCAACGTGATCGACCTCTTGAACGTCCATACCGGAATGTTCTTGTCGAGCAAAGTGCGGACAGCGGGCGCTAGCTTGTCAGCCTGGTCGAGGGTGTAGCTGTGAACCTTTCCTTCGGGCGTGACCTGTACCGTACCGGTGATCAACGTCGTGGCCACAACCTGCTTGCGCACGTCTTCGGTATGACCTGCCATGGACGCCAGGCTGAGGCAGACTGCCAAGGCCATGGCTAAATTCGTTCGCATTGGATTCCCCCACGGAATTGTCGTCTCTCGACTGAGACCTTTTATGCGGCTTGGCGGTGGCGGGCATTGGTTGCCTCTACCTCACTGACCAAACTTCACTGATCGGCTAGCGCGCCGGCCGATTTACACCCAAGCGCCATGCAACGGTGCGCCCAAGGATTGAAAGTGAGCGCTTCGACTCGGAAGCGGACAAGTGCACCATGTCCACACCAGGCCCTAGCTCGCCCAATAAACGACCCACTCAAGCAAATATCCTCCATAGAACAGCAGAGCGAACCCAAGCAGCCACAACAGTCCCAACGCGCCTCTGGTTCTTATCAAGTAGTAAGGCAGGTAAGGCAACCAGAAGACGAACACCAAAAACCCGAACTCGAATGGGCGGTAGAGGTCCCTGCGTTCTCGACAGTCCAGGTCCACCCAGAGGACGAGAAGCACGAGGAAGACGAGCGACCAAGTTGCCTGGAAGGAAGCCCCAGCATTGAGACCTTGGGCAAACAGCGCCGCCTCGTAGCCACCGACTGCGACAGACACCACCACCAGTGTGAAAAGCAACACCCTGCTCTTTAAGGCCACGACACCTCCTTGGCGCTGCCGGCTTTGAACGATATCCGCTTCCGATCGAAACTGGACATTCACATCCCCGGACTAAGGCCCATCCCGCTCGAAGCCCCACCCGGCCCACATTCATTGCGCGCTCCGCGCCCTAAGGCGCCGCCGTCAGGCCGTGCGCGGTAGCGCGCGTCTCGATTTGCGAATCAAGTGAGCGAGCAGCGACCAGGTCGGCATTACCTGCGTCGACCTGGCCGCTGCGAATCTTCGCGAGGCCAAGAACGTAGCGTGACCATGCCGAACGGGGCAGTTTCGCCACAGCCTGCTCGTATGCCTTGACCGACTCTGGATAATGTCCGAGCCGAAACTCGACCAGACCGAGGCTGTCGAGGTAAGGCGGCTTTTCGCCGTCGCGCTTGATCGCCTTGCGGCAATCCTTCAAGGCATCGTCGAGCATCTGATTGCTCAGGCTTCGCGCGAAGCAACGTTCGTTGAGGGCGGAACCAAGCATGGCGTCATCGTTGTGCATATGAATCCAACCATCGAGCATCGGCAATGCCGCCGCGGGCTCATCGAGCTGAATGTAGAGGGTGGCAATCGTACGCGCCTCCGCTGATCCAGCCGGCGCCAACGCACTTGCCCCCGTCGCATCCGCTGCAGCTCCGACGCGGTCCTTGCGTGAGAAACGCAGCTCGGCGCGCATCAGCAAAGCTTCGAAATTCTTCGGATCCAGACCTAAGGCCGTGTCCAGATCGGTCAGCGCAGCCTCGGGCTGCCTGGCAACCTCATGCGCCCTCGCGCGCGCCACATAGTTGGCCGCATGATCGGGAGCCAAGCCGATGGCCTTGTCCAGATCGGCAAGCGCCGCACTGGGTTCGCCGCGCGACAAGTGCGCTTGCCCCGATAAGGCGTAAGCCTCCGGGCTCAGGGGCGCCGCCCCTGTTCCATCCGCTCCACTGCCGGCGCCGGTTTTTGGGTCCTCGCCCGGCGGAGTGGCAAAGGTAAACACACGCCCACCGTTATAGGTGAAGAACACCTTGCCCGTGCTTTTGGCAATGAACATGTGGTGGGCAAGGATGAAGTCCACGCCGAGGAGCATGTCGGTCTGGTCACCGATATCGCCGTCAATCACCATCATCTGACTGTGCTGGATTGTCTCCGTCCCGACCGAAAACGAGTCAATTCTCACCGTCCATTGCTTGACCTGCTTGGCGCCGAAACCCATGGCGGTACTGCCCGCCTTGACGCCCGGCGCGCTGAGGTTGACGCCAATCCGCTCTGCAGCGTCACGCGTAAGTACGGTCGCGTCGGCCCCGGAGTCGACCATGGCGCGCACTTTGTGGCCATTGATCATTACGTTGATGAAAGTGCGCCGATCATGTCCGTTGTCACCCGGCTCAATGTCGGCAACGTTGTAATTGCCATCCTTCTCCCAGTACGCCAGCTGCGTCTTTGCGCAATGCTCCGTCTTCAACAGGGTCAACCGACCGTGCGCGAAGTCGAGTTCCAGATCGGCGAAATCCAGCAGGTTGGAGCCAAGCAGCGCGCTGCCGACATCCGTGCCACCCACCAGAAAAGACACATTTTTCAGCGTGGTATTGAGGATGCCAAGCTCTTTGACCTTGGCCTGCTGGACGAACGCACTGCCTCCAATGCCATCGATACGGAGCCCGAAGGGTGCGGGCTCCAGCTTGAGTCCGAGCGCCGAGGCATTGGCAGCCGACATGACGTTGAAGAAGGCGCCCGTGTCGATCATGAAGCGCGTCGGGCTTCCGTTGACCTGCACCAGGGTGGTGGGCTTATTGCCTACCATTTCGACGGGAAGCGTTCCGTAATTTATGAGATGGCAGTCATCTGCCCACGCTTGGCCCGCAAGCAGTACGGCTATTCCCATAAGGAAACGTTGCAACACCTTCTTCTCTCCCCTTCTGTCCAAAACCAACTCCGCAAGAATCATGACCGGCTTTCAATATCTCTGACTACGACCGTGGCCCGTTCAAGCCGCCGCCGTTTGATGTCCGCCCAGGAGCGGGAGCAGACGCTAGTAATTCCATTGAGCAATCTCGCGAAGCCGGCCGTCGGGTAATGCAAACTCGGGGCCCATCGCCATCGCTTCCAGCGACACCAATAGCTGCTTGACGTCCGGGCCAATGTCGCGCGCGTGGCGCAGGTAGGTCTGGTACGCCCAATCCGCGACCTGCCCATAATCAATCGCGCCAGAGAAACCCTTGAGAACTTCTCTCAACTCACCTGCAAGATCATGCTCCGAATATGTCATTGCCGCCCCCTGATCAGTTCCTCGTATCGTGACGTCCATTCCGGTCGGAAACGGACATCATCGCCATCTCGATTAAGGGGCGGACTGTGTGTCTGGTGTCGGATGCGCCTCGCGATAGCCCTTGAGTTCTTTCACCATGTCAGCACTGATTTGTCGCATCTGCGGCAGCATCGTTTGCATCTTTGCCTGGGTCATCGCCATCGTCTGCTGCAGGACCTGAGGCATCTTCTGGATCACCGCTTGCCCCGACGGTGACTTGTAGAACGCCACGAGATCGTCTACCTCCTTCTGCGTGAAGGTCTTCCGGTAGATGTCCAGCATCATGGGTTCCATCTGGGGCCAGGCGATTTGTTGCTTGACCAGGTCCGCCAGCTTTTCCACACCGCGATTGACGATCTTCTGTTCCTCCGGAGCCAGCGGTGCACCATTGTTTGCCTGCTCTGCTGACTTCAACATCATCCCGTTCATTTGAGCTGCCATTCCGTCGAGCAACTTTCTCGACTGCATCACATCAAGCAGTTGATGAATTGATTCGTCGCTCGGCGGCGCTTCCGTGCCCCATGCCGGCGACATCAGAACAGCGAGCATCAACAGCAGCAAGAAACGACACTTCATCGTCGAATTCCTCGAATTGGAAAGACCTAAGGTTCTGGTCGACAGCGGCATTCGGTCGAGTCCGCGGCACACGTTATGTACGGCCGCCCACGTTGATGGACTGCCCATGCCCGAGGGAAACGGTGGGTTGTTATCGATCTGAGGCGATCTGATGGTCGGCTACATTCGCCCGTAACGACGATCGATCAGTCGATCGATCACCGTCCAGATTCGAAAGTCGCGGAAGGATGTGTGGCGCGCTGGGCCTATGGAGGCCCTGCAATCAAACCACGTTGACGGTGAGCCACGAATGCGGCTCCCGTCGAAAACAATTCTCGAATAGCCCGTTCACAAGTTGGCGCGCGAAACGCCTCAAGTCGCCCCATGTCACTCAGCCTCCCCCTGAGACCTGCTAGTGCTTGGACTGTCCCAACTAAGACTCACTTCTGCGAACCGGGGACGTCCCTGGACGACGCCAACCCTCTCGCTTGCACCTAACTTACGGAGTCATTCTTGCGAGTGTCAATACTCTTGCAATAGCAAGTTCTTGCGTCATATGGGCAATGCGATCATTGAATCAGCGCGATGCCGTACGGCCGTCTAAGCCTTGGCCACCGCAAGTGAGAGAGGCATCCGCAGGAAGTGGCTCCGATAGCAGCCGACGGTATCTCGGCCGCCACTGTCATTCGCAGCCCCGCAGTCTGTCCTCTACACCGCGATCCGTCGGCCTGCTGAGCGGCGGCTCGGTGTACATCTACTTCGGATCGGGAGCGGACATTCCGACGCACAGTGGATCCAATCCGCCCGTCGAGGTGAAGCGCGCTTGCTTCGCGCCCCAGGGTTCCGCCGACTGGTGACATCCGTCATGACTGGTTTAGAACGGCAAGGCAGCGTCGCTTCGCTGCTTGCAGGGTGGGATCCCGCACTTGAGACAGCGCCCGTCTCGCCATGATCTTGTAGTTGTGCGGGACACCCTCAATGAATGGAATGCTGCAGACGCGTGAAGTCGCCAGGATGCGGTCATCCCCCTCGATCGGGTCCAAGACCTTGAGTACGGCTGCGGCATTCCTTGGCAAGGCGTGAGCCAGCTCGATCGACAGCCCCTCAGCGTCGGCGCCATCCGCGCCAGGGGCCAGCCTCGGCGCAAGCGCAACCCAATCCGGGCCTCCCAAGCCGATGCGTTCGTATAGAAACTCCGTGTCTTCAGCGCTGAGGGACATCAAAAATGCCCGCGCCCCACGCCGGTCGACGGCGTCGGCGACGTCCTTCGCCGTCCGGAACGGTGGCGCCGCCCTTATCAGGGACCTGGCCTGGGTGGTCTTCGCGGCGCGCAAGGGTGATGTCACCCAGAGGCTGCTGCTCGCCAACGCGAGTGAGAGGAACATGCGTCGTTTCATGCAATCACCGTCAGGTCCCGGTCCTTGCTTCGCCACACCCGATAACGGGCAGCCAGTGGCGCCACGATGCAGCCGTCCGATGCCTCTCCCGGGTGCCTCATGCTGTCGCCGTGTATGAAGAAGGCAAACCGTCCGAACGTGTCTGTTTCCGGTGCGGGCGTGAGCGACATGGCGAACGGGCCGACGTGCTCATAGTTGTGGGGTGCATTGATGAGGTAGCGCCCCTGCGGAATTGGCCCGACATCCCGCACTGACTGCATGGAAGCATTGTTCTTGCCATGACCGTGCCCGGAGTACCCATTGGCCTCGATCAGCTTTCCCTCGTGCAACAGTTCGCCAGTGGTCTGCCTGTAGACCCAGGTCATGGTTGCGCTCCGCGACTTATAAGGTCTGATGGGTGTTCGGCGCAGGAAGAAGCACCGCCCACGGCCGCCCGAACCGGTCACTTTACGCTCGCATGCGACCTCATCTCGTGATGAATCAGCGCGCGCAGACGTCGCTCACCCGATCAAAGTGGGAGCCTCCGCGGCCGCCGAGGGAGGCGGCAACGGGATGAGCTAGCGGGCTGAAGTCGCCCTTGGATGGGTCATGCCATGGAAGGCATGACCCAGCGATTCAGTCAGCAGTAGCGGTCAGCCAGTGCGTCGGTGGCCTGTACCAGCTGATCGACGATGGCGGGGTCGGCGGCGCTATGTCCGGCAAGCACGATGTGCAGGTGGGCCTCCGGCCAGGCGGCAGCAAGGTCGCAGGCGCTTTTTACCGGGCAGATGATGTCGTAGCGGCCATGCACGATGGTGGCCGGGATGTGCCGCACCGGACCCAGGTCACGCAGCAGCTGGTCCGGCGCGAGGAACATCGCGTGGCGGAAATAGTGCACCTCGGCGCGAGCGACACTGATGGCCACCTTCGGGTCTTCGAAGTTGCCCGGTTCGTCCGGATCGTGAATCAAGGTGGTGCTGCCACCTTCCCAATTGCCCCAGGCCATCGCCGCCGCCAGGCGCACCGCCTCGTCGTCGCTGTCCAGGCGGCGCCAGTAGGCCTCCACCATGTCGTGGCGCTCGACCTCGGGGATATGCGCGAGATAGCGCGCCCAACGTTCCGGGAAGATCCAGGAAGCGCCGCCGTCAAGTTCGTTGAACCAGCGCAACTCGCCCGGCCTGGCGAGGAAGATGCCACGCAGCACCAGACCCAGCGGGCGTTCGGGATGCGCCTGCGCGTACGCGAGCGCCAGAGTGGAGCCCCAGGAGCCCCCAAACACCACCCAGCGTTCGATCTCCAGGTGTTCGCGGATGGCTTCAATGTCCGCCACGAGGTGGCTGGTCGTGTTGTTGCGCAGGTCCGCATGCGGCGTGGATTTGCCGGCGCCGCGCTGATCGAACAACACGATGCGATAGCGGGCCGGGTCGAAGAAGCGGCGGTGATACGGTGAAACACCCGCGCCCGGTCCACCGTGCAGGAACACCACCGGCAACCCCTGCGGGTTGCCACACTCCTCCACGTGCAGCTCGTGGATGTCGTCGACAGCCAATCGCCACGTGCGATAAGGCTCAATCTCGGGATATAGCTCGCGCACCCGTTTACTCCCTTGGCTATGAGGCGAGCATACCCACGCGCCGGCGGGCGGCGAAAGTGGCCGGCCTTTCCCTGCTTCACTGCGTCGTAAACGCGCTCGCGGTGACAGGCGGGCTTTACCAGTGAACGGGAACGCCCAACGACCTGACAATCACTGCGCCATGCCGCCCACGGCGGCTCCTGAATGGGATGCAGAGGATGCCGGCCAGAGCCTGGCGCGCTACGCGCCGCTGGCGTCGACCGATATGGTTGATGGGTCGGTCTCGCCTGGCGCACCTTCGAAGCGATTGCGGCCATTGCGCTTGGCGCGATACAGCGCATCGTCGGCTTCGGCCAGCATCGCAACCGGATCCGTCAGTGATTGCTCGGTCTGCGTCGCCAGGCCAATGCTGATAGAGAGACGTCCTAGAGGAGAGCCCGGGTGAGCGATCTGCAAGTGCTCGACAGCAATGATCAGGCGACGCGCGACCTCCTCCGCCACTTCCGCATTGGTGTCGATGAGCACGATGGCAAACTCTTCGCCGCCGTAGCGGGCCACCAGATCATGCCTGCGCACCAGGTTGCGGCCCAAAGCGTCAGCCACCTTCACCAGGCAAGCATCACCGGCGATGTGGCCGAGGCTGTCGTTGTACTGCTTGAAGTAATCGATATCGATCATCAGCAGTGAGCAGAAACCGCCGGTCCTGCGACCTTCTTCAAGCGCTTCGCGCAGGTGCCTGTCCAGCGTGGCGCGGTTGGCGATGCCTGTGAGCGGGTCGCGACCTACCTGTTGCTCCAATCGCCAGGTGCTTTGGTCGATCGCACGTTGCTGGTCGAGTTGCCGACTCTGGATGAAGGCCACGCGCAACCCGTAGAACAGCACCGCCAGCGCGCCAACCACCAGGCTGGGCACGAAGTTGAAACGCGCTGTGCTGATGCACAGCATGACCACCATCGTCGACAGCAGGATCGGCGCGAACGAGGCAATGGTCTGCGAAACACCCCGCGATGGACGGTAGGACCTCAACCACCGAGGCGGCTGGCGTAAAGCCACCAGTACGAGCAGGGCGTGTGGAATATTGATCAGTGCGCCTGCCCACCATGGCAAGCCATGCATCTCAATGCGGTTGTATATGCAAGCCACGGTCGCATTGACCAACAGATAGGCTCCGCCCGTGTAGTAGAAGATGCGCCATCGAAAGCTTCGGGCGCCAAGGAGGCGAACAATCGCCATGGCGGCCAGTGAAAAATCGATGGCGTCCGCCAGGTAGACCACAACGTAGATGCTGGCCGGATCAGCAGCTAGCGGCCCGCTCAATAGCGTGGTGAAAAACTGGTATACCAGCACCGCCACCAGGAACAACAGCACCAAATCCAACACGACCACGGCACGCGGTTCGTGCAGCGTGAAAGACCGCGTCGACATGAACATGCACGGGATCACGTACAGGGCTGACAGCACCGTTGCGAGCGCAGCCAGGTAGCCGCCCTTATCACCCAGCACCGTCGCCAGCACGTTGGTGCCGTTCCATAGCATCTGCATCAGCACCGCCGACGCCAGGAGCAACCAGGGAAGCCGAATGAGGGACGGGCTGCGCCGATAGCGCGTATAGACCGCCCACACCGCCATGCCCTGCACCATCAACATGGCCAACTGGGGCGGCACGGCCTCCGCGTGACCGCACCAGTGCGCCAACACCACATGGGCGGTCAGCAGCATGATGAGCAAGGCGACAACCAAGCGGATGGTTCCTCTATCGGAGTTCGTTCGGCGAAAGCCAAGCATTAACGGTCTTGTTCACAGGCTTCCCCTGCTACATGGAGGTCCGCTCTGGGTTGGAAGCGGCCACTCATTCACGCAGGTGATTCCAGGTAGTCAGGCCGCGCACGCCTGCTCGTTCGATTGCCACCAAATCAAAGCAAGACGACCACTTTCCGCTCGAGATCCCCCTGAAAGCGGATCCCGTCAATAGCAAACTAGCGCTTGTAGCCCGACTGATCGAGCTCAGCGGCAACGAATTGGCGGTCCTGCATGATGTCCGGCCCCGGATGGAAGCGCCAAGCCTCTGACAGGAACACAAAAGCCAGCTCGGAATGGTGTTGGTCCTTGGCACACTCGCCCGCCCCCAGAAGGTCACCGAAACCACCAACCTGGTCGAACACGTCGCGATAGGCCGCCTCCTCTTGTCCTGTCCGGTCGTGGCACACACGAAGGTCATAGACATCCATCAAGACGGCGGCGCGGATTAGGACCAACAATGGATTTGCGACCGACTGCTGTTCCGCGGACTTGATCACTGCTTGCTGAAGCGTCCGCGAGCCACCCCAACGTGGTTCTGCCGCTTCCGCAACCATTTGATAGATCGCGTAGCTCGCCGGATCAACGGCCATTCCACGCCGAGCCGATTCCTCTGTGAAAGCCACGTCACCATCCATTCTGCCGACGCGAACCATCACGGCGTATGCGCCGCTGAGCGATGGGTCAAGCTCCACCGCCTTGGCAAGATCCTTCTTGGCCTTCTCGAGCAAGCCATGCATCGACTCGAAGTTTTGCTGCGGTGTTTGATCGGCCCAATCACCACCACGCGCGGCAGCCGCCATCTTGTAGTAAATGTTACCGCTCGCCGCATAGGCCAGCGCGCTCCCAGGTGACTGCTTCTTCCACTCGTCCACCATCGACCGTACCTGCGGATTGGTCGTATCGAAGTCTTGAGCGATCGAGCGCCAGATGGTGTCCTGCGAATGCTCAATAGTTGCAGTCGTTTTCACGTACTCGGCAACAGCCCTATCAATTAGCGGCGCTTGATTGTTTTTCACCAGCTGCGCCATGTACTCAGTATTGAGTGTGGGTTGCAGGCGGTAGTGGCAATACGCCTTTACCGTGTCGCGAGACCAGTGGCTCCCCGGAGGATTGGGGTAGGCGAGGCAGCGTTCGTTGTCATCTTGAATCTGCTCGGCCTTTGCCACCTCCGCTCGAAACGCTCGAATCTCTTCGGGCGAGAACGGACTACCGCCTACACCCTGTGAATAATGGGCGCTCTCAGCAGCAGCGTTTCGCGCGGTGACAGAGTGACTATCCTTCGACGGCGCTGTGTCGCAGCTTGCCAAGAATGCACAAAGCAATATCAGGCCAAGTGACTTGCAACTCATTTCTGGAGATACCCCTGGTTAACCCTCAGGATGGCGACCTGATGGGAGAGAGAACACTGTTCGAGCCGAAGTAGTTTTGTCGGACCAAGTTAGGCGGCCTTTGAACTAATTCGGAACCCGATAAATCACGGCAGCAAGGAATTATCAGGACCAGACGCGGGCTGGGTCACTTGCTGTCGCCGCACGGAATCCCCTGGTCGATGCCCACGAGTTTTTCCCGGCTGGATACGTCCGCCTCGAGTTGGAAGCAGGCCTTGGTCCAAATGCCGCGGATCCAGCAAAAACTTGTCGTCGCGACTAAACCAAAAGCACTTTCGGCCCGGGAGCACGGACATTCCCTGAGTCAGGGGCGCAGCGAAATTTCAGCCTGGCTGAAGGTATCCCCGACGAGGCTAGCCACGCTTCGCACCGCCTCCTCCGCCTCATGCCTTGTCGCATAGGCGCGAGTCGTCCGATCCTGTGCAACCTGTATGCCTTGGTGCAGTACGCGGTAACGGCCAACGAACCGACCGTCTAGCGCCGCTTCGGGCCAGATCGAAACGGAATCTCGTGACAAGCTCCCCCTCTCCCACGCGCCACATCGTGGCCTGATTAAAATCTCGGCGCAATCGTTTAGGCGCGCTTTGGGTCGGAAGCAAACCTCAACACGACGCCGCCTTAAAGGCCCATTTGAGCCATCTTCCAAGACGCCGCTTGTCTGCACCGAGTGGCTCACGTTCGTAGAGCCACTCGCCTTGCCAATAGACGCCTATTTACCTCGGAACCGATCAGATCGGGTCTTCGATCGACTTGGCGAGTCCGGTGAACAGCTTCGGGCCGGTCTCGGTCATGTGCCAGCAGTCTTCCAGGCGTATGCCGAATTCGCCCGGGATGTAGATCCCCGGCTCGTCGGAAAAGCACATGCCGGCGGCCAGCGGCGTGGCGTCGCCATGGACGAGATAGGGAGGCTCGTGGCCGTCCAGCCCGATGCCGTGGCCGGTGCGGTGCGGGAGGCCGGGCAAATGGTAGCCGGGGCCCCAGCCTTCCTTTTCGTAGTAACCGCGCACGGCATCGTCGATGGAGCCCACCGGCACACCCAGCTTGGCGGTGGCCAACGCGATCTCCTGGCCCCGCTTGACGGTGTCCCAGACCTTTCGCTGTTTCGCGGTCGGCTGGCCCATCACCCAGGTGCGCGAGATGTCCGACTGATAGCCATGCACGTTGCAGCCCACATCCATCAGGATCACCGAACCCTCGTGCAGGGTCTGCGGCTGGCGCGAGCCGTGCGGATAGGCGCTGGCCTCGTTGATCAGCACGAGGGCGAACTCCGGCGAGCCGCCGAGGGCCACCGTGGCGGCGTCCATCATGGCGGCGATCTCGTCGGGGCGCATGCCGGCGCGGACGTGGCCATGGACGTAGCGCAGCGCCGCCAGGGTGACGTCATTGGCGGTCTGCATCAGCGCGAGTTCGGCCGGGGACTTGATCAGCCGAACGGCTTTGACCAGGGCGTCGCCGGAAACCACCTGGTAGGCCCCGGCGCTTGCGTCGCGCACGCCGTCGACGATGAACAGGCGCGTGGTGGCTTCAAAGGCGATCGGGCCGGAGGTGACGCCGCGGTCGCGGAGCGCGCCAACGATGCGGGCAAACGGACTCTCGTGCTCATTCCAGGGCCGCACATCGCCGCCCACCGCCAGGGTCTCGCGAATCGAGGGCTCCTCGAAGGCCGGAGTCACGACGACGATGTCTCCCCGGGCCGGAATCACGGCGGCCGTCGTACGCTCCGAGCGATGCCACTGGATGCCGGTGAAGTAATCCAGGCTCGAACCCGACTCCAGGATCAGGGCGCCGATCTTCTGATCGACCATCAGCCCCTGCAGCTTGGCGATCCGCGCGAGGCGCTCCTCCACCGAGATCGGCTTGGCGCCGGCCGTCATCGAGGTCAATCCGGCCATTGCGGCGGGCTTGGCAGGCGCGGCCTGCGCCGACCGGCCGGTCAGCATCAGTGCGGTGGACGCGGCGGCGGTGGCGGCTACAGCTCCAGTGAGAAATTCGCGACGACGCATCGAGACTCCGGACCGATTGTAAGGATGCCTTGCAGTATGAGGCCGGAGTCGGCGACCCGACTACCGTCCGGCTTGGCGCCGAATCGCACTTGCAAATTGCCAAGAACCGGTCCAGCGGGAGGTGATGTTCACCGCCTGCGCCAAAGAGGAAGCGCGGAGCCGCTCCCGCCAGTCCCGGCAGATCCTCGACCGTCTGGACGCCTACTTACTGCCCTGCACATCCCTCTGCCCGGAGTGGACGCTTCGGGCCGACAGCAGGCCTTGCCCCTGCCCGACCATCGCTCGGGCCACCCCATCCGGTTGACGGCTTATGGTTGTTGTTTCACAATAGTTGTATGAACACAACAATACTCACCTCCGGGCGAGCCCAGACCCATCCGAACCTCATTCTCGGCATCTGCTGCCTGAGCCTTTTGATGGTATCGATGGATGCCACCATCGTGAACGTCGCGCTGCCTTCGATCCGGCACGATCTGGCGGCCTCAATCTCGGGGCTGCAGTGGGTGATCGACGCCTACACCATGGTGGTGGCGAGCCTTCTCATGTTGGCTGGCTCGATTGCCGATCGCTTCGGGCGTCGACGCGTATTCCAGTCGGGCATGGCCCTGTTCATGCTGGGCTCGTTGCTGTGCAGCGTGGCGCCGAACATCCAGGGTCTGGTCGCGTTTCGCATCGTCCAGGCGCTGGGCGCCACGATGCTGAATCCCGTCGCGATGTCGATCATCGCCAACACGTTCCACGAACCCAAAGCCCGCGCGCGCGCCATCGGCGTCTGGGGCGCCGTGGCGGGAGTATCCATGGCGCTGGGTCCTGTGATCGGCGGCATGCTGACCGAAAGCGTCGGCTGGCGCTCGATTTTCTGGGTGAACCTGCCGATCGGCGCCGCGGGCATGTTGCTGGCGGCTCGCTACATTCCGGAGTCCAAGGCGGCGCATCCGAGGCGCGTCGACCCTGTTGGACAACTCCTGGTTTTCACCATTCTGGCCACCGTGACCTATGCGGTCATCGAAGGGCCCCACGCCGGATGGAGCTCGACGACCATCGTCGGCCTGTTCGCCGTGGCTGCTTGTTCGCTGATGGCGCTGCTGATCTACGAACCCCGGCGCCACGAACCGCTGATCGACGTGCGTTTCTTCCGCAGCGCGCCCTTCAGCAGCGCGACCCTGATTGCCGTGTGCAGCTTTTCCGCCTTCTCCGGCTTCCTTTTCCTCAATGCGCTTTATCTGCAGGAAGTGCGCGGACTGTCGGCTTTCCATACTGGCCTGTGCACGCTGCCGCTCGCCCTGGCCACTATCGTTTGCTCGCCATTCTCGGGGAGGCTGGTCGGCTCGTACGGGACTCGACCGTCATTGATCGCCTCCGGTGCGGCCACCATCGTCAGCGCACTGTTGATGACGCAACTGACGGCGACGACGCCGATACCGCTGCTGCTGTTGACATACGTCGTCTTCGGCATCGGTTTCGGCATGGTGAATGCCCCCATCACCAACACCGCCGTGTCCGGCATGCCAAAAGCGCAGGCGGGTCTCGCCGCGGCAGTGGCGTCCACCAGCCGGCAGATTGGCGCTTCACTCGGCGTTGCGCTCGCCGGCACCATTCTGAGTGCACATGTGCACCAGGGCTTCGCCGAGGCGACGCATCCGTTCTGGTGGCTCATCACCGGCGGTGGCGCCATCGTGTTGCTGCTCGCCTGGCTGTCCAACACGCCATGGGCTCGCGGTACGACGCGTCACGCCGCCCACCTGCTGGAAGAGGAACTCGTCGGGGTGACCGCATGATGCAGCACGCCCACAGTGGCAGCGAGGCCGATACCCTCTGGCAGCTCATGGTCGGGCTGGTGTGGGAGACACGCCGCGAATGGCGCCGCAAGGTGAGCGAGGTCACCGGCCTGCCCTTCAGCCGCGTGCGCATCCTTTGGCGGCTGGTCGATGCGCCCATGACCCTGAAGCAGATCGCCGATGACACCGGGAGCGACGCGCCCGCCACCACCGTGGCCGTGAATGACCTGGAGGAACGCGGACTCGTCGAACGACGTCCCCACCCGGAAAATCGCCGCGCAAAACTTGTGTCACTTACACACGCGGGTCAGCAAATAGTCAATCAGGTGCAGCGCACCGTACGCGATGACGCCCCGGCCGGCTTCCAACAACTCTCCAAGACCGACCTCGCGCATCTTCGGCGCATCCTCGAACGCATCGAGCGCGGTGAGCGCTGAAGGTCTCGGCACCGCACTCGGAAGTCGGCAAGGGCGCCCCACCACCGGGAACATCTGGACGCGAGGTGCTCGATCGTAAGATCCGCTTCTCGCCATGTCCGTATCGGGGAAGAAGCGGACCTGACGGAATCGAAACTTTGCCGATTCTCGCCAAGCTTCCGGCCGAGAAAATTCCTGCGCGCGCCCTCATCTTCCTGGGTTCGCATTTGCGACTAATATTGGCGCTTCGGCCCAGGCATCAGTGTCGTTGGCGCCACCTTGACCTCTGACGGCCACGCAGGCTGAGCATAAGGCCAGTTTCGCCCACTCTTGTGCGAGGCCCCCATGAATGCCGACGTCCGCACTCCGATCGTCCCCGCCAACTTTTTCGGGATTGTGCTTGGCGTGATTGGACTGGGTAACGCCTGGCGGTTGGCCCACCAGGTTTGGGGCCTGCGCCCCGCCATTGGCGAAGTCATTGAGTTGATCGGGACACTGGTCTGGCTGGTCCTTGTGACGTTGTATGTCTTCAAGTGGATATTTGCGCGCGCACGCGCCATCGACGAGCTGCATCACCCCGTTCAATGTTGCTTCGTCGGCCTGATCGGCGTCAGCACGATGGTTGTGGCGGGTGCGGCGAATCCGTACTCCCACACGGTCGCCGTCGCGCTCCTTGCCGTGGGCTCGGTGTATACGATCGCGTTTGGCGCCTGGCGAACTGGCGGTCTGTGGCAGGGTGGCCGGGAAATCGGTCACACCACCGCAGTGCTTTACCTTCCGACCGTGGCTGGCGCCTTCGTCGCTGCCGCCGTTCTTGCGGCCTTGGGCTATGCAGACTGGGGCCAGCTTGCTTTCGGCGCCGGCCTGTTTTCCTGGATTGCTCTCGAGTCAGTCCTGGTGCACCGCCTGTTCACAGCGGACGCGCTGCCGCCCGTGCTGCGGCCGACGCTAGGCATTCAGCTCGCCCCACCCGCTGTCGGCGCGGTGAGTTATCTGGCCGTTGCTCCAGTGGCGCCTGGCGCCCCGGACCTGTTTGCGCACGCGCTCCTTGGCTACGCGTTGCTGCAGTTGTTGATCCTGTCTCGCATGCTTCCCTGGATCCGACAACAACCCTTCGGAGCCTCGTATTGGGCCTTCACCTTTGGCATCAGTGCGCTCGCCATTGCGCCCCTTCGCATGATCCAACGCGGTGAAACCGGCCCTGCGGCACTACTGGCGCCGTGGCTGTTTGTACTGGCGAACGTCGTCATTGGGGCAGTCGCGGCGGGAACGATCTATCTGCTCCTGCGCGGCCGATTGATCCCCGCCACTCCCGCGGCTACCTCGCCGTCGTCGACACCGTCGGCGGCCCCCAAGACTGAGCCCACTGCCTAGTGGAGCGACCTACTGGCGACCAGCTGCGCCACGCTTTCGAACCCGGCCCTGCGTGCCTGGCAGGCAAGCTCGTGTCCATGACTTGCACCAGCGCTGACATCCGTGGTGTCTGTTGTGGGTTGCAAGCGGATATCACAGTGTCGATGGCTCCATGGCTGGCTGACCGGCTACATATGGCAAATGGTAGCTCGCGCAACCCACCCTAACTTGCCGCGAACGCGGCTAAACAACCGGCATTTCGAGGCCATGCTCCGTGGGCTGGGGTGTAATAGTCATCACCTTGAGCCGGTCAGATCCTTCAAAGCGGTGCCAGACGTCTACGGGTATGACAATGAGTTTTTGTTCAGCGAGAAAGAACCGCTCTTCCCTGGCGTCCCTCAGCAGAACAACGGTGGTTGTGCCATCCAGCGACATGACAACCTCGTCACCGCAAGGGTGCCGCTCCCATTCGCTCGAACCGGAGTAATAGCTCACATACACGGCGCCGTCGCGGTATGGCGCCACCTCTGCGAATGCTTCGTTAGCGCCCTGTCCAAATGCCATCTCCGGGGATCGATTCGACAGGTGCTTCAAGCCCGACAAGACGTGGGTAAGTGACCTTTTCATAGGCGACCAACAACCCGCGGGGATCGAAAGTGGACATTGAGCGCGCAAGCAAGAGCCTCACGGATAACCGGACGACAAAACCTTCTTGGATGAAGCGTCGCCATCTCGAAACCATCTAGCCTGGGTCGGAGGCGGACCTTGGCGAAACTAGCGCTTGGGCTCCCAGAGTTCGACCTTGTTCCCTTCGGGATCCAGAATCCAGGCAAATCGGCCGTTGGGGTCGTTGTCGTCACGCTTGAGGACCTTGACTCCTTTGGACTGCAGCCGCGCGAGCAACGCATCCATATCATCCACGGCGTAGTTGATCATCAAGCCACTCGTCGATGGCTCGAAGTATTTCGTCGTCGCGGGAAACGCATTCCATGCCAGCACCGGAGGGTGGTCTGGCGCGTCGTAGCGGAGAGCCGCGCCTCCCCAGGCTTCCACAGGCATGCCAAGGACGTCGCGATACCACGCCGCGAGAGCCTTGGGATCCTTCGCCTTGAAAAAGACGCCACCGACACCGGTGATGTGTCCGGCAGGAGGCGCCGATGCGGCCGTCGCAAGGCCGCCCATCGAAAGCACGGTTAGACATAGCAGGAAAATCAATCGCCGCTTCATCCAAGTCCTCCCATTTTGTGTGCCTTGCCTATTCTGACTACCAGCATGTCGGCTCCGCGTCGAATACGGACGTTATCCAACGACACGTCGACGCTTCAAGCTCAGGCAACTGGCAGCACGCCAAATATCCCTGAAACGTGGCCGCAGGCTTCGAGGCGCAACCTGCGGTGTATGCATAACCATACCGACTCGCTCGTTTCGACGCTGCTTGACCAGGTCAGGTCGCCCGGATTCGCCTTGACGGAAGGCGACACTATGCGGGCGCTCCTCACCTCAACGGGAGACCTGACGGACTGGACCGATTTCGTGGACAGCTGGAACCACCTGGAGCCTGATGCATACCTGGCCGCCAAGGGCCGGTTTCGACGGCGGCGGCACGCGACATTTTCCGCCACTGTCGATGGTCCGGTTATGCCCGAGCCCCATCGGGCTCACTTTCAAAGCCTGGAGTACAACGCACTGCAGGGAGACATCCAACGTTGGTTCGCACCAGTCGACACGTCGGTGGTCAACGGCGCCACGTTGCGCCGCATCCTCCAGTTTTGTCACCAGCTCTTTGGGAAGGCCGCACCTTCTGCCCAACGCTGGCATATCGAGGTTCATCAGTTTCGCATTGAAGCGACCGCGGACGCCGCCGGTGAACCGACGCCTGAAGGCAGCCATCGCGATGGCGTCGACTACGTTCTCGTCCTCCTGGTGAACCGCCAAAATATCGCCAGTGGCACCACGACGATTCACACGCCCGACGGGCGCCTGCTCGGCAGTTTCACATTGACCCACGCCCTCGACTCAGCGCTGATCGACGATCACAAGGTTTATCACGGCGTGACACCGGTGAGGCCGCTCGCTGAAGACAGCCCAGCATTTCGCGATGTGCTGGTTGTGACTTTCAAGGCTTCAGGGAGCTGATCCGAATCATCGACGTACGTGGCGGCCTGCGACGGCAAGCTAGAAGTGGTGACAGCTCTTCGTCGCGTCGTCCATGAGGTAATTCACCTGAAGCCGCTCAAGACCCAACGCATACCGATGAAATACCTTGATCTCGGTCTCCGATCCCCAGAGCGCACGGCAAACCCGATGCCCCCGACGCCCATCGACATCGCGTTGACCCAAGGGTCTAGCGCCAGTCCCCAGCCCAGAAGCAACAGGGCCATGAGACACGCACCACTTAACGTCAGCACCTTCGCGTGCGTACCATTCCGCACGACGACAATGCTCTTGCGCATCAAGTCGCCGAATTGATCAACCGGTCGCCCGCTTCACATCGTTGCTCGACGGGTTGGTCAGCACGGCGCTCGCGATGATGTGGAAGAGATGATCGGCGCGCGGCGCGAATGCGGGTTGGCCGGCTGCCCAGCCGAGCGCGGACACCAGGGCGAACAGGTCGTCTCCATTCATATCGGCGCGCGCCGTTCCCTCGGCCTGGGCACGTTGCAGTAGTCGCGCACCCACCGAGTGCACCGTTGCGCATGATGAGTAAAGCGCGGAGTCCGGGTCAGCGTGGGCGCTCGCCACCAGGTCGACAACGCCGCGATAGCTTTGAACGAAAGCCACCACCTCGCGAAACCAGGAAACCAGCGCCTCGTCAGGTGCTTTCGAGGTTTCGAGTTCGCCTGCCTTCTGCGTCAGCGCGTCCAGGTTCGTACACATCAACGCTTCGAACAGGGCTTCCCTCGTCGGGAAATGACGAAGCAACGTGGCCAACCCGACTTCGGCCCGGCGGGCGATATCTCGCATCGATGCATCGACACCGTCCTCGGTGACGACATCGCGCGCGACCGCAAGTAGGTGGCTGTAATTTTTTCTGGCGTCGGCTCGCATGGGTGGCCTTGACAAGTGGATCACTGCTCCATATATTCGGATCAGTGCTCCACTTGTTGCAAATCAGGATCTGGATCGGTGATCCATAACATACAGCGCACCTGTACCCATGGGAACAGGGACGCTGTCCGACGCGACGAAAGGTGAACTGTCATGGGAAAGCTCGAAGGCAAAGTTGCAGTCATCACGGGCGGATCGAGCGGTATGGCGTTGGCTAGCGCCAAGCGCTTCGTCGAAGAAGGCGCCTACGTGTTCATCACAGGCCGGAGGCAGGAAGCGCTCGACGAGGCCGTCAAGTCGATTGGCCGGAACGTGACCGGCGTACGCGGCGACGCGTCCAATCTCGACGACCTTGATCGCCTGTTCGATACGGTCAAGCGGGAAAAGGGCAAGATCGACGTCCTGTTCGCGAGCGCTGGCTGGGGCGTTGCTGTCCCACTGGGCGAGATCACCGAGCAGCACTTCGATGCGACCTTCGACCTGAATACGCGCGGCACGCTGTTTGCGGTTCAAAAGGCGCTGCCGTTGTTCAACGACGGCGGATCGATCTTCATGACCGGGTCGGTGGCTTCCGTGAAAGGCTTTCCCGGCTATGGCGTGTATGCGGCAAGCAAGGCGGCATTGCGCTCATTCGCACGCACGTGGCTCAACGAACTCAAAGGCAGACATATCCGGGTGAACGTGCTGAGCCCGGGGCCGATCGCCACACCGATGCAGGACCAGGTCCTCGACGAGGAAGCGAAGCGGATGTTCGAATCCCTGATCCCGCGGGGAAAGATGGGACGTCCAGAGGAAATCGCAACCGCTGCGCTGTTTCTTGCCTCAGACGACTCAAGCTTCGTGAATGGCGTGGACTTGTCTGTGGACGGCGGCTTCTCCGCCATTTGATATCGCGCCGAAAATCTCGCCGCCAAGCACGCTGCGGCGCTCCCACCGAGATAGGGCCCGAGCGGGTAAAGGTCGGGCGATCAACTTCAACGCGAAAGAGTACGAGAACATGAGTTACGCAATCGCAGGTTTCGGCGCGGTCGGCCAGGCGCTGGCTCGCATGTTCGCCCGCAAGGGCATCGAAGTGGCCGTAGCAAGCAGGCGCCAGCCTGAAGCGCTGGCGCCGCAGGCCACCGTGATCGGCCCGACGATCGTTCCAAAAACATTGAAGGACGCGCTCGAAGCCGACATCGTCCTGCTGGCTGTCCCTTACGGGGAGCACCGGGAGGTCGCGAAGGCACGGGCAAACTGGAAGGGCAAGATCGTGATCGACGTGACGAACAGCCTCGACGATCTGGGCGGCGTTCCCTCCTCTTCGGTCGTAGCCCGGGCCCTGCCCGGCGCTCAACTGGTCAAGGCGTTCAACCATCTTCCTGCCCGCGTCCTCGCCGAAGACCCGGCCATCAACGGCGCACGCCGGGTGGTATTCCTGTCGAGCGACCATGAAAGCGCGAGCGCAACGGTCGCCACGCTGGTCGAACGGCTCGGCTACGCGCCGGTCAATCTCGGCAAGATCGCCGAAGGCGGTCAGCTCGTGCAGGCGCGCGACGGAATCTGGGGGCCCCTGATCTTCCAGGACCTCTTCAAGAAAGTGCAGTGACCAAAGTACGGCCAAGTGACTCGGCCGGAGCGCCACATCAGCATGAGCCGAGTCGCTTTGCTCCGCGCCTCATCGGGCAGCCATGCCTGCTTCGGGTTGCTCCGATTCAATGACGATGCTCATGGGGCCAGACCAGGCATGGCATGTCTCGCCGGTTGCGCGTGTGTCCTCGCCGAATGCCTGCCCAGCACCAACGGTAGGCACGTGCCCTATCTCGACAATTAGCCCGCCCCCTCAATCCAAAGACGAGTCCGGCAATGGGTTGCAGCGAGTAAATGCGACATAAACGCCGATCTGCTATGCGCTAAACCAACGAACGCATCAAAGGGGATTAACTACAGGCAGGCATGAACCTGCCATTGCGACTGACAGGCCCGAGATCGGTCTAAGGGATAGGGGCGCTGTGTGGTGTCAGGAGACTGCGGCCATGAAAACGCGCCATGTGTTCAGCGTGCCAGACATCCGGTCTGCCGAAATTGCGATGAAGGTGGCGCGCGATTGTGGGATTGCCGACAGCGATATTTCATTGATTGCCCGCTCCGACATTGAGTTGGAGGCAATCCCCTGCGAGAGAAGAGTCGTTGATGGTGACTTCTACCCGGCAGCCGTAAGAGGATTGCTTGGTGGCGCGACAACGGGCTTGCTTGCAGGCGTCGTTGCAGTGGCGATCCCTTCTCTGGGTTTCACGCTCGCCGGGGCTGCCGCCATGACACTCGGCGGAGCGGCGTTGGGTGGGTGGGCAACGGCGTTGGCGGGTTCTGCCGTGGAAGATCCGGTGCGTAGGAAGTTCCACGATGAGATCGCGCAGGGGCGAATCCTGGTGGTACTTGACGCGCCAAGGATCCTTCTTGATCGCGTCGAACCATCCATGGAAGACGTTGGCGCCAAGCCGCTTCCTTTCGATAAGCCGACCTTAATGACGTGATGTGGCGTCACGTTCGTTGGACCTCTTCTAAAGCGTTATGTCCGCTCTAGGTTGCGGGCTCAGGCGGTCGTTGCAACACACTAAAGAAAGACTTCGCGAACAGCGGGAGTGTTGTAGTGGGCTGACGCAATACCCCCATGCGGCCCGTCGCCTGGGGAACTCCTGCCTGGCGGAATCCTTCCGACTTACCTACCCGCGATAATTGTCCCTAATCACTCTTCAGCCGCGAGCGTCTATTCGACGCCGATTTCACCCGGCCGGTCTTCAAGCACACTCACGGCGCACATCATCAGCGTAAGATCGGAGCCCTCACGCAGCCCCTACTGTCTTGAGGGAGGCCTTATGTCCCTTCTTCGTTACGCGGTGTCAGCAAGTTTGGTGGTGGTTGCCACCTTCGCCACCGCCCTTCCCGCCCCTGCCTCGCAGGATGTGCCGAAGCCGCAGCAGCCACTTGACCTGTCTGGCGTACACGATTTCGACTTTTTCGTAGGCAGCTGGCACACGCACAGTCGACGACTGAAAGATCGTCTAGTCGGCAGTCACGACTGGGAGGAGTTCGATGGCACGATCCGCTCGTTCAGTCTTATGGGTGGATCGGCCAATGTCGACGATACCGAGTTTGATACGCCGGAAGGCATCTACCGGGGCGTAGCGCCGCGTGCTTACGATCCGAAGACTGGATTGTGGGCCATCTGGTGGATTGATGGCCGCAATCCCCATGGCGCACTCGACCCGCCGGTCAAGGGGCGTTTCGTGCATGGCATCGGTACCTTCTACGCCGACGACACGCTGCGCGGCAAACCGATCAAGGTGCGCTTCACGTGGTCAAAGATCACGCCCACTTCCGCACACTGGGAACAGGCCTACTCTGGCGATGGCGGCAAGACCTGGGAGACCAACTGGATACAGGATGTGCGCCGGGTCGAGTGAAGCCGATCTTCGCGACTAACCGCGTAGCAGGCTGTTGAGAGCTTCCCATCCACTATTACCGATTGATGTCGCGATAACACGGGCTAATCGACCCATACCCACCGTGGCTTGGTCTCGCTTGGTCAATGTCCACTTCCGGTTGGAAGTGGACGCATTCGAGCGACCCCTCCATAGGCGACCTGACATAAAGCAGTGGGACACCGGACCAGGAGACTACGCATGCGTTTTCGCCTCGCCGCCACAGCCCTGGCCATCGCGGCGGCCTTCAGCTTCAGCCCCGGCACTGACGCCTTCCAGGTGGGGGCCGGCCGCCGTGTACGAGTAGACAGCTACCGCGTGGAACGCGACGTCCGTCCAGGCAGGAGTTGGGTCGTCGGAAGGGCTGTGAACATCAGCGGCCGCCGATTGCGTGACGTGCGTGTTCGGTTCCGTCTCTTCGATGCCCGCGGCCGGCAGATCGGCTGGGCAACGGACGGCATCATGGACTTTCGGGCCGGACAGAGGTGGCGCTTCCGTGCGTCGGCGGCTGGCAACGTCAGCCGCGCCAGGCTCGCAAGCGCCGATGGCAGGTAACGAACAGGAAAAGACGGGGCAGCACCGGTCCCACACGGGCGGAAAACACTGACCGGAGCGGCGGCGCCAAGGGCGTTGTCGAGTGGCGACGCGGCTGATGCTTGCGGCGGGACTTGTTCAGAGTTCCTTGTGAGCTTCATGACGTCCGCTCTGGGTCAGAAGCAGACCTTTTCGCTACATAGCCGGTAGCGACTGGCCGAAGCGGGCCACCTGGTGCTAGTCGGCGCCAGCTAAACATTCAGCGCTCGTCGAGCGGTGTCCACGTTCGGACTGGGCATCGTTGTCGCCGCGATATCTGATGGCCAGGATGCCATGGAATCGCCGCCAGTGCGGGCGGCGAATCTGTTTCCTGGCACGCCACGCTTTCCTAGGGAACCTGCCAATAGTCGTGCGACCTGTGCAGGCGGCTACGACGCAACAGCTCTTTCACTTGGGCACCGTGTTCTTGTAGATCCGCCCGTCTTTCATGATGATCAGGAAGTTCTTCGCCGGATCTTCAATCAGCTTGATGTCCTTCACTGGATCACCGTCTACGAGCAACAGATCGGCGAGCGCCCCCTCCTGGACGACGCCGAGCTTGCCCCGGTAGGGGCTCCGTTCGCCAGACAGCGCGAGCAGCTCGGCGTTCTCACCTGTGGCCATGTGCAGGGCCTCGGCTGGCGTGTACCACTTGGTGAGTTCCACCAGAAACGAACCTTGGCGCTTGGCCAATTCGGGGGAAAAGAGAATGTCGGTGCCGAACGCCGTCTTGAGGTGATATTTCTTGGCCAGCTGGTAGGCGCGATCCGTGCCTGCCAGCACCTCCAGTGCCTTGGCGCGCTGTTCCGAGCCCGGAGGGAAGATGTTCTCGAATCCCTCAGGCATGGGCTGAATGCTGAGCCATGCGCCCTTTTCGGCCATCAGCTTCGCGGTCTCCTCGTCCATCAAGTTCCCATGCTCGATGCTTTTGACGCCTGCCCGAACGGCACGCTGGATCGCTGCCGGTGTGAATGCATGCGTTTCGACGTAGGTGCCGCGGTCACTGGCGACTCTCACGGCCGCCTCCAGCTCGGCGGACGTGAAGCTGATCACATCGATGGGGCTATGCGGCGACGAGACGCCACCGCCTGCTGTCAGCTTGATCTGCGATGCACCCAGCATCAACTGCTCGCGCGCCCGCCTCGTGACCTCGTCAGGGGAATCCGCGATTACCGCCCCTCCGAGTTGCTCAATACGCGTCAAGGGCATGCCATCGACCCGCGGCACTTCGAACAACTGGCGGAAATCGCCATGGCCTCCCGTCACCGTAATGAAGGCGCCGGAGGGGAAGATGCGGGGACCGGGAATGAGATTCTCGTCGATGGCACGCTTAAGGCCGAAGCTTGGCCCGCCCAAGTCGCGTACGGTCGTGAATCCACGCATGAGCGTGTCGGTGGCCTCCAGGCCCGCATCGATCATGGAGTATCCGATATCGGCGCTTATTACCTGGGCAGGCGTGGGGCGAGCCAGGGTGGCATGCCAGTGAGCGTCGATCAGCCCCGGGATCAGCGTTCGGCCACCGCCAGCGATGATCGTGGCGCCGGCGGTGTCATTAGCTGGGACAGGCCCGGTGGATATTCGCTCGATTCGATTGCCTCGCACCAGCACATTGGCGGGCCCCGAGAGCGCGGCTCCGGTGCCATCGAAGATTCGGACGTTCTCGAACAGTACCTGCGCCGGCTGTGCAGGGGTGCTCCCACCAGACGTGGGAGCCTGGGCCTGTGCATTAACTACAGAGGCAATTGCAAGAACGCCGGCGACGAAACGCAGTACGACCTGGAGCTTATGCATGGCCGGGTGCCTCCCTTAAGGACTGAGCAGCTATTAAGGGGGGCTCCGTGATAGGTGTGTGATGTTGCACCGACACGTCTGATGACCAACACGGCAATCCGGTGGTACAGCGCCCCGCGCATTCGTGGGCAGCCGCTCGATGACAGGTAATCGCAGCCGGGCGAGCCATGCCGATTTGGGTGTTCGCTAAGGTCCGTATATGGACTCCTCCCCTTTGCCAAGCATCCCCTAGCTCTGGCGTCCGTGTCGACTGCAC
>NZ_QQSY01000006.1:0-97503 GCF_003351225.1 Dyella solisilvae
GTGCAGTCGACACGGACGCCAGAGCTAGGGGATGCTTGGCAAAGGGGAGGAGTCCATATACGGACCTTTTCGCGCAATTCGCTTGCCGACGCAGCTAGGCTTGGTCATCTCGACCCGAGGGAGGGGGAATGGATAGTGGATCGCCGGGGCGGACGAGCTTCAGCCCAGTGGCGCTGCTCGGATTTCTCGCGGTTTGCGCCGTGCTTGGTTGGGGGATTCAGACCAAATCTGAACTTCTGCGAGTCGGTTTGATGCTGCTGCAAGCAACTTGGCTGGTTGCGGGCTCGGTGGCAGTAGTGTCTCGATGGATGAGTCGTCGGCATCCACGGAAGTAGAGCGCTGGAGTCCGCTTCCGACCCGGGGCGGACACTTCGAAATCGCGAGCAGCGGTCCCAGGCAGTTCCACTGAGTCTAGGTGACACAAATGGATTCGTTCTCTGTTCGAAGCATTTTTCTTTGGGGCCAACGCGATGACCAAAGGCTCGAATACTTATATGAAGAACGAATCACACTTTGGCGAGCGGAGACCATCGACGCTGCCATTGAAATGGCCGAAATCGATGCTCGATCCTACATAGAGGGGTCGGGCGAATACCTAGGGTTTTCGCAAGCATTTGCCCTGTTTGAGCCAGTGGCGTCATCCGGTGCTGAGGTCTTCTCCTTGCTTCGCGAAAGTGATCTTCCGCCGAGGGACTACCTAAATTCGTTCTTCGATACTGGCCATGAACGAGAGCAGATTTCGCCTAAGGAATGACTCCGTTTTACCGTGAACATGTGTGGTTCAATCTGGGCGTCAGGTCCGCTCCCGACCCTCAGCGGACACTTCCCATCTCTGCAACCGGCTCAGTCGAGGCATTGCTTGCTTCGCCCGCTGGGTCGCCGTCGCTCGCATCAGCGTCGTGCTTCCACCACACCTGGATCTCGCGCCACAGGCGATTGCCGCCCACGGCGCCATCCTCGCGATTGGGATCAACGCCAAGCAGGGCCGCCAGGCCCGCCAGCTCTGCCTCCATCGGGTAACGGGCGCCAAGTCCGGTGATGGATCGAAGAATCGAGTAGTGCGAGTGCTCCAGTTCGCTCACCTTGTGGTGTGCGATCACTTGACGCGTGATGATTGCCGACGCCTCGCCGAGCGCAACGTAGGCGCCCGCCAATGCGTTTTCGATTTCCGTTCCTCGCCTCAGGTCGGCGGTGAGGCCACCTGGCAACTGCGCGACGCCGCGGCGAATGGGTACCACGCAGTTGAGCTCGCCGAGCAGTCGCAGTACCGAATCGGCCTGGCGATTGATGCTGGCCAGAGGCAGCTCTGGCCGGTTCGCCCCGGGCTTCGCGCCAATGATGTAGACGCGGGCGTGGCGGCGGCATTCGTCGGCGAAGTCCGCCACATCCTGGTTGGGCGGAGTAAAGAGCGGGTCGCTCTCGACCTTGCGGCGCCACCACTGGTCCGCCACCGCCGCGCCGAGGCCTGCTGCACCCAACAACGCGACAGCGATAGTGAGCGCTAGGAGCACGCATGGCCTCCCAAGCCGCAGCTGCTCCATGAGCCAGCGGAACATCGCACTGGCGCCGCCATGGGCGTCGTGCGACGTGGCTGGCCACTTGCTGATGTCGGTATCCCGGATGCCGCCTCGCTACACATGGATGAGCGCGGTGCGCTGGATTGCGCACGGGGCAAGTGGGTTGGTCGAACGGCGCTCACCGCGCCGGATGGCAGGCACGTTGGGCGCCACCAGAGCATCGAGGCTCGCCCCCGACCGGCCCCGATGGCTGCGATCAGGCCGATGACGAGCAAGGAGCAAACCATTTCTTCCACGGCAACCCTATGTCATTGATTTGGCGGCGATCGAGGCGCCACGTTGATCATCCCCCCGAGACGAACCCGGTTGTCTGCATTACGTGTTTCGGCGCGCTGCCACAAAACCTGAGCGCTACCCCTGGGCCGCCGCAGAGGCACAAGCGAAACCATGTCCACGCAAGGGCCGGCCTTCCCGTATCCACCATCAAGGTCGAGAGCGCAAAGCCATCAGACGGCCTTCGCGCGCGCCCCGCCATGGGGGTTCATGCCCCGAGCATCGTCACATCACCGGGTTATGGCCCGGCAAGTCATGTCGAAGATCGAACCGCGTATTCCGTTACGCGAAACGATCCCCAGTCCTGGTCGCGCCTGCCTGCTGTCCCAATGCCCCCAGGGTGGCGGGATCCCTTATCGCTAGCCTCCCAAACGCGTGCTCTCGACCCTGATCGGACCAAAGCAAAGTGCTCCGGCACGCCTGCGAAAACGAGGTCAGGTACACCTACTGGGGAAAGTGAACCTGACCTTGGCGGGCCCTATGTCAGATCGTCTTCACTGTGGTTTTGCACCGACAGTGCGATCAAGAAATGCGTGAATCTGCGCGGCGATCTCGGGCCCGTTGGTTTCCAGGGCGAAGTGCCCGGTGTCGTAAAAGTGGATCTCTGCGCCGGGGATATCTTTCTTGAACGCCAACGCGCCAGCAGGCGAGAAGAAGGGATCGTTCTTTCCCCACACTGCCAGCAGCGGCGGCTGCCACTTCTTGAAGTAGGCCTGATACGCCGGGTATTGCTTGACGTTGTTTGCGTAATCCAGGAACAGGTCGAGCTGGATGTCGTCATTGCCGGGCCGCGCGAAAAGCGCGGAATCCACGGTATAGCTTGCAGGGTCCACCACCGAATGATCGGGCACACCATGGGTGTACTGCCATTTGATCGAGTCGGGCTTCAGAAAGTCACGCAGGGCCGCGCGGTTCTCCGGCGTGGGGTGCTGCCAATAGGTCTGGATGGGATTCCAGGCGCTGGCCAGGCCTTCGGCATAGGCATTGCCGTTCTGGGTGATGATGGCCGTGATCCGTTCGGGGTGCGCCACCGCCATACGCCAACCCACCGGGGCCCCGTAATCGAACACTTCCATGGCGAACTTGTTGAGGCCAAGCGTCTCGGTAAACGCCTGCATCGTCTCGGCGAGATGATCGAACGAATACGTGTAGTGAGCGTCGGCCGGCACCTCGGTGAAACCGAATCCCGGCAGGTCAGGCGCAATCACGTGATACCGGTCGGCCAGCAGGGGTATCAGGTTTCGGTACATCAGGGACGATGTGGGGTAGCCGTGCAGCAGGAGCACCGTGGGAGCCGCAGGATCCCCCGCTTCCCGATAGAAGACCTTTACGCCTTCAACTTGAACGTAGTGGACGCTTACTGTGGGCGAGGCGGCAGCGGCGAAGGCCTGCCCCCCAGGGGCCAGGCTATCCATCAACAGGGTGAGCGCGCTGGACATCGCGAAGGAACGGAACTTGTTCATGGGACACCTCACACGGCGGGTTGGAAGGGGAGCCACACTTGCTAACCTGTAAAACGCACCGATAGTAGTTACACTATCAGTGTAACTTGTCAAGCACTTCAATACTGGTTACAGTGACTTCGTCCTGGTCACTGCGTGCCCGCCATGAGCAGCAACCATTCGCCTTCCGAAGCACACGACGTCGAGATGCGGTTCCTTGGGGATGATCTCGCCCTGAATTTCATCAATACGGCGTATGGCGTGGGAAAAGGGGCACGCGAATGCCTCCGGACCGACGCGGATGTGTTGAATTGGCTTGGCCGTGCGGAGCTACCGGCGCAAGCGTCAGGGATCAAGCGGGGCGAGCTGGTCCGTCAGGCTCTGGAACTGCGGCAGATCGCGCTTGAACTCGTGGAAAAGCGCGCCACTGGAAAAGCCGGCAATCCGCAGGGGCTGAATCGCCTGTTGGAGGCTGGCTCTCGCTACAGCCAGTTGGTGTGGCCGCGAAGCGGCCCGCCTGCGCTTGCGACCCATGAGCGCCTGGGTGGCGTCGAGGGTTTGCTTCTGCCCGTGGCGCAAGCCGTTGCCGATCTGCTGTCCGGAACTGACTTCCGTTACGTGCGCCGATGTGAAGGTCCGGAATGCACCCTCTGGTTCCTGGACCGCACCAAGGCGCACAGCCGTCGGTGGTGCAGTCCGGCGCTGTGCGGCAATCGCGCGAAGGTGGCTGCCTTTCGGGATCGATCCCGCACCGCATAGCTCGTGTCGAGCGAAACGGTGGCAGGTTCCCCATCGGGGTGTGGAGAGTGCACGCGCCCGATCGTTCGGAGGCGGCTCCGCGTCCAAGCGATGGCGGGTCTCTCCACCGGATGCATGAGGTGATGCACGCTTTCACGGCCGCCTCTCAGACGGCTGACGACGAGTTCGAGCCGTCGGATGCACGGAGTGCTTGGCGTCATGGCATCTGCGCACTCGTATAAGAGCCGACTTCAACCGACCGGAAGCCGGAGGCTCTCGCACGGATGGGCGCTGCGCGCCTTGGTTGGAGCCGCGGTGACCGGTTGGATCACCCTGGCGGGTGATCACTCAGCCGTTAGTCGTCCGCCGTGATGCCATGCACGACACCCGGGGCCTTGCCAACCTGGGAGGCCAATCCGAATGCGATGGCGCCGTAGATGGTTATGCCGAGCAGGGACAGCAGGATCAGCGCAACCGTCGTTCCGGTGGGTTTCTTCAGTTTGAAAGCTTTCATGATTGTTTAGCCCTCGGGCCTCATTCGCACGATGACGTCATGCTTGGGGGTCAAGAGTCTGACAGGTGGATTGATCAACCTTGCGTGGCAAGAGGACGCATGCGTCAAAACGCGCGTTCGTGATAGGCGCTGTTGACCGGTGTGAGGTCGCGCGTCGATCGCCGTGCCCCGGTCCCGGCAGGGTGTGAAACGAGCCTCCGAGACCGCATTGAATCTTGCCGTACGCCCGCCGCGAAGCCTCAAACGCGCCGAACGGACCACTACCCGTTGTGCACCGGAACCGTCCACCGCGTAGAACTCAAGGTCTAACTGACGGCATGGATCGAATGATGAACTTCTCGATCTCCACCACCAGGAAGAACGCGATGCCTCCGCCGATGAGCCAAAGCCATTCCGACCAGGGTAGGGCGTCGGTTTCGAAAACGGCATGGAACGGTGGTGCGTACGTAAACAGGAATTGCAGCACCACCACGCTGGCAATGCCGTACCAGACATAGGCATTGCCTCTGTGCGCGCGCAGCGAAAGCGACGAATCAATCAGGCACCGGCTGTTGAGCAGATAGAACACCTGGCCCAGCGTGATGGCGTTGACGGCGGCCGTGCGCGCCACCTCGTCCGAGGCGCCATTCGCCTTGTTGAGGAAAAAGGTCAGGAGCGTGTAGACCACCAGCGCCGAGCCGACAAAAAGGATGCGCCAGATGCCGAAGCGGGAGACGATCGGCCGTTCCGTGGCGCGGGGCGGCCGCCGCATGATGTCGGCCTCGGGCGGCTCGAACGAAATGGCCAGGCCCAGCGCCACGGAGGTCACCATGTTCACCCACAGCACTTGGGGCGCGGTGATCGGCAGCGTAAAGCCGAACAGGATCGCCACGGCGATCACCGCGCCCTGGGCGATATTGGTCGGCAACAGAAACAGCATCGCCTTCTCGATATTGTTGTAGACCGTGCGGCCTTCCTTCACCGCCGCGGAGATCGAGGCGAAATTGTCGTCGACGAGGATCATCCCCGCCGCCTCCTTGGTGACCTCCGTACCCTTGATGCCCATCGCGACGCCGATGTCCGCTTTCTTTAGTGCGGGTGCATCGTTGACGCCGTCACCCGTCATGGCCACCACCTCGCCGTTGGCCTGGATAGCCTTGACCAGCCGCAGCTTGTGCTCGGGGCTGGCGCGCGCGAATACATCCACGTCGCGCACGCAGTCCTGCAGGGCCGCATCGTTCATCGCCTCGATTTCGGTTCCCGCCACGGCTGTCGCGCCGTCGCCGATGCCAAGCATCTTTGCGATCGCCGCGGCGGTGATCTTGTGATCGCCGGTGATCATCGTCACGCGGATGCCGCCACCATGGCATTCCTGCACGGCTTCGATGGCTTCCTTGCGCGGCGGATCCATCAGGCCGACGAGTCCCAGCAGCACGAGGTTCTTTGGCAAGTCCTGCGGCCCGAGGCCGCCCGCGGCCAGACCCGGGCTCGGCAGCCACGCCAGCCCCAACACCCGCTCGCCCTGCGCGGCGAGGCGGTCACCCTCGCTCGCGAAGCGACTGCGATCGAGCGGCGCCGGACCTGTCTCCGTCTGCTGCCGGTCGCAATGCTCGAGAATCACTTCGGGCGCGCCCTTGACCAGCAGCATCTCCGCGCTGGCCGATCGGTTCAGGGTCGCCATGAACTTGTGCTCGGATTCGAACGGAATCGAGTCGACCCGCGGCGCAGCAACCGTTTCTGCGGCGCGATCCATGCCGAGCTTGTTGGCGAACGGATAAAGCGCGCCCTCGGTGGGGTCGCCCTCCACCTTCCACTTTCCGTCGTCCTGCAGAAGTTCGGCGTCATTACACAAAAGGGAGACACGCCCCATCAGCGTGAGCACCTCCGGCATGGCGCCGAGCGGCTTGCCGGATGCCGACACCTCACCCTCGGGTGCGTAGCCATCGCCGCTGACGTCATAGGCGGCTTCGGCCGTGACGGCGGAGGTGACCATCATTTCCATCAGGGTCAGCGTGCCGGTTTTGTCCGAGCAGATGCGCGACACCGAGCCCAGCGTCTCGACGGCCGGCAGTCTGCGGATGATGGCATTGCGCCTGGCCATGCGCTGCACGCCGATGGCCAGCGTCACGGTGATGAGTGCCGGCAGGCCTTCCGGAATAAGCGAAACCGTGATGCCCACGACGGCCTGGAACAGCTCGACGAAGGTCATGTGCCCGAGCCAGTGACCCCAGGCGAACAGCAGCACGCTGATGAAGGCGATGGCGATCGTGATGACGTGGCCGAAGCGCTTGATCTGGCGAAGCAGCGGCGTCTCCAACGCACTGACCTCGGCGAGCATCTGGTTGATGCGGCCAAGCTCGGTCTGGCTGCCGGTCGCCACGACGATGCCAGTCGCCCGACCGGACACCACCATGGTGCCGGAGAACGCCATGTTCTCGCGATCACCGACCGTCGCCTTGGCTGACACCGCGGCGGTGGACTTCTCGGAAGGCACGGATTCGCCCGTCAACGCCGCCTCTTCGGTGCGCAGGTTCTTGGCGTCGACCAGGCGAAGATCAGCGGGAATCTTGTCGCCAGACTCCAACAGCACGATATCGCCCGGCACCAGTTCCTCGGACGGAATCAGGCGGACCGAGCCACCGCGCAGCACGCGCGCCTCCGCCGAAAGCATGTTGCGCAGCGAGTCGAGCGCCTTCTCGGCGCGCCCCTCCTGTATGAAGCCGAGCAGTGAATTGAGGACGACCACGGCGAAGATGATCGAGGCGTCGAGCCACAGGCTCAGCATCAGCTTGATGAAGCCGGCCACCAGCAGGACGTAGATAAGAACGTTGTTGAACTGTGCGAGAAACCGCGCAAAAGGCCCCTTCTTCTTGCCCTGGGGCAGGCGGTTCGGCCCATAGGTGTTCAGGCGCCCGGAAACCTCGCCGGGATCGAGGCCTTGGGAAGGGTCGACGGCAAACTCCTTCTCCACCGCCTCGGCCGGCATCGCATGCCACGACCTTCCGCTCTCTGTTGAAGGCGTGGTCTCGGTGGGACTCATTGCTGCGTCTCCGGATGAGGTTTTTTGGAGGGCGGGGACTCATGTGAGATGGAAGGCGCGGCGTCGAGATCGAGCGCTTCCGGCGGCTGGCCGCCGCGGCCGAGAAGATGCGTCGCCGCGCGCCAAGCGTGATGGGTGATCCTGGCGAGGCGCCGCGCCGTCTCGATCAGCGAGAACGCATCGGCGGCCGTCAGCTTGCCGGGCGCGACAGACGCGAGGATGGCGGCGCGTTGGTCGCGCTTCAGCCCATCCAGCTCCGCCGCCACGCGTTCCAGTTCGGACAGTCGGGCGCTCACTTCGTCGGAGACCGTCCAGCCAATCGCTTTCGCCCGGTCACTCAGCGCGGATTCCGCCGTGATGGATGCACCAATCGCCTGCGTCGCTCGCATGGCCTGGTCGCACAGCACGACGGGGCGAAGATCATCGGGCGTCGCCGAAGCGGGCGCTTCGGCATACTCCACCAGAATGTCGACGAGCCGCGAGGCATGCTCGAGCGCATGCAACGTACTGGTCAGGCGGAAGCGCTCCTGCTCGGTTTCGGGGGGTTCCTTCAATTCGGACAGGAAATCCCTGGCCTTTTCGAGTGCGGTAGCCGCGGACGCGATGTCCAGCATGGGGCCCCTCTTTCCGACCGAGAGCGCCGCCGATACGGCCATGACGGTCGTCGAGAGCGCATCGGCCACCACGCGTCGCGCGGTCTCGATCGCGATCACCGGGCTCACCAACGCACTTGGATCGAGCGCGCGCTCGAGCGCCGTCTCCTTCGACGGAAGCAGTCGCTCGACGACACGGGTGAACCATTGCGTCGCCGGCAGCAGCACCGACACGCCGACGACGTTGTAGGCCGTGTGATAGGCGGCCAGCAGCGTGGCTCCGTCAACCGACGATGACCAGCGCCGCATCAGCGGCGCCGTGACGGGAAAGGTCGCCACCGCGATCAACGCGGCAATGGTCTTGAACAGCACGTAGGCGAGCGCGAGGCGTTTGGCCGTGGCGCTGGCGCCGATCGCCGCCATGGCCGAGCTGGTCGCCGTGCCGATGTTCTGGCCAATGATCAGCGCGGCTCCCTGCTCGAGGCTCACCGCCCCAGCGAGGAAAGCCGAGAGCGTGACGGCAATCGCGGCCGTGGAGGACTGCATCACGGCGGTCATCGCGATGCCCACCACGATCAGTGTCAGCAGGCCGACAGAACCGGCTGCCCATCCGACACCCGGCGCGCCAAGCACCGCCGGCAGATTGGACGGATGCAGGCTCTGCGCAAGGCCACCCATACCCTGCTGCAGCGTGGTGAGCCCGTAGAGCACCAGCGCGAAGCCCGCAAGCGCGCTGCCCGACGCAGCAATTCTCCCACCGGCCAGCAGCTTCGCCAGGGCGCCGATGAAGATGATCGGCAGTGCATAGGTCGACAGCGACACGTTCACGCCGATGAGCGCGACCAGCCAGCCGGTGCCCGTGGTGCCCACGTTGGCGCCGAACACCAGGCCCAGCCCTTGCGGAAAAGTCAGCAGTCCGGCGCTGACCAGGCCGATGGTGGTCATGGTCACGGCGCTCGATGACTGCACGAGCAGCGTGATCACGGCGCCCCAGAACGCGCCCGAGAGTGGCGTGGATGCCGCCTTGCCGAGCACGGTGCGCAGCGCGGATCCCGCCAGCGCCTTCAGGCCATCGGTCATGATGGCCATGCCGAGCAGGAACAACCCGACGCCGCCGAGAATGACAATGATTGTCGACATGGGATTCTCGCCCCGTCTAGCTTTCGGCCTTGAGCTCCTCGCGCGCCGCGGCGAGATCCTTTTTCTGTTCTGACGTTACCTTGGGATAAGCCAGGTCAAGCTTCTCCAGTGTCTCGACGATCGCCGCCGCGACCACGAGTCGCGTGAACCATTTGTTGTCGGCCGGCACGACAAACCACGGCGCCGCGGGCGTGGCCGTGCCCCGGATCGCCGCTTCGTAGGCCTGCATGTAGTCATTCCAGTACCGACGCTCACGAACATCGGAGGCAGAAAACTTCCAGTTCTTGTTGGGCTTGTCGAGGCGGTCCATGAACCGCTTCTTCTGTTCCTTGTACGAAAGGTTCAGATAGAACTTGAGGATGATCACGCCCTGGCGCGAGAGATACTCCTCGAACCGATCGATGTCGTCGAGCCGCTCGTCCCAGACTTTCTTGCCGATCAGCGTCGGTGGAATTTTCTGTGCCGAAAGCAGCGCCTGGTGCACACGCACCACCAGCACCTCTTCATAGTAGGAGCGGTTGAAGATGCCTATGTGCCCGCGTCGAGGAACTTTCCTGGAGTAACGCCACAGGAAGTCGTGCGCAAGCTCTTCGGAAGAGGGTTGCTTGAACGAGAAGACATCGCATCCCTGTGGATTGACGCGGGACATGACGTGCTTGATCGTTCCGTCCTTCCCTGCAGCGTCCATGGCCTGGAACACCAGCAGCAGTGACCAGGAATCCTGTGCGTAAAGGATGTCCTGCTCCATCGCCAGCCACTCCGACCCGCGCTGGAGCAGCTCTACGGCTTCCTCCTTGTCCATCTTGAGGCCGAGCGTATCGCCGGGATCAAAGTCCTTCAGGCGGAAGCCCTTGCCATCGGTGACGCGAAACGGATCCGTATACCGGCTCAGCGCGTCCAGGATTTCTTTGCGAGGCATCGACGCTTCCTCTCCGTTGTCCGCAGTCAGTGACATCGACGACTGACGCCCATGGGCGGCCACTGAAAGCGTGCGCATGCTGACGGGCCACGGGACGTCATGTGGGGAAGGACGGTCACCGGGCTCGCGTTGTCTTCGACGTCGGCATGCATGGGTCAGGACAGCCGCGTCGACCCGCCCGACGAAGCTGGCCTCACCGGCGTGTACTTCATGTGAAGCGGTCTCCAGTGACGCAGGTCGGCCGGCCCGGTCTTTGGCGCAGGCGAAAATCCTGTGGCGGCGTGCATCCACGTCGCGCCACCTGGAGAGGGCCAGTGCGCGGCGACCCGCGGTCCACGCGCGAGGGAAAGTGGGCAGACACTCGGTAAAACTACTTAGACGCATGGCGTCTCCTGGGTTCCCAAGCGGGATCTGGAATACACCGTGGCGCAGCGGGCATTGCGCAGATCATGGCGGCGCGGATTCCGGCCAGTGTCGGTGGAGAAGCGCTGGAGACGATGCGGCAAGTCGACCCGTGAGCGTGGTGGTATCGTCGCGCCACCTCAAGGGCTCGGTCGGAGGTCAGCGTGTCTCGCATGAAATGGTTTGCGTCGTCATGGACCATGTCTTTGCTGGTCCTCATGGCAGGGTGGTTTGGTGTGGCGCTGTCGACGTGGGCCGCAGACAACGTCGATGACCCGACGGCCGTATTCGCCGTGCCACCACGTGATGGATCGCACGACTTCGACTTTCTTATCGGCGACTGGAAGGCCCACGTCCGGCGCCTGCCCGACCGCCTCAACCATTCCACTGCCTGGGATGTCTACGACGGCATCTCCAATCACCACAAGCTGCTCGATACCAACGCCAACTTTGAGCAGTTCGAGGTGACGAGTCCGGACAAGAAGTTGCACATCAAGGCGCAGACGCTCCGGATGTACAACCCGGAGACGCATCAATGGAGCATCTACGGCCTGGACCTGGACAAGGGTCAACTCGATGCGCCGGTGGTGGGTGAATTCCACGGCAGCCGCGGCGAGTTCTACAACCATCAGACGTGGAAGGGCCGGGTGGTGCTGGTGCGCTGGATGTGGCTCAACATTTCCCCCACCTCGGCGCGCATGGAGCAATCGTTCTCGCCCGACGGTGGCGGGCACTGGGAGGTGAACTGGATCTGCGAGTTGTCGCGATAGGTCGATGCCATTCCCACATGACCGCTCATCCGTAGTGGCGTTCGCAGTGCAAGGAACCTCGGCTATTCGGCCGATGAAATTCTTGGCGAGCCAATCGAGCGCCTTCTGTCTGAAAAGTTTCGCGGGAACCACCACCGCAATGTGCAGCAGTTCGCACGGTCACCGGTGCGTTCGCGGCAAATGGATGAGCGAAACCGCGTCTATGGTCGGCACCGCGACGGCACGCTTATACCAGTCGAAATCGCCATTTCCAAGATCAACGTCAGCGGCCTGATCGAATTCACCGCGGTGATTCGTGACATTGCCGATCGCGTGCGACTGATGGACCTTCTGCAAAAACAGGCGATCACGGATGAGCTGACCGGTCTCCCCAATCGCCGCGAGTTCCTCGATGTGGTGGAGGCGGTGATGGGCGCCGACGCAGACCTGTCGGTGTTCCTGCTAGACGTCGACCATTTCAAGAAGATCAATGACAGCTATGGTCACGACGTGGGCGACGAAGTGCTTCGCCTGTTGTCCGAAGTGGCCATGGCGTCGAGCCGCTCCGAGGACATCTTCGCTCGCTGGGGTGGTGAGGAATTCATTGCGGCGCTTCCCGGCGTCAACATCGAGCAGGCGAAGGCGGTCGCGGAAGATCTGCGTGCCCGGATCGAGCAGCAGGAATTCCAGCACCACTGGCGAAACGGCAAGCCGATTCCTTTCACGGTCAGCATAGGCGTCGCGCGGCGGTCGAGCCGGGAGCGAAATATCCTCGAGCTGATCAAGCGCGCGGACCAGGCGCTCTACAAGGCCAAACAGACCGGCCGCAACCGGGTCGAGGTGGACCCGTCCTGACGTCGGCGCCGCGTGAAGGAAGGGCCTGCCGCGCCAGTTCCGGACAATGCTTTCGATAGCCGGCTCTCGTGGACGGGCAAACTACGTAGTTGACGGCGGGCGATGGTGGTTGTCGCTTCATGCGAAGCCTATGATGGTCCAGACCGTGGCTTGATCAGGAACATCGACGAATGCCATCCGACACCCCTCTATCCCACGTCGAATACGTTGCGGTCAGGCCAGAGGGATGGCTCCGCTGGCTGCCGGGCTGGCAGACGCTGAGCACGTACCAGGCCAGCTGGCTTCCCAAGGACATTGCCGCGGGTCTCGTCCTGACCACCATGCTGGTGCCCGTCGGCATCGCCTATGCCGCGGCCTCGGGTGTCCCCGGTGTTTACGGTCTCTACGCCACCATCGTGCCGCTGCTGGCTTATGCGGTGTTCGGCCCCAGCCGGATTCTGGTGCTCGGCCCCGATTCCGCGCTGGCGGCGCCGATTCTCGCGGTCGTCGTTGCGCTTGCGGCGGGCGACCCGTCGCGGGCCATCGCGGTGGCCAGCATGATGGCCGTGGTCTCCGGCGTGTTCTGCATCGTGATGGGCCTGCTGCGCCTGGGCTTCATCACCGAACTGCTATCCAAGCCGATTCGCTACGGCTACATGAATGGCATCGCCCTGACGGTGCTGATCAGTCAGTTGCCGAAACTGTTTGCAATCAAGTTCGAGGACGAGGGGCCGCTGCGGGATCTGATCAGCCTTGGCAAGGCGATCGCTGCGGGCCAAAGCAACGGTTACAGCCTTGCCGTCGGCGTAGGCAGTCTCGTGCTGATACTGTTCCTGAAGCGCTTTGAGCGAGTGCCCGGGATCCTGATCGCCGTGATACTGGCGACCTTGTGCGTCTCCGTGTTCAAGCTGGACGAGGCTGGCGTGAAGGTGCTCGGCGCCATTCCACAAGGATTGCCGACATTTGCGCTGCCTTGGGCGAGCGGCGTGGATCTGGTGAAGATCCTGCTGGGTGGTTGCGCCGTGGCGTTGATTTCGTTCGCCGATACCAGCGTGCTCTCGCGCACCTTCGCGGCGCGTTACAACACACGTGTCGATCCGAATCAGGAGATGGTCGGCCTCGGTGCGGCGAATCTTGCAGCGGGGTTTTTCCAGGGTTTTCCCATCAGCAGCAGCTCCTCGCGCACGCCGGTGGCTGAAGCGGCTGGCGCGCGCACCCAATTGACGGGCGTGGTGGGCGCGGTGGCGGTGGCGATCGTGCTCGTGGCGGCCCCCGGCCTAATGCGGCACCTTCCCAACAGCGCATTGGCCGCCGTGGTCATCGCCTCGGCGCTCGGGTTGTTCGAATTCGCCGACCTCAAACGCATCTACCGCATCCAGCAGTGGGAGTTCTGGCTGTCCATCGCCTGCTTCGCGGGCGTGGCGGTGTTTGGCGCCATTCCAGGCATCTGCCTGGCGGTGGTGCTGGCCGTCATCGAGTTCCTGTGGGATGGCTGGCGCCCGCATTTCGCCGTACTGGGTCGCGTCGAAGGGCTGCGCGGCTACCACGACATCAAGCGCTACCCGCACGCCGCACGCATTCCAGGCCTGTTGCTGTTTCGCTGGGACGCGCCGCTGTTCTTCGCCAATGCCGAGCTGTTCCAGGAGCGGCTGGTGCAGGCGGTCGACGACGAACCGACGCCCGTACGAAGGGTCGTGGTGGCCGCCGAGCCGGTGACCAGCGTCGATGTCACTTCCGCCGACATGTTGCGGGAACTGAGCCGCGTCCTGAGCGAGCGTGGCGTGGCGCTGCACTTCGCCGAGATGAAAGATCCCGTGCGCGACAAGCTTCGGCGTTTTGAGCTGATGGACATCATTGGCGAGCAGAGCTTCCACCCAACGATCGGCAGCGCGGTTGACGATTACGAGGGCAAGCCCTGACGGGGCCGGACGCCCTGGTTCAGGCGGCGGTCCGGGCCGGGGACGGAGCCGGCAGGCCGGCGACAGCTGCACAAAACGTCCACAGGGCTTCGGCTCTGATGAACAAACGTCTCGCGCCCGATTCGAGAGCCAGGCGCAGGGGCGTGGCGCGGTGCACTCTCCATGAAGAGGGGGACATCATGACGAAGCAAGGACACATCCCATCGCTTGCGATGGGCGCGTCTCTGGCGTTGGCGTGCCTGATCGCCGCTGCGCAGGCGGTTGCCGCCGACAAGGGCGATTGGCCGCCCAGCAAGGCGAGCGACGCCACGCCCGAGGCGGCCGGGATGCCGCCTGAGCTGGCGAAGAACCTGGCCAACTTCGACGACCTCGACTTCCACGTCTACTCCGAGCAGCAGTGGGAGAACCTTCACCAGAGCCACGCCAAGGACATCGTCGTGCATTACCCGGACGGCCACGTCACCAAGGGCATTCCCGAACACATCAAGGAACTGAAAGCCTTGTGGACGTTCGCGCCGGACAATCGCATCACCGAGCACCCGGTGCGCTTCGGTACCGCCGATGCCGAATGGACGGCCGTGATGGGTTTCCTGGACGGCACATTCACTGAGCCGATGGTGTTGCCGGACGGCACGGTGATCCCGCCGACCGGGCAGGGTTATCACGTGCCCATGGCGACCCTCGCGCACTGGAACAAGGACGGCGTGATGGACGAGGAGTATCTGTTCTGGGACAACGCCACGCTGTTGAAGCAGGTCGGCATCGGCGCCCAGGCTTTGTCCAATTGATTGGGCGTCAGCGGTCGGGCAGGGCCCTGCATCATCCGCCCAGTGCAATGATGGCCATGGTGAGCAGGACACCCAGCACCGTCATGCCGAGGCCGGCCAGCCAGGCGTTCAGGCCGGCGTGGCGGCCCAGCGCGAAGCCACCGGCGAAGAGCATGGCGAGCGTCAGCGCGCGCGAGACGAACAACGCCCTGGGGATGTCATCCAGCAGGACAAAGGGCAGGGCGACCGGAAAGGTCGAGAGCACCACGATGAAAAACACGCGCGCGGCCCAGAGCACGTCGTGCAAGTGAAGGCGCGGACCGTCCGGTAGCCGGGGCAGGTTGACGAGATTGAGCCGCAGCGGCTCGAGGTCCACGTCCGCCATGATCGACTGGATCAGCGGCGGCATGGCTTCCCTGACGATGCCAATGCCGCTGGCCGCATCGGGCGCGCGCTTCACCGCGAGAACCAGGCTCAAGCGACGTCCGCGACCGGCCAGGGTGTTGACCAGGTGCATGAGGGCGTCGGCCAGGCCCCAGGCGAGATTGCAGCCGAGGGCAGCCCGCAACATCGTGTGTCCCGCATCCGGGCCGGACAACCCGGTGGATACGGCGCCGACGAAGGTCAACGCCATGAACAGGCCAAAGCACATCTCGGAGACGCGGTCGACTATGTCCAGGCCCGATTCGCTGGGAAGCGGCGCCGGCGGCTCTTGGTATCTCGTCGAGAAGCTCATCGTCGTTCTCCTCGAGGCTGGCGGGTCTCACTGTAGCGCGACGCCGCCACCGGCGGCCCAGGCGACCGCAGGAACGGTCGATCGCCCTACACCTTCCTCGTGTGATGGCGCGTTCACACAGGTTGCACCGGCGGGGGGGAATAGTCCGGATCAACAGCGCCGATGCCCCCGGCACGCTGGCCGCCTGCCCCGTGCGGAGGCCAGAGGTCGCCATCGAGTGCGTTCACCCCGGTGAGGACAGGAGCCCTATGGACCAGCGCGTGCGGGACGAATCGTCGAGCGGGCTTGCGCAGGGCGTGTCACGCAATCCGCTACCGGCTATCTGCGATGTCTCGGTAACCAATGTGTGCAATGCCGCGTGTGACTTCTGCGGCTTTGCGCGGGACAAGAAGCTGGCCGGTCCGCGTCACCATCTCGATCCCGATGACTTCGAGCGCGCGCTCCCCATCTTGCGCCGGCGCAGGATTCGCTACATGACCCTGCAGGGTGGCGAGCCTCTGGTGCATCCGCAGATCGTGTCGCTGGTGGCGTCGGCGACCAAGGCCGGCGTGCGTTGCGGCTTGATCAGCAACGGATGGTTCCTGCCCGAATACATCGACCGCCTCGCCGAAGCCGGGCTGGACCGCCTGCTGGTGTCCATCGACAGCGCCGACATGGCGGCCCACGAGCACAACCGCGGCCTTGCCGGCCTTGGCCGGCGCATCGAAACCGGCGTAAAGCGCGCACGCAGCCTGGGCATTCCGACCTGTGCCTCGGTGACGGTCAGCCGCCTGGTCAACTATCCCAAGCTTCCTTCCGTGCTTGAGCGGCTGGGCTTCGACGCGGTGGCGTTTTCCTACCCGAGGCGCGAAGCCTTCGGCTCGTCGTCGCTGGTGTACGACGAGTCCTCCACCCTGATCGACCTGAGTCGCGAAGAGCTGCTGGACGCTCTCGGCCAGATCCGCGAGCTCAAGAAGCATTTTCGCGTGATGGACCCGGGGTTTTCGCTCGAGGAAGTGGAACGGTTCGTTCGCGACGAAGCGCAGCACGTCCCGTGCATCGGCGGGCACAAGTACTTCTACATCGACTGGAATCTCGACATCTGGCGTTGCGAGGCATGGCCCAAGCCCATGGGATCGGTGTTCGATCTTGATCTCCTGCCTGACGATCGTGAGCCTTGCAACGCCTGCATGATGGGCTGCTACCGGCACGCCAGCGCGCTCATGCATGGGCCGATCGGCGTCGTGGACGCCGGGCAGGCGTTTGCGCGAGGTCATGTGCAGGATGCCATCGGCCACTTGTTCCGGCGTAGCGTTGCAGAATCCTTCGTTGCGCTCGCACGCGAAGAGCTGCCGCGCATGATGTTCGAGAAGCGCCATCGCAAGCAGAGGGCGATACATTCCGTCACGTTGTGAAGCATTCGCCTCGCACGCTTACCAGTGCGAAAAGCGTGCTGGAAAACCAACGTGTCGCCGTGGAAATAACGCCTCTTTCGTGTCTTGCGCGTAGCTGACGTGATCCAGTTCGCATCGAGTGACGCGACCCTTTCGGCGTGATGTTGCCTTGAAGACCAGCTTGTCAACGCAAGTTCACGTCAAACGCTGCGCGTGACACAGTTGACAGTCGGGCCTTTCGAGTCGCGCCATGCGCGCGCTTTTCGTCATGTTCTTCGGGCCTTGCAGCTGCTTTGAGAATCGCACCGTACAAGTGCTGTTTTCGCAGTACGTGCCGCACGATATTTCGATTTGCATACCTGTCACCAATGAGTCACCTTTGCCGCCGGGGCGATCGTGACCACCGCGTTTGATCGCGTGTGAGAGGGGACTCGTCATCGCCCTGTTCTCCTCCGTGAGGGGCGGAGGGAAAGCAGCTACGTGGAATTCGCCGCAACTTTTCCAGTTGCGGTGCAAGGGTGTTTTGTCGCTATGCGTCATCGGCCTCTGGATGGTCCAGGGATCGAAACCAATTGACATTCGCATACCACGGAGAATTTCAATGCGAGCAAAACTTACGTTTGCGTTGGTAGCTGGTTTGGCAAGTGCGACTTGCTTCCCCACGGTTCACGCTGCGTCGTCCGCCGGGGCGTCGCCTGAAATAGTCAGCCCGTTGGAAGCGCAGGCGCGTGCGAACTGGCGCGAAGACATCTCGCGCACGGCCACGCCGTCCGAAGGCTGTTTCCAGGCCACCTATCCGAGCATCATCTGGAAGCAGGTGGCGTGCAAGGAAGCGATCCCCCGCGTTGCGCCGGTTCCGCGCTGGTCGAGCTTTGGGGCGTCGGAGACCGCCGGCAACGGCAACGACTACACGCTGCAATCGTCGACGCTGATCACCCAGGCCGTGGGCACCTTCCCGGTGGTCACGGGCGTGACGTCGGAGAAGGGCGTAGGTGTGGCGGCGTACGGCGGCGGCGGCATCCTTGGCGCCAACGAATACTCGTTGCAGATCAATTCCAGCTTCAACTCCACCACGGCGGCTTGCAAGAGCCATTCCGGTTGCACCGTCTGGCAGCAATACGTGTATGCGCCCGATTACAGCGTGCAGGGCGAGGCGGCAGTGTTCATGCAGTACTGGCTGATCGGCTACGGCGGCACGCGTTGTCCGAGCGGCTGGGGCAGCGATGGCGCCGGTGACTGCTACAAGAACAGCGCGGCGGCCACGGCGCCGGATGTGCCGGCCACCCAGCTCGGCAACGTCAAGCTCACTGGCACCGTCACCTCGGGCGGCAACGACACCGTGGTGTTCACCAACGGCACGACGGCGTACAGCTCCAGCGGCAAGGACAGCGTGCTGTACCTGGCGACGGTATGGAAAGTGGGTGAGTTCAATGTCGTCGGCAACGCGGGTGGTTCGGAAGCCGAGTTCAACAGCGGCTCGTCGATCACCGTTCACCTGGCGGTGACCAACGGTTCCACCACCGCGCCGTCGTGCGTGGCGAACTCCGGCAGCACTGGCGAGAGCAACAACCTGAATCTCGGTAGCTGCACGGCCTCGAGCGGATCCACGCCGTCGATCCAGTTCACCGAATCGAACTGATCAACCGCATCGCTCTTGCTTGAAGAGAACGCCGAGGGGACGCCCTCGGCGTTTTTTTGTGGGAGACATTCCGGTTGAACCGGCTGGCCAAGGCGTCGGAATCGAGGCCAAACTCGCGTGCCTAACCTTGCCTGAAACGGTGTCGTGGCCAACGCTGGCGCGGAAGGTAAGCGCAAGCCTCGCTCGTGATGATGCGGCCGCATTCACACCTGGGAGGGACGCATGAAATTGCTTCAAAAGCGCATGTTTTTGACTGTGGGTCTGGGTCTGCTATTGCCGCTGGCCGCGCATGCCGACATGCCGGGGCGCCACCCCGCGTATCTGCACGCCTTGTCGGATCTGCGCGCCGCGCGCTGGATGATCGAACATCGTCCGGCCGACGCCGCCGTGAGCGGCCAGGAAGATGTGGCGATCTCCGAGATCGACCACGCGATCGACGAGATCAAGCATGCTGCCTACGACGACGGCAAGGATTTGCATGACCATCCGCAGGTGGACCTGGCGATGGACCAGCCGGGTCGGCTGCACCAGGCCGCCGATCTGCTGGCGCAGGTGCATAACGATATCGATCGTGAGGAAGACGATCCGGAAACCCGCGAGCTGAAGCATCGCGCGCTGTGGCACGTCGATGAGGCCAGGCACGCGGTGGACCACGCCATCCACGACGTGCGCAACGGTCGCTGATCGGCATCGAGGGACAGGCGCCCTGATTGAGCCGCCGCCCGTCAGTGAAGGGCGGCGGTTCGTTTTCAGGGCTGGCACGGGTAACCCGCGCCGCCATCCGGCGGCTGCGAACACCACCGCACTCTCGGCCGTTCAGGCGCGGACGCGCTTGCAGTCGCAACCTGCCCACGGCACTCTTGCGCGTTTCGTCCCAAGGAAGCGCCATGTCCAGTCAAGAAACCATCATCCAGATCATGCCGGCCACTGGCTGGGTTGCGGTGTACGCCGAAGACGGTGAGGAAGCCGCCGAGGCGTTGGTCTGCTTCGCGCTGGTGGAGTCCGTGCAGAACGGCGCCACGCACCGCGCCGTGCGCCCGATGCGTGCCGACGGCAAGCAGATCTCCCTCGCCGATACCGTCGCCAACTACCTGCGCGTCGAGGAGCTGGCGGAATTCGAAGAGGATGAGGAAGACGAGGAAGAAGACGAAGAGGAAGAAGTCGAGGAGTAATCCTCGCGTCTTATCCCGTTGATTCAAGGTTGTTCCAGGCGCGCCGCCAGTTCCACGCTGCGCGGCGCGGCCAGGCCACCGAAGTGCGTGTCGATGCCATCCAGCTGCCGGCGCGCCTCATCGATTTTTCCGCCGCCGAATTGGGCCTGCACCTGGTCGAGCGCCGCATTGAGCGCATGATCGACATGTGCGCGGCAATCGGCGAGCTGGCCGGCATCGCGCGGGACACGCGCATCCAGTGAGGCAAGCGCACGGCCGAAAGCGGCGGCATCAGCCAGTTCGTGGCCGGTATGCGGCATGTCCAGCACGTCGATGTCGGTGACGCACCAGCTCTTCAGGGCCTGGCGACTCTGGCGATCGGTGCCCTGATGGAAACGGTCCTCTTCGCCGGTGAGGTAGACCACGCGCGTGTCATCCTGGAAGCGCTCGAACAGTTCGCGCGGCGGTGGTGGAATCTGCACGCCGATCGCGTCACTGCCGGCATCCAGCAGCGCGCCATGGAACAGGTCCGGATAGCCGAGCGCCAGTCGCAGCGCCACGCGCGCGCCGCCGGAAAATCCTCCGACATAGATCCGCTGCGGATCGACGCGGTACTCGCCAGTGACGTTGTGGGCGGCCAGCAGTGCGAGCGGCTCGCGCCGGTCGATCAAATCCGCCTCATTGCCCGAGCGTGCAGCGGTGACGAGAATCACCCCTAGCCGATCAAGCACGGGCATCCAGGCGGCGGGAATCTTCGCCTCATCCCATGGCGGTACGAACACCAGCAGGCCATAGCCCTCCGCCGGCATGTGTGCGGGCACGTAGAGGGCGAAGCGCTCCTGCGAGAGATCAACCGGCTGTTCGCGGATGGACGCGCCCGTGGCAGCGGCGCGACGTTGCAGGCGCCAGGCGTTCAAGGGACTGACCAGGCGGCGCGCCAGCTCGGTGCTGCTGGAGAGATCGCCGTACTGGCTGAAGACCACCGCCTCCTGCAGGCCGGTGGGCGGACCCGGCGCCTGCCCGGCCCACGCCATCGCGCAGGCCAGCCACAACAGCAGTGGCAGCGGCCATTTCATGCGGGCAGGCTAACAGTTGAGCGGCGCCGCCCGCCACCGCGAGACGTCACGTGCCGGCCAGATCCTCGATCTAGCGGAATGGCCCGTGGCGCGCGGCGTCTCAGGGCGCTGTCGGCGTACCTGCGTGGGGAAAGACGATCGTGCTCGCTCCATAGGGCGTGTGCAGCACGCCCTTGGCATAGTCGAGGGTCATGCGCATGTATCCGTTCGCATAGCGGGTGTCCACGCGATTGCCGTCGGGCGCCAGCTCGAACTCGGTCATGCCGTGCTCGGCCCCTGGAAACAGCGCCGTGGTGATCGGAAGTCCCTGCGCCTGCAGCGTGCCGAGGCGACGCAGTGTCTCGGCGCTCGGCGCGTCGATATCCATGTCACCGAGTATCCACAGCTGCGGCGTGTGCAGTTTCCTCAGCACCGCCATGGAGTCGTAGCGCCACGGCGTGGCGAACATGTACGCCTTGCCCTTCTCGCGAATCTCGTCGCTGCTCATGGGCAGCACCAGATAGCTGAAATCGCCGCGCACATCCTTGTACCAGGGTTCGTTGCGGTACTTCGCACGCGCCGCGTCGAGCTGATCGAAGCCCTGGGTGAGATGGCTGGAGAGAATCAGCCCGATCGCGTCGGACAGCTCCCACGCCTTGTCGATCACCGACTGATCGTAACCTTTCAGCTTGAGCCCGAAGGCCACGGCCTCGCGATCCTCCTCCAGCGGCGAAATGGCGAGACCGTAGCCCACGATCACGAAATCCACCTTGGATCGCGTGGCGGCCAACGGCGCCACCCAGCCACCCTGGCTGCCACCGCGAAAACCGACGCGGCCGGCACGGTCGCCCGCCAGCTTGCGCGCCTCGGCCACAGCGGCGACCGCATCGTTGGCGAGCACGCTGTAGTCCTGTGTGTACTGGCCATCCGATTCGCCGGTGCCGCGCTTGTCATAGACGAAGGCGCCGACGCCTTCGGCGGGCAACTGGCGCTGCATGGCGTCCCACACGCGCGCCGAATCGTGTTCCGAGCCATGCACCAGCACCACGACCGGCACGCGGTCCTTGCCAGGCGGCAGGATCAGTCGCCCGACCAGTCGCGTGCCGCCGTCGCCGGCAAAGACGGTGTCGTGGACCTCGAAGGCGATGCGATGGCCGTTGACGCCATCGAAGCGGATGCCGCCGCTGGCGCAATCGGTGAAGGTCACTTGCTTGTGGTCGGGGCGATCGGTCCAGCCCAGCGTGCTGCTCCAGGTGTCGCCCTGGCCGTGGGTGAGCTTGCCGGTCGCACCGTCGATGCGGCGCCAGCGCAGGCCGTCCGGGTCGGCGGGCGCGATGTCCACGGTGCTGCCGTCGGTCAGGCGGTAGGCGCCGATATGGCAGTCCGGCACGGGTTGCGCGCTGGCGAGCAGGGCAACGAGCAAGGTCGCGAGCATGGTCATGAAGGCCCATGTGAGGTTGAAGCCACGCTACCAGCCGCGATGCGCGTGGCCATCCGACGCAAGTCATGAGGGTGCCGCCAGTCATGCCCTGACTTGCGTATGCTGTCGTTTCAAACGTGACGCCACCCGGATGTCAAGGAATCGACATGCAGGGCCGCCACCATGGCTGGATGACTGCGCCGGACTGGCGTTTCGCGAAGGGTCACGAGGGGTTTGCGATGGGTCGTTTAAGCTGGGCCATCTTGTTGCTGGGTGCGTGGATGATGGCGGCGGACGTGCAGGCGAACGAGGCGCCGCTGGCGCCGAAGGTGCTGGTGATCGGTCATCGTGGCGCCAGCGCGCTGCGCCCGGAACACACGCTCGCCTCTTACGGCAAGGCCATCGCCGATGGCGCCGACTTCATCGAGCCGGATCTGGTGATGACGCGCGACGGCGTGCCGGTGGCGCGCCACGAGAACGAGATCAGCGGCACTACCGACGTGGCGCAGCATGCGGAATTTGCTTCGCGCAAGACCACCAAGACCATCGACGGCCATGCCGTGACGGGCTGGTTCACCGAGGACTTCACGCTCGACGAACTCAAGACCCTGCGTGCGCGCGAGCGCCTTCCGCAGTTGCGCAGCACCGCGTACGACGGGCAGTTCCAGATCCCCACGCTGGACGAGATCATCGATTTCGTCGCCACCGAGTCGGCGACCCGCGGCCGGGTGATCGGCATCATCCCCGAGATCAAGCACAGCACGTATTTCCAGAAGGCGGGCCTGCCGATGGAAGATCGCGTGCTGGCCATCCTCGCCGCGCACGCCTATACGCGCACCGCGCCGGTGGAGATCCAGTCCTTCGAGATCGCCAACCTCCGCTACCTGCGCGGCAAGCTCGGCAAGGCGCATCCCAACATCCGCCTGTTGCAGCTGCTGGACGATCCGGGCGATCAGCCCTATGACGTGGTCGCCGCCGGCGGCAAGCTGAGCTATGGCGACATGATGAAGCCGGCGGGCCTGCGCGAGATCGCCAGCTATGCCGATGCGATCGGCCCCAACATCCGCGCCATCATCCCGCTCAACGCCGACAGCACGCTGGGCCAGCCCACGGCGCTGGTGCACGACGCGCACGCGGCAAAGCTGGAGCTGCATCCATTCACGTTCCGCCCGGAGAACTACTTCCAGGCCAGGAACTTCTGGAAGGGCAGCGATCCGAAGACCTTCAATGAAGCCGGTTCGGTGGCGGAGATACGCGCTTACCTCGACGCCGGCATCGATGCGTTCTTCACCGACGACCCGGCGATCGGGCGTGAGGCGGTGGACGGGCGTTGAGGGGTCGTTGACGCTCTGCTGGCGCCCGGCGGAAGTCGCTGGATACCTGCTCTTGCTGGGATGACGGCATCCCTGTGACGGTGCGTCGTCGGGTTTAGCTCGTCATTCCTGCGAACCCCCAAAAGGGGGCCCAGAGCAGGAATCCAGTGCCTCTTGGTCTTGCGACAAAACACACCATTTCAGCCCCGTCGAAACAAAGGCGAGGGTTGTTGGCGTTACATTGCAGCTCAAATCAGGGTGAACCCAACATGCGCTTCTCCACGCCCCGCCTCGCCGCCATCCTGCTGGCGCTCGCCCTCGGCGCTCCCGCCGCAGCATCCCCGGTACTCATGATCTCCATCGACGGCCTGCGTCCCGCCGACGTGCTGGAAGCCAAGGAGCGCGGGCTGCATCTGCCGAACCTCGAGTCGTTCGTGCAGCAGGGCAGTTACGCCGACGGCGTGCGTGGCGTGCTGCCGACGCTGACCTATCCCAGCCACACCACCCTGATCACGGGCGTGACGCCGGCGCGGCATGGCATCGGCGGCAACCTCACCTTCGATCCCTACAACAAGAACCAGCTGGGTTGGTACTGGTACGCCAGCGACATCCAGGCGCCCACCTTGTGGGATGCTGCGCGCCAGGCTGGGCTGCATACCGCCAACGTGCACTGGCCGGTCAGCGTGGGCGCGCCGGTGGACTGGAATCTCCCCCAGATCTGGCGCACCGGCACGGCGGACGACCGCAAGCTGATGGCCGCGCTCGCCACGCCGGGCTTGCTGCCGTCGCTGGAGAAGGAGCTTGGCCCTTACGCGGATGGCATCGATGAAAGCCTCGCGGGTGACCGCACCCGCGCACGTTTCGCCGTCGCGCTGCTCGAGTCGCGCAAACCCGACTTCATGACCGCCTATCTCACCGCGCTGGACCACGAGCAGCACGTCAGCGGTCCCGATACGCCGCAGTCGCGCGCCGTGCTCGAACAGATCGACACGCTGATTGGTGACCTCGTGCAGGCGGCGCACCGCGTGCATCCGGATGGCGTGGTGGTGGTCGTGTCCGACCATGGATTCCTGCCGGTGCAGCAGGACGTGAACCTGTATGCACCCTTCATCCAGGCGGGGCTGATCACGCTCAAAGGCGCCGAGGTGGCGGACTGGCAGGCGGCGCCGTGGAACGATGGCGGCAGCGCGGCCATCGTGTTGCGTGATCCATCGCGAGCCGACGTGCGCGAAAAGGTCGCTGCGTTGCTCGCGCAACTGCAGAAAGACCCGTCCTATGGCATTGCCCGCGTCCTCGACAAGGACGAGGTGGCCACGGGAGGCGGTACGCCGATGGCCAGCTGGTTCGTGCTGTTCAAGCCGGGCTATGAAATGGCGCTCCGTCCTGATCTTCCGGTGCTTTCGCCGGGCCATTACCGCGGCATGCATGGCTACGACCCAGCCTTGCCTGCGATGCGTTCCACCTTCCTCATCGCCGGCAAAGGCGTGCCGGCGGGCAAGGATCTTGGAGAGATCGACATGCTCGACATCGCGCCGACCGTCGCGCGCGTGCTCGGCGTAAGCCTGCCGCAGGCCCAGGGTAAGGCGTTGCTTCCCTGAGCGTTAGCGCTGACGGGAAAGTGCTGTTTTCAAGGCGTTTTCCGCGTGTTTTAAATATGCGTGTCATCGCTGATACACACGCGCCATTCACACTTTCGTGATGTCGTCCTGATCATTCGGACGTCTATTCCCCGCTCGTTTACCTATCACTTGACCGTGCGGATTCAAGACGAATCCGCGCGTAAGGATTTGTCATGCCCAAGCATTCCCTTCGCAGGACCGCGATCGCGCTGGCAACACTGGCATCCCTCTACGGCGGCATCGTGCACGCCGACGACAACACTCCCGCCGCGCCGGCGGCCGTGGCCGACGCCACGGCCAGCAACAGTCGCGACAAGGCCAAGGACATGGACGCTATTTCGGTGGTCGCGACCGGCGAAACGCGCCAGGTGCAGAAGATCACCAGCGAAGACATCCAGGCGCTGACGCCGGGCAGCAGCCCGCTCAGGGCGCTCGACAAGCTGCCGGGCGTGAACTTCCAGTCGGCCGATCCGTGGGGTACCTACGAGTGGTCGACGCAGATCACCCTGCATGGCTTCGACCAAAGCCGCCTTGGCTTCACGCTGGACAATATCCCGCTCGGCAACATGAGCTACGGCACCACCACCGGCCTGCAGGTGACGCGCGCGATCAGCAGCGACAACATCAGCTCGGTGGAGCTGGCGCAGGGCGCCGGCGCCCTCGGCACGCCATCCAACACCAACCTGGGCGGCACCATCCAGTTCTTCTCCGCCGATCCGGATGCCGTGGCCGGCGCCCGCATCAACCAGGTGCTCGGTTCCGACTCCACCACGCGCACCTTCGTGCGCCTGGATACGGGCGACCTCCACGGCTTCTCCGCTTACGTCTCTTACGACCATGCCTCTACCGACAAGTGGAAGGGCTACGGCGACCAGCGTTCGGATCAGGTCAACCTGAAGTCCGTGTATCAGTGGGAAGGCGGCAGCGTGAGCCTGTTCTACAACGAGTCGCGCCGCAAGGAATACGACTACATGGACCTGTCGCTGGCCAGCCAGAAGGCGCTGGGCTGGAACTGGGACTACCTGCAGCCGGACTGGAACACGGCGGTGCAGATCGCCAACGCCTATAACGGCAAGGGCAGCTATCCCGCGGTGCTGTCGCCGCTGCCGGCGGGCTACGACCTCGTCGATTCGACTTATTACGCCGGCGGCGGCATCCGTCGCGACAGCCTGGCCGGCTTGAGCGGCAACTTCTCGCTGAGCGACCACGCGACGTTGAATCTAGGGACCTACTATCACGACAACCGCGGCGAAGGTCAGTGGGCCACGCCGTATGTGGCGTCCTCGCCGACCGTGCCGCTGGCGATGCGCACCACCGACTACGGCCTCGACCGTTACGGCGGCACCGGCTCGCTGGTGTTCGCGCTGGGCAACAACGACATTGAAGTGGGCTTCTGGGCCGAGAACGCCAAGACCAACCAGGAGCGCAACTACTTCTACCTGACGGGCGCCTACGACTACCTCAGCAACTTCTACGAGAACGAGGAACCGTTCCTGCGCGGCTTCTTCCAGCACTACAACACGAATACGCGCATGGCGTACGCCCAGGACACCATCCACCTGATGGATGACCGCCTCACCGTGAACTTCGGCGCCAAGGCGCTCGACGTGACCAACACGGCCGATTCGCTGGTGGTCAGCAGTGCGCTGGCTGAAGGCCGAATCCGCGCCAGCGACGGCTTCCTCCCGCAGGTGGGCGCCAGCTACAAGCTCGACGCCAACCAGGAGGTGTACGGCTCCTACAGCAAGAACCTGGCCGCTTACGGCTTCCTGCCGTTCACCCAGTCGCAGGCCTCGTTCGACGCCAGCAAGGGTTCGCTCCAGCCCGAACAATCGCAGACTTTCGAGCTGGGTTACCGCGTGCATGGCGACAGTTTCGAGGCCTCGGCCGATGCGTACTACACGCGCTTCACCAACCGGTTGCTGGCGGTGTCGCCGTGCAGCGCGGTGCAGACCTGCGCAGCCATCATCAACAATGTGGGCTCGGTGAAGAGCACCGGCATGGACCTGGCGGTGATCTGGCGCCCGGTGGATCACCTGCGCTGGCTCAATACCGTCTCGTACAACAATTCCAAGTACCAGGACGACTACCTGAACAACGGCGTGGTCGCCACCGACGGCAAGTACGTGGTGGGTATCCCCAGCTGGATGTTCACCTCCGACCTGAGCTACAGCTACGGCGCCTGGCGGGCGACCATCGACGGCAAGTACACCGGCCGCCGTTACATCACCTACCTCAACGACTCCCAGGTCCCCTCGTACTGGCTGTTCGACGCCGGGGTGAACTATGACCTGGGCTCGCTGTCCGTCTTGAAGGGCCTCAGCCTGGGATTGAACGTCACCAACCTGTTCAACAAGCGCTACTTCGCCACCACCGGCACCAACGGCTACGTCGCTTCCGATCCGCTGGGCTGGAACCAGACGCTGATGGCCGGCGCGCCGCGCCAGGTGTTCTTCAGCGTCAACGCGAAGTTCTGATTCCCGCGAGGTTCAAGGGTTCAGCGCCACGCCAGCGATGGGCGTGGCGGGGCGTGGCAGGCCTTCCCGCTGGCGGCCTCCGCCCTTTCCCCGGCCCTCCCCCGCAAGGGGAGGGTTTTTTTTGTTGCGGCGCGCGGCGCGTAGCGCCCCCGGTAGGCACTAAGATCACCATTCATTCTTGGGGAAGGGGAATCCAGGCATGTTCGTTTCAAACGCCAGCGCTGCGCCCGTGGCGCCGCGTGGCATCAACGTGGTCATCGCGCTGGCTGCGATCGCCACGATCGTGGGCGCCACCTATGGCGAGCCCGGGACGGTCGACGGCTGGCATTGGCTGCACTGGCTGTGCAAACCGCTGGCCACCGCAGTCATCCTCTGGTCCGCCTGGAGCGCCTCGCCGCCCGTCTCGGCCACCTACCGGCGCTGGATTGCGATTGGCATGGTGTTCTCGCTGGCGGGCGACATCTTCCTGATGCTGCCGGTGGACGCCTTCGTTCCCGGGCTGGTGGCTTTCCTGATCGGGCACCTGTGTTTTCTCCGGGCGTTGACGAGTGACACCCGCTTCGCCGCCGTCCCCCTGGCGCTGCTGGCCTGCGTGGCCTACGGCGTGCTCAACCTGTGGGCGCTGTGGCCCTCCCTGCCAGGCGCGCTGCACGTGCCGGTGGTGGTCTACGTGGCGGTGCTGACCTGCATGGCCGGGCAGGCCGTGGCGCGGGCGCTGTGGCGCGCCCACGACGCCCTGGCGGGGCCGGCGCTGTGGGCGGCGGGGGGGGCGCTGTTGTTCGTGCTCAGCGATACACTGTTGGCCTGGAATCGCTTCCGTCTCGCCATCCCGCTGTCGGCGCTTTGGATCCTGGCGACCTATTACGCGGCGCTGTGGTGCCTGGCGCATTCGGTACGCGACATGGGCAGACATCCATGAACACGCAGGAAACCATCATTACCTGGGCAACGCCGGTGTTCTTCGCGCTGATCGCGATGGAACTGCTGGTGGCCAGGCTGCGTCGTCGCAACGTCTACCACTCCAGCGACGCCATCAACAGTCTGGCGCTGGGCGTGATCTCGCAGATCGTTGGCGTGTTCAGCAAAATCCTCACGCTGGGCATCTATGCCTGGTGCGTGCAGCATCTGGCGGCGTTCTCGCTGCCGGCGAACAACCTGCTGGTGTGGGTCACCGCGCTGATCGCCTACGACTTCTGCTACTACTGGCTGCACCGCGCCGGCCACGAAGTGAACATCCTGTGGGCCGCCCACGTGGTGCATCACCAGAGTGAGGACTACAACCTCTCCACCGCGCTGCGCCAGACCGGCAGCGGCGTGCTGCTGGGCTGGCTGTTCTACCTGCCGATGGCCGTGATCGGCTTTCCGCTGGAAGTGTTCGTGGTGGTGGCGCTGATCGACCTGCTCTACCAGTTCTGGGTGCATACCGAACTGGTTGGCCGCCTGGGATGGTTCGACCGCGTGTTCTGCTCGCCCTCCAACCATCGCGCGCACCATGCGGTGAACGACAAATACCTCGACCACAACTACGGCGGCATCCTGATCGTGTGGGATCGTCTGTTCGGCACCTTCGTCGAGGAGGACGACAAGGATCCGCCGGTGTACGGCACCCGCGCGCCGCTGCGCAGCTGGAACCCGCTGTGGGCCAATGCCGAGGTGTACTGGGCCACCGCCAAGGACGCCTGGCGCGCACGACGCTGGCGCGACAAGCTGCTGGTGTGGCTCAAGCCACCGGGCTGGCGACCGGCTGACGTGGCGGCGCGCTTTCCGAAGGCGGATTTCGACATCCAGCGCGCGCGCTTCCAGCCAGCGCTCTCGCGCGGCCTCACGGTGTACAGCCTGGTGCAGTTCGCGCTGCTGCTGGGCATGGCGGTGCAGTTCCTTGACCTCGCCAAGCACCTCTCATTGGTCGTGCTCGGTGGCTATGCGGTGTTCCTGGTGCTGAGTCTTACCGCGCTGGGCGCGCTCACCGAAGGGCGGCGCGTCGGCGTCGTGCTGGAGCTGGTGCGCTTGCTGGTGACGGCGGCGATTCCGCTTTTGACAGGGGGATGGTTTGGGCTGCCGCAGCTGTCCGGGAGTGTGCTGGGCGCGATGGTCGCGATTCCTGCCTTGAGTGCGTTGGTGCTGGGGTGGGTGGTGTTGGTGGGGCACCGGCGGGAAGGGACGGGGAAGGTGATTCCGGGTTAGGAGGGTGGGAGTTCCGGCGTTTCGCCCGAACTCCATCGGCTCGGTCCTTTCTGTTCGTCATCCGTGCGAGGCGCATTTCAGCAGCCGAAGACTGGTCAGGCAGGACGGAGCGCGAAGCGCGCAAAACTCCCCTAAAGCGGCTGCGAAAGGCATCCTTGCCTCACACTCTCCTACCCGTCATCCCAGCGAAAGCTGGGATCCAGTGACTTTGGCTCCTGGCTTCGTCTGAAGCGCTCCCGCCAGCGTGCCGCCTACGCGGCGGGCGCTTCGACCACCGTGAAGGTGGCAATGTCGCCTGCCGGCGCTCGAGTCACTTTTCTTTGCTGGCCCAAAGAAAAGTAACCCAAAGAAATGGCCTTACAGGCTCGTAGCGACATGCGGGATACGAGCCCGTGCGACCGAGGCCAACCGGATGGGCTTCGTGCTACCTCAGGGACAGCGGCTACCCCGCAACGCGCCGTCGCGGAGAGGGGGCGCAGCGATGCCTGGCATACAAGCCCTGATGACTGCGGCCAGCCGAACTCGTTGCGTGCTACCTCGCGGACGGCGGCTACTCCGCGGGGCGTCGTCGTATTGAGGACTTAAGGCGTGTGCGCCACGCCGCTTCGCGCTTTGCTCCCTCTCCCCTCTGGGGAGAGGGTTGGGGGTGAGGGGCCAGTCTTGCCTCAGTCCTGCTATACGCTCAAAAAAAGGAGCCGCCTGAGGCCGTCCTGACCTGAGAGGCGCACGCTCCGTACCCCAGCGAACGCCACAAGACCCCAACCTCATAAGAACCCCCTCCGCGCGCTGCAGCATGGCAGGGGCGGGGGCATTCGTTATGATCGCGGCTCAATTTCCGGGGATGAGCCGATGGGTTTCTTGAACAAGTTGGTGCGCCACAAGCCTGTGGAGCTGTTGCAGGCGGAGGCTGGCAAGCGGGGTGATTTCCGCCGCGTGCTGGGGTTGTGGCAGCTCACCGCGATCGGCATCGGCGGCATCATCGGCGTGGGTGTGTTCGTGCTGGCCGGTCAGCAGGCGGCGTTGAACGCCGGCCCGGGGGTGGCCATTTCCTTCCTGATCGCGGGCATCGCCAGCGCCGCCGCGGCGCTGTGCTACGCCGAGTTCGCCGGCCTCATCCCGGTCACCGGCAGCGCCTATACCTACGGTTACGCCGTGCTGGGCGAATTGGCCGCCTGGCTGATCGGCTGGGATTTGTTGCTGGAATACGCGTTGATCGTGGCGGTGGTGGCGATCGGCTGGGCCGGCTACGTGCAGTCTGCGCTGTCCAGCGTGGGGCTCGGCCTGCCGGTGTGGGCGCAGGGCGCCGTCGGCACTGGCCCGGGCCACGTGTTCAACGTGGTCGCCGCGCTGGTGACGCTGGGTGTGTCGGCGCTGCTGACCTTCCGTACCGAGTGGGGCGCACGCTTCAATACGCTGGTGGTGGCGATCAAGGTCGCCGCGGTGGCGTTGGTGATCGGCGTGGGCGTGTTCTACGTGAATCCGTCCAACTGGGTGCCGCTCATTCCCACGCGCGTGATCGGGCCTGACGGCATCGGCCATTACGGCTTCCAGGGTGTGGCCACCGCGGCCGCCGTGGTGTTCTTCGCCGTGTTCGGCTACGACACGCTGACCACCGCCGCGGAGGAATCGAAGAATCCGCAGCGCGACCTGCCGCGCGCCGTGCTGCTGTCGCTCGCCATTTCGATGGCGATGTATCTCGCCGTCTCGCTGGTGCTCACCGGCATCGTGCACTACAGCACGCTCAATACCGATGCTCCGGTGGCCGATGCGTTCAAGGGCCTGGGCCTGCATTGGGTGGCGCTGACCGTGTCGGTGTCGGCGGTGTTCGGCCTCATCAGCGTGCTGTTCGCCTTCATGCTGGGCGCGTCGCGCATCTGGTACGCGCTGGCGCGCGATGGGTTGCTGCCGGGCTGGTTCGCCCACGTGCATCCGCGCTACGGCACGCCGCATCGCCCGACCATCGCGCTTGGCGTGTTCACTGCGCTGGTGGCCGGTTCCACGCCGATCCAGAAAGTGGCGGAACTCGTGAACATCGGCGTGCTGTCGGCCTTCATCGTGATCTGCACCTCGGTGATGATCCTGCGCAAGCGCAAGCCCGACCTGCCGCGCTCGTTCCGCACCCCGCTGGTGCCGCTGGTGCCGCTGATCGGTATCGGCTTCTCGATCTGGCTGCTGTCCGAGCTGCCGGCGATCACCTGGAAGGTGTTCCTGATCTGGGTGAGCATCGGCATGGTGATCTATCTCACCTACGGCATGCGCAACAGCAAGCTCGAAAAGCAGGCATGACACCACATGCAGGGGCGCACCAGGTGTGCTCCTGCATGAAGCCACGCAGGTGACGCAAAGAGAAACGGCCGCTTGCGCGGCCGTTTTTCGTTACTGCATTTACCGCGACGATCAGAAGCGGTATTCGACCGAAGCCGAGTAGGCCGCCACGTTGGCGTTGTCCTGCGGCTGGCCCGAGCCGCCGCGACCGTACTTGACGTGGTAGTTGTCGTAGTTCAGCGCCACGCTCACGTTCTTCGTGATGTCGTAGCCCACGCCGGCGCCGGCGTACCAGCCGTTGTTCCAGCTGCGCTGCGAGGCGGACACGTCGCCCACGGTGACGCCGGCGGTGGTGCGCGAACGCAGGTAGCCGCCGTGACCGGTGACGTACCAGTTGTTGTAGAAGTTGTACTTCGCGGTCACGCCGAGCTGGGCGACGCGCGGCTTGGCGTAGGTGGTGGCGAAGTCGTAGGTGTTCTTCACCTGGCCGAGGTAGGCGTAGCCGATTTCGGCGCCGACGATACCGTTCCAGCGCCAGCCGAAGCGCACGTTCTGGAAGACATCGCTCTTGTCGGAGGCGCCGCCGATGCGATAGTTGCTCTGGCCGAGATTGCCGGCGACGAAGAAGTTGTCGAGCTGGTTGTTTTCGTCGGCCTTGGCGGCGAACGGCGCAACAGCGACTACGGCCAAGGCGGCCGCCATCAGAGTCTTGATCATGGAGTGCTCCATCTTTTTTTGTGATACCGCCGCGACAACGAGGGGGAATGTCGTGGCGGCCCGCGTGGGGATCGCGGAGTGCAGAGGATACGGGTTTTTAACGCTTGAGAACCCCTGCGACATGTTGTCGGGACGGGCGAGGTTCAGGCATCAACATGACCTCTGGCAGGGGGTGTGGCGCGCAGTCGCACACTAGCATCGGAGGTTCATGTGTCGTGCAGCCTGCTTCTGTGCGACATCGCGTCGCCACAGGAGAACCACTTGAAAGTCTCGCGTCTCGCTTCCGCCATCCTCGCTTCCGCTTTTGGAATGTCCAGTTTTGCCGCGCTTGCCGACGTGCCTGCGCCGCAGGACGTTCCGTTCGATGGCACGCTGAAGATCAATGTCGACGCCACGGATATCGCCCATCGCGTGTTCCGCGTGCACGAAGTGGTGCCGGCGAAGCCGGGTCCGCTGACGCTGCTGTATCCGCAGTGGCTGCCGGGCAACCATTCGCCGACCGGCACGATCGACAAGCTGGCGGGACTGGTGGTGAAGGCGAACGGCAAGGTGGTCCCGTGGAAGCGCGATCCGCTTAACGTGTTCGCGTTCCACGTGGATGTGCCCGAAGGCGCGAACAACGTCGAAGTGGAGTTCCAGTTCCTCTCGGCGCAGGACACGCGCCAGGGCCGCGTGGTGATGACGCCGGAGATGCTGGACCTGCAGTGGAATTCGGTATCGCTGTACCCGGCCGGTTATTTCGCCAAGCGCGTCAACGCCGAGACCAGCGTGACCTTCCCGGCGGGCTGGCAGTATGGCAGCGCGCTGGAGCTGGCCTCGCGCGACGGCGACACGGTGCACTTCAAACCGATCAACTTCGAAGACCTGGTCGACTCGCCGATCTACGCGGGCAAGTACTTCAAGCGCGTGGACCTCGACCCGGGCGCCAAGACGCCGGTGTTCCTCAACATCGTCGCGGATGATCCGAAGTTCCTCGAGATCAAGCCGGAGCAGCTGAAGGTGCATCAGAACCTGGTGCAGCAGATGTACAAGCTGTACGGCGCGCACCACTACAACCACTACGACTTCCTGTTCTCGTTGAGCGACAAGATGTCGGGCAACGGCCTCGAGCACCATCGTTCGAGCGAGAACGGCGTGGGCACCGGCTACTTCACCGAGTGGGACAAGAGCATGATCATGCGCGACCTGCTCTCGCATGAGTTCAACCACTCCTGGGACGGCAAGTACCGTCGCGGCGCCGATCTCGCCACGCAAAACTTCAACGTGCCGATGCAGGACAGCCTGCTGTGGGTGTACGAGGGCCAGACCCAGTTCTGGGGCTATGTGATGGCCGCGCGCTCGGGGCTGTGGAGCCACGACGAGGCGATCGACATGCTGGCCAACGTGGCCGCCACCTACGACCGCGGCCGTCCGGGCCTGCAGCAGTGGCGCAACGTCCAGGACACCACCAACGACCCGATCATCGCGATGCGCCGCCCGCTGCCGTATCGCAACTACCAGATGAGCGAGGACTACTACTCCGGTGGTCAGATGATCTGGCTCGACGTCGACGGCAAGCTGCGTGACCTCACCGGCAACAAGCGCTCTATCGACGACTTCGCCAAGTCGTTCTTCGGCATGAAGAACGGCGAGTGGGACGTCAACACTTACGTCTTCGAGGACGTGGTGAAGACGCTCAACGACATTGCGCCGTTCGACTGGACCACCTACCTGCGTGAGCGTCTGGATGGCCATGGCCCGATCATCGGCGGCTTCGAAGCGAACGGCTGGAAGCTGGTCTACAACGACAAGCCTTCGGCCGCGGCCAAGGCCGTGGAAACGCGTCTGGGCGGCGCCAACCTCACCTACTCGCTGGGCGTGTCGGTGGGCAAGGGCGGCGACATTGTCGACGTGCTGTGGGACGGCCCCGCCTTCAAGGCCGGCCTGTCGCCGGGCATGAAGCTGATCGCGGTGAACGGCAAGGAATACTCCAGCGACGCCGTCAAGGATGCGGTCACCGCCGCGGCGAAGGACAAGAACCAGCCGGTGGAACTGCTGGTGAAGAACTTCGATGAGTACAAGACGCTGCGCATCGACTACCACGACGGCCTGAAGTACCCGCACCTGGAACGCATCGAGGGCAAGGCCGACCGCCTGTCCGAGCTGCTCAAGGCGCGCTGAGGCAAACGCTCTTTCCCTCTCCCCTCGGGGGAGAGGGCAGGGTGAGGGGCGGGTGCTTGCACAGACGCTAAATCAGGCGCGCTTTGATGTCGCCATATCGCGAGATTGACCCCTCGCCCCAACCCTCTCCCCGGAGGGGAGAGGGAGCTGAAGGATGAGGATCGACTAAAAAAGGCGGCACCTTGTGCCGCCTTTTTGCCTTCCCGTCTCCCAGCGGGCGACCCGTAGGGGAGAGGCAGGCGGCGCAACAGGGGTTGCCGCACCCTCGGCCACTCCCGCCCCAACTCCGCTATACTGCGCGTCCGCCGCGTGTTTCGATGCGTGCGTGGATGCTCAAGCGCCCGTAGCTCAGCCGGATAGAGTAGTGGCTTCCGAAGCCATTGGTCGGGGGTTCGAATCCCTCCGGGCGCGCCATCTTCCTGACGAAACGGCCTCCGCCACGCGGGGGCCGTTTTGCTTTGGGCGTCGGACTGCTGTCACCGGCCCGGGCGCAAAAAAATCCCGCCGCTGGCATGTCGCAGGCGGCGGGAGTCAGGGTGGCGCCGCACGCCGCTCTCCCGATGGGCGCGGCGGCAGCTCGGTGGTGTTTAGAACTTCACGCGGAACTCCACGCCATACATGCGCGGCGGGGTGATGTACGCGTAAGGCGTGCCAAGCACGGACTGCGACACCGTGCCGAGGCCGGTGACATAGCGCTGGTTGAACAGGTTGTTGACGTAGGCGGCCACGCCCCAGCGGCCGCTGTTGGACGTCCAGTCCAGGCGCATGTCGGTGCGGTGCTGGGCCTGGTTGAGGTCGAAGTTGGTCGGCAGCGAGCACTTGCCCTGGTACACCGAGGCGTCGTTGCAGCGCAGCGGGCCGCGGAAGCCGTAGATCACGTCGTAGGTGAGGGCGCCGTTGGCGATGTCGTGCCACGTGTAGGCGGCGCTCACCGAGTAGGACAGCTTCGGCTCGCCCACCGGCTGGCCCGACACGTTGGCGTAGACGATCTGGTTGGCGGTGTTCAGCCCGATCGGCACCTGCGCGTTGGTGTAGGTCTGGTCGATGTAGCCGCCGTTGAAGCTCAGGCGCAGGTTGTCGATCGGCGCCCACTGCACCTGCAGGTCCACGCCGGTGGCCTTTTCATTGGTGTTGCTGACCTGATACTCGGGCACGTTGAAGCCGGCCGTGGACGGGATCACCGTCAACGTCTGCACGTTGTCGTAGCGGTAGTGGTAGATCGAACCGTTGACCAGCAGGTTGTACTCGGGGAAGGTCGCCTTGATGCCGGTTTCCAGGTTCCACACCTTCTCGGGTGCGAATTCCGCGCCCGGCTCGGTGCCGTCGAAGCCGCCCGCCTTGTAGCCCTTGGCCAGCGATGCATAGGCCATCATGTCCGGCGCGAACTTGTACGACAGCACCAGGCGCGGGCTGGTGTCGTTCCAGCGACCCCTGCCGTCCACCGTCTGATTGACCGCGGTGGCGAAGATCTGGTTCTGCTGCAGCAGCGCCACCAGTTGCTGGCCGGTCACCTTGCCGCCGGTAAGCAGCGAGACCAGGTTGAGCAGGCCGGCGGCCTGCATTTGCGCCAGCGTCGCGTCCAGCTCAGGCGCCGAGCGCGTCGGCGTGTACCACGTGAAGTCCTTCTGGTCGTGGGTGAAGCGCAGGCCGGTGGTGAGGTCCCACTGGTCGTTGAGGTGCCAGATCACGTCGCCATACAAGGCGCCGGCGCTGTAGTGGCCGGTGTTGTAGATCGTCTCGGTCCACTTGTCGCCCAGCAGGTTGTAGGGCAGGTTCAGCGCCTGCAGCACCGAATTGAAGTAGCCGAAGATGGTGCCGGTGGGCGTGTACTGCTTGCCCACGCCGGTGTTGAGCGCCAGCGTGTCGTAGGTGTCGGTGTTCACGCGCGCCAGGCTGGTCTGGTCGGTGTCTTCCTTGTAGTAGCTGGCCCCGGCGATCCAGTCCATCAGGTCGGTGTTGCCGGCGAACTTGAACTCCTGGTACCAGGTGTGGCCCGAGCTGATTACGCCGGTGTTGAGGTACTCGGTGACCTGCTGCAGGCCGGTGCCGCTTTCCACGTGCGACATGTCATAGCCGGTCCAGTTGGTGGTGGAGGTGAGGCTGCCCCAACCGAAATTGTGGTCGATGGTGAGGGTAGCGTCGTTGTAGTTGCGCTCCTCGCGACCGTCGGTGGCGCTGTTGTAGAACGGCGCGTGCCGCGGGTCGTAGTAGGTGCCCGGGTCGGGCGGGAACGGCGCGCGCGCATACAGGTCGTTGGCGGGCAGCGGGATCAGCCCCATGTCGATGCGCGAGGGCTGCTTCACACGATCGTGGTCGTAGGCAAGCTGCACCTGGGTGTCCGGCGTGATGTTCCAGCGGTACACCACGCGTGCGCCCCACTCGTCGTCCTTGCCGTAGTGCTGGCCGGTAGCGGCGTCCTTGAGCCAGCCGTCGCTCTGGTTGTCGACCACGCTCACGCGCAGCGCCATGTCCTTGTTGAGCGGGATGTTCACCAGCGCATCGGCGTAGCGCCTGCCGTAGTCGCCGAAGCGCACGCGGGCGTCGCCTTCGAACTTGTCGGTGGGCTCGTTGGTGATGATGGAGATGGCGCCGGCGGCGGTGTTGCGGCCGAACAGCGTGCCTTGCGGGCCCTTCAGCACCTCGACGCGGGCGACGTCGTTGAAGGCCATCAGCGAGCCGCCGTTGCGCGTCTGGTAGATGCCGTTGATGTACACGCCCACCGCCGAATCGGTACCGATGCCGAAGTCGTCGGTTTCGATGCCGCGCAGGCGGTAGGTGGGCTGGGTGGCGTCGGTGTTGTCCACCACCAGGCCTGGCACGAACAGGTTCATGTGGCTCAGGTCGGTCGCCGCCACGGTGTCCAGTTCCTTGGCGGTGACAATGTTCATGGCGATCGGTACCGCCTGCATTTCCTGCGTGCGGCTCTGCGCCGTCACGGTGATCTGCTCGAGCCGGGTGGCGTTGCTGGAGGAGGGCTTCTGGTTGCCGCTGTCGCTCTGGGCGGGTGCTGCGGTGTTGGCGTCCTGGGCGAGTGCGGCGCCGGCGAAAAGCACGCAGGCAACGGCGGAGGCAAGCCCTCTCTTGCGGATCAGCATAAGTTGGAAATTCCCCTGGGTGTGCGGACAAGGCGCGCGGTCATCGCGGCGCCGATGTTTCCCCCATGGCGCCGTCGATACGTCCGCGCATGTTCACTTGCCCGCCGCAGGCATGTATAGGTGCGGCGCAGCAATCGACGCGGAAAGCACGCCAGGCGGCGCACCCTTGAACAGGGTCGGGTCGGGCTATATATTAGCAAGTGCGAATATATGAATATGAGGAGGCCTGCGTGCATCCCTGGCTGTTGGCCGCCATTGGCGGCGTGTTGATCGGACTGGCGGCGGTCGTGCTGATGGCGGCGCTGGGTCGCATCGCCGGCATCAGTGGTATCGCCAGCGGCTTGCTGGCTGGAGCGGCGGCCGGCGATCGCGGATGGCGCGTGGCCTTCGTGGCCGGACTGGTGGCGGCGCCCCTGCTTTTGCTGCTGGTGCGCGGCGACAGCGGCATCGGTTCGCCACAGGTGGCCTGGCCGTGGATGGTCGCGGCCGGATTACTGGTGGGCTTTGGTACCCGCCTGGGCGGCGGCTGCACCAGCGGCCATGGCGTATGCGGCATGGCCCGACTGTCGCCGCGCTCGCTGCTGGCCACCGTGGTGTTCATCGTGTTTGGCGTGATCACGGTGTACGTGACGCGTCATCTGTTCGGAGGCCTGGCCGCATGAAATACCTGCCCGCCTTGTTGGCCGGCCTGCTGTTCGGGTTCGGTCTGGCCCTCGCAGGCATGACCCAGCCGGCCGTAGTGCTCGGCTTCCTCGACGTGTTCGGCGCCTGGAATCCGCGCCTGCTGTTCGTGATGGCCGGCGCCGTGCTCACCACCGCCATCGGCTATCGGCTGGTTTGGCGCCGCGCGCAGCCGTGGCTGGCGCCGCGCTTCAGCCTTCCCGACACGCGCCATATCGACGCGCGTCTGGTGGGCGGCGCCGCGCTGTTCGGTATCGGCTGGGGCATCGCCGGCTACTGCCCGGGTCCGGCCCTGGCTTCGCTTGGGGCAGGCCTGTGGTCGGTGTGGCTGCTGATGGCCGCGATGGCGATCGGTTGGTGGCTGGCGGCGCAGTTGCCCGCACGCAGTGACGCGAAGCGAGGTTGAGCCCCATGAAACGTCCCGAGGTCAAGTCGTTCTTCGACGAGGCGAGCAATACCTTCAGCTACGTGGCGTGGGATCCGGCGACGGCGAAGGCCGCGGTGATCGACAGTGTGCTGGACTACGACGCCGCCTCGGGCTGCACGCACCATGAGTCGGCCGACGCCATCATCGATTTTGTCGAGGCCAGCGGCCTTGAGGTGGAGTGGGTGATCGACACCCACGTGCATGCCGATCACCTCTCGGCTGCGCCGTATATTCGTTCCCGCCTGGGCGGACGGCTCGCCATCGGTGAACACATCCGCCACGTGCAGGAGACGTTCGGCAAGCTGTTCAACGCGGGCGACGAGTTTGCCCGTGACGGCAGCCAGTTCGACCACCTGTTCAAGGACGGCGACACCTACCGGCTGGGCGAGATCGACGCCGTGGCCCTGCATACGCCGGGCCATACGCCGGCCTGCATGACCCACGTGATCGGTGACGCCGCTTTCGTGGGCGACACCTTGTTCATGCCCGACTACGGCACGGCGCGTTGCGATTTTCCCGGTGGCGACGCACGCGTGCTGTACCGCTCGATCCAGAGGCTGTTCGAGCTGCCCGACGACACCCGCCTGTTCATGTGCCATGACTACAAGGCCCCGGGACGGGACGCGTTCGCCTATGAGACCACCGTGGCGGCGGAGCGGCGGGGCAATGTCCATGTGCGGGAGGGCACCGGCGAGGACGCCTTCGTGCAGATGCGCACCGCGCGTGACGCCACGCTTCCCGTGCCGCGCCTGCTGCTGCCTGCCGTGCAGGTGAATATGCGCGCAGGGGAGTTGCCGCCGCGCGAGGACAACGGCATCAGCTACATCAAGATTCCGCTCAACGCGCTGTGATGCCGATGAACCGTCCACGCCTGATCCAACGGGCCAACGCATGAGCCGTGCACTGAAATCGCCAGCGTCGCGCTCGCGCAAGACCGCCGTGGATATCGACGCGATGCAGCGCCATGCCGACGAGGCGGTGGCCGTGCTCAAGGCCATGGGCAGCCCGAACCGGCTACTGCTGTTGTGCCAGTTGCTCGAGGGCGAGCGTTCGGTAAATGAACTGGCCGAGGCGCTGGGCCTGGCGCAAAGCGTGGTGTCGCAACACCTTTCCCTGCTGCGGCGCGACGGGCTGGTGACCGGCCGCCGCGATGGCCAGTCGATCTTCTATGCGATCTGCGATGCCCGCGTACATGGCCTGATGGCCACGCTGTTCGAATTGTTCTGCGCCGGGCGCGCCTGAGGACACACACTGACCTGCCGCATGCCCCCTCTCCGCCGCGGGAGAGGGGGCGTGGAAAGTGATCAGTGATGGCGTATCTGTTTCTCGAAGGCCTTGACCTGCTTTTCGGCCTCATCGCGAGCCATGCCGTAACGCTCCTGCAGCTTGCCGGAGAGGTATTCGGCGTTGCCTTCGGCCACCCTGAGGTCGTCGTCCGTGAGCTTGCCCCAGTGCTGCTTGATCTGGCCGCTCAATTGCTTCCAATGGCCCTGGATCGTGTCTTGGTTCATGGCGTGTCCTCGTGCTCAGTGGGGAAACGCAATGCGCATTGCGGGGAGCGATTCGAGCAAGCGGCGAGTTAAGCGCGCGTGCCCGCCACGTGGCGGCAGGTGGCGACGGTTCACGGGCGTATGACGGGGGCTTGATACCGCATTCGCGTCGCGTCGACATCGAAGATGCGTCGATGGTGTCTCGGCGTCTCGGGCGACAGGGGAGCGTCGGGGCCATGGATCGATTCCACAGCGGGCCGACCAGGGTCCGCTTCTCTACGTCATGGAGGTACGCGTATGAGTTCCGTATTGCGGCACGGAGTTGGACGTACCGGCTGGGTGCTGATCTTCTACGGCATCATCTCGATCGTGTTCGGCTTCACTGCGCTGATCTGGCCGGGCAAGACGGTGGTCGCCCTGGCCTGGGCCTTCGGCGTGATGGCGCTGGCCGAGGGCATCATCAGCCTGTTCGCCCTGTTCCGGCGCGAGGTGGCGATTTCGCGAGGCTGGCTGGTGCTGTACGCCATCGCCTCGATCGTGTTCGGCCTGCTCGCCATCATGCATCCGCTGGCGGTGGTCAAACTGTTGCTGGTGTTCCTTGCGGCCTGGCTGATCGTGGCGGGCGTCTACCGCATCATCTTCGCCGTTCGCGTGCGCAAGGAGATCAAGGGCGAGTGGATGATCGCGCTGAGCGGCGTGCTGGCCATCGTGCTGGGCTTCATGTTCATGGCCTACCCGGTGGCCGCCTTGCTCACCGTGGCGATCTGGATCGGCGCGGCGGCGCTGGTCTACGGCATCCTGCAGCTCGTCGCGGGCGTGCGGATGCAGCGGTTCAAGCGCGCGCTCTGAGTCTTCCGGCCCGCAAACAAGGAAAAGGCGCCCGAGGGCGCCTTTTCTTCAAGTCGCGGTGCGAGTGGCGTCAACTGCGGATATCGAAATCCTGGCTGGCCACCGTCTTGCCGTTGAGCGAGATATCCAGCCGGTAGCGGCCTTGCGGCCACGCGTTCGGGTTCTGCACCTTGAACGTGGTGGTGGCCGGTCCATCGGTGGCAATCGACTCGCTGGTGCTGCTGAAGGTCTGGCCCTTGCCTTCCACATAGCTCCAGGTCGCGTTCAAGGTCGCGCTGCTGGTGCTGCCCACGGTGGCGACGCTGGCATAGATGGCCTTGTCCGCCGGGTTGAAATGCCGCTGCTCCTTGCTGATGGCCAGCGAGTCGTCCACGGCGTTGCCGAGCTTCACCGAGGCCACCTTGATCTCTTCAGCCGGTGTCGCCGCCGCCATGCCGCCGCCGGTCGGCGCAGTGGTCGGGTGGGCCGGGGCGGTGCTGGCCGGCGCGGGTGTCGTGGCAGCCGGAGCCGGCGCGGCCGTGGCTGGTGTCGCGGGCGCTGCAGGCGCCGGAGCGGTGGCGGCCGGCGCGGCCGGCGCGGAGGTGGATTCCTGCTCGTTCTTGCCGCACGCGCTGAGCATCAGCAGGCCGGCAAGGGTCGCGCAGGTCAGAGCGGTATGGCGTGCCTGAACTTTCATGACGGACCCCGTGGCTGGTGACGAAACATGCACCCGGGACGGCAAAACGCGACCCGGTTCCCGTACGTTAAGAGGCTAGTCCCCATGGACTGAAGCGCCCATTACCGGGCGTCTCAGCCTCGACGCAACCTTAACGGGGCGCGGCGCTCATTGCCGCGCGCCGCGCGGATTGCCCGGCTGTTCGGCGCCGGTGCTGCGGTAGGGGTTGATGTCCAGGCCGCCACGGCGGGTATAGCGCGCGTAGACGCTGAGCCGCTCCGGTCGGCAGCGTTGCATCACGTCCACGAAGATGCGCTCGACGCACTGCTCGTGGAACTCGTTGTGATTGCGGAACGACACCAGGTAGCGCAGCAGGCCAGCGCGATCGATCGGCGCGCCGCGGTAGCGGATCTGCACGCTGCCCCAGTCCGGCTGGCCCGTGACCGGGCAGTTGGATCGCAGCAGGTTCGATACGAGCATTTCCTCGACCATGGGCTGGCTGGCGTCCGCCTGCAGGTAATCGGCGCGCGGCGGGCCGTAGTCGTCGATGTCCAGCGGCAGTTCGTCGATCACCAGGCCGTCGAGGTCGGAGATGGCGTGGCCGTGGGCCTCCACGCGCCCCAGGTTCACCACGACCGGAGCGCCGGCCGCCGCGGAAAGGTCACGCTGCAGAGTGGCCGCCAGCGTGTCGGCGTCGGCCATCCGTTCCTGCGAAAAGCCGTTGAGGTACAGCTTGAACGACTTGGACTCGATGATGTTGGGCGAATCCGCCGGCACGCGGAACTCGGCCAGCGACACCACCGGCTTGCCGCGCGGATCGAGCCAGGAGAGTTCGTAGGCGTTCCAGACGTCCACGCCGTGGAACGGCAGCGGCGTCGACACGCCAATCTCGTCGCGCTTGGCCGTGCGCGGAATGGGAAACAGCAAGGAGGGGTCGTAGCGATCGGCGTAGGCGGTGGTCTTGCCGAGCGGGGAATGTTCAGGAGTGCTCATCCGTCCATTCTACCGCCCGCGGCCGCCAGCCATCGCAGGAAGCTGCGATGACCGACCATGACCATTGACCCGGTTCAGCGAGCGGCGGCTTCCTTTAGTGTCCGGTGGAGTACCTGGGGAGTCCGAAGGAACACGCCCGATGAAGAAATCCGACCTGGCTGGCCGCATCGCGGCGGGCTTGCTTGCGGCTGGCGGCATGGCCGCGCCCGCGTTTGCCGACGGCGCGCCGGCCGGCTTCGATCCGCAGGCGCTGTTCGCGCCGCTGTCGCTGCCCGATGCCGCCAACGCCTTCCGCGACAGCGCGGGCAAGCCCGGTCCGCAGTTCTGGCAGAACCGCGTGGACTATGCCATCCAGGCCGAGATCGACCCCGCCTCGCACGCGCTGCGCGGCGACGAGACCATCACCTATACCAACCACAGCCCCGATGCGCTCGACGTGCTGTGGGTGCAGCTGGACCAGAACGCCTACCGCGCCGACTCGCGCGGTTCGCTCGGCTCGCCGCGCCCGCGCAAGGACTTCACCGACGGCTACCAGCTCGATGCGGTGGAAGTGGACGGCAAGCCGGTGCATTACCTGGTCGACGACACGCGCCTGCGCGTGGACTTGCCGCAGGCGCTCGCCAGCGGCGGCAAGCAGCTCAAGCTGCGCATCCGCTACCACTACACCGTGCCAGGCACCTGGGGCGGGCGCACGGCGGTGACGCCGACCAGGAACGGCGACATCTACGAGATCGCGCAGTGGTTTCCGCGCATGGCCGTCTATGACGACCTGCGCGGCTGGGACACGCTGCCTTACCTCGGCTCGGAGTTCTACCTCGAATACGGCAACATCGATTACGCCGTGACCGTGCCGTCGAACTACATCGTCGCCGGCTCGGGCGAGCTGACCAATCCCAAGGACGTGCTCACCACCACCCAGCAGCAGCGCCTGGCCAAGGCCGCGCAGAGCGACGCCACGGTGATGATCCGCACGCCGCAGGAAGTGAACGACCCGGCCAGCCATCCGAAGCAGGGCGGCACGCAGACCTGGCGATTCCACATGGAGCACACCCGCGACGTGGCCTTCGCGGCTTCGCCGGCCTTCGTGTGGGACGCCGCGCGCATCAACCTGCCGGACGGCAAGCATTCGCTCGCCATGTCGGTGTATCCGGTGGAAGGCGTCGGCAAGGACAAGTGGGACCGCTCCAGCGAATACGTGAAGGGCGCGATCGAACACTTCTCCTCCAAGTGGTACCCCTATCCGTGGCCGGTGGCGGTGAACCTCGGTGGACACGGCGCCGGCATGGAATACCCCGGCATCGTGTTCGACGGCTTCGACGACAAGGGCCCGATGCTTTTCTGGATCAGCGCCCACGAAATCGGCCACACCTGGTTTCCGATGGTGGTGGGCTCGAACGAGCGCCGCAGCGCGTTCATGGATGAAGGCTTCAACACCTTCATCGACGTGTATGCATCCGATGCGTTCAACCACGGCGAGTTCGCACCCAAGCGCGACAGCGAGTACGCGCCCAAGGGCGGCAACCCGGTGGACGAGATCCTGCCGCTGCTGGCCGACGCGGATGCGCCGACCATGATGGCGCCGGCCGACTCGGTTGCAGAGAAGTACCGCCACTCGGTGAGCTACTTCAAGGGCGCGCTGGGACTGGTGCTGCTGCGCGAGCAGATCCTCGGCCCGGAGCGCTTCGATCCCGCCTTCCGCAAGTACATCGCCACCTGGGCGTACCACCATCCGACACCATCGGACTTCTTCCGCTTCATGAGCAGCGAGGCGGGCGAGGACCTGTCCTGGTGGTGGCGCGGCTGGTATCTCAACAACTGGCAGCTGGACATGGGCATCAGCGCCGCCAGCTATGTGGACAACGATCCGTCCAAGGGCGCGGTGGTGACCCTGGCCAGCAAGCAGAAGCTGGTGATGCCCGCCACGCTGCGCATCGACTATGCCGATGGCGGCCACGAAGACATCCGCGTGCCGGTGGAGGCGTGGCGCCAGAGCGCGACGCCGAAGCTAGCGCTGCGTACCGGCAAGCGCATCAGCAAGCTGACGCTCGATCCGGACCACAAGCTGCCGGATGCGGATCGGAGCAACAACACCTTCAACATGCCGTGACCCATTTGGGTGACGGAGCCTCCCATGTTCCGTCGTCCCAGCGGAAGCTGGGACCCAGTGCCTTTTCGCAAGACATCGAAAGGCGCTGGATTCCGGCTTCCGCCGGAATGACGGAAATGGAGGACTCGGCAAGACACGAACGACGCGCTTCAACCACGCCTTAGCGACACCTCGATGAATTACAACGTCAAACCGCTCTTCCGCCCTCTGCTTCTGCCCACCGCGCTGTTGCTCGCATTGGGAGCAACAGCCGCCCAAGCCGCGACTGCTGACCAGGCCCGCTGGCAATCCGAAGCCAAGGCCGTCAGCATCACCCGCGACGACTGGGGCATCGCCCACGTGCACGGCAAGACCGATGCCGACGCGGTGTTCGGCATGGCCTATACCCAGGCCGAGGACGACTTCAATCGCGTCGAGACCAACTACCTCAATTCGCTTGGCTGGCTCGCGCAGGCCGAGGGCGAGCGGGCGATCTGGTCCGACCTGCGCCAGCAGCTCTGGATCGATCCGGCGGAGCTCAAGCGGCTGTATGCGCAAAGCCCGGGTTGGTTGCGCGACCTGATGAACGCGTGGGCCGATGGCCTCAACTATTACCTGGCCACCCATCCGAACGTGCACCCGCGGGTGATCACCCACTTCGAGCCGTGGATGGCGCTGAGCTTCAGCGAAGGCAGCATCGGCGGCGACATCGAGCGCGTCTCGCTCAAGGAGCTGCAGGCGTTCTACGGCAAAACCGACGACAAGGTGGCGTTCGTCGACACGCCTTCATGCTGGGTCGAACCCACCGGTTCCAATGGCATCGCGATCGCGCCCAAGCTCAGCGCCGATGGCCATGCATTGCTGCTGATCAATCCGCACACCTCGTTCTTCTTCCGTTCCGAGTTGCAGATGAGCTCCGACGCCGGGCTTGATGCCTACGGCGCGGTGACGTGGGGGCAGTTCTTCATCTACCAGGGCTTCAACCCGCATATCGGCTGGATGCATACCTCGACCACCGCCGACGTGGTCGACGAATTCGCCGAGACCATCGTGCGCGACGGCGACAAGCTCAGTTACCGCTACGGCAAGGAGCAGCGCCCGGTCAGCACGCGCGACATCCGCGTGGCTTATCGCAAGGCCGATGGCTCCATGGGCGCGCGCACGTTCACCACTTACGCCACCCATCATGGCCCGGTGGTGCGCGAGGCCGATGGCAAGTGGATCAGCGCCGCGCTGATGAACAAGCCGCTCGAGGCGCTGGAGCAGAGCTGGCTGCGCACCAAGGCCAGCGACTTCGCCAGCTTCATGAAGATCGCGCAGCTCAAGGCGAACTCTTCCAACAACACGATCTTTGCCGACGACAAGGGCGAGATCGCATACCTGCATCCGCAGTTCATCCCCAAGCGCGACAACCGCTTCGATTACACCAAGCCGGTCGACGGCAGCGACCCGGCCACCGACTGGCAGGGCCTGCTGCCGCTGGAGGCGGCACCGCATCTGCTCAATCCGGCCAACGGCTGGATCATGAACACCAACAACTGGCCGTATTCGGCCGCCGGCAAGGACAGCCCAAAGCGCGCCGACTACCCGCGCTACATGGACAGCGTGGGCGAAAACCCGCGCGGTATCCACGCCACCCGCGTGCTGAGCGACAAGCGCGACTTCACCAAGGCCTCGCTGATCGACGCCGCGTTCGATTCCTACCTGCCGGCTTTCGCGCGACAGATTCCGATCCTGCTCGCCGACTACGATGCGCTGGCGGCCAACGATCCGCTGAAGGCGAAGCTGGCCGGTCCCATCGCGCTGCTGCGCAGCTGGGACTATCGCTGGGGCATCGCCTCGATGCCGACCTCGCTGGCGGTGTTCTGGGGCGACATCCTGTGGGACAAGGTCGACAAGTCCGACGTGTCCGAGAGCCTGTCGGTCTACGACATCATGGCCGAGCGCGCCGGACCGCAGGCGCGTCTGCATGCGCTGGTCGAAGCCAGCGATCGTCTCGAGAAGGACTTCGGCAGCTGGGGCGTGCCGTGGGGCGAGGTCAATCGTTACCAGCGCCTCAACGGCGAGCTGGTGCAGCCGTTCGACGACAGCAAGCCAAGCATCCCGGTGCCGTTCACGTCCTCGCGCTGGGGCTCGCTGGCCTCGTTCGGCGCGCATCGCTGGCCGGGCACGCGCCGCTACTACGGCACCAGCGGCAACAGCTTCGTGGCCGTGGTGGAATTCGGCGACAAGGTCAGCGCTCGCGCGATCACCGCCGGCGGCGAAAGCGGCCATCCGGATTCGGCGCACTTCAACGACGAAGCCGAGCGCTACACCACCGGCAACCTGCGCAAGGTGTATTTCTGGCCGGAGGACCTGGCCGGGCATGTCGAGAAGGTTTATCACCCGGGTGAGTGATCCGGGGCGGAGCTTGCTGTTAGCCCTCGTTCGACCCGCTACCCGGAGTCGCCCACGGTCTTTCGCGCGCTCACATCATTCGTCATCCCTGCGAAAGCAGGGGTCCAGTGCCATTCGTACGGATGGAGCCACAAGTCACTGGATTCCCGCTTTCGCGGGAATGACGGCAAAAAGCGAACTTTCAAAGTTCTCTCTAGCCCCGCCTGCCATCCTTGGTGTTAAGTAGCGGGGTCATCCACACGCCAGTTGGGAGTCCCTCATGACCCTCGCCGCTCCTGCCCATACGCAGGCCGCTTCCCGTCGCATGTTCTCGCGCCTCGCCCTGGCCGTGGCGCTGGCGCTCGCCGCCGGTGGCGCCGCCGCGGAGGACGCCCGCACGTCCAGCGTGCCGCCGCCGCAGGACACGACGTACGCGGGCACGGTGAAGCTGCACGTGGACGCCAGCAATACGGCGCAGGGCATTTTTCTCGTGCGCGAAACGATCCCGGTGAAAGCTGGCGCGCTGACCCTGCTGTACCCGCAGTGGATACCCGGCGATCACTCGCCGACCGGCCCGATCGCCATGCTGGCCGGCCTGAAGATCACCGCGAACGGCAAGCCGGTGGCGTGGAAGCGCGACAAGTACGACGTGTACGCCTTCCATCTCGAGGTGCCCGCTGGCGTCTCCAGCATTGATGCGGAGTTCCAGTACCTCTCCGGCCGTACCGAGAGCCAGGGCTTCGAGGTCACCGACCGCATGATGGACATGGAGTGGAGCAAGGTCTCGCTGTACCCGGCGGGCTACTACTCGCGCGGCATCACCTTTGCGCCCAGCCTCACGGTGGCGCATGGCTGGCAGGTCGGCACGGCGCTGGAGACTGCCTCGCAGTCGGGCGACACGGTCACCTTCAAGCCGGTGACGTACAACAACCTGGTCGACTCGCCGGTCTACGCAGGGCGCTACTTCAAGCGCGTCGACCTCAACCCGGGCGGCGACACGGCGGTGCACCTGAACCTCGTGGCTGATGCGCCGAAGTACCTGGAGATGACGCCCGAGCAGCTGCAGGTGCACCGCAACCTGGTGACGCAGGCGGTGAAGCTGTTCGGCTCGCACCACTACGACCATTACGAATTCCTGTTCTCGCTGTCGGACCAGCTCGGCGGCAATGGCACCGAGCACCACCAGTCCAGCGAAAATGGCCTGGGCGCCGACTACTTCACCGCATGGAAGGAGGCCGCGCCTGACCGCGACCTGTTGGCGCACGAGTACACCCACTCGTGGAACGGCAAGTTCCGCCGGCCGGCCGATCTGTGGACGCCGAACTTCAACGTGCCGATGGCCAACTCGCTGTTGTGGGTGTACGAGGGACAGACCCAGTACTGGGGTTTCGTGCTGACCGCGCGCGCCGGCATGTGGTCCGCCGAGCAATTCCGCGACGCGCTGGCCATGGTCGCGGCCAACTATGAGCGCAACCGCCCGGGCTTCCAGTGGCGCTCGCTGGAAGACACCACCAACGATCCCATCTCCGCGCGCCGCTCCAGCCTGCCGTTCCGCAGCTGGCAGATGAGCGAGGAGTACTACAGCGGCGGCCAGATGATGTGGCTGGAAGTGGATGGCAAGCTCCGCGAGCTGACCCACGACAAGAAGTCGCTGGATGATTTCGCGCGCGCCTTCTTTGGCGTCGACAACGGCAGCTACGTGACCCGGACCTACACGTTCGACGACGTCGTGGCGGGCCTCGACGGCGTGGCCAAGTACGACTGGGCCAAGTTCCTGCGCGAACGCGTGGGCGAGCTTAATCCGCCGCTGCAGAACGGCCTGGCCGCCACCGGCTGGAAACTGGTCTACACCGATCAGGAAAGCGAGTTCGAGCGGCAGTACAACAGCCGCCCGCAATCGCCGCGCCACCTGTACAACTTCGCCTGGTCGATCGGCATCACCGTGGACGACAAGGGACAGATCAACGACGTGCGCTGGAACGGGCCGGCGTTCAAGGCTGGCGTGAGTACCGGCGCCGCCATCGTGGCGATCAATGGTCAGGATTACTCGAACGATGCGCTGAAGGACGCGATCACGGCGGCCAAGGGCGGCAAGGCGCCGATCCAGCTGCTGCTGAAGTACCAGGGCGTGCTGCACACCGTGCCGGTGGACTACCACGATGGCCTGAAGTACCCGCACCTGGAGCGCGTGGAAGGCACGCCGAACTATCTGGACGAGATCATCGCGCCGCGCAAGTAAGCGAAGAAGGGGGAGCGTCCGCATCGCGTGACGCTCCCGCCTTTGTCCTGGTCAGGGGCAGAGCAGTGGAATCGAGACCCGTACGCGCAGCCCTGAGCTGTGCGGCGAGTCGAGCAGCTCGATCGTCGCGCGGTGCAGGCGGGCGGCGCGGGCGACGATGGAAAGACCCAGCCCGTAGCCATCGCCGCTGCTGCCGGCCTCGCGGTGGAAGCGCGCGAACACGGCGTGGCGGCGGTCGTTCGGAATGCCGGGGCCGTTGTCGATCACTTCCAACGTGGCTTCCTGCCGGTGCTGCGCGATCTCCAGCCGGATGTTGCCGCCCGATGGCACGTAGCGCAGCGAGTTCTCGAGCAGGTTGCGCAGCAGCGCGGCGAGCGCCGCCTCGTGGCCCTGCACCAGCACCGGCGTGCGCTCCGGCGGGCGGCTCAGCTCGACGCCGCGCCCACGGATGACCGGAAGGAATTCCTCCACCACGGTGTCGGCCATGCCGACCAGGTCGACCGTGGCGGGCGAACCGGAGGCGGCGCCGACTTCCAGCTTGGCCAGCGTCAGCAATTGTTCGATGCGATGGGCGAGCGCCGCGGCGCTGTGGTGGGCGCCGCCGAGGCTGTCCTGGATCTCGTCGAGATCGGCCGTGCTCATGGCGCTTTCCAGGTTGAGCATGATCGACGCCAGCGGCGTGCGCAGTTCATGCGCGACATCGGCGCTGAAGCGCCGCTCGCGCTCCAGGGCATCTTCCTGGCGACCCAGCTGTTCGTTGAGCGCCGCCAGCACCGGGCGCAGCTCGCGCGGCGCATCGGGCAGGTGAATCTGTTCGCGGCTACCGGGTTCGCGCGAGGACAGCGCCGTGGCCAGCGCCTCCAGTGGACGCAGGCCGCGCACCACCGCCCAGCCCACCAGCAGGGCGAGCACTGGCAGGCCGAGCAGGAACGGAATGCCGTGGTCCAGCCACAAGGCATGCACGATCTCTTCGCGGCTGTCGTAGCGGTCGGCCACGCGGATCACGTAGCCGCTTTTCGGATCGACGTAATCGTAGGTGCGCCAGACGTGGTGCTGCTTCTTCAGGTCGTGGTAGTCCGAGCGGTCGCGCGGCGTCGCGGGCAGGGTCATCAGGTTGACCGTGCCGAGCACGAGCTTGCCGTCGTGGTCGAACACCTGGAAGCCCACCACCGATTCGTTGGTGGCGATCTCGCCGGCCTGTTGCAGTTCGGTGCGCTTGCGCACCGGCACCAGCATGCTTTCGCGACCGATGAAGGTCTCGATGCCGGCCTCGTGGATGATGGTCGCGATGGTGTGCGCCGACTCGGCCAGCCGCGCGTCGGACAGCTGGGCCATCTCATCGCTGGTGCGGCGGAAACTGAACAGCGCCAGCGGCAGCAGGCACGCCACCAGCATGGCGATGATCATCCAGCGCAGCCGCCCGCGCAGACTGTCGGGCTTCAACGTGGGTCCCGCGGAATCATGTAGCCGAACGCGCGCACGTTCTGGATGGTGTCGAAGCTCAGCTTGCGGCGCAGCGAATGCACCAGCACGTCGAGCGCGCCGTCGCTGACCACCTTGTCGCTGCCATACAGCGAGCTCTCCAGGGTTTCGCGCCGCACCACCCGCCCGGCGCGCTCCATCAGGGCCTGCAACAGGGTGAATTCACGCCGGGTGAGATCGACCTTCTGGTCGCGGAACGTCACTTCCAGCGTGCCTAGGTCCAGGCAGAGCACGCCGGCCTTGATGCGATTGCCAGCCAGGCCCTGGATGCGGCGGGTCAGCGAGCGGATGCGCGCGGCGAGCTCATCGAGGTGGAATGGCTTGGTGAGGTAATCGTCGGCGCCGGCGTCCAGGCCGTGCACGCGGGCCTGCACCGCATCGCGCGCGGTGAGGATCAGCACCGGCGTGCGGATGTCGCGCTGGCGCGCTTCGCGCAGCAGATCGAGGCCGTCGCGACCGGGCAGGCCGAGGTCGAGCAGGACCAGGTCGGCGTTGGGATCTTCCAGCGCGGTCATCGCGCTGAGGCCGTGGGTCAGCCAGGTGACCGTATAGGACAGCCGGTCGAGCGCGCGTTGGATCGCGGCTCCTAGCTGCAGGTCGTCTTCCACCAGGATGATGTGCACTTGTCCTCCGAATGTCGCCAGCAACGACGGGCGCACCTCGCGCCCGTCGCCCTGTTTCGCCAATTGTCTTGCCGTTTTGTGACGGCCTAAGGAAAAGTGCCCGTCCCTGGGCGGATCTCCTACCTTGCCTGCGGAGGGTTGGGACTCGCCGATGCAACCAGACCGGCGGCGCGCAATTCCTCACGCGCAGCCGCCAGGTCGTGCTGCATGGCCGGCGAGGCCAGCATGTCGGTGGCCAGCGTCTGGCCGAATTCGCGTCCCGCGTAGATGTCCTGCAGGGTGTGCACGCCCTTCACCACGCGACGCCAGCCGATGTCGCGGGCGTGCTGCATGAGGGCGTCGGCATCCTGCGGAAACAGTTGCGCGAGCAGGATGGCGTCCACCGTGGCCTTGCTGGAGTGGCCGCTGGGGTAGCCGTAGCTCTTCTTCGCCGCTTCGGCGGGGTTCTTCGCGCAGTCGGAGGCGGGCGGGCACGGACGCAGGCGCTTCCAGTGGTTCTTGGAAAGGTCGACAGCCTCCTTGGTCTCGCGCTCGGCCTCCTTGAACAGGGCGGCGACGTGCGGGAACTTGTCGGCGCGGAAGCCGGCGCCGATCACCGGCGCGAAATCGAAGGCGCCGAACTTCTCCTCAAGCTTGGCCTGGGCGAAATCGGCCTCGCTGCGCGCCGCAAAGGCACGGTCGGTGGCGGCGCGGTCAGCCTGGTCCTCGGCGCTGCCGGGCGCGCTGGGCGCGGGCAGAGCGGCCATGGCGCCGTCCAGCTGGGCCTGGGTGAGGTAGCCGCCGGCATCCTGGGCCACGGCGAGCGCGGGAGCGAGCAACAGCAGTGCGATGAATGGACGTTTCAGCATGGGCGTTCCTTACTCCTTACAGCTCCAACGACACCGAAGCGAACCCGTGGCGGCGCGGCGGCACGCAGTACGCGCCGACGTTGCCGCTCACCGGGTGGATCACCAGGGGCGGGAAGCAATGGACTTGGTGGCTTGTGGCGTTGGCTGGAATCAGCGCGCTAGCGTGATTTGACCGTTTGACAGTTCTGTTGCACGAGGGTGATGCGGGCGGACGGTTTGCTTAGCGTCGTCTTAGACGCCGCCCATCCGCCCTGCAGGAGCGAGGCCTGTTCGTTGCCGTAAATCGGCTATTTGACGGGCTCGGCCAGCGGCTTGCCCTTGTCCAGCACCCAGGTCGACACCGCCACGCCACCATCCGTGCCCGGCGCAGCCTCCATGCTGTGCACCGCGCCGCGCGGATTGAAGAAATGGTCGCCGGCCTTGAGCACCTGGTCGGGCTTGCCCCGCGTCTTGAGCACCAGGTTGCCCTTGAGCACGTAGCCCGACTCGTCGCCGGGGTGCACATGCCATCCCACCGACGTGCCCGCCGGGAACTCGGCGGTGCCCAAAATGATTTCAGTGCCAGGCGCGCCCGATTCGTCATGCTGGTCCAGGATGGTGCGCTTGGGCTGGGCGTCCTGGGCGCTGGCGCCGAGCGCAGCGGCCAACATCGTGGCGATCGCGATGGAACGTAACCGCATGGCCGTCTCCTCGGTGCGCGGACGAACGATGCGCATCCTGCGCGCCGCGCTGTTACGGCCGTGCGAAGCATCCCGGGCCGGCGTGGGGCGGAAGGCGATGGCTTACCATGCAGGTTCCCCGCCTCCGTGATGACTGCACCGGATGAACGATAGCCTCCCCCCGCTTCGCGTCGCCCTGATCGGCTACGGCTACGCCGGCAAGACCTTCCATGCGCCGCTGATCCAAAGCGTGAGCGGCCTCGAGCTGGCGGTGGTGGCCTCGCGCGATGCGGACAAGGTGCATGCGGATCTGCCGGGGATGGTCGTGACGGACGTCCAGGCGGCGATCACCGATCCGCAGATATCGCTGGTGGTGATCGCCTCGCCCAACGACACCCATGCGCCACTGGCGCACGCCGCGCTCGAGGCAGGCAAGCACGTCGTGGTGGACAAGCCGTTCGCGCTCGACGTCGGTCAGGCGCGCGAGTTGGTGGCGCTGGCGGAGCGGCGCCAGCGCGTGCTGTCAGTGTTTCAGAATCGCCGCTGGGACAGCGATTTTCTCGGCGTGCGGCAGGTACTCGCGCAGGGTTTGCTTGGCGAGGTGATGCATGTCGAGTCCCACATCGACCGCTTCCGTCCACAGGTGCGTGCGCGCTGGCGTGAACAGCACGGACCCGGCAGCGGCCTGTGGTATGACCTGGGGCCGCACCTGATCGACCAGGCCCTGCTGCTGTTCGGCGTGCCGGAACGTGTGTGGGCCAGCATGGCGGTGCAGCGCGACGGCGGCGAGGTGACTGATTGGGCGCACGTGGTGCTGGAGTACGGTCGTCGCCGCGTGGTCCTGCACGCCGGCATGCTGGTGGCCGGCGGCAGTGCGCGCTTCACCTTGCATGGCAGTCGCGGCAGCCTGGTCAAGCCGCGCGGCGACCGCCAGGAGGCGCAGTTGCTGGCCGGTATCCAGCCCGGCGCACCCGGCTGGGGCGAGGATGACAATGCCATGTGCTTCCACGACGGCGGCGCCGAACCATCGATGTTGCCGACACCGGCGGGCGACCAGCGTGAGTACTACCGGCAATTGCGCGACGCCGTGCTTGGCAGTGCGCCGAATCCGGTCACGCCGTTGCAGGCGGTGACGGTGATGGCGGTGCTGGAGGCGGCGATCGCGTCAGCGATGGGTGGCCACGCGGTGATTCCGGATGTATCGGTGCGCGAGCGACTGGCCTGGGATGTCGCCGCTCAGTGAACGTAATTCAGCGCAATGGCCGGCGTCACCGTGTGGGTGCTGTTGTGGCCGCCGGTGAACACGCGCACGCCCATGATCAGACCGAGGTTGCTGCGCCAGTTGTACTCGATGGCTGGCGCGAAACCGAAGCTGGCGCTTGAACCGGTGCGGAAGTTGAGCGGCGCATGGCCCGCGTCGGTGGTGATGGCGCCATCCACCTGCGCGCCGCGCGAGTAGTGATAGAGCAGGTCGAACGCGAGCACCCAGCGCAGCGTCATGCTGTATTCCCAGGCCGCGTTGGCCAGGAACGCGTTGCCCGCTACGCCGTGCCCATGAAAACCCGCCGGTGTGCCGTAGACACTGACACCGTTGACCGGCACTGCGCGAGAGAACGACTGCCCCACGTTGAAGCGCATGCGCAGGATGCGTCCGTTCGGCAGCCAGAAATACATCTGCGTGTTGAGCTGCACGGTGGTGGTGTAGGCGCCGCTGCCCTGCGCATCCACCAATGGCCGCGACAGGCGGTCGTACTGCCCGGTCGGCAGGGTTTCCTGCACCATCAGCGCCATGTCGGGTACCCAGCTCCCTTCGTGGAAGCGCGTGAGGCTGTATTGCGCGAGTACGCTGAAGTCGCCCTGCGCAATGCCGGCGCTGTTCTGGCCATTGCTGGCGCGGCTGTAGCCGAAGGTGGGCACCACACCGGCCATCAGGCGGTTGGTCACGGCGTATTCCATGTAGGTGAGCGATCCGAAGGTGTTCACCTGCGAGGAGCGCACGTCGTACAGATAGGGCTCGATCAGCACATGACCCTGGGGCAGCGCGCCGGCCGAGTTCGCCACCAGCGGACCGGTCCACCAGGCGTCGCCCAGCGACTGCCGCTCATCGTCAGCGAGTGCGCGGCCCGGCGCGGCGCCCATGAGCAGCAGCACAATCACCACCACGATGAGCAGCGTAATGGGAGGCGGGCGGCGCGGCTTCATCGGTGTTCCGCCACTCGTCGATGCAAAGTCACACTCAGCACCGCTGTGATCCACTGAAACAGCGATCGGCCGACCGGAGCTGTGGCGCCGCTGGTGGGTTCGGCGGTCACTTGCACGCCATTACGCGTGGTCAGCTCCACATGGCCCTGAGTGGCGTGACGATTGGGTCGCGCCAGCAGCAGTGCGACGGGGCCATCGCCCATGCGGATGTCGGGTATGCGGCGCGTAACGGCGCTGCAGCTTTCCGTGGCGGAGAGCGAGGCAACGCACTCATCACGGCCATTCGATGCACGGTTCATGGTCAATTCCTGCATGCAAGCCCAAGGCGATGGGCATAGGGGACCACTGGCGCGGTGCACATGCTGTCAGATTCTTTAGCCAACCATCCACGTCCACCGGCACAGGCCGGATCGGCAGGGGCTTGCTAAGCTCCGAGTGTCGCCATACGCCTCGCCAGAGGGCGTCCAAGGGTGCTCGTCCCATGTCGAGCTTCACCATCCGAACCTTGTTGTCGACCGAGTCGCTGATGCTCAGCGATGTGCGTTGCGCGGGCGCCTGCCGTCATCGCAGCGAGGAAGAATGCGCCAGCGCCACGCACCTGGTGTTCCCCTATCGCGGCGTGTATGTGCGGCATGTAGCCGGCGACCAGGCCGTAGCCGACGCCAACCACGTGCTGTTCTTCAATGCGGAGGAGGGTTATCAGGTCAGCCATCCGCTGGACGGTGGCGATGCGTGCCTGTCGCTCACGCTGCCTGAGGCGTTGCTGGAAGAACTGGCGCCGCGCGCGTTGCTGCGCCCCGGCGGAAGCCTGGCGTTCCGCTCGCAGTCCTTGCGCATCGATGCACGCGCGCAGGCGCTGGTCGCCTTGTTGCGGCATGGCCTGGAACACGGCGGCGCCGAACCGCTGGAAGCGGAGGCGCTGTTGCTCACCCTGGTCGGTCGAAGCCTGGGTCCGCGCACAGCGCGCGAGCCTGGCGCGACACACGCGCGGCGGCGCCTGGCCGACCGCGTGAAGGTGCTGCTGGCCAGCGACCTGTCGCGACGCTGGACGCTGGCGGAAATCGGCGAGGCGATCGGCAGCTCGCCGGTGTACCTGACCCAGGTGTTCCGGCAGGTCGAAGGCGTCCCGCTGTACCGTTACCAATTGCAGCTGCGGCTGGCGCGCGCGCTCAACCTGCTCGACCAGGTCGACGACCTGTCGGCGCTGGCGCTTGAGCTTGGCTTCTCCAGTCACAGCCATTTCACCAGCGCGTTCCGCCAGGCGTATGGCCGCTCGCCCACCGATTTCCGCCGCGTGACGGAACCCGCAAAGGCCTAAAGAATTCGACAGCGCGTCTCTGGCCCCCATGGTCTTCTGAACTTGCCCGAAGCGAGGCGAACCCAGGAGATCAGCCATGAACGAGAAGACCTGCGCCGTATGCGACTACCCGCTGGACGCCAACGCCATCCAGGTCACCATCGGCAACCGCGTGGTGGAAGTGTGTTGCGAGGAGTGCGCGGAAAAGCTGCGCGAAGCCAGCGCCAAGGGAAGTGCATGACATGCGCGCGGGCCTGCGCCTCGCCATGGCCGTGGCCATGCTCGGCGTGGGCCCGCTGGCATCCGGCGTCGACGACGCAGGGTCGGCGCCGGACGCGGTGGCCACCCGGGTGCAGCAGTTGCTGAGCGGACGGTATCGGGATGCGGACGGCCGCGACCAGGTCGGCCACGTGCTCGATGTCGAAAAGCGTCTTGGCGCCTACCGGGCTGCGCGAAACCGCGCGGAGTTCATCCTGCGCCTCAATGCCGACCTGAAAGTGGCGACGCACGATCCGCGCGTGCGTGTGTGCGACGGCATCGAGCCCCTGCCTGCGGGAGTCGATCCGAGTGACGTCGGCATGGGCTTGCAACTCATCGCGCCGACAGGCGGGCTCCAGCAGGGCGCCGCGGCTAGGCGCCCTTGTCCAGCGTGACCAGGTGGTGATCCATCGCCTGCGCCACGTCGAGCCTGCCCAGGTCGTAGGCTGCGTGGATGGTCGCTGCGGCGGTGCAATCCCAGGTGGACACCGGGACGCGCTGGCTCGGCTGCATGTAGTGGCGTTCGCGATGGCGGAACAGCACCGGCAGCCGCGGGTAGTGGCGAGTGAGCAGCACCAGCGTGCTCGCCCTGGCCTCTTCGTCCTGCGTCGGCACGGCCACGCTGTCGAGGTAACCCCCATCGATCGCCACGCCGCCGGCGACTTCCTGCGCCGGCATGAACGGCGGCGCCGCCGCCGCAGCAAGCAGCAGCTTGCGCGCTTCGGCGAGCGTGCTGCACTGCTTGAGGTCGAGGAATTCCTGGCGCAGGCCCAGCATGCGCGGCAGGCGCGGGTGCAGGCGATTCCATACGAACTTGTCGACGAGATAGGCCAGCGTGCCGGCCACCACCGAGCCACCCAGGCCGAGCGCACGGGCCGGTCGAGTCAGCGCGACCATCAGCCGTTGCGGCGCCTTCTGCACCGCTTCGTACGTGCCGTCATCGACGAACGAGGCCAGCCATGCCGGATAGATGCGCTCGTGCGAGAACTGCCAGCGGTGCGTCGCCACCGTGCGCGATTCGAGGAGGCGCGGGTTATCCGCGAAGATCCGCCGGCACCCTTCAAACGCGTGTTGCAGTCCTTCGCTGGTGAGGGCCGCCGCCGCAATCGCGGCGCCCGCGCTGGTGCCAACCAGGGTGGGAGGTAGTCGCCAGCCACGCTTCATCCAGTCGCCCACCACGGCCGCCTGCCACCAGCAGCGATTGCCGCCACCGGCGAACACCAGTGTCTGGATCTGGGGCAGCTGGAGTTGGGTCACCGCCTGGAATTGCATAGGGTCCTGTGCCGCATGGCCGAACCTGGCTGCATGGTGACACACGGGCCTGAACTCAAGTGTGCACCCCAAGAAAGAGGCCCCCTTTCGGGGGCCAATGGACCGGAACAAGGGGGGTATCCGGTCCGGGGGCGTCGATCGGTTGCTAGAACCGATCGACGGTTCCTAGGCTGCCGGACGTGCCTGGGCAGAGATGTAGGACAAGGACTATCGGTGCGGTAAGGCGATACCGTGCATCCTGTCAGTCTGCACAAGGTGTTCACGTCTCCGCCGGGGCTTCGGTGTGAGCGTCGAAGTGGCGTCGGCACCTCACGATGCACCGAAACGATCGCGGCCTGCCCCGGCGTTACAGGTTGACCATGTGCATGCCTGCCTCGGTATAGCGTCCGCCCGCGGCGACATCGGGCGGAAACACCGCGTCGATCGCCCTGCGTTCGTCTTCGCTGAGCGTCACCTTGAGCGCGCCGAGGTTGTCGTCGAGGCGGTCACGGCGCTTGGTGCCGGGGATCGCAAGCACATCCGAGCCCTGGGCCAGCACCCAGGCCAGCGCGAGCTGGGCCGGCGTGCAGCCCTTGTCGGCGGCGATCGCCTTCACCTTGTCCACCAGCTGCAGGTTGCGGGCGAAATTCTCGCCCTGGAAACGCGGGCTCTGCCGGCGATAGTCGTCGGCGTCGAAATCATCCGGGCTGGCGTAGGCGCCGGTGAGGAAACCGCGACCCAGCGGCGAGTACGCCACCAGGCTCGTGCCGACGCGGCGGCAGGCGTCGAGCATGCCGTTTTCCTCCGGGTCGCGCGTCCACAGCGAGAATTCCACCTGCAGCGCTGCGATGGGGTGCACCTTGCTGGCGCGTTCGAGCGTCGCGCCCGACGCCTCGGACAGGCCGAGGTAGCGCACCTTGCCGGCCTGCACGAGTTCGGCCATGGCGCCGACGGTTTCCTCGATCGGCACGGTGGGGTCCACGCGGTGCTGGTAGTACAGGTCGATGTGATCCAGCCCCAGGCGCTTGAGGCTGCCGTCGCAGGAGGCGCGCACGTACTCAGGACGGCCGTTCACGCCACGGAGCTGCGGCTGGGCGGGATCGCGCAGGATGCCGAATTTGGTCGCCACGAAAGCCTGCTCGCGTCGGTCGGCGATGGCCTTGCCCACCAGCGTCTCGTTGATGTGTGGGCCATACATGTCGGCGGTGTCGAGCAGGTTGAGGCCGCGTTCCAGCGCGTGATGGATGGTGGCGATCGATTCGGCATCGTCGTGCGAGCCGTAGAAATCGCTCATGCCCATGCAGCCCAGGCCGAGCGCCGAGACGGAGGGGCCATGTTTGCCAAGCTGTCGCATCTGCATCGGAAGGTCCTTGTCGGAGGGGGTAGGGGAGACCGACAGGCATTGTTGGCGAAGACGTGGAGCGAATAAATGCTCAATAATCGCCATGTCTGTTGCTGGAAACGTCAACAATCACCATGGACCGACTGCACGCCATGCGGGTGTTCACCCGGATCGTTGAACTGGGCAGCTTCACCCGGGCCGCCGACGACCTCAGTCTGCCCCGAGCCACGCTGACCCATACCATCAAGCGGCTGGAAGAGCACGTGGGCGCCCATCTGCTGCAGCGGACCACACGCCGCGTGCGGCCAACTCGCGACGGCGAGGTCTACTACAACCATTGCCTGCGGCTGCTGGCCGACCTTGACGCGGTGGAGGCCGATTTCCGCGAGGCCGCGGTGGTCCCCAAGGGACGCCTGCGCATCGACCTGGCTTCTTCGCTGGCGTGCCAGTTGCTGATCCCGGCGCTGCCGGAATTCTTTGCGCGCTATCCGCAGATCGAGCTGGACATCGGCACCAGCGACCGCTTCATCGATCTGGTGCAGGAGGGCGTGGACTGCGTGCTGCGCGCGGGCGAACTGCCGGACTCGGCGATGGTGGGTCGCCGCGTCGCGCGCATGTCACAGGCCACGGTGGCCAGTGTGGATTACGTGCGGCGGCACGGCATGCCGCAAACGCTCGCCGACCTGCAACATGGCCACCGCACGGTGAACTGGGCCTCGCCCACCACGCGCCGAACCTCGCCGCTGGACTTCATGGTGGGGCGTCGGTTGCGCGAAGTGCCACTGCCCTCGAGCGTGACGGTAAGCGGCACCGAGGCCTACCTCGGTTGCTGCGAGGCTGGCCTCGGCATCGCGCAGTTCCCTCGCTATCGCATCGCGGACGCGCTGGCGCAGGGGCGACTGGTGGAATTGCTGCCGTCCATGCCGCCTCCGGCCTTGCCGGTCACCGTGCTGTACCAGTCGCAAAAGCATCTGCCGTTGCGACTGCGGGTGTTCATCGACTGGGTGGCCGAGCTGTTGCGGGATTTGCCTTAGCGGTTGGCGTTTTGGTGCAAGGACTCGAAGAACTCCATCCCGCCTCGCGCTACTAGCTCCGGCTCGTCATCCCCGCTTTCGCAGGAATGACGAGTAGGAAGGTCACCGGCGGCCCCGCAACTTACCTCACCGTCATCCCCGCGAAAGCGGGGATCCAGTGACTTTGAGGCTTCGACGGGCGAAAGGCGCTGGATGACCGGCCCGTCGGCCGTTGTAAAGCTCCTCCTGCTTTCGCAGGAATGACGGATCAAGGGAAGCTCTATGGACGAGCGCACCCTATACGCGATTTGCCGTTGCGTCGTCTCCGCCAGTTCGGCATTTCGCGCACAGGTCGCGCTCTTGCAAAAGCGGGCTTCACGTTTACTCGGCCCAGGCCGGCCGCTTGCTGATGCCGCCTTCCGCACGCAGCGCGTTGGCGTCCATCAGCTTGCCGTCCATCATCACCACGTCGGTATGGCGCAGGTCGCCGATCTTCACCGCGGGGTTGCCGTCGACCAGCACCAGGTCGGCCGCCTTGCCCACCTTGATGCTGCCGGTGCGCTGGTCCGCGCCCACCAGGTGCGCCGTGGCGATGGTGGCGCTGGCGAGCGCTTCGGAATTGCTGAAGCCGGCCTGCACGTAGAGCTCCAGCTCACGCACCAGCTCCAGTCCGCTGCCGTCCGTGCCGGCCACGATCGGCACGCCTGCCTTGTGCATGGCGCCTACCAGCGCCTGCAGCTTGGCGAAGCTGGCGCGATAGTCGGCGCGCGTGAGGTCCTTCGGCACGGCGAAACCGCCCATGCGAAAGCCGCGTTCCACCGCTGGCGGCAAGCTGCCCATGAAGGGCGCATAGGCCGGCGACAGATCGCCGTTCTCTGGCACATACAGGGTTTCGGCCACCACCAGAGTGGGGTCCGAGGTGATGTGGCGCTTCGCCATGGTGGCGATCAGCGACTTCATCGGATCCTTGTCGAGGTCCACGTCCTTGGCATAGCGGCCGGGGCCCTCGAAGCGGCCCATGCCGTTGGAAGACTTCACCACGGCGTCGGGCATCGCCTCCATCATCACGAAGTAGATGTGCGTGATCTCGTCATAACCGTCGGCGATCGCCTGATCGGTGCGCATGCCGGCAGGCAGGTGGCCGTGCACATGCAGGCCGAGCTTGTGCGCTTCGGCCGCGGTCGCCTTGACCCAGTCGGGGTTGAAGCTGCCGTAGATCTTGATCGCATCGAAGCCGTCGGCCTTGGCCTTGTCCACCAGCGCGATCGCCTCTGCCTGGGAGGTCGCCACACTGGCCGCCTGCGCGGTATTCGGGCCCTTGCCGTCGATCAGCATCGAGGGATAGACGCGGGGCCCAAGCAACTCGCCCTTGGCGCGGCGCGCGGCGCGCGACATTGTCTGTTCGTTGATGTTGCCCGGGTCGCGCACTGAGGTGATGCCCAGTGACAGCAGCATCGGACCGGCGGCGTCATCGGGCACGTGCTGGTGCGAATCCCACAGGCCCGGCACCAGCGTCTTGCCCTGGCCGTCGATGTGCTGCGCGTTGGCCGGCAGCTTGACCGCCGCCGCCGGGCCGACCTGGGTGATCACGCCATGGTCGACCACCACGGTCTGGTCGTCGACGAAACGCGAGCCATCGACGAAGGCGCGCACATGGGTGAAGGCCACGGGGCCCGCCGGCGTCTTGAGCAGCTTGGGCACGATGGCCTTCGCATGCTGGGCCAGTGCATCAGACTGGGCCTTTTCCAGCATCGGCTCGGCGGACTCATAACCCTGCGGCAGCCACGACATCTCGCTGACGAAGGCGAAGAAGTGCCCCGCGCTGTCCGCCCACACCGGCACCGGCGTATTGCTCAGGCCGGTGATGGCATACGCGGTGACTTGCTTCTTCGCCGCGCCCTCGCCCACGGTGGCGGTGGCGAGTGGTTCGGCGCGAGCCTGTCCGCCCGGCAGCAAGGCGAGCGTGTGTCCCGGCGCGGCCAGCAGCCGCTCGAGCAGGTCGGCGTTGAGCGCCATCGGGCCACCGAAGGCCACGTACTCGGCCCCGGTCACATAAGGCGCCGAACCGGCGTCGACCGGGCTTTTCCAGCTGGCCTTGCCATCCTTCACCGAGAAGCTTTCCGCCGCATCACCGTTGGGCGTGTGGCCGCGCACCACGATGGTCTGGAAACTGCCGTCGGGATTGAACGTGGAGCGGCTGTCGACCTCAGTGACCATGCCGCGCAACAGCAGGCTGTCGCGCCCCAGGTGCGCGCCGTCGGCATCGGTCCAGCGGGACGACGTGCCGTGCTTGCCGGCACTGGAGAGTATGGTGAAGCGTTGCGCGTTCGCTGGCGGCGTGGCCAGCGACGGGGCAGCGGCGGGGGTATCGGCGAGGCAGGGCAGGGACAGGCACAGCGCGAACACGACAAGCGGGGCACGCATGGTTGAGCCTCCGTAGGGTCCGGGCAGCAGTATCACCGGGACGCCCCGTCGGTAGTAGTGCATGGATGGGGTGACGAACGGGCCAGGCATGCTGGCGCCATGCATGGCGTTGACGCGGGCGCAACGCCCCGACACGGCAGACTCTGCCTCCATCCTTGGCCAGGACGCGCCGGCATGGCATCCACACAGCCTTCGGTATTGATCGTCGGCGCCGGGCCGACGGGACTCGCGGCGGCGCTGTTCCTGACGCTTCGTGGCGTGGCGGTGCGCATCATCGACCAGGCCGCCCAACCGACTTCTCATTCAAAGGCGCTGGCGGTCAATGGCCGCACCATCGAGGTGCTGCGCGATACCGGCGTGGGCGAGCGCATCCTTGCCGAAGGCTGGGCGGTGCAGGGGGCGAGCCTGCACGAGCATGACCGCGTGGTGCTGGCGCTGGACCTGCCCACCGTGATGGGCGCGCAGCATCCGATGACGGTGCTGCCGCAGGCGCGCACCGAGGCCTTGCTGGCCGAGGCGCTGCTGGCGCGCGGTGTCACGGTCGAACGCGGTGTGAGCCTGAAGACACTGACCCAGGATGCGGCGCGCGTGAGCGCCATCCTGCAGCATCCAGGCAGCCGGCAGGAACAGGTATCGGTCCCCTTGTTGTTTGGCGCCGACGGCGCGCGCAGCACCACGCGCGAGGCGCTGCGGCTGGCCTTCGTCGGCAGCTCCCTGCCCGAGGCCTGGTGCCTGTGGGACCTGCAGATGCAGACTCCGCTCGATCCGCTTCGCGCACACGTCCTGTTCGAGCCCGACGGTTTCCTGTTCGCGTTGCGTCTGGCCGGCGACCAGTGGCGCGTGATCGGCAACGGCGCCGAGCCGCTGGCGGCCCTGCGCCGCACCAGCAAGGTGGGCAACGTCAGCTGGCAGTCGCAGTTCCATATCGGGCATCGGGTCGCCGCCAAGGCGGGTGTGGAACGGGTGGCGCTGGGCGGCGATGCGGCGCACATCCACTCGCCCATCGGCGCGCGCGGCATGAACCTGGGCATCGAGGATGCCTATGTGTATGCCGAGTGCGCCGCCGATGCGCTGGCCGGCAAGCCCGAGCGCCTGCGCGACTACGCCGTGCTGCGCCACGCCGTGCACAAGGACGTGGTCCGCCGCATCGGCCTGATCACCCGCCTGGTGCACGGTCGCCCACCCTGGCTGCGCTGGGTGCGCGATGAAATGGTGCCGGTCGCAGGTCACCTGGCGTTCGCGCAGGCGCTGATGCTGCGCACCGTCGGCGGCATCGATCATCCCCTGGAAACGCATCGCTGAGGCCGTTCGGCCGTAGGCCTCAAGTCAGCAAGCGCTCGGCCGATAGCGGGATAACGCGCGCAGTCCGTCCGTGATCGGGCTGTGTCGACGCGACGTGCGCGCGGATCAGCGCCGCCGGCGCCGCAGACCTTGTCCGATGGGAATCCATTACCTGCATGACCGCTCGCACGCCATCTTCCAAAGGCAATCCGGTGGACTGGAGCGATCCACGCCTGCAGGCCTTGTTGCGCAAATCCGAGCATTGGAAGCTGGACAACCGCGGCGCCTATGCACTCAAGGACGTGCAGGTTCACCTCGGCTGGGGCGCCTCAAGCGGTCGCCCGGCCACGCTGGTATGGGAGCGCGACCAGGTGATGATGCTCGAGACGCGCTTTGCGATCCCGCTCGGCGAACAAGTGCGTGTGGATGAGCCGCGCGGCGAGGCCATGCGCAGCGTATGGGGCATCGTCGCCGAGGGCCGGGAGGGCTTCCGCGCCGAGGATCGCGAGAACGGCGTGCATCTGCACTGGTTGCATCTGCGCTGACTGTTGCACGAGGGCGCCGCGTGCGCGACCGCGTCAGAACCGGCCTCACTCCATCCGTGCAAATCCCTTGCGCGGCGGCTGGCCACCGAGCGACCAGCTCGTCAGTGGCGCGCCGTGGGCCTGCAGCACTTCGCGCTGTTCGGCCAGCGGTACGCGCAACATGACGTCCTCCAGCCGGGCCAGCGCCTGGAACGCCGGCAGCGACTGCACCCGCTCGACCAGGTTCGCCATGCGCGGCCAACGCGCCGCATCGATGGCGTAGCGCACGAACGAGGCCGTGCGGAAGTAGCAGGCGATGCTGATGTCGGCGATCGACAGCGCGCCGAACGCAAAGCCATCATCCGGCAGCTGGCGCTCCAGATAATCGAGGGCGGCGGGAATCTCGACGGCCAGAGCGTGGTTCATCATCGCTTCGTCCGTTTCTTCGCCGAAGAAGCGGCGACGCAGGACCTTCTGGTAGAACAGCTTCCACACCAGCACGCTGGCCAGGTGCGTGTCGCAGTACTCCTCCAGCCAGCGCGCCTTCGCGCGCTGCGCCGCGTCGGTGGGATACAGCGACGGGGCCGGAAAGCAGTCCTCCAGGTACTGGCAGATCACCGAGGAATCATTGAGCACCAACTCCCCGTCGATCAGCACCGGGATGCGCCGCAACGGGCTCAGCTCGCCGAAGCGCTCATTGCCGACGAACGGCGCGATCGGGTCGATCTGGTAGGCCTGGCCCTTGAGTTCCAGGCACACCAGCACCTTGCGGACGTACGGTGAGATGTAGTTGCCGATGACGGTGAAACGCGGTGACATCACAAGCCTCCTGGCGGTCGTCGCACAGAGAGTGGTTTCGGCGCCCCGCGCGCGTCAAGTTGCACTGTCGGGGGCGGCCGGCAGTGGCGGCACGGTCGCCGGCGCGCCGTTGGAGTCGAGCGCCACCATGACGAAGCGGCCGGTGGTGCAGACGCGACGATCGCCGGTGAGCGGGTCTTCGGCGGTCAGCTCCACTTCCACTGTCATCGAGCTATGGCCCACGTGCACGATGCGCGCCACCAGTTCCGCCAGCTGACCCTTGCGCACCGGTACGCGGAAGTTGACCTCTTCCGAGCGTGCGGTCACCACGGTGCGGCGTGCATGGCGCGAGGCCACGATGAAGGCGGCCTTGTCCATCCATGCCAGCGCCTGGCCGCCGAACAGTGTGCCGAGATGGTTGGTGTGATCGGGAAACACCATCTCCAACAGGCGTGCTTCGGGCAGGTGGGTGGTGGTGTCGCTGATGGACTGATTCATGAAGTAATTGTGTGCGAGGAAGTGGGGATGGGGAGCGGGGCGCAAGCGAGGGTGACCTGCATGCGCTAAAGGGTGTTCCTTGGGGGCGGCTATTGTCGCCGAAGTCAGCGGCGTCCTGGCCATGAATGAGGCGCAAGCCGTGCATCGCTTGCGAAGGGGCTGGCTCGGACCGGCGCAGGCGTGGGCGCGCTCAAATCTGCTTTGGGATATCCGCGCCATGGGACCAATGGCAGGGGTACGCCCGGGACGCCATGGGTAGGATGAAAGGTTGAATGCGACGCCCAATGCCGGCGTTCGCCATGTGGGCGTTGACTGGGGAGAACGCATGAAGGTGAAGAAGCACGCGCCGCGCCTGGCGGGCGCGCTGGTGATGGGCGCCTTGTCGGCCACCGTGGCCGCGCAAGGTCGTACGCTGACCGACCAGGATTACGCCAAGGCCGAGCGCTACGTCGGCTACAACGCCGCCCCGCTGGTCGACCACGCGGTGCAGAGCGTGACCTGGCTGGACGACGGCCACTTCTGGTACCGCGACCACGATGCCAGCGGCGACCATTACCTTCGTTACGACGTCGCCACCGGCAAGGCCACGCCGGCGTTTGACCACGCCAGCCTGGCCGCCGCGCTTGCCAAGGTGCTCGGCAAGCCGGTGACGGCCAGCAAGCTCGGGATCGCCAGCTTCAGCGTGGGCGACGACGGGCGCCTGGACCTCAATCTCAAGGGCAAGCACTACCTGTGCGACGCCAAGGGCGGCGCCTGTACCGCCGGCAAGGATGACAACGCCGAGGGCGTGGGCCACGAGCCCGGCGTGTTGTCGCCGGACAAGCGCAGCGAAGCCTTCGTGCGCGACTGGAACCTGTGGGTGCGCGACGTCGCCACCGGCAAGGAAGCCCAGCTCACGCTCGACGGCGTGGAGAATTACGGCTACGCCACCGACAACGCCGGCTGGAAGCATTCCAACCACGCCATCCTGGTGTGGTCGCCCGATTCGAAGCAGATCGCCACGTTCCAGCAGGACCAGCGCAAGACCGGCGACATGGTGATCGTGGGCACCAACGTGGGCCACCCGAAGGTGGAGACGTGGAAGTACCCGCTGGCGGGCGACAAGGACGTGACGATGATCGAACGCGTCATCGTCGACGTGGCAGGACACAAGGTGTTGCGCCTGAAGATGGCGCCCGACCAGCACCGCTCCACGCTGTGCGACGACGTCAGCTGTGGTCGCGATGGCGGTTGGGACGACGTGCAGTGGGCGCCGGACGCCAGCTCGCTGGCCTTCGTGTCGTCCTCGCGTGACCACAAGCAGGCCTGGTTCCGCGTCGCCGATGTGCACAGCGGCGAGGTGCGCACGGTGTTCGACGAGAGCGTGCCGACCTACTACGAGAGCGGCAACGGCAAGGTCAACTGGCAGTACCTGCCCGAGAGCCACGAAGTAGTGTGGTTCAGCGAGCGCAACAACTGGGGCAACCTGTACCTGTACGACCTCGACAGCGGCAAGCTCAAGCACGCCATCACCACCGGCGAGGGCAACGTCACCGAGGTGCTCAAGCTCGATGCGAAGACGCGCACGCTGTGGTTCCGTGGCGTGGGTCGCGAGCAGGGCGTCAATCCGTATTACCAGCAGTTCTACAAGGTGAGCCTGGACGGCGGCGCGCCGACCCTGCTCGCGCCGGAACCGGCCGACCACACCATCAGCCTGTCCCCGGATGGACGTCTGTTTGCCGACGCCTGGTCCACGCCGACCACGCCGTCGGTGACGGTGCTGCGCAGCGCGGACGACGGCCACGTGGTGGGCTCCATCGCCAAGGCCGACATCTCGCGCCTGCTCGCCACCGGCTGGAAGGCGCCCGAGCCGTTCACCGTGAAAGGCCGCGACGGCAAGACCGACCTGTACGGCCTGATGTTCAAGCCGACCAACTTCGATCCCTCGAAGAAGTACCCGGTCATCGACTACATCTACCCCGGACCGCAGACCGGCTCGGTGGGTTCGCGCAGCTTCAGCGCCGCGCGCGTCGACCACCAGGCGCTGGCCGAACTCGGTTTCATCGTGGTGGCGATCGACGGCATGGGCACGCCGTGGCGCTCCAAGGCGTTCCATGACGCGTACTACGGCAACATCGGCGACAACACCCTGCCGGATCAGGTGGCAGGACTGAAAGAACTCGGCAAGCGCTATCCGTGGATCGACATGGACCGCGTAGGCGTCTGGGGCCATTCCGGCGGCGGCAACGCCACGGCCACGGCGATGTTCCGTCATGCGGACCTGTTCAAGGTCGGCATTGCCGAGAGCGGCAACCACGACAACCGCAACTACGAGGACGACTGGGCCGAGAAGTGGCAGGGCCTGGAGGTCACCGACAAGGATGGCAAGAGCAACTACGACGACCAGGCCAACCAGAACCACGCGGCCGGCCTGAAGGGCCATCTGCTGCTGGCCCACGGCACCATGGACGACAACGTGCCGCCGTACGAGACGCTGCTGGTGGTCGACGCGCTGATCAAGGCCAACAAGGACTTCGACCTGCTGCTGATTCCGAACGCCCATCATGGCTACGCTTCGGCGAGCAATTACATGATGCGCAAGCGCTGGGACTACTTCGTGCGCAACCTCGCCGGCGATACGCCGCCGAAGGAGTACACGATGAAGCCGCCGAAGGATTGATCACCGCACTTCTTCCTCTCCCCGCCGGGGAGAGGATCGAGGTGAGGGGCGGGTGCTTGCGACGGAGCCATTTAGAGCGAGCTTCAGGTGTGCCCGTCGCAAGATTGCCCCCTCACCCCCAACCCTCTCCCCGCAGGGGAGAGGGAGCTGATGCGATCACCCCGCCCGCGTCGCCACTACCGGCGGAACCGCCGCCGCGCGCCTTGCAGGCCCCAGCACCGCCAGCTGCCCCAGCAGCCACAACGCCAACGCCCCAATCGGCAGGTAGAACACCGGCAGCCGTTGCAACGCGTAGTGCTGCATCAGCAGCAGGTTGAGCGCATAGGCCAGCACCACGCCAAGCACAACGCCGCCGCTGACGATCAGGAAATTCTCGGTCTGCACGTAGCGCAGGATGTCCCGCCGCGTCGCGCCCACCGCGCGACGGATACCGATCGAGCGCCGTCGCTGCTGCACCCAGAAACTTGCCAGCCCGGCGATGCCCGCCGCGGTGACCAGCAGCAGCCCGATCGCCGCGGCGAGCAGCAGGCCGATCATGGTGCGGTCGCGATGGAAATAATCCTCGCGCAGCTGGGCGAAGCTCTGCGCGTTGCGCAGCACGCGATTGCCGTCCAGTTGCGCCAGTCGCGCCTGTGCCTGCTGCAACACCCGCGCGCGATCCTCCGGCGCGGTGCGCAACAGGTAGGTGACGCTGCTGCCGTCGGGCAACAGGGGGAACAGTGTGGCGTATTCGTTGCCGGATGATTCGTCCAGCGACGGGCGCAGCAGGTGGTCCACCACGCCGACGATGCGCACCGGGCCGTCGCCGGGATAGATCAGCTTGCCCAGCGGATCCTGGCCGGGAAACAGCTGCCGGGCGAGCGCCCGCGTGATGATGGTGGCGGGCACATGGTTGATGCCGGCCCAGTCGTGCGCACTGTCGATGGGCAGGTATTCCTCCGGCAGGAAGTCGCGGCCCGCCACCAGGCGCAGGCCCAACGTGGCCAGTTCGCCGGGCGTGCCGTTGTAGGCGGTGGCGGTGACCTGCGCGTCGCCGTTGGGCACGAGGGCGATGCCGTTGCTCCAGTTGGTGTGGTTGAAGGGCAGGGCATCCACCGCGCCGGCGGAGCGCACGCCGGGCAGCGCGCGCAGGGCGGCGAGGTCTGCGCGGTGGCGCACCAGCGGGTCCTCCGTCGTGTCCACGCTGATGCTCTCCAGCAGCACCAGCTCATCCTCCGCCACGCCGCTGGTCAGGCCTAGCTGCATGACGCGATGGCCGATGATGGCGGCGACGTTGCAGACGATCGCGCAGGTCAACGCCACCTGCATCACCATCAGCAGCACGGTGAGCTTGTGGCGGCCGAGGCTGGCCAGCAGGGGTGAATGCGGCATGGCGCTTCTCACTGGGTCTTCAGTTGCAGGGCAGGGGCGATGCGGCAGGCGCGCCAGGCCGGCAGCAGTCCGGCCATCGCGCCGGCGGCCACGGCCAGCGTGCAGGTGGCGAGCAGCATCCCCAGGTCCATGTGCGCGAGCTGCGCGTATCCATCGGGACGCTGGCGCACGCTCCACAGGCCGAGCAGGGCCACCAGCACACCGAGCAGGCCACCGGCCAGGCCGATCAGCGACGCTTCCACGCCCAACTGCACGAAGATGTCGCGCCGTCGCGCTCCCAGCGCACGGCGCACGCTGATCTCGCCGCCGCGGCGAAGGAACGTGGCCAGCAGCAGGCCCACGACGTTGAGCATGCACACGACGAGAAAGCCGATCGACAAGGTCAGCTGCAGGCGCAGGTCGTCAGGAATCACATGCTCGCGAGCGAGCCAGTCCATCAGGCCGACCAGCTGCGCGTCGACCGGACGCGGCAGGCGTCCATGCGCCTGCTGCTCGCGCCAGTAGCCGGCCAGGAAGCGGCGATAGGCATCGACCCTGGCCGCGTCGTCCAGCTCCACCCAGAACTGCAGCCAGCTGCACTGGTCGCTGCCGCGCGAGTCGCCGCTGTTGCCCCAGCAGGACAGGCGGCCGTTGAAGTCCAGCTTCAGCTCGAGCGCGGTTTCCAGCGGTATGAAGAACTGGTCGCTGCGGCCGAAGGCGCGGCTGTCGATCTGCGCATAGAACTGGGGTTGCGGTTGCCAGTCGTCGAGTACGCCGACCACGCGAAAGTCGCTGTCCTTGATGCGCACCGTGCGACCGATCGCGGAGCCCTCGCCAAACAGCTTGCGGCTGAGCGTGCGGTTGAGGACGAGCACGCGCGCATGCTGTGCATCGTCCTGCGCGGTCCAGCCGCCACCGTGGAGAAACGGAGCGCCGAACATCGCGAAGAAGTCGGCGCTGACATAGCGGCCGGTTTCGTAGGATGGCAGGCCGCCGCCCTGCATCGGCCGTATCGGCACGGCGCCGCCGGCCATCGCCGCTTGCCGATCCGCGCGAGCCGCCCGCAGCAGGTTCATCGCATCCGGCCAGGTGAAGCTGCCGTCCGATTCGGGCGTGCTGTCGTGTCCGCGTTGCAGCGGCCGCGGATCGATCACGGGTACGAACAATCGTGCACTGCGGCCCGGCAGCGGATCGCCGGACAACACGTGGAACACGGTGATCATGGTCATGCTGGCGCCGATGCCCAGGCCGATCACCAGCACCATCAGCGTAGCCAGCGCCGGGCTGCGGCGCAGGTTGTGCAGGGCGATGGCGGCGTAGTAACCGAGCATGCGGAGCTCCCGTGGCGGTGCGTGGTGTTTCGCCGGCGCGCACGAACCCCTGGCCCTGGCGCAGGCCAGGGCGTTTCAAGGGCGTCATGCCGCGGATGGATCGCCGCGCCGCACGATGCGCGGCGCGGCAGGGTTCAGCGTGCGCCTAGCGGCTGGGCCAGTCCCTTGGCCACGGCTTCATCGAGCAGGTGGTTCATCTGTTGCTGGGCCTGGTTCATGGCCTGCTCCTGCTGGCGGCTGAGGGCCTCCTGCTGCTTGCCCAGCGCTTCCTGCTGCTTGCCCAGGGCTTCCTGCTGGCGCTCGAGTTCGGCGCGCTCGCGATCGATCTCGTCCCGCTGCGCCTGGATCGAGGCACGCTGACCCGCCAGTTGATCGGCGGACTTGCCGAGCGCCGCCTCGCTCTCGATGCGGGCCTCGCGGGTGGCGAGTGCGGCCTCGCGCATGCCGAGCGAGCCCTCGCGCGCGCCGATGCCACCTTGCTGACCACCGATGCGACCCTGTTCGCCGCCAAGCCGGCCTTGCTGCGAGGCCAGTGCAGTGACCGGGGCATAGGCGGCCTTTGCGCGCGCCACGACGGCCTGGTCACGAATCACGTACGACTGGCTACCGCGACGGAACAGCACCAGCGGTCCGCCCTCGCTACGCAGCTTCTGCGCCGTCCTGATGTCCTCGTCGCTGCCGTTGATGGTGACCGTATCGGTGTCGAGCAGGGCGAAGCCGTTGGCGGCGCCGTTATGGGTGTCGATGTGCACGTGGTGCGCCGCGAATCCATCGGTATCCCCCGGCGACGGCGCTGGCGGCGCTGGCGGCGCAGGTGGTGCGGGTGGTGCAGGCGGTGGGGGCGGTGCGGACGGCACCGGAGGCGCCGGCGGGGCCTTGGGCGCCGCTGGCGCCTTGGGTACCGGGGGAATGGCCGGCAGCGGGGTGGCTGCAACCTGCGCGGCCGGCTTCGCCGACACGGCGGGCGAAGGCGTGGCTGCCGGTGTCGTTGGCGCGCCATGCGTGGGCGTGACGGCCGGCGTGGCGGGCGTCGCGCTGGACGCAGCCACGGCGGGCGCCGCGGCGGTCGGCGAGGAACCGTCAGCGGGTTCTGGCCGGGCGTGGGTGACGCGGTAGGGCAACACGCCGATGGCCGCGATCAGCACCACCAGCAGCCAGCTGCGGGCGCGAGAAACCGGATCCTGCGCGCCCAGCTGCAACATCGAGAGGCGACGCTTCAGATTGAGGAAGGTGGGCGAGGCGCCGGCCAGGCCGGCGTGCAACGGATGGGCCACGCCAAGGCGCAACAGCAGCTGCCCGTAAGCCTGCGGCGCGGCATCGTGCTGTTGCAGCACCTGGGCGTCGCAGGCCGCTTCGCGGTGCAGCGCGTATTCGCGCATCGCCCAGTGCACCAACGGGTGGAAGAAGAACAACCGTTGCGCCATCGCCGGCACCCAGCCCATCCACAGATCGCCACGGCGCAAGTGGGTGAGTTCGTGGGCGATCGCCAGCGTGGTTTCCTCGGCCGACAGGGCTTGCTGCGCCGGCAGCAACACGATGGGACGCCACAGGCCGCTCACCTGGGGCGAGGTGACTTCATTGGAGATGCGCAGCTGCGGACAGCGGCGCAGGCCCAGCAACTCCGCCTGTTCCGTGCAGGTGGCCAGCAAGACCCGATCGTCCAGCGGTCGCGCCGCGCGCACCACGGCGCGCGCCTCGCGCCACTGTCTCGTCGCGATGATGAGCTGCGTCAGCACGCCCGCCAGCCACAGCGCCAGCACCACCACTTGCCAGTGCAGCGTGCGCGATGCCGGGGCTGCAGCGGTGGTTTGCACGATGGTCGGCGCGGCCAGCGCATCGCTCGCGGCGGCATGACCCGACGTGCCGAAGCCGGTGATCTCGTGTTCGCTGGCAGACACCGGCGCCGTTTCGACGGGCGCCGTCACCGTGGACATCGTCTGCGGCGGCGCGAGCAACGGCAGCGCAAGCGGCGTCGGCATCGCCACGCCGAGCAGCAACTGCACGCCGAGCAGCCACCACAACAGCGAGCGGGTCGCGGCGGACAGGCGCGGCATTTGCCGGCCGAGCAGCCAGATGGCGCCAATCAGCAGGCTCGCCTGCACCGATGCCCAGGCCAGGCGTGCGACCAGTTCGTTGATCAGGGATACGTAGGCGGTCATCTCAGCTCTCCTTGCGTCGCGACTGCAGCTGCGCCACCAGCGCTTCCAGTTCGGCCAGTTCGGTGTCGCTCACCTGGGCGCGCTCGGACATCCACGCCACGAACGGCGACACCGAGCCGGACAGCGTCTTCTCCACGAACTGTCCCACCGCGCTCCGCATCACCTCGCCGGGACCGGTGGCCGGGCTGTAGCGGTACACGCCATCGACCTGGCGGCGACGCAGGAAGGATTTGCTGCGCAGCCGTTCCATCATGGTCAGCACGGTGGAGCGGGCCAGGCCGCGCGGCTCGCCGAAACCGCCGGCGACCTCGCCGACCGAGGCGTTGCCGTGGTCGGCCAGGTATTGCAGCAGCGCCAGTTCCTGGTCGCCGATCGAAGGCTTGCCCATCTCCACATCCCCGTGACTACAAGTGTAGTCAAGCTACGCCGTGACTACAGATGTAGTCAATAGGTCGTTGGACCTGGGTAACGATGGTTACAACTCATGTTGCGTTGCAACAAACAACGGAGTCCGTTGCGCGCCGTCCTCATCCAGCAGCGCGCATCGGGATGCGCTGACGTACAGCCGCATCCACACGTATCGCTGACCCGCCAGCCAGTCCACGTATCGGCGTCCGCACCCGCAGGTCAGCGTGTTCCCACCGCACCCGAAGACACATGCCGAATGCCGATGCCGGCGATCGTGAGGTGATGTGGCCAACGGTCGCCCTGTGGCGCCGGCCATGCGATGCCCCTCATCCAAGCGGGCGCGACGCGCGGCAACACTGAGGTTGGTGCAGTCCGCATGGCGGAGAAGCCACGCGCGCCGCGAATGCGGTGTAGTGTCGCGACGCGCCTTTTGGCCCGGAGGGCGTTGATGCAGGTCAAGCCTCCGCTCGTGTGTTTGCCCGCCAATGGCCGGACTTACGCACAAGGAGGGTGCACGTGCCCTACATGACCTGGCAAGACGACCTCAACACTGGCATCAAGGTCATCGACAACCAGCACCGCCGCATCGTGGAGATGATCAATCACCTGCACGAGGCGATGAACCACAGCGGCCATCAGGAGCTCAACGACATCCTCGACGAGCTGGTCGATTACACGCTGTCGCATTTCACCTTTGAAGAGTCGTTGATGGAGGACGCCGGCTACGAATTCACCCGCGCGCACAAGCGCGTGCATGAGGTGTTCGTCAAGCGCGTCTCCGAGTACCGCCTGCGCTTCCGTGCCGGCGAGGACATCGGCCAGGAACTGATGCACACGCTGTCGCACTGGTTGTTCAACCACATCCGCAACGACGACAAGGCGATCGTCGACGCCGTGCGTCGCCACATGCAGGACGTGTCCCAGGATGACGGCAGCAGCGGCGGCTGGCTGGCCCGCTCGCTCAAGCGCTTCTTCGGCGGCCGGCACTGACGCTCAGGCGGTTTCCGGCGCGGACTGGGCCCGCGCCGCCACCCAGCGCGCGATGCTGGGCCCCGTGAACACGACCAGCAGGAAGCGCGCGCTCTGCAGCGCCATCACGAATGGCACGTCGACCTTGCTCGAGGCGGCGATGATCGCCACCGAGTCGGCGCCGCCGGGACTCATGGCGAGGTAGGCGGTCAGTGCATCCACGCCGCTGACCGCCATCAGCCCGATCGACAGCAGCGCGCAGATCGCGATCAGCGCGAGGATGGCGCCGATCACGCGTGGCATCGCGTGCAGCGCATAACTGAGGATCTCGCGGGTGAAGCGCAAGCCAATGCCCCAGCCGATCACCGCATAGCTGAGCGCCAGCAGCCACGGCGGCAGGGTCAACTGCAGCCAGCCCATGTCCTGTGCAAGGGCGCCAAGTGCGAGCGGCGTCAGCAATGCGCCCGCAGGGATACGCAATACGTGCCCCAGCGCGGCGCCGCCGAAGGCGAGCAGCAAGGTCGCGGCGAATGGCATTAGCGGTACCGGCGCAAACCACTCGGGCATGGGCGCGTGGCCGTGTCCCAGCGTCACGCGGGCCACGGTAGAGGCCACCAGCGCCACCATCAGCACGCGCAGGTATTGCATGAAGGCGACCAGCCGAACGTCGGCGTCGAACGCTTCGGCCATCAGCACCATGGTCATGGCGGCGCCGGGAAATGAGCCCCAGATCGCCGTCGTTCCGGGCAGCACGCGCCGCCGCGCAAGTATCCAGCCGAGCGCCACGCTGACTGCGATCACCGAGGCCACCGCAGCGACAAACAGCGGCCATTCGCGTGCGGCCTCGCGCAGCAGCGCCGGGCTGAAGCTGCGCGCGATCATGCAGCCGACCAGCGCCTGCGCGCCGAGAAACGGCGCGGGCGACACTGCGAGCCTGCCTTCCATCGCGGCCACGACGATGGCCGCCACCATCGGCCCGATCAACAAGGCGGCTGACACGTGCACCACCTCCAGCACGGCTGCCAGAAGCAGCGACAGTCCGATCAGCAGCGCCCACAGCGGCAGCGGCCGCAGCGCTCGCAGGGATCGGCGGGCTGGCGTCGTCATGGAAGACTCCGGAAGCAGCGGCGGCGAAGCCGGCATTAGACCACACGGCCCAGCGACCATGACCCAGATCATCCCGGCCGTAAGCCGACAACGCTATCTCTTGTGCGGCCATGGATCGCCATAAGGGGGCGGCATGACGACGTTGGAGTGGCGGGAGGATCTCAATACCGGGATCGAGGTGATCGACAACCAGCATCGCCGCATCGTGGCGATCGCCAATGCCTTGCAGGAGGCGCGGGAGAATCACGACCGGCAAGCCGTCGGCGAGGTGCTGGAGGAACTGGTGGACTACACGCTGTCGCACTTCACGTTTGAGGAAGCGCTGATGGAGGACGCCGGCTACGAGTTCGACCGGGCGCACAAGCGGCTGCACGAGATCTTCGTCGCGCACATCCGCCAGTACCAGACACGTTTCCAGGCCGGCGAGGACGTGGCCGACGAGCTGAAGAGAATGCTTTCGCGCTGGCTGTTCCAGCACATCCGCAATGACGACCAGGCCTATGTGGATCTGGTCAAGCGCAACATGCTCAAGCTCACCACCGACACCAGCGAGGGTGGCTGGCTGCAGCTGGCGCTGAAGCGATTCTTTCGGGGGAGGGCGGCCTGAGCCGGCGCCGCGCAGGCATCTCGTGCGCGGCGCCGGCGGGTATCAGAAGGCCATGTCGAAGGCGACTTCGCCCTGCACACCGACCTGGTAGGCCGAGACGCGGCGCTCGAAGAAGTTGGTCACTTCCTGCACGTCCTGCAGGTCCATGAAGTCGAACGGGTTCTTGGCGCCGTACTTCTTGGGCAGGTCGAGCTGGGCCAGACGCTGGTCGGCGCAGTACTCGAGGTACTGACGCATTTCCTTCGCCGACAGACCGGCCACGCCGCCGGACAGCACGTCCTCGGCAAACTGCGTCTCGCAGGCGATGGCGTCTTCGAGCATCTCCTCGATCTGCGTGCGCATTTCCTCGTCGAACAGGTCCGGCTCCTCGGCACGCACGGTACGCACGACGTCGAAGGCGAAGGCCATGTGGCAGCTCTCGTCGCGGAACACCCAGTTGGTGCCCGAGGCCAGGCCGTGCAACAGGCCGCGCGAGCGCAGGAAGTACACGTAGGCGAAGGCGGCGAAGAAGAACAGGCCCTCGATGCAGGCGGCGAAGCAGATCAGGTTGAGCAGGAACTGGCGACGATGTTCGCGCGTCTCCAGCTTCTTGAGGTCCTGCACGGAGTCGATCCACTTGAAGCAGAATTCGCCCTTCTGGCGGATCGACGGAATGTTCTCGATCGCCGCGAACGCCTTGTTGCGTTCGTTCGGATCGGGGATATAGGTGTCGAGCAGGGTGAGGTAGAACTGCACGTGCAGCGCTTCCTCGTACAGCTGGCGCGACAGGTACATGCGCGCTTCGGGCGCGTTGATGTGCTGGTACAGGTTGAGCACCAGGTTGTTCGCCACGATGGTGTCGCCGGTAGCGAAAAACGCGACCAGGCGATGGATCAGGTGGCGGTCCGCATCGCTCATCTTGGAGCGCAGGTCGGTGACGTCGAGCGAGAAGTCCACCTCGTCCACGGTCCAGGTGTTCTTGATCGCGTTGCGATACATCTCGTAGAACTCGGGATAGCGCATCGGGCGCAGGGTGAGTTCGAAGCCGGGATCGAGGATGCGAGGAGTGAGTGAAGAGGAGTGAGAAGTGAGAGAGTTGACTTCGTTACTGACAGAGGAGGTCATGTGCATTACCGGGATACAGTGGTGTGGGGCAAGGCGATGGAGATGGCCTGCGAGATCTATCGTTTGGCGAAGCTGATTCCAGACGAGGAAAGATACGGGTTGCGTAGTCAGATAACGCGTGCGGCGGTGTCAGTGCCAAGCAATATTGCTGAAGGATGGACAAGGGAATCCAAGAAGGAAAAGTCCCAGTTTCTCTCCATTGCCCATGGTTCACTCGCCGAGCTTGAGACTCAATTGACCCTCTGCGAGCGAGTCGGCTGGCTTGCCCTGTCGCAAACAGCTTGCGTAAGGCAGCAAGTGGAGGAAGTGAGCCGAATCCTGACGACCATGCGTCGAAACCAACGAGCGCGATGACCGCTTTCTCTCACTACTCACTTCTCTCCACTCACTCCTGGCTTTACTGGCACGCCTCGCAATACTCCGGATTTTCCAGCGAGCAGAACACCGCCGCCGTCGCCTGCTCTTGATCCGCCACCGGCGCCGGTTTCGCAACAGGCGCTGCGGACACCGTGGTCTTGGCAATCTTGGTAGCCGGGCGCGAGCGCAGGTAGTAGGTGGTCTTGATGCCGGACTTCCATGCGTACATGTACATGGAGCTGAGCTGGCCGATGTTCGGGTTTTCCATGAACAGGTTCAGCGACTGGCTCTGGTCGATGTACGCGCCGCGCGCGGCGCCCAGGTCGATCAAGGCCTTCTGCGGCAGTTCCCACACCGTGCGATAGATGGTGCGCAGGCGTTCGGGAATCGCGCTGATGCCCTGGATCGAGCCTTCGGCCAGCTTGATGGCGTCGCGGATCTCGCTGGTCCACAGGCCCAGCGTTTTCAGCTCTTCCACCAGATAGCGGTTCACCACCAGGAAGTCACCGGACAGCGTCTCGCGCTTGAACAGGTTGCTCACCTGCGGCTCGATGCACTCGTAGCAGCCCGCGATGGAGGCGATGGTGGCGGTCGGCGCGATCGCGATCAGCAGCGAGTTGCGCAGGCCCTTGGCCTTGATCGACTCGCGCAGGTCATCCCAGCGCGCCTTGTCGGTCGGCTTCGCGTTCGACCAGTAGTCGAACTGCAGCTCGCCGTTGGCGGCGCGGCTTTCGGCAAAGCCCGGATGCGGTCCATGCTCGGCGGCCAGTTCGTTCGACTGCCACAGCGCGTTGTAATAGATCTCCTCGGCGATGCGCGTGGACAGCGTCAGCGCTTCGGCCGAATCGAACGGCAGGCGAAGCTTGAAGAAGACGTCCTGCAGGCCCATCACGCCCAGGCCGACCGGACGCCACTTGTTGTTGGCGACCTTGGCGGTGTCGATCGGATAGAAGTTCAGGTCGATCACGCGATCAAGCTGGCGCACTGCGGTGCGCACCGTAGCGGCGAGCTTGTCGAAGTCGAAACGGCCATCCACGACATGGCGCGACAGGTTCACCGAGCCCAGGTTGCACACCGCCGTTTCCTCGGCATTGGTGACTTCGAGGATTTCGGTGCACAGGTTGGACAGGTGAATGACGTTTTCCGGCTTCGCCGTCTGGTTGCTGGTGGCGTTGCTTCGGTCCTTGAAGGTCATCCAGCCGTTGCCGGTCTGCGCCAGCGTGCGCAGCATGCGGGCATAGAGCTCGCGCGCCTTCACCTTCTTGGTGGCCAGGCCGGCGGCTTCCGCTTCACGGTAAGCCTTCTCGAACGTCTCGCCCCAGCTGTCGACGAAGTGCGGCACGATCTTGGGATCGAACAGCGACCACTCGCCGTCGGTTTCCACGCGACGCATGAATTCGTCGGGGATCCAGTTGGCCAGGTTGAGGTTGTGCGTCCGGCGGGCTTCGTCGCCGGTGTTGTCGCGCAACTCGAGGAACTCCTCGATGTCGCCGTGCCACGGCTCCAGGTACACGCAGGCCGCGCCCTTGCGCTTGCCGCCCTGGTTCACCGCCGCGACGGAGGCGTCCAGCGTCTTCAGCCACGGCACCAGGCCGTTGGAGTGGCCGTTGGTGCCCTTGATCAGCGAGCCGCGCGAACGCACGCGCGAGTACGCCAGGCCGATGCCGCCGGCGAACTTGCTGAGCTTGGCCACGTCGCCGTACTTCTCGTAGATCGACTCCAGCGAGTCGGCCGGCGAGTCGAGCAGGAAGCAGGAGCTGAGCTGCTCGTGCGCGGTGCCCGCGTTGAACAGCGTCGGCGAGCTGGCGATGTATTCCAGCGAGGACAACAGGCGGTACAGCTCCAGCGTTTCGCCGATCTCGCTGCCGCCCAGCGCGCAGGCGATGCGCATGAAAAAGTGCTGCGGCGTCTCGATGACCTTGCGCAACTGCGGGTGGCGCAGCAGGTAGCGGTCATACACGGTGCGCAGGCCAAAGTACTCGAAGCGGCGCGTGGCGAGCGGGTCGATCGCGTCGTTGAGTTTGCGCGCGTTGGTCGACACGAAGTCGCGCAGTCGCTCGTTGAGGATGCCCAGCTCCGCGCCGCGCGCGATGGACTGGGAGAAGCTCTGGATTTCCTGGCCGCTCACTTCCTTGTCGATGAACGCGCCCAGCAGGCGGGCGGCGAGCTGGCCGTATTCCGGCTCCTCGGCCGTGAGGGCGGCCGCGGTGCGGATGGACAGCTGGTCCAGTTCCTGCGTGGTGGCGCCGTCGTACAGGCCGCCGATGGTCTTGAGCGCCACGCGCATCGGGTCCACCGCATGCAGGCCTTCGCTGCTGCGGGTCACGGCGCGGACGATCTTGTTCACGTCCACCACTTCCTGGCGGCCGTTGCGCTTGGTCACGCGCATCTGGCCCGGGTTGTGCGGCGGGGTCAGCGCGAACGGCGTGTCCGTGCGCGGGGTCTCCGCCACGACAGTTTCGGCAGAGAAAGCGGGGGCGTCGCCGCGCTCGTCGTCACGTTCGCGGCCGGTGGTATCGATAGGTTGCATGGCGACTTCGCTCCAAGCGTGGTCATCAACCGCCTGCTCCCGCGCGCAGGGCTGAAGAGATGCACTTCCACGGACGGTCGATCAGCAGGGCTTGAGGCCCCGCGCATCGACGCACTTCCCCGCGGAAGCCGTCATCTCGCATCGTGGCGCTCAGGCCACGACGTGTCGGCAGGTCTTCGGACTTGCGGACGACGGGTCTTGCGACCCGACCTACTCGCTCCCGCTTCCCAGCCGCTGAGGGCCAGTGCGTTGTTGGCTTTCGTTTCCGCTTACCGCTGCGGGGCAGTTCCGGATTCCCACCGGATTCCCTATTAAGCCAGTCCGACCGTGGGTCTGAGAGTGGCGCCGACGCGGCACAACATATCGGGCCGATCCGGGTCGGTCAACCCAACAGATTGTGGATTGCGCGTGGATAAAAATCGAAAATCCGAGGCGCGGGACGGGCTTAGAACGGATTAGGAAAATTTCTGGGGGATCGCGGGGCGGGGACGCAGCTTAGCCGTCCAGCCCCTCCAGCGCGGCGACAAACTGGCGGGCGAAGCGGTGCACGTCGCCGGGCCAGCGGGCGGAAACATAATTGCCGTCGCGCACCACGAAGGCCGGCGTGTCGTCAGTGTCGCTGTCTCGCGTGAGACCGCCGGTCTTGCGCCAGTGATGAGGCGCTTCGCGTGGCACATCGAGAAAGTCGTCGGGGCGAGCCAGCGCGCGCGTCACTTCCTGCTGCACCGACATGTAGCCGGCCGGCTGGCCGGGGCCGTCGGGGTAGGTGCGGTAGTAGTCCGGGTCCCAGAAGCGGGTGATGCGGGTGAGCGACCAGGCGGATTTCTCCAGCGCCCAGGTCAGTCCGGTGGTCCGCCGGCCGTGCAGGACGGAACGCCCGTCTGGCCCAAGGCTGCGCGCCACCAGCACCACGCCGTGGCAGATCGCCGCCACCGGTCGGTTCGCCGCGAAGCACGCAGTCACGACCGACTGCAGCAGGGGGCTTTCCAGGTATTCGCGCATGCCGCGGGCCCGATGCCCACCCGGCAACAGCAGGCCATCGAACTGCGACGGGTCGATGGCATCCCAGCGCAGTGGTGACCTGAAAGCCACGTCCTCGATCATCGCAGCGTAGTCACGTCGCGCAACCGCATTCGCCCGCAACAGACGTCCAAACGCGGTGAGCTTGCGAAGGCCCGGTACGCAGCCCCACGGATCGAGCTCCTCGCCGCTGAGCATGAGCGGATCGGCCGCCGACGGCTGGCCGTCGGGTGTGGCGAAACTCACGCGATGACCAGCCTGGATGAGGATGCGCCAGGGCACGGCGGCTTCGCTGGGGTCAAAGTCGCGACGGGGTAGCGGAACGAGGACATGGGCCATGGCGAAAGTGTAGCGATGGTTGCGCTATCACTACATCGCCATGCAAGCTGCGGATTCGACCTGAGAGGGTGTCCGCGATGGGCCATCCGCTGTTGCTCGTCCAGTTGCTCGTGATCATCGTGGCCGCGCGCCTGATGGCGTGGGCGTTGCGCTGGCTCGGCCAGCCGGCCGTGGTGGGCGAGATGATCGCCGGCCTCGCGCTGGGGCCGCTGGTGTTTGGCGCGCTGGCGCCGTCCTGGCAGGCGCAGCTGTTTCCCGCGGACAGTCTTGGCAACCTGCAGAGCCTCAGCACGCTCGGGCTGGTGCTGTTCATGACGGTGGTGGGCGCGGAACTGCGCATTCCACAGGGTTCGCGGGTGTTGCGGCCCGCGGGCTGGATCGGTGGACTGGCGTGTGCGCTACCGGCCTTGCTCGCGCTCGGCATCGCGCCGTGGTTGTACGGTGCTTACGCACCCGCCGGCGTGGCGTACTGGCCGTTTGCATTGTTTCTGGCAACGGCCTGCGCGATCACCGCGCTGCCGGTGATGGCGCGCATCGTGAAGGAACGGCGTCTTACCGACACCACGCCTGGCCGCCTGGGACTTGCCGCCGCCGCCGTCGCCGACGTGTTTGCCTGGGTGGCCCTGGCTTTTGTGGTCGCTCTGATCAGCGCGCGCGGCAGTTGGTGGCCGTTCTTGCGCACGATAGGCGGACTGCTGGGGCTGCTAGCCGTGGCCTGGCTGGTGTTGCGACCGTTGTGCGCTCGGCTGCTCGCACGGCATGCACCGGACGGACAGACCCGCGGCGCCGTGCTCGCCTTCCTGCTGGCGGGCGCGTTCGGTTGTGCGGCGGTCACCGAATGGCTGGGCCTGCACGCGGTGTTCGGCGCGTTCCTGTTCGGCGTGTGCCTGCCACGCGATGATCGCTTGCTGCATGGACTGATCGAGCGGGTCGAGCACGTCACCCTGGCCGCGTTCCTGCCCGTGGTCTTCGTGCTCGCCGGCCTGAGCACCACCGCCGAGCTGCTGAGCGCTGACGCCGCGCTCGCCCTGACGCTGGTGCTGCTGGTGGCCATTGGCGGCAAGCTGATCGGCGGCGCCCTGGGCGCCCGCGTGGCGGGTCAGGGTTGGCGCGACAGCCTGGCCATCGGTTCGCTCATGAATGCGCGAGGCCTGATGGAGCTCATCGTGATCAAGGTGGGCCTCGACGCGGGCGTGATCACCCCCGCGATGTTCACCATCCTGCTGGTGATGGCCATCCTCACCACCATGATGACGACGCCGATGGTGATGGCGCTGGAGTCGCGAGGCGCAGCAGCAGTGAGCGAAGCAAGCGGGATGAGCGGTACCGACGCCTGAGCGCCGGTACCGCATGGCATTGCATCACCAGATGCGCACGCGCTCCTCGGGCGACAGGTAGAGCTTGTCGCCGGCCTTCACGCCGAACGCCTCGTACCACCCGTCGATATTGCGCACCGGTCCGTTGACTCGGAACGTGCGGGGGGAGTGCGGGTCGCTGGTGACCTGGCGGCGGATGGCGTCGTCGGTGAGCTTGCCGCGCCAGGCCTGCGCCCAGCCGAGGAACACGCGCTGGTCGCCGGTGAGGCCGTCGATCACGGGCGCCGGCTTGCCGTGCAGCGAGGCGTGGTAGGCGTCCAGCGCCAGGGTGAGGCCGCCGAGGTCGGCAATGTTCTCGCCCATGGTCAGGTTGCCGTTGATGTGCACGCCGGGCAGTGGTTCGAAGGCGTCGTACTGGGCGCCGAGCTTTTTCGCGCGCTCGTCGAAAGCCTTCGCGTCCGCAGGCGTCCACCAGTCGCGCAGGTTGCCGTCGGCGTCGATCTTGCGGCCTTCGTCGTCGAAGCCGTGGGTCAGCTCATGGCCGATGACGCCACCAATGGCGCCGTAGTTGATGGCCGGATCCGCATTCGGATCAAAGATCGGCGGCTGCAGGATGGCGGCGGGAAACACGATGTCGCGCAGCGACCCGTTGTAGGCGTCGTTGGTCTGCGGCGTCATCGACCAGTCGCTGCGGTCCACCGGACCGCCGAGGCGATTGAGGTAGAACGCGTAGTCGGCCTGGGCGGCGTGCAGCACGTTGCCGACCAGGTCGTCGCTGCGCATCGTCACGTTCGCGTAGTCGCGCGGGTGATCGGGGTAGCCGACCTTGATGGTGTAGGTATCGAGTTTGCGCAGGGCCTGTTCGCGAGTCTTCGGCCCCATCCAGTCGAGCTTCTCGATGCGCGCGTGGTAGGCCGCCTTGAGGTTGGCCACCAGCGCTTCGATCTTGGCCTTCGACGAGGCCGGGAAGTAGCGGGTGGTGTAGAGCTGCCCCACGCCCCAGCCCAGGTTGCCGAAGCAGGCAAGGCGCTCGCCGGTGCCGCAATCGCCGCCGGACACCGCGTGCACCGCGCGCTTCCAGCGCGCTTCCTGCTGCTGCTGGCCGGTGAGCGTCTTGGCGTGCAGGCCGAAGTAGGCATCCTGGAAGGGCTTGGACAGGTAATACGCCGCGTTGTCGGCGACGCGTGCCGCCTGCCAGGCCTGGATGGTGGCGACTGGCGTCCTCGCGTACACCTCTGCAAGCCGGGGGAAGGCCGTCTTCTCGGCCACCACGACGCGCTTGAGGTCGCCCAGCTGCGCGGCCTTCAGGTAACCGGCCCAGTCAAAGCCGGGCGTCAGCTTCTGCAGGTCGGCGATGCTCATGGGGTTGTACGTGGCCACCGGGTCGCGCTGCTCGACCTTGCTCCAGCTGGCCTGTGCGATCTCCGTTTCGAACGCCACCACGTCCTTGGCGGCGGCCTCCGGCTGCGGCCAGCCCGCCAGGGTGAGCAGCTGGGTCACATAGGCCTGGTAGGCGGCCTTCTGCTTGGCGAATTCGGGCTTGAGGTAATAGTCGCGGTCGGGCAGGCCGAGACCGGCCTGGGTGAGGTAGATCGCGTAGTGGCTGGTGTCCTTGAGGTCGACGTCCATCACGGTGTCGAACAGGGCGCCTTCGAAGTCGACATTGGTGCGGCCCATCAGGGCCGCCTGCGCATCGCGGGTGGTGGCTTGCCGCACGGCGTCGAGCTGCGGCGCGATGGGCTTGGCGCCCAGCGCGTCGACACGCGCCTCGTCCATGTAGGAGCGGTAGAACGCGCCCACCTTGCCCTCGAGCGTCGTCGGCGCTTCGTTGCCGTTCGCCGATGCTTCCATCAGCGCGTGCAGGCGCTGCTCGGTGAGGTCGGTCATGGCGAGTCGAAGGCTGACCGCCGGTTTGTCGGGCGGAATGGGCGTGTGGTCCAGCCAGGCGCCGTTGGCGTAGCGGAAGAAGTTGTCTCCCGGCTTCGTCGCCGGGTCCGCGCCGGCCTGATCGAAGCCCCAGCTGCCGTATTGGGGTTTGCCCGTCGTCGGGTCGGCGGCCTGAGCCGAGCCGACCATCAGCGCTGCCGCGCACGCCACTACCAGGATCCTGCTCACCATATGCCCTCCCGCCATGATTGAGTCGTGTGCTGATGCTCGCATGCTGGCGTCACCTTGCGAGTGCCGGAAGTGGTACGGCCCTGAAACGCAAACGGCCCGGCGTGGGCCGGGCCGTTCGTGCCGCCAGGGCGGGGAAAGCTCAGCCTGCCTTGCCGTCCTTGCGCTGCTTGTGGATGCGCTTGCTGTCCTGGTTCAGCGACTTGTTGAGGTTCTTATCTTCCTGCTTGGTCAGGTGGCCACCGTGCTCGGCTTCGTCACGGCTTTCGCGCGCGGCGATGTTGGAGTCCTGCTTCTCGTCACGCGCGGCCTGCTTGGCGTTGAGCTGGCCGTCGGCCACGCCAGCCTGGATGCGGTCCTGCTGGTTCTCCAGGCGCTGGTTCACTTCGGAGACGCGCGGGTGGCCGGGGACGTCCTGCGGCGACGTGGACTGGGCCATGGCGCCCGCGCTCGCGAGCACAGCGGCCATCGAAAAGGCGATAAGGCTGAAACGCGAGGTCATCTTGCTCTGCATGGCTTGGATCCTTTGCGGCGATGGTTGATCAGTGGGGTGAGCTCGCCCCCGGGAGTCGCGCCCCGCGTCGGCTGGCTGGTGTCCCCTGTCGCCTCCCGGTAGTCGGGAGGCTCATGGCGGAAAACGGAAGGTACCGAAGTGGGTTGACCCTCGCGACAACGGATTTCCGGTTTCGTTCAGCGGCCAGTGAGCCTCGTGTTAGCTTTGCGTTTGACGCGTCAGCCTGCTGTCAGTGAGTGACAGTTTGGCGTCAGATTTGGACGTCCATTCGATGCACCAAGAGTCCGGGTGTTGGCCGGGTGGAGGAGGGGCGGCACGGTGGGCGCACGTCGCCCGCCCGGCGCCATTTTCGCTGGGCGTGGTGGGTCCCGCCGTGCCCTCGTGCGGTTGAAAGGCTAGGCGGCGGCGCTCTCGCGCGGCACCAGGTGCAGGTACGGCTGTGCTTCGTTCAACACGCGCGCGAACGATGGCCGCTGCATCAGTCGCAGCAGGTAGGCGGCGCAGTGCGGGCGCCCCTCGTCCAGCGGTATCACCAGGTTGGCGTAGAACAGTGCCGGCGAAGCGGCGCAGTCGGCCATGCTGTAACTGTCGCCAATCGCCCAGGTGCGTGTGGCCATGTCGCGCTCGAGCAGGTCGAGTGCAACGCGCAGTTTGTCGCGCGCCTGCGCGACGCCGTAGTGGTCGTGCTGGCCGCTGGGTCGGAGGCGGTCGGTGATGACCTTCTGCATCGGCTCGCTGACGTACAGGTCGAAGAAGCGGTCGCGCAGCCGCGCTTCGCGCGCAAGATCGGGATCGGTTGGCACGAGCTTCACCGGGCCGGGATAGTGCTGATCGAGGTACTCGATGACGATGCTGGACTCGGGCACCAGCGCGTCGCGCGCATCGTCGTGCAGCACGGGAAACTTGCCGATTGGCCATAGCCGATAGAAGGCCTCGCGCGCCTCGGCATCACCGAGATCCACTAGGTGTGCCGTGAATGGCGTGTCGTTCTCGTACAGCGCGATCAGTGGCTTGTGGCAAAACGCGGCGAGCGGGTGCATGTAGAGCGTGAGTGACATGGATGGGGTCCGTGGCTGGCGATCGGGGTGGGGCATGGCGTAGCCGGCCGGGTTGTCCGCGGCGATTTCGCCCTGCTTGCCAGTGCGACGAACGGGATGGTCGGATTTCGACATGAGCCTTCGCCTTGCCGTTCACACCTCTACGCTAAAGTCGGTCGCCACCACCGGCAGCCCGGGAGGGTCGACCATGCGCGCGCCAGCAGGTTCCGTCGTTGGATTGTGCTCCGCCTCGGCTACGCTCTGCGCGATGGGCATGGCCTTTCTCGCCTACTGGGGCGTGCACGAGGCGACGCCGTGGCGCGCGGTGGACGTACTGATCGTGCTGCTGGCCTTCACCGGGTTCGCCGCGCTGGCCTCGGTGCCATGGATCGTCACCACGCCCGTACCCGAGGAGAGCGCCGAGCGCGTCGGGGCGGCGCGGCGCGCCTTTGCGTTGGGCATCGCCGCGATCTGGCTGGCGGCGGTGCTGGCGCTGGTCCTCTAGCGCTGCATCGTGCGGGTCAGTCGACAATGAACAGGCGCGCGCCGGTCGGTGTCGAGGAACGATGGGCCGCATCGCCGAAGTCGGACACCTGATAGCTCATGCCCGCATGCAGCACGAAGCGGCGGCCATCCTTCAGCTCGGTGTGCAGCTCGCCCTCCAGCACGTAGAGCACGTGCCCCCGGTCGCACCAGTGGTCGGCCAGATAGCCGGGTGAATAGTCCACCACGCGCACGCGCAAGTCCCCGACCTGGAACGTGCGCCAGAGCGCCTCGCCCGACTCGCCGGGATGGCGGGTGACGGGAAGGCCAGCCCAGTCGGTCACAGTGAAGAGAAGAGTGGGAATCTGCATGGCCTCGCTTCCTGCGGAATGGGTAAGGTCGGGCGGTCGCGCCGGAATTCGTGACGGAATCGGGCTCCGGATGCTAGCACCGGCTCCTCGCGTCATGACATCTCACAACATCGCGGCGGGCGATTCACACCTCGGCCTTGAAGGTGCGGCCATGCGCGGCGCCGCGGCCCACGTAGTGACGGAACAGGTAGAACAGCGGCAGGTAACGTTGCGGATCGATGTGCTGCGTGCCGGGCGCCACCACCTCGTCGTGCGCGTGCACGTGCAGCACTTCCAGTTCGGCCATCACGTAGCCGCCGGCGCCATCGCGCCACGCCTCCAGCGGACGCTCGATGGCCAGCAGCAGGCGCGCTTCCAGTTGCAGCGGGCACTCCGCGATGCGTGGCGCGCCCACGCCGAGCGACGGCAGCGCATGCAGTCCGGCCAGCGAGAATTTGTCCGTCTCGTGGCGATAGCCGATCGCCCGTTTCCAATCGGGTACTGGCGCGGCTCCGGTGGTGGGCGCCATGCGTTCGACCGCTTCGTGCAGGTCTTCGCCGGCAAGGTTGAGCACGCACTCGCCCTCGCGTTGCAGGTTGGCCAGTCCCTGGCCGCCGCCGGCCAGGCCGATCACCACTCGATTGGCCAGCGCCCAGGCCGAGGACATCGGCGTGATGTTGGTGGAGCCGTCGGGATTGCGCGTGGTGATCAGCACCACCGGCGTGCCGAAGTACAGGATCGATGGGTGGATGACGCGGGAGTCGGGAGCGCGGTAGATGTCCATGGCGACAGTTTGGTCACCGCAACGGGCCGATGTTTCGGCGCGTAACGAAGTATCGATCACGAACGCGGCGCTAGACTGCCCCCATGAACGATGCCATCTCGCCCAGCCGCTACCAGCTCGCCGAGATCGGCGCACTGCTGGCTGAGCCGGCGCGCGCTGCGATGTTGCTGACGCTGATCGACGGCACCGCGCGTCCCGCCGGTGAGCTGGCGCGCGCCGCTGGCGTCGGCGCGGCCACCGGCAGCGCCCATCTCAAGCGCCTGCTGGAAGGCGGCCTGCTTGCGGTGCACGAGCAAGGCCGCCATCGCTACTACCGGCTGGCCAACGACGACGTGGCCGCGTTGCTGGAGGCGCTGGCCCTGCCGCGTACCCGCCCGACGCTGCCCACGCCCGCCGGCGGCGACCGCGCGCTGCGCATCGCGCGCACCTGTTACAGCCATCTCGCCGGTCGCCTCGGCGTCGGCCTGTGCGACGCGATGCTCGCGCGCGGCTTCCTGCTTGCCGCCAGCGATGGCTTGCGCCTGCAGCGCACGGGCGCCGACGCACTGATCGACGCCGGCTTGGCCGAGGCGCCGGTGCACGCGCTGCTGCCGCTGAGCGGGCGCGGTTGCCTGGACTGGACGGAGCGGCGCTTGCACCTGGGCGGTCCGCTTGGCGTGTCGCTGGCGCACGCGCTGCTGGAGGCGGGCTGGCTGCGTCGGCGCACGGGCAGTCGCGCCTTGCAGCCCAGCGATGATGGCTTGCGGCGCTTCGCCCAGCTGGGCGTCCGGCTGGATGGCGACGGCTGAACCGGCTCAGTCGCTTCCCGCGAACAGGCGGCGCAAGGCCATGTCGCTTTCCAGGGGCGACAGACCGAGCAACCCGTCGAGCAACGCAATCTGCTGGCGGCACAGCTGCGGGTGGTAGTTGGCGCCGGAGGTGACTGGCGTGGCCTGTTCCACGCCGGCGCGCACCTGGGACAGCGCGCGCTCACCCAGCGCGGCGTTGATGGTGATCGCCCGCGAAGGATCGTTGTCGGTCAGCAGATGCAGGTAGCTTTCGCCATTGGCCTGGTAGACGGCGTCGGTCTCGTGGGCACTCTGAAAGCCGACGCCGCTCAGGTAGCGGCCGCAGGCGTCGGCGGAGACGCGGTCACGGATGCGGTTGAGCAGAGCCCGACGTTCCATCGCGAAGCGCCGCACGTGGTCCGCGGTCACCGTGCGCATGGCCGCGCTGCGGGCGGCGTGCAGCGCGCGCCAGGTCGAGGTGTTGTAATCGGCCATGCGTTGCGTCTGGTCCGGTTCCTGTTCGATGCGCAGGTCGCGAGCGACCCATGCGTCGTAGATCGCCGGCCATTGCTGGCGGATCAGCGCCAGCGCCTGGCCCATCGCCCGGCTGTGGTCGTGCTGGTTGAAGCTGTACAGGAACTGCTCGGTGCGCCATTGCGCGGCGTTGACCACGCGATCATCCAGGCGCAGGCCGGTGATGATGTGGTTGGCGAACAGTGAGTCGGCATTGGGCGCGTAGTAGTCGTCGCCTTGCTTGGCGAACGCCAGCCGAATGAAGTCCGGCGAGGCGCCCAAGGCGGACAGCAGCGTCATGAAGTGCGCCTGCTCGTCCCCGACCATCTGTTTTGACGCGCCGGAGTCGATCATCGAGCGCATCTGGTGAAAGCCCAGCGTGCCGTGTGCGGAAACGATGCGCTCGGCCGCGCCGATGAAGGCCAGCGTGCAGGCGCTGACGCAGGCGTGATCCACCTCGACGCCGATGGACGGATGCGCAGCGAGGTAATCGTGCAGTTGCAGCCCATTGCCGACATCGCCGCCCAGGCTGTCCAGCACCAGTCGATGGATTTGCGGATGCGCGGTGAAGGCGTCGGCGATGGCGTCGGCATAACCCACGCCGATGTTGCCGCGGGCGAGGATGGCGGCGCCGGAGGGATCGGGCGCGATGGTGAAGTTGCTGAGCCGGCGTTGCTCGGCTGCGCCATGCGCGATCTTCTGCAGCGTGGTGATTTCGCCGGGCAACTTGCCCACGGCGCCAAGGATGGTGAGCACCATCAGGATGTTGACCGGCACGGCCCACTTGCTGCCGCTGGCCGCGGCAGAGCGCAGGATGCCCACCACCTGCCACACCGAGACGGCCAGGCGCATCGCCATCCAACTGGCGGAGAGCACCAGGCCCTGGGTGAGCGACAGGTGTTGTTCCCTGAGCAAGGCCAGCATCATCGTTTCAATGAACAGCAGCGCCAGGCCCAGCAGTACGCCGTTGCACCAGTACGAATACGCGAGCGGCAGCTCGCCCCTCCAGTGCGCCACGATGTAGCCGGATTCGCGCCGCGGCGGCGGTGGCGTGCGGGGTGGCAGCTCAGGGGGCAGCATGCGGTCCCAGCTCGGCTCGATGCGTTCGTCGCGCCGTGGCGGAAGTTCCATGTGGGTCATCGCGCGTGCTCCGTGGTGGGACGGACCGACTGCTTGCGAAGAGCGGCGCACTGCACGCGCCGCGACTGGGCTTTCAGGCCTGCTTGCGCTTGAACAGGCGTGAGATCGCGCCGCCGATCGCCGCCACGCCGAGCACGATGAACTTCTTCAGGGCCAGCAGGATCACGCCGAGCTTGGCGAACAGGCCGGCCTTGGCGGCGATGCCGCCCGCTACCAGCGCGGCGATGCCGTAGGCCGCCAGCTTGTCCCTGCCAGGCTGGTAGTCGGCATAGCGCTCGCCGGGGTCGAACTCGGCCAGCGCCACCACTTGCGGCATGTCCGCGCGAACCTGGGACAGCGCGCCGATCGGCGCCACCGCATTGAGCGACAGGTAGCCCTTGCGGCCCAGCACGCGGATCGCATAGTTGAGTGTGTGTCCCGCGTCGGCGCCGTCGGCGCGGGTGAACTTCAGGTCGCGCGCCCAGTACAGCTTGTGGCTGGCGGCGTCGTAATGCGGTGGCTCGGCCCAGCCCATCAGTTCGATGGCGGGGTAGCCGTCCTTCAGGCGCTCGTCGTTGCTGTCCTTCGTGGCCTGCTTGAGGTCCTTCAGCATGTCGTCGTAGTCGACCTTGGCCGCATCGCCGTCAGACACGTGGCCCTCGTCGACGAAGGTCACCACCACCGCCCAGCGATGGCCGTTGAGCAAGCTGTGCGGATCACTGCCGGGCAGGATCATGCCCAGCACCGTGTCGTCCGGCGGGTTGCCCCACAGTTGGGTCACGACACGCTGGGCGTCCTTCGCGGGAAGGAAGCTGTAGACGTCGGTGAGTTTGAGCGTGGCCTGCGCGCTTGGCAGGGCTACGGTTCCGGTAAGTGGATGCAGCGAGTCGACCAGCGCCACCGCCGCCGCGTGGCGGTCGGTGACAGGAACCGCTTGCAGCGGCGCGGCAAAGCTCAGGGCAGCCAGCAGTCCGAGCGCCGGCAGCAGCGTCTTGCGAAACATGACATTCCCCCTGGAGATCATCCGTGGCGCCGCATCCCTCCCGATGCGGCCACGGCGCCCGTTGGGGCGCCGTGGTGGTGCGATCTTATCGCCAGGCAGGGGGATCTGCGGAAGGGGGCTCCGCCGATCAGGGCGACTTGGGCGCCGGCGAGCGTTCGAAGCTGCCGGCGTCGCCCGGAAACACCACCGGGCTCTCGTAACCGTCGGCCGAAACCGCCGAGACGCCGAAGAACCAGTCGTCGATCACCACGTCCTTGATCACCGCCTGGTCCACATCGCCCACGGCGCGGCTGTACTGCCACTGCGGCGCGGTGGTGTCGCGCCAGTGCACCACGTAGCCGGCGGCGCCCGGCGTCTTTTTCCACTTCACGGTGGTGTCGGTGGCCAGGGCGCCCTCGGTGCTCACTCCGCTCGGCGGGGCCGGCGCGCGGCTCAACGCGGCCATGGTGATCGTGTTGAGCGCGGTGACGTGGGCGAGGTAACGGAAATCCACGCCGTCGATGGTGTCGCCGTACTTGATGCCCCGATCTTGATCAGTATGCCCAGTGCGCAGGTCCTGGTGCTGGCGCGTGTAGTCCTCGTGACCCTCGGTGACGCGCACGGCCGGGTAGCCCGCCTCGAGGAACGGCACCTGGTCGCCACCACGGCTGTAGCGGTCGGTGCGGTAGACCATGTGCACGCGGAAGTCGGGCAGGTAGGTCGAGGCGAGCTGTTCCATGTAGCGCGCGATGTTGCGCGAGGGCGAATCCACTTCGCCGCCGTGATAGGCGCGGTACTTCGCCTGTTCGGGCGTCTCGTTGGTCTTGGTGCCTTCGGAGAAAACACGCACCGTGAGGTTGTCGATCACGCCGTTCTGGCCGTGGCTGTTGCCCACGATGTCGTTGTTGAGATCCGTCTCCACCTTCCAGCCCTGCGCCACGGCGTAGTCGGCCAGCACCTTGCCGCCGTACAGGCCCTGCTCTTCGCCCGACAGCGCGGCGAACACCAGGGTGGCGCCGTTGTCCTGCTTCGACAGCAGGCGCGCCGCCTCGATCAGCGCAGCCACGCCGGAGGCGTCGTCGTTGGCGCCAGGCGCGTCGCTGGTGGCGTTCATCACGTCGGTGACGCGCGAGTCCAGGTGGCCGGTCATCACGATCACGCGCTGGGGGTCGGTCTTGCCGCGCTTGATCGCCACCACGTCCATCACCTCGGTGGGCTGCGGCACACGCTTGCCGGTGAACACTTGCGACGGCGTCACCACTTCGATGCAGCCGCCGCACTCCTTGGAGATCTGCTCGAAACGCGACTTGACCCAGCGGCGCGCGGCGCCGATGCCACGCGTGTCGGACTGGGTGTCCGACAGCGTGTGGCGGGTGCCAAAGCTGATCAGCTTCTCGATGGTGGCGTGCAACTCCGCCTCGCTGGGAGCGGTGGACAAGGCCAGCAGCGAGGGCTGCTCGCGCGGCTGCGCGGGCACGTCGGCGGCCTGGGCGGCGACGGTAGTGGCGATCAGGGCGGCAAGGCAGAGGGTACGGCGTGACACGGGCTGGATCCTGGGGTCGGTGAGTACCGCACCTTACTACGCGGTTTGGACGTCCGGGATGGGTCGTTGGTTGGGCTGCAAAGCCCAGCCCGCCGCTGTAGGGCCGTGCGCCGTGGCTCAGTGCAGCGCGCGAACCCTGAAATTGCGCCCCTTGATGCGGCCCGCGCGCAGGCGTTCCAGCGCCTTGTTCGCAAGATCTCGCCGGATCGCCACATAGGCGCGCGTCGCGAACACGTCGATCTTGCCGATGTCCTTCGCGTCGAGCCCCGCATCGCCGGTCAGCGCGCCCAGGATGTCGCCCGGGCGCAGCTTGTCCTGGCGGCCGGCGTCGATCACCACGGTCTTCATGGGCGCGAGATTGAGCTGCTTGCCCCGCGGCGCGGACAGCTTCAACGGATGCCAGGGCAGCGGCTGGCCGAGCTGGTCCTCGATGTTGAGCGCCTTGGGCCTCTCGCGCGGGGTGACCAGGGTGAGGGCCAGGCCCGCTTCGCCGGCACGGCCGGTGCGGCCAATGCGGTGCGTATGGGTATCCGGGTCGTGCGCGATGTCGTAGCTCACCACCAGCGGCAGCGCGCTGATGTCCAGGCCACGCGCAGCCACGTCGGTGGCGACCAGGATCGAGCAACTGCGGTTGGCGAACTGCACCAGCACCTCGTCGCGATCGCGCTGCTCCATGTCGCCGTGCAGAGCCAGCGCGGAGAAGCCGCGCTTGTCCAGTTCCTCGGCCACTGCATCGACATCCTTGCGCATGTTGCAGAACACCAGCGCGTGCTGAGCGTGTTCCTTGCCGAGCAACTGCGCGAGCGCGTCCAGCTTCTGCGCTGGCTCCACTTCGTGGAAGCGCTGCTCGATGGTGGACTCCTCGTGCGGCGCCTCCACCGTCACTTCCACCGGCTCGCGCTGCATGCGCTTGCTGACCTGACGGATCTCTTCCGCATAGGTCGCTGAGAAGAGCAGCGTCTGATGGTGCTTGGCGATGCGCCCGACGATGTCGTCAATGGCCTCGCTGAAGCCCATGTCCAGCATGCGGTCGGCCTCGTCCAGCACCAGCACCTTGATGCCACCGCCGTGCAGGCTGCCGCGCTTGAGATGCTCCTGAACTCGCCCCGGCGTGCCGACCACGATGTGCGGGTCATGCGTGAGCGAGGCCAGCTGCGGGCCCAGAGGCATGCCGCCGCACAGCGTCAGCAGCTTCACATTCGGGGTGTTGGCGGCCAGCTTGCGGATCGCCTTGCTGACCTGGTCGGCCAGTTCGCGCGTGGGACACAGCACCAGCGCCTGCAGCCGGATGGTCTCCACTTCCAGCTGCTGCAGCAGGGCCAGGCCGAAGGCGGCGGTCTTGCCGCTGCCGGTGCGGGCCTGCGCGATCACGTCGCGGCCTTCCAGCATCGGTGGCAGGCTGAGCGCCTGCACGGGGGTCATCTCGGTATAGCCGAGGGTCTCCACGCTGGCGAGCAGCGCGGGTTTAAGCGGGAGCGTGCGGAAATCGGTCATGCGCCATGATCGCATGGCGGATGGTGAGGAATGGGTAGTGGCGTGCATCGACGCGCCCCCGCTACCCATTCCTTACTACTGATTTACCCCTGCATTTCCTCCAGCTCCATGCCCTTGGTCTCACGCACCGCCTTCAGCACGAAGACCAGCGAGAGCAGGGCGAACGTCGCGTACAGGCCATACGCAAAGGCCAGGCCCACCTCGGCCAGCGCCGGGAAGCTGCTGGTGATGACAAAATTGGCCAGCCATTGCGCTGACGCCGCCACCGCCAGCGCAATGGCGCGGATGCGGTTCGGGAACATCTCACCGAGCAGCACCCACACCATCGGGCCCCAGCTGAGGCCGAAGCAGACCACGTAGGCGTTGGCGGAAACCAGGGCGACCATGTTCCATGGCGCCGGCAGGATCAGGTTGGCGCCGCTGCCGGTGGCCTGCGAAAAGCACAAGGCCATCAGGCCGAGCGTGACGGTCATGCCCGCCGAGCCGATCACCAGCAGCGGCTTGCGGCCGATGCGATCCACCAGCGCGATCGCCACCAGCGTCACCAGCACGTTCACGATCGAGGTGGCCACTGTGATGGAGAACGAGTCCGTCTCGCTGAAGCCCACCGAATGCCACAGCGTGGACGAGTAGTAAAAGATGACATTGATGCCCACGAACTGCTGGAACACTGACAGCAGGATGCCGATCCACACCACCGGCAGCAGGCCCAGGCGCGGGCCGCGCAGGTCCTTCAGGGTCGGGCGGTATTCGGAATGCAGGCTGTCCTGGATGTCCTTGACCTTGGCGTTCAGCGCGTCCTCGCCGTGCATGTCCAGCACCTGGCGCAGCACGTCGTGCGCTTCGGCCAGCCGGCCCTTCGCCACCAGATGGCGCGGCGACTCCGGCACGCCCAGCACCAGTGAGCCATAGATCAGCGCAGGCACCACGGCGACCAGGAACATCCAGCGCCACGCGGCCAGGCCCATCCACAGCGGCTGCGCAGCGCCGCCGGCGCTACCCGCCAGCCACGCATCACTCAGCAGCGCGGCGAAGATGCCGAGCACGATCGCCAATTGCTGCAGCGAGCCCAGCCGACCACGCACCGACGCCGGGGAAATTTCCGCGATATAGGTGGGCGCAATCACCGAGGCCATGCCCACGCCGATGCCGCCGACCAGACGCCAGAACACCAGGCTGGCCACGCCGGAGACAAGGCCTGAGCCCAGCGCGCTCAGTGCAAGGAACAGCGCCGCCACCTGCATGCTGCGCACACGACCGAAGCGGTCCGCCAACGGGCCGGCATACCACGCGCCCACCGCCGAACCGAGCAGCGCGCACGACACCGCAAAGCCGATCTGCGCCGCGCCCAGCCCAAAATTGCCGCGCACCGCATCCACCGCCCCGTTGATCACCGCAGTGTCGAAACCAAACAGGAAACCGCCAAGGGCGGCCGCGGCTGCAATCAGCACCACGCGCGCAGTGGCCCGCTGGCCCATGTCATCGACGGCGTTGGCCGGCGTCGAAGGTGAATTCAAATTCATCGCCTCTCCCCAAGTCAGAGTCCGGCGATTCTGCGCTGGCAGTGCCGGCCGATCGAAGTGAATACGTATGCACTAGAGACCGGCCGATGTCGAGTCGTCGCATCGCAAAATGGAATGGTGCAGGTGCGTCGAGCCTCTTTTGGCTCGTCATCTCGGCGAAAGCGGGGATCCAGTGACTTTGGGCGCCCGGAGATGGTGCGATGCGGCAGGAAGGGGCCGTTTGCGGCGTGGGCAGGTTGAGCATCGTCGGAAGCCTGGCCCCTGACCACCGTGAAGGTGGCAATGCCACCGTGAAGGTGGCAATGCCCAACCCTCTCCCCGGAAGGGAGAGGGAGCAAGAAGTGGAGCGCGCGGTACATGGCTTTAAGTCCTCAGTACGACGACGCCCCGCGGTGTGGCCGCTGTCCGCGAGGTAGCACGCGACGAATTTGGCTAGCCTCAGTCATCCGGGCTTGTATGCCATGCAGCGCTGCGCCCCCTCTCCGCCACGGCGCGTTGCGGCGTAGCCGCTATCCGTGAGGTACCACGGCACCGATCCGACTGGCCTCAGTCGGCCAAGCTTGTATCCGGCATATCGCTACGAGCCTGTCAGGCCATTTCTTTGGGTTACTTTTCTTTGGGCCAGCAAAGAAAAGTG
>NZ_QQSY01000006.1:97513-192060 GCF_003351225.1 Dyella solisilvae
GGCGGTAACGCCTTAGAAGAGGCTAGAAGCTAGAGTCACTGGATCCCTGCTTTCGCAGGGATGACGGGTAGGAAAGCGTGGGGCAACCTGGGTTCCCAGTTTTTTCAGGGATGGAAGCACAGCTACGACTGCGATGATGCCGTCACGCACGGGGCGCTGCTAGAGAAAGAGTTGGCCACAAAGTGAGCCAAAATCACTCACCACTGCGTGCGATTCGGCAACAGCCCCTTCAACTCCGCCTCAGTCAAATTCCGCCACTGCCCCGGCTTCAGATGCCCCAACTTCACATTGATGATGCGCACCCGCCGCAACTGCGTCACGCGATAGCCAAACGCCGCCGCCATCAATCGAATCTGCCTGTTCAAACCCTGGGTCAGAATGATGGCAAAGCCAAACTTCGCGATCTTGCGGACCTTGCACGGCTTGGTCATCTGTCCATGGATGCGAACGCCACGCGCCATGCCAGCGAGAAACTCGTCGGTGACGGCCTTGTTCACCGCCACGAGATATTCCTTCTCGTGGTTGTTCTCCGAGCGCAGGATCTCGTTGACGATGTCGCCGTTGCTGGTGAGCAGGATCAGGCCTTCCGAATCCTTGTCCAGGCGACCGATCGGAAACACCCGCTCCTGATGGTCAACGAAGTCGACGATGTTGTCCTTGACCGTGGAGTCGGTGGTGCAGGTGACGCCCACCGGCTTGTTCAGCGCGATGTAGACGCCGCGCTTGGCCGACGGCGTGGCGGCGAGGATGCGCGCCTTGACGATCTCGCCATCAACGCGAACTTCGTCGCCTTCCAGCGCCTTCGCGCCAGTGGTGACGACTTCACCGTTGATGGTGACGCGGCCAGCCAACAGCATCTCGTCCGCCTCGCGACGGGAGCAGATGCCGGCTTCGCTGATGTATTTGTTTACACGCATAAAGGCTAGGAGTGAGTTAAGGGGAGTGAGAAACGAGAGGTGGCTCTTTTCTCACTCCTCACTTCTCTTCACTATTTTCTGCACTCAAGACCGCAAGCCTATGCCGCGCTTCAGCAGCTGCAGCGCCACGATGGACAAACCCACGACAAACGCCAGCATCACCGCGAACGCCACGCCGACATGCACGTCGCTCACGCCAAGCACGCCGAAGCGGAACGCGTTGACCATGTACAGGATGGGGTTGACCATCGAGATGGTGCGCCAGGGCTCGCCCAGCATGCTGACCGAATAGAACACGCCGCCAAGGTAGGTGAGCGGGGTCAGCACGAAGGTCGGCACCAGGGCGATGTCGTCGAACTTCTTCGCATACACCGCATTGACGAATCCGGCGAGCGAAAAGATCGTTGCGCCCAGGATCACCGAGGCCAGCGTGATCAGCGGGTGCACCACGTTCAGGTGCGTGAAGAACAGTGCAATGAGCAGCACGAGCGCGCCGACGATGATGCCGCGCGTCACGGCGCCGGTGACGTAGCCCAGCAGGATCACCCAGTTGGGCATCGGCGATACCAGCATCTCCTCCACCGCGCGACTGAACTTGGCGCCGAAGAACGAGCTGGAGATGTTGCCGTAGCTGTTGGTGATGATGCTCATCATCACCAGGCCCGGCACGATGTACTGCATATAGGTGAAGCCGCCCTCGATGGTGCCGATGCGGCTGCCGATCAGCTTGCCGAAGATCACGAAGTAAAGCGTCATCGTGATGGCAGGCGGGATCAGCGTCTGCGTCCAGATGCGCATGATGCGCACGATCTCGCGCCGGACGATGGTGTTGAGTGCGACGAGGTTGCCGGCGCTGTTCATGCGACTTTCTCCACGGTGTCCTTCGTCGTGCGGCCGTTCTCGACGAGTCGAACGAACAGCTCCTCCAGTCGGTTGGTCTTGTTGCGCATCGAGGTCACCGTCATGCCCTCGGCGGACAAGGTGGCGAACAGCGAGTTGAGATCATGCGAGCGGGACATCTCCGCTTCCAGCGTGTGCTCGTCGACGCGGCGCAGCGTGATGCCCGGGATGACCGGCAGCTCCGAGGGGACCTGCTGGATGTCCAGCACGAAGGTCTCCACGTCCAGCGAGGCCAGCAGTCGCTTCATCGAGGTGTTTTCCACGATCGTGCCGTGGTCGATGATGGCGATGTTGCGGCACAGCTGCTCGGCTTCCTCCAGGTAGTGCGTGGTGAGGATCACCGTGGTGCCGGCGGCGTTGATGCCGCTCACGAACTGCCACATGGAGCGGCGGATCTCGATATCCACGCCAGCGGTGGGCTCATCGAGGATCAGCAGCTTGGGCTCGTTCATCATCGCGCGGGCGATCATCAGGCGACGTTTCATGCCGCCGGAGAGCATGCGCGCCTGGTCCTGCGCCTTGTCCCACAGGCGCAGTTCCTTGAGGTACTTCTCGGCACGTTCGACGGCGATCTTGCGCGGAATGCCGTAGAAGCCGGCCTCGTTCACGCAAATATCGAACGGCTTCTCGAACTGGTTGAAGTTGATTTCCTGCGGCACCAGGCCAATCAGCTGCATGGCCTTGCCACGCTGCTTGTTGACCGACACGCCAAATACCTGCGCGTCGCCGCTGGTGGCGTTCACCAGCGAGGAGAGGATGCCGATCAGCGTGGATTTGCCGGCGCCGTTGGGGCCGAGCAGGGCGAAAAAGTCGCCTGGCTGCACCGTGAGGCTGATGCCCTTGAGGGCCTGGACGCCATTGCTATAGGTCTTGCGCAGGTTGTCGACGACCAGCGCGGGTGTGGAAGAGGAGGGCATGAGCTGCACCGAAGGGGCTAGCCCTTTATTATACGTGGCTTGCCCAGCCCGTCCGGCGCGACGCGGTGGCCACACTGTTTCCCCCGGAATACCCCATGGCAGACCATTTCCAGCTCCGTCTCGTCGACAGCCGCATGCTGGCGCCCACCGTGCGCCACCTGGCCTTCGAGCGCGCCGACGGGCAGCCCCTGGCCTTCGTCCCGGGCCAGTTCCTGCAGGTCCACTTCCACTATGAGGACGGCGCCGCCACCAAGCGGAGCTACTCGGTGGGCACGGTGGGCGACGGTTCCTCGCCGGTGCAGCGCATCGAAATCGCGGTGAGCTACGTGGACGGCGGGGCAGCCACCAAACTGCTGGGCGAGCTGCCGGTCGGCGGCGAAATCAACGCCAGCGGCCCCTACGGGCGTTTCTGCCTGCAGGCGGGCGATACCAACGGCCGCTACCTGTTGCTGGCCACCGGCACCGGCGTCACGCCGTACCGCGCCATGCTCCCGCAGATCGCCGAACTGGTGAAGCAGGGCCGCGAGGTGGTGCTGCTGTACGGCGCGCGCAACGAGACCGAGCTGCTCTACGGTGACGAATTCGAAGCCTTCGCCCAGGCCAACCCCGGCTTCAGCTTCTACGGCTGCCTCAGCCGCCAGCCCCGCGCGACGCCTCGTCCGAACGACCGCACCGGCCACGTGCAGAACGTACTGGCCGAGCTGGCGCCCAGCGCCGAGCGTGATATCGCCTACCTGTGTGGCAACCCCAACATGGTCGACGCCGCCTTCACTGCGCTGAAGGAATTTGGCCTGCCGGTGGCCCAGATCCGCCGCGAGAAGTACGTCTCTTCACGCTGAGTCCGCAGCCGCTTCCTAAACGGTTGCCCAACAAGGGATTCAAGCTGCGCTGACCCGCGCCGCTAACCGGTCAGCCCCCACCCAATCCAGATCGCCCCGCCTAGCCCGCCCCCGGCTGGGTGCGGGACGAATGTGACGTGCTTCACATTGCGGAGACCTGCCCGGGTTTCCCATATCAAGTCCCAGGGGACCACGCCGATAGACCCGACATGCACTCCCGCTTTCTGCAGGGGCTGCGGGAAGGGGCGCTTATGAAGGGCTGGATTCGCTGGACCTGTGCGGGTTGCGTCGTCGCCTTGGCGCTGGGTGGATCGCGGGCGCATGCCGTTGACGGAACGCTCACGTTCTCGGGCAGCGTCTTGGAGCCTACATGCATGGCTCGTGGCGTGGACGTTGCCATTGCATCGCCTTCAGCGAAAGCTATGCGCTCTGTTTGTGCCGGGCGGGAAGTTGATTCGGCAGCTTTTGATCTGCGCGTGACCACGGTGGCCCGATCAGGGATTTCTGACGATCGCGTGCTCAGCTATTACGCGGGTTATGCGCGGGCCTTGGGGCAGGACGACTCGTCGATCAAGTTGGTCATGCAGACGTTCTTTTGATGCTCCGAGAATCCATCATTACTGGTAACTCATGACGAACGTGAGCGTGGCGTTCACTTGGCCGGCGCTGACGGGCGATCCCGTCTGGTAGTACTGCACCGTATAGGGAATGGACAGTGGGCCTTTGCTGGTGGATGTGGCAATGCGCTGGCTTGAGCCGCCGGTGACATCCACGGGTGTCCCCGCATTGTTGAAGACCTGCACACCCACGTTGTTTGCATAGCCTGAGCCCGTCGTGGAGAGGATGACGCCCGTCTGTGGCCCAGGGTTACTGGCCGTCATGGTGATTAGGACGTTTTTGCTTGCCGACTTGCAGGTCAAGTTGATGTTGAAGGGGATCTTGCTGCCTACGGCACCACCACCGGTAAACGCCGATGCGATGATGCTCGGCAGGTTCACGCTGAGGTTCTGAGAGTCCGTATTGACGCTGCACGATCCACTGCGGATGGTGCTGTTGGCCAGCATGAGGCTGGCACCCATATTAATGCTGCTGGAATATTGTGAGCCGCCCGACACGTACCACCAGAAGGGAATGAGGCTCTTGCCCGTGATGGTGCCAGTGCCGACGGTGGTACTTGTGACAATGAGTTGGCCCACAAAGGTTTCGGTAAACGTACTGCCATAGCTGCCTTGCACGGAACCGGCCGGAGCCGTGACCGAGCCAACAGGATAGCCGGCGTACTTGTTTGGGCCGTCGTTTACGTTTCCGCTGAGACTGGTTGCCTGTACGGGGCTTGCAGTGACCAGCAAGGCAACGCCCGGGATGTTCGTCGCAAAGGTGATGCCAGGCCCGTTGGGGTTGTTGGTGGCATCCAGCGTCGCCAGACTTTGCCCAGCCTGGATCGTCGCGATGTAGTCCGCCGACCGGGTAGTTGTGACGGGCAGGCCGGTGCAGGTGAATGCGATGGTGACGGGGCTGGAGGTCGCCAGTACGGTGCCTACGGTCTGGTTAGTCGCTGTGATGACGACGTCAGGCATCGTCATCGTCGCCGATGAAGCTGTGCAATTGGCCGCCGCCGCTAGCGAAGACCAGCCGCATCCCGCCACCATGAGAACGAGATACGCGAGCCATCGGCTCCGGCCGCGACTGTTGTAAAGATGATGCGTCATGTACCGCTCCCTGAAACCTGTGCAACGCTTGTGGAGCGCAAGCACGTTACCGTGATCTGCTCGAAGGCACCGGCGAGCTGGCCCTTCCTGCGCGGGCTCAGCTGATAGGGGAACTGACAGCTCTGCATTCCCTCACCATTGTTCCAGCGTGCGGTGAGTAGGCCGCGTTGCTCGACGCCCCGCATAAGCACCTTGCCAGCCTGTCCGGATACGCCAAGGACAGTGCCCTTTTCATTCACGATTTCCGCACCGAAGGGAAGTGACTTGCCATCCTGCAGGCGGACCTGGGCAATCAGAACGCGTCCGTTATGGCTGGTGAATGTCACCATCACTACTGCACCGGCATGCGGGGCGATCTGAGCGCTGGTCGAGTCAAGCTCGACGTCCAGGGGGAGTCCGTGAGGATCGACCGTAATCGTATTGAGGTTGTATGGCACCAAGTAGGGCACGAGTGCGTAGCCTGCGCCATCCACACGGAGGCCGGATGCATTACCCAGGCGCGCACCCGCGGCATCGGGGATATGGACGAGGCCCACCGTGTCGCCCATGGGCTGGCCAAAGGTCAACCCTCCCGGATGCGCCACCACGGCACCACTGACATTGACTGCAGCCTGCGAGAAGCCACTGCCGTTGCCATAGCTCGCATTGATGATGGCATAAGGACTGCGGTAACCACCGTTGAGGGAGCCGGCATTGCCGGTCGTCTCGTTGTGCGAGGCAGTGGCGCCGTAGGTAAACTGATTGTCCACGCCGGCCGAGCCGCTGATCATTGCCTGTTCCTGCGCGCCGCTGGTGGTGTCGTGCGAGGCATTGAACGAAAGTGTGGGCGAGTGCGTGCTTTGGCCAAGAGGGAAACTGAGGTTGACGAAATACTGGTTGTCGTACCGACCCACTGGATCGCGTGTGCGGGTGGCGGATACGCCGTAGTTCACTTGGTGGAACGTATTGTTGTAGCCAACTTGGAACTGCGTATCAGTGCCTGTACGGTTCCAGTAGTCGTTGGCCGTCGTATTGAGGAAGAGGGATCCGCTGGAATCGCCCAGGCGTTGGCTGAGCGAGAGCGTGAAGCGATTGCGCTGGCGTTGCAGCACCTGGCTTTGCAGCGCGGGATTGTAGTTGGCTCCATTAAGCGCCGCTTGCTGTGCGGGCGTCAGCAGATTCTGCGCCGGAATACCATCGATGAACGTCTGGTTGATGGGCAGTGTGGCTGTGAATGCATCGAGACCGCGGCGGGAATAGTCCCGCGCGACGGCCGCATCAGAGAGGCTCAGGAAGCCGCTTGTGGAGTAGCGGTAAGCGGCCACTGAGAGAGATGTGTTGGTTTCGGGCAGGATCTTGCTGTAGCTGATCCGCATGCTCTGGCCCGACTGCGAGGAGAATCCCGGAATCTCAGCGTGGGCCTGAGTCAGATCAATCGAAACGGCGCCAAAACGCGAATTGAGCGCACTGCCAATCAGTACGGCTTGGTAGCCCTGAGAAGCCTGGAGTCCAGCATAGCCCGTCCATAGGTTGCCGAAGCCATGTTGGACGGTCGCTTGTGCGACGGTCGGCTTGTGGTCGATGAGCGTCGAACGCAGTTCACCGACCCCGATGTCGAAGCGTGTCGTGCCCGGGCGAAGAAGTTGCGCCACGGAGGCATACGGCACGACAAAGGTTCGCGTACGTCCGTCGGCTTCCGAAATGGTGACGTCCAGGTTGCCGCCGTATCCGGTGGGATAAAGGTCGTTGATGGAAAACGGACCGGGCGCCACCGTAGTTTGGTAAATGATCAAGCCGTTCTGCCGAACGGTCACTTTCGCGTTGGTGTCCGCCACGCCGCGCACGACCGGCGCGTAGCCGCGCAGCGAGTCCGGCAGCATGCGATCGTCCGTCGCCAGTTGCACGCCGCGCAAGCCATAGCTGTCGAAGACCTGGCCGTCGGTAAAGGAGTCACCCAGCGTCAGCTGCGCGCGCAGTGACGGCAGATCGCGCTGAACATAAGTATTAATGTTCTGCCACTGGTGGCGCGCCGGCGCGCCCGCCTCGGATGAAAACCAGTTGGCCGTAGAGTCCTGGCGAAAGTGCCACGAGCCGATGTTCAGACCCAGGTTCAGGCCGAGGTAGGCCGTTGTTTGCGAAATGCCCTGGTTCGACGAGCGGTATGTATTGAAGTTGTAGTTGAGAAGTGCCGCAGGCACGCCGGCATCCCAGTACTCTGGACCCACGTAGCCACGTGGTTTGAGCCCTAGTAGTGCTTGCGGAACGCTGGCGTCCAGGCGCAGGCTGGATAAGTCGAACGCCAAATTAGCCCCCGGGATGACGCGGTCGAAGCCCACGCATGCCGCGGGGTCTTTCATCTGGGCGACCACTTCGGCGGGAAGGTTGGACGGTCGCAAATTCAATTTGTCGAGCAGGGTTTGGTCAACGCACGGCGTTGCGGTGACCTGTCCCGGAGCCGTAGCAAAGCGGACATTGGCGCGTCCTGTTGGCATGCCATTGAGATAAAGGTCGGCGCGGTAGTTTCCTGGGGAGATTGGATTGCCGTGCTCGAAGCGTGACAGGTCTACCGTGTTCTGTCCGGCGCCGGACAGAAGGCTGCGATCAAAGCTTGCATCGGCGCCGCTGGCGTCCGCGCTGGTGGAAGCATCGGTGGCATGCGCACTAACCCACCCGCCGAGCGCGAGGGCGATGCCCGCGCACAGCAGGAGCTGCCGACCCTTCGCGTGATCGCGGGGTGGCTGCAGGGCGGCACTGGAGCACCGCAAACTCACGGGGAGACGATGCCCTTGAGAGCGATGCTGGCGCCGTAGTCATTGAGTGCGGTGTAGTCGATGCTGGCGCCGCTCGACGGAGCATGCGGCATATCCTTCACCGCCACACGAAGCGTGCTCAGCGGCGAAATCATGCCGCTATCCGCCGAATAGATCGCGCCGCCGCTATTCACCGTGATGGTGGTCAGCGTCACGTAGTAAGGCGTCGGGTTGCGGATTTCGAGTGCAATACTCTCTCCGCCGGACATGGCCTTCCAGGTAAGGCTTTCAGGTGCCTTCAACGGGTCGCCCGGCAGATTGGGCGGGCGATAGAACAGCTTCAAGCGCGACCGTACGGCGAACTGCAGCGTGTTTTTGCTTTCGCCCTCGAGGCTCGTGGGCTTCGGTGGAACTTCCAGTACGTTCAACCAGAACAGGGATTCGCGATCCACAGGCAATTGGGCCGGGGTCGCGACGATACGCAGGCTCTGGTCCTTGTTCGGTTCCAGACGGAAAAGCGGGGGGGTGACGAGGAAGGGCACATCCACCTTGTCCGGCGTCGACTGGGCGTCGCCGCTGTCGATCCAGCTCTCCACCAACGCCGGCTTGCTGCCCTGGTTGGTCAGGCGCACGGTCACTTCGCCATCCTTCGCCGGAAACACCACACGGGTACCGCCGATCACGACACTGGCCTGAGCAGTGGCTGTGCAGACGCACAAGGCGACTAGACCCGCGCCCACGGCGCAGATAAGGCTCTTCATCGGGAGTTTCCTGTAGAGGGTGGAAAGCCAGGCACGGCGGCCGCCGTGGGGTCGCCGTGCCTGCCGTCTTACTGGTAGGACATCGTGAACGAGACAGTGGACGTGACGGAACCCGCCCCGGCGCTGCCGTTCTTGGAGTAGTACTGGGCGTAGTACTGAAGCGTGGCCGCGCCGCTCGTAAGATTGACGGCGGGCATAGCGTAGGTTGCGGCCAGGGGAATTGCATTCTGGCTGCTGTCGAGCAACTGCACTTCCACGGCACTGCTGGTGCCGGTGTTCGAAAGCACGTGGTTCGTGACGTCGATGCCGCTGCCGGAGAAGGTGGTGGTCACGCTCTTGAGGCCGGGGTCGCAGCCGGCGATCTGGATCTGAAAGCCGGTCTGGCCGGCGGTGCTGCCCGCAGCATTCAACGCGGTGGCCAACACGTTTGGCAGGTTGATCGTGCGGTTGTCAGGCGTGGTCAACGTGCCATTGGACTGATAGGCGATGGTGTCCACAGTGCAAGTCTGCGCGAGAACTTGGCCCTTGAAGGTGATCGTGCCATCGACGGCTTTGGCCGACTGCGGAGCCAGAACGGCCACGCTAACAACGGCAGCCATCGCGGCGGTGAGAAGAAGCTTTTTCATACCCGAGTCCTTAATTGATTTAGTGGATACCGCTTTTTGACGCGCTTTCGGACTAGGGGCTGGGGCCCCCGGCTGCGCTGTTCGGCTTCTGGCCCGGACCCCCTATGGGCTGGTCTCCAGATCGCTTACCCCGCCCTTTGCAACCGCCGTGCCAAGCCTCGCAGGGCCAGTGAGATGGCCCTGTTCGGGGTGGAAACGAGGGATTTGTTAAGACGGGGTGAAGAATCGGCCGTCGTTTCGGGTCACTTCCGACCCTTGCAGCGGCCCAATGTGCAAATTCTGTCACGTTTTTGGAAATGTCTTATTGCCATGACACTAAAGTTTGGCGTGGGACTGTCGATAACCTTGCGTATGTAAAGCAAGCTTGACAGGCTTGGCCTGGCCGCCTTAGCCTCATGTCAAGTCAACTTGACATGAGGCGGATCATGGAAAGCGCCGATTCGAAAACTGGAACGCCGGCCGTGATGTCCCGCGCCCAGGTTCGACGGAAGTTGCCTTGGGGCCCGATGGCGGATTGGCCGGCGTGGGGACGCTCGGCGGCGCTCTTGCTTGCCTACGCGCTGCTTGCTGGCGGCGTCTGGCTGATGGCCGTGGGCGGGGCGGCCGCGCGCTTCGCGGGCGTGCTGGCGGTAGCGCTGTCATTGCCGTTATTGGTCCACGCCGGGCGTGCGGTGGCGCGCGAACGCAGCCGTGCCAGCGACCGCCGCTACTTGCGCGAATTCATGCCGGCCATCGTCGGGTACATGCTGTTCATGCTGTATGTCTGGCCCCTGCAGAAGGGCATGGACCCGGGCTGGCTCAAGACGGCGCTGGTGCTCTCGCCGATGCTGCCGGTAGCGGGCATCATCCGGGCCAGTCTTCGCCACGTGCTCGCGAGCGATGAACGGGAGCGACGCCAGCACATGGAAGCTCTGGCCATCGGCGTGGTGATCGTGAGCCTGGGCAGTTGCGCCCTCGGTTTTCTCGGCGCCGCGCGGATCCTCGTGCTGGATGGCGCCACGGTTCTCCTTTTCGTCTATCCGGCCATCTGCATCACGTATGGCCTGGCGTGCTGCTTCCTGACCTGGCGCAGCTATCGCGCATGATCAACCGCATCCGGGAATTGCGAGGCGATCACGGCTGGTCACAAGCGGACCTGGCGGAACGCCTGGACGTGTCGCGCCAGACCGTGAACGCGATCGAGACGGGCAAGTACGATCCGAGCCTGCCGCTGGCGTTCAAGATCGCGCGGCTGTTCGACCTGTCGATCGAGTCGATCTTCGAACCAGACGCGCCGGCGACGTTGTTGGCAACTCCACGAAACCCGAAGGAATGAGGGGCATCAGCATGGCGAGCAAGGGAAGGACAAGTTTGCGCATAGCGATGGCGATAGTCATCGTCGTTGCACTGGGCTGGAGGCACTTCCATCCCCAGGAACCCGAGGCGACAGGCGATCACCCACCGGCTGCCGCTGCGGCCCCTGCGGCTGTCGCGCCGGCGAAGCCTCAGACGTGGCGGCTCGGTTCGCTGACGTTGACGCCCTGCGAGTTGAGTGAACCGAACAGCGGCCTGTCCACGGCGGCGTGGTGCGCGCCATTCGAGGTGCCGGAAAATCGCGACGATCCGCACAGCCGGACGATCCATCTCAAACTGGCCGTCCTGCGCAGCAGCGCGCAGGTGGCCAGCAGGGACATGCTGGTGATGCTCGCCGGCGGTCCTGGCCAGGCGGCGACGGAATCGTGGCCGGCAGTCTCCACTGCGCTATCGCCGCTGACGGCGCATCGCCATGTGTTGTTGCTGGACCAGCGCGGCACCGGTGGGTCCAACCCGCTTACCTGCAAAGACGAAGGGGCCGGCCCCGAGGGCGGCGTCGACGACCTGCAATCGCATCCGGAAAAAGAGCGCGAGCAAATCCAGCGCTGCCTCAAGCTGCTCGCCGACAAGGCCGATCCGCGTTTCTACACCACCAGCGTCGCCGTGCAGGACTTGGAAGACGTGCGCAAGGCGCTCGGCTCGCCGACCTTCGACCTGGTCGGCGTGTCCTACGGCACGCGCATGGCGCAGCAATACGCGATGCGGCATCCGGAAGCGGTGCGCAGCCTGGTGCTGGATGGTGTGGTGCCCAACGAACTGGTGCTTGGCGAGGACTTTGCGCAGAACCTCGACGACGCGCTCAAGGCGCAATTCGCCCGATGCGCGACAACCGACGCCTGCCGCAAGCGCTTCAATGATCCGTACCAGACGCTGTACCAGTTGCGTGATGCGCTGCGCGCCAACCCGCACATGGTGAGCTTCCGCGATCCGCAGAACTACCAGACCGTGCAGCGCATGCTGAGCGAGGCATCACTGGCCAGCGTGGTGCGCATGTTCGCTTATACGCCGCTCACCTCGGCCTTGCTGCCGCTATCCATCGACGCGGCGGCGCATGGCGACGTCGGCCCGCTGCTGGGCCAGGCCAAGCTGCTGTCGGGGGATCTCTCCGACACCATGAACGGCGGCATGCAGCTGTCGGTGATCTGCAGCGAGGATGCCGACCTGCTCACCGCACGCCCGCAGGATGCGCACACCATCCTTGGCACGCGCATGATCGACACGCTGAAGAACGTCTGCTCTGTCTGGCCCAAAGGCACGCGACCGGACGATTTCCACCAGCCGCTGAAGACCGACAAGCCGGTGCTGCTGCTGTCCGGCCAATACGATCCGGTGACGCCGCCGCGCTACGCCGAGCAGGTGGCCAGCAACCTGCCGCGATCGCGTCACCTCGTGCTGACCGGCCAGGGCCACAACGTGATGAACGCGGGCTGCGCGCCGCAGGTCATCAAGCACTTCATCGAAGACCTGAATCCCGCAGCGCTCAACGTCAAGTGCCTGGACCGCCTGCAACCCACGCCGATGTTCATCGACTTCAACGGAGCTGAGCCATGATCGAAGTGAAGGACCTGCACAAGGCGTTCGGCGCGGTGAAGGCCGTCGACGGCGTGAGCTTCACCGCACGCGATGGCGAGATCACCGGCCTGCTTGGCCCCAACGGCGCCGGCAAGACCACCACGTTGCGCATGCTGTACACCCTGATGGCGCCCGACCAGGGCCGGGTGCTGGTGGATGGCGTCGATGCCGCGGAGGACGCTCTGGCCGTGCGCCGACTGCTCGGCGTGCTGCCGGATGCGCGAGGGTTGTACAAGCGCCTCTCCGCGCGCGAGAACATCGATTACTTCGCGCGCCTGCATGGCTTGCCCGAAGATGTCCTGGCCACGCGCCGCGAGGCGTTGGTGCAGGCGCTGGAGATGGGCGACTTCGCCGGCCGTCGCGCCGAGGGTTACTCGCAGGGCCAGCGCGTGAAGACCGCGATCGCCCGCGCGCTGATCCACGACCCGCGCAACGTCATTCTCGACGAACCCACCAACGGGCTCGACGTGATGGCGACCCGCGCGCTGCGGCAGTTCATGCGCCGATTGAAGGGCGAAGGTCGCTGCGTGCTGTTCTCCAGCCACATCATGCAGGAGGTGGCCGCGCTGTGTGACCGCATCGTGGTGATCGCCCATGGCCGCGTGGTGGCGGACGAGTCACCTGAGGCGCTGCGTGAGCAGACGGGGGAGGCCAACCTGGAAGACGCCTTCGTGAAAATCATCGGCAGCGAAGAGGGACTGGCCGCATGAACAGGGACATCGCGCCAACGATCGGCCGCAGCCGGGCTTTCCTCACCGTCTTCCTCAAGGAGGTGAAGGAGAACCTCCGCGACCGCCGCACGCTCATCAGCGCCTTTCTCACCGGGCCGCTGCTCGGCCCGATGATCCTGGTGATGCTGCTCAACATCACGCTCAACCGCGAGCTCGACAAGGCGGAAAAGCCGCTGCCGGTACCGGTGATCGGCGCCGAGTACGCGCCCAACCTCATCGCTGCGCTCAAGGTCGACGGCATCGTGCCCACGCCGCCCATCGCCAATCCCGAGCTGGCCGTGCGCAAGCAGGATGCCGACATCGTGCTGCGCATCTCGCCCGACTTCGGCCGCGCCTGGCGCAAGGGCGAGCCAGTGCAGGTGCAGCTGATCTTCGACTCCTCTCAGCGCGACGCGAATACGGCGGTAATGCGGGTGAGCCAGCTTGTGGAGACTTATGCTCGCCAGCAGGGCGCCATGCGGCTGGTGGCGCGGGGGCTGTCACCCAGCACGGCCTGGCCGGTGGTGGCGGCCAAGCGGGACCAGGCCACGGCGCAGGCGCGCGCGGCGCTGATGTTCTCCATCCTCCCGTATTTCTTCGTGCTCACCGTGTTCATGGGCGGCATGTATCTGGCGATCGACCTCACGGCCGGTGAGCGAGAGCGGCAGTCGCTGGAACCCTTGTTCGCCAACCCGGTGCCGCGCTGGAAGATCCTGGCCGGCAAGCTGGTGGCGATCTGCGTGTTCGCCACGGCCAGCCTGCTCATCTCGCTGGCGGCGTTCGCCGTAGTGGGGCGCTTCATTCCCACCGAAAAGCTCGGCATGGAGCTGGACCTTGGCCTGGGCTTCGGCAGTCGCGTCCTGCTGCTGATGTTGCCACTGATCGTGTTGCTGGCGGCGCTGCAGTCGCTGGTGGCGGCCTTCGCCAAGAGCTATCGCGAAGCGCAGACCTATGTGTCGCTGCTGATGTTTGTCCCGGTGATCCCGAGCATCCTGCTCTCCACCATGCCGATCAAGTCGCAGGCTTGGATGTACGCCGTGCCACTGCTTGGCCAACACATCGGGATCATGCAGTTGTTGCGCGGCGACGGTGTGGATGCACAGCAGTTGGTCTTGTGCCTGCTTGGCAGTCTGGCGGCGGCGGCGTTGGGCGTGCTGGTGACGGTACGTTTGTACCAGTCGGAGCGCTTGGCGATTTCGGGCTGATGCAACTCACTCCTTCTCCCCTCCGGAGAGAAGGTTGGGATGAGGGGCGGGTGCTCGCGATGAGGCCTCAGCAAAGCTCGCCTGAATGGCCGTCATCGCAAGGCCACCCCCTCACCCAACCCTCTCCCCAACGGGGAGAGGGGACGGCGTCGCGGTACCATGGCGCTTTCGTCATCCGGAACGTCCCCATGCGCCGCCACCTGCTCGCCCTCACCCTGATCGCCGCCCTGGCCGCCTGCAGCTCGCACGACCACGCGCCGGCGGCGCAGTCGCCCGGGCCGGCGCCGGCCAGCACGGCGCCCGCGGCGCCACCGCCGCCGTCGACCGACGCGGAGAACGCGCAGCAGCGCCTGGCCAACTACGCCACGGTGAAGCTCGGCGCTGACCTGTCCGCCTTCGACGAGAAGCAGAAGCGCATGATCGCGCTGCTGGTCGAGGCGGCCGATGTCACCAACGACATCTACTGGCAGCAGGCGTGGGGCGACAAGGCTGCGCTGATGGCGCGCATTCCCGATGAGGTGACGCGCCGCTTCGCGGAGATCAACTACGGTCCGTGGGATCGCCTCGACAACGATCAACCTTTCGTCGCCGGCGTCGGTCCGCGTCCGCCGGGCGCGCAGTTCTACCCGGCCGACATGACCAAGGAAGAATTCGAGCAGGCCGACCTCAAGGACAAGACTGGCCTGTACACGCTGCTGCGTCGCGATGCGCAGGGCAAGCTGGTGACGGTGCCCTACCACGAGGCCTACAAGGCCGACCTCGAGCGTGCCGCCGGCCTGCTGCGACAGGCGGCGGAACTGTCGGACGACAAGGAGTTCGCGGCCTACCTCAAGCAGCGCGCCGATGCGCTGCTCAGCGACGACTACCGTCCCAGCGACTTCGCCTGGATGTCGATGAAGAACAACCCGGTCGACATCGTGATTGGCCCGATCGAGACCTACGAAGACCAGCTGTACGGCTACAAGGCCAGCTACGAGAGCTATGTGCTGGTGAAGGACCAGGCCTGGAGCGCCAAACTCGCGCGCTTCGCCAAGTACCTGCCGGAACTGCAGCGCGAACTGCCGGTGGAGGACAAGTACAAGGCCGAGAAGCCCGGCTCCGATGCCGACCTCAATGCCTACTTCGCCGTGTATTACGCAGGCGACGCCAACGTCGGCGCCAAGACCATCGCCATCAACCTGCCCAACGACGAGGAAGTCCAGCTGAAGAAGGGCACGCGCCGCCTGCAGCTGGAGAACGTGATGCAGGCGAAGTTCGACAAGATCATGCTGCCGATCGCCAGGGAACTGATCGCCGAGGACCAGCAGTCACACCTGACCTTCGATGCGTTCTTCGAGAACACCATGTTCCACGAAGTGGCGCATGGCCTGGGCATCAAGAACACGCTCACCGGAAAGGGCATGGTGCGCACTGCGCTGAAGGACCAGGCTTCCAGCTTCGAGGAAGGCAAGGCCGACATCCTGGGCCTGTACATGGTCACCAAGCTGGCCGAGAAGGGCGAGCTGGACAAGTCGAAGCTGATGGACAACTACGTCACCTTCCTCGCCGGCATCCTGCGCTCGGTGCGCTTCGGCGCCAGCGATGCGCATGCGCGGGCGAACATGGTGCGCTTCAACTTCTTCCAGCGGCAGGGCGCCTTCACCCGCGACGCCGCCACCGGCCGCTATCGCGTCGACTTCGACAAGATGACCGCGGCGATGAACGCGCTCTCGGCCAAGCTGCTCACCATCCAGGGCGACGGCGACTACGACGCCGCCAGGCAGCTCACCGACACCATGGGCAATATCGACGCCACCCTGGCCGGCGATCTCAAGCGCCTTGATCAGGCGAAGATCCCGGTGGACATCACCTTCGAGCAGGGGCTGGACGTGTTGGGACTGAGCAAGCCCTGAGGCGGCCCGGACGCCTCCCGGATGACAAAAGTTTCATGTCAGCTCGATTGACACAGTCTCCTGGCAAGCGCCTCATCGCCCGAGGGGTCAACTGCCAAAGGAGCGTTGTCATGACGATGCGCAAGGATGGGATGGCGATCTGGATGGGCGTATTGCTGTCGATGGCCGCAGGTGTAGCGACGGCTGGGGATGGCGGCGATCAAGGACAGGCGGCATTGCGTAGCGCCTATCTCAAGGCTGCCGGCCGTGCCGTGGATGGCCTGCCGGCGACGACGCTCATCAGTAGTGTTGATCAGCTCGGCGACCACCACATCGCGCTGTATACGGTCGATGGCAGCCACAAGGACGTCTGGCTGGTCACTACCGATGCCGCCTGTGTGCAACCGAGGCTCGAGGGTGACCGCATCGTGGAGGCGAATGCGCAGGGCGAGGCTTCCGCGTGTCGTTCGGTGCGGATCCAGTCCGTGGATCAGCGAGAGCTGGCTGCGCAGTTGATGAGTCTTCCGTCGGGTCAGGCAAGCGCGCATGAGACTGTCCTGGTGTATCCGGTAACCCTGCGCGAGTTCACCGCCTATCGCACCGATGTGATGACGGACGGCGGGCGCACGCGCTAGCGGACGCTCGCCAGGCAAGCGTCCGCGCGACGTTGTCATCGCACGGTTACTTCGTCGCCAGGTCTCGCGCCTGCAGCTTCATCTCGCGCCCGTCGGCAAGGGTGAGCGTCACCGACGCGCCGTCCGGCAAATGGCTGGTGAGATCGCGCAACGCACCGAAACTCAATCTCGATGAAGGTTGGCCGTTCACCGCCATGATGGCGTCACCCTGCTTGAGGCCCGCCTGTTCGGCAGGGCTGCCGGGCATGACGTTGATGACCTGGTAGCGGTCGGGCTGGTCGGACTTCTTGTCGGCGCGGATGCCCGTCATGGCGTAGTGCCACGACGGAACCGGGTTGCGCGGCATCAGCACCATCTGCTGGCGGCGGTAGTCGAAGTGCACGTTGTAGCGCGACAGCACGTCCTGCCCGATGTTGCCTGCTTCGCTGGGGTTGCCGGTGGCGCCGGCATCGGCGCGGGTGAGCATGGCCACCACGTTGTCCAGGCGCTGGTTGCCCAGTTGCAGTTCTTTCGCATGGGCGATGTGCGCCATGAACAGGCCGCCCACGCCGCCGGTAGGCACCGGCGTGCCGCTCGCATAGTGGGCGGCGATGCCCTCGCGTTCGGCCCACTGCGGAAAGGTCAGCACGTAGCCGGCGTTGCCGGTGTCGATGCCGAACATGCCGCGTTTCCCGTCCTGTGCAGCAGACACCAGTGGCATGTCGTCAGTGAAGCGCAGCGCAAGCACGTCGCCCTTGGCAGTCGGTGGCGCATCGCCGTGGTCGAAGGGTTGCAGGTGCAATACGCCGCGATCGTAGTCAAACGTCACCGCGAATCGCTCGAAGATCTCCAGGCCGAGAATACCGGCAATCGGAGGCTGGCCTTCGCCACGCTCGTAGAAGTCGTAAGGGTAGGGCATCACCAGGAAGGTGAGTCCGTCCACATGCGCGTGGCCCAACGCGAGGTCGCGCACGCGGGTATAGGCGGTGCTCATCGAGCCGGGACCGGAACCGGTGCTCACGCCCTTGCCACTCGTCTCGAAGCCAAGCTGTTTCGCCGCGTCCGCGGTAAGGATCGCGTGACCACCGGAGTCGAGGATGAAAGGCATCGGGGCGCCGCCGTTGATGCTCGCATCGACCAGCACGATGCCGCCTTCCACACGCAGACGGGTGACGGCGATGCGCGCATCGCCGTCCATGCGTACGTCGGTGACGCGCGCCGTGGGGCGTTGCGTGTTGGCCGAGTGGGCGGCGTCGAGCACGCGATAGCCGGTCACGGTATCCACACTCTCGCCGTCGTTGGTACCTGCGACGGTGGCGGCGGTGGTGGTGATGCGGAACGGTAGTTGCAGGCCATCGACGGGGCGATAGTCGGCAAATCGCTGGGTAAAGGTGAGGAACGAACGGCGCCACTCGGCGCGATCCACGCGATGCGACTCCGGATCGATCCACAGCGTGACGGCGCGCCCGCCCGCCGGCGTGGCTTCCAGTCGCTGGTAGTGGCGCGCGCCATCGGCGGCATCGGGCAACGCGCGGTAACTCACGTCGCTCGCGGTCCGCAGAAAACCATAGCTGCGTAGCCAGTCTTCGCTGATGGCCGTGGTCTTCGCCTCGTCGGAGTCCAGCGGATGGATCAGGCCCGAGATGTCCTGCCGCCAGTGCCCCTGCGCATCGCCGCCCTCGGCGGTGGCGAACAGGTCGTTGCGCGCACGGGTGAGATAGTGGGCGTTGCGCAGGTCGACGGTGGATTGCCATGGACCCTCGAGCCCATCGCTGGACTCCCGGCCCTCGACAGCGATCGCGCCGACGCCGGACCAGCGTTCACCGCCATAGGCCTGCCGCAGGTCGCGCAGCAGCGTATCGGCGTTGTCCGCCGCCATGGAGCAGGCGGGGGCAAGCAGGCCGGCAAGCAGCATGAGATGGAGGACGGGCGAGTGACGCGCCATGGTGAGGCTCCTTGCGTGGGGTGGCGCCATGCTCGCTGCGTTTGTGGCGCGGGTCTGGCACGTGCGTGACAAATCAGCATGGGCTTTCCACTTGCCGCCGATAGTCACGTGGGGTCTGGTGGGTGGCGCGGGGGAACACTTGGCTCCCTGTAGATGCTCCATGCGGCCAGTCTATGCCGTTGCCGCGGCGCGGCATGTGCCGTCGGTCAGGCAGCACAATTGTGTGAACACCGTCCCTCGGATGTCGCGCAAGGGCGATGCCGATATCTTCAGCACGTTGCCGCTGCATGGCCCACCGCCGCACGACACCAGCATGAACCACATGAGCCACGCCGCCTCGACTGCCGGCAGCAACGTGAAATAGCCCGCCGGCAATTCAGGCCTGCGCGTCTCCGCCGAGATGGCGGCGCGCCCAGGCCGCCACGTCGGCGGGATGCTCCAGGTGCAGGTGATGGCCGCCATCCATGTGGATGGTTGCCATGTTGCCCACGCAGGCGGCTCGCGCCCGCATCTGGGCATCGGGCAGGTACGGCGTTTGCGGTCGTGCGAGCAGCAGCGCGGTGGGCGCCTCGATGCCTTGCAGCAGGGCATGGACCTGAGTCTCGGCCATGCGCAGCGGCGAGGCGCGGTTCAGGCGCGGATCGCTGCGCCAGTGCCAGCCGGCCTCGGTTTGTCGCAGGCCGCGTTCGACGATCGGGCGGGCCTGCTCAGCCGGGAGACCGCTGGCCATGGTGCGCGCACTGATGGCGAGTTCGACCGACGGAAACGCGCGCAGCGAGCGTCCCGTGGCCGAACTGGCCAGGGCATCGCGGAACCGGCGCAAGGTGAGGTGACCGTCATCACCGATCGGGCCGATGCCTTCGACCAGCAGCAGCCGATCCACCCGTCCTGGCGTGGCGGCGGCCACCAGCGCGGCGACGCCCGCGCCGAGCGAATGACCCAGCAGGTGGTAGCGGGTCAGCTGCAACGCGTCGACGGCAGCCAGCACGGCGCGCACGTAGTCGATGAAGTGGTAGTGCTGGCCCGGCGGCAGATGGTCCGAATGGCCGTGGCCTGGCAATTCGAGCGCGATGACTCGCCAGCGGTCGGCCAGCAGCGGCGCCAGGCGAGCAAAACTGCCCGCGTTGTCCAGCCAGCCATGCAAGGCCAACAGGGGCGGTGCATCCTCTCGTCCCCACGCCAGTGCGCGTAACCGAGAATGCGGCAGCGTGATGTCGAGTTCAGTCGGCGCAACTGTGCTCATGCGGTGCAGCCGTTGAATTCGGGCCAGCCGGCGGTGTGGCGTTGCACCAGCGCGGCGAGGCTTTCCACCTGCGCGGCCGAATCGTTCAGCGCGGGGATGTAGCGCAATGCGTCGCCGCCCGCTTCACGGAAGAACTCGTGGTTCTGCATGGCGATCTCCTCCAGCGTCTCCAGGCAGTCCACCGCAAAGCCGGGGCAGGCCACATCGAGCGTCCTGACGCCGCCGCGGGCCAGTTCGCGCACGGTGGCGTCGGTATAGGGTTGCAGCCAAGGCTCGCGGCCCACGCGCGACTGGAAGCTCACCAGCAGTTGCCCATCGTCCAGTCGCAGGCGTTCGCGCAGCGCGCGCGCCGTGGCCTGGCATTGGTCGAGATAAGGATCGCCCGCGCGCACGTACCGCTCGGGAATGCCGTGGAAGGACAGCAGCAGCTTCTCGCCGCGCCCATGTGTAGCCCACCACTGCTCGATGCTTTGCGCCAGCGCCTCGATGTGCGCGGGATCCTCGTGATAATCGTTGACCACGCGCAGCTCCGGCGGCCAGCGCAGCGCCTTCAGCGCATCGGCCACGGCGTCGATCACCGAGCCGGTAGAGGTGGCCGAGTACTGCGGGTACAGCGGTAGCACCAGCAGGCGGCGCACGCCTTCGCGCTGCAGCGCTTCGATCTGCTGGTGCACCGACGGCTGGCCGTAGCGCATTGCCAGCGCCACGCGGACGCGACCGGCGCACTGAACCGACAGCGTCTCCTGCAGCCGTGACGCCAGCGCTTCGCTGCCCACGCGCAGCGGCGAGCCCTGCGGGGTCCATATGCGCTGGTAGGCGTGGGCCGAGCGTGCCGGCCGCACGCGCAGGATCACCCCGTGCAGGACCAGCCACCACAGCCAGCGCGGGTAATCGATCACGCGTGGATCGCTCAAGAATTCGGCCAGATAGGGCCGAACCGCGCTCGGAGTCGGCGCGTCTGGTGTGCCCAGGTTCACCAATAGCACCGCAGCCTGAACAACAGGGTCATGGGAAGCGCCGGCAAGGCCGGTATAGTCATGGCTGCGTGGCATCGTGGCGTGGTCGGAGGAAACCGCCGCAAAGTCTGCCACAAGCCATCGGTGGCGCCGCGGGGAACCATCGCCGCAGGCCGCCCGTCCAATTATCAGCTTCGGGAGTCATCCATGTTCAAGGCATCGTTCCATCGCGTGTTGCTCGCCCTGTCGGTCCTGCTGCTGCCGGCCATGGCCGCGCATGCGGAGGATCCGCCGCTGGTGCGCGCCCAGAACGCCGTGCGCGTGTTGAACGAAATCATGCAGGCGCCGGACAAGTCGATCCCGACCGATCTGCTCAAGGAGGCCAAGGCCATCGCGGTGATCCCGGACCTGCTCAAGGTCGGCTTCGTGTTCGGCGGGCGTCGCGGTGAGGGTGTGATCTCGGTGAAGGCGCCGGACGGTACCTGGTCCAACCCCAGCTTCATCACCATGACCGGCGGCAGCTTCGGTTTCCAGGCTGGCGCGTCCTCCACTGACGTGATCCTGGTGTTCCGTACCCAGCGCGGCGTGGATTCGATCGTCAACGGCAAGTTCACCCTGGGCGCGGACGCCGCCGCCGCGGCCGGCCCGGTCGGCCGTACCGCCGCCGCCTCCACCGACAGCGACTTCAAGGCCGAGATCTACTCCTACTCCCGCTCGCGCGGCCTGTTCGCCGGCGTAGCCCTGGATGGCTCGGCCCTGCGCATCGACTACGACGCCAACGAGGCCATCTATGGCAAGGGTGTGACCCCGCGCCGCATCTTCGAAGGCGGTGTAAGCAATGTCCCAGGCCAGGTAGTCGATTTCAGGGACCGCCTGGAGGAGTACACTCAGCGCTGATATGGAGCGGCGGCGCGATGGCGTGACGGCTTCGTTCCGCCGCGTTGACGTCCCTGAGGCCTGTTAAATGAGCATCACTCATCTACTTATCCTGCTCGTTGTCGTCGTGCTGATCTTCGGCACCAAAAAGCTGCGCAATATCGGCGCCGACCTTGGCGGCGCGGTGCGCGACTTCAAGAAGGGCCTGGACGGCGACGAAGCGTCCAAGGCGAATGACCCGAACGAGCGCCTGCGGGCCGATCCCCCGGCCGGCACGACCCAGAACCAGGGCCAGCACGACACCACCGAGTCGAAGTAAGTCGGTACGCCGGTCATGATCGAGATCAGCTTCGGCAAGCTGGTATTGCTCGCGCTGGTTGCGCTGATCGTGCTCGGCCCGGAAAAGCTGCCGCATGCGGCGCGCACCGCGGGCGCTTTGCTGCGTCGGGTGCGAACCGGCTGGGACAGCGTACGGGCCGAGGTCGAGCGCGAACTGCAGGTGGAGGAGATTCGCCGGCAGGCGCAGGAGGCCGCGGCGCGGGCCGAGGCCGCCCAGGCCGAACTCGACGAAACCCTGCGCAAGATGCGGCCCGCCGGCGGCGCCGCCACGATGAGTCCGCCGGCGCCAGAGATCCAGCCGGTCGTCGTCGACGCTGCCACTGCAACAGCCACCGCCACCCCCACCGCCACCGCCGATGCGACGTCAGCCAAGGAAGCACCGCATGGCGGCGCCTGAACTCGACGGCCCGGAGGACGAGGGCCTGGAACAGGGTCTGTTCTCGCACCTGATCGAGCTGCGCTCGCGCCTGATGCGGGGCATCGTGGCCGTACTGGTGGTGCTCGGCGCGCTGATCCCCTTCGCCAACCGGCTTTATACGCTGCTGGCCGAGCCACTGGTGTCGCGCCTGCCTTCCGGCGCGCACCTGATCGCGACCGAAGTCGCCAGCCCGTTCGTGACGCCGCTGAAGCTCGCCTTTTACGCCGCGCTGTTCATCGCGATGCCGGTGCTGGTCTACCAGCTGTGGGCCTTCGTCAGCCCCGGTCTCTACCGCAACGAGAAGCGACTGGCGCGTCCGCTGCTGGTGGCGGCGCTGCTGCTGTTCTATCTCGGCTGCGCGTTCGCCTATTTCCTGGTGCTGCCGGCCGCGTTCCGCTTCCTCACGGCGGTGACGCCGCAAGGCGTGGAAATGATGACGGACATCTCGCATTACCTGGATTTCGTGATGCTGATGTTCTTCGCCTTCGGTCTTTGTTTCGAAGTGCCGGTGGCGGTGGTGATCCTCGCTGCGATCGGCGTGGTCAATCTTGAGCAGTTGCGCGCTGGGCGTCGCTACGCCGTCGTCGGCGCGTTCACCATCGCCGCGTTCATCACGCCGCCGGACATCACCTCGATGATCATGCTGGCCATCCCGATGTGTCTGCTGTATGAGTTGGGCGTGCTGGCGGTACGCTGGCTGATCAAGCCTGAGGGCGTGGAGGCGACGTGAGCGACCCGGCCATCCGCATCGAGGAGCTGAAGTCGCTGCTGCAGTTGCAGCCTCATGTGGAAGGTGGTCACTACCATCGTTTCCACCCGCCCAAGGCCAGTGGCGACGGCATTGGCGCTCGTCATGCACTGAGCGCGATCCACTACCTCATCGAAGCGGGAACCGTCAGCAGCTGGCATCGGGTGGATGCCGAGGAAGCCTGGCACTTCGTCGAAGGCGACCCGCTGGAGCTGTTGATCTACAACCCGGTGTCCAACAGCCTCGAACGTTGCTGCCTGGGACCCCTTGCCCCCGACGTGAGGTCGATGGTGGTGGTGCCCGCCGGCGCGTGGCAGGCGGCGCGGCCACTGGGTCGCTATGCGCTGATGACCTGTCTGGTGGCGCCGGGGTTCGAGTACGAGGGGTTCGAGCTGATGGCGGAGGATGATCCGCTGGCGGGGCATTTGAGTGGGTTGGCGCCGGAGATTGGTTTCTGAGTGAGGCGCTTCCGCGGGGAGCTGAAGGATTTTATGTTGGATGGGGCAGAGACGAAGCGATAGCTGTGCCTCACACCCTCCCGCTCGTCATCCCAGCGAAGGCTGGGATCCAGTGACTTTGGCTCTCGGTTTTGGGTTTGGCGCTCCCCGCCAGCTTGCCGCCTACGCAGCGGGCGTTTCGATCGCCTGCCGGCGCTCGAGTCACTTTTCTTTTGCTGGCCCAAAAGAAAAGTAACCCAAAGAAAATGGCCTTAAAGGCTCGTAGCGATATGTGAGATCCAAGACTCGCCGACTGCGGCCATCCGGATCGGCTTCGTGCTACCTCAGGGACCCCGGCTATCCCGCAACGCGCCGTAGCGGAGAGGGGGCGCAGCGCTGCATGGCATACAAGCACTGACGACTGCGCCAAGCCCAATTCGTCGCGTGCTACCTCAAGGACAGCGGCTACACCGCGGGGCGTCGTCGTACTGAGGACTTAAAGCAGCGTCGTCCGGCTCCGCTCCTCGCTCCCTCTCCCCTTTGGGGAGAGGGTCGGGGGTGAGGGGTGGGTGCTCGCGGAGACACCTCAAAGGCGCCCCACCAAGAGCGAGCCTCAATGCTTGCTGGTCGCCGACGGCGGCGCAACGCGATTGAGGGCCAGGCCCTTGAGCACGTTCAAGGCTTCCGACAGGGCGTAGTCCTGCGTGGCCAGCTTGGCGTTCTCGGCGCTGCCGTCGTTGTCGAGGTCCTTGACGCCCTTGCCGTCTTCGTTGGCGAGGTGGTTGGGCAGGTCGGCTTCGGAGCCGACCAGGGTGGGCGTGCTGTCGGACTTGTTCACCGCGAGGTCGGCCAGGGCGATGTCGGGCTTGATGCCCTCGGCCTGGATCGAGGTGCCGCTCGGGGTGTAGTAGCGCGCGGTGGTGATCTTGACGGCGTGATCGGCATCGAGCGGCAGCACGGTTTGCACCACGCCCTTGCCGAAGGTGCGGCGGCCGACGATCAGCGCGCGACGGTTGTCCTTGAGCGCGCCGGAAACAATCTCGGCGGCGGAGGCGGTGCCGTTGTCCACCAGCACCACCATGGGAGCCCCATTGAGCAGGTCGCCCGGGTGGGCTTCGAAGCTCAGGTTGGAATCCTGCAGGCGGCCGCGGGTGGTGACGATGGTGCCCGAATCGAGGAAATCGTCGCTGACGCCGACGGCCGCCGTGAGCAGGCCGCCCGGGTTGGAGCGCAGGTCGAGAACCGCGCCCTTGAGCGGGCCCTTCTTGCGGATCAGCTCACCGAGCTTCTTTTCCAGGTCCGCGGTGGTGTCGTCCTGGAATTGGCTGATGCGGATGTAGGCGTAGCCGGGCTCGATCTCGCGCACCTTGACGCTGGTGACGGAGATGCGCTCGCGCACCAGCGGCATGTCGATCGGCTTGTCGCTCTTCTCGTGCAGGATGGTGAGGGTGATCTTGCTGCCGGGGTCGCCGCGCAGTTCCTTGAACATCTCGTCGATGTTCTCGGAATCCACCGGCTTGCCGTTGATCTTGACGATGGTGTCGCCCGGCTTGATGCCGGCGCGCGAGGCAGGGGTGTCGTCAATCGGCGCAATGATGCGCAGGGTGCCGTCGACCTGCAGCACCTCGATGCCGAGGCCGCCGTACTGGCCGGTGGTGTCTTCGCTGAGTTCGGCCAGGCCGTCCTTGTCCAGATACTCGCTATGCGGGTCCAGGCCGCTGAGCATGCCGCTGATGGCGGCCTTCATCAGGGTCTTGTTGTCGACCGGCTCCACGTAGGCCTGGCGCACGATCTCGTAGACGCGGCTGAAGTTGCGGATGTCGTCCAGGTCCAGGGTGTCGGGTACCGCCGCGGCTGCGGCGCCAGCCGCCGGATGCTTCGAGCCGGTGGCTTGGGCGGGGGCCGTCTGGGCCTGCGCCAACGGCGCGGCCAGCAGCAGGACCGCCAGGCTCAAGGTGGAAAACCGCATGGATGGGGGACTCCGGGGGTACTGTGAGGACGCCGCCGACGGTCGGCAGCATGGCTGCTTGGACCGCCGGATAGCGCCGAAATTCAATCTCGCGGCGCGCAGATTAGCCTGCGACGCCGCGTAGCCGGCGTCAACGTGGCTTGCCCAGCCAACTGCGCGGGTCGACCGGCTTGTTGTTCTGGCGCAGTTCGAAATAGACACCGGTATTGACCCCGGTGGGGGCGCTGGCGGTGCCCACCACCTCGCCGGCGGCAACCTGGTCGCCGACGCCGCGCAGCAGGGACTCGTTGTTGCCGTACATGCTCAGCCAGCCGTTGCCGTGGCTGACGATGACCAGCATGCCGTAACCACGCAGGAAGGCGGCGTAGACCACCCGGCCGGCGGCCACCGCATGCACTTCGCTGCCACCGGCCGCCTTGATCAGCACGCCGTTGCCGTAGGTGTTGACCACGCCGTTGGCCGGCCACGGCAGGTTGCCGCGGATATTGACCAGGCCCTTGCCCGCGGGCGGCGCGGCGCTGCCCGCGGCGTTGGCCTTGGCGGCGCGCTCGGCCTCCCGCGCGGCCTCGTCGATAGCCTTCTGCAGCTTGTCCACCAACTGGTTGAGCGAGGCCTCGTTCTGCTTGAGGGCGGCCAGCCGGGATGCCTGATCCTTGTACTGGGCGTCGGTGTCGGCCACCAGCCTGGCCTGGCTGGCGCGCTGTTGCTCCAGCGCCTTGGCCTGGGTCTCGCGCTCGGCGCGACTGGCTTGCAGGGCCTGCTGCTGGGCGGTGATCTGCGCTTCCAGGTCCTGCAGCCGCGCCAGGTCGCCCATCAGCTGCTGCACCCGGGCCACGCGGTCTTCCTGGAAATACTTGGAATAGGCCAGCGCCTCGGCGATGCGGGCCACGTCGTCGTCACCCATCAACAGGCGAAGATCCGAGCCGCGCCCCAGCGCATAGGTGGCGCGCAGGAGGTCGGCGATGGCGGCGCGCTGCCCTTCGAGGCTCTTTTGCAGCTCGGCCCGCTGGGCCTGCAGCTGGGTGAGGTCCTTCTGCTTGGCGGCGAGCTCGGTGTCCGTGTCCCGGACCGCCTTGGCCGCTGAGGCCACGGCATTGGCCTGCTTGGCCAGCTCGGCGGTGGCGCTGTCGCGCTTGGCGGCGGTCTCGGCCTGTTCCTTGGCCAACTCCTCCATCTTGCTGCGCACGTCGGTCAGCTTCTTTTGCGCCTCGGCTTGTTCGGAGCGCGTCTTGCTGTCCTGGGCGGCCCAGGCCGGCAAGGCGATGAGGGAGAGGGCGAGGGCGCCAGTCAAGGCGCGGGCGAGGGGGCGGGCACAACTGACTGGTATGGGCATCGGCGGATTATCACAGAGCACGATGACGGCGCGCGAGACGGTGCAGCGGGCCAGTTGACCCTGGTCACAGGTCCTGCGCTCCGCCACCACGCGCTGCACTGGTATGGCGTAACGGCGTCATCAGTGTCTTCCGCACTGAGGCTTCGACGCAGCAGTGGGGAGATCGTCCGCACAGACAACTCGTTGTGAATCACGGCGATGCCTCGCGCGGCGAACAAGAATGATTCCACCTGAAACTTTCATTTAGCCGTAAAGATGTCTTTGACGCGACGCACCAATTGTGTTTTATTCGAAGCCACACACTCGGATGCGTGACAGCAGTGCCTGCGGCCCTGCTGGGACGACGCGTCCCCATCGATTAGCCGGGAGTCGAGATGGCGCAGGCAGTACCAGCGACGCTTTACGACGCTGCGTTTGAGCACGACAGCTGTGGCTTTGGCCTGGTCGCGAACATCGACGGGCATGCCAGTGCATGGGTGGTCAATACAGGCTTCGACGCGTTGGCCAAACTTTCCCACCGCGGTGGCGTCAATGCCGACGGCGTGAGCGGCGATGGCTGCGGCGTGCTGTTCCATCGTCCGCTGGGCTGGTTGAAAGCGCTTGCCGATGAGTCAGGTATCGCATTGGGCGAGCAGTTTGCCGCCGGCGTGGTGTTTCTCGATCCCGCAGGCGGCGATGCCGCCGCAGCTACGCTCGAAGCGTTCGTGCGTGAGGAAGGCCTGCGTGTGGCCGGTTGGCGCGAGGTTGCCGTCAATGCCGAAGCCTGCGGTCCGCTCGCGGCGGCGGCCATGCCACACGTGCGCCAGGTCTTCGTCGAACCGGCCGAGAGCATGGATGACGCGCGCTTCGAGCGCGCCCTGTTCCGTGCACGCCGCCGCGCCGAGACGGCGCTGGCGAACGACCAACACTTCTATGTGGTGACGCTGTCGGCCCAGGTGGTTGGCTACAAGGCGATGGCCGCGCCGGGCCGCCTGCGCGAAGTCTTCGCCGACCTGGCGCATCCGGCGCTCGCCGCCGACGCGATCGTGTTCCACCAGCGCTATTCCACCAACACCACGCCGCAGTGGCGCCTGGCGCAGCCGTTCCGCCTGCTCGCCCACAACGGCGAGATCAACACGATCCGCGCGAACCGTCGCTGGATGCAGTCGCGCGAGTCCATCCTGTCGTCGCCGCTGGTGGACTTCTCCGACATTGGTCCGCTGGTCAGCCAGACCGGCTCGGATTCCGAAAGCCTGGACAACGCGCTGGAAGTGCTGCTGGCCGGTGGCCTGGATCTGATCACCGCCATGCGCGTGCTGGTGCCGCCGGCATTCGCCGCGCGTGAAGGCATCGACGAGGATCTTGCCGCGTTCTACGAGTACTACGCGCTGCACAGCGAGCCGTGGGACGGCCCCGCCGGCCTGGTGATGTGCGATGGCCATTACGCCGCGTGCACGCTGGATCGCAACGGCCTGCGTCCGGCGCGCTGGGCGCTGTCGGCGGACAACCATCTGATCGTCGCTTCCGAAGCCGGCCTGTGGGACGTGCCGTCCTCGAAGGTGGTGGCCAAGGGCCGCCTCGCGCCGGGCGAGATGATCGCGGTGGACCTGAAGGAACACCGCCTGCTGCGCGACGCCGACATCGACGACATCAACCGCAAGCGCGCGCCGTTCCGCGACTGGTTGCGCGATGGCGTGAGCTACCTGGAGTCGGACCTGATCGACCCCTCGCTGGCGGCCGAGCCGCTGCCGCAGGAGCAACTGCGCCGCTATCAGAAGCTCTACGGCCTGTCGCGCGAAGAGCGCGAGACCGTGCTCAAGGCGATGGTGGAACTGGAGCAGGAAGCCACCGGTTCGATGGGTGACGACACCCCGATCGCGGCGATGTCGCGCCAGGTGCGCCCGCTGTTCGATCGCTTCCGCCAGGGTTTTGCCCAGGTCACCAATCCGCCGATCGACCCGCTTCGCGAGAAGCTGGTGATGTCGCTGGTCACGCAGATCGGACCGGAAAGCAATGTGTTCGACCTGGCGCCGGAAAACGCCAAGCAGATCCTGATCAATTCGCCGGTCCTGTCGCAGCGCAAGCTACGCCAGTTGCTGGCCCTGCCGCAGTTCGTGGGCACGCCGCGCTTCGACCTGATGTACGAGCCGGAGCAAGGACTCGAGGCAGCGATCCGCCAGCTTTGCGACGACGTGGAGCAGGCCGTGCGCGGCGGTTGCCAGCTGGTTTTCCTCAGCGACCGCTATCCGGAGCAGGGCTTGCTGCCGATCCACTCGCTGCTGGCGGTGGGCGCGGTGCATGCGCACCTGATCGACAAGGCGCTGCGTTGCCAGTGCAATATCGTGGTCGAGACCGCCACGCCGCGCGACCCGCATCAGTTCGCCTGTCTGCTCGGCTTTGGCGCCACCGCGATCTACCCGTGGCTGGCCTACCAGAGCCTGTTCGAGCTGGGCCGCGAAGGCCATATCGCCAACGACCGCTTCGAGGTGGGCCGCAGTTATCGCCGCGGCATCCGCAAGGGCCTGATGAAGATCCTGTCGAAGATGGGCATCTCCACCGTGGCCGGCTATCGCGGCGCGCAGCTGTTCGAGATCGTGGGCCTGTCGTCAGACGTGGTGGAGCTGTGCTTCCCCGGCACGCCGTCGCGCATCGGTGGCGCCACGTTCGCCGATCTGGAACAGGACCAGCAGCTGCTGGCGGCGGAAGCGTGGAGCGACGCGCTGCCGTTGCGTGCGGGCGGCCTGTACAAGTTCGTGTACGGCGGCGAGTACCACATGTACAACCCGGACGTGATCGCCAGCCTGCAGAAGTCGGTGCGCACGGGCAACGTCGACGACTATCGCGAATACGCGAACTTCGTCGACCATCGTCCGCCGTCGGCCCTGCGCGACCTGCTGTCGCCGCGGCCGCTGGGCGAATCGATTCCGCTGGACGAGGTCGAGTCCGTCGAGACCATCCTGCGTCGCTTCGACTCGGCCGGCATGTCGCTTGGCGCGCTGTCGCCCGAGGCGCATGAGTCGCTCGCCATCGCCATGAACCGGCTGGGTGCACGCAGCAACTCCGGCGAGGGCGGTGAGGATCCGGCGCGCTACGGCACCGAGAAGACCTCCAAGATCAAGCAGGTCGCCTCCGGCCGCTTTGGCGTCACGCCGCAGTACCTGGTGAACGCCGAGGTGCTGCAGATCAAGATTGCGCAGGGCGCCAAGCCCGGCGAAGGCGGCCAGCTGCCGGGCCACAAGGTGGACGCCACCATCGCCCGCCTGCGCTACGCCAAGCCGGGCATCGGCCTGATCTCGCCGCCGCCGCACCACGACATCTACTCCATCGAGGATCTGGCCGAGCTGATCCACGACCTCAAGGAGGTCAATCCCGATGCGCTGATCTCGGTGAAGCTGGTCAGCCATGCGGGTGTCGGCACGGTCGCCGCAGGCGTGGTCAAGGCGGGCGCCGACCTGATCACCATCAGTGGCCACGATGGCGGCACCGGCGCGAGCCCGCTGTCCTCGATCAAGTACGCCGGCACGCCATGGGAACTGGGCCTGGCCGAGGCGCAGCAGACGCTGCGTCGCAACGACCTGCGCGGACGCGTGCGCCTGCAGACCGACGGCGGCCTCAAGACCGGCCTCGACGTGATCAAGGCCGCGCTGCTTGGCGCCGAGAGCTTCGGCTTCGGCACCGGCCCGATGGTGGCGCTGGGCTGCAAGTATCTGCGCATCTGCCATCTCAACAACTGCGCCACTGGCGTGGCCACCCAGCATGCGGTGCTGCGCAAGGAGCACTTCATCGGGCTGCCGGAAATGGTGATGCACTATTTCCGTTTCATCGCCGAGGATGTGCGTGAGCATCTGGCGCGCCTGGGCGCGCGCAGCCTGGATGAACTGATTGGTCGCGCCGATCTGCTGGAGCAGGTCGATGGCACCACGCCGGTGCAGCACAAGCTGGATCTGCGGCCCCTGCTCGGCACCTCGGCGCTGGCCGCCAATGTCGACTTCGCCTGCACGCTGCCGCGCAATCCGATGCGTGACGAGGCCGCGCTGGCCACGCGCATCGACGAGGCCACGCGCGAAGTGGTGGCGCAGCGCACGGGCGGCGAATTCGAGTTCGACATCGCCAACACCGATCGCGCGATCGGCGCCCGCCTGTCCGGCGCGGTCGCTCGCCTGTGGGGCGACCACGGCATGGACCAGCATCCGGTGACGCTCAAGCTGCGCGGCGCGGCCGGGCAGAGCCTGGGCGCGTGGAACGCGGGCGGCGTGCACATCGACCTGGTGGGCGAAGCCAACGATGGCGTCGGCAAGGGCATGGCCGGTGGTCGCATCGTGGTGCGTCCGCCAGCGGACTCGCCGTTCGCCACGCAGGATGCCTCGATCATCGGCAACACCTGCCTGTACGGCGCCACCGACGGTGAGCTGTTTGCGGCGGGTCGCGCGGGCGAACGCTTCGCGGTGCGCAACTCCGGCGCGCTGGCGGTGGTGGAAGGCGCAGGCGACCACTGCTGCGAATACATGACCGGCGGCGTGGTCGCCGTGCTGGGCAAGGTCGGCCTCAACTTCGGCGCGGGCATGACCGGCGGCTTCGCCTATGTGCTCGACATCGAGCGCACCTTCGTGGACTGCTACAACCACGAGCTGGTCGACATCGTGCGCATTTCGCCCGAAGGCATGGAGCATTACATGCAGCACCTGCGCGGCCTGGTGGAGCGCCACGTGAAGCTCACCGGCAGCGACTGGGGCCGGCGCATCCTGGCCGACTTCCGCGGCCTGCAATACAAATTCTGGCTGGTGAAGCCGAAGGCGGCGAGCCTGGCCGCCCTGGCGGAAGAGTTGAGGAGCGCGGCATGAGCAAGAAGGATTTCCAGTTCCTCAACCTGCCGCGCCAGACGCCGCGCATCGTGCCCGTGTCGATCCGCGTGCTGGGCTATGGCGAGATTGCCGGCGACTTCAGCAACAGCCAGGCCGGCGCGCAGGCGGAGCGCTGTCTCGATTGCGGCAACCCGTATTGTGAGCACGCCTGTCCGGTGCACAACTACATCCCGAACTGGCTGAAGCTGGTGGAGGAAGGCCGCCTGATCGAGGCGGCCACGCTGATGCACGAAACCAATCCGCTGCCGGAAATCTGCGGTCGCGTCTGCCCGCAGGACCGCCTGTGCGAAGGCGCCTGCACGCTCGAACAGACCAAGTTCGGCTCCGTGACCATTGGCAGCATCGAGCGTTGGGCCACCGACGAAGCCTTCCGCATGGGTTGGCGTCCAGATTTGTCGGCGGTTCGCGAGACCGGTCGGCGGGTAGCCATCATCGGCGCCGGTCCGGCAGGCCTGGCCTGCGCCGACCGTCTGCGCCGCGCCGGCATCGCCGCGGACGTGTACGACCGCCAGAGCGAGATCGGCGGCCTGCTCACCTTCGGCATCCCGCCGTTCAAGCTGGACAAGGGCATCGTGCGCACGCGCCGCGAGGTGCTCGAAGGCATGGGCGTGCGTTTCCTGCTCAACCGTGAGGTGGGCCGCGACATCGAATTCGGCCAACTGCTGGATGAGTACGACGCCGTGTTCGTCGGCACCGGCGCGTACACCTATGTGGATGCGCAGCTGCCGGGCCGCGACCTGCACGGCGTGCACGACGCGCTGCCGTTCCTGATCGCCAACACCGATCGCCTGTTGCGCGACGAGGCGCCGCCGCCGGCGTTCGACTTCCGCGGCAAGCACGTGGTGGTGCTGGGCGGCGGCGACACCGGCATGGACTGCAACCGCACGGCGATCCGCCTCGGCGCGGCCAGCGTCACCTGCGTGTACCGCCGCGACGAGGCCAACATGCCCGGCTCGGCGCGCGAGGTGAACTATGCCCGCGAGGAAGGCGTCAACTTCCTGTTCCAGCGGCAGCCGCTGGAAATCCTCGGCGGCGCGCGCGGCAACGTGCGCGGGGTGCGCGTGGTGGAAACCGCGCTGGTTGCCGACGGCTCCGGCCGGCAGCGCCCGCAGAACGTGGCTGGCACCGAGTACGTGATCGATGCCGACGTCGTGATCCAGGCCTTCGGCTTCCTGCCCAGCCCGCCGGATTGGCTGCGCTCGCATGGCGTGGCGCTGGACCGGACCGGGCGCGTCATCACCGGCGCCAGCGGTTCGCTGCCGCATCAGACCAGCCACGCGCAGATCTTCGCCGGTGGCGACAATGTGCGCGGCGCCGACCTGGTGGTGCGTGCGGTGTACGACGGACGTGAAGCCGCCGCGTCGATCGTGCAGATGCTGGCGACCGCCGACGCACCCGCACTGGCGCATGCCTGATGCGGAAAGGTCGAAGGGCGAACTGAGGGATCCCACGCGGGATCCCTCCTTCGCCGCCGACTTCGGCTCAGTGTGCGATGAGGGTGACGGTCCCCAGCGTGAAGCTGCCGTCCTCGGCCATGGCGAAATGCTCCTTCACTTCGGCGGGCGCGGCGATCTGGAGCGCACGTATCGCCGCCACCTGCGCTTCGGGTGTGTGCGTCCGCGCCACCCAATCCGCAAAGCGCATCGGCAGAAGTCTTGGCGCGAGGCTATCGATGGAGAAGCCGGCGGCAGCCAACGCGGCCACCCATTCGCTTACGCGGTAATTGCGTACATGCGAGATGTCGCGCAGGAGCTCCAGCGTTTGCAGCCAACTGTCCAGCAGAGCCTGCTCCGGAGCCACCACGTCGATGAAGATCGCCAGGCCACCGGGCTTGAGCACGCGGCGCGCCTCGCGCAGGCCGGCGTCGCGGTCGCGCCAGTGATGCGTGGTGTAGCGGGCCACCACTACGTCGAAGGTCGCGTCGTCGAACGGCAGGCATTCGGCGGGAGCCTGCGCCGTCACCACATTGTGCAGCCCTCGTTCGACGGCGGCGCCACGCACGATGTCCAGCATGCTGGCCGTTACATCACAGGCCACGACCTCGCGCACCAGCGGCGCAGCGCGGTAGCTGACGTGCCCGCCGCCACAGCCCAGATCCAGCACGCGCGCATCGCGCCGCGCAACCAATTCCGCCTCGATCTGATCGAGATCGGCGCCCTGGCGATGCACTTCGCTGCTCAGGTAATCCTGCGCGCGTGGCTGGTAATGCTCGGCCGCGAAGGCCTGGGAATGGCTGGACATGTCGGGATCTCCCATGGGTTGGCGCGGCGATTGTCCGGGGCGCGCTGGCGTCGAGTAAGTTGGGTGCTTATCCCGGTATGAGCGCTACCACCCTCGAGTCCATCGACGACGCAAGGCGGCTGCTGGCGCAGTTCCTGCGCAGCCGTCGTGAAGCGGTGTCTGCGGATGCAGCGCGAGGCGAGGGCCTGGGGCGGCGGCGCACTCCTGGCTTGCGCCGCGAGGAAGTGGCGCAACGCGCAGGCATCAGCACCACCTGGTACACCTGGATGGAGCAGGGACGCGAGGTGGCGCTTTCAGCCGCCGCGCTTGCCCGGTTGGCCGAAGCGCTGGCGCTGACCGCGGCCGAGCGCGCCTACCTGTTCGAACTGGCGCGCCGGCGCGATCCTGCGCCACCGGCAGCGATCGCGATGCCTGAGCTGGCGCCGGAGCTTTTGAGTGCGGTCGCGGCGATGCCAATGCCGGCCTATCTGCTCGATCGCTGGTGGTGTCGGCGCGCATGGAATGGCCTGGCCGCGACGTTGTTCGAAGCGTGGCGCGACGAAGATGACACCTGCCTGCTGCGCTTCGTTTTCCTGCACCCGGCAGCGCGTTCGTTGATCAGTGATTGGGACGAGCGGGCGCAGCGTCTGGTCGCGGAATTCCGCGCCGATACCGCGCTCTATCCCGAGGACGTCGTTCTGCGGGACAAAGTGGCGTGCCTGCGGCGTGAGAGCCCCGAGTTTGCGCGACACTGGGAGGCTCAAGCCGTGCTGGCGCGGGAGGGCGGTCGCCGCCGGTTTTCCCACCCCAGTCTGGGGTCGCTCACCTATACGCAGGTGACGCTGTTGCCGGCCGGCCATGCAGACTGCAAGCTCGTACTGCTGTTGCCCGAGGGCGGCGGCGACCATCTGTTTACCAAGGAGTAATACCTCATGCGTCTTGGCCTCGCCGCCAACCAGTTGCATCACGCGCACGCCGACGCCGCGCTGTTCCGCTGGCTGCGCGCCAGCGAAGCGGGCATTCGCGAACTCGGGCTGGGCCTGCACGCGGTGGGCCGCACCTATGATGCGATCCTTCGCTCGGGACATCTGGAAGGCTACGCGCCGCTGCGTCGCTATCCCTACGGCCGCGAGGGCGGCCTGATGAAGCTGGTGGCCGAAGTGGTTGGTCTGGGCGACGAACGCACGCTGGATGGCGCGATCTACCTGATCGATCCGGTCGATCCTTCGTCGATCTTCCCCGAGGCGGTGGCGCTGAAGCGCCAGTGCGTGATCCACGGCAAGCCCTTTATCTCCACGGTCGCCACGGCCCGCGACTGGATCGAGCTGGAGCGCATCCACGCAGGGCTACGCCCCGATCCGGGCGCCAACGAATTCCACGCGCTGGAGACGCAGACTGTCGCGCTCATCGCCCATGACGCCATGAAGCCGCAGATGCTGGCCTACGCCGCCGAGCACTTCGACGTGCTGTCGCGCTTCGCCCATCGCGTGGGCACCGGCACCACCGGACAACGCCTCAACGAGCTGGCGTGGAGTCGCGGCTGGCCGAAGGACCAGCCCTGGGTAGAGCGCTTCCAGAGCGGCCCGATGGGCGGCGACGCGCAGATCGCCGACCTGGTGCTGGAGCGGCGTTGCCAACGCGCGATCTTCTTCGAGGATCCGCACGTGGCTCGCCAGCACGAGGCCGACATCCAGCTGCTGGAGCGGGCCGTCACCACCCGCACCGACGAGGCCGTGTGCATGACCTCACCCAAGGTGGCCGCACGCTGGGCTGATGCAGTGCGCCGGCGCGCGCAGGCCTGATCGGGGCGAACCACGCGGGCAGGTGCATACTGTGCGCCGTTGCCCGCGACCCGAAGTGCCTGATCCGATGTGCGGCCTGACTGCAGGGGGTGCCTCATGTGTGTGATTGCCTTCGCCTGGAACACCCATCCGCGCTGGCGGCTGGTGCTGATCGGCAACCGCGATGAGTTCCATGCACGCCCCAGCCTGCCGTTGATGCGCTGGGAGCAACCAACCATGGTGGCGGGCAAGGATCTCGAAGCGGGGGGCACCTGGCTCGGCGTCACCGATGACGGACGCTGCAGTGTGGTCACCAACGTGCGTGATCCGCGCGATCCGCAGCATGGTCGCTCGCGCGGCCTGCTGGCGCTGGACTACCTCGCCGGCGCCGCGGACGCCAATGCACATGCGCAGGCGTTACTGGCTACCGCCGCCGACTATCGCCCGTTCAACCTGCTCACCTTCGACGCACGCAACGCCTATTACCTGGGCAACCGACCGGAACCACGCGCGCAGGCGGTGACGCCGGGCGTGCATGGCCTGTCCAACGCGGACTTCAACACGCCCTGGCCCAAGACGCGCGCCTTGATGCAGGCGCTGGAAGCCTGGCTCGACGCCGGCCGCGACGACGAGTTCGCCCCGTTGTTCGCCGCGCTGGCCGATCCACGTGGCTATCCCGACGAGGAGTTGCCCGATACCGGCGTGGGGCTCGAGCGCGAGCGCCTGCTCTCGTCGGCCTTCATCCGTGGTGAGCACTACGGCACCCGCGCCAGCACGGTGGTGGCGATCAACCACGATGGGCGCGGCGTGGTGGTGGAGCGGCGCTTTGGTCCGTTCGGTCGCGAAGACGGCGAGACGGCTATTCCGTTCGCTTCGAGCTAGGCGCGCCGCTAGCGGAGCGTCATTCGCCGGGAAATTCGCCGTCCACGTAGAACCAGCGCCCGTTCTCGCGCACGAAGCGACTGATCTCATGCATGCGCTGGGCCTTGCCGCCGCCGTAGCGCAGGCGCGCCACGAACTCCACCGTGGCATGGTCGTCGGCGCTTTCGTGGCGTTTGACCGTGAGGCCCAGCCAGGTGGGCGCAGGCTGCTGGGCGCCGAGCTTGAGATGGGCCGGACGCGTGCTGCCATGCCAGGTGGCAAGCAGGTAGTCCTCCCGCTTGAGCACATAGGCGCTGTAACGCGAACGCATCAGTTGCTCAGCCGTCTCCGCGACGCCGCCCTCATGCAGAGGTCCGCAGCAACGGGCGTAGCCCGTCTCATTGCCGCAAGGGCAGGGCGTGAGCGTATCGATGGCTTGCACGTAGGGTCGCATGGTCCGTTTTGGGCGCAGCCTGGGGCGCCCCATGCCGCGCATCCTGACGCCAATGTCGTCAAAAAGCCAATCGGACGGGTGGCCGATCAGCGGGTGCGCCGCCAGACCCGGGAACGGTTGTTGGCCGGCATGGCGATGTCGTCGACCAGGTCGAAACCGGCCACTTCCGCCAGCGCATCGACCGCTTCGGCATCGCGGATGCGCATATGCGCGCCGCGCGCCTGCAGCCACTGGTCGAACGCGGCGTTGCTGTCGCTGGTGTAACGGCCGCCGTAGTTGAACGGGCCGTAGATGACCAGCACGGCATCTGCCGTGGTGACGCCGGCCAGATGCTCGAACAGTTGCTCCACCTCGGGCCACGCCATGATGTGCAGCGTGTTGGCGCTGAACACCGCGTCATAGTCTTCCGCGGGCCAAGTGCCCGCAACGTCGAGTTCGATCGGCGGCGGTGTATTGGGCAACCGTGCCTCGTCGAGCCACTGCCGGATGCCCGCCAGGTTCTCCGCCTGATCCGAGCACTGCCAGCTCAGTTGCGGCAAGGCCGCGGCGAAATGCACGGCGTGCTGCCCGGTCCCGCTGCCGATCTCCAGCACGCGCCGCCGGTCGGCGTAGCGCGCGCGCAATACCTCGAGGATGGGATCGCGATTGCGCTCGCAGGAGGGGGCGTTGGGCTTGTCCACTTAAACCGGGCGCTGGACCGGACGCCCGCGCAGCACGCGGGCGGGCAGCATCAGCATCGCGCCAAGCAAGGCGAACACCGCGCTCACCGTGACGCCGACCAGGCGAAACGGCAATACCAGCAGCCACACGATGGGATAGAGCACCAACGCCAGCAGCGCGAGCGGCCAGCAGAACACCAGCAGCAACAACCACAGCAGGAAGGCGACCATGGCCCGATCCTCATGCCGATAACGGCGCCACTCTAGCTCAACTGGATCGCGCCGCGCCTATGACGTATGGCCCAGGAACTGCTTGCGGCACAGCTCGGCGTACAGCCCGCCGCGCGACAACAACTCGGCGTGCGTGCCGCGATCCACGATGCGGCCCTGGTCCATCACCAGGATCAGGTCCGCGCGGACGATGGTGCTGAGGCGGTGCGCGATGACCAGGCTGCTCCGGCCCGCCAGCAGTGTTTCCAGCGCCTCGTTGATCAGCGATTCCGACTGCGAGTCGAGCGAGGAGGTGGCCTCGTCCAGTATCACGAGCTTCGGATCGCGCAGCGCGATACGCGCCAGCGCCAGGCGCTGCCGTTCGCCCCCGGAGAGCTTGTAGCCCTTCTCGCCGATCACCGTCATCAGGCCCTGCGGCATCGCCGCGATCACCTCGTGGACCTGGGCCAGCCGGCAGGCCCTTTCAAGCTCCGCATCGGTGGCGTCCGGCTTGGCGTACAGCAGGCTGTCCTTGACGGTGGCGTTGAAGAAGATCGCCTCCTGGGTGACGCTGGCGGTAAGCCGGGCCAGCGTGGCGAAGTCGATCGAGCGCAGGTCGACGCCATCGAGCGTCACCGAGCCGGCGCTGGGGTCGTACAAGCGCGTGGCGAGATAGGTCGTGCTGGTCTTGCCGGCGCCGCTGGGACCCACCAGCGCCACCATCTTGCCGGGCGGCAGCTCGAAGGAGATGTCGTCGAGCACTTTCCGCCCGCCCGCGTCATACGCGAGCGAGACATGTTCGAAGCGCAGCTCGCCGCGTGGATGGGTGATGGCGACTGCTGGCTGTGCATCGGGCAGTTCGATCGGCAGGTCGAGATATTCGAAGATGCGCCGGAACAGCGCCGTGGCGCTGATCAGTTCCACCTGCGCGTTGACCAGCGCAGAGGCGGGCGCGTAGAGCCGTCCCAGATAGGTGACGAAGGCCACGATGGTGCCGGTGCTGATCGCGCCGGCGATGGCTTGCCAGCCGCCCACCAGGTAGATCAGCGCGGGGCCGATGCTGGCGAACGAGGTGATGAACATCAGGAACCATCGCCCGAGCATGTTCTGCTGGATCACCGAGTCACGGATATCGCCCGCCTTTTGCTCGAAGCGTTGCTGCTCTACCTCACGCGTGCCGAACAGGCGCATGAGCAGGAAGCCACCGATCGACAGACGTTCCTGCACATAGGAATTGAATTCGGCGATCTGTTCCTGCGTGCGCCCGGCAATGCGGCCACGCGCCTGGCCGACCTTGCGCGTGGGCAGGATGAAGATCGGAAGGATGCCCAGCGCAACCAGGGCCAGGCGCCAATCCAGCTTCAGGATCACCAAGGCGATCGCAAGCACGGTCAGCGAGTTGCTGACGAGGTTCACCAGCGTATTGCTGACCACGCCCTGGATGCTGCTGCTGTCGTTCTGCAGCCGCGACAGCGCCTCGGCGGAGCGCGTGTGGGTGTAGAAGCGCAGGGACTGCTGCTGCAGCCGCGCATACATCTGGCTGCGGATATCGAAAATCACCGACTGGCCCAGCCGCGTGGCGATCTGGCTTTGCCACACCCCGAGCAGGTTGCCGGCCAGCGATGCGCCGACCATCCCCCCGACCAGCGCAAACAGCAGCGGCAGGCTGTGTTGCGGAATCGCCTGGTCGAACACGTCGCGCATCATCAGCCCCGGCACCACGGCCAGCGCTGCGGACATCACGATGCAGAACACGAGCTGCAGGCTGTGCCGCCACTTGGGCAAGACGTGGCGCGCGATGCGCCGCCAGTCGTCCAGCTTCATGGTGACGTCGGCCGGACGGCTCTGATAGTTGAAATGGAACGCGCTCATACCGGTGGTTCGCTCCGCAGGCGAAAGACATTCGACCGCCACGCTGGGGCAGGCCTAGGTGACGGCAGGCACCTTAGCAGGCGCAGGGCGCCGCTCTGCATCGCCGCCGGACAGCCATTCACCGGTGGTCGGAGCAGACTTTTGTATAATGACGGCCAGCCGCAAACCCGTGCTGCCAATTTCAGGCGTTGCGACGATCACGCGACATGGCGCAGGGCATTTCAGCCCATCGGCTTCACGCCGATCAGCCACCCATGCAGCCAGAAGGCGAACGCCGCCCAGGCGATCACGGCCACGATCACCACGATGACATCGCCCCTGATCGAGCCGGCTGGGTAGGTGACGCCGGCGAGACGGTCACGTCGCCGCGCGCTGACAAAGTCGATGCCCGCCCACAGCAGGAAGGCGCCGAACAACACCACGTCATGCAGCATGCCGGTGGCTAGCAGATGGCCGAACGCCCAGGTCTTCACGCCAGCCAGCATCGGATGGCCAAGGCGGGACTTGAAGTGGTTGCCCGGGACGTAAGCCGCGACCACCAGGATGAAGGCGATCAGGGTGAACAGGCCGTTGACGTGGCGCAGCCACAGTGGCGGCGTATAGAGCAGCACCGGATGCTGCCGGGCAAGGCCGAAACCCCAGATGATCAGCACGAAGCCGATGATCGAGGTTACGGAGTACAGGCCTTTCCAGCCCTTCTCACCCAGTCGCGTCAGCTGGCGGCTTCGCCAGTCGTTGGCGAAGATGCGCACCGAGTGCACGCCGAGGAACAACACCAGACCAAGGATCAGCACAGCCATGGGCTCACCTGAGGGTTGGTGGAACGGGAGTGATGATAAGCGGAGGGCGGCCTGATTTTGTGAAGCGCGTGCCGAAGCGGGAAGCTCTCGCTCGTCATCCCAGCGAAAGCTGGGATCCAGCGACTCACGCACGCCTCAAGCCCAAGGCACTGGATCCCAGCTTTCGCTGGGATGCCGAGCGAAAATACGGCTACTGATCGCAACGAATCACGGAGACCGTTGACATCAACCAGCCGCCGCCAACGCCAGCAGCACCACGCTTCCTTCGGCCATCTCGAACGGACTGCAATCTGGCAGCCAGGCGTCGCCGGCCTCCAGGTCGCCATCGATGGTAGTGACAGTTCCCCGCGCCACGTACACCAGCACGCACTCTGGATCGGGCACGTGGCTGCCGCTTTCGCGCAGGACGCGCACGCTGCCGCTTCCCCACGCGCGCCGCACCATCAGGTTGAAGTCGCGCGTGGCGCCACCGGCCATGGCGACCTCGACCTGCGCCTCGCCCGGAAACGCGAACGGCGCGTACGGCGTGGTCAATGCATGCGTGCTTGAGCCGTCCAGCGTCATGTGGAAGCCCTCGCCATCGAGCAGCACGATCTGCCGGTCGATGCCGGGAAACGTGGAGAACGGCGAGGCGCTGTTCACCTCGGCCACGCTGATCCGCCACGAGAAGTCCTCGCTGCCCGCGCGGGCAGGGAAGCGCGCGATCTCGCGCGTAACGCCCATGCCGTTCTTCCACGGCTGCGGCGATACATCGGCGGCGCGAATGACGTGGAAACTCATGCGACCTTCTCGATGACGCGGGTAAATGGCGGCAGCGCCTTGAGCATGCGCTCGCCATAGCGCTTGAGCACGACGCGGCGATCCAGCAACACGATGCGGCCGCGATCGGTCTCGGTGCGGATCAGGCGGCCGCAATACTGCGTGAGCAGGCGGGTCGCCTCCGGCACGGTGACTTCGATGAAGGGATTGCGCCCGCGCGATTCAAGCCACTCGGCGTAAGTGGCGCCGACCGGATCGGTGGGCACGGCAAACGGCAACTGGGTAATCACCACCGTCTCGCACAACTTGCCGGGAAGATCCAGGCCTTCACCGAAGGAGGCCAGACCGAACAGCGTGCTTCCCTTGCCCGCTTCCACGTCGGCAATGTGTTCGGCCACCAGCTGCGCCTTGCCGAGCGAGCCCTGCGCGCGCACCTTGCGCACGTATTCGATCGGCAGCTTCTGCAGCACGCGGTCCAGCTTGGCGCGCGAGGTGAACAGCACCAGGTTGCCTGCTCCCCAGTCGAGATGCTCGGAAAGCCAGTCGCAGATTTCCTGTACGTGTTCTTCTCGCGCGTCGGGCAGGGCGCGCATCGCCGGCACTTCGAGCCGCGCCTGCGCCGCCAGGTCGAACGGCGAGGGCAGGCTCAGCGTCACCGCCTCGTCGGGAAGGCCCACCGCATCGGCGAAGCCGCGAAAGTTGCCGCCCGCGCTGAGCGTCGCCGAAGTCATCACCACCGCGCTGGCGTTGCCCCACAGCACGCTGCGCAGCAGTCCGCCGGCGGACACGGCGGAGGCGCGGCAGACCAGCTGCTGGTCGGGGCTGAGGGTGACCCAGCGCGCCAGCGGCGGCGTGTTGTCGCCATCCGTCGCCGACCATGCGCGCCACGTGCGCACCTGGCGGTCGATGCGTTCGAGCGCCATGCCGAGCTCGCGCGAAAGCGCCTCGTGTGTGGGCCCGCTCTCGGTCATCTCCAGCACGGCGCGGCGCACCGCGCCGACCCAGCGCTCGATCTCGCCGGTGAACACGTAGAGCGCGCGTGCGTGCTCCACCCAGGCTTCCGGCAGCTGGCCCAGCGAGCCGCGGTACATCGGCTCATCGTCGTCGGGCGAGGGCAGCCAGCTGAGGCGAATCTCCTTCTCCAGCTCCTCCAGCGCGTCGCTGAGCTCCTGCAACTTCTGGTCGCCCGCATCCAGGCTGAGCTTGCCGATCACTTCCTTGTCGGTGAGCGAATAGGCCGCGTGAATCTGGCGACCCAGGCGGCTGAGTTGGCGCACGGCGGCGGTCATGTAGACCTCGGCGGCGCCGCGGTCGATCGCCTTCGACGGCACGTGGTGGCCTTCGTCGAAGATGTAGAGCGTTTCATCCGGCTTGGGCAGGATCACGCCGCCGAAACCGTCTTCCTCGCGCGGCATGGTGAGGTCGGCCAGCACCAGGTCCTGGTTGGCCACGATGATCTCGGCGTCGCCCACCGCGCGGCGTGCAGCGAAGAACGGGCATTGCATGAAATGCACGCACTTGCGACCGGTGCATCCACCGGCGCTGGTGGTGACCATCGGGCGAAGCACATCGCTGATCGGCTCAGGGGCGGCATCGATGTCGCCGTCCCACTCGCCGCGGTCGAACAGGCCGGCAAGCTTGGACAGCGCTTTTTTGTCGCGCTCCTGTGGCGGCTTGCTCCACAACGCCAGGTCGGCGTCGAAGCCCAGACCCAGCTGCGCCGTCTCGTTCAGGCTGTTGCTGGCCATCGCCAGATTGCGCGGACACAAGTAGCGGGCGCGGCCCTTGGCCAGAGCCACCTTGGCCTCGCTGCCGTTGAGTCTGAGATAGAGCGGGATGTCGCGCTGAACCAGCTGTTCCTGAAGCGCGACCGTCGCGGTGGCGATCAGCAGCTTCTTCTTCTGCGCGCGCGCCACTTCCACGCCGGCGATGAGGTAGGCCATGGACTTGCCGGTGCCGGTGGGCGCTTCGATCACTGCGGCGCCGCCCTCCTGCGCCAGCGCCTTGGCCACCTCGGCAATCATCTTTCCCTGCGACGCACGCGCCCGGAAGCCCGGCAGGCCGTCCTTCAGGCGCGTATAGGCGGCGCGGATCGCGTCTTTGGTGGTGTCGGTGAGCATGGGGCGGCTGAAGCGCGTCGGATGCCCATTCTCGCACGGCAGGGCCGGGCCACGAAAAAAGGCCGGCATGGCCGGACCTTGCGTGCGAAAAGAAGGGGCCAGCCGAAGCCGGCCCCTTCACCCCAAGCCCCAGGGCTGCCACCCAGGTCAGAAGTTGTAGTTGAAGCCCGCGTAGTAGGCGCGGCCGATGGCGTCGTACAGGCCCGAGCCGAAACCGGTGCCGAACAAGTTCACCGGCGGATCGCGGTCGAACACGTTCGTGATGCCGCCATACACCTGCCAGCCGCTGTTGGCGATGGCATAGCTGACCCTGGCGTCGTTGAAGAAGCCTGTGCCCGCCTTGACTGGCATGGTCTGGGTCGGGTTGGACTGGTAGCTCTCGTTGCTGACGCGCAGCATCGAGGAGAAGTAGCGCATGTTCCAGTTGAACGCCCAGTTGTTCCACGCGTAGGTGGTGAACAGCGAGGCCTTCCATTTCGGATAACCCAGCGTGCCGTTGTCCTGAATGGTGGAATCCGGATCGTCCTGGAACGGATGCTCGGTGAACGCGATCACCTTGGTCGCGTTGAGGTTGAGCCTCAGGTTGCCGTTGCCCACCTGCGTGCTGTAGTACGCGCCGATATCCACGCCCGAGGTGCTGAGCGCCGAAATGTTCTGGTACACCGAGCGGATCGAGACCAGCTCATGCGTGACCGGATCGCGTGCCGCGTTAGGGCAGTACAGGTTGCCGATGCCGTTGGGCGCGTCCACGCAACGGTTGGCGATGTCGGTGCCGCTGGGAGCGGTGATCGCGTTGGTGAGCCGGATGTTCCAGTAATCCAGCGTCAGCCCGAAGCCGTCGAGGAAGCGCGGCGTGATCACCATGCCGGCGGTCCACGTGCGGCCGTTCTCCGGGCTAAGGTCCGGGTTGCTACCAGAGACGCCCTGGATGGTGGATGTGCGTGTGGACTGCCATCCGGCGGGGATGCCGAGCGCCGCGCAATTGGCTGCGCGAACCGAGGGATCCTTGCCGTTCTTCAGCTGGTTGATCGAGCAGGGATCGGTCACGCTGAAGAAGTTCTGCGTCTGGCCGCCGAACAGTTCACCGATGTTCGGCGCGCGTACGGCGCTGGACATCGTGCCGCGCAGGCGCAGGTCGTCGACCACTGACCAGTCCAGACCCCAGCGCCATGCCTTGGTGTGGCTGATGCTGTTGTAGTCGGAGAAACGCGCTGCGGCGTCGAAGGTCAGGTTCTGCACGAACGGCCGGCCGGAAAACAGTGGCATCGCGGTTTCGATGTAGCCTTCCTTGACGTTGTATTCGCCGCTCGAGTTTGGGATGGCGTTGAGGAAGGTCAGGCCCTGCTGGTCCAGCGGATCGGTGGTCTGGCGGCTGGTCTCACGACGGTATTCGACGCCGGCGGCGAGGCTGGCGGCGCCCGCCTCGAACGGCATCTCGAACAGGTTGTTGTTGGTCACCGAACCGCCACCAACGAACTGGGTCAGGCGCGAGCTAGTGGTGGTCGTGGTGTTGAACCACTGCGCCGCCGCCGGATTGATCACGCCGGCGCCGAAGATGCTGGTGGGCACGCAGCCGCTGCCCAGGGCGATAGGGTCGAGTACGCCGCCGCGGGTGTTCTGCGCGACGTTGATGTGGTTCGGGTTGACGTAGTTCGGATCGATGGTGGAGCGGCAGACAATGTTGCCGGTCTTCGGGTCGCGCACCGCGTCGATGGAGGCGAAGAAGCGGTCGTGAATGCGGTTGTTGAGGTTGTGGCGGGTCTCATCCGTCACGCCATAGTCAAGCGAGGCGTCGTACTGCCAGTCGCTGGCGATCACACCATTGGCGCCGAATACCGCTCGGCCCGTATCGCGCTTGGTGTCCTCGCCGCGGACGCCGGCGTCGCCGTCGATGCGGGAGACGCGGATCGACTGCAGCTTGTTGGCGTCCATCAGCGCGGCGAGGTCCGGCGTGATGTAGGCGTTGTCGCGGGTGATGACGTAGCCACGGCCACCGGCGCGGGTGCTGTCGAAGGCCGGCGAGGAGTAGGTCTTGACGTCGACGTGGCTGTAAGTGCCCTCGAAGTACAGTTTGTGCTCGGGCGTCACGTCATAGCTGGCGATGGTGCTCAGCGTCGTGCGGCCGTACCTGGGCTGCAGCTGGACGTACTGGTTGTTGTCGGACCGGTCGCAGTCCTGGCAGTAGCCGGCGTTGTCGTAGATGCCGTTGAACTGTTGCTTGCGGATGCTGCCATCTTGATTGAACACGTAGCGCCTGCCGATGTCCGTGGCGGAGCCGAGCGAGAACGTGCCGGCGTCGACGCGCGTATAGCCGCCGGCATTGTTGAACAGCGCAGTGTCGGTCGGGCCGTTCGGCGTCTTGATCGTCGCGTAGGCCTTGTGGCCGAAGCGATCGCGGAACATCACGTCGTCCTGTTCGCTATGCTCGACCGATCCCGCGATGTTGCCGCGGTTGTTGTCGAAATTCATGCCGCCGGTAAGCGAGAACAGGCCCTTGTTGAAGCTGCCGTGCTCGGACGTGCCGAGCTGCGCGTGAAGGTTGGCGCCCTGGTAGTTCTTCTTGAGGATGAAGTTGACCACGCCGGTCACCGCGTCGGCGCCGTACACCGCCGATGCGCCGCCAGTGATGATCTCCACACGCTCGATCCAGTCGGCGGGGATCAGGTTCACGTCGACCGCCGTGTCGCCAGCGCTGGAGCCGACGAAGCGGCGACCGTTGACCAGCACGAGAGTTCGGCTCGAGCCCAGGTTGCGCAGGTCTTGCCTGGCGACGCCGGCGGTGCCGATGTACCGGCCCGAGTTGCCCATGGTGTAGGTGGTCGACAGCTGCGGCATGGTCGTCATCAGGTCGCCGATGTTGACCGCGCCGGTCGACTTGATCTCGGCGGCCGAGATCACGCTGATGGGGGTGGGCGAGATCACGTTCGGGTTCGAGATACGGGTGCCGGTGACGGTGATGGCCTCCAGTTTGGTGGCGTTGGTGGCGTCGGCCGGCTGGGCGTTGGTTGGCGCAGCATCTTGCGACATGGCTGGTGCGGCAAGCGCCGCCAGGCAGGCCATGGCCAGCAGTTTGCGGGTGGTTTCGGGCTTCTTCATGCGTCCGTCTCCCTACGGGGCATAGAGTTATCGGGAGCCGACGTCTGGCAACGTCACTCTTGGGGATCAGCGTCGGCGAGGGGCTTGCCGCTCGATTGACGGCAAGAAATTACGATTCGATCACGATACGCGGACGCAGAGTTGACGAGCCAGCCCTAAATTGGCGATTTGGCGACAAGCCCCGTCCGGGAAACCCACGTCCACGCGTGGGCAATCCCGGAAGCTGGTCGGTGAGCGGCCTGGGCGTCAGTGACCGGCGTTGATGGCGAGGGCCAAGGCCTCGGCCACGCGAATGCCGTCGACGGCGGCGGAGAGGATGCCGCCGGCATAGCCGGCGCCTTCGCCGGCAGGATAGAGGCCGCGGGTATTGAGGCTCTGATAGTCCTCGCCGCGGCGGATGCGCACGGGCGAGGAGGTGCGCGTCTCGACGCCGGTCAGCACCGCGTCGTGCATGGCGAAGCCCTTGATCTGGCGATCGAAGGCCGGCAGCGCCTCGCGGATCGCTTCGATGGCGTAATCGGGCAACGCCGGCGCCAGGTCGGTGAGATGCACGCCCGGCTTGTACGAGGGCTGCACTTCGCCGAATTCGCTGGAGGGTTTGCCGCGCAGGAAGTCGCCGACGAGTTGGCCTGGCGCGCTGTAATTGCGGCCACCCAGTTCATAGGCTCGCGATTCCAAGGCACGTTGCAGCGCGATGCCGGCAAGCGGGCTGCCGCTGTCGTCATAGGCGGCGAAGTCCTTCGGATCGATGCCCACTACGATCGCGGCGTTCGCATTGCGCTCGTTGCGCGAGTACTGGCTCATGCCGTTGGTGACCACGCGCTCCGGCTCGGAGGTGGCTGCGACCACGGTGCCGCCCGGGCACATGCAGAAGCTGTAGACAGCGCGCCCGTTCTTGCAATGGTGCACCAGCTTGTAGTCGGCGGCGCCAAGGATGGGATGGCCCGCCTGCGGGCCGAAGCGCGCCTTGTCGACGATGGACTGCGGATGCTCGACGCGGAAGCCGATGGAGAACGGCTTGGCCTCCATGTACACGCCACGCTCGTGCAGCTTGAAGAAGGTGTCGCGTGCGCTGTGGCCCACCGCCAGCACCACGTGCTCGCTGAGCAGCTGCTGGCCATCAGCCAGCACCACGCCGCGCATCCGACGCGCGCCATCGGCGTCGGTGTCGACCAGGAAATCCTCCACGCGCTGCTTGAAGCGGATCTCGCCGCCCAGCGACTCGATGGTCGCGCGCATGTTCTCCACCATGGTCACCAGGCGGAAGGTGCCGATGTGCGGCTTGCTGACGTAGAGGATTTCCTCCGGCGCGCCTGCCTGCACGAATTCGCTGAGCACCTTGCGGCCGTGATGGTGCGGATCGGAAATCTGGCTGTGCAGCTTGCCGTCGGAGAAGGTGCCGGCGCCGCCTTCGCCGAACTGCACGTTGGATTCGGGTTCCAGCTGACGCTTGCGCCACAGGCCCCAGGTGTCCACGGTGCGCTCGCGCACCGCCTTGCCGCGCTCGAGGATGATCGGCTTGTAGCCCATCTGCGCGAGCAGCAGGCCGGCGAACAGGCCGCACGGGCCCAGCCCGATCACGATGGGGCGCTGCCCGAGATCCTCCGGCGCCTTGGCAACGAAACGGTAGCTGGTGTCGGGCGAAGGCTGCACGTGCTTGTCGCCGGCATGGCGCTTGAGCACGCCGGCCTCGTCGGCCAGTTCCACGTCCAGCGTGTAGATCAGCTGGATGTCGCCGCGCTTGCGCGCGTCATAGCCGCGGCGGAACAGGTGGACGGCGCGCAGCGCGTCCTTGCCCAGCCCGAGCCGGGCCCGCACGGCGGCTTCAATGGCGCCTTCGGGGTGGTCCAGCGGGAGCTTGAGGTCGGTGAGTCGGAGCATGCGCAAAGGCTTCGGACGTTGATAGCCCCGCATTTTCGCATGTCCGGGCGCCGGGGCGTGGAGCGGTCAGCGCGCACAGGGCGGCCTCCTAGAACGGATGCCCCTTTCCTTCTTGTGGACAGCAGCCTCGCCGAGGATCACGCCTCGGCGGCGATCTTGCGCAGCGTCTCCTCGAACACCTCGGCCGGCTGACCGCCCTGGATCAGGTAACGGTCGTTGACGATCACGGAGGGGACCGCGCGGATGCCCTGGGACTGATAGAACTGCTCCTGCGCGCGCACGTCCTGGGCGTAGCGGCCCTCGTCGAGCACCTGGCGGGCCACCGCCGCATCCAGACCGATGGAGCCGGCTACTTCCACCAGCACGTCGCGCGAGCTGACGTCGCGGCCGTCGGTGAAATAGGCTGCCAGCAGGGCCTGCTTGAGCTCGGGCTGGCGACCTTCCAGCGCTGCCCAGTGCAGCAGGCGGTGTGCATCGAAGGTGTTCACGATGCGGCCGCGCTTGTCCATGTTGAAGGTGAAGCCCACGTCGGCGCCGCGCTGGCGGATGGCTTCCTGGTTCTGGCGCATCTGCTCGGCAGTGCTGCCGTACTTGCGGGCCAGGTGCTCGCCGATGTCCTCGCCTTCCGGCGCCATCTGCGGGTTCAGCTCGAATGGCTGGAAGTGCAGGTTCACCGATACATCGTCACCCAGCCGCTGCAGGGCCTCTTCCAGAGATTTCAGGCCGATGGCGCACCACGGGCACACCACGTCGGAGACAAAGTCGATCTTGAGCGAACTGGGAGCAGGCATGGGGCGTTTCCGGGCTTGGGCGGGACCCACCCTTAGTGGGTTTGCCGTCCGGCGCAATCAAGTGGTTGCGAAACGCGTTGATCAGGCGAGCGTCATCCCGGCGGAAGCCGGGATCCAGCGAGTCTGTGGTTCAACCAGAGGCCCTGGACCCCAGCTCGCGCCGGGATGGCGAGGGCGATCAGGGTTTGCCGAGGAAATCGGCCTTGCCCAGCTCGGCGCCGGCCTCACGCAGGATCGCGTAGGCAGTGGTGCAGTGGAAGAACAGGTTGGGGATCACGTAGTGCAGCAGGTAACCCTGGCCTTCGAACTGCTGTTCGCCGCTGCGCGTCTTGATGGTGACCGTGCGCGTCTCGCTGCCGTCGATCTGGTCCGCCTTGAAGTGCTTGATGTATTCGACGGCGCGGTCGATGCGCGCGTGCAGCTCGGCGAAGGTGGACTCGTTGTCCTCGAACTTCAGCGGCTCCACGCCGGCCAGACGGGCGCAGCCGTTCTTGGCCATGTCGGTGGCGATCTGCACCTGGCGGGTGAGCGGCAACATGTCGGGCGTCAGCCGTGCCTGCAGCAGCAGGGCCGCGTCGTACTTGCGCGCCTCCGCGTGCGCCTCGCCCTTGCGCAGCACGTGCTGCAGGTTGTGCAGGGCACGCAGGAAGACGGGGGCGGAGGATTGGTACATCGACAAGCTCATGGGGAATGCTCCGAATGTTCAGGGGGAGTGACATTGCCTTGCAGCGGAACCACCGAGGAAAGCTCGGCGGTCACCGCCACGTCGGCGGATTCGTCGGTACGGGCCAGATCGTGCGTATGGCGCGTGACGCGCACCGCGATCATGGTGCCGATGGCCAGCAGCACGGCCGCCAGCACGAAGGCCAGGCCGGGCAGGTGATAGGGCGAAGCCGGGGAAATCGAGAACGAGAACACCTGGGCGAACAGGAACGGCCCGAAAATTCCCGCGAAACTGGCCAGACTGGTGATGGCGCCCTGCAGGCGCCCCTGCTCGCCGGGATCGACCTGATGCGTCATCAGCGACTGAATCGGTGGCTGCGAAAGCCCCCACAAGGCCATCAGCGGCACACCCAGCAGGAACACGGCGCCGCTGCCGGCCAGGCCCATCACCAGGAACGCGCCGATACCGCACAGCATGCCACCCAGCATCAGGCGGCGTTCGCCCAGCTTGGGCGCCAGCCGGCGGGTGAGCACCGCCTGCACGAAGCCGTCGCAGCCACCCACCAGCATCAGCACGTAACCCACCGCTTGCGGGCCCCAGTTGTAGCGGTAGTCGGCGTACAGCACGAAGGTGGTCTGCAGCACGTAGTGGGCCAGATAGACCAGGAACATCACGATCGCCAGTCCCAGCACCAGCGGGTAGCGGCGCAGCAGGGCCAGCGAGCCGAGAGGATGGGCGCTGTGCATCTCGAAGCGCGGCGTACGGCGCTCCTTGGGCAGCGACTCGGGCAGCACGAACAGCCCGTACAGGAAATTGCAGGCCGCCAGCCCCGCCGCCACCCAGAATGGCAGGCGCAGGTCGTAATGGCCCAGGAAACCACCCACGCCCGGGCCGATGATGAAGCCCAGGCCGAACGCGCTGCCGAGGATGCCGTAGGCGGCCGCGCGCTTCTCCTTGGGGGTGATGTCGGCGATGTAGGCGTTGGCCGTGGTGAAGCTGGCGGCGGTCATGCCCAGCAGTACGCGGGCCACGAACAGCAGCCACAGCGTAGGCGCCAGGGCCAGCAGCACAAAATTGATCGCCAGCCCCGCGTTGGAAATGAGGATGACGGGACGACGTCCGTAGTGGTCGGACAGGGCGCCCTGAACCGGCGAAAACACGAACTGTACGAAGGCGAACACCGTGGCGAATACGCCGACCCACCACGCAGCATTGGAAATGCCACCACCCGCCAGCTGCTCGACTAGGTGAGGCAGCACCGGGATCACGATGCCGAACCCCAGCATGTCCAGCACCACGGTGATGTAGATCAGCACGATCGCTGCGCGGCGGCGGGGCTGGAAATCGGTGGCGGCTGGCTGGTCCATGGATGTCGCAGGCAGTGAAGCACGCACCATAGCCGATTGCGTGTGACGGTGTGTGTGCGGTGCGGTAAGGGGTAGGGTCGGTGCCTGCTAGGCGCTTGGCGTTTTGGAACTTGCGCCATGCCTTCCTGTTCGTCATCCCAGCGAAAGCTTGGATCCAGTGCCTTTTGCTCTTTGATTCAGCGCCGCCGGCGGCATCTCGACTTCCAAAGAACGGAGTTTCCGAGGGGCACGGCGCGGGGCTTGATCGCCGTGCGGGCCGGATCCTGCGGGTACGCACCCACTGGACGCAGAGCAAAGTCACTGGATGACTCGCTTCGCTCGCCCCTTCGGGGCCGCCCTGCGGGCGTTCTACGCGCTTCGCGCTCCGTCCAGCTTTTGCTGGGATGACGAGTGGAAGAGTGCGCGGCAATCTGAATCCTCGCTTTCGCTGGAATGGAGAGCTGAGACCCAAAAGGCCAAATACCCTCACCCCTGCGGCGGCTGCGTCAGCTCCCGCGCATCCAGATACCCGTCATGATTGCGGTCCAGCTTGTGGAACTGCCGTCGCAGATTGTCCTGGTACTGCTTGAGCGTGATCGGTTTGCCATGGCCGCCAGGCAATTCATCCGACTCGAGCACGCCGTCGCCATTGAGGTCGAGGCGGTAGAAGCCTTCGCTCATGTGCGCGACGTATTCGGCCTCGCTGACGCGACCGTCGCCGTCGGTGTCGAACTCGCGCAGATATTCCTCGGGCGTGCTCTGGGCGCGGGCCCAGAGCGGCAGCAGGAGCAGGGCGGCGAGGGCGGCCCTGCGCGCCATCACGCCGCCTCGGTGCGCCGGCGCAGCACCGCCAGTGGCTGCGCCCAGGTGGCCCCGGGGCGGCGCTTGCTGGTGACCAGAGTGAGGTCGCTGGGCTGGAACACGTTGATGTTGTGCGTGGCTGGGGTGGTCAGAATGTACTGCGCGCGCGTGGACTTGAGGAAGGCGCCAACCTTGTCAATGTTGAAGATGTCCAGGTGCGCAAACGGTTCGTCGATGAACACGAAGCCACCGGGCCGATCTTCGTCGCGCATCAGCGCCACCAGCAGCAGCAGCGACTTCATCACCTGCTGGCCGCCCGAGGCTTCGCCGTCGTCCATGCCGATCCAGCCCTTCTTGTCGAACTCGAAGCGCACGTTGAGGCCGGCCTGGGCCAATGCCAGGTCCTCGTTGGACAGCTCCGGCAGTTCCACTTCCACGCCGATGCCGGCGAGATCCGCCAGAGTCTTCAGGTTGCGTGCGTAGCGCTTGACCGTATTGCGCAGCACGTTGAGATAGGCGGCGCGCGCTTCATGCGTGATGCGCGCCGCGCGCTCCAGGTGCACGCGACGGCGCTGCAGGTCCTGCTTCAGGCCATCGTGGTCGTTGGCAAACTTGTCGCGCAATGGCAGCACGCCATCGTCGGTTTCCCAGTGGCCTTCGTTGAGGCGGCGCTCGATGCGCTCGATCTCGCGGCGCACGGCGGCGGGCGATTCGTAGCGCTCGCGCAGCTCGGCCATGGCGCGACCACTGCGGTGGGCCGGACGCACGTGGTTGCGCTTGTGGCGGAACGCCTTGAGGCGGTCGATCTGTTCGTTGCGAAACTGGTTGTACTGGCGCGCACTGTCGGCCAGCTGCTGCTGGGCCTGGCGGTGATCGCGCGCCTCGTTGTCGCGCTGGCGGGAGTTCTGCTGGCGCTTCTCGCGCACGGCTTCGTAGTGGGCTTCCGCCGCGGAGTAGCTGTCGGCGCAGCGCTGCACGTCGTCCTGCAAGGCGGCCTGGGCCTCATGCGCTTCGGCGAATTCGTCGGCACGATCGGCGAGCTGGCCGCTGGCGTTGGCGCCACGCAGCAGGCTCTCGGCATCACCGGCCTGCTGCTGCCACTGCTTGCGCTGTTCGGCGATCGTGCGTAGTTGCTGTTCGATCGACTGCAGGCGCGTCTCGCCTTCGCGCAACTGCCGCTCGCGCGCCGCGCTGCCGAAGTAGACATCGTCCACGCCGAGGTGGCGGCCGCCGCGACGTTCGCGGAAATAGCCCTGCGGGGTGATCCAGTCCTGGTCCTTGCCCAGCTTGGCGCCGTCGGCCACGTCCTCGACACGCCGTATGCGGTCGAGCTGGCGCAGCAGCCATTCCGGTGCGTCGGCGGTGAAATCGACCACCTCCAGCAGCGAGCCGCGGGTCGGCGCCATCGTCGGCGCGCGCTCGGCTACCACGAAGTGCTTGTAACGATGCTGCTCGCCCAGGCGCCAGGCGGCCTCGCGATCGCGAGGGTGATCGAGCAGCACGACATGGCGATAACCGGCCAGCACCGCTTCCACCGCCGCCTGCCAGCGCGGCTCGGTGATCTCCACGATCTCGCTCAGCATGCTATGGCCGATGCCGGCGTCATCCAGCGCGCGGCGGAACGACTGTTCGAATTCCGGCGTATAGCGCTGACCGCGCCGCCACGCGCCCAACTGGGCGGTGAGCGTGCTCAGCTGCTCGCGCAAGCGGGCTTCCTCGTTCTGCAGGCGACCAAGCTGGCTGCGCGCCTCGACCAGCTGCTTGCCCTGCTTTTCGTGGTCGGCGCCGTCCTGCTCGGCGACCAGCTTGCGCAGGTGCTGCTCCTGCTTGAGCAAGGTGGCGTTTTCGGTTTCGGCGCGGCGGGCCTCGTCCAGCTGTTGCTTGGCCTGCTGGCGCGCCTGGTCGGCGGCGTGCTGCTCGCCGCGCAGCGATTCCTCGCAGGCGTCCAGCGACTGCAACTGCAGCTGCAGTTCCACGTCGCGTGCCGAGAGATCGCGACACTTGCGCTTCAGGCCCAGCAGTTGCGGGCGGGCGCCGCGGATCGCGGCATGCAACTCGGAAAGCTCGGTGCGCGGCAGCGTCTCGGCGACCAGGTCGGCGTGCTCGTGCTTGAGCGCGTCCCACTCCTGCCACGAGCGCACGCGGCCTTCGGCCTCCTGCAGGCTCACGCCGATCAGCGAGAGCTGGTGCTCCAGTCCGTGCAGCTCGCGATCGGCTTCGGCCTGTTCGTTGCGCGCGCGCTGGTAGTCCTCCAGCACGCTCTTGTCGCCGAACACGTCGAACACCAGGTCCAGCAGCGCCTTCGGCGGCATCTGGCATAGCTTGTCGGTCGCGCCCTGTTCCAGCGTCAGCACGCGGCGAATCGCCTGCGACAGGCCGGCGCCCTCGAGGCGCACGCGGTATTCGCGCAGCCCCAGCCAGTCGTTGCGCGCCTCAATCTCGTCCACGCTGACGTCGCCGCCGAGCACGGCGTACTGGCGCTGCCATTCGCCGCCCTTCTTCTGGATGCGCACGGCCAGCGTGACTTCGCTGTCCATGATCGGGAAGAACGGACGCTCGCCGCGCGGCCCCGGCGGGTTGCCCACGCGGGCGCGCAGCCATGCGAAAGGCTTGCCGTTGTGGCGCAGGTAGCTCTTGTAGTCGCGGTTTCCGGCACAGTCGATGGTGAGCAGGGTGCGCAGCGCGTCGAGCAGGGTGGTCTTGCCCGAGCCGTTGGGGCCGACCACGGTGACGATGTTGGTATCTAGCGGCAGGCTGAAGCGCTGCCAGTAGTCCCAGTGGATGACTTCGAGGCTGCGGAAATCAAACATCGTGGGTCACTTCGCTGTCTTCGCTGATGTCATTCACGTCACCGTCGCGATCGTCGTACAGCGGCTCGTCGTTGTCGTTCACGTCGTCGCGCGGCGTGAGGCTGGCCAGCAGGTCGCCCAGCGCGCCGTCGAGGATGCGCCGTGCGGTGCGCTCGTAATCGAACACCAGGTCGAGCAACGGACCTTCGGCCAGCTCGCCCTTGCGGCGCACGATGAAGCCGTGGCGGCTGAGCACGCCGAGATTGAAGTTCACGCGCGTCTTGCCGCCCAGCTTGTCGCCGAAGTCGGCGAGCAGGGTGCGTTCGGCCACCACCGGCGACAGCGATGGATCGCGCGAGATCGGCTTGGCCTCGGCGAACATCTGCGTCTGCGAGGCATCGGCCTCTGCTTGCTGGCGCTCCAGCTGGCGCTGGCGCTTGGGCAGCACGATCAGCGCCCACAGCACCACCAGCAGCGCGACCGCGTCACGGTCCAGCTGCAGCGTGTTGGAGATCCAGCTGTCGCTGCCGCCGAACACCTGGCGCTCGGCGCTGCGGGTGACGGCCACGCCGATATAGGCGGAGTAGGGGTGCTCGCGCAGCTCCAGGCCCACCGCGGCAAGGCGACGGTCGAGTTCTTCGCGAAAGGCTTCGTCGAGCAGCGCCTTGCGTGCCTGCGTGTCGTCGCGCGGCAGCCAGCGCTGCGACAGCAGGCGCGCGATCAGCGCGGCGATGTCGTCATGCATCGGTGGGTTCCTTGGGATGCAGGCGGCCCGCGCTTACCAGCGCGATCGCCGCCAGGCCCGGGTCGACCAGGCGGGGTTCAATTTCCAGCTTCAACGGCAGCCGCGCGAGATCGGCGGTCGGCCCCTGCAGCGCGGATGATTCAGGGTCGCCGAGCAGGCCGAGCAGCGACAGGCGATAGGCGCTCAGCGCGTAGTCGTCGCCGCGCAAGGCGTCGGTGAGTTCGAACGGCTGTGTCACCGCCGCCAGCACGCCGTGCCAGTCGAGCAACGGCGAGAGGTCTTCTTCGTCGATCGGCAGGTCGTGCGTGGTGGGCGTCGCTTCCGCGCTGGGCAGCTCGGTGCTTTCGGCGGCGACGCGCTCGCGCTCGAGCAGTTCGTACTCGGCCACATCGAGCGCGATCTGGTCCTGCACGAAGGGCGGTTGGATCGGCAGCCGATGCGCCTCGTCGGCGTACTGGGTCAGCGCATCCGGCGTGAGCGAGCGCAGCCAGGCCACCAGGTCGGAGGAGGACAAGCCGGTGCGGCCCAGGTGCACGCGGTGCTGGTCAATCTTGTTGAGCTCGCGCTGGAACACGCCGGCCTGGCGCAGCAACGCGCTCTGCGCGCGACCAACGGCCTGGGCGAGACGATGCTTGGCCGAGTCCAGCTCGTCACTATCGGCGATCGCGCGCACCACCTCGGTGCCTTTCTCCACCCAGGTCCACACCGAATCCAGGCGCGCGGCGGCGCGACGGATGCGGTGCTCGGAGCCGGACAGCACCGCGCGGTCGAAGTCTTCCTTCAGTTCGGACAGGCGCGACAGCAGGTGGCCGAGTTCGTCTGCGGAAATGCGCCCCACTGCCTGGCCGGCGGCGAGCTGCGCGGTGAGGTAGCCCAGGCCGTCCTCGTCGTCGCGCTCGAATTCCAGCAGGGTGGATACCGCGGCCAGCGCCTTGCGGCCCAGCGGGCTGATCCGGTAGCGCAGCGTCTCGCTATCCCAGCTCAGCAGCTCGTGTTCCTTCAGGCGCTGCACCACGGTTTCCAGCTTGACCGGCTCGACGAAGGCGAGCTGGTCGCGGATCTCGGCAGGCGTCCACTCCGGCGCATGCGCGCGCGCGCCCAGCGTGCGCAGCACCAGCAGGCGCAGCAGCACCTGGGCCTCGCCACCGTGGAACAGGGCGCTGAAGGCGCGCAGCAGCCCGCGGCCACGCAGCAGCGGAAATACCGCCGGCAGGTCCTCGGCCGTGATGCCCTCGCGCAGTACGTCCTGCAGACGCTCGTCGGCGTCCGCGCTATCGATCGGCAACATCAAACGCGCTGGCTCAACGGTGGTTGCCGCCGCGGATACCGATGAACTGCAGGAATTCCGAACGCGTGCGCGCGTCGTCGCGGAACGCGCCGAGCATCTGGCTGGTGATCATCGACACGCCGCGCTTGTGCACGCCGCGCGTGGTCATGCATTCATGGCTCGCATCGATCACCACGGCCACGCCGGCCGGATGCAGGTTCTCCTGGATGCACTGCGCGATCTGCGCGGTGAGCTTTTCCTGCACCTGGAAGCGGCGAGCGTAGGCGTCGACCACGCGGGCAAGCTTGCTGATGCCCACCACGCGGTTGGTCGGCAGGTAGCCGACGTGGGCTCGACCGATGATCGGCGCCATGTGGTGCTCGCAGTGGCTTTCGAACTCGATGTCGCGCAGCACGACCATCTCGTCGTACCCGGCCACTTCCTCGAAGGTGCGACGCAGGTATTCGCCGGGATCGACCTGATAGCCGGAGAACCAGTCCCGGTAGGCCTTCACCACGCGCTTGGGCGTATCGAGCAGACCTTCGCGGCTCGGATCCTCACCCGACCAGCGCAGCAGGACGCGCACGGCCTCCTCGGCCTGTTCGCGGGTGACTTCGGTCGACTCGTTGCGCTCGGTCATGCGGGTTCCTTCGGGTACGGCTCTTCGGACGCGCCAGTGTAACGCCACCGCCGGGTTTTAGGCCTCGCCGGCGTCGTCGGCCCTTGGCTATCAAAGGGTTGTAGGGCGCTCGGCGCAGACCCTAGACTCTCGAACGCCATTCGGGGGAGAGGCGTCAACATGAAGCAGGGGATAGCCATCGGGTTCTGCCTGCTGCTGGGTTGCGCTTCCGCGACCGCCCACGCCGGCGCCAATGACGTACGCAAGACTGCCGAGGCCACCATGTTGGTCACCGGCACCGTGCAAGCGAACCCGGACGGGACGGTGAATGGCTATTCCCTGGACCAGTCGGACAAGCTCCCCGCATCGGTCGTTGAGGCGATCAATCGCGACATGGCGCACTGGACGCTGACGTTCGACGGAAAGCCAGCCAGTGTGATCACCAGCAAGATGAGCGTGCGTGTGGTCGCCGAACCCATCGACGACAAGAGCTTCCGCATCGTCATCGCGGGCGAGTCGTTTGGCGACTACGACAACCGATCGAGAACCACGCTGACCTACAAGGCCCGCCCCGCTCCGTCCTACCCACGGGAAGCCATCAACTGGGGGGTGTCGGGCACTGCCTACCTGTTGATTCGCGTGGGTCGCGACGGCAAGGTGCAAGAGCTGGTTGCCGAGCAGGTGAACCTCGACCAGTATGGCGCGGAACACGACATGGACCGCTTCCGCAAGATGCTGGCCGATGCAGCGCTGAGAGCCGCCAAAACGTGGACGTTCAACGCGCCTACGGAGGGCAAGGACGCCAATGCCCCGTACTGGGACGTTCGCGTACCGGTCGTTTATGACCTGGGGACATACGGCGGTCCCAAGGCGCATAAAGGCTACGGCAGCTGGGACGTGTACATCCCGGGACCGCGTCAGAATGCGCCCTGGGTGAAGGACCAGGCGCTGCTCACTGGCGCTCCCGATGCCTTGCCTGATGGCGCCCTGCAGATGATGGGATCGGGGCCGCGATTGACCTCGCCGCCCAGTGGCGGCTGACGCTCATGTTCAGGCGTTGCAGGCTTTGAACACGGTGATGCGGTCGGACCCCGGCTGACAGGACGGCACCAGCCACGGCTCGGCGGCAACGATGTCCGTGCACGGACCGAAAGTGGCCAGACGGATTTCGCGATGACTGGCTTCCTGCTTCAGGCGATCCAGTACCTGGCGCAGGATGCCGCCGGTGAACGGCGTATACAGATAGAACAGGTTGCCGCGCGACAGGTCGGCTTCGCGCGCGTCCTGCGCCATGAAACGGACTTGGTCGAGCTGCAGCGACGCCGCGCTGCGACGGGCGCCCTCGACATACGCCGTCTCGCGCTCGATGCCGATGCAGTGCGCCCCGGTGCAGATGGACACCAGCAGCGGCACGTGGCCGAGTCCCGAGCCGAGGTCGACCAGCACGTCCCGGTCGCTGATGGCGGCGCGATCGATCAGGTCGAGCACATGGCGCGCCGGCGTGGGCTGGTAGAACACCATGTCCGCGTCCAGTGAGGCGATGTCGTCGGTCGGTTCCTCGAAGGCCAGCACGTCACTGACCAGTGCATCGAGGTGATCGTAGCCGTCGGCCACCGGCGACTGGCCCGGTGTGGTCCAGCCATGCAGAACCTGTGAGCCCGCGCCTTGCTTGATCGCTTGCCGAATCGCTTCGCACAGACGTTGTTGGACGGTCGAGAGCCTGGCATGCAGCGCCTGTGCGCGCTGGCGCAGTGGGCCGTCGCAGGCGCGAGCGTCGGAGACGTGCAGCAGCAGGTCTTCAAGCCGGTCGAGCGCGTGGACGCGTTCGCGCAGGCGCTCCGGCTGCTCCAGCGTGTGGTCCTGCTCAAGTTCGCGGATCAGGGTGTGCAAGGGATCCGTCATGGCGGCTCCGTGGTCGTGCATGGCTGATCCGAAGGATGCTGCCACACGCCGTCCTGCCGTTCTTTGAACGAAGTCAGCGCGGATCGGGAACAAAATGCCCCGGGAATGGATCAGGCCGCGACGGGACGGGCGGATACGACCCCGGGATGACACCCTGGGCGATCAGGCGCTCACGCGTGTCGTAATACAGCGTGACCACGTCGTCTGGCGTGTCCGAGGCTCGCTGGAAGGCGGTGTAAGTGACCACCGAACCCTCGCGCTGGCCGTGTCCGGTGCCGATCGGTCCGCCCTGATAGGGCATCACCCTGGCGATCGATGAGTTGCCCGCCATCGGCATGCCGGGCGCCGGCGTGACGATCGGCGCCGCTGGCGTCGTCGCCTCTTCTGCGGCCCGTGCCGGGGCCTGCGCCATTGGCATGGGTCGTATGAGCGGGCGAGCGCGGAAGATCGCCATGCCGATCACCCCCACGTTGTCGGGTCGTCCGGTGCGCGCGGCATAACTGCGCGAGGCATCGGCGAAGACGAAATCCGCCACTTCCGACAGGCTCTTGCGCCAGCCGAGGATCTCGCCCATGGCGAACGGATTGAGCACGTAGCCGGTCTGCGACCAGTCGGCAGTATCGCCCGACAGCACATTCACGCCATCCACCGAGAGCACGCCCAGCACGCGGGCGCCCTCCTGATTGCGCAGCTCGATCTGGTAGCGATGTCCGGGCTGGCCGGCGACGTAGTAGCGGCCGTCGTAGCGATAGACCGGCAGCTCCTGCTGCGCGGTGCGGTCATACACGGTGAGATCGACCAGGCGGCCGACTGCGTGGGCCTGGAAGCTGCTGGCCAACGCAGCCAGTAGCACAAGGACGAGGGCTGAAGATTTCATGTGACCACTCCGGCACGCATCGCCAGCCGATGCATGGGATGTAACGTCAGCGGGAGCCTCGTGGGGTTGGTCGGACTCAAGTCCGGGCGAAGGCTGCCGACAATCTGGCGATCCCCCCCCTGTGTCAGGCCCCGCATGAACGTCAACCTCGGTACGACCACGTCCAGCATCCCCGTGACTATCGCCGGGACCACGTCGAGCAGCCCGTCGACCACGTCATCGTCCGCCTCGTCGTCCACGGCGAAGCGCGCGTCGGCGTCGGGCGCAGGCATGGTCGGCGCCGCCGGGGGCAGCACTTCGAGCAGCTCCAGCAGCAGCGAGACCACGATCGAGGCGCTGCAGCGTCAGATCGCGCAGTTGCAGAAGCAGCTCGCGCAGGAGCAGCAGCAACTGCAGAAGGCCCAGAACAGCAAGGGCCAAAGTCAGGTGGACACGGCCACCGTGGCCGGGCTGCAGGCGCAGATGGCGACCACCTCGAGTGCGCTGGCCACTGCCAGCAGCGAGCTGGCGACCGCCCTGCTGGCCGAGGGCAGCAGCACCACCGGCAGCCTGGTCAGCACCTCGGCCTGATGGCCGGCGGGCGACGGGGAGTTCAGACCTCCACGTCGTCTTCGCTGCCGTCCTCGAGCGCCGGCAGGTTGTCCCCCAGCAACTGCCGGGCCTCGTCGCCGGACAGCGTCTCCACCCCGCGCAGCTTGCGCTCGATGGCGCGGGTGCGCACGCTGGCCTGGTCGATCACGTTGCTGGCCTCGCTGAGCTTCTTGCGGGTCTTCTCCAGCACCATGCCGAACTTGCCGAACTCGGTCTTCACCGCGCCAAGCAGGGTCCACACCTCGCTGCTGCGCTTTGCGATGGCCAGCGTGCGGAAACCCATCTGCAGGCTGTTGAGCAAGGCGGTGAGCGTGGTGGGCCCCGCCACGGTGACGTGGTGCTCGCGCTGCAGCGTCTCGAACAGGCCCGGGCGGCGGATCACTTCGGCGTACAGGCCCTCGGTGGGCAGGAACAGCACGGCGAAGTCGGTGGTGTGCGGCGGCGCCACGTACTTGCTGCGGATACGCTTGGCTTCCTCGCGCACGCGCACTTCCAGCGCGCGGCCGGCCTGCGCGGCCGCGTCGGCATCGGCGGCTTCCTGGGCATCGAGCAGGCGCTGGTAGTCCTCCACCGGGAACTTGGCGTCGATCGGCAGGTACAGCGCGGCGTCGTCAGCCGGACCGGGCATGCGCACGGCGAATTCCACACGCTCGCTGCTGCCGGGAATGGTGGCGACGTTGGCGTCGTACTGGTCGGTGGTGAGCAACTGCTCGAGCAGCGCGCCGAGCTGCACTTCGCCGAGGATGCCGCGGGTCTTCACGTTGGTGAGCACGCGCTTGAGGTCGCCCACGCCGGCGGCGAGGTTCTGCATTTCACCCAAGCCGCGCTGCACCTGCTCCAGGCGCTCGGAGACCAGCGCGAAGGACTGGCCCAGGCGCGTCTCCAGCGTGGTCTGCAGTTTCTCGTCCACGGTCGCGCGCATCTGTTCCAGCTTGGCGGCGTTGTCGTCCTGGATCGCCTTGAGCTTGGTCTCCAGCGTGGCGCGCACTTCGTTGAGGCGCTTCTCGTTGTCGGCGGTGAGCGCCGCCAGGCGCTGCTGCTGTTGTTCGCCGAAACGGCTGAGGCTGAGCGTGAGTTCCTCGCGACTGTGGCGGGCGTCTTCGGTGAGGCGTTGCGCCAACGCCTGCAGGCCAGCGTCGGTGCGTTCGGTGAGCACGTCCAGGCGCTGGCCGAAGTGGCCGATGCGTTCTTGCTGCTGCGTGCTCATGCCGCCCAGCTGTTCCTGCACCAGCGTGCGGAATTGCGACAGCGTCTGGCTGATCTCGCCGCGGCCGGCGCGCTGTTCCTGCGCCAGCGCCTCACGCAGGTGGCGGTTGTCGTCCTTGAGCGCGTCCAGGCGCGCGGTCAGGCTGCCGTCGTCGCGATGGCGCATCAGCGCCAGCACCTGCAAGGCGAGCAGGACCAGCACCGCGAGGACGAGCACGATCAACAGGGTTTCGGTCAAGGACATAAGGGCACCCGGGTTTACTGGGCGCCAAGTGTACGCGTTGCGGTCTCATAAGCTGGGAATGGAGCGGAGGCCTCCAACAAACTGTCATTCCTGCGGAAGCAGGAATCCAGTGCCTTTGTCGGCGCGTAGAGCGACGTCACTGGATCCCCGCTTTCGCGGGGATGACGGGCTGAGAAGGTGGGGCACTCGCGAGCTCCCTAGGCCGTTTCGACCTTGAATGCGCCCTTGTCGTACGCCTTGCCATAGGCCTTCCAGTCACGACGCGTGCGGTCGGCGCACTCCACCGCCAGCTCGCGCAGCTGCCAGGGCCAGCGGCTCTTTTCGCCGAAGCGGATCAGTTCGTCGGCCGTGGCCGAGCCTTCCCGGCCGCTGCTGCGTAGCTGGGCCCAGGCGGTGAGTCTGCCCATGACCGCCAGAACGCACTCCAGGCGTTCGAGCTTGCCGTCCCAGTGGGCCAGCGCCACGCGGTCCTCGGTGGGCTGCAGGCCGCGCAGCACGAAGCTCTTGCGGCCCATGGTCACGGCTCGCAGGAAGGCCTGCGAAATCGCCTGCATGCGCTGCTGCACGCCCACCACGCGGGCCGCCTCGTTGGCCCATTCGGGCTGTTCAACGTCGAGGTGTGGTATCAGCGAAGAGGGCATCGCCTGCTTGAGGTCGAGGAAATAATTGCCGTCGGGCGAACCCTTGCCCTCGACCAGGATGGAATAGCGGTCCACGCCAAGGCTGCCGGTGCCGGCGATGCGGCGCGCCACGTCGAGCACTCTGTAAAAGCCCGGGTCGGCTTCGTGGGCGCAGATCTTTCCGATCAGTTCGGTGACCTTGTCGCGCTGCTTGTCCGTCACCGGCAGCGCACGCTTGCCGTCGAGCCGTATCACGCGGTGCTTGCCCTTGCGCTCGGTGCGGCCGTCCAGGAAGTGCGGGCGGAGTCGTCCACGCAGTCCGTTCAGCAGGTCACCCACAAGGCCTTCAGCGGTTTCACGCTCGATCCAGCGCGCCTTGCCGTGGCGCAGCGCTTCGGCATAGGCATCGAGGTAGCTGCTGACGAGATGGTCGGCCTGTTCGCGCTTGAGCTTGAGGCTGCCGGCGGCCAGGTGGATGCTGGTCAGCAGGCGGATCACTTCCCAGCTGCACGGCGCCAGCGCGGCCTCGTCGAAATCGTTGAGGTCGAAATAGACCTGCCGGTTGTCGCCCTTGTAGCTGCCGAAGTTCTCCAGGTGCAGGTCGCCGCACACCCAGGTCAGCGGCGCCTTGGCGAACACTTTTGCCTGCGGCAGCCGCGCGTAGAAAAGGTGGCAGGCGCCGCGCAGGAACACGAACGGATCCGTGCGCATGGCGGTGTACTTGCGCGCGAGGCGTTCGGGTTCGCGGCCGGCGTTGAAGTCACGGATGGTTTCGACGACATCGAGCATGACCCACCTCCTCCGGCAGCGAACAATCAGGCTACATCACGCGGCAGAACACCGCTTTCAGGTAGCGCCCCTCGGCCACATCGCTGCGGAACGGATGGTCCGCGCCCGCGCCCGCCACGTGCAGCACCTGGATCTCGCGACCGGCGTTGAGCGCCACGCGGCGCAGCATCTCCAGGAAATCCGCCTCGCTGACCAGCCCCGTGCATGAGCAGGTCAGCAGCAGGCCGCCCGGCGGGATCACGTCCAGCGCCAGGCGGTTCATCGCGAAGTATTTCTTCAGCGCATCGACCACCTTGTTGCGGTCGCGGGTGAGCTTGGCCGGATCGAGGATCACCGCGTCGTACTGCTCGCCGCGCGCGATGGCGTTGCGCAGCCAGTCGAAGATGTCGGCCGCCTCGAACGCCACCGGCACGTCATTGGCGGCGGCATTGGCGCGGGCGATTTCCAGGATGCCCGGATCCATGTCCACGCCGGTGGCAGAGGCGGCTCCCGCCGCGAGCGCGTGCACGGCGAAGCCGCCGGCGTTGCAGCACAGGTCGAGCACGCGGCGACCCTTGGCCAGGCGCGCGAAGTGATGGCGGTTTTCGCGCTGGTCGGCGAAGAAGCCGGTCTTGTGGCCGTAGCCCGGCGCAGCATGGAAGCGCAGGCCGTGTTCGTGCACCTCCACCGGCTCGGGCGCCTCGGCCGAGCGGCAGTCGAACGATTCCTGCTTCTGCACGTGGTTCTCGGCAAACCAGTACAGGCGCGCATCGGGAAAATGTCGCTTGAGCGCGGCGTGGATGGCGTCGCGGAAGCGCCACATGCCGGCGGCGAAATACTCGATCACCAGGATGTCGGCGTAGCGGTCCACCACCAGGCCGGACATCCCGTCGCCCTCGCTGTGCACCACGCGCCAGGCGTCACTCACGCGGTCGAGCTGCAGCAGCTCCTGGCGCAGTGCGATGGCGCGGTCGATGCGGGCGGCGATCCACTCGGCGTCGATGCTCTCGGCCGGGTCGCTCGTGAGCAGGCGCAGCGCGATGCGCGCATGGCCGTTCCAGAAGCCTCGGCCGACGAAGCGGCCCTTGGCGTCCTCCACGTCGACCACGCTGCCAGGGGGCAGGCGGCCTTCGGGCTTGTGGACCTGGGCGGACCACACCCAGGGGTGGCCGGGGGCGCGGTCGGTCTTGAGGCGGATGACGGGGAGGGAGGGGGGGAGGGTACTCATCCGCCCATTGTACCGGCCCGGGCCTCCCGACGAGGGGCGCCTACAGGGGGCTTAGCGAATCCGCAGCGCCAGCCATGACAGCAGCGCCAACAGATTGATGCCCAGGCGCGACGCCGACGGGCCCGCCACGGCCAGCACGAAGCCCCAACTGCCGAAGTGCCAGTCAATCGACAGCTGCATCGGCAGGTGCACGGTGGCGTACACATTCACGTAGCCGCCGGTGTAGAGCGCGTAGCTGAGGATGGGCGTGGCGATCAGCGGCAGCTGCAGCAACTGCGCCCAGCTGGAGAGCGACACGCCGCGCTCGCTGCCTTCGATCAACAGCACGCCCGCCACCAGCACGAAGGTGTAGAGCACCAGTCCAATCACCGCGACCAGCGAGTCGTGCGTGCCGAACGGCAGCAGGCGCTGCAGCATATGGACCATGCCCATGAAGCCGCCGGCCACTTCGAGGATGCCGATCAATCGGAAGAGGAAATTGCGCACGTGCCGGTCCCCGGGTCGAAAGCCGCGAGCTTAAGGCAACACTGAGCAAGTATCACCGTCGCCATGATGTCTGGAGGGCCCGCCGGGTGTGTCGTGCGGCGCGGGGAAGTCTGGCCATCTTGCCAAGCCGTGCGGCGCAGCCGGCGGGCCCTCCAGACATCACCCCGTCACTTTGAATTCCATACGTTGGGGCCCGCCCTGTCTGTCCGCACGCCTTCGGTCCGCTGGTTCGACAGACAGCCAGTCTGCCTTCACCAACGGCCCTGTGCCGTGCGAACAGACAGGGTGGGTGGCGACGGCGATACTTGCTCAGTGTCGCCTTAACGGATCAATGCGTCGTTGTTGCCGGGCCCCGTTGGCGTTTCTTTGGGGGCCGTACAGTCACGTGATGCGCGACAGGAGCGCTGGATCGTCCCGCACAGATTGCGCTCCTACAGGAGCTCCTCGGCCAGCTCGTGCAGGTCCGCGATGTGCTGCTCCCACCAGCGTGGCTCGGCCACGAATGGGAAGGCGGCGGGGAAGGCCGGGTCGTTCCAGCGGGCGGCTATCCAGCCGGCGTAGTGCAGCTGGCGCATGGCGCGCAGCGCCGGGACCAGGGCCAGCTCGGTGAAGTCGAACTCGCGCATCTGCTGATAGCCGTCGAGCAGGGCCTGCATGCCGGCATCGTCGTTGGCCAGCATCCACAGGTCCTGCACCGCCGGGCCCATGCGCGCGTCGTCCAGGTCGACGAAGTGCGGGCCGCCGTCGGTCCACAGCACGTTGCCCGGATGGCAGTCGCCATGCAGGCGCAACTGGCGCACCGGTCCGACGGCCCCCAGCCGTGCGTCGACGGCGGCATCCACGCGTTCGGCGGCGATACGGTAGGCGTCGCGCTGCGACGGCGGCAGCAGCGTCGACTCCAGCACGCTGAGCATCGGCCGCTCGATCAGCGTGGCGCGATCGATCCGGCCGCGATGCTCGAACGGTCGGCGCGCGCCGACGCTGTGGATGCGCGCGATCAGGCGGCCCAGCCATTCGAGCTGTTCGGTCGACTCCAGCGAGGGCGCGCGGCCCCCGCGGCGAGGGGTCAGTGCGTAGCGGAAGCCGTCGTGGTGCAGCAGGGTGCGCCCGCCGAACACCAGCGGGGCGACCACCGGGATCTCGTCGGCGGCCAGCTCCTGCGCAAAGGCGTGTTCCTCGAGGATGGCCGCGTCGCTCCAGCGGTGCGGACGGTAGAACTTGGCGATCACCGGCGGGGCGTCCTCGATGCCCACCTGCCACACGCGGTTTTCGTAGCTGTTGAGCGCGAGCAGACGTCCATCCGGCCATAGCCCGCAGGCGGTGACCGCGTTGAGCACACGGTCGGGGTCGAGCGTGGCGTAGGGCTCGAAACTCAACGCGGCGCCACCACGCGGGACGGAATCACCGCCATGGTGATGCGCGAGATGCACACCAGCTCGCCGGCTTCGGTCTCGATGCGGATCTCCCACACCTGGGTGGTGCGCCCGATGTGCAGCATACGGGCGGTGCCGGTCACCGTGCCGCTGCGCACGCCGCGGATGTGGTTGGCATTGATGTCCAGGCCCACCGGCACTTCATGCGCCGGGTCCAGGGTGAGCATCGCCGCCATGCTGCCCAGGGTTTCGGCCAGCACCACCGAGGCGCCGCCGTGCAGCAGGCCGAAGGGCTGGTGGGTGCGGTGGTCGACGGGCATGGTGCCGCGCAGCCAGTCCTCACCGATCTCGGTGAAGCGAATGCCCAGGGTTTCCATCATGGTGTTGGCGCTCGAGGCGTTGATCCGCTCGAGCGAGGGGTCCTGCTTCCAGATGGCCATAGGTTGAATCTCCGGGGACGGACCCGCATTGTCGTTCGACTGCCGTCGCCGCGACAATGCGCCCTGTGCCAACCGTCACCATCCAATCCACTGGCCGCCGCTTTGCCGCGGGGCCCGGCGAAACCGTGCTGGAAGCCGCCCAGCGCGCCGGCATCGCGCTGCCGTATTCCTGTCGTGCGGGCGTCTGTGGCAGCTGCAAGGCCACGCTGATCGAAGGGCAGTGCCTCTACCCGCGCAATCCGCCGGTGGCGCTGAGCGGCGCCTCGCCGTCGCAGCATGCGATTTTGCTGTGCCAGGCGGTGCCGGCAGGCGACCTGGTGATCGAGGCGCGCGAGGTCACCTCGGTGGAGGACATCACGCGACGCCAGCTCGACGTGGTGGTGTCGCGCAAGTGGATGCTGGCGCCGGACGTGATCGGCGTGGAGCTGCAACCGGTCGAGGGCCAGGCGCGCCTGCAGTGGTTGCCCGGGCAGTACCTGGACGTGCTGCTCGACGGCGATCGCCGCCGACCGTTCTCCATCGCCAATCACCCCAATCCGGACGGCAGCATCGAACTGCACGTGCGCCAGGTCGCCGGTGGTGGCTTCACCTCATGGGTGGCCGACGCGTTGAAGGTCGGCGATGTGATGCACATCGACGGTCCGCTGGGCACCTTCGTGCCGCGCGAGGATTCGGAGCGGCCGATGGTGTTCATGGCGGGCGGCACCGGCTTTGCGCCGGTCAAGGCGATCGTCGAGCACTTCATCGCGCTGGGCACGCGCCGCCCGATGAGGGTGTACTGGGGCGCGCGTCATGCGGCGGACCTGTACCTGCAGGAACTGGCCGAAGGCTGGCGACACCAGGCGCACGATCTCAGCTTCCACCCGGTGATCTCCGATCCCGAGCAGGCGGCCGAGAGCGGCCTGCGTGCGGGCCTGGTGCATGAGGCGGTGCTGGAGGACCAGCCGGAGCTCGACGGCTACGACGTCTACATGAGCGGTCCGCCGGCGATGATCGACGCCGGACGCCGTTTGTTCGTCGACGCCGGACTGCCGGAAGACCGGCTGTACTACGACTCGTTCGACTATGCGCCCGATGTGCTGGCGCAGATTCTGGCCGGCCGCGCCGGCATCAGAAGGCGAGAAAAGAGTGAATAGAAGCGAGTAGTGAGAGATAAAGCTTCAAATCTCACTACTCACGCCTCTTCCCTGTTTTCCTAGTTCTTGCCCTTGGCGACCGGAAGCTGCGCCTGCTGCCAGGCGAGCACGCCGCCGCCGAGCACGTAGACCTTGGCGAAGCCTGCCTTGACCAGACGCTGGGCGGCCTTGCCGGTGGCGCGGCCATCCTTGTCGATCAGCACGACCGGCACGTCCTTGGCCTTGGCCAGGTCCTTGTGCTCGGGATCGAACTGGCTCATCGCGACGTGGCGGGATCCCGGCACGTGGGCCTTCTCGAAGTCGGCGTAGGCGGAAAGATCGACCATCAGCGGGCCCTCGCGGTTGATCAGCAAGGTCAGGCCGGCCGGGGTCAGCTCCTTGTACTTGCGGAACAGCGTGAGGATCTCCGTCACGATGACCGCCAGCAGCAGGGCGAAGAACAGCGCGACCAGCGCCAGATGGTTGCTGATGAATTCGGGCAGCTTGTGCAGGACATCGCTCATTCGGGGTCTTCCGCAGGCGCGGACAGACCGCGCGGATTGAACAGAACGGGCGATTATACCGAATGACGGCGGCCAGACTTATTCAGTGCCGCCATGGCCCGGGGCCGTGAGCCGCCCCGCCCGGATCAAGGACTTACTGCCGGCTGATGTCCGGGAGGCCGCTGACCAGCCACCAGTGCTTGCCCTCGACGTCGTAATGCCAGGTCTGGTGGTCGGTGATGACGCGTTCGGACTGGGTATTCACGTTGACCAGGTTGATCTGCACGTCCTGGCTTACCTCGAACTCGCCGTGGTGCGTCGGTCCCTTGCCCTCGTCATAACCGCTCACCTTGTACTGCTGGTAGCGGGACATCTCCAGCGGGCTCACCGGATGGGCCTCGCGCACCTTGGGATCGACGAAGGTCGCCGCGCCGTTGTAGTCGCTCCAGCGCACGACGCCGGCATAGGCGTTGAGCGTGTCGGTGAGCGCGTCCTTGCGCTGGTCGGTGGCGCAGCCGCCGAGCAGCAGCATCGAAAGCGTGGCAAGCGGGATCAGGACACGACGCATGAGGCTTCCCCTGTTGGCTAGGCCTGCATTGTGCCCAAGCGCCGCCGCGTTTTCATACGGCGTCGGGCGAACGCCGCTTGGCCACGAAGCGGGCCTCCAGCGTGGCTGCCGGCTTGTCGCCGCTGCCCGGGACGTCGCACAGCACCTCGATGCGGGCGCGGCCGCGAGCGTCCAGGGTGGCGAAGAAGGTGTCCCAGCTCGCGCTTTCGGCCAGCCGCGCCTCGCTGAGGAAATCGCCCCACACCGGCTCCAGGTAGCGCACGGTCGACTCGCCCACGAACACGTCGCAGTCGAGGCCGCGCATGCGCAGCTCCAGTTCCACCAGGCCCCAGCCGGTCAGGGTCATCGCGCTGACCAGGCTGCCGCCAAAGGCGCAGCCCTTGTCGTTGACGTTGGGAGACAGCGGCGCGGCGATCGCCAGCCGGTCTTCCTCGGATGCGTGCAACTGCAGGTCCATCGCCTGCGCCAGCGGAATTTCATCGCGCATGAAGGTGACCAGCTTGCGCGCAAGGGTGGATCGTTCGGTCGTGCTCATCGGGGTCGGGCAACATCGGGGGAACGCGTAGTGTACGCACTCGCCGCCCGGAGGCGACCGTCGGGCCGGCGGCCGTTACACTGCCGGCAGCTTTTTGCGGGGCGATGTCACACGTGCCAGCTTCTCCTCCATCGGTCGAATCACCGCTGCACGGTCGGATCGTGGTGATCACGCGCCCCGCCGGCACGGGCTCGTCGATGGCGCGCCAGGTGCGTCGCCGTGGCGGCGTGCCGCTATTGTTGCCGGGCCTGGCGCTGCGCGGCGCTGACGATGCGGCCGGCGCGGCCGAGGCCCTGCGGGCGGCGCTGGACGACGACGTGCTGGTGTTCACCAGTCCGGCCGCCGCGCGCTTCGCCGCCCGGCTGGCGCCGCTGCGGACCGATGCCGTCGTGCTGGCGGTCGGGCTGGGCACGGCGCGCGTGCTGCGGCGCCTGGGCGTGCACGAACCCCTGGCTCCCGAGTCGCGGCAGGACAGCGAGGGGCTGTTGGCGCATCCGGCCCTGGCTCAATTGCACGGCAAGCGGGTGACCCTGGTCGGCGCCCCCGGCGGGCGCGGCGTGCTCGGTGAGGCGCTGGCGATGCGCGCCGCGCGTTTGCACGAGTTGCATGTGTATCGACGCGCGCCGCCACGCTGGCAGCGGCGCCAGCTGGATGCGGTGCGCGCGCTGCCGGTCGACGCCCGCGTGCTGCTGTCCAGCGCCGAAGCGCTGGACAATCTGCGCACGGGATTGCCCGCCGATGCCTTCGCCGCCTTGCGTCGCACGGTGGCGGTGGCGAGCAGCGAGCGACTGGCGCAGGCCGCACGCGCGGCGGGCTTCGAGCACATCGCGCTGGCGGCGTCGGCCGTCGGCGAAGACATGCTGGCCGCGGCTGCGCGCTGAGCGGGAACGCGAAACCTGATCGCCAACGGCCACCTTCACGCGGGCTTGATGCAGGGCCGCCATCGCGGGCTGTTAGCATGGCGCCCATGAGCCAAGACGACTCCACTTCTCCCATGGGCGCGGCGGCCAGTCCTCGCGCGGACTCCACTTCACGTGCCCCGGCGCCGGCGCGCCGCGGCAGCAGCACGCTCGCCGTGGCTTTGCTGTTTTCGCTCGCCGCGCTGGGTGGCGCCGGCTACATCGGCTGGCGCCAGTGGCAACAGGAACAGGGCAATGCGGCCGGCAGCGCCGTGCTTGATGGCCTCAGGGTGCGCGTGGATACCCTCGAGAGCGCGGCGACGGCCAGCAACAGCGAACGCAACCTGCTGCGCCAGCGCCTGGGCGATGCCGATCAGGTCAATCGCTCGCTGCGCGAGGAGTTGCTGAGCCAGGCCGAGCGTACGCGCAACCTCGAGGATGCCGTCGCCAAGCTGTCCGAGAAGACGCTTTCCGCGCATGACGCCATGCTGCTGGATGAAACCGAGTCGTTGCTGCGCATGGCCAAGGAACGCTACGAGCTGTTCCACGATGCGCAGGGCGCCTTGACCGCGTATACGCTGGCTGACCAGACGCTCGCGGCGGTGGACGATGGCGCCTTCTCCGGCCTGCGCCAGAGCATCGGCGCCGAACGCGAAGCGCTGGGCAAGAGCCAGCCCGTGGCGATGGATGCCGCGTTGTTGACGCTTACCGCGTTGCGCGCGGGCATGGCGCAGTTGCCGCTCAAGCCGCTGGACACCCCGGCCGCCAACGCGAGCGCGGATGCCTGGTCGCGCATCGCCTCGGCGCTGGACAGCGTGGTGAAGGTACAGCGCACCAACGGCGCCCCCTTGTCCGTGGCCGATGCGCGCTTCGCGCGTGAGCTCGCCTCGATCGACCTGGCCCAAGCGCAGGCCGCGCTGCTGGCCAGTGATCGCGATGCCTACGTGGCCGCGCTCAAGCGCGCCGATGCGGGTATCGCCCACCAATTCGATGGCGCCTCGCCGGCGGTGCAGCAGGCACGCGCGCAACTGGCGACGCTGCTGGCCCAGCCAACCGCCTCGCCGGTGCAACTGGGCTCGGCCCTGAACGAACTTCGCAACCTGCGCGCGGTGCATGCGCTCAAGCCTGCCGGCAGCAGCAGTGCGCCGGCCGGGGTCAAGCCATGAAGCTGTGGCGTTCGATTCTGTTGCTGGTAATCCTCGCGGCGTTGGCCGCTTTCGGCTGGCACTGGGTGGCCGAGGACCCGGGTTACGTGCTGGTGCAGTTGCGTGGCTGGCAGGCCGAGACGACGGTAGTCGCCGCCGTGATCATCCTGCTGGGGGCCTGGGCGGTGATTGGCGCGCTGTGGTTCGCCGTGCGCTGGCCGTTCGGCGCGGTTTCGCGCCGTCATCGCCGGCTCAGCCGCCGCAAGATGGGCGAGGGCCTGCTTGCGCTGATGGAGGGCCGTCACGGTGACGCCGAGCGCGACCTGCATCGCGCCTCGCGCCTGGACATGCTGCGTGGTCCCTCCTTGCTCGCCGCCGCCGAAGCCGCATCGCGCCGTGGTGAGAATGCGCGCGCATTGACCACGCTCGACGAGGCGGCGCAGGTTGCGCCGCGCGCCGCCCGCGTGCTGCGTGCGCGCGTGCTGCGCCGCGAGGGCAAGCCGGCCGAGGCGGTGAACCTGCTGGCGCCGGATGCCGACACTGGCAACCTCACGCCGGGCGGCTGGCGCGAACTGGCGCTGGCGGCGTTGGCCAGCGGCGACCACCGTCGCGCACGGCTGGCGCTGGAGCCGTTGCAGAAGAGCGGCGCGCTCGGCGCACGCGGCTATGCCACGCTGGAGGCGCAGGTGCTGTCCGCTTCGCTGCGCGCCGCGCCGGATCCGGCGGCGCTCAACACGATGTGGTCGCAGCTGCCCAAGGGTCAGCGCCGCGTGCCCGCGGCGATCGACGCGTATGCGCGCCAGTCCGCTTCGTTCGGCATGGTGTTGCCGGCGATGGACGAAGTGGAGTCGGCGCTGCGTCGCGAATGGTCGCCGCTGTTGATCGAAACCTATGGCGCGCTGGGTGGCGACGACATCGAGGCTCGCCTGCGGCGTGCCGAATCATGGCTGGATGCGCATCCCAATGATGCGGCGTTGCTGCTCACGCTGGGTCGCATGTGCGTGCGCCAGCAGCTTTGGGGCAAGGCCGCGCAGTATCTGGAGCGCTCGCTCGCGCTGTCGCCGACCAGCGGAGCGTGGGAATCGCTGGGCGACGTGTACGCTGGACAGAGCGATGCGGCGATGGCGCAGCGTTGCTATCGCAATGCCTTGTCGCTGGCCCGCGGCGAACCGACCCAACCGTTGCCGCAGGGCGCACGCTCGACGCGGCTGGACACGCGGCCAATTGCTGTGGAAGAGCGTAGCGAGCACGGCGTGCCGCGCCTGCCCGAGTAGGCGCGCTCAGTGGTTTGATTCGGCTACGCGTACCCAGCGCGCCTGCAGGCGTTCGGCTACCGCCACCACGAGCAGCGCGCAGATGATGCCCAGCGCCACCTCGCCGATCCGGGTGAGCGCGACCAGCCAGAACGCGCCAGTGTGGGGCACCAGCATCACGATGGTGGTGGTGCTGCCGCTCAGGCGCCCGGCGCTGCCCACGCCGAACAGCCAGCAGGCGGTGATCGCGCATACGATAGCCAGCGCATACGCGCTGTAGTGCTCGCCCCATAGCAGCGCGGCGGCGAGTCCGGCGACGCCGCCGACCAGCGCGCCGATGATCTGGTCGCGCGAAGAGTCGCGCGTGTCCAGGTAGCCCTGCTGGGTCACCGCAATCGCGGTGAGCGCAGCCCAGAACGCCTGTTGCGTGTGCAGCAGCAGGCCCAGTCCATAGGCGGCGCTGGCGGCGACCAGCGCGAGCAGGGCCAGCCACAGTCCCTGCACCAGTCGGTGCGTCCAGGGCAGGCGGCGGTAGATCGCCGACATGCCCTCCTGGGAGATGAGCAGTCGGCGCAGGGTTTCGCGCAGGGACAGAGGCTCGCTCATGCTTGGCTCCGGTGGCGCCTGGCGTTTCGTTTTATAGCGGCGTCAGGTTGGCATAGGCGTAGACCAGCCACTTGCTGCCGGCGGCGGCGAAGTTCACCTGGATGCGCATGTGCGCGCCGCTGCCTTCCGCGCTGATGACCACGCCTTCGCCGAAGCTGGGATGGCTGACGCGCTGGCCGAGCTTCAGTGGCAGGCTTTCTTCCAGCGAGATCGAGCCGCTGTTCGGGCGTGCGCCGTAAAGCGGTCGGCTTACCTGCACGCGGGGACGCACCTCGTCGATCAGCTCGGGCGGGATCTCCGCCAGGAAGCGCGAGGGGCGCGCCAGCATCTCCACGCCGTGCATGCGGCGCGATTCGGCATGGGTGATGAACAGGCGCTCGCGCGCACGGGTGATGCCGACGTAGGCGAGGCGTCGCTCTTCTTCCAGGCGACCCTCGTCTTCCACCGAGCGCTGGCTGGGGAACAGGCCTTCCTCCATGCCGACCAGGAACACCACCGGGAACTCCAGGCCCTTGGCCGAGTGCAGCGTCATCAGTTGCACGCAGTCATCCCACGCTTCGCCCTGGCCTTCGCCGGCTTCCAGCGCGGCATGCGAGAGGAAGGCGGCCAGTTCGCTCAGGCCGGCCTCCTCGTCGTCCGGCGTCAGCTCGAAGCGGCTCGCCACGTTGACCAGTTCGTCCAGGTTTTCCACACGCGACTCGGCGTTGCCGCGGCTGTCCTTCTCGTAGAAGTCGCGCAGGCCGGTGTGGGTGATGGCGTGGTCGATCTGCTCGGCAAGCGCCATCGCACTGCTAGCCCTCTCCCCTGCGGGGAGAGGGTCGGGTGAGGGGGCATTCGGAGCGGAAGCCTGGGACAAGCCCGACCCCTCACCCCAGCCCTCGCCCCCAAGGGGAGAGGGAGCAAAAGTGCGCGCCATGTCCTCGATCATCAGCAGGAAGGCCTTCACGGCGTTCTTCGCGCGGCCGGCCAACTCGCTGCCACCGCTGAGCTCGTTGAGCGCGGATTCCCACATCGAGCTGTTCTCGACGCGGGCGCGACGGCGCAGCACATCCAGCGTGCGGTCGCCGATGCCGCGCGGCGGCGTGTTCACTGCGCGCTCGAAGGCGGCGTCGTCATGCCGGTTGGAGGAGAGGCGAAGATAGGCTAGCGCGTCCTTGATTTCCGCGCGGTCGAAGAAGCGTTGCCCGCCGTACACGCGGAAGCGGATGTCCCGCTGCATCAGCTGTTCTTCGAAGTTGCGCGACTGTGCGTTGGAGCGATAGAGGATCGCGCAATCGCGCGCCTCGCCGTGCTCGTTGATGTATTCGCGGATGCGCTCGATGACGAAGCGCGCCTCGTCCTGCTCGTTGTAGGCGGCGTACAGCGCGATGCGCTCGCCTTCACCACCGTCGGTCCACAGCTGCTTGCCCAGGCGCCCGCCGTTGCGCGCGATCACGCTGTTGGCGGCCTTGAGGATGGTGGAGGTGGAGCGATAGTTCTGCTCGAGCTTGATGGTGCGGGCGCCGGGGAAATCGCGCAGGAACTGCTGCACGTTCTCCACCTTGGCGCCGCGCCAGCCGTAGATGGCCTGGTCGTCGTCGCCCACCACGAACACCTGGCCGGTCTGGCCGGCGAGCACGCGGATCCACGCGTATTGCAGCGTGTTGGTGTCCTGGAACTCGTCAATCAGCAGGTAGCGCCAGCGGTCGCGATAGTGCTCGAGCACCTTCGGGTTGTTCAGCCACAGCTCGTGCGCGCGCAGCAGCAGCTCGGCGAAATCGACCAGGCCCGCACGGCGGCAGGCTTCCTCATAGGCCTGGTAGATCTGCACCAGCGTGCGCGTCATCGGGTGGTCGCGGTGCTCGATGGTATCGGCGCGCTTGCCTTCGTCCTTCCACTGGTTGATCTGCCAGGTGGCCTGGCGCGGCGGGAAGCGCGCCTCGTCCAGCCCGAGACCGGTGACCACGCGCTTGACGATGCGTTGCTGGTCGTCGGCATCGAGGATCTGGAAGCCCTCAGGCAAACCGGCCTCGCGCCAATGTCGGCGCAACAGGCGATGGGCGATGCCATGGAACGTGCCGACGGTGAGGCCCTGTGTGCCGCCCGGGATCAGCTGGTCCAGGCGCGCGCGCATCTCGCCGGCGGCCTTGTTGGTGAAGGTGACGGCGAGGATCGCCCACGGCGATACACCCATCACCTGGGTGAGCCAGCCGATGCGGTGGGTCAGCACGCGGGTCTTGCCGGAGCCGGCGCCGGCGAGCACGAGGTAGTTGCCGGGCGGCGCGCACACCGCTTCGCGCTGCGCGTCGTTGAGCTTGTCGATCAGGTGGGAGACATCCATCCTGCCTATTGTAGCGGGCCGGCCGAAACCGCACCCGCAGCGCGGCCCTGCACGGTGAAGAGGGCTGCCCCTAGTAGTTGATGTTCAGGGCAAGCAGCCGCCAGCGGACGATGAAGGCGATGGCGCCCAGACACGCCAGCAGCAACAGCACATCGCTGATCCGCCGCCACCAGCCGCCCTTGCTGCGCCAGGCGCGCCAGGTCTCGATCGCCACGGCGACGCTGCCGAACACGGCCAGCACGCCCACCAGCTGCAGCAGGCGCAGGCGCAGGTCCAGTCCCGGCAGGATCAGCCTGAACAGCATCAGGCGCCAGCCAATGGCGAACAACAGGTACAACACCGCAGTGAGGCGACTGAGCCGATACCAGCGCACGTCCTCGTCCGGCAACGCTTTCTGCGGGCGCCGGCGCAGCAGTGCCTCCACCGGCCACGACAAGACCAATGCGATGAACAGCACGATCGGCACGAGCGCGCTGAGCGCGATCTGCGTTGGCGTCCAGCCTGTCGCGGGCAGATACACACGGACCGGTGACTGGGTATCGATCGAGAGCATCACCGGCTTGCCGTCATGCATCACCACGCCAAGGCGGCGCCCGGTCGCATCGTCCACCCACACGTAAGGCTGCACTTCGCGCCAGTGCGCCGGGCCAAACATGGGCGCCTGCAGCGTGCCATCGGCGGCCATGCCGATGCTGAGTTGACCAAGGGCGTCGGGTAGCGCCAGCAGGTTGTCCTGGGAGATGACGCTGGGCAGGTAGCGGCCGGCGAGCTGCGCGCCATGGACCTTGTCGGTGGCCAGGGTGGGTTGCCTGAGTTGAGGCAGCGGCGGGAAATGGCGGTCGGCGAAACGCTCCATCAGCGGGCGCAGCAAGGGCGCCGCATGACCACCGTCGGTGGCGATGAAGATGCCTGTGTGATGCTCGGGAAACAGCATCAGCAGGCTGTGGAAGCCGCCGACTTCGCCACCGTGGCCCAAGATGACCTGGCCGTTCCTATCCATGCGCAGGAAGCCCAGGGCCATGCCAGGCAGCCCGGGAATCGCCGCGCGCTGGTTGTCCTGCATCTGGCGCACGGTGGCCTGCTCGAGCAATTGCGCGTTGCCCGAGCGGCCGTACTGCAGGTGGGCGATCATGAAGCGCGCCATATCGTCGCCGCTGGCCGACAGCGCGCCAGCGGGCACGGCCGTGCGCAGGTCGAACGGGCGCGGAGGCGCGTCCGGCTGGCCATAGGCGGGCATCACGTCCGCCTGCAACGCATCCGGCAGCGGCTGCCGGAAGCTTGAATGCTTCATCTCCAGCGGCTCCAGGATGTGCCGCTCGATGTAGTCGTCGAACGGTTGCCCGGACACGCGCTGCACGATGTAGCCGGCCAGGGCGGCGCCGTAAGTGGAATAGGCCGGCACGTCGCCGGACGGATGGATGCGCGTGGGTACCCAGCGCTTGAGCCAGGTGTCGAAGGGCAGCAGCGTGGCGGGACTCGTCGCATAGCGGTCCTTGAGCGCATCCTCGAAGCCCGCCGTATGCGTCATCAGGTCGCGCAGCGTGATCGGCTTGCCGTCACGCGGCGGAATGGGAAAGTCGAGATACAGGTTGATGTCGGCGTCGAGGTCGAGCTTGTGCTTCTCCACCAGCTGCATCACCGCCGTCCAGGTGAACAACTTCGAGATGGAGCCGACGCGGAACATGCTGGTCTCGGGATCAACCGGCTTTTTCGCTCCGGCATCGGCGTAGCCGTAGCCCCTGGACAGCACGATCTCGCCATCCTTCACCACCACCGCCACGGCGCCGGTGACCGCGCCCTGCCGCATCACGTCGTTCATCTGCGCATCCAGCCACGGCTGCAGGTCGCTGGCGCTGAGTTCGTTGGCGCCGATCTGCGTGACGGCCGCGTGCTTCTGCTCCGGCAGCGGGGTGATCTGGATCTGCGCCTGCGCCTGGGCCAGCAGGGGCGACAACGTCAGCGCGAAGGTGGCCAGGGCGCGCCGCAGACAGCCCTGCCATGCGGCGTAGCGTCCAGCGGCTGGGTTCATGGCGCGGCTCCCGGGGTCCGCCGGCGGCGGTCGAACGGCAAGTATGCCGCGCGCCCCAGACGCGCGTGTCTGCACGCCGTCAACGTTGTCAGCGCATCTTCAGCCGCGGCGCATGCCGGTCATCAGATCTGCCAATTCGCGCACGGCGGCTTCGGAGTCCTCGCGGCGGGGCGTGATGTCGGGATTGTTGAAATTACCCGTGTCACCGATCACCTGCACCATGATGCCGTCGCTGCGCGGCACCACGCTGATGTCGCGCATGCGCAGGCCGTAATTCACTTCCGGCTGCGGAACCAGCCGCGCGGTCTGGCCGCGCACCGGAATCACCGTGTCGTCGCCGAACAGCGCGCGCGCGCCGTAGCCGGTGGCGTTGACCAGAGTGTGCTCGGGCAGCTTGAGCAAGTCCTCGGGCCGGGTGAACTCGCGCTGCTCGATGCGCCCGCCGGCGGCGAGGAACTCGGACAGCAGGTAGTTCGCGTAGCTGCTGATGTTGAACATCAGCGTGGTGTAGCGGCGCACGTACGGTTCCGGGAACGGATGGCTGCCGGGCGGCAACTCCACCGGGCGGGGCGTGAGGTCATGCACGCGGTCACTGAAGTCACCGAATTCGGGTTCGTCCGGCACCTCGCCGTGGAATTTGCCGAACGGCGCGTCAGCGAGTGAATAACCGTCGATCCATTCGATCGGCTTGCCCGGCAGGCCGAGCAGGCTCTGGTAACGCGCATGGGAGATGCGCGTCATCCTTTCCCAGCGATCAGCCAGCGCCGGTGCGTGCGCGGCGTCGCAGATGCGCGAATCGGGCGTCCACAGGCCGGAGGCCCGCATGGAGAACACGTCGGGCGGCAGGTCCTTCGCGTAAATGCGCACGCTGAATCCCGCGCGTTGCGCCAGCAGCGCCGTGGTCAGGCCGATCGCGCCGCAGCCGATCACACCCAGTTCGCGTACGCCGGTGGCCTGCACCATCTGCAGCGCCAGCGTGCCCGAGCCCCAGGACAGCGACCAGCCGCTGCCGCCATGCCCGTAGTTGTGCACGACAGTCTTGTGGCCCAGCTTCTGCGCCTCGATGCGCGGGCCGGCCGCGCGGAACGGCCGGGTGCACACATAGACGCCGGTGATGCGGTCGATGCTGGCCCGGATCGGCGCGAGCTCCACGCCTTCGGCGCCCAGTCGCGTGCCCGGCGCCACGACGCTGCCGCTGGCGGCGGTCGACGCCCGCGGTGGCGGCGCACAGGCGGCGAGGCCCGCGGTCGACGCTACGGCGAGGGTGGCGCCGGCCTGGCGCAGGAACTGCCGGCGCTGCATGGACTTGTCTTCCGATTCAGACACGCGGGGACTCCGGACGGGTGACGCCGGCGCGCTCCGCGTGTCGCGGGGGCAGGCCAGGGAGACGAGGATGCGGCACGGGCAGGCGCAATGGCCTCAGCCCTTCCTGAGAAATCCACCGAGCGCAAGCACCGCGCCCACCGCGATGCCGACGATGCCCATCCACGACGGGATCGCCTTGTCATGCGTGGCGGTGATCTTGGCCGAGCCGATCTGCACCAGGGTGTCGGTGGCCTGGTAGCTGCCGTGTCCGAGGGCGACCCATACGCCGGCGGCCAGCACGGCCAGCCCGAGGATGATCAATACGGCGCGCATGGATGACTCCCTGATGATCGAGGGTCCGATCATAGGAGCGCGGGCGGCGCGGGAAAAGTCGACGGCGGCGCCGGACTGCGCGTCCGCCGTCGAGAGGGAAACTGGTATCAGCCGAGGCGGGCGAACAACACGCCGTGGGCCGGCAGGCTCAGCGCGCCGTTGGCCAGCTCGCCCTGGGGCAGGCCGTGGCCGTTGATCGGCGTGGCCGTGGCGTCGGCCAGCGGCACGGTCACCGGCTGGCGGGACAGGTTGAAGGCGACCAGCACGGTGTCGTCGCCGTGGCGACGGGTGAAGGCAAGCACCGGCTCGGGCGTGTCGAGGAAGCGGATCTCGCCCCAGCGCAGCGCCGGCTGCGAGCGACGCCACGCCACGAAGGTGCGGAAGCCGTTGAGCGCCGAGGCGGGCTCGGCTTCCTGCAGCGTCACCGCCAGCGCGCGATGCTCGGCGGGCACCGGCAGCCATGGATCGCCGACGCTGAAGCCGGCATGCACGCCGCCGTTCCACGGCATCGGCGTGCGGCATCCGTCACGGCCCTTGAAGTTCGGCCAGAAGGTGATGCCGTAGGGATCCTGCAGCGACTCGAACGGCACCTCGGCCTCGGTGAGGCCCAGCTCTTCGCCCTGGTAGACGCACACCGAACCGCGCAGCGAGCACACCATCGCGCTCAACAGGTTGGCCAGTTGCGGCGAGGCGTCGCCATTGCCCCAGCGGCTGAGCACGCGCGCCACGTCGTGGTTGGAGATGGCCCAGCACGGCCAGCCTTCCAGCATCTGCGACTCGAGGTTCTCGACCGTGCGGCGGATGTAGGCGGCGCTGAAATCGTCGGTGAGCAGCTCGAAGCTGTAGCCCATGTGCAGGCGACGGCCGCTGGTGTACTCGGCGGTGGTGGCCAGCGAATCCTCCGAAGAGATCTCGCCGATCGCCGCCACCTCGTCGTACTGGTCCATCAGTGCGCGCAGCTCCTCGAGGAACGCGAGGTTCTCCGGCTGCGTGTTGTTGTAGTAGTGGTACTGGAACGCGTACGGGTTGTCCGGGCTGAAGCCGCGGCCCACGCGCTTGTCCTCGGGCTTGGCCGGGTTGTCGCGCAGCTCGCGGTCGTGGAAGCAGAAGTTGATCGCATCCAGGCGCAGGCCGTCCACGCCCTTGTCCAGCCAGAACTTCACCTCGTCCAGCACCGCGCGGCGCACGTCCGGGTGGTGATAGTTGAGGTCCGGCTGCGAGGTCAGGAAGTTGTGCAGGTAGTACTGGCCGCGGCGCGGTTCCCACTGCCAGGCGCAACCGCCGAACAGCGACAGCCAGTTGTTCGGCGGCGTGCCGTCGTCCCGCGAGTCGGCCCACACGTACCAGTCGGCCTTGGGATTGTCGCGGCTCTCGCGGCTTTCCTTGAACCAGGCGTGCTCCACCGAGGTATGGCTGAGCACCTGGTCGATCATCACCTTCAGGCCCAGGCGGTGCGCCTTGGCCAGCAGGCGGTCGAAGTCGTCGTTGCTGCCGAACAGCGGATCGACTTCGCGGTAGTCGGCGATGTCGTAGCCGAAGTCGGCCATGGGCGAGCGGAAGAACGGGGAGATCCAGATCGCGTCCACGCCGAGGCTCGCGACATAGTCGAGCTTGTCGATGATGCCCGGCAGATCACCCACGCCATCGCCGTTGGTGTCCATGAAGCTGCGTGGATAGATCTGATAGGTGACGGCTCCGCGCCACCATGGTGCTTGACTCATGTCACGTGTCCCAAGGTTCCCGCCCAATGCGCACGCTGCGAGGACAGCTGGTCCGAGCGAAGCGCGGGGGCAGCTTAAAGGCAGAGTCGTTGCCGATCGCCTTGACTGCATACGTATTCAAAAAAACGCGATATTGCGACGCAGCACGGCGAATTCTCGCGGCGACGCGGACGAAAAATATCGCGCGCCGCATGACGGATAGATGGCGCAAAACCGCATCGTTGAAGCGCGTCGGGCGATTTTTCCGTGGCCTCGTCCGTCGCACGTCTACGAGGGTCGTGCGACGCGACGCCATTAGAATTTTGTCAAAGGTGCACAAAAAAACGCGGTCATGAATACGTATGCAGAGGCCTGTTCGCCATTTGGCGCAGCCCTACCATGACCGCCACGCGACGGAGCCCCCGACATTCGGCATGCACTGGCGCGTAGCCCGCAGCAGTCTGTGGGGACTGCTGCGGCAACTACAAAACCAAATGAAGTGCAAACCCGTGGGAGGGGAAGACGGTGATCTTGAAACGTAATGTGCTGGCCATGGCGCTGGCGTCCGGCCTTTTGTTTGCTGCCGGCATTCATGCAACGCCGACTGATACGGGCGCGACCGCGGGCAGCAGCGCTGCCGGCAACGGTGCGACCAGCGACCAGACGACGCCTGCCGCCTCGCAGCAGCAGGGCGACCAGTCGACCAGCGGCAAGCAGACCCAGGATCAGCAGCTGGCCAAGAGCCTGTCGACCATTACCGTGACCGGTTACAACCAGGGCATGGAAAAGGCGATCGACTTCCAGCGCTACGCCGACACGATCCAGAACGTCATCACCCCGGCCGACATCGGCGGCCTTCCCGACCAGTCGATCGCCGACGCGCTGACCCGCCTGCCGGGCGTGTCCGCCGAGCGTATCGCCGGCCAGGCCTCGCAGATCAACATCCGCGGCCTCTCGGGCAACTTCATCCAGACCACGCTCAATGGTCGCGAGCAGCCGTCCACCAGCGGCACCAACTACATCCAGTTCGACCAGTACCCGTCCGAGCTGATCAACATGGCCACGGTGTACAAGTCGTCCCAGGCCTCGCTGATCACCGGCGGCGTCGGCGGCACCATCGCGATGGAGACGGCCAACCCGCTCAATGCGCCGAAGGAGCAGAACCTCAACGTCGACGCGCGTGGCAGCTACAACAGCCAGGCCAACGACGTGGCCGGCGCCAACTCCACCGGCTACCGCCTGAGCGCGGCCTACCAGGGCAAGTTCCTCGACAACACCCTGGGCATCGGCCTGGGCGTGGCGCAGATGTACCAGCCGCACGTGGCCGAACAGTTCGTGGGTGAAGCCTCCGACGGCAACCTCGTCACGCTGCCCAGCGGCCAGAACGCCTACCTGACCCAGGGCCTGCAACTGCAGCAGAACGGCGGCAACGAGCGCCGCACCGGCGAGCTCGCCACCGTGGTGTGGAAGGCCAGCGACGAGCTGACCCTGTCGCTCGACTCGTTCTACTCCAAGTTCAAGAACACCTCGTTCGGCTACGGTTTCCGTTCGCAGAACATGTACGGCAACCAGGACCTGGTCTCCAACGCGGTGCTCGGCCCCTACGGCACGATGACCGGCGGCACGGTGACCAGCACCGGCGGCGGCAACTTCTCGAACGAGACCACCGCCGACAACTACACCACCGACACGAGCATCTTCTCCGGTGGCCTGAACATGAAGTGGAACCACGACCGTTGGCACATCAATGCCGACCTGTCGTTGTCGCGCGCCACCAGCAACGAGATCAACGTCGACACCACGGCTGATCCGTACACCGGCCTGGGCACCGCCACTCCGCAGCTGATGGCGCAGTCCACCACCTACCAGCTAGCCGGCCGCAACCTGGGCACGGTGTCGTTCGCCAACCCGGGCGTCTACACCAACCTCAACGACATGGCTCTGTCGCGTTACGGCGTGTACCCCTACATCTATCACGACAAGATGAAGGCGTTCCGCACCGACGTGAAGTACGACCTGCCCAACAGCAACTGGTTCTCCGCGCTGGAAGCGGGCGTGTACGCGAACAATCACACGTACAACGCCGACCGCGAGGTCTACGTGTATGGCAACGAGTGGGGCAGTGGCGGCACGATTCCGCTGACCATTCCGTCGAGCGCCGCCAACGTCACCTGCTGGAAGGGCAACTTCTCGGGTTACCCGTGCTTCCTGCAGCTCAACGGCCCGGCCATCCTCGCCGCGCATGGCATCACCGCCACCCCGGTGAAGGACTGGAACAACAGCTGGTCGTTGATCCAGAGCGGATCGGTCGACACGCAGACCCGCGACGTGTACTTCATGGCTGACATCGACGCGCAGGACGTGTTCGGCCACGAGCTGACCGGCAACGTCGGCATGCGTTATTCGCACCAGCAGCAGACCAGCTACGGCATCCAGCAGGTGGGCAATGGCGCCGGCGTGCCGATCACCGACGGCTACGGCGTGGTCAGCACCGACTACGCACCGCTCACCGTCGGCAAGACCTACGGTGACTGGCTGCCGTCGCTGAACCTGGTCTATCACCTGACGGAAAACGACCAGACGCGCTTCTCCGCCGCCAAGGTGCTGTCGCGCCCGCCGATCAACCAGATGATGGCCGGCTCGGGCTCGTGGGTGTCCAATGGTCCGGGCCCTCTTGCCCAGTACAACGTGTGGGGCGGCACCAGCCCGCTGCTCAATCCGCTGCGCGCGACCCAGTTTGACCTGACCTACGAGCACTACTTCGAGGACTCCAGCGGTCTGGTCAGCGGCGGCGTGTTCTACAAGGACATCAAGTCGTTCATCCAGGCGGTCACGTACAACAACTACAACTTCGCCTCGGCCGGCATCCCGGTGCCGACCAACCCGGACACGGGACAGCCGTACCTCAACGGCCAGTACCAGACGGCCTACAACGCCAAGGGTGGCGAGGTGCGCGGCCTGGAGCTGGCGTTCGCCAAGAACCACATCTTCCCGGGCATCTGGGAAGGCCTGGGCGTGCAGGGCAACTTCGCGCTGACCTCCAGCACGGTGAGCAACCCCACCACGCTGGGCGGCGCGACCTCGTACATCGGCCTGCCGGGCCTGTCGCGTCGCGTGGCCAGCGCCGCGGTGTTCTACGACTACGGTCCGTTCTCGGCCCGCGTGTCCGGCAACTACCGCTCGAAGTTCGCCTCCGACACGCAGATGTCGGTGACCAACCAGATGGTCACCTTCGCCGCGGAGACGGTGTACGACTTCCAGGCCTCGTACAACTTCACCGACCAGTGGAGCGTGGTGTTCCAGATGTTGAACCTCAACAATCAGCCGACCCGCACCTACTTCGGTTCCGATCCGTCGCAGACCGGCACGATCCAGTACTTCGGTCGTACCAGCTACCTCGGCGTGAACTTCAAGCTGTAAGCCACGATCGCGCCGGCGCCCACCAGGACGCCGGCGCGATGCTTTTGGGGGCCACGCCGCTGACGGCGTGGCGCTGCAACACCGCGAGGCCCGGCGTGGCGGCCACCGGTCCGAAGCGACGATCAGCGTTTCCGGTGTACCGTTCCGTCGAAGGCTCGTGGCCTTCGAATGGAGCAAGGCATGTCCCGGAATCGTCTGTTCAGTACTCTGGCTTCCCTCTTTGCCCTGGCGCTTGGCGCAGGCGCCATCCCTTCGGCCCAAGCGGCCGACACCGCGCCCGCTCCGGCGGCTGCCGCGGCCCCTTCGGGCGTCTATTACGAGATCTTCGTCCGCGCCTGGTATGACACCAGCGGCGACGGCATCGGCGATATCAACGGCGTCACCGCCAAGCTCGACTACCTCAAGTCGCTGGGCGTCAGCGGCATCTGGCTGATGCCGATCAACCCGTCGCCCAGTTACCACGGCTACGACATCACCGACTACTACGGCATCAATCCGCAGTACGGCAGCATGGCCGATTTCCAGCACCTGATCGATGAGGCGCACAAGCGCGGCATCGCGGTGACCATGGACATGGTGATCAACCACACAGCCAAGGACCATCCATGGTTCCTGGATGCGCAGAAGGCCGGCGACGCGCACCGCGACTGGTACACCTGGTCGCCCAAGCGCCCGAATCTCGGCGCGATGAGCGCCACCGATACCCCGATCTGGCACGCCGGCGCCGACGGCTGGTACATCGGCGTGTTCGGCGGCCACATGCCCGACCTCAACTACGACAATCCGGCCGTGCGCGCGGAGATGATCAAGGTCGGCCAGTACTGGCTGGGCAAGGGCGTCGACGGTTTCCGCCTGGATGCGGCCAAGCACATCTACGTGGACTTCAAGTCGGACGTGCACAGCGCCGAGGCGTTGCAGAAGAACGTCGCATGGTGGACCGAATACCACGACGCGCTGGCCAAGACGAAGCCGGACGTGACCCTGGTCGGCGAAGTGAGCGCCACCTCGCCCAAGGAGCTGGCGCCGTATCTCAAGCCGCTGGGCTCGATCTTCGACTTCCCGCTGGCCGAGCAGCTGATCGTCAGCGCCAAGAGCGAGAAATCAGACGCGCTCGGCAAGCTGCTCAAGGCGACCTACGACGCGTACAAGGCGGCGGGCGATACGCCGCACATCGATTCCACCTTCCTGTCGAACCACGACCAGGAACGCGTGATGAGCCGCCTCGGCGGCAACCTCGACCATATGCGCATGGCGGCCGCGATGCTGCTGACCCTGCCGGGCCGGCCGTACATCTACTACGGCGAAGAGCTGGGCATGGAGGGCAAGAAGCCCGATGAGAACCTGCGCGAGCCGATGCGCTGGACACGCGAGCCGGGCCCGGGTGAGTCGCGCTGGAAGCCGACCAGCGTGCACCAGGGCCAGCTGGTGTCGGTGCAGGCCGAGCAGGACGACCCCAACTCGTTGCTCAACACCTATCGCACGCTGATCTCGTGGCGTGCGCAGAGCAGCGCGCTGCGCGACGGCGCGCTCGACGTCGTCGCCACCGGCAATCCGCACCTGTTCGCCTTCTGGCGCGACGACGGCAAGCAGCGCGTGCTGGTGGTGCACAACCTGTCCGGCAAGGCGGCACACTGGAAGCCCTCGCAAGCCATGCTGCCCAAGGACGCTACCGTGATGTTCAAGAGCAAGCCCGACGTCGCCCTGGAGGATCGCCAGTTGAACCTGCCCGCCTACAGCACCGTGGTGCTGCACTGATGCGCACGCGCCTGCTCGCCCTGGCCCTGCTCGCCGCCATCACCGGCGTGCCGGCCGCCGCCGCCGCCGCCGAACACGCCGACGCGGACAACGATCGGATGACGCTTGCCTTGCCGCAGGGCAAGGTGGAACTGCGGCTGCTCGCCCCCGGCATCGTGCAACTGCGCATGGACGGCACGCACGAGCCGGCCACGCCGGTTATCGATGCGCGCGCCAGTTTCGAGCCGGTGGCGGTGGAGCGCGACCAGCAGGGCGATGAGCAGGTGCTGCGCTCCGATCGCGTCACCCTGCGCTGGAACGCCAAGCGTGCGGAGCTGCGCATGGAGGACCATGCCGGCCACCTGCTGCTGGACGCCGATCTCTCGCACGCGGCCGACGGCCACTGGACGCTGCGCCACGCCAAGGGTGAGCCGCAGTACGGTATCGGCGGGCTCAATGCCTTCGATCGCGCCACCGGCACGCTGACCCGCGAGGGCAAGCAGCAGGCCACGGCCGGCACGCAGGGCCATACGGGCGCGCCACTGGTGTGGAGCACCGCCGGCTACGGCGTGCTCGCCGACGCCGAACCGGCGACCTTCAACCTCAGCGATACCGCCATCGCCATCCGCGCCGGACAGCAGCCGGTGCGCACGATCTACCTGCTGGCGGGCGACCCGGCCGAGCTGTTCGGCCAGGTGCGCAAGCTCAGTGGCGCGGCGCCGATGTTCCCCAAGTGGGCCATGGGCTTCACCAACAGCCAGTGGGGCATCGACCAGCAGGAAGCGCTGACCCTGGTCGACACCTATCGCGCCAAGCACATCCCCATCGACAACTTCACCTTCGACTTCGACTGGAAGGCGTGGGGCGAGGACATGGGCGAGTTCCGCTGGAACACCGACAAGTTCCCGGACGGCCCCAGCGGCAAGCTCAAGCAGCAGATGGACCAGCGCGGCATGCACATGACCGGCATCATGAAGCCGCGCGTGCACGTGGACACGTCGGAAGGCCGCGAGGCCACCGCCAAGGGCTACTGGCTGGCCCAGTCGAAGGCGGCGCCGGATTACTTCTCGCACAAGCTCGCGCGCGACATCGACTTCGACATGCCGGCCGTGCGCGAGTGGTTCTTCAACGATGCGGTGAAGCACTCTTTCGACACCGGCATCGTGGGCTGGTGGAATGACGAAGCCGACACCAGCGGCGTCGATACCCAGTTCCTCAACATGCAGCGCGCGATGTACGACGGCCAGCGCGCCTACAGCGACCGTCGCGTGTGGTCGGTCAACCGCAATTTCTACCTCGGATCGCAGCGATACGCCTATGGCGTGTGGTCAGGTGACATCCGTAGCAGCTTTCCCACCATGGCGGCGCAGCGCCAGCGCATGCTGGCGGCATTCGACGTGGGCGCGATGCACTGGGGCATGGACGGCGGCGGCTTCAACAAGGCCCATCCGACGGACGAAAACTACGCGCGCTGGATCGAATTCGGCGCATTCACGCCGGTGTTCCGCGTGCACGGCGATTTCGGCGAGAAGCGCCAGCCATGGGTCTACGGGCCGGTGGCCGAAAAGGCCGCCACCGATGCGATCCGCCTTCGCTATTCGCTCATTCCGTACATCTACGCCTATGAGCATCAGAACCATGTCACCGGCGTGGGCCTGGTGCGGCCGCTGCAGTTTGTCTATCCCGACGACCCCGCGCAGCGCGACCGCATCGACGCGTGGATGTTCGGCGACTACCTGCTGGTGTCACCGGTGGTGGAGCAGGGCCAGACGTCCAAGCGCCTGCAACTTCCGTCGGGTCGCTGGTTCGGCTGGTTCGATGGCAAGACTTACGAGGGCGGGCGCGACGTCACGCTGGCGACGGACGCCAAGGGCTGGGGCGACATCCCGCTGTTCGTCCGCGAAGGCGCGATCATTCCGCAGCAGCCGGTGATGGACTATGTGGGTCAGCAGCCGGTCACCGCGCTGGACGTGCAGGTGTTTCCGTCCGATCACGAAACCCGCTTCGAGGTCTATGACGACGATGGCGAGACCTACGGGTACGAGAAGGGCGCCTACTTCCTGCAGCCGCTAGCGGTCCAGCGCAACGGCGCCACCGTGGACTTCCGCGCCGCTGCGCCGACCGGCAGCTACAAGCCGGTGTTGCGCGACTACGTGCTCGCCGTCCATGGCGACGTGGCCGGGAGCGTGAGCAGCGATGGCAAGCCGTTGCCGATGCTGGGCAGCGTGGAAGCCTTGCGCGCCTCTGCGGACGAAGGCTGGGCGCGCGGCAAGGACCGTTTCGGTGAGGTGACGTACGTGAAGCTGGCGGCCGGCAAGGCGCGTGACGTGACGATCGATACGGCGACGGTGGCTCGATGAGGGCGCGTCGTCGCCTGGCGCTGGCGGGCGCCGCATGGCTGCTCGCCGGTGTAGCAACGGCGCAAGGTATCGACACCAATGGAACGGTGAGCTGGCAAGGCCGTAGCGCGAGCATGAGCGCCGCGGGGGTCGGCAGCTTCGTGCTGCACGCCCCGCGGGGTGATCGGCGCATCGCGCCTCAGAAGCTCGCCGTGCATACGGCCAGTCCGTTGTTCGACGGCCTGTTCGCCATGGCCCAGGACGACCTGCGCCAGGACTCGGTCGCGGCCATCCGCGACGACGCCTACGACCATGGCCAGTCGATCCCGTGCGAGTGCTTCGCCACCGGCGAGAAGTGGCCGTACGTGTGGACGCGCGACCTGTCCTATGCGGTGGATCTGGCGCTGTGGCGGCTGGATCCGGAGCGGGCGCGCCAGTCGTTGCGCTTCAAGCTGTCCGAAGTGCGCGAGCCGTCGGCGACGCAGGGCCTGTACGTGATGCAGGACACCGGCTCGGGCGGCAGCTGGCCGATCAGCACCGATCGCATCGTGTGGTTCCTCGGCGCCCGCCATCTGCATGACGATCCGCATTTTGCCGACGAGACCTGGCGTGCGCTGCAGGACACGCTGGCGCAGGATCGCCAGTACACGTTCGATGCGCAGCTCGGCCTGTACCGCGGCGAGACTTCGTTCCTCGACTGGCGCGAGCAGAGCTATCCGGCGTGGACGGCGAAGGATGTGAGCTTCATCGGCGAGTCCTACGCGCTCTCCACCAACGTGCTGCACTACCAGGCGCTTCAGCTGGCGGCCGCATGGGCCGAACAACGCCACGATGCACACGTCGCGGAGTTCCGAGGGCAGGCCGAGGCGCTGAAGCGCGCCATCAACACGTACTTCTGGCGCGATGACCGCGGCCTTTACATGAGCTACATCGGCCCGGGCGCGATGCCGGTGGACAGTTACGACCTGCTGGGCATTGCTCTGGCGGTGACCAGCGGCGTCGCCGATCCGGCGCGGGCGCGCCAGGCGCTTGCGCAGTATCCGACTTGGCCGGCGGGCAGTCCGGTGATCTGGCCCGAGCGCAAGGACCAGCCGGTCTACCACAACCGTGCGATCTGGCCGTTCGTGAGCGCCTATGCGCTGCGCGCTGCGCGGGCGGTTAACGATGCACCGCGCATCGCGCACGAAATGGACTCGCTGCTGCGTGGCGCAGCGCTGTCGGCTTCGAACATGGAGAACTACGAGCTGCTGACGCAGGCCGTGCATGTGGAGGAGGGCGCGCTCAGCGGACCGGTCGTCAATTCGCCGCGCCAGCTGTGGTCGGTGGCGGGTTATCTGGACATGGTGATCGGCGGCGTGTTCGGCCTGGACGAGAGCGGGCGCATCGAACCCAAGCTCCCGGCGGCCTGGGTGGCGCCATTGTTCGGTGACCGTACGCGCATCACGCTGCAGCTGGCCGACCAGCGCATCACGCTGGTGCGACCGGCCACGCTGGACGGCGACCTGCTGGTGAGCGCATCGCAGCGCCGCGACGGCAACGAGACCATCGTTGCGCTGAAGGCCATCCGTTCGGACGCACCGCCGCTGCGCACTGACGCGCCGCTGTATGCGCCGGCGATGCCGGATGCGCCAGTGGTGACCGACACGTCCGCGGGCTGGAAGGTGAGCTTCAGCGGCAAGGGCGTGCTCTACCTTGACGGTCGCCGCGTCGGCCCGATCGATGGCAGCGTTGTCGTACCCAAGGGAGCATCCCGCCAGTGCTTCCGGCTCACGCGCATCGCCGAGGATGGGCTGGAGTCCCTGCCCAGCCAGGAGACCTGCAAGGGCGAGGAGACGCGTATTGCCGGCCAGGGGCCGTGGCGGTGGCGCACCAACAGCGACGGCCGCTTCGCAGTGGCGTTGGCCTATGCCAATAATCACGGTCCGATCAACACGGGCGTGACCGCAGCGGTGAAGCAACTCATGGTTCAGTGCGAAGGCCAGCCGCTGCAGTCGATCCCGCTGGTGATGCCGCATAGCGCAGGCATCCAGCGCTCCACCACCGGCAGCTTCGTCGCGCATGCGGGCGCCGCGTGCCAGTTCAGCCTGGAACAGGGGTTCAACATGAGTTATCTGCGCCACAACGCGCATTACACCGGCAACCAGGGCGGCACGGCCGGTCCGCTCAACCAGGCCAACATCGACGCGCTGCTGCTGTCGCCGGCGCCGCAGGCCGGGGCCACGCCATGAGCCGCAAGCCCGAACTGTCGTTCTGGCAGATCTTCAACATGTGCTTCGGCTTCCTGGGCATCCAGTTCGGCTTCGCCCTGCAGAACGCCAACGTCAGCCGCATCTTCCAGACGCTGGGCGCCGACGTCGGCGATATCCCGGCGCTGTGGATCGCCGCGCCGTTCAGCGGACTGATCGTGCAGCCGGTGATCGGCTACCTGTCCGACCGCACCTGGGGAAGGCTGGGCCGCCGTCGCCCGTACTTCCTGATCGGCGCGGTGCTGACCACGCTGGCCCTGTTGTGCATGCCCAACTCACCGGTGCTGTGGGTGGCCGCAGGACTACTGTGGGTCATGGACGCCACCATCAACATCTCGATGGAACCGTTCCGCGCCTTCGTAGGCGACCAGTTGCCGCCGCGACAGCGTCCGCTGGGTTACGCGATGCAGAGCTTCTTCATCGGCGTGGGGTCGGTGGTGGCCTCGCTGCTGCCCTGGCTGCTGGCCAGGTTCGGCGTCAGCAACGTGGCGGGCGAGGGGGCGATTCCCGACACCGTCCGCTACGCGTTCTACCTCGGCGGCGCCGTGCTGCTGCTGTCGGTGTTGTGGACCGTGCTGAGCACGCGCGAGTACCCGCCGGAACAGCTCGAAGCCTTCGCGGACAACGTGGCCGACGAACGCCCGGTCGATACCTCCCGCGCTTGGCACGTGGGCCTGCTGATGCTCGGCGCCGGCGCGATGCTGCTGCTGGCGATCTACCACTATGCGCTGGAGAAGGAGCTCTACCTGCTCGGCGGTGGGTTGGTGATGTTTGGCCTGCTGTTCGCGTGGCTGTCGACCACCCGCAGCGGCGGCATGCTGCGCCAGGTGATGGGGGACCTCTACGGCATGCCGGGCCCGATGCGCCGGCTGGCGCTGGTGCAGTTCTTTTCGTGGTTCGCGCTGTTCGCGCTGTGGATCTACACCACCGCGGCGGTGACCTCGGTGCAGTACGGCACGACGGACACCCACTCGGCGCTCTACAACGAGGGCGCCAACTGGGTGGGCGTGCTGTTCGCTGCCTACAACGGGTTCGCCGCGTTGGCCGCCGCCTGCATCCCGTGGATGGTGCGCCGCTGGGGACTGCGCCTCAGCCACCTGGCCAACCTGTGGCTGGGCGGCGCGGGCCTGCTGTCGTTCCTGCTGATTCGCGATCCGCACTGGCTGCTGCTGTCGATGGTCGGCGTGGGCTTCGCCTGGGCCTCGATCCTGTCCCTGCCGTACGCGCTGCTGTCGGACAACCTGCCGGCCGCGAAGATGGGCGTGTACATGGGCATCTTCAATTTCTTCATCGTCATCCCGCAGCTGCTGGCGGCCAGCGTGCTGGGCGTGCTGTTGCGCCTGTTCTTCCATGGCCAGCCGATCTGGGCGTTGGCCATGGGCGGCGCCAGCCTGGTGATCGCCGGCCTTTGTACGCTGCGCGTGGCCGAACCGGTTGCGGAACCCGTGGCGGCGCCGGCCGCGTAGCGGCGCGCCTCAGCGCGGCCGCTGGCTCGATCGACGCACGATCAGCCTGGCCGGGAGCCTGGTGCTCTCGGCCGGCTCGCCGTGGATCAGGCGCAACAGGTTGTCGACGAGGATCTCGCCGGCCAGCTTGGTGTCCTGCAGCACCGTGGTCAGCGGCGGATTGATGAAGCTGGCCATCGGGATGTCGTCGAAGCCGGCCAGCGCCACGTCGTCGGGCACCCGGAGGCCATGGTCGCCCAGCGCGCGCAGGGCGCCGATGGCGATCAGGTCGCTGGCGGCGAACACGGCGTCGAAGTTCACCCCGCGGGCCAGCAGCGTTTCCACCGCCTCATAGCCCGAGCGCTCCGTGCTCACGCCGTTCACCTGCAGCAGCGGTTCCGGTTCCAGTCCGGCTTCGCGCAGCGCGTTCACGTAGCCGCGATAGCGGTCGAAGAATTCCGGGAAGTGGCTGGAAGCGTCGCCGAGGAAGGCGATGCGCCGGCAGCCTTGCCCGATCAGGTGCGTGGTGACCTCGTACCCGCCGCTCAGGTTGTCGCAGCCAACCGAGACGTCCGGCTGATCCGGCAGCACCGCGCCCCAGCGCACGCAGCGCGTGCCCTGCGCGACCAGCTTGCTCAGCTTGTCGCGGATGGCCAGATAGTCGCCGTAACCGAGCAGGATGATGCCGTCGGCCTTTTTGCTGTCGGCATAGTCGGCGTGCCAATCGAGCGAAAACTGCTGGAAGGAGATCAGCAGGTCGTAGCCGCGCTTGGCGCTGGCCCGGGTGATCGAGCCGAGCATCGACAGGAAGAACGGGTTGATGTGCGATTCGTCGGCAGTGGGGTCCTCGAACAGCAGCAGCGCCAGCGTGCCCGTGTGCTTGGCGCGCAGGCCCGAGGCGTTCTTGTCGACCTTGTAGTTGAGCTCATCCACCGCCGCCTGGATGCGCCGGCGGGTCTCCTCGTTCACCAGCGGACTGCCACGCAGGGCGCGCGACACGGTGGACTGCGAGACGCCGGCCACGTGGGCGATATCGAACGAGGTGACTTTTCCCTTGATCTGCACGAAGCCGTGACCCCTGTGAATGCCGGCCGCGCTCCGTGTGGCCAGTCGTATGGAATTCGTAAATCCTAACGGCTCTGGGGCTCGCTGTCCTTGCGGAATGCGGGAGCTGGGGGAAGGGCAAAAAAAGAGCCCCGAGGATTAGGGGGGAATCCTCGGGGCCGGGTGGCCGCGAAACCCAGGGGAGAGGATCGCTAGCCGGATGGTTCACCCAGGGAGGTGGGTGAGCCGATGGATGCCGTTGCGCGCATCCGAGGATTAAGAACGCGCCAGTGCGGAAAAGTTGCACCCGAGAGTGCAATTTTGGTCAGCGGGGATTCATTTGACGAAATTCAAACGAATGAGGAGTGGTGGTGGATGGGTGGACGCCTTCTTGGCTTTGGTTTCTTGGCGTTGCCCGGATGGGCCGGCGTTGCCCGGATGGAGCGTAGCCTGCACCGTGCTCGCAGACCTTCCTAGCTCGTCATCCCAGCGAAGGCTGGACGGAGCGCGAAGCGCGGAGAACGCCCGGAGGGCGGCCCCGAAGGGGCGAGCGCAGCGAGTCATCCAGTGACTTTCGCTTTTGATTTGAGGGTGGCGCGACCGTGCTCGCCTGCGGCGGGCTTCCGCCGGCCTGCCGGCCGCCGGGTTACTTCTCTTTGCGTGGCCAAAGAGAAGTAACCAAGAGAAAGGCCACCCCGATGGCGCGCCTT
>NZ_QQSY01000007.1 GCF_003351225.1 Dyella solisilvae
TGGCGACAGGTAAGCGAACCGAATCCCACGCCGACGTCCAACTGAAACGCCCCCGGCAAGACCGACATCGACAACCGTCAGGCACTTGATGACGCGGCCCTCGGCGGTGCGATCGAACACGAAGTCCATCGACCAGACCTCGTTGGGCGCCGTCGGGCGGAACAAGGGCTGCCGTTCACCCGCTGGCACCTTCTTGCGCTTACGGCGACGCACCTGCAGCTTTGCTTCCTGATACAGACGCTCCACACGCTTGTAGTTCACCAGCAGCCCCTCCTGCCGCAGCTTCAGGTAGATCATTCCCACGCCGTAGCGCTTGTGCCGTTGCGCCAAGGCCATGATCCGTTGCCGAAGCGCCACGTTGCGGTCAGGACGCATCTCATAGCGATACGCACTGGCGCTCATGCGCACCACCGTCAGTGCGCGGCGCTCGCTCAGTCCTTGGCTCGTCATCTGCCGCACCAGCAGCCGTCGTGCCGGTGCGGTCACCACTTTTTTCGGAGGGCCTCGCGGGTGACCTCGATTTCCAGCATCGACTCGGCCAGGAGCTTTTTCAGCCGCGTGTTCTCCGCCTCCAGTTCCTTCAGCCGCCTGGCTTCAGGCACCGTCATGCCACCGAACTTGCTGCGCCACAGGTAGTACGAGGCCTCACTGAAGCCATGCTTGCGGCATAGGTCCTTCACGGCCACGCCGGCTTCCGCCTCACGCAGGAAGCCGATGATCTGCTCTTCGGAAAAGCGCTTCTTCACGTCCAATCTCCGTCAGTTGGGGGATTGGACTCCAAATCGCTCTGCTACTCAAAAGCGGGGGGACGTCGCCCCGGCACCACGTTTCCGGCAAACCTTACAGAGGCGACCCACCGCACATGGCACCATCCGGCGTTCCTCTGTGCGGTGGAGTTGCAAATGAATCAAAGGAAGCCTGCCTGGACCCAAGACGAAGCCATCGCCTTTGAGGCGGCATGTGATGCCATTGCCCACCTTCGCGCCCAGCTCACCCACGACATCTCAGTGGAGAGTGGGAAGGAGAAGCCTGATTGGCGTTACGTCGCGGAGCAGGAAGCGGAGTTCGGTCGCCTGGTTCGCGAGCGTAAGGCGCTTCACGTAGGCGACCACGAAGATATTGCGCGTATTCGTCGTGAGTACGTCGCTCGGATCAGGGCGTGGAACCCCAGGAAGTAGACTGCGTGTTCAGCCACCTACCTGGGGTGGGTAAGTTGTATGTCCTTATACAGGCGCTAGATGTCGGACGCGATCTTTGCCTCAGTGCGTTCGAGGCTTTCGGTGACGTACTGGAGCGTTGCCAGATTAAAGCTGGGGAGGTTATCAATGCCGTCGCGACTCATGGTGAAGAGCCAATCTTTGCCCCTCCATGCCGGGTCTCTGCTCGCCAGCCTTAGCTCGTTTTTCTCTTCGGCGCTTAGTTGAGGGCCAAGCTTCTTTTCAAGGACGTAGATGATCGGCTCTGCGGTCATGCCGAAGAGGTTATAAACACGCACCAGCACAGCCTTATCGTCCTTGAATGTGACGTGGAGTTGGGCCTTGCCCGACCCATAACTGAAAACCAGATCCCGACACTGATACGTGACATATTGAGAGTCGGATTCGTCTTCCCAGCACTCGACATTTTTCTGCACACTCTTTAGCGCGGCTGGGGACATGCCAAGAGTTAGACCTTTGATGTCGGGCACCAGGGTATGTGTCGGTTCAGTGGTGACAGGCGTCGCACTCGTCGGGGCCGACTTAACCTGACAAGCCGTGAGCAGGGCAATCGCAGCTGCGAAGGTCCAGAGCTGTTTCCCTTTCATTGAACTCGTCCATGTTGAGTTAGGTTGGTGGCAACTACTGACAGCCTGTCCTTACACAGGCTGGCGGTTGATAGCAGTGCAGGGCGGTAATACGGTTTGCACCGCCCCACCATTCCTTGTCGATAGCCCCAGCTTCGGGAGCAGGTAGGAGTCGACATGGGAGTGGTGGGGCCTTCAGTAGTGCCGCATCGCCCAGATGACGACAACGGCAAGGAGCGCCATGCCGGCGAGCCCGAAGAGGTAGGCCGAGGCGATCCACGAACTACGCCCATTGCCCTGGCGATAGAGGCCACGGGCCATAAACGCGCAGAAGGCGGCAGCGGCCAGCACGACCAGTGCGCCGAGGGGACCATCTTTCTTCCAACCAGGGCTGTCAGCCGGCAGATCAAGCGCGCTCGCAAGCGCCGCTATGCCAATAAGTAGCGCTATGCCAGAGGCTAGAAGATTGCAGAAGCTGCGAAACAGGTTGGCGACAAATTCCATTGTGTCCTTCTCCGTAAGGTACGTATGCTACGCATGCCCAAATGCCCGTCATACACACCAAGGCTTTGGCGCGCGTAGGGCATATTCTTTTTGAAGGCAGGGCGCTACCGAAAGCTGGATGCTACCGATGACTACGCGGTCGGCAATGGCCCGGCCGAATTGAATCGGGATGATGCTGCGGGGGCGGTCAGTACAAGAGAAAGGCCGGCAGCGGCCATCGGCAGCCCCGTGAAAACAGGCCTGGCGAGGATGGCCATCTGGCTCCGCTTGTCGGCATCGTTGGCTCCCTGGTTGCTGGTAGGGGCGCACGTGATGCTCGTAGTGCCCCGCGACTGCAGTCGGAGTCCCGGTTGGGCGCGCGTCAGACGTACTGCATCTTGATGGTCATGCCCCCATCCACCACAAAGTGCTGGCCGGTGACGAAGCCAGACTGGGGTGAGAGCAGGTAGACGGCGAGGGCGCCAATGTCCTCCGGCGTGCCAACGCGGCCGGCGGGATGTTGTGCGTGGTCGCGGCGACGGAGCTTGGGCGTGGTGCGCGACTGAGGGTTGCGCCAGGCATAGGTGGCGATCCACCCCGGAAGGATAGCGTTGACGCGTAGGCGTGGCCCGGCGCTGACGGCGAGTGCGTGGGTGAATGCGACGAGGCCACCCTTGCTGGCGGCGTAGGCTTCGGTGTCGGGCTCCGATTGCAATGCGCGCGTGGAAGCGATGTTCACGATGGCGCCGTGCTGTTGCTCCAGCGCCGGCAGTGCGTGCTTGCTGCACAGGAAGGGGCCGGTGAGGTTGGTGGCGAGGTAGCGGTTCCAGTCGGCGAGTTCGAGTCCGGCGAGTGGGCCTGTGTGCGGATCGGCGATGCCCGCGTTGTTGACCAGCCCGTCGATGCGCCCAAAGCGCTTGAGTGCAAAGGCCACCCAGCGCTTGACGCTGGACTCGCGCGCGACATCGAGCGGGGCGAATGCGGCGCGCCCGCCCACGTTCCATTCATCGAGGCAGGCCTTGCCGGCGTTGCTGTCCAGGTCGCCGATCACCACGCGCCCGCCAGCGCCTAGCACGCTCTGGGCGATGCCACGGCCGATGCCCTGGGCGCCGCCGGTGATCAGGATCACCCGTTCCTCAAGGGGTTGGGGCGCAAAGGCGGTGATGGGCGGTGGCTGGTTCATGGTGGGACCTCGGTCGATGGAGCATTGCATAGGCTAATCGCCATAGAGCGTTTGTGAATCTCCACCGGGCGACGCAAACGACTGATAGTGCGCACTGGTTGTCCCGGTGCGGAGGTCGCCGTTGGCCGGGTCTTCGTGTCGGACCGCATTGGGCAGGGGAGCATGGAAGACGTGGACAGGCATCCCAGCATCCGCGGTATCGTGGACCACGCATCCAGGTGGCCGGCTGTGCGGCGGATGCTGCAGGCCCGCTACGAGCGGCGCTTTCTCGCGCACGACTCGACGATGCGCAACCTCTATCGCGGTGTGTACCCGAGCTTCACCGAGGCGCAGGCCAGCATTCCGCGCACGAGCATGCAGGGCTACGACAACACCGAATCAGCGGGTTTCTACCGCGAGCGCACGCGACGGGTGTTCCTCAACGACTATCCGATGATGTGGTGGCTGTCGCGTTTGTTCGAGGCGGGAAGCAGCTCGGTCTTCGACCTTGGCGGCCACATCGGCATTGCTTATTACGCCTACCAGCGATTCATGCGTTTTCCTGCGCAGCTGCGCTGGCGGGTGATGGACGTACCAGCGGTGATGGAAGCCGGCGCAATCTGGGCGGGGAAGAACGACGCCTTGCACCGGTTGCAATTCACCGGCAAGCGTAGCGATGCCGATGGGGTGGACATCCTGTTTGCCGCCGGCTCGCTGCAATACCTCGACTACACGCTGGCGGACCTGCTCGCCTCGCTGTCGAAGCCGCCATCGCATCTGTTGCTCAACTCGGTGCCGATCCACATCAGCGTGTCGTACTTCACCGTACAGAACACAGGTGTGTCGTGCTGCCCGTACCGGGTCACCGCCGAAGGTGATTTCATCGGCGGCCTGAAGGCACTGGGCTATGTGGTGCGCGATCGCTGGGAGAACACCGATCGCCAGTGCGAGATTCCGTTCTACCCCGCGCACTCGCTCGATCGCTACTTCGGCTATTACCTCAGTCGCGAGGACTGACGGCGCCGCCCCATCGCGCGGATTTTCAGTAAGAACCCGGCGGCGCCTGATCTTCCTGCCAGGCCTCCGCCATGCGCGCGCCGGATCGCCGCGCGCGCAGCGCATGCAGGCATCGGATGACGAAGTTTCGGCTGGGGCCCGCGAGGTGGCCCAGCGGAGCCTTGATGGCGTCGGCCAGCGCCGAGTCGCCCGGGTAGCCAGGCGTGATGTGCAGTTGATTGCGCAGGATCCGGTTGAGTTGGTGGATGCGCGCGACCTGCCGCGTATGACGGGTATAGAAGGTGATGCCGATCGAGGCGCTGATGCCGTTGCCTGGCTCCACCCAGTCGCTGCCCACTTCAGCCATGTGCGGCGAAGTGCTGGGAAAGTACACGCCATCGCCCGGGCCGCTGTCGAAATGGTGGCCACGCACGCGGCATTCGTCCTTGAGGCGTACCTTCTTCAGCGAGCGGTCGACGATGAAATCCTCCACGGCATCCGCCGGCACGGTGTTGCGATCATCGGGGTCCCACACGCTCAGCGTCTTGCGTCCGTGCAACTGCAGCCAGAAATTGTTCTCGCGATCGATATGGAACGGCGTCACCGAGGGCGGCGCGGAGATGAAGATGAAGCCCATCACGTCAAACACGCCCGGCTGCTCGCGTTCGACCAGCGGGCGCACGGTATCCATGATCTGACCGAGCAGCGTGCGATAACGCGGGATGTGCTGAACGTGGTAAAGGGCGATCCACGAACCCGGTTCTTCAATGCGCTGGAAGAATTCGTCGATGCCGCGACCGTCCGGATGGCGTTCCTCGTGGGCGAACGGCGAGCCCTGGGTAAGCCCGGGTTGCACGAAACGGCAATGGCCAAGGGGCATCAGCTCCTTCGCCAGTTGCGCCAGTTCGGGCAGCTGGAACAACGGATGCTGGTGGTAGGTGTGCTGGAGTTTGCCAACCTTGAAGGTGGAGTAGCGCCCTGGATCCACCGGGCAAAGCTGGTGCCGCGCTGCGTCGGGCATCGACGTGACGCTGTTGTTGTCGCTCATCGTGGCGTACCTCTCCGCCTCATGCGGGTTCGGCATTGGCCGATGCTCGATCAGCCGCCCACGGGCCGCCATCGGCCAAACGGTCTAAATCCCCCGGCGGCGGAGCGTTCCAGAGTGATGAGCGTGCGGTGATGTGGCGTCAGGCGCCACCAGTGCCGGGCGTCCTGCTTAGGCCGTCCGGCTGCGGCGTGTACGTGGCGGGGGTGTTAGCGCTTTCAAGCGTGGCTTCGCGGGCCTTGTTGTGCGCGTCCATGTGCGTCAAGTCATACGTCTAATGGTTTTGTCAAGCCAGTTTTTTGTTTGGATATACTCAATCGTGACTTAGTTCTCACTTTCAGGGGCCGGCCATGAAGAGTCTTCGTCTGCTTGTCGTAGTGGGCTTGGTATTGCTGTTGACGGCCTGTGGCGGCGGCCGTGGCCTGACGGAGGCCCCCAAGATCGATCCTGCCGCGCAGGCGATCACCACCTATCGCATCGGCGTCGACGACCAGTTGCAGATCACCGTGTGGCACAACCCCGACCTCAGCGTCAGCGTGCCGGTGCGCCCCGATGGCAAGATCACTGTGCCGCTGATTGGCGACGTGGTGGCCGGTGGCAAGACACCCGAGGAAGTGGCCGCGGAGATCAAGGACAAGCTGCAGTCCTATGTGCGTGACCCGCAGGTCGCGGTGATCCTCACCGAGCTGCGCAGTCACGAGTATCTGTCGCGTGTGCGCGTCACCGGGGCAGTGCGTTCGCCGGTTTCGATTCCCTATCGCCAGGGCATGACGGTGCTGGACGCCGTGCTGGCGGCGGGCGGAACCACGGAATTTGCGGCGCCCGATCGCACCGAGCTGTATCGCAAGGGGGGCGATGGCGTGACCACGCCGTATGCGGTGCGGCTGGACAAGGTGCTGCAGAACGGGGACCTGGCGACCAATTACCCGGTGCAGCCGGGTGATGTGGTCACTGTGCCGTTGCGCGCTTTCTGACACCCGGCGGGCCCGGGGCGAGGGATCGAGGGGGAGGCATGACTGGGGAACTCACACCGCTTGCGAGCATGCTGCCGGCACTGGTGAGCGAGGCCCGTCGTCGTCGCCTCGTCATCGGCATCGTGTTTGCCCTGATCGCACTGGCTGCGCTGGTGACCGGGGTGTTGTGGCCCAAGAAGTTCGAGGCGTCCACCACCATCCTCGCCCAGGAAAGCAGCATCATCTCGCCGCTGATGGAAGGCGCGGCGCAGACCACCGCGAACAAGAATCGCGCGAGCATCGCGCGTGACGTGATCTTCAGCCGCAAGGTGATGGACCAGATCATGGTGGAGGGGGGCTGGATGGCCAAGCACCCCAATCCGGTCGAGCAGGACCGCATCATCGAAGGCATCAAGTCGCGCACAAAGGTGCAGATGGAGCGCGACAACCTGATCACCATCAGCTACTTCGACACCGACGCCAAGCGCACCTACGACGTGACGCGCACGTTCGCGCAACTGTTCATCAGTGAGAGTCTGGCGTCGAAGCAGCGCGAGAGCCGCGAGGCCTACGAGTTCATCAACAGCCAGGTCGAGGCGTACCGCAAGAAGCTCACCGACGCCGAAGAAAAGCTCAAGTCCTACCGCGATACCAACGACGATGCGCGCCCCGGCAGCGAGGCGGACACCAACTCCCGCATCAGCCAGTTGCGTGGCCAGATCGAGCAGGCGCGCATGGACCTGATGGAGCGGCGCTCGCAGGAAGGTTCGCTTGCCGCGCAGCTGACGGGCGAGTCGGAAGTGAGCACGGTGCAGACCGTGGGTGGCATCTACGAGACGCAGATGGCCGACCTGCAGGCGCAGCTGGACAAGTTGCTGCTGACCTACACTGAGGAATATCCGGACGTGATCCGGATCCGCCACCAGATGCAGGACCTGCGCCAGACCATGGCCCAGGATGACCAGCGCAAGGCGGCGGCGCAATTGTCCGGCACGCCGACCACGCTGGACAGCCACGTGCAGTTCAACCCGGCTTACCAGCAGATCAAGACCCAGCTGGCGAACGCGCGTGCGTCCAGCGCCGCGGCGGCGGCGCGGCTGAGCGCCAGCGAGTCGATGCTGCAGACGGAACTGCAGCGCAGCACGCGCATCGCCAATTCCGAAAACGTGACGGCGGAGCTGACACGCGACTACAACGTGAACCGTGACGTCTACCAGGACCTGCTGAAGCGCCGCGAGAACGCGCGCGTTTCCATGAACCTGGATGCCGAGCAGCGCGGCCTGACCTTCCTGGTGCAGAACCCGGCGGTGATGCCGCTGATGCCGTCGGGCCTGCGTTTCATGCACTTCAGCCTGGCCGGCATCGCGCTGGCGCTGGCGGTGCCGATCGGCTTGCTGTTCGGGCTGGTGAAGCTCGATCCGCGGGTGCGCTCGGTGGAGCGGCTGGAGCAGGCCACGGGGCTGATGGTAATGGCGTCGATTCCGTTCTACCCCACGCCTGCCGACCGGCGTCGCGATCGCCGCCACAACCTGTTCCTGCTGGTCGTGGTGATGGGCATCGGCGCGGTCTACCTGGCCGCGTTCTGGTTGAGGCTCAAGCAATGAACATGAAAGACGACAACGATCCTGGCGTCGACGACAGCTTCGAGAACGTGCTGGAGGAAGCGGCCCGGAATCTGCAGCGTCGCACGTCGCCCGGCCATTCCATTGCGCGGATGAACGAAGGCAGCCGTGAGCTGGTCCCGTTGCAGCTGGAAGAGCGTCGGCTGATCCATCGCGAAGAATCGGTGCGCCGCCAGTCCGATGCGTTTCGCGAGATCCGCACGCGGCTGCTCGGCATCGCCGGCCAGCAGAACTTCGTCACCCTGGTGGTGGCGGTCAGCCCGCGCTCGGGTGGCAGCTTCGTCACGCGCAACCTGGCGGCGGCATTTGCCTTCGACGAGGCCAAGACCAGCCTGCTGATCGACTGCAATCTGCGCTATCCGAGTCAGCACCGCGCCTTGAGCGTGGACCCGGCCGGCGGTGGCCTGATCGACTTCCTCGAGCAGCCTTCGCTCGGCATCGAGCCGGTGCTCTATCGCACCGGGATTCCGCGCTTGCGGCTGATCCCGGCCGGCAAGGCGCGCGAGAACAGCGGGGAGTATTTCTCCTCCTACCGCATGAGCACGATGCTCGACTCGCTGCGCTGCCGTTATCCGGATCGTTACCTGTTCCTCGATGGCCCGGCCATCAAGGGTTCGCCGGACGCCCGCATCCTGTCGGACCTGGCGGACTTCGTGGTGGTGGTGGCCGGTTACGGGCGTGACACACCAGCGGCGATCAGCCAGGCGGTGACCAATTTCGACCCCGAAAAGATGGCCGGGGTGGTGTTCAACCACGTGCCCTGAAGGGCCGCGCGACATGTGACTGGGGCGAATTCTGCGACGACCACTCCATCTGGGGGAAGGACCATGGCGGTACGCACCACTCTCGCTCGATCGATCGTGATTGCACTGGCCGCCTGTTCCGGGCGGGTCTATGCGGAGCAGTTCACCTATTCGCTCTACCTGACCGGGGAGCACAGTGACAACGCCGCGTTGACCACCAGCAACCCGATCAGCACCAACGTGATTGCGCCTGGCGCGACCTTTGCGTACACCGAGCAGGGTTCGGCGGTGCAGGCGAACGTCGATGGCAATCTTGAATACCGCGACTACACGAACAGCGCCTTCGCCAGCCAGACGCTGGGGCAGCTGAACGGCGTCGTGAACTGGGCCGCGATTCCGCACCGCCTCGACTTCACCATGCAGGACTTCGCGGGCGTGGCGCCGGTCAACTCGCTGGCCGCCAATGCACCAGGCAACCAGCAGCAGACCAACGTGCTGGCGCTCGGGCCCACCCTGCATTTCAGGCTCGGGGAGGGCATGACCGGCGACGCCGAATTGCACTACATCAACAGCTACGCCTCCCGCGTCGACCAGTTCAACTCCTCGCGTGGGCAGGCGGCGCTGCGGTTGTACCGCGACCTGAGCGCGACGGACCAGCTGTCGGGCAATGTCGAGTACGAACACGTCAACTTCAACAGCAGCACAGCCGGCTCGAACTACGACGACTACGCGGCTTACCTGCGCTACACCAGCCGCCTGACCAAGCTCAGCATCGACGCCGACGTGGGCTGGTCGAACATCGACTTCACCGACGGCGGCTCGCACGATTCGCCGCTGGTGCGATTGATCCTGGGCTGGAGCCTGACCCCGCGCAGCACCATTACGGTGAATGGCGCCTATCAATATGCGGACGCGGCCCAAGACATGCTGGGGCCGACCAACGTGAATGTGGGCGGCGAGCTTGTGCCGCTGGAGCCCTTGTCGCAGACCATCGACCAGACGCGTGGCGGCACCATCGGCGTCGGCAACGTGGTGATCAACTCCGATGTCTACAAGGAATCCTCGATCGCGGGAACCTACAGCTATCGCGACGAGCGAACCAACTTCTCGGTGGTGCCTTCGTACAGCAAGCTCAACTACATCAACACGACCACCCTGGACCAGGTTGGCAAGGGCCTGGGCTTCACCCTTGATTACAAGATCACCCAGCACGTGTCGCTAACCGGCTTCGCTGCGGGTGAGCGGGTGACTTACGACAACATCGATCGTCACGACAAGAACTATCGCTTCGGGCTTGGTTTCAATCACGAGTTCACCACGCACTGGAACTGGGGCGCGTCCTACGTGCGGCAGATCCAGCACAGCGACGCGGTCGGCCAGTCGTATCACGAAAACGCGTACTTCCTCACCCTGGTGTACAAGAGATGACGCGGCCTGATCACGAGCTTCCTTTCTTCTTCGGAGAAGGCGGGGAGCTGTTCGGCATCTACCACCAGGCGGCGCGACCGTCGGCCCGGGCCGTGTTGCTGTGTGCGCCGCTGGGGCAGGACCACATGCGTTGCCATCGCATTTACCGGCAGCTCGCTTGCACGCTGGCGGGGCAGGGCATGCCGGTGCTGCGCTTCGACTACTACGGTTGTGGCGATTCGGCCGGCGGCAGCGCCGAGGTGGACTGGCTGCGCTGCCTGGACGATATCGCCGCGGCGGCGCGCGAACTGCGCGCACGTAGCGGGGCGGAGCGGGTGCTTGCATTCGGCGCGCGCCTTGGCGCCAGCATGGCGCTGGCGGCCGCGGCGGCGGCGGCAGGCATCGACGAAGTGGTCGCCTGGGATCCCGTGGTGGATGGCGCGGCCTTCGTCGCCACGCAGGACGCGATGCAGGAGGCGATGCGCCAGGACACCCATCGCTTTGTCTGCCCGCGTCAGCGAGCTGAAGCGGTGGGGCAATGGTTGGGCTTTCCCGTGAGTTCGACCCTGCGCGGGCAGGTGGAGGGCTGGCGCGCCGCGTCGCGAGTTGCGCCCTCCCTGCTGCTCGACTCGATGGCGCGGCCGGCTGCCGAATGGCGGCAGCTGTTTGGCGAGAAGACGCGGATCGAATCCCTGGAGCCGACCACGCCGTGGGACGATCTGGCGCGTCTGGAGGCGGCCGTCATTTCGCACCCGCTGGTGCAGGCGGTGGCGAGCCACTGGCGGGAGCGCGCCTATGCGTGAGCAGGCTTTCCGCTTCGGGCGCGCACGCCACCTAGTGGGCATCGCCGGGCTGCCGGACAGCGGCGACGGCACGGTGGGCGTCATCCTGCTGAATGCCGGCCTGGTCCACCGCGTGGGTCCGTTTCGACTGCACGTGGACCTGACCCGGCGGCTCAATGCGCTGGGTTACCCGACGCTGCGCTTCGACCTTTCGACGATTGGCGACAGTGGCGCCACCGGCGAATCGCAGAGCCGCAACCAGCAGATCTGCGCCGACGTGGACGACGCCATGGCGTTGCTGGGGCAGCACTCTGGCTGCCAGCGCTTCGTGCTGGTGGGCCTGTGTTCCGGCGCCGAGAAGGCGCACAACGTGGCGCGCGAGGCGCATAGCCACGAAAAGCTGGCCGGCGCGATCTTCCTGGACAACTTCGCTTACCGCACGCTCGGATTCCGGGTGCGGCACTACCTTCCGCGCATGTTCAATGTGCGCCGCTGGAAGCGCTGGCTGGCGCGCAAGGCGCAGGAGCACGCCGCTGGCGATGTGCCCGTGTTCGGCGTGGCGCCGCTGCCGCAGCATGTGGTGCGCGAGGACCTGGGCAGCATGGTGGCGCGTGGCCTGAAGCTGGACCTGGTCTACACCGGTGGCATCCACATGTATTTCAACCATCACCGGCAGTTCCGCGAGTGCTTCGGCAGCGTCGTGGACGACCCGGCGGTGAGCACGCGCTACCTGAGAGAAACCGACCACACCTATGTGCTCACCGGAGATCGCCAGCGCCTGATTGACCACATCGGCGAATGGCTCACCCGCCACTTCCCCATCGCCCAAGCAGGTGCCTTGCCATGAATGGAGTCCTCGTCACCGGCGGAGCCGGTTACATCGGTAGCCACGTCGTGCAGCAGCTGGTTGCGCGCGGCGAGCGCGTGGTGGTGATCGATAACCTGTCCACCGGCTTCCGCGAGGCTGTGCACGACGCCGAGCTGGTGGTGGGCAACGTGGGCGATCGCGAGCTGGTGACGCGCGTGCTCGACCACCACGGTCTGGACACGGTGATGCATTTCGCGGCGCACACGGTGGTGCCGGAATCGGTGAGCGATCCGGTCAAGTATTACGGCAACAACACCTGCAATACCTGCAATCTGCTGGCGAGCTGCACGGACGCCGGCGTGCAGCATTTCATTTTTTCCTCGACGGCGGCGGTGTACGGCATGACCGATGCCGGCATCGCCGACGAAGACACGCCCACGCAGCCGATCAATCCGTACGGCATGTCCAAGCTGATGTCGGAGAACATGCTGCGGGACGTGAGCGCGGCCTCGCCGATGCGACACGTGATCCTGCGCTACTTCAACGTGGCCGGTTGCGATCCCTCCGGTCGCATCGGTCACTCGGCGCCGCATGCCACGTTGCTGATCAAGGTGGCGTGCGAGCATGCGGTGGGCAAGTGCGACAGCCTGTGCATCTACGGCACCGATTACAACACGCCCGACGGCACCGGCATCCGCGACTACATCCACGTGGAGGACCTGGCCGCCGCGCACTTGCGCGCGCTGGATCATCTTCGTCGTGGAGGCTCCTCCCTCACGCTCAACTGCGGCTACGGCCACGGCTACAGCGTGCGCGAGGTGATCGATGCGGTGAAGCGCGTCAGCGGACGCCCCTTGAATGTGATTGAGCTTCCCCGCCGGGCGGGCGACCTGGCCATGCTGATCGCGCGCAGTGCGCGTCTGCAGGACGTGCTGGACTGGCATCCCAAGTATGACGACCTCGACTTCATCGTCGGCACCGCCTTCCGCTGGGAGCAGAAGATGGTGAGGCAGGTGGAACATGCAGGCTAGGACCACATGCGCGTGGCGCCACTGGACGGTGGCGCTGGCGCTAGCGCTTTTCGCCGTCGCGGGTACGGGCATGGCGGCCCCGCACAAGTCGTCCAAGGCTGCAACACAGAATCCGGCGCCCGCGCCCGCAGCAAGCAGTCCTGCCAATGCGGATCTCGTACCTGACCAACGCATCGTGCTTCATCGCAATGCGGGGAACAGCTCTCCTGTACTGGCCTCAGTGGGCATTCCGTTTCCGCCGGGGCGCCTGACTGATCCCCAGCAACTGCGCATCCTCGACGCGAAGGGCAACGAAGTGCCTGCGGCGGTGCAGGTGATGCTGCGCTGGCATTTCAAGGACAACAGCATCCGTGCCGTGCGCGTGCAGTTCCGTGGGACGCTGTCGGGCGACGAAGAGACGTTCTATTTCGCCCTTGGTCAGCCGCGTAAGGAGGAAATTGCAGGCTGGCCGTACGAGACAGGGCTGGTTGATGGCCCACAGGGCCTTCGCGTGCCGATGGTGCTCGGCACGCTCACGCCCGCCTGGCTATGCGCCTCGTTGATCGCCGGCCCGCAGGAGCCGGCCACGCCCAACGAGGCCTATGCCAAGTACGTGTCGCGCCAGTTCGAGTGGGCCAAGACCCTGCCTGTGGACGATTTCTCCGCGTGGCTGTTCGATCGCCCCTCGACGCTCTACAAGGCCTACGTGCGCACCGGTCGCTTCGACTACCTGCAGGCCGCCGACCTCAGCTATCGCTTCTACATGAAGTACATCAAGCGCGACGGCATCGCAGAGAGCCCGTCCTGCGCCGGTGGCTGGACCTTCAACGACAAGGTCTGCGATGTGAAGTACGTCTACATCGAGCCGATCCTGCTGTCAGTGGCGCTTACTGGCAACGACGGCGACCACGACGCGGCCACGGTCAACAAGATGGTCGGGCTGTGGGCGAGCGGCGGGTGGAACAACCGCCCCGGGCCGTACACGCGGCCGGATGAATATTTCACGGAGCGCCTGGCCGGGCTCGGCCTCATCGAAACCGTCGCGGCCTATGAACTGACCGGCAGCAAGCACGTGCTGGCGATGATCAACGACCGCCTGACCTGGCTCGACGAGCACCAGCGCAACAACCCGGACCATCTCGGCGACGACGGCTCCTGGCGCAACAGCTGGAATATCCATGAGGGTGACGACTGGAAGCCGCAGACGGACGTGCGCGGCTCCTCGCCGTGGATGAGCGAAAACATCATCGACGGCCTGTGGCATGCGTGGCTGGTGACAGGCGACAAGCGCATCCCCGGCATGATCACGGATTTTGGCCGTTATCTGGAGAAGTACGGCTGGATCAGTTCCGACCTGCTGGTGCATCCGCATGACTGGCGCAACGGCTGCTCGGGCGCGGGTGGGGTGATCGCCTGGTACTGGTCTTCGGCCCACGCGCCGGTGGAGGCGGTAGAGAAGATCCAGGACTCCGATGGCTGGTACAGCGACGGCCACAACGTGGAGCTGGCACTGCCGGTGGCGGCGGCCTACTACTTCGAAAGTGACCCGGAGCAAAGCGCGGCTTACAAGCGTCGGCTCGAGCAACTGGCCTCGTCGTACAGCACCTCCTGCGCGGCCGTCGCCGACACCAAGCGCCGATTCAACTGGAACAACCGCGGCAGCGGCGTGGTGCAGTGGCTGATTCGCCAGCCTCCGGGCTCAGGCGCTGCGCAGATGGCCCAACGGGGTGCGCCATGACTGCCGCACGCCCCGCTAGCCGTCGGCTGGAAGTGCTGCGCAGCGTCACCATCGTCTCGGTCTCCAGCTACATCGAGTTCGCACTGGGGCTGTTCGTCGGTGTGTGGATCGCCCGGGCGCTGGGACCGGCGGACTTCGGTCGCTATGCCTTTACCGTGTGGGTATGCGGCCTGTTGATCATGTTCAGCAACCACGCGCTTACCACCTCGTCCACCAAGTTCATCGCCGAGGCGGATGGCTTGGGCGATCCGGGGGCGGGCTCCCACATCGCCTGGCGACTCAATCGCGTGCAACACGCGAGCAGTGCGGTGGTGATCGGCCTGTTCCTGCTTGTGCTGCTGGTGGTGCGGCCGGTGGAGTGGCACGACGCGCCGCTGGTGGCGGCGGCGCTGGTGGTCCTGGCCACCGCGAGCAAAGCCAATTACGCGATGTGGGTGGCGATCGCCAAGGGTCAGGAACGCTTCGAAACCGAAGCGATCGCCACCGTGGTGGTCGGCGTGCTCAACGTGGCGATGGTGATGGCCGCGACCCTGGCCAAAGCGGGGCTGCTCGCCTTCGTCGGCATCTTCACGGTGTGCTGCCTGCTGCTCAACCTGATCAACCGTTGGGCGTACCGGCACTACTGCCAGCCGTTCACGCCAGGCCCCGTGCCGGTCGAACTCAGTGTGCGACTGCATCGCCACCTGCGCCTGACCGCGGTGTTGATCATCATCGTGTCGGTCAAGGCCGGTGGGATCGAGGTATTCCTGCTCAACAGTTTCGCCACATCCACCGCGGTGGGCTTCTTCGCCATCGCGCAGACGCTGACCAGGGGAGCCGTGCAGCTGTTTTCGGTGGGACTCACCACGACCTTGCTGCCGTATATGGCCAAGACGTTTGGCGAGCGCGGCCATGAGCATGCGGTGCGCTTCCTCGGCGAGGCGTCGCGCTTTTACTGGGCAGTGGGCCTGGTGATCGCCGGACTGGGCCTGGTCACCACCCCCGGGCTGGTCACGCTGATGTATGGCCATCGCTACGCGGACGCCATCCCGGCCATCGAGGCGATGCTGGTGCTGGCCGGTCTGCTGCTGCTGGGTAACGGCATCGCCGCCTACCAGACGGTGGTGGACCGGCAGGACGATCGCATCCGCATCACCGTCGCCGCGCTGTTCATCAACCTTGCTGCCGGCATCGCGCTGGTGCCGGCGTACGGACTGCTGGGCGCCGTGCTGTCCTATGCCATCTCGCGCCTGTCCGAACTGATGCTGGCGGTGCACTACCTGCGCAAGGCGACCACCGGTGGCCTGCCGGTAGCGGCGATGGCGCGGCTGTTTGCTGTGGGCATCGTGGCGACGCTGATCGCGTGGACAGTGACATCGACGGTGCCCAGCCCGTGGGGTTTCATCCCCGGCGGCGTGGTGTTCGTCGGCGTCTTCGTGCCTGCGAGCGTGCTCGTGCGCTACTGGGGCGAAGACGACTTCCGCCTGCTGGCGGCGATCGCCCAGCGATTTGGACCACCAGGGCGACTGCTGTTGCGCGGGCTCCACAGCCTGCAGGGGCAGCGCGCGGATACCTTGTCATGATGACGCCGCCTGTCCAGCCCTCCCACATGACGGTCCGCAGCGCCGAAGCGGTGCGCGAGTTGCGCGACGAGCTGGCCCAGGTGGCGGGACTGCCCGGCGCCGCCTCGGGCATCGTGCAGCACCCGGACTGGCTGTTGTTCGAGGTGGCGTGGCGCGGCGACATCATGGCGCCCTATCTGGTGATGGTGCGCGACGGGCAGGGCAAGCTGATCGGCTACGCGCCGATGCTGGCCTACGTCCATCACGCGCGCATCCACTTCGGCAGTCGCTACCTGCAGGTTTATCGCGGTCGCGCGCTGCGCCTGCTGGGCGAGGGCGTGGTGGCCGTTCCCGGGCAGCGCAATCTGGTGGAGCGGCAGGTCGCGGACGCACTGCTGGAGGATCGCCAGGCGCGCGTCGTGCGCATCCAGGAAACGGCGTTGCCAAACGCGCTGGCCTCGACCATGGCGACCGGCGCGCGCCGCTTCAGCCTCGTGCAGTCGAACATGCTGGATCAACTGAACTGGAGCATCACACCGCAGGCGTCGTTGGCCGATTACCTGGCCGCGCTCGGTTCGAAGAAGCGCAATGACCTCTCGCGACGGTTGCGCAACGTCTACAAGAAGCTCGGCGATCAGGCCGAACTGCGTGTGTTCGAAACGCCCGAAAGCGTCGACGAATACGCCGCGCTGATGAACCAGCTGTATGCGCGCAGTTGGCATGCGGCGGAGCAGCCTGTCGACTGGACCTTGCCAACGCGCGTGGCGCTGTTTCGACAGCTGGCGCAGGACGGCCGGCTCCTCGCGCACGTGCTGATGCAGGGCGAGCGGCCCGTCGCCTACGTGCATGGCTATCGCCTGGGCGGGCGCTATCTGCTGGACGATACGGGTTACGACGAAGAATTCGCCGCGCTGGGCGCAGGCTCGGCCCTGGTGTTCCAGGCCGTGCAGGACGTGATGGCGCGCTTCCCTGGCGAAACGATCGACTTCGGCTACGGCGACAACCAGTACAAGCGCGTGCTGGCCAATCGCCAGGCCGCGTGCGGCTCGCTCTATCTGGTGCGGGGAGCCTCGCCGCTGGCCCGGTTCGGGTTGATCGCGCCGCTGCGTGGGTTGTATCGCTGGATGCATGGTCGGATGCGACGGGAGCAGGCGACGAATCCGGCGTAGCGAGGACTTGCGCCGCTTTCCACCGTGTTTCGACTTGTCGCTGGCGAATCCTCAGCTCTCGCCCAGCCAATGACGGCGCAGCCGCTGGTAGACCGGGCGGGACCAGCGCTTGAGCGGCTTCTTGAGGTTCCACGCCAGCCATTGCTGCTGGCGCTGCCTCCCCGTGCCGGTGGCCAGAGCCAGCGCTGCATCGGCCGGCGTGTCATGCCACAGCGCGTAGCGTCCCAACACGTGGCAACCGTCAACCACGTGCGCGTGGGTGGTCGGCTCCGACGTGAACAGGTAGCGGTAGCCGGCGGCGGCCGCCGCCTGCGCGACGCGCCGCGTGTAGAAACCGCCGGGTATCGAGGCGACGGTGACTGGCTCGCTGAGAATCTGCTGAAGGCGATCGCGGCTGTCGCGCCATTGGGCGGCGAGCGCGTCATCGGCCAGATGGGAGATGTCGGCCGGATGTGTATGCGAGTGGCTGCCGACCACGTGCCCGAGCCGGCGTAGCGCAAGCAGGTCGTCAACGCCGACAAAGCCCGCCGTGCCAATGCGCTGCGTGGTGATGAAGAAGTGTCCGGCCATGCCTTGCGCTGCCAGCTGGGCGCCGATGTGCGACGCGCTGGCGCCTCCGTCGTCGAAGGTGAGCAGGCATGCGGATCGGCCGGCATCGCGCAACGAGGCGACCGGCGGAAAGTGCAGGCCGCTGGCCGCCAATCGCGCCAGATGCACGCCGAAGTCGGCCAAGGTCAGCTTGTAATGGGCCGCGGCGGCGCCGGGGAAGCCGCTGTCGTCGGCAAAGCCCGGCTCGATCACGTCGTGGTACATCAGCGCCGGAAGGCTCATGGGCCGGCTGCCTTCGCCGCCCGCTGCCAGCGCAGGTAGCGGCTCAGCCATGGCTGTCCCCAGCTTCCGCTGGGGCGGTCGCGGGTGTCCACTACCGAGGCCGTGCCTTCGAATATGTCGCTGAAGCGCTGTGCGAGCCGGTCGAGGTTCTCCAGCACCACCCGGTACTGGATGACCACATGCGATTCGCGCCGCTCGTCGAACGGGTAACTGTAGTAACCGTAGACAGGTCCGGTGTCGACGCCCGCATCGACTTTCAGCAGGGTCATGCCCACGCGTTCCAGATCGCGTTGGGAAAGCGCCCAGAAGCAGCCATGCGCATTGCGGTACTCCGGGCAGATGCCCGGATGCAGCACGAAGCAGCCGATGCGCGGAATGGCGATCTGCCGTTTCTTCAGCAACTGCTTGCAGCGCGCCAGCACGATGTCGGGCGCGGTGTGGCGCAGGAAGGCAGCCACGGCCTCATCGTTGACGTCGGCGGCCACCAGTTGCGGAACCGCGGGCGGTTCACCGTAGCGTTCACGCATGCGCGTCAGCGCGGCGGCGGTCCAGGCGCGGTCGCGCCGGGCCAGGGCCACGCGCTGGTACAGGCGCATGGCGACAACGTCGAGGAAACGCAGCCAGCCCACGCGGCGAATCTCCCGGCGCACGCGTGCGCGCATCTGCGCCGGCGTCTCCGCCAGCACCACCACGCCCGCCAGCTCGGAGAATGACGCCAACCACGCCGCCAGCCCCGCGCGGTCGAAGTCATCGCCTTCGTGGCAGATCAGCACGGTGCGCACGTCGCGCTCCTGGCGGCAGCGTGGGCAAGCGGCGGCGGGGGCAGCTCGAAGTCGCGCCACTGGCCGGGATTGCCTGTTTTTCCTGCTTCCGCCGCCTTGACGATGTTGTAGAGCTCGCGCGAGGTCACGTAGTGCAGCACGTAACGATGGCCATCGTTGTAACGGGACTCCAGATATTCGTGCATGGCGTGCATGGGTTCGCCGAGCAGGGTGTCCATGTCGCGTTCCTGGGTGCCGTGCGTGTGGATCTTGACGAAGATCCAGTCGGGCCGTCCCTCCACGTGCACCGCGGTACGGATCCAGGCGTCGACGCGGCCGGGCGTGGGAGGGCAGGAGCGGCGAACATCGGCGTTCTCGATGCGCGGCAGCACGCCACGGCGGCGGTCGCGCCAGTTCAGGCCCAGCGGACCCTGCACGATCATCAGGTCGCCGCTGGGGCTGCCGCCGACGCGGACGCGTTCGCCGGTGTCGTGCGACTTGGGGCGCAGCGGGTCGTCAGTCGCGTAGTAGATCTCGTTGATGGTGCGCGTCTGCGTGTCGCTGGGCGCGGAGGGCAGGGTGAAGTCGGCGTAGCAGCCAAGCTCGCGCAACAGCACCAGCTCGTTGTTCAAGCCGCACCAACGGCCATCGGCGCGCGAGTTGTCCAGGCACCAGTTGCCGTGGATGAAGCCGAAGCGCAGCTCGCCGCTGGCCGGATCGCGGGAAAGCGCGCCGTGTCGAGCGTGCAGCAGTTCATTGAAGCGGGTGATGGTGGCGCGGAAGTTGTCCTCGGTGTCGTTGTCGTGGTGCAGATGGATTTCAATCTCGCCGAAACCTTCCGCACATAGGGCGGCGAGTTTGTCCAGGTGCTCCTCGAGGTATTCCTCCTCGGGGTAGAAGAAGCTGTGCTGCGGCGGGCGGCCATCCGCATCGCGATGGGCGCCCGCCAGCAGCCGGTAGTCGTGGCACCAGCGGTCCACTCGTGCGCGTTGGGTTTCCAGCGAAACGCGGCCCCAGGCGGGCTCGAAATGATCGACGAAGCAGAACATCACGTGCACCGGGCCGTCGACCTTTCCTGGCGCGCGTCGACGAAGGTAATTGCCGAGCCACAGGTGCATGTTTCGTGTGCGGATGGCGCGCCATAGCAGGGCGACCGCAATCGCAAGCAAGGCAAGGACGATCAGCGCGGCGACAATCATGCGGCCCCCGCTGCCGGAAGCAGCGACAGCAACTGCTGGGCGTTGTTGCGCCATTGACGTTCGCGCACCACGTAATCGCGTGCGGCGCTGCCGATGCGATGGCGTTCGTCGGCACAGGTGGCGAGGTCGAGTACGCGTTGCACGCAAGCGTCCAGCTCGCCACGCGGGAACAGCCAGCCAGTGTGGCCGTCGTCGATCACTTCCGCCACCGGCGCGTAATCGGGCGCCACCACCGCCACGCCCATCGCCATCAGCTCGAACAGCTTCATCGGCGAACCGTATAGGTTGGAATCGGGCAGCACGGCGTAGTCCATGCAGGCGATCCAGGCCGCCACGTCATCGTGTGGCACGCGGCCGGGGAGGATCACGCGGTGGGACAGACCGCGTTCGTCGACCAGCGCGCGCACGGCCGGCAAAGTACGGCCGTCGCCGACCAGCACCAGCACCAGTCCCGGTTGCTCGCGCAGGCGTTCGGCGATGGCCTCCACGAAGCCATCCACGCCATGCCAGCGTGCAAACACACCAATATGGCCGCACACCACCTGATCGCCCAGGCCGCGCTCGGCGCGCAGGCGCTCACGGTCGAAGCGGCCGGGGTCGAAACGATGCAGGTCGGCAGCATTGGGCGAGATCACCGAGGGCGCAATGTCGCCGTAGGCAGACTCGGCCTGCGCGCGGAAATAGCTGGAGATGAATACCAGCCCGGTGCTCTGGCGCAGGCACCAGCCTTCGATCCATCGCGCCAGCGACTTCAGCTTCAGCGGGCGCACGCGGTGCACCAGCGCCGAGTCGTTGATCTCCAGCACGATCGGAATGCGACGGCGACGCGCCAGCCACACCGTCACGAACAGGAACAGCGAATAGCGCTCGTAGATCACCTGCGGCCGCACGCGACGGATGGCCTGGCCGACCCGCACCAGGGTGACCAGGTTGTAGGCCAGCTCCAGCAGTTCGAACAGCACGCCGGGCATGCGCGCCACCAGGCCGGCGAGCCTTCCGCGGCCGGTCGTGGCGGCGGGGCTGAACTCGTGTTCCGGATCGGCGCCCGGAAAGGACAGCACGCTGACCTCGTGGCCCAGGTCGCGCAGGGCATGCACGATGCCACGGATGTGCACGCCTTCCACGTGGCGCCCCTGCGTGCGGTGGTGGTAGAGGATCCTCATGGTTCCTTCCTTGGCAACGCACGGAAGTGGTGGCCCTGAGCCAGCCACTCGGGCAGCAGCACGCCCAGCGCGTCGGTGGCGAGGTCGCTGTCGTCATGCATCAGCACGATGTCGCCCGGCTGCGGCGGCTGGGCGCGCAGCCGCGCCACCAGCGCGTCGGTGGCGGGTTTCTGGTAGTCCATGCTGTCGTAGGACCAGTAGACGATGCTGCGCCCGTGGCGCGCGCAATGCAGCAGCAGGCGCGCATCGAGATAGCCTTGCGGGGTGCGCAGCCAGTGCTGCGGTTCGCCGTCGAACTGGCGCAGCAACTGGTCGGTGCGGCGGAACTCGTCCACCTGCTGGTGCAGCGACATGGGCTTGAACGACCAGTGGCTCCAGGAATGGTTGGCGATGACATGGCCCTCGTCGACCATCCGCTCGACCAGCGTCGGATGCTGCTCGGCGCGATGGCCGACCAGGAAAAAACTCGCATGCACGCCGTGCGCAGCGAGCAGATCGAGCAGGCGAGGGGTGTGCTCCGGGTCGGGGCCGTCGTCGAAAGTGAGATAGCGCGCGCCGGCATGGGCCGAGGCATGTGTCCGCAGCAGCCGGTCCGGCAACCAGCGCAGCAACTGTTGTTTGCGTGGGCGCATGTTCATGCCGTCGCCCTCGCCGCCGCCGGTGCAGTGGCGGCGGCATCGCGCAGGATATCGGCCAGGCGGCTGACATTGTCATCCCAGCGGAACGCGCTGGCTTGTCGCGCAATAGCCTCGCGGTCCCAGTGACAGCTGCTGGCTTCGACCAGTGCGCCGGAGAGCGCCTGACGATCGTGCGCAGGCGTCAGCAGGCCTGCGACGTCGGGCAGCACCTCCGGGATGCCGCCCACGCGGGTGGCCACCACCGGTGTGCCGCACGCCATCGCCTCCAGCACCACGTTGGGCACGCCTTCGTTGTGGCTGGGCAGGCACAGCAGGTCGGCTGCGCGAAACCAGTCGCCCAGCGCGTCGTGAGGTATCGCGCCCACCAGATGCACGCGTTCGGCGAAGCCAAGGGCGGTGGCGCGTTCGAGCAAGGGACCCCAGCACGGTCCCGCGCCGACGTAGACCAGTCGTGCGGCGGGCTGCGCCGCCATGAGGGCAGGGAATGCTTCCAGCAGGTCCAGACAGCCCTTGCTCTCCTTGAGGTTGCCCACGTAGAGCACCAGTGGGGTGTCTGGCGGCAGGTGCAGGTGTGCGCGCGCCTGGCTGCGCGAGCCCGGCGAGAACAGCGCCGGATCCACGCCGTTGTACAGCACGTGCACCATCGAACGCGGCGCATCCAGCGCCACGGCTTTCTCGGCCAATGCCCGGCTGACCGTCACCACGGCCGCTGCGCCGCGCAGGGCCGAGCGAATCTGCAGGCGGCGCAACGCATGCTCGGCCTGCACGTTGAGGTCGCTGCCATGGACTTTCACCACATAAGGGATGCCGAGGCGGCGCGCCAGCCAGCCGGCCGCGGCCGCGTCCGGATAGGCCCAGCTCGCCAGCAGGCAGTCGTATCCGGCGGCGCGCAGGCGGCGCCCACGCTGCAGCCACAGCGACAACGCCCAGCAGGCGGCGTGCAACGACCGCCCGATGCGCGGCGGATAGACGAACGTGAAGTGATCGGTGCGCACGCCGTCGACCGACACCTGGCCCTTCACGCCGGCCATGCGCTCGCGGAAATCCACTGCGGTGAGCACGTCGACATCGTGGTGCTGGGCCAGGCGCTCGAATTGCTGACGGTTGAAGGCGCCGCGCAGCGGATCCCATGGCGTGGGAAACAGGTTGGTGAGTACCAGCACGCGCAGCCGCATGGTCAGTGCCTCGCGGCCTGATAGAGGGTGTCGTAACTGCCCGCCATCGCCTCCAGCGAACCATGCTGCTCCACCCATGCGCGCGCCGCGCGTCCGCAGGCGCTGGCCTGTTGCGGCGCCTGCAGGAAGGCCAGCATGGCGTCGGCCAGCGCACGCGGGTCGCTGGCCGGCACGAGTCGCCCGGTATGGCCGTCGTGCACGATCTCGCGGTTGCCGCCGACGTCGGTGGCTACGATCGGCAGCGCGGTGGCGCAGGCCTCGAGCAGGGCCATGGAATAGCCCTCACTCAGCGAGGACAGCACGAACAGGTCGAGACCGCGCAGCAATCCATGCACGTCGTTGCGATCGCCGAGGAAGTGCACGCGCTGCGCCAGCCCTTCCTCGCGGGCAGCCTGTTCCAGGCGCTCGCGCAGCTCGCCGTCGCCGATCAATACCAGCGAGGCTTCGGGGTGGCGCGTGTGGATCAGGCTGAAGGCGCGGATCAGGCCGATCTGGTCCTTAGCCCAGTTGAGCCGCCCCACGTTGCCGATCAGCGTGCTGAAGTTCGGAAGACGCAGTTCATCGCGAAGGCGCCGATGCATTTCCACGGACTGCGGCTCGAACAGGTCCACCGCAATGCCGTTGGGCACCACCCGGGTCTTGGTGTCGGGCACGATGCCGCGCGCCACCGCCTCCCGCCGCGCCGCCTCGCACACGGTGACCACCGTGTCCGTGCGCGACAGCGAACGTCGGTAGAGCCATTCACGCCGACCGGCGCGCTGGCCCATGCCCATGCCGTGCCGCGTGTTGACGATGCGACGCACGCCCAGCCCGAAGCTGGCGAGCACCGCCTGGTAGTGGGCGACGGCGTTATGCGTATGCAGCACCTCGGTGTCGTGCCGGCCGATGATCTTCCTTGCCCGCGCCAGCGCGCGCAGGTCCAGACCCGTGCGCTTGTGGCAGCCCGCGACGGGAATCCCCAACGCGTCGAGCTCGTGCGCCTGCGCCCCCGGTTCGAACAGGCACACCACCTGGCAGCGATGGCCCTGCCGGTGCTGGATCTTCACCAGTTCCAGCACCATCCGCTCCAGCCCGCCGCGGTTGAGGTTCTCGACGACGTGCGTGATGTTCACTGCGCCAGTTCCGAGATGGTGAGGCGGGTCTTGCCGCTGCGGGTGAGGGGAATGGTGTCGACGAACTGGCAGTTCACCTCGATGCCGTCGCCCAGCACCTTGCGGATTTCGCGGTGGATCATGGCCAGCGAGTCGTCGTTGAAGGCCTTGCCTCGCACCAGGTTCAGGTCGAGGCGGTCCAGCCGGCGCTGCACGATCTGGTACTGGGCGACGCCCGGCACCTCCTTGAGCAGGAACGGAAAGAACATGCCGGGCAGGATGCGACCATCCGGCGTGCGGATCGCGTCGAGCAGGCGTCCCTCGACCTGGCTGATCAACGGCAGGCCGCGCCCGCAAGGGCATTGGTCGGTGGAGGTGGTGATCAGATCGCCGGTGGCATAACGGATGAACGGCATGCCGTAGTTGAACAGGTCCGTGATGATCGCCTCGCCGGTGAGCGGATCGAGTTCGGCGCCCTCGGGCGCGACGCGCTCCACCACCAGGTGGTCGATGTTCACGTGCATGCCGTGGTGCTGGTCGCACTCGCCGGCGACCATCATGAATTCGCGGCAGCCGTAGGTGTTGTAGGCCGGGCAGCCGAACGCCTGCTCGATGATCTCGCGCTCGAACTCGTGCATCGCCTCGCCGTTGACGATGAAGGCGCGCGGGGGATGCACGCGCCGGCCATTCTCCAGCAGCCACTTCGCCAGCTTCAGCAGCGGGCCGAAATAGCCGAGCAGGATTTCGGGCTTGTGGCGGTCGATCATGTCCGCGTACGTGCCCATGTTCGCTTCGGTCATGTGGAAGCTGTTGACCAGGCGACGGCCGAACGCAGCGTGGTACAGCTGGTCTTTCCAGCGGCGCGTCAGCGGCGGATTGCCCAGCCCACCGCCCCACAGCACCAGGCTGCGGCGCCCCGGAGGCGCGCCGGCCCAGCCGTAGCCGCGGAACATCACCGCGGTGCGCCGGTCGTTGCTTTCGCGGTTGTAGCCGAAGCGCAGCGGCTCGCCGGTGGAGCCGCTGGTGTTCTTGTACAGCATGCGGTCGCGCCACGAGATGGCCTTCAGGTCCTCGCCATGGCTGCGGATGTCGGCCTTGGTGAGGGTGGGCAGGCGCGCGTAGTCGTCCAGGCTGCGGATGTCATCGGGAGTGATGCCCAGTTCGCGCCACTGGCGCTGGTAGTAGGGAACCTCGCGGTAGCAGTGCTCCAGCAGGCGCTTCAGGCGCGTCCACTGCAGCTCGGCCAGCTGCGCCGGCGACAGCCACTGGCTGCGCTCGTATTCATCCAGCCAGGCCAGCGTGCCGCGGCGGCGCAGGCCGGTTTCATAGGCGGGATAGAGCACGCGTCGGAACGCGGTTTCGTACAGGCTGCTCATGTCGGATACCCCCTGTTGTGAGCCGGCATGGCCGGCGAGGCGTGGGTCGCCCAAGAGATGTCAGGTACCGCAAAAGTGGGAAGACGTTTCATCAGGCGGTCCTCAACAGGATCGCCACCAGCACGTACAGGCCGACGATGCTGCCCATCGCCGCCGGCACCCAGCGCCACCACCCGCGCGTCATGCGGATGGTTTCCAGCCCCGGCAACCGCTGCCTGGCGCCGACGAAATAGCCGACCACCATGGCCAGGATCAGGTAGAGCACGATCATGTAGCTGCGGCTGAGGAAGAACGCCGTGGTGAACATGCCGCACAACACGATGAACAGGGCCAGCGCCAGCGGCCGCTCGATCTGCCATTGCGCAGCGGCCTCCGGCGCCTCGGCGGCATCGGCGCGGTAGCGCAGCACCAGCCACAGCATCCAGAAGCTGTAGCAGACGAACGCGAGCCACAGCACGTAGCCGACGAAGCCGGCCTCGGCCAGCACCAGCACGAAGGAATTGTGCGCAGTCAGTTCGTTGTACTCGGTGAAGTTGCCCGCGCCCACGCCGAACAGCGGGTGCGACATGAACATGTGCAGGCCCGAGTACCAGGCATCGACGCGGCCGTTGGCCGATTCTTCGCCGGCATCGAGTTCCTGCATGCGCGAGGACAACAGCTTGAGGCAGGCCAGCCCGACCACGCCGAGCGCGCCGGCCATCAGCGCCCCGCGGCGATACCACACGTAGATGCCGGCCATCATCAGCACGGCCAGCAGCGCGCCGCGCGAATTGGTCAGGCGGATGCCGTACAGCAACAGCAACGTGCCGGAGTACCACAGCAGCTTGCCCAGCATGCCGCTGTGCTTGCCGAGGTAGACCGCCATTGGCACGGCGGCCACGAACAGCAGGCCGAGATCGTTGGGATCGTTGAAGATGCCCACGTACTGGATGCGGCCATCCTCGCCTACCGGGATGCCGGTCCAGCCGACGCCATTGCTGGCCTGCTGCACGCCGTGCAGGGCGAGCACGAATGAGCACAGCGCGATCACCGCCATGGTGATCACCACATGGCGTCGCGTGGTGCAGGCGGCTGACAGGATGAAGAAGGAGATCACCGTCGGGCCGAACTTGGCCAACTGGTCGAGCATGCCGCCGGTCCAGCCGTTGGTTGCCTGCGAGATCATCAGCACCAGCAGGAAGGCCGGTAGGATGGCGAACTGCGGCGCGTCGAACGTCCTGGCGCGAGAGCCGAGCCAGCTGAGGAAGGCCAGCACCAGCACCACCGGCAGCACGGGCACGCCGACCAGCGCGGGGATGTAGTCCTGCGGGCGGACGATGGTGAGTACGAGGTAGAGCAGGATCAGTGGGAACATGTCGGGTCCGACCTGAACTCGTGCATGCGTCCGCCACTGGGATAACTCATCAGGCTTGGCATCGCCAGCATCGCGGCGAACCAGCCGATGCCCATGTTGCGTTCGACCGCCAGGCGGTACAGCGCGTACCGGTTGAAGTCGCGCTGCGTGTTGGTCCCGCTGATATAGCTGCAGGCCAGTTCGAAGCCCGCCTCTCGGGTGGTGTCGATCACGCGCTGGTCGAACGCGCGCGTGCCGCCCACCGGATAGGACATGTGCAGCATGGCTGGCCCCAGTTCGCGCTGCAGCGTGTCGCGGGAGTGGCGCACCTCGAATTCAAGCTCGTCCTGCGGCAGCTTGGAAAGCATGCGGTGGTGCACGCCATGCGAGCCGAATTCGTAACCTGCCGCGTGCATCTCCCGCACCTGGTCCCAGCTCATGGGCTGGCAGTCCGGCGGCGCCACCTCGCTCGGAATGCGCCACTGGGTTTCCAGCCGACGGGTCATCGCCGACTGGGTGAGCGCGTCGGTTTCCTTCATGCGGTCGAGCACCATCGTCGCCAGCGCGCGTCGCGCGGCGCGGCCGTCCGGCATGGGCTCGTCCATGCCCAGTTCCGGGAGTTCAAGCCTTGGGGCGCCAGTGCGCAGGATCATGTGCACCAGCCAGTCGTAAGCGAACGGGTGGCCGGTGTCGATATGCCCGGTGGAGACGAAGAACGTGGCCGGCACGCCCAGTTCCCGAAGGATCGGGAAGGCGACGTGGTAGTTGTCGTTGTAGCCGTCGTCGAAGGTGACCACCACGGCGTCGGTGGGCAGTTCGCGACCGGTATTGATGGCCTCGGCGACGTCGCTCAGGCGCATCGGATGGTAATGCCGCTTGATGAAGCTCATCTGCTCGCGAAAGCCTTCCGGCGAGGTGCTGATCAGCTCCAGGTCGAACTCGTAGATGTCGGGATCTGGCAGCGGCGTGATGCGGTGATAGGCGAGGATGCGAAGATCCTTGCGCAACCACGAGCGCATCCGTTGCAGCGAGCCGAGCAGCCCGCTGCTGTGGCATAGCTCGCCGAGCTGCCCCCGAAGGCCTGCCGGCCTGCCGCTGTCGCGCACCTGCGTCACCATAGGTGGAGTCCTCGATTGCGGGCAAAGGTCACGACAGCCTGTGCAGCGAAAAGATTGAGGTAGAAGAACGCCATCGCCAGCCGCAGCGGCAGCCAGCGCACCGCGGCCGGCTGCAACCGACCGATCACCACCATGGCCGCGCCCAGCGCCAGCAGCGCCAGGGTGACGGCGCACAGCAGGTAGCTGGAGGCCAGGCAGGCGGAGGTCAGCGCCAGTCCCAGCAGCAACCACGGTCCCAGCAGCCGCAGCAGCTTGTGGCTGACGAAGCGGAACCACGCGGGATTGCGCCAGGGCAACAGCAGCCACGGCGCCAACTGGATCAACTGGCAGTTGCCGGCCAGCGTGCGGATCTTGCGGCGACGTTCTTCCATCGGCGCCTGGGTGGCGCGGTCCCAGGCAAGCGCGCTCGGTTCGAACACCACGCGGTGTCCGGCGGCGATCACGCGCATGGGTACGAGCACGTCGTCGAGCACCGTGCCCTCGGGCAACGGTTCGAACAGCTCGCGGCGTATCGCATACAGCGCGCCGCTGACGCCGATGGTGGAGCCCGAGCGGCTTTCTGCATGGCGGATCAGCTTCTCGTAGCGCCAGTAGGCATCGACGCTCTGCGCGAAGCCGGTGTCCGGGTCGGACAGCATCAGCTCGCCGCCCACCGCGCCCACGGCAGGGTCAGCGAGGTTCGCCATCAGGTCGCGCAACGCCTGCGGCGAGAGCTTCTGGCGCACGTCGGTGAGCAACAGCACGTCACCGCGCGCCTGAGCGACCGCGTTGTTGAGGCAGGCGGCCTTGCCCCGGCGCGTGGGAAACTCCAGCACCTGCACGCGCGGGTCGCCGAATTCGCGCGCCAGCCGCGCGGTGTCGTCGTGGCAACCGTCGCAGGCGACGATGATGTCCAGCTTCTCGCGCGGATAACCGAGGCAGGCCAGATTGGCCAGCTTGGCCTGGATATAGGCCGCGCTGTCATAGGCGGCGATCACCACAGTGACCTTGGGCGTGATCGGACGCTTGCGCACCGGGCGTGGGAACAACCGCGCCTGCAGCCAGATCCACAGTGGATAGCCGGCGAAGATATGCACCAGCAACAGGCCGCAGATCCAGAACACCGTGTAGGCGACCGTGCTCATGACGGCATGCTCCCGTCCCGGCGTGTGCGGGAACGACGAGCGAGGCGAGGCTCATGGCGGTACGGGCGCGTCACCATGGCTGGCTGTCCCGGTGGCGTGAGAAGGTGAGCAGCGCCTGTGCGGAGAACAGGTTCAGGTAGAAGAACGTCAGCGCCAGGCGCACCGGCAGCCAGCGGCTCAGCGCCGGTTGCAGGCGACCGGCCGCCGCGAGGCAAATCCCGGCCACCAGCATGGCCAGCGTCGCTGCGCACAGGATGTGCCGCCGCGCGAGCAGCAGCGAGGCGAGCGCCACGCTCAACATCAGCCATGGCGCCGCCAGGCGAAGCAGCTTGTGGCTGACGAAGCGCAGCCACACCGGGTTGTCCTGCGGTGACAGCAGCCACGGCGCCAGGCGCGCCAGCTGCAGGTGCCCGGCCGAGTTGTGGATGCGCCGCGGGCGGTCTTCCTCGGGCCGCTGCACCAGCCGGTCCCATGCCAGCGCGCGCGGCTCGAACACCACGCGGCGTCCGCTGGCGATCATCCGCATGGGAATCAGCACGTCGTCGAGCATGGTGTCCGGCGGCAGCGGTTCGTACTGCAGGCGGCGCATGGCGTACAGGCCGCTGCTCACGCTGATGGTCGAGCCGCTCTGGCTCTCGGCCAGCCGCAGCGTCTTTTCGTAGCGCCAGTAGGTATCGATGCCCTGGGCGAAACCGCTCTGGTTGTCGGTGTACAGCAGTTCGCCGCTGGCGATGCCCACGTGAGGGTCGGCGAGGTTGGCCACCAGTTCGCGCAAGGCGATCGGCGCCAGCGTCTGGTGCACCTCGGTGAACAGCAGCACTTCGCCCTGCGCCAGCGCCACCGCACGGTTCAGGCAGGCGGCCTTGCCCATCGGCTCCTGGAATTCCAGCACGCGCACGCGCCGGTCCTTGAACTGGCGCGCCAGCCGCGGCGTGCCATCGCGGCAACCGTCGCACACCACGATGACCTGCAGCTGGCTGCGCGGATAGTTGAGGGTGCCGAGGTTGGCGAGTTTGGCCTGGATGTGCATGGCGCCGTCGCGGACCACCATGACGACGCTCACTGTGGGCAACACCGGTTGCTTGTCCACCGGCTGCGGTCGCAGCCGCGCCAGCAGCCAGATGCCGGTGGGATACACGATGAAGGTGTAGGCCAGCAGCCAGGCGCTGGCCAGGAACACCGCGTAGACCAGTGAGCTCATATCGGCTTCCCCCAAACCGACCCGGTCATCTCAGCGCCTTCCGAACAGTTTGCGCAGGCGCTGTCCCAGTGCGGGCGGACGTTCGTCGGTCGCCGGCGGTGATGTCGCCAACTCGGCCGCGAGCGTGCCCAGCGAGCCGTTGGCGATATCCAGCAGGTTCAGGCGTACGCCGGTCTCGCGCTGCACGCGCGTCGCCATTTCCACCGCCAGCAACGAATGGCCACCAATGTCGAAGAAGTTGTCGCTGGTGCGCACCTGGCTGAGGTGCAGCAAGTCGCGCCAGATCGCCGCCAGCAATTGTTCACCTGGCGTCTTCGGCTGCACCGCCAGCTCGCCGAGATCGTCGTCGCGACCGCCGGGCAAGGGCAGGGCGGCGATGTCCACCGTGCCGTCGGCCAGTGTCGGCAACGCATCCAGCACCACCAGATGCTTGGGCATGCCCTTCGCCGCGAGCACGCGGCCGAGCGCGGCGCGCAGCGCGTCACGATCGAGCGTGGCGCCGGCGCCTGGGGCCACGTAGGCATCGACCTGGGAGTCGCCCAGGCTGTCGGTGCGCGATATCGCGATCGCGGCGGCGACGTTCGGCTGCTGCAGCAACAACGCCTCCACCGCCACCGGGTCGACGTCGTGCCCGTCGACGCGCACGCGCCGGTCGAAACGACCCAGTTCCTGCAGTTGCCCCTCGGCGAGCCAACGGCCCCGGAAACCTGTCGGCCACAGCGGCGGCGCGCCAGAAATGTTGACCGAGGTCGAAGCCCATGCGCTTGCACGTTGTCCGAAGGCGCGGTTGAGTCCGGCCCCGCCAAGGTGGATCTCGCCGATGGCGCCCATCGGGCACGGGCGCTGCTGTGCGTCGAGGATCCACACCTGGTTGCCGGCCAGCGCGCGTCCGCTGTGCACGCCATCAGCGGGGCGCTCGACGCGACCGATCGTGGCGACCAGCGCGCTGTCATCGGCGCCGAACAGGCTCCACAGGCTGGCGCTGCGCGCGGCGAGTTCGATCGCCAGCTCTGGCGACGGCGCGCCGCCCACGCAGATCGCACGCAAGTCGCGGTGACCCTCCCAGCCCGCCGCGAGCAATGCGCGCCACGCGGCGCTCGGGGCGAAGATCACGCTGGCGTGGCTGGCCTGCACCAGGCTGAGCAGCGATTCGCCGTCGTCGACCTGGTGGATGCCCGCCAGCACGAACTTGGCGCCGCTGCCCAGCGGCAGCAGGCGCTCCACCACGCCCACGCCGGTCGATGCCGGGGCCATGCCCAGCACGCCGTCGGCGGTGGTGATGGAAAGCGTGTCACGCAATCCCTGCACCAGTCGCGCCAGTGCGCCGTGGGTGACCGCGTGGCCGCCGGGTTGGCCATTCGCGCCAGGCACGTAGCTGACGAAGGCCACGTCGTCGAGCGTGGGATGCTGGCTGCCGTCGCGCTGCGAGGAAGCGCCGACGATCTCGGTAGTGTCGGTGTCCAGCCACAGCGCCTTGGCATGTGGCCAGCCAAGGTCCGCTTCCAGCGTGGCGTTTCCGATCAGCAGGCTGACGCCAGCGTCGGCGATCAGTTCGTTGAGGCGGGCCGGCGGATCCTCCGGGTCGAGCAGCACCACCGTGCCGCCGGCCTTGAGTGTGCCGAGCATCGCGGCGAGACGACCGATGCCGGGCTCGGCGCACAGGCCCACGGCCGCGCCGCGACCGACGCCGCGCTGGCGCAGGCAGGCCGCCATGCGGTTGCTGCGCGTTTCCAGTTCCGCGTACGAGGTGTTCCAGTTGCCCACGGCCAATGCAGGCGCCTGGGGCGCGCGATCGACCTGCGCTTCGAACTGCGCGACCAGATCGACGGCCTCGGTTCCGGCGTCGCTGGCGTGCCACTGTTGCTGCTGGGCCAGTTCGTCGGCGCGGATCGCGTTGAGCGCATCGATGGTCTGGGTGGGATCGGCGCTGACCCGCGCCATCAGGGTGAGGTAACGGTCGCGCTGCAGGCGCGCGGTGTCGGCCTGCAGGATGTCGGCGTTGTAGGTGACGCCGCCCAGCAGGCCCTTGGTGTTCTCCAGGAACCACAGGCCCAGATCCTCGGTGGCGCCGCTCTGGAACAGCAGGATCTGCTCGTGGCTCAGACCGCCCCAGTCGACCACGCGCTGGCGCGCATCCTGGAACGAGAACAGCGCCTGGTACAGCACCGCGCCATTGCCGTGGCCGGTGCGCAGCTCGCGCTGCAGGTATTCCAGCGGCACGTCGGGATGGCCGAAGCTCTCGATGGCGGCGTCTTTCACCTGGCGCACGAAATCGATGAAGCGCAGCGACGGATCCACGGTGATGTGCAGCGGCAACAGGTTGTTGAAGTAACCCATCACCGATTCGACTTCGGTCTGGTTGCGCGCGCGCACCGGCGTGCCCACCACCAGGTGGCGCTGGCCGGCGAGGCCGCTCAGAAGCACGTAGTACAAGGCGAGCAGGGCCATGTTGAGCGTGGCGTCGGCCTGCTTGGCGACGTGATGCATCACGTCGGTGGCTTCGCGCGACACGCGGATCCATTCCGTGCGGCCGACACCGGACATGCCGGGGCGACGCGGGAAGTCGGTCGGCAACGCGCGCGTTTCCTGCGCCTTTGCCAGCCGCTCGCGCCAGTAACCGAGCTGCGCCTGGAAGGCTTCGCTCTCCAGCCACTGCGCGTGCCAGGCGGCGAAATCGCCGTAGGTCACCGGCAGCGGGGCCAGCGGCGAGGGCTTGCCTTCGGCGAAGGCCTTGTACAGCTGCGAGAGTTCAGCGTAGAGGATGTCGAACGACCAGCCGTCCCAGATGATGTGGTGCGGCATGAAGAAGAACACGTGCTCGTCGTCGGCGAGCCGGAACATCCGCGCGCTGAACAGCGGCGAGCGGGTGAGGTCGAACGGCGTGTCGGTCAGCGCCTGCAGGCGACGCATCAGTTCCGGCTCGCGCTCGGCCTCCGGCAAGGCCGACAGGTCCTCGGCCGGGAACAGCGCCAGCTCGATGTCTTCCACCACCTGCGCCACGTCGTCGCCGTCGTGGCGGAAAGCGGTGCGCAGGATCGGCTGCCGCTGCACCAGTTCCTGCAGCGCCTGCTGGAAGGCTTCTTCGTGCAGGCGGCCGCGCAGACGGTGTGCGGAAGGCGCGTTGTAAGTGACGCGGCCAGGCTGCAGCTCCTCCAGCGACCACAGGCGGCGCTGCATCAGCGAGAGCGGGGCGCGGCCCTGTTCGGTGCGGCGAAGGATCGGCGGCGCGCCGCTGGCGCTGCCGCTCGCCTTGAGCTGGTCGATGGTGGCGGCCAGGCTCTGGATGGTCGGGGCGTCGAACAGCGTGCGGAACGACAGCGTGATGTCGAACTCGCGGTTGAGCCGCGCGGTGAGCTGGGCGGCGAGCAGCGAGTGGCCGCCGAGCGCGAAGAAGTTGTCGCGCACATCCAGCTCGGGCAGCGCCAGCACCGCTTCCATGGCGGCGGCGACGCGCCGCTCGGTATCGCTCTGCGGCGCCAGGCGCTCGCGGTCGGCCGCCACCGTGTGCACCGGCGGCGCAGGCAGCGACTTGCGGTCGATCTTGCCGTTGGGCAGCAGCGGGATCGCCTCCAGCGCCATGAAGTGTTGCGGCAGCATGTAGTCGGGCAGGCGCTGGCGCAGGCGCGGGCAAAGATCAGTCTCTTCGATGGCTGCGCCTTCGCTGGGCACCAGATAGGCCACCAGGCGCACGTCGCCCGGGCGATCCTCGCGCGCCACCACGACGGCGCGCGCCACTTCGGGCAGATCGGCGAGCGCCGTCTCGATCTCGCCCAGTTCGATGCGGTAGCCGCGGATCTTCACCTGGAAATCCAGGCGCCCGCGATGTTCCAGCTCGCCGTTGGCCAGCCAGCGGCCACGGTCGCCGGTGCGGTACATGCGCGCCTGCGGCTCGTGCGAATAAGGATCGGGCAGGAAGCGTTCGGCGTTGAGCTCGGGCCGGTTGAGATAGCCGAGGGTGACGCCGTCGCCGCCGATATAGATCTCACCCGGCATGCCCAGGGGACAAAGGGCGCCGTGCTCGTCGAGGATGTAGACCGTGGTGTTCGCGATGGGCTGGCCGATGGTGATGCCGGCGCGTGGCGCGTGCACCTTCCACAGCGTGGACCACACGGTGGTCTCGGTCGGGCCATAGGCGTTCCACAGCTCGCCGCAGCGCTCCAGCAGCGACTCGGCGAGGTCCAGCGGCAGCGGCTCGCCACCGGCGATGGCCTTGAAGCCGGCGCGGCCGGGCCAGCCCGATTCGAGCAGGATGCGCCAGCCAGCGGGTGTGGCCTGCATCATGCTGGCTTCGCTCTGTTCAACCAGTCGGCGCAAGGCTCCGCCATCGCGAACGTCGTCGTAGCTGGCCAGCACGATCGCCGCGCCGACGCTCAGCGGCAGCATGAGTTCCAGGAACGCGATGTCGAAGGACAGCGTGGTCACCGCCACCAGCCGGTCGTCTTCGGTGATGCCGGGCGCCTGCTGCATGCTGCGGATGAAGTTGGAGGTGGCGCGATGCGGCACGCGCACGCCCTTGGGCTTGCCGGTAGAGCCGGAGGTGTAGATCAGGTAAGCCACCGACTCAGGCGTCGCGGCGTGCGCGTCGCGCGGCAGCCGCGCCGTGCTGGCGGCGGCCAGCGCATCGGCATCGCGGCTGAGCGACAGCACCGGCAGGCCGGACAGGGCCAGCGCATCCGGCGCGGCATCGTCGACCAGCAGCGCGGCCAGCGCCGCGTCCTGCGCCATGAAGGCCAGGCGTTCGGCGGGGAAGCTCGGGTCCAGCGGCACGTAGCCGGCGCCGGTCTTCAGTACCGCCAGCAGCGCCGCGACCATGTCGGGGCTGCGCGCGAGCGAAAGACCGACAAGGCTGCCCTGCGCCACGCCGCGTGCGCGCAGCACGTGGGCGATGCGGTTGGCGCGCTCTTCCAGTTGCGCGTAGGTCAGCGTTTGCGCGCCGCCGGTGATGGCGATGCGCGACGGGGCGCGATCGACCTGCGCCTCGAAATATTCGTGGGCCAGTTGGCCCTCGGCATACGGAGTGCGCTGCGGCTGCAACGCGAGCAGCTCCACCTTGGCGACTTCGGAAACCAGGCCGAGCGCGCTGCCAGCCGCATCGGGCATGTCGGCTGCGTGGCGCAGCAGGGTGGCGTAGGCGTCCAGCCAGGCGCGGATGGTGGCGCGCTCGAACAGGTCGCTGTTGTACTGGCATTCGAGGCGCAGCCCGTCCGGTACCTGCACGGCGTTGACGAACAATTCGAAGTTCTCGAAGGCTCGCGGATTGCCGGCGAACTCGAAGCTGAGCCCCGGGAACGACAGCGTGCGCTCGTCCAGCGCCTGGTCGAGATTGAACAGCACGCCGGCCAGCGGCAGGCGCGCCGGATCGCGTGGCAGGGCCAGGCGGGCCAGCAGGCTGCCAAGGGTGTACTGCTGGTGGTCGAAGGCATCGAGCAGATCGCCGCGCACCTGCTTGAGGCTCTCGGCGAACGGTGCGGCAGGATCGATCGCCACGCGCAGCGGCAGCACGTTGACGCAATGACCCACCAGCGACTGCTGGCCTCCGGCCGCCTGGCCGGCGGAAGGAATGCCGATGACCACGTCGTCCTGGCCGCTCAGGCGCTGCAGCAGCAGGCCGAAGGCGCTGAGTAGCGTGGCGTAGAGGCTGGCGCCGCGCTGGGCGCCCATGCGCTTGATGTCGGCCACCAGACTGGCGTCGAGCGCCAGATCCTCGCGTTGCGAGGTGAAGCTGCGCTGGCGCGGCCGCGGATGGTCGGTGGGCAGGTCCAGCGACGGCGTGGGACTGGTGAAGCGTTGCAGCCAGTAGGCTTCCGCGTCACGTCCGGACTGGCTCTGGCGATGATTCGCCTCAGCCAGCGCGTAATCGCCGAAGGCGTCGACTGGCGGCAGTTCGGCATCGGCGCCCAGCTGCCCCGCATAGAGCGCGGCCAGATCGCGCACGATCACGCCGAACGACCAGCCATCGCACACGATGTGGTGCGCGGTGAACACCAGCAGGTGGTCCTGCGGATCCAGGCGCAGCAGTTCGGCGCGGACCAGCGGGCCGCTTTCGAGGTCGAACGGCGTGGTGACCGCGTGCTGCAAGGTGGACTCGATGTCCGCCTCGCGCTCATCGACACCCAGCCACGACAGGTCGCGAACCGGGCAGGGCAGTTCCTGCTGGTCAGCGATGTAGAGCTCCTCGCCATCCTGGCTGAAGGTCGCGCGCAGCGCCTCGTGGCGGTTTACCAGCTGCTGCAGGGCGGCCTGCAGCGCGGGCACGTCCAGCTCGCCATGCAGGCGCAGGGAGATCGACTCGTTGTAAGCGAGCGAGGCGTCCGGTTCCAGCGTGGCGCCGAGCCATACTTCGCGTTGCGGAGCCGTGGCGGGCACTACACGCGCCAGCGCGGCGCCGGCGAACGGATCGTAATCCACGGCGACCTGGGCGGCGGTGGAGAGCGGCGTCGTGTCGTTCGGGCTCATGCATTGACCCTCATGTACTTGCCGGGCACGTCGGGATTGGGAACGAACCAGGCCGGGTTGCCGTCATGGTCCTTGCCGAGGCGGGCGCCGGCCACCGGTGGACGGGTGGCGTCAAAAGCCAGCGCTTCCACGTTCTTGTGACGCGGCAGGAATTCGGCCTCCTGCAGCTCAAGCACCGATTCCTTGAACGCCTTGGCGATCGCGACGAAGTCCTGCTCGCTGTGCGCGGTGGTGAAGAAGCACGGGAAGTTGTCCAGCACGTGTATGCCGCGGCTGCGCATCATGGCGAACAGGAGGTCCTGCAGCGGGTGGTCTTCGCTGAACGTGGTCTTCCACACCGAGGCGAAATGCACCAGCTGGATCGGCGCGCCGACGCTGGCGCAGAACGCGTTGAGCTCATCCATCAGCAGCCCGGTGCGCGCATTGAGCCGTTCCTGCAGGGCGGCGCCGTTCGCCTTCAGATGGCTGAGCACCGCATGTGCTGCGGCAAGCGCCAGCGGGTGCCGCACGAAGGTGCCGGCGAAATAAGTGACGCCCACTGTGGGAATGGAAGCGTCGCCGTACTGCCAGCCGCCGCCATCGAGCGCATCCATGTAGCGACGCTTGCCGGCGATCACGCCGATCGGGTAGCCGCCGCCGACGACCTTGCCGTAGGAGGCGAGGTCGGCGTCGATGCCCAGCACCGCCTGCGCGCCGCGCGGATGCGAGCGGAAACCGGTGACCACTTCGTCGAAGATCAGCAGGGCGCCCGCATCGGCGGTGATCGCGCGCAACTCCTTGAGGAAGTCGCGCGGCTGGAAATCCGGGCGGCGGCTCTGCACCGGCTCCACCAGCACCGCGGCGATGCTGGCGGCGCGCTCACGGATGATCTGCAGCGACTCAGGCGTACCGTAGTCGAGCACCAGCACGTTCTCGGACGTGTTGCGCAGGATGCCCGGCGCGGCGGGGACCGAGCGCAACTTCCTGGTGCCGCGAACGATCACTTCGTCGAAGATGCCATGGTAGGAACCGGTGAAGATCACCAGCGTGTCGCGTCCGGTGACCGTGCGCGCGATGCGGATCGTGCCCATCACCGCCTCGGAACCGGTATTGCACAGCGCGGCGCGATCGAAGCCGGTGAGCTCGCAGACCTGCTCGGCCACCTCGCCGGCCAGCGGATGCTGCGGGCCGATCTCGTAGCCCGCGTCGAGCTGGCGGCGCACCGCGTCGAGCACAAACTCCGGCTGCCAGCCGAACAGGTTCATGCCAAAGCCGTTGAGCGCGTCGATGTATTCGTTGCCGTCCAGGTCCCACACCTTGGAACCCTTGGAGCGGTTCACCACGATCTGGTAGATCATTTCCTTCAGCAGCGGACGGAAGCCGTTGACCACGCGTGGGTCAGCCAGATGGGCGCGATGGCGCTGCGTGTATTCCTTGGAGGCGCGGGTGCGGTCGATGTAGCGGCGCATGAACGCATCCAGCCGTGCGCGCTGCCGCTCGGTCAGGTCAGTCGTCGTGGAGTGGATGCGCGCGATGGCGCCGAAGGCCTTTTTCACGTCGTAGGTGGTGTGGGCCAGCGCTGCTTCCTCGTCCTGCGCGGGCGCCGCGGCGGGCGTGGGTTGCGCGGTGGCGACCACTGGCGCTGCGACCGGCTGCGGCGCCGCAACTGCCTGCACCGGCGTAGCCACTTGCACGGGCGCGCCGCTGGCGGCCGCGGCCAGCAGGGCCAGCTGCTGCTGCATGATCAGCATCTGCTGCTGGATCACGTCCTGCATGACGTTGCCGCTCGCGCCGGCCTGGATGCCGGGCATGGCCACTGCGGCGATGGAGGGGGCAACAGCGGCCGCCGCAGCGGCAACGGGTGCGGGCGTGGCCGGCGCGGCAGTGTCCGGCGGCAACAGTTGGTCGATGTGCATGGCGAGACGCTCGAACGAGGGGAACGACTCCATCAGTTCGCGGAATGTGATCTTCAGCGCGAAGGTTTTCTGCAGCTGTAGCGCCACCTGGGTCAGGGCCAGCGAATCCAGGCCAAGTTCGACGAAGCCCGCCGTCGGGTCCACGCCTTGCAGCTCGCTGCCGGACACGTCCTCAAAAAGCTCGGTGAGTTGTGCGAGCAGGCGGGCAGTGCGCGCCGAGCCGGCGTTCGTGCCGGGGAGGTTGGCATCCATGAGGCTCTCCGAAACGGGGGCTGTTGGTGGGTTGAACAAGGGAATGACGTTGTCGGGCACGGCGGGTACGGCGGGCGCCGGTGCGGCGGCCTGGACAGCCGGCTCGATCCAGTGGCGCTTGCGCTCGAATGGATAGCTCGGCAACTCCACGCGCCGCCGGTGCTGGCGGCGGTCAAGCGAGGACAGCTCCATCGGGGCTCCTGCGCACCACAGCTGGCCGACCGCATCGAGCCAGCTGGCACGCTCGTTGTCGGGAGAGTCCGCAAGCGAGGCGATGATGGTGCGGCCACGGCTCTGCGGATGCTGGCGGGCCAGCGTGCTGAGCGCGGTGCGCGGCCCGACTTCGAGGAACAGGCGTTGCGGCTGGTCAAGCTGATCGAGCAGCGCGCGAGAAAACCGCACCGTGCCGCGCAGGTGGCGCGTCCAGTAGTCGACCGAAGTGGCTTCGTCGTCGCCCAGCGCCTGCCCGGTAAGGGTAGAGATGATCGGAAGCGTGGGTTTGAACAGCGTGATGCGTTCCACTTCCTCGCGGAAGGGCGACAGCACCGGATCCATCATCGCCGAGTGGAAGGCGTGCGAGGTCTGCAGCATCCGGCAGGCCACGCCATCGCCCTCGAGGGCAAGACGGAACGCATCGATGGCTGCGCTTTCACCGCTCACCACGCAGGCGTTGGGTGAATTCTCGGCCGCAAGCTGCAGGTGATCGGGCAGGCGGGCGGCGAGCTGCGCCGCATCCATCCGCACGGACAACATGGCGCCGGCCGGCAAGGCTTGCATCAGGCGGCCGCGCCGCGCCACCAGGCGCAGGGCTTCACACAGGTGCATGGTGCCGGCAACCGCCGCCGCGACGAACTCGCCCACGCTGTGGCCGATCATGGCGGCGGGACGGATGCCCATGCTCATCCACAGCTGGGCCATCGCGTATTCGATGGCGAACGTGGCCGGCTGGGTCAGCGAGGTCTCGCGCAGCGCATCGGCATCGTCGGCGAACAGGCGTTCGCGCAGCTCGAAACCGAGTTCCTCGCGCAGCAGGTTGGTGCATTGGTCGATCGCCACGCGGAACGCCGGCTCGCTGGCGTACAGCGCGCGTCCCATGCCGGCGTATTGCGAACCCTGGCCGGGGAACAGGAACACCACTTCCGGCGCTCGTTGGCTCGCGGCCTTGGCATTGCCCGGCGCCAGCGTGGCCAGCCGTTCCGCCGCCTGCGCACCGGTCGATGCAACCACGTGCAGGCGTTGCCCGAACGTCTTGCGTCCGCGGATGAGGGTGTAGGCGACGTCCGCCAGGTTCTGCCCCGGCAGGTTCGACAGATGTTGTCCCAGCCGCGTGGCGGCCGCCGCGACGGCGTCGGCCGAGCGTGCCGACAGCAGCAGCAATTGGGGGCCTTCGGCTGCGTCGGAAGGCGTCCGCGCGGGAGCTTCCTCGAGAATCACATGGGCGTTGGTGCCACCGACGCCAAACGAACTGACGCCCGCGCGCAGCGGCGTCGCTCCGGCGTTCCATGGGCGCAGCGCGTCATTGACCACGAACGGCGTCGCCGCGAGGTCCAACTTCGGATTGGGTGACTGGTAATGCAGGGTCGGCGGCAGTGTGCGCTCGCGCAGCGAGAGCGCGGTCTTGATCACGCCAGTCGCGCCAGCGGCCATCACCAGGTGACCCATGTTGCTTTTCACCGAGCCGATCGCGCAGAAGCCACGCTCGTCGGAGCCCTGGCGGAAGGCTGCGGTGAGTCCTTCGATCTCGATGGGGTCGCCCAGCGGCGTGGCGGTGCCATGCGCTTCGATGTAGGAGATGGATCGCGCGTCCACGCCCGCATCGGTGAGCGCCATGGTGATCACGGCGGCCTGGCCGGCGCTGCTCGGCGCGGTGAAGCTCGCCTTGATGCCGCCGTCGTTGTTGATGGCGATGCCGCGGATTACCGCGTGGATGGGATCGCCGTCGCGTTCGGCGTCGGACAGGCGCTTGAGCAGCAGCACCGCCGCGCCGTCGCTGAACACGGTGCCTTGGGCCTGCGCGTCGAAGGTGCGCGTATGGCCGTCCGGCGACAGCATCGAGCCCTCCTGCGACAGGTAGCCGCTGCGCGGCGGGCAGGCGACCGACACGCCACCGGCCAACGCCATATCGCATTGGCCCGCGCGTAGCGCCGCAGTGGCCTGGCAGATCGCGACCAGCGAGGTCGAGCAGGCGGTATTCATGCTGATCGCGGGGCCGGTGAGGTTGAGCTTGTGCGCCACGCGGGTGGTGAGATAGTCCTTCTCGTTGGCCAGCATCACCTGGAACGCGCCGAGCTTGTCGATCAGATCGGGCCTCGTGCTGAGGTGCCGCTGGAAGTAGGTGGCGTTGTGCATGCCGCCGAACACGCCCACCGGCGCTTTGTGCGCGTCCGGCACATAGCCGCCGCGCTCCATGCATTCCCAGCACAGCTCCAGGAACAGGCGCTGCTGCGGGTCGGTCAGTTCGGCCTCGCGCGGCGACATGCCGAAGAAGCCCGCGTCGAACAGTTCTACGCCGTCGATCACACCGCGGGCAGCGACGTAGGCTGGGTCGTCGCGGTCCGCAGTGGGTACGGCGGGGTCGAGCTGGTCCTGGCTGAAATAGGTGATGGATTCGCGGCCCGCGCACAGGTTGTCCCAGAACGCCTCGATGTCGTTGGCGCCGGGGAAGCGGCCGGCCATGGCGACGATCGCCACGGGCTCGCCGTGGTCGTCGTGGCGGCCGCTGGCGATGCGCGTGGACAGCGCGGTGCGTGCGCCGCGTCCTTCAATCAGCGCGGCCAGCGCAGCCGGCGTGGGGTCGCCGAAGAAGGCGGGGATCGTCGGCGCCTGTGAGAGATCGGCATGGATGCGCGCCACCGTGCGCACGGCGAGCAGCGAATGGCCGCCCAGTTCGAAGAAGTTGTCCAGCCGCCCGACCTGGTCGAGCCCGAGCATGTCGGCGAACAGTTCGCACAGCTTCTGCTCAAGCGGGCCGCTGGCGGGCTGGTAGGCCTCGGCCAGCTCCGGGCGACGGCCATCGGGCGCCGGCAGCGCGCGACGGTCCAGCTTGCCGTTGGCCGTCACCGGGAACGCATCAAGCCGCAGGTAAATGGCGGGCACCATGAACTCGGGCAGCGCGCGCGCCAGTTGCTCGCGCATCTGGCGCGCGGTGAGCGTGGCATCGTCGGCGACGTAGTAGGCCACCAGCCGTTTCTGGCCGGGCTGGTCCTCGCGCGCCAGCACCGCGCCGGCGCGCACGCCGGGGATGCGCTGCAACGCGGCCTCGATCTCACCCAGTTCGATGCGGAAGCCGCGGATCTTCACCTGGTGGTCGGTGCGCCCGATGAACTCCACCACGCCTTCCGGCAACCAGCGCACCAGGTCGCCGGTGCGATAGAGCCGGTCGCCGGGCGCGCCGAACGGATCGGGCACGAAGCGCTCCGCGGTGAGATCGGGCTGGCCAAGGTAGCCGCGGGCCAGTCCCGCGCCGCCGATGTAGAGCTCGCCCGCCACGCCCACCGGCACATGCTCGCCGCGCGCGTTGAGCACGTGAAGCGTGGTGTTGGGAATGGGCTGGCCAATCGGAATCGAACGTGCCTGTGCGTCGAGCGCGCGCGGGATGCGGTAGGTGGCCGAGAAGGTGGTGCACTCGGTCGGGCCGTAGCCGTTGATGATCACCACCTCGGGCAGCGCGGCGTACGCCTTGCGCACGTGCGCGACCGACAGCGCCTCGCCGCCGATCAGCAACTGGCGCAGCCCCTCGAGCCGGCTGGCGTCGTCGTCGATGATGGCGTTGAACAGCGCGGCGGTGAGCCACGCGATGCGCGCGTCGTGGCGGCGAATGGTCTTCGCCAGGCCACATCCGGTGGGAATGCGCTCCTCGTGGATGATGCAGCAGCCACCGTTGAGCAGGGCGCCCCAGATTTCCAGCGTCGAGGCGTCGAATCCCAGCGGGGCGGCGTGCAGCACGCGCGGCGCATCGCCGAAGGTCACGTACTCCACCTCGCGCACCAGCCGGATGATCGACCGATGCATGATCTGCGCGCCCTTGGGCGTGCCGGTGGAGCCGGAGGTGTACATCACGTAGGCGAGCGCATCGCCGTCGAGCGCCGGCAGCGCGGGCGGCGGCGTGCTGGCCTCGATGCTCGCCAGCGCCAGCATCGGCGCGTCCACGCCCGGCAGCGCCACCGCCTGCGGCGGCGCCACGATCAGCACGGCGCGAGCGTCGTTGAGTGTGAAGGCGAGTCGCTCGACCGGATGGCTGGCATCCAGCGGCAGATACGCAGCGCCTGCCTTGAGGATGCCGAGGATGGCTGCGATGGCTTCGGCCGAGCGCTCCAGCAGCAGGCCGACTGTGTCGCCTGGCTTGACGCCGCGTTCGATGAGACCGGCGGCGATGCGGTCCGCGCGTCCGTCGAGTTCGTCATAGCGCAGCGTCGCGCCGTCGGCCGCCACGGCGATGCGCGCCGGGTGGCGCCGCGCCATCGCCGCGAACAGGCTGTGTACCGTGTCGCCGTCGTGCCGCGGCACGTTGGTGTCGTTCCACGCATGCAGCAGTTGCGCGCGCTCGGCATCATCGATCACACCGACGCTGGACAACGGACGATCGCCGTTCTCCAACAGCCCCGCCAGCGCACGCGATGCGCAGCGCGCAAACAGGGCGGCGCCGGCTTCATCGAACGGCAGGCGATGGCCGACGTGCAGCTGCGCCGTGGAGGTGTCGAGCCGCCACGCGCTGAAAGCTTGGGGGCAGGGCGTGGCTGGTGTATCGGAGACACACCACGCCGCCTCGCCCTGCGCGGGCGCGGCATCGGCGAACAGCGCCACGAGCCCGGACAGCCACTCATCGCGCGAAGCATCCGCAGGCGCCGGCAGTTGTACTTGCCGTGTGGCATTGCCCTCCAGCAGCGTGGCGGCCACCTGTTCGGCGCCGGTGAGCCTGGCTTCCGTCAGCGCGAGAGCGGCGCACAGCAGCACAGGATCGGCCGCGCTGGCGGCGACCGTCAGCACGTGCGTCGCGGTGCTCCAGCCGTCCTGTGCGATGCCCGGACCACGTGGCAAGACATCGAACAATCCGGTGGAAGCCGGGGCGGGGTTCCGGTTGTCGGTACGGTTCGGAGTCATCGCGTTCACTGCACGTGCTGGGTCGAGCAAGGAGGGCGGCGGATGTTGGGTCTCAGTCCGCTACGGCGTAGTCGCTATGCCTCGAAAGCGAAGGACAGGCGGGCGGACGGCTGCCGAGGCCGCGCATGGCGATCATGGCGGTGGCGCCGAGGTAGGTCAGGCTGTCCAGCAACGGGTGCGAGCCGATGCGTGGCGGCGCGATGCCCTTGCGCCGCAACATGTCGTGCACCACATGCTCCATCGCATTGCGGCGCGTGGCATGCGTGCTGTAAGTGAGGCTGATGGTGATGGACGGCTCGTCGCCGGTCTCCACCATGTGCGGGCTGGTGATGGGGATGTAGACGCCCGTACCGGGACTGACCTCGAAGACATGCGCGCGCTCGCGATATTCCTCGCGCCACTTCACCAGGTCCAGCTCGTGGCGCGTGTGGAAGCAGTCGCGCGCATGCTCGCTGCACACGTCGATGTCCTCGGCATCCCACACGTAGACCTTCTTGGTGCCGTGGATCTGCAGCAGGATGCCGTGGTTGCGGTCGATGTGGAACGGCGTGATGGTGTTTGGCGAGGCGATGAAGATCCATCCGGCGCGGTAGTACATGCCGGGATCCTTCGCTTCGATGTGCGGCTTGATCGGATCGAGCGCCTGGTCGATCAGCGCGCGATACGTCGGGTCGGCCTGCACGTGGCGCAGCAGCATCCAGGCTTTCGCCTCGTTGATGCCCTGCACGGTGTCGGTTACCGAGCGACGGTTCGGATACAGCCGCGCGACGTCGTCGAAGTTGGCGTCCGCGCCGGCGCTGTTGTTGAAGGTGAAGAGATGGCTGCTGCCCTGGAAACGCTTGCCCAGCGCAACGAGCTGGTCGGGTTGCAGCAGTGGATGGTCGGCCAGCCCGTGCCGCACGGACTGCATGCGCCATGGGTCGAAGTTTGCCCAATCCATTTCGATCAGAGCGGCTTTGCTGGCATGCATCGCATTCACCCTCCCCCGCGTGGTGCGGACTGACCCGTCGAAACGAGTCCCCTGGTGTCCGGTCGATACCGCGGTCGAAGGCCGGATATCGGGCTTCGAGCCGTGGCAATGCGTCGCCTGGAATGGCCTGAATTGTCGGCTGATCGTGCGGGTTTTTCCCTAGACCATCCCGGCTATTCCTGCCCCTATCCCTTCCTGCCTATTCCCGCGCGTCTTCACGCGGAGCCGGTTTGCCTGGTCATTTGGACTGGAATGCGAACAACCACAGGATGGCGCCCTGGATCGGCGATCCCACCCAACTTACGCGGTAGGTGCCAGCGGAGGCGACCTGTCGTACGGCCACGGCGCATTGCACGCCACTGTTGTCCGGCAGCGTCAGGTAGCTGTCGATCACGGTGAAACCGTCATCCGGGCGGGCGGTCATGCGCTTGATGCCCGCATCGCCCCACCACACAGCGACCAGCGTCGCCGGACCGGTGGTGGTGACGCTGTCGCTGGTGAGCACCAGGCCCGGCGCGGGATAGTTCTGCGCCACGTCCTTGAGCACGCCGGCGTGGGTCACTTCGATAAAGGGCACGGAGATTTCGCCCTCGGGATAGCCGGACTTGTCGATGCGCACCGTGTGCCCGTCGCCGCCCTTGCCGGCGATGGCCACGTAGGCGGTGACGTTGAAGGCGCCGCCGTAACCGTTGAACTCCGCGCCGCGGCCCACCCGCTTCCAGCGGTTTCCATAGCTGTCGGTAGGCGCGTTGGCGTTCTTCACGTATCCACCATTAAGCACGATGAAGGAACTGCCCACTGCCTGCGTGTCGATTGGCTCGGTGACGGCGGGCGAGACGCCCATGCCTTCGGAATGGGTCAGCAGGGTGTGCGCCCCCAGTGTCGGCGCCTGGGTCACGGCATCACCAAGTGCCTGGCCCCGGGCGCCGAGGCTGATGGCGAGCAGTGACAGCGTCGTCGCCACCAGTCGATGGAAGCCTGACGCAAGGGAATGGCGGCCCCGACCGGCACGCTTCCTCATCCAGCGAACAGGGGATATTGCGGGCAGCATCAGGCTGTGCGAACAATGGCGAGCGTCCAGCGCGACACCCGTGTGGGTCGCGTCATGGGCGCTGAGGCAATGCCACCCGGAGGGGAAACCGGCTTGGCCAGCGAGACCGACTTTCTCGAGATGTACCGGACGCTCGGCTTGCGTCCCGGTTGCGCTTTGCCCGAATTCAAGCAGGCGTTTCGCCGGCACGTGGCGCGCATGCATCCGGACCGCAAGGGCGACGCGCCCGCGGATCCGGCTTCCGCCATGCAACTGCAGCGCCTGATGGCGCAGTACGACGCCGCCATGACATTCCAGCGCGAACATGGACGCCTGCCTGGTTCGACCTCGCGGGTCCGTTTCGCCGTTCCCGAACCCGTTGGTCCATCCAGGCCGCAGGTCGCCGCGCGCAGACGTTCGAAGCCGTTATGGCGGCAACCGGCGGCGGCCTTGCTGGTGCCGGCGGTGGCGCTTGCGGTGCTCGGTTGGGACATTGCGGGCCGGCCAACCAGCACGTCGCCTTCATCGGCTGCGAGCAACACCGGCGAGGCGGGCCCGCCGCTCGGCACGGTCGCGCCCATGCCGACCCTTTCGCGCGGCCTGTCACGTGAAGAGGTGCGAAGCATGCTTGGCGATCCGCTCAGCGAGCAGGGCGATCGCTGGGAGTACGGACCCTCATGGGTGCGCTTCGAGGACGGCCAGGTGGTGGATTGGTACAGCTCGCCGCTGCATTCGCTTGGCGCCACCAGCCGCACGCCCGATGAGTCGCCGGCCATACCCCGCAACCCCTAGCGCGCGCCGCGCCCGAACAGCACCACTTCCACCGTCTGGATAAGGATCAGCAGATCCAGCAGCAGGTTGTGGTTCTTCACATAGAACAGGTCGTACTTGAGCTTCTCGGCCGCTTCCTCGACGGTGGCGCCGTACGGATAGCTCAGCTGCGCCCAGCCGGCCAGGCCGGGCTTGAGGCAGTGGCGCAGGCTGTAATAGCGGATCTGGGTGGTCAGGTCAGCCACGAACTGCGGGCGTTCCGGACGCGGTCCGACGATGCTCATGTCGCCCTTGAGCACGTTCCACAACTGCGGCAGCTCGTCCACGCGCAGCTTGCGGCTGATGCGGCCCACGCGGGTCACGCGGTCGTCGTTCTTGCTGGCCCAGCGCGCCACGCCGTCGCGTTCGGCATCGGTGCGCATGCTGCGGAATTTCAGCAACTGGAAGGTGCAGCCGTGCGCGCCCACGCGCTCCTGCCGATACAGGATGGGCTGGCCCGGCCCCGACTCCAGCCGGATCGCCAGTATCTCGAGCAGCATCAGCGGCCAGCACAGCAGCAACAGCATGGAGGCGGCCACCAGGTCGAAGCAGCGCTTGCTGAGCTGGCGCAGCGGGGTGCCGTTGAAACCGCCGGAAAACACCAGCCACGACGGATCGAGAATGGTCAGTTGCAGGCGGCCCGCCTCGCGCTCGAAGAACGAGGTGAGGTCGGTGATGGCGATGCCCATCTGGCGGCATTCAAGCAGGTCGTCCATCGGCAGGTGGCCGCGACGGTCGTCGACACCCACCACCACCTCGTCGATCTGCTCGCGCAGCACGTAGGCGCTCAAGGGCAGCCCGCTACGGATCAATTGCTCTTGCGGCACCGCGACGGTTTCGCTGGCATGCGGGACGTAACCCACCACGCAGAAACCGCGCCGGTCGGTGCGGCGGCGCATCTGGTTGTGGATCTGCGCCGCGCGCGTGCCGGCGCCAAGGATCAACACGCGCCGCTTGAGCGCCTCCACTTCCACCAGCTGCAGGAACAGCAGGCGCAAGGTCATCACCAGCAGGAAGCCCAGCGTCAGCGCGATGGCCAGCACGCCGCGGCCCACGTAGGCCTGCGGCACTACGTAGTAACCCACGACCAGCAGGAAACCGCCAAGTACGAAGGCCACCGCCTGACGGGCCAGCAGGCCAAAGCGAGTCATGCGTATGTGCGCCTGGTACTGGCCCATCGCGACCATGCCGATCACGATGATGCTGGCGAACACCATCGCGCGCTCCGGCAGGTGGCGCGTGAACTCCGCCAGCTCGTCGGCGTTGAGGAAGTAGCGAAGATAGGTGGCCGCGCAAAGCGAGATGGCAAGCAGCATCAGCTCGCAGAAGCCGAGCAGCATGAGCCAACGCACGGATTGCCGACGCAGGAAACGAAGCATCCGAATCCCCCCTTTCCCCAGGTTGCAGCCACATCCCTCAGGCAGGTGGAAAGGCTAACGCGAGCCTTTCCGGGGTGTCGATGCAACTTAGGTAAGACGACACATCAAGCCGTTCGGCTGTCTCAGCGCTGTTACACCCATGGCGACCGCTTCAGGGCGTGTCGACGATGCCTTCCGACATCGGGGGCGCGATCCAATGCGTGGCGATGTGGATGATCGATGCCGGCGTCGCGAGTGCGCCAACCAGGCCTGGCTTCAACGTCAGCGGATGCACGCGACAGGCGGGCGCCGCCGGCGCGGACGGGGGCGGCGCAATCAAGACTCCCGCGTCGGCGCTGATGCGGTCGGGTGACTCGCGCAGTCCTACGCCAAACGCCTTCAACAACGCTTCCTTGCGCGTCCATAGCGCGAGCAGGGCGGCGTCACGCTGCGCTGGCGAAAGTTGCTCCAGCGCCACGATCTCTGCCGGAGTGCACACGACTTTTGAGAGATCACGCAGCGCCACGCGCGTTGGGGACTGCTCGATGTCGATGCCGACGCATGCAGCGCGAGTGAGGGCGATCGCCACCATGTTCCCCGTGTGGCTAAGACTGGTGGCGTAGGGCGTGCCCGGCAGCTGCGGTTGCCCTTCCGGCGAACTGGTCAGCAGGACCTGCGCGCCATCCAGTTCCAGCACGGTTCCAAGCACCAGGCGCCATATGGCGTGCGCCAGCACATAGGCATCGCGGTGATGCCCGTTGCGGAAGCGTTGCGCGCGCACCTGTTCGGCCGCCGACAGCAAGGGCAGGGCATGGTCGCGGAAGCGTTGCCAGGGCGTGCTGTCGAACAACAGCACCAGCGCGGCGCCGACAGCCAGGTCGCGGCATGGCGCCTGGGCGAGGGCGCGGCCTGCCTCGTCACGAAATGCAGTATCGAGGATGACAGGGGCGTGCATGGCTCGCAGGCATCTACGGTGACATCGCGTTACGGCAGCCCGGCGGCGTGGGACGTCAGCCGTCGGCGCAGATCGTCGGCCAGACGCAGGCTGAGCGCCACGATGGTGAAGGTGGGGAAAGCCCAGCCGCCGGTGGGAAACACCGAGCTGCCCGCGATGTGCAGGTTGTCTATGCCGTGCACCTTGCCCTGTCGATCGACGACGCCCGTCCGCGGGTCGTCAGACATGCGCGTCGCGCCCATGTGGTGCGCGGTGCCGTGCACCTGAGGGGGTTCCTGCGCGTCGTCGGCCAGCCAGGGTTCGAGCTGGAAGCGCCCGTTGCTGGCGCGCGCCAGTTCATGGCCGCTCATCGTCGCCGCCTGCCGATAGGTGTAGCGATCCAGCGGGGTGAGTCGCCAATCGACGTGGACCTTGCGCTGGCCCAGTGCGTCGGTTTCGTCGCCCAGCGTGATGCGGCTGTCCGGGTTCGGAGCCTGCTCGAAGAAGCCCACCAGTTCGATATGGCTGCTGGCGACGGTTGGACGATCGGCCAGTTTGTGCAGGCAGGCCCGCACGATGTCGCCGACGCCCAGCCCGAGCCGCAGCGCGGTCATGCTGAGGCTGGCCGGCGCGGCCACTGCTTCGGCCGCGGGGCCGTTGCGCATGGCGGCGCAAAGGCGCGCTTCGAGCAAGGCACTTTCATCGGGTACCGAGCGGCGCAGCGCCGAGCGCAATTCGCGCAACGCGCGGACGCCACGCGGCATGGGGCCTTCCACCGCAAACGGATGGACGCGCCCATTCAGCACGCGATGTCGGCGCTGGTAGTGGTGCGAAAGCCCGATTTCCGGAAAGGCCGGTAACTGATGGCGACTGCGATGGCGTTCGTAGGGGCGCGTGACACGATGCGGCTCATCGGTGCTGAGGGCGCCCAGCCTGCCGCTGGGGTGATCCATGAAATAGCGGCCCACGACGTCGTGCCGGTTGCCCAGCCCTTCGGGTATCACCGAATTGGACAACAGCAACAGGCGCGCGTTTTCGATGCCGCCGCACGCGAGCACGAAATGCCGCGCGCGCACGGCGCCGCGGCGGCCGTCCAGCGAGCCGATGGTGGCCGACCGCACGGCCGAACCGTTGGCCGTTGGAACCAGCTCAAGCAGGTTGGCGTGCAGCAGCACATCGATGTTCGGCGCCTGCTCAAGCTGCTGGCGGTAAGCGTCGCCGAACAGCACCGGGCTGCGCCCGAACACCTGGTTGACCAGCTTGCCATCGTCGAAAACGATGGGCGGCCGTGGCGTCGGGCTGGTGAACGAACCGTCCGCGAAGTCGAGCCCGTCCAACTGGCAGAAGGCGCGGGCGCGTGCGTAATACGGTTCGAGCTCGGCATAGCTGATGGGCCAGCCGCTGTGCGGCACCCAGTCGCGCTCGGCCATGTCGTACTGGCTCAGCGGAATGCAGCCGCCGCCCCACAGGTTGCAGCTGCCGCCGAACACGCGCATGCGCGAGTTATCGGCATCAAACGGCACGGGGCCGACAGAACTGCCTTCACAGAGCGCCTGGTTACGCTGCTCGCCAGCCAGTCCACCACTCTCGATAAGGCACACCCGAATGTCGGTACCGATGAACGCATGCGCAATGGCGATGCCGGCAGCGCCGGCGCCGATCACGCACAGGTCGGCTTCGATGTCGGCCGGGTGCGAGCCGGTCAGGTAATCGATGATCACGCCACTCCCCTAAGGACACGCTTGGGTTCAAACGTCGTGTTGCAGGCGGAACGGATCCGGGCGGGCCGGGCGCGTCATGCGGGGTGATCTACTGGCTGCGGCCTTTCAAACGCCGTAGTACGCGCGATACCAGCGTACAAAGTTGTCCACGCCAGTTTCTACCGAAACCTGCGGCCTATAGCCAACGGCCTGTATCAGGTCGGTAACATCGGCCTCCGTGTCTGGCACGTCGCCTGGCTGCAACGGCAGCAGCTCCATGTTGGCCTTGCGACCGAGGCACTGCTCAAGCACTTCGATGTAGTGCAGCAGTTCCACCGGGCGCTCGTTGCCGATGTTGAACAGACGGTAGGGGGCGACGCCGCTGCTGGCCGGATCGGGCGCGTTGCTGTCCCAGCGCGAGTCGATCGGCGGCGCCTTGTCCAGCGTGCGAATCACGCCTTCAACGATGTCGTCCACGTAGGTGAAGCTGCGCTTGTGCCGGCCATGGTTGAACACGCGAATCGGCTCGCCGGCCAGGATCGCCCGGGTGAACAGGAACAGCGCCATGTCCGGGCGACCCCACGGACCATAGACCGTGAAAAAGCGCAGGCCGGAGCAGGGAATGCCATAGAGATGCGCGTAGCTGTGCGCCATCTGCTCGTTGGCTTTCTTGGTCGCCGCATACAAAGTGAGCGGGTGCTCGGCGGACTTGTGCTCGGAGAACGGCATCGCCGTGTTGGCGCCGTAGACCGAACTGGTGGAGGCGTACACCAGATGCTCCACGCCATGCTGGCGGCAACCCTCCAGCACATGCAGGAAGCCGACCACATTGCTGCTTGCGTACACGTGCGGGTTCTCCGCCGCGTAGCGCACGCCGGCCTGCGCGGCCAGGTGCACCACGCGCTGCGGGCGGTGCTGGGCGAACAGGCGCTCCATCGCATCGCGATCGGCGAGGTCGGCATGGACGTGGCTGTAGCCGCGACGCTCCGCGAAACGCGCGAGACGCGCCTGCTTCAACGTCACGTCGTAGTAGTCATTGAGGTTGTCCAGACCGACCACTTCGTCGCCACGGTCCAGCAGGCGTTCGGCGACGTAGGAACCAATGAAGCCGGCGGTGCCGGTAACCAACACTTTCATGATGCGAGTCCTTAAAGACGGCCGTCGACGGCTTCGCGCGGCAGCACGTATTTCACGTCATACACCACCGACGACGGCTTGCCAAAGGCTCGGATGCCGGTCGCGCCCATCGCCTTGAACTGGCGATGTCCCACGGCGACGATCACCGCGTCATAGCTGGCCACCTGCGGTTGCTCAATCGGGGCCAGCGCGTATTCGTGCTCGGCTTCGGCGGCGTTCACCCACGGGTCGTGCACATCCACCTGCGCGTTATAGCCGTGCAAGGCGTGCACGATATCCACCACGCGAGTGTTCCGCAGATCCGGGCAGTTTTCCTTGAAGGCCAGGCCCAGCACCAGCACACGCGCCTGCACCGGGTTGATGCCCTTGCGCACCATCAGCCGGATCACTTCGCTGGCGATGTAGGGACCCATGCCGTCATTGGTGCGACGGCCGGCCAGGATCACGTCGGGGTGGTGGCCCACTTCCTGCGCCTTGTGGGTGAGGTAGTAGGGATCCACGCTGATGCAGTGGCCGCCGACCAGGCCGGGGCGGAACGGCAGGAAGTTCCACTTGGTGCCCGCCGCCTCCAGCACTTCCAGCGTATCGATGCCCAGCTTGTTGAACAGGATCGACAGGTCGTTGACCAGCGCGATGTTGAGGTCGCGCTGGGTGTTCTCGATGACCTTGGCCGCTTCGGCCACCTTGAGTGAACTGGCCCGATGCGTGCCCGCGGTGATGATCGAGCCGTAGAGCCGGTCCACGTAGTCGGCCGTTTCCGGCGTGGAGCCGGAGGTCACCTTGAGGATGCTGGTGACGCGATGCTGCTTGTCGCCCGGATTGATTCGCTCGGGGCTGTAGCCGGCGAAAAAGTCGCGGTTGAACACCAGCCCCGAGCCCTTCTCGAGGATCGGCACGCACACTTCCTCGGTGCAACCCGGGTAGACGGTGGACTCGTACACCACCACGTCGCCGCGCTTGAGCACCTTGGCCAGCGTCTCGCTGGCTCGCACCAGCGGCGTCAGGTCAGGACGCTTGGCCGAGTCGATCGGCGTGGGCACGGTGACGATGTAGACGTTGCGGTCGGCGAGGTCGGCCAGTTGCGCGCTGAAGCGCAACCGGGGCGAGGCGGCCAGTTCTTCGGCGCTCACTTCCAGCGTGTTGTCCTGGCCGGCGCACAACTCGTCGATGCGCCCGTGGTTGATGTCGAAGCCGACCGTGTCGTAACGCTTGCCGAACTCCACCGCCAGCGGCAATCCGACGTAGCCGAGTCCAATGATGGCGAGCTTGGTGTCTTCCAGGTTGTGCATGCCGGGCTTCCGCTGTCTGTGGGGTAGGGCATGGAGCAGACCCGCAGGTTATCCGATGGGTCACCCGGTGAACACAGCGTCGGTGCATGCCCCTGTGTGTCGTCGTCGCAAGATCGCATGCATCGGGCGGTGCGTCATGCGCGTCGGCGACGCAAGGCTAGCAGGGTCGCCAGGCTTTTCCGCCAGGCCAGAGGTGGCTTATCGGAAGGTGAATGTGTCGGATGTGACGTGGGCGCCGCTTGCTGGGGCTGCGCATGGATTCGTCTTGGCGCTGGGACCGGTGAGTCGCCCGTCTGGGCTCGATGAGAGGGCGCCTGCAGCCGGGCGTTGGCGGGGCCGCTGGGTCTTCGCTCGGGCGCTCGATGAGGAGAGGGGTGTTTGGTGTATAGATCCCAACCTTTTGAATCAACGAGGAAAAGGCGGCAGTTTTTCGCCTGATTCAGAGGGCGTTTCTCGCGCTGGGCCACTGCTGCGACCAGCGGGGCTGGATCGCAAGAGGAGGCGCGGCCCGTCAGGGCAATGTGCGTCGCCACATGGAAAGCGCAATCCGGTTAGCGAATTGCGCCACCTTGAAGCCATGGGGGCCTGCCTGGTGAGTGGCCTGCGCGCGCTGCCGTGCTCGTATCGTGACCGCGCGCTTCCATTTCTGATACGGTCGCCGACCGGCCGCAGGACGAGCGACCAGTTCAGTCAGCAAAGGAAACGCGATGCTATTCCACATTCCCGACGTACTGACTGCTGACGAGCCGATGCACCGCCGCCCGCGCCAGCCAGTGGAGAAATGTGTGACGGCGGTTTACCGACCGGCGGCGTGCCGTACGGGCGTACCCGTGCGTACTGACCTTTCCGCAACATGGTTCCTCAATAATCCGGCCAATGATGACGCTGGCGACCCGGTCATCGGGGACAGGCTCGGCGCCCACCCGGCCGCGATCGCGGCGGTGGGCATGATCCTGCATGGCGCCGGCCATCTGAACGGCATGGAGCCGATGACTCGCCGCAGGAGGTTGGCGTCATCGTTCAGGATCCAGGATCCGATGCGCGAGGAGCGGCTGCGTCGTAAGCTCCCGGAACCTGATGTATCCATTCCGGGTCTCATCCGGACCAACGCCCCGCATACCGACGTGCTTCGATTGACTGCCAACCACCACAACCTGCCGTGCGCCAAGTCCGGGACATGAGCGGGACGCACGGCGCCACACGCACCGACGAGCTGCTGCATCTGCTGCGGACGTCGCCCGCGCGCGTGCACACGACCTTGCTGGCGCAGGCGCTGGCGGGGGATGCCGCCTCGCAGTTGGCGGTGGCGCAAACCTTCCTGGAAGGCATCGGCTGCCAGCGCGACATGGCTGAAGCGCTGTATTGGTTCCAGCTTGCGGCCCACCAGGGTGAGCCGATGGCGATGAACATGATCGGGCGCATCCACCAGAACGGCTGGGGCGTGCCGGTGAATGTCGAACTGGCCGCGGTCTGGTATCGCGAGTCCGCCGAGCATGCTTCGGACTGGGGCATGTACAACTACGCCTGCCTGCTGGCCCATGGCCGGGGCGTGCTGCAAAACCGCAAGGAAGCCTTCCACTGGTTCCGTTGCGCGGCTGAGGCAGGGCACGCCCGCGCCATGCATTTCCTCGGTCAGTACTACGAATACGGTTGGGAAACCGAGCCGGACTCCGAGGCGGCGCGCGAACTTTATCGGCGTTCGGCCGAGAAGGGCGACTATCGCGGCAAGTGCAGCTGGGCCTCGGTGCTCACTGAGGAAGGACGCATCGAAGAGGCCTGCGCGCTGCTGCGCTCGGCGATCGCCGTGGCGCCCGATCATTTCGCCGAGGCGCTGCGCAGCGACTTGCTCCAGTCGCAACATCCTCAGTTGCGCGCGCTGGCGGCAGGGTCGCTCTAGACACCATGGGTGGCTTCGCGCCACTCACGGTTCGTTGGATGCTCCCACAACAATCCGTGATCGGGCGTGCCATGGCGGCACGCCCGATCGTCAGAGGCTGATTACGCCCAGCTGTTGTCGTCGAAACCACCGCCGCTGCCGTCGTCGAAATCATCCGACGAGGCAAAGTCCTGGTCGTTGCTGACGTCACGGTCGCGCGAGCGGTCGTCGTCGTAATAGTTGTTCTCGGTGACGTTCTCGATCACCGTCGGCTGGCCGCCGCCGCCAAAGAAGCCGCCACCGCCGTGGTGGCCACCCAGCAGGTTTTCGATGCCGTCAAACAGGAACATGCCACCCGCCACACCGGCGGCGGTGGTCGCTGCCTGCGAGAGGAAGCTGGGCGCCGCGGCCGGCGGTTGCGCAGGCGCCCCACCGAACAAGCGCTCGCGCCAGCCCGGCGCTGCGGCCGGTTGCGCCGGAGCCTGCGGCGGGTAGGGCGGCGGGACGGCGCCCCAGGCCGGCTGCTGCTGTCCGCCGAGGAAGCTGCCGCCGCCCTGCTGTGCGCCGAGCTGCGCCTGCAGCTGGGCGATCTGCGCCTTGGCGCCTTCCAGTGCCTGTTGCTGCAACAGGCTGCGTTGCACCAGCAGGTACAGCGCATCGGGTTGCATGGCCAGGCGCTGGCGAATCAATGCGTCCGCTTGGGGATCCTTGGCCACACCACCGGTGGCGGCCAGGCGCTGGAGGAAATCATCGAGTAGCTGTTGTTCCTGCGGGGTCATGACTTGCGGTGTCTCCAAGGATGAGCGAACGGGGTCCACTGTGGCGCGCAGCATGCCAGGCGGGCAGTGCCGGAAGTGTGCCCGGCTCGCGTGACATCAAGGGGGACGACAGATTTATTTGCTTGCCAGTCAGCTGGCGCATGGGCGCAATTAGTTGCGAAGCCGGGCGCGGGCCGTCATGGGTTGCTGGTGAAACCTTCAATGACCTTGCTCGATTCGTCGTACCCGACGCGCCCTGGCGTGCGCGTGGATGAAGATCCGGCGCAATCGTGCGTCATTCCATCAAGCAGACCAACGAGGATCATTCCCGTTTCGCATCCGTCGAGTGATTGGGCACTTGGCGCACACGCGGTTGTCATCATTTTTATCGGACAGTGGATGGGTTGCATGGCCCCGCCCGGTATCGATGCACCTGATACGCGGGGCCGCCGCCCGTTTCATTCATCCTGCGACGACACAGTCGTTGTTCGCCGGGCATTCCAGTCGAAACATGGGGACCACGCCATGGACACAGGAAGAGACGTCGTGCACAGCCAGGAGGTCGCCGCCAAGATCGCGCGACTTTGGCAAAAACGAACCCAGCATGCGCTGGAGCACTACGGCGATCGAGTGGGCCGGGCGCTGGAGCCTCATTGGCGCAACGAAGGCCTGCTCAAATCGTGGGCCGCCCTCGCCAATCCGATCGAAGGCTGGCGCTATGCGGTGGATGCCGCGCAACGATCGGTCCTTTACTGGGACACCCTGCGCGAGCGGGGCACGGATTTCGTGGAATCGGCGGTGCAGGGGCTCAAGCCCGTGCTGCATTTCGACTATGAGACGGTGCTGGATGCGCGCCATTTCGAGCGCCCCGTGAATTACGCGCTGTTGCGCATCGTGCCGCCGGATGGCGTGGTCATCGACGAGCGCAAGCGTCCCTACGTGATCATCGATCCCCGTGCGGGCCACGGGCCAGGTATTGGCGGCTTCAAGGATGATTCCCAGGTGGGCGTCGCCCTGCGCGCCGGGCATCCGGTGTATTTCGTGGTGTTCTATCGCGACCCGGAGCCGGGCCAGACCCTGCTCGATGTCTGCGCGGCGGAGCAACGCTTCGTCAGCAAGGTGCGCGACCTGCATCCGGACAGCCCCAAGCCCGCGCTGATCGGCAATTGCCAGGGCGGCTGGGCCGCGATGATGCTGGCCAGCTCCGATCCGGACACGACCGGGCCGATCGTCATCAACGGCGCGCCCATGTCCTACTGGAGCGGCGCCTGGAGCGAGGGGGCCGGCGACAACCCCATGCGTTACGCCGGCGGATTGCTGGGCGGAACCTGGCTTGCCTCGTACACCGCGGACCTCGGCGACGGCAAGTTCGATGGCGCCTGGCTGGTGCAGAACTTCGAGAACCTCAATCTCGCCAACACGTTTTGGGACAAGTACTACAACCTGTACGCGCACATCGACACGGAGCCGGAACGCTTCCTCGAATTCGAGAAGTGGTGGGGCGGCTTCTACCTGATGAACCGCGAGGAGATCGAATGGATCACACGCAACCTCTTCGTGGGCAACAAACTTTGGTCCGGTGAGGTGAGCAACGGCCACGGCAAGTCGTTCGATCTGCGCGACATCCGATCGCCGATCATCCTGTTCGCCTCGATGGGCGACAACATCACCCCGCCGCAACAGGCGTTCAACTGGGTGGCGGACCTCTACGAGAGCACGGACGAGATCAAGGCGCGCGGACAGGTCATCGTCGGCCTGATGCATGAAAGCGTTGGTCACCTCGGCATCTTCGTGTCGGGCAAGGTGGCGAAAAAGGAACACGCACAGATCGTCTCCGTATTGCAGGCGATCGAGACTTTCCCGCCGGGCCTGTATGGCATGAGCATCACGGCGACCGAAGCGGGCGAGCATGGGCCGGCTTATGAAGTCTCCTTCCACGAGCTTCGCCTAGAGGACATCGCGGCGCGCCTGAACAAATTCGGGCGCACCGATGAGAAGCCGTTCGCCGCCGTTGCCGAGGTCTCGGAATTCAACCAGCTGGCCTATCAGCTGTTTGCCCAGCCCTACGTGGAGTCCCTGTCGAGCGAGGCGAGCGCGCAGGTGTTGCGCGCGCTTCATCCGCTGCGGGTGCAACGATGGGCCTGGTCGGACATGAATCCGTGGCTGTCTTGGTTGGGGCCGGCGGCCAAGGCCATCAAGGCCGATCGCAAGCCGGCAGACGCCGCCAATGGCTGGCGCGCGTTCGAGAAGTCCGGCGCGGACGTGCTCAGCGCCTCGCTGGATTGCTGCACGGCGCTGCGCGACGCCGCGACCGAAGCGCTGTTCTTTGGTGTCTATGCGAATTTGTTCTCGCTGCATCTGGCCAATCGGCACGCGGTGCGTGAAGAGGCGGCCACACACGCCGCGGTGGATCCACGTGAGCTGCCCTATGTGAAGCATGCGCTGGCCGCGATCGCGGAGGGTGGATACGCCGAGGCGGTGGCGCGGGTGGCCCATCTGCTGGAACGCAAGGGCGAGCCGCTGCTGTTGAGCCGGCTTGCCATGCGCGACCAGCTGAGCAAGGACTACGCCCAGTTCCTGCCGCCGTTGCCGCACGATCAATGGCGCAGGATTCGCGGCGAGCAGGAAATCATCGTGCATTACGAGCCCGAGCAGGCGGTGGCGACGCTGCCGCGCTTGCTTGCCGATCCCGCCGACAGGACCCGCCTGCTTGGCCTGATCGATGCCTTGCTGGCCGATGAGCGTGTGAAGAAGGACTCGCACACCGTCGAACAGGCGTCCGCCATGGCAACCATACGCAACGTGCTCGGAGAGCCGTCCCTGTTGCCGCAGTCCGCCAAGGTGGCGCCGCCGCCGCAGTCCTGAAAACCGTGTTGTCGCTCAGTCTCTCGATGCGCCGAGGAGGCGTCGATGGAACAGAAGCACGCGAAGTACCACCGGCTGATCGAGTTTTGCCAGACGCTGCCGCCGTTGCCCGTCGCGGTCGCCCATCCATGCGACCGTAGTTCGCTGGAGGGGGCGGTGGAAGCGGCCAAGGCCCGACTCATCGCGCCCGTGTTGGTCGGGCCGCGTGCGCGCATCGAGGCCGTGGCTGCTGAACTTGGTATCGACCTGACGCCGTATCCGATCGTGGATGCGCCCTACAGTCACGCGTCCGCTGCCGCGGCGGTGGAATGCGTGAGGGACGGGCGGTCCGAAGCGCTCATGAAAGGCAGCCTGCATACCGATGAGCTGATGGCGGCGGTGGTCAAACGCGACACGGGGCTGCGCACGGCCAGGCGCATCAGCCATTGCTTCGTGATGGACGTGCCGCAGCACGAAAACCCACTGATCATCACCGATGCGGCGATCAACATCGCACCCACGCTGGAGGAGAAGGTCGACATCCTGCAAAACGCCATCGACCTCGGTCATGCCTTGCAGTTTGCCGAGGTGCGCGTGGCGATCCTGTCGGCGATGGAAACGGTCAACCCGAAAGTGCCTTCGACCATCGAAGCCGCGGCGCTATGCAAGATGGTGGATCGCCATCAGGTCACCGGCGCCCTGGTCGATGGGCCGCTCGCGCTGGATAACGCGATCGACGAGGAAGCGGCGCGCATCAAGCAGATCCATTCACCGGTGGCCGGTCGCGCCAACGTGTTGATGGTGCCTGATCTCGAGGCCGGCAACATGCTGGCCAAGAGCCTGTCGTTCCTGGCTGGGGCGGATGCCGCTGGGGTGGTGCTGGGCGCGCGGGTGCCGATCATCCTGACCAGTCGCGCCGACTCGCTGGTGACGCGGCTCGCTTCCTGCGCGGTGGCGGTGATGGTCGCGCTTTCGCGCCGCGAGGGCGGCAGGATCATGGGATAAGCGCATGATCGACATCATTCTGGTGTTGAACGCGGGTTCCTCGAGCATCAAGTTCAGGGTGTTCGAGGTGGGTGCAGGTATGAAGCTCGCGATGCGTGGCCAGGTGGACGGCCTGTATACCAAGGCCAGCTTCCGCGTGGTGGACCCGCAAGGGGAGGTCACTCGCACCGAGCTGCAGCCACCGGACGGCGGCGAACTGGGGCATGAGGGGGCCATCGCGCACATTGGCGATTTCCTGCGCGGTCATGGCGAAGGCTACAGCGTCGTCGCGGTGGGCCACCGGGTCGTGCATGGTGGCCAACATTTCACTTCCGCTGTTCTGGCGACCCCGGCAGTGGTCGACGAACTGGACAAACTTTCGCCGCTCGCGCCACTGCACCAGCCGCACAACCTGGCGCCCATCCGCATCATCCACCGGCGGCGTCCGGAGTTGCCGCAGGTGGCGTGCTTCGACACGGCGTTCCATCGGAACCAGCCGGAGGTTGCGCAGGCCTACGCACTGCCGGCGTCCATCACGGATCTGGGCGTACGGCGTTATGGGTTTCACGGGTTGTCGTACGAATACATCGCGAGCGTGCTCGCCGATTACTCCCCGGTCGCGGCCGCGGGGCGCACCGTGGTGGCGCATCTTGGCAATGGCGCCAGCATGTGCGCGATGGTCGGGGGGAGAAGCGTGGCCAGCACCATGGGCTTCACCGCAGTGGATGGGCTGCCGATGGGAACGCGCTGCGGCAATCTGGACCCGGGCGTGATCCTGTATCTGATCGATGCGTTGGGCATGGACACCCGAGGCGTGGCCGACCTGATCTATCGGCAGTCCGGCCTGCTCGGCGTGTCCGGCGTGTCCAGCGATATGCGCGAATTGCTCCACAGCGACGACGCGAACGCGCGCGCCGCGGTCGACCTCTTCGTTTACCGGATCGCGAGGGAGCTGGGCTCACTGGTCGCCGCCATGGGCGGCATCGACGCGCTGGTATTCACCGCGGGCATCGGCGAGAACGCGTCAGCCGTTCGCAAGCGCGTGGCGTCGCTGGTCGGATGGTGTGGCCTCGATCTCGACGACGTCGCCAACGAGGCTGGCGGTCCGTGCATCAGCAAGCCGGGTAGCCGCGTCGGCGGGTGGGTCATACCGACCGACGAAGAGTCGATGATCGCGCGCCAGACCATGGCGTTGATGGGCTAGGCAAGGAAAGGGTGCGCACGGGCGGCCATCGAAGGGACTCAGTTGGATCCGTCACGTCAGTCGCAGGCAGGCTAGAGGAGACATGTGATGTCCAGTGAAACATCGCGACCGATCCTGAAGGGCGCCAAGGCGTTGGTCACCGGGATCGCCAACGAGCACTCGATTGCCTACGGATGCGCCAAGGCCTTTCATGAACTGGGCGCCGAGTTGGCCATCACCTACTTGAACGACAAGGCGCGACCGCATGTCGAGCCGCTCGCCACCGAACTGCAGGCGCCACTGTTCCTGCCACTCGACGTGGCGCGGCCCGGCGAACTGGAAGCCGTGTTCGAGCGCATCGCGAGCGAGTGGGGAAAGCTGGACATCGTCGTGCACTCCATCGCCTGGGCGCCGAAAGCCGACCTCGAGGGCGGCCTGCTGCAATGCTCCAGCGAAGGATTCGGCGCGGCCATGGACATCTCCTGCCACTCCTTCGTGCGCATGGCCCGATTGGCGGCGCCGCTGATGAAGGACGGCGGCACGCTGTTGACCATGAGCTACTACGGCGCTAACAAGGTGGTGCCCAACTACAGCGTGATGGGTCCGGTAAAGGCCGCGCTCGAATCCTGCGCTCGCTACCTCGCCTACGAACTCGGGCACCTTGGCATCCGCGTGCATGCCGTGTCGCCCGGTCCGCTCAAGACGCGCGCCGCCAGCGGCCTCAAGGATTTTGACCTGCTGTTGAGCAAGGCGTCGCAACGCGCCCCGCTGGGCGAGCTGGTGGACATCATGGATGTCGGCTTCACCTGCGCGTTCCTGGCGACGCGGTACGCGCGACGCGTTTCCGGTGAGACGCTCTACATCGACGGCGGCGTGAACATCATGGCGTGAACCCGCATTTGCCGAGAGCCAGTGTCCGGAGCCAGCCTGGCGCCCAAAACAAAACAGCGCCTGGCCGGTGACGGGCAAGCGCTGTCAGGTCTGGAATGATTGGTGGAGCGGAGGAGGATCGAACTCCCGACCTTCGCATTGCGAACGCGACGCTCTCCCAGCTGAGCTACCGCCCCACACGAGCCGCAAATATTACCAGCGGCTCGTGGCGTTCGCCAAGCCCCCGTCCTCAGGGCAGCAAGCGGGCCAAATCGTCTTGCAGCACGCCGCGCCGCCAGCCCTCGAGAAAGTCCGGCCACTGGGCCGTCACCACGTATTCCTCCAGCGCCTTGCGCGGGCACAGCAGGCCGGGGGGAAGGTCGAGTTCGCTGGCCCGCCGGTCGACGAGGTCCTTCATCGCCGCCAGCGCCTTTTTGGCCTCGCCCTGCGGTGTCTCCAGGATGCTCGCGGCGCCGCTGATTTCCTCCGCATCCAGCGGCCGGCGCAGCTGCTCGAACAGTTCCTCGCGCTGCGCCGAACGCAGTGCGCGCTGGCCGCGCGTGCGCTGATCCAACTCGCTGGCAGAGGCGGGGCGCTGCTGCACGAGGCTCATCGCGGCGGCGTCCTCCAATAGCCACGGGCGCGGACGGTCGAGCGTGCGCGCGGCATGGTCTCGCCACAGCAGTACGCGGCGAAGCAGGGCGCGCTGTTCCGGTCGCCACTCGGCGGCGCCGCGGAAGCCACGCTGCGGTTGCGGGTCTCCCTCGCGATAACAGGCGCGCTGCTTGAGGCGCTCGCAGTCTTCCGCATGCCATGCGGTGCGGTCGCGTTGCTCCAGGCGTTCGGCCAGTTGTTCGTGGACGGTCTTGAGGTAGACCACGTCGAGCGTGGCATACGCACGCTGCGATGCGGTCAGCGGACGCTGCAGCCAGTCCGAGCGTGTCTCGCCCTTGTCCAGTTCCGCGCCGGCCAGTTCGGCCACCAATGCGCGATAGCTGATACCCAGTCCCATGCCGACGAAGGCCGCGGCAATCTGAGTGTCGAACAGGCGTCGCGGTCCGTGGGGCAGCAGCGGCGACAGCGCTTCGAGGTCTTCGCTTGCGCTGTGCATCACGGTGACGGCATCGCCGTTGCCCAGCAGCGGCTGCAACGCATCGCCGATGGAAAACGCCAGTGGGTCGACCAGTGCATAGCGCCCATTCCAGCCAAGCTGGACAAGGGCTAGCTGGGGATAGAAGGTGTTCCGGCGCATGAACTCGGTGTCGAAGCCGAGCGCCGCGTTGGCGGGCAGCGTCGCCAGCCATGCTTCGAGGGCGTCGCGATGTTCGATCCAGCTGGCGTCGGGAGCCGGGTTGGCGTGTGCTTGCATGCGTGTTCCTGGAGATGCCGGGGACGCGAGCTCGCGCATTGTCCTGACATCGGTTTGTGCCTATGGTTAGGCGCAGCACGATAACAGGCCGCCCAAGGACGCCCAACATGCCGAGCAAGGAAACCGTACGACGACAGCGTGCCGTGGGTGGGACCCTTGGCGTCGTCGTGCTCGGCATGGCGTTGGTTTATCACTTCTTTCCGCGGGTCTTCCACGTCGAGCCGTCGGCGGTCACCACCAAGCGCGCGATGAACCTCGGCCCGGTGACGAGTGGCGCCCCCAACCAGCGGTTGCCGTCTGCGCCGGCGTTGGCTGAAATCGACGCCGGTCCGCCGGTGACCCTGGCGCCCAGCGAAGTGATCGTGGCGCGACTGGGCAAGAAGAACGAGAACCTTCCCGAACAGCTCAGCGCCGACACGCCCGAGGTCGAGGCTTTGCTCACGCGCGCCAGCAAGGCGTTGCACGCCGGCCAGCTGGCCGGCGATGTCAACAGCGCCGCCGCATTGTTCGAGCTCGCCCTGAAGGACAAGCCGGACAGTCGTCGCGCTGCCGAGGGCCTGTTTGACGTTCGTCAGCGGCTCGTTGCCGAAATCAACCAGGACCTCGCGGTGGGCGATGCCGAGTCGGTCGGTGAGCTGCTGGAAGCGCTCAAGGGAATTCCTGATTCGACGGACGACGTGAATCAGCTGCTCGCCAAGCTGAAAACCCTGACGCAGGTGCGTCCGCTGCTGGCCAAGGCCGCGACTCTGTTGCAGCAGGGCAAGGTTGACCAGCCGGCGGGGGATAACGCGCTGGAGTTGTATCGGCAGGTGCAGCAGCTGGATCCGGACAATGCGGTTGCTGCCCAGGGAGTTCTGCAGGTGCAGCGCGCGGTGCTCGATCGCGCGCTCGCCGCCGTTGCACAGAACGATTTCAAGGGGGCTGACCAGGCGCTGGCCGAGGCCGCCCAGGTACTGCCCGACTCGCAGGCGCTGCGCGATGTGCACACGCGTGTGGATGGCATGCGCCAGGCGCGGGCGACAGGCATCCTGACCCAGGCCCGCTCGGCGCTGGATGCGGGCAACCTCACTCTTGCCCAGCAACTGGCCGACCAGGCCAAAGGCATCAGCCCCGAGCTCGCCGGCCTGACGGAATTCGGCGATCGATTGAACAACGCCCGGCTCTACGCCAACTACAAGCCGGGCCAGGTCTTCACCGACCGCTTCCTCGACATGCCCGGCCAGGGCCCGTCGATGGTGGTGGTGCCGACTGGCACGTTCCAGATGGGCGCGCCGGACGAGGAAGCCGGCCGCCAGGATGCCGAGACCCCGCAGCACCAGGTCGCCATCAGCAAGGGATTCGCGCTATCGCGCACGGCCATCACGGTCGGGCAGTTCCGCGAGTTTGTCCGCGCCAGCGGTTACCAGCCCGACTCGGTGAAGCTCGGCGGCGCCAGCGTCTACGACGAAGGCACCGGGGCGATGCGCGACGACAGCAACGCCACCTGGCAGGACGATTACGTCGGCCACAACGCCGACAGCCGGCTGCCGGTGGTGAACGTGTCCTGGAACGACGCCAAGGCCTATGCCGACTGGCTCAGCCAGCGCACCGGCAAGACCTTTCGGCTGCCCAGCGAAGCCGAGTTCGAATACGCCCTGCGCGGTGGGACCGGCAGCCGCTACTGGTGGGGTGACGGCAACCCGACCGGCAAGGTGGAAAACCTCACTGGCGGCAACGATCGTTCGCCCAGCGGCCGCCGCTGGAGCAACGCCTTCCCCGGCTACCGCGACGGCTACTGGGGTCCGGCGCCGGTGATGAGCTTTTCGCCCAATCCGTTCGGCCTGTACGACATGGGCGGCAACGTCTCCGAATGGGTGCAGGACTGCTGGCATGAGAGCTACCTGCGCGCCCCCCGCGACGGCAGCGCTTGGGTCAACCCCGGCTGCAGCGTGAGGGTCGTGCGCGGCGGCTCCTGGGGCAGCTCGCCGGACCAGGTGCGCTCGGCCTACCGCCAAGGGGTGGACGCCAGCGTGCGCAGTGGACGCGTCGGCTTCCGCGTGCTGCGCGAACTCTGAAAAGGCCCGCTTGCAGCACATCCTGCCCATGACCTCGCCATCGGTTGTGGCGATTGCGTACGGCGGCCGCTCCGGCTGATTCTGGACGCGGTCGCGGGGTCCCTGAGACCCTCTCACCCCCGCTTGTGCTGCCGCCCGGACGAACCGTAAAATGACTCGCTTTCGTGTAAGGGAATCATCGACTTAGGGCGGAGTGCCCGGAGGCTGGCGGGGCGGGGCATGGAGACAGATTTCGTCTGTCAATTCCCTTGGAAATCCGATGCTTGCGGGAGTTTCCTCAGAGTTGTTCTGATGCGAAAGTGGCGGAATTGGTAGACGCACCAGATTTAGGTTCTGGCGGGTAACCCCCGTGTGGGTTCGAGTCCCACCTTTCGCACCATCCCTTTGTTTTTGAAGGCGGCCGGGGGCCGCCATGCGCCTTTGACGGGCGCACTTTTCGGTATTCCAGGAGACGTCATGCAGGTTTCGGTTGAAAACGTCGGCAAGCTCGAGCGCAAGCTCACGGTGAAGTTCCCCGCGGAGCGTTTCGAGTCGCAGGTGAGCGCCCGCATCGCCGAGATGGGTCGCACGGTGCGCCTGAAGGGCTTCCGTCCGGGCAAGGTGCCGACCACGGTGATCCAGCAGCGCTTCGGCGACCAGGTGCGTGGCGAGGTGCTTTCCGACCTGATCGGCAGCACGCTGCGTGAGGCGGTGGCCCAGGAGAACCTGCGCCCGATCGCCAACCCGTCGATCAACACGACCGGCCGCCCGGAAGATGGCGAGATCGCCTACACCGCCACCTTCGAGGTGATGCCGGAATTCCCCGAGATCGACGTCGCCAAGCTCGAGGTCACCCGCCCGGTGGCCGACGTGAACGATGCCGACATCGAGAAGATGATCGAGACCCTGCGCACCCAGCGCCGCAGCTTCGACCCCGTCGAGCGCGCCTCGGTCGAGGGCGACTTCGTGATGTTCGAGTACTCGGCGCAGGCCGGTGACTATCGCTTCCCGGCCGAAGGCCTGGAGCGCGCCGGCAGCGTGCTGGGCTCGGGCAACCTGTTCAAGGCGCTGGACGAAGTCCTCACCGGCCGCAAGGCGGACGACGAGTTCGCCGCCGATGTCGAGTTCCCGGCGGATTTCCGCAACGAGAACCTGGCCGGCAAGACCACGCAGTGCCAGTTCAAGATCATCAAGGTGCAGGAGCCGAAGCTGCCGGAAGTGGACGCCGAGTTCGCCAAGCTGTTCGGCATTGTCGACGGTGACCTGGAGCATTTCCGCAAGGAAGTGCGGGCCAACCTCGAGCGCGAGCTGAAGGCCACCCTGATGGCCCGCCTGAAGTCCGAAGTGGCCGAGAAGCTGGCCAACGCCTATCCCGAACTGGACGTGCCCAATGTGATGGTGCAGTCCGAGGCCCACGGCCTGGCCCAGGGCAGCGTGCCGCGCGGCCAGCAGGTTCCGCCGCAGCTGGTCGAGGCCGCCGCGCCGATCGCCCGCAAGCGCGTCATTGCCGGCCTGCTGATGGGCGAGATCGCCCGCAAGCAGTCCCTGGCCATCGACCGTAGCCGCGTGGCTGAACAGCTGGCCGCGATCGCCTCGACCTACGAGGAACCGGAGAAGGTCATTGAACTCTACAACCGTGACCCCCAACTGATGTCCGGGCTGCAGAACCGCGTGATGGAAGACCAGGTCGCAGAGTGGGTGGCCGATCACGCCACGACCACCGTGCAGAATCTGGGCTTTGACGAGGTGATGCGCCCGGTCAGCGCCTGAGGCATCCTTCAGGCCAATCAACCGGAGAGCGACAAAGCATGGCCATGGACCCGATCCAGAACCTCAACCTGGTACCGATCGTCGTCGAGCAGACCGCCCGAGGCGAACGTTCGTACGACATCTATTCGCGCCTCCTCAAGGAGCGCGTGATCTTCCTCGTGGGCGAGGTGAACGATCAGGTGGCCAACCTGCTGGTCGCGCAGATGCTGTTCCTTGAATCGGAGAACCCGGACAAGGACATCCATCTGTACATCAACAGCCCGGGCGGCGCCGTTACCGCCGGGCTGGCGATTTACGACACCATGCAGTTCATCAAGCCGGACGTCAGCACCATGTGCATCGGCCAAGCCTGCAGTGCGGCCTCGCTGCTGCTGATGGCTGGCGCCAAGGGCAAGCGTTACTCGCTGCCGAACTCACGCGTGATGATCCACCAGCCGTCGGGCGGCGCCCGCGGCCAGGCCACGGACATCGAGATCCAGGCCCAGGAGATCCTGTACCTGCGTCGTCGCCTGAACGATATCTATGTTCAGCATACCGGCCAGCCCCTCGACAAGATCGAGCGGGACATGGAGCGCGACCGCTTCATGAGCGCCGAGGCGGCCAAGGAGTATGGTCTGATCGACCAGGTCCTGGACCGCCGTGCCGTCGAATCGGTGAAATCGGCCTGATTTCAGGTACCTGGTACCGGGTTTGCAAGTCGTTCCGCGTCTCGCTGCAGACGCGGAACGCTGTGCTATTCTCAAACCGCAATCGATTTACTAGCAGGATCCAGGCATGAGCGACGATCGGCAGGGCCGTTCCAACGACAGCGGCAAGATTCTCTACTGCTCCTTCTGCGGCAAGAGCCAGCATGAAGTGCGCAAGCTGATCGCGGGCCCCTCCGTGTTCATCTGCGACGAGTGCGTAGAGCTGTGCAACGACATCATCCGCGAGGAACTGGAGGAGAAGGCGGCCTCCGGGCGCAGCCAACTGCCCAAGCCCCGCGAGATCATGGAGACGCTCGATCAGTACGTGGTGGGCCAGACCCGCGCCAAGAAGGCGCTGGCGGTGGCCGTGTACAACCACTACAAGCGCATGGAGTCGCGCCAGAAGAGCGACGACGTCGAATTGGGCAAGTCCAACATCCTGCTGATCGGTCCCACCGGCTCGGGCAAGACCCTGCTGGCCGAGACCCTGGCGCGCCTGCTCAACGTGCCGTTCACCATCGCCGACGCCACCACCCTCACCGAGGCGGGTTACGTGGGCGAGGATGTGGAAAACATCATCCAGAAGCTGCTGCAGAAGTGCGACTACGACGTCGACAAGGCGCAGTCGGGCATCGTCTACATCGACGAAATCGACAAGATCTCGCGCAAGAGCGAGAACCCATCGATCACCCGCGACGTGTCCGGCGAAGGCGTGCAGCAGGCATTGCTGAAGCTGATCGAAGGCACGCTGGCCTCGGTGCCGCCGCAGGGTGGCCGCAAGCATCCGCAGCAGGAATTCCTGCAGGTCGATACCAAGAACATCCTGTTCATCTGCGGTGGCGCGTTCGCCGGCCTGGAAAAGGTGATCCAGCAGCGTTCCGAGACGGTGGGCATCGGCTTCTCGGCCGAAGTCCGCAGCAAGGAGCGCAAGGAGAACCTGGGTAAGCTGCTGGCGGAAGTGGAGCCGTCCGATCTGGTCCGCTACGGCCTGATCCCCGAGTTCGTTGGCCGCCTGCCGGTGGTCGCGACGCTCGATGAGCTGGATGAGCCAGCGCTGGTCAAGATTCTCACCGAGCCGAAGAACGCCGTCACCAAGCAGTTCAAGAAGCTGTTCGAGATGGAAGGCGTGGAACTCGAGTTCCGCCCTGAGGCCCTGCAGGCGATCGCCCGCAAGGCGCTCAAGCGCAAGACCGGCGCGCGTGGCCTGCGCACCATTCTCGAACAAGTGCTGCTGGACACCATGTACGAGCTGCCGTCGCTGGAGCACGTGAGCAAGGTGGTGGTGGACGACGCCGTCATCGAAGGACAGGCCGAGCCGTACCTGATCTATCGCGGCAATCTCAAGCAGCCGCGCGCAGCAGGCGAGGGCAGTGACGCCGCCTGAGCGGGTTACTGCGCTGCTCGCAATCTTGTCATGGCCCCGGCAGCGCTGCCGGGGCCATTTCGTTTGTGCGGCCCGTCATGCACTTGTGCCTTTGGCCGATTGCCACCACTTGACGTACAGATGCCCCCGGCGCAGTGTCGGGGCAAAAGACGCTATTCATCCCTGAGAGATTCTCTTCGATGGCAAAGAACGCCCCCAACCCCCAAGTCACCGGAGCTCTGCTGGACGCCCTGCCAGTGCTGCCGCTGCGTGACGTGGTGGTCTATCCCCACATGGTCATTCCGCTTTTCGTCGGGCGTGACAAATCCATGCGCGCGCTTGAGCGCGCGATGGAGGGCGAGCGCCAGATCCTGCTGGTGGCGCAGAAGAGCCCGGACATCGACGATCCGAAGATCGGCGACCTGCACGAAATCGGCACGCTGGCTGGCGTATTGCAGCTGCTAAAGCTTCCCGACGGCACCGTGAAAGTGCTGGTCGAGGGCCAGTCGCGCGTGATCATCGAGAACTACGACGAGGATGGCGGCATGCTTACCGCCACCTCGCGCGTGATCGAGCCGGTATACAGCAACAAGGAGCGCGAGCTCGACGTGGTGTCGCGCACGCTGATCTCCCTGTTCGAGCAGCTCGTCAAGCAGAGTCGCAAGCTGCCGCCCGAGGTGCTCGCCACCTTGTCCGGCATCGACGATCCCTCGCGCGTGGCCGACTCCATTGCGGCGCATCTTTCCGTGCGCATGGCCGACAAGCAGAAGGTGCTTGAAACGTCCGACGTGGGCCAGCGCCTGGAGCTGCTGATCGGACTGGTCGACGGTGAGATGGATCTGCAGCAGGTGGAAAAGCGCATCCGCGGCCGCGTGAAGTCGCAGATGGAGAAGAGCCAGCGCGAGTACTACCTCAACGAGCAGATGAAGGCCATCCAGAAGGAGCTCGGCGAGAGCGAGGAAGGCCCGAACGAAATCGAGGAGCTGCAGAAGAAGATCGACAACGCCGGCATGCCCAAGGCGGTGCTGGCGAAGGCGCGCGCCGAATTTGGCAAGCTGCGCCAGATGTCGCCGATGTCGGCCGAGGCGACCGTGGTGCGCAACTACCTCGACTGGCTGGTGGGCGTGCCGTGGAAGAAGAAGACCAAAGTGCGCAAGGATCTGCAGCTGGCGCAGGACGTGCTCGATGCTGACCACTTTGGCCTGGAGAAGGTCAAGGAGCGCATCCTCGAATACCTCGCCGTGCAGCAGCGCGTGAACACCATGCGCGGCCCGATCCTGTGCCTGGTCGGCCCGCCGGGCGTGGGCAAGACCTCGCTCGGCCAGTCGATCGCGAAGGCGACCAACCGTAAGTTCGTTCGCATGAGCCTGGGCGGCGTGCGCGACGAGGCCGAGATCCGCGGCCACCGTCGCACCTACATCGGCTCGATGCCGGGTCGCATCGTGCAGAACCTCAACAAGGTGAGCACGAAGAACCCGCTGTTCGTGCTGGACGAAATCGACAAGATGTCGATGGACTTCCGTGGTGATCCGTCGTCGGCATTGCTGGAAGTGCTCGACCCCGAGCAGAACCATGCCTTCAACGACCATTACCTCGAGGTCGACCTGGACCTGTCCGAGGTGATGTGGATCGCCACGGCCAACTCGCTGAACATCCCAGGGCCACTGCTGGACCGCATGGAGGTCATTCGCATCCCGGGTTACACCGAGGACGAGAAGCTGGGCATCGCCCAGAAGTACCTTGTGCCCAAGCAGCTGAAGGCCAACGGCCTCAAGCCTGAAGAGTTGAGCGTCGACGAGGGCTCCGTTCGCGACATCGTGCGCTACTACACGCGCGAGTCCGGCGTGCGCAACCTCGAGCGCGAGATTTCCAAGATCTGCCGCAAGGTGGTGAAGGAGCTGACCCTGGCCGAGGTGAGCAGCAAGAAGGTCGCGGCGAAGAAGACGTCGGCCGCAAAGACGGCCAAAGCGAAGAAGGCGGTCAAGGTCACCTCGGCCAACCTCGAGCAGTACCTGGGCGTGCGTCGTTTCGACTTCGGTCGCAAGGAACTGCAGAACGAGGTCGGTCTGGTGACCGGCCTCGCGTGGACCCAGGTCGGCGGCGACCTGCTGAGCATCGAAGCGTCGGTGGTGCCGGGCAAGGGCCGCCTGGTGAACACCGGGCAGCTCGGCGACGTGATGAAGGAGTCGATCCAGGCGGCGCTATCGGTCGTGCGCGCCCGCGCCGATCGGCTCGGCATCGATCCAGAGTTCCACCAGAAATTCGACATCCACATCCACGTGCCGGAAGGCGCCACGCCCAAGGATGGCCCCAGCGCAGGCATCGCCATGTGCACCGCGCTGGTGTCGGCCCTGACCAAGGTGCCGGTGCGCTCGGAAGTCGCGATGACCGGCGAGATCACCCTGCGCGGCCGCGTGCTGCCGATTGGCGGGCTCAAGGAGAAGCTGCTGGCGGCGCATCGCGGCGGCATCACCACGGTGATCATTCCGGAAGAAAACAAGAAGGATCTGGCGGATATTCCGGACAACATCACCGGCTCGCTCGACATCCATCCCGTGCGCTGGATCGACGAGGTGCTGGATATTGCACTGGAGCGTCCGCTGCAGCCGTTGCAGGCGAGCGAGAGCAATGACAAGCCCGAAGTCGAGGCGCCCCGTGAGGAGGCTCAGGACGAGTCGCAGGAGTCGTACGCGCGACCCCATTGATCCGTGACAGGGGTCACCGAAAACGGGCGGGCGACCGCCCGTTTTTGTGTCCGATTTGTACTGGTATGGTCTCCCGCGCATAGCGTTTCAGCATGGGCATTGCAAGCGTTTTCGAAACACGCTGAACCGTGGGAAGCCTTGGTATTGCTTGTCATTGCGGACCCTCAGGGCCACTGGTATAAAGGCGGCACCGCAGCCTGACGCCGAGCAGATGCGCAGTGATGCGGGGTTGCTTGGTGATGTCCCGGCTGCTTGCCGCGGCGACGTCGCCTGGTCCCAGAATGACCACGCGGGCTGCCTAACCGTTTAAGGGAGTGTCTCAATGAATAAAACCGATCTGATCAATGCCATTGCCGAGAAGGCCGAACTCACCAAGGCTGACGCCGGCCGTGCTCTCGAAGCTTTCTTCGAGACCGTGCAGAAGGCGCTGAAGAAGGGTGACGACGTGTCCGTGGTCGGCTTTGGCACCTTCACCGTGCGCAAGCGCGCCGCTCGTACCGGCCGCAACCCGCGCACCAACGAGACGATCAAGATCAAGGCCTCGAAGGTTCCGGCGTTCAAGGCTGGCAAGACCCTGAAGGATGCCCTAAACTAAGCGGCTACTTGCTTAGTTTCGGGTGCTTAGCTCAGCGGTAGAGCGTCGCCCTTACAAGGCGAGGGTCGTAGGTTCGATCCCTACAGCACCCACCAGAAATATGCGGAGCGGTAGTTCAGTCGGTTAGAATGCTGGCCTGTCACGCCGGAGGTCGCGGGTTCGAGTCCCGTCCGCTCCGCCAGAGTTCGCAAGGGCGCCCGCGTGGCGCCCTTGCTGTTTGAGCACGGCGCACTTGCTGCGCTACACAACGACATAGTCGAGACCAAACCATGCTGCAGGCGTTGCGCAACAAGCTTCACGGATGGCCTTCCATCGTCATTCTTGGCCTTGCCGTATTGGCTATGTCGTTGTTTGGCATCCAGTCCTACTTCGCGTCGCATACCGACACGTTCGTGGCGATGGTGGGCAAGCACGAGATCACCCAGCGCGATTTTCAGGATCGCCTGAACCAGGTTCGCCGCGACCAGATGCAGCGCCTGGGCGACCAGTTCGACCCGACCCAGTTCGACCGCCCGGAAAACAAGCGTCGCGTGCTCGAACAGCTGATCAACGAGCAACTGCTGCGCCAGGCCAATGAGACGCTGGGCCTGAGGGTGTCCGATCTGGCCCTGCGCGATCGCATCGCCACGGCGCAGGACTTCCAGGTCAACGGGCAGTTCGACCCGGCCACCTACCGCGCCATCCTCGCCGCGCAGGGCATGTCGCCGGCCATGTTCGAGGCCAACCAGCGCGCGCAGCTCGAGCCGTTCCTGCTTCCGCAGGCAATCATCGGCAGCGCGATCGTCACCGACGCGGACATGGACCGTTACCTCAATCTGCTGTACCAGCGCCGTGACCTGCGCTGGTTCGCGTTGCCGCGCCCGGCCCTGACCGATACCGAAGTGACCGATGCCCAGCTGGAGGCCTTCTACAAGGAGCACCAGGCTGACTTCATGAATCCGGAGCAGGTGTCGCTCAAGTACATCGAAGTCAACGGCAACGACCTCAAGATCGATGCGCAGCCGAGCGAGGAAGAGCTCAAGAAGCGCTACGAGGAACAGAAGCAGCGCTACGTCCAGCCCGAGCAGCGCCTGGTGTCGCACATCCTGATCAACGTGCCGAAGAACGCCACGCCGGACCAGCAGAAGGCCGCGCTCGCCAAGGCCGAGAAGATCGCCAGCGAAGCCAACGCCGACAACTTCGCCAAGCTCGCCGAGCAGGATTCGGACGACCTGGGTTCCAAGCGCGCAGGCGGTGACCTGGGCTGGCTGGAAAAGGGCGTGACCAACCCCGCCTTCGATGCGGCGCTGTTCGCCCTGGAGAAGGGTCAGATTTCCAAGCCGGTGCTTTCAGACGAGGGCTACCACGTGCTGTTCCTGCGCGACGTGCGCAGCGGCGAGGCCAAGCCGTTCGCCGAAGTGCGTGACCAGATCGCCAAGGACTATCAGGCCAACGAGCGCGACCGTCAGTTCAGTGAGCTGGCCGGCAAGCTCACCGACCAGACCTATCAGAATCCGTCGTCGCTGGAGCCGGCCGCGCAGGCCCTCAATCTGCCGATCCAGACGACCTCGCTGTTCTCGCGCAAGGGCGGCGAGGGCATCCTGGCCAATCCCAAGCTGGTGCAGGCGGCCTTCTCTGACGACGTGCTCGGCCAGGGCAACAATTCCGGCCTGATCGACCTGGGCACGAACCACGCTGTGGTAGTGCGCGTGGACAAGCACGTGGCAGCTGCGGCCCGACCGCTCGCCGAGGTGCGCGACCAGGTGCGTCAGAAGATCCTGGATGAGCGCACCGCCGCCGAGGCGCAGAAGCGCGCCGACGCGCTGCTCGCGCGCTTGCAGAAGGGTGAAGACATGCAGGCCGTGGCCGCTTCGGTGGGCGCCGCGGTGCAGAACGCTCCGGAGGCCCTGCGCATGCAGCAGGCGCCGGCGCAGGAAGTGCTTGAGCAGGCCTTCCTGCTGCCGCACCCGGTGAACGGCAAGCCGCAGTTCGCACGCGTGTCCATGCAGGACGGTACCTACACGCTGCTGGCGGTGGACAAGGTGCAGGACGGCGACATGTCCAAGATCAACGCACAGCAGCGCGATGCATTGCGCGGTCAGATGGTGCAGGCATACGGCGTGCTGGCCACGCAGGCCTTCATTGATGCCCTCCGTGCCAAGACCGAGATCAAGATCGCGGTCGAGCGCATGTAAGCTCGACCACGAGCGGGAAGGCGAAAGAAGGCGGTCGCAAGGCCGCCTTTTTTTGTGGCCGCGTGCGCCTGGTTACGGGCCGGTCATGCCCAGGATGCTGTACCCGGCATCCACGTGGGTGATTTCCCCGGTGATGGCTGATGCGAGATCCGAGCACAGGAAGGCGCCGACGTTGCCCACCTCGTCGATAGTTACACTGCGCCTCAGTGGAGCATGGGCTTCGACGTGGTCGAGCATCCGGCGGAAGTTTGCGATGCCGGCGGCGGCGAGGGTCTTGATCGGGCCAGCTGAGATAGCGTTCACCCGGGTGCCCTCGGGTCCCAGGTTGAAGGCGAGGTAGCGCACATTCGCCTCCAGGCTCGCCTTGGCCAGGCCCATCACGTTGTAACTTTCCATGGCGCGCTCGGCGCCGAGGTAGCTGAGCGTGAGGATGGCGCCACCACGTCCGCGCATCATCGGGCGCGCGGCCTTGGCCAGGGCGGCCAGGCTGTAGCTGGAGATGTCGTGCGCGACGCTGAAGTTCTCGCGCGAGAGATGGTCCAGGAATTCCCCCTGCAACGCCTCGCGGGGCGCGTAGCCCACCGAGTGCACGAGCACGTCCAAGGTGTCCCAGTGGCGATGCAGCGCGCCGAACAATTGCTCGATCTGCGCGTCCTCCGCCACGTCGCAGGGCAGGACGATGTTGGAGCCAAAGGTATGGGCGGCCTCGTCGACGCGGTCCTTGAGGCGCTCGTTCTGGTAGGTGAAGGCGAGCTGCGCGCCTTCGCGGTGCATGGCGTTGGCGATGCCCCAGGCGATGGAGCGTTGGCTGGCGATGCCGACGATCAGGGCCCGTTTGCCGTGCAGGAATCCCATGCGTCCTCCCCGGGCCGGCTCGCCGACCACCTGGCGCCCGAGTCTAGCAGCGTCGCGCCTTGCCCACCGGCGTGCGTTCGGCGGCTCAGCCGGGGGCGCTGACCTTGAGCACCTGGCCCGGCTTTACGCCCTGGCCCGAGAGATGGTTCCACTGTTCCAGCTGCTTGATCCCCACCGAGTAGCAACGCGCGATGCTCCACAGCGTCTCGCCGTTTTTCACCGTGTGCGTCTTGCCGGAAGGCGCAGACGCGTCATCGCTCGTTGCGGCGCTGAGCGAGGCATTGAGCGGCGGAAACACCGTGGCGCCAGGCACGCTCTGCACGGCGTTGCGGTTGTCGCTCAACAGCGAGTTGCGGAACTGTTGGGCGTGTTCGCTCGGCAGCAGCACGTAGGGCGAGGCCTGTGAGTCGATCATGCCGTTGCGGAAGCCGGCGTTGAGGTCCTTCAGCTCCTCGGGCGACATGCCCGCCTGGCTGGCGGCATGCGCGATCGGCATGGAGTTGTCGATGTTCACCGCGACCAGCCGGTGCTCGGGCGCCAAGGTGGGCAAGCTGACATTGAAACGGCCCGGGTCGCGAATCACGCAGGCGATGGCCAACAGCTTCACCAGGTGCTCGCGCGTGATGGCCTTCACCGGCATCCTCGGGATGACCGGTTCCGCCGGCGGCAGCCCGTGCTCATTGACGATGCGGCGGATACCGAACTCACCCGCGTTGAATGCGTAGTCGACCATGCGCCAGTCGCCGAGATCGTCGTGGTAACGGCTCAGCAGCGCCATGATCGCATCGGTGGCGGCCGGGACGTCCAGGCGACCATCGAAATTCTTGTCGACGCGGATGCCCATCGCATTGGCGGTCGCCGGCATGATTTGCCACATGCCGGCTGGCATGTTCTTGCCCCCGGAGATCGGGCGGTATTGGCTTTCGACCCACGGCAGTAGGGCGAACTCGCCCGCCACGTGATGGCGCGCGGCAATCTGTTGCACGTACGCCAATCGCGGCGCCGCCGCGGCTATCTGGTCTTCGAAGCGATCCGGATTTTGCGTATAGCGGCGCGCCCACAGCGAAATGCCGGGATCAGCGTCGCAATCGGCCATGGCGAAGCTGCTGCGCAGGTCATCCCAGAGGTTGGCGTCGCCGCGCTCAGGCATCACCGGCGCCGATACCGGATGGCGAATGTCGTGGACGGGTTCCGGCGTAGGGGCTTGTGTGACGGGCGCCTGGAGCTTCTGGGCGGGGCCGGTAGCGCAGGCGGCCAGGAAGACCGTCAGCGCGAGGGGCAATGGGCGTAGGCGACGGGAGATCATCCGCGGAATACGTCCTTGTTGGCGCGCAGCGCGGCGAAACGCGCCACGCGGTCGCCCTGGATGCCGTGGCGATGACTCCAGGCAATCACGCCATCGCTGTCGGTGCGCAGGAAGGGATTGGTGGCCTGTTCGGTGGCCATGGTCACCGGCAGGCTGGGCTGGTCGTGCGCGCGCAACGAGGCAACTTCGTGCTGGCGTGCAACCAGCGCCGCGTTGTCCGGCTCGATGGTGTGCGCAAAGCGGCCGTTCGCGGCGGTGTATTCGTGCGCACAGCAAACCAGCGTGTTGCCGGGCAGGGAGGCGAGACGATCGAGCGATGCGAGCATTTGCGCCGGCGTGCCCTCGAACAACCGACCGCAGCCCATGCTGAAAAGGGTGTCGCCGCACAGCAGCACGCCTTCGCCGCTGTACGCGATATGCGTGGTGGTGTGACCGGGAACTGCGATGACGCTGAAGCGTGCGCGCGGCAGGGCGATCGTGACGACGTCGCCATCGGCGACACGCTGGGCGGCTATCTCGATGCGCTCGTCGTGCGGCGCATAGACCGGAACCGCGTGATGGCGCAGCAACGACTCCACGCCACCGATATGATCGTGGTGGTGGTGCGTCAGCAGGATGGCGCGCAACAGGAGCCCGCGCTCGCGAAGCGCCTTCTCGACTGGCGTGGCGTCACCCGGATCGACCACGATGGCCTGGCCATCGTCGTCATGCAGCAGCCAGATGTAATTGTCGGCAAGCGCCGGTAACGGTACGACGTGCAAGGAGGGTTCCTCCGCGGTTTCGTATCGACTGACGCAGGCATCCTTGGCTTGCGCGAAGTGCCCGACTATAAGGGGGCTTGGCGGCGCACTGGTTAGTGAGATGTTAACGGGCCGTTGCACTGTTCAGCCTTGTGGCGGAGTTAATGGCTGACCTGCAAACCAGGACACGCCACAGCGCCCTGCCGGTACACTGTCGGCATTGATCCCACCAGGCCGCCCAGGCATGTCTCAGCGCGACCAAGACATCTACACCAGCGGGCCATTGCGCAGCCTGCTGGCCGAGGAGACGGTGGCGCTGGCGCCCGAACTGCAGCGCTGCGCCGGCACGCACGCGCTGCTCCTCAGTGCGGCACGCGAAGACGTGCCGCCTGTGCTGCCGCTGCTGGCCAACTGGACCCGGCTGAACATCGATGGCGGCGCTTACGCCGGCGACGTACGCGCCAGCGGCCATGATCCCCTCCCGTTTGTGGATGATGCCTTCGACCTGGTGCTGCTGCGGCATGCACTGGAAGTATCGACCGCGCCCCACGAACTGCTGGAGGAAGCGTCGCGCGTGCTGGCGCCGGGCGGCGTATTGGCGCTGACCGGGCTGCATCCGTTCAGTGCGTGGCTGCCGTGGATGGTCTGGCGTACCGGCGGCCGCACGCCCGCGGTGCACTCGCCGATTCTGCTCGAGCGCTGGGTCCGGCGGATCGAGCTGGATATCGAGCGGGTGGAACGAGTGGGCCAGCTGTGGCCCAGCGCTTACGCGGGTTTGCATGCGGCGCACGCCTTCGGTGGCGGTTATCTGCTGATCGCCCGCAAGCGCAGGCGGATGGCTACACCCATTCGCCTCAAGCCCAAGCCGGCCCCGGCGCCGGTCAACGTGGGCCTCGCGCCCGGCGTCCGGCGCAGCGCGGCATCCTGACGAACAACCCAAGATCTGTCGACGAGTGACAATGACTGAAGTGGAAGCTTTTACGGACGGCGCGTGCCTGGGCAATCCCGGGCCGGGCGGCTGGGCTGCGCTGCTGCGCGCCAAGGGAACGGAACGATTGCTGGCCGGCGGTGAGCCGGATACCACCAACAACCGCATGGAACTGATGGCCGCCATTGCCGCGCTGGAAGCGCTGACGCGGCCGTGCAAAGTGGCGTTGACCACCGATTCGCGCTACGTGATGCAGGGCATCGAAGAGTGGGTGCCGAAGTGGCGCGCTAATGGCTGGCGCACCGCCGACAAGAAGCCGGTGAAGAACCAGGACCTTTGGCAGCGCCTGTCGACGGCCACGCAGCCGCACCAGGTGCGCTGGCACTGGGTGAAGGGGCACAACGGTCACGCGGAGAACGAGCGCGTTGATGTCGCGGCCCGTGAGCAGGCCGAACAGTTCAGGAGCAAGGCATGAGGCAGATCGTGCTGGATACCGAGACCACCGGTCTCGAAGTGCGCCAGGGACATCGCCTGATCGAAATCGCCTGCGTGGAGATGATCGAGCGGCGTCCTTCCGGCCGCCACTACCAGACCTACCTCAATCCCGATCGCGCGATCGACGAGGGCGCGCGCCAGGTGACCGGCATCGAGGACGAGTTCCTGCTCGACAAGCCGCGTTTTGGCGATGTGGTGGAGGAGTTCCTGGCCTTTATTGATGGCGCCGAGCTGATCATCCACAACGCGACGTTCGACGTCGGCTTCCTCAATGCCGAATTGGCGCGGCTTGGCGCGTCGTACGGGCGCATTGAGGATCGCTGCAACGTGCTCGACACGCTGGTGATGGCGCGCGAGCGCTACCCAGGCCAGCGCAACAGCCTTGACGCCCTCTGCAAGCGCCTCGGTGTGGACAACTCGGCGCGTGACCTGCATGGCGGCCTGATCGACGCGCAGCTGCTGGCCGAGGTATACCTGTCGATGACCTCAGGCCAGGTCGTGCTGGACCTGGGTTTCGAAGGCGCGCAGGAGCAGGGCGCCACCGTCAAGCTCGCGCCTGTCGTCCTTGATCGGCGCCCGCGAGTGCTTCGCGCGAACGAAGAGGAATTGGTCGCCCACGAGCGTCGTCTGGATGCACTCGACAAGAACGCCGGCGGCGCCAGCGTGTGGCGTCGTGATCAGGCGCCGGCGGTGAATTGAATGCGGGAGCGCGCCGTCAATTGACGCGCGCGATGATCGCCGTGATGTTGTCGCTGCCGCCGCCTTCCAGGGCGGCAAGCAGCAAGTGCTCCACGCACTCCTGCGCCGAGAGGTCCTGGCGCGACACGATGCTTGCGATGGCGTTGTCCGGCACATCCTCGGTCAGGCCATCGCTGCACAGCAGGAAGCACATGCCCGGTTCGAGACGGCCGCGCGCCATGCCGATGTGCAACTGATCGGGCGCGGTGATGCCAAGCGCCTGGGTGATCACGTTGCGTTGCGGATGACGAGCCGCCTGGGCCGGATCAAGCGTGCCGGCCGCGACGAGTTCCTGCACCAGCGAATGATCGTGGCTCACCTGGCGCAAATGCTTCTGCCACAGATAGACGCGGCTATCGCCGACCCAGACCACTTCGTAGCTGTCCGCATGCAGGCGCAGTGCGGCAATCGTGGTGCCCATGGGCCGCGCGTCGTGGAATCCGCGGCTGTGCTGGATCAGGCGCTCGTCCGCGGCGCGCACGGCTTCGACCAGACTGTGTCCACGCGCCACCAGATCAGCCACCGCGTCCCGCACCAGCGCCGACGCCACCTCACCATGCTGGTGCCCGCCCATGCCGTCGGCCACGAGGAACAGGCCGAGCGAAGCGTCGGCATGGTAGGTGTCTTCGTTGCGCGCGCGGCGCAGGCCGACGTGCGTTCCGTGTCCAAACTCGATCATGAAGGGCCTGGTGTGGCGATGCGGTGCGAGCATGACGGAAGTGGGGGGAATGCGCAAAGAATCAGTGGGGTGGAAGAGTGTTGATGCGGCGAATCTGTCGGTGCGTCATCCCTGCGAAAGCAGGCATCCAGTGACTCGGTCTCGGTATGCGATTTGGCTGGTTGCTGGTGGCAGTTCGAGTCGGGAGGCCAAAAGACATCGGCCAGCGTGGCGGGTGGGATTGTCAGGGCCATCCATGGCCCTGACCCCTCCGCGCTTACGCGCTGCGGGGCCAGCCTGCGGCTGTCCTTGTTGCTCCAGGCAATTTTGTCGAACCCGAGTGGGTTCTCACCCAGCCGTCACCGCCAGAAAAGCAAAACGCCCCACGAGGGGGCGTTTTGCTTTTCTGGCGGAGAGGGTGGGATTCGAACCCACGGTACGCTTACACGTACGCCTGATTTCGAGTCAGGTACATTCGACCACTCTGCCACCTCTCCGAAGCGGTGCGTGTGGTCCACGCGAGCCGGCAATCTTACGCGGTACGGCGGCGGGTGGCAATGGGGGAGTGAAAAATCCGGTACGGGCGAACACGCGGGTCTTTCGCGCATCGGGCTGCGCGCAAGTTTTCCGGGCACCGGCCACGAGCCGGGGCGTTGGTGGTGCAGGGCGACAGGATGACCGCGCTTTGTGGCGCGACGCCGCACGGGCGATCCGCCGTTGGCGCTACCTATGTCGACTTTCCTGATCGTCAGGCGGGATCGAAGCGGTCCGCCACTGCCGTATTTTGTGCCGGCGCGCTTCCCAGCGAATCCTTAGGCTGTGCCAAAGAAAAAGGGGCGGTGTTTCCACCGCCCCCGTGACTGCCGAACTGATCAGGCCGCCTTGCGCTTGGCCAGGCGCAGCCAGGTGTCGACCACTGTGTCGGGGTTCAGCGACACCGATTCGATGCCCTGGTCCATCAGCCACTCGGCGAGATCCGGGTGGTCGGACGGGCCCTGGCCGCAGATGCCCACGTACTTGCCCTTGTCGCGGGCCGTCTTGATCGCCAGCGCCAGCAGCTTCTTCACCGCCGGGTCGCGCTCGTCGAACAGGTTGGCCACGATGCTGGAATCGCGATCCAGGCCCAGAGTGAGCTGCGTGAGGTCGTTGGAGCCGATCGAGAAGCCGTCGAAGATCTCCAGGAACTCATCGGCGAGCAGCGCGTTGGACGGCACCTCGCACATCATGATGACCTTCAGGCCGTGCTCGCCCTTGTTGAGGCCGTTCTTGCCCAGCACCTCGATGACCTTGCGGCCTTCGCCGAGCGTGCGCACGAACGGAATCATCACCCACACGTTGTCCAGGCCCATCACTTCGCGCACGTGCTTGACCGCCTTGCACTCCAGCGCAAACGACTCGGCGAAGCCCGGATCGACATAACGGCTGGCGCCGCGATAGCCGATCATCGGATTCTCTTCGTGCGGCTCGTAGCGCGAGCCGCCGACGAGGCCGGCGTATTCGTTCGACTTGAAGTCGGACAGGCGCACGATCACCGGCTTCGGATACACCGACGCGGCGATGGTGGCGATGCCTTCGCCCAGGCGATCGACATAGAACGACACCGGGTCGGCATAACCGGCCATGCGCTCGTCAATCTTCTGCTTGGTGGCGGCGTCCTGCTTGGCGTATTCGAGCAGCGCCTTGGGATGCACGCCGATATGGCTGGCGATGATCATCTCCAGGCGGGCCAGGCCGATGCCGGCGTTCGGCAGCATGCCGAAATCGAACGCGCGCTCGGGATTGGCCACGTTCATCATGATCTTCAGCGGGGCCTCGGGCATGTCGCCCAGGTCCGCGGTGACGCGGTCGAACTTGAGCTCGCCCTGGTAGATCATGCCAGTGTCGCCTTCGGCGCAGGACACGGTAACTTCGGCGCCGTCAGGGATCACGTTCAGGCCATTGCCGGTGCCGACCACGGCCGGCACGCCGAGCTCTCGGGCGATGATCGCCGCGTGGCAGGTGCGACCGCCGCGGTTGGTGACGATGGCGGCGGCGCGCTTCATCACCGGCTCCCAATCGGGATCGGTCATGTCGGCGACCAGCACGTCGCCCGGCTGCACCTTGTTCATGTCGGCCAGCGAGCGGATCACGCGCGCCTTGCCGGAGCCGATCTTCTGGCCAATGGCGCGGCCCTCGGCCAGCACCTTGCCTTTCTCGCTGAGGTGGAAGCGCTCGAGCTGGGTGGCCTGCGAACGCGACTTCACCGTCTCCGGACGCGCCTGCACGATGTAGAGCTTGCCGCTGTTGCCGTCCTTCGCCCATTCGACGTCCATCGGGCGGCCGTAGTGCTGCTCGATGATGAGCGCCTGCTTGGCCAGCTCCTGCACGTCGTCGTCGTTGATGCAGAACTTGTTGCGCAGCTCGGCTGGGGTTTCCTCGATCTTCACGCGCTCGCCGGGCGTGTTGGAATACACCATGCGCTGCTGCTTGGCGCCGAGCGAACGGCGCAGCACCGCGGGCTTGCCCTGCTTGAGCGTGGGCTTGAACACGTAGAACTCATCCGGGTTCACGGCGCCCTGCACGACCATCTCGCCGAGGCCGTAGGAGCCGGTGACGAACACCACGTCGCGGAAGCCGGACTCGGTGTCGAGCGTGAACAGCACGCCGGAGGCGCCCACGTCCGAGCGCACCATCAGCTGCACGCCGGCGGAGAGGAACACGTCTTCGTGCTTGAAGCCCTGGTGCACGCGGTAGGCGATGGCGCGGTCGTTGTACAGCGAGGCGAAGACTTCCTTCACCTTGTGCAGCACGTCCTCGATGCCCACCACGTTGAGGAAGGTTTCCTGCTGGCCGGCGAATGAGGCGTCCGGAAGGTCCTCGGCGGTGGCGGAGGAGCGCACCGCGACGGCGATGTTGTCGGCGCCGGCGTCCTTGCAGAGCTTGGCGTAGCCGTCACGGATGGCCTGGTCGAGGTCGGCCGGCAGCGGGGTTTCGGTGACCCACTCACGGATTTCCTTGCCGGCGGCGGTGAGCGTCTCCACGTCATCCACGTCCAACGAGGCCAGTCGCGCCTGGATGCGCTTGGCGACGCCGCTCTTGTCGAGATACTGCTGGAACGCGTCGGCTGTCGTGGCGAAGCCACCGGGCACGGACACGCCGAGTTTGGCGAGATTGCCGATCATCTCGCCCAGCGAGGCGTTCTTGCCACCGACCTTGCCCAGGTCGGTCATGCGCAGCGTATCGAGCCAAAGCACCAGGTCGTTCAAGGGAATCTCCTCAAGAGCTCATAAGTTTTTGAAGCGGGCAGGCCCGGATCCATCCCGGAATCGGGCTACAAAGAACTGGTATTGTCCGCTGTCAATGGTGCGCAGCACAAGAAGACCATTCCGGCCAAAACCCGCGCCAGCTGCATACCAGTCAGCGGATAGTCAAGCTGGGACAGGCTTTTTACGTTGCGCTAAGGTGTGCGGCAAGAACGGTCCGGGACTTCAGGTTACCCATGCAGCGAACCATCTTTTTCATCTCCGATTCCACTGGTATTACGGCCGAGACGATCGGAAACAGCATTCTGGCCCAGTTCGAGGGGGTCCAGTTCGAGAAGCATCGCCTGCCATTCATCGATGACGCCCACAAGGCCGAGGCGGCGGCGCTGCGCATCAAGACCCGTTACGCCCAGACCGGTGATCGCCCGATCGTGGTCAACACGATGGCCTCGCGCGATCTCTGCGAAATCGTCGCCGAGAGCGGCGCGCTGATGCTGGACGTGTTCGCCCCGTTCATCGGTCCGCTGGAGGAAGAGTTGGGCGCCAAGCGCTCCGGCGCCGTGAACCGCTCGCACGGCCTGGTCGACTTCGACAAGTACGAGGCGCGCATCAACGCCACCAACTACGCCCTGTCGCATGACGATGGCATCGACGTGGACTATGCCCAGGCGGATTTGATCCTGGTGGGCGTGTCGCGCTCGGGCAAGACGCCTACCTGCCTGTACATGGCCTTGCATTACGGCGTCAGCGCCGCCAATTACCCGCTGACCGACGACGACCTCGACAAATTGGAGCTACCGACGCGCCTGCGTCCCTACCGCGACCGCCTGTTTGGCCTCACCATCGACCCGCTGCGGCTGGCGCAGATTCGCGAGCAGCGTCGCGCCGGCAGCCGCTATGCGAAGCTGGAGCAGTGCAAGTGGGAGCTGGCTCAGGCCGAGAAGCTGATGCGCCGCGAGGGGATACCCAGCCTCAACACCACACATGTCTCCATCGAGGAGATCGCGAGCAAGATTTTTGACCGCTTCGGCATCGAGCGGACCATGTTCTAAAGGAGCCACCATCGCCCATGAGCGCCGTACTGGACAGCCGCAACGCACTACTGCCGGGACGCTTCGGCTTCCTGATGGGGCTGTATGCGGAGAACTACCACCGGCTGGTGCGGCTGTTTGCGCCGCAGGAACTGGCGCCGGGGTTCTACCTGTCCAGCGTGGACGACGGGCTCGATGTGCGGCTGCAGGTGCAGGAATGCCACCCGTATACGCTGGAGCTGGAGCTCACCTACAACTTCCTCGACGCGCATACCGGGCAGCCTTCGCCCTCCGCGCAATTGCGCATGTACACCGATGCGCACGTGGCCGAAGCCCTGCATTGCCATCCGGGCCGGCATCTGTGGCAGGTGCTTGGTCCGTTTCCGCCGGCGCACACCGTGCTCCAGCACCGCCTGCGCATGAACGGCTTCCTCTCGCGTTGGCTGGAATACCTGGGCGAGCAGGGGCATTCGAAGGGAACCCTGGAACGGTTGGAAGATCACCACTGGCCGGACGAAACGTCGCCAATCTAGGAGGGTGCCCTGGGCGCGCGCCTCGCAGCGTTAATCGAACGCTTTTTGGCGGGTTGTCCTGAGGCAATGGAAGTCGCCCATGGCGCGCATCCGTAGGGCAGGGCAAAGCGTGTGGTTTATTTCAGGCAACAAAAAACCCGCCAATGGCGGGCTCTTCGTAAAGTGGCGGAGCGGACGGGACTCGAACCCGCGACCTCCGGCGTGACAGGCCAGCATTCTAACCGACTGAACTACCGCTCCACATTTTTACTGCTTCCAACGCAACACCAACTCGACTTCATCCATGACCACTCTCACTGCTACGCCGGAACCCGGTTTAGAGTTAGAGTGGCGTCCCCACGGGGATTCGAACCCCGGTCGCCACCGTGAAAGGGTGATGTCCTAGGCCTCTAGACGATGGGGACGTGTCTAAATTTGGTGGAGCCAGGCGGGATCGAACCGCCGACCTCCTGCATGCCATGCAGGCGCTCTCCCAGCTGAGCTATGGCCCCGTGTGCCTCTGGAAGCCCGAAAGAATAGATAGGGATCGCGATTTCGTCAAGCGTTCGACGTGAAATTCTTTCAATTATTTTTCACGCGCAAATCACATCAGGCGTTTACATCGCATCGGAGTTCGCGTGGCGCTGCACGCGAAGAGCCTTTCGCGGCGAGTGCGTGCACATAACGCCCATCGGGGCTGTGCATCGGTTGATCGATTGCTAGTCTTGACCGACGTCCCATCGGAATCCGTCGATGCACGATCTGCATTTCATCCAGGACCTCGCGACCGTCATGTTGATCGCGGGCCTGACGACGGTGATCTTCCAGCGGCTTCGTCAGCCGGTCGTGCTTGGATACATCATCGCCGGCGTGCTGGTCGGGCCGTTTACGTTTCCGGTGGTGTTCATCCACGACGAGCAGACGATCCGCACCCTCTCCGAGCTCGGCATGATCCTGCTGCTGTTCGCGCTGGGTCTGGAATTCAGTCTCAAGAAACTGCGCGAAGTCGGCGGCGCCGCGCTGGTGGCGGCGACCTGCGAAATTGTGTTGATGCTGTGGCTGGGATACGAGATCGGCCGCCTTTTCAACTGGAAGCCGATGGATGCGTTGTTCCTGGGCGCCATGCTGTCGATGTCCTCGACCACGATCATCATGAAGGCGCTGGACGACCTCGACCTCAAGCGCGAGCGCTTTGCCCAGCTGATGTTCGGCATCCTGATCGTGGAAGACGTGCTGGCGATCGTGTTGATGGCGCTGCTGACCGGCATCGCCAGCACCGGCGGACTGGCGGCTGGCGAAGCCGTGAGCGCGATCGGGCGACTCACGCTTTTCATGGCGGTGTCGCTGGTGGTCGGTCTGCTGCTGGTCCCGCGCGTCGTCGACTACATCGCGGCCGTGGCGCGGGACGACGTGCTGCTGGTGGCGGTGCTGGGCCTGTGCTTCGGTTTCTGCCTGCTCGTGACCGAGATGGGTTACAGCGTGGCGCTGGGCGCCTTCATGATCGGCTTGATCGTGGGCGAGTCGCAGCATGTAGAGCGCGTCGAGCGGATCGTCGGGCCGGTACGCGACGTGTTCAGCGCGGTGTTCTTCGTGGCGATCGGCATGCTGATCGATCCGGCCACGCTGCTGCAGTACTGGGAACCGATCCTGCTGGTCACCACGGTGGTGGTGTTTGGCAAGGTGATCACCTGCAGCTTCGGCACCTTCGTGGCTGGCAACGATGCGCGCACTTCGCTGCGGGTTGGCCTGGGCCTGGCGCAGATCGGCGAGTTCTCCTTCGTGATCGCCTCATTGGGCCTCACGCTCAAGGTGACCAGTGATTTCCTCTATCCGGTTGCGGTGGCGGTGTCCGCGATCACGACCTTCCTCACCCCATACCTCATCCGCGCTTCGGATCCTCTGGCGACGGCGCTGGGGCGGCGCCTGCCGCAAGGCGTGTCGAGCTTGTTCGCCGCCTATACCGACTGGATGGGCAACCTCAGCCTGAGCGGGCAGGGCGCGATGGTCGCCAAGATGATCCGGCGCCTCGTATGGCATGTGATCATCAACATGATGCTGGTGGTCGCCGCGTTCCTGATCATGTCGTTCCTGTATCGCCGCGGCTTCTTCCACTGGGATTTCCTGGCCGACCGGCCGCAGGTGAAGCGCAGCCTGGCGTGGTCGATCGCTGCCCTCGTCTCCTTGCCGATGATCGTGGCGGCGTATCGAAAAGCGACGGCGCTCGGCATGTTGCTGGCCGAGCTGAGCATCCCCGAGCGCATCGGCGGCGCCTACAACATGCGCATACGCGGAGTGCTGGCGCGGTTCATTCCGCTGGCCGCGATGTGGGTGCTTGGTCTGCTGGTGGCGGCGCTGGCGTCCACCATCTTGCCGCCGCGCGAAGTGGCGGTGGTGCTGGTGCTGGTGCTGTTGCTGCTGGCCTGGCTGCTTTGGCGCGGGCTGGTGCAGGTGCATGCGCGCTTGCAGGCGGCCTTGCGTGACACGCTCGACAAACCGGGGCGCTCCGGCGACGGACACGCATAGGCGACTGACCCGAAACGGGGGCCGGAGGGGTTCGTCGGCGAATGTGCAGAAATCGTAAAAAACCGCGCCGTTGAGCCGTTTCGTGAACTTTTAATCACGACCGACAGTCATAGGACCCGCATCGTTGCCAAGACTCAACAAGCACCGCACAATGCGGGGCCTGCCTCCATCGGGGGGGCGTAGTCCGGTAGCGCCGGCATATCCAAATACGAGGGAGTTTCAAATGAAGCAATTTCTGCGTCCCACGCTGACGGCGGCCGCGCTCGCTGTTGCCCTGGGCATGACCGCTGGCGTGCACGCACAGGCTGCGAAGGCTGCCGCCCCTGCCACCGCTGCGCCGGCCGTCGACAAGACCAAGGCCAGCTACGTGGTTGGTTGGGATCTGGCCAGCTCGCTGCCGCCGCTCGTCCGCGAAGAAGTGGATCCGGCGACCGTCGCCCGCGCCCTGCAGTCGGCGCTGTCGGGCCAGAAGCCGACCATGAGCGAAGCCGAAGCCAAGCAGGTGCGTGACGCCTTCGTGGCGAACCTGCAGGCCAAGGCCAAGGCCGAATACACCCAGGTCGCGACCAAGAACAAGACCGACGGCGAGGCCTTCCTGGCCAAGAACAAGGCCGCTGCGGGCGTGAAGACCACCGCTTCGGGCCTGCAGTACCAGGTGATCACCCCGGGTACCGGCGCCCGCCCGGGTCCGAGCGACACGGTGCAGGTCAGCTACGTTGGCAGCTTTGTCGACGGTCAGGTGTTCGACGACTCGTCCAAGCACGAGGGTGGTGGTCCGGCCTCGATCCCGCTCGCTGGCGTGATCCCGGGCTTCCGTGAAGGCATGCAGCTGATGCAGGTCGGCGGCCACTACAAGTTCTTCATCCCGGCGAACATCGCCTACGGTGCTCAGCCGCAGAACGGCTTCCCGCCGAACGCGACGATCATCTTCGACGTCAACCTGGTCAAGACTGGTCCGACCCAGGGCGGCGAGCAGCCGGGCGGCGCGAAGTAATCGCTAGCCGGTTGCAACGGCTCTTCCCGACGGGGCGCGAAGCAATTCGCGCCCCGTTTTCTTTTCATTGCGACAGGCTGACGCTCACCGGTCTGCTTGAACGGACAGCCTGCTAGAATCGCGGGTCTTGCTTCCGGGAGTTCTTGCGACAATGAAGGTCACGATTTTCGGCACCGGTTACGTAGGTCTGGTTACCGGCGCCTGCCTGGCGGAGATGGGCAACCATGTGGTCTGCGTCGACATCGACGCGGGTAAAGTGGCGCGCCTCAAGCAGGGTGAGATCCCCATCTTCGAGCCGGGCCTGGAGCCCATCGTCAAGCGCAATCACGAAAGCGGCCAACTGGACTTCACCACGGACGCGGCGCTGGGCATCTCGCATGGCCAGGTGGTCTTCATCGCGGTGGGCACGCCGCCCGACGAGGACGGCAGCGCCGATCTCAAGTACGTGCTCAGTGTGGCGCGCACGATCGGCCAGCACGTGGACCGTTACACCGTGGTCGTCAACAAGTCGACCGTGCCGGTGGGCACCGCCGATCGCGTGCGCGAGGCGATTGCCGATGAGCTGGCCAAACGTGGCGCGTCGGTGGAGTTTGACGTCGTCTCCAATCCGGAATTCCTCAAGGAAGGCGACGCGGTGGAAGATTGCCTGCGTCCCGACCGCATCGTCATCGGCAGCTCGAGCGAGCGCGCAGTTGCCGTGCTGCGCAAGCTGTACGCGCCGTTCAACCGCAACCATGAGCGCACCGTGGTGATGGACGAGCGTTCGGCTGAGCTGACCAAGTACGCCGCGAACGCGATGCTGGCCACCAAGATCAGCTTCATGAACGAGATCGCCAACATCGCCGAGCGCGTGGGCGCGGACGTGGAATTGGTGCGCCAGGGTATCGGTTCGGATCCGCGCATCGGCTACCACTTCATCTATCCGGGCGCCGGCTACGGTGGTTCGTGCTTCCCGAAGGACGTGCAGGCGCTCGAGCGCACCGCGCGCAGCGTCGGCTACGACGCGCGCCTGCTGGGCGCCGTGGAAGCGGTCAACCACGACCAGAAGACCAAGCTGTTCGACCTGATCGCACGCCACTTCGACGGCCAATTGGCCGGCAAGACCATCGCGCTGTGGGGCCTGGCGTTCAAGCCGAACACCGACGACATGCGCGAGGCGTCCAGTCGCAATCTGATGGAGGCGTTGTGGAAGGCCGGCGCCAAGGTGCGCGCCTATGACCCGGAGGCGCGCACGGAGACGCACCGCATCTACGGCGACCGCGACGACCTGGTGCTGTGCAGCGGCGGCTATCAGGCCCTCGAGGGCGCCGATGTGCTGGCGATCGTGACCGAGTGGAAGGCCTTCCGCAGCCCGGACTTCAACCGCATCCGCGGCATGCTGGCGGAACCGGCGATCTTCGACGGCCGCAATCTGTATGATCCGAGCGCGGTCGAGGAAGCGGGCCTGGCTTATTACGGCATCGGCCGTGGCCGCAGCCTGAGGCGTTGAGCATGGCTGATGATTCGCTGCTGCAGCGGCTGACCGAGCTTGAGGTACGCCTGACCTTCATCGACGATACCGTCAATGAGCTGGCCTCGGCGGACGCCGAGCTGTCCATGCGCATTGCGGCGCTGGAGGAGGTGATCCGCGGCCTGCGCAGCGAATTGTCGTCGCTGCGGTCCGCGCAAGGTCACGATCCGCACAGCGAGCCGCCGCCGCCGCACTATTGATCGCATCATCTTCAGTACACGCACCACGCAAGCGAGTTTCGATCATGGCCGATTCCCTGCGCGATCAGCTGCTCAAGAGCGGCATCGTCCAACAAGTCCGCGAAGAAAAGCGTTCCGCGACGCCCCAGGGCGGCAAGCCGTCCAAGGGGGGCCGTCCGCCATTCCAGCAGCACGGCGGCAAGCCCAAGCCTTCGCCGCACAAGCCGCAGGGCAAGCCGTCGCGCGGCGGCACCCAGGAAGACATCGACCTGGCCAAGGCGTACGCGATCCGTGCGCAGGCCGAGGCGAACGAACGCAAGCGCGCCGAGCAGGCCGCCGCGGAAGAGGCGCGCGTGCGCCGCGAGCGTAAGCTGAAGATCCAGCAGTTGCTCGAAGGCAAGGTGCTCAACAAGGCGACCGAGGTCGACCAGGTGCGCCACTTCGAATACGGCGGCAAGATCCGTCGCGTGCACGTCGACGCCGAGCAGATGGCTGCGCTCAATCGCGGCGAACTCGGGGTGGTGCAACAGCAGGGGCGCTATTTGTTGGTCACGCGCGAAATCGCCGATCAGGTGCGCGCGATCGACCCGCACCAGCTCGCCTTGCTGGTCGAGCCTGGCAATGAAGCGGGCGTTGGCGAAGACGGTGTGCCCGACGACCTGGTGTGGTGAGCGCGCCGACACGCATCACGTCAGCCACAAAAAAACCCCCGGCCTAGGCCGGGCGTTTTGCTTGGCGCCGCCCCTGTCGATCAGGCTACGGCGTCTTCAGCCTGCACGGTGGCGGCGGACAACTCGAAGCCGGATTGGGTCAGCGTGGGCAGATCCCAGCCATTCTTGGGCGAGAAGCGCTCGCCATAGCGCTGGGCAAGGTGTTCGAGCTTGCCCTTGACCACCGTGGGACCTTCGGTGCGCACGTACTGGATCGGGCCGCCGCGGAATGGCGCGAAGCCGGTACCGAAAATCACGCCAGCGTCGAGCAGGTCGGCGTCGTCCACCACGCCATCGGCCAGGCAGGCCACCGCTTCGTTGACCATCGGCAGGATCATGCGGTCCTGCAGGTCGGCTGGCGCCACGTAGTCCGGATCCACCTCGGGCTTCTGCGGCTTGCCGTCCTGCCACACGTAGATGCCCTGGCCATCTTTCTTGCCGCGCTTGCCAGCGGCCAGCTTGTCCTCCAGGCCCGGCGGCAGTTCCAGGCCCAGGAACGGCGCCAATTCCTTGCCCGCAGAGGCGCACACGTCCAGGCCAACCGTGTCGGCCAGTTCGATCGGCCCCATCGGCATGCCGAACTTCTTGGCCTCCTTGTCCAGCACCGGGCCGGGCACGCCCTCGCTGTACAGGCGCATCGCTTCCAGCAGATAGGGCATCAGGATGCGGTTGACCAGGAAACCCGGCGTGCCCTTGACGGCCACAGGCAACTTGCCGAGCGCCTTGCAGAAGGCGAGGGCGCGCTTCTCCACGGCCGGGTCCAGCTGGTCGTGGCGCACCACCTCGACCAGCGGCATCTGCGCCACAGGGTTGAAGAAGTGCAGGCCGAGGAAGCGCTGCGGCGCCTTGAGGCCCACGCGCAGTTCGTCCATCGGAATGGTCGAGGTGTTGGTGGCCAGCAGCTCGTTGGACTGGAACTGCGGCTCGATGGCTGCGTACAGGGCCTTCTTCGCCTCGGTGTTTTCGAAGATCGCTTCGATGGCGAGGTCGGCTTGGGCTACGCCCTTGCCGTCGACATCGGCGCGCAGGCGGCGAGCGGTGGCTTCGATCTTGTCCGCCGTCTTGAGCTTCTTTTCATAGAGCTGACGGGCGCGATCCAGCGCTGGCTGGATGAGCTTCATCTCGCGGTCCTGCAGGGTGACCTCGAATCCCTTGAGGGCAGCCCACGCCGCGATGTCGCCGCCCATCACGCCGGCGCCGACCACGTGCACGTGCTTGATGCCGTGATCGATGCCGCCACCCTGGCCCTTCAGGCGTTCCTGCAGGAAAAAGATGCGGATCAGATTCTGCGCCGTCGACGTCCCGGCCAGCTTGGCCACTGAACGCGCCTCCAGCTTCAGGCGCTGCTGGATGCTGGAGCCGCCGCGCTTCCACACGTCGATCAGCGCGAACGGAGCGGGATAATGCTCTTTGCGCACCTTGGCGGCAGTCTGCTTGATCACCATCGGCGCCAGGATCTGGCGGGCCAGCCATGTATTGGTGGCCCAGGCCTTGGCGCGCAGTGCGAAGCGGCGGGCGTGCGGTCGACGCAGCAAGGCGCGGGCCTCGGCAAGCAGCTCGGCCGGCGGGGCGACCCGGTCGATCACACCCAGGGCCAGGGCGCGCCTGGCCGACAGCGCCTTGCCGGTGAGCATGACTGGCAAGGCGTCAGTGGCGCCAATGAGTCGCGGCAGGCGGGCGCTGCCGCCCCAGCCTGGATGGATGCCCAACATCACTTCGGGCAGCCCGATGCGGGTCTTGTCGTCGTCCGCGGCGATGCGCTGGTGGCAGGCAAGGATCAGTTCGGTACCACCCCCCATGCAGGCGCCATGCACGGCGGCCACGGTCGGGCAGGGCAGGCGGGCCAGCGATTCAAACACGCGCTGGCCGTTCTCGATGTTTTCCAGCACCGTGCCGTGCTGGGCGTAGGAGACGAACTCCTTGATGTCGGCGCCCACGGCGAAACCAAACGGCTTGGCCGAATGGATCAGTACGCCGGCCGGTTTCTCGATCGCCAGCCGTTCGACGATCTGGCCGAGCTCGTCCAGGACCTCGCGGGAGAACGCATTGACGCTGCTGCCGGCGCGATCGAGGGACAGGGTGACAATGCCACTGTCATCCAGGCTCGTCTTCCAATGATTGAAGCGCAATCCTTCGAACATGGGGGCGTAGAGAATGGCCGGGAAGCTTCGCACCATACCTTCCCGCAGGGAGGATTGCGAGACAGCCCACCCGGGAGGGCGCCTTGATGAAGGTCACGTAAACATGCGAGCTGTGCACTGCCGCATAAAACGCTGACGCAAATCAAGGGAGGCTTGCCAACAATGCCTATGCGAACGCCGACAGACCACGTAATTTACGCCTGAATGAGCACGCCCATTCCCACCCCGACCCAGACGGCCGGCGCCGATATCCTCGAGCGCATCCTGGCCGCGCGCGGAAACCTGATTGCACTGGAAGGCGGGGAGGAGGCGAACCTGGGCGAGCTGCTGCGCCCGCTGGTGCGCCGTAGCGGCCAGGCGGTCTACTTGTGGAACCCGGAGGGTGGCCTCGGCAACCTGCGCGAGGAACATACCGGGCTGCCCAGCTCCCAACGCCTGAGCATCGCCCTCCGTTACATGCAGCAGAGCAACCATTTTGGCGTTTACCTTCTGCAGCGCGTGCCGCTGCCCCTGAGCATGGGTGACGCCACCGTGCTGCGGCAGTTGGCCCGGGCCACGCCCGGGCATGTGCGCAAGGTCGTGCTGCTCGATCCGCCGCCGGCGCTGGTGGCCAGTTTCAACGACGTGCTGACGCGCCTGAGCTGCCAGTCCAAGCCGGCGCAGCGCCCGCGCCTGCGCGATGGCCGTTGGGTGATCTGATATGGCCAGTCCCGCCGGAATTCTTGTCGTGGCGGCGCAGCGCGAGCTGCGTCGTGCCCTGTTTGACACCTTCGATCGTGATGGGCACTTCGTGGTGCACTCGGCGCGCGATGCCACGCACGCGGGCATCCTGCTGGAAGGACGTTCGCCGCTGGCGCTGATCGTGATCGTGTTCGAGGGTGATGGCCGCGAGGCGATGGCGGGCATCGACGTATTGCGCGGCCTGCCGGCCAGCGCGTCGGCGCCCGTGATCGCGGTGCTGGACGATGGCGCCATCCTCAAGCCGGTCGTGCTGCCGGCGGGCGTGTCGGACTGGTTGTATGCCTCGCAGATTGGTCCCGAACTGCTGGCGCGCTGGCAGCGCCTGCAACAGGCGACGCGGCAGGCGCAGACCGTGCAGGTGGCGGGTGATGGTGATTATCGTTTCGCCTTCGACGAGGTCGACAACGAGTGGCTGATCGTCGATCCCGCGCGCGGGCGCATCGTGGAATTCAGCCCGGCGCTGGTGCGGCACAGCGGGCTGGCCGATCATGAGCTGCGCGGGCGCCCGTTGCAGGACATCCTGGCGTTCGCCGATGTCAGCGTGGAGCAGGTTGTCGCCGAGGGTGCGCGTCGATGGCATCCCGCGCGGCGCCGCTCGGTGCGCGGCGTCGACGGCGGCGAGGCAAGCGCCCGCCCGATCCGCCACGCCGGCCGCGATGCCGTGGCCCTGGTGTTCCGCAGCGACCGTGCCGGCGCGCGGGCCGAGGCGGCGCTGACGCTGCTGGCGCGGATCTTCAACTCGGGCAGCGGCGACGAAGGCATCGGAGAAGCCGCACGCCTGCTCTATGAAGAGATGGGTCTGGACTACGTGGCCGTGTGGTCGGCGCGCCAGGACGACGGCGGCGCGCCGGTGCAACTGGTGCAGCACTGGCGTGGCGAGGAGCAGGCGTGGCCGGGCCCGCATCTGCAGAGTTCGTTGCGCCTGGTGCTGGGCGGGCAGGCGATGCTGCATCAGTCTGATGCCGCGCGGCTGGCCCAGGTCGATCCGCTGCTGGGGCAGTTGGGCCTCGCCGGGTTTGCCGGTTGGCCGTTGCAGGATGAGCGCCGCACGGTGCTGGGCGCCTTGCTGGTCGGTTCGCGCCAGCCCTTGCCGGCGCTGGCCATCATGCAGCCGGTGCTGCGCTGCGCCGCGTCGCGCTTTGCGCACGCGATGGAGCTGCGGCATACCCGTGCGCAAGGGCGCGCCGAGGGCTTGCTGGATGCCCTGACCGGCCTGCCCAACCGACTGCTGTTCAATGACCGACTGGATACGGTGATCCGCGAGGCGAATCGCACCGGCGAGTCGTTCGCGTTGCTGTTCGTGGACCTGGACCGCTTCAAGACCATCAACGACACGCTCGGCCACGCGGTGGGCGACCAGGTGCTGTTGACCACTACCCAGCGTCTGCGCGGCAGCGTGCGTGGCTCGGACACGGTCGCGCGCTACGCGGGCGACGAATTCGTGGTGATCCTGCGGCACATCGTCAAGAGCGAGGACGTGCTGCGCATCGCCGAGAAGATCGTGCAGGTGATGAGCGCGCCGTTGCGCATCGATGACGGCACGGAGCTGCAGGTCACCGCCTCCATCGGTGTGAGCTTCTTTCCCGACGATGCCCCCGATGCCGAGACCCTGCTCAAGCACGCCGACGAGGCGATGTATGCAGCCAAGAGCCTGGGTCGCAACAACTATCAGATCTTCGAGGGGCGTGCGGAGCAGTCCCAGCAGCAGAATCTTGCCCTGAAATCGGGCCTGCGCCATGCCGAGCACAAGGGCGAACTGCGCGTGTTTTACCAGCCGCAGGTCGACGCGGTGACCGAGGATATCGTCGGCATGGAGGCGCTGGTGCGCTGGGAGCACCCGGAGCTGGGCTTCATCGGTCCGGGCTTCTTCATTCCGCTGGCCGAAGAGACCGGTCTGATTGTCTCCATCGGCGAATGGGTGTTGCGTGCCGCCTGCCGTCATGCACAGGAATGGGAGCGTCGTTTTGGCTTGCGCCTGCGCCTCGGTGTGAACCTCTCGGCGGTGCAGCTGATGCAGCCGAACCTGCTCGAGGTGGTGGCCTCGGCGCTGGACGAAAGCGGGTTGGAAGCAGGCCTGCTTGAGATGGAGGTGACCGAGAGCATCAGCATCAAGGCCGCCCCCAACTTGGTGGAGAACCTGCAGGGCCTGCATCGCCTGGGCTGCCGCATCGCGATCGATGACTTTGGCACCGGCGCCGCCTCGCTGGACTACCTGCGCAAGCTGCCCGCCGACCGCATCAAGATCGACCAGAGCTTCGTGCGCAACATCGGGGTGGACCCGGACGACGAGGCCATCGTGCGCGCCACCATCGAGATGGCCCATCGCCTCAAGCGGGGGGTGGTGGCCGAGGGGGTGGAAACCGAGCAGCACCTCGAGTTCCTCCGGGCCAACCACTGCGACGAGCTGCAGGGTTTCCTGTTTTGCCGCCCCTTGCCGCAACCCGTCTTCGAGAAAATGCTGCAGGAGCGCCAGAGCCTGCTGGACGGGGTCAGCGGCACCGCGGCCTGACTTGCGCGGCCCCGCGCGGTCCCCATATTGACCGGTGCCGGGCCTAGAGTGCGCCCGGCAGGCGGCCTTGCGAGGGTGGATGTCGTCGTTTCCCCAGCCTCGTCGGTACGCCCGTTGCGTACCCGTGCGTTTCACCTATGGGCGCCACTGGCGGCGCCAGCTCCCCCCGGGGTTGGTAATCGTCTCCGGGCGTGCTGAACTAGGATGGGTTGAGCTTGTCTGAGCAGACCGCTCTCATTCTTGATGGCACGCCGGGGGCGAGTGGAAGCATCGACGAAGGAGATGGCCCGGATGGGCGAAAACGAACTGGACAGCGCGCTGGTCGAGCGCGTCCAACAAGGGGACCGGCGGGCGTTTGACCTGCTCGTGCGCAAGTACCAGCACAAGGTCATCGGGCTGGTGTCGCGCTATGTGAAGAACCACGCCGAGTGCGAGGACATCGCCCAGGAGGCATTCGTGCGCGCCTGGCGCGCTATCGGCTCGTTCCGTGGGGAAAGTGCTTTCTATACCTGGCTGTACAAGATTGCCGTCAACACGGCCAAGAACCATCTGGTCGCCATGGGGCGTCGTCCGCCAGCCGACGACATCGCCATCGAAGATGCCGCTTTCGTGCCCGGGGCGGACCGCATGCAGGAGAGCGCCACACCCGAGCGTGAATTGATGCGGCAGGAAATTGAACAAACCGTATTTTCCACTGTCCAATCGCTGCCCGAGGAATTGCGGACTGCGATTACCCTGCGTGAAGTGGATGGTTTGAGCTATGAGGAAATCGCCGAAGCTATGGGTTGCCCGATCGGTACGGTCCGTTCACGTATCTTTCGCGCGCGCGAAGCCATCGATGAGAAACTGCGGCCATTGTTGTCCGACCGCGAGGACAAATCCCCATGACTGATAACCAACGCGAAAACCTGTCTGCCGGCATGGATGGCGCCCTGTCGAAGGAGGAGCTGCGTTTCCTGCTGCGCCGCCTCGATCACGACGAATCCCTGCAGCAGGCGTGGTCGCGCTATCACGTCGCGCGCGATGGTCTGCGCCGACAATTGCCGCCGCTGGCGTCCGGCGGGTTTGCCGATCGCGTCATGCGGGCGATCGAGCAGGACGTTGTGGTGGTGCAGGGCAAGCGGCGGCATTGGTTGCACTGGTCAGCGGGTGGCGCGATCGCCGCAAGCGTGGCCGTGGCCGCATTGATGATTGCCCAGCCGGCCGGTTCGGGCGCGGACCGCGCTGCTCCCCTGACCGCCGCGGTCTCGTCGGAGCCGGCGAGTGTCGAGCACGGCAACCTGATGGCCCGGGCGGAAACGCCGGCCGTGGCGCCGCCCTGGGTCAATGCCTATGCCGACTCGCCCTACAAGCTGACCCAGCAGGCCTCGGCGACGTTCGAGGGCGAAGGTCACAACACCTTGTTGTATTCGCGCAACAGCCTGTCGCCTTACCGGGTGGCGCGCTATCCCGCCGTCAGCAACGGCGATGGCAGCTACCTGCTGCTGATCCACCCTGATCAGCAGCAGCCGGCGCTGCAGGCTCCTGAAAACGCCCAGTGATTTTCGGCCGTGAGTTGCAAGTCGCGGCCAGTTCCCAACCCCTACCCAAACCGTTCGTCCCAGCCAGCCCGTGCATCGGGCTGGTGCGTGGGCGCGCGCGCAACACCACGGAGACATAGATGAATCGATACACCCTGCGCACGCTCACGTGCGGCATCCTGATCAGCCTTGCCATGGCCGGCGGCGTGCAGGCCCAGAGCGCCGCGCCCGCCGCGTCAAGTCTGCCCGACTTCACCGGTATCGTGCAGAAGAATGCGCCGGCGGTCGTGCACGTGGAGGCGAAGTACACCGGCAAGAAGAGCAGCAAGGGGCGCTCCGCGGCGCGCGGCATGCCCAGCGCGCCCGATGACGATGACCCGCAGATGGAGATGTTCCGGCGCTTCTTCGGCATGCCGACGGAACCCTCGCCGGAGGAACAGCAGCACACCGCGCTGGGCTCGGGCTTCATCATTTCCGGTGATGGCTACATCCTCACCAACAACCACGTGGTCGAGGGCGCCGATACGGTGACCGTGCGGCTGCAGGACCACCGCACCCTCAACGCCAAGGTGGTGGGCAGCGATCCGCAGTACGACATCGCACTGCTCAAGGTGGACGCCAAGGGCAACCTGCCGGCCGTGAGCATCGGTGATTCCCGCGCGCTCAAGGCCGGCCAGTGGGTGCTGGCGATCGGTTCGCCGTTCGGTTTCGACTACACGGTGACGCAGGGCATCGTTAGCGCCGTGGGCCGCAACCTGGGCAGCCAGGATCAGCCGTATACCTCCTTCATCCAGACCGACGTGCCGATCAACCGCGGCAATTCGGGTGGCCCACTGTTCGACCTGCAGGGGCGTGTGGTTGGCGTCAATTCGCAGATCTACTCCAACACCGGCGGCTACCAGGGCGTCGCGTTCTCCATTCCGATCGACGTGGCCATGAACGTGGTCAAGCAGATCAAGGAGAAGGGTTATGTCTCGCGTGGCCAGCTCGGCGTGATGGTGCAGCCGGTCAGCGACGACATCGCCAAGGCATTCAAGCTCGACAGCGGCTCCGGCGCAGTGGTCACCCAGGTGTCCAAGGGCAGCGCGGCTGAAAAGGCCGGCCTGCATGCCGGTGATGTGATCCTGTCTTACAACGGCCAACCCATCAATTCCAGCGCGGACCTGCCGCCGCTGGTGGGACAGACCCCGCCGGGCAGCAAGGCCACCGTGCAGATCCTGCGCGACGGTAAGAAGCAAGATGTAGCAGTCACCGTGGGCGAGATGCCTCGGGACAAGAACGCGGTGCTGGCGTCGGGTGACGCGGACCAGCCGGCGGCCCACGCCGGATCGACGGCCTTGGGTCTGTCGGTGCAGGACCTGGATAGCGACGCCCGTCAGCAGCTCGGTCTGAGGGCCGGCGAGGGCGTGGGCATCAGTAATGTCTCCGGTCCGGTGGCGGCGCGCGCCGGCCTGCAGCCCGGCGACGTGATCCTGATGGTCAACCAGAAGAAGGTGGGCAGCGCCGCTGCCTTCCGTGATGCGACCAAGGACACCAAGCCCGGCGACACCGTGCTGTTGCTGGTCCGCCACGGCGATCAGAGCGGCTTTGTCGGCCTTACCGTTCCGGGAAGCGGCGACGAGTGACCGATCCGGGCCGCCGCGTGGCAGCGCGGCGGCCCGGGCTTTCCCGTTAATGTCCTGACCGGGACGGTGGGCGCTTGGGCCACCATCGTCCCGGCCTGGACGGGGCGTTCGGTTGCCCGCGACGAACTTCACCACTTGTTCACCCAGATGGCCGCTGCCGCTGCGGCGCCCGTCGGGGGATGGTTCCATGCGATAATGCCGGGTTCGTGTCACCATCCCGGTGATACGCTGCCCGCGCGCTGCGCCGGGCAGTGAACGCAGCCAGCGTGTTCCATGGAACTGATTCGAAACTTCTCCATCATCGCCCACATCGATCACGGTAAGTCGACCCTGGCCGACCGCATCATCCAGATCTGCGGCGGCCTGACCGAGCGCGAGATGGAGGCGCAGGTGCTCGACAATAATCCGATCGAGCGCGAGCGCGGCATCACCATCAAGGCGCAGTCCGTGTCGCTGCCGTACACGGCACGCGACGGCAAGACCTACCAGCTCAACTTCATCGATACCCCGGGCCACGTCGACTTCTCTTACGAAGTCAGCCGCTCGCTGGCGGCGTGCGAAGGCGCGCTGCTGGTGGTGGACGCCGCCCAGGGCGTGGAGGCGCAGTCCGTCGCCAACTGCTACACGGCCGTTGAAATGGGCCTGGAAGTGGTGCCGGTGCTCAACAAGATTGACCTGCCCACCGCCGACCCCGAGAAGGTGAAGGGCGAGATCGAGGCGGTGATCGGCATCGACGCCGACGACGCCGTGGCGGTCAGCGCAAAGACCGGCCAGAACGTGGTCGAGGTGCTCGAAGCCATCGTGGCGCGCATTCCGCCGCCGAAGGTGGGTGACACTGACCGTCTGCAGGCGCTGATCATCGATTCCTGGTTCGACAACTACCTGGGCGTGGTGTCGCTGGTGCGCGTCGTGCAGGGCGAGATCAAGCCCGGCGACAAGCTGCTGGTGATGTCCACCGGCCGCGCTCATGAAGTAAGCGAAGTGGGCGTGTTCACGCCCAAGCGCAAGAAGCTCGACAAGCTCGCGCCGGGCGAAGTGGGCTGGATCACCGCGTCGATCAAGGACGTGCACGGCGCCCCCGTGGGCGACACGCTGACCCTGGCGGGCAAGCCGGCCGAAAAGCCGCTCTCTGGTTTCCAGACCATGCAGCCGCGCGTGTTCGCAGGACTGTTCCCGGTATCGGCCGATGATTACCCGGCGCTGCGCGAGGCGCTCGACAAGCTGCGCCTCAACGACGCCGCGCTGTTCTTCGAGCCGGAGAGTTCCGAGGCGATGGGCTTCGGCTTCCGCTGCGGCTTCCTCGGCATGCTGCACATGGAGATCGTGCAGGAGCGCCTGGAGCGCGAATACGACCTCGACCTGATCACCACGGCCCCGACGGTGGTCTACGAGGTGCTCAAGAGCGACGGTACGATCCTGATGCTGGACAACCCGGCCAAGCTGCCGGCGGCGAACCTGATCTCGGAAATTCGCGAGCCGATCATCGTCGCCAACATCCTCACGCCGCCTGACTACATCGGCAACATCATCACGCTGTGCGAGGAGAAGCGCGGCGTGCAGCGCTCGATACAGTACCTGGCCAGCCAGGTGCAGATCACCTATGAGATGCCGCTGGCCGAGGTGGTGCTGGACTTCTTCGACCGCCTGAAGTCGGTCTCGCGCGGCTACGCCTCGATGGACTACCACTTCGAGCGCTTCGAAGCGGGTCCGTTCGTGCGCGTGGATGTACTGATCAATGGCGACCGCGTGGACGCGCTGAGCCTGATCGTGCACCGTATCCACGCCGAACGCCGCGGCCGCGACCTGGTCGAGCGCATGAAGGACCTGATCCCGCGCCAGCAGTTCGATGTGGCGATCCAGGCCGCCATCGGCGCGCAGATCGTGGCGCGCTGCACCGTGAAAGCCTTGCGCAAGAACGTTCTGGCCAAGTGCTACGGCGGCGACGTCAGCCGCAAGAAGAAGCTGCTGGAGAAGCAGAAGGAAGGCAAGAAGCGCATGAAGCAGGTCGGCCGCGTGGAAATCCCACAGGAAGCCTTCCTTGCCGTATTGAAGGTGGACAAATAACAAACCTGCGGATTCGGCGTCCCCCGCGCCGGACAACCTTGGAGTAGGGCATGGATTTCGACTTTTCGGCGATTCTGCTTGGCCTCACCGTGCTGTTCGGCGTGGTGTGGGGTCTTGACCGCCTGTTCTTCTACAAACAGCGCAAGGCCAAGGCGGATGCAGCAGGCGCCGAGCTGCGCGAACCGGTGCTGGTGGACTGGTCCCGCTCGCTGTTCCCGGTGGTGCTTGTGGTTCTGCTGCTGCGCTCGTTCGTGGCCGAGCCGTTCCGCATTCCGTCCGGCTCGATGATGCCGACGCTCGATGTGGGCGACTTCATCCTGGTGAACAAGTTCGCCTACGGCCTGCGCATGCCGGCGTTCAACAACAAGTTCCTGAGCCTCGGCGAGCCCAGGCGCGGCGACGTGGTGGTGTTCCGCTTCCCCGGCTACCTCTGCGAGGACGGCGGCCGCCTGGTGCGCAGCGGCGACCAGAGCTGCGTGGACCCGCACGCCCCCGTACCGAGCCAGAACTGGATCAAGCGCGTCGTCGGCATGCCGGGTGACCGGGTGGAGATGCGCGGCGACCAGCTGATCATCAACGGCGAGCCGGTCGCGGCTGACCTGGTCGGTCCCTACGAGGGTGATCCCAAGCGCGCCGAATCGCGCCTGATGCTCGAGATGGGCGCCACTGTGTGGAACGAGCACCTACCCAACGGGCAGGGTGGAGTGGTCAATCATCTGACCGCCCGCATGCCGAACTACGCCATCCCCCCGCCGCTGCCCAATGCCCGCGTCCCGCTGGTGGTGCCGCAGGGCTGCTATCTGGCCATGGGTGATAACCGCTACAACAGCACCGACAGTCGCTGGTGGGGATGCCTGCCGGAGCAAAACCTGGCCGGTAAGGCCTTCCTGATCTGGTTGAGCTGGACTGGCTCGGGCGTGGCGTTCAACCGCATGGGCACGGTCATTCATTGATAAAAGCGTGACGCGGGTTGACCGGGTGACAGTGACGCTCGGGTCGCTTGCGGCGACAATGCGGGCATACTGTTCGTGACGCCGGCATGCCGGCGGTCGAGCAGTTGGACAACCGGTTGACGCCGCACGGCGGCATAGCGAGGGGACTATGAAATCGAAGCAGACGGGCATCACCCTGATCGGGTTCCTGTTCATGTTGGTCATCGCCGGGTTTTTCGGCTTCATGGCCATGAAGCTGGTGCCGGCGTACACCGAGTTCCTAGGTGTCACCAAGGCTATGAACCAGGAAGCAGCTGATGGAGTACAGGGCAAGTCGCTGGCAAGTGTGCGAGGAGACTTGATGAAGAAGATGGATTTCCAGTATGTCGGCGACGATACGATCGGGTCCAAAAACATCACGATTAAGCGTGAAAACAACACCGCGCAACTAAACATCAGCTACGACAAGCGTATTCCGTTCATGTACAACATCGACTTCCTGCTTCACTTCGAGAAGAGCGTGACGCTGCAGGGAAGTCTCGGCGATTAAGCACAGGCACCGCATTTGACCAGGCTCGCCTACCGTTTTCGTGATCCGGCCTTCGCTCAGTTGGCATTGACCCACCGCAGCGCGGGCAAGCCGAACAATGAGCGTATGGAATTTCTCGGCGACGCCCTGTTGGGCGTCGTAGTCGCGGAGTTGCTGTATGAAGCCCATCCCAACGCCAGTGAGGGTGAGTTGTCGCGCCTGCGCGCCCAACTGGTCAACGGGCAGGCGCTGGCCGTGATCGCGCGCGAGCTTGAACTTGGCGACGAGCTCAAGCTGGGTTCCGGTGAGCTCAAAAGCGGTGGGTTCCGGCGCGAGTCCATTCTGGCGGATGCGTTTGAGGCGCTGGTCGCAGCGGTTTACCTTGATGCGGGTTTCGCCGAATGCCGCGCCGTCGTGCGCGCGCTGTTCGAGCCATTGGTGGCGGCCATCCCGCGTTCTTCCAAGGATGCCAAGACGCGCCTGCAGGAACTCCTGCAGGCGCGCGGCTGGCCGTTGCCGCACTATGAGCTGATCGACAGCCGCGGCGAGGACCACGCCAAGACCTTCGATGTCGCGTGCGCCATTGCTGAACCGGCCGCGATCCGGGCGGAAGGTACCGGCAGCAGTCGCCGTGCGGCCGAGCAGGAGGCCGCTGAAACCGTGCTGCGCAGCCTGCAGGAACAGCTGCAGGGTTGATCGACCGTATGGTCGGAGCGTACTCGCGGTGACCGCCAGGGCGGCCGGCGTTATCACCTCGCGCCTTCAACGACTTACACTTTCCCTTGTTTCCCGTCCGGGTAGCCCGCGCATGCCGGCACGCGCGGGAACAACCGATACAGGCCTTGATCATGAACGACCACGATGAATTCGACCTCGGCGGCGCGCCCGCCGAGCTTCCCCACGACGATTTTCGCTGCGGCACGGTCGCCTTGGCGGGTCGCCCCAATGTGGGCAAGTCGACCCTGCTCAACGCCCTGATCGGCTTCCGCCTGTCCATTGTCAGCCCGCGCCCGCAGACCACGCGCCACCGCATCCTCGGTATCGCCACCAACGAGGCGGGGCAGATCATGTACGTGGACACGCCCGGCCTGCATCGTGGCGCCAAGCGCGCGATGAACCGCAGCCTCAACCGCGCGGCGCGTTCGGCGATCAGCGAAGTCGACGTGGTCGTGCAGGTGATCGAGGCGGGGCGCTGGACCGACGAGGACCAGGCGCTGTACGACGCGCTGGTCGAGCAGAAGACGCCGCGCCTGCTGGTGATCAACAAGGTGGACCTGGCCAAGGAAAAGGCCACGATGCTGCCCTTCGTGGCCGAACTGATGAACCACCACAGTTTTGATGACGTGTATTACGTCAGCGCACTGAAAGAGAAGGGCCTGAAGGAACTGGAGCAGGGCATCCTCAAGCGCCTGCCGGTGGCGCCTCCGGTCTACGGTGAGGATGAGATCACCGATCGCAGCGAGCGATTCCTCGCCGCCGAGATGGTGCGCGAGCAGCTGATGCTGCGCCTGGACCAGGAGCTGCCGTACGCCACCACCGTTGAGATCGAGCAGTTCAAGGACCGTCCGGACGGCGTGGCCGAGATTCATGCCGTGGTCTGGGTGGAGCGCGATGGCCAGAAGGCCATCGTGATCGGCAATGGCGGCGCCCAGCTCAAGGCCATCGGCAGCGGCGCGCGTCGCCACATGGAGCGTGCATTCGAACGCAAGGTGTTCCTGCGGCTGTGGGTGAAGGTGCGCGAGGGCTGGGTGGACGACGAGACCATGCTCAAGAAGTTCGGCTACACCGATTGACCTCGGCCGGCCGCCGATGAGTAGCTCCGTCACGGTGATGCTGGCCTGGAACGCGGCGTCCGTCGGCAATTCCCTGGCAACCACCGTCTGAAGACATATGCGCATCGAGCAGCAGCCAGCCTATGTCCTGCATTCGCGGCCCTATCGCGAAACCTCGCTGCTGCTGGAATGTCTGACCCGCGACCACGGGCGCGTAGGCGTGGTGGCGCGGGGTGTCCGGCGCGAACGCGCCCGCCTTCAGCGCGCGCAGCTTGAGCCGTTCCAGCCGCTGGCCGTCGATCTGTTGTTCCGGGGCGAGCTGGCCACCTTGCTGGCCGCCGAAGGCTTCGGGGCTCCGCTACGCCTGACCGGCGACGCGGGCCTCGCCGGCCTGTACCTCAACGAATTGGTGGTACGGCTTACCGGCCGCCAGGATCCGCAGCCGCAACTGTATGAAGCCTACGCGTTGGCGTTGCCTCGGCTGGCCGCGGGTGAGCCGCTGGCCTGGAGCCTGCGACGCTTCGAGCGTGACCTGCTGGAGGCCATCGGCTACGGGTTGCAGCTGGAGTTCGAGGCCGAAACGGGTGAACCGGTCGAGTCCTCCCAGCTGTATCTCTACACCGCCGAACTGGGCCCATCGCCGTGCCGTCCGGGCATGGCGCATGCGCTGCGCGGCAGCGATCTGCTGGCGCTGGCTGAAGATCGAATACCCGATGCGGCGGGCCTTTCGGCTTTGCGCGTGATGATGCGCGACGTCATTCGCTTCCATCTGGGTGGTGGCGAACTGCGCGCCTGGCAGGTGCTGGGCGCGGCGATGTCGCGACGCTGATCGAGCCTGAGGTGCAGGGTGGTTCAGACCGTGCCAGCCGGCTCCAGCGCGTCGAGCGTGGCCAGCAGTATCTTGCGGAAGCGTGACAACGGCGCCATCGAGCCGGGGTGACCGAGCTTGAGGTGGCGTTGCAGAACCGTGGCCTGCGCGGCGAGCGCCGCCGCGCCACAGAATCCGCAGGAAGAGCGCAAGCGGTGCAGGCGTTCCGCGAGCGTTCCGGGGTCTTCGCGCAGTTCTTCCAGGTCCTGGTAGAGCGTGGCCAGTTCGGCCCGCAGCAGGTCGCGCATGGCGACCACCACGCCCGCATCCCCCATGGTGGCCAGGGCGGCCGCGTCGTCGAGCAGTGGCATGGCTGCCGCGCCTGCCTGCACCAAGCCGAGAATCCGCCGCAAGTCCGCCACACTGCAGGGCTTTTGCAGGACTTCACTGAATTCGGCAGCCAACAGGCGCTCACGCTCATTGGCGTCCATCTCGGCACTGGTGGCTACAGCCGTGCAGTCGCTGGAGCATGCGCCAGGGTCGTGGCGCAGGGCCGACAGCACCTGCTCAGCCCCGGCGCCAGGCATGCGGCAATCCAGCAGCAGCAGGTCGAACGGCTGGTCGTGCGCCAGCGCGATGGCGGCGGCCCCGTCGGGGCAGGCGCACGCGTCCAGGCCGAGGCCGCGCAGTGCTTCAACCAGGAACAGGCGGCTGGTGGGATCGTCGTCGGCGACCAGGGCGCGGACGGTTTCGGGCACGCCGGGGGCGCGCGAAGCACTGCTGGAAAGCGTGTTGAACATGACTAGTCCGTGTCGTTCAGCTGTTTTTGGCAGAATGACGCTTCATGCGTCGCACATCAAGCCATCTACTACTCAGTCTGGGCATCCTGCTAGGGATGGTCCTGGCCATGCCGGCGCGGGCTGACATCGCCCTGGGCGCCAAGGTCGTCGGCATGCCAGGCCTGAAAATGCAGGATGTGCAGGCCTTGGTGGGCGAGGATGGGCAGGGCGGCCTCAAGCTGACCCTGAAGGCCGCCAAGGCCGACATGCCGGTGCTTGGCTGGAAGCGCGTCGGGCTGGATCTGCAGGGCGTCCTGCAGCGTGACGTGCACATGCGCTGGTTGTTTGATGGAACCGTGCAGCTGGTGGGCGCGCCTGGCGGCGCCTTCGGCAACGCCAAGGTGGCGATGGTGATCGACGAGGCGGCCAACACGCTGCAGATCGACATCACCCAGGGGCAGGCCGGGGCCAGCACGGCGCTGCCGCTGGACCAGCCGACGCATGCGCAGATAAGCCTGAAGGGCGTGCCCACGGTCTGGTTGCAGGGCCTGCTGGGCGCCTTCTGGTCCGGCCGCACCACTGCCGGCAAGCTCGATGCCGACATGGCATTGGATGTGGCCGACAAGGGTTTCCAGGCCTCCGGCCAGTTCGCGCTCAGCGGCGGCGGCTTCGATACTCCCAGCGGCACGCTCGCCGGGCAGGCGGTCAATGGCAATGGCCGGGTGAACATCGATACGACCACCACGCCGTCACGCATCGACCTCGACGCGAGCCTGCGTGGCGGCGAGTTGCTGCTGGGCCCGATCTTTGCCCGGTTGCCGGATCATCCGGTCCAGGTCAGCCTGGCGGCGGCGACCCGTAACGGGGCCGTGGACTTCAACCGTCTGCGTGTCGCCGACGCCGATGCGCTGCAATTTGACGGCGCGCTGGCCTTCAACGCCAAGGGTGAACTGCAGAAGCTCAAGCTGGCGCATCTGCAGTCGCGCTTTCCGGCGGCCTACCAGCGCTATGGCCAGGCCTGGCTGGCCACGCTGGGCATGCGCGACATGCGCACGGACGGGCAACTCAGCGGCAGCCTTGATCTGGACACGGACGGCCTGCGCAGCTTTGCCTTCGAGACCGACGGGCTGGACGTGGCCGACGGCGCGGGCCGGTTGGCGGTCAAGGGGCTGCGCGGCAGCGTGGACTGGAAGGTCGAGGGCGATCGCCCGCCCACCACCCTGGGCTGGCAGAGCCTTCAGATCTATCGCATCGCCCATGGCGCTGCGCAGGGGCATTGGCAGAGTCGCGGCGGCGAACTGAGCCTGCAGCGCCCGCTGGAGGTGCCCGTGCTCAATGGCAGGGCGCGCATAGGCGACTTCGCATGGCGTCCCGCCGCGGCCAGGGGGCGTCGACTGTCGACCTCCCTGGCGTTCGCCGGCATCGACATGGCGGCCTTCTCGCGCGCGATGGGCTGGCCCGAGTTCCCGGGCACGCTGGGCGGCGCTGTCCCGGCGTTGCGCTGGGTGGACGATCGCGTCGAACTCGAGGGCGGATTGTCGATCAACGTATTCGGTGGCTTCGTCGACATTACCCGGCTGTCGATGCAGGGGCCGTTCGGCCAGACGTCGGTGGTCACCAGCGACGTGCAACTGCGTCAGCTGGACCTGGCGGCGATGACCAGCGTCTTCGACTTCGGCAGCATCACCGGACGTATGGATGGCTCAATCAACCAGCTGCGCATGGTCAACTGGAGCCCGGTGGCGTTCCAGGCCAACCTGCTGGCCGGCAGCGGCGGAAAGATCAGCCAGCGCGCGGTCAACAATCTCACGGCCGTTGGCGGCGGAGGCGGGGCGGCGGGCCTGCAGGGCGCCATGTTGAAGTTGTTCAAGACCTTCAATTACAAGCGGATCGGCCTCACTTGCACACTTGAAGCCTCGGTATGCCATATGGGCGGCTTGGACGGCGATGCGGATGGCTACACAATCGTCGAGGGGAGCGGCCTGCCGCATCTGCAAGTCATCGGCCACCAGACACAGGTAGATTGGCCCACCCTGGTCCGGCGCGTGAGGGCGGCCATCGAAGGCAACGGACCCGAAGTGCATTGAAGCCGCTCATCCCCCGTGAGCGGCGCCCGGAAGGAGTCGAACATGCGCAAGCTTGTCTATGGATTGCTGGCCTCGGTGCTTGTCGCGCTGGTGGGCTGCGTCACCATCAACGTGTATTTCCCCGAGGCGGCGGCGCAGAAGGCAGCCGACCAGTTCATCGGCACCGTGCTCGACAGCACCCCGGCTCCCGCCACCAAGAACCCGCAGCCGGCGCCACCGCCCAAGAAGAGCAACCAGCCTTCCGCGATGTTGCTGGACCTGCTGTTTCCCGCCGCGTACGCGGCGGATGTGCCGAATTTGCGCGTGCAGACCCCGGCCGCCGACGCGATCCACGACCGCATGCGCGAGCGCTTCCACAGCACGCTGGACGCGCTGTTCGACAGTGGCGTGGTCGGTTTCACCAAGGATGGCCTGGTAGCCGTCCGCGATGCGGCCAAGGTGCCGCTGGAACAGCGCGCGGCCGTCAGCGCCGCTGTGGCCGACGAGAACCGTGACCGTGAGGCGCTGTATCGCGAGGTGGCCAACGCCAACAATCACCCCGAATGGGAACCACAGATTCGCGCCACTTTCGCCAAGGGCTGGATCGAGCGGGCGCACCCGGGCTGGTATTATCAGGACCCCTCGGGCGCCTGGAAGCAGAAGTAAGCCGTTCGCCCATCCCTTGCCCGATTGTCGCGCCCGGGTCTGCTGATCCGGGCGCGCGCGTTTTCAACCCATGTTGCACACCATGACCGAACTTGAAGCCACCATCACCGACCTCAGCCACGACGGCAAAGGCGTCACCCGCATCGACGGCAAGGCCGTGTTTGTCAGCGGCGCCCTGCTCGGCGAGCAGGTGAAGCTGCGCATCCGCAAGCGCCATCGCCACTACGACGAAGCCGAGGTGGTCGAGTTGATCACCCGTTCGCCGCACCGCGTGGAACCGCGCTGCCGTCATTTCGGCCAGTGCGGTGGCTGCTCGTTGCAGCATCTGGATGCAGACTCGCAGATCGAAGTGAAGCAGCGCGTGCTGAAGGACAACTTCGAGCGCATCGGCAAGGTCGAGCCGGCGCGGTGGCTGCCGCCGCTGACCGACCAGCCCTGGAGCTACCGACGCAAGGGCCGCTTGTCCGTGCGCTCCGTGGCCAAGAAGGGCCGTGTGCTGGTGGGTTTTCGCGAAGAGAGCAATCCGCGTTTCGTGGCCGACATCAGCCATTGCGAGGTGGTGCACCCCGCGCTGGGTCCCAAGATCGGCCTGCTCGCCGAGCTGGTGAGCTCCATGGACGCCGCCAATGAGATTCCGCAGATCGAGTTCGCCGCGGGCGACGACACCATCGCCCTGGTGTTCCGTCACATGTCTCCGTTGAGCGAGCGCGACCGTGCGGCGCTGATCGCCTTCGGCCAGCAGCATGGCTTTGCCATCTACCTGCAGCCCGGCGGCGTGTCCAGCGTGCATCCGTTGTGGCCGGAGCATCCGCGCCTGGCCTTCCGCATTCCCAGTGGCGATGCGGCGATCGAGGACGTGGAGCTGGAGTTCCGGCCGCTGGACTTCGTGCAGGTCAACGCCGGCATGAACCAGCGCATGATGGCGCTGGCGATGCAGTTGCTCGACCCGCAGCCGACCGACCGCTTGCTCGATCTTTTCTGCGGCCTGGGTAATTTCACCCTGCCGATCGCCCGTAGCGTGGCCGAGGTGGTTGGCGTGGAGGGCGAGCACGGGCTCGTCGAGCGCGCCGCGGAGAATGCCGCGCGCAACGGAATTACTCACGCGCGCTTCGAAGTGGCCAACCTGTTCGAGGATCAGCGCCAGGCGCACTGGGCCAGGCAGCCGTGGGACAAGATGTTGCTCGATCCACCGCGCGCCGGCGCGGACAAGGTGCTGGAATACCTGCCGCACAAGGAAACCCGGCGCATTGTGTACGTTTCGTGTCACCCGGGGTCGCTGGCGCGTGACGCCGGCATCCTGGTGCAGAAGCACGGTTTTCGCTTGAGCGCAGCGGGCGTGATGGATATGTTCCCGCATACAGCCCACGTGGAATCGATCGCTCTGTTCGAACGCTAGGCAGGTGAGTGGGGCAGGGCAGTTGTCCTGCATCCGCCATCTTCCCTTCCTCCAACCCATCCAACGGTTCAGGCCATGGGCATCGAGATCGAACGCAAATTCCTCCTCAACGGCGATGGCTGGCGCGACGCCGCCTCGCGAAGCGAGCGCATCGCCCAGGGGTATCTGATCGGCGCGCAGGCGCTGCGCGACGGGCTGGCGCTCTCCTCGGTGCGGGTCCGTCGCACCGGCGAACATGCCTGGCTCAACATCAAGTCCGCGCAGCTCGGCATCGAGCGGGCGGAGTTCGAGTACCCCATTCCGCTGGACGATGCCGAGCAGATGCTCGCCACCCTCTGCGACGGCGTGCTGGAGAAGATCCGCCATTACGTCACCGTCGACGGCGCCTTGTTCGAGGTCGACGAATTCTTCGGCGACAACGCCGGCCTGGTGGTGGCTGAAGTTGAGCTGGACTCGACCGATGCCTCGTTCCCCCGGCCCTCGTGGCTGGGGCGTGAGGTGAGCCATCTGCCGCGCTACTACAACGTCAACCTGATCGACCACCCGTATGCGCAGTGGACGGCGGAGGAACGCAGCGCCGCGGTGGAGCCGCTGTCATGTTGATGATCGGCCTGGCCGGCGCCACGCTGGCCGCGTCCGAGCATGCGTGGCTCACGGCGCCCGGTGTTTCGGGCGTCGTGCTGTTCTCGCGCAATTTCAACTCGCGTGACCAATTGGTCGCGCTTGTCGAAGCGATCCGCGAAGTGGGCGGCGAGGACATGCTAATCGCCGTCGATCAGGAAGGCGGCCCGGTGCAGCGCTTCCGCGAAGGCTTCACCCGCCTGCCGCCGCTGTCGGCGATCGGCGCCGTGTACGACCGCGACGCCGAGGATGCCATCCGGCTGGCCGAGGAGCACGCCTGGGTGATGTCCAGCGAGCTGCGCGCCAGCGGCGTGGACTTCAGCTTCGCGCCGGTGGTCGACCTGGCGTGCGGCAACGCCGCGATCGGCCCGCGCGCCTTCCACGCCGACCCTGCGGTCACAGCCGAACTGGCGCAGGCCTATGTACGCGGCATGCATCTGGGCGGCATGGCCACGGTGCTCAAGCATTTCCCGGGACACGGTTCGGTCGCGGTGGATACGCACAAGGCTGCTGCAATTGATCCGCGCTCGCTGGACGAGATTCGCCGCGACGATCTCGTGCCCTTTGCGGAAGGCATCGCCGCCCATGCGGAGGCGGTGATGGTGGCGCATGTGATCTATCCCGCGGTGGATGCGCAGCCTGCCGGGTTCTCGCGACGCTGGATCGGCGAGGTGCTGCGTCAGGAGCTGGGCTTCAACGGCGCGGTGATCAGCGACGACATCAGCATGGCCGCCGCCGGCGCCGCCGGCGGTGTGGCGGCTCGCGTCAACGCCCACCTGGATGCAGGCTGCGACCTCGTGCTGGCCTGTTTCCCGGACGCGGTGGAGGAGGCGATTGCCGCCGTGCACGGGCGCCCAGCCTCGGCTCCCGAACGGCTGGCTGCCCTGCGTGGGGCTGTGGCCTCCACCTGGGAAGGACTTATCGACAACCCGCAGCGCGAGCGTTTCATCGCGCGCATCACGGCGCTGCATGCCGTGGAAGGATCAACCCAGGCATGACTGCAAACACTCCCTCGCTGGCTGCGGCCCTCGCCGATGCCGATCTGCTGTACGACCGCGGCGCACTCGAAACGGTGATCGCCGACATGGGTCGACGCATCGACGCCGAGCTTGATGGTGAGCGCGCGGTGTTCCTCACCGTGATGAATGGCGCGCTGATCTTCGCCGGGCACCTGGCGCTGGCGATCCGTACGGATGTGGAATTCGACTACGTGCACGCCACGCGCTATCGCGGCGCCACCACCGGCAAGGACCTGCACTGGCTGCGTGAGCCGGCGGCGGACCTGGCCGGCCGCACCGTGTTGTTGGTCGATGACATCCTCGACGAAGGTCACACGCTGAAGGCCGTGCGCGACGACTGCCTGCGCCGTGGCGCGCGCCGCGTGCTGGTGGCGAGCCTGTGCACCAAGCAGCACGACCGCCTCGCCGAAGGCATCGTTTCCGATTTCAACGGGGTCGAGCTGCCGGACCGCTACGTGTTCGGCTTCGGCATGGACTACCACGAGCAGGGACGCAACCTGCCGGGCATCTACGCGCTGAAGTAAGTGGACCCAGGGCCGTCGCCATGGGCGACGGTTCGACGAGCACGGAGAGGGCGCATGAACATCCTTGGCATTTCCGGCAGCCTGCGGCAGGCCTCGTTCAACACCGCGCTGCTGCACGCGGCACAGGAGCTTGCGCCGGGCGGCATGGACATCCATATCCATCGCCTGCACGAGCTGCCCCTGTTCGACCAGGACGTGGAAGAACAGGGTGATCCGGCGCCGGTGGCGGCGTTCAAGGACGCCATCGAGCAGGCCGACGGTTTGCTGATGGCCTGCCCGGAATACAACGGCGGCATCACCGGCGTGTTGAAGAACGCCATCGACTGGGCCTCGCGCAGCGGCAAGTCGCGCAAGGTGGCGCCGCTGGCCGGCAAGACGGTGTGCCTCATCGGCGCCAGTCCCGGCATCACCGGCACGGTGCGCGCACAGGACCAGTTGCGGCTGGTGCTGCGCCGCGCCGGCGCCCGCACCGAACCTCAGGGGGAGGTGCTGGTGTACCAGGCTCACACCAAGCTGGTCGAAGGACGGCTCACCGACGAGCGCACACGCGAGGCGCTGGGGCGCCATCTGCAAGGGTTCGCCGCGCGCCTGGCGGCGACGGCGAAAGACTTCTAATTGGAAAGACAGGAACGACCCGTGACTATCGATCTGGCCGTCATCGGCGGCAGTGGTTTGTACAACTTCCCTGGCCTGGAAAACGCTTCCCGCCATCGCGTCGACACGCCGTTTGGCGCCGCGTCCGGCGACGTGGTGATCGGTGACTTCGCCGGTCGCCGCGTGGCCTTCCTGGCCCGTCATGGCGAGAGCCATACCGTGCCCCCGCACCGGGTCAACTACCGCGCCAACCTGTGGGCGCTGCATGCGCTGGGCGCCCGCAGCGTGGTGGGCGTCAATGCGGTTGGTGGCATCCGGGCGGACATGGGGCCACGGGTCATCGTCGTGCCCGACCAGGTCATCGACTACACGCATGGCCGCTTTACGAGCTTCTGCGATGTCGAGGGCGCCGAAGTGCGCCACATCGATTTCAGCGAGCCTTATACCGAATCGTTGCGTCAGCAACTGATCGCAGCCGCCGGCAAGGCGGGCGTGGCGGTCATCGATGGTGGTTGCTATGGGGCCACGCAAGGTCCCCGGCTGGAGACCCGGGCCGAGATCGCCCGCATGAAGCGCGACGGTTGCGATCTGGTCGGCATGACCGGCATGCCCGAAGCGGTGCTCGCCCGCGAACTCGACCTGGCTTACGCATGCCTTGCCCTGGTGGCGAATTTTGCAGCAGGTTGCGGGGATGAAGCGGAAATCAGCATCGAAGAAATCTTCGCCCATCTGGCCGCGGCCACCGCCGAGGTGCCCCGTATCCTCGGCGAGTTGCTCAAAAGCTGAGCAATAGATCGGGTTTTGATCGAGCCAAAAACGATACCGTATTGCGCTTTGCCATAAAACATGTTGATACTTCCGCTGTGCCAGGGGCGGCGGACCAAGGGGTCAAGGTGGTTCAGCGCTTTACCGTGGTGCATCCAGTCCATGATTCAGAGGTTCACGCAATGCGTTTCGGTACGGTCAAGTGGTTCAACGACGCCAAGGGTTTCGGCTTCATCGCGCCCGAGGACGGTGGGGAGGACGTGTTCGTTCACTTCTCGGCGATCAACGCCAAGGGCTTCCGCAGCCTGCAGGAAGGTCAGCGCGTGAAGTTCGAAGTGACCACGGGTCCGAAGGGCGCCCAGGCTTCGGGCGTCGAAATCGCCTAATCACGGCGAGCCGGCGCTTGCGCCGGTCAGTGCAGTAAACGAGGAAGCCCCGCGTCGCAAGACGCGGGGCTTCTTTTTGGGCGGCTGAAACGTGGGAGCAAAGATGGCGGACCGTAGAGATTTCCTGAAGGCCTCGCTGCTGGGCGCGTCGGCCTTTGCGCTGGCGGGTGGCGCGAACGCGCTTGCCGGGAGCAGCGACAAGAGCAAAGCGGGCGCACGCGTGGTGTCGACCTGGGACTTCGGCGTGGCCGCCAACCAAGCCGCCTGGTCCGTGCTGGCCAAGGGCGGCCATGCGCTGGACGCGGTCGAAGCCGGCGTGATGGTGCCGGAGGCCGACCTCAAGAACCACAGCGTGGGCCGCGCCGGTTATCCCGATCGCGACGGCCATGTCACGCTGGACGCCAGCATCATGGATGCCGACGGAAGCTGCGGCGCCGTGGCGGCGCTCGAGCACATTGCCCATCCCATCCAGGTGGCGCGCCGGGTCATGGAGCGCACCCCGCACGTGCTGCTGGTGGGCGACGGCGCGCTGCAGTTTGCGTTGGAGCAGGGCTTCAAGAAGGAAGAACTGCTGACCCCCGAATCCGAGCAAGCCTGGAAGGAGTGGCTCAAGAACGCCCACTACCAGCCGTCGGCCAACAGCGAAGTGCGCGATTACGGCAAGACAGGCATGCCCGGCGGCAAGGGCAACCACGACACCATCGGCATGCTCGCGATCGATGCCAGCGGTCGTCTGGCCGGCGCCTGCACCACCAGCGGCATGGCGTGGAAGCTGCGCGGCCGCGTCGGTGACAGCCCGATCATCGGCGCTGGCCTGTACGTGGATGGCGAGGTGGGCGCTGCGACCTCCACCGGCGTCGGCGAGGAAGTGATCCGCAACGCCGGCAGCTTCCTGGTGGTGGAGCTGATGCGTCAGGGACGGTCGCCGCAGGAGGCGTGTCACGAGGCCGTCATGCGCATCGTCCGGAAGCGCCCGAACGCATCGAAGGATCTGCAGGTGGGTTTCCTGGCGATGAATCACCACGGCGAGGTCGGCGCGTTCGCGATCCAGCCGGGCTTCTCCTATGCGGTGTGCGACGCACAACGGCAGGATGGCCTGCTGGCGTCCAAGAGCGTGTTCTGAGATGGCGGCGCGACTGCTGGAGGTCGCCGCCAACTCGCTGGCGTCCGCGCTTGCCGCCCAGGCGGGCGGGGCGGGGCGCGTCGAGCTGTGTACGGCGCTCGAACTGGGCGGGCTGACGCCATCCCATGGCGAGATCGCGTTGGTGCGCGAACGCGTGCGCTTGCCGCTATACGTGCTGATCCGCCCGCGCGCCGGCGACTTCCTCTACAGCGAGCAGGAGCTGGAGACCATGCATCGCGACATCGAGGCATGCGCAGCCTTCGGCTGCGATGGCGTGGTGCTGGGCGTACTGGATGCTCAAGGCAACGTCGACCGGCGCCATGGTCGCGCCCTGGTCGACGCAGCCGGCGGCATGGGGGTCACCTTCCACCGCGCTTTCGACCTGGCGCCTGATCCGCTGTCGGCACTCGATGACGTGATGGCGCTCGGTGTCGAGCGCCTGCTTACTTCGGGCGGCCAGCGCACGGCGATGGGTGGCGCCGCGCAGATTCGATCGCTGATCGAACGGGCGGCAGGGAGGATGACCGTGATGCCCGGCAGTGGCATCCATTCCGACGACATCGCGGCATTGGCTCGGCAAACCGGGGCACACGAGTTTCATGCGTCGGCCAAACGCGTCCTCGCGTCGCGCATGCCGTATTACGGCGACGGCCTGGGCATGGATGGCGGCGAAATCCGCACGGACGAGGCGCAGGTGCGCGCGCTGGTCGAGGCGCTGTCGCGTGAGTGACCTGGCCGTAGGTTGAGCCGCACGGCGCCTGACGTCGCTCAGGCCGTGAACTGCAGCCTCGCCAGTTCCGAATACAACCCACCCTCGGCCAGCAGGCTCTGGTGCGTGCCCTGGGCCACGATGCGGCCGCCGTCCAACACCACGATGCGGTCGGCGCGCTGCACGGTGGCGAGGCGATGGGCGATCACCAGGGTGGTGCGTCCCTTCTCCAGACGCTCCAGCGCCTGCTGGATGGCGGCCTCAGACTGCGCGTCCAGCGCCGAGGTGGCTTCGTCGAGCAGGAGCAGCGGCGCATCGCGAAGGATGGCGCGGGCGATCGCGATGCGCTGGCGCTGTCCGCCGGACAGGCGCACGCCGCGTTCGCCCAGTTCCTCTTCGTAGCCCTTGCCCATGGCGCGGATGAACTCGTGCGCCTCGGCGGCGCGAGCTGCCTCCTGCACTTCGTCGTCGCCGGCGTCCTGGCGGCCGAAGCGGATGTTGTCGGCGGCGCTGCCGCTGAAGATCACCGTCTCCTGCGGCACCAGCGCGATGGCGCCGCGCAGTTCCGGCAAGGCCAGCGCGCGCAGGTCAACGCCATCGAGGGTGATGCGGCCCAGCTGGGGGTCGTAGAAACGCAGCAGCAGCGCGAACACGGTGCTCTTGCCCGCGCCGGACGGCCCGACCAGGGCCACTGTCTCGCCCGGACGGATGTCCAGGTCGAAATCGTGCAGCGCCTTGGCTTCGGGGCGGCTGGGGTAATGGAACTCCACATGCTCGAAGCGTAGGGCGCCCTGCGTCGGTTTCGGCAGCGGGGTGTGGGTGGCGGGGCTGGCGATCTCGGCGCGCTCCTCGAACAGTTCGCCGATGCGCTCCATCGCGCCGGCGGCGCGCAACACATCGCCCCATACTTCCGACAGGCCCGCCAGCGAACCGGCAGCGAAGAAGGCGTACAGAACGAACTGACCCAGTACGCCCGGTTTCAGCGTGCCGGAGATTACGTCGCGCGCGCCGGCCCACAGCACCAGCACGAGGGCGCCGAAAAACAGCACGATCACGGCCGCAGTGAGCATCGAGCGCATGCCGATGCGCTTGCGGGCGGTGGCCAAGGCGCGGGTGATGGCGCCGCCGTAGCGCGTGCTCTCGATATCTTCGCGGGCATAGGCCTTCACTGCCGGCGCCGCGTTGAGCGTTTCGTTGGCGATCGCGGCTGCGTCGGCCAGGCGGTCCTGGCTGGTGCGGGAGAGCTTTTGCACGCGCCGCCCGAATATCAGGATCGGCAGCATCACGGCGGGGATCACCAGCGCGGTCAGTCCGGCCAGTCGCGGGCTGGTCCAGATCATCATGGCGGTGGCGCCGAGCAGCATCACCGCGCTGCGCAACGCCACCGAAATGCCTGAGCCGATCAGCGCCTGGATTACTTCGGTGTCGGTGCCCAGGCGGGAGGTCAGCTCGCCCACGCGGCTGCGTTCGAAGAAGCCAACGTCGAGGCGGATCACATGCGCGTACAGCTTCGCGCGTAGCGAGGCAAGCGCGCGTTCGCCGAGCAGGGTGATGCAGTAGTAGCGGGCGGCGGTGGCGAAGGCGAGCACCAGCGCCACCGCGAACAGGCCGAGAAAGGTCGCGTTGATCGCGCTGGCGTTGGCGTGGACGAAACCCTGGTCGATCATGTGGCCCACCGCCTTCGGCAACACGAGGGTGGCGGTGGAAGAAATGGCGAGGAACACCAGCCAGCCCAGTGCGAGCTTGCGATGGGGCTTCAGGAACGGCCACAGCTGCAGCAGGACGCCGAGGCGGCGGGACGGGCGTGGCGTGGCGGCGGTATCGCTCATGGGTTCTCGCGGCGTGGGCTGGGGCAGTCCGTTGGCTCGGCCAACCCTGCCAACGTGGGGCGGACGCGGCGGTGTTTCAATCCAGCCGGCGCGCCGCATGGCGGCCGCGGCTGATGTCGATGACGCGAGCCTGCGCTTCCTCGGCGCGATGGGCGGGAAGCTGGATCTCCATCGCCACGCCATCGGCCTCAAACGTTTCCGCCAGCACGTCGGCTTCCAGTTCTCGCAGGCGTGCCTTCAACAAGGCCAGTTCGGCGAAATCGCAACGCAGCCCCAGTCGGGCCATCGCCACGATGGGCACGCGTTCGGAGAGGCGCAGGCACTCGGCGGCCGTGCCGCCATAGGCGCGCACCAGCCCGCCAGCGCCGAGCTTGATGCCGCCATACCAGCGCGTCACCACCACCACCGCGCGATCGACGCCCTGGCCCTCGATGGCCTGCAGGATCGGACGACCCGCGGTGCCGCCCGGCTCGCCGTCATCGTTGAAGCGGTATTCCTGGCCGATGCGATACGCCCAGCAGTTGTGCGTGGCGGCTGGATCTCCCACTTGGCGCACGAACGCCAGCGCCTGTTCGGACGTCTGGACCGGGGCGGCCTGGGCGAGGAAGCGGCTCTTCTTGATGTCCTCGCTGTGCTGGCAGGGGTGGGCGAGGGTGTACAGCGTGTCACTCATGATCGGGCAGTTGGGCGCGCAGGTCGTCTGGCACGGGAACGTCGGGATGCGCCTGGCGGAAGGTTGCGAGTCGCTGCAGCGCTTCGTCACGGCGTTGCAGGGCGAACAGCTGGCGGATCTTGTCGAGTTCCTGGGCCGGAGTATCGGTGGGATTGACGGCGGTGGGATCGATCGGTCGCATCGGCGCGGGCGCCTGCACGGCCCGCATGGCGCCGGACGCACGCGGGCTGGCGTAACCCTGGACTTGCAGGCCCGCCACGGGGTGCGGCGCCTCCATCATGGCTGGCGCCGGCGCCATGGGTGTGGGTGGTGGTGATGCCTGCGCTGGCGTTGGCGCCACTATCGGCGCCGTCATGGCCATCGGCGCCGGGGCGGATTCCGGTGGCGGTACGATTCGTGGCGACAACGAGGCGCGTGCACGCGCTTTGGCGTTGGATGGCGCATGCGTCTGCGGCGGCGCCTGCGTGCCCGCGGGACGCTGCACTGGCGCGGTGGCTTCGGCGGTCTCCGGAACGTGGGTGACCTGGACCTCTGCCGCAGCCTTGCTGCCCGAGGGCGACTCGTTGGCAGGAGCCGTGGGACTCGCCTGCGTGCGAGTGACGGCGGGCGGCGTCGGTACTTGCGGCACGCTGCCGGGCTGTTCAAGCAGGCGCCAGCCCAGGCCCGCCACCAGCACCAGCACGGCGGCGCTCGCCGCCGTGGGCAGCCAGCGCGGCAGGCGTCGACGCGCCGGTGCGCGCACAGCGTCAGCAGCGGCGCGACGCACGGCCTGGTCCAGCGCCGGCGACGGCTCGTTGTGCGGCAGGCTGCGATAGAGCGCTTTCAGCTCATCTTCGCCCGGCGGCGCATCGTCGTGGTGATCGTGCGTACTCATTCGGCCAGCTGTTCGCGCAGTCGGTTCATGGCATAGCGCAGGCGCGACTTGGCAGTCTCGCGTCCCACGCCGGTGACTTGGGCGATCTCCTCCACGCTCAGTTCGTTTTCCAGCCGTAGCAGCACAGCGGTGCGCTGCTCCTCCGGCAGGTCCTCGATCGCGCGCTGCAGGCGGCGTCGGCGTTCGAACTCGGACCATACATGTTCCGGCTGCTGCTGATCCGGCGAGGCCACCTGCATCAGCGCCAGTTCGGCTTCCTCCCCCGTGGCGAGGGGGCGCTTGCGACGGTAGCTGTCGACCAGCAGGTTGTGCGCGATCTGCAGCAGCCAGGTGCTGAACTTCGCCTGTGGCGTGTAGCGGGTGCGCGCTGCGACCACCCGGCTCCAGGTTTCCTGGAACAGTTCCTCGGCCAGCCGCGGATCGCGCGCGCTGCGCAGCAGGAAGCGATAAAGCGTACCCCGATGTCGCGCGTAGAGCGCGTCGAACGCAGCCAGCTCGCCTCGCGCGTAGGCCAGCATCAGCGTTGCGTCGTCATCCACCGGGGCTTCCATGGGCGGCGAGGTTAAGCCAAAGCGGCCGTGCCCGTAAGCATCAGCGGCCGTCGTCGCTGGGAGCGGCCGCGGATAGGCAGGCATGGGGCAGTGGCGTCGTCGAAAGGTCCATGCCGGTGGAACGCACGGGCCGCCGTGGTGGGGTTAAGTCCGAACCGGAGGCCTGGGGATCTATTGCGGGGCGTAGGCCCAGACCTTGGACTCGCCACCGGTGCTGAGGATGCGTCCTTGACGACGGATCAGGTGCTCGGTGCTGCGATCGCGCCCCACCGTCATCTTGCCCAGGCGGGCCGTGGAGACGGTTTGCACCGTCGCCTGCTTGCGATCGGTCGACAGCTCGATGCTCTTGATCTCCAGCTCGATGTCGAGCGCCACGCGGCCGCCCGTGGCGGCGCTGAGGCGCTGCATCGTGCTCAGGGACTCCCTGATGCGCCCGCACAGGCCCGGCTTGTCGTAGCGCTGCGCGACCGACTCATCACCCCGCCGCGTCGTCTCCTCGCCGGAGTAATCGTCAGCCATGCGGGCGCACAGGCTATCGGCATCGAAGCGACGCATCGCCTCCTCGTCGGCCGCGTAGGCCTCGCGGATCTGCGTCTCGGTCATGCGGCGGCCGTAGTCGAAATACCAGAACGCCAGGCCGGCCAGGATCGCCAGCAGGATCAGTTTCTTCATGGGTCCCTCCCTGTGGGTCACGGCCGTCTCCGGCCGTTCACATCTGTTCCGTGATGTGGCGCAAGTTATTGCGACTGTGGCACGGCGGCGCGAGCCATGTCACCCCGCGGGTTGGCGATGACGGTGCGGTCAGGGAATATCCGGACCCGCCAACGGGTGATGGAAATCCTCGGGTTCGAGCCGCTGGGTGAGGCGGAACACGCCTTCGTGCACTTTGCGAGGCAGCACCACATCCAGCACGGTGGTCTGATGCGGGCCAAGCGCATGGAACAGGTCGTCGCCGGGCAGGGTGGTGGCGATCGCATGGTGAACCAGCCCGCCGAGGTCGGCCGGTTGCACCGTCACGCTGTAGGGACGATGGTCGGCCACGGCGGCGCGCAGCGTCCTGCGGTGGCCACGTGGATCGGCAACGCGGGCGGCGCCGCCGAGCAGCGCGTGGTTGAGGAAAAAGGTGACCACATTGGGTTGGCGGCTGTTGGCCTGTCGATCGAGCATGAAGCCTTGCGGCATCCAGTCAGGGTTGGGCGGCGTGCCGGCGTTGAGCACCACACGGGCGCCCAGCATGGGCTCGCCGCTTTCGTCGGTCAGTCGCACGATCAGCATGCTGCGCGGATCGTGCAGGTGTACGCGGGCGGGAAACGGGCCCGCTGATTCGAACTCCACCAGATCGGCATCGCGCGCGAGGTTCTCGGCGTCGAACGCGTCGCAAAGCTGCGCGTAGCCATCGCCGTCGTGCACCTGCAGGCAACGCAGCAGGGACTCGATGGTGGCTTCGGGGGCCGCGGCCATGATGCCTTGCGCGTCTCCCGAGTGCGCGGCGCCCGGAATCAGCTTGAAGGCCGTGCGCGGCGCGCTGGTCACGTTAAGCGCCAGCATGTCGCCGCCGCCATCCGGGCGCGTGAGTACGGCATGTCGCGCATTGAGGTTGGCGGCCGCGACGCGCACCACGCCGTCGGAGCCGTTTTCGCCGGTGTAGCTGTTGATGTGGTCGTAGAGCGAACGGTCAGGGCGATCGCCGGTCAGCACGAACAGATACTGCCCGCGTTGCGCCCTATCGTCGCCGTGGATGTGGTCGAGATTCAGCGACAGCGATTCGGCGCTGCCCAGCTCCAGCCAGTCCAGGATGCGCCGGCCCGGCTCCACGCCATCAGCCGATGCGTGCAGCCGTCCCAGCACGCTTTTGCCCAAGGCCGCCAGCGCCGAGCCGAAATTGGCGGGCGCGAGCATCATCAGGTGGGTAAGGCGGATGGTGCTGAAGGCGCCGGGGCGATCGCGCTGCGCGCGCAGCCATTCGCGCACCACCGGGCCACCCGTGGAATGGGTGATGCAGGCAAAACGGCTGCCGCGCAGGTGCAGGTCGCGCAGCGCGTGGTCGAATGCGCGCACGAGGTCCGGCATGGTCACCGCGTCGTCGAAGCTCACATATTCCGAGAGCCACAGATCCGCGACGTCGAGGGCGATGCCCTGGGCGCGAGCCTCCTGCTGCAGGCGCTGGGGCAGGGCGCCGTAGGTGGAAGTACTGGTGACGCTCCAGCCGTGCACGAAGACGAGGGTGGTCATTGAGCGGGGTCCATGCTGCGCCTGGAATTCGGCCTTCCGGATGGCTGGCGTGGGCGCGGGAGCTGGGGCCGTGCCGCGCTCTCGCCCCAGATTGTGGCGAGGCTCTAAGATGCCACGACTTTCCACGGACCGGGGACCACGACAATGTTGACCCTCCTGTTCGCCATGCTGCTGTTGGCGGCGTTGCTTTATCGCTGGCGTTGGCGCCGGGCTGGACACGTGTTGGTGGGGCTGGCCGTGGTGGTGCTTTTTGCGGTGGGTTGCGGCACGGTCCCTCACATGTTGCTGCGCGACCTGCAAAGCCCGTATGACGTCGAGCCCGCGATCGATTGGGCGCCGCGCAACGCCATCGTTTTGCTCAGCGGGGGCACCACGGTGGCGGGTGACGAGCCGCTGCAGGTTTCCTATTTCGCCGATGGCCGCGTACTGCGCGCGGCGCAGCTTTATTACGCCTGCAAGCAGACCGGCAAGGAATGCCGCGTGCTGGCGGTCGGCGGCGATTCGCAGGACCACGGCGAGGCCGAGTCGGTGGTCTATGGGCGGGCGTTGCGCAAGCTGGGCATCCCGGCGTCCGATCTGTCCTTCGAGACGCGCAGCCTGACCACCTGGCAAAACGCGCAGTTCAGTCGCCCGATCCTGGCCGAGCTGGCGCCCCAGCACATGGTGCTGGTGACCTCGGGGATCCACCTTCGCCGGGCGCTGCTGTACTTCGCGCACTTTGGCATCACCCCCCAGCCCGTGGCCGGCGACTGGCTCAACTCGCGCCGCGAACTGCTGCCCGACTCGTGGAACTACGTCGTGACCGACGCCATCCTCCACGAGTACGCGGGCATCGTGCGCTACCGGGTCTACAACCTGCTGGGCTGGAACGCGCCCAAGGCGCCGCCACTGACGCAATGACGCGGGTCATCCGGCCGTTCATTTTCCAGCCAGCTTTCGCGCTCGCATTTGCGTAACCTTGCCCGGCTTACGTTGCTGACGGCCTTCCGATGCCCCCTGACATGCCGCACGAACCGCACTCACGTGCGGCGCTTCCGCTTGCCCCTTCGCTGGACCCCACCCTTGTCGACGCGCATATGCCGCGGCACTTCCGGCCGCTGGAGCGACGGGTGCTGTGGATTGCCGCGCTGGCCATGGCCCTCGGCTCACTCGTGGCCCTGGTGGCGCGTGCGCTGACCGGGCTCATAGGCCTGGTGACCAACCTGGCGTTCTATGGCCGCCTGAGTACCGAATTCAGCAGTCCGGCTTACAACCACCTGGGTCTCTGGGTGATCGGCGTGCCGGTGCTGGGCGGCCTGATTGTGGGCGCCATGGCGCGCTGGGGCTCGCGGGCCATTCGCGGTCACGGCATTCCCGAGGCGATGGAGCAGGTGCTGCTCAACGAGAGCCGCATTCCGCCGCGCATCACCTGGCTCAAGCCGGTGTCATCGGCCATCGCCATCGGCACGGGTGGACCGTTCGGCGCGGAGGGTCCGATCATCGCCACCGGTGGCGCCCTCGGTTCGCTGCTCGGCCAGTTGCTGCACGTGACGGCGGACGAGCGCAAGACCTTGCTGGCCGCAGGCGCGGCCGCCGGCATGGCGGCGGTGTTCTCGGCGCCGATCTCCTCGGTGTTGCTGGCGCTGGAGCTGTTGCTGTTCGAACGCCGCGCACGATCGCTGATCCCGGTGGCGCTGGCCGCATCCGTCGGCACGGGCGTGCGCTACCTGCTGGAAGGCAATGCGCCGATGTTCCCCATGCCGGACATCGCCACGCCGACATTCAGCGCCCTGGCCGCCTATATGGCCATGGGCGTGATCGCCGGGGCGGCCAGCGTCGGCATCACCAAGCTGACTTATGCAATCGAGGACGGCTTCGAGAAGCTGCCGATCCACTGGATGTGGTGGCCGGCCATCGGTGGCGTCGCCGTGGGCGTGGTGGGTTATTTCATGCCAGCCACGCTTGGCGTGGGCTATACGAATATCGCGGCGGTGATCGGCGGACAGATCGGGCTGGCAGGCATGCTGGCGCTGTGCCTGATGAAGCTGCTGTCGTGGTCGATCGCGCTGGGTAGCGGCACCTCCGGCGGCACCCTGGCGCCGCTGTTCACCATTGGCGGCGCCATGGGCGGCGTGCTCGGGCTGGTGTGCGTCGCGTGGTTGCCGTGGCTGCAGGTGGATGCGCGCGTGGCTGCGCTGGTGTGCATGGCGGCGATTTTCGCCGGCGCCTCGCGGGCCTTCCTCACCTCGGTGGTGTTCGCCTTCGAGACGACCCAGCAACCGCACGGCCTGGTGCCCCTGCTTGGCGCCTGCGCCATGGCCTACCTGGTGTCCGGGCTGCTGATGCGCAACACCATCATGACCGAGAAGATCGCCCGCCGCGGCGTGCTGGTGCCTTCCGAGTACGCGGCCGATCACCTCGAACGCATCACCGTGGGTGAGGCCTGCAGCCGCCAGGTGGTCAGCCTGCATGCGACGCAGCCGCTGTCCGAAGTGCGGGCGTGGCTGACGACCCAGCAGGCCGCGGCGAAGCACCAGGGTTTTCCGGTGCTTGGCGACGACGACCGGCTGCTGGGCGTCGTGACTCGGCGCGACCTGTTCGATGCCTCGACGCCGGATGACGCCACCGTCCACAGCCTGTTGCGCCGCGCCCCGCTGGTGGTGCGCGAGGACCACAGCCTGCGCGAGGCGGCTGACCATATGGTCGAAGCCGATGTCGGACGACTGGTGGTGGTGAGCGGCAGCGACGGCCAGCAGGTCGTGGGTATCGTCACCCGCGGCGATCTGCTGGCGGCGCATGCGCGTCGCTTGCGCGAGGCGCGTGAGGCGGGGCGGCATTTGTGGCCGAAGGCGAAGCAACCTGTGGCGTCGTGAGGCCTGGTTGAGTGATTCCTGCGAACCCCATCAAAGGGGGTAAGCGCACGAATTCAGCGTACTCGTGGAATGTGCAAAGGCACTGGATCCCGGCTCTTGCCCCCTCCTTGGGGGTTCGCCGGGATGACGGTGAGGGTTCGACCCTTTTTGCTCGTCATTCCTGCAAAAGCAGGAATCCAGTGTCTTTCCCATTGATGCCGCAATGGTGGACCAAAGGTTCCACCTTAAGCACGGTCAAGCCAGCTCCTTTACCTCAGCCCGCCCGCTTGAGCGACGCGATATCAATCACGAAGCGATAGCGCACGTCGCTCTTGAGCACGCGCTCGTAGGCCTCGTTGATCTCCTGCATGTCAATCACTTCGATATCGCTGACGATGCCGTGCTCGGCGCAGAAATCCAGCATCTCCTGAGTCTCGGCGATGCCGCCGATGGCGGAGCCGGCGATCGAGCGGCGACCCAGCACCACCATCCCCGCCTGCACGGGCGGCTCGATGGGTTCGAGCAGGCCGACCAGGCAGTGCACGCCATTGAGGCTGAGCGTGTTGAGGTAGGGGTTGAGGTCGTGCGGTGAGGGCACGGTGTCGAGGATGAAGTCGAAGCGGCGTGCGACGGCGGCCATCTGCTTCGGGTCGGTCGACAGCACCACGTGGTCGGCGCCGAGGCGGCGCGCTTCGGCTTCCTTGCCGGGAGTGCGGGTGAACAGTGTCACGTCCGCGCCCATCGCCTTGGCGAACTTCAGGCCCATGTGACCCAGCCCGCCCAGACCGACCACCGCCACCTTGCTGCCCTTGCCGATGTTCCAGTGGCGCAGCGGTGACCAGGTGGTGATGCCTGCGCAAAGCAGCGGCGCGGCCGCCTTCAGGTCCAGCCTGTCGGAGATGGACACCACGAACTTGTCCGAGACCACGATGCGTTCGGAATAGCCGCCGAAGGTCCGCAGGCCGTCGTGTCGGTCCACGCTGTTGTAGGTCCAGGTCGCGCCTTCTTCGCAGTACTGCTCGAGGCCGGCGTTGCACGAGGCGCAGTGCTGGCACGAGTCGACCAGGCAGCCGACGCCGACAGTGTCGCCCACCTTGAACTTGCTGACCTCACGGCCCACCGCGCTGACGCGGCCGACGATTTCGTGGCCCGGCACGATCGGATAGACGCTGCGACCCCATTCGTTGCGGGCCTGGTGGATGTCCGTGTGGCACACGCCGCAGTAGAGGATGTCGATCACCACGTCGTCCGGGCGTGGATCGCGACGCTCGAACTGGTGGGCGCCGAGCGGCGCGGTGGCCGAGTGGGCGGCGTAGCCGTGGATGGAAAGAGGCATGCGAAACTCCTTGGAGGTGGGGACGGCGAACGCGGGGAGTATGGTCAGTTGGGCAGCCTGATGGGTAGCCGGATCGTGTGGGATCACTGTCCGATCCTCCGGCGGGAACGCTGCGCTCCGCCATCAGGGGGCGGATAGCTGGGTAAACTCCTGGCGCCTGAATTTCGGAAAGCGCTTGAACGACAGGCCTTCTTTTCAGGCGCCGACCGCGAATATCGCCGCCATTTCGGTGCACCGCCGTCGCGGGACGTAGTGTGCTTGCGGCTTGCCGATGCTGAGACCGCCGACGGACGGACGAGACTACTTGACGCTTGCATGGGGCGGCGCTGAGGATGCGATTCGCTGGTGCATCGGTCGTTGTGCCGGCGTTCTCGATGAACTGTCACGTGCGGCCATGGAGTGCGCCTTGAATCTCGCCCTGTTCGATTTCGACGGAACGATCACCACGCGCGAAATGTTTCGCCCGTTCCTGGAGTTCGCGGCATCGCGCAGGCGGCGCCTGGTGGGCGGATTGGCGCTGGCGCCGATGGTGGCCGGCTACAAGCTGGGCCTCGTGTCCGCCAACCTCATGCGCGCGAGCGCTGTGCGGCTCGGCTTGGCTGGCCGAAGGGCGACCGACGCGCAGGAGCAGGGCAGGCGTTTCGCACAGGACATCCTGCCCGGCGTCCTGCGTGAGCAGGCGCTCGAGCGCATCCACTGGCACAAGTCGCAAGGTGATCGTGTGGTCGTGGTTTCCGGTGCGCTGGATGTGTACCTATCGCACTGGTGCCGCCAGCATGGTCTGGAGCTTCTCTGCTCAGAGCTGGAAGTCAGGGGTGGCCGCTTCACTGGGCGCTATCGAGGGGCGCAATGCGTGCGCGACGAGAAACCTCGGCGGGTGCACGCGGCTTACGACGTGGCGACGTATCCCGTTGTCTACGCCTACGGTGATACGCCCGAAGACTTTGACCTGCTTCGCATCGCCCATCGCCGCTATTACCGCTGGCAGGAAGTGAGCTGAACAGATCGCGTCGACCAGCCGCGCAGTCACTTCTTATGGCGCCGCGACCTCGCTATGTTGAGCAAACGGCGGGCCACCGTGGCCCCATTGTCATGCGGAGATGCCATGAAACGACTGCTCATCATCGCTCTTTCGGCAGCGCTGCTGTCCGGCAGCCTCAACGTCATGGCCAGTCCGCAGGATGAGCATGGCCATGACGCGCAGTGGGACAAGGACCACCACGACGACCAGCAGGGCCACAATCCCAAGGACGAAGGCCGCCACGACAACGGCAATCACAAGGGCTGGGAGAAGCAGGCCTATCGCCGCGGCGAGCGCATGCCGGACCGCTATTACTCGCGTGAGTACTACGTGACCGACTATGCGCGTTATCACGTAGCCCCGCCGCAACCGGGATATCGCTGGATCCGCGACGACAGCGGACAGCTGGTGCTCACGGCGATCGCGACCGGGCTGATCGTGGATATTGCGATCCAGCACTGAGGCGAAATTGTGGCCGGCCCGCGGGGCCGGCCACCGAGGTGATGACCGTCGCAGGCACGAAGGTGGAAGCCGGCGGCAATTCACTGATGGCGTTCGCATCGAACGCGAGTCGGCTGGCTGGAGTCCGCCAACTCTCAACGCAATTTCGTGCAGAGGCGGGCCTATTGCTGAGTCGCCATCCAGAGCGACCGGCCGCCCCGCTGAGCCTTCGTAGGGAGCTTCGTTGCTCGCGAACGGCGCCGCCACCCGGCAGCGCCGCGTGCGAACCGCAGCGATGGGCGACCGGCCGTCAATTGCGCTAAGGTGGGGAACGGGGGATATCGCACGACCGGGGCGCAAGGCGCATCGCTGGGCTATGTTCGCCCGCAGCCATGTTGCCTTCTGTCCCGGAGATGTTGTCGATGCGTTTGTTGCCCCTGTTCATTGCCACCAGCCTGATCCTCGGCGCCAGCGCCGGTGTCCGCGCGGATGACGCGCCTGCGCCAGCTCCGACGCGGATCGTGATTCGCGCCGCTCATCTCGTGGACGTGCAGGCGGGCGCCGTGCGTGACAACCCGCTGGTGATCATCGACGGCGACCAGATCAGCGAGGTGCGATACGACGGACAGGCGCCGGCTGGCGCGCGGGTGATCGACCTCGGCGGCGCCACCTTGTTGCCCGGCCTGATCGATTGCCATGTGCATCTGACCGGCGATCCGGGCGAGGTCAAGGGCGACTACTACGAATCCATCCTCAAGCGCAGCGCGATCGACTCGGCGATCCTGTCGCCCACCTATGCCAAGCGCACCCTGGACGCCGGCTTCACCACCGTGCGCAACCTGGGCGCCAGCGACTACGTCGATGTGGCCCTGCGCAATGCCATCAACCGCGGCGATATCCCGGGTCCGCGCATGCTGGTGTCCGGCCCGCCGCTGGGCGCTACGGGTGGTCACGCCGACGACACCACCGGATTCTCGCCGTGGATCGATTTCCACAGCATCGACGGCGTTGCCGACGGCATTGACGCCATCCGTCATCGCGTGCGCGAGAACGTCAAGAACGGCGCGGACGTGATCAAGTTCATGGCCAGCGCGGGCGTGCTCAGCGCGGAGGCCTCGGTGGGCGCACCGCAGTACTCGCAAGAGGAGATGAACGCCATCGTCGAGGAGGCCCATCGCTGGGGCAAGAAGGTCGCCACGCATGCGCATGGCGCCGAAGCCATCAAGATGGCCATCCGCGCCGGCGTTGACTCCGTCGAGCACAGCAGCCTGATCGACGACGAGGGCCTCAAGCTCGCCAAGCAGCACGGCACCTACCTGGACTTCGACGTCTACAACGACGACTACATCCTTGAGGAGTACGCCAAGAAGGGCTTCCCCGCCAGCACGGTCGCGAAGGAGAAGTTGGTCGGCCGCCTGCAGCGCGAGAACTTCCAGCGTGCGGTGAAGGCCGGGGAGAAAATGGCCTTCGGTACGGATGCCGGCGTGTATCCCCATGGCTGGAACGCCAAACAGTTCGCCGTGATGACCAAGTGGGGTATGACCCCGATGCAGGCAATCCAGGCCGCCACGGTCAACTCCGCCGATCTGCTCGGCATGAAGGACAAGATTGGCGCCGTGTCGCCGGGCCACTTCGCCGACCTGATCGCCGTCAACGGCGACCCCATCCAGGACGTCACCCAGCTGCAGCACGTCGCGTTCGTGATGAAGGGTGGCGAGGTGGAGAAGAACGACCTGAAGCGCTGAAGGCGGACTGCAAGCCGTCGCGCCGTACAGCACTGCCGGGTAAATCTGGACGCGAAGCTCGCCAGTTACTCCCGTTCAAGGCTTTCAGCGGTCAAGTAAGCAGCCACCCATTGGCCGGAAAAAGAAAAACCCCAGGGACTAGCGTCGCTGGGGTTTTTCTATTGCCCAACAACCGTGTCGGCTGACCCAGCAGAACAGCCGGAACGACAGCAACCGCGGGAGCCCCTGTCCTTACCGGACCTTTTCGACGGACCTCAATATGCGTTCTGCGCCGCCGTGTTCCCAAACGGTGCTGTTTTGAAGGCCGTGCTTCGAATGGTGAAACTGGCGCTCGAAGTCCATCGAGCTCCCGTTGTTGGAAAATAAGGCCTCGACCCGCAGTAAGCTCAACGTCCGAACCACAGCCGACGCTAGCGATCTCGGAAAGTGGGTCGCACGACCAGATTCTCCGGGCTTTGCCGGAACAGTGGTCAGCAATGACCTGATGTCGCATTCAAGCCGTGACCAATGGCGCCGACACTCTTGGCAATGCCGGCGCTCGAGATCCGGTTGGTGGAGATTGCCGTGACCCGTGCCCTGAAGATGCTTGCAATGCTGCTGGCCCTGATGGTTTCAGCCTCGGCAAGCGCATCCCCTCCCGGGACGCTGCACAGCACCTTCCTCGTGTCGCTGACCATCGTGCCGAGCTGCAATGTCAGCAGCTCGGTGTCGGAGGGCAGCCCTCGCGTGGATGTGCACTGTAATGACCAAGGCGGCTATGCGATCCGCGGCAAGACATCACTCCCTGGTTCCCAAGGCAGGGAGTCCAGGACGGTCAAGTCCAGCGACCCGGCTGAACCCGCCCTGGTCACGATCGAGTTCTAAAGTCTGACGGCGGGCGCACTTCCAAGTCTTACCTCATGCTGGATCGCACCTTCGACGACGAAGTAGCCATGCAAGGTTCACGGGCACTGCACGGGCGTGGTTGCTCTAATAGAGGATCATTGGAGCGAGGTTACCGCTGCCTGCGCGGCGGCGAACCGCCCAGCGTAGGGGATGCAAACAACGATCCACCCAACGTAGGGAATGCAACCATGAAAGCCTGCACAACAGCCTTGTTGTGTCTGGGAATGGCGGCAAGCGTGACACTGGCGGGCAACGCCATCGCCCAGTCATCGGGAAGCTACACCAGCTCTTTTCAGGTTCGGATAGGCATCGAGGGAACCTGCAACGCCCTGACGACCTCCAACATCGATTTCGGTGACCACATTCCCACTGCCGGCACGCTCGACGCCAACGGCACGATCAACGTCCAGTGCACCATGGACACGCCGTTTACGGTGGGTCTCGATGGCGGATTGACCACGGCAAACGTCACCGCCCGCGCGATGACCAATGGCACGGTCCAGATTCCGTACGCATTGGCCCACGACGCCGCGATGACCCAGCCATGGGGCAATACGTCGCCCACCTGGCACGAAGGCACCGGGCTCGGACTGGGCAGCGCGTACAACATCGCCATCCCCGTATACGCGCGCGCAACGATCGCGGGGAATGAACCTCCCGGCACCTATACGGATACCGTCACCGCCACCCTCACATACTGAGCGAGGCCAAGCATATGCGCATGATGAGTCGGTTTCCGAGGGAAGCCCTCAGGGCGTCGCTTATGACGGCGGGCTTGGGAATTTGCCTGGCGACGGCCAGCCCCATGGCGCACGCTGCTTCGCTACAGGTGACGCCGGTCATTGTGCAATTCCAGCCGAGCGAACAGGCGCGGTCGATCACTCTGCTCAACACTGGCAAGGAGCCGCTTCAAGCGCAGGTGCGCGTTCAGCGCTGGACGCAGGAGCAAGGCCAGGACAGGTTGACTCCGGCGGACGACGTGGTGGCCAGCCCCGCAATCGTGCGGGTGGCGCCGGGGGACCGTCAGATCGTGAGAGTCGTCCGCCGGCAGCCTGCCGCACCCGCCCAGGAACAGAGCTTTCGCCTGCTTGTTGATGAGCTGCCGAGCCAGGCGAAACCCGAGCATTCCGGCCTGACCCTCCTGCTTCGCTATTCCATCCCCGTCTTCATCGTGCCCGCCGGCGTCGTCGCGCGAGCCCCTGCGGGCGCCGCTCCAACAGAAACGAACCTGGACGCCGTGCACGCGCGACTGGTCGCCGGTGCGCCGGGCACGTCGAACCTGCTCATGCGAAATGATGGTCCCACCCATATCCGCGTCAGCCACCTGGGTCTCACATCGGCGAATGGACAGGGGAGGGTGCTGAATGACGGTCTGGTTGGCTATGTCTTGCCGGGAAATCAGATGACCTGGTCCGTGAACGTGCCAAGCCCACTGCCCGCTGGCCAAATCCTGAAGGCGCGATTCAATGACGACAGGGAAGCACGCCCCGTCCCATTGGACGTCGCTAGCCGTTAGTGCAATCACGGCATACAGCGTGGTGTGCCAGGCGGCTTCGGGGCCGTTCGGCCTGACGGCCCCGCAGGTGCAAACGCATGCGATCGATCCGACAGGCGCCGCCAGCCCGAATGACCCTGGCATGGAAGAGTTGTTTCTCGACGTGACACTTAATCGTGTCGACACGCATACGTTGGGGCACTTCTTCCTGGCCCATGGAGAGCTCTACGCGGAAGCCTCCACCTTGCACGACCTGGGGTTGTCCTGGCCAACAGAGACGCAGACGACCGGACTTGTCCCGTTGACGGATTTACCCGGGCTCCAGGCGCATTACGATGAAGCAAACCAGCGCCTGAGCTTGCTCGCGCCCACGCAGTTGCTGGCCGGACCTCCGGCCAGACTTGGCTACACTCCGCCACCACCACCACGGATCGACCCGGCATCCCGCGTCCCCGGCTTGCTGCTCAATTACGACATCTACGGGCAGGACGGCGCCGGGAGTCGCTCAATCAGCGGCTGGAACGAGTTGCGTCTGTTCGGGCTCGGGCCGGGTATCTGGCGTACCAGCAGCGTGGTGAGTGCGACCTATGGCGGCAGCACGAGTGACGAACACCATTTCGTTCGCCTGGATACCTCGTGGGAGCTCGATTTCCCGACCTCCATGGTGAGCATCGTGGTGGGTGACACCACCAACGCGGCGCTGGACTGGACGCGCACCACGCGCTTCGGGGGTATCCGTGTGTCGCGCAACTTCGAACTGCAGCCATACCGGGTGACCGTGCCCTTGGCCTCGTTCGCCGGCGAGGCGACGTTGCCCTCGACCGTGGACATGTTCATCAACGGCATCCGACAGTCGCAGCAAACGGTCTCGCCGGGACGGTTCCAGATCGACAGCGCGCCTGTACTGAACGGCGCGGGCCAGGCACAGGTGGTGATCACCGACATTACCGGGCAAAGCCGGGTGGTCAATTTTTCGCTGTACAACAGTTCGCAGCTGCTGCAAGCGGGGCTCAGCGATTGGTCCTTCGAAGCGGGCAAGGTGCGCCTGGACTATGGCCTTCGGTCCTTTTCGTATGCCTCCGACGCCATGGGCACGGGCACCTACCGCTATGGCGTCAGTGATTTCCTGACGATCGAATCCCATGCGGAAGTCACGCGCGACCTCACCATGGGGGGCGGCGGTATCCAGCTTCGCATGGGGCCGGCAGGCGGCGTGCTCAATGCGTCGTACGCGATGAGTCGTCATGGGGAAAATGACGGTCGCCAGGAAGCGGTCGGTTATGAGTGGCAGGGAAGGCTGTTCAACTTCCGCCTGTCGACGTTGCGCAGCGATGAGGCATTCAGCGATGTCGCCAGCCTCGAAGGCTCGGTGCTGCCGCGCCGGGTCGACCAGGCGTTTGCCGGATTCAACCTGGGGCGCGGCCAACTCGGAGCCAGCTATCTACGCCAGGACTTCCCCGGAAACATACACGAGCGCTACGCAAGCGTGAGCTGGTCGCAGTCCACCAGCCGCATCGGCAACTTCAGTTTCAGCCTCACCCATGACCTCGACGGTGGAACGGGCTCCACCGTCTTTCTGTACTGGTCACTTCCTCTGGGATACAGGCGACAGTTGTGGAGTGGCGTGCAGCATCAAGGCTCAGGCAACACGGTCACGGTCGGCGCGACGCAGTCGATTCCGGGGGATCAGGACGGCTGGGGTTGGCGCGTGCAGGCGGGCGCGGGAGACCAGCCGACTGACCAGGCCGAAGTGAGCCAACTGACCCGTTTTGGCGAGTGGCGGGCGGGTGTGCTGCAGTGGCATAACAACGGGCAGTCCGGCTCCACCGGCTATCTCGACGTCAGCGGTGGTCTGCTACTGATGTCCGGCAGCCTGTTCCCCATGCGCCGGGTGGACGACTCCTTTGCCCTCGTGTCGACCGATGGCATCGGAGGAGTGCCCGTGATGCTTGAGAACCGGCTTGTGGGCGACACGAATGAAAAGGGGCAGTTGCTGGTCACGCCACTGAATGCATGGCAGAACAACGACATCACGATTGATCCCCTGGTGCTTCCTGCCGAGGTCAGTGTCGATCGCGTCCATCTTGCCGTGGTTCCTCCGACGGCCAGCGGCGTGTTGGCGCGCTTCCCCATGCGTGCAACCACACCGGTCGTGCTTGCATTGCGAGGCCCGGACGGCCAATGGATTCCGCCGGGCTCCAGCGCGCTCCTCGAGTCGAAAGGCGCAACGCCACTGGAGGTGGTCGTGGGCTATGACGGCAAGGTCTTCCTGCAGGATCCACCTGCCGGCGCACGCCTGGTCGTTCCGCTGGCATCGGGGCAGTGTTCGATCACACTTCCCGATCCGCTACCTGGTCAGGGATGGACCGACCTCGGAGAGTTGCCGTGCCGCTGAAATGGTTTCGAGCGCGCTGCAGGCATGACTGGGTTTGCCTGCTGGTCCTTGCACTGCTGGCCCTGATACCCCAGCCGGGAAGGGCGCAAAGCTGCTACGTGAGCGGCTCGTTTGGCATGAATTTCGGCGCGGTGACCCGCAATGGAGGCTCGTCTTCTTCCGATGTGGATATCGAATGTTCGCCGGATTACACAGGTGCGAACAGGACGTTCTACTACCGCGTATGCATGTACATGGGGCCTGGCGCCTCGAGCGCGGGGCAGCCGACCCGTCGCATGACCAATTACAACGGCTCCTATCTCAACTACGACCTGTTTGCTGACCCAGCTCACACCCAGCTCATTGGTGATGTCGGTTCAACGTTCAACTACCAAGTGGAAAGTGTCGTGCCGCCCGGCGCCGTTGTGGCCTTGCACGACTTCGTCTATGGCCTCGTCTATCCCAACCAGTCGGTGCCGGCGTCCTACCAATATCAGGAGGTTGGCATCCTCGGTACGGTCCGCTATCGCTACAACACGGTCAGCGGCAGCACTTCACCCGACTGCAGTAGCGGAGGCCTCGGAGGAGGAACCACGACCTTCAATACGTCGGGTGTGCTGGCCACTTTCGAGAATTCGTGCACGGTTACCGCCACCGATCTGGATTTCGGGCAGGTCTCCACGCCAACACAGGCCGTCAACGGGCTATCCACGATTCTCGTGCAATGTCCTGCCAATACCACGTGGCAAGTCGGCCTGGACAATGGCCTCAACTACAACGCAGGGCTCAGACGCATGTCAGGCCAAGGCAACTTCGTCAGCTATCAGCTGTATCGGGATGCCAGCCGAACCCAGGTATGGGGCAATACCCCGGATGCCATGAGCACTGGCGCCACCGACGCCAGCGGTAATCCCGTCGATATCACCGTTTACGGTCAGGTTTCGGCTCAACCCGATGCACCGGCGGGGCAGTACGCCGATACCGTGGTAGTTACGCTCTATTACTGACGGGCGGAACTGTCGCATGAGAGTCATGCGGCGCCTGATAGGCGAAGGCGAATCGCAGCGGGACTAGCTCGCGCCGAATAATCCGAAAGGCGACGCCGGCGCATCTGCGCCGGCGCCGCCAGTTCGGATCTAGTGCATTACGTTAGTTGGCTCAGTGGTGATCATGGTCACGGTCGTCCGCGTCCTGATCCGGTGTAAACGAGACGCCACGGAGCACCTCGGCAAAGCCGGCCGTGCGAAGTGTCACGAACTTCTCCTTCGCGGCGACGGTGGCATCGGTGTTCTTCAGCGTGTCGCGGATCGCCACGAGTTGGTTCGGATCGGCGCCCTGATCACCATTGCCGCTGACGGTCGAGGTGATGGCCCAGATCGTCACACGGCCATCGTGATCGACCCGGCCCGTGATGTTGCGCAGTCCGTCGGTAGCCGGCGACCACGGCAGGCCCGTGGAGGCGTTGATGCTGGTGGGATAACCGCTCACCGTATAGGCCTGGCCCAGATTTAGGCCGGTCTGCAGTGTGTAGGCCAGCGACCAGGTCTTGCTGGTGCTGTTGTACACCCACTTCTGCAGGCCCGCGGTGGTCTGGCCGGCGGCGTGCGTGTACAGGTCGGCGCCTCCCGCATAGCCGTCGCCCTCGTCCGCCAGATAGAGCGTGTTGGCGTCGGCAAACCACAGCGAGAACGGGTAAGCCAGTGGCTTGGCTGTCTTCGCGGGCGTGGTCGGGAATCCAGCGAGGATGCACATGTTGGTCGGCAGGCCGTCGGTCAGCAAGGTGCTCGCGTTGTAAGCCAGCGGTGCACTCGGCAGCGGAGCGCCGGCGACGGGCACGCCCACACCGTTCGGACAGGCCGTGCCGGTGGTGTCGACGAAATACACCGTGTTCACGCCATTGCTGCCACTGCCCTTGGTGAAATACACCACGTTGTCGTGCACCGTCATGCCGCGGAAGTTGTCGTCCTTGCCGAGCTTGTCGGCCTTCAGGCCGAGCGCGGTGAGGTTGAAGCTGGACAGCGGAGTAGAGGCGGTCGGGTGCTGCGCGATCTCCGGCAAATGTGCCGGGGTGATGAATTGCGCGCCAGCGCCGAGCAGGATGCCGGCGGGCTGCGGGTTGGCGCCATTGCCCGCGTTGCCGGCCGTGTAGAAATAGTCGGCGCCATGGCGGTTGATCAGAATGGCGGCACGCCCATTGTTGCCGCTGTAGGCATTGGTTTCGGTGAAGCTGAAATGGCCTTTGCGATCAACGGTAGCCACGGCGCGGTAGAAGTTTTGGCCGACCGGGTTCGTCGGATCAACCGCAGCAGGCGTGTTGGAGTTGGACACGTCGATCGCATTCACCGGCGCGACGTAGCCCATGAACGTGAGGTACTTGTGATCCTGCGACAGATGCAGCGCAAGCTCTGACTTCGAGCTGAAGCTGGTCACCAGTTCGCCTTCCGGCGCCGTCGGCAGAAGGCTGTTGGGAACCTGCAGCGAGTCGATCAGATGACCGTCCGGCGTGATCTGGTCGAGATAGATGCGCGCCGTAATGCCGAAGCTTGCATCGTACAGATCGTTGTTCCACACATAAGGATAAGTGCCGTCGAACGGAGCGCCGGCGGCGCCGCCGCAACCGCCCGTCGTGCTCGCGCAATTCACTGGCAGGATGGTTCCGACCTGAACGTTACTGGCTTTGTTGTCGTACACGCTGCGGCTCACGACGAGATTGTCCGGAAAGAACTGGAAGTCACGTCGATTCCATGAATCATCGGCATGGGCGGCAATGCCGGTGCCGAACAAAACGAGCGCAAGGGTCGCGCCGATACGCTGCCGAGCAAAGCGGTTTGTCATGGTGGTCTCCAGGGGTTCAGGCCTGCCCAGGCGTGGGCGAGCAGGGCCACGCTAGTTCCCGCACATGAAGGATTCTTGACAGGATGTCATGGGTTGGAAAGATGATTAAGCCATCTATACGTCCATTTCACGGAACGAATTGCGATTCTCGAAAGAGCCTGCGTCGCATGGGGCTTCGCTAGCTGTTACAACCTTGAAACCAGGTTGGAACGATCGAGTCGCCATATGGCTTGATGCCATCTGCGTGCATGACCCAGCCGAAAGAATTCACCATGGTTACGGCGAAACTTCCTGCGTCACAGGAGTGATTGGATCAAGGGGCGGGGCAGGTTGCCCTATGGTCTGGGTGTTGACTGAGCGCCCGCATTCGACGGGGACTTCATTCGGTCGCGGCAACACATGGCTGGAATCGCCTCGCCGGCGTTTCAGCATGCAAGGTTTGCCGGGGAGGCTTGCTGAACTTCCGCGCCACGGCATCGAGCGCGCGGAGGGAGGCGTCTCGAGGAGTCGCGCTGCTGATGCATCAGCGCACGATCCTTAGCGAACGCAGGTCAGCCGAGGCGTGCCCGGAGGTGGCGGGAGCCGAGCAGGATCATCATCACCATCTGGCTCATCTGGCCGATCAATTCGGCGTCATGCTCGCGCGGTCGATCCAGCGCATGGGCGCCCATGGCGAAGATCAGGCGCGTGATGGCTTTGGCGGCCAGCGCCGGGTCGTGCAGGGGCTGATCAGCGGCCTCGGTCAGGCGCACCAGCTCGACCCGCAGCTCCTCCTCGAAGAAGTCGAGCTGGCCATCGACTGCGCGCTTGAAGGCGTCGGACCCCGCCGTTCCTTCTCGGAGCAACACCTGCAGCAGCCCGTCCTCGGCGCGCAATTGCGACATGAAGGCTTCCACGGAGCCGCGCACGACCGCGTTGCCGCTCACCGTGTTGACGCGCGCCTGGTCGACCACCTTGCGCAAGGCCTCGCCGGACAGCTCGATAAGGGCGACTGCGAGGTCGTCGATATCCCGGAAATGCCGGTAGAAGCTGTTGGGGGCGATATCGGCTTCGCGCGCCACCTCACGCAGGCCAAGGCTGGACACGCTCCGGTGCGGCCCCAGCAGGCGCAAAGCCGCCATCAGCAGGTCGTCCCGGCTGATCTGGTGCTTGCGCCCGGTCTCGGGGGCGTCGCTTGGGGCGGTGGCTTGGGTCATCAGTACGGGACGGGTGGACTCTGAACAGCATAGCAGACAACTGTATATACGTGCGTATATACAGTTGTATATATGGTCGTATAATGGGTGGATGGAAACCGCTATCCGCCAACCTACCTGGCTGTCCCGCCTCAACGCGTTGTGGGCGCCGCCCGCCGTGCTCGACTTCTGGCTGTCCCGCCTGAATCCGCTCTGGTCCTCGACCCGGACGCTGGCGCGGGTGGTCGAACGCCGCCCCGAAGCCGAGGGCGTCACCACGCTGGTGCTGCAGCCGAACCGCCTTTTTCGCGGCTTTCGCGCGGGGCAGCACGTGAATGTCGGCGTCGAGATCGATGGGGTGCGCTACACGCGCTCCTATAGCGCGTCGGATATGCCGCGCGCCGATGGCCGCATCCGGATCACCGTGAAAGCGGTGGAGGGCGGCAAGCTCGGCGCGTATCTGCAGGCCATTCCCGTCGGCAGCGTGCTGTCGCTGGGTCAGGCATTCGGGGAGCTGAGCGTGCCGGATGGTTCGGCGCCCTGCCTGATGCTGGCTGCGGGTAGCGGCATCACCCCCATGCTGTCGCTCGTCAACGCGCAGGCGGCTGCGGGCTTCCCGCAGCCGGTGCGGCTGGCGTACTGGGCCCGCACGCGCGCCGATCTGGTGCAGGCAGCGGCGTTGCGAGCGCTTGCGTCGCGCCATCCGAACTTCAGCGTGCACTTCGTCCTTACCGGTGAGGCCGCGGAAGCAGGCGATGAGCTGGAGGGACGCATCGATCCGCGTCACCTGGCCACGTTGCTGCCCGGCGGCGAACAGGTCCACGTGCTCGCCTGCGGCCCGCATGGGTTCGTCGAACGCGCCCGCGAGGTGCTCGGCGGCCATGACCTGTCCTTCCAGGCGGAGGCTTTCAGCCCACCGCCGCGCTTTGTCGACCCCAGTGACCAGGGTCGCGTGCGCGTGACCTTGCTCCAAAGCGGACGAACGCTGGAAGTCGCGAGGGACAAGTCGCTGCTCGAGGCGCTGGAAGAGCAGGGCGTGAAGCCGCGCCACGGCTGCCGCATGGGCATCTGCAACACCTGTTCCTGCGGCAAGACGAGCGGCGCCACGCGCGCGCTGGCCGACCGCAGCGTGCAGCACGAACCCACCCAAGCCTTGCGCCTGTGCATCCACGCGGCGCAAAGCGATCTTGCCCTGGAACTTTGAAGACGATGTCCAAGATCAAAAGCCGGGCGCTGAGCCCGGAGGAACTGAATCGCTTCGGTGAGGAACTGGACGCACTGCGCGCCCGCACGCTGGCGACGCTGGGGCAAAGCGACGCCGATTACATCCGCCGGATCGTGGCCGGCGTGCGCTGGCTGGGACTCGGCGGGCGCGTGATGCTCATGGCGGGCGCGATCCTGGGCGGCACGGTGCTGCCGGTGCTGCTGTGGCCGCTGTGCATCCTCGGAACGGTGCTGCTCGGGCTGTCCAAGATCCTGGAGAACATGGAGCTTGGCCACAACGTGATGCACGGCCAGTACGACTGGATGGGCGACCCCGCGTTGCAGGGACGCACCTACGAATGGGACATCGTCGGCACCAGCGACGCCTGGCGCAAGACGCACAACTACAGCCATCACACCTGGACCAACGTGCGTGGCATGGACGACGACATCGGCTACGGCCTGTTGCGCATCTTCCCCGAGCAGCGCTGGAAACCGTTCTACCTGTTTCAGCCGCTCGTGGCCGTGGTATTCGCGCTGCTGTTCGAGTGGGGCGTCGCGCTGCAGGACCTGCGCATCGGCCGTTGGTTCGCGGGGAAGATGACGGGAGGCGCCTTGTGGAAGATGGCCAAACCGGTGGTCAGGAAGATCCGCAGGCAGGTGCTGAAAGACTACGTATTGTTCCCGCTGCTGGCCGGGCCGTTCTTCCTGCCGGTCCTCCTCGGCAACATCGTGGCGAACGTGATCCGCAATATCTGGACCTACGTGATCATCTTCTGCGGCCACTTCACCGCCGACGCCGAAGTGTTTCCGAAGGATTCCGTGCGCAATGAGACCCGTGGCCACTGGTACCTGCGCCAGTTGCGCGGATCGTCCAACCTCACCGGCGGCCGGTTGATGGACCTGTGGAGCGGGAACCTCAGCCACCAGATCGAACACCATTTCTACCCGGACATCCCGGCAAACCGCTACGCGGCGATGGCGGTGGAAGTCCGCGAAATCTGTGCGCGCTATGGTCAGAACTACAACGCCGGTTCCTTGTCGAAGCAGTTCGGCTCGGTGGTGTGGCGGATTTTGCGCCATGCGTTTCCCAGCAAGCCCGGGCGGGCACGGCCGCTGATGGCCGCCAACTGATTGGGTCCGGATGGGCGGCAGGCACGATGCCGTTCGTGCCGCCGTTGTCGCCTTCCTCGGAGATGCGGTAGGTTAGCGCTAACATCTGAAGAGGCGGCGGCATGTTTTGTGGAAAACGCGGGCGGTACGGTGGGCCGACGGGTCGATCGAAGTCGAGTCTTGCCGGACGGTCGCTCGCCTTCGGGCCGATCGCGCTTTCACTGGCCCTCGGCCTGTGTGGCCACGCTTACGCCTGCGATGCACCCGTCGGCGTGTGTTCGCGGGACGGGGCCGGGGAGTTCGGACTTGTGCGGCAAGGGCGCCCGGCGGCCATCGTCGTCGACCCTTCCGCCGATTCCGCCGTCGTCCATGTAGCGGACAGCTTTGCCGCGGACCTGCAGCGCGTCAGCGGGCAACTGCCTGCACGCTTCACTGAACTCAACGCTGCCTCGGGTGAAGTGGTCATCGTCGGAACGCTGGGCCACAGCGCAGCCATCGACGCACTGGTTCGCGACGGGAAGATCCAGGCCGACGACCTTGCCGGTCAGTGGGAGGCCTATCGCCAGATCGTCGTGGATCATCCGTATCCGAACATCGCACGAGCTCTGGTGATCGTCGGGTCCGATCGTCGCGGCGCCGTCTACGGTACCTACGACATCTCGGAGAAGATGGGTGTTTCGCCCTGGTACTGGTTTGCCGACGTACCCGTGCAGCATCGGTCGAATGTGTTCCTCACCGCCGGGTCCCGCCGCGACCAGCCGAAGGTGAAGTACCGGGGTTTCTTCATCAATGACGAAGCCCCCAGCTTCAGCACCTGGGCCACGGAACATTTCGGCGGTTTCAACGCGCGCATGTACGAGCATGTCTTCGAGCTCGAACTTCGCCTCAAGGGAAACTATCTGTGGCCCGCCATGTGGGCGCCACGGGCCTTTGCCGACGACGATCCGGAGAACATGAAGCTCGCGGACGCGATGGGCATCGTCATGGGCACCTCGCATCACGAGGCCATGATGCGCGCCCAGGATGAGTGGCATCGCCACACCGACGGTGGCGTGACGGGCGGCCCGTGGGATTATTCCGTCAATGCGGCCAACCTGCGCACGTTCTGGCGCGGCGGCATCGAACGCATGATGTCCAAGGGGCACGGCCAAGGCTACGAAAGCATCGTGACCGTCGGCATGCGTGGCGATGGCGATGAGGCCATGGTCGGCGACAAGGGCGAGGCGCAACTGCAGCGCATCGTGGCGGACCAGCGCAGCATCATTGCTGACGTGACGGGCAAGCCCGCGGATCAGACGCCGCAAGTATGGGCGCTCTACAAGGAAGTGCAGGACTACTACGACCAGGGCATGAAGGCGCCCGACGATGTCACCCTGTTGTTCTCCGATGACAACTGGGGGCAGCTCCGTCGCGTCCCGGCGCCGGGGTCGGCGCGCAAGGGTGGCTACGGCATTTACTACCACTTTGATTACGTGGGCGGGCCGCGTAACTACAAATGGATCAACACCAACCAGATCGAGAAGGTCTGGCAGCAGATGGATCTTGCCTACGCCAGCGGCGTCCGCACGATGTGGATCGTCAACGTAGGGGACATCAAGCCGATGGAGTTTCCGCTGAGCTTCTTCATGAAGCAGGCGTGGGATCCGGAGGCCATGACGCTCGATGCGATGGAGCAGTATCCCGAAGCGTGGGCGCGCAGCACGTTCGGCGCCGACCAAGCGGCCGCCATCGCGCAGTTGATCACACGCTACAGCCAGTTGGCGGCGCGTCGAAAGCCGGAGCTGGTCGATGCGGACAGTTTCCACCTCGGCGAAGCTGGCAAGGGCGGGTTGGACGGCGGCGAGTTCGGTTCGATCATGGCCGAGTGGCGCGACCTTGAGCGGGCCATGCAGAAGCAGAAGGCTTTACTGCCTGAAGACCAGAAGGACGCCTACTTCCAGTTGGTCGAGCATCCCATTGCCGCGCTCTCCAACCTCTACCGCCTGTACTACGACGTGGCGTGGAATCGAAAGCTCGCCGCTCAGAACGATCCGCGAGCCAATGCTTTCGCCGATGACGCCGAAGAAGCTTTCCGTCGCGACAAGGCGCTAACAGACGCCTACCACGCACTGCACGGCGGTAAATGGAACGGCATGATGGCGCAGACCCATATCGGGTACACGGGATGGCAGGAGCCGACAGTGGACGCGATGCCCGCGGTGACGCGTGTGCCCAGCGCGGGCGCGAAGCGAGCCGATTCCGCCGGATTCGATCGGGGTATTGGACCCGTGAGGAACGTCGACGGCGTGATCGCGATCGAAGCGCCACATTACAGCCGGGCCGTGGATGGCCGTGGACTGACCTGGCGTGCGATTCCTCATCTCGGCCGCACGGCTGGCGCGGTAACGGCGTTTCCGCAAGGCCAGGCAGCCACCGACGAGAAGGATGGCGTGCGTCTCGAATATGACGTCGACCTTGGCAAGCCAGGCGACCTCACCATCCAGCTCACCACGGCTCCGACCCTCGATGTGTCCGGGCACGGCGCCCTGCGTACCGGCATTTCCGTGGACGATGGCGCGATGCAAATCGTGACTGATCGCATGACGCCGGCGGCGAACGGCGTGGACACGCAGGCGCAAAAGGACTGGACCGAGGCCGTGAAGGACAACGCGCGGGTTCTGCAGACGACCTTTCCTGGCGTTGCGGCAGGTCGGCACGTGATCAAGATCTGGCGTCTCGACGGCAACGTGGTGCTGGAAAAGCTGGTGCTTGGCACGTCCAACATTCCGCCGTCGTACCTTGGTCCGCCCGAGACTCGCTGAGGACCAGGTCAAGGTCCAGCGATAACTCGCGACAGCCGAAACACTCGCAGCAAGTTTGCCCAAACCCAGCAGCCTCCATCAAAGCTGAGGCGCTTCACCATTGCCCGGGATCCCATGCCATGCCCAAGACCTCCGCTGTGCTTCGCCTCTTGCTTCTGAGTACGTCGTCGCTACTGGTCTGTTCGCCACTTTCGGTGCAGGCAGCGAGTGCTCTGAGTCAGGGCAGTCAGGTGGGGGAAACGGCGCCGGCCGGCGCCGTTTCCACGGGGCGTTACCCGGATCTGTTTGCCGAAGCGGGCTACGCCCGGCCTGACGTGGAAGCAAAGATCCAGACTGCTTTCCAGCAGCTGTTCCACGGCGATCTCGCCACGCAGGCGGTCTACTACGAAGCCGGCAGCAATGCGGACGGTCCGCTGGCGTACATCCACGACGTCAACAACGATGACGTGCGCTCGGAGGGCATTTCTTACGGGATGATGATCGCGGTGCAGCTGGGTCGGAAGCGCGAGTTTGATGCGCTCTGGAACTGGGCCATGACCCACATGTACCAGCGTGATCCGGCGCATCCGGCCTACGGCTATTTCGCCTGGTCGGTGCGCACCAACGGCACGATCAACGATCCGATGCCCGCCCCGGATGGGGAGGAGTACATGATCACTGCGCTGTACTTCGCCGCCGCGCGCTGGGGCAGTGGCCAGGACCTGTACGACTACCGTGCCCAGGCCGATCGCCTGCTCCGCAACGTGCTGCACCGCGAGGCGATCACCGGTCAGACCATGCACGGTCAAATGACGGCGATCAACCTGTTCGACCATCAGTCGAAGATGGTGCGTTTCACGCCCGACGTTAAGAACGCGGAACATACCGATGCGTCCTATCACTTGCCGGCCTTCTATGAAGTTTGGGCGCGAGTGGGGCCGCAGGCCGACCGGGCGTTCTGGCACGAGGCTGCGCAGGCCAGTCGCGACTATCTGGCTACCAGCGCGAATCCGAAGACCGCACTCACCTCCGATTACGGCAACTTCGATGGCACGCCGTGGGCGGCGCCGTGGCGGTCCGATTCCGCTGCTGATTTCCGCTACGACGCCTGGCGAAGTGGGATGAACTGGTCCGTGGACTGGTCGTGGTGGGCGCAGGATCGTCGCCAGGTCGCCATGAGCAACCGCTTGCAGGCGTTCTTCGTCTCGCAAGGCCTCGATGCTTATCAGAGCCTGTATACGCTGAGTGGCAAGCCACTGGGTGGCGGGCACATGACCGGCCTGGTCGCCACTAACGCCGTGACCAGTCTGGCGGCCACCGACCCACAAAGGTTGGCCTTCGTCCGGGCGCTTTGGGCGCTGCCGGTACCTGCTGGCCCGCAGCGCTACTACAACGGCATGCTCTATTTGATGGCCTTGCTCCATTGCAGCGGTGATTTCCGCGCATGGCTGCCGAACCCGTCGCCCTGAGCTGCGTCATTGGACGGAGCTGCTACGAGCGGGCACACGCGCCCGCCGGTTGAGTGAGGTTGCCTGGTCGCCATACTTTCCAGCGCTCGCGGATACTACCCAGACGCAAGCAGTCAATCGCAGCTTTGAACCACGCATTGGTACTCAATACGATCGTGGGAACCCCGAGGGCAGCGCCCCATTGCACAATGGGGCGTGCTTTCTAGGGGTAAGAGCTTCATGGGAAGTGCCCGCTTCCGATCCAGGACTATCATTGGGCCAACGCCTTTGGCAGGAACGCCCATGATCCGCTCCCTTCTGGGACTGGCTTTCACTTTGCTCCTGATGGGCGCTGCACTTTTTGTTCCTGCCGGAACAGTCGGATGGGTGCGCGCATGGATTTTTTGCCTCGCTTTCATAGCGGCAATGCTCATCGCCATGGCGGTGCTCTGGAGAGTCAATCCAGAGATCTTCTCGGCGCGTTCCCGTGTACAGCCGGGAACCATGAAGCTCGACTACGTGTTCATTGCCATGGCGTTCGCGGGTTTTCTTGCCATATTTCCGGTGTCATCGCTCGATTACCGCTACCAGTTGGCGCAAACACCCGGCTGGGTGAGCTGGCTCAGCTATCTACCGTTCTTCCTTGGCTTCGGTGGCGCGACCTGGGCGCAGGCCGTAAACCGCTATTTCGAACCGGGCATCCGACTCCAAGACGATCGTGGACAGACCGTTGTCGACACCGGGCCCTATGCGATCGTCCGACACCCTGGCTACATCTCGGGCTCCGTCCTGGCCTTGAGCATTCCCCTTTGCCTTGGCTCATGGTGGGGTCTGCTTCCAGCAACCATCTTCGTAGTTGCACTGATCCCGCGTACGCTCTACGAAGAGCACGTGCTTACCCATGGCTTACCGGGCTACGACCCGTACAAGGGACGAGTCAGATACAGATGGATACCAGGGATTTGGTGATCGATAGCGATATGTGACGGGCGAGGGGCGGGCGCCGAAATCGGGACTTCTTTTCGACTGAACGAGGTCCATCTACCACCGTAGAGAACAGGTGTTGCAGGGCAGCGTGGAGGCGAGGCGAGTGAAAACGCTAGGACTGATCGGTGGCATGAGTTGGGAGTCCACCGTCCCTTACTACCGACTGATCAACGAGGCGGTCAAGCAGCACCTTGGCGGCCTGCACTCCGCCAAACTGATTCTCTTCAGCGTGGATTTCCACGAGATCGAGCAGATGCAGCGCGCCGGTGAGTGGGAGGAGGCGGGGGCACTGCTGGCGCAAGCCGCGCTCGCGCTGGAGCGGGCAGGGGCGGAAGGCCTGGTCATCTGTACGAACACCATGCACAAAGTGGCTGACCAGGTGCAGTCGGCTGTCTCCATACCCTTGCTTCATATTGCGGACTCCACGGCTACGGCGATCAAGGCGGCCGAGTTCACCACCATCGGTCTGCTGGGAACCCGTTTCACCATGGAGCAGGATTTCTACCGAGCCCGCCTTGAGAACAACCATGGGCTCAAGGTCCTGATCCCTGGTGACGCCGATCGAACCCGGGTTCACCAGGTGATCTACGATGAACTTTGCGTGGGTCTGGTTCGCGATGAGTCGCGCAAAGTATTCCTCGAAATCATTGGACGCCTGGTAACCAAGGGGGCGCAGGCCATCATCCTGGGATGTACCGAGCTATCCCTGCTTGTCCGGCCCGAAGATGCTTCTGTCCGACTGTTCGACACCACGGCGATTCACGCCGCTGATGCCGCGCGCTGGTCTCTTGAGGACGGGCCTGTTTAGACGGGGTTTCCGCGAACGACCTTAGAGGCTCTTCCAGCCTATCGAGACAATTTTGCATCCGGCAACCAACAGGAGAAGCGCAATGCGTGTGATGGTCATCATCAAGGCGACACCCGAGTCCGAAGCAGGGCAGATGCCGAGCACAGAACTCATCGCCGCGATGGGGAAATACAACGAGGAACTGGTGACGGCCGGCGTCATGCAGGGCGGCGACGGTTTGAAGCCCAGTTCGGCCGGCGCGCGGGTCAGGTTCTCAGGCCAGGATCGAACCGTGATCGACGGACCGTTTGCCGAGACCAAGGAACTGATTGCCGGCTACTGGATTTGGCAAGTTCAATCGATGGCCGAGGCGATCGAGTGGGTGCGCCGCTGCCCAAACCCGATGACAAGCGATTCGGAAATCGAGATCCGGCCCTTTTTCGAGCCAGCAGACTTCGGCGAAGCCTTCACCCCGGAGCTTCAGGAAGAGGAAAAGCGTCTGCGCCAGCAAATCGATGCGCAGACCCGGTGAGAGGGCAGAATGCGGATGTCCGCTTCCGGCCCGAAGCGGACCTTGCCAGCGAAGGGCGGGCATGCACTGCATCTAGGTAACTTTACTTAGCTATTTCCGGTAAATCTGCCGTTCTCCACTCCTTTGATACTGAGCGACGCTACCCACACTCAGAAGTGGAGGCGGGGTCATGTCGCGTGTCCGATTTGTCGTTGGCTTTATGTGGGCTGCGGTGCTTGGGTGCGCACCGTCGCTGCATGCTCAACAGCACTACAAGATGACCACGCCAATCCCTCCCGAGATCACGACGCCTGCGAAGGTGGATACGCGTATCGGCGAACTCACGTTCTTCGATGGCGTCCCTACCAAGGAGACCTCGCAGAAGGCGTTTGACGAACTGGATTTTGTGCGCGGGATTGAAACGTTCCTCAATGGCATCCCGGGCGCGTCAATGGTGGCCATTCGAAACGGTTCGAAAGCCACCGGCACGGTCGACGGCACGGTCGGCATCTTCGAATCACTGATGGATTCGAAATCGCTCTTTCTCACGCCAAACTCAGAGAGCATCTATTACGCAACATGGATCGACTTGAAGAACGGACCGATCGTCGTGGAAAGTCCGCCGGACGTGCTAGGTGTCGTCAACGACTTCTGGTTCCGCTACGTGTGTGACATGGGCAACGCCGGTCCGGACAAGGGGAAGGGCGGAAAATTCCTGATACTTCCGCCTGACTACAAAGGGACGCCGCCCAATGGCTACTACGTCTACAAGTCGCCGACCTACGGCAACATCGTGCTCGGGCGTGGCTTCATGCGCAACGGAAGCCCAAAACCGACGGCGGACACGATCAGGAAAACCATGAGGGTGTATCCACTGTCCGAAGTCTCAGCGCCGCATCCCGCGAAGTTCGTCAACTTGTCAGGGCGCGAGATGAACACGGTCCACGCCAACGATTTCCGCTTCTTTGAAGAGCTCAACCAGATTGTCCAGGAGGAGCCCGAGGACTCGTATGGTCCAGACATGATGGGGTTGTTCAACGCGATCGGGATGAAGAAGGGGAAGCTTTTCGCGCCGGATGCGCGGATGAAGAAGATCCTCACGGAAGCGGTTGCCGTCGGCAACGCCACGGCGCGCTCGATCGATTTCCGGAACCGAGACCCAGACGCGCTCATTTATCCAGATCGTCACTGGAACACCGCTTTCATTGGTGGCAGTTACGAGTGGCTGACCAAGGGCGGTGCGCGCAATCTCGACGCGCGCACCATGTTCTTCTACATGGCGACCGTCAACACGCCCGCGATGGCCGTCGCGATGGAAGGCGTGGGATCGCAATATGCCGCAGCGATCCTCGACTCACGAGGTGATGCGTTCGACGGCGGCAAGACCTACCGGTTGCATGTCGATGCCAACCCGCCGGCGAAGGACTTCTGGTCCATCGTGGTTTACGACACGCAGACTCGCTCAATGCTGCAGACGGACCAGCAGTTTCCCAGCCTTTCGAGTCAGAAGAGCATTCAGAAGAATGCCGATGGCTCGGTCGACCTCTATTTCGGCCCGAAAGCGCCGGCCGGGAAGCAGGGGAACTGGATACAGACCATTCCAGGCAAGAGCTGGTTTGCCCTGTTCCGTCTCTACGGTCCGCTGAAGCCGTGGTTCGACAAGTCGTGGAAACTGAGCGACATTGAGCAAATTTGATTCCGACTGCTCTAACTAGGGCGCGCCGGGATAGCGCCGTTTGGGTCCGCTTCCGACCCAGAGCAATGAGATGGACTCCTCCCCGTCTTCGGCATCGAGTGCCAGACTGGAAGCGATAGAACCAGTCG
>NZ_QQSY01000008.1 GCF_003351225.1 Dyella solisilvae
TCACTTGCTGACCGTTTCCGTTTCAGCGTTGGAACATTTCGTTCCGAGTGAGCCGCTCATCTTACATCATCTTTCCAGTCCGTCAACTCTTTTCGAAAATTTATTTTCGAACCGGGTTTTGGTCTGGACCCTTCGAGGAAGAGCTTCTCGTCGGGGCAGGAGCGAAATAATAGCCCGGCCTTTCCGATCTGGGAAGGGGTCTACACGAATTTTTTTCACTCCGATGACAACGACGCCCGCCGCTACACTCGCGGGCACCTGTCCCAACCGAGCCTACACAACAATGAAACGCCTGCTCGCGCCCCTGCTGTTTGTCCTTCCCGCCACGGTTTTCGCGGCCGCCGCGCACGATGCGCCCGGCGTGCAGCTGCACGGACATCACTTCACTACGGAGTTCGCCACTAATGATGCGGCGCGCGAGCACGGCCTGATGATGCGCACCGAGCTGGCGGCCGATCACAGCATGCTGTTCGTGTTTCCCAAGGACGACCAGCGCTGGTTCTGGATGAAGAACACGCTCATCCCGCTGGACATCCTGTATTTCGACGGCAACCGCCGCCTGGTGTCGGTGCAGGCGAACGTGCCGCCGTGCAAAGCGGACCCCTGCCCGAGCTATCCCAGCGATCTGCCGGCGCGCTACGTGCTGGAGCTGCCGGCCGGTATGGCGGCGAAGATCGGCGCAATGGTGGGCGACGAGTTGACGATCGAGGGGACGGTCGGCCCGGTGCAGTGATCCGGAGCCGCCAGGTCATGTCGGCAGGGAACGCCGACGTGATAGGGGACGAGCATATCGGGACGCAGGTTCTCCAGGGCGTCCCAGTCGTCTTCAAACGGAATGAACTGCTGCATGGTGCTGCTCCTGCGCCGGTTGCGCGTCTTTGCTGCCGGCGTGCAGGAGCTACTAAAGCAAACGGCCCGGTCCGCACGATGACGGAATCGGGCCGTTTGCGGGCAACGCGGGGCGGTTCAGTCGATTTCGATCATCTCGAAGTCGTCTTTGGTCGCGCCGCAGTCCGGGCAGGTCCAGGTGTCGGGAATGTCGGCCCAGCGCGTACCGGGTTCGATGCCCTCGTCGGGCAGGCCCAGCGCTTCGTCATAGATGAAGCCGCAGACGACACACATCCATTTGCGAAGGGCGACGGTTGGGTTAGTGCTCTGATTCATCGCTGGACTGCTTGATATGGAGAATAAGTGGGGCATTCTCGCAACTCCCCCGCCGATGCGAAAGCGTATGGCCTTCAATTTCAGGATGATCTGATGCACGAACGACTCAAAGGCCGCGGCCTCTATGTGATCACCGACGGCCCGCGCCCGAACCTGCTGGAAGTGGTGGCGCAGGCGCTGGCCGGGGGCGCCCGCCTGCTGCAGTACCGCGACAAGACCACCGACCCTGCCCGCCGCCTGACCGAAGCCCGGTCGATCCGGGCCCTTTGCGCGGCGCGCGGGGTGCCCATGATCGTCAATGACGACGTCGCGCTGGCGCTGTCGGTGGGCGCGGCCGGGGTCCACCTCGGCGAAGACGACGGCGACGTCGCCGCCGCCCGCGCCGTGCTGGGCCCGGACGCCATCATCGGGGTGTCCTGCTATGACTCGGCCGAGCGCGCCCGCCAGATGGCGGCCGCGGGCGCCGACTACCTGGCCTTCGGCGCGTTTTTCCCCTCGCCCACCAAGCCGCACGCCCGACGCGCTTCATTCGAGCTGCTGCGACAGACCGCCGCGCTGGGATTGCCTCGGGTGGCGATCGGCGGCATCACGCCGGACAATGGCGGATCCCTGATCGACGCCGGCGCCGACTATCTGGCCGTCATCTCGGCCGTATTTGGCGACCCGGACGTACGCGGCGCCGCGACGCGCTTCGCCCAACTCTTCACTTCGCATTGAGACTTCCCCGCATGACCACGAACCACGACCTGTTCCAACGCGCGCAGCAGCTGATGCCCGGCGGCGTGAATTCGCCGGTGCGCGCCTTCAAGTCCGTGGGCGGCGAGCCGTTCTTCACCGCACGCGCCGATGGCGCCTACCTGTGGGACGTGGAAGGCAAGCGCTACATTGACTACGTGGGCTCGTGGGGCCCGATGATCGTGGGCCACAACCACCCGCACGTGCGCGAGGCGGTGGAGCGCGCGGTGAAGAACGGCTTGTCCTATGGCACGCCCTGCCCGGCCGAAGTGACGATGGCCGAGACCATCACCCGGCTGATCCCGTCGATCGACATGGTGCGCATGGTCAACTCGGGCACCGAGGCGACCATGTCCGCGATCCGGCTGGCGCGCGGCGCCACCGGGCGCAACCTGATCGTGAAGTTCGAAGGCTGCTACCACGGCCACGGCGACAGCTTCCTGGTGAAAGCAGGCTCGGGCGCGCTGACCTTCGGCGTGCCGACCTCGCCGGGCGTGCCCAAGGCCAACGCCGACCTCACGCTGACCGTCGCATACAACGACCTCGATGCGGCCACGCGCCTGTTCGACGAGCACGGCCGTGACATCGCCGGCCTGATCATCGAGCCGGTGGCCGGCAACATGAACTGCATCCCGCCGAAGGACGGCTACCTGCAGGGGCTGCGCGAGCTGTGCACCAAACATGGCGCGCTGCTGATCTTCGACGAGGTGATGACCGGCTTCCGCGTCGCGCTGGGCGGCGCGCAGGCCTATTACGGCGTGACGCCAGACCTCACCACCTTCGGCAAGATCATCGGCGGCGGCATGCCGGTAGGCGCCTACGGCGGTCGTCGCGACCTCATGCAGCAGATTGCTCCGTCCGGCCCGATCTACCAGGCGGGCACGCTGTCGGGCAATCCGGTGGCGATGGCCGCGGGCCTGGCCATGCTGGAGCTGATCCAGGCGCCGGGCTTCTACGATCAGCTCGCCGCGCGCACGCGCCTGCTGACGGATGGCCTGCAGGCGGTCGCCGATGGTGAAGGCATTCCGTTCAGCACGAACCGCGTGGGCGGCATGTTCGGCCTGTTCTTCACGCGCGAGAAGGTGGCGAGCTACGCGCAGGCCACGGCGGCGGACACGGCGCTGTTCAACCGCTTCTTCCACGGCATGCTGGAGCGTGGCGTGTACCTCGCGCCGTCGGCGTTCGAAGCCGGCTTCGTCTCGAGTGCGCACAGCGAGCAGGACATCGCCGATACGCTGGAAGCCGCCCGCGGCGCCATGCGAGCCGCCCGCGCCGGATGAGCACGGCGCTGCGCTGCGTCCTGTTCGATCTGGACGAGGTGCTGGCCGACTATGACCGCGCCGTGCGTGTCAGCCGACTGGCTCTGGCCATCGGCAGCACGCCGGCCGCGGTACGCGAGGCGATCTACGAGTCGGGCATCGAGGACGCCGCCGACAGCGGCGCTCTCGATGCCGTGGCCTATCTCGATGCGCTCAGCGCGCATCTGGGCCGCACGGTAAGCGTCGCTGCCTGGACGACGGCGCGGCGCGAAGCCACCCGCATCCGACCAGACGTATTGGCCCTCGCCCAGGCGCTGGGGACACGCCTGACCGTGGCGCTACTGACCAACAACGGCGTGCTTCTGGCGCAACAACTGCCGCGCATTGCGCCGGCACTGTTTCCGCTATTCGAGGGTCGCGCCTTCGCTTCCGCGCAATTCGGTGGACGCAAGCCCGAACCACGCGTCTACAGGGATTGTCTCGATCGGCTCTCCATGCCGGCGAGCTCCACCCTGTTCGTCGACGACAACGCCGCGAACGTGGTGGGCGCCAGACAGGCGGGCCTCCACGCCCACCACTACAGCAACTTCGACGGCCTCCGCAGCGCGCTCGCCGGCTTCGGCCTGCCCTGAAAACCTGAAAGCTCCGGGGGAACCGCCACGGCGTTATGCTGATCACATCGCGTGTGGAGCCCCGACGCATGAGCGAGCAGCCGCGAATACTCTCGGACAGCGCCATCGAAGCCGCGACCCAAAGCGGATGGCGGGCGCGCTGGTTCCACATCATCTTCGGCCATGACGACGCGCCCGGGCGCCTGTTCGATCTGGTGCTGATCGTGGCGATCCTCTCCAGCATCCTGGTCGCGGTGCTGGACACGGTCGAGGATCTGCACGCCCGCCTCGGTCACGTGTTCACCCTGCTCGAATGGGTGTTCACCATCGCCTTCACACTGGAATACGTGGCGCGCCTGCTGGTGGTCGCAAAGCCGCGCCGCTACGCGCTCAGCTTCTTTGGCATCGTCGACCTGATCGCGGTGCTGCCGACCTACCTGACCCTGCTGGTCAGCGGTGGCCAGCACCTGATGGTGATACGCGCGCTGCGCATCCTGCGCATCTTCCGGGTGCTGAAGATGACCCGTTACGTGGGCGAAGCGGACCTGATGTGGGCGACGTTCCTGCGCGCCAAGCCCAAGATCTTCGTGTTCTTCAGCACCATCCTCACCCTGGTGCTGATCTTCGGCGCGCTGATGTACCTGATCGAAGGGCCGGAGGACGGCTACACCAGCATCCCGCGCTCGATGTATTGGGCGGTGGTGACGATGACCACGGTGGGCTTTGGCGACATCACGCCGCACACCACGCTGGGACAGATGGTCACTTCGGTGATCATGCTGCTGGGCTACAGCATCATTGCGGTGCCCACCGGCATCTTTGCGGCGGAGCTGGCCAGCGGCATACGGCAGGCCCGGCAGGCGCCCGCCTGCGGGCACTGCCAGTTGGGCGGGCACCAGCCCGACGCGCGTTATTGCCGGGGTTGCGGGGCGTCGCTGAGGGAAGACGGGGGCGGCGGGTGACCTCGCCGTTGCTACAGGCGGCGGGACGCAGGTCGTCGTTGCCAGTGCAAGGCCAGGATGGCAGCGAATCGCGCGTAACCCCGGAGGTGGCTCCGAAGTAGCGGGCGCGACGCGTCATCAAACGTCTTTCGCGACACTCAAAGCAAAGGCGCTGGATCCCTGCTTTCGCAGGGATGACGAGCAGACAGGGGCGCTGTCGAGATTCCTTTCGTTGCGTCTGCCTCTCAGGCGGCAAGGTAAGCGCGCAGCGCGGCTTCCAGACGCGCGAGGCCTTCGGCCAGGTCCTCGTCGGTGATGTTGAGGGCGGGCACGAAACGCAGCACGTCGGGGCCAGCCTGCAACAGCAGAAGGCCATGGGCGGCGGCGAAATCGAGGATCGTGCCTGCCTTGCCCTTGTGCGCGTCCTTCAACACGGCGCCGAGCATGAGGCCTCGACCGCGCACTTCCTCGAACAGGTCGAGCGAGGCGTTGATGCGGGCAAGGCTCTGCTGCAGCGCCTTCGACTGGCGCGCCACATTGGCCAACAGTTCCGGCGAGGACAGCTTGCGCAGCGCCACGCGCGCCACCGAGGCGGCCAGCGGATTGCCACCGAAGGTGGTGCCGTGCGCGCCAAATTGCATGGTCTCGGCCACGCGGGGGCCGGCCAGCATGGCGCCGATCGGGAAGCCGCAGCCCAGCGCCTTTGCCAGGGTGACGATGTCTGGCTTGACGTTGTCCTGCACATAGGCGAACAGCGTGCCGGTGCGTCCCATGCCGCACTGGATTTCGTCGAGCACCAGCAGCGCGTCATGCTGGTCGCACAACTCGCGCACACGCTGCAGGAAACCCGGCGCAGCCGGCAGCACGCCACCTTCGCCCTGCACCGGCTCGAGCATCACGGCGGCCACGTCGCCGTGGGCGAAAGCGGCCTCAAGCTGGGCGACGTCATTGAAATCGAGGTAGCGAAAGCCGCCCGGCAGCGGCTCGTAGCCTTCCTGGTATTTCGGCTGCGCAGTCGCGGTGACGGCGGCCAGCGTGCGGCCGTGGAAGGAACCACGGAAGGTGACGATCACGCGCTTGTTGGCTTCGCGCCCCTGGGCGGTCGCCCATTTGCGCACCAGCTTGATCGCGGCCTCGTTGGCCTCGGTGCCGGAATTGCACAGGAACACGCGCTCGGCGAAGCCCGAGGCCGCCACCAGCTCTTCGGCCAGATGCAACGGCGGCTCGCTGTAGAACACGTTGCTCGTGTGCCACAGCTTGTGCGCCTGGGTCACCAGTGCGTCGAGCAGATCGGGATCCTGGTGGCCCAGCGCGTTCACCGCGATGCCGGCGCCGAGATCCACATAGTCGCGTCCCTGGGTGTCCCACACGCGCGCGCCCTTGCCGTGGTCCAGCACCACATCGCGCGGTCGATAGACCGGCAGCCAGTAGCGCTTGCCGAGATCGATCAGGGACTGGGCGGAAGGGTCTTGCGCGTGCATGTCATGACTCCGGGCCTCCCCGAGCGGGGGGCGCCTAAGCGGGTTCGGGAAAGGGACTGGGGAACGCCGACTGGTGCGGCGCACCACGCATCGTAAGCCCTCGTCCCCCTGATTGCACGGCGCGTCGCCTGCGGCGTGCGGGTTGTCAACCTGGACTGTGCGCTGTGTCCGGCGCGTTACAACTGCCTGGAAACCGCACAACGGCGGGGCCTGGCGGCCTTTTGGCGCGGTTGAGGGCACGATGGCTGTAACGCCGCCAACACGCCAAGACGCAGGCCACGTGAGGGCAGAGGCGGCAAAACCCGCGTCACTGCGCCATCGACGGCACTTGGCACGGCGATTGCTCTAACTGTCTCGTACAGGCGGGAAGGGGGAAAGGCCAGCTGCGATACGCACCGAACACCGTGGCAGGGATATCCACGGCGGCGGATAGGCAACGCCCTTGGGTGGTCCAGGGCAACGTCGGAGCGGCCATCGCAGCTGGCAACGGGAATCTCCACTTCCGGCACTCACGGTCGAGTGGATCAACAGTTCAAGCAGGATTCCGTCGAGAGGCGGAGACGCGGGCGGTAACCCGGCAACCCCTGTGGCCGGGGCACCAATGGAAGCCCCCGACCCGACCCCTGCGGGTCGGGGGCCTTCCTCTCCGGATCGGCGTGGCGACCATGACCGTCAACCCTGACGGGGTGAGCGGCGGGTGCTCGCGGCAACGTGGCTGGGTCGGCGCCCAACCAGCCATGAATTGGCGAGCATCCGCCACTCACCCTGCCGATTGGGGCGACGCCCACGCGCAGAAGCGCCTCGGCCATCCGACCGAAGGCGGCATACCCCATGGAATCAAATCAGCGCAGCTCGTCGAGCGCGAGCTGGTGCTTCTTGCACAAGCGGTAGATGGTCACCCGCGACACCTTGAGCCGGCGGGCGCATTCGCTCACGTTGAAACGGCTCTCGCGCAGGCAGGCAATCACCGCGTCGCGTTCGGCGGCCACGCGCGTGCTTCCCAGGCTTGAGCGCGCGGTCTGGCGGGTCAGCACGTCGGACAGGTCCAGATCCTCCACGCTGATCAGCGAATCCTCGGCCACCACAGCCGCGCGCTGCACGCGGTTCAGCAACTCGCGCACATTGCCGGGCCAGGCAAACTCCAGCATCGCGCGACGGGCGCCCGCACTGAAGCCACGCGCACGGCTGGCGTGCTGCTCGCGGAAGGCATCGAGGAAACGCTGGGCCAGCAGCAGCACATCGTCCTCGCGTTCGCGCAGGGCCGGCATGCGCAGCCGCAGCACGTTGAGCCGATAGTAGAGATCCTCGCGGAAGCGCCCCTGCTCCACCGCCTTCTCCAGATCGACATGGGTAGCCGCGAGCACGCGCACGTCGAGCTTGATCAGCTGGCTGCTGCCCACGCGTTCCAACGTGCCTTCCTGCAGGAAGCGCAACACGCTGGTCTGCGCATCCAGCGGCAGGTCACCCACTTCATCCAGGAACACGGTGCCACCGGCGGCGGTTTCGAAATGGCCGATGCGGCGCACGTTGGCGCCCGTGAAGGCGCCGCGCTCGTGGCCGAACAATTCGGACTGCACCAGGTTGGGCGGGAGCGCGCCGCAATTGATTGCCGCGAACGGCCGTTCGGCGCGCACTGACAGGCCGTGCAAGGCCCGCGCAGCCACCTCCTTGCCGGTGCCGGTTTCGCCAGTGATCAGCACCGGCAATTCCACCGGCGCGTACTTGCGGATGCTGGCCACCACCGCGCTGATGGCGGCGCTGCGGCCGGTCACGCCGATGTCGCCCGGCCCCGCGGCCGGCGGCTGGCCGCCGCCGATGCGCCCCAGCGTCTCGACCAGGCGGTCGAAGTCCACGGGCGTGCTGAAGTACTCGATGCTCGCCTCGAGCACGCGATCGACCAGCGGCTCGTGCACAGGCATGTCGGGCGAGATCAGCGCTACCCACGGCAGCCAGGGATGGTCTCCCATCAGTTCGGCCATCGCGCGCGCGGAAGCAGGGTCGCCTCGCCGCAGGTCGGCCAGCGCCACCACCGTGTCGTTGTTGCGCATGCCCACACCACCAGGCGTGCTGGCATCGGCCACGCGGATGATCCATCCCGCCCTGGCCAAGCTGGCCCGTTCCTCGCTGGCAGGCTGCCCAAACCAGACGACACAGCGTCTGGCTTCCTCCCTCAACACAGCCATGGCTCCCTCCCCTTTCCCCTGATAAGGGTCACAGGTTTCGGCCGGTCGTAGCCAAACAAGCTGGCCACCCCCCGGTTACCACGCCAGTCGCGTCAAGCTAACCCGCGACCGCTGCAGAAATGTGATATGCATCACACAATATACAACTCTACGCATGACCGTTACCCGACAAATGGGCCAGATGCCTCAGACGGAAGCCCGGGGCCGCCGCACGGGCTAACACCAATGGCCTAAGGAATGGGATGAAGTCCGGCCCGGAAGGTATTGGGCCGCCGGGGAGGTCAGGGCCGGCTCCCATCGCGACGGGGGCCGGCCGCAGCACGATCAGCCCTTGCCCTTGGGCGTGACCGTAATGGCCAGCGCCTCGGTGTAGGTGATGCGCACCATATCGCCAATCTTCAGCTTGCTCATCTGCGCCTGGCGGCCGGGATCTTCCACGGAGATCACGTGAGGCTTGCCGTCTGATCCGGTGAGGGTGACGGTGTGGTTCTGCAGATCAATCGCGGTGAGCCTGGCGGTCACCGTCACCGACTGGCGGGCCGTTCCACCTGGCGTGGCGCCCTTCTCCGCCGAGCTCTGGCCGCCCTTGTATTCCACACCAGCCTGCGCGCTGCCAGCCGGCAGGATTTCCAGCGCCATCGAGCGCTCGAATTTTGCGTTCACCTGATCGCCGGCCTTGAGCTGATCGAGGTTCTTCACGTCGGCTCCCGCCACCACGGTGTCCTCGTTGCCGTCCGGCCCACGCAAAGTGATTTCGCGGGTGGTCTGGTTCACGCTGACCACGGTGGCGGTGACCGTGGCCTGGTCGCTGCCCAGTGACTGCGGCTTGATGTCTTGCCCCATGGCGAGCGCCAGGACCGGGGCCAACAGGGCCAGCATGCCGAACCACACGAGTCGACGGGCAAACTGAGGTTTACTCATGAGACTGCTCCTTGGTGAAGTGGGTGCTGACTGGGGCGGTGGACCGGACCGCCCACTGCCTTGGGAAGTTGATGGACGGGCGGCCCGACACCCACTCATAACTGTGTCGGTGTGGTCTGCCCGTGATGCCCGGCGGCGAAATCTCCGACCCCGCCCACGACCGCGACCGGGACGGGGGGCTCAACAACCTCCGGGGATCGCCGCTGCAGGGCGATCAGGGCAAACAGCGGCGCGGAGCCCAGCATCACGATCAGCGCCTTCATGTTGAGCAGTGGTGACTGGCCCAGCACCACCGCGATGCAGTACAGGCAGGCCACCAGACCGATGGCCACGAAGAAGTTGCGCCGGCCGGTCGACATCTCGATGGTGCGGTTGAAACGCCACATCGCCACGACCGAGTAGGTGTACGGCAGCACCATCAGGATGATGGTCGCGTCGGTGATGGCGCTGAACTGCGTGGCCACGTTGGGCGAGGTCGAAGTCATCAGCAGCAGGGTCATCAGCACGCCGGTGATCACCAGGTTCTGTGCCGGCATGCCGTGCCGGTTGGTGACCGAGAAGCGCCGCGGGAACATGCCATCCTCCGCGGCCGCTCCTGCCGACTGCGCCACGATCAGGATCCAGCCCACCAGCGAACCGGCGGCCTTGAGGATCGCGGCCAGCGAAATGACCAGTTCGCCTCCTGTCCCAAGCATCTTGCCGGCCGCCTCCGCGAACGGGGCGCCCGACACGCGCAGGTCGGCGTTCGGCAGCATGCCCATCAGCACAGTGCTGCACGCGATGTAGATCACCGTGGAGACCAGCAGGCCGATGATGGTGGCCAGCGGCACGTTGCGCGTGGGGTTTTCGATCACGCCTGCGGATACCGCTGCACTCTCCACGCCCATGAAGGCCCACAGCGCGATCGAGGCGGAACGTTGCACGGCGGACACCGTCGACACATGGTCCGGGTTCCATCCCTCGCGGAACACCTGCGGATCGAACCAGAACCAGCCGAACACGCCGACCAGGGCGATGGGCAGGATGCCGGCAATCGTGCTGATCGTGGTGAAGCGTCCCAGCAGTTGCGCATCGCGCGTGTTGAACCAGATGAACAGCCAGATCACCGTCGCGGTGCACGCGTTCGCCATCCAGGGGTTGTGCAGCACCGGGATGAAGGAGCTGAGGTAGCCGGTGATCGACACCGCGATGGCCACGTTGCCGATCACGTTGGCGCCCCAGTAGAGAAAATTGGTCTGGAACGCTGCGAACGGACCGAGGTAGTCGCGCGCGTAGGCGTAAGGTCCGCCCGCCTTGGGGCAGACCATGCCAAGGTGCGCAAACACCAGGCCCAGGGCGCTGGCGCCGATGGCGGCTGCAATCCAGCCAAAGATCGAAATACTGCCCACCTGGGCCAGGCTGGTCGGCAACAGGAACAGGCCCGTGCCGACCATGTTGGCGACCACCAGCGAGGAGGCGCCAAGCAAGCCCATCTTCTTCCCCGTTGGTGCGCTCATCGCCAGGTTCCTAGGAGGTCAGGCACTGCACGTAGTACTCGCCGTCTTCTGCCTCGACGCCATGCGTGTCGTGGCCGAAGCCAGGGAACGTGGCGTCCCAGTTGCGCAGCGCGTTGAGGTAGCCGATGTAGGGACCGTCGGCGGCGCCCGCCACCTCGCCCGGCATCACCATCGGAATGCCGGGCGGATACGGCACAATGCTGGTGGCCAGCGTGCGGCCCGCCAGGTTCGCCAGTGACACCCGCTCGATCTGCCCACGCACCAGGCGCTGGTAGGCCTCAGCCGGCGACAGCCGCACCTCGGGCATATTGGAGAAGGCGCGCTGCAGATGGCCGATCTGGCCGCTGCGCTTCAGCTCGTCGAACATCTGGTCGCCGAGGGCGCGCAGGCCCATGCCTGTGTAGCGCTCCGGGTGTTCGGCCACCAGGTTGGGCATCACGCGATCCAGCGGCTTGTCGGCATCGTAGTCGCGCTTGAAGTCGAGCATGGCCGTCAGCAGGGTGCTCCACTTCGCCTTGGTGATGCCGATGGAGAACAGGAACAGCACGGCGAAATCGGTGGTCTTCTCCACCTCGATGCCGCGCGCGTCCAGATAGGCCGTGAGCAGGCTCGCCGGAAAACCACGCGAGCCGAGTGAGCCGTCGTCCTCGATGCCGGGCGTGAGCACCGACACCTTGATCGGGTCGAGCATGCAATAGCCGTCTTCGAGTCCCTCGAAGCCATGCCAGGTGTCGCCCGGATGCAGCACCCACGCTTCCGGGTCGGTGGCCAGCAACGCGGCCGGCGCCTCCTCGAAAGGCAGCTTTTCGCCGCTCTTTGGATCACGCACCAGATCCGCATTCCAGGTGCGGAAGAACCATTCCCCCTTCTTCGCGAAATCGCGACGCAGGCGGCCAACCAACTGGCGGAAGCTGACCGCCTCGTCGATGCTCTCGCGAGTGAGCGCCACGCCGCCGACCCCATCCATCATCGACGCCGCCACTTCGTTGGAAGCAATGATCGGATAGAACGGCGAGGTCGAGCCGTGCATCATGAACGACTCGTTGAAGCGCGCGTGCGGAATGGGGCTGCGACCATCGCGCACATGGATGTACGAGGCCTGCGAGAACGCGGCCAGCAACTTGTGCGTCGAGTGCGTGGTGAATACGGTCGGCCCTTTCGGGTCGTGCGATGAAGCCGGGCCGTGCATGGCCAGTCGCCCGGCATACAGTGGATTGAAGCGCGCGTAGCCGTACCACGCCTCGTCGAAGTGCACGCGGTCGACCCAGCCGCCAACCTCCTGCAGCACCCTCCCGCTGTGGTAGCACAGGCCGTCGTAGGTCGAATTGGTCACGACCACGAATACCGGCTGCTGGTCGGCAAGGTTCTTCGAGAGCGGGTTGCCCGCCACGGCGCTCCTGACATCCTTCTCCCTGAAGCGTTCGGGGTAGATCGGGCCGATCAGGCCATAACGGTTTCGCGACGGCACCAGGTAATGGGGAATGCCGCCGGTCATGGTCAGGCCATGCTCGATCGACTTGTGGCAATTGCGGTCGCACAGCACGACCTGGTCGCGCCCCACGCAGGCCATGAAGATGATGCGGTTGGACGTGGAGGAGCCGTTGGTGACGGTGTAGCTGCGGTGCGAGCCGAAGATGCGCGCGATGTACTTCTCGCTTTCGCCGATCGGCCCGGTGTGATCCAGCAGCGAACCCAGCTCGCCGACGCTGATGGACAGGTCGGTGCGAAACACGTGCTCGCCGTAAAAGTCGTAGAACGCCCGCCCAGTCGGATGCTTCAGGAACGCGGTGCCGCCGGTGTGGCCCGGCGTATGCCAGGAATACTCATGCACCTGGTTGAAGCTGGCCAGCGCCGTGGTCAGCGGCCCGAACAACCCTGCCACGTAAAGGCGCATGGCCGCGTGGACGCGACCCGCAACGAACGTGGCGGAATCCTGCGCCAGCCATACCAGCTCGTTGATCGCCTGGATGAGCTCGATGGTCAGCGTGCGCGCCTTTTCCTGTTCGCTCATCAGGAAGATCGGCAGTTGTTCGTTGCGCGACCGCACCATGTGGATCAGGCTGATCGCCGCGGCGTTGCCATGCTCGCTGCCGGTGTCGTCGGGCAGCGACCAGTCCAGCAGTAAGGCGTTGATCGACGCGTCGGACATGATGGTGGCCCGCGCGTCATCCGCGGTCGAAACCACGATCGTGTCGATATTGCGATCGGTGAACTCGTTGGCGAGCACACGACTGGCCCGTCCGGCCGCACTGTCCGTGTTGGCCTGATGGTGAACCAGCAGCACGCGGAGTTTCTGACGTTGGTTACGGCGTTCGAGCATGGTGATACTCCCGGTAGACGACTGCGCGGCCCGCGGCCGACGTTCAATGTGGCAAGCAAGCGTTCGTTGGCTCCGTCGATGTCACCGTGTCACCGCGCGACGTTCGTCCTCGCGAACGGCGACGGCGCGCTGGCTGACCGTCGCCGACCAACGACGAAGCTGGATCGCTCGCAGCAAGGTGGCCGCCATGACGCCAATCTCGGTGGACTGAGTCATGGGCGCTTTTGCTCCTCGCCTCAGCGCTTCTTGGCGCCCTTGGCGCGCTTGGCTGGGGCCCCCTCCTCCACGAGCACGCGAGCCCACAGGTCCCCGTTGGCGTCCGCGTGCACGTTCTGCACCTCGCGCCCGAATCCGGGAAAGCGGCGTCCATAGGCCTCGACTGCTTCCAGAAAGTGCACGATCGGACCGCCCTTGGCGTCGACCCGCTCACCCGGCATCAGCACCGGAATGCCGGGCGGATACGGCACGATCATCAGCGCCGCCACGCGCCCTGGCAGCTCGGCCACGCGCACTTCCTCGGTGCGGTCGTGGATCAGGTACTGATAGGCCTGTGCAGGGGTATAGACCTGCTCGGACAGCACTTCGCCGGCCTGGTTGGCCATGGCCTGCAGGTCCAGCTCGGTCATCGCCACATGCATCTCGTCGCATAGCTGGGGCAGCGTCATGCCGCGATAGCGCTCGGGATAGGCCTGCACCAGGTCCGGCAGGGCCTCGTCCAGGCTCGCCTTGCGGTCATACAGGCGCTTGAAGGAAAGCAGGGTTTCCAGCAGCGTGCCCCACTTGCCCTGGGTGGTGCCGACCGAGAACAGCACCAGCACCGTGTAGTCGCCGGTGCGCGCGATTTCCTGCCGTCGTGCATCCAGGAACTTCGCCAGTACGGCGCCGGGCATGCCACGTTTGGCCAGCTTGCCCTTGGCGTCGGTGCCCGGGCACAGGATGGTCACCTTGGTTGGGTCGAGCATGCAGAAGTCGTCCTTGACGACCTCGTCGGGAAGTCCGTGCCAATCGTCGCCAGACTTGAGCGTCCAGCAGTCGGTGGAGTTGGACAGGAACTCCAGCGGAAGCTCGTGAAACGGCGTCTTCTTGCCCTTGTAGGGGACGCGCGTGGGCTGGAAGATCGAGAAGAACCACTCGCCCTCGTCCGCAAAGCGCTGCCCCACCAGGGCCACCGCGCGGCGAAATGCCACCGCATAATCCACCGTCTCGCGCAGCAGCGCCGGCCCGGTCGGTTCGTCCATCATCGCCGAGGCGATGTCGAGCGACGCGATCAGCGGATAGAACGGCGAGGTCGTGCCGTGCATCATGAAGGCCTCCTTGATCGGAGACCACGAAATCTCGCCGCGCTTCGCGTTGCTCACGTGGATGTACGACGCCATCGAGAAGGCGGGCAACATCTTGTGCGTCGACTGCACCGCCACGATGGTCGGGCGATCCTTCATGTCGCGCGGCACGCCCATGGCGTAGCGATGCTGGTATAGCGGGTGGAACTTGCCGTATGCGTACCACGCTTCATCGAAATGCACGCGGTCCACGCTGGCCGAGAGCAGCTCGGCCACCTTGTCCACGTTGTAGAGCAAGCCGTCGTAGGTGGGATTGGTCACCACCGCGTAGACCGGCGCCTGCGTCCTGGCGCCCTTGCTCAGCGGCGACTCGTCGATCAGCTGCTTGATGTGCGCCCGCGTGAAGCGCTTGGGCGGAATCAGGCCGATCATCCCGTAGCCATTCCTGCTTGGCTGGAAATACACCGGGCGCGCGCCGGCCAGGGTCATCGCATGGTTCAGCGACTTGTGGCAATTGCGGTCCGCCACGACGATCTCATCCTGACCTACCGTGGCCTGCGCGACGATGCGGTTGGAGGCCGACGAGCCGGCCAGCACGTAGAAGGTCCAGTCGGCGCCAAAGACGCGGGCAGCCATGCGCTGCGAATCCGCCGGCGGTCCTTCGATGTCGAGCCAGGAGCCCAGCTCGGCATTGGAAATGCCGATGTCGGCCCGCATGATGTTTTCGCCGAAGAATTCGTGGAACTCCGCGCCCGCCGGGTGCTTCAGATACGCCGCGCCGCCCATGTGGCCGGGGGCGTCCCACTGATAGGTTCCTTCCTCGGTCAGCTTCTTCAGCGCCTTGAAGTACGGCGGCAACAAGCCGCCGTGGTAATCGTCGATGGCAAACTTCAGGCGACGCGCGAAGAACTCGGGCGTCTCGCTGCCCACATTGACGTACTCGCGCACCTCGCGGATCAGGCTCAGCGGAATATCAGGCGTCTGTATGCTTCGGGTCAGCAGGAAGATCGGCACGCGCAGCGACTTGTCGCGGATGGCGCGGATGATCTCCGCCACCGATTTTTCGCTCATCGCCGTGCTGTCCCCCAGGCCCCAGTCGATGGCCACCGCGGAGTACGAGGCGGTACCGCGCGCCAGCGCCACGGCGTCCTCGCAGTTCAGTGCCCGCACCACCTCGATGTCGCTTTCCTGCACTGCCTTGGCGAGCCGACTGAGGGCCAGGAAATAGGCCGAGCCCGCGTGGGGCACGTCACTGGTCACATACAGCACCCAGGGATGATTCATCGACATGCGGTGCTACTCCTTTGGTATTTCGTGCCGGCGCCGACATCCGTGTGGTAGCGGCGACGCCATTCGACGCGAGGCTCAGGGATTGAGGTCGTAGCGCAGCGTCGTCTGGATGCGTTGGCCTTGCCCGCGCGCATCGGTGAGAAGAATGTTCTGTCCCCACAGGTACTCCACACCGAACATCGCCCGCTCACTGAACTGCCAGGCGAGGTTGACGGAGGCAAACTTCGTGCTCTTGGGCTGCGTGTCGGCGATCAGCAGATTGGAGCCCGGACTGATGCGCAGGTAACCGAACGCGGCGCTCGAGGTCAGGTTCTCCAGCCATGCATGCGTGTAGCCGGCGCCGAAACCGCGCGCCTTGATGCCATGCAGGTTGCCATCGGTATCAAACGCGGCGTCGAGCCCAAGGCCGGAGATGTCCTGCAGGAAATTGGCGTAGCCCCTGCCATAGCTTCCCCACCCCTGGATGCTGTCGTGTTCAAACAGCTTGGTGGTTGCGGTCAGCTGGGTGGCCCAACCGGTGCTGCCGCGCGACTGGCCATTGGGAGCCTCCACGCGAAGGTCACGCAGCAGGTTGGCCCACTGCACATGCCAGTCGGGCGCCTCCCAGCGCAGGCCGAGGGTGATATCGGGACGCCGCGAATAGGTATTGAAGCCTGTATTACCCACGGTGATGTCGGCGTTCGGTTTTTCCAGTGACATCGGCAAGGTCAGCTTGCTTTCGCCCGAAGTGAAAAGCACCGGCGAGAACAGGATCTGCGGGGTGTACTTGAAGGTGAACGAGTTCGGACCTTCGTAGTCCAGCGTATTGGGGAATACGTCGATGTCGGTGAAGGCGGAAATGTTGTAGCCGGCCAACAACGTGAACGCGGCGTTCTCCAGCTTGCCGTAGAACGTCTGCAGGTTGTACGGCATGTCGCCGCTGCCGCTGCCGAAGAAGTTGTTCTTGTAGACCACCTTCAACGTGCCGTAGTCGGTGTCACGCTGGAAGTCCATGCGGAAAATACTTTGCTTGGCGCTCAGGTTCGAACGCCAGCCAGTGCCGTAGAAGGGCTGCCCGCTCGCCGGAATGGACGAGGGCACGAACAGATCCTTGGCCCCCATGTAGGTGGTATCGAACATGGTGTCGAGCTGGGCCACCAGGTCCACCTTGAGCAGGTTGCCGGTGTCACCCAGGCGGATATAGCCCTCCGGCAGCGGCTCGGCGACGCCAGCCGGCGCCGACGGCGGACGGTACGGCGGCGGCGTGGAAGGATGCGGCGCGCTGGCCGGCGTCGCCAGCGAGGCGGTCGCCGCGGCCTGCGACGTCGGTTGCGGCTGGGGCTGCGTTCGCTGCTTGGTCTCGAGCTCGTCCAGGCGCTGTTGCATCTTGTCCATCACCTGCTGCTGCGCCTGCATCTGCTCGCGCATCTTCTGCAGCTGGGCCTTGAGTTCGTCGGTTTCGCTCGACTGGGCGAATGCCGTCGGCGTCAAGACGAAGCAAGCCAGCAGTATCGACAGGGCCACGCCGACGATGCGACGGCCCATCCGGTTGATGCGAGTTCCGCACATGGGACACCCCCGATGGAAGGCTTTCCTGCGTTTGTATTGCCTTGCGAACACAACGCGCCGGGAGCCCCTGACCGGACGTCTACTGCGGTGCCACATGTCGGTCTTGCCGTCGCCAGTGCTCGCGCACTCTCATATTCGGCGACCACCGAATGGGCACCACATGTACGCCCCGTCATGCGAGCTTGTCAACGGAATTTCTACTGTATTTCAGGCGTCTCACACGCCCTTCACGAGCATCACGAAAACGCTGCGTAGTCGGACACGTGGCCTTCACGAGACTGCGATGAAAGTGGATTGTCGATACGCGATGCGCAGTTCTCTGTCGCAATTCTTCGCGCCTGAGAAATGCCTGCCATCGTGTGTTGTGATTACCACGATGGCAGCGGGTCGATCGATTTACGCCTGAAGGCTTCGATGGCGCCGGGGAACCACCAGACGACCGGAAACTCCCTGCATGCCGGAGTGCACCACGACGTCTTCGACTACGTAAAAAACGTGCAGTGGATGTCACCTCACAAGGGGGAACAGCATGTACTTGCCACGCGTCATTCCCGGTCTCGCCTGCGTCCTGCTCACTGTGTCGATGCCTGCCATGGCGGACGATCACCCCATGCTCGACAACGCGTCGATTACGGTCGGCATGTTTGCGAACAATTTTTCCGGAAGCATCCGAGCCGACGGCAACACCAAGAACTCCGGCACGCGGCTCGATTTCTCCCGTGACCTTGGGGAAGGCGGCACGCAATGGCTGCCTTACATCGCCGCGAGCTGGCGGCCGTGGGACCGGCACGAATTCGAGCTCAGCTACTACCACTTCGAGGTCTCCCACGATAAGACGCTTGATCGTGACCTGGTCTTCAACAACCAGACACTCGAAGTCGGCACGGACCTTCACTCGAAGACTACGGTTGACGCCATCAACCTGACCTATCGCTACTGGGCATGGATCGGCGATCAAGCGGCTTTCGGTGTCACGGGTGGCCTTCAGAACTACAGTTTTGACCTGAAGCTGTCAGGCACTGCTTTTGCATCGGGGCCAAACGGCACGAATTCCGGATCGCGATCCGCCACGGCAAAGGCCTCCACAGACTTGCCCAATCCGTCGATCGGTGTTGCCTACCGATGGCAAATGGCCCCCTGGGCGCGCCTCGTCGTCGACGCCGGCGCCTTCAAGGCGAATATCGGCAACGTCGATGCGACGCTCTATAACGCCCGCCTCGGCGCAGAGTTCTATCCCTTCGGCAACTGGGCGATCGTCCCGCAGTTCATGTTCAACCGGATCAATGCCGACGTGACAGGAAGCCGGTTCAACGGCAACGCGACTTTCCGGTTCCGCGGTGGACAGCTGCTGGTCAAATATCGGTTCTAGGGCTGCCGGCTCGCACAAGGTCGCCTGTTGCCGCACGCGACCGCGAACCACCCAGATGCACATGGATGCGGCGATGGGGACGGGCGGAGGCAATTCGTCGCCGGGCGCCTCTTCGGTAGGCCTGCCTCACCGGAACAGCAGGCGGGATGTTGCGGCCCCGACAGGGGCGCAACACCGCATCGGCCCCAACGTCGCCAGGGAGAACAACGCCCATGACCCCAGGCTTTCCGTTGTTGGCATGGACCCGTGGCTACCGCAAGGACTGGCTTAAGGGGGATTGCATGGCGGGCATCACCGCATCGGCGGTGGTGTTGCCCAAGGCGCTCGCCTATGCCGGCGTCGCCGGCTTGCCCATCGAAGTGGGTCTGTACACGGCCTTCGTGCCGATGCTGATCTATGCTTTCTTCGGGACCTCCCGGCCCCTGAGCGTCAGCACCAGCGCCACCCTTGCCATCCTCGCCGTGGCGGCGCTGGGCACGGTTGCCCCCAACGGCGACCCCGCCACCCTGGCCCGGGCCACCGCCACGCTCACCCTGCTCACGGGGGGCATCCTGATCGTGGCCAGCGTGTTCCGCCTGGGAGTGGTGGCGAACTTCATTTCCGCGCCCGTGCTGACCGGCTTCAAGGCGGGCATCGCGATCGTCATCGTGCTCGACCAGTTGCCCAAGCTTCTTGGCATCCACATTGCCAAGAGCGGCGCCCTGCGTGACGCGCTGGCCATCGTCGAGGCCATTCCCCATGCCTCGCTGGCCACCGTCGTCATCGGCGTGGGTACCTTGCTGATTCTGCTTGGCATGGAACGCTTCGTGCCCAAGGCGCCCGCTCCACTGGTGGCGGTCGCGGCCGGGATCGCCTGCGTCCCGCTGCTGCACCTCGAGGCTCGCGGCGTGCATGTCGTGGGGCACGTACCCACAGGCCTTCCCTCGATAGTGATGCCGGATACGTCGATGCTGGGCGCCTTGTGGCCGGCGGCTGCCGGCATAGCGCTGATGAGTTTCACCGAATCGATCGCCGCGGGGCGTGCCTTTGTCGGCCCTGGCGAGCCACTGCCCGAACCGAACGTGGAGCTGTGGGCCACCGGCCTTGGCAATGCGGTCGGCGCCGTGTTCGGCAGCATGCCGGCCGGTGGCGGCGCCACGCAGACCGCCGTGAACCGGTTGGTGGGCGCGCATACGCAACTGGCCGGCCTGGTCACGTCGCTGGTGGCGCTTGGCTGCATGCTTTTCCTGGCTCCACTGATCTCGCTGATGCCGTACGCCACGCTGGCGGCCATCGTGATCGTCTATTCAGTCGGCCTGTTCCGGCCGGCCGAGTTCGCCGCGATTCGCGGCGTCCGCCACGTCGAATTTCGCTGGGCGGTGATCGCCCTGCTGGGCGTGATCTTCCTGGGCACACTCAAGGGCATCCTGGTCGCCATCGTGATGTCCCTACTGTCGCTCTCCTACCAGGCGCTCAACCCACCGCTGTATGTGCTCAGGCGGGAAGCCGGAGGCAACGTATTCCGCCCGGTCACAGGCGACGACGCGGCGGAAGCCGATGCCGGCCTGCTCGTGCTCAAGCCGGAGGGGCGGCTGTTCTTTGGCAACACCAGCCAGTTGGAGCAGAAGATCCGGCCCTTGATCCAGAAGGCCGCGCCCAGGGTCGTGGTGCTCGAGATGAGCGCCGTGTTCGACATCGAGTACACGGCGCTGGTGGCGCTGACCGAGGCCCAGGCGCAGTTGCGTGAATCGAAGATCGAGCTGTGGCTGGCGGGGCTCAACCCCACGGCGCTCGAGACAGTTCAGAGATCCAAACTGGCGGCCGCCATCGGGGCAGAGCGGATCTTCACGACGCTCGACCAGGCCTTCGCGGCCTGGCAGGCCTTCGCTGCTCAGCGCGGCGCTTCGTAGACGGTGGCGTGGCGTATCTCACTCCCCCGTCTCCAACCGATGGAGGGCCATCAACTGCGCGATGCGAGGCAACGCCGGCCTTCACGGCCAGGCCGTGCCATCACTCGTGATGACTACCATCGGCCAGGCTGGCCTTGTCGTTGGTCCAGCCGTATCCCAGCGCCTTGTAGACGCTCACCACTTCGATCAGCTGCTGGGCCTGCAGGCTCGACTGGGTGAGCTGCGCACTGAACAGGTTGCGCTCGGAATCCAGCACTTCCAGATAGCTGGTGTAGCCGCCCTCATACAGATCCCTGGCAAGAACAGCGTATTGGCCGAGCGCCTTCACCTGCTCGTCAGTCGAGCCCAGTTGCTCCTTGGCCCGCTGCTCGCCGACCAGTGCGTTCTCCACGTCCGCGAACGCACTCTGGATGGCGCCCTCGTAGCCAAGCAGCGCCTCCTGCTGCCTTGCCTCCGCCTCATGCACCGAACCGGAAATCGCGCCGCCGGTGAAGATCGGCTGGGACACCATGCCGGCGTACGACCAGGTCTTGGCCGGTCCTTTCCACAATGACTCAAGGCCCGTGCTCGACCGGCCCAGCAGGCCGGTCAGCGTGATGGTAGGGAAGTACTGCGCACGTGCGGCGCCGATCTGCGCGTTGGCCGAGACCAATGCCTCCTCCGCTTCGCGAAGATCCGGCCGCTGGTTGAGCAGGTCGGACGGCAGCCCCGCCGGAATCGCCGGCAGGGTGATCTGGTCGATCGGCTTGCCACGAGGAATCGGTCCCGGATTCTTGCCGAGCAGCAGCGACAGCGCGTTCTCCTGCTGGGCGATCTGCTGTTCGATCTGCGACATCTGGGTACGCACCACGGCGTACTCCGACTCCGCCTGCGAGACCTGCACCTGCGACACCACCCCACCCTGAAAGCGCTCCTGGAACAGCTTCAATGCATCCAGTCGGCTGGCCACCGTGGCCTGCGCTATCACCAGGCGCTGGTCCAGATCGCGCAGGCTGATGTAGCCGGTGGCGACCGCCGCCTCCAGCGACACCAGCGTCGCCTCTTGGGCGTACTCGGTCGACATCAGGTCTGCCTTGGCTGACTCGCGCAGCCGCCGCAGGCGCCCGAACAGATCAATCTCCCAGGAGGCCAGCGCATTGATCTGCACTTGCGAGGACACGAAGTTCGGCGTCAACGGCGTGGCCGCCGTGCGCGCACGACCCGCGCCAAGGTTCAGCCCCACCTGCGGAAACAGCGCCGAGCTGGTGCTCATCAGGCGACCGTAGTACTCGTCCACCCGCGCGGCGGCGATGGCCAGGTCCTTGTTCTCGGCCACCGCCTGCTTGACCAGGTCGTTCAGCACGGGATCGTTGAATTCCTGCCACCACGTCGCATTGGCCACCTGCACCGCTTGCGCGTCCGCAAAGCGATAACCGGCGGGAACGTCCACCTTCGGCCTCTCGTAGTTCGGCCCGACGGCGCAGGCAGCGAGGACAACCGCGCTGGCGAGGGGCAACAAGCGTAGGTTCGCGCGTCGCATGTCACGTCCCCTGTTCCGGCGAGGTGTGACCGCCCTCGGGAGGATTCGGCGCCGCATCCTTGCTGTCCTGCTTGCCGCCGCGCTTTCGCTCGGAAAGCGCTTCCAGGCCCCAGAAGAACATCGGGATGAAGAACACCGCAATCACCGTGGCGCCCAGCATGCCGAAGATCACGCCGGTGCCGAGCGAGCGACGACTCGCCGACGAGGCGCCACTGGCGATGGCCAGCGGCACGCAGCCGAGGATGAAGGCCAGCGAGGTCATGATGATCGGGCGCAGGCGCAGCTTGGCGGCGTGCAGCGCAGCCTCCATCGGGCCCATGTTCTCCTTCTCGCGCATTTCGACCGCGAACTCGAAGATCAGGATCGCGTTCTTGGCGGCGAGTGCGATCAGCACGGTCAGGCCGATCTGGAAGTAGACGTCGTTCTCCATGCCACGTATGAGGATGCCGACCAGCGCGCCGAACAACGCGAACGGCACGGCCATGATCACGCCCAGCGGCAGCGACCACTTCTCGTACTGCGCGGCAAGGATCAGGAACACCATCAGGATGGCGAAGGCGAACACCGCGGCGGCGGTCGATCCGGCCTTCTTCTCTTCGTAGGCCTGGCCGCTCCATTCGTACTTGTTGTCGCTGCCCATCACTTCCTGGGCGACCTGCTCCATGGCGGCGATGGCCTGGCCCGAGCTGTAGCCCGGCGCGGCATCGCCGACGATCTTGGCGGCGGGGAAATTATTGAAGCGATTGACGATGTCCGCGCCCGGCACGTAGCGGGTCGTTACCACCGACTTGATCGGCACCATGTCGCCGAGCTTGTTGCGCACGTACAGGTTCTGCAGGTCGTCGGGCGTCATGCGATAGCTTGGCTCGGCCTGGATGATCACCTGGAACAGGCGCGCGCTCTTGGGGAACTGACTGATGTAGAGCGAGCCAAACATCACCTGCAACGCCGAGTAGACGTCGCTCACCGCCACGCCCTGGGATTCGGAGCGCTCGCGATCCACATCCACCAGCAACTGCCGCGAGTGGGTATTGATGGTCGAATTCACCCCGCGCAACTCGGGACGCTGCCTGGCCTTGGCGATGAACGCGCGCACCCTGCTCTCCAACTGCTGGTAGCTGCCGTTGCCGGTGCTCTGCAGCCAGAACTCGAAGCCACCGGTGGTGCCCAAGCCCGGGATGGACGGGGGGTTCACCGGGACCACCACGCCATCGGTGAATTTGGCGAACTCCTTGCTGCCTTCGCGTATGAGGTCGGCCGCTGTCTGCCCCTCGCCACGCTCACCGAAGCTCTTCAGAGTGATGAACAACGTGCCGGAATTGGCCTTGTTCTGTGAGTCGATCAGGCTGTAGCCGATGACCTCGGCCACGGACTTCACGCCAGGCTGTTTCTCGAACCAGTCCGACGCGCGCCTGCTCACATCGCCGGTGCGGTCGAGGCTGGCGGCGTCAGGCATGATTATCGCGCCGAACAGATAGCCCTGGTCCTCCACCGGCAGGAAGGAGGTGGGAATGTGCCGGAACAGGCCCACCGTGATCACCAGCATGCCGGCAATCAGCAGCAGCGAGGCCATCACGCGCTTGATCGCCAGCTGCGCGCCGCGGCCATAATCCTCGGTGATCTTGTCGAACGTCTTGTTGAACCAGGTGAAGAACCGGTTCTTCTTGTGCGAACCGGGCTTGAGCAGCAAGGCCGCCAGCGCCGGAGACAGGGTCAGCGCCACCACGCCCGACAGCACCACCGAGATCGCGATGGTCACCGCGAACTGCTTGTAGAGCTGGCCGGTGATGCCGGACAGGAAGGCGACCGGAACGAACACCGCCAGCAGCACCAGCACGATGGCCACCACCGGGCCGCTGACCTCGTCCATGGCTCGTTTCGCCGCCTCCTTGGGAGGCAGGTGGAACTCGGTCATGTTTCGCTCGACGTTCTCGATCACCACGATCGCATCGTCCACCACGATGCCGATCGCCAGCACCATGCCGAACAGGGTCAGCATGTTGATCGAGAAGTGGAATGCGGCCATGCCGATGAAGGCGCCGATGATGGATACCGGCACCGCCAGAATCGGCACCAGGGTGGCGCGGAAGCTCTGCAGGAACAGGTACACCACGATGATCACCAGCACCACCGCCTCGAACAGGGTGTGCAGCACCTCGTTGATCGAGTCCTGCACGAACTCGGTGGTGTCCAGCGCGATCTCGTAGTCCAGGCCGGGCGGGAAGCTCTTCTTCAGCTCGGCCATGGTGGCGCGCACCTGCTTGGCCACATCCAGTGCGTTGGCGCCGGGCTGCTGATAGACGGCGAGCAGGGTGGCGGTCTTGCCTTTGTAGCGGCCGCGCAGCGAGTAATCCTTGGAGGCGAGCTCGGCGCGGCCTACGTCCTTCAGTCGCACCAGGGCGCCGGCCTCGTTGGTGCCACCCTTGAGGATGATGTTCTCGAACTCCGCGGGCTCGGTCATGCGCCCCTTGGTGGCGATCGGAAACGTCTGCAGCACCGGCCCCGGCGTCGGCGCCTGGCCGATGCGTCCGGCCGAGAACTGCTGGTTCTGGCTGGCGATGGAGTTCTGCACGTCGGCCACGGTGATGCCCAGCTTGGCCATACGGTCCGGCCTGAGCCAGATGCGCATCGCATAGTCGGCGGTGCCGAAGATCTGGGACTGGTTGGCGCCGGAAATGCGCTTGATCGCATCGAGCACGTACACGTTGGTGTAGTTGGCGACGTAGGACAGGTCCAGCGAGTTGTCCGGCGAATAGACCGCGACCACGATCATGAAGGCCGACGAACGCTTCTGCACCGACACACCCTGCGCGGCGACCTCGGAGGGCAGGGTCGGCAACGCCAGGTTCACGCGGTTCTGCACGTCCACCTGCGCCAGCGACGGGTCCGTGCCGATATTGAAGTAGACAGTGAGGGTCAGGTTGCCCGTCGAGGAGCTCGACGAGTTCATGTACATCATGTTGTCGGCGCCGTTCACCTGCTGCTCGATCGGCGCAGCGACGTTCTGCGCCACCACGTCCGCGCTGGCTCCGGGGTATGTGGTGGTTACGGTCACCTGCGGCGGTGCGATGTCCGGAAATTGGGCGATCGGCAGGCTGAGCATGGCCACCAGGCCCGCCACCACCAGGATGATCGATATGACCGCCGAAAAAATCGGCCTGTCGATGAAGAAGTGCGACATGCTCATTGCGCACTCTCCGGCGACGCAGGCGGCGTGGCACTGGTGGCGGCTCCCGCGGGCGGCGGCGTGAACGGATGCGGCGCGACCGGGATGCCAGGTTGCAGCTTCACCAGGTTCTCCACCACCACCTTGTCACCCGGGCGCAGGCCGGCGCGGATGACCCAGTCGTTGCCGTTCCATTCGCCGGTCTCCACCACCCGCTGCTGCGCCTTGCCGTCCTTGTCGACGGTCCACACGTAAGCGCCGCGATCACCCTGCTGGACCGCCACCTGCGGCACCGCCATGGCGCTGGTCAGCTTCGCTCCGTACAGCTTGACCCGCACGAACTGTCCGGGGCGCAGCACGCCGCCCGGGTTGGCGAACTCGGCGCGCACCAGGTAGGTGCCGGTCGCCGAATCCAGCGAGGCATCGGAGAAGTTGATGTGGCCCGACTCCGGGAAGGTGCTGCCGTCGGCGAGCACGATCTTCACGTCGAAGGCGCCCTCGCCGGGTGACTTCAGCGCGCCCGACTTCACATCGGCGCGGAATTTCAGCAATTCGTTTTCGGAAAGGCTGAACTTGACCCACATCGGGTCGAGCTTGGCCACGTAGGTGAGCAGGCTGTTGGCCGCATCGATGTAAGTACCATCCTGCTTCTTGGCGAAGCTGGACAGGCCGGTGACCGGCGAAACGACCGTGGTGTAGCCGAGGTTGAGCTGCGCGTTGATCACGTCGGCGCGTGCCTGCTCGACGGCCGCGGCCGCTTCCTTTTCCTGTCCTATCGAATCGTCGAGGTCCTTCTGGCTCAGCGCATTCTTGGCGGCCAGCGGGCGGACGCGGTTGAGATTGGCCTGGGCAGTTTCAAGCCGCGCCTGTTGCTGCTTGAGTTCGGCCTGCGCGGCTTCCAGCAGCGCCTCGAAGGGCTTGGCGTCCATGCGGAACAGCACGTCGCCAGCATGAACGAGCGCGCCTTCCGTGTAGACGCGCTTCTCCAGGAAGCCGTTCACACGGGCGCGGATTTCCACCTCCTGCGAGCTTTGCGTCTGGCCGACGAATTCGTAGACGACCGGAACTTCCGCCTTGCCAACCGTGATGATGCCTACCGGCAGGGCTTGCTTTGCCTGCTCCCCACCCTGCTCACTCTTGCAGGCGGACAGCGCTGCAAGCGCGACGCCGCAGACCAAACCCAACAGGCGCATTCTCCGTTCCACGTTCGCCCCCGCTCATTTGCATCGTCATGGCGCCCCGCGCGAACCGGCTTCGCCATGCGGCGATCCGGCGCTCCAACGGCGACGCCATGCCCTGATGGCATGGCGTCGCCACCCTGCATCAATTCACTCCACTCACTCGGGAACCGCGGTCCGGCGGAACCACTGTTTCATCGACGCATCGGGTGCGCCGAAATATTTTTCGTAGATCGCGTCGATCTTGCCGCTGCGATACAGGTCACTCAGCACCTTGTCGACGAGCAGTCGGAAATCGGAATCGTCCCGCGCCAGCGCGAAGGTCATCGGTTCATGATCGAACTGGCGATCAAGCACCATGAGGTTCGACCCAGCCGGATTGTTCCGCAGCAGGTCGAGCAGCACATTGCGTTCTGCGAAGAATGCATCGGCCCGGCGATCCACCACCTGCTGCACGCCGGTCTCCAGGTTAGGCACGGACGAAACGGCGCTGTTGACCCTCAACTCGTCGCGACGCTCGTTCACCAGCTTTTCGGCCAGCGAGCTTTGCACCACGGCAAAGGTGCGCCGCTGCAGTACCGCCACCATCGGCGAACCGCGCCATATCGGCCCGGACGCGGTTTGGCCGGTCTCCAGCAGGTCACGCAGGGCAGCCGGGCCGTCCCTGCGCATCAGCACGCCGGTGCCGCTTTCGAGGATCGGGATCGAAAAGCTCACGTCGGTGCGGTTGCGCAGCGTCGGCACCGAAGGGCCACACAGCAGGTCCACCCGGCCTTCCTTCACCGCGTTGAAGCGGTCATCGGGCCCCACCTCGACGAACTGGATGGCGAGATTGGGCAGGTGAAGTTCCTCACCGACCGCCGCAGCAATCTGGCGACACAGCGCAATGGCGTAGCCGTCGGGCTCGCCGGAGCTTCCCTTGAAGGTATAGGGCCGAGCGCTCTCGTAATAGCCGAGCGTGAGCTTGCCGGTGGTTCGCACACGATCAAGCGTGGCGCCTGGCGTCTCGGCGGCCTGCGCGTGCAGCGCTGGCGCGCACAGCGTCAGCAAGACCAGCATCACGCCGCAGAGGGAACTGATGCGACTCGATATCCGACTGAAGCGTGGCATGTTCTTCTCCATGAGGTTCATGACCGCGGCTCCGTCTAACCGCGCGCTGGCTGCGCGGCGACCGGTGACGGGAAGCGTGGCGCGAGGAAGCCGTAGATGAGGAAGGTGAGCGCCATCACGATCGTGGCGCCCAGCACCGCGTCCTTGCCGGAAGCGTAGATGGCGTAAGTGCTATAGAGCATCGCCACCACGACCACGAAGGTATTGAGCCGATAGGTGGGCAGGGGAACGTTGGCCCGCTTCATCATGATCATCAGCGCCGACAGCGAGATGATGTAGGGAATCACATTGGTGACCACCGCCAGGTTGACCAGCACCGAGAACTGCTTGCTCAGGCTGGGCGAAATGGTGGAGAACGCCAGCAGGGTCTGCACGATGCCCATCACGATCATGCCGGCCACCGGCGCCGACATGTTGTTGACCTTGGCGAAGAAGGTGGGAAACAGGCGGTCTTCCGCCGCGGTCTTTGCGGTCTGCGAGATGGTGAACTGCCAGCCGAGCAGCGAGCCAAGACACGCCAGGATCGCCAGCGCGCGGATGACGTTGCCGACGGCCGGACTGAACATCTGCGAGTAAGCCAGTGCGAACGGGCCGGTCGACTCGGCCAGCTCCTTGTTCGGCACGATGCCCTGGATCACCGTGGTGGAGAGCACATAAACGACTGCGGCGCCCAACGTGCCGAGCATGCAGGCCATCGGCACATCCCGCTTGGGGTTCTCGACCGCGTCGGAGTTCTGCGCCGCCGACTCCATGCCGAGAAATGCCCACAACGTGAGTGCAATGCTGGAATCAATTCCCTTGAAGAGGGAAAGGCCCTGCGGGTTCCAGGCCGCTGAAAAGGTGGCGCCCTTGAACCAGAACCAGCCGATGATGGACAAGCCAGCCACCGGGATGATCACGCCCCACACCGTGATCGAACCAATGCGCCCGGTGATACGCGGCCCACCGAGGTTGGCCAGCGTGGTCAGCCAGATCAGGCCGATCACGCTGATGCAGGTGGCGATCGGCGTCGCCGACATCGCCGGGAAGAAAGCGGCGAGATAACCCACGGCCGAAATCGCGATGGCGACATTGCCGATGGCCAGCGACAGGAAGTACAGGAAGAAGGTAAGGAAGTAACCGCTTTTGCCGTAGGCGTCCTCGGCGTAGGCCGCCATGCCGCCGGTGCGCTGATTGAGCAGGCCGGCCTGGGCGAATCCGTAGGCGATCGCCATGGAGCCCACCGCGGTAACCAACCAGGACAGCAGCGAAATGGCGCCGACCTGGGCCATGTTCGCCGGAAGCATGATGATGCCCGAGCCCATCATGTTGACCGCCACCAGCACGGTCAACTGGATCATGCTCATCTTCTTCGTGCCTGCCATGATCCTCTCCCGTGCATTGTTGAGGCACGCGCCGCGGGTCACACGAACTCGCGCAACCCACAGTCAGCTACGGCCACTGAAACCCCTTGAACGCTCTGATTTGATGCTCACTTGAGCCTGATACCGCTCCGATCAACGGCGCGTGAAACATCACTGGTGAAGGTGCTGCTTCCGCAAAATTCACAGCGCTCACACGACCGCGCCGCGCCGCGCCGGCGCTTTTGCGGCGCGCGATGATGCGTTCCGAAGTTGCGATGCGGCGCGCAGCTTGCGACGACGCGCGTCGCCTCACCGCAAGATTCAGCCGACGTCTGCCGGCATCGCCGCCGTTGTCGTAGCGGATCGGGATTGCCCCGACCGATATGGTGGCGCCCTGGGCGGCGCCTGGGAGGAAAGACCTCGCCACCCGGTGCGCGTCGCGCGCGGGGTGGCGAGGCAGCGTGCTTCAGTCGAGAAACAGGTCCGGCAGCGGCGACTTCGCCGGATTCACGGCATAAGCGGAGAAATCAGTGATACCCGCCTGCTGCAGCACTTCTTCGTCAATGAGGAAGTTGCCGGCAAAGCCGTTCGACGGACGCGTGAGCACCGCGTGTGCGGCGTCGGCCACGATGGTCGGCTGGCGGCAGCGTTCGATCGGCACGCCCGGGATCATGTTGAGCGCATCGGTGGCGATGATGGTGCGCGGCCACAGCGCGTTGACCGCCACACCCTGCGGACCGAACTCGCCGGCGAGGCCGAGGGTCACGAAGCTCATGCCCATCTTGGCCAACGTATAGCCGGTATGCGGCGCCCACCACTTGGGATCGAGCGACGGCGGCGGCGCCAGGGTGAGGATGTGCGGATTGGATGACTTCAGCAGATGCGGCAGGCACGCCTGCGCGCACAGGAAGCTGCCGCGCGCATTCACCTGCTGCATCAGGTCGAAGCGCTTCATCGGCGTGTCGAGGGCGCCGGCCAGCCAGATCGCGCTGGCGTTGTTGACCAGGATGTCGATGCCGCCGAAGGCCTCGACGGTGGCGGCCACCGCGGCCTGCACCTCGTCTTCCTCGCGGATGTCGCACTTTATCGGCAAGGCCTTGCCGCCGGCGGCCTCGATCTCCGCCGCTGCCGTGTGGATCGTCCCGGGCAAGCGAGGGTTGGGCACGCTGCTCTTGGCCGCGATGACGATGTTGGCGCCATCACGCGCCGCGCGTAGTGCGATGGCCAGGCCGATGCCGCGCGAGGCGCCGGAGATGAACAGGGTTTTGCCTGCGAGGCTGCTCATGGATGGTCCGCGGTGGTCGAAGAGCGCCCAGTGTAGGAGTGCGCCCGGCGCCCGGAAAGCCTGGCCGACGATCAGCGCTCGGGTGATGTGGCGATGAGGCGCCGCAACGGGAGCGCTCTCGCCTTGAGGTATACGACTCAGCCGCGCTGGAAGCGTGGAAGGATGTCGCGCAGTTCCGCCAGCCGGCGCAACGGGTCGGTGAGCTCGAGCAAGCGCTGATGCTCCTCGGCGTCAAGCGGCAGCAGTTCAGCTAGGCGAAAGCCCACCCAGCCGGCATCCTCGTACAGGCGGCGCGGCGCGTGCTTCCAGTGCGGCGCAAGATTCTCGATCAGCCGCTCCAGGATCGACGGCAGCAGGGCGAATTCCACCGGCACTTCCTGCGCCGGTTCGTCCGGCCACGTTTCAACGTCACCACGCACCAGTCCGTCCGAACGCACGCGCGTGCGGGCCACACGAAAGCGGGCGCCGCCTTCAGTGAGGATGCCGAGCAGCCCGTCCTCGCGATTGTGGAAATCGACGATGCGAGCAAGCGTGCCCACCGCCGCTGGCGTCGCCGGCTCGCCCGCCTCCTGTCCTTTCAGGATCAGGCACACGCCGAAGGGCGAACCGGTACGCGCGCATTCGCTCACCATGTCCAGGTAGCGCCGCTCGAAGATGCGCAGCGGCAGCTGGCCACCGGGATACAGCACCGTGCCAAGCGGAAACAGCGGCAGGTCGAGATAGGGGGATGGCGCGGCCATGCGGACAAGTCTAGGGCCTGTTCACCGGCCCTGCTCCAGCCATCCGATCAGGTCAGGCCTTGAGGGCCGCCGCGAAGCGACGCGGCGCCCCTTCGAAGCCGCCGTTCGACATGAACACCACATGGTCGCCCGAACGCACCTGCGAACGCAGCGCGGCGATCAGCGCATCCACGCTGGACGCCGTGCTGCCACGGCCCCCGAGCGCATCGGTGACGCGGCTGGCGTCCCACGCCAATTCAGGGCGATGCAGGAACACCACCGCGTCGGCATCCGCCAAGGATGGCGCCAGCGCTTCGGCGTGGGCGCCCAGGCGCATCGAATTGGAACGCGGCTCCAGCGCCACCACGATACGCGAGCGGCCCACCTTGGCGCGCAGTCCGGCCAGGGTGGTGGCGATCGCGGTGGGATGGTGCGCGAAGTCGTCATACACATGCACGCCGTCCACTTCGCCCACCACTTCCATGCGGCGCTTCACGCCCTGGAAGCTGGCGAAGGCCGGCAGCAGCGCACGCGGATCCGCGCCCGCCGCCGTCGCGGCCGCCAACGCGGCCAGCGCATTCATCACGCTGTGCATGCCCAGCAGCGACCAGTGGATCTCGCCGATCCGTTCGCCAGCGCGATGCACGACGAAGGCCGAGCCATCGGCGGCCAGCAATTCGGCCTGCCAGTCGGCCTGGCCGATGCCAAAGGTTTCCACCGGCGTCCAGCAACCCATCGCCAGCACTTCGGCCAGATGGTGGTCGTGGGCATTGACGATCAGCCGTCCATTGCCCGGCACCGTGCGCACCAGGTGATGGAACTGCCGCTGGATCGCCGCCACGTCGGGGAAGATGTCTGCGTGGTCGTATTCGAGGTTGTTGAGGATGGCGATGCGCGGACGGTAGTGCACGAACTTCGAGCGCTTGTCGAAGAACGCGCTGTCGTATTCATCCGCTTCCAGCACGAACGGCTTGCCGCTACCCACGCGGGCGGACACATCGAAATTGCCCGGCACGCCGCCGATCAGGAAGCCAGGCGCCATGCCCGCGCTTTCCAGCAAGTGCGCCAGCAGGCTCGTTGTCGTGGTCTTGCCGTGCGTGCCCGCCACCGCCAGCACTTCGCGGCCGGGCAGCAACGTGTCGCCCAGCCACTGCGGCCCGGAGACGTAGCGCAACTGCTCGTTGAGCATGTACTCCACGGCGGGGTTGCCGCGCGTCATCGCGTTGCCGACCACCACCAGGTCCGGCGCCGGCTGCAGATGGCCGGCCTGGTAGCCGTCCATCAGGCGAATACCGAGCGACTCCAGCTGGGTGCTCATCGGGGGATAGACGTTGGCGTCGGAACCTTCGACGGTGAGCCCGAGCTCGCGCGCCAATGCGGCGACGCCGCCCATGAAGGTGCCGCAGATGCCGAGGATATGCAGACGCATGCTAGACCTGTTCGTTGAAGCCGGGCGCGCGACCGCGCCCCTGAAACCATCGGGCCGCCTTGCGGCGGCCCGGAAGATCAACCGTTGGCGGCGGCCGACTCGGCGGCCAGCGCGCGCTTCACGCGGGCGGTGACCTCGTCGAGCTCGCCCACGCCGTCGACCACCTGCAGCTTGCCGCGGCGGGCGAAGAAATCGGCCACCGGCGCCGTTTGCTCGGCGTAAACCTTCAGGCGGTCGCGCACCACCACCGGGTCATCGTCCTTGCGGTGCTCGGCGGCGAAGCGGATCTCGCAGCGGGCGATGATCGCCTCGTTCGGCACCTCGAGCTTGACCACTGCATCCAGCGGCTGGCCGATCTTGGCCAGCAGGTGGTCCATGGCGTCGGCCTGGGCCAGGTTGCGCGGGTAGCCGTCGAGGATGAAGCCATTCTTGACGTCGTCCTGCGACAGACGCTCTTCCAGCATGGCCAGCAGGATGTCGTCGGATACCAGCTTGCCCGCATCCATCACGGCCTTGGCCTTCAGGCCGGTGGGAGTACCGGCGGCGACCGCGGCGCGCAGCATGTCGCCGGTCGAAATGTGCGGCACGCTGAGTTCCGTCTTCAGGCGCGTGGCCTGGGTGCCTTTGCCCGAACCGGGCGGACCAAGTAGGACGAGTCGCATAGTGCTCCAAGGTGTCCCCGGGCCACCGCACGCTGCGGGCCCGTGGAATGCAGGAAAATTGGCGTCCAACTTAGCTTCTGCGGCCGTCGTCGTCAAACGACGGGGTCGCCAAGGCAGCGCCAACCCGTTGTTGTAAAACGGGTTCGCACTGACACAGGACAGTCATGAAGCGTGCCCGGCGAGGCTGGACTAAGCTCCGGAAATGCTGCGGCGGAGGGAATTGACCATGACAGCTCCACGGATCCATATCGTCACGCTCGGCGTCAGCGACCTGGCGCGGTCGTGGCGCTTCTACCAGGCCCTCGGCTGGGAGACCTCGCCCGCCAGCAACGAGAACATCGTCTTTCTCAAGGGCGGCAGCACGGTGCTGGCGCTCTACAGCCGCTCAGCGCTGGCCGAGGATGCGCTGACCAAAGACACGCCGACCGGCTTCGCCGCTGTCACCCTGGCGCGCAACGCAAGCTCCCGCGCGGAAGTCGACGAGTGGTTCGCGCAAGCCCTCGCTGCAGGCGCACGCGCGGTGAAGCCGCCGCAGGAGGCGTTCTGGGGTGGCTACTCGGGTTACCTTGCCGATCCGGACGAACACCTGTGGGAGTTCACATTCAATCCGTACTTCGTGTTTGATGAACACGGCAACCTCGCCCTCCCGGACGGAAACCCATGAAGTCGAATACCAAGCCCCACGGCCGTCTTCTCTATGCCCAGTCCGGCGGCGTCACCGCCGTGATCAACGCCACCGCGGCGGGGGTGATCGAAGCGGCCCGCGCCAAGGGCGTGCCGGTGTTTGCGGCGCGCAACGGCATCCTCGGCGCCCTGCGCGAGGACTTGATCGATACCTCCAAGGAAACCAAGGCCGCCATCGCGGCGCTGCGCCACACCCCGGGCGGCGCGTTCGGGTCCTGCCGCTACAAGCTGAAATCGCTCGACGCGAACCGCGCCGAATACGAGCGCCTGATCGATGTGTTTCGCGCGCACGACATCCGCTGGTTCCTCTACAACGGCGGCAACGATTCGGCCGACACGGCGCTGAAGATTTCGCAGCTGGGCAAGGCGATGGGCTACGACATCCGCTGCATCGGCGTGCCCAAGACGGTGGACAACGACCTGGCCGTCACCGACTGCTGCCCGGGCTTCGGTTCGGTGGCCAAGTACACCGCGGTCTCCACGCTGGAGGCGAGCCTGGACGTCGCGTCGATGGCCGACACCTCCACCAAGGTATTCATCGTGGAAGTGATGGGCCGCCATGCCGGCTGGATCGCCGCGGCCGCCGGCCTCGCCGGCGAAGGCGCGGATGCGCCGCCTCACCTCATCCTGTTTCCTGAGCGCGTGTTCGACGAGGCTGCGTTCCTGGCCAAGGTGAAGGCGACGGTGGAACGCGTCGGCTGGTGCACGGTGGTCGCCTCCGAGGGCATCCGCAATGCCGAAGGCCAGTTCCTGGCGGAAGCCGGCACGCGCGACGCGTTCGGCCATAGCCAGCTCGGCGGCGTGGCGCCCGTGCTGGCCGCGCTGGTGAAGGAGAAGCTCGGCTACAAGTACCACTGGGCCCTGCCCGACTACCTGCAGCGCTCGGCGCGGCACCTCGCATCGAAGACCGACGCCGACCAGGCCTATGCCGTGGGCAAGGCCGCCGTCGAGTACGCACTGGCCGGCATGAATGCGGTGATGCCGGTGATCGTGCGCACCAGCGATGCACCGTATCGCTGGAAGATTGATCCGGCGCCACTGGCCAAGATCGCCAATCGCGAAAAGAAGATGCCCGCCAGTTTCCTCACCCGCGACGGCTTCGGCATCACCGCCGCGGCGCGCCGTTACCTGGCGCCGCTGATCCAGGGCGAGGCGCCGCTGCCGTACAGCAAGAACGGGCTGCCGCAGTACGTGGCGCTCAAGAACACCGCTGTGGCGCGCAAGCTCGAGCCTTTCGCGCGCTGAATCAATGCAGGAAGCGCTCCAGGCTCACGCGGTAATCCGCGAAGTCCTGGATGGTGTTGTGGCCGGCGTCGGCCACCACTTGCTGCGCCGGTCGCTGACCAAACGCGGCGATGAGCGCGTCGGTGCGCGCGGCCGGGATCACCTCGTCATGTTCCGCCCGAATCACCAGCACCGGGCTGCTGATCGCGGCGGCATGGCGCCAGGATTCGAAGCGCTCGCGCATCAGCAGGTTCACCGGCGCCCACGGGTAGTACCCGGCCGCCACGCGCACCAGGCTGTCGAACGGGGTAACCAGCACAAGCCGTTCAACCGGGCGTTGCGCCGCCAACTGCACGGCCACGCCGCTGCCCAGGCTGCGACCTAGCACGGCGACGGCGGTGTGGCTGGGCGCCACCTTGTCGAACAGCGCGATCGCATCACCCACCAGCGCCGCCTCGCTCGGCTTGCCGTCGCTGGCGCCGAAGCCGCGATAGGGCAGCAGGTAGATGGTGCGGTCGGGCAGCCAGCGCGCCAGTTCCTCGCGCGAGTCTTCGATGCGCTCGGCATTGCCTCCGAAATACAGCAACGCCCTCGGCTTGCCCGGATTCATCACCCAGCCGCGCAGGTGCACGCCATCGCGCACCAGCTCGAAATCCGGCGGCTGCCGCACCAGCCAGCTCGGCTCCGGCTGGTAGACCAACGACCGCTGGCCGAAGTACAGCGAGGCGCAGATGCCGCCGTAGACGAGCACGGCCAGCACCGCGAGCACCACCATCGTCCGTACGAACATGCGCCCTCCCGCCCGTCGGCCTGAACGCCGGTTATGTGCTGCATGAGCCATAGCTGAAAGCTCCCACGCCGGCGCAAGGAAATCCATCTCGCCGTTCAGACGCAGATTTCTACGATGCGATCGCCTGGCCACCGATGCGTGGCCGGCTTACCAAGGAGGAAGCGATGAAAGCCCTTTCCAGCGTGCTCGTAGCCCTGGCCCTGCTTGCCGGCAGCGGCGCCGCCATGGCCGACTCGTGGGGTGATCACGACCGGGGGCACGACCGCGACGATCATCGCGACCGCGACGGCCGTCACGATCGGGATGGCTGGCGCGACGGCGACGGCTGGCGCCATGACCGCGACGGTGGCCACGACCGCCATGCCTATCTGGATCGCCGCTACTACAGCGACCGCGTCTACTACGACCACCCGCGCTGGGCGCGCGGCTACCGCTACGACGGCCCCATGGCCATCGTGAACGACTACGGCTACTACCGACTGGCGCCGCCGCCCTATGGCTATCGCTGGGTGCGCGCCGACAACAACTATCTGCTGGTCTCGATCGGCGACAACGTCATCCTGGACATGGTCATCCGCTGATCCACGCAAATCCGGGGGCTTCCAGGGGCGGCGCCAACAGGCGCCGCTTTTTTGTGACTTCATGCCGCAGTCCGTTGCGTCGCACAACACGACTGTCGTCAAGCTCTGCCTATACTCGCCCATGACCGCCCGCAAGGGCGGCCGCCGTGTCGGGGTGCCGGTGGCGGGTCCCGACGATGTGGTTTCCACCCATGGGGAGGCTCCGATGCTGCAGCAGTATGGCTTGTGGATCGTGCTGGCATGTGCGGTCCTGGCGGTTCTTTACGGCGCGCTGTCCGTGCGCTGGATCTTGGCAAAATCGCCGGGCAACGCACGTATGCAGGAGATCGCTTCCGCGATCCAGGAAGGCGCGAAGGCTTATCTCAATCGCCAGTACACCACCATCGGCGGCGTCGGCGTGGTGTTGTTCTTCATCATCGGTTTCGCGCTGGACTGGGGCACGGCGATCGGCTTCGCGATCGGCGCGGTGTTGTCCGGCGCCACCGGCTACATCGGCATGAACGTTTCGGTGCGCGCCAACGTGCGCACCGCCGAGGCGGCGCGTGGTGGACTGGCCAGCGCGCTCAACGTCGCCTTCCGCGGCGGCGCCATCACCGGCATGCTGGTGGTGGGCCTGGCCCTGATGGGCGTCACCGGCTACTACGTGGTGCTCGGCCGCATGGGCTACGAGACCATGCACGCCCTGCACGCCCTGGTGGGACTGGCCTTCGGCTCCTCGCTGATCTCCATCTTCGCGCGTCTGGGCGGGGGCATCTTCACCAAGGGCGCCGACGTGGGCGCGGATCTGGTGGGCAAGGTCGAAGCCGGCATTCCCGAGGACGACCCGCGCAACCCGGCGGTGATCGCGGACAACGTGGGCGACAACGTGGGCGATTGCGCCGGCATGGCCGCCGACCTGTTCGAGACCTATGCGGTGACCCTGATCGCCACCATGCTGCTGGGCGGCGTGATGGCTGAGCAGACCGGCAGCAACGGCGTGCTGTTTCCACTGGTGCTCGGCGGCGCCTCGATCGTCGCTTCGGTGATCGGCACCTTCTTCGTGAAGGCGCGCGGCCCGAAGATCATGAATGCGCTGTACGCCGGCGTGGCCGTTTCGGCCGTGCTGGCCGCGATCGCCTTCTGGCCGATCACCAGCCAGTTGATGGGCGATTCGTCCTACGGCGTGGGCCACTTGTATGGCAGCGCGCTGATCGGGCTGGTGCTCACCGGCGCCATGGTGGTGATCACCGAGTACTACACCGCCACTGAATATGCGCCGGTGCAGCACGTGGCAAAAGCGTCGACCACCGGCCACGCCACCAACATCATCGCGGGCATCGGCGTGTCGATGAAATCCACCGCGCTGCCGGTGCTGGCCGTATGCGCGGCGATCTGGACCGCCTACCAGTTGGCCGGTCTGTACGGCATCGCCATTGCGGCCACCGCCATGCTGAGCATGACCGGCATGATCGTGGCGCTGGACGCCTATGGCCCGATCACCGACAACGCCGGCGGCATCGCCGAGATGGCCGAGCTGCCGCCGGAAGTGCGTGGCGTCACCGACCCGCTGGATGCGGTGGGCAACACCACCAAGGCGGTGACCAAGGGCTATGCCATCGGCTCGGCCGGCCTGGCTGCGCTGGTGCTGTTCGCCGACTACACGCACAACCTCACCAAGCACCTCAGCATCGACGACTTCCGCTTCGACCTGTCCAATCCGTACGTGATCATCGGCTTGCTGATCGGCGGCCTGATCCCGTACCTGTTTGGCGCCATGGCGATGGAAGCGGTGGGCCGCTCGGCCGGCGCGGTGGTGGAGGAAGTGCGCCGCCAGTTCCGCGAGATCAACGGCATCATGGAAGGCACCACCAAGCCCGACTACTCGCGTGCGGTGGACCTGCTCACCAAGTCGGCGATCCGCGAGATGCTGATCCCCTCGCTGCTGCCGGTGCTGGTGCCGGTGGTGGTGGTGTTCGGCTTCAAGTGGCTGGGCGGCGCCGAAGCCGGCGCGCAGGCGCTGGGCGGCGTGCTGATCGGCACCATCGTCACCGGCCTGTTCGTCGCCATCTCGATGACCACCGGCGGCGGCGCCTGGGACAACGCCAAGAAGTACATCGAGGACGATCACTTCGGCGGCAAGGGCTCCGATGCGCACAAGGCGGCGGTGACCGGTGACACCGTGGGCGATCCCTACAAGGACACCGCGGGTCCGGCGGTGAATCCGCTGATCAAGATCATCAACATCGTGGCCTTGTTACTCATACCTCTGCTGTAACCGCGACGCGCCCGGTCGCCGATCGGTGATCGGGCGAACCCGCCCGGCACGTTCGCCCCCTCTCCCCTCCGGGGAGAGGGTTGGGGCATTGCCACCTTTACGGTGGAGAGGGGCCAATCTTGCGACTGGCCATCTTCGAAGCGAGCTTTGTAGCAACCTTTTCGCGAGCACCCACCCCTCGCCTCAGTCCTCTCCCCAAAGGGGAGAGGAAGCTAAAGCGCGCGCTTACACACTCACCGCACACCCGCTGCAAAGCGCCCTCGCCTTCCATCTCCACGAGCTGATGACAGCATCAACGTGACTCTCTGGTCGCGCGCGTTGCCGCATGTCCAGCCGAGGCGCCAAGCCCACCTCCACCCACGTCACATGTCGCGCCTCCGCTCCGCGCGTAAGATGGGCAGCCAAGCCCCCGGTCCACCGATCGAGCCGCATGAAAGACCACACGATTCGTCCCGAACTGCGCGAATGGATCCTCGCCACCGCCCGCTCCGGTTACGGCCCGGGCGACCTGCTTCGATTGATGCGCGATGCCGGCTACGGCGGCGAACAGAGCAAGCAGATCCTCGCCCGCGTGCTGAACATGCCGACGGCGGCCTTCGCGGCGGCGGTCAAGCAGTCGGCCCAGACCTGCCGCACTCGCCACCCCGCCGCGCCACAGCAGGTGGTGGACGGCCATACCGTACGCGTCAGCCTCGCCACCGAGGCGCCGGTGATCCGCCTGCTCGAGGGGTTGCTCACGCCGGAGGAATGCGATGCGCTGATCGGCGAGGCGCAACCCCGCCTGCAGCGCTCGCTCACCGTGGATGTCGACGGCCAGCACCAGACCGACCAGCGCCGCACCAGCCTGGGCATGTTCTTCACGATCGGCGAGACGCCGCTGGTGCAGCGCATCGAGCAGCGGATCTCCCGTCTGCTGGACATCCCGGTCACCCATGGCGAGGGCCTGCAGATCCTGCATTACCTGCCGGGACAGGAATACGAGCCGCATTTCGACTGGTTCGACCCTACCCAGCCCGGTTTTGGCGCCGTCACCGCGCGTGGCGGGCAGCGCATCGCCAGCGTGGTGATGTACCTCAATACCCCCGAGGAAGGTGGCGGCACCGGCTTCCCGGCCATCGGACTGACCGTCACCGCCATGCGTGGTTCAGCCGTCTATTTCGCCTACGACAGCGGCGACCAGGCCTCGTTGCACGCCGGCCTGCCCGTGCTCAAGGGCGAAAAATGGATTGCCACCAAGTGGTTGCGCGAACGGCCCTATCAGACCTGAGCACCCCGCCAGTCCCCCACCAAGACTGAACTGCGGCCCCGGGGTGGGCCGGACGCTGCTGCGATGCACCAGCGTTTTGCCGTATCCTTGCGGGTCTTTGTTCTTGCCTACGCTCTCAAGGAAAGCCCCATGGGTCTGCATCTCGTTAAAGCCGGCCGCAAGGTTCCGGACGAAATCAACGTCATCATCGAAATCCCCAAGGACGCCGAGCCCGTCAAGTACGAGGTGGAGAAGGAAAGCGGCGCGATCTTCGTCGACCGCATCCTGTCCACCCCGATGCGCTACCCGTGCAACTACGGCTATGTGCCGGGCACGCTGGGCGGCGATGGCGATCCGCTGGACGCGCTGGTGATCCTGCCGCTGCCGCTGGTGCCGGGCTCGGTGATCCGTTGCCATCCGGTCGGCATGCTGAAGATGACCGACGAAGCCGGCAGCGACGAGAAGCTGGTGGTGGTGCCGGTGGAGAAGATCTTCGCCGGCTACGCGCACATCAAGGACATCAAGCAGGTGTCCGGCCACTGGCTGGAGCGCATCGGCCACTTCTTCGAGCACTACAAGGATCTCGAGAAGGGCAAGTGGGTGAAGGTGGAAGGCTGGGTCGGCGCCGACGAGGCGAAGGCCGAGATCCTCGGCGGCATCGAGCGTTACGAGGCCGACCAGAAGGCCTGATCGACTCCGATCCGGGCGCGTCGCTCCCAGCGGGCGACGCGCCTTTTTTATGCCTGGCTTTCCACTACCGGCGGCGCATGCGCGCCAGCCATCGACTGGTACGTATCGGACGCGGTGTACCACCACATCAGCGCGCACACCATCAGCACCAGGATGGACAGCGCGATCAGCACGACACGCAGGATCACATGGCCCTCGCGGGCCGCATGGCTCGACACCGGCATGATGCCTCTCCCGTTGACGACAGATGCCTTCCATAACGCGGCAGGCGCCGAGTGGCTGACTCGGTGCTTCACCGGCCCGCCAAGGTCGCCCGCTCGTCAGGCTGCATCGCAAAATCCTCCGCAAGCGCCGTTTCCGTCATGGCGCTGCGCCAAGCGAACGTAAGCGTGGGTGCGCGAAACGCAGGTGAAAAAAGCCATCGCAGGCACGTCCCCCGCCATGGTCGCTGGATCATGTATTGGACTGGCAGTGCGCTGAGTGGGCGGCTGCCGAGCGACGTGGTGACTAGCTGGCGGGACTTTCGCGCACTGAGTGCGCTGTTACAGGTGAGTCATGGCGTTCCGGCGAGAGATTCGCCGGAACGCCCGGTGGATCAGGCCTTGTGGTAGACCTCGGAGCCTTCCGCACGGAACTGCGCCGCCTTCTCCGCCATGCCCTCTTCCAGCGCCTGCTCTTCACCCGTGCCGTGCTCGGCCGCGTAGTCGCGCACGTCCTGGGTGATCTTCATCGAGCAGAACTTCGGACCGCACATGGAGCAGAAGTGCGCGCTCTTGTGCGCGTCCTTCGGCAGCGTCTCGTCGTGGAATTCCTGCGCCTTCTCCGGATCAAGACCGAGGTTGAACTGGTCTTCCCAGCGGAACTCGAAGCGCGCCTTGGACAGCGCGTTGTCACGCACCTGCGCGCCCGGATGGCCCTTGGCCAGATCCGCCGCGTGCGCGGCGATCTTGTAGGCGATGATGCCGTCGCGCACGTCCTGCTTGTTGGGCAGGCCCAGGTGCTCCTTCGGCGTCACGTAGCAGAGCATGGCGGTGCCGAACCAGCCGATCATCGCCGCGCCGATGGCGGAGGTGATGTGGTCGTAGCCCGGCGCGATGTCGGTGGTCAACGGCCCCAGCGTGTAGAACGGCGCCTCGTGGCACTTCTCCAACTGGCGGTCCATGTTCTCCTTGATGAGCTGCATGGGCACATGGCCGGGGCCTTCGATCATCACCTGCACGTCGTGCTTCCACGCGATCTGGGTCAGCTCACCCAGCGTGTCCAGCTCACCGAACTGCGCAGCGTCGTTCGCGTCGGCAATGCAGCCGGGGCGCAGGCCGTCGCCGAGACTGAAGGACACGTCGTACGCCTTCATGATCTCGCAGATCTCTTCGAAATGCGTGTAGAGGAAGTTTTCCTTGTGGTGCGCCAGGCACCACTTGGCCATGATCGAGCCGCCGCGCGAGACGATGCCGGTGACGCGCTTGGCGGTCAGCGGCACGAAGCGCAGCAGCACGCCGGCGTGGATGGTGAAGTAGTCCACGCCCTGCTCGGCCTGCTCGATCAGCGTGTCGCGGAAGATCTCCCAGGTGAGGTTCTCGGCCACGCCATCGACCTTCTCCAGCGCCTGGTAGATCGGCACCGTGCCGATCGGCACCGGCGAGTTGCGGATGATCCACTCGCGCGTCTCGTGGATGTGCTTGCCGGTGGAAAGATCCATCACCGTGTCGCCGCCCCAGCGGATCGACCACACCAGCTTCTCCACTTCCTCGGCGATGCCCGAGGACACGGCGGAGTTGCCGATATTCGCGTTGATCTTGGTGAGGAAGTTGCGGCCGATGATCATCGGCTCCGCTTCCGGGTGGTTGATGTTGGCCGGAATGATGGCGCGGCCGCGCGCCACTTCATCGCGCACGAATTCCGGCGTGATCAGCTTCGGCAGGGCCGCGCCGAACGACTGGCCCGCGTGCTGGTTGAGCAACGCACTGCCGTGAAGGGCCTCGATGCGCTGGTTCTCACGGATGGCGATGTATTCCATCTCCGGCGTGATGATGCCTTGGCGCGCGTAGTGCATCTGGGTGACGTTGGCGCCGGCCTTGGCGCGACGCGGCGCATGGGTCGCGGTGAAGCGGAAGGCGTCGAGTTTCGGGTCGGTCGCGCGCTGGCGGCCGAAGGCGGAACTCAGGCCGCTCAGCTGCTCGGTGTCGCCGCGCTCGGCGATCCAGGCGGCGCGCAATGCCGGCAGGCCGGTGACCAGGTCCACCTTGTAGTCGGGGTCGGTGTACGGGCCGGAGGTGTCGTAGACGGTGATCGGCGGATTCGATTCGCCGCCGAACAGGGTCGGCGTCTGCGCCTGGCAGACTTCGCGCAGCGGCACCTTCAGGTCAGGACGGCTGCCCTGCACGTAAATCTTGCGCGACCCCGGGATCGGGCGCGTCACGGCTTCGGAGAGTTCCTGCGCGGCGCGCGCGAGGTCGGTGGGCAGGGCATTCATCAGCAGAGTCCGGTGGCGAAGCGATATCCCCGGGGGGACGGGCTTTTGTTGGGGAGTCCGCACCAAGGATGTGCGGGGTGTTGCGAATGGATTCGCAGACCAGCAACAGAAGCGACGGCGCCACACACACGGATCGGACCCCGTGCGGCGAAGCTCCCTACAGCGGTACTAGCCGCATCAGGTTCGAAGGGACTCTCTCAGCCGACTGTTGCCGGCACCCCCGCTTCAGGGCGTCTATTTGACCACGAAGCGGGGAGACTCGCGAGTATGGCCGCCGAGGGCGGCCCAGGACGGGCGCGGATCAGCGCGGCAGGTAGGCGCGCAGGAACATGTCCACGCCGTCGCGGGCGGTCTGCTCCAGCTCCGCGGTATAGGACTGGGCGCACTCCTCGCAGCCGAACATGCGGCGCAGGAGCATCTCGCCCTTGATCAGGGAAATGAACTGTCCCGCGGCGCGCGAGACGTTGGCGATGTCCAGCTTGCCCTCGTCAACCGCCTGTTGCAGCAGGCGTTTCATAAGCGCATTGCCACGCTCGGGACCCTCCTCCCACAGCAGCTTGCCGTACCGGGGGTTGCCCTGGCGGCAGTCGCTGAGGATGGCGCGGAAGGTACCGACGTTCTGTACGTCGCAGTCCAGGCGTACATGGTGCAGGGCGATGCGTTCCAGCGTCACGCGGATGTCTTCGCCGGCGACATACTGGTACGTATCTTCCGGCAGCAGGTCCTGGATGCGCGCGCGGATGACTTCGCGGAACAGGTTGTCCTTGTCACCGAAGTGGCTGTAGACGGTGAGCTTGGACACGCCCGCCTCGGCCGCGACGGCGTCCATGCTGGTGCCCGCGAAGGCATTGCGGATGAACAGGGCCTTGGCGGCCTCCAGGATCGCCGCACGCTTTTCCATGTCCTTGGGACGGCCGGGCCCCTGCGGCTTGGTCTGCGGGATCGAGCTCATGGCAACACCTTCAAGAATGGCTTTTGGCTTCACAAACGAATAACACGCGTTTAGTATACGCGACGGTTTAGTTATTTTCCATGGCCACGATACACGGCTTCCCCCATGTCCACCACTATCGCAGAACTCAACCTCAGTCCGGCCTACCGCCTCGCCCAGCGCGCCGTCGCCTCCTGGCTCGAGCGAGCCGATGCAGACGCCCGCCAGCAGGCCTTCGCCACCCGCGCGGCCCTGTCTGGCCTGGACGCGACCGAGCGCGGCCGCCTGGCGCGCTGGCTGGCGTGGCTGGCGGTTGCGGCGATGAGCCGCGGCGCCGCCTCGCCGGGGGAACGCATCCGTCGTCTTGACGCATCCTTGCATCAGGCGATGCAAGATGCATTCGCGCGCCTGCCAGCCGGCATGCTCGCCATTTCTCCGCGAGTCCAGCGCCGTAGCGCTTGAGTGTCCGCGGACAGCGCGCCACGCATGACTTCCGTCAACCAAGCGCGATGACTTCCGGCACTTCGTGGTATCTCGACCAGGCCGCAGGCTTTGCACATTGTCGGAAACTGGCTAAGCGCTTATCCTTTTTAGCCTTTTTTCGATCCGAACAGGACGCAGCAAGATGGCGATGAACTTCGAACAGGCGCGACTCAACATGGTGGAGAACCAGGTGCGCCCCTGGGAGGTGCTGGATGCGCGCGTACTTGATGTGCTCGGCAGCGTGCGCCGCGAGGACTTCGTTGCCACAGAACATCGCAAGCTGGCCTTCGCCGACCTGTGCCTGCCGCTCGGCCATGGCGAGGTGATGATGAAGCCGGTGGTCGAGGGCCGCGTGCTGCAGGCGCTGGAACTCACCCCGACCGACCAGGTGCTGGAGATCGGCACGGGCTCGGGCTTCCTCACCGCTTGCCTGGCCAGGCTGTCTGCCGGCGTCACCAGCGTGGACATCCACGCCGATTTCATTGCGACGGCGGGCGAGCGCCTGGCCAAGGCCGGCATCGCCAACGTCAAGCTGGAGACCGGCGAAGCGGTGGCCGGCTGGCAGCCGAACGGCCTGTTCGACGCGATCGTGGTGTCCGGCGCGGTCTACCAGATCCCGCAACGCTTCCTTTCCTGGCTCAAGCCGGGTGGCCGCCTGCTGGTGGTCCGCGGCGAGTCACCGGTGCAGCAGGTGCTGCTGCTGACCCACGAGGGTAACGGCCGTTTCCGCGAAGAGGCGCTGTTCGAAACCGACCTGCCGTACCTCCAGCACGCCGAACCGCCGCGTCGCTTCGTTTTCTGACCCCATTCCCCAAACAAGAGGCAACCCATGCGCTTGAAGCTTCTGACCCTCGCCCTGGCCTTGTCGGCGCTACCGCTGGCCGGCCACAGCGAGGACTTGCTGGATGCATACCGAGAAGCCCGCGCCAATGATCCGGTGCTGTCGCAGGCGCAAGCCACCCGACTGGCCACCGGGGAAGGCGTCACCCAGGCGCGTGCGGTGATGCTGCCGCAGCTCAACGGCAGCTTCGGCGTGACGCAGCAGTCCACCGGCGCCAACCTTGCCAACGGCACCATTCAGGGTCAGGGGCATTCGCGTACGCGTTCGCTGTCCGCCACCCTGGATCAGTCCATCGTTGACCTGAGCCAGTGGGCCAACCTGTCGGCCGCCCGTTCGCAGGCGTCGTCGCAGGACGCCACCTACGATGCGGCGCTGCAGGCGCTGTACGTACGCGTCACCACGGCCTATTTCGGCGTACTCACCAGCCAGGACGCGCTCGTGTTCTCCAAGGCCAACGAGGATGCCTTCAAGGAGGCCTATGACCAAGCCGACCAGCGCTTCAAGGTGGGCCTCTCGGCGGTGACCGACGTCTATCAGGCGAAGTCCTACTACGAGCTGGCCAAGGCGCAGACCATCGCCGCGCAGAACACGCTCAACGACGCCAAGGAAGCGCTCACCCAGATCACCGGCAAGCCGGTGACCGATCTGAAGAAGCTGCGCGAGGACCTGCCGCTGACGCCGCCGAACCCGGCCGATCCGGACGCCTGGGTGCAGTCCGCGCTCAAGACCAACGCCACCATCCAGGCCAACCAGTACAACGTGGAAGCGGCCGAGCACAGCATCGATTCGGCACGCGCCGGCCACCTGCCGACGCTCAGCGCCTCGGTGTCGCGCGGCAAGGACACCACCTGGCTGGAACAGGGCAGCGCCGATGTGCGCGGCAACGGCGCCTACGGCACCACGATCGGCCTGCAGGTGAACATTCCGATCTTCTCGGGCGGCGCCACCCAGTCGAGGGTGCGCCAGTCGATCTACCAGCGCGACGAGGCCCAGGATTCGCTGGAATCCACCCGCCGCCAGGTCGTGCGCGACACTCTCAACTTCTACCGCTCGGTGCTCTCGGGCATCAGCCAGGTGGAAGCGAACAAGGCCTCGGTGGAATCGGGCCAGAAGGCGCTGGAAGCCACCCGCGCCGGCTTCGACGTGGGCACCCAGACCATGCTGAACGTGCTCAACGCGATTCAGACCCTGACCCAGGCCGAGAGCAGCTACTCGCAGTCGCGCCACGCGTTGGTGCTGGACGAGCTGGAGCTCAAGCAGTCGGCAGGTTCGATTGACCTGAAGGACATGGAGATGGTCAACGCGATGCTGCAGTAAGCCGCCGCGCCGCCAACCATGCACAGACGCAAAGGCCGGGCTTGTCCCGGCCTTTGTCGTCATGGCGCCGACGAATGGACGTCTATTCCTGCAGCAGCGCGTCGATCATGCCCATCACGCGCTGGACCGCGCCGCGCTCGCTGTCGAACACGATGCGCGCGGCGGCGCCCATGTGCTCGCACATGGGCTGGTCGCGCAGCAACTGCGAGACCACCGGCGCCAGCTCCTCGGCGGTGTGCACGCGAACGGCGCCGCCCTCCTGGATCAGGGTGAGGGTGATTTCCTCGAAATTGAATGTATGCGGCCCCACCAGCACCGGCGTGGACAGGGCCGCCGGCTCCAGCACGTTGTGCCCGCCGATCGGCACCAGGCTGCCGCCGACGAAGGCCAGGTCAGAGGCGGCGTAGAACGGCATCAGCTCGCCCATGGCGTCGATCACGAACACCTTGTGCACTGCCGACGGAACCCGGTCGCCGCTGCGCGTGCCGACCGTGAAGCCCAGGCTGCGCGCGGAGTTCTCCACCAGCTTGAAGCGCTCCGGATGGCGGGGGGCGATCAGCAGCAGCGCGTCCGGCCAGCGCTTGAGCACCTCCAGGTGCGCTTCGAGCACAGGCAGTTCCTCGCCCTCGTGCGTGCTGCCGGCGATCCACACCGGTCGCAACGGCCCCCACTGCCGGCGCAGCTCCTCACCCTTGAGCTCGGCGTCGTACGGCACCGGCATATCGAACTTGAGGTTGCCGGTGACGACGATCTTCTCTGCGCTCGCGCCCAGCACCCGATAGCGCGCCGCATCGGTGCGCGACTGCGCCGCGATCTGCCGCACGCAGCCCAGCGCGCGCGCCACCAGCTTGCCCATCGGCTTGTAGCCGCGCAGCGAGCGCTCGGAGAGGCGCGCGTTGACGATCATCAGCGGAATGCCGCGCTTGCGGCATGCGAAGTACAGGTTCAGCCAGATCTCGGTCTCGACGATCACCGCCAGCCGCGGCCGCACGAGTCGCAGGAAGCGCCTCACCGCAAACGGCAGGTCGTACGGCAGGTAGACGTGGAAAACGCTGTCACCGAACAACTGGCGCACGCGCTCGGATCCCGTGGGCGTCACCGTGGTGACCACCATCGGCGCATTGGGGTAGTCGCGTTGCAGCGCCTTGATCAGCGGCTCGGCCGCATTGACCTCCCCCACCGACACCGCATGCACCCACAGGCTGCCGCTGAACCCGGGCGGGGTAAAGAAGCCAAAGCGCTCGCGCCAGCGCTTGCGGTAGTCGCGAAAGCGCACGCCACGCGCAAACAGCCGCAGCAGGAACAGCGGCGTCACCAGGTACACGACGAGGGTATAGAGGAAGCGCAACGGCAGGCCCTTGGTTATGGTGCGTCAGTATATCGGCTCGCGCCCGAGCACCCGGGGCATGGTCCCGGTGCGGCAACGCGGCTCGCGGCGCGGCTCGCCTCGGTTTGGCTTGTTCCTTACAATGCGCGCAATGCCTGGCATGTCCCGCCCCGCGCTCCCGCGCTCCCTGCTTGCACCCCAACACTGGCCCGCCTGGGTCGGCGCTGGCGTGGTGTGGCTGATCGCGCGCCTGCCGCGGCCATGGCTGCTTGGCCTTGGGAGGCTGCTGGGGCGGCTGGTGCAGCACGTACCCTCGCCGCGGCGCCAGATCGCCGAAGCCAACATCGCGCTGTGCTTTCCCGAGCTGTCGAAGGCCGAGCAGGCCGCGCTGGCCAACGCGCATCTGCGCGACATCGGCATGATGATGGTGGAATTCGCTCTAGGCTGGTTGGGCAGCGAACGGGCGATCGCCAATGTGCCGGTCCAGGTCGAGGGCCTGGAACATCTGGAAGCGGCCCGCGCCCAGGGAAAGGGCGTGCTGCTCGTGGGCGGCCACTTCTCCCACCTGGAATTGTGTGCGCGGCTGGTCTCGCAGCGTATCCGCATCTCCGGCATGTACCGGAGGATGGATTCGGCGGTGTTCGAGTGGGTGGTGCTGCGCGCGCGACTTGACTACGCCGAGGCGATGTTCGACAAGGACGACATCCGCGGCACGGTGAAGCATCTGCGCAGCGGCGGCACGCTGTGGTACGCGCCCGACCAGGACATGCGCAGCAAGGACAGCGTGTTCGTGCCGTTCTTCGGCGTGCCGGCGGCCACCATCACCGCGACCCATCATCTGGCGCGGATGTCCGGCGCGCTGGTGATCCCCTTCCACCACCGCCGCCTGCCCGGCAACGCGGGCTATGCCATGCGCCTGGGCGCGCCGCTGGAAGCATTCCCCAGCACCGACGTGCTCAACGATACCGCGCGCGTCAACGTGTGCATCGAAGACATGGTGCGCGCCGCGCCCGAGCAATACCTGTGGGTGCACAAGCGCTTCAAGACGCGCCCTGAAGGCAGTCCCTCCATCTACTGATCGATCCCGCCGCCGACGACTACCCAGGACACGGTGGCCGTCAGCGAAAAGCATCCCCGGCAGGCGCCGGGGATGCTGTATGGCCAGGGTTACTGGACGTTGAGGTAGGCCTTCCATGCACCGAGCAGGTTCACTGCATTCACCGAGCCAAGGCCGGCGGCAAAGCTCCAGCCCGGGCGCGCCACATACGCTTCGGTGGTCGCGTCGTACGTGCTCAGGGAGGTGGACGTCAGGCCCTCCGTGACCCCATCGGCCAGCTGGCCGTAGAAGAAGCAGTCAGGCGTGGCCACATAAGGCATCTGCTGCACGCACTGCGTCGAGATGCTGCCGCGCGTGATGTTGTGGAACACGCACGCAGCCGACTTCTTCTTGTCGCTGTCCGCGCTGCAGACGTCCAGGCTTTCTGGCGCCTTCTTTTGCTGCGCGTTGCCGAACTCCTGGGCAGCCAGCGCATACAGCGCCGGAGCCGCGTTGCCCTGGTTGGCCGGCAGGCCCTTGGCCGCAAGGCCCTGGTCAATCAGCGCCTGGATGCCGGCGAACATCGGCGCCGACAGCGACGTGCCACCCTCGAGCGCAGTGTTGCCGGTGAAGTTCGGCGTGCAGGGCTCGTAGTACGTGCAGATGACCGCCCAGGTATAGCCACCGTAGGAGCCGCCGAACAGGGCCACATCCGGCACGTCGCGCGACTGGTCATTGGCCGCGTTGTAGACCAGCTTCTGCCATGCCGGCTTCGCATCCACCGATGAAGGACCGCCGCTGCCCGCCTCGGAGGTGAGGTAGATGCCGTAGGGATCCAGCTTCATGGAGAGCTGGCAGAAGGCAATGGTGTTGGCGAAGCCCAGCGACTTGGCCGCCACTTCGTTGCCGCACGACATGTTCCACGGAATCTCCGGCACGTATGACAGCGCCGAGCCGTACACCGAATTGATGGTCGGACTGAAGTACGACGAGGTGGTGCCATCGAGAATGTCGGCCGTATCCGTGCCGCCAACCACCGTGTCGTTGGGCGAGGTGCCGAGGGAGTTTGCGTCAACGCCCGAACCGTAGATCACGTAGCCGTTGAAGCTCGGGTTGGAACCGGAGTCGCCACTCGATACGAACACCGAAATGCCTTCCGCATCGGCTTGGGCCCACATCGCGTCGATCGCCGTCTTGCTGGCGGCATCCGTGAAGCCCTCACCAAAGCCATAGCTGGCGCTGATGATGTTGGGCCGGCTGGCGCCATTGATCAGGTTGGTCGCCGCGGTGAACACGCCACCGAAGAAGTTGTTGGAGTTGGAGTCATCGCAACTGGCCAGCCAGACGTTGGCGCCCGGCGCCATCGCCGTGGACCATTCGGCGTCGAGCAGCGCCTCGACGTCGTCCTCCGGATAGTTGGCGGCCGGATCCATACAGTTGGTGAACCCTGTCGCCTGGGGCTGGAACTGTGTGAAGGTGCCGCCATAGCCGCCCAACCCGAACTGGCTCACGAAATTGCTCCAGTCGGACGGCTGCATCGAGTTGTCCTCAACCAGGGCAATCGTGATGCCGCTGCCGGTGATACCGGCCGCGTACAGCTGATCGGTGCCGTACATCTTGCTCATGTCGTAGGGCACGAGGCCACGCGACCCACTGGCGTAAACCGCCATGGGATTGGCGCCCGCAGAGGAATTCGCATCCTCCTTGAGCTTGAACTTCTGCGTGGCGGCGCTGAACTGCCCGATCTTCTTCGCCTGGTGTTGCGGCTGCGGATGAATGTCGTTGAGACCGGCCACGCCCACCACGACGCTCTGCAACGCCGACGGCACGCTGATGTCGGTGGCGTTGGCGATGTGCGTGGTCTTGTTGATCGTGTAACGGTTCATCGACGTATGGAACGCACGCTTGACCTGCCCGGCATTGCCACTGAAGTCGATCTGCAGCTTGTTCGGATAGACGCCGTTCACCGTGAAGCCCTGCGAAGCGAGCCAGGCCTTGGTGGCGGCGATATCGGCGTCGGCCACGCCGAAGGTCTGGCCGAACTGATCGGGCGTCACCCACTGGTGGAACTTCGCTGACTTCGGATCATGCTGGGCGGCGATCAGCGCATTCAGCGCCGCCTTCCGCTGCGCACTGGGCTGCAGGATGAGGTGCATGTGGTTCATGGGCGTGGCGTCGTCCACGCTCTGGGTGGGAGTGGAGCGCTCGACGATCGCCAGATGGGTTCGCTGCAGTGTCGACACCGCATGGTTGTCGACGGTCTGCGTCACTCGTGGAGCTTCGGCCGTATTGAGATCGGCCAGTGCAACATTGTTTTGCGCCGCCGCTACGGCCGGCAGTCCTGCAAGGGCCAGGGAAATGGCCACGCTCAGGTACAGGTGCTCGCTTTTCATGAAACGTCTCCTTGAATAGGTCCGTTGAAAACAAGCAAGTTCCCCCTGTGTTGGTTACCGCCACCGCATGAATCCGCCTGCCCTCCTTTCCGACTCGCGTTGTTGAAAGACAAAGCGCGTCTGTAGCGCCATCGCCTCGATGGCACGCGCGTTTCCACTGAAATGAAATCAACCCTCGACTCGTGGCGACAGGCAGCCAACAACGCCTGTTCGCGATGCGCCCTACATCCGCGGTGGGCGCAGCAACGGCGGCAAGTTAGCCGCGCTTGTGCGGTAGCGATGCATGCACAAGCGCTTCAAGACCCGTCCCGAAGACAGTCCCTGCGTGTACGGATCCATCCGGCTGATGACGGCCACCCAAAGCACGTGAGCCGTCGGGAGAAGTGCATCCCCGGCCACCGCCGGGGATGCCGTATCGCCAGGCTTACTTGAGGTACGCCTGCCATGCCCAGAGCAGATTCTGGGCGTTCACCGAGCCGAGACCGGCGGCAAAGCTCCAACCCGGGCGGGCCGCATACGCCTCGGTGGTCGCGTTGTACGTGGTCGTGCTGGTCGACGTCAGGCCGAACTCCCACGGGTACTGCCAACCCGGCGTCTGCGCGTAGACGTAGCAGTCAGGCGTGACCGTGAACGGCGGCTGCTGCCAGCACTGCGTCGCGATGCCACCGCGCGTGATGTTGTGGAACACGCAGCCGCGGGCCTCCTTGGTACTGCTGTCCGCGTTGCAGACAGCCAGGCCCTGCGGCGGCTTCTTTCCATCAGCGCTGCCGTACTCCTGGGCAGCCAGCGCATACAGCGTGGGAGCGGCGTTGCCCTGGTAGGCCGAGCCGCCCTGGGCGGCCATGCCCTGGTCGATCAGCGCCTGGATGCCGGCGAACATGGGCGCGGAGAGCGACGTGCCACCCACGGACGCGGTGGGGGCGACGAAGTTCGGCGAGCAGGGTTCGTTCTGCGTGCAAATGACGGCCCAGGTATAGCCGCCATAGGAGCCACCGAACAGGACCACATCGGGCACGTCGCGCGACTGGTCATTGGCCGTGTTGTAGACCAGCGTCTGCCATGCCGGCTTGCCATCCACCGACGAAGGGCCGCCACCTGACGCTTCGGAGATACCGGTGGGGTATTCGCCTTGGAAACCGGGCTGCTCGTATGCGGTGCACATGGCGATGGAGCTGGCGTAACCCAGCGCCTTGGCCGCCACCTCGTTGCCGCACGACATGTTCCACGGAATTTCCGGCACGTACGACAACGCCGAGCCGTATACCGCATTGACGGTCGGGCTGAAGTAAGTGGACGTGGTGCCATCGAGGATGTCGGCAGTATCGGTGCCGCCAACCGCGGTGTCATGGGGTGACGTGGCCAAGGCATTCGCGCCAATGCCCTCACCCATGATGGTTTGCCCATTGAAGTCCGGGTTGGAACCCGAATCGCCGCTCGATATGAACACCGAGATGCCTTCCGCATCGGCCTGCGCCCACAGCGCATCGATGGCTGCCTTGCTGCCCGGATCCACGCGCTGCTCGCTGACGCCGTAGCTCATGCTGATGATGTTGGGCCGGTTGGCGCCATTGATCAGGTTGATCGCCGCAACGAATTCGCCTGGCCAGGTCGGTGTGTCATTGCACGTGGCCACCCAGATGTTGGCGCCCGGCGCCAGGCCCGTGGCCCACTCCGCGTCGAGGACGGTCTCGCCGGCATCTGAGCCCGTGCCCGGATTTTCGCAAGTGGTGAACCCGGTGGCCTGGGGCTGGAATTCCTGGAACGTGCCGCCATAGCCGAACAGGCCGAACTGGCTGACGAAGTTGTACCAGTCGCCGGGCTGCATGCCGGCGTTCTCGACCACGGCGATGTTGATGCCGCTGCCAGTTATGCCGGCCGCGTACAGCTGATCGGCGCCGTACATCTTGCTCATGTCATAGGGCACCAGGCCGCGCGCCCCACTGGGGAGAGTCGACGCCATGGGGCTGGCGCTCGCAGCGGACGTCGTAGCGTTGTTCGACTTGAAAGTCTTCGTAGCAGCGTCGAACTGTCCGACCTTGATCGCCACATGCTGCGGCTGCGGATGGATGTCGCTGAGACCGGCCACGCCAGCCAGGACACTCTGCAACGCCGATGGCACGCTGATGTCGGTGGCATTGGCGATGTGCGAGGCGCCGTCAATCGTGTAACGGTTCATCGTGGTATGGAACGCGCGCTTGACCTGCCCGGCATTGCCGCTGAAGTCGATCTCCAGCTTGTTCGGGAAGACGCTGTTCACCGTGAAGCCCTGCGAGCGGAGCCACGCCGTGGTGGCGGCAATATCGGCATCGACCACGCCAAAGGCCTGGCCGAACTGATCAGGCGTCACCCACTGGTGGAACTTTGGTGACTTCGGATCGTGCTGCGCGGCGCTCAATGCTTCCAGCGCGGCCTGCCGCTGCGCGCTGCGCTGCAGGACGAGGTGCAGGTGGGCCATGGGCGTGGCGTCGTCCACACTCTGGGTCGGAGTCGATCGGTCCACGACCGCCAGATGAGTGTGGGGCAGCGCAGATAGCGCGCGGCTGTCCACCGTCTTCGTCACTCTCGGCCCTTCGGCCGTGTTGATGCCTGCAAGCGCTGCGTTGCTCTGCGCCGACGATACGACCGGAATCCCCGCGAGGGCCAAAGCCATGGCCCCACACAGGTACAAATGCCCGCTCTTCATGAAAACGTCTCCCAAGATGTGTCGGTTGAAAACAAGCCAGTTCCCCCTGTCTTGGTTCTCGCAACCGCATGACCCCCCATGCCCTCCTTTCCGACTCGCGTTGTTGACAGGCAAAACGCGTCCGTCGCGCCATCGCCTCGATGGCACGCACGTATCCACTGGAATAAACAGTCCCTTCACACGAAGCGAAAGGCAGCTACCGACGCCTGTTCGCGATCACTCCCCACAGCGGCTTCGAGTGTAGGAATGGCGGGAATGTCGTTGCAATGACAGCGCTGTCAAAATGTGCGCTTCAGCGACTGAACTCTCGAAATTGCAACGCAATCATCGCTTTATCGTGGCTTTGCACGAAGCCGGTGCAACGGCCAACCATGACCATGGCCACGCAATTTCATCCGCCGAAACTGACGGATTGACGTGTCGTTCACAGCGCGATGGCATGAGCGCTTGCGTTGCTCGTGAAGAAGGAAATTTCGTCGAGGCAGGAAATCGCGTGTGTCATCATCACGTTCGTAAATGCAATCTGAATGTCACCAAGCTCCGCGCTACGCGCGTGTTGCATGGATCGCAGGACATTCTCCGCTTCGACGAACATTTTCGTGAGTGTGATGTGATTTCGCGTCATGAATTTCACGCTGCGTAGCGACATCGAGCGCCATGTCGAGTCGGTCGCGTCGCGCGCGGCTGGAATACGCCGAGGCGATGTTCGACAAGGTCCACATCCGCGGCACGGTGAGTTACCTGCACGACGGCGACACCATCATTACGACCCACCATCTGGCGCGACAGCCCGGCGCCCTGGCGATTTCACTCCACCGCGTCCGCCCGCTTGGCAAGGCCGGTCATGCGATGCGCCTGGGCGCCCCGCCCAGCACCCATGTGTTCAACAACACCAGGTATGCATCGACGACAAGGCGCCCGCCGCGCCCGAGCCGCCCCCGTGGGCGTGCAGGCGCTTCAAGACGTGCCCTATGGGCGGCGCTGCGGCTTCTTGGTATGTGACAGAACGACGACAGTCTGCTTGAATACCCCGCCGTGTTCTCCCCGACACTCCCCGCATGTCCATCCAGTTGTTCTTACGCTCACTGCGTCAGCGCGGTGACTGGCGTGGCCCGTGGTCCAAGCGCCTCGTCGCCGGCCTCAAGTACGTCGCCCGCAGCACCTGCATGCCGCGTCGCCAGTCCGCCTGGCTGGGCGAGTTGTATGGTTCCCCGCGCCTGAGCGCATACCTTGCGCACGATCCGCGCCTGCATGAGCGCTGGCACCACCACTACATCAACCGTCGGCTTGGCCGCGCCCAGCGCATGGCGGTGATCAGCAGCCACTACCGCTACGCCTTCAGCCAACTGCCCCGCGCGATCGTGGATGCGGTGTATCTGCGCGGCCGCAGCGAGCTGGGCGCCGTCATGCTCAAGGACGGCGGCCAGTTGTTGCTGGAACTGCGCCGGCCACTGGGTCGCAGCCGCGAAGGCGAACTGGCTCTGTGCCTGTCCAACACGCAGGGGCAGCTGTTGTCCTCGGTGACCTTCAGCGTGGCCGATGACGGGCGCACGCTGCTGGTGGGCTGCCTGCAGGGCGCTGCAGCGGAGCTGGGGCGCGAGGCGGTACGCGAGCTGACCAAGCAGTGCCATGGCCTGCGCCCGAAAAACCTCCTGTTCTCCCTGCTGCTGGCCTTCGGCAGCTACACCGGCGCGATGCGCGTGCGCGGCGTGTCGAACCTGGCGCATCCGTTCGCTGGCGAGGACGACAAGATCAAGGCGGACTACGACAGCTTCTGGGAGGAATGTCAGGGCGTGCTGCAGCCGGACGGCTTCTTCGAGCTGCCCACCGCCGAAAGCGAACGCGACGAATCGCAGGTGGAAAGCAAGCACCGCTCCGCGTTCCGTCGACGCGAGGCGTTGCGTCGCGAAGCCTGCGCGCAACTGCTGGCTGCGTTGCGGGAGGAGCCGCTGCGCCTTCCCCGGGCCGCCTGAACGGCTGATGCCAAAGAAGACATCCCCGGCATGCGCCGGGGATGTCCGATCTTGCGCCATTACTGCACGTTGACGAACGCCTTCCAGGCGCTGAGCAGGTTGTAGGCGTTGACCGAGCCAAGGCCCGAAGCAAAGCTCCAACCCGGCCGCGCGGCATACGCCTCGGTGGTCGCGTTGTACTTGCTGACGTTGGTGGACGTCAGGCCTACCTGGATCGGTCCATAGATCGCCTGCGGCAACGTCCCGTAGAAGTAGCAATCGGGCGTCACCACGTAGGGCAACTGCTGCACGCACTGGGTCGCGATGCTGCCGCGCGTGATGTTGTGGAACACGCACTTGCCGGTGCCCTTCGTGCCATTGTCGGCGCTGCACGCCGCCAGGCTGGCCGGTACGCCACCCTTGGCGCCGCCGTACTCTTCAGCCGCCAACGCATACAGCGTGGGAGCAGCATTGCCCTGGCTCGCGGGCAGCCCCTTGGCCGCCAGACCCTGGTCAATCAACGCCTGGATGCCGGCAAACATCGGCGAGGACAGCGACGTGCCGCCAATGAGCGCGGTCGGGCCGGTGAAGCCCGGGGTGCACGGATAGTAGTACGAGCACACGATCACCCAGGTGTAGCCGCCATAGGAACCGCCGAACAACGCCACGTCAGGCACGTCGCGCGACTGGTCCTTCTCGGCGTTGTGCACCTGCCGCTGCCACGCCGGCTTGTAGTCCACTGACGAGGGACCACCGCTGCCGGCCTCGGAGGTGATGTAGTAGCCGTACGGATCGAAGTTCTCGTAGGCCTTGCAGAACGCCAGCGAACTCGCATAGCCCAGCGACTTGGCCGCCACTTCGTTGCCGCAGGACTGGTTCCACGGAATTTCAGGCACGTACGACAAGGCCGAGCCGTAGACCGTGTTGAAGCTCGAGCTGAAGTACTTCTTGGTGGTGCCGTCGAGAATGTCGGCCGTGTCGGTGCCACCGACCACGGTGTCGTTCGGCGAGGTGCCGAAGGCATTCGCGTCGATGCCCGCGCTGTTGATGAAGAAGCCGTTGAAGCTCGGGTTGGAGCCCGAGTCGCCGCTCGACACGAACACCGAGATGCCTTCCGCATCGGCCTGCGCCCACATCAGGTCAATCGCCGTCTTGCTGGCGGCGTCGGTGTAGCCCTCGCCGTAGCCATAACTGGCGCTGATGATGTTGGGCCGGTTCGGGCCGTTGATCAGGTTGGTTGCAGCCGTGAAGACGCCACCGAAGAAGTTGGTGGAATTCTCATCCGCGCAGCTGGCCAGCCAGATGGTGGCGCCCGGGGCCATCGCCGTGGAGTACTCGGCGTCCAGCAGTGCCTCGAAGTCGTCCTCCTGCCCGTAGATCGAGTTGGGGTCGATGCAGTTGGTGAAGCCGGTAGCCTGCGGCTGGAACTGGGTGAACGTGCCGCCATACCCGCCGAGGTTGAACTGGCTGACGAAGTTGGTCCAGTCATCCGGCACCATCGAGTTGTCCTCGACCAGGGCGATGGTGATGCCGTGGCCGGTGAGACCGGCCGCGTACAGCTGATCCGTGCCGTACATCTTGTTCACGTCATAGGGCACCAGGCCGCGCGCCCCGTTGGTGAAGTTCACCGCCTGCGGATTGGCGCCCGAGGCCGAAGCCGTGGCCTCCTTGAGCATGAACTTCTGCGTCGAGGCGCTGAACTGGCCGATCTTCGGCGCCACGTGCTGCGGTTGCGGATGGATGTCGTTGAGACCAGCGACGCCCACCACCACGCTTTTCAGCGCCGACGGCACGCTGATGTCGGTGGCGTTGGCGATATGGCTGTCGTTGTTGATCTTGTAGCGCTGCAACGTCGTGTGGAATGCCTGCCTCACCTGGCCGGCACTGCCGCTGAAGTCGATCTGCAGCTTGTTCGGGTACACGCCGTTGACGGTAAAGCCCTGTGAACGCAGCCAGTTGGTCGTGGCGGTGACATCGGCGTCGGCGACGCCGAAGGCCTTGCCGAACTGCTCGGGCGTCACCCACTGGTGGAATTTCGGCGAACTCGGGTCGTGCTGGGCGGCGATCAACGCATCCAGCGCGGACTGGCGCTGCGCACTGCGCTGAAGGATCAGGTGCATGTGGTTCATGGGCGTGGTGTCAGCGACGCTTTGGGTCGGCGTGGCGCCGTCGACGAGGGCCAGATGGGTGTGCTGCAGCGACGAGACGACGCGATTGTCGACTGTCTGGGTCACCCTGGGCGCCTCGGCCGTATTGAGGTCGGCAGTGGCTGCGTTGCTCTGCGCCGCCGCAATGGCCGGCGACCCTGCGAGGGCCAATGACATGGCCGCACACAGGTACAGGTGCTCGATTTTCATGAAACGTCTCCTTGAAAGATCCGATGAAAACAAGCAATCCCCCTGGATGGATTCCCACGACCGCTTTGGTCCGCCTGACCTCCTTTTTCCTTCGCGCGATGCAACAGGCAAAAACATCCCCGTCGCGCCGTCGCCACAACGGCACGCTCGATCCCGCTCGAAATAAATCGACCCCTCACCCGAAGCGTCAGGCAGCCACAAAAGCCTGCGCGCTGTAACAAGCAGTGAAACGTGCGGAGTGTAGGAACTGCACGACCGACATCGCAATGCTTACGCGCAGTCAGGCGCGAATAAACGGAACCACTTGCAGCAACCCGATGGAATTCATCGCGTTAGGGCGCAATGGCGCGACACCACGACAACACTGTAAACATGACCATGACTGCGCAAGTTCATTCGCCATGATGCGCGAATTGACGCGCCATTGACGACGCAATGGCGTTGCCTCGCAGTTGTGTCGAAAAGAAGGAAATTTCGGCAAGACAAGAAATCACGCCGTCTGTCATCACGTTGGTAAATGCGCCATGAACAGCCGAGGCAACTTGCGACCATTTTCGCTTGGACGGCTAAACGTCCAAGAAGATCGCGTCGCAACGCTACTTCACGCGCCGCGCATCCCGCTCGCGCGCCTCGTGCAGCTTGGCGTACTTTAAAAATGCATAGAACGCGCCAGTGACGCTCGCGATGAAACCGGCCCAGCCGTTAAGGAAATAACGCTTGCCGATGTACTGGCGCAGGAAGAACACCGGTGGGTAGAACACCATGCGCAACCCGGTGAAGCGCTGCTGCTTGCGCAGCTTGTACGCCACCATGCCGGAGGTGTAGCGGTTGATCTTTTCGACCCGGGTGGCGATGTCGCCGTCGCCGTCATTGACGAAGTCGGCGCGCCACAGGGTTTTCACCTTGCCGCGCACCTCCACGGCAGAGTGCACCTCGACGTCGTTCATCCCGCCACGCCGACGGTCGAACAGGCGCAGGTGACCGTTGCGCCAGCTCCAGCGGTGCTGCACCGTCCAGAACATGCGCTCGCGCCGCGGCAGGCGGAAACCGGCATGGCGCGGCCCCACCAGCGCCCGCTCGATCTCCTCGCGCGTGCCTGGCGAGAGGAGTTCGTCCGCGTCGAGATTGAGGATCCAGTCGTGGCTGGCCAGGTCGTAGGCCCGCTGCTTCTGGGGGCCGTAGTCGTCGAACGGATGCACCGCCACCCGCGCGCCATGGCGGCGTGCGATATCCACGGTGTCGTCGCTGGAGCCCGAATCCAGCACCACGATCTCGTCCGCCCAGTCGACCTGGCTCAGGCAGGCATCCAGCGTGTCACCGTTGTTGTAGGTGATCACCACGACTGAAAGTGGTTCGCGCTTCATGCCGCGGTTCCCCGCTGCGCCGGGTGCACGTACAGCGCCGCGCACCACAGGCCGAGTAGCCAGGCGAACAGCAGGCCCCACCAGGCTGAGTAGAAGGCCAGGTGCGTATTGAGCGGAAACAGCATCACGCCCAACGCGAGCGTGACCGGGAACGCGCGGCTACGCGGCGTCGCTCCCACGCGCCGCCAGGCCGCCAGCGCGGCGCCGATCGCCGCCAGCCAGCACAGCATCCCCAGCGTGCCGGTCTCGGTGAGCACCTCCAGCACCCACTGATGCGCGTGGCAGGCGCCCTCGCCCACCCCGCAGGCCTCATCCGACACCACGAAGTGGTCATTGGCCGGCGCATAGGCCGGATAAGCGTTGCGGAAGGCGCGCACGCCCACACCGTTGATCGGGTGCGCCTTGAACATCGACAGGCTGGTGCGCCAGATGTCCAGGCGCCCGCTCAAGGCGGTGTCCAGCCCCTGGTCCGAACCCTGGAGCGCCTGCAGCGTGCGCTCCATGCGCAGTTGGAAGCGGTCCGAGGTCTTCCAGGCCACGCCACCGGCCAGCACGAGCAGCGCGAGGCCCAGCCCGGTCGCGGCGAGGAAGCGCAACGGCGATCCGGTGACTCGCCAGGCAAAACCCAGCGTCACCAGCGCGTAGCACACCCACGAGCCACGCGAGCCCGACAGCAGCACCGGCCCCAGCAGCAGCAGGAAGGCCAACATCAATCCACGCAGGCCCCATCGACGGTGGGCCGTCCACAGCACGAACGGCGACAGCACCGACAGCGTGGGGCCCAGCTTGAGGTTGGTGGCGCCGAAGATGCCGGAGATGCGCTCCGCCTCGGCTCGCCCGCCCAGGCTCCAGCCGGTCACCGCCTGCACCCAGGCATCCACGGCCCACAGGGCCACCACCACGGCGACGGCGAGGTACAGCGCATCGAGCTTTTCCTCGCGGCGGATCGCAAAGCAGGCGTACAACCCCAGCGGCACGTAGCGCAGCAGCGCGGCCACGGTCGACCAGCTCTTGCTGGGCGCCACTGAGTCGACCGCCGAGATCAGCGCCGCCGCCACGTAAGCGGCCAGCAACCACAACAGCAAACGGGCGCCGGCATGCTCGCGCAGGGCCGAGGGGTGTCTTACGAACAGCAGCACCACGCCGACCAGGCACAGGAAGGTTCCCAGCTCGGAGCTGCGCCCGAACGGCAACAGCGCGATGACAAGCCAGAATGGCAGCAGTGGCGAGCGCAGGGCTGCCTTCAGGGCGGGAACGAATGAATTCATGCGGACAGGATGTGGTCGCGGCGCACGCATTGTAGGTGACGTCGCCGCTCCATCGATCCGCGCGGACTCAGGCGGCGGCGATCTCGTCGTACAGGGCCAGGGTGGCCTGCTGCATGTCGCTGAGGCGATAGCTCTGCAGCATCGGGATCGGCGGCGCCACGCGCAGCAGTTCGGCCGCACGTTCGACCAGACGCTCGCGATCGGCCGGCGGCACGCGGCCGGCCGGATAGAGCTCGGACAGCAGCTCGCCGACGCCACCGTGGGCATAGCCCAGCACCGGGCGGCACAACGACAAGGCCTCGATGACCGTGCGCCCGAACGACTCCGGCTTGTTGGACAGCTGCAGCACCAGCGAGGAGATCGCATAGATGTCGCGGATGTCCGAACGCGGCGGCGTCAGCACCACCTGCGATTCCAGGCCGCGCTCGCGGATCAGGCTGCGCAACTCTTCCACGTAGGCTTCGCGGCCGGGCTCGATCACGCCCAGCAGCAGCAGCCGCGCGTCGATGCCGCGGCGCTTCAGTTCGGCCAGCAGCTCGACGGCGTCGTGGTGACCCTTCAACCGCGTGCCCCGACCGGGCAGCGTGAGCAGCGGGGCGCCCGCCAGGGCCGGGTATTCGGCGAAGAACGCCTTGTTCCAGCCGTCGTCGGGGCGATGCCCATAGGGGAAAGCGTCCGGGTCGATGCCGCGGGGGATCACCCGCACGCGGGCCGGCTCCAGCCACGGGTAATGGCTGAGCATGAAGTCTCGAAGCGTCTGCGACACCGCGATGACCCGCTCGCCGCGCAACAGGATGGCGCTGTAGCGCCCCGGTGAGTTCCGGCCGTGCACCGTCGTGACGAAATGCGGGGCCGGCTTGAGCCCCTTGATCGCCCACCAGCCCAGCCAGGCAGGCAGGCGCGAGCGGGCGTGCACGATATCCGGCTTGAGCTCACGCAGCACGCGCCGCAGTGCGCCCACTTTCATCAGCGTGCCTAGGGACTTGCGACCAACATCCAGCGTGATGTGGCGGCTGCCCTCGGCTTCCAACTGGGCCACCATGCGACCGCCCGCCGAGATCACGACGGACTGATGCCCCGCCTGGACCAGCGCGCGGCCGATTTCCAGAGCGGAACGCTCCGCCCCGCCCGCGTCCAGGGCAGGGATCAGCTGCACGACGGTCAACGACCTCACTGGCGTGGCGATTGCTGACATGATGGGTTCAAAAGGTGCCTTCATCCCTAGAGGCAAGCAGCAATCGTGCCTAAAACGGCGATGACGAATATTTCAGTTGCAACCGTCAGGCTGAAACTCAGTCCCGCAGCACGTAATGCGCGCCACAATAAGGACATGTGGACTCGCCGCCATCGTCGACGATCGGCAGATACACCTTCGGATGGGAGTTCCACAGGGCCATTCCGGGCATCGGGCAGGACAGCGGAAGGTCCGCGCGCGTCACTTCATAACGATTTTCGGCATTCGCCGGGATCAGCGGGGCAGCCGCAGGGGAACGCGACATGGGGGAAAACTCCATCTGGATACCGAATCCACCATGTTAGCAGGCCGGCCCATGGCCGCCACGACTCACGCGAACTTGCCTCGCCTTAGGACATAGTCCGTGCGACCAATGTCGGGTGGTCGCGAGGCCGCCTGAGAATGCGCGCGCAGGGGAGGTTCCCGGTCGCACCGCGTCCGGTGCGCATTCGAGCCCGGCCCGGAAGGACTGCCATGGACTTTGCAAAGATCTTCAGCCGCATCAAGGCGATCCTCAGCACGCCCCAGACCGAGTGGCCGGTGATAGCCGCCGAGCCCGACAGCGTCGCGGGTCTGTATCGCGGTTACATCTGCATCGTGGCGGCGCTGCCGGCGATCGCCCATTTCATCAAGGGCAGCCTGATCGGCTACGGCGCCGTTGGCGTGAATCTGCACCTGCCGCTGGGCATGGGACTGCTGGGCATGGTGCTGCGTTACCTGCTGACCCTGCTGGCGACCTACGTGGTGGCGCTGGTGGTCAACGCGCTGGCCCCGACTTTTGGCGGCCAGAAGGATCCCTTGCAGGGACTCAAGTCGGTCGCCTACGCCTGGACCGCCGGATGGGTGGGCGGCGTCGGCGTGATCCTTCCGTGGATCGGCTGGCTGGTGGCCATCGCCGGCGTGATCTACGGCATCTACCTGCTCTACCTCGGCTTGCCCCACACCATGCGCTGCCCACAGGACAAGGCCGGCGGCTATACCGCGGTGACCGTCATCATCGCCATCGTGCTGAGCTGGATCATTGGCCTGACGGTGGCCGCCATGATCGGCACGGCGACCCTGGGCGGCGCCTCGATGACCAGCCTGCGCGTCAGCGACGGCCACGGCGGCGAAGTCGCGGTCGATCCCAACACGGCGCTGGGCAAGATCGCTGCGATGAGCCAGGGCGCACAGCAGGCCGGCAAGGAGATCGCCGACGCGCAGAAGCCCGGCGGCGGCCAGGTGCAGTCACTGTCCCCGGATGCCATCAAGGCCTTCCTGCCCGAGACACTGGCCGGCCTCAAGCGCGAGAACTTCTCGGCGCAGCGCAATGATTCGATGGGCGTGCTGGTCACCACCGCCCGCGCGGACTACGGCGACGGCCAGGGCCACGATGTGCAGCTGGAAGTGGCCGACACCGGCAACATGCGCGGCATGATGGCCATGGCCAGCGCGATCGCCCCCGATTCCGAACAGCAGACCGAGCACGGCTACCAGAAGACCTACACCAGCAACGGGCGCCTCGTGCACGAATCCTGGGACAGCCAGAGCAAGAGTGGCGAATACGGCGTGATCGTCGCCCAGCGCTACACCGTCAAAGCCAGCGGCAACGCCGACAGCATCGACCTGCTCAAGCAGGTGGTGGGCGGCGTGGACCTCGACAAGCTCGAAACGCTCAAGAACGAGGGCGTGAGCAACCAGTGATCCCGAGCGTAGTACCCAGCAAAAAGCCCGCACCGGGATTGGTGCGGGCTTCTTTTTTTGCCCAGCGAGGGCGAACGCCTTACTTGGTGGCTTCGGTCTTCGGCACCGACGCCTCGGTGGTGATGTGCACCTGGATCTCGTCGCTGACGTTCGGCACGTAAGCGCCCACGCCGAAGTCCGAACGCTTGATCATGGCGGTGGCGTCGAAGCCCACGGCCGGCACCTTCATCATCGGATGCAGGCCGCTCTTGTTGAGCGTGGCGTCGAGCACCACCGGCTTGGTCACGCCGTGAACGGTGAGATCACCAGTGACCTTGAACTTGTTGCCGCCGGCCGCTTCGACCTTGGTGCTCTTGAAGGTGATGTCCGGGTACTTCTCGGCATCGAAGAAGTCCGCCTTCTTCAGGTGCTCGTCGAGCTTGCTCACATGGGTGTCGAGGTTGGCCAGCGGCAGGGTCACGTTCACCGACGACTTGGACGGATCCTTGTCGTCGAACACGATGGTGCCCTCGCCCAGGCTCAGGCTCGCGGTCGGGTTGGAGTAGCCGAAGTGGTTCCAGCTGAACAGCACATAGGTGTGGCCCGGGTCCATGGTGTAGGTAACCGGGGCGGCCTGGGCGGTAACGGCGGCGCCGAGCAGGCCGGCGAGAAGGACGTAACGAAGTGCACGCATCTGACTTTTCTCCACAAGGGTTGGGGACGGCATGAAACGTGGGCGTGTGCCGGGCGATCAGGCGATCCGGCACGCCTCGTCGAACGCAAGGCGCGGGCTGCGCGGGAACAGGTCACGGCTGGCGTCGCCATAACCGATGTTGACCAGGAAATTGGACTTGACCGTGGAGCCGGCGAAGAACGTCGCGTCCACGCCGGCATTGTCGAAGCCGGACATCGGGCCGCAATCCAGCCCCAGCGCGCGGGCGGCCATGATCACGTAGGCGCCCTGCAAGGTGCCGTTGCGGAACGCGGTGGTGTCGATCAGCGGCTGGTTGCCAACGAACCAGCTACGCGCGTCGGCATGCGGGAACAGCTGCGGCAGCTTTTCGTAGAAGGCGTAGTCGGTGGCCACGATGGCGGTGACCGGGGCGGCCAGGGTCTTGGCGCGGTTGCCCTCCGACAGGAACGGGGCGAGCTTGTCCTTCGCTTCCTTGGACTTCACGAACACCAGGCGCGTCGGCGAGGAATTGGCGCTGGTCGGGCCGAACTTGGCCAGTTCGTAGAGCTGGTGCAACTGGGCGTCGCTCACTTCCTTGGGCAGCCACGCGTTGAATGTGCGCGCGGTGCGGAACAACTGGTCGAGGGCGGCCTCGGAAAGCAACTCGCTCATGGGTATCCTTTGATCATGGCGCGCCCACTTCGGCGCAACGAGCGCCCAGTTTAAGCGCGCTCGCGGGCAAACTGGACCCGGGCGAATGAAACGAACTGTGCAGTCTGGAGAAACAATGCCCCCGGTGACGGCTTCATGACGAAGTCCGCAGGCGACTGCTGGGTAATCACCGACGCCGCTGCGGGCAACCAACGCCAGGCCCTTGCCCTGGCCGAGATGCTGGAGCTGCCGGTGCGCCACCTGCAGCTGGAGCCTCGCGCGCCATGGTCATGGCTGTCGCCACGGCTGGCCGCCGGAGCCCGCCTCGCGCTCACCGAGACGCAGCGTCGGCAATTCGCATCGCCCTGGCCCACCGTCGCCATCGGCTGTGGCCGACAGGCAGCGATGTATACGCGACTGTTGCGGCGTCTCAGCGAGGGTCGCTGCTACACGGTGCAGATTCTCGACCCACGCATCGACCCGGCGCATTGGGATCTGGTGATCGCCCCGCGCCACGACCATCTGGTTGGTCCCAATGTGGTGCAGACGCTGGGCTCGCTCAATCCGGTGGACGATCGCTGGTTGCAGGACGGGCGCGACGCCGATCCCGGCCTCGCCAGGCTGCCGGGTCCGCGCGTAGGCGTGCTTCTGGGTGGACCACGCCGCGGCGTGCAGTTCGACGAGGACTACATCGCGCACCTGGCCGACCGATTGCTGGCGCGTCAGCAATCCGAAGGAGGCAGCCTGCTCGCGCTCGCATCGCGCCGCACGCCGCGGCCGTTGCTGGAACGCCTGCGCGAACGACTCGCCGGCGCGCCCGGGCTGGTGTGGGGCAGCCAGGACGACGGCGGCAACCCGTATCCGAGCGTGCTGGGCTGGGCTGATCGACTGGTGGTTACGCCGGACTCGGTCAACATGTTGTCCGAAGCCTGCGCGGTGGGTTGTCCGGTGCATACCCTGGTGCTGGGCACGCTGCCCGAGAAACTGGCGCGCTTTCATCAGGCGTTGCTCGAGGCGGGACGGCTGCATGACATCGAGGATGTGGTGACGACGCCGACCGAGCCGCTGCGCGAGACGGCGGCTATTGCGGCGATGTTGCGTGAGCGGCTGGTGGCTCGATAGCGCGAGACTGACACCTCGCGATACCGTCATTCCGGCGAAAGCCGGAATCCAGCGTCTTTGGGTGTGTACGGTTCAGCGAAGAGCAAAGGCACTGGATTCCGGCTTTCGCCGGAATGACGGAGAGGGGACACCGCGACTGAGGGGGCGAACGACGCCGCTTTAAGCTTCATGTCAGAACGTGAACCCTAATTCCGCCGTCACCGTCTGCACATTGGCGCTCAACCGTTCGAGCTCGTCGTCACGTGGCGCAATGCGCGAGCGCAAATCCAGCGTGCAAGCCAGCGCGCGGTGCAGCAGCTCGGCATGGGCCTCGGCGAATATTCCCGCCTGCCGCCCATCGAGCAGTCCAGCATTGCGGCACGCTTCGATCAGTCCGGCGTTGGCGGTGATGGCGAGCAGCGCCGGATGCGCGGCGGCATGGGCCAGCACCAGGCCCTGCAACGCGAACTCGATGTCGAGCAGGCCGCCCAGGCCCTGCTTGAGGTCGAACAGGTTGGCGTCGGAGCGGTCGCGCTCGGCACGCCAGCGCTGGCGCATGTTGCTCACCTCCAGCAACACCGCGGCGCGGTCGCGCGGCACGGCCAGCACCTCACGCCGCACCTGGGAGAGTTGCTCGTGCAATGCCGCATCACCTGCGATCGGCCGCGCGCGCAACAGGGCCTGGTGTTCCCAGGTCCAGGCGCGACTCTTCTGATAGGCGTTGAACGATTCCAGGCTGCTGACCAGCAGGCCCTTAGATCCGTCGGGACGCAGGCGCGTGTCCACCTCGTAGAGGCGACCGGCGCGCGTGAGCACGGTGAGCCAGTTCATCACGCGCTGCACCAAGCGCTGGTACCAGCGCGTGCCTTCGAGCGAGCGCGCGCCGTCGCTCATGGCGTGCGCATGGATACCGTCGTAGACGAACACCAGGTCCAGATCGGAGGCGAAGCCCAGCTCTTCGCCGCCAAGGCTGCCATAGCCGAGCACGGCGAAGCCGCTGCCCTGCCCCGGAAGGCGCCCGTGCTGGGCCATCAGGTCGCGATCGGCGAGCGCGGTCACCGCCAGCACGATGGATTCGGCCAGCACCGCGAGTCGACGCGCGGTGGCGACCGCATCGGCGCGGCCGTCGCTGAAGGCCAGGCCCAGACGGAACGCGACGCTCGCCTTGAATTCGTTGAGGCGTTCGAGTTCGGCCTCGGGCTCGCGCTCGTCCAGCGTGGCCAGCACGCGGGTGATCTCGGCGCTGATGTCGGCGCGCTTGAGCGGCAGCTGGTCAATGCGTGGATCGAGCACGTCGTCCAGCAACAGCGGCTGCGCGATCACGCGCTCAGCCAGGAACGCGCTCTCCGCGAACAGCCGCGCCAGGCGCAGGCGCGCGGCGGGCTGCTCTTCCAGCAGCGCCAGATACGACGAACGCCTCGCCACCGATTGCACCAGTCGACACAGGCGCAGCAGGCACGGGACCGGCGCCGCGCTGTTGCGCGCCACCGCCAGCAACTGTGGCATCAGCCGGTCGAGCTGCTCTCGCGTGCGTTGTGGCATCGCGCGCACGGCGCCGGCTTGCGCCAGTTTTTGCAGTGCATCGGCCACTTCCGCGCCCGGCGTGAAGCCCGACGACTCCATCACGCCGGCATCCAGCGACTCGTGGCAAGCCTGTTGCCACAGCGCGACATCGGCCACCGGCGCGCTCGCCGTGCGGCCACCGCGCGGCATCAGCACCTCGGCAAACTCCTCGCTGACATGGGCGCGGTGACGCCCTAGCTCCTCTGACAACGCTTCCCACGATTCATGGCCGAGCCCCAGCGCGATGCGCTCACGGCTCAGCGGATCCTCCGGAATGTCGTGGGTCTGCGCATCGCGCAGCATCTGCACGCGGTTCTCGACCCGGCGCAGGAACACATAGGCTTCGCGCAGCGCGCGACCGCGGGCAGCACTGATATGACCGCGCGCCTCGCAGGCGGTCAACGCCGGCAACAGGCCGCGCACGCGCAGGCTCGGCTCACGGCCACCACGGATCAGCTGCATCAGCTGCACCACGAACTCGACTTCGCGAATGCCACCCGGGCCGAGCTTGAGGTTGTCGGCAAGGTCCTTGCGCGCCACTTCAGCGTCGATCAGGGACTTCATCTCGCGCAATCCCGCAAACGCGGTGTAGTCCAGATATTTGCGGTAGATGAACGGCCGCAGCAGCTCCTGTAGCTCCTTGCCGGCATTGCGGTCGCCAGCGACAGGGCGCGCCTTGATCCACGCGTAGCGCTCCCAGTCGCGACCTTCGCTCTGGTAGTACTGCTCCATCGCCGAAAACGGCAGCGCCAGCCGACCGGCGTTGCCAAACGGGCGCAGGCGCAAGTCGACGCGTGCGCAGATACCGTCGACCGTGGGCTCGTTGAGCAGGCGCACCAGCTGTCGCGCGAGGCGGACGAAGTACTCGCTGTTGTCGAGCGAACGGGCGCCATCACTCTGCCCGCTATGCGGATAGGCCAGCACCAGGTCGATGTCGGAGGAAAAATTCAGTTCGCTGCCGCCGAGCTTGCCGAAACCGATCACCACCATGCGCTGCAGCGCGCCTTCATGGCTGCGACTCTGGCCGTAGCGCGCGGCGAGCGCCTGCTCGGACCAACCCAGCGCCGCCGCCAGCAGCACCTCGTACAGCACGCTGGTGGCCGATAGCGTCTCCGGCAGTTCATCCAGTCCGTTGACGTCACGGAACACCAGCCGCAGCGCCTCTGCATGGCGGAAGCGGCGAAGTTCGGCCAGGCAAACCGTTTCGTCGGCGGACAGCCTCAGGCCTTCGGCGCGCACGCTGGCGTCGCTGCCCGAACGCAGCCGCTCCAGGCCCTGCGGCGCCAGCAGTTGCGGCTGGCGGAACCAGGTATCGAAGGCGAAGTCGCTGGCCAGCAGGGTGCGCCGGATGCGCTCGGCGACGCCGGCATCGTCGTGCAGTGGCACACCCACGGAACGGCAGCGGGCGGAGAGTTCGCTGTAGCGGTCGTCGATCAGCGCGCGCAGCGCCGGGGATTCCGCAGGCCTTTGGATGACAGTCATCGGCTGATTGTGCCGCACTGCAGCGAAGCTTGCCGAGCACGTGGCGCCTGAACGCCCCTCGGCGCCCGCCGCACGGTTTGCGGACACCCGTGGACACGAGTCCTGCGCTCAACGATTGGTTCAGATCCGGACCATTACAGTCCCGTGTCCGAGCCATGACAGCCATACGCAGGATGCCGTGTCCATGTCAGCGACTCCGCCCGCGCCGCGTGCGCGCTCCATCGTCTTTCGCCTCGGGCTTGGCGCCTTGCTGGCCGCCGTGTTCGTGCTGGCCACCGGACTGATCGACGGCGGCATCGGCGTGAGTCCGGCGCAGGCGTTCAGCCAGCCGTCCTTCCTGCTCGCCAATGCACTGCCCGGCCTGCTGCTGGCCGCGTCGCTGCTTGTGATCAGCCGCCGGCTGCTGCTTTCCTTCAGCCTGGCCTTTTTGCTGCAGGCGCTGGTGTATGCGGTCAATGCACTGAAGGTGCGCAACCTCAGCACGCCGTTGATGCCTGCCGACTTCCGCATGCTCGGCCAGCTGCGGCGCGGCGGCCTGAAGTTGCTGGGCAGCTACCTGCCGGCCAGTCCCTGGCCCTACGTGGCATTGCTGATGGCGCTCGCCGTATTGGTCATCGCCTGGCGCCGGGAGCGGCCGCTGTTCGCACGCCGCACGCAAGGGCGGCGACTGGCGTCCGGCGTGGCGTTGCTGGCGTTGCTGGGCACCTTGCTGGCCGGCATGCCCGGGTGGTCGAGGATCTACGGCGGCCACCGCCTGTGGCTGGAGCCGTGGTCGGCCACGGCCACCGCCGAGCACTCCGGCCTGGTCAGCTCGCTGCTGATGTTCCACCTGCACCAGGGCCAGGCCCGCAGGAAGCCGGATGCGGCGGCGGCGCAGCAATGGATCGGAGGCGCGGTTCCGGCGCTGCGCGAGCGCATGCACGGCACGGTCGCCGGCGCTGCGGCGCCGGACATCGTGGTGGTGCAGAGCGAGTCGTTTTTCGACCCGTCGATCATGCGCGGCTACGAGCACGTCGATCTCGCGCCCAACCTGCATCGGCTCGCCGCCCAGGGCGAGAGCGGGCCGCTGCACGTGCCCACCTACGGCGGTGGCACCATCCGCACCGAGTTCGAAGTGCTCACCGGCCTGTCGCTGCGCTACTTCGACGACCTGCAGTTCCCGTACCTGCAGATGAACCACAAGGTCGTGCCCAGCCTGGTGCGCGCGCTGCGCGCCCGAGGCTACGAGACCATCGCGCTGCACGGCAACGACCCCGGCTTCTGGAACCGCACCACCGCGTTCCGCGCGCTTGGCTTCGATCGCTTCGTGTCGCGCGCCTCTTTCCCGGTCGACGCCGCCATGGACGGCCAGTACATGGCCGACCGCGCCATGACCGACGAGATCCTGGCACAGCTGAAGGACGCCGGTCCGCCGCAATTCCTGTTCGCCATCAGCATCGAGGCGCACGGCCCCTATGACGTGCCGCCCGCCGACCTGGCCGCACGCGACGCCATCGCCGTGCCCGACGGCGTCTCCGGCCACAACCGCGTGGAGCTGCAGAACTACCTCTACCACATGCAACGCGCCGACCAGGAACTGGGCCGGCTCGCCGCACTGCTTGCCCGGCGCGAGCGCCCCACCCTGCTGCTGTTCTATGGCGATCATCTCCCGGCGCTCACCGATACTTACCGCGTGACCGGCTTCGTCGACGGCAAGGACATGCTCAGCCAGGCGGGCGCCTGGCTGCTGGTCGATCCGCGCCGCCCGCCATCCTCCGGGCGCGAAGCACTCGCCTCCTGGATGCTTCCCGGCCGCCTGCTGGAGCAGGCCGGCATCCGCGACGATGCCTACTTCGCGCTTACCCAGGTCATGGCTCCGCAGCTGGCTGCGCTCACGCGCGCGCCCGGCGCGCCGGCGGAACCCGAGGACGCCGCCGGCCAGTCGGCTGACGAGGACATGGCCAACGTCGCGCTGCTGCGCATGAAGGGCAAACTCGATCCGCTGCTGCCCAAGGCGGACACGCAGACTGCGGAAGTCGCGCCTTCCGACGACTTCGTTGACGCGAGGCTTGCGGAGCCGGTCGGCGCCAGCCAGTAGCGCTTCCATATGGACGTCCAAACGGATCGAGGCTGGCTGCCGTTTTCCGCGGAATGCAAGCGGTGCAGTGGACGTTTTCGCGCGACCGAAAGGCATGGATTCAGCGATCTGTCTGGCCGCTAAAGGGAGCCGGTTTCGTTCAGCTTCGGTAGAGCAGCGCAGGCCTAGCTTCAATCCCAGCCGCGAAGCAAAGCCTCCGCGGCAACCACACACTGGAGGTTTACCTCGTATGCGTAAGACCATGCTTGCCGCTCTGATCGTCACCGCCGCCTCGGTCCTGACCGCTCCCGCGTTCGCCCAGACCACCGCTCCCGCGGCCAAGGCCGAGGTCAGCGCGAGCGCCGCTCCGGCAGCGCAGGACACTGCAAGCAAGACGGTCGACAAGACCGTGAGCACCACCGAGAAGGCTGCGGGCAAGACCGCCGCCAGCACCGAGAAGACCGCTGACAAGGCCGCCAGCAGCACGGAACATGCCGCACACAAGGCGACCAAGCACACCACGCACAAGGCCAAGACCGGCGTCGACACCAAGGCCGAGGCAGGCACGCAGCCCAGCGGTCAGTAAACCTCATCGATCCTTCGATCGAACGGCCCCGGGAGGCAACTCCCGGGGCTTTTTCATGCCTGCCCGAAAATCGCTTCCGCCTGTCGGCAAGATGGTAACTGCCGGCGCCCACCCGGCCGCGTTGCATGCCCCCGCGTCCATGGATTAAATGACCACCAGACGCCCGCTCCCACGGGCCTTCCGTACGATGCCATTGCCGCTGGATGCCCTCGTGATCACGCTGACGCCGCCCCCAAGCCCGACCCGTTCCGACTTCGTCGGCCTGCTCGCCGAATCGGTCACCCGTGCGCGTTCGCTGGAAGAACTGGTGCGTCCGTTGCTGGAACTGCTGCAGGCGGCGACCGGGCTGGAATCGACTTACCTGACCACGATCGACATGGATGCGGGCGTGCAGCACATCCTGTTTGCGCGCAATACGCGCCAACTGCAGATTCCCGAAGGACTGGCGGTACCGTGGGAAGGCACGCTGTGCAAGCGTGCACTCGAGGAAGGCCGCCCCTACACGGACGATGTCGCCCAGTGCTGGGCCGATTCTGCGCCCGCGCGCGCCCTCGGCATCGCCACCTACGCCAGCACGCCGGTACGCATGGACGATGGCTCGCTGTACGGCACGCTGTGCGCCGCCAGTGACGAGCGCAAGCCGCTGGCCGACGGCGCCGAGCAGGTGCTGCACATGTTTTCGCGGCTGATTGGCCAGCAGATCGAGCGCGAACGGCTGGTGCAGGAGCTGCAGCACGCCAACGACACCCTCGCGGTGAGCGCACTCACCGACGCCACGACCCAGCTGCCGAATCGCCGCGCGCTGATGGAAGAGCTGGGCCGGCGGCTCGCCGCCATGGCCCACGGCGACCACGCACTCATGGTGGCGTTCGTCGATCTCGACCGCTTCAAGGCCATCAACGACGAGTACGGCCATGACGCCGGCGATCGCTTCCTCACCGCCATCGGTGGACGGCTCCAATCTGCGTTGCGCAGCGGCGATTTCGTGGCGCGCCTGGGAGGCGACGAGTTCGTGGTGCTGTCCAGCCCGACGCGCACCGAGGCCACCCATACCGCCAGCATCCTGCACCAACGTCTGCTGGCCGCCACCACCGGCCGTTTCCACCTGGACGGACCGACCATCGAGTACGCCGGCCCCAGCATCGGCGTGATCATTGCCGCCAGCGACGCGAGCGACGCGGAAGCGCTGCTCGCCCAGGCCGACGCGGCGATGTATGCGACCAAGCGGGAACGGCGCGGTTCAGACCTGCGCCGCTGAGCGCCAGCGATCGGCCGAGGAAACGCCGGCAGTTTTGCTCAGGCGCTCGCCAGATGCCCGGTGCTGTTGACGCCCTGCATGGTGAATCCGTCCTCGACATGCACGACGCTCACCCCACAAGGCGACGGCTGGAACAGCCAATAGCTGGACAGCGGCAGCCCTGCGACATGGCACAGCAGCACACGGATCACGCTGTCGTGCGTGACCACCGCGACTGTCTGCTGGGGATGTGACTCGAGAATGGTCGCGAGCGCATCGGTAGTCCGCGCAGCCACCTCCTGGATCGACTCGCCACCGGGAATTCGGAATCGATGCGGCGCAACCTTCCAAAGCCGCGCCTCACGCGGCCAACGCTGCTCGACATCGGCCACGTGCATGCCTCCCCAGCCGCCGTAATCGATATCGATGAGGCCGGCATGCGGGTTGGCTTCCAGCCGGAACGGCGCGCCCAGCGTGTTGGCCGTTCGCACGCAACGTGACAAGGGGCTGCAGAAAATCTTGTCGAGCGACCAATGTTGGCGAACGAAGTCGCGCGTCAGATCCGCCTGGCGCAAGCCCTTCTCGGTCAGGGCAAGGTCCTGCCTGCCGCGAAAGGTCGGGGGATTGATACCCGTGACTTCGCCGTGGCGTATCAGCAGCAAGGTCGTCATGGGCGCCTCTCGTTGGGGATCGGAAATCAGCGGGCTGGAAGCGTACTCGCCATGCCCCTGCTCGCGCCGTGAATGGCGCGGTGGCTAAGGCCTTGCGGGGCGCATGGAATGAACACGCGTGCGAACCGCTCTGCAACCGCAGGCGACGGCGACCTTGGTCAGCGCCAAAAAAGAAAACCCCGCGCGAGGCGGGGTTTTCTCATGTTGCGATGCCTGGAGGGCGTGGACTTAGAAGTCCATGCCACCCATGCCGCCCATGCCGCCCGGCGCACCGTGCGAATGGCCTTCTTCCTTCTTCGGCACTTCGGTCACGGCCGCTTCGGTCGTGATGATCGAGCCGGCCACCGAGGCGGCGAACTGCAGTGCCGAACGGGTCACCTTGGTCGGGTCCAGGATGCCGAAGGCAATCATGTCGCCGAACTCGCCGGTGGCAGCGTTGTAGCCGAAGTTGCCGTTGCCTTCCTTCACCTTGTTGAGGATCACGGACGGCTCGTCACCGGCGTTGGCGACGATGGCGCGCAGCGGGGCTTCCAGGGCGCGACGGGTGATGGCGATGCCCAGGTCCTGGTCAGCGTTCTGGCCCTTCAGGCCGTCGATGGCCTTGAGCGAACGGATCAGGGCGACGCCGCCGCCCGGGACCACGCCTTCTTCAACGGCCGCACGGGTCGCGTGCAGGGCGTCTTCGACGCGGGCCTTCTTTTCCTTCATCTCGACTTCGGTGGCGGCGCCGACCTTGATGACGGCCACGCCGCCAGCCAGCTTGGCCACGCGCTCCTGCAGCTTCTCGCGGTCGTAGTCGGAGGAGGTCTCCTCGATCTGCGCCTTGATCTGCTTGATGCGCGACTGGATGCGCTCGGCTTCGCCGGCGCCGTCGATGATGGTGGTGTTTTCCTTGGTGATCACCACGCGCTTGGCGCGGCCCAGATCGTTGATCGTGGCCTTCTCAAGCTGCAGACCCACTTCCTCGGAGACAACCTGGCCATTGGTGAGGATGGCGATGTCTTCCAGGATGGCCTTGCGGCGGTCGCCGAAGCCCGGAGCCTTCACCGCGGCGACCTTGACGATGCCGCGGATGGTGTTGACCACGAGGGTGGCCAGCGCTTCGCCTTCCACTTCCTCGGCGACGATCAGCAGCGGCTTGCCGGCCTTGGCGACGGCCTCGAGCACCGGCAGCAGTTCGCGGACGTTCGACACCTTCTTGTCGTGGATGAGGATGAACGGGTCGTCCAGTTCAACCTGCTGCGACTGCTGGTTGTTGATGAAGTACGGCGACAGGTAGCCGCGGTCGAACTGCATGCCCTCGACGACGTCGAGTTCGTTGTCCAGGCCCGAGCCTTCCTCGACGGTGATCACGCCTTCCTTGCCGACCTTCTTCATCGCGGTGGCGATGATGTCGCCGATGGCGGCGTCGGAGTTGGCGGAGATGGTGCCGACCTGGGCGATCGCCTTGTCGTCGGCGGTCGGGTTGGAGAGCTTCTTCAGCTCGGCCACGGCGGCGGACACGGCCTGGTCGATGCCGCGCTTGAGGTCCATCGGGTTCATGCCGGCAGCGACGGCCTTGAGGCCTTCCTGGATGAACGCCTGGGCCAGCACGGTGGCGGTGGTGGTGCCGTCACCGGCGACGTCGGAGGTCTTGGAAGCGGCTTCCTTGACGATCTGCGCGCCGATGTTCTCGTACTTGTCGGCCAGCTCGATTTCCTTGGCCACGGACACGCCGTCCTTGGTCACGGTCGGGGCGCCGAAGCTCTTTTCGATGACGACGTTGCGGCCCTTCGGACCGAGGGTGACCTTCACGGCGTTGGCCAGGGTGTTCACACCCTTGAGCATGCGGGCGCGAACGTCTTCGCTGAAGCGGACTTCTTTAGCAGCCATGTTCTATTCCTTCAAATGCGTGTGTATGGGAAGAGGGGCGGGAGAGGCGCTTAGCCTTCGATCACCGCGACGATGTCGTCTTCCTTGAGGAAGACCAGCTCTTCGCCGTCGATCTTGATTTCCTGGCCGGCGTACTTGCCGAACAGCACGGTGTCGCCTTCCTTGACCGACATCGGGCGGACCTTGCCGTCTTCCAGGATGCGGCCGGTGCCGGCAGCGATGACCTTGCCGCGGGTCGGCTTTTCGGTGGCGCTGTCGGGGATGACGATGCCGCCAGCGGAGACGCGCTCTTCTTCGAGACGCTTGACGATGACGCGATCGTGCAGCGGACGCAGTTTGCTCATGGATGGGCTCCAGCTTGGTTGGATGGGTGAATCAAAAATGGGACCCCGGAGCGACGCCCTTGCTGGCGCGTTGTTAGCACTCCCGGTAGGTGAGTGCCAATTCTAACGACGCAAAGCCCCCCTGCAAGAGGGCCACTCCGTTGGCTGACTATTCCAATGGGGGAGCCCCCACGGGCTTTCAAGAGCGGAATTTCGCCGAACGCCGGCCTATCGACAGGGCCGGAGGCACGGGTAACCATGCCTCCAGGCCGAATCTGTGGACCCAGGACCCGTGAACGACCAACACACCTTGCGCGAGGAAATCGTCGCCCAGGCCCGGCGGCTGACCATCACCGGCCTCAGCCAGGGCACCTCGGGCAACCTAAGTGCCCGCCACGCCGACGGTTTTCTGATCACCCCGAGCGGCATGCCGTACGAGGCGCTGACCCCGGCCGACATCGTGCAGGTGGACCTGCTGGGTCGCTATGCCCACCGCCTGCGCCCTTCCAGCGAATGGCGCTTCCACCGCGACATTTATGCCGCCCGCCCGGACGCGGCTGCGGTGGTCCACGCCCACCCGCCCTATGCGACGGCGCTGGCCATGTGCCGCCGGTCCATTCCCGCGGCGCACTACATGATTGCGGTGGGTGGCGGCGACTCGATCCGCTGCGCCGACTACCACACCTATGGCACCCAGGAGCTGTCGGACGCGGTGCTGCAGGCCCTGGACGGGCGCCTGGCCTGCCTGATGGCCAACCACGGCATGCTGGCCGTCGGCAACAGCCTCGCCCAGGCAATGTGGCGGGCGGTGGAGGTGGAGACGCTTGCCCGCCAGTACGCGCTGGCGCTGCAAATCGGCACGCCGGCGCTGCTGACTGACGGTGAAGTCACGCAGGTGCTGCAAAAATTCGCCACGTACGGACTGATGTCGCCCAAGCCCGATGCCTGATCCCGTTCTTATCTGCTATTGCACCTGCCCCGACGCCGCCAGCGCCAAGGCCCTGGCCGAGGCCCTGGTGGGCGAGGACCTGGCCGCCTGCGTCAACCGCTTGCCCGGTGTGCAGTCCACCTATCGATGGAAGGGCGAGGTGGTCACCGACGGCGAGGAGCTGCTGATGATCAAGACCACCGCGGCGCGCTTCGCCGTGCTGAAGGAACGTGTGCTGGCGCTGCATCCCTATGAATTGCCCGAGTTGATCGCCGTGCCGGTGGCTCAGGGGCTCGAGGCCTATCTCGACTGGGTGCGAAACCCGGATTGAGCCCCCTTTGGGAGCGCCTTCCAAAGAGGTGATGAGGAGTTCAGGTGGGACGGTGCGCCTCCAGCACCCGGCCCAGCACACGCACGGCTTCATCCATGCTTTCCGCAGGCAGGACACCCAGGCCGAACAGCAGGCCATGGGGCGCGCTATCGCCGATGGCGTTGTCATCGAGCGATTCGATGCGCAGGCCCTGCCGCGCCGCCTCCGCCACCACCGTGCCGGCCGCGACCGGCCAGCGCAGCCGCGCCGCCACATGCAGTCCGGCTTCGGCGGGTATTGGTTCAAGGGCGTCTCCGACGTGGCGGGCGAGTGCATCCAGCAGCGCCTGGCGGCGTTCACCATAGATGCGCCGCATCTTGCGCACGTGGCGGGCCAGGTGGCCCTCGGCGATGAATGGCGCCAGCGTGTCCTGCGCCAGGACATCGCCGTGCCAGTCGTTGAGCTGGCGGGCTCGCGCCAGCGCGGCCAGCGCCCATGGCGGCGATACCACATAGCCCAGGCGCAGGGCCGGAAACAGGCTCTTGGAGAAGGTGCCGACGTAGAACACCACGCCGTCGCGATCCAGCGTCTGCAGCGCATCCAGCGGGCGACCGCCGTAGCGGAACTCACTGTCGTAGTCGTCCTCGATCACCACCGCGCCATGGCGGCGCGCGAAGGCCAGCAGGGCGTGGCGCCGCGCCGGCGAGATCACCATGCCCAGCGGGCTCTGGTGCGATGGCGTCACGTAGATGACCCGGGCGTTCGCCGGTATGCGCTCCACCACCAGGCCTTCATCGTCCACCGGCACCGGCGCCACGCTGGCGCCGGCCAGTTCGAACAGGCGACGCACGGGCCCGTAGCCTGGATCCTCCATCGCCAGCACGGTTTCCCCGGGCGCCACCAGAATGCGCGCCAGCAGATCGAAGGCATGCTGGGCCCCGTTGGTCACCACGATGTCCTCGGCGCTGCAGCTCACCGCGCGCGCGAACGAAACGTGGCCCGCGATGGCCTCACGCAGCGCACGGCGTCCCACCGCCGAGTCGTACAGCGCCGGCTCGCGCGACAAGGCGCGCAGCGCCCGCGCCGACAAGCGTCGCCACACCTCATAGGGGAAATACGAAGCGTCCGGCACGCAGGCGCGCAGATCATGGCGCATCGGCGGCAGTTCGCTCATCGGCCTGGGCATGGCGACGTCGCGCCAGCGCGGATGCAGGCGCGGATCGCCGCCGGTTGCGTGCGGGGACGCGTGGCGCGAGGGTACGACCGCCGCGACCCGGTAACCCGCGCCGTGCCGCGCCGCCAGATAGCCTTCGCTGAGCAGGCGGTCATAAGCCGAGACCACGGTATTGCGTGACAGACCCAGCGACTCGGCCAGGGATCGTGTGGAAGGCAACGGCTGGCCGGCTCGCAGCCGGCCATCGAGGATGGCGCAGCGCAGCTGGCCATGCAGGGCGTGCAGCCGACCGCGCGGCGGGATGTCCAGGGGAAAGGCCAGCAGGGGTTCCATGACGGGCTCCACAGGTCTCAACTGGTACCAGACAATCCGCCGGATCTGGCACTTTTTCAAGACCAGTGAGCAAGCCACACTAGACCCAACGCCAAGGCAGGAGCGCCGTCATGATCGAGCTGTACTTCGCCGCGACCCCGAACGGGCTGAAGATCCGCCTGTTCCTGGAAGAGACCGGGCTGCCGCACTTCATCACGCCGGTCAGCCTGAGCAAGGGCGAGCAGTTCGCGCCGGCCTTCCTGGCAATCTCACCCAACAACAAGATTCCGGCGATCGTCGACCATGCCCCGGCCGGCGGCGGCGCCCCGATCAGCGTGTTCGAGTCCGGCGCGATCCTGCAGTACCTGGCCGAGAAGACCGGGCAACTGCTGCCAAGCGACCCGCGCCGGCGCATTGAAGTGCTGCAGTGGCTGTATTGGCAGGTGGGCGGGCTTGGCCCGATGGCCGGGCAGATCGGGCATTTCAACGTGTACGCCCCTGAAAAAGTTCCCTATGCGATCGACCGCTACACCCGCGAGGTGGCGCGCCTTTATGACGTGCTCGACCGCCGGCTGGCCGACCGCGAGTTCATCGCCAGCGAATTCTCCATTGCCGATGTCGCCTGCTATCCCTGGATCGTGCCGCATGAGGCGCACGGGCAGAACCTGGCCGATTTCCCGCACCTGGAGCGTTGGTTCATGGCCATCGCCCAGCGCCCGGCCACCCTGCGCACCTACGAAGGTGTGGAAAACGCCTACCAGCCCAAGCAGGCGCTCACCGAGGACGAACGCCGCACGTTGTTCGGCCAGGGCAAGCCCTGAAGACTGCTGACAGGTTCAGGCACTACCCTGTCCTAGCCTGTCCCCAGGCCCCTATCGTTGAACCTCGTCATGCCAGCGAAGCGCTCTTCAACAGCCGAAGGGCTGGTCAAGCTGGCATCCAGCGACTTTCGCCTCGCGCCCCAAAGGCACTGGATCCCTGCGTCCGCAGGGATGACGAGCAAAAACACCTCGAGTGATGACCATGAAAACCTCCGACATCGCCGCATTGCTGTTGCTGGGAGCCCTGTGGGGCGCCTCGTTCCTGTTCATGCGCATGGGCGCCGACGAGTTCGGCGGCATGGCGCTGGCCGGCATGCGCGCGATCGGCGCGGCGCTGTGCTCGGCGCCGCTGCTGCTGTCGCGCCAGCGCCGCATCGAGATGCGCACGCACTGGCGCCCGATCGCCATCGTGGGCCTGGCCAATTCGGCGCTGCCGTTCATCCTGTTTTCCTATGCGGCGCGCAGCCTGCCGGCGGGGGTTTCCGCGATCTCCGACGCCATCGCACCGCTGCTGGTGGCGATGTCCGGCTGGATGTTCCTGGGCGAAAAGCTCGACGCCACCCGGGCCAGCGGGCTGGTGATCGGCCTCACCGGCGTGGTCTGGCTGGTGGCGGGCACGGTCGGCTTCAGCCACGACGGCGGCAGCCTTGGCTGGGCCATGGCCGCCTGCGTGGGCGCCAATGTCTGCTACACCTTCGGCGCGCACTTCAGCCAGCGCATGCTGCGTGACCTGACGCCGCTGAGCGTGGCCACCGGCAGCCAGCTCGCCGCCGCCATCGTGCTGCTGCCGCTGACCGTCTGGATGTGGCCTGCCACTACGCCGGGAGCCGCCTCCTGGCTGGCCGCACTGGGCCTGGCGGCGCTCTGCACGTCGCTGGCCTACGTGCTGTTCTACGGCCTGATGGCGCGCGTGGGCGCGTCCCGCAGCATGGCGGTGATGTACATGATCCCGGTGTTCGGCGTGCTGTGGGGCCTGCTGTTCCTGCATGAGCCTGTGACCGTGGCGATGGCCGGCGGCTGCGTGGTGATCCTGTTCGGCGTGGCGCTGACCACCGGCATGCTGCGCTTCCGTGCGGCGCCCACCCTGAACGAGGCCGCCGCGGAACAAGGCTGATCCGCCGCGGTCCATCGCCGCATCGGCCATGCGTTCTCAGCTGGGCCATAATCCATGGTTGGCCCGTGCCTCTGGCGCGGGCGTTTCCTGCTGGAGCCGCAATGCGCCTGATCCGCCCCGGCCGCTTGGCCGCCCGCTTTTCCGCCCTGCTGGGCCTGTGCCTGACCCTGCTGGTCATCGCGCCCGCGATGGCCCAGGACGACCTCGACGGCCTGCTGCCGGTGACCGAGGCCTACAAGCTGAGCGCCGATGCCTCCACGCCCGGCGTGGTGAAGCTGCACTGGACCATCGCCCCGGACTACTACCTCTACCGCGGCCGCATGAAGTTCAAGGCCGGCGAGGGCGTGACCCTGGGCGAGGCGCAGCTGCCCGACGGCGAGAAGCACCACGACGAATACCTGGGCGACGTGGAGACCTATCACCACGGTATCGACGCCACGGTGCCCTACACGCTGGCCAGCGGCGCCACGCGGCTGAAGCTGACCGTGCAATACCAGGGCTGCCACGAGGTGGACCCGAAGATCTGCTATCCGCCGCATACCGAGCAGCTGGACCTGGCGTTGCCCACGGGCCCGGCCCAGGCCGGCCCCTCGCTGGGTGCCGCGCTGGGCAAGCTGGGTTCCAGCCGCGCCGGCGAAGGCGCGGCGCTGCCGGCCGAGCAGGCTTTCCAGTTCGAGGCCCTGGCCAAGGACCGCCAGCACCTGCTGCTGCGCTGGAACATGCCCAAGGGCTACTACCTCTACCGCGACCAGACCACGCTGCGGCTGAAAGACGCCGGCGACCTGACGCTGGGTGAACCCGCGTGGCCGGCCGGGGTGGCGCACGATGACGCGCACTTCGGCCAGACCACCGTGTTCTTCGACCAGGTCGAACTGCCGGTGGCGATCCACGGCGACACCACCGGCCGGCAGAGCGTGACGCTGGAGGCGAGCTTCCAGGGCTGCCAGGACGGCGGCCTGTGCTATCCGGTGATGACCCGCACGCTGACCGTCGACCTCGGTGGCGCGGCGCCCGTCGTCGGCCCGTCCGCCGCTCCCGCGCCTGAGACGCCGCCGGCGTCGGCGACCAGCCGGTCGCCGCGGATCGGCCTGCTCTCCGCGCTGCTGCTCGCCCTGGCCGGCGGCCTGGTGCTGAACCTGATGCCTTGTGTGCTGCCGGTGCTGGCGATCAAGGCGGTGGGCCTGCTGGAGAGCGGCGAAAGCCATGCCAGGGCGCGCGCCCATGCGCTTTCCTACAGCGCCGGCGTGCTGAGCAGCTTCGCCCTGATCGGTATCGTCATTCTTGTGCTGCGCTCGGCCGGCCAGGCCATGGGCTGGGGCGCCCAGTTGCAGCAGCCGCTGGTGGTGGGCGTGCTGGCCTGCGTGATGGTGGCGGTGGGCTTGTCGATGTCGGGCGTGGTGCAGTTCGGCGCCTCGCTGGGCAACGTTGGCCAGTCGCTGGCGTCGCGCTCGGGCCATGCCGGTCACTTCTTCACCGGCGTGCTCGCGGTGGTGGTCGCCAGCCCGTGCACGGCCCCGTTCATGGGCAGCGCCCTGGTCTACGCCTTCGCGGCGCCGATGCTCTATGCGCTGCTGGTGCTGCTGATGCTGGGCGTGGGCCTGGCGCTGCCGTTCCTCCTGGTGGCCTTCGTACCCGCCCTGGCGCGCCTGCTGCCGCGGCCCGGGGCCTGGATGGAGACGCTCAAGCAGGTGCTGGCCTTCCCGATGTACCTCACCGCGGCATGGCTGGTGTGGGTGCTGGCGCATCAGCGTGGCGCCGATGCGGTCGGACTGGTGCTGGTGGCGGCGGTGATGCTGGCCGCCACGCTGTGGTGGTTCGAGCGCAGCCGCACGCGCGGCGTCGCAAGCAAGCTGGCGGTCGCCGTGCTGGCGGTGCTCACCGCGTTGCCGCTCTACCAGCTCGGGCAGCTTCCGCCGCCGGCGCAGACCGCGACGGTGGCCGAGGGCGTGGTCGCTTTCAGCCCTGAAAAGCTGGCCGAGCTGCGCAAGGCCGGCGTCCCGGTGTTCGTGGACATGACCGCCGACTGGTGCGTGACCTGCAAGGCCAATGAGCATGCCGTGCTGGATACCGAGGCGTTCCGCGAGCTGCTGCGAAAGACCGGCGCGGTCTACATGAAAGGCGACTGGACCGACGTGAACCCGACCATCGCCGCGTTCCTGCAGCAATACAACTCGCCTGGCGTGCCGCTCTACGTGGTGTTCCCCAAGGGCGGCGGCGAAGGCCACATGCTGCCCACCGTGCTGACCTCCTCCATGGTCGAGGAAGCGCTGACCAAGGCCGCGGGCACGCCGGTGGCCAGCAACCCATGAGCCTGAGCCGAAGTAACTGGACCATCCTGGGCCTGGCCGTGCTGGCCGCCACGGTCGGCGGCTGGCTTCAGCACGCCAGCCGCCGCGCGCACGTGCCGCCGGGCGTCCAAGTGGCGGAAGCCGGCCAGATCGTTCCCGATCTGGCCCTGGCCGGGTTGGACGGCAGAGAACATCGCCTGTCCGAGTTTCGCGGCCGCCGCGTGCTGCTGAACTTCTGGGCCACCTGGTGCGGCCCCTGCCTCAAGGAAATGCCGGCCCTGGTGCAAGCCCAGGCGAACGTCGGTGAAAAGGGCGCCATCGTCCTCGGCATCGCCATGGATGACCCGGCGCGGGTGCAGGCCTTTCTCACCCAGCATCCGGTCAACTACCCGGTGTGGCTGGGCCGGCTGGATAGCCCCAGCACCTCCTTGCGCCTGGGGAACGTCGGCGAACTGCTGCCTTACAGCGTGCTACTGGATGAAAACGGCCGGCTGCTGGAAAGCCGGCGGGGCCCGCTGGACGCACCAACGCTGGCCCGTTGGCTGGCGCCAGCCGCGCCCTGACGCGGTTTGCGTCGCCATACGTCGCCGCACGGTTTAACGTTAACTTCTCCTTCAAACATCGTCGAACTGCGCCGAACTGGACAACAACACCGAGAGCGGCGCACACTCCGCGCCGACACCGGCTCGTGCCGGTCCGACCCAGGGTGGTTGTGTGGCGAAGATCCTGGTCCTGCATGGACCCAATCTCAATCTGCTGGGCACGCGCGAGCCGGAGGTCTACGGCCGCGACACGCTGGCCGATATCGACGCCATGCTGATCCGGCGCGCGCAGGCCGCGGGCCACGGGCTGGAGGCGCTGCAGTCCAACGCCGAGCACGCGCTGATCGAGCGCGTCCACCAGGCGCGACAGGACGGCACCGACTTCATCCTGATCAATCCCGGCGCCTTCACCCATACCAGCATCGCGCTGCGCGACGCGCTGGCCGGGGTGGCGGTCCCGTTCATCGAGCTGCACCTGTCGAACGTGCATGCGCGCGAGCCCTTCCGCCGGCACTCGTACCTCTCGGACATCGCCGTCGGCGTGATCTGCGGCTTTGGCGCTGACAGCTACCGGCTGGCGCTGGATGCCGCCCTGGCCCGCCTGGACCACCGCGCCCCGGCGCACTGACTCCGGCACGCCCGCCACCCTATTCCCATCCGGCCGCCCCGGCGGCCTCACGAAAAGAAGGTTTCAACCATGGACCTGCGCAAGATCAAGAAGCTCATTGACCTGCTCGAGGAATCCAACCTCGCCGAACTGGAAATCAAGGAAGGCGAGGAAGTCGTTCGCCTGTCGCGCGTGCCCAAGGGCACCGTCACGGTCGCCTCCGCCCCGGTGATGCACGCCGCCCCGGTCGCCGCTGCGCCGGTCGCAGCCGCCCCGGTCGCCGAAGCCGCTCCCGCCACCCCGGCGCTGCCGGCCGGCCACGTGGTCAAGGCGCCGATGGTCGGTACCTTCTACGCCTCGTCCAGCCCGGGCGCCGCCGCGTTCGTGAAGGTCGGCCAGCAGGTCAAGGCCGGCGAGACGCTGGGCATCATCGAAGCGATGAAGATGTTCAACCAGATCGAAGCCGACGTGGCCGGCACCGTGCAGGCCATCCTGGTCGAGAACGGCCAGCCGGTGGAATTCGACCAGCCGATGTTCGTGATCGCCTAAACCAGGCTGACGATCATGCCCATGCTCGAAAAAGTCGTCATCGCCAACCGTGGCGAAATCGCCCTGCGCGTGCTGCGCGCCTGCCACAGTCTTGGCATCAAGACCGTGGCGGTGCACTCCACCGCAGACCGCAACCTCAAACATGTCGGGCTCGCCGATGAGTCGATCTGCATCGGCCCGGCGCCGTCGGCCGACAGCTATCTCAACATCCCGCGCATTATCGCGGCAGCCGAGATCACCGACGCCCAGGCCATCCACCCGGGCTACGGCTTCCTCTCCGAGCGCGCCGACTTCGCCGAACAGGTGGAGCAGTCGGGCTTCATCTTCATCGGCCCGACTGCTGACGTGATCCGCCTGATGGGCGACAAGGTCGAGGCGATCCGCGCCATGAAGGCCGCCGGCGTGCCGTGCGTGCCGGGCTCGGGCGGTCCGCTCGGCGACAACGTCGAGGAAAACAGCCGCATTGCGCGTGACATCGGCTACCCGGTGATCATCAAGGCCGCCGGCGGCGGCGGTGGTCGCGGCATGCGCGTGGTGCGCACCGAGGCCCACCTTGGCAACGCCATCACCATGACCAAGCAGGAGGCCAAGGCGGCCTTCGGCAACGATCAGGTGTACATGGAGAAGTTCCTGGAGAATCCGCGCCACGTGGAAATCCAGGTGCTGGCCGACGGCCAGGGCAACGCCATCCATCTCGGCGAGCGCGACTGCTCGATGCAGCGTCGCCACCAGAAGGTGGTGGAAGAAGCCCCCGCGCCGGGCATCACGCCGGAACTGCGCGAGCAGATCGGCAAGGTGTGCGTGGATGCCTGCATCCGCATCGGCTACCGCGGCGCCGGCACGTTCGAGTTCCTCTACGAGGACGGCCGCTTCTACTTCATCGAGATGAACACCCGCATCCAGGTGGAGCATCCGGTGACCGAGCTGATCACCGGCATCGACCTGGTGCGCGAGCAGTTGCTGATCGCCGGCGGAGAGAAGCTGTCGATCAAGCAGTCGGACATCCAGATCCACGGCCACGCGATCGAGTGCCGCATCAATGCCGAGGATCCGGACAGCTTCCTGCCTTCGCCTGGCACGGTGAAGCGTTTCGAGGCGCCGGGTGGCCCGGGCGTGCGCGTGGACACCCACCTGTACGACGGCTACCGCATTCCGCCGAACTACGACTCGATGATCGGCAAGCTGATCGTGCACGGCCCGGATCGCGAGACCGCGATTGCGCGCATGCGCCTGGCGCTGGCCGAGACGGTGATCGAAGGCGTGAAGTGCAACATCCCGTTGCAGCAGCGCATCATGGCCGACGTCGGTTTCCAGCAGGGTGGACAGAACATCCACTACCTGGAAAAGCGCATGGCCGAACAGAAGGAAAAGGCCGCCACCGGCGGCTGAAGCACCCCGGCGGGCCGCAACTGCGGCCCGCCGATGCGGCATCACCATGTCCGAACTGATCACCCTGCGCGAAGCGATCGACGCGATCCGCGACGCCTTCGACGAAGGCGATGGCTGGGATCGCTACGCCTGGGTGTACATCCGCGGCGAGATCACCGAGCCGGGCTGCCGCCTGTATCTCTCGCATGTCGCCGACGAGGACGACGCACTGATCGACGACCGTGGCGAGGCCATGCCGCCATTCGCCGCGCGGCATCACCTGCAGCATTTCCTGGAAGCGAGCGACTTCGCCGAAGTGCTTTTCGTGCAGCGAAAGCGTGCACCCGCCTCCAGCGTCGACGATTACGCCCGCGCGCTCGAACACTATCGCCGCCACGACGCCTTCCTCGGCATGTCGCCCGATTCCTCGCCGTAAGACGCTCGCCATTCCCGCAAACCCCAAAGGGGGCCAGGAGCGGGAGGCGCCTTGCAAGAGCGAAGCGGGTCATCCCGCCGCCTCCAGGTCGCAGCAGCAAGCCACTGGATTCCCGCTTTCGCGGAAAGAACGCGCGCCGGGCAAGCGCGTGCCGTCATCGCACACCCGCCGTTCCACATCGGCGACAATGTGCTCCTGAATCGCAGGAACCATCCATGCCCTGGCTCGAACTCACCCTCACCATCCGCTCGGAACAGCAACCGCGCGTGGAAGAAGCACTCGACGACGTCGGCGCGCTGTCCGTCACCATGCAGGACGCCGATGCGGAGACCCCGGACGAGCAGGCGATCTTCGAACCGGGCGTGGGCGAGCTGCCATTGTGGCCGACCATCACGCTCAACGCGCTGTTCGAAGCCGACACCGATCGCCGTGGCCTCAGCGAGGCGCTGGGCGATCTGCTGCCGTGGCTGGAACCGGACCACCTGCAGTTTCGTGACGTGGCTGACGAGGACTGGGAACGGGCCTGGATGGACCAGTTCAAGCCGATGGCGTTCGGCCGTCGCCTGTGGATCTACCCGTGGAACATCGAGCCACCGGAAGACGACGACATCGTGGTCGTGCGCCTCGACCCCGGCCTCGCCTTTGGCAGTGGCACCCACCCCACCACCGCGCTGTGCCTGGCGTGGCTGGACAGCCTCGACCTGGCCGGCAAGAGCGTGACCGACTTCGGTTGCGGCTCCGGCATCCTGGCCATCGCCGCGCTGAAGCTCGGCGCGTCCAGCGCCGTCGGCGTGGACAATGATCCGCAGGCACTCACCGCCTCGGCCGACAATGCCGAGCGCAACGAGGTCGCCGATCGCCTCGCGCTGTTCCTGCCCGAGGACCTCGAGGCCGAACCCGCCGACGTCTTTATCGCCAACATCCTCGCTGGCCCGCTGGGCGAGCTGGCGCCAATCTTCGCCGCGGCCGCCAGGCCCGGCGCGCCGTTTGCGATCTCCGGCATCCTGCAAGGCCAGCAGGATGAATTGTTGCAGCGCTACGCCGAGTGGTTCGAGGATCTGCGCGTGGAGACGCTGGAGGACTGGGTGCGCATCAGCGGCAGACGTCGCGGCTGAGCGCCCATTCACGTTGGCCCCGAGGCGCGGATGATTTGTGCTCCCCGGTGCACTAGGCTTGCCACAGCTCGACACCAACGGACCGCATGTACGCCCAATGTCCCGAATGCATGACCGTGTTCTCGCTGAACACGGAAACACTTGCGCAGGCGCGCGGGCAAGTCGTGTGCGGGCATTGCGGCAGCGAATTCGATGCGCTGGCCTCGCTGTGCGACCAGCTGCCGCCGGAACCCTTCGAGTTCCTCACGCCACGCATGCCCGAGCCGCCGCCGCAGCTCGATCTGGCCGTCTACCGGCCGCACGCTGAAGCGGCTGCCGTCCCTGCGATTGCCGCCGCGCCCGCTGACGCGCGGGACGACATCGAGGATTTCAGCAAGCTGGTGGTCGCGCCGCGCTTCGCGCGCTCCGAACCCCGCCCGCGTCGCTGGCCCTGGATTACCGCCAGCGCATTGCTGCTGCTCGGGCTGGGCGCCCAGATCGCCTGGGCCAAGCGCGATGCCCTGATCAGCGATGACACCGTCGGACCGTGGCTGCGCGAGACCTGCTCCACCCTCGGCTGCCAGCTGCCGCTGGTGCAGGACACCAGCCACCTGAGCCTGCTTGCCCGTGACGTGCAGGCCCACCCTTCGGTGCCCGGCGCCCTGCTGATCACCGCCAGCCTGCGCAATGACGCGCCGTTCGCCCAGCCCTATCCGGTCGTGGTGATCACCCTCTCCGACGCCAACGGTAAGCGCCTGGCGATGCGTCGCCTCCGCCCCAGCGAATACCTCGGCGAAGGCGCGGTGATGCAGCGTGGCATCGCGCCCGACGGCATCGCCGCCCTGCTGCTCGAGGTGGAAGACCCCGAGGGCAAGGCCGTGGCCTTCGAGTTCGCGTTCGAATAGCCGTCCATTTGGCTGAGCTCGCCGCGCCTCGGGTCGGCCTGCCTTGGCGATGCCGGGACACGCATAGGCCGTGCCAGCTTCAGGCAAATTTGTCCATAGGACATTTGCTGAAGGCGCGATAGAAGATAAAGGGTACGGTCGCAGGGACTTAAAATTATCGGCACGCGAGGGTAAACTCGCGCCTTCGTCTTGTGCTGCACCCGGCGTTCCATGCGAGCCGCCGCCCGCGGTATTGCCATAAACAAATGCAAGGGCCTACGTAGCCTTTGCGTCGAACGTGAGGGGAAATGCCAGTGAATGCCGTCAGACTGCCTGTCAACGAGCCTCCTTCGGAGACTTCGTCGCAGAGCGCGTTGAGTGAATGCGTCAGTCGGACCGTCCGTCGCTACCTCGCCGATATCGGCGACACGGAATGCGACGAGGGTCTGCACGCGCTTGTCATTCGCGAAGTCGAAGGCCCACTGCTGCGCGAAGTCCTGGCCTGGCATGACGGCAACCAGAGCCGCGCCGCCGCCGTGCTCGGCATCAATCGCGCAACACTGCGCAAGAAGCTCGCCGCCCACGGCCTGCTGTAACAATTCCCGCCTATCCAGGGGCGACGCCCCGCGCCTGCCGGCGATCACGGCACGCAAGCCGCATGCCGATCGCCGTTTAGCCGTCCATCCGTCGAAAAGACCTCCTCACCGACGGTTCGGCTCCAGCCAGCTATAATGATTGGCTTCCCCGTCCTGGAAGTCGCCATGTCTGCCTCTGCTGTCACTCCCATTCGCCGCGCGCTGCTGAGCGTGTCGGACAAGACCGGCCTGATCGACCTGGGCCAGCGACTGAGCAAAGCCGGCGTGGAACTGCTTTCCACCGGCGGCAGCGCCAAGGCGCTTCGCGAGGCCGGCATCCCGGTGAAGGACGTCAGCGAACTGACCAGCTTTCCCGAGATCATGGACGGCCGCGTAAAGACCCTGCACCCGAAGGTGCATGGCGGCCTGCTCGGCCGGCGTGGCACCGACGATGCGGTGATGGCCGAACTGGGCATCGCGCCGATCGACCTGCTGGTGCTCAACCTGTATCCGTTCGAGCAGACCGTGGCCCGCCCCGACTGCACGCTGGAAGACGCGATCGAGAACATCGATATCGGCGGCCCGGCCATGCTGCGCTCGGCGGCAAAGAACTGGAACGACGTCGGCGTGCTGACCTCGCCCGACCAGTACCCGCAGGCGCTGGGCGAGATCGAATCGCAGGGCGGCCTCAGCCGCGCCACGAGATTCAAGCTGGCGGTGGCCGCGTTCAACCGCGTCTCCAACTATGACGGCGCGATCAGCGACTACCTCTCGGCGCTCAAGCTCAATGACGAGCTCGACGCCATCGCCGGCCATGAGGCATTTCCGGAACAGGCCAACGGCCGCTTCGTGAAGATGATGGATCTGCGCTACGGCGAGAACCCGCACCAGCAGGCCGCCTTCTACCGCGACCTGTACCCGGCGCCGGGCACGCTGGCCACCTTCCGCCAGCTGCAGGGCAAGGAGCTGTCGTTCAACAACATCGCTGACTCCGACGCCGCGTGGGAGTGCGTGCGCAGCTTCACCAAGCCGGCCTGCGTGATCGTCAAGCACGCCAATCCGTGCGGCGTGGCGGTGAGCCTGGATGGCATCGGCCGTGCGTATGACCTGGCCTACCAGACCGATCCCACCTCCGCGTTCGGCGGCATCATCGCCTTCAACCGCGTGGTCGACGCCGCCACCGCGCGCGCCATCGTCGAGCGCCAGTTCGTCGAGGTGGTGCTGGCGCCTGGCTACGAGGACGAAGCACTGAAGGCGTTCGCCAAGAAGACCAACGTGCGCGTGCTGGAGATCCCCGCGCCGGCCGATGGCGACCTGGCCAAGGCACATCCGGGCAATGATGTCCGTCGCGTGGGCTCGGGCCTGCTGATCCAGACCGCCGATCGCGCGATGGTGAAGGCTGAAGACCTGAAGATCGTCACCAAGCGCGCGCCGACGCCGACCGAGATCGACGACCTGATCTTCGCCTGGAAGGTGGCCAAGTACGTCAAGAGCAACGCCATCGTCTACGCGAAGAACCGTCAGACCATCGGCGTGGGCGCCGGCCAGATGAGCCGCGTGTACAGCGCGAAGATCGCCGGCATCAAGGCCGCCGACGAGAAGCTGGAAGTGCGCGGCTCGGTGATGGCATCGGATGCGTTCTTCCCGTTCCGCGACGGCATCGACGCGGCCGCCGCCGCGGGCATCAGCGCGGTGATCCAGCCGGGCGGTTCGATGCGCGACGCGGAGGTGATTGCTGCCGCCGACGAGCACGGCATGGCGATGGTGTTCACTGGCATTCGCCATTTCCGCCACTGAGACGACGACGAAAAACGGGGCCGAAAGGCCCCGTTTTTTTGTTTGTGAGGGAGCGCGCTTTCACGGCCCCGCACCGTCATCCCAGAGAAAGCTGGACGGAGCGCGAAGCGCGGAGAACGCCCGGAGGGCGGCCCCGAAGGGGCGCGCGCAACGAGTCATCCAGTGCCTTGACTTTTCGCTGTCGGTGTAACGACGCCGCGAGCGTGCTCGCCTGCGGCGGGCTTCCGTCCTCCTGCCGGAGGCCGGCTCACTTTTCTTTGCTTGCTCAAAGAAAAGTAACCAAAAGAAAGAGCACCCCACTCGGCGCTGGCCGCGCCTGCGGCCCGACCAGTCCGTGAGGGGCGGCCGGGCTTTTCGACCGGGCTCCTGCCCGGACGAAAAGGGATCGACATCCCTGTCGATCCCCCTGCGGGCCTCATCGTCCACCCCTCACCGCCTCACAGGGGTATGGGTGACGGCTCGTGCCGCTGCGCGGCACATCGCTTCGCAAATCCCTCGTTTCTCCCTGTAGAGGCGCAACCTGTACGCGACCGCAGTCAGGCGACTACCGCTGCTATCGAGCACACGGCGCTCTCCGACAGAGACGATTTTGCTCTTTGCTCTTTGCTCTTTGCTCTCGCTTTGGCTTTTGACCTCCCCTCCCCTATGACGCGAGCGGGCGGGAGGTGGAACAGCCCGAAGGGTGGCCGGCAGGGACGCCGGCCAGTGGATCGTCAGGGCAGGATGCCCTGTCGATTCACCCCGCCTCCCGGCCGCGACCCCGCAGGGGCGCGCCATCGGGGTGGCCTCTCTTTTGGTTACTTTTCTCTGGCCACACAGAGAAAAGTGACCCGCTGCCCGGCAGGGCAGCGGAAGCCCGCCGCAGGCGAGCCCGATCGCGCCACCCTCAAATCAAGAGCAAAAGTCACTGGATCCCAGCCTTCGCTGGGATGACGTCGAGGGAACGCACACGGAGATGGGTAGCCTCCCCCAGATGATGTGCGCACCTCGCGCTCCATCCTTTTTCCGCAGGGATGACAAAGTGGGAGCGGGAGCTCGAAAACGACTCCGAATGCTCCGACGCATCAACTCGCCTCCACCACCTCGCGCTGCGCCCTCACCTCCACCGGCCGCGCCGCATAACGCCGCGCCAGCACCGCACACGTCATCAGCTGAATCTGGTGGAACAGCATGATCGGCAACACGATGGTGCCCATCGGATGGCCGGCGAACAGCACCTTGGCCATCGGCACGCCACTGGCCAGGCTCTTCTTGGAGCCGCAGAACACGATGGTGATCTCGTCCTCACGATTGAAGCCCAGCGCGCGCGCGCCATAGCGCGTCACCAGCAAGGCAACCGCCAGCAGCACTGCGTTGACTATCAGCAGGCCGCCCAGCACCGGCAGCGGCGTCTGCTTCCACAGGCCCTGCAGCACCGCCGCGCTGAAAGCGGTGTAGACCACCAGCAGGATCGAGCCCTGGTCCACGTAGGACAGCATGGCGCGGTTGCGCTGCACCCAGGCGCCGATCCAGCGCTGCGCCACCTGGCCGGCCACGAATGGCGCCAGCAGCTGCAGCACGATGGCGCCGATCGCATCCCAGCTCATGCCGCCCTGCCCGTGTGATTGCAGCATCACGCCCACCAGCAACGGCGTGATGAAAATGCCCAGCAGGCTGGAGGCTGATGCCGCGCATATCGCAGCAGGGATGTTGCCGCGGGCCATCGAGGTGAAAGCAATGGACGACTGCACCGTCGAGGGCAAGGTGCACAGGAACAGCACGCCCAGATAAAGCGCGGGCGTGACCAACGGGGACAGCAGCGGACGCAGCACGATACCCAGCAGCGGGAACAACACGAAGGTGCTGGCCAGTACGGTCAGGTGCAGGCGCCAGTGCGTCATGCCCGCCACCACCGCCTCACGCGACAGCTTGGCGCCGTGCAGGAAGAACAGCAGCGCGATGGCCAGATCCGTGATCACGTTGAACACGCTCGCCGCCGTGCCACGACAGGGCAGCACGCTGGCCAGCACCACCGTCACCACCAGGGCGCAGGTGAAGCGGTCGGGAAGGAATCGGCGCAGGAACATGGTGATCATGGGTGAAAGGGTTGGAGGCCGGCGAAGCCCTCGAACGCCCAGTCATTCCCGCAACACGGGAGCCTCGCGGCGTTCGAGTCCGTCAAAGGCAGTGATGCCCGGTCCATGCATCGCTGCGATGCCGCGCTGACGCAGCATTCAACGGCCGCTATTGGATCGCGACCCCATTGATTATTCAAATTGTTTTATCTGATCTACTGATACAGTAATCGCATGAATATCAGCCTGCGCCAGCTCCGTGCGTTTCTCGCCGTGGCGCGCCAGCAGCATTTCCGGCGCGCGGCCGACCATCTGCACCTGAGTCAGCCAGCCGTGAGCCGCTACATCGCCGAGCTGGAAGCGGAGCTCGGCGTGCGCCTGTTTGATCGAACCACGCGCGCGGTGGTACCGACCGAGGCCGGCCGTTACCTGGAAGGCGCCATCGGTCGCGTGCTGGACGAGCTGGAAGGTGTGCTCGACCACGTGCAATCCGAGGGCGAGCGGCGGCGCGGAAAGGTGCACGTGGCCTCGGTACCGACCCTTTCGGCCGGACTGATGCCGCAATGCATCGCCGACTGCGCCCGGCGCTATCCCGAACTCACGATCCAGTTGCACGACCAGTCGCAGACGCAGGTGCTGGACGCCGTGCTCGGCGGTGAAGTCGATTTCGGCGTGGCGATCGCTCCGCCAGCCAACGCCGAGTTCGACAGCGAAAGCATCCTGCGCGACCCGTTCGTGCTGGTGTGTCGTCCCGACCATGCGCTGGCGCGCCTGGACCGGGTGCCGTGGCGCAAACTGCAGGGCCAGCCGCTGGTGCTGCTGGACTACAGCTCCGGCAGCCGTCGCCTGATCGACCACGCGCTGGCCAGCCGTGGCATCGAGGCCCAGGTGGTGCAGCAGACCGGCCACACCCTCACCGCCTTCCGCATGGTGGAGGCCGGTCTCGGCGTCAGCGTCAGCCCGGCGCTGTCACCGCCGCCGTCGACGCTGGTGACTCGACCGCTCACGCCACAGGAGAGCCGCGACGTGGTGCTGCTCAAGCGCCGACAGCGCTCGCTGTCGCCACTGGCGTCCCTGGTGTGGGAGCACCTGCGCGACGCGGGCGCCAAGCAGACCTAGCAGGAGAAAGGGATGTGCTCACGTCGCCTTGAACGGGCGGCGGCCAAGATCGCGCTCTCCAGGCGAGAGGGCGTCCCATGCGCTACGAGCTCTACTACTGGACCGGCATCCAGGGACGCGGCGAATTCGTGCGCCTGGCGCTGGAGGATGCCGGCGCTGCATACCTCGACGTGGCGCGCGAACAGGGCGACGCCGTGATGATGCCGTTCCTGCGCGGCGAGAAGCCCGGGGCGCGCCCGTTCGCCCCGCCCTTCCTGCGCGCGGGGCGACAAGTGATCGCGCAGACCGCGAATATCCTCGCCTTCCTGGCCCCTCGCCATGGCCTTGTGCCGGCGCCCGCCGCCAGCCAGTGCCACGCGATGCAACTGCAGCTCACCATCGCCGACATGGTGGCCGAGGTCCACGACACGCATCACCCGGTGGCCATGGAGAAGTACTACGAAGAGCAGCGCCCTGAGGCGCGCAAACGCGCCGCCTCGTTCCGCACGCAGCGCATCCCGAAATACCTGGGCTACTTCGAGCAGATCCTGAAACAGGGCGATGGCCGCCACATCCTCGGACGACGGCACTGCTACGTGGACCTGTCGCTGTTCCAGCTGATGGCTGGCCTCGACTACGCGTTCCCGCAGGCCATGAAGTCGCTACGACGCCGAACGCCACGCCTGCGCGCACTGACCGAGCGCGTGGCCGCGCGTCCGCGCATCGCTGCGTATCTGGCATCGCCGCGACGCATTCCGTTCAACGAAGCGGGCATCTTCCGGCACTACCCGGAACTGGATCGAACGTAGCCGCGATCAGAACACGGCGATGACGATGGCTCCCGCCACGATCAGCCCGCCGCCGACCACCAGCGGCCAGCTCAGCGATTCGCCCAGCAACAGCACGCCGAGCACGATGGCGATGGCCACGCTGAGCTTGTCGATCGGCGCCACCTTGCTGACCGGCCCCAGTTGCAGCGCGCGGTAGTAGCACAGCCACGACAGGCCGGTGGCGATGCCCGACAGCACCAGGAACACCCAACTGCTGGTGGGCAGGCCCGTTGGGCGCGCCCATTCGTTGCGCAGGCTGAGGATGCCGGCGGTGACCAGCAGGATGACGATGGTGCGGATGAAGGTGGCGAGATTGGAGTTGATGCCCGCCACGCCCAGCTTGCCGAACAGTGCGGTGAGCGCGGCGAAGAACGCCGACCCCAGCGCGAACAGCAGCCAGCTGTCGCGCAGGTTCACGCCCCGGCCCCGGGCGCCCGGCTCAAGCCATGGGGCTTAGTGCCCGCCATTGTCCTGGTCGGCGGCGGACTTGCTGTTGCCCCACTCCATCACCTTGTACATCACCGGCTTCACCGGTTCGCCGGCCTGGTTGGTCCAGGCGCCCTTCTGGTCGACCAGATAGGTCTGCGGGATACCGCCCTTGGGCGTCACCACCACCATGTAGAGCTGGCCGCTGCGGCGGTATTCCTGAACGGTCTGGTCGCCTTCCGTACGCACGGTCACCGACGGCGGCGCTTCGCCACGGGCGTCGCGCGGCTGCGCAGACGAGGTGGAAGGCTGGCTCAGCGTGGCGGCGGTATCCGCCGAATTCTGCGCGGACTTGTTCGCGGGGGCCGGCGCGGGCGCCGGTGGCGGGGCGACAGCCTTGACGCCCGGGTCGTTCATGCCCGGCGGCGGCGGCGCGGGCGGAAACTGGTTGGCCGACTGCGCCATCGCATTCGATGCGACCGCTACACCAAGCACTACAAGCAACGCGACGGGTTTCATGATGACGGCCTCCTGTTGACGGTGAAGCATAGCAGCGCGAAACCGCACCGCTTGTGAAGCAGCCGTATCCTGTCAAGACAACGCATCGGTCGCTCGTGCGTGCACGCCGAGCCTGAACGGAGCGCGCCGGCCGAGCATGGCAGGCGCATGCGAGAATGCCCCATGGCCAAGCTCATTCTCATCGACGGTTCGTCCTACCTCTACCGCGCCTTCCACGCGCTGCCGCCGCTCAGCAATTCGCAGGGCGAGCCCACCGGCGCACTGTTCGGCGTGGTCAACATGCTGCGCGCCACGCTGAAGGCGCGACCCGACTACGTCGCCTTCGTCAGCGACGCGCCAGGGCCGACTTTCCGCAACGCGCTGTACGACCAGTACAAGGCCAACCGCCCGCCGATGCCCGACGACCTGCGCGCGCAGGTGGACCCGATGCTGGCGATCGTCAGCGCGCTGGGCTTTCCCATCCTCCGCGTGAGTGGCGTGGAAGCGGACGACGTGATCGGCACCCTCGCCAAGCAGGCGCACGCGCAGGGCATCGAGGTGGAGATCTCCACCGGCGACAAGGATCTCGCGCAACTGGTGCGTCCAGGCATCACGCTGGTCAACACCATGACCAACACCACCATGGACAGCGCGGGCGTGGTGGACAAATTCGGCGTGCAGCCCGACCAGATCGTCGACTACCTCAGCCTGACCGGCGACACCGTCGACAACGTGCCAGGCGTGCCCAAGTGCGGCCCCAAGACCGCCGCCAAGTGGCTGGCCGAGTACGGCACGCTGGATGCGCTGGTCGCCAACGCCGACAAGATCGGCGGCAAGATCGGCGAGAGCCTGCGCGAAGCGCTGCCGAAGCTGCCGCTGTCACGCGAGCTGGTCACCATCAAGACCGATGTGCCGCTGGAGCAGCCGGTCACCGCGCTGATCCTGCACGAGCGCCATGTGGAACAGCTGCGCGAGCTCTACGCGCGCTACGAATTCAAGGCGGCCCTCAAGGATCTCGACGCCGCGGACGCCGCTGTTGGAGCGAACCCTGTGCGCGACCCGGGTCTTGCGACGGCGGCGAACGATGCGGCGCCGACCAGTCGCGCACAAGGCGCCCTCCCGCAGGAGGAACCGAAGCTCGACATGGCGGGCCAGTACGAGCTGGTCACCACCCAGGCCCAGTTCGACGGCTGGCTGGCGAAGATCGCCACGGCCCCACTGGTGTCGTTCGATACCGAGACCACGTCGATCGACAGCATGCAGGCCGACATCGTGGGCCTCAGCCTGTCGGTGGAGCCCGGCCACGCCTGCTACGTGCCGCTGACCCACGACTATCCCGGCGCGCCGGCGCAGCTTTCGCGCGATCACGTGCTGGCCGCGCTAAAGCCGTTCTTCGAGGACGCCAGCCGCCCGAAGATGGGCCAGCATGCCAAGTACGACATCAACATCCTGTCGCACTACGGGATCGCCGTGCAGGGCCTCAAGCACGACTCCATGCTGGAGTCCTACGTGTGGAACGCCACCGCCACCCGCCACGACATGGATTCGCTGGCCAGGAAGTACCTCGGCTACGAGACCATCAAGTACGAGCAGGTGGCCGGCAAGGGCGCCAAGCAGATTCCGTTCTCGCAGGTGGACCTGGATACGGCCTGCCGCTACGCCGCCGAGGACGCCGACATCACCCTGCGCCTGCATCATGCGCTGTGGCCGAAACTCGAGAGCGAGCCGACGCTTCGCGCAGTGTACGAGAACATCGAGATTCCGCTGATCCCGGTGCTGGCGTCGATGGAACAGCGCGGCGTGCTTATCGACGTGAGCGAGTTGCGCAAGCAGAGCCAGCAGCTTGGCAAGCGCATGCTCGAATTGCAGCAGGAAGCGTGGAAAGGCGCTGGCCGCGAGTTCAACCTCGATTCGCCCAAGCAGTTGCAGGCCATCCTGTTCGACGAGCTCGGCCTGCCGGCCAAGCTGAAGACACCGACCGGTCAGCCCTCCACCAACGAGGAGGCGCTGGAAGCGATTGCCGACGACCACCCGCTGCCGCGACTGATCCTCGACTATCGCGGCCTGGCCAAGCTGCGCTCCACCTACACCGACAAGCTGGCCGAGATGGTCAATCCGCGCACCGGCCGCGTGCACACCAGCTACCACCAGGGCGCCGTGGCGACCGGGCGCGTGTCCTCGTCCGATCCGAACCTGCAGAACATCCCGGTGCGCACCGAGGAAGGCCGACGCATTCGCCAGGCCTTCGTGGCGCCGGAGGGCTGGGTGGTGCTGGCGGCCGACTATTCGCAGATCGAGCTGCGCATCATGGCGCACCTGTCCGGCGACGAAGGCCTGCTCAAGGCTTTCCATGAGGGTGGCGACGTACACCGCGCCACCGCGGCCGAAGTGTTCGGGCTCAAGCCCGAGGAAGTGTCGGCCAACCAGCGTCGCGCCGCCAAGGCGATCAACTTCGGCCTGATGTACGGCATGAGCGCCTTCGGCCTGGCCCGCCAGCTGGGCGTGGACCGAGGCGAAGCCAGCGACTACATGGCGCGCTACTTCGCCCGTTACCCGGGCGTGCACGCCTTCATGGAGACCACCCGCCAGCAGGCCCATCGCGACGGCTATGTCGAAACCCTGTTCGGCCGCCGCCTGTACCTGGAGAACCTGACCTCACGCAACCAGGCCCTGCGCGCCGGCGCCGAACGCGCCGCGGTGAACGCTCCCATGCAGGGCACCGCGGCCGACATCATCAAGCGGGCGATGATCGCCGTGCATGCATGGCTGGGCGAACGCGACGACGACGTGCACATGCTGATGCAGGTGCACGACGAACTGGTGTTCGAGGTGCGCAAGGATGCAGTGGACGAGGTCCGCGCGGGCGTCATCGAGCGCATGTCGGGAGCGGCGACGTTGTCGGTGCCGTTGTTGGTGGAGGCTGGGGTGGGGGCGAATTGGGATGAGGCGCACTGAGGGTGCTTGGGATGGGGTGCCGCTGGGGCGCGCCGCTCAAGAAATGCCGAGTTTCTTCTAGCCCCTCATCCGTGCGGGAACTGGACGGACAGCAAAGCGCACATGCTGCCTAGCGCAGCCTACCCGTCTCCATTTGACCCTCCTCAACGTCATCCCAGCGGAGGCTGGGATCCAGTGGCTTGGCCCTCCGTTATTGATTTGACGTCATCCCAATCTGGCTCGCCTGCGGCGGGCTTCCGTCCTCCTGCCGGAGGCCGGGTCACTTTCTCTTGCTTGCCCAAGAGAAAGTAACCAAAGAGAACGGCACC
>NZ_QQSY01000009.1:0-50051 GCF_003351225.1 Dyella solisilvae
GTGCAGTCGACGCGGACGTCAGAGCACGGGGGGCTTTGCATAGGGGAGGAGTCCATATACGGACCTTACGATTCGGTCTTCGATCCGAACGCGGCCGTGTCCCTTCTTGGGCTTCGTTAGTGCAGAGCCGGCCCGCCATCGCTTCCTTGCATCTCCGCCTGAAAGCGCCGGTAGCTGAGCACCGCAGCCACGTCCAGCATGCCAAGCCAGCGTGGGGCCGTCGGCCACATAGGCTCGGTGTCCAAGCCCAGGGCCAGTAGAATGTCGCGGTGCATACAGCGCACATCTTGCCAGTCGAACGTATCACTGCTCAGCGACAGTTGGCGCCACCGACTTCTCCGAACGAGCAGTGACACCGTGCCCTTGTATTGGACGAGGCCAAGCTGGGCGATGTCCTCCAACACGATGACCCGTCGGCCCAGGAGCCAAGTACGTACAAACGTTCGGTCATCAATAACAACGCGGACCGTGGCCACATACGCCAGGCCGGTGATGGCGACCACGGCGCCTAAAGCGAAGAGGCCAGCCAGCAGCGGATGATGGTTGCCCAGACCCCGCCACGCCCCCCACAGTGCCACGCCACCGCAGACCAGGAGCGCCAGAGTGTTCAGCAGGCGCGATTGGGGGCGCGGGCTGTAGTGTTTGCCCCCCGTGCCAGGGGTGGCTTGGGAACCGTTGATGTCTCCAGAAGAAAGTGCTCCCCTTGCGTTCATCGCTTCCGCAAATTCGTCCGGTGTTTTCAAGCTCATCTCCCCCTCGGGATGATCTGCACTGCTTGCTGCGAACACGGATTAACGCCGCGGCACGCACAATTGGACCGTCGCTCACAGTTCCCTGGAGAGCTTAGGTCCGCTCTGTGTCGGTAGCGGACAGTTGCGCTCACGCTGCTCTAGTTCGGCTTGTCCCACTTCAGGTCGCTGAGCTTGGCTTCCCGGCCGGACTTGCCGCCATCGGCTTTGCAGGCAGCAAGATCTCGCTGCCGCAGCACTGCCCCTTCGGATCGCCAGCGTGCGAAGGCGTTACTGATCGCGGGGTTTGCCTGCGCCAGGTCTTCGACTGCTCTCAATTCCGACAGGCTTAGAGGTTGAATAGCCTTCTTTTGCTGCGTATATGCGGTAAGAAAGCGGACATAGAGGCCCAGAGGAACAATCAGGGCCAACTGGTAACTGTGTCTGTGCAGGACATCGTTGTGGCCCAGGTACGCGAGGATCGCTGCCACGCCAAGCGACACAGCAAACGTTGCCATGCGCCAAATTTGCTTACGTTCTTCCTGCTCAACTTCTGCACGCGCGAGCGGCTCGTGAGCGAACGTCCGATTCCCCTGATCCATATTTCCCCTTAGAACTAGTTCAATACACCCTGGCGATTATCTTTGGATTCTTCGCTGTCCGCTTCGGGTCGCGAGCGGACCTTACGAAAACGCCTAGCGACGCAGGTTGTTGAACGCGGCAACCGCCACCCATAAAACAACAAGCGTTGCAATTCCTACCCATTGGATTTGGCCGTGGGATTGCGCGCAATCCTTGCGGGTCGGATAGCGGCCTAGAGTGAGCGCGAGCATCACAACCCGGCCCAATTGGAAGAGCACGAAGTCCCAGATAATCACTTTGAAGATGAATCTGGCGGTTGCTCCAACCGCGTCCTCAATGACCTCGCGCACCAATCCCCCTTGAAGAGTCCGCCTCTACGTCGCTTGGAACCACTGCTCTAATGGTCTCACCGAGGCCGGATCGGGAAGCCCAACAGCGCCTGCACCGACCACTTCAAGTCCAACGATCTTCCCGTCAGCACACCAGACGATTACATCAATCGTCGCACCGTTCCATGTACCACACGCCTCGGCAGCAATACTGCCATTAGTGGCCTCACCCTTTGGGCCGAACCATACAGTCGCGCAGCCGCACTTGCACGTTGCTGTCACCGATAGCCGCCTTATCGGGGCGACGGCTTCCGGCGACAAGACACCGACGGCTCCAACCCGGAGAACGTTCTCCAAGACCGTTGCTTCAACGCTGGATATAGGTCGAATCACGCCCGTCATAGCAAAAAGTATCTAGAAATCCAACTAGGCGATTATGTCTGCTTCGGGTCGGGAGCGGACCTTACCGCGCCATCTGGCAGAGAAGGCTGCCCGCAAAACCAGCTGCCAGGCACATATTAACGACCACAACCACCCGAAGCGCCCTGACGCGTCCCATCACGGCGACCGGGGCTCGGCTTCGAAACAACACCCACGAATTTACCGGGCCGAGGCGATAGAACACCTGATCAAACGGTGGTGAATAGAGCTGGGCGGCATAGCTCGGGTCTGCCTCGACGATGGACTTCCAAAACGCACCGGCCACAGACATCGTCACCACCCAACTGGCGGCACCCATAAGCCCAAGGATGAGTGGAATAGGCAAATCGACCTCTACGCTCGTTGGCAGGACGGGAAGCTCTTCGTAATGTCAGCTGTGGGCCGGAAGCGGACCCTAAGAATGCTTTGATCCCGCCATGTAGCTATGCGTCGTCCTTCGGGTGGCCTGCCTCACTCCACAGGCGGCCGACTCGAACGACTTTACAGCGGTAGCAAGCGCTGCTGAACTCGTCCTGGTTGTACCAGGCATGCGTTCCACCCGCCCGTTCGCAGTCTTGGCCCTTTTCAGCAACACCAAGGTCAAGCAGGAACCACGGGAGATGCTGCCGCACGGCAGTCCGCCATCGATATGGTGATCGATTCCGTTGGGCGATCATTTGAAGTCCCCTTGCTTTGTCGGCTCCGGTTCGGAAGCCCGCGTCCACTCGACCGTCCTAACGTACTCGGGCCTACTCGGGCCAGGCCATCGGGCCGCATCGTTCCCTTCGCTGGGTGCTCCTATGCACCGACTCACCATCGAAGGCATGCGTTTCGGGTCGAAGGTGGATTTGATTTGCTGGGAAAATGTATCTCCTTGGGGTTGGCGTCACCTGCAAATTAAACACTTGGGGAATGACCGCACGGATTGACCCCGTGGAAATCAATAAAGCCGAATCAGGCCTCTACGGCCCATGCGCGGTAAGTTACGAGGCAACCGGCCGCACCCAACGAGCGGATCTCGGCGCGGATTCAGGAAACTCCCGACCCACCAATCACGCCGTTTCGGCAACAGCAAGCTTTGCGGGCCTATCGTGGTGGACGGTCGAAAAGTGAGGTGCCGCCATGTCCGTGGATACCAAGACTCCGTTCGAACACGTCAACGACGTCGTTGCGCAGCTCAAGGAGATGCGCCACTACGCGAAGAACAACGTCGAGACCCTGACGGCGCAGTGGCTGCTGTTTGATGGCGAACTCAGGAAGCTGAAGCACGCCAGCTTGATCGAAACGCTGATGACGCGCCAAGGCGAATTGCACGATGCGCTGAACGAGGAGATCACCGCTCTCGAGGAGCTGGCGATCACACTCAAGCCGCCACCGGAGGAGACCCCGGCGACGGCTCCCGCCCAACCCGCGGCGCGCGCAAAGCACTAATCGTTACGCTGAGCGGATGGTCCCGACACGTACTCACGTGGCGGGCGCCTCTCGGCGCCTGCCGGGACACCCGGTGGTCCGTGCCGCCGTCGATGCAGGGCCGTCCATTTGTCGATTGACTCGCCCCTTCGCGGCTCAGGCAAATCATGCGACGCCGTCTTCACGGAGGTGGAACCGGTGACGCCCAGGTCAATGCAATGAAGCCTGCCGGCCCTGAGCCAATACGACGAGTGCGGCGCGGGTTTCCTGCTCTGCTTTGGCCGGTGGCCATGAGGCCATTTCCGCCAGTGGATGCTGTCGCGCCAGGAGGCGTATGGCGTGCAGTCCCAACCAGTAACCCGAGCGATTGGGCAGGTCGGCTTGAAACTGCGTTCTTCCACCTTCGAACCAGCGCGCGAACGTTTTCGAGGTCGCGTGCTTGGTCGGGTCAATGGTCAGTTCGTCCGCTTCCTGCAGGAAGCGCTTTGCCGCCTCAGGCAATTTCCCATCCGGAAGCGCACCCAGATCGCGCTGAAGGAGGTACTCACCATCCGTGTGACCCGGTGAGACTATCGAGCTGACGTAAGTTGCGAGGCCCTCTTCAAAGAGGGGGAGGGTCAGATGGGTTCCTGGCATCACGCCGTCGTCCGTAATGCCGGCGTGTTCGGCATCCCACAGGTGAAAGAGTTCGTGTGGCAACACGATATCCAGGGAAGCCTTCTCAAGAAGCAAGGTGTCGACGGCCAACGCAAGCACCGGCTCGCCATTCGGCAGAACGCCGCTCTTGGCGTCGAAATTGGGGGCAAGCACCACCATCACCTTCGGCTGCCCCGACGCGCCGAAATACCTGGCGAACTGTTTCGTCTGTACGTTCAGCGCGTCACTGATGGCGTGGACTCCTTCAGGTATGTCCTGGCCGATGCGTTGGTACTCCTGGAATCGAGCACTCAAGGCCAGGTCCTTCTGCTGGCGCCAGTCCGGCTGGTTGCGGACCTCCCAGACGACCGACTGGTACACGGCCTCTCGAGGCGCCTCGATGAACTTGTCCCAGAGCTTCTCCTGTTCGGCGAAAGGCTTGCCCTTGGCTGCCCGCCAGAACGTGGTGAACGACTGATCGATCGGCGGTGGGGCGTCACCCTGCGTCGCACTCGCGACGACGGGCGAGTTGATCGCCAAGGTCATGGCGGCCGCGATCAGCAGGTTCGGAAACCGAGCTACTTTCTTCATGCTCATTCCGCGGACCTCAAGTTCGTTGGTTTCCAGGCGCCACACACTCGTATCGAAGAGTCGTCTGTGCGGCGGTTCGCCTGAAGTCTGTGGCGCCGTGGCCGTATTTGTCCCTGAACGTGCCACCGTGCCTGACGGAGCCCTCTATCTGGCTGCCTTCCCCGATCGGTGGCGGGTGTCCTTCCTGGCCCCTTGATCCCGACGCTGTTTGCCCGCCTTGGGCAGAGTGGTCTTGTCGTCTCCGGGTGCATCCGGCCTGGTCGTGCGCGACTCAGACGGCAGATCCAACGGCACCAGCATGCCGCGCTTGAGCGTGCTCAGGGCGACCCTGGTCTGGAAGCGACGGACGTTGGCATTGTCCGCCACCAGGCGTTGCATCAGGGCTTCGAAGTCGTCGACGTCGCGCGCCACGACGATTAGCACATAGTCGCCGGCGCCGGTGACATACCAGGCCTCCTGTATGCGTGGCTCGGTGGCGATCCACTGCTTGAGGCTCGCCAGAAGCTCCGGGCGTTCGCGCTCGACCTCGACGTCCACGATCATCGTCAACGGCAATCCCGCCCGCTTGGGGTCGACCACGGCGACCTCGGCGACGATGATGCCCTCCTCGCGCATACGCACGATGCGTCGTTGCACGGCGGACGCGGAGAGCCCGATGTCCGATCCAATCAGCTCGGCGGGGCGGCGCGCATCCTTCTGGAGCACGGCCAGGATGCGCCGGTCTGTCTTGTCCAGTTCGCTGTTCATTTGCGCGCGAATTCCTCTGTCAACGGGAAAAATGTTCGCCAAACGATTCTAAGTCGCGGAAAGGCCGCGCGACCGGGCTCTAGCATAGCCTGCACCTGTCACCCTGAGCCTTCCAGTCATGAAGCTTCTGTACCAGTCGCATTCGCCGTACGCGCGAAAGGTCCTCGTGTTGGCCCACGAAGTGGGGCTGGCCGATCGCATGGAAGTGATCCACCACGAAACGAGCCCGGTGCAGCGCAACGAGGATGTGTTCGCACTCAACCCGCTGGGCAAGGTGCCCGTGTTGATCTGCGACGACGGGACCGTCCTGTTCGATTCGAATGTGATCTGTGAGTACCTGGACGGGCTTCACGATCGACCGAAGCTGATTCCTTCCGAGTTATCGCCTCGATATCGCGCATTGCGCCACCAGGCCATCGCCACGGGATTGGCTGATGCCGGAATCGCCGTCCGCTGGGAGGCCGAACGTCGTCCTGAGGCGATGAGATGGCCGCCACTGCTTGAAGGCCATCTGCAGAAGGTCATCGCGGCCTGTGACTACCTGGAAGCCAACGTCCAGGCGCACGACACGCTGGACATCGGCGACGTCGCCCTCGCCACGGCACTGAGCTGGATCGAATTTCGCCATGTTCATGACTTCCTGGCGGGGCGGCCGCGGCTGTCCGCCTGGTACCGGCGAATGTGCGCGCGTCCTTCGATGATGGCCACCACCTTTTCCGGCGACACCGTGGATACACCACGCGAAGCCAACGCGGGAGCGGGCCATGCCCTCGCCATGGTTTGAGCTGCTCTGCCTGCACGGCTACATCAGCGATCGGCGCCTGCTGCGCAGGATGGCGCACGCTCCCTCAACGACGCCTCCCGTCCAGCCGAAGGCCAAAAAGGATGCCGCCAAGCTTGCGAGGCATGCCGTCATCACTTCCCTGAGGTTGTGCCTTGGCATCGGCGATGGTGTTGCCCGTTCGCAATGAGGCGGCGACTCAAGCGCTGGACGCCCGCACGCGCGCGCCCACAATGACCAGCCACAGCACCAGGGCGATCTCACCCAGTTGGGCGGGGAACGCAATGCTGGAAACCAGATCCTCATGACTGGGCCACAGCAGGCCAGTGAGGCTGATAGCCAGATAGGCAAAGCCATTGAGGATCAGCCAATAGCCGATGAAGCGGGCGATGAAGCCACTGCGGATCACCAGGATGGCCAGCGGGAACAACCATAATCCCCAGAAGATCTGGGAATAGCCGACGACCTGGCCATGCATGCGCAGGTGGAGCATGGCCAGCGATGCGCGCTGCGGCTCAGTGAATGCGGCGAGGTAGTCGCCACCCTGCACCAGCAGCAAGGTGGTCACGTCGTTGAGCACGTTGAAGAAGTACAGCGGCGTGTCCATCAGACCGAGCACGGTCATCAGCACCGCCAGGGTCATGTCCACGCCCTTGAACAGTCGAAACAGCGACAAGGTGAGGAAGAGGCTGATGGTCCCGGTAAACAGGTCCGTGACGATGCCGAGGCGAAACAACCCCTCGTGGGCTGCGATGTTGGCGGCGGTGGCCTCGGCGTCGCCGTGGACGAACAGCGTGTTGGGAAGGTAGATGAGGCGTATCGGCGCGGAGACGGCAAGCAGCAGGTAGAGCCAGCCCGCGATTCTTGCGCGCCGTTTGATCGGATCCATGTGCGCTCTCCCATGCGATGTGTTGCTCGCTAGCCCGCCACGCGGCGCACCCGTGCGTTTCCTTCCACTGACGATCCATCCCTCGGTGGGTCCGCCCTGCTCGCCCCGTGCGTCGCTCGCTACGGCGCCACGCGAGTGAAGTCCATGATCCAGTTGACCTCCCAGGTCTTGCCGTCGTCGGCGGAGTAGGCCTGCTCCCAATGCGCCTTGGTGGGCGTGATCCCGGACCACACGAAGCGCACGCGTATCGGTTTGCCGCGCAAGGTGTCGGTCGAATAGAAGGTGCCCACGCCGTGATCGAAATGACCCTTCACTGGCGGGTCCAGTTCGCCGAACGGGTTGCGGCCGTCGAGCCACCAGATCGCCCACTGGCCGGTCTTGGGGTCGTAGGAGCGCAGCCCCACGCCGCGATAAGCGCCCTCGGGCGTGTTGAACACGTTGTCGTCGACATTCGCATAGCCGTCCATCAGCTTGCGCATGCTCAGGGCGCCGTCGAACTCTTCCCACTCGTGGCTATTGGCGAGCTTGTCCTTGAGCTTGCGGTGGTGGCCTTTCCAGTCACCCACCAGGAAGTCGAAATCATGCAGACCGGAGAGATTGGCCGCCCCCTGTTGATTCTTGGGGGCGTCTTGCGAGGCATGGACGGCGATGCCGGAGGCCATCACCAGCAGGGCAGCGACGGCGAGGAACACAACGCGAAAACCTTTCATACGAATGGTCCTTCTGCGGAAGTGCCCGGGCATGATCGCGCCGCATGGATCGGCGCGCCACCGCCAGAGGTCAGGGTGGCGCCAAGCCGCCCGACGACCTGTACCTGACCCTATAGGTCACCGATCGCGCGATTCCGACACGACCTGCCGCACCGCGTCGATGACCACCTGGGGTTTGTCGTACTGGATGTAGTGCGTGCTGTTGGGCACGATGACGTTGATGCCGCGCGATGACATCGCGGCGACCTGGAGGTGTAGGTCCTCCCACAGCAAGGTGCGCTGGTTGCGCTCGTCCTGCGTCTCGTCACTGCGCTTGGCGAACGGCGAATGGGTCAGCACGATGATCGGCATGTCGCCGAAGTCCTTGCGTGTGCCCCGGGCCTCGGCGGCGCTTTCGTAGAACACGTTCTCGCGCTCCGACGCTACGGCCGCCTGCCATCGCGGGCTCACCGCGTAGGCCTGTTGCGCCCGGTTGATGTCCGGACTCACGCGTGCGTCCGGAACGCCGACGCATTTTTCATATGCGGGGGTGCCCATCACCAGCCCCTTCTCGGCCTCCGCGACGCAGGCGTGCGCATCTTTCAGATAGGCGTCGTATCGGTCTTTCTGCCCAGGCACGCCAATCGCCCAACCTCGTGTCGACTGGTCCTCGTGTGATCCCTCGACAATGACCATTCCAGCGACGTCCGCGCGATACATGTCCGCAAACACCCTCACGTTCATGCCTGCCAGGGAGTGGCCCACCAGCACATACGGCGGCCTGATACCGGCGGCGGCCAGCAGGCGGTGAAGGTCCTCGGACTGGTTGCGTGGCGTGCTCGGCCGGCGCGCTGCATCACTGAAGCCAAGGCCCGCGCGATCGAACGAGCACACCTTCGTGCTGTGCGCCAGGGCTGGCTGCACCAACGCCCAGGAAATCGTGGAATCACCCATGCCGGCATCCATGATGACGGCTGGCGACCCGGACCCCAGGCAGTACAGATTCAGGCGTTGGCCGCCACCAATATCGACGAGACGTGCTGGACGGGTATAGACCGGGTCGCTCACCAGCGGCGGTGTGGGTTCCTGCGCTCGACACGCTGCACCCAACACCAGGGTCAGCGCGACCATTGTCCATGGCTTCATGATTTTCCTTGTATTGGTGTGGCCCGAGCATAGGGACCTGGGCGTAGGGTGGAGCCTATCGACCCGGCTTCGATAGTTACCGGAGGCTAAGGGCCAGTACAAGATGTCCGGACTGCGGGGCGACTGCCCCCGACACATCAGCCGTCCGGAAGGCCTATAGTGGCGCCTTCCGTTGCCACGTCGCCCGACGCTCCGCGCCTGTCCCATGATGGCCCATCGCGCCGCTGCCCTTCCCGCCCCAGGCCACGCCGGCCGCGGATGGCTGCATGCCCTGTCGCAGCAACGGCACGCATCTTGCCTGTCCATGGAATACCCCCAGCCGGTTCCGGCCGAGCACTGCTGAGCGAAACGCCCGATGGACAGCCAGAAATTCAGCTCGCTCGAAAAGATCATGGACCTGCTGTGGGACGCGATCTGCGTGGTCGACGTCGAGGGGCGTTACCTTTTCGTCAACGCTGCCTATGAGCGCATCTTCGGCTACCCGCCGTCGGAGGTGCTCGGGCGGCGCATGATCGAACTGGTGCACCCGGAGGATCGGGACCTCACCATGCAGACGGTGGCCGCCATCATGGACGGGCATCCGCAGCCGCATTTCCAGAACCGTTACATCCGCAAGGACGGTCGGGTCGTTCACATCATGTGGTCGGCGCGCTGGTCGGAACAAGACCGCGTGCGCATCGCGGTGGCACGCGACATCACGTCGCTCAAGCGCGCCGAGGCGATGACCTCCGCCCTCCATGCGATCTCCGAGGCTGCCCACGCCGCGGACAACCTGCCGGCGCTGTACGAGGAGATCCACCACATCATCGGGCGGCTGCTTCCCGCCGAGAACTTTTTCGTGGCGCTCTACGACGCACGGCGCCATGAGGTGAGTTTTCCCTACTTCGTGGATGAGCGCGACGACGCGCCGCCCCCGCAGAGCCTGGACTCCGGCACGCTCGCGTCGGAACTGATCCGGACCGGCCAACCGTTGTTGCTGACGCCTGCTCAGCTTGCCGACCCCTCACGTCCGCTGCATGGCGCCGATGCGTTGCACTGGCTGGGCGTGCCGCTGGTGACCCAGGGCAATGTGATTGGCGCGCTGGTGGTCCAGAGTTACTCGGACGCCACCCGCTACACCGAGGCCGACCAGGAGCTGCTGCAGTTCGTGTCAACCCAGGTGGCCGCGGCGATCGAGCGCAAGCGCGCCGAAGCACGGCTTCACCACATTGCACGGCACGATCCACTCACCGACCTGGCGAACCGCGACCTGTTCTACCAGCAGTTCGAGGCTGCGCTGGATAACGCCACGCGCTTCGGCGGCAACCTGGCCCTGCTTTACATCGACCTCGACAAGTTCAAGCAGGTGAACGACCAGTACGGACACCACGTCGGTGACCAACTCCTGTGCGCCGTCGCGCAGCGCATTCGCAGCCAGCTGCGCGAAGGCGATGTGGTCGGACGCGTGGGCGGCGACGAGTTCGTGGTGCTGCTGGAACACATGCAGGCCCCTGCCGACAGCGTGGCCGTGGCGGAGAAATTGCGGGTGGCGCTGAACGAGCCATTCCCGCTGGCCGAGCGAAGCCTGCATGTCTCCATCAGCATCGGCATCGCCACCTTCCCTTTACACGGCGAGGATGCACGCGAGCTCACCCGCGCCGCCGACGACGCGATGTACCAGGTGAAGAAAGGCGGCGGCAATCGCGTGCGCGTGGCGACCCAGCCGGATCGCCACGCGGACGAGGGCGCCATCTTCGGCTAGCGTCGCCGCACGGCGCCTTGTGCCGCGCGACGTCTGATCAGTGGATCGGGTTGAACCGTCGGCCTGCCGCCTGCTCGCTACAGCTTGATGTAGAGCTGTCGCCGATCCATCGCAAACACGATCAGCCACCACACGCCGACGAACACGAGCGCGAAGGCGAGCGACGTCACGTAGGGGCCCGCCAGCGGAGTGATCCGGCTGGCGAAGGCGCGCTGGTACAGGGGATCCTGGATGCCAAGGCCGGGCAGCAGGATCTGCATCAGCTCCGAGCCTGCATAAGCCGCCACCGCATTCACGCCAAAGCGGCGACCGATCGCGGGCCAGCCTCGTCGGTCGATCAGCAGGTGGAACAAGGCCAGCGCCAGCATCGCCCAACCCGCCGTCCACAGCACGAACGATGAAGTCCACAGATTCTTGTTCAGTGGCAGCAGCAGCGACCACGCAATGCCCAGCACCAATGACGCCACTCCCGCCGCCAGCAGCGGCCGCATTTTCTCGTCACGCAGCCATTGCCCAGCGCGCAATCCGAGCAGGCTCGTGGCCAGTGACGGTATGCAGCCAAGCAGGCCTTCGGGATCATGGCCCAGGCCTGTCACCGGATCGATCAGATACACCGTCCGCCCGAACACTGCGAAGTCGCTTCGGCTGACGATGTTGACGAATGGGTCCAGCGTGCCGCCGAGCAGCAACAGAGCCCAGTAGCCGAGCAGGCACACGGCGATGGCCAGCCACTGCGTACGCGGTTTCGTGTAGATGGCGAACAGCGCCGCGCCGGCGAAGCACACGGCGATGCGCTGCAACACGCCGGGCAAGCGCAGGTGGGCGCCGGGCATGATCAGCCAGGCCAGCACGTTGATCGCCACGCCCAGCAGCAGGATGCGCAGCCCGCGCTTGAGCGCAGCCCGGGCAAGCGCGCCGCGGTCGGCGCCTTGCTCCAGCCGCGGCCCAATCGCCAGCGCGATCGACACGCCCACCACGAACAGGAAGAACGGAAACACCAGGTCGGTGGGCGTGCATCCGTTCCATTCAGCGTGCTCGAGCGGCCAGTAGACGTGGCCCCAGTCGCCGGGGTCATTCACCAACAACATCAACGCAACGGTGCAGCCACGCAATGCGTCGACGGACGCAAGGCGTCGCAACGCTGCCTTCACTGGCTACCCTCGCTGGCCGGCAGCACTGAGGCATCGCCTATGCCATACAGCGGCCCGGTGATCGGCGAGGTGAATACCAGGCAGAGGTCATGCACGCCGGCCTGCCTGACCAGGGCGCCCCGCAGCGTGAAGCTCAGCGGCCCGCCTTCGGGCAGCGGCAGCGTGCCGAGGGTCTTGCCCTTGCAGTTGTCCAGACGAACCACCAGCTCGCCCTGCGGCGTGCCGGCCTTGTGCGCCACCACCAGCTTGGCCTCGTGCGCCAGCTGGTAATTGCGCGGCAGGCGCGCGACATCCACGCGGATCGCCGCAATGCCGTCGAGATCCGCCGCACGGTAGAGGCGACAGTTATCGAACACGTTGATCAGATACGTCGGGGCGAGGCTGGTCGCGTCAGGCGTGGGCTGCACGCGCAGGCGGAAATCGCTGCCCGGGCAGTTGTCCAGCTCACCGGTGCTGCGGGTGCGTAGCGCGGGCACGTCCAGCACGCGCTGTCGCGGCGCCGCCAGCGGCGTGCCATCGGCGCCGATCGCCACCGCGCTGATCGTGGTGGGGAGCTTCACCGTGAACGGATGGACATACAGCGGCGAGCTGGCGCCCGGCTCGCTGCCATCGATGGTGTAGTGCAGGTTGCCGTAGCGGGCCTGGTTGGACAGTGTCACCTGCGCCTTGCCGCCGCGGATGGCGGCGTTGCGGTCAACGTCGACGGATGCGGCGAACGCGCTGTCGGCATAGCCGATGTCCTGCACGCGGTAGCGCGCCAGCTGAGCCGGCAGGCGATTGAGGAAATCGTGCCACTCACGGCCGGTGGCCGGCGTCCACGCGGCCTCGGCCAGCGCATCCATGCGCGGGAACACCGCGTGCTCGATGTGGCGCAGCGTGGGCATGTGCTCGGTCCACATGTTGGCCTGCATGCCGAGCACGTGTTTCGCCTGGTCGGCGGTGAGCACCTTGGGCACCGCCTCGAAGTCGTAATAGCTCTGCAACGACATCGACGGGAGGCGGCCGGTGGTCTCGTCGGCGCGATCGCTCTGCATCTGGTCCAGGTACAACTGCGGCGCCGGCGACAGCACCACGTCGTGACCCTGCTTGGCCGCATCGATGGCGCCCTGGGTGCCGCGCCATGACATCACGGTGGCGCTGGCCGGCAGGCCGCCTTCCAGGATTTCATCCCAGCCGATCAGCCGACGGCCGTGAGCGGCGAGGTACTGGCCCATCTGGCCGATGAACCAGCTCTGCAGCTGGTTCTCGTTCTTCAGGCCAAGCGCATGCATGCGCGCCTGCACGGCGGCGGATGCCTGCCACTGGTCCTTCACCGCCTCGTCGCCGCCCACGTGGATATAGGTGGACGGGAACAGCGCCATCACCTCGTCGAGCACGTCCTGCAGCACGCGCACAGTGTGGTCGTCGACGTTGTAGAGATACGGATGCACGCCCCAGTCGGGCGAAACGGGCGGACGCCTGCCAGTGACGCCCAGTTCGGGATACGAGGCGACCGCCGCCTGCGCATGGCCCGGCATGTCGATCTCGGGAACCACCGTGATGTGGCGGTCGTGGGCGTAGGCGACGATCTCGCGGATCTGATCCTGCGTGTAGTAGCCGCCATAACGCCCCGGCTCGCCACCCTGCCCGACGTCGGGCGGCGTGCGCCAGGCGCCGATGCGGGTCAGCTCGGGATAGCGCTTGATCTCGATGCGCCAGCCCTGGTCATCGGTGAGGTGCCAGTGCAGCACGTTGAGCTTGTGCTGCGCCATCTGGTCGATCAGCGTGCGCACTTCGTCCGGCGTCTGGAAGTGGCGTGCGGAGTCCAGCATCATGCCGCGCCAGGCGAAACGCGGCTGGTCGCTGATGTGCACGCCTTCCACGCGCACATCGCCGCTGCCCTGCGCCGGCGTCATCAGCTGCCACGCGGTGACGGCGCCATAGAACAGGCCCGCCTCGTCGCGCGCCAGCACGCGGATGCCCTGCGGCGTGACGTCGAGGGTGTAGCCCTCCGCCTCCTTCACCGGCGCCTGCGGGTCGCGCTTGAGAATGATGGCGGGCCCTTGCACGGCGTCCTGCGTCACCACCAGCGGCAGGTGGCGCGTGCGCTCGGTGAGTGCGGCGAGATAGTCCGCCGTGCGCCGCGCTTCGCTGTCACCGGCATCCACCACGATCGGCGTCTTTGCCGTCACCGTGAACGCCTCGCCGACCTGGCTCACCTGTGCGGGCATCGGGATCAGCGGCGGCTGGCTTGCGCCGGCGCCGTGGGCAAGCGTGGCGATGCCGAACAGGGCAAGGCACAGGATGCGGCGTGTGGTTCTCATCGGTCCCTCGTGGTCAGACGTCAATCGTGGGGAAGGCTGATGGCAAACAGATACCACGCATCGTGTGGCAGCCACTGTTCGGTCCAGCGCCAGTCATCGTCCTTGCCAGTCTGGGCATAGCCGAGATTGAAGGCGATGCCTTCCTCGTCGGTCAGGCCCGAGGTGATGCCGTTGATGATGGCGCCCGGCGCGTTGGTGTACTCGTAGGAGTCGAAGAACATGTAGCCAGCGTTGTTCTGGCCACTGCCCATCAGCATGCTGCTGTCGTAGGGATTGCGTCCAAGAATCCAGTGCAGCTGGTTCCACGCATAGGCTTGCAACTTGCTGCGGAACGCCGCGTCGTCGGCATACAGCGGCGCTGCCGCCCGCGCCGCCGCGGCGAGCGAAGCCAGCCGCGCGTTCTCACCCTGCCACCACGGCGCCGCCTCGGTGTCGTGGGGGAAGAAGAATGCCGCGCGTACCTTGCCGTCTCCGCCACGCACCAGCTGGCGCGCATATCCGAACGGGTTGCCGACCTGACCGGTGAGCGCCAGCTCCGCTTCCAGTGAGCGACGCACCACAGCGCGCAGCTTGGCCTGGCGGCCGGCGTCGGCGATGCCGGCATATTCCACCAGCGCCACCACGGGCAGGCCGGCGTCGGTCGGATGGAAGAACGGCCGCGTGCCGTCGTCCGCGCGCCAGTAATCGCGGTAACCGCCATGGGTGACCAGGCGCGCCATCAGTCGATCAGCACGCTTGTCCGCCGCGCGGCGCCAGGTGTCGTCATGGGTGGCGCCATACAGCTCGACAGCCGCCAGCAGCGCGCAATAGTCGTCGACGATGTTTTCCTTGCCGTCGTTGATCAGCTCGCGGTTGTGCGCATCGAGAAAACGGTAGGCATCCTCGGCGGCCTTGAGATAATCCGCGTCGCGGAATTCTCCGTCCACACCGGTGCTTGCGGCCACGGCCAGCGCGGCGATCGCCATGCCGCCGCCGGCGCGGAAGCTCGCCTCGTAGGCATGCGGGCCATGGGCTGGCTGCGTCACCTGTTCGGTGTGGTCGCCCGGCTTCAACTTGATCTGCGTGCGCCAGTTCGGATCGCCGATGTGGCGATCCTGCGGCAGCTTGCCCGGACCGGTGGCGTCGATGGATTGGTAGAACGAGCCATCCGGGCGCTTGTCGCGCACCAGGAAGTCGGCTCCAAACAAGCCTTCGTCGAGCAGACGGCGCTGATATTCGTGGAAGTTGCCGTCCTGCCGCGCCTCCAGCTGCTGCCAGCTTCGCAGCAGGCTCCAGGCCGCCAGCGGCAACTGCTGGGTATTGAAGTAGCTGGTGAGATTCTGGTGCGACAGGTGGATGCCGTAGTCGCCGGTCGCGTCGTACCAGCCACCATGGAGATCGAGCGTGCCCGGCTGACCATCCGGCCGCGCCAGTTGTCGATCCGCCTTGTCGAGCAGGCCGCTCGAACGCTGGCCCTTGAAGTAATAAACAACGTCGGACAGGGTGTGGCGCTCGAGCACGTTGTCCTGCACCTCGAACGGCCAGGAACGCGACTCGCGCCCGCCCTCGCCCAGCGTCACCACGTAACGACCCGGCGTCACCAGGCCACTGAAATCCGCTATCGCATAGGTGTCATCGCCCCAGCGGGCGACCGTACCGGCCTGACCCAGCTCGCCTTTCCAGGCCACTTTGCCGGTGTCGGTGTCGATGACGCGAAAGTTTCGATCGCCCGATGGATCCATCACCACCGCCTGCTTGGGCGCGTGGGTGTCGTAACCGACCTGGTCCACCAGCACCTTCACGCCGAGCGCCTGTGCGCTGTTGGCCAACAGGACCAGCAGCACCAACACCAAGGGGCGTCCTCGCCTCATGCCATCGCTCTCCCGACTGGATGTGGAGCTCTTGCGCATCCCCGGACAAAAATCGGGCCCGGCAAAACGCCGGGCCCGTTGGGCGGGGAGGTAGCCTCAATTACATCTTGAAGTTCAGGGTCAGGTAGTACTGGCGACCGTTGACGTAGAACGCATCCGGCTGCTTTCCGTAGATCGGGCTCAAGGTGTAGTACTTGAGCGTCGGGTTGTTGAGGTTCATCGCGTCGAAGTGCACCGACATCCAGCTGTTGATGTTGTAGCCCGCGGAGAACGCCAGGTTGCCGATGCCTGCCTGGTAGTACGTGTCGGTACGGCTCACGCCGTCGAAGAACGACGAGCGGTAGGTGTAGCTGATGCGAGCATTCCAGTCCGCGTTTTCGAAGAAAGCCGACAGGTTGTAGGTGTTCTTCGAGGTGCCCTGCAGCGGCTTGTCGTTGTCCGCATGACCCTGGGCGTAGGTGTAGTTGGTCTGCACACCCCAGTTCTCGCCGATCGGCTGGATGTAGTTCAGCTCCACGCCCTTGACGTTGCCGTTGACGTTGGTCGGCACGCTGACCAGGTAGGTCGAGAACACGTCATGACCGGCCGTGTTGCTGGCCTGCTGGTCCTTGAACAACAGGCTCTCGTTGCCGAAGTTGACGTAGTTGCTGAGCGCCATGTTGTAGACGCCGGCCGACACCAGGCCACGCGGAGCGAAGTACCACTCCATCGACAGGTCGAAGTTGGTGGAGACCAGCGGCTTCAGCTGCGGGTTGCCGCCACTGCCGGTGTGGGTCAGGTCATCCAGCGAGTACGAACCGGCCAGCGCGGAGTAGTCCGGGCGGGTCATGGTCTGCGAAGCGGCGAAGCGGGCCAGCAGGTCGTCCGTGAGGTTGAACCGCAGGTTCGCGCTCGGCAGGAAACGATCGTAGCTGTTGTTGTAGTTGTTGATGTAGTACGGACCGAAGGCCGAACCGGTGATCGGGCCGGCGATGGAGTACGACGACTGGGAGCCGGAGTTATACGTGATGTCTTCCTTGGTGTAGACATAACGCACGCCGAAGTTGCCGCTCCAGCGATCGCCGGCGAAGTTCGCCTGCATGTATGCCGCCGTGTCCTTCTCGTTGACCCGGTAGATGTTCTGCCAGTTGAAGCGGGTCACCGGATCGCGGTTGGCGAACTGGGCATTGAACGCAGCCAGCGCGCCTTCGCTGTAGTACCACAGCGGGGCCGGGCCATTGACGCCCAGGTCGCTGTTGAAGCTGCTCGGATAGCTCGACCAGGTGGTCGGGTAGTTGGCCGGGTTGGTCCAGTCGCCGGTCGGGCCCTGACCGATGTCGGTCTTGTTCTCGCGGGTGTGGTCGGAGTAGCGCAGGCCGAAGTCCAGCGTGTTCAGGAAGATCGGCGAACTGTCGAACGCGTACTCACCGTCAGCCTGGTAGAAGTTCTCCTTGTCCACCACGTGGATGTCCTGGTCGCCGAAGATCCAGCCGGCCGACGGGATGATGCCCGACGGACTGGCGTTGTCGCCGCCGATCGACCAGTTGGACGGCCGGCCGGTGCCATTCATGTCCCAGCTGGCGCCGGCGTTGCCGGCAAAGCCCAGCTCGCTGACGTTCTGGTTGTCGCTGTTGCCCTTGCCCTTGGTGGTGCCGATCATGCCGGTGAAGGTCAGATGATCGTTGGCGCGCCACTCGGCATCCAACGTGGTGTACGCGGAGGAGGACGAGGCGCCCGGACGCGAGATCTGGTCATACACGCCGTACGGCGTGGTGGTGCTGGCCGTCACCGGAGCGAAGGTCGCCGACTTGAGCACGTTGCCGCCGACTGTGTAGCTCTGCAGGCCCACGCCACCCGGCACGAACTGGCTCGACCACAACATGTAGTTGCGGTTGAAGTTGTCGGCCTTGAGGTTGGAGTAGAAGCTGTCCAGGTTCAGCGTCAGGTTGTCGAGCGGCTTCCACTCGAGGTCGATCATGCCGCCCTCGCGCTTGCGCGTCTGGGTGAACAGGGTCTGGCCGATCAGGTTCGGGTAGTACACGCCGGCGAGATCCGGATGCGCCTTGGCGACCGGATCGGTGGCCTGGATCTGGTTGAAGCCGCCCACGAATTCCTGGCCGTTGCGCTGCAGGCTGCGCTCTTCATAGAAGCCCTGCAGCATCGCGCCAAAGGTGTTGTCGCTGTTCTTCCAGTTGAACAGGCCGTTGAACTGCGGCTTGGTGTCGCCCGGCAGGTCGGAATAGACGGCGCCGATCGAGGCCTGTGCGGTGATCGGGTTGGCGAACTCGAGCGGCTTGCGGGTGATGATGTCGACCGTGCCGGCGCTGCCGCCTTCCTGCTGCTTGGCCTCGGACGACTTGTGCACCACCACCTGGTCAACCACTTCGGACGGCAGCAGGCTGTAGCTCACGCTGCGGCCCACGGTCTGCACCTGGCTCAGCACGAACCAGTCGCCGGTGCCCACGGTGTGGCCGTTGACCAGGGTCTGGGTCATGCTCGGGTTGGTGCCGCGGAGGCTGACGCGGTCGTTCTCGTCGAAGCCGCCTTCGCTGGCGCTCGAGGAGCTGATGTTCACGCCGGGCAAGCGCGCCAAGGTGTCGGCCACGTTCTTGGCCGGCAGCTTGCCGATGTCTTCGGCCGTGATCACTTCAACGATGTTGTCGGCGGACTTCTTCAGGTTCAGCGACTCGGCTTCCGAGTCGCGGATGCCGACGACAGTGACGGTGCCCAGCTGCTTGGCCTTGGCTCGGTCGGCCTGGCTCTGGGTGTTGTCCTGGCTATCGGCGGCCGTGGCAGGCTGCGCGGCCGGCGCGGGCGTCGTTGCGGGCGCGGATGCGGTGGCCGGTGCATTGTCGGCGTACACGGAGCCGGACAGGCACAAGCCGGCGATGATGCTGGCTGCTAGTAGAGTCTTGCGGTTTGACATGGTTTCCTCCCCTCTAAGGCTTTACGGCAGCGGATGCTCGTAGGTCTTCCGGCTGCGGCTTGGCTGGCTGGGCTCACGCCCGGTTGGTTGCAACGGTGATTACTGCGGTACAGCGTTCTCCCCTGGTCTTGCATGCTGACCATCCAGGTACAAACCGGCCGCACCGATCACCCCGTGCTGGCCGTGCTCCATCAGTCGAACTGGGACCTGTTGCAGGAAGGCGCGCATCACGCCCTTGTTGAAGAAGCGCTGGCGGAAACTGCTGGCCAGCAGGACGTCTCGGATCTGCGGCAGGATGCCCCCGGCTAGAAACACGCCCCCGCGTGCGCCGTACAGCAACACGAGGTCGCCGACGAAACTGCCGAGAAGGCCGCAGAACACTTCGAGTGCTTCGACCGCGGCGGCATCGCTGTGCGCGAGCGCCGCCTGCGTCACTTCGCTCGGCACGGTCAATTGCGGCGAGCGGTCGCGCAGCGCGCACACCGCGCGGTAGAGGTTGAGCAGGCCCGGCCCCGACAGGGCGTGCTCGAACGATACATAGGCGCGGTCGCGCGCAAGGAAGCGCAGGATCTCGATCTCGCGTTCGTTGCCTGGCGCCAGCGCGATCTGCCCGGCCTCGGTGGCCAGCACGGTGGCGTGCGGATGACCCGGCAACAGCACGGCCGATCCCAGCCCGGTGCCCGGCCCCATCACCAGCACGGGGCCCACCGCCGACGGCGCTTCGCTCTCGATCACCGGGGTGGTGTCCGCCCGGCTCAGGAATTGCGTGGCATACGCCACCGCCTCGAAGTCGTTGACCACCGCCAGCTGTTGGATGCCCAGGGTGTCGCGGATGTCGCGGATGGACACCGGCCAGGGCAGGTTGTCGTTGACGATCGCGTCGCCAAGCACGTAACCCGCGCTGGCCACGGCACAGCGACTGACATGCACCGAACGATCGAGCTGGCTGACGAAGTCGCGCAGCACCGCGGTCAGGCTCGGCCAGTCCGCGCAGGCATAGCGGTGGTACTGCAGCACCGTGACCGGACAGGGTCCGTCCGGACGCTCGCTCACCAGACCGATGCGCGCATGCGTCCCGCCGACGTCGGCCGCCAGGAACACGGCCTCTTGGGGTGAAGACCCACGCACCTCGTGAACGCCCCTTTGCCCCACTGCGATGCCCTCGTCATTGCGATGTCACGTTGTTGTGAAACGTGATCAGGTTTTGGCCGGAGTCTGGTAACGGTTGACAACGTTGTCAACTAGGAACCTGTCCTACCCCCCGGTTGAGTCGTGGTGCAGAGCAGCAACAAGGCTCGCCACCAGCTCATCACATGAGCTTTATGCTGCATGAAACAAGGAATGAATGGCCGTATAGCAGGCTTTTTGCACTGCGCCACAAGTGACCAAAATTGGGGCCATTTGGACGGTCAATTTAGACCGATTTAAGGAATTTTCGGGCCCTTTGAAGGGGCTCGAACAGACCAATTTTGACCCTTGCGGACATCTGTCGTGACAACGTTGCTGGACACCGGCGTGACGGTAGGGACAGCGCCTGCGCATGGCGCGCGTGGGCCGCCGGGAAAGGAAGGTTGACCCTCTCACCCCTCGTGCGGGGATGACGGAAGGAGCCGGCGCCCCTGATCGCCGGGGCAGCCGGGACACAACGGCCGCCAGTCCGGCTGCGGCGCGCACGTTCGCCCAATACCGAGCTCCGGATTACGACCATCCTGGACGACCAGGCCTGTGACCGATCCCCTCCGGGCAACTCGGCGATCCGGTCCAACCAGCGGGCTCGACCCGCTCGTGCACCCACCCACCCTTCCCGCCGAACGAGTCGTAGTAGTAGAAATAATGGGGTGGGCCTCCCCACCGCGGTCCCGCCAGTCACCATCGCCCAGGGCGACAGCGAGAACAGCCCGTCCGGCAGAACAGGCCCATTTTCGCGCTCCGCGACAACATTCAGGACAACGTTGTCATCGACTGACAATGACCTACGCAACAAGGGTTTGGCGAGTATCAGGGCTGCCACTGCAGCCGAACTCAAGCGCCTTCATGGTGCAATGCAAAACCATGTTATCAATGGATTTTTTACAAATATCAATGCTGGGCGAGAGCCTGGATCCGGTCCTGGGCGGCCCATCTTCGGGCCATTTTCCGCGCCCCGGCCGGTCACCATGCGCGGGCACATTTGCTGCCAGTATTTGACAACGTTACTAGTTTGAGTCGATAAAAGGACATTCGGGGGAATCGGGCCGCTTTGGCTCGTCGGTCACTGGTCATCCGCGGGGAGCTGCCACCACCATGTCTGCCACAACGCTCGCCTCCAGCGAGACACGCCCATCCAGCATGGTGCCGATGCTGATCATCGGCGTGCTGTTCTTCATCTTCGGCTTCGTCACCTGGCTCAACGGCCCGCTGATCACCTTCGTCAAGCTCGCCTTCAACGTGGATGACGTGTCCGCGTTCCTGGTGCCGCTGGTGTTCTACTTCTCCTACTTCTTCCTGGCCATTCCGTCGTCGAGCGTGCTTCGCCGCACGGGCATGAAGAAGGGCATGGGTCTGGGCCTGTTCGTGATGGCGATCGGTGCGGTGCTGTTCGGCCAGTTCGTCAGCATGCGCATCTTCTATCCGGCGCTGGTCGGGCTGTTCGTGATCGGCGCGGGCCTCGCGCTGCTGCAGACCGCTTCCAACCCTTACATCAGCATCCTCGGCCCCATCGACAGCGCCGCACAGCGCATCGCCTTCATGGGCATCTGCAACAAGATCGCCGGCGCACTGGCGCCGTTCGTGTTCGGCGCGCTGGTGCTGTCAGGCATCGACAGCTTCGACCAGCAGGTGAAAGCCGCGCCCACGCCCGAGGCGAAGGAAGTCCTGCTCAATGCGTTCGCCGCCAAGATCCACATGCCGTACATGATCATGGCCGGCCTGCTGGTGCTGCTGGCGATCTGGGTAATCCGCTCGCCGCTGCCGGAGATCAAGCCGGCCGGCGCCAACGCCGAAAGCGGCATCGGCCACGCCAAGGGCGGCATCTTCAGCTTCCCGCACCTGTGGCTTGGCGTGCTGTGCCTGTTCCTCTACGTGGGCGTGGAAGTGATGGCGGGCGACGCCATCGGCACCTATGGCCAGGGCTTCGGCCTGCCACTGGAAGAGACCAAGCACTTCACCTCGTTCACCCTGATCGCGATGCTTGCCGGCTACCTGGGCGGACTGGTGCTGATTCCGCGCTTCATCTCGCAGCAGAGCTACCTTGCGGTGTCGGCGGTGCTCGGCGTGCTGTTCACCGTGGGCGCCTACGTCACCAGCGGCCACACTTCCGTGGGTTTCGTGGCCGCGCTGGGTTTCGCCAACGCGATGATGTGGCCGGCGATCTTCCCACTGGCGATCCATGGACTGGGCCGACTGACCGAGCGCGGCTCGGCGCTGATGATCATGGCCATCGCCGGTGGCGCCATCGTGCCGCAGCTGTTCGTGCACCTGAAACAGCACTTCAACTTCCAGCTGGTATTCATGGCGCTGATGGTGCCCTGCTACCTGTACATCCTCTACTACGGCATGAGGGGCCATCGCGTCGGCCAGCACGCGCGCTGAGCGGTGGCGGGCGGCGCCTCGCCACCCGCCGGGCCATACCCCTCTGGGCTACGATGCCTCTTTTAGTTCTGCCGGAGTTCCCACGTTGCGCACCCCCACCATCAAGGACGTCGCCAAACGCTCAGGCGTTTCGCTGAAGACCGTGTCCCGCGTGATCAACCACGAGGCCTCGGTGCGTGCGGACACCCGCGAGAAAGTCGAACGCGCCATCGAGGCGCTGGGCTACCAGCCCAACCTTTCCGCGCGCGGCCTGCGCAGCACGCATGCCTATGCGATCGGCCTGGTCTACGACAACCCGAACGCGCACTACGTCATCAGCATGCAGGATGGCGTGCTGTCGGCCTGCCGCGAACGCGGCTACGGCCTGCTGATCCATCCCTGCGATTCCACCTCGCCCGACCTGGCCAATGAGCTGTGCGCATTGGTCGAGCGCAACCGCCTGGCCGGCCTGGTGCTGGCCCCGCCGATGTCGGAAGAGCCGGAGCTGATCGCCAAGCTCAGCGCCAACGACATCAGCTTCGTGCGCATCATCTCCTCGCGTGAGGATCCCCACGACGGCGCGCCTTGCGTCTACGTGGACGACCGCAGCGCGGCCTATGCGATCACCGAGCACCTGATCCAGATGGGCCACCAGCGCATCGGCTTCCTGTGGGGCGAACCGCACCACCGCTCCAGCCCAGAGCGCTACCAGGGTTATGCGGACGCATTGAAGGACTACGGCCTGCCGCTGGACAAGCGTCTGGTGCTGGCTGGCCGCTACGCGTTCGACGACGGTTTCCGCGGCGCGCGCAAGCTGCTGGCGCTGAAGGATCCGCCGACCGCAATCTTCGGCAGCAACGATGAAATTGCCGCCGGCGTGCTGGCCGCAGCCCGCTCCAGCGGACTCGATGTGCCGTGGAATCTCTCCATCGCCGGCTTCGAGGACAGCCCGTTCTCCAAGCAGGCCTGGCCCGCGCTCACCACCGCCCGACAGTCCACCAGCGAGATCGGCCGTCATGCCGCGCTGCAGCTGATGGCCGAACTGCAACGCAAGGCCGGCGCCGCTGTGGAGCTGCCGCACGCCGAATGCTTTATCCCCGAACTGGTCGTGCGCGGCTCCACCGCGCCGCCGCAAACCCCGACGCCACGCAAGGGCTGAGGCGCCGCCTCGCCCCTGCGGTGTGCGCCCACACGCATGCCAAGAGACTGACGATGAAGGAAGCCAGCTCCACCCTGATGTACCGCGAGGCCCACGAGGCGGCCGCCGTGGTCGAGCGCCAGCTGCGCGAGAACGCGCAGATCCTCAGGACGCTCGGCGAGCAGCTGCGGGCCACGCCGCCCCGCTTCATCGTCACCTGCGCCCGCGGCAGCTCCGACCATGCCGCCGCCTATGCGAAGTATGTGTTCGAGACGCGCCTGGGGCTGATCACCGCCTCGGCCTCGCCGTCGATCTCCTCCATCTACGACGCCGACCTGCATCTGGATGGCGCGCTGTTCGTCGCCATCTCGCAATCGGGCAAGAGCCCCGACCTGCTGCGCAGCGCACAGGCCGCCAAGGACGCCGGCGCCCACGTGGTGGCGCTGGTGAACGTGGAGGACTCCCCGCTCGCGCAGATGGCCGACACCTTCGTGCCGCTGCGCGCCGGTCCGGAGCTGAGCGTGGCCGCCACCAAGAGCTACCTCGCCACGCTGTCGGCGATCCTGCAGCTCACCGCGCACTGGAGCGACGACGCCACCCTGCACGAGGTGATCGCCCGCCTGCCGGACGACCTGCGTCGCGGCTGGGATGGCGACTGGAGCGCGCTCACCGACGGCCTGCGCGATGCGCGCAACCTGTTCGTGGTGGGTCGCGGTTATGGCTTCGGCGCCGCGCTGGAAGCCGCGCTCAAGCTCAAGGAAACCTGCGGCCTGCACGCCGAGGCATTCAGCGCGGCGGAAGTGAAACACGGTCCGATGGCGCTCGTCGGCGACGGCTTCCCGGTGCTGTTCTTCGGTCAGGACGACGGCACGCTGGAAAACACCCTTGCCGTGGCGCGCGAGTTTCGTGCGCGTGGCGCGCGCGTGTTCGTGGCGGCGCCGGGCAGCACCGACCCCGGCACGCTGCCGCTACCGGCCAACATCGCGCCGATCGTGGCGCCGCTGCTGGCCGTGCAGAGCTTCTATCGCGCCGCCAGCGCGCTGTCGCTGGCGCGCGGCTTCGACCCGGATGTCCCGCCGCATCTGCGCAAGGTGACGGAGACGATGTGATGACCAGCCAGCTGACCGCCCTCATCAACGGACGCGTGCTCACCGACCACGGCCCGCGCGACGGGCTGGCGGTGCTGGTGCGCGGCGAGCGCATCGAGGCGATCACCCACGCCAACGACGCGCGCGTGGCCGCCGCGCAGGCGCACGATCTGCAGGGCCGACTGTTGCTCCCCGGCTTTATCGACGTGCAGGTCAACGGCGGCGGCGGCGTGCTGTTCAACGCCGAACCCACGGTGGAGGCGCTGGCGACCATCAGCGTGGCGCACCGCAAGTACGGCACCACCGGCTTCCTGCCTACGCTGATCACCGACACCGCCGAGGTGATGCAAAAGGCGCTCGACGCCGTCGATGCCGCCATCGAGCAGGGCGTACCTGGCGTGCTCGGCATCCACCTGGAAGGCCCGTTCCTCGCCACCGCGCGCAAGGGCATCCACGACGCCAGCCTGTTCCGCCTGCCCGACGCCGCGGACCTCGCCGCGATCACGCGCAACCGCCGCGGCGTGGTGATGCTCACGCTGGCGGTGGAAGAAGTGCCGCTGGACACCATCCGCCAGCTCAGCGAAGCAGGCGTGCGGGTGGTGGCCGGCCATACCGCCGCCAACTACAACACCACCCGCGCCGCGCTGGATGCGGGTGTATGCGGCTTCACCCACCTCTACAACGCGATGACCCCACTCGGCAGTCGCGAGCCGGGCGTGGTCGGCGCCGCGCTGGACGATCCGCACAGCTGGTGCGGCCTCATTGCTGATGGCCACCACGTGCATCCGGTGGCGCTGCGCGTGGCGATCGCCGCCAAGGCGCGCGGCAAGAGCGTGCTCGTCACCGACGCCATGCCGCCGGTGGGTTCGGACAATCCGGAATACGTGCTCAACGGCCAGACCATCATCGCCCGCGACGGCATTTGCCAGAGCGATGCGGGTGTTTTGGCTGGCTCCGCGCTGGACATGGCCACCGGTGTGCGCAATCTGGTGAACATGGTGGGCCTGCCGCTGGCGGAAGCCTCGCGCATGGCCAGCGCGTACCCCGCGGCATGGCTGGGACTGGATCGCACGCATGGCCGCCTGGTGGCGGGCCAGCAGGCCGACTTCGCGGTGGTGGATGAGGGGTTGGTGGTGGCGGAGACTTGGGTGGGTGGGGTGCGGTACGCGTACTGAGGTACGTGTGCAGACAGGAGTGTGTTGTCGTCGCTGAGAAAACAGGACACGCGCGGGGCGAGCAGAACGACGAGCGGACACTAGCCGTCTTCGTTTGACTTCCCTCAACGTCATCCCAGCGAAGGCTGGGATCCAGTGCCTTCCGCCCTTATTGACTGTGTCGCAACCGGGCTCGCCTGCGGCGGGCTTCCGTCGGCCTGCCGGCCACCGGGTCACTTTTCTTTGCTTGCTCAAAGAAAAGTAACCAAAAGAAAGAGCACCCCACTCGGCGCTGGCCGGGCCTGCGGCCCGCCCAGTTCGTGAGCGGCGGCCGGGCTTTTCGACCGGGCTCCTGCCCGGACGAAAAGGGATCGACATCCCTGTCGATCCCCTGCGGGCCTGAGCGTCCACCCCTCACCGCCTCACAGGGGATGGGGTGAAGGCTCGTGCCGCTGCGCGGCACATCGCATCGCCAAACCCAAGCGAGTCTTTGCATGAGCGCACCCCGTGCGCGAACGTGGAGGTCAACGCCAAAAGCGTTTCCTCACAAGGTGCGTTCCTCCGGAGACGATTCCGCTCTTGGCTCTTGCCTTCGGCTTTTGACCTCCCCTCCCCTATGGCGCGGCGGGCGGGTGGAGGAATAGCCCGAAGGGTGGCTCGCATGGATGCGAGCCAGTTTGTCGTCAGGGCAGGACGCCCTGTCGACAAACCCCGGAACCCGACCGCGAACCTGGAGGGCGTTAGCCCGGAAGGCGCGCCATCGGGGTGGCCTTTCTCTTGGTTACTTCTCTTTGGCCACGCAAAGAGAAGTAACCCGCTGCCCGGCAGGGCTGCGGAAGCCCGCCGCAGGCGAGCACGCTCGCACCACCCTCAAATCAAAAGCGAAAGTCACTGGATCCCAGCCTGCGCTGGGATGACGATCTAGGAAGGCGTGCGCGAATCGCGAACGCAGCGCTCCGTCCCAACGCTGTGACGAATCGCTGCGCGAAGTCCTGGAGCAACCACGCCCTCACTGATACACATGCAACCGATCAAAAATCCACGCGTGATACGACTTCACCAGCTCCGGCTGCGCACAGTCCGTGTACAGGCCATTGCAACGCGTGCGCAACGCGATCGCCGCCGAGAAGTACGGATCGGTCGGCAGGTCCGCCGCCTGCAGCACCATGCTGGGCAGCAGCGCGATGTCGAGCACCGGGTAGCGCGGCAGCGTCGCGCCCTGGAAGTTGCTCTTGATCATGTAGTAGGTGAGGTAATCCTTGTACGACTCCAGCCCGGCGGGCCAGGTGCGCGGCATCTCGCGGATCAGGCCGCTGAAGGATGGCTGGTGGTCGCCGAAGTGCACGATCACCGTGGGCTGCTCGCGGTCGAGGAAGTCGTGCTCGAGCCCGCGCAGCGCCACGTCGGAGTTGTGCAGGTTCGACAGGTAGGTGTTGAAGTTGACCGACTCGCGTGTCGGCAGCCCCTTGAGCAGGCCCTTGTTGAACGGCGCCGGCAGCTTCGAGATCGGGTCCGTGTCGTGCGGCCCGTGCTGGGCGAGGGTGAGGATCATGACGAAGACCGGCTGGCCCGGCTTCTTCACCTTGTCGTAGACGCGCTTGGCCGCGGCGAACATCTGCGCGTCGGTTTCCTCCCATTCCTCCAGGCCGAGCTGGCCAGCGTCATAGAACTGGTCGAAGCCGTACGCGGTGTATGCGTTGCGCCCGTTGAGGAAGGAGCCGTTGGTCGGATAGATCGCCACCGTCAGGTAGCCAAGGCGCTGCAGCTGGCGCGGCAGGCTGTCCTGCACGTGCGGCGCCAGCACGTAGGGCGCATACATGCCACCCGGGCCGAAGATGTCCTGCGGCATGCCGGTGAGCGTGGCGAACTCGCTTACCCACGTGCCGCCGCCGAAGGTGTGCACGCGCATCGGCCCGGTGGCGCGGGTGCGCGCGTCGGACTTGAACATGCCCACCCGGCACTCGGGAATATTGCACTGGGTGAAGTTGGCCGGGTTGAAGGTGCTCTCTTCCAGCACCTGCACGATATCCGGGTAGGTGTCAGGCGGACGCGGCATGGCCGCGGGTTCACCGGCCGCAGTGGCGCCCCATTCCTGTTCGGCCACCGCTTCGTCGCTGCGGTCGGGCAACTGGATGTCCGAGTCGCTGAAGTTGACGAAGAAGTTGGTGATCTGCGCGTCGTCGGACAGCTTCTCCCAGGTGTTGCGCGCATGCACTTCGGCGAACGGTCCGGTCGGCAGCAGGCACACCCAGAACGCCAGCGCCCACAACACCACTCCGCCCACCCGGGTGAACACCGCGCGGCTGCGACTCAGGTGCGCCAGCAGTCGACGGTCCCAACGCCAGACGGCCCAGAGTGACAGCGGCGTCACCACGCCGACCGCCAGCGACAGCATCCACAGGTGGGGATAGTGCCCCAGCGTCTCCACCAGGCTGCTGCGGGCGTAGTAGACGAAGTCCGACGGCATCAGCGGCGAATCGAGGTAGCGCAGCTTCATGACCGACAGGAAGTTGAGCCCGAGGAACAACCCGCCACTCACCACCAGCGCCGTGGCCGGCCGCGCGAAGGCGAACAGCAGCATGCCGAACGCGCACACCATCAGGGCGATCACGAAGGCCTGCTGCAGCAACGCCGGCTCTCGCAGAGCCGTCATGCTCACGCAGAACAGGAAGAAGCCCGCGGCAAGCAGCCATGGCGCAGTCTTCCGCAGGAAGCGAAACGGTAATCGCGGCATAAACGGTCAAGGCCCCCTGTTCGGCCCGGTGTCATCGGGTCGCAATTCTACGGTCTTGACAGCGTCATATGCACAACCGGCGGCAACGGCCAAATGGCGCTGCCATGCGGTTCAGCCACCGTTTCGCCGTTACTGAGACGCGGTGATCTGCTAGGTTGCGCCGCTCCCCCCTCCCAGTACGGAACGCTTGCCCGATGCCCCCTCGCTCCCGCTCCCTGGCCATGCTCACGGCCGCCATGCTGGCCGGCTGCGCCAGCCAGGCGCCCAGGCCCGCCGTCCTCCCTGACGGCAGCCATGCCCAGGTGGCCATCCTGGAAACCACGGACGTGCACGCCAACGTGCTCAGCTACGACTATTACAAGCAGCGCGATGACGACTCGATGGGCTACGAGCGCACCGCCACCCTGATCCGACGCGCGCGCCAGCAGTTCACCAACAGCTTCCTGTTCGACAGCGGCGACACCATCCAGGGCAGCGTGCTGGCCGACTACCAGGCCCAGGTCAAGCCGATCGCCTGCAGCGAGGAACTGGGCGTGTACCGAGCCATGGACGCCATGGGCTACGACGGCGGCGCCCCCGGCAACCACGAGTTCAACTACGGCCTGGGCTTCCTCTCCCAGGTGACCGGCACGCCGATGAACGTGGACGGCGGCCGCAGCGACCGCTGCGCCGGTCCGCATTTCCCGCTGGTGCTGTCCAACGTGTTCAGTGCCCGCGACGGCGCGCCGATCTTCAAGCCGTGGACGGTGGTGGAGAAGGACATCGCGGTTACCGCGCCGGATGGGGTCACCCGCCGGGTACCTCTGAGGGTCGGCATCATCGGCTTCACTCCGCCGCCGATCCTGGAGTGGGACAAGCAGAACCTGGCCGGCAAGGTGACCGTCACCGGGGTGGTCGAGGCCGCGCAGAAATACCTGCCGGAATTGCAGGCGCAGCACCCGGACCTGGTGGTGGCCATCCTGCATGGCGGCCTCAGCACTGCCCCATACACCTCCGACATGGAGAACGGCGGCTGGCACCTGGCCGGCGTGCCGGGCATCGACGTGGTGCTGCTGGGCCATTCGCATACCGAGTTCCCCGGCCCCCACTACCGGGGTCTGGCCGAGGTGGATGCCGATCGCGGCTTCGTGCGCGGCAAGCCGGCGGTGATGGGTGGCTTCTTCGGCAAGGACCTGGGCGTGATCGACCTGGACCTGGCGCGCCGCGACGGACGCTGGGTGGTCGACGCCGGGCAGACGCACAGCGAAGTGCGTCCGATCTGTCCGACCAAGCATGACTGCGTGCCGGCGGACCCCGCGATCGCGCCGCTGGTGGCAGGGGCTCATGCCGCCGCCGTGGACTACGTGAACACCCCGATCGGCGAAACCCGCGTGCGCATGAGCAGCTACTTCGCCGACGAGGGCAACATGAGCGCGCTGGCGCCGATCAACGCCGCACTGCGCGACTACGTGCAGACCGAGCTGCCGAAGCAGCGCCCGGAACTGGCCGGAGTGCCCGTGCTTTCCGCTGCAGCCGCCTTCCGCACCGGCTTCGGCGGCCCCGACGACTACACCGATGTCGCGCCCGGTCCACTCACCCTGCGCAGCGCGGCGGACCTGTACTTCTACCCGAACACCCTGGCTGCGGTGAAGGTCGACGGCGCCGGCCTCAAGGCGTGGCTGGAGAAATCGGCCGAGCGCTTCAACCGCATCGACCCGAACAAAGACGGCGAGCAGTGGCTGATCGACGACCACTATCCCGGCTTCAATTTCGACCAGATCCAGGGCGACATCAGCTACGAGATCGACCTGTCCCGCCCGGCCGGCCAGCGCATCAGCCAGCTCCGCTACCGGGGCAAGCCGGTGACCGCCGACCAGCCGTTCATCGTCGCCACCAACAACTACCGCGCCAGCGGCGGCGGCAACTTCCCGGGTCTGGACGGCAAGAACATCGTGCTGTCGGCGCCCGACGGCGCCCGCGAGATCCTCGCCCGGTGGCTGCAGAACAAGCACACCATTGATGCCAAGGACCTGCCCGAAACCTCCTGGCGCTTCGCCCCGCTCAAGACGCGTGGCGAGGTGGTCTTCAAGGGGGCGGCCGACAAGCAGACCGTGGCGAGCGAGACCGGGCTCACCCGCATCCGCCAGCTGAAGGACCACGGCGACGGCGCCGCCACCTACGCCATCGACTTGTCGCACTGACAATCCCGGCAAACCCGGCGCGGCGGCCTGGACTCCACCGCGCCACATCATCCGGAACTCCTGCATGCAGAAAGAACGCACATATTGGTTTCCCGCCAAACGGGTCGGTTGGGGCTGGGGCCTTCCCACTACCTGGCAGGGCGCACTGGTGCTGGTTGCCTTCGTCGTACTGATGGCGGTGGGCATGCCCCTGCTGCGCACGAGCGGCCTGCAACTGCCCTATGTCGCGCTCCTGCTCGCGCTGCTGCTGACGGTGTGCTGGCTGAAGGGCGAACCGCAGCGGCGTGGGCGCGACTGAGGGCGCCTGTCCATGGCAGGTGGACGTTTGGACGTCCAGACCCACCGCCGAAAAGTTTCAAACGTACCTGTTGACTGCACTGCAGCAATCCACCTAAGGTCAGGTCCATGTCGCTCATCGCCACGCCAGCACGCATGTATTCCGCACCGGTGAACACCGGGCGCGTGCCGCTGCATACGAGCGTCATCACCATCTCCGCCATGACCACCACCACGACCACTATTACCACTGGGTCGGGGTGGGAGTCCGTGCGCGAATAAGTCACTAACGCAAACGGCCCCGCCCTCGAAGAGGCGGGCCGGTGCATTCTCCGACTCCCCTCCGCGAGCACGGGCCCCGAACTGGAGGCCACCGTGAATCTTGCCGTATCGCCATCGCTAGACCAGCCGTCGCTGCCGCCACATGCCGTGGCGCTGCCGACGGTCACCGCACGCCAGCGCGTGCTTGCCGTGGGCCTGATCGGCCCGGGCCGTGTCGGCAGCGCCCTGCTCGACCAGCTGCGCGCGGCGCGGCCGCGCCTGGCGCGTGGCGGGCTCGATCTGCGGCTGTGCGGCGTCGCCGCGAGTCGGCGCATGTGGCTGGATGCCGACGATCCCGAGCTCAACGGGCGCTTCGGCGGCGCGCAGACCTGGCGCCCCAGCAATCTCGACGAATTCGTCGCCCACGTGCGCGGCGACGGCAGCCGCCACGCCATGCTGATCGACTGCAGCGCCAGTGATGCAGTGGCTTCGCGCTATGCCGAGTGGCTGGCCGCGGGCCTCCATGTGGTGACGCCCAACAAGCAGGCCGGCAGCGGCTCCCTGTCGCGCCTGCAGGCTATCCGCGCCGCCAGCCGTACCGGCGCGCGCTTCCGCTACGAGGCCACGGTGTGTGCGGGCCTGCCAGTGGTGCAGACGCTGCGCGACCTGCTCGACACGGGTGACGAACTGCTCGCGGTGGAAGGCATGTTCTCCGGCACCCTGGCCTGGCTGTGTCATCGGTACGACGGCAGCCGGCCGTTCTCCGCGCTGGTGCGCGAGGCGCATGCGCTGGGCTATACCGAACCCGATCCGCGCGACGATCTTTCCGGCATGGACGTGGCGCGCAAGCTGGTGATCCTGGCGCGCGAGGCGGGCTGGTCGCTGTCGCTGGACGACGTGGCGGTGCAAAGCCTGGTGCCCAAGACGCTGGCCTCGCTGTCGGCGGAGGAAGCGATGGAACAGCTCCAGAGTCTCGACGCGCCGATGAGCGCCCATCTGGCGCGGGCCCAGATACAGGGTTGCGTGCTGCGCCACGTGGCCAGCCTCGACGCCAAGGGCCATGCCAGCGTGCGCCTGGCCATACTGCCGGCGGCGCATCCGTTCGCGCATTCGCGGCTGACCGACAACATCGTGCAGTTCACCACCCACCGCTATCGCGACAACCCGATGCTGGTGCAGGGGCCTGGCGCCGGTCCGGAGGTGACGGCGGCAGGGGTTTTCGGCGATCTTCTGCGCATTGCCGAATCGCTGGAGGTGCGCTGATGAACGCGCAACTGTCCGAACCCATGATCTCATCGCAGCGCGCGCTGAGCGCGCAAGCCATGGCTTTTGCCAGCGTTGGCAACGTCGCGGTGGGCTTCGACATCCTTGGCCACAGCGTGGCGGGCGCCGGCGACCGCGCCGTGGTGCGCCGCATTGACGAGCCTACGGTGCGCATCGCCGCCATCCACGGCAGCTCGCACGAGCTCCCCATGGACGCGGCCCGCAACACCGCCGGCGCCGCCCTGCTGTCGCTGCGTCGCGCTCTGGGCCTGCAGCACGGCTTCGAGGTGGAGCTGCACAAGGGCATCGCGCTGGGCTCCGGCATGGGAGGCTCGGCGGCCTCGTGCGTGGCGGCGCTGGTGGCCGCCAATGCACTGCTGGAACGTCCGCTGCCGCGCGAGGCGCTGTACAGCTTCGCGCTCGACGGCGAGACCGTCGCCAGCGGCAGCCGCCATGGCGACAACCTTGGCCCGATGCTGCTGGGCGGCCTGGTGCTGGCCACGCGCGATCGACTGCTGCGCCTGCCGGTCCCGGAAGCCTGGCATTGCGCCCTGGTGCATCCGCACGTGGTGCTGGAAACCCGCCGTTCGCGCGCCGTGCTGGCGGACGGCTTCGCCCTGTCCGAGGTGGTGGCGCAACACGCCAATCTTGCGCTGGTGCTTACCGGCTGCCATCGCGGCGATGCCACGCTGGTGCGCGAGGGCCTCAAGGACGTACTGGTCGAACCCCGCCGTGCCCCGCTGGTCCCGGGGTTCTCACGAGTGAAACAGGCGGCGCTGGATAATGCCGCCATGGGCGCCAGTATCTCCGGCGGCGGTCCCAGCGTGTTTGGCTGGTACGAGCGGCGCGAGGACGCCGAACGCGCCGCCAGCGCGATGGCCGCGGCTTTCGCCGAGGAAGGTATCGCCAGTGACACGCTGGTCTCCCCCATCAATGGGCCGGCCGCGACGCTGGTCGACGAGGAAGTGGAATGAGTGAGCCTTTGCACTATCGCAGCACCCGCAGCGCCAGCCATGGGGCACGCATCGATCAGGTGATTGCCGCAGGCCTGGCGCCAGACGGGGGCTTGTACGTGCCGGAGGCGCTGCCACAGCGCGAACCCGCTGCGTTCGACCCGAACGGCTCATTGGCCGATACCGCCACCACCCTGCTCGACCCCTTCTTTCGCAGCAGCGCGCTCGCTGCGGAACTGCCGGGCATTTGCCACGAAGCCTTTGATTTCCCAGTGCCACTGCGGCCGCTCGCGTATCGCGAGGGCGCCTCGGTGCTGGAGCTGTTCCATGGCCCCAGCGCGGCGTTCAAGGACATCGGCGCGCGTTTCCTCGCCGCCTGCTTCCGGCGCCTGCGGCCTGAGGCGGACGCCCCGCTGACCATTCTGGTCGCCACCTCGGGCGACACCGGCGCCGCCGTTGCTGCCGCCTTCCATCGGCAGCCGGGCGTGCGCGTGGTGATCCTCTACCCGGACGGTCGCGTGTCGCCGCGCCAGGCCCACCAGCTGGGCTGTTTCGGCGACAACGTGCAGGCCTTGCGCGTGGCGGGCAGCTTCGATGACTGCCAGCGCATGGTGAAGGCGGCGCTCAACGACAAGGCGCTGCAATCCGCGGTACCGCTGTCCTCGGCCAACAGCATCAGCCTGGGACGGCTGCTGCCGCAGATGAGCTACTACGCACATGCCGCGTTGAGCGCATGGCGCAAACACGACGCGCCGCTCAACGTCATCGTGCCGACCGGCAACCTGGGCAATGCGCTGGCCTGCGTGTGGGTGCGCGAGATGGGGCTGCCGGTGGGCGACATCCAGCTGGCCTGCAACGCCAACGCCACGCTGAGCGACTACTTCGACGGCGACACCTACACGCCACGCCCGGCGATCCCCACCCTGGCCAATGCGATGGACGTGGGCGCGCCCAGCAACTTCGAACGGCTGCGCTGGACCTTCCCGCGCGACTACGAACTGCGCATGCAGTTGCACGCCACCAGCGTGGACGACGACACCATCCGCGCCACCATCGTGCGGCATGCCCGCGACCACGGCGAACTGTTCTGCCCGCATACCGCCACTGCGGTGCACGTGCTCGACCGCATGGGCGTGATCAGCGCGCCCTGGGCCGTGGTGGCCACGGCGCACCCGGCCAAGTTCGACAGCGTGGTGGAGCCGCTGATCGGTCGCGAAGTGGCGGTGCCGCCCGCATTGGCGGCGATGCTGGAACGTCCGGCCAGCGCGGCGCCACTCGCCGCCAGCGATGCCGCGCTGAAATCGTGGCTGCGTGCGCAGGCGGAGACGGAGAGGGCCGTAGCCGGCTGATCTGCGGCGCCCGCGGCGCCGCAGCTTTCATCCCCTCATCCCGGCAAACGCCCGGATCACGGCGAACGGGTAACGCGTGGGCTCAGCCCAGCGCCGCAAGGATCTGCGCGGTCGAGCGCACGCGACCCAGGCGCGGGAAGATGTTTTCCACGGCAAAGGCGTGATGCGAGGCGTCCGACGAACTCATCGCGTCTTCCACCAGTACCTGATGGAAGCCCAGCTCGAAGGCCTGGCGCGCGGTGGATTCGACGCCGATGTTGGTCGACACGCCGCCCAGCACGATCTGCGTAACGCCGCGCCGACGAAGCTGCAGCTCCAGTTCGGTGCCGTAGAACGCGCCCCACTGGCGCTTGACGATGTGAATGTCGCCTTCGCCCGCATGAAGCTCGTCGGCGTAGGTCATCCAGTCGGGCGGCAAGTCGCGCGCGGCGGGCGCTGGCTGGTCGGTGAGGGGACGCAGCATGTCCGCGCCATCGCGCGAGAAACCCACGCGCACCAGCGCCACCGGCGCGCCCAGTTCGCGGAAGCGGGCGGCGAGCTGGCCGGCGCGGCTGAACACGTCGCCCGCGGTGTGCGGGCCGGCGGCGAACGGGGCGATGCCCTTCTGCAGGTCGATCAGCACCAGCGCGGTGCTGCGGGGGTCCAACGTTTCCATGGTGGTGCTCCGGCATTCTCGGGCCGGCGCCGCTGCAAGACTTGCCCGGACGCCCGGCGATAAGTAAAAGCATGGAGGCCGCAGGTACGGGACGGGCCTCGATGCCCCCGCCGAGACCCTGGCAGGGATCAGATATGTGAGGGTAGCCTCACATTGGAGTTTATGAGGATGGCCTCACGTATTTCAAGCCAGGGCGGTCGCCCGCCGCAGCGCCGCCGTGGTCATGAGCGGGTTGCGGCGCTGCTCGCGGCAGCCTCGGACTGCTTCGTCGAAAGAGGCTACGACGCTACCACCATGACCGAGGTGGCGGCGCGTGCGGGCGCCTCGATCGGCTCGCTGTACCAGTTCTTTCCGACCAAGGAGGCGCTGGCCGAGGCGCTGATGGCCGACCACGCCGAGGCGCTGTATGCGCGGATGGAGCGGCTGGTCGAGCAGGCCCCGGGCTGGGACACGCAGGAACTTGCCACCCGGCTCATCCGCACGTTCGCCGACTACCGCCGGCAGCATCCTTCGTTCACGACACTGGTGGAGGCTGGTGGCTCGCTGCCGCCGATGCTGGGGCGCACCATACGTCAGCGGATGCGCGACTACCTCTGCCGCATCCTCGCGATCCACGCGCCGGGCCTCGCCGCCGGCGAGCTGCGGCCCGCGGCCATGGTCGTGCAGCAACTGATGAAGGCGGCGGTCGCGTTGCAGAACGAGCAGCCCGCCGCCCTGCGCCAGAGCGCGCAAACCCAGCTGCGGCGCACCCTGGAGCTGTACCTGAAAGATCTCGCGCAAACAGGCTGACCATGCGCCAGCGCACGTGGCCCGGCGCATCTGGACTTCTGGACGTCCAAATGCGCACACGAACACACGATTGCAAAAATTTCACAAGAAACTGTTGACAAGGGATTGCACCCCCCGTTACGGTCGATCCCATGTCGCAGCGCAACAGCCACGATCGCATCGCCGAACCGATCCGCCCAAGGGCGGTCACGGTACCGCTGCGGCTTCGCGACAACCTCCTTCTTGCCCTTGTACTCGTACTCCTTATTACCAACGGAGGTGCGGGCTGAGGGCGTGTGTCCAGGTAAAGCAAAACTGACCTGAATACCACCGAAGAACCCCGCACCCGGTAACGGATGCGGGGTTTTTTGTTGCCCAACGGCGCGTGCCAGCGGAGCCAAACGATGAACCCCCAGGACAACCCGAACAGCGAGAACAGCGACGTGGGCGACGTAGCCGCCGAACGCGTGCGCATTTTCGACACCACGCTGCGTGATGGCGAGCAGGCGCCCGGCTTTTCGATGGACCGCCGCGCCAAGCTGCGCATGGCGCATGCGCTCGAAGCGCTTGGCGTCGACATTCTCGAGGCGGGCTTTCCCAACGCCTCGCCGGACGATTTCGCCTCCGTGGCGGAGATCGCCCGCGTGCTGCGGGGTCCCACCGTGGCGGGCCTCGCCCGCTGCCACGACGGCGACATCGATGCCTGCGCCCGCGCCCTGCAGGGCGCCCAGCGCTCGCGCATCCACCTGTTCCTGTCCACCAGCCCGCTGCATCGCGAGCACAAGCTCAACATGAGCAAGCAGCAGGTGATCGACACCGCCTGCGCGGCGATCGAGCGCGCCAAGGGGCTGTGCCACGAGGTGGAGTTCTCCGCCGAGGACGCCATGCGCACCGAGCCGGAGTATCTGGTCGAGGTGTTCAGCGCGGCCATCGCCGCCGGCGCCACTACGGTCAACGTGCCCGACACGGTGGGCTACACCACGCCGACCGAGATGGGCGAACGCATCGCCTACCTGCGCAAGCACGTGCGCGGCGCGGACCAGGTGGTCTTCTCCACCCATTGCCACGATGACCTCGGCATGGCTGTGGCCAACAGCCTGGCTGGCGTCGCCGCCGGCGCCCGCCAGGTCGAGTGCACCATCAACGGCATCGGCGAGCGCGCCGGCAATGCCTCGATGGAAGAAGTGGTGATGGCGCTGCGCGTGCGCGGCGCCTTCTTCGGCGTCGACACCGGCATCGACGCGCGCAAGCTCTATCCGACGTCGCGCCTGCTGACCCAGCTGACCGGCCAGGCCGTGGCGCGCAACAAGGCCGTGGTGGGCGAGAACGCGTTCGCACACGAGTCGGGCATCCACCAGCACGGCATGCTCAAGCACCGAGGCACCTACGAAATCATGCGTCCGCAGGACGTGGGCATGGGCGAGACGAAGCTGGTGCTGGGCAAGCATTCCGGCCGCCACGCGCTGCGCCAGCGCCTGCAGCAGCTGGGCCACGAGCCGGACGAGGCGGCGATGGACAGCATCTTCGCCCGCTTCAAGGCACTGGCCGACAAGAAGCGCGAAGTGCACGACGAAGACCTGGAAGCCATTGCGCTCGGCATGGATCCGGAAGCCACCGGTCCCTGGCGCATCTCGCAACTCAACACCAACTCGCACCTGGGCAGCAGCGCCTCCGCCTCGGTGAGGCTGGTGCACGACAACGGCACCGAGGTCGGCGAGGCCGCGATCGGCGATGGCCCCGTTGACGCCGTGCTGCGCGCGATCGAACGCGCCACCGGCACCACCCTGGACATCACCCAGTTCCAGGTGCGCGCGGTCAGCGAAGGCGGCGACGCCCAGGGCCAGGCCAAGCTCACCGCCCGTCATGCCGAACGCGAGTGGCGCGGCAACGGCGTCAGCACCGACATCATCGAAGCGACCGCGCACGCCGCGCTCGCCATCGTCAACCGCATCGAGCGACAAGCCCCGGCGCCGCAGCCGGCCGCTGTCGCCAGCCTGTGATTCCAAGGAGCACCCGATGACCACGCCCTTCCTCTGGCACAACGGACAGATCAAACCCTGGACCGAGGCCACCGTGCACGTGAGCACCCACGCGCTGCATTACGGTTCTTCGGTGTTCGAGGGCGAGCGCGTGTACGCGACGCCGCAGGGTCCGGCCTATTTCCGCCTTGCCGATCACACCCGCCGCCTGTTCGAGTCGGCCAAGATCTACGAGATCGACATCGGCTACAGCGAGGACGAGATCAACGCCGCCTGCCAGGAAGTGATCCGCGCCAACCGCATGAAGTCGGCCTATGTGCGCCCGATCGTGTTCCGCGGCGCCGGCGGCCTGGGCGTGCTGCCCAAGGGCGATTCGCCGGTGGACGTGGCGATCATGGCGCTGGAATGGGGCGCCTATTTGGGCGACGCGCTGGAGCATGGCGCGGATGTGTGCGTGTCGTCCTGGCATCGCCCGGCGCCGAACACCTTCCCGAGCTGGGCCAAGGCCGGCGGCAACTACCTGTCGAGCCAGCTGATCGCACTGGAAGCCCGCCGCGGCGGCTACGCCGAAGGCATCGCGCTGGGCCATAACGGCCTGCTCAGCGAAGGCGCCGGCGAGAACCTGTTCCTGGTGAAGAAAGGCAAGCTGCTGACGCCGCCGAGCAGCGCCGGCATCCTGGCTGGCATCACGCGCGAGTCCGTGATCACCCTGGCCGGCGAGCTGGGCATCACCGTGGAAGAGCGCGATCTGCCGCGCGAGGCGCTGTACACCGCCGACGAAGTGTTCATGACCGGCACCGCCGCCGAGATCACCCCGGTGCGCTCGGTTGACCGCAAGCCCGTGGGCACGGGCCGCCCGGGCGACGTGACGCGCGCGCTGCAGAAGGCCTTCTTTGGCTTGTTCGACGGCACGACTGAAGATCAATGGGGATGGCTCACGCCGGTCCAGGTCGAGACCGCGCAGGAGGCTGCGTAATGGCCAAGACCCTGTTCGAAAAGGTGTGGGACGCTCATGTCGTTGCAGCTGAATCCAGCGACACGCCGGCGATCATCTACATCGACCTGCACCTGGTGCACGAAGTCACCTCGCCGCAGGCCTTCAGCGAACTGCGCGAACGCGGCCTGAAGCTGCGCCGTCCGGATCGCATGCTGGCGACGCTGGATCACTCCACGCCCACCCTGCCCGCTGGCGCCGACGGTGAACGCCCGTACGCGAACGCCGAGGCGAAAGCCCAGGTGTCGCAGCTGGAAAAGAACTGCCGCGAGTTCGGCGTCGAACTGCACGGCTGGGACAGCGATGATCGCGGCATCGTGCACGTGATCGGTCCGGAGCTGGGCGCCACCCAGCCGGGCATGACCATCGTGTGCGGCGACAGCCACACCTCCACCCACGGCGCCTTCGGCGCGCTGGCCTTCGGCATCGGCACCACCGAGGTGGGTCATGTGATGGCCACACAGTGCCTGCTGCAGCGCAAGCCCAGGACGCTGGCGATCCATGTCGACGGCCAGCTCCCGGTGGGCGTGGGCGCCAAGGACCTGATCCTGCACATCATCGGCGAGATCGGCGTGGACGGCGGCACCGGCTATGTCATCGAGTACCGCGGCGGCGCCATCGAAGCCATGTCGATGGAAGAGCGCATGACGGTGTGCAACATGTCGATCGAGGCTGGCGCCCGCGCGGGCCTGATCGCGCCGGACGACACCACCTTCGCCTGGCTCAAGGGTCGCGCCCGCGCGCCACAGGGCAGCGCGTGGGATGCGGCGGTCGAGCGCTGGCGCGCGCTGCGCACCGACGCCGGCGCCACGTATGACCGCGAAGTGCGCATCGACGCCAGCAAGGTGCGGCCCACCGTCACCTACGGCACCCACCCGGGCATGGCGATTGCCATGGACAAGCCGGTGCCGGCCGCACGCAACGCGGTGGAGAAGCGCGCGCTCGACTACATGAAGAGCGAGGCCGGCAAGCCCATGCAGGGCATGGCGGTGGACGTGGTGTTTGTCGGCAGCTGCACCAACTCGCGCCTGTCGGACCTGCGCGAAGCCGCCCATGTGCTGCGCGGCCGCCGCGTCGCCGAGGGCGTGCGCATGCTGGTGGTGCCGGGCTCCGAAGCGGTGCGCCGCGACGCCGAGCGCGAAGGGCTGCACGAGGTCTTCACCGCCGCCGGGGCCGAATGGCGCGTTCCGGGCTGCTCGATGTGCATCGCCATGAACGGCGACCTGGCGCAGCCGGGCCAGCTGGTGGTGAGCACCTCCAACCGCAACTTCGAAGGCCGCCAGGGCAAGGGCGCACGCACGGTGCTGGCGAGCCCAGCCACCGCCGCCGCATCCGCCGTGGCAGGGCGCATTGCGGATCCACGTGAGTACTTGACGGAGGTTGCGGCATGAAGGTGCGCGCTTTTCCTCCTCTCCCCTCCGGGGAGAGGACCGAGGTGAGGGGTCAATCTTGCGAAAGCCTCGCTTCATCCGACGTTACGACTAGCACCCACCCCTCACCCCAACCCTCTCCCCGGAGGGGAGAGGGAGCCAATGCGTACGCGCTGTTCGGTTGTTGTCCTTCGGAGGTTTTCTGACATGCGCCCCGTCACCCGCATCCACTCCCGCACCGCCGTCCTGGCCGACGAGAACATCGACACCGACCGCATCATCCCGGCGCGCTTCCTCACCACCACCGAGCGCGCGGGCCTGGGCAAGCTGTGCTTCAACGACTGGCGCTACCAGGCCGACGGCAGCGACAACCCGGCGTTTCCGTTGAACCAGCCCAAGGCCAAGGGTTGCTCGATCCTCGTCGCGGGCCGCAACTTCGGTTGCGGCTCCTCGCGCGAGCATGCGCCGTGGGCGCTGCTGGACTACGGCATCCACGCGGTGCTGTGCAGCGAGATCGCGGACATCTTCCGCAACAACGCGCTGAAGAACGGCCTGCTGGCGATCGTGCTGGACGAAGCCGAGCACCGCTGGCTGCTCGCCAACCCTGGCATCGAGCTGAGCATCGACGTGCGCGAGCAGTACATCGCGCTGCCCGACGGTGGCCGCATCCGTTTCCAGCTGGAGCCGTTCGCCCGTCATTGCCTGCTGAACGGCGTCGACCAGCTGGGCTACCTGCAACAACACGGTGATGCCATCACCGCTTACGAACAACGCGTGGAGAGAGCCGCATGAGAGCGCATATCGTCACCCTGCCCGGTGATGGCGTTGGCCCGGAGGTCACCGCTGCCGCGGTCTCCGTGTTGGACGCTGTCGCCGCGCACTTCGATCACCATTTCCACTTCGAGGAGCATCAGATCGGCGGCTGCGCCATCGATGCCACCGGCGAACCGCTGCCGGCCGCCTCGCTCGAGGCCTGCAAGGCTGCCGACGCGGTGCTGCTGGGCGCGGTAGGCGGCCCCAAGTGGTCCGACCCGAATGCACCGGTGCGCCCGGAACAGGGCCTGCTGGCGCTGCGCGCGGCGCTGGGCGTGTACGCCAACCTGCGCCCGCTGCAGGTGCACGAGGCGCTGGCCGAGCTGTCACCGCTGAAGAACGAGAAGCTCAAGAACGTCGATGTGCTGTTCGTGCGCGAACTCACCGGCGGCGCGTATTTCGGCGCCAAGACCCGCACCATCGACACCGCCACCGACGAGTGCAAGTACACCGTGGCCGAGGTCGAGCGCGTGGTGCGTCGTGCGTTCCAGCTGGCGCGTGAGCGCCGCAAGCACGTCACCTCGGTGGACAAGGCCAACGTGCTGGAAACCTCGCGCCTGTGGCGCAGCACGGTGACGCGCGTCGCCGCGGAATTCCCGGACGTGAAGCTGGAGCACCAGCTGGTCGACTCGATGGCGATGCTGCTGCTGACCCAGCCGGGCCGCTACGACGTGGTCGTCACCGAGAACCTGTTCGGCGACATCCTCACAGACGAAGCCGCCGCGCTGGCCGGTTCGCTGGGCCTGCTGCCCTCGGCCTCGCTGGGCGAAGGCAAGGGTGGCCTGTACGAGCCCATCCACGGTTCGGCGCCGGACATCGCCGGCCAGGGCGTGGCCAATCCGCTGGGCGCGATCCTCTCCGCCGCCATGCTGCTGCGTCATTCGCTGGGCCTGGAGCAGGAAGCGGCCGCCATCGAAGCGGCTGTGGCCGATGTGATCGAGCACGGCCCCCACACGCGCGACATCGGCGGCAAGGCCGGCACCAAGGAGGTGCTGGACGCCGTGCTGGTCGCACTCGACGAACACGCCTGCAATGCAGCCGCCTTTCTTCGCTGGGGGCGGGCCTGCGGATGAGCACTGGGAAATCTATGCGTAGCGACCTGATCAAGACCGGCCCCGATCGCGCCCCGGCGCGCGCCATGCTGCGCGCCACCGGGCTGGACGATGCCGCCATCACCAAGCCGCTGGTGGCGATCGTGCACACGTGGTCCAACGTGAGCCCGTGCAACCTCAACCTGCGCGAGCTGGCCGAGCACGCCGCTGAAGGCATTCGCGCCGCCGGCGGCACGCCGATCGAGTTCAACACCATCGCGGTGACCGACGGCATCGCCATGGGCACGCCGGGCATGCGCGCCTCGCTGATCAGTCGCGAGGTGATCGCCGATTCGATCGAGCTCGCCGTCGACGGCCACTGCCTCGATGCGATGGTCGTGCTGTGCGGCTGCGACAAGACCATTCCTGCCGCCGCGATGGCGATGGCGCGCCTGGATATCCCCAGCGTCGCGCTGTACGGCGGCACCATTGCCCATGGCACCCACGATAACCACCCGATCACCATCCAGCAGGTGTTCGAGGCGGTGGGCGCGTACGGCGCGGGCAAGATCGACGATGCCGAGCTGACCTCGGTGGAGCGCGATGCCTGCCCGGGCGCCGGCGCCTGTGGCGGCCAGTTCACCGCCAACACGATGGCGATGGTGTTGTCCACGCTCGGTCTTTCCCCGATGGGCTTCAACGACATCCCCGCCACCCACCCGGCCAAGACCGCCGCGGCGCGCCGCTGCGGTCAGCTGGTGATGGAATGCCTGAAAGAAGGCCGCACGCCGCGTTCGATGCTCACGCCCACCGCGTTCCGCAACGCCGCGCGCATGGTGGCCGCGACCGCCGGCTCCACCAACGCCGTACTGCATCTGCTGGCGATCGCCCGTGAAGCCGGCACGCCGTGGACGCTGGAAGATTTCGAGCCGGCATCGAAGCACACGCCGGTGATCGCCGACCTGTTGCCGGGTGGCCGTTACACGGCGGTCGAATTGTTCGGCGCCGGCGGCAGCGCACGCGTGGCTCAGGAACTGATCGCCGCCGGCATGCTGGACGACGCGCCCACCATCACCGGTCGCAACCTGTTCGAGGAAGCCGCGGTCGCCCCGCGCGCCGAGCAGCAGTATGTGGTGCATCCGGTGACGCAGCCACTCAAGCCGCGCGGCGGTTATTCGATCCTGTACGGCAACCTCGCGCCGGAGGGCTGCATCCTCAAACTGGCCGGCAAGGGCGCCAACCACTTCGAAGGCCGCGCCCGCGTGTTCGAGAGCGAGGAACAGGCTTTCGCCGCGGTGCAGGGCGGCGGCATCGAGAAGGGTGACGTCATCGTCATCCGCAACGAAGGCCCCGCAGGCGGTCCGGGCATGCGCGAAATGCTCGGCGTCACCGCGGCGCTGGTCGGCCGCGGCCTGGGCGACGACGTCGCGCTGATCACCGATGGCCGCTTCTCCGGCGCCACGCACGGCTACATGGTGGGCCACATTGCGCCGGAAGCGGCGCGCGGCGGCCCGATCGCGCTGCTGCGCGAAGGCGACCCCATCCGCATCGACGCCGACACGCGCCAGATCAGCACCACCGCCGACCTGGCCTCGCGCCGCGCCGGCTGGCAGCCGCCGGCGCCGAAGGTCACCCGTGGCGCGCTGGCCAAGTACGCGTTGCTGGTTGGCTCAGCCTCCGACGGCGCCACCACGCACCCGTCCGCTTCACGCATCACGTCCGCATCCACCTCTTCTCAACACGTCAACGAAGACACGAACGCAGGAGTCACCGCATGAGCACCACCAACGACACGCTGGCCAATGCCCGCATCGCCGTCCTGGGCTACGGCAGCCAGGGACGCGCCCACGCCCTCAACCTGCGCGACTCCGGTCTCGACGTCGTGGTCGGCCTGCGCAAGGGCGGCCCCTCGTGGGAGAAGGCCCGCGCCGAGGGCTTCAACGTCGCCGAGCCGGGCGAGGCGGTGAAGGACGCCGACCTGGTCGCCGTGCTGACCCCCGACATGGTGCAGCCGGCGCTGTACAGCGAACACATCGCTCCGAACATCAAGCCGGGCGCCGCCCTGCTGTTCGCGCATGGCTTCAACGTGCACTTCAAGCAGATCGATCCGCGCACCGACATCGACGTGATCCTGGTGGCGCCGAAGGGCCCGGGCGCGCTGGTGCGCCGTGAGTATGAAATCGGCCGCGGCGTGCCGAGCATCTGGGCGATCCACCAGGACGTCAGCGGCCAGGCCGAAGCCAAGGCCAAAGCCTATGCCGACGGCATCGGCGGTGGCCGCGCGCTGCTGATCAAGACCGACTTCAAGGAAGAGACCGAGACCGACCTCTTCGGCGAACAGGCGGTGCTGTGCGGCGGCGCGAGCTCGCTGGTGCAGGCCGGCTTCGAGACGCTGGTGGAAGCCGGCTACCAGCCGGAGATCGCGTACTACGAAGTGCTGCACGAGCTGAAGCTGATCGTGGACCTGTTCTACGAAGGCGGCATCTCGCGCATGCTGGAGTTCGTCTCCGAGACCGCCCAGTACGGCGACTACGTCAGCGGCCCGCGCGTGATCGACGCCGGCACCAAGGCGCGCATGAAGGACGTGCTCAAGGACATCCAGGACGGCACCTTCGCCCGCAACTGGATCGCCGAGCACAAGGCTGGCCTGCCCAACTATCAGAAGTTCAAGCAGGCCGATCTCGAGCACCCGATAGAGCAGGTTGGCGCCAAGTTGCGCGCGCGCATGCCGTGGCTGCAGGCGAATGCGCCGAAGGCCGCCGAGCCGCTCAAGAAGGTGGGCTGATACGGGAATACCGAGACGTCGAACGATGCCGTCATCCCAGCGAAAGCTGGGATCCAGCGACTTTCGACATCCCGGTGAATTTCAAAGGCACTGGATCCCCGCTTTCGCGGGGATGACGAGCAAGAAGCTACCGCTTTGCTCACCAGTGCCTGCATCACCAACGAGGGGCGCTTTTTTCCGAAGGCACGCAACACCCCACATCGTCCCTCCCTTGCCGGCCAAGGGAGGGAGTTTTGCCAACGCGCTGTTCATACCGCCGCCACCACGGCGAACCCTAGGAAACGCGACACCGTGAACCTGCCACTGCAAAAGGACACGCCGACGCCGGCCTCCACCCATCCGCTGGCCGGTCAGACCATGAGCGGCGCGGAAGTCGTCGTGCAGGTACTGGCCGACGAAGGCGTGGACGTGCTGTTCGGCTATTCGGGCGGCGCCATCCTGCCGGTGTACGACGCGGTATTCCGCTACAACGCCACCCATCTCTCGCCGATCGGCGGCGAGCCGATGCCGCTGATCGTGCCCGCCAACGAGCAGGGCGCTGGCTTCATGGCTGCCGGCTATGCGCGCGCCTCGGGCAAGGTGGGCGTGGCGATCGTCACCTCCGGACCCGGCGCCACCAACATGGTCACGCCGGTGCGCGACGCCATGTCCGACTCGGTGCCGATGGTGGTGATCTGCGGTCAGGTGCCGACCGGCGCACTCGGCAGCGATGCGTTCCAGGAAGCGCCGGTCAGCAACATCATGAGCCCGTGCGCCAAGCACGTGTTCCTGCTCACCGACCCGGAGCGGCTTGAGATCACCCTGCGCACCGCCTTCGAGATCGCCCGCAGCGGCCGGCCCGGTCCGGTGGTGGTCGACATCCCAAAGGACGTGCAGAACACCTCGCTCACCTTTGCCGGTGAAGGCACGCTGCCGATCCCCGGCTATCGTGCTCGCCAGCACGCGATCCAGAACGCGCGCGTCGATGACGAGCAGTGCGCGGCATTCTTCGAGGCGTTGTCCAAGGCCAGGCGCCCGCTGATCTACGCCGGCGGCGGTATCATCGCCGGCGAGGCTTCGGCTACGCTGCGCGCCTTCGTGCAGCAGTTCGGCCTGCCGGTCACCACCACGCTGATGGGACTGGGCGCGGTCGACACCACGGAGCCGCTCGCGCTGCACATGTTGGGCATGCATGGCACCGCCTATGCCAACTACGCGGTCGAAGACTGCGATTTCCTGCTCGCGCTCGGCGCGCGCTTCGACGATCGCGTCGCCGGCGTGGCCGACCGTTTCGCACCGAACGCGCGCTTCATCGCGCAGATCGACATCGATCCGGCGGAGATTGGCAAGGTCAAGTCGGTGCACTGGCACCATCACGGCGACCTCGACCGCACGCTGTCGCGCCTGCATCAATACGGCGTGCGCCACAACCTGCATTTTTCCGCCGAAGGGCGTTACGCCGACTGGCATGCGCACATCTCGGCGCTCAAGCACACCCATGCGCTGAACTACGACCGCGAGAGCCCGCTGATCCAACCGCAGGCCGTGATCGAGGCGATCAACCACCACACGCAAGGCCGCGCGGTGATCAGCACCGGCGTGGGCCAGCACCAGATGTGGGCGGCGCAGTACTTCGATTTCCGCGAGCCTCGGCATTGGCTCACGTCGGGCTCGATGGGCACCATGGGCTTCGGCCTGCCCGCCGCGATCGGCGCGCAGTTCGCGCGGCGCGACGCGGTCGTCATCGACATCGACGGCGACGCCAGCATCCGCATGAACCTGGGTGAGCTGGAGACCGTCACCACCTATGGCCTGCCGGTGAAGGTGGTGGTGCTCAACAACATCGGCGACGGCATGGTGCGCCAGTGGCAAAAGCTGTTTTTCCGCGGCCGCTTCGCCTCTTCGGACAAGAGCCTGCACAAGAAGGACTTCATCAAGGCCGCGCAGGCCGATGGCTTCGAGTGGGCGCGCCGGCTGGAGCGCAAGGAGGACCTGGCGGCCACCATCGCCGACTTCCTCGGCTTCGAAGGTCCCGCCTTCCTGGAAGTGATGATCGACACGGATGCCGGCGTGTATCCGATGGTGGGACCGGGCGCGACCTACGCGCAGATGATCACCGGCGATTTCATTCCGTCACGTGTGGCTCCGGAGAAGGCTGCGGACCCCACGTCAAACATGTTCTAAACCGCCGTCCCATCGACTTCTGGCCCACAAGGCACTGGATTCCAGCGCTTGCCCCCTTTTTGGGGTTCGCTGGAATGACGGATAGGGGTAGTTACGGAGCCTCATCATGAAACACACGCTTTCCATCCTGCTGCAAAACGAATCCGGGGCCCTGATGAGGGTCGCCGGCCTGTTCGCGGCGCGCCATTGCAACATCGACTCGCTCACCGTGGCCGCCACGCGCGATCCGGCGGTGTCCCAGCTCACCCTGGTGATGCACGGTGCCGATGACACGGTGGAGCAGATCATCAAGCAGACCCGCAAGCTGGTCGACGTGATCGAAGTCAGCCATCCGGCCACCGTCGCACCATGAACGCGCTGATGCAGCCCATCGCGCCCGAGGCGGATCTCAGCGAACACCAGCTGCTGCGGCAGACCTTGAGCGCCCGCGTGTACGACGTGGCGCGCGAGACGGCGCTGGAACCGGCGACGTTGTTGTCCGCCCGGCTAGGCCAGCCGGTGCTGCTCAAGCGTGAAGACCAACAACCGGTGTTCTCGTTCAAGCTGCGCGGCGCCTACAACCGCATGGCGTCACTGGATGCGGGGCAGCGTGCGCGAGGTGTGATCGCCGCGTCCGCCGGCAACCACGCGCAGGGCGTGGCGCTGGCCGCCGCGCGCCTTGGTATCCGCGCGGTGATCGTGATGCCGGTGACCGCGCCGCAAGTGAAGGTGGATGCGGTGCGACGCTTCGGCGGCGCGCAGGTGGAAGTGGTGTTGGCCGGCGATTCGTACAGCGACGCCCAGGCCGCGGCCGCGCGACTTCAGGCCGAACATGGCTACACCTTCGTCCACCCGTTCGATGATCCGGCGGTGATCGCCGGACAGGCGACCGTGGCGATGGAAATCCTTCGCCAGCACCCGGGGCCGCTGCACGCGATCTTCGTGCCGGTGGGCGGAGGCGGCCTGCTCGCTGGCGTCGCCGGCTACGTGAAAGCGCTGCGCCCCGAGGTGAAGGTGATCGGCGTGCAGACCGCCGACTCCGACGCGATGGCGCAGTCGCTGGATGCCGGAGAGCCCGTCAACCTCGCCGAGGTCGGCCTGTTCTCTGATGGCACGGCCGTCAAGCGCGTCGGCGATCTCACCTTCGCACTGTGCCAGCGCCACGTGGATGCGATGGTGCGGGTCGACACCGACGCGATCTGCGCCGCGATCCGCGACGTGTTCCAGGACACGCGCAGCGTGCCCGAGCCTGCCGGCGCGATGGCGCTGGCCGGCCTCAAACAGTATGTGGCCACGCATGGCGCGCAGCAGGCGCCGATGGTCGCCGTGGTTTCCGGCGCCAACCTCAACTTCGACCGGCTGCGCTTCGTGGCCGAGCGGGCCGAGGTGGGCGAGCAGCGCGAGGCGGTATTCGCCGTCACCATCCCGGAAGAGCGCGGCAGCTTCCGTCGCTTCTGCACCGCGCTCGACCAGCGCAGCATCACCGAATTCAACTACCGCATCGGCAATGCCGCCGAGGCGCACATCTTCGTGGGCGTGCAAACCAGCCGACGCGACGAGCGGGAGACGCTGATCGAGGCGCTCCACGCCCACGGCTTCGGCGTGCTTGACCTCACTGACGACGAACTGGCGAAGCTGCACCTGCGCCACATGATCGGCGGGCGTTCGCCATTGGCGAAGGATGAGCTGCTGTACCGCTTCGAATTTCCCGAGCGCCCTGGCGCGCTCACGCGCTTCCTTGGCCACATGCACCCGGACTGGAACATCAGCCTGTTCCACTACCGCAACCAGGGCGCCGACTACGGCCGCATCCTGGTCGGCATCCAGGTGCCGACGGACGAGCGCGCGCTGTTCCAGGCGTTCCTGCAGACGCTGGGTTATCCGTATCGGGATGAGAGTGAGAATCCGGCTTACCGGTTGTTGTTGCGGGAGTGATGAGCTTGCGGTTCATCGGTTCCGCGCGGGTCTGTTCGATGAGCATGTTTCGGTGGGCCAAGAAATAAGGCTCTGAAGCGCGCCGGAGCGCGAAACTCGCTCAATGTTTACGATGGCGCCATCACCCTCACCGTCATCCCAGCGAAAGCTGGGATCCAGCGACTTTGCCCTTCGCTTCTGAATTGACCTGATCGCGATCCGGCTCGCCTGCGGCGGGCTTCCGCCCTCCTGCCGGAGGCCGGGTCACTTCTCTTTGCTTGCCCAAAGAGAAGTAACCACCGAGATGGTGGCAATGCCAAGAGAAATGGCACCCCACTCGGCGCTGGCCGGGCCTGCGGCCCGCCCAGTCCGTGAGCGGCGGCCGGGCTTTTCGACCGGGCTCCTGCCCGGACGAAAAGGGATCGACATCCCTGTCGATCCCCCTGCGGGCCTATTCGTCCACCCCTCACCGCCTCACAGGGGTATGGGTGACGGCTCGTGCCGCTGCGCGACACATCGCTTCGCAAATCCCGCATTTCGCTCTGTAGCACCGCACCGTGTGCGATAGCGTGGAGGTCATCGCCAGAAGCACTTCCTCACAAGGTGCGTTCCTACGGAGACGATTCCGCTCTTGGCTCTTGGCTTTTCGCTCCGGCTTTTGACCTCCCTTCCCCTATGGCGCGGCGGGTGGGTGGAGGAATAGCCCGAAGGGTGGCCGGCAGGGACGCCGGCCAGTTTGGCGTCAGGGCAGGATGCC
>NZ_QQSY01000009.1:50061-94699 GCF_003351225.1 Dyella solisilvae
ACCCGCCCGCGACCCTTCCGGGCCTGTGGCCCGGAAGGCGTGCCATCGGGGTGGCCTCTCTTTTGGTTACTTTTCTCTGGCCAAGCAGAGAAAAGTGACCCGCTCGTCGGCAGACGAGCGGAAGCCCGCCGCAGGCGAGCCTGGTCGCGGAGTCGCCAAACCGAAAGCGAAGAGCAAAGTCACTGGATCCCAGCCTTCGCTGGGATGACGAGCCGGGAAGGGCGACGCGAACGGCGCGCGTCACGCTCCGTTCCACTTCCGTAGGGATGACGAGCTAGGTAGGTTCGCGAAAGCGGCATACGCCTGGCCCCGTCGAGCATTCTCGGCGATACCGAAAAACCGAATCTGCTACCCAACCGCCGACTGCTCACCCTCATCAACCACATCCAACTCAAACACATGATTGTCGTAGTCGCTGAAGTACAGCGCCGTATCATGCCGCGCCATCTGATAATCCAGCGCCAGCGCATCCAGCCTACCCGCACACGCTAACTGCTCCGCCTTGCTCACACGGAACGCGATGTGGTCACCGTTGCGCGCAGCGGGGCCTTGGCCACGAATCAGCGCGAACTCGAGCCCCGCCAACCAGACGATCACTTCAGGATGCGAATCGTTCGGGTCTTCCTCGCGAAGGATGCGCGCGTCGTCGAACACGCCGGTCAGCAGGTGCGCGCTGCGCGTGGGATTGCTGACGATCAGCGCGATGTGGCTCAGGGCCTGGGGCATGGCTCGGTCCAGTCCGAGTGGGTCCGCACAGTGTAAGCCGCGGTGTGTCCGTGCTGCGACAGCCTGCGCAGGATAAATCGGCGCTGCGTCACGCCACTGCCGCCTCCCGGCCACGCTAAACTTGGCGGATGGCTCCCATATCCCGCAAGCGCCAGCAACGCAAACTGCCGATCACCAGCGCCCCGCGCCTGCGCCCCGGTGTGGCGACGCGAGTAACGGGCACGGCGCAGCCTGCGGACAGCTCCACCCGCGCCACCCGCGTGCTGGACTGGTTGCTGGAGCGCCTGCCGGCGCCCTATCGCAGCAAGGCGCGAGACTATCTCGTGCTGACCCGCATGGACCGCCCGATCGGCGCCCTGTTGCTGCTGTGGCCGACCTGGTGGGCGCTGTGGCTGGCCGCCGCGGACTTCCCGCCGGTGAAGCTGCTGGTGATCTTCACGCTGGGCGTGTTCTCCATGCGCGCCGCTGGCTGCGCCATCAACGATTTCGCGGACCGCAAGCTCGATCCCCAGGTGGCACGCACCGCGGGCCGCCCGATCGCCGCCGGGCGAGTCACGCCGCGCGAGGCGCTGAGCGTGTTCGCCAGCCTGCTGGTGTTCTCGTTCGTGCTGGTGCTGTTCACCAACCGACTCACCATCCAGCTATCGTTCGCCGGCGCGGCGCTGGCCGCGATCTACCCGTTCACCAAGCGCTACACCCACATGCCACAGGTGGTGCTGGGCGCAGCATTCGGCTGGTCGATCCCGATGGCGTTCGCGGCCGTGTCCAACTCGGTGCCCGCCGTGGGGTGGCTGCTGTTCATCGCCAACATCGTCTGGTCGGTGATCTATGACACCCAGTACGCGATGGTGGATCGCGACGACGACATCAAGGCGGGCGCCAAGTCCACCGCCATCCTGTTTGGCGACGCCGACCTGCCGATCCTCGGCATCCTGATCGCCACCTTCCTGCTGGCCATGCTGTTCGTGGGCCAGCGCGCCTCGCTGGGCTGGCCGTACTGGCTGAGCCTGCTGGCCGCCGCCGGGCTGTTCGGCTGGCAGATGTGGCGTATCCAGGGTCGCGATCGCGACGCCTGCCTGTGGGCGTTCCGCAACAACAACTGGCTCGGCATGGCGCTGTGGATCGGCATCGTGCTGGCGCTGGCCGTGCGCTAAAGCCACCACGCCTACGTTGGAAGCGCACCTGGCGCGCGACCAGCAGTTCCATGGCGTCATCCCCACGCAAGCCTTTTGCGCACGCTCGCTCATGTGCGCCTTCGTCCACGCCGTGTAGAAGGGGTTCGCACTAGCTTGTCGAAATCGACGGGTCTGGTTCGTCGTCAGGAAGAGGGTCGCCTACCGGCGGCCACAACCCCCACAGGAGTGACGATCTATGCGATTCATAGCCATGGTACGGGCCACCCGCGCCTCGGAAGCGGGCGAGATGCCCAGCGAGAAGCTGCTCACGGAGATGGGCCGCTTCAACGAAGAACTGGTCAAGGCCGGCGTGATGCTGGCCGGCGAGGGCTTGCATCCGAGCGTGCGCGGCGCGCGCATCCGTTATGAGGGCAACCAGCGCACGGTGATCGACGGCCCGTTCGCTGAAACCAAGGAGCTGATCGCCGGCTTCTGGCTGCTGCAGTGCGCCTCGCTGGAAGAGGCGGTGGAGTGGCTCAAGCGTGCGCCCAACCCCTTCGAGGGCATGCCCTCGGAAGTCGAAATTCGCCGCGTATTTGAAGCGGAGGATTTCGGCGCGGAGTTCACCCCGGAACTTCGCGAGCAGGAAGCACGCATGCGTGCGCAGATCACCGGATCGAACTGAGCACAACCAGAGGACATTCCATGTTGATTCAACCTTATCTGTTCTTCGATGGCCGTTGTGAAGAGGCCCTTGCCTTCTACGCCAACGCAGTCGGCGCCCAGACCATGATGCTGATGCGCTTCAAGGACAGCCCCGAGCCTGCCCAGGGCTGCGGCCCCAACGAACCCAACGGTGAGAAGGTCATGCACGCCAGCGTGCGCATTGGCGAGTCCGTGGTCATGGCCTCGGACGGCGAATGCGGGGGCAAGCCCAATTTCCAGGGCTTCTCGCTGTCGCTCACGGCCAAGGACGACGCCTCGGCGGAGCGCAGCTTCAACGCCCTCGCCGACGGCGGCGAAGTCACCATGCCGTTGAGCCAGACCTTCTTCGCCAGCCGCTTCGGCATGCTGCGCGACCGCTTCGGCGTGAACTGGATGGTGATGGCCGCCGCGAAGTAAGCCATCGACAGACCTCACTTGCGCCACACGGGGTGCGGTGTTGTGATCGGATGTCATGAGCGCCGCCGACATCCATCGCACCATCGACGCCGTGTGGCGCATCGAGTCTCCCCGGTTGATCGCGGGGCTGGCCCGCATCGTGCGCGATGTCGGCACGGCTGAAGAGCTGGCCCAGGATGCATTGGTGGCAGCCCTGGAGCAGTGGCCCACCATCGGCGTGCCGCGCAATCCCGGCGCCTGGCTGATGACCACGGCCAAGCACCGCGCCATCGACCAGCTGCGGCGGCATGCGCTGCACCGACGCAAGGAAGACGAACTCACGCGGGATATCGAGGATCAGCTGACGCAGACCGTGGGAGACCCGGATGCCATGCTCGACGATCCGATCGGCGATGACTTGTTGAGCCTGGTGTTCACCGCCTGCCATCCGGTGCTCGCCACGGAGGCACGTGTCGCGCTGACCTTGCGGCTGCTCGGCGGCCTCTCCACCCCTGAAATCGCCCGCGCCTTCCTCGTGCCCGAACCCACGGTGGCTCAACGCATCGTCCGCGCCAAACGCACCCTGCGCGAGGCCAACGTGCCATTCGAAGTCCCGCGCGGCGACGAGCTGAGCGTGCGGCTGGCCTCGGTGCTGGAAGTGGTCTACCTGATCTTCAACGAGGGTTATGCGGCGACCGCGGGCGAGGACTGGATGCGCCCGGTGCTGTGCGAGGAGGCCTTGCGGCTGGGCCGCGTGCTGGCTGGACTGGCGCCACGCGAGCCGGAAGTGCACGGTTTGGTTGCGCTGATGGAAATCCAGGCGTCGCGCACCGCAGCGCGCAGCGGCCCGAACGGCGAACCGATCCTGCTGGGCGAGCAGAATCGCGCGCGCTGGGACCAGTTGCTGATCCGCCGCGGCCTCGACTCGCTGCAACGCGCTGAGGTTCTCGGCGGCGCCGAAGGTCCCTATGCGCTGCAGGCGGCCATCGCCGCCTGCCACGCGCGTGCGCACTTCGCCGAAGAAACGGACTGGGCGCGGATCGCCGCACTCTACGACACGCTGGCGCTTCGCATGCCTTCGCCGGTGGTCTCGCTCAATCGCGCGGTGGCCCACGCGCAGGCATTTGGCCCCGCAGCCGGCCTGGCCCTGGTGGATGCGCTGGTCGACGAACCCCGGCTACGCCACTACCACCTGCTGCCCAGCGTGCGCGGCGAGTTGCTGGGCAGGCTCGGTCGCCATGCGGAGGCCAGAGAAGAATTCCAACGCGCCGCCGCGCTCACCCAGAACGTGCGCGAGCGCGAGTTGATGCAGCAGCGCGCCGCGGCCAGCGCGATCGCCAGCGGTCAGATGTAGCCTCCGCCCGGCCGGCGCACTCAAGCCTGCACGAAGTGGCTCGCCCGATATGCCGCCAGGCTCGGCTCGGCGCCATACATGCGCTCCACGAACGCGTTGCGCTCGTGCCACATCACTTCCATGTCCCACAGGCAGAAGGAATAGCGCGCAGCGTCCTCGATCCAGCCGCGTTCCTGCTCAACCGCGACCGCCACGAACATCTCGTTGTCGTTGCCCCACCAGCCAAGCACCAGATAACGCGCGCTGGCTCCGTCGTGGCAGATCGCAAAAGCCGGTGTCGCACGCCAGTCGATCGGCCGGGCCTGCTTCATCCGCGCGAGCTGCGGCAGGTAGGCCGAAAGCGCGACCGGACGCGCCGTCGCGGCGATGGTGTACAGCTTGATGCCATCGGCATCGAGGGGATGACGTTCGATGGCCCTGCGTTGGAACATGGCTGCGGGTCTCCATGGAATACCGATGTCGCCGGCCTTCCATCTTCCCATCGACGGCCATCAGGACGAAGACTTTCCCTCGTGCGCCGCGACCGCGTCCATGACACGCGCGGAGTAGACCAACGCCGCGCCCGCATTCATGGCCACCGCCACGCCAAGGGCTTCGGCGATTTCCTCCCTGCTGGCGCCCTGCTTGAGCGCCGCGGCGGAGTGCACCGTGATGCAACCGTCGCACCGTGTGGTGACCGCCACCGCCAGCGAGATCAGTTCTCGAGTCTTGGCATCCAGATGCCCCGTCTTCTTGCCGGCGTTGCTGAGCATCTGATAGCCGCCCACGGTGTCCGGGCTGAGCTTGCCGATTTCACCAATGCGCGACAGGAGTTCCTTGAGATATTCGGTCCAGTTCAACATGGGGCACCTCCTCGGATGATGGGAAGGCGTCAGGCTGCGCAGCCGGCCGCCGTCACGACAAGGCGCGCCGGGCCGTCGGTTCACCTGCATTCCCTGCCGTGTCGCCGTCGACGCCACCCGGCGCAAGCATCGCGCAAGCGCCGTGAAGGACCCGCGCACCCGGCGCAAGCCACGCGACAGCGCACAGTCCGCCGACCATTAGCTTGCACCTGACAGCCATTCTTATGGACGTCCAAACGCGAGTTGTAACAACGCTGATACAGCGTGGTTGACGCCACGCTGTCGCTTCAAATCGTAGCCCGCGCTCTCGTTGACACCACCCATGGTGGCGCGTAGCGTCCGCCCTCGCTGCACATGCGCGCAGCCCAGCCAAGGGGAAGACCATGAAACGGCACTCGTTGCTCGTCGCGTCACTGCTCATGCTCGCGATCCTGGGACCGGCAACAGCACAGGAAGCGAGGCCCTACAAGGAAGGCCCGGTTCGTGAAGTGACCTTCGTCAGGATCAAGCCTGGCCAATTCAACAACTACATGAAATTCCTTGACGGACCGTACAAGGCGAACATGGAGGCGATGAAGAAGGCTGGCCTGATCACCGGCTACACCGTCTACCGCGCGCAACCGCGTACGCCGCAGGACGCGGACCTGGTGCTGGCCGTCACCTTCGCCAACATGGCGGCGCTGGACCGCAGCGACGAGACCGATGCAGTGATGGCCAAGACCATGGGCTCGATGGATCAGCGCGAGAAGGGCGCGATGGATCGCGAGTCGATGCGCGAGATCCTCGGCACCCAGCTGCTGCGCGAGCTCGATCTGAAGTAACTCATCAAACAGGTTGCTACGACGGTCCGGAGCGATCGCGTCGATTGGGTCGCTCCGGTTTTCTTGACGTCGCCCCGTCAGCACTCACTTGCGAAGCGTTGCCTTCTGCGTTTCCGCGATGAGCGCGGCAATCTCTTCATCGCTCAACTGGGACAGATCCGCCGCAGCCGCGTCGGTCACGCTTTTGTCGCCGGTGCCTTCGCTACGCACCGTGTAGCCGTTCTGCGAATGCTTGAGGAAGAAGAAGAAGGGCATGACGGGATTGCCGGGCGCCGCGACCACCACCAGCGACTTGGCGTCCTCGCAGCTGTAGACCAGCCACGGCGTGTCACCAAACTGCCGGCTCACCGGGCCCACCTCGCACTTGAGCACGGGCGCCTCGGGCGACGCCGCGCCGTTCGCCGACACGGTGAGGCCCACCATCAGTGACAAGCACAGCCATCGCCGGTGTTTCATGTGGACGCTTCCAGGGTTCGATCCGGCGAGCATAGGCGCGCGGTGACGTCCGCGCCATCGCTCTGGCCGGCGTAGCCGTCATTGCGTCGAGCGATTCGGTGACGGGCGCCACGGAACGCGGCGCTCGCCAGCTCATCGGCCAGCAGCGCCCATTTGCTGCGTCACCCTCACCACCGCATCGACGACCGCCTGCGGCTGGTCCAACTGGATGTCATGCGAGCTTTGGTCGACGACCACCCGCTGGCCGCGTGTGGAGGTGGCCACAATCTGCGCCTGGGTCTTGTCCCTGGCCGCCTCCAGGGAGGGGCGCACGTCGGACGACAGGTCGGCATAGGTGTCGGAAGCCGTCAGCACCATCAGCGGCATGGCGCCGTGGTGCTCCTGCGACGACACCGGTTGACCGAACACGACCGCATTGTCCTGCAGCTCGGACAGCAGCGTGCGCCAGAAGGCGGGAGTGCTCTTGTAGGCGAACGTGGCCGCGTTGACCTTGTCGCTGGCGAGCGGATTGGCGGCGGCAACGCAACGCTGCAACGGCGGCGGCGGGGACGCCAGCTGATGATGCTCGGCGCCAGTCGCGCATTGGCGGATGAAGGCGTAGCGTTCGTCGTTCACCGCCTGCTCCTGTTTGGCCCAATCGGGCGCAAAGGCCGCGATGTCCTGCGCGGGCGGGTCGAGCAGGACCAGGGCACCGACGTCAGCGGGATAGCGCTCGGCGTAGAGCCGCACGATATTGCTGCCACGCGAATGCCCCACCAGCACCAGCGGCGTCGCCAACCCGGCGTGATGGATGAGCGCATGAAGATCGGACACATCCGCATCGAGGCTACGCGGCTGCGGACCTTCGTCGCTGAAGCCATAACCGGCGCGATCGTACGAGCACACTTTCGTCGATGCCGCCAACAGCGGCTGCAACCTGAACCAGGTGGTGGTGTCGGCATGCGAGCCCGCCTCCAGCAACACCGTCGGCCCTCTGTTGCCTTCACAACGGAGGTTGAGCTTGCGCCCCGGCGCCACACTGATCCGCTGGGCCGCTTGTGCGTAACTGTCGGGAATACGTTCGGGCACGGCCACGCTGCCTGTTCCATCGGCATGCACTGCGCCCACCGCCAACACCAGGCAGAAGAAACCCCTGCCTATCCATCGCTTCCTTTTCATGCCCTTCTCCTCGGTGAGCCGCAGCCCGGCGGGCCGCTCGGCACGCCCGATCATCGACAGGACGGCAGGTGGAAAAGTTCTTCAGGTGCGCGCCTGGGCGCGAACCGAATCCGCGCGAGGGCTGCGGGCAGTACTCGGCAGACGGCGTGCACGCGCGCCTTCACGTTCGGTGAAGGCGCGCGGGTCGCACGGGATCAGTGCAAGGACGCTACGTCGATGCGTCCCTCGCGTGCCGCCTTGACCATCGCCGCGTGGTCCTTTTCGTTCTGTGCAGCGTAGGCCACGGAGAACGAGGCGATGGCGTCGGCGAAACTGTCACTCTTGCCCAAGTAGGCCGACAGCAGCACAGCATCGCCAGAGCGCGCATGCGCACGCGCCAGCGTATGGGCGCACAGGCGTCCGTAGCGCCGCAGGTTGGCGGCGCTCATCAGCTCGACTTGGGGCGAAATCTTCGCGTCACGCAGCTGGCGAATGTAGAAGTGGCGGCGCGGCCCCTCGGTCCAGCCCAGGAACAAATCGCTGGCCGACTGCATCAGGCGCTGGCCAGCCACCACGCGTTGGCCCTGGTGCGGATAGACGTTCTTGCCAATGAACGGATCGATCACCGAGGCGCGGGCTTCCTTGAACTGCAGGAACAAGGGGTCGCCGTTGCCCGACACCAACAGGATGATGCCGCAGTAGGTTCCCACACTGCCCACGCCCACCACCTTGACGGCCGAATCGACGACTTCAAAGCGATCGAGAAGCACGCGCCGTTCCGGTAGCAGCGATTGCCCATAATGGTGGAATGCCTTGGCGCGATCTTCGGCGCTGACGATGTTGTCGATCGATACGTCGTGATAGATCAGCGGCGGCTGGTCCAGAATCCGCGGCGGCGAGCCACCGGCCACCGTGAACTTCACGAACTCCTTGGTATGGGCCGTTTGTTCGACCGCCTTGCGCACGATCTTGTTGGTGAGCTTCTTCATCTGCTCGTCTTGCATGCGACTGATCACATCCTGCAAGTCGATGTGGTCGTACCAGGCATCGAGCAACGGCATCTGCGCGTAGTTCGCGATGTGGTCGCGATAGGCCGCGGCCGCCTCCCAGGCGATGTCGCGCCCATCGTTGGTGGTGAAGCCGTTGGCCTGGGCGGCCACCACCAGGCTGGCGCACAGGCGCTTGATGTCCCACTCCCACGGGCCGACCGTGGTTTCGTCGAAGTCATTGATGTCGAACACCAGCTCGCGTTCCGGCGTGGCGAAGCCGCCGAAATTGACCAGATGGGCGTCGCCGCAGATCTGCAGGTCGATGCCGGTGCGCGCGGCGCTGGCCAGATCGTTGGCCATCAACGCGGCGGCGCCACGATAGAAGGCGAACGGCGAGGCCATCATGCGCGCGTAGCGGATCGGCACCAGCGACTCCACGCGTCCTTGCGAGGTTTCAATCAGGATATCGACCGGGTCGCGGCGGTCGGCGGGCGCCTTCCAGCCCCCCAGCGTCTTGCGCGGGCAGCGTTCCCGCAGGGTCTTGGCCAGGGCCTGCCGCTCGGCCGGCGGGCGCAGCAGCGTCGCCTGCGAGTTGGGGGTCGAAGGCAACAGCTCCGATGGCGCCTGCTTTGGCTTGGCCTTGCGGCTTCGCGTAGGGCGCGCGGCCTTCTGTTCGGTGGTCTTGGGACCCTGCTGCTCAGCGACGGTGGACATGGGCGCCCCCTGCTAGGGATGAGACGTGGTCGACGGGGATCCGGCCTGTGGGCCAGAGGGTCATTTGACACCCGAACCCTGTGAAGAAATACCGTAGAAATACCGGTAATGGCGTAAAGCCGGCACATGCGGCTTAACGGGTCCTTCACGCGGCAGCCACCTGAAGCGAACGATCCTGCGGTGACGCACGCCGGCGCCACCCCGGCCCTTCGCCGAGGAATCGACCATGCCCATCCCCCGCCGACTGTGGACGGCCACGCTGCTGCTGATGCTCGCCGGCTGCCAGTCGCCTGACGACAACCCGTCCGAGCGCGCGGCCGCCAGTGCGCCAACCACCAAGGCGCCGGCCGCGGCGACCTCCGCGCCGGACACCACGCCTGGCGCCACTACGCCGGCCGTTCACGTGTATGCCTACCAGTGCGGCGAGCTGGCGGTGACCGGACACTTCACCGCGGAGCAGGTGACGCTCACTTTCAGCGGCAAGACGCTGGTCTTGCCTCATGCCATGGCCGCCTCGGGCGCGCGCTATGCCGACGACCTGGGCAACGAGTTCTGGGGCAAGGGACTGAAGGACGCGACTTTCACGCTCGCGGGTGACGCGCCGCGCACCTGCAGCGGATCTGGCGAGGAACTTCCCTCGCCGAGCACCTCGCTGTAGTCGCCATGGACGATGGACGCATGCCCGCACCAACAGCCGCGAGGTCCTGAGCCATGTTGCAGGAATTCACGCAGACCTTCCTGCTGCTGGTGACTGGCCTGTTTCCGATCATCAATCCGCCAGCATCGGCGATGATCGTGCTGACCATGATCCCCGACGCCACGCCGGCCGAGCGCACCGAGCTGGCCTGGCGCATCACCACCAACAGTTTCGCCATCCTGCTTGGATCATTGTTGATCGGCGCCTACGTGCTGTCGTTCTTCGGCATTTCGATTCCGGTGCTGCGCGTGGCCGGCGGCGTGATCATCGCCACGGCCGGCTGGAACCTGCTGCAGAAGCCCGATGAGGACGAGAGCGAGGAAGCCGCCCAGCTCAAGGCGCGCCCCCATACGGGTTCGCTGGCCTCCAAGGCGTTCTATCCGTTGACCATGCCGCTCACGGTGGGACCGGGCTCGATCTCCGTGGCGATCGCGCTGGGCACCGGCTCCCCACGCGGCGGCCCCGCGCCGGGTCACTTCGCCGGCGTGGCGGCGGCGCTGGTCATCCTGTGCGCCAGCATTTACGTGTGCGTGCGCTTTGCCGGCGACCTGGAACGCCTGCTAGGCAACATCGGCACCAAGATCACCATGCGGCTGTTCGCCTTCGTGATCTTCTGCATCGGCATGCAACTGCTGTGGAACGGTTTGTCCGAGCTGTTGCGTTCGATTCACCCCAGTTAGCCGGCCACACTCGACGGCGCGCGCGCCAATGCCCAGACGTCGACCCGCGCGACGCCGGCACGCTTCAGCGCGCGCACACATTCGGCCAGGGTCGCACCGGTGGTGAACACGTCGTCGAGCAGCGCGACATGCGGGGGCAAGGCAATTCCGTCGCGGACGGCGAAGGCCCCGCGCACGTTGCGCCGGCGCGCGATGGCGCCCAGTTCGGTCTGCGCATCGGTCTGTCGAATGCGTTGCAGCACATCGTGACGCAGCGGCAGGCGCCATCCACGCGCCAACGCACGGGCCAACTCCAACGCCTGGTTGTAGCCGCGCTCGCGCAGGCGCTGACGATGCAGGGGTACCGGCACGATCAGTTGCGGCAGCGCGAGCGGAAGCGGTTCGCGCCACCACAGCGTGGACAGCACCCGGCCGGCGGCCAGATCGGCGCCGAACTTGAAGCGAGATTCCAGCCGATCCAGCGGCCATGCATAACGGAACGGCGCCCAGGCCGCGTCCCACGGCGGAGTTCGTCGCTGGCACTGGCCGCACAGCGCCGCGGGCTCGGCCAGCGGCAGGGCGCAACGCGCGCAACAACTGCGATTTCGCGGCAGCTCGGCGGCGCAGTCACGGCACAGGTCCAGGCCATCGTCGCCCGGCGCGCCGCACAGCAGGCAATGCAGGGGAAGTACGAAGCGGCCCAGCGCATGCGCCGCGGGCCGCCACCAGGAAAGCGCCTCCATGCGCCGGATCTCCGCTCAGCTCTTGGGTTTGAACATGGCCGCGTCGAGGATCGACCACAGATGGATGATCCAGCCTAGCCAGACAATCCACAGGATCGCCGCCAGCACGAACATCACCAGGGCGATCCAGAATCGGCCCTGCACCAGCTGGCCCAGGCCGGGAATGAACAAACTGCAGATGGCGGCAAGCACATTGCCCGCGCTGCCCTGTCCTGCACTCATGCCGGCGGCTCCGTGGAGTGAATGCATCGATGGTAGCGCCAGCCATACGCCGACGCATCGTAAACTTCACTAATGCCGCAAAAGTTGACAGAGCGGAATGCCCTGCCACACTGTCGCAAATTCCTTCCCCAGAGCTGTCGCCATGGCCCAACCGATCCGCCACGACTGGACCCGCGCCGAAGTGGCCGCGCTGTTCGCGCTGCCGTTCAATGAACTGCTGCATCGCGCGCATTCGGTGCACCGCGAGCACCACGATCCCAACGCGGTGCAGGTGTCCACACTGCTCTCGATCAAGACCGGCGGCTGCCCCGAGGATTGCGCCTACTGCCCGCAGGCCGCGCGCTACGACACTGGCGTGGAAGCGCAGAAGCTTATGAGCGTGGACGCCGTGGTGGCGCGCGCGCAGGCAGCCAAGGACGCCGGCGCCTCCCGCTTCTGCATGGGCGCCGCGTGGCGTAGCCCGAAAGACCGCGACGTGCTGAAGGTGGCCGAGATCGTGCGTGCGGTGAAGGGCCTGGGCCTGGAAACCTGCGCCACGCTGGGCATGCTCAACGGCGAACAGGCCGCAACGCTCAAGCAGGCCGGTCTGGACTACTACAACCACAACCTGGACACCGCGCCGGAGTTCTACGGCGAGATCATCCACACCCGCCAGTACCAGGATCGTCTGGACACGCTCGAACACGTGCGCGAAGCGGGCCTGAAGACCTGCTGCGGCGGTATTGTCGGCATGGGCGAGACGCGCGAGCAGCGCGCCGGCCTGCTGCAGACGCTGGCCAACCTTCCCGAGCACCCGGAATCGGTGCCGATCAACCAGCTGGTGCAGGTGGAAGGCACGCCGCTCAACGGCGTGCAGGCGCTGGATCCGTTCGAGTTCGTGCGCAGCATTGCGGTCGCGCGCATCCTGATGCCAGCCTCGATGGTGCGTCTGTCCGCCGGCCGCCAGCAGATGGACGACGCCGTGCAGGCGCTGTGCTTCTTCGCCGGCGCCAACTCGATCTTCTACGGCGAGAAGCTGCTCACGACCGGCAACCCGGACGTGGAGCATGACCGCGCGCTGTTCAAGCGTCTGGACCTGCATTCGCTGGAGGTGGTGGAGGAAGCCAACACCGTGCATGCGGACATCATGGAAGCCGATAGCGCCGGATGCGGTCATGGCTGCGGTTGCAGCGCGGCTGCGTGAGACGCGGTGCCGGGATACGAGACACTTCGCTCAAACCGTCATTCCCGCGGAAGCGGGGATGATGAGGAATGAGGCGTTGTTGCGACGCCCATGACGCGCCCCTCACTTACTGAACGGTTGGCCCGGCACAGCGCCGAACGAGCGCAAGCCGGCCTGCTGCGGCGCCTGCGCACCATCGACCATGCCGATGGCGCCTGGGTGCATAGCGCGGGTCGCCGGCTGCTGGCCTTCTGCACCAACGACTACCTCGGGCTCGCCCAGCATCCCACGCTGGTCGCCGCGCTGAAGAAGGCCGCCGACGAGTCGGGCGTGGGCAGCGGCTCCGCCCACCTGATCGGCGGCCATCGCCGCGAACACGCGGCGCTGGAAGAAGCGCTCGCCGAATGGACCGGGCGCGAACGCGCCCTGCTGTTCTCCACCGGCTACATGGCCAACCTCGGCGTGATGCAGGCGTTGCTGCAACGCGACGACCTGTGCGTGCAGGACAAGCTCAACCATGCCTGCCTGCTCGACGGCGCCCAGCTGGCCGGCGCCACGCTACGTCGCTATCCGCATGCCGATGTCGATGGCGCAGCGCGCCAGCTCGCCAGCCAGGGCGACGCCGCCGCGCTGCTCGCCACCGATGGCGTGTTCAGCATGGACGGCGACATCGCGCCGCTGGGCGAACTTGCCGGCCTCTGTCGCCGCGAAGGCGCCACCTTCATGGTGGACGATGCGCACGGACTGGGCGTACTGGGGCCGCAAGGCGAAGGCAGCGTCACCACGGCGGGCCTTGGCCAGGACGACGTGCCGGTGCTGATGGCCACCCTAGGCAAGGCGCTGGGCTGCAGCGGCGCCTTCGTGGCCGGCTCAGCGGCGCTGATCGAAGGCCTGGTCCAGTCGGCCCGCACCTATATCTATACGACCGCGATGCCCCCAGCGCTGGCCGCCGCCACCCTGGCGGCCGTAAAACTGACCCTGACCGAAGACTGGCGACGGGAGAAGCTGCAGGCGTTGATCGCCCGCTTCCGCCACGGCGCGAGCCAGCTGGGCCTGCCGTTGATGCCCTCGCCCACCGCCATCCAGCCGCTGCTGCTGGGCGACGCGCAGACCGCCCTCGATGCCTCCAAGGCGCTGGAGCAGCAGGGTTTCCTGGTCACCGCGATCCGCCCGCCAACGGTGCCCCAGGGCAAGTCGCGCCTGCGTATCACGCTGTCGGCCGCCCACGAGGAGGCGGACGTGGACCGGTTGCTGGAGGCCCTGTCCCGGGTCGCCGCGCCCCGCCCCGTATAATGGCCTCTTCAGCCGTACCCATCCCCCCATGTCCATCATCAATCTCTCCGCCTATCGATTCGTCGGCCTGGACGACCTTCCGGCGCTGCGCGAACGCATCCACGCGCGCTGCGAAGCGCTGGCGCTGAAGGGCACCATCCTGCTCGCGCCGGAGGGCATCAACCTGTTCCTCGCCGGTGCGCAGGAGCCGATCGACGCCTTCATGAACTGGCTGCGCGAAGACCCGCGCTTCGCCGGACTGGAGCCGAAGGTGTCGGTGTCCGATGCCGTACCGTTCGGCCGCATGCGCGTGCGCCTGAAGAAAGAGATCATCACCATGCGCATGCCGGCGATCCGGCCGGAAGGCTCGCGCGCGCCGGTCGTGGCGCCGGTGACGCTGCAGCGCTGGCTGGCACAGGGCCGTGACGACGAGGGCCGCGAAGTCGTGCTGCTGGATACGCGCAACGACTACGAGACCGATGTGGGCCTGTTCGCCGATGCTGTGGACTACCGCATCGCCAGCTTCACCGAACTCCCCGCCGCCCTCGCCGCCGACCGCGCGCGTTATGAGGGCAAGACGGTGGTGTCCTACTGCACAGGCGGCATTCGTTGCGAAAAGGCGGCGCTGCACATGCAGGACATCGGCATGGAGCGCGTGTACCAGTTGGAAGGCGGCATCCTGAAATATTTCGAGGAAACCGACGGCGCGCACTGGCGCGGCGACTGCTTCGTGTTCGACGAGCGCGGCGCGCTGGACAAGAACCTCGCGCCCGCCGCTCTGCTCCCTCTCCCCGCTGGGGAGAGGGCTGGGGTGAGGGGCCAACCTAGCGAAAGCCCTGCACTTGGCGACGCCTTCTCGAGCACCCGCCCTTTACCCCCTTCAGGGGGCTCATCCGCCCCTTCGGGTCACCTTCTCCCCGACGGGGAGCAGGCACTTTGACCCTGCACATCGAGACCCACGGCCACGGCGAAATCCCCGTGGTGCTCCTGCATGGCTGGGCCATGCACGGCGGCATGATGGAACCGCTGTGCGAGGTGCTGGCCAACCGCTGCACGCTGCACGTGGTCGACCTGCCCGGCCACGGTTATTCGCGCGACAGCACGCTGCCGCTGGAGCCCTCCGCCTGCGCCCAGGCGATCGCCGAGCGCACCCCGGCGGCGATCTGGATCGGCTGGTCGCTCGGCGGCCTGATCGCGATGACCGGCGCGCTGGAGCATCCGCACAACGTGCTTGGTCTGGGCGTCATCGACGGTACGCCGAAGTTCTCTCGCAGCGAGGACTGGCCGCATGGCAGCGACCCCAAGCTGGTGCGCCAGCTCGCCGATGACCTGGAAACCGACTACCACGGCACGCTGGAACGCTTCATGGCGCTGGAGGCCATGGGCAGCCGCGACCCGATGGCCGAGGTGCGCCACCTGCGCAGCCTGATCTTCACCCGCGGCGAACCCGACCTGCGCGTGCTGCAGGAAGGCATCCGCATTCTGGAAACCAGCGATCGCCGCGCTGATCTGGCCGGCCTTGCCGTGCCCAGCGCATGGATCGCCGGCCGCCGCGACCGCATCGTGCCGCCCGCGGCGATGGCGTGGTCGGCCGAGCAGTCCCGCGGCCGCTTCGTGGAAATCGCCCACGCCGGTCACGCGCCCTTCTTTGGTTACGCTGCGGAAGTCGCCGAAGGGCTGGCGCCGCTGCTGGACAGTCTTTCATGAGCTCATCGCATTTCGACCAGCGCCAGGTGCGCCGCAACTTCGGCCGCGCCGCCAACACCTACGAACAGCACGACGCGCTGCAACGCGAAGTGCAGACCTTGCTGCTGGATCGCCTCGGCTTCTACCTGGAGACGCCCGAGCGGGTGATCGACGTGGGCGCCGGCACCGGCCGCGGAACCGCACTGCTGCGCAAGCGCTATCCGAAGGCGCAGGTGGTGGCGATGGATCTCGCCCTGCCGATGCTGCGCGCGGCCAGGAAGCACGCGAGCTGGCTCAAGCCGTTCCAGCGCGTGTGCGCGGAAGCCACCTCGCTGCCGCTGCCCGACCACAGCGTGGACGTGCTGCATTCCAACCTGTGCTTCCAGTGGGTCGATGACCTGACCGCGCTGTTCAGTGAATGCGTGCGTGTGCTCAAGCCGGGCGGCCTCCTGGTGTATTCCACCTTTGGTCCGGACACCCTGAAGGAATTACGCGCGGCGTGGGCGGAAGCCGACCAGCAGCCCCACGTCAGCCGCTTCCTGGACATGCACGACCTTGGTGACGCCATGATCAACGCTGGCCTGCGCGACCCGGTGCTGGACGTGGATCGCTACACGCTCACCTACAGCGAGCCGCGCATGCTGCTCAAGGAGCTGCAAGGCCTGGGAGCCACCAATGCCGACCGCGAGCGCGAGCGTCACCTGCTCGGCAAGCGCCATTACCAGCGCATGCTGGCCGCCTACGAAACAATGCGCGTCGACGGACGCATTCCGGCTACCTGGGAAGTGGTCACCGCGCATGCCTGGGGGCCGCCGCCGGGGCAGTCACGCCGGCTGCCTGGTGGTGGCGAGATCGCCAGTTTTTCGCTCAACAGCCTGCGCGGATCGCGCCGCCGCTGAAGCCGCGGCCGGCGGGCGCGCTGCGCGCCGCCGGCACCGCGTCGCCGTCAATCGATGCGGAACAGTTCGCCGCTCAGGCGGCTGTCGATGTAATGGCCCAGGCCATCGACCGGCGCGCTCCAGTCATGACGTTCTTTATATGGCTGCTGGACTAGATTGTCAGTGGTGGCGCGGTCGCTGCGCGGCTCCACACGAGCCGTGGCGGATGCCGTCGCCGGTGCTTTGGATAAGGGCAGGCCGATAAGCAACATGATCGTGTTCCTCAGACAACACCCGTGTTTTGGGCAGCCCTGACACTAGACCCACCGCACACTGGCAAAAAGCGAGAATTTCGCAATCCAGGTATGAGGCGACCTCAACATGAGTCGACCGCCGCTCACTGCCTTGCAGGGCTTCGTCATCGCAGCCCGCACCGGCAATCTCTCGCTCGCGGCGAGGCACATGCACCTCACCACCAGCGCGCTCAGCCACCAGATTCGCGGGCTCGAGGACCGGCTCGGCCAGCGCGTGTTCGTGCGCGGACCTCGGGGCGTCGACCTCACGCCGGAGGGCACGCGCCTGCTGGAAATGGTGGGGCCGCAGTTCGAGTCGATCGAACGTGCGCTGCAGGAGTTCAGCGCGCCGCCGGCCGATGAACTCACCGTCAGTGTGATGCCATCGATTGCCTCGAGCTGGCTGGTGCCGCGGCTCGGCGACTTCATCGCCACGCATCCGCATCTGCAGCTCAACCTGCTGTCGAGTCCCGCGCTGGTCGACTTCGAGCGCGAATCGGTCGACGCCGCCTTGCGCTTTGGTCCCGGCGAATGGCCCGGTGTCCGGGCCGAGCACTTGTTTGATGACTGGCTCACACCGATCGTCAGCCCCGACCTCATCGCGCGACTGGGACGCCCGACGCTGAAGCACCTGTCCGAGTGGCCCCTGCTGAACGACCTGGAGAATGTCTGGGCGAAATGGTTCCGCACCTTCGGTGGCACGCCGCCCGAGCGCTACGTGGCGCACTTCGACGACACCGAAACGCTGCACCACGCCGCGGTCGAAGGTATGGGCATCGGGCTCGGCCGCCTCACCATGGCGCGACCGCTGCTGGAGTCCGGGCAACTGGTGCTGCTCAGCCGGCGACGGCTCCGCGCCGACTACGCGCACTACCTGGTCTATCCGCCACGCTCGGCGCAGCACCCAGCGCTACGCGCGTTCCGCGAGTGGCTGCTGGAGGAGGCCCACCGTTACGCGCGCGAGCCGCAGCGGCTACCGCATTCCATGGATGGACGCCGGCATCACTGATCACACCTGCTTGTAGCGGAAGCAGCTCACTACATGGTCGTTGACCATGCCGGTCGCCTGCATGAAGGCGTAGCAGATCGTGGTGCCCACGAAGCGGAAGCCGCGCTTCTTCAGTTCCTTGCTCATGCGATCCGACACCGGAGTGCTTGCCGGCACGTCGCCCTGACCGGTCCAGCGATTGCGGATCGGCTTGCCGTCGACGAATGACCACAGGTAAGCATCGAGGCTGCCGTGTTCGTCGATCACCTTCAGCGCGGCGATCGCGTTGTCGCGCGCGGCGTACACCTTCAGGCGATTGCGCACGATGCCGGGATCGAGCAGCAGCTTCTCCAGCTCGCGGTCCTTCATCGCGGCGACGCGGGCGATCTCGAAGTCATGGAACAGACGGCGGTAGTGCTCGCGCTTGAGCAGGATGGTTCGCCACGACAACCCTGCCTGCGCGCCTTCCAGGCAGAGGAATTCGAACAGCATCTGGTCGTCATGCAATGGCGCGCCCCACTCGGTGTCGTGGTAGTCGTGCATGTCCGGGCTGTTGCCCCAGGGGCAGCGTGTCTTGCTGGTGGCCTTCGATGCCATGGCGTCATTCCTTCACAGTGCGGGCTTGCTGCGCAGGCCAATCGCCGCGCCGCCCAGTGCGGCCAGCATCCCCAACCACAGCCAGACCGAGAACAGCACGCCGGTCAAACCGAACATAGCCGCCAGCAACGCGATGGCGGCCACCATGAACAGCCTGCCCCAGCCCTGGCGGCGCCATAGCAAGGCAAGGCTGCCGATCAGCAAGGACAGCGCGCCGACCACCACAGGCAACGCCTTGAGCAGGGAGACTTCTCCGGTCTCCGTCATCCGCCACAGCAGCGGGAACCGGATCAGCAGGCCGATGACGGCAGCCAATCCGGCGCAGGCCACGGGTGCGTTCCATGAACTCGTACCGGCCATGCCCATCCTCTTGCGGTTTTCCAGGCAAGCCTCGACGCTATCCCACCCATGCGTGTGGAACAAGGGTCCGACCCGGCGCGCGCTTCCCCGTCACCTGGACCATCCATGACCACCTCAGCGCACACACGCGGCGCCGTCTTCGCGCTGCTGGCCACCATCCTGATCTGGGCCTACAGCTGGGTGGTGATGAAGCAGGTGCTCGCGCATGCGGGGCCGTTCGACTTCGCCGCGATCCGCTACGTGCTCGGCGCGCTGGTGTTGTTCGGCGCGCTGCTGGTGCTGCGCCAGCCGCTGCGTCCGCCGCCGCTGCTGCCCACATCGCTGATCGGCTTGTGCCAGACCACCGCGTTCCAGGGCCTGGGCCAGTGGGCGCTGGTGAACGGCGGCGCCGGCCGCGTAGCCCTGCTCGCCTACACCATGCCGTTCTGGGCTGTGTTATTGGCGTGGGTGATCCTCGACGAACGACTCACCCCGCGTCGCTGGCTGGGCCTGGGCCTCGCCGCCATCGGCCTCACCTGCATCATCGAACCCTGGCATGGCCTGGGTAATCCGGGCAGCACGCTGCTGGCCATCGGCGGCGGCGCGGCGTGGGCCATGGGCACGGTGCTCAGCAAGCGCATGTTCCAGCGCCATGGCCCGACGCCCCTCAACCTGACCGCCTGGCAGATGCTGCTGGGCTCGCTCGCGCTGGTCGTGATTGCCCTGTGCGTGCCGCAGCGCGCGATCGAATGGAACTGGGCCTTCGTGGGCGGACTGGCCTACAGCGTGGTGATGGCCTCCAGCATCGCCTGGGGCCTGTGGCTGTTGGTGTTGCACCGCCTGCCCACCGCAGTGGCGACGCTGGCCAGCCTTGGCGTTCCGATCGTCAGCGTGCTGCTCGCCTGGGTGATCCTGCACGAACGGCCGAGCGCGATGGAGACGCTGGGGATTGCGTTCGTGTTGTCGGGACTGGTCGCGGTGAGTGGGCTGCGTTTGCGACGCGGCTGAGCGCGGCTCATCGTCACAATTCAGGAAGACCTATTTCCTGCGTCATCCCCGCCAAAGCGGGAATGACGAAGGTGTTGAGGGCGATGTTTACCAAGGCAACGCGTCGATATCGACATTGCCACCCGTGAGGATCAATCCCACCTGCTGCCCCTTGAAGCGCTCCGGGCGCTTCAGCACCGCGGCCAACACGGTGGCGCTCGAGGTTTCCACCACGATCTTCAGCTCGTTCCACAGCAAGCGCATCGCAGCGATGACCTCTTCGTCGGTGACGGTGGTCACTTCGACGCGATGCATGCGCAGCGCCTCAAAATTGGCCTCGCCGACCAGCGTGCGCAGGCCATCGCAGATGGTGTCGGGCACGAAGGGGCCCACGCGCTGGCCCGCCGCCAGCGAACGTGCCGTGTCGTCGGCGCCAGTCGGCTCCGCGCCGTGCACCGCGATCTGCGGCGACACGCCATGCGCCGCGATGGCGGTGCCGGCATTGAGGCCGCCGCCGCCCACCGGCGTGATCACCGCATCCAGGCCGCCGACCTGCTGCAGCAGTTCCAGCACGGCGGTGCCCTGCCCGGCCATCACCCGCGCGTCGGCGTAGGGGTGCACGAGTTCGGCGCCAGTCGCCGCGCGTACTTCCTCGGCCTTGGCTTCGCGCGCGGCCTGGTTGTTCGCGCAGCGATGCAGAATCGCGCCGGCGCGCTCGATCGCCTCGACCTTGGTACGCACGGCGCCGTCGGGCACGATCACGTGCGCGGGAATGCCGCGCGTTGCGGCCGCCAGCGCCAGCGCATTGCCATGGTTGCCCGAGGAATGCGTGACCACGCCGCGCGCGGCCTGCTCATCATCCAGCGACCACACGGCATTGCAGGCGCCGCGAAACTTGAAGGCGCCGCCGCGCTGCAGGTTCTCGCACTTGAAGGACAGCTCGGCGCCGCTCAACACGTTCAGCACCTGGCTGCGCAGCACCGGCGTCACCACCGCATACGGCTTGATGCGCGCCGCCGCCTCCTGCACGTTCGCAAAACTGGGAAGCGCCGCGTGAAGGACAGGCTGGCTCATGGGCTTTCGATCTCCACACCACAGGTATAGCGCCGCTCCGCGCCCGCTTCGAGGCGGATCGCAGCGGCGCAGTCAGGACGATTGAAGGCGTCGGCCCAGCTTTCCATCGGCTCCAGCGCCACCGAGCGGCGCACGTCGCGCGTCACCGTATCGGCGGTGAAGGCGAGCATCACGCCGGACCGCTGCCACACCGCGATGGCCAGACCGCTGTCGGGATCACGCAGGCGCGTGCGTGCGCGGCCATCGGCGTCAGCGACAAGGTCGGTGTAGGCAACATTGAGCTCGCGCGCGCCGATCGGCTGGAGCTGGCGGAAATCCAGCGACGGCTCCTGCGCCATCGGCACGCGCGCGGCGTCACCCGGCAGCGGGATGAAGTCGGCGTCGGTGCGCACCACGGTGTCCGCGGGAACCTGCAGCTCCCAGCGGTCGATCGGGCCGTCGCCGAGGCGGAAATACGGATGCCAGCCGAAGAAGCAGGGCGCAGCCTGCTGCCCCACGTTGCGCATCACGGCCTCCAGGGTGAGGCCGGATGCATCCAGCGTATAGGTCACCGACAGGTCGATCGCGTACGGATAACCCGGGTGCACGCCGGGGCGGATCGCCTGCGTGGTGAAGGTGACGCGGGCGGCGCTGTCGTCGGCGCTGAGCTGGGTGATCTCGAAATCAACGCCACGGACGAACCCGTGGCGCGCGGCGCGCGAAGCACCCTCCACGCCCGGCTGAAAGTCGTGCGGCGCCCCATCAAACACGCAGCGTGCGTCATGGATGCGATTGGCGAACGGCGCCATGACGGCGAAACGCGAACTAGGCCTGGTGTCCAGCTCGCCCGCGTCGCGATAGCCGTCGGCGATATCGCGGCTGCCCTCGCCGACCGCCACGTCGAAACTCAGCAGAGTCGCGCCACGCCTCGCAATGCGCAGCCGGCGGCCGCGTGCAGGGTCGGCCAGCGCCACGATCTCGTGGGCCCCCAACCGGCCGCGTTCTGCAAGAAACTGCGCCATCGACTTGTCCTGCCTGGAAAGGGCCGCATGTTAGCCTGATCCAATGACCAAGCCCCAGCTGCCGGCATGACGAACCGTAGCGACGCATCCCCCACCCTGATCCGGCTCAGCGACTACCAGGCCCCGGCCTGGCGCGTATCGCGCGTGGAATTGACCTTCGACCTGGGCATCGACGCCACGGAGGTCACCTCGCGGCTGCAGCTGGCGTGCGATCCGACCGGCCCCGCGCCGCTGCGCCTGGATGGCGAGGGCCTGACGCTGCTCGACATCCAGCTCGACGGCCAGCCCTTGCCCGAAAGTGCCTGGCGCTATCAGGACAACGTGCTCGAAGTGGATGGCGCCCGCGACGGCAGCGTGCTGGAAACGCGCGTTCGGGTGACTCCGGCGGCCAACACCGCGCTGGAAGGCCTGTACCTGTCCGGATCGCGCGAGACCGGCTTCCTGCTCACCCAGTGCGAAGCCGAGGGCTTCCGCCACATCACCTTCTTCCTCGATCGCCCTGACGTGCTGGCCAGTTACACGGTGACGCTGCGCGCCGACCGCGAGCGCTTCCCCGTGCTGCTGGCGGGCGGCAATCCCGACGGCCATGGCGAACTGGACGACGGCCGCCACTGGGCGCGCTTCGTTGATCCGCACCCCAAGCCCAGCTACCTGTTCGCGCTGGTGGCCGGTCGCCTGCAGAAGATCGAGCGCGACTACGTGACTGGCAGTGGCCGCCCGTTGCAGCTGGTGATCTGGGCCGAGGCCGACGCGATCAGGCATTGCGGCTATGCGATGGATGCCCTCGAGCGCGCCATGCGCTGGGACGAGCAGGCCTATGGTCGCGAGTACGACCTGGACGTGTTCCACGTGGTGGCCACCCATGACTTCAACATGGGCGCGATGGAGAACAAGGGCCTCAACATCTTCAACGCGAAATACCTGCTGGCCGACCCTGACTCCAGCACCGACGAGGAATATCGTGCGGTCGAAGCGGTGGTCGCGCACGAATACTTCCACAACTGGAGCGGCAATCGCGTCACCTGCCGGGACTGGTTCCAGCTGTCGCTGAAGGAAGGCCTCACGGTGTTCCGCGAGCAGCAGTTCTCGGCGGACATGAACTCGCCTGCGCTCAAGCGCATCGAGGACGTGGCCCTGCTGCGCCGCGCGCAGTTTCCGGAGGACGCCGGCCCGCTGGCGCATCCGGTGCGCCCCGCGCAATACAGCGAGATCAACAACTTCTACACCGCCACCGTCTACGAGAAAGGCTCGGAGCTGGTGCGCATGGTGGCCGGGCGGCTGGGTCGTGACGGATTCCGCCGTGGCATGGACCAGTATTTTTCGCGCCACGACGGCCAGGCAGCGACGCTGGAAGATTTTCTCGGCGCATTGGGTGACGCCAACGGCATCGACCTGGGCGCCTACCTGGCCTGGTATGCGCAAGCCGGCACGCCGAGGCTGACTGCACGCGGTCGCTACGACGCAGCGCATCGCACCTATACGCTCACGCTTTCGCAGCACACCGCGCCCACGCCCGGCCAACCGCACAAGCGGGCGCTGCCGATTCCGGTGAAGCTGGCGTTGTTCGATCCCCGCGGCCGCATGGTTCCGTTGCATCTCGCCGGCAACGGCGCCGATGCCGGGGCAAGCGAGCGCGTGCTGGTGGTGGACAAGGCGGAACAATCGTTCGTGTTCGAGCAGGTCGAGGCGGCGCCGGTGCCGTCGCTACTGCGCGGCTTCTCGGCCCCGGTGATCCTCGAGTGCGACTACGCGCCGGCGGATCTCGCGCTGCTGCTGCGCCACGATCCGGACGGCTTCAACCGCTGGGAGGCCGGCCAGCAACTCGCCGCGCGCGCGTACGACAACCTGCGCGAGGGCAACAGCTCCGCCGCCCTGGATGCCTGGTGCGAGGCGCTGTCGGCGCTGTTCGGCGATACCTCGGTGGATGCCGCGCTGCTTGCCGACCTGCTTACGCCGCCCGGCGAAATCGAGTTGTCCGAGCGCGAGCGCCAGGTCAATCCCTCGCATGTCCATGCGCTACGCCAGCAGCTGCAGGAACACCTCGCACTGCGCATCGGCCGCGAGACCCTGGAACAGCGCTACACCGCGCTGGCCGCGCACACCAGCCTCGAACTCGATGCCGCCAGCCAGGCGCGACGCCGCCTCAAGCGACGGGTGCTGGAGCTGCTTGCCCGCATCGACCCTTGGGCCGCGCATGGCCTCGCCACGCTGCAATACGACAACGCCCCCAACATGACCGATCGCCTTGGCGCGCTCGCCGTGCTGGTGCGCGGCGACGCCCCCCAGGCGCATGCCGCACTGGCGCACTTCCGCGAACGCTACGCCGACAATCCGCTGGCGATGGACAAGTGGTTCTCGGTGCAGGCCCTGCTGCCGGGCGCCGTGGTGCTGGAACGCGTGCGCCAGCTGGAAAGCGATCCGGCGTTCACGCTGAAGAACCCCAACCGCGTCAACTCCCTGTTCGGCGCGTGGGCGCGCAGCAACCCCGATGGCTTCCATCGTCCGGATGGCAGCGGTTACCAGTTACTGGCCGAACGGCTGCGCCAGCTCGATGCGCTCAACCCTCAGGTATCGGCGCGACTGGCCACCGCGTTCAACGGCTGGCAGCGCCTGGAACCGACTCGGCATGCCGCAGCGCGATCGGCCATCGCCGCACTCGCTGCGCATCCCGGCCTGTCGCGCAACCTGACCGAAATCGTGCAGAGCATGCTTCAGGGCTAGGGACCGGCTCAGCTGCCGTGCGTGGCCACCGGCCACGCGCGGCGCCTGCAGGAGCGCTCTTCGTTCGCGCAAAGAAGTGCGCCCGAGTGCATCCCGTCGACGACGGGGCACCCGGGCGTAAGCTCATGATCGGGAGGGGTGGCCGGATTCGACCATGACCCCTGAAACCGGGCGCTTTGGCCCGGGTACAACGACGCCTTACTACGAACGGACGTCTGGACATCCAAATACATCACCGGTCGCGCCCATGGCGCGCGCCGTCACGCCTCGAGGCGCTTGAGCTCGTCGCGCAGGCGGCTCATCCGCGAGATCAGCCGCGGGCGTAAGACCTGGCGCTCGTTCTCGCTGCGCGCATCCAGATGCTCCATGGCCATCTCGACGAGGCCCAGCTCGATCAGCAGGTCGTGGTGGTGGTAAACCGGCTCGAAATCAAAACTCAGATCCATGACGTGAGTCCCCCTCTCGGTTGCCTTTCGGTTGGCCAACGAGGGAATGCAACGCCCGTGCCAGCAATGTGATGCACATCACACTCCAAAAGGGCATGGATCACGGAATGACGCTGCGCGTCAGCAGGTGCCGTGAACCGGCACAAACGAGCGTTTTAGTCACTCCACGTTCACGCGAAAGGCCTGAATATCCAACCCACGACGCGGCAGACGCACCGCCGCATCGGCGCAGAATTTTCAGTTTCTGGCGCCCGGCAACACGGTCATCCTGGATTCCCCCTGTTCCTGAGACCGCCGGGCGCCAGATCTTATCCAGGCTCGAATGCGCGCCATCGGCGCAGCGGGGCCAGAAAAAAACGACGGCGCCCCGAGGGGCGCCGTCTCGCTTCCTCTCCCGGCACGCAATCGAACCCCTGTCGTTCGATCTCGGCGCGCGTTGTCGCGCAGCGTCTGCCCGTGAAAGTGCACGTCAGGTAAAGCAGGAAGCATGCCAGCGGCGGGGCGACCCCGGTGGCGTTACCATTAGCGTCGTTTTTGGTCCACTCCTGCGCTTCCGGGGCAGCTTGTCATGTTTCATCCCACCCCCTACGACGTCATCGTGATCGGCGGCGGCCATGCCGGCACCGAGGCCGCGCTCGCTTCGGCCCGCACCGGCGCGCGCACCCTGCTGCTCAGCCACAACATCGAGACGATCGGCCAGATGAGCTGCAACCCGGCCATTGGCGGCATCGGCAAGGGTCATCTGGTGAAGGAGATCGACGCCCTCGGCGGCGCCATGGCCCACGCCGCGGACCTGGCTGGCATCCAATGGCGAACCCTGAATGCTTCCAAGGGCCCGGCCGTGCGCGCCACGCGCTGCCAGGCCGACCGCGCCCTGTACAAGGCGGCGATCCGCCGGATCGTGGAGACCCAGCCACAGCTGGAGCTGTTCCAGCAGGCGGTGGACGACCTGATCCTCGAGGGCGGCCGCGTCACCGGCGTCGTGACCCAGATGGGCCTGAAGTTCCAAGCCCGGGCGGTGGTGCTGACCGCCGGCACCTTCCTCGCAGGCAAGATCCACATCGGCCAGGCGCAGTACGCCGGCGGCCGCGCGGGCGATCCACCGGCCAGCACGCTGGCTCAGAAGCTGCGCGAACTGCCGGTGGCCGCCGACCGCCTCAAGACCGGCACGCCGCCCCGCATCGACCTGCGCAGCATCGACTTCACCGGGCTGGAAGAGCAGCCGGGAGACGATCCGGCGCCGGTGTTCTCCTACCTGGGCTCGCGCGACGAGCATCCGCGCCAGGTCAGCTGCTGGATCACCCACACCAGCGAGCACACTCATGAGCTGATCCGCGGAGCGCTGGACCGCTCCCCTCTCTACAGCGGCCAGATCGAGGGGATCGGCCCGCGCTACTGTCCCTCGATCGAGGACAAGGTGGTGCGCTTCGCCGAGAAGAGTTCGCACCAGATCTTCATCGAGCCCGAAGGACTGGACACCTTCGAGGTGTATCCCAACGGCATCTCCACCTCGCTGCCCTACGACGTGCAGCTGGCGCTGGTGCGCTCGATCAAGGGCTTCGAGCACGCGCACATCACGCGGCCGGGTTACGCCATCGAATACGACTACTTCGACCCGCGCGGCCTGCACCCGTGGCTGGAAACCAAGACCATCCCGGGCCTGTACTTCGCCGGCCAGATCAATGGCACCACCGGCTACGAGGAAGCAGGCGCGCAAGGCCTGATCGCCGGCCTCAACGCGGCGCTCGCGGTGAAGGGCGAGGCGCCGTGGTATCCGCGCCGCGACGAGGCCTACATCGGCGTGCTGATCGATGACCTGACCAGCAACGGCACCATCGAGCCGTACCGCATGTTCACCTCGCGCGCCGAGTACCGCCTGCACCTGCGTGAGGACAACGCGGACCTGCGCCTTACCGAGACCGGCCATCGCCTCGGCGTCGTGCCACAAGCGCGCTATGACGCCCTGCGCGCCAAGCGCGACGCCGTGGCGCAGGAAACGCAGCGCCTCGGCGCCATCTGGGCTGCGCCGAGCAACGGGCTGGGCGCCAACGTCGAGCGCCAGCTGGGGATCACGCTCAGCCGCGAGACCAACGCGCTGGACCTGTTGCGCCGCCCCGAGCTCGACTACGCGAAGCTGACCTCGGTGGAAGGCATCGGCCCCGCGGTCAGCGACGATGACGTCGCTGCGCAGGTCGAGGTGCAGACCAAGTACGCCGGTTATCTCGACCGCCAGCGCGAGGAGATCGAGCGCCAGCGTCGCCACGAGCAGACCGCGATCCCCAACGGCTTCGACTACGACAAGGTGCGCGGCCTTTCGGCCGAGGTGCTGCTCAAGCTCAAGCGCGTGCAGCCCGAAACCATCGGCCAGGCGGCGCGCATCAGCGGTGTCACGCCCGCAGCGATTTCGCTGCTGCTGGTGCACCTGAAGCGTCGCGACGCGGCCTGATCTCCCGCCCGGCCGTCGCAGCCGGAAATCATGCGCGCATGGCATCATGTGCGCTTGCTGGCACACTCGGGAGCGCACCATGGAATTCTGGATCGGTCGGGACGGCGAGCGACACGGCCCCTACAAGGAAGTGGACGTGCGCCAATGGCTGCGCAGCGGCCAGGTCAGTCCCGACGACCTGGGCTGGCACGAAGGCCTCACCGACTGGCAGCCGCTATCGAGTCTGTTTCCCGACGAAGTGCGCGCTGCGCCTCCTGCGTTCACCCCACCGACGCCCGACGAGTCGTTCGTCGCCGCGGCGCCTTTCGCCAGCGAGGCGGTGCTGACCGACTACGCCGGCTTCTGGAAGCGGGTGGCCGCGTACATCCTCGATGCGCTCGTGCTGTGGGTCCCCAACATGCTGCTGAGCAGCCTGTTCGGCGCGAACCAGGCCGCGGAAACCTATCTGCAGGCCAAGCTCGCCGCCGGCAATGATGTGCAGCTCGCGCTGCAGGCGTTCGATACGTATTTCCAGGCGCTTGGCCCGGCGCTGCTGGCGCAGACCGTGCTCACCTGGCTGTACTTCGCGCTGTGCGAAAGCTCCGTGTGGCAGGCCACGCTGGGCAAGCGCGCGCTGGGCATCCGCGTCACCGACCTTGACGGCAAGCGCATTGGCTTCGGCCGCGCCACCGGTCGCTATTTCGGCAAGCTGCTCAGCGCCTTCATCATGTGCATCGGCTTCCTGATGGTGGCCTGGACGCAGCGCAAACAGGGCCTGCACGACATGCTCGCGCAGACGCTGGTGCTCAATGGCCGTGCGGGCGAGACAGTGGCGAATGCCTCGAACAACAACCAGCGTCACGGCTCAATCAGCGCCTGACGTCGTGCGCGCTCATCAACGCCGGGATGCGTTTTCACGCATCCTGGCGACCCGGTGAGAAGGCGTAGGAGTTACCCCACGCTGAGACGGTCTCGCACGCTGCGCGCGACGCGCGTGACGCGTGTGGAACACCAGGTTAACGGGATGATTGCATCCAGTCGTCCATTGGTTCGTTCCTGCATCACGTCATCGTCCCGATGACCAATGGCAGTCGCGACGCCTGTGGCATGTGACCTAGGCTGATGCCCTCGGCGATGCGCGTTCGCGTGCAGGCCAGTTATGACCTATGGGTGATGCGCGTCGTGTCCTATGGGCGCAAGCTTCCCGTTGCAGGGGGGCCGCACCAGACAAGGTCATGGCCCAGATTCACGCTGACAGCGGCTGGATTTATCACTGCGACGACATCGTCGTGGAGCCGCGAGCCCATCGCCTCGAACGCGCCGGCGTGGCGCTTTCGGTCGAGCCGAAGGCGTACTCGGTGCTGGTGGTGCTCTTGCAGCAGGCCGGCGAGGTCGTCGGCAAGGACGAGCTGCTGGATGCCGCCTGGGGCCATCGTCACGTCACACCCAGCGTGCTGACCCGCGTGATTTCGCAACTGCGCCGCAGCCTGGGCGACTGCGCCGGCTCGCCCCGCTATATCGCCACGGTGCACAGCCTCGGGTATCGCTTCATTGGCGACGTGAGGCGCATCGCGGCGGCGCCAGCGCCGGCCCCCGCCGAAGCTCCCGATGCGCCAGACATCAGCCCCGACCAGACGACGGCCGACACGCCGACTGTTCCCATTCCGCGCCCGCCTGCCCCCGTGCGCTGGCTGGCCGCCGCCATCACTCTGGTGATGATCGTGGCGGTGCTTGCGGCGATGAGCCTGTGGCATGCACCGGACGCCCACCTGACCTCGCCTCGCAGCTCGCCGCGGCCCGCCCTCGTCTTCATGCCGTTCGCGCATGCCAGTGACCCGCGACCGCTGCACACGCGGCACTGGCCGCGCGTCCATCGGGTCGCCACGGAATACGGCGGCAGCGACGATCAACTGCGCGCCGACGACGACCTCCCGCTGCGTCCGGACCAGGCGCCGGTCACCCGGGGATAAGCGCCGGAACGACTTGCTATGATCGACAGTTCGGCATGCCGCGACGTCGGCACGCCGCCTCGTCGAACGCACAGGAATCGCTTCAGCCTCATGCTCAGCATCGAACAACGTATTGCCCAGGACATCGCCGCCAAGCCGGATCAGGTCCATGCCGCGGTGGATCTGCTCGACGGCGGCGCCACCGTGCCGTTCATCGCGCGCTACCGCAAGGAAGCCACCGGCGGTCTCGACGACACCCAGCTGCGCCTGCTGGAAGAGCGCCTGCGCTACCTGCGCGAGCTGGAAGAGCGCCGCAGCGCGATCCTCTCCAGCATCGAAGAACAGGGCAAGATGACCGACGCGCTCAAGGGCGACATCCTCAGCGCCGACACCAAGGCGCGCCTGGAAGACCTCTACCTGCCGTACAAGCCCAAGCGTCGCACCAAGGCGCAGATCGCGCGCGAAGCAGGGCTCGAGCCGCTCGCCACCGGTCTTCGCGAGGATCCCTCGAAGTCGCCGGAAGCCTTTGCCGCCTCGTTCGTCGACGCCGAAAAGGGCGTGGCCGACGTGCGGGCCGCGCTCGACGGCGCGCGCGCGATCCTGATGGAGAGCATCGCCGAAGATGCCTCGCTGCTCGGCGAACTGCGCGACTGGCTGTGGGACAAGGGCCAGATCCGCGCCAAGGTGGTGGAAGGCAAGGAGAACGAAGGCGCGAAGTTCCGCGACTACTTCGACCACGTCGAACCGATCGGCAAGATTCCTTCACATCGCCTGCTCGCGCTGATGCGCGCACGCAACGAAGGCGTGATTGAACTCGAACTGGCGCCTGCGCTCGACATGGAGCAGGGCCATCTGGAAGGCGAAGGCCGCGTCGCATCGCGCGCCGGCATCCTCGATCGTGGCCGTCCGGCTGACGCATGGCTGCGCGAAACGGTGCGCCTGACGTGGCGCGTGAAGTTGCACCTGCACCTGACGCTGGACCTGTTCGGCCGCGTGCGCGAAGGCGCCGAGGACGAAGCGATCCGCGTATTCGGCGACAACCTCAAGGATCTCATGCTTGCCGCGCCGGCCGGCGCCAAGAGCGTGATGGGCCTGGACCCGGGCATCCGCACCGGCGTGAAGGTCGCGGTGGTCGACGCCACCGGCAAGCTGCTGGCCACCGACACCATCTACCCGCACGAGCCGCGCCGCCAGTGGAACGAATCGCTCGCCGCTCTGGCGCGCTTGTGCCAGAAGCACAGCGTGGACCTGATCGCGATCGGCAACGGCACGGCCTCGCGCGAAACCGACAAGCTAGCGGGCGAACTGATCAAGGGGCTCGCCAAGTCGCATCCGGAACACAAGCTGTCGAAGATCGTGGTGAGTGAAGCGGGCGCGTCGGTGTATTCGGCGTCCGAAACCGCGGCCAAGGAATTCCCGGATCTCGACGTGAGCCTGCGCGGCGCCGTGTCGATAGCGCGCCGCCTGCAGGATCCGCTGGCGGAACTGGTGAAGATCGAGCCGAAGGCGATCGGCGTGGGCCAGTACCAGCACGACGTGAACCAGGTGAAGCTGGCCCGTGCGCTCGACGCCAAGGTCGAGGACTGCGTGAACGCGGTGGGCGTGGACGTGAATACCGCCTCCGCCGCGCTGCTTTCGCGCGTGGCGGGCCTGAGCGCCAGCGTCGCGGATAACGTGGTGAAGCACCGCGACGCCAACGGCCCGTTCGCCAACCGCAAGGCGCTGCTCAAGGTGCCGCGCCTGGGCGACAAGGCGTTCGAACAATGCGCGGGCTTCCTGCGCGTGCCCCGCGGCGACAACCCTCTCGACGCCAGCGCGGTGCATCCGGAAGCCTATCCGGTGGTTGAGCGCATCATCGCCCAGTGCGGTCGCGAGGTGCGCTCCATCATCGGCGACACCAGCTTCCTGCGCGGCCTCAAGGCCGAGCAGTTCACTGACGAGACCTTCGGCCTGCCGACGGTGCGCGACATCCTCAAGGAACTGGAGAAGCCCGGGCGCGATCCGCGACCGGAGTTCGTGGCGCCGAGCTTCGCCGAAGGCGTGGAAGACCTGAAGGATCTGCGTCCCGGCATGGTGCTGGAAGGCCGCGTCACCAACGTGGCTGCGTTCGGCGCCTTCGTCGACATCGGCGTGCACCAGGACGGCCTCGTGCACGTCTCGGCGCTGTCGCACACCTTCGTGAAGGATCCGCGTGAAGCGGTGAAGGCCGGCGACATCGTCAAGGTGAAGGTGATGGAGGTCGACCTGCCGCGCCAGCGCATCGGCCTGTCCATGCGCTTGGACGACGAGCCGGGCCAGCAGGCCCGTGGTGGCCGGCCGGCCGGCGGCAACGATGCCCGTGGCGGCCAGCGCGACAGCCGTGGTCCGCGCCCGAGCGGCGGCGCGCCCAAGCCCGCCGCGGCGGCGGCGCCATCGAACAGCGCCTTTGCCGACGCGCTGTCGCGCGCCATGAAGCGCTAAGCCGGACCATCTCCCACAGGGCGCGCACCTCCGGGTGCGCGACCTCGGCACAACGACGCCATCACTGCGCCAGGGCCCTCGCATGAGGGCCTTCGGGCGCGCGGGGGGCGTGCGCCTCCCCGTTCAGGCGTGACCCCACTCGCAGTACTGACCAGTCGCGATGCGCCGCAGCATGCGGCCACGTACGGTGTGCATTAACGTAACGATGAGGTAACAATTGGCCTTATTGCCCAGGAGCGTTCCCCTATGCCCCGTATTCGTCTTATGGCCGGCGCCATCACCGCCGCCCTGCTTTTCAGCTCTCATGCGTTCGCGGCCAACAACAATTTCAATAACGTGGTGGTCTTCGGTGACAGCCTGAGCGATGCCGGCAACGTCTCGCTGATCCTGGACCCCAGCCTGCAGACGCCGCAGCGCTTCACCACCAACCCCGGCTCCACCGCCGCCGAGAACGTGGCCAAGGCCCTGGGCTTCCCCACCGGGCCGTCGATCCAGGGCGGCACCGATTACGCCTACGGCGGCGCCGGCTTCGTCAACAACGCCACCACGCTGCCGATCCTCAACATTCCGCAGCAGATGCAGCAGTACTTCGGCATCACCGGTGGCAAGGCCGACCCGCATACGCTGTACCAGATGTGGGGCGGCGCCAACGACATCTTCTATCTGACCGGCGCGTACACCGACGCCAACGTGATCTCCGCCGGCGCGATCGCAGCGGCGCAGACGGAAGTGAAGCTGCTGGGCAACCTGCAGGCAGCGGGCGCGAAGTATGTGGTGGTGTACAACCTGCCGGACATCGGCAAGACGCCCGAGAGCATCGCCGCAGGCGCAGCCACCCAGGCGGCCGCCACCCAGCTTTCGATCGTCTACAACAATGTGCTGCAGACCGGCATCTCGCAGCTCAGCAACAATGGCCTCAACATCATCCCGGCCAACACCTTCCTGCTGATCGATGAGGTGGCGGCCAACCCGGGCGCGTTCGGCTTCACCAACGTCACCGACCCGGCGTGCGGCGCCGGCTCCAGTTCGGTGGTGTGCGGTCCGCAAGGCGCCACCAGCGGGCTCTTCCTCTACCACTACCCGGCCGGCGCCCAGCAGACCTACCTGTTCGCCGACGGCGTGCACCCGACGACGCAAGCCGACGTCATGCTCGGCCAGTACGTGATGTCGATCATCAATGCCCCGGGTTACGCCTCGCTGCTGGCCGAGGCGCCGCTCTCGTCGATCGACGCGCAGAACCGCACCATCCGCAACCAGATGCTGGCCGACGCGCAGGGTAGCGACACGCGCGTGTTCGCCGCTGTCGATTACGGCTACCAGCGCTTCGACGGCACCACCCAGTCGCCGCGGACCACCAGCGACAACGTCAACCTGACGCTGGGCACGGACGTACGTGTCAACGACAACTTCAACGCCGGCATGTCCTTGAACATCGGCCAGCACAACGCCGACTACCAGAGCGGCGGCGGCTACAAGCTGCAGGACCTGTCGGGCCTGGGCTACCTGTTCTACCACCAGGGTGGCGGCTACATCGGCGGCTACGTCGACTTCGGCCAGGACAACTTCTCGGATATCGAGCGTCGCATCCAGCTGGGCAGCTACACCCGCACCGAGACCGGCAAGGCCGACGGCAACCACCTGGGCGGCGGCTTCACCGGCGGTTGGTGGTTCGACGTCTCCAGCCTGCGCACTGGCCCGTTCGCCACGATCGACTGGCAGACGGTCAAGGTCAACGGCTACAACGAAAACGGCAACGACAGCAGCGCCATGTGGTTCGGCCGCCAGCAGCGCGACCAGTTCCTGACGACCCTCGGCTGGCGCCTTGAGGGCCACTGGCAGGCTGGCAACGTCATGCTGGCGCCCTACGCCGAACTGGCCTGGAACCACGACGACAAGGCCGATCCGCGCCTGGTGACGGCGGGCCTCAACAGCATGCCGGGCAGCTTCAGCCTGGTCGGCTTCAGCCCGGACAAGAACTGGGGCACGGCCGATCTTGGCCTCAGCGCGCAGTTCAACCAGGCGCTGTCCGGCTGGGTGGGCTTCAATGGTCGCTTCAGCGACAGCAGCCAGAAGTACGACAGCCTCAACGTCGGCGTGAAGTACGCCTTCTAAGGCGATCGCCAGCCGAGACGATCAGGCCGCCCGTGCAAACGGGCGGCCTTTTTGTTGGGAGCGAACGCCCTGCAACAACCTGCGCGTCGTGCTGTGTCACGCATCGGCCGCAGTACCAAAAGGCGGTACGCGTTACGAACGGCTGGATACTGGCCATAAAAAAAGCCGCCTGCAGGTGCGGGCGGCTTTTTTCGGCAACTTCAGCGGAGGCTTACTTGCCCTTGCCGCCCGTCGCCAGGTTCAGGATGGCCAGGGCCTGCTTCTGCAGGCTGGCGGCATCGTCGTCGCTCAGCGGGCTGGTCTTGCCGCCGGCTTCGACCGTCTTCAGCACCAGCGAACCGTCCTGAGCCCAGGCGGCGCGCGAGGTCGAGCTCGGCTTGGCGTCCTGGCTGGACTTCTTCTGCTGCACCACCACCCACGGCTTGCCGTCCTTGAAGGCGTAATCCGTGCTGGTGAAGCCCTTGTCGCCGTAGTCCACCTGCTCGCGGATGAACTTCACTTCACCGGCTTCACGGAACAGCTGCCAGCTGCGCGAGACCTTGTCTTCCAGCTTGGTGCCCGGGGTGATCTTCATGCCGCCGATCTGCTTCTGCACGGCGGTGAAGGCAGCCAGTTCCTTCTCGCCGGCAGTCTGCTCGGCCACCAGCTGGATGTTCACCTGCATCGGCGCACCCTTGGTCAGCACCTGGGTCTGCAGCGGCGGCGTGTAATGACGGTCGCCGTCGACCAGGTCGGCCTTCAGCACGTACAGGCCGGCCGGATTGACGTCGGCAGGGTTGAATTCCAGCTCGAACGACAGCGGGAAGGTGTTGGCCGGGGTCACCGTCTTGGTGGCCAGCGGACCGCCGTCCTGCGTGGACACGTCGATCAGAGTGAGCTGCAGTTTGGCGTCAGCCGACACCTGGGCGGCGTCGCGGAGCGTCACCTGACCGGTGATCGCATTGGCCTTGGCGGGGGTAGCCGAACCGGTGGTAGCGGCCGTCTCTCCGCCCTGCGTGGCGTTCTGGGACGACTCGGAAGAATTGCCGCAACCGGCAAGAGCCAGTGCCGCGACCGACATCAGCGACCAAACCAACCTGCGCATGTGAAAACCTCTATCGATTGTCAGGGCTAAGCGCGAGAACCATCAGGCGCCCAACACGCCTCGACTCTCCTCGGGGGAAGCTCCCAGAATAGTCCAAAGACAAGGACTTGTAAAAGTTCGCGCCATGCGCTTGCGTATGCTCAAGGCCGCTGCGCCACGCCCCACGGGGCGCAGGATGACGCCTTCGGCCTGCTCCGGCGGACAACTTCCGCCCGCCAGCGCGAATTAACAGATCGTAATGTTTCGGAGCGGCGTTTCGCAGCACACTGCGCCCGGTCGATGTCAGCGCAAGCCTTACGTCAGCGGCGCGCGGGGATCTACGCAACCGAAACCGTGAAGCCCTGCGGAGGATGGTCCGTGCGCGCATTTCGTAAGAATATTGAAGGGTATCTTACGGTACAAAAGCTTGCTGGCTGAACTGCAACAGCGCCAGAGATGGCAGTTCGCAGCCGTATGTGACTGGTTGGAAAGGCATAGCAGGGCAAATTTCCTGTCTGTCAGCTGAACGAGTCCCGGAGCGAGTGGTTACCTATTTCGCGCAGTTGCGTTGTCTGGAGGCGGCAGAAGTTGCTCCGAGGGGGCAGCCGGTTCCAATTAAATGCGAAACTGCGAAAGATCGTGCGGCAGTCAACGCTGCTTTTATGCTTGCGTCACGCTGAATCATCAATTCCCGGTTCACGCTCATTACAACTTGTCGCCATCCGCCTGGAAACTGCGATGAATATGCAAAAAATTACGATGAATGAGCCCGCGACCACCTTCGCTGATCGCATCAAGGTGCTGATCCAGCGCGTGGGCAGCGTCACCGAGATCGCGCGTATGTGCGGCTTTTCCGAGGGCGTCGTGCGCAGCTGGCGCGACGGCAATACCGACCCCTCCCGCGCGCGCTGCGTCACCCTGGCCAAGACCCTGGGCATCTCGCTGGTGTGGCTGGTGGCAGGCGAAGGCCAGATCCAGGCCACTGACGCCATCGCCTCGGGTGAGGAACTGCCGAACGCCGAGATGTCGGCCAACCGCCATCGTTCCAAGCTGCGCACCGCGGCCGATACGCTCAACGCCACTGGCATGGCGATGGATCCGCACCGCCTGAACACGGCGCTGCGCATCCTGCAGTCGGAGCTCGATCTGGCCGAAAGCCGCCTGACCCTGGCCGACAACGCCGACATGCTGGCCGACCTGTACGAAATTCTCGGCCCGGGCGGCACCGACGTCGACGCCTCCGCCATGGTGTCGTTCAACCAGCGCCTGCACGAGCGCGTGAAGCGCGGTCGCCAGACCATCGGCTGAGCATCGCGTCCACCGCATGCAAACAAAAACGGCAGCCTCGCGGCTGCCGTTTTTTGTTGGGACACCCGCCTTGGCTTACAGGCGGGCGATATCTGCGATGGCTCCGAACTGCGCCTTGAGCTGGCCCAGCAGGGCCAGGCGGTTGGCGCGCACTGCCGGATTCTCCGCGTTGACCAGCACGCTGTCGAAGAACGCGTCGACCGGCGCCTGCAACTGCGCCAGTCGCGTCAGTACGGCGGCATAGTCGCCCTGCTGCAACGGCGAGGCCGTGTCCGCCTTGGCACTGTCCAGGGCCGCCGCCAGCGCGCGCTCGGCATCGGCTTCGAAGTGCGCCGGGTCGACGTGGCTGCCCACTGGGGCCGCGCCAGCTTCCTCGGCCTGCTTGCGCAGGATGTTGGCCACGCGCTTGTTGGCGGCCGCCAGGCTCAACGCCTCCGGGCGACGCCCGAACTCGGCCACGGCGCGCAGCCGGCGATCGAAATCCACCAAGGTGGCCGGCGCCACCGCCAGTACCGCCTCGAACTGTTCGCCGTTGAAGCCCTGCTCGGCGTAATAGCCGCGCAGGCGCTCGAACACGAAGTCGACCAGTTCGTCCGTCAGCGCCGCGCGGCGCTTGCCGGCATCGAGCACCGGCGCCTTGCCGTCCTTGCCGGGCTTCAGGCCCGCGGCGAGAGCCGCTTCGGGAAGCAGCTCCAGTGCTTCGACGAAGCTGCCGCGCAGGTCCAGGTCCAGGCCGCCTTCCACGAGGGTGCGGGCAAGGCCCAGCGCCGCGCGGCGCAGCGCGAACGGATCCTTGTTGCCGCTGGGCTTGAGGCCGACGGCGAAGATGCCGGCCAGGGTGTCGAGGCGATCCGCCACGGCGAGCACCTGGCCCACCTTGCCGCCTGCGATGGCGTCGCCGGCAAAACGCGGCTGATAGTAGCTATCCAGCGCATTGGCCACTTCCTTTGCCTCGCCATGATGAGCGGCGTAGTAGCGGCCCATCACGCCCTGCAGTTCGGGGAATTCACCGACCATGCGGGTGAGCAGGTCGCACTTGCTCAGCGCCGCGGCGCGCGTCGCTTCGCCGGCGTCCACGTCGACGCGGTTGGCGATGATGCGCGCCAGTTCGGCCACGCGCACGCTCTTGTCCCACAGGCTGCCCAGCGCCTGCTGGTAGGTTACGTTCTTCAGTTGATCCTGGTAACCGGCCAGCGGCGTCTTCAGGTCTTCGTCCCAGAAGAACTTGGCGTCGGCGAAGCGCGGACGGATCACGCGCTCGTAGCCCTTGCGGATTTCCGACGGCTGCTTGCTCTCGATGTTGGCCACGCCGATGAAGTGCTCGGTGAGCTTGCCCTCGGCGTCGAACACCGGCACGAACTTCTGGTTGGTCTCCATGGTGGTGACCAGCGCTTCGGGCGGCACGGCGAGGAATTCACGATCGAACTGGCAGGCGATGGCCATCGGCCATTCGGTGAGGTTGGCGATCTCGTCCAGCAGCGAATCGGGGAGCTGCGGCACGCCGCCGGTCTCCTTCGCCGCGCGCGCGATCTCCTCGTGAATCTTCTGGCGACGTTCGGCCGGATCGGCCATCACCTTTGCCGCGCGCATCGCGTCGAGCCAGCTGTCAGCATCGACCACGTGCACGGGATGCGGATGCATGAAGCGATGGCCACGCGACTTGCGGCCGCTCTTCAGGCCAAGCACCTCGCCATCAATGATGTCGGCGCCGTGCAGGATCACCAGCCAGTGCGCGGGGCGCACGAAGCTGTAGTCGTGATCGCCCCAGCGCATCGGCTTGGGGATCGGCAGGCCCTTGAGCGCTTCTTCCACGATCTCCGGCAGCAGCGCGGCGACCGGCTGGCCAGGCTTGACCGCGCGGAACACGAACCACGAGCCCTTGTCGGTTTCGAGCTTCTCCAGCTGCTCGACGGTGACTCCGCACGATTGCGCAAAGCCCTGCAGCGCCTTGCCCGGCTGGCCATTGGCGTCCAGCGCGGCATTCACCGCCGGACCGCGACGCTCGATGCTCTGCTCGGGCTGGTTCACCGCCACCGACGGAATATGGACGGCCAAACGACGCGGCGATGCGTAGCGCACCGCGTGATCCAGCGACGCTTCCACGCCGCGCTTGGCCAGGCCATCGCACACACCACGCAGGAACGCCTGCGAAAGCTCATCAAGCGCCTTCGGCGGCAGCTCTTCCGTGCCCAGTTCGATCAGCAGCGGCTTGGTGGCGGCGCTCATGCGGCCTGCTCCTTCTGGTTCTTCTTCAGGCCCGGGAAACCGAGCTTCTCGCGTTGCGCCACATAGGCCTCGGCCACGGCGCGCGCCAGCGTGCGCACGCGCAGGATGTAGCGCTGGCGTTCGGTGACGCTGATGGCGCGACGCGCATCGAGCAGGTTGAAGGTGTGGCTCGCCTTCATCACCTGCTCGTAGGCAGGCAACGGCAGGTTGGCGGCGATCAGCTTGTTGGCTTCGCCCTCGCACACGTCGAACCAGCGCAGCAGTTCGGGCACATTGGCGTGCTCGAAGTTGTAGGTGCTCTGCTCCACTTCGTTCTGGTGGAACACGTCGCCATAGGTCACCTTGCCGTGCGGACCCTCGGTCCACACCAGGTCGTAGACGTTGTCCACGTTCTGCAGGTACATCGCCAGGCGCTCGAGACCGTAGGTGATCTCACCGGTGACGGGACGGCACTCCAGTCCGCCGGCCTGCTGGAAGTAGGTGAACTGGGTCACTTCCATGCCGTTGAGCCACACTTCCCAGCCCAGGCCCCAGGCGCCCAGCGTGGGCGATTCCCAGTTGTCCTCGACGAAGCGCAGGTCGTGCACCAGCGGATCGAGGCCCAGCTCCTTCAGCGAGCCGATGTACAGGTCCAGGATGTTGTCCGGGTTAGGCTTCATCACCACCTGGTACTGGTAGTAATGCTGCAGGCGGTTCGGGTTTTCGCCGTAGCGGCCGTCGGTGGGACGGCGCGAGGGCTGCACATAGGCCGCCGACCAGGGCTCGGGGCCGAGCGCACGCAGGAAGGTGGCGGGGTGGAAGGTGCCGGCGCCAACCTCGGTATCGAGTGGCTGCAGCAAGACACAACCCTGCGCCGCCCAATAGCGGTTAAGGGTCTGGATCACATCCTGGAAAGTGCGCGCGGACATGGCTTCCCGTGGGCTTCAATAAAGCGGGTTAGTATAGCCGGGACCGCTTTCGCCGCTGGATTTTCGGCGAAATTCAACAGGGAGATCACGGTACATGGCCGCTTCACCGCAATCCGTCTCGTTGCTTGGGCGCCGCACCCGGCTGGCCCTTGATGAAGTGCTGGCCACCCTGGTGGTGGACGGCTTCCTGCTGGCCGAAGACGCCAAGCAGGTGCGGATGGGCAACCGCAGCGGCCGCGCGACGGTGGAATTGCACCCGCTGGTGCTGGTGGCCAACGCCAAGCTGCCCAGCCAGCGCGACCCGGGACGACCACTGAGCCTGGAAGTGCTGACCGAGTGGCTCGCCGGCCACGCGCAGCTGCCGTACCTGAAGATCGACCCGATGAAGATCAACGTGGCCGCGGTGACCCAGGTGGTCAGCCGCGCCTACGCCGAGCGGCATCGCATCCTGCCGGTGGCGGTGGCGCCGGGCGAGGTCACCTTCGCCTCGTGCGAGCCGTTCGATCACGCCTGGGCCGCCGATCTTTCGCACATGCTGCGCCGGGACGTGAAGCGCGTGGTGGCCAATCCGCTGGACATCAACCGCTATCTGCTGGAGTTCTACGGCGTCCAGCGCTCGATCCAGTTGGCGCAGGACGCCAAGGGCTCCGGCTACGACTCCTCCGCGATCCTCAACTTCGAACAGTTGGTGGAGCTGGGCAAGACCGGCGAGGTGGGCGCGGACGACCGGCATGTCGTGCACATCGTCGACTGGCTGCTGCAGTACGCATTCGAGCAACGCGCCTCGGACATCCACATCGAGCCGCGCCGCGAGGCGGGCCAGCTGCGCTTCCGCATCGACGGCGTGATGCACAAGGTGTTCGAGCTGCCGCCGCCGGTAATGACCGCGGTGACGGCGCGCATCAAGATCCTCTCGCGCATGGACGTAGCCGAAAAGCGCCGCCCGCAGGACGGCCGCATCAAAACCCGCTCGGCCAGCGGGCGCGAAGTGGAACTGCGCATCTCCACCATGCCCACCGCGTTCGGCGAGAAGGTGGTGATGCGCATCTTCGACCCGGACATCGTGGCCAAGGATTTCTCGCAGCTGGGCTTCTCCGCCAGCGAGGCGGAGATCTGGCGCACGATGGTGGAGCGTCCGCACGGCATCGTGCTGGTGACCGGCCCCACCGGTTCGGGCAAGACCACCACGCTGTACTCCACCCTCAAGCACCTGGCCACGCCCGAACTCAATGTGTGCACGGTGGAAGACCCTATCGAAATGGTCTCCGGCGACTTCAACCAGATGCAGGTCCAGCCGGCGATCGACCTGGACTTCGCCGCCGGTGTGCGCACCCTGCTGCGCCAGGACCCGGACATCATCATGGTGGGTGAGATCCGCGACCTCGAAACCGCGCAGATGGCGGTGCAGGCCTCGCTCACCGGCCATCTGGTGCTGTCGACGCTGCACACCAACGACGCACCAAGCGCCGTCACGCGTCTGCTCGATCTCGGCGTGCCGCACTACCTGATCCAGTCCACGCTGACCGGCGTGGTGGCGCAACGCCTGGTGCGCACGCTGTGCCCGCACTGCAAGGCGGAAACCACGCAGGATCCGCACGAATGGACGGCGATGACCCATGGATGGTCGCTGCCGTTGCCGGAGAAGGTGTTCAAGCCGGTGGGCTGCCTGGAATGCCGCAACACCGGCTTCATGGGCCGCACCGGCGTCTACGAGATGATGCAGCTGTCGCCGCGCCTGCGGGGGCTGATCTCCGCCCAGCTGGATCTCGGCCACTTCGGCCACGCCGCGCTGGCCGAAGGCATGCGACCACTGCGCATCTCGGCCGCCGAGCAGGTGGCGCGCGGCGTCACCACGGTGCAAGAAGTGCTCACCGTGATACCGCCGATCGAGCACGGTTCAGCCTGAATCAGCATCATCGGATCCATGCCATCGTCGTCCCATCGCATGAAACCTGTCCTGATCATCCGCACCGGTCGCGCTCCCGACCCCATCCGTGCCCGCCACGGTGATTTCCCGCATTGGTTCCGCCTTGGCGCGAAACTCTCGCCGGAGCGCGTACGCGTGGTGGACGTCGAAGCCGGGGAAACCTTGCCCCCGCCACGGGAGGTCGCCGGCGCGCTGATCACCGGCTCCGCGGCCATGGTCACGGAGCGCGCGCCCTGGAGCGAACGCACGGCGGGCTGGATTCGCGACGCCATGGACGAAGCGCTGCCGATGTTTGGCGTGTGCTACGGGCATCAGCTGATGGCGCATGCGCTGGGTGGTCGCGTCGACTACCTGCCCGGCGGTCGCGAAATCGGCACGGTCGCCATCGATCTGCTCGATGCTGCCAGGAGCGACGCCTTGGCCAGCCAGTTCCCCGCCACGTTCAAGGCTCACGCCACGCACGAACAAAGCGTGCTCGAGTTGCCCGCGGGAGCGACCGTGCTTGCTTCCTCCACACGGGATCCGCACCACCTCGTGCGCTACGGCGCCAACGCCATGAGCAGCCAGTTCCATCCGGAATTCAATGCCGACGTGATGCGCGCCTATATCGATCGCAAGCACCACGACATGCGCCGCGAAGGCTTCGATCCGCACCACACCTTCCGGCAGGTGGCGCCGACCCCGCTGGCGCGGCGGTTGTTCCGCCAATTCTCCCGCCACCATGGGCTCGCCGCCGGCTGAGCCGGCTGTCATCGTGGCGATCTAGAATGGGCCTGCGACGCACCGCATCTCGGCAGGGACGGGCAGCATGGACAAGTTACGGCCACACGTACATCGGGCGTCGGTCATCGCCATGCGCCTGGTCGACATTGCCGACTCGATCGACCTGACGGCTGTCGAAGCTTTGTGGGCGCGCCACGCCCGCACCATGGCCGCGCGTGGCCGGCTGGTCACGGCGCCACCCAAGGCGATGAGCTTCGGTGTACCGCCGGTGGAGCTGACTCTTGCGCCGCTCACCATCGAGCTGGACGGCCAGCCGCTGCAGGCCTCCGTGGTAGTGCGACTCTACGAATTCGGCGTGGCCGCCTTCTCGATCAGCGTGCCCGCCAACGACCTGTCCTGGCCCGCTTTCAGCGGACGGGTCAACGCGGTGGATGCCGCGCTGGGAATCGCGTCGGAAACCAGGACATGGAATGATCTGATCCAACAGATCATGGAGCTCATGCGGCCTGCGCTGCGGCGCCCCAGCCTCGAACCCCTGCACGAGGACTATCTACTCGGCCTGGTGCATGCGCTGGAAGGCGTGAGCAGCACCGCCAACCTGCACGACGAACTCGACCTGGTGCCGCTGCTGGCAGGTGAGTCACGCGCCCTGTCGGAGCAGGCGCGGCAGGAGCTGCTGCGACAGCGCTTTACCTACTACACGGACGACCTGGTCGTCCTCACCTGGGACCGCGCCTTCATCATGGAGCCTGGCGACGACTCCGATGTGGTCGACATCCTGGAGGTCGCCAACGCGCAGCTGCTCGAGATGCGCTATTACGACGAACTGCTCGACGCGGAACTGCCGCGCATGTACGACCTGGTCGAGGCCACCCACAACGTGGCCAATCCCCTCGCGGCGCGCCGCTATGCCGACCTCGCGCGACACCTTTACACGCTGGTCGCTGAAGTCACCGAGGTCACTGAAAAAGTCGACAACGCGCTGCAGGTCACCGAGGACGTTTACCTGGCCCGCGTCTATGCCTCGGCACTGGAGCTGTTCCGGGTGCCGCACGTGAGCAAGGCGGTCGACCGGAAACTTTCCATCATCCGCGACAGCTACGCCGCGCTCTATGAGGAAGCCTCAAGCAAGCGCGGCGAACTGCTGGAACTGGCGATCATCATCCTGATCGTGGTGGAGATCGTCTTCGCGGTGATGCACCACGTCTAGCCGCGACGCCGTCGGCTGCGACTCAGCGGCCGCGCGGCGGCATCGGGAAAGGCGTGATCTTCTGGCCGTCGCTGGCATCGCGGATGACCAGTGCGCCCTTGCTCTCTACTTCTTCGATGCGAACCACCGATTGCATCGGTAGATGCAGCACGCGCGTATCCTTGAATTCGTCGCGCAGGCGCTCCTCGGTCGGATCGACCAGCAGGCCCTCTCCGGCAGGCTCGAACACCAGCTCGCCCACTTCGGTAAAACCCCACAGGCTGCTCGATGCGATATGCCGCGCGTACAGCTCGTAGCATTTGCCCAGGTGGAGGAAGGTGACTTTGTAGAGTTTCTTGTTGCGCATGGGGATTATGTTATCGCCGCAGGCGCCGCGCGATGTCGTCTCGCGAGAAAAGCGCAAACACGACGCCGAACAGGAAGCCGGCGATGTGCGTCCACCACACCACGGCGCCGTAACTCGGCCCGGCATAGCTGAACAGCAATTGCAGCAACACCCAGATGCCGATCAACAGGAACGCCGGCATGCGTACGAATTCGAGGTACAAGCCCAGCGGCACCACCAGTCCAAGTCGCGCACGCGGGAACAGCGCGATATAGGTGCCAAGCACCGCCGACACCGCACCGCTGCAACCGATGATCGGGGAACGCACGCCGGCCAACGACAGGGCGCCGACCAGGTTGGCGATCATCCCGCCGAGCAGGAACAGCGACAGGAAACGCAGCGAACCGAGTGCACGCTCGGCGGGAATGCCGAAGATCACCAAAAACAGCAGGTTGCCCAGCAGGTGCAGCCAGGCCAGATGGATGAAAAGCGCGGTGAACAGGCGCAGCAGCGCCGGGTCGTGCAACTGCGGAAGGATCGGCTGCTTGGCATCGAAGATGTTCGCCGGCACCGTGCCCCATTCGAGCCACATCGACATCCGCTGGGGCCCGGGCATCAGCGCCAGTCCCACGAAACTGATCACGCACACGACCACCAGCAGCGCAGTGGCCCACTGCACGTGCTGGCGATGGCGAGTTTCGACGTGGACGAACACGGGATGGATGCTCCGCGGAAATTACGATCAGATGAGTTTCGCATCATAGGCGATCCATCTGGCGTGCGGCGGTAGTGATTGCCCTGGGGTAGGCGCGTTTCGCGCGCAGGGTGCGCTCCTACAGCGCGCGGTGCGCCTGGTGGACGCACGTGGTGAGCGACGCGGCGCGCGCAGAGGCGTGATGTGGGCGCCTTTGCATGCGCGGATTTTTCTCGCGCACAAAGACAAACGCCTTCCCGGATGGGAAGGCGTTTGAGGGATAAAGCC